>OZ220708.1:0-2047500 GCA_965116595.1 Arenicellales bacterium
GGAGTGCCAGATGGTCAAACTGAGCAAACTGATTATGATATTTGATTTGAGAAGACAGGGTCTATCGATCAGCGCGATTGCGCGCAAGACGGGGTTATGCCGCCAGACGGTTCGCCAGCGCCTGAAGCGGGGATTGACGAACCCGGTATACGGTCCCCGGCATCCCCGTGGGCGGCTTCTGGACCCGTACGAGGGGTATCTACGCGAGCGGATCGAAGCGTGTCCGGGATTGTCGGGCAAGCGGTTGTTTCGTGAGATTGGGGAGCTTGGCTATGCGGGCGGATACACGGCGGTGACCGACTGTCTGCGTGAGATTCGTCCGGTGCAGCCCGGTCCCTTTGAGCGGCGTTTCGAGACCGTGCCGGGGCGGGAGGCACAGGTGGACTTTGCCGAGTTTGCGGTCGAATTCGGTGATGCCCCTGGGAGGGGTCGCAAGGTCTGGCTGTTCTCGCTGGTGTTGGGCAACAGTCGCTGGTTGTGGGGACGTTTTTGTACCAACCAGAAGCTGGAAACGGTGCTACATTGTCACATCCTGGCGTTTGCAGCTTGCGGGGGCGCCCCTTCCGAGGTGTTGTACGACCGTATGAAGACTGCGGTGCTGGGCGAACAGGAGGACGGGGCCGTGATCTACAATCCGTCTTTGGTGGCGCTGCTGCACCATTACGGTTCGGCGCCCCGTGCCTGCCGAGCGTATCGGGCGAAAACCAAGGGCAAGGTCGAACGCCCGTTCCGTTATATCCGTCAGGACTTTTTCCTGGGTCGCACCTTCCGGAACCTTGAGGACCTCAATGTCCAGTTTGATCGGTGGCGGTGCGGGATCGCCAATGTTCGCACTCACGGCGCCACTGGCCGGGTGGTTGAAGAGGCGGTTGCCGAGGAACGGGAACATCTGCATCCTCTGCCGGCCCGGCCTTACGATGCAGTGTTAACCGTGGAGCGCCGGGTCAGCCACGACGGCATGGTCTCGGTCGGCGGCAATCGCTATTCGGTTCCGGACCGGACGCGCAAGCGGGTGCTGGAGGTGCAGCACCATCCGGACGGGATCCGCATCTTCGAGGAGGGTCGGTTGATTGCCCGCCATCCGATCCTGCCGGGCAGGAATCAGAGCCGCATCGACCCGACTCACCGTCCGGCGACGCCGGTTGCTCAGGCCCGATCAGGGCCATCGGTTGGCACGGCTCCCCTTGAGATCGCGGTCGCCCGACGCTCTCTGGCCTTCTACGATGTCGTGGCCCGACGCATGGCGGGGAGGGATCGATGAGTTCCCTCACCCAGCGAATCCGCGACCATCTGGTGGCCTTGCGCATGCCGCGGGCGCTGGAAGTTCTTGATCAGACCCTGCGCGGCCTGGAACAGGGGGAAGTCACCGCCATCGAGGCTATCGACTCGTTGCTGGTCGAAGAATACGCCTCGCGCGAGAATCGCCGGGTGGGGGTCGCCCTTTCCACCTCACGGCTGATCCCGGTCAAAACCCTGGAAAGCTTCGACTTCACCTTCCAGCCCGCGCTGGATCGTAACCGCATCATGACCCTGGCCCAACTACAGTTTATCGAGCGGGCCGAGGCGGTGCACCTGCTCGGCCCGCCCGGTACCGGCAAGAGCCATCTCGCCTGCGCCCTCGGAGTGACTGCGGTCCAGGCCGGCAAGAGCGTCTACCGAGCCACCCTCACCGAGTTGATTGACGCCCTGATCAAAGCGGAACGCGAAGGACGGCTGACCGAGAAAATCCGCTTCTACGCCCGCACCGCGCTGCTCATTGTCGATGAGATCGGCTACCTGCCCATCTCCCAGGGCGGCGCCAACCTGTTCTTCCAACTGATCAACGCCCGCTATGAAAAAGGCGCCATGATCCTGACCTCGAATCGGGGCTTCGCGGAATGGGGCGATATCTTCGAAGACCCGGTGGTGGCTACCGCTCTGCTCGACCGACTGCTGCACCACGCCATCGTCATACAGATCGAGGGCGCCAGCTACCGAATGCGGAACCACGCCGACCTGGTGCCTGAACATGTGCGTACCAATGCGCCTCTCTCGCCTCCGCCTCCACCTAAAAAACGGGGACGACCCAGAAAAATAATGGAGGAACATCGACGATAGTTCGGACTCGTCATCCATCACCACAACTGGTAACTTTTACTTCGGCACTTCTGGTAACTTTTACTTCGGCATTGACACTATCCGCCGGAGATACGCAAGGTGGTCTACACCACCAATGCCATTGAGTCGCTGAATTACAGTCTGCGCAAAATCATCCAGGGGCGAGGGGCCTTTCCCCACGATGACGCGATCCGGAAATTATTGTACCTCGGGTTGAAAAACGCATCAAAAAAATGGACCATGCCGATCCGGGACTGGAAGGCTGCACTGAATCAGTTTATTATTCTATTCGGTGACAGAGTGCCTCTCTGACATGATCCACGGCCATTTACACAGATATCTTTATACCCTCGCCTCAACTGAAAATAGATTGCGAACCAACTACCATTAATGTCACAAATGGAGATTCCGCCCTCTACTCAACCCTTTGGAAATTAGCATGCAATTTCCCCCAACAACAGATCCACGGGAGCCAGTAACATAGGCTATTACTCAAGCGAGTTCCGATGCTTCTGGCAATTCACTTATTAGTCGCGTGTAGAAGTGTACAGCCCTCAACGCATAGTTTTCTGTAAGCCTCCCTATTCGTTTAATCTTAGGCCTTTGTTGCTCAGGCCCAGAAGTCTGTTCTTTCAAATCTTGCATCATGTGTCCTATACGGTTCCTTTGGGATCGAATCAGCGGCTTGGTCATCAGTTCTTCAACAGCCTGTTCACCAAATTCGAACACGGCCTCACCCTCGGAATTGGTCCAACACTGATCTAAATCGAAGTAACCCTGTGATCTAGGATTGGAAAAATCAATAAAATACTTGCCCTCCTCACAGACGCTTGGATTTATTGAACTGAAATTTCTCAATTCTATTTTAGCAGTGTGGTTTGGCTCGGATGGCAGCACAGGAAATAACAATGCCGTCTTATCTTTTCTTTCCCCGCTTTCTCTGAGCGATGTAAAACAGAAATTACCCAATAGGATGTAGTAACACTCCTCATTCTTCTCCTCTTTATCATTATTGCCTTGATCTCCTTCAGCTACAGACTCCTTGATGTTGAATACATCCCCTATCTGGATAGGTAAGTGCATACCGTTAATGGCACGATGATTTTCATAATGCTCCTGAAGTGTAAAGTTACTAATGAAGTCGTCGTCAATATCCTGCGAGCACTCAATTTCTGCATCAAGCGCTCGGCAAGTCGAAAGTAGTGAAATAAAATTAGAATCATTCGTAAGCGCTTTTTGCAAATTAACTCTTGCGGTTCGATCAATAACCCTTAAAACAGAATCGATTTCTGGAACTCCCTGTTTTCTTGACAGACTTGCAATTTTATAAATAAGCTCTTCTATTGTTATAGACCTCAATCTCTTGAATGTTTCTTCAATCGAACCTTTGTAGATAGACTCGATACTCGCCTTTAAATCAGTATACTTTGTAGCCAATAACACTCGATCAAGCACTTGTTCAAATTGCTTAGGAAGCTCACCATCCATATCTCGTCGCTTACTGAGTACAAATATAGGAATTGAGCGATCTTGGCAATACTGGTTCGTTAGCAACCTTCCTTGACGTAGCTCCTTGTCCTTATCGTATTTGCTGGTAAGCACCAAAATATAAACATTTTCGCCTTTTTCATGGCAACCCAACTGCTCAATAACTTCATACCCATCTTTCAAGCCAAAGCATAGTTCTTTAGCATTATTCAAATCAAGCAATAACAATAAATTCTCACCCTCTTCCAAAGACTCAAGTATATCGTTGTTTCTGTCACTCCATCGTTGAAAAGTATACTTTTCGAATTCTTCTGCTTGAGCCATCAAGTCTTCTATTTTATTTATCAACTCGTCATTGGGCATACTACCTTCAGAAAAGTTAATCAAATCAATTAAAAATGATTTTGGGTTTTCACAGTTCTCTACGTAGCTGTGAAATTTTGCATCCCCTATCCAGTTTCCATTTTTAAACCATTTACGACACGTTGTGCCTACTTCTTTTACCAAGTGTTTTTTTAATGCCCCTAACATACTTTTATCAGCTACCTCAGCCCAAGTAGTAAAAGATTCGGCTAGATGATTAACATCTAAGTTCTCAAGAGATGCATGCTCATCATCTATCCAATAAACGGATTTAACGTTTAATTTTTGTAAAACTTCTTGAATACCCATTTAAAATAGATCTTCTTGCGGTGTCTTGTACGCAGCCGATGACAAATCCAAATGAAATTGGTAGCGTCTACCCAAGTTGTTCTTTGCCTCATTCAGCCAAATAGTACATTTTTCAGCCTTCAAAAACACTGAAGATATATGCAAGCCTAGACCCTGACCTTCTCCTTGCGGCTTGTCCGAGACAAAGGGATCAAACAAAGATCCTGCATACAGGGTATTAACCCCAGGTCCGTTATCGCACCAAGTGAGTCCTGAATCGCTGACTGTTACAGTGATTGCCGGTGCTGGCAACTTAGCTTTTTTATAGGCCGTTAACCAGTACACACTGTTCTGCAACAAGTTCTCGAGTATCTGTAAGAATCGACTGACGTTGAACCGAATCGTCAAACCGTCAACTGTTTCATCAAAAAATTCAAGCTTGATCTTCTTTTTTGATGCCCACTCTGAACGATTTTCTAAATACTCTTTAACCAATTCCTTAACGTGGATCTTTTCTTTGATTGACCGAGAACCTGGCAGCATTGGGTCCAGCGCGCTAATCATCTTTGTCAACTCTCGTAATGTACTTACCAGCAATTGAATACTTCTGTTTATAGCATGGTTGTTTAGAGTCTTGCTTTCAGTTTTTATCCCATCAATTCCCTGTTTAAGTTGACGAGAGTATTGGTGCAGTTCATGAGAAATAGAGCGAGCACTCAATCCCACCGCAGCAGCCTCAAGCAGTCGAAGGTTGAGTTCTTCAGTGCCCTCAAGATGCCGATCGATAAATTCAATTTGGGCGTTTTTTTCGTCTTGCTTGTTAGCTACTTCCTGAAGACTACAAATTACACTGTCAATGGATTCGGCGGCCCTGCTTGTTACTCAGGTCGACCACCTCTTCTAAACTCTTAATAGCATTACTCAACATCTTTCCATCCTTACTCAAAGATTTCTTGGCGACTTTAGCCGCCTCAGTGGGACTTGGAGTGGGGATTTTGTCGGAGGTTAAATTTCTTAAAAATTCTGTGTACTCTCGCCGGAGTAATTCTCTTAAAGTATTTTCCTTCTCCTTTGCCCGGCGCGCTAAGAATAGAAACCCGCGAAACTCTTCATTATCAACAAATGCCTCACGGTCAGATTTTTCGATGAGTCTGAAGTTCACCCTGTTTGAAATATCAAAGTATCCAATGGTATTCCCAGGTCTGAGTCCGTAATATGAGCTTCCACCTGTTTGTCCTTGCGAAATTTCCAGCCAATCTCCTTCATAACGAACCAAAAATCCATCACGAAAAATCTGTATATTGGTTGATTTAATTAAGTCGGCCGTCGCTCCTACAGCACTAAGAGCCTGCCTAGAACTATGGGAAAGATTAAAGTCATAAATAGCTGCTCTGAAGGGTCCCGGGTTCTTTGTTCTGGAGTAACCCCTTGTTTGAGGAAGAGATTCACCCACATCATCCTTATAGACAAACGTAAACAAACCTGGGGAGGCATCAGGTTGCAAATTAAACTCTTTTAGTTTTTTATTAGCTAAGAGATGCTCAATGAACCCTCGTCTCACAGTTTTGTCAAGGAAGACCCGATTAAAATCCTCTCTAGCTCTCCCTCTTCCCGTTCCAAAAAACAAGCTCTCTGAGATGCGACCCGAGTGATGCATCACGCCATCCTCCCAAGACCAGTGATATGCACACGATGCGAGGTTTAGAGCCTCATCGGACAAGTGACTGATTTCATAACAATGATCACGGTAGTGGATATTGATCAGGAATCCCTTTTTTTCCAAGAATGGCGATACAAGCTTGGACAGATTACTCACTAATTCCTTTGAAACGAGCGAATCTTGATTCCACCTGTCTAACTCTTTTAGGCCAATAATCTCAATGCTAGAACCTTTCTCACCGGCATCATTTTTTGGAACCGGGGGGACAGTATGGACAGGAACCTCAGCTAACTCTCGATCTTCTGTGAAATCGCCCCATGAAAACCAAATTGATCTCTTTTGCCCCTCTCCTTGTTGGGTGGTGGTTAAGTAAATGACTTTACCAAGTTTCATTGTTGCCAGACGACCAAGGCCTTTATCGCCGACAGGGGTTCTACCACCCTTGGTAATAGTTTTCACTTCCCCTCTCGTTGGGCGCTTGGACGAAGAACTGATTCTCAACCAAGAATTACGGACAGTCTCGTCACTCATTCCTTCGCCATCGTCTTCGATGACTATCCTCCCGACCGTTTTAATCGGAAAATTATTGTTTAGTGACTCCAATTCGCTTTCATGCTCATTTCGGTGCTCAGGGAAAAGACAAAAATATAGGTCTGGATCTTGAGTTGGGTCGATTTTCCAATCTGGATCAATGTAAATATCACAGTCTGTAGCATCGGCGTCATAACAGTTTTTTACCAACTCAAGGATGGATTGCTCTTTATCGGTAACCAGTTCTTCGCCAAGTTGAACCACAACATGAGCAGAAATGGACAGATGAGGTTGATCGATATTCTCTATCTCATCCATCGGTAACTGCTTTTTGAGCAATGACAATAGTTTCACGTTTCATGGTATCTGCAATATTGTTACGGGATGCCATCTTCTTATGTTTGATTTCCCGGTTGATGGTTGCAACGACATACATGCCACGGGCTTCCAGCATCTCGATCAAAATCTCATTCATGGGAATGAGTTGATTGTTAATGCGCCGGTTTCCAACCGTCCAGGAGTGGCATCCTCCAACAGCCGTAGAATCACACAGTTGATCAACTGTTGCTTCCAGATCGAAGAAAAATGCTGCAAACCGCTTCAAGCCATTCAAATTATCTTCGAGTGTTTCCATAAGAGATTTGACTGTATTGTAGTTATCAGCAAGAAACTCGGATTTTTTCAGAGCATAGCGTAGAGACCCGCCTAGACTTTTGTTATCAATGGCTGCTGTATTCTTAATCACACTGTTATTGAGTTGGGGGTCAATATCTTCCAAATCGATCCAATGTAAAGGCAAATAGGAAAATTGCCCATAGGGAATGGTAGTCTGATTGTCGCCGTACGGAGGAGAAGTCATGACTAAGTCAAAAAGTTGACCGTTGGGAGTCAATATTGTCTTCGCATCACCAATAAAAGTGTTAACTTCACCTTTATATCGTCCGCGCTTAACCACCTGCGCATTCTTGTGATGATCGTACTGTTCTTCAATCGAGTTTATAACTACCGCACACTGCTCAATAAACTCTTGTTGAGCGTTACGGTATTGGCCTAACTCATCCTGTTCACGCTTATGCAATTTATAGGTAGACAAGCGTGAATTAGAGGTCTGTCTGACAGTACGACCCATTGCCAGCCAAAACACCCGACGCGCCCAAAGCGATGTCTCTTCACGAATGGCCTGGGCGAGACCCTCAAGCTCTATAGCGGTTTGAGGATGAAACCATTTTTCAACCCCGGGAAACTCTCGACATTTTGCGTGTTTCTTTGTCTTGATTCTGTCACAAAGGTCTATATATTTACCTTGTAGGGCACTGACAAAATAGCAACCCGATTTAACTCGACAAGCCAAGATAGCGAGAGGATTGATATCGATACCTGTAAAGCTGATATTGCGGCTCATTGCCTCCGTTAGCACCGTGCCAGAACCGACAAATGGGTCAAGAATATGGTTTACGGCAATTTCGTTTCGAATGATATCAATTAAATGCCCCTGAAGGCTGGGCACCATCATTGCCGGATAAGAGATCAAAGAGTGAGCTCCACTTCGCCGGATCCTTCCCTCGAAACTCCAATAGTCTTTTCCCATTTCCTGATGAATATCGGACAAACTACTGGCAATGCCACTGTCAGCGCGGATTTCTTGTGCAAATTCCATGTCTTCATCACATCTTTAAGATGGGTTGTTTGATTTTTGTCTCAAAAACATAGCTTTTCGTAATATACCGGAAGTTGACAATGCCTACCAGGTGTTTTGTAGTAAACAAATATCCAGATAATCTGGGCTGTGTTCAACGAAAGAGTGCCCCTCACGATGGCATGAATTAAAATATTCAGCGCATGATTGCGTATTGGTATTTCTCACGACCACATTGATAAAAGAATAATCCGATGCAACTATCCAAAGGTACACTGTATGCATTAGTAGCCGCGTTCGGCCTGGGAGCGGTAACCACGCAGGCCAAGCTGGTTTATGCTGATGGAAGCAATGCAACGACTCTGATGTTCTGGCGCTTTGTCATTTCCGTTGCCGTTATCGGAGCCATGCTGCTGATTCGCCGGCAGTCATTCGTCCTTGAAAAGCCCTGGCGGATTTCTGCCCTGTTGCTTGGCCTGATCTGGTCAGGCTCGATGATTTTCTATCTGAAATCGGTGGAAACAATCTCGGTAAGCCTGGCGGTGCTGATACTGTATTCTTATCCGGTACTGGTATTGCTGGTTTCAATGGTTTCAGGGAAAACCAGGGTATCGGGATTCACCGTGGGGGTGTTCCTGCTTGCTTTCGCGGGGATCGCGCTGATGCTGGGCGGCGGCGAGGTCTCAGCCAGTCTGATTGGCGTTCTGTTCGCGTTTCTGGCGGCTTGCGGCGCGGCCTATACTTTCATATCCGGCAGTCAAGTTGCACCGAAGATAAATCCTGTGGCATTGACATTCTGGGTCAATGCTGTCGGCCTGCTCCTGATTCTGTTCTTGATATCCGACGAGTTCCAGATGCCGGATTCACTGTCCGGGCTGATTTTCCTGGGAGGCGCTACATTATGCTATGTCGTTGCCATACTGTGCCAATTTCAGGCGCTGGCAGTGATTCCCGCAGCAAAAGCTGCTTTTATCTTCAATCTTGAGCCATTTGTATCCATCATGCTGGCCGTCACCATTCTCAATGAAAACCTATCAATCACACAATGGGCAGGCGCTGTAATCGTACTGACCGTACTGTTTTTGTTCGCAGGAAAAATCGAAGGCCATTCAAACCAAGCCTCCCCGCCCAAACCGTAATCGCATGGGCAATCCTCTGTGGTTGCCCGATCATCGTTGTCCATTTAAATGTGCGCTTTTCAGATTTCCGAGGCCAGGGCTACAATCCAGTCGACATACGCTGGGCAATAGCTTTATCTATCAAGTGCTGTACTGTCTCCATCACATTAATAAACTCGAATTTTTTCATAAACTGAACCGGACCCACTTCAACAAATAATTTACCAAACGCTTCATCAGCAAAACTGGAAGATATAATTGGGATTCCCTCCAAATCTATGTAGATTTTTTCACCATCGTGCATCCTGAACAAATTAGTCAATTTGGTTCTGACAGGCTTGCCTGCTACCCTGCTTCCAAAAGTGGGAGATTGATCCAGTAATTTGAAATGGATGTTTCCGTATTGGCTCTTTTCGTATTCTGTTTCGACAAAATCAACAGGAGTATATTTTCTATTGTTAAAACGAAGCGCTTCTTTCAGTAATCCAGGCTCCGAAAAGCCTATAGTCGCGGTGATCAGGGTGCCACTATATGGAATATTTTGATTCCTGACAGAAAATTTTTTGTTTGTTGTGTATTCCAAGCGTGCATGTCCAGAATCAACGCTGAAATATCCTTTGGATTTACTACAAATCTGATAACTACCAAAAAGGCCATTACCCTGCCCTACGGCCTGGTCTCGTGTTACTCCTTCTTTAATTGCATGCTCCAGAGCTTCCGTATCAGTGCTGATGTGCGAGTGGCCTTCTTTCAAAGATGTCGGGATTCCGATACCTGCATCAGCGACTACAAACTGGACTTTTTTCGTACCTCTTTGAAAGGTGGAAACCTGTACAAGACCACCAATGGCAGATTGGGAGTGCATCAGGACGTTATCAGTAAGTTCATTAATTGCCCATTCAAATGCAGCAAAATCAGAGCGATGCATTTCTGGTATTGCTCCTAAGATGACATTCACAATTTTATTTACCGCAGTATGTTGATCTTCTGGTGTTCTATATTGGGTAGCGGGAATACTGGTGTATCCTTTAAAAGTAGAAGGATCAAATTGGTGAGGGTCAAGCAAATGGTTCCAGTTCGCATTTCGAAACAGGTTTCCAAGCCTTATATCCTTTGGAGGAATGAGAGTGAAACCAATTCCAGACTTCCGACATCTCAACACTTGTGCGCAAAGAGCGAGTATGGAATTCGGAAATGCCGAGGAACATTTTGAAAAGTCTAGACGCAAATCTTTGTATTCGGCTTTTTCGATTGCGACATATATTTCGGATAGCAGCTTATGGAAATCAGAAAGGTCGCCTATTATGCTAATGATATTCCCATCCCTGTCTATGTCCCCATTCATATAATTTCTCGTGCTTTTCATGCAAGGTACGCAATATTGATGGTCAACTGGTTACAAGTCCGATTGGCAGGAATTAGAATTTCCATGTCATATCAAAAAATGGGAATTACCCATTCGACTATGGACCAAGTGTATCATCAAGTCGCCCTTCAATAGAATGTAGAAGGCTGAGACCAAGGTCAGACCCCGATTGTGAAGCGGGAATCCATTGAAACCAGCCCTGCAAGGACGGAGGGGTTAACCCACCCTCTCAAATGTTGAATAGCGTTTTAGTACCAAACACTTTACTAATCCACTCCATCGATATACGTCTCAACAAACGATTTGATCTTCCCTATGATTCGTTCGGTAACAGTGCCTCGGTCTCTGAGTTTCGGGGGTGTGTGCATGATGGCAATCACATCATCCCGTAACGGTGTTCTCTCAGTATAAAGGTAATCACCGATCACTTTTTTTAAGCCCTCAGTATCCAGATCTTCGTCCTCGCTTAATAACTGTATGGCCTTGCGTTTTTCTTCAGTCCAGTATTTCTCAAAAGCCGCACCCACATCGCCCTCTTGCGGGATTACAGGAAAATGCTCGGCTATGAAGCGTTCGATCAGTTCCTTCTTGCTCCGCAACTGTGTTTCTGTCTCGAGAATTCTGGAGATTACTTGACGCTGTTTTTCCTGCTCGGCCGGTTTGGCAGACTTCATGTTTCTTAGCAGGGCAATGATATAGCTGACATTGATCTCATCGCGATGAATCAATTCCAGTTCAAAATCGATGTCGTCAAGGATCGAGACCTTTTCCTTCTGCTGGTTGGTTTTCACCTTGTCATACAGATCAAGGTACTTGCTCTTGTAATCCTCAAACTGCTGCTCATCCATGTCCAGATCGTCAAAACTGAACTCGGTAAAACAACTGAGCACGTTTTTAATTCGCATCAGTTCTCGAAACGCCTGAATGAACCTTGCTTCCTCCTCCTCGTCAGACAACTCATTTACGCTGTCCACAGTCGGGACAATCTTTTGTAATGCGGCGACCGCATCAGCAAACCATTCGACATATTTCTCATACGGCTGCAGGATAATCTCTTCAATAGCGTCTTTATTGGCAAACAGTTCGATCGCCTGATCGGTGGCAGGCTTGAGATTACGAAAGCACACCACGTTTCCTTGTGATTTCTTTTGTCCCAAGGTACGGTTAGTGCGTGAGTAGGCCTGGACCAGACCGTGGTACTTGAGGTTCTTGTCGACATAAATGGTATTCAGGTACTTGCTGTCAAAACCCGTCAGAAACATATTCACGACCAGCAGGATGTCGGTCTGTCGCTCCTTGGTTCGTTTGCCGATATCCTTGTAGTACCCGTAAAAGTTGTCTGTGGAGAAATTGGTCCCGAAGGTGTCGTTATAGTTCCGGATAAAGCTTTTCAGCTTGTCCCGGCTGTGCTGGTTGACTTCACCGGTTGGAGCCTCGATCACATCCGTTTCGTTTTCGACCTGGTGTTCATTGAAGTGCTTACCAATATCCTGATAATAGTCGTAGGAGTTGTCGGTGGAGATGTAGCTCCCATAGGTACCGCTATAGTCTTCGACTAAGCCTTCGGACCGATCACGGCTGTGTTGGCCGACTTCTTGGTATGTGGCTCCAGTCACATCCGTTTCGATGAACCCGTTGGCATCACTGTCGTCCTCATTGACCTGATAGGAGAAGATCGTAGCGATCTTCAGGCTGTGCTCACCATCTGCTATTTTCTTCTGCAACAGTTCATAGTACCTGATCAATGTCTTGATGTTGGAGACACAAAAGATTGCGTTGAACACACGGTCATGTGTCTTGCGAGAATGATTTGCAATGATGTAGTCAACAATCGCCTCAAGGCGTTCCTGCGCCTGCATCACCTCTTCAGTATCAATAGCCTCCACCTCGATATCGGTCACCCCGTCTTTTTGTTTGATGGTGCGGATATATTCCACTGAGAACTTGAGTACGCTCTCATCGTGGATCGCATCGGTGATAACGTATTTATGCAGACAGCGGTCAAACAAGTCCTTGGTAGTGCGTCTTCCGTATTCGTTTGTCGAGGCGTTTTCAGCAAATATCGGCGTACCGGTGAAGCCGAACATCTGTACCAAAGGAAAGAACTTTTTGATGCGTTTGTGGGTCTCGCCAAACTGACTGCGGTGACATTCGTCAAAAATAAATACCATGCGCCGGTCCTGCAACGGGGTCATGGTCTTGGCGTAACGGTCCTTGTGAATTGCCGTATTCAGTTTTTGCAAGGTGGTGACAATCAAGCTCGTGTCGTCCCCGAACTGTTGTACCAGTTTCTTAGTGTTGTTGGTGGCATCCACGCTGCCCTCGCTGAAGCTGTTGAACTCCTTGATGGTCTGGTAGTCAAGGTCTTTCCTGTCTACCACAAATACCACTTTGTGTACCTGGGGAGAGTGTGTGAGAATCTGTGCTGCCTTATAGGAGGTCAGGGTTTTGCCAGAACCCGTGGTATGCCAGATATAACCGAACTTCCCGGTATTCCTGACCTGCTCGACGATCGCCTCCACCGCATGGTACTGATAGGGACGCAATACCATCAGCATTTTGGAGCTTTCATTCAAGACTACGTATTTGGTGATCAGTTTGGAGAGCTGGCACTTTTCCAAAAATGTCCCGGCAAATTCACTCAGTTGTGTGACCTTCCTGTTGTCCTGATCGGCCCAAAAGAAGGTTTGCTTGACGTCGCGCTTGGTTACAGGGTTGTTGGCGTAGTATTTGGTATTCACCCCATTACTGATCACAAACAACTGGATGTAACCGAATAATCCATAGCCTGCCGCGAAGGAATGACGGTGATAGCGGTTGGTCTGGTTGAAAGCCTCTTTCAGTTCCAGGCCGCGGCGTTTCAATTCGACCTGCACCAAAGGCAGGCCGTTGACCAGTAAGGTCACATCATAGCGGTTGGTATAAGTGCCTTGCATGGTGACCTGGTGGGTCACCTGGTATTCATTCTTGCACCACTGAATCTGATCAATCAATTCAAGGTAACCGGTATTGCCATCGCCTTGGGTGTATCGATCTTGTCGCGCAAAATCTTTGCTTTCTCGAAGATATTGCCGCGTGCGAGCTTGTTGAGTACCTGTTTGAATTCTCCTTCCGACAACTTTACTTTATTGTGTTTCTCAAGCTGTCTTTTGAGGTTCGAAACCAATTCATCTTCATTATCGATACGTACCTTTTCAAAGCCCAGTGTCTGCAACTGGGCAATGAGGTTGTTTTCCAGAGTCTGTTCCGATTCGGTGGTCATGCCGTTCGGGTTTACAGGTTATATGAACATTTGCTGGAGCAGCCCTTTCTTGAAAATCCGGGCCTAGTTGAGTTTGGTGGCGACCAGTTCGATCTTTTGGTCGATGGCGGAGAGGAAGTTAGCGATTTTTTGTTTTTCAGTTAGCTTGGGCTTGGTCATCGTCTCCTCCTAAAAGAGAAATTATAATAGATGACCATTTACACAGTTTTATTTACACCCTCGAACTTCATACCTTAACTGTTTAGGTCTTATCTAATTCGCACACACATCATCCAGGCGGCGCCGTGTGAATAAGCGACTCCCCACTCGGGAACCGATGCCGCTAATGGTACCATTGCGCTCGAATCAAATCTGGTCTGCCGACTTCATGGGTGATGCGCTGTATCACAGCATGAGGTTTCGGGCCATCAATGTGCTGGATGACTTCAACCAGGAGGTTCTGGCAATAGAGGTCGATACCTCGTTGTCCAGTATGCGTCTGATTCGCGTGTTCGAGCAGATGAAAGCGACCTAGAAATTGCCGTATGTGCTGCGTACCGACCCCTCTTGTGCATCACCCAACTTCCCCAACACTTTCAGCAGGGCGCGCAGATTTGAATCAATCATACCGATGAACCGAGCCCGGCCAGAGCCTGCAATACCGGTACCGACGTCGTCTTTTTGTGTACATCCAATCCAATGTGTATTTTTTGTACTATTCATTTTGGTCTGACTCCACAGGGTTCATTGCAATCAAACTAGGGAGCGCTTTTAAACCAGCGTCGCACATCAACCGTAAATCCACATTAACGGAGGCAGACCTACTTTTCCAACTGCTTTGATACTACCTCGGTCAACCTTTGGAGGCCATTATGTCTAGTGTCAGTTCGAAGGCGTTGAGCGAGTCCTGCTCTCTTTCAGGAGTCCGTACGTGGCGCAGAAACGTCTGCCTTGAGAGGAATTGGAGATCGGTCATCTCGTAGGCTCGGGGACAGAGTCACGACCGATCAACCTAGAATCGGTCTCTGAGCCAACCCACTAGACTGCGCTATTGATGACGGTGTCACTGACATTCCCCAAGCGGGGTCTGATGGTTGCCTATGTTGACAACGGAACCGGTAAATCCGGGTTCGAAAGACTATTGAAACGGATTGCTCGATCAAAGCACCACGAGGACGTACTTAAAGTTAGGTGTAGAAGATTAGAATGTAAGGATTGACTCTCTATATTATGCCGCTTATAATACAGAACATCCTAAAGGAGGCATACATGACACTACCGATTCGCACAACTCTGGTCGATCTTAGGGCGATTTGCGCCTATCTAAGCACTAAGCCGACGGGCGCAACGCTTGCTGAAGCGAGGGCTGTAGTCGATAAGAAACGCCTAGACGGACGGAAGCTGTCCGCGCTGCGTACCTGGGGGCTCATTGAGGATGTAGGCGACCGGATGAAAGTGTCTGATCATGGCAGACTGGCTGTCAAAGACGGTGGGGCTGCCCTTAGTGAGGTCTTGCGAGACGTGATCCGACGGATAGAGCCATACAAAGCACTTGTCGAGCGAGCGGTGCATCGAGGCGAAGCCATAATCTCGGCAACTGAAGTGGGTGCACACTGGTTTGAGCACTTTAAGTCAGAAGTGTCATCGTCAGACAGATCTCTCAATGCTCAAGCGGTGTGTTTCTTCCAGATCGCGCAGGGGGCTGACCTCGGAGAGCTTAGAATCGGTCGCAAAGGGATGCCGACGCGTTTTGACTTTGATATCGAAGTGATTCAATCCTTTGTCAAAGTGTCCTCTAGCGCGGTAGTTCAGGACGTCTCGGAGAATACGCCGAACGAGGAACATGCTTCGTCGGAAGTAGCGGTACAGGAGAATAGTACGACTCCCGGGACGAGGATGCGTACGAATCGGGTATTCATTACTCACGGTAAGAACCTAAAAATACTTGGTCAGGTCAAGGAACTGGTTAAATACGGAAAACTTGAACCTGTTGTTGCGATGGAGCATGAGACTTCTGCGAAACCTGTGCCCAAGAAGGTTATGGACGACATGCGAACATGTCGGGCCGCTGTCATCCATGTTGGTGCTGAGCGCGTGTTGCAGAACAAAGACGGGAATGAGATTCGACTGATAAACGAAAATGTGCTTATAGAGATCGGGGCGGCGATGGCACTTTATGAGGACAGATTTGCGCTGTTGGTTGAGGAGGGAGTCGACCTACCCTCCAATCTCCAGGGGCTATACGAGTGTCGGTACAGTGGGGATGAGTTAAACATGCCGGCAACGATGAAGTTGCTAAAGGCAATGAGTGAGTTTTAATGTGAACTAAGGTGTAGAAGTCGGTACTTGATCTGACAGTTACCGATTTGATGGGGCGACTGTCAGTTGAAGTCTAGTTCACAAACTTCTCCTGCCAGATTTTCCTGCCGTCCTCCAGTGTCTCCATAGGAGTTCGGCCACAACACATTTTCCCTTGATGGGTTCTTTTAGTATTATACTGAAGAAGCCAATCGTCAAGGTCTTTCTGCAAGCTCTCCAGATCGCCATACACTCTCTTGCGGAAAGTGATCTGGTAGAACTCGTTCAGGACGGTTTTGTGGAAGCGCTCGCAGATACCGTTGGTCTGGGGCGACTTGGCCTTCGTCCTGCTGTGATCAATGTCATTGATGGCCAGGTAGAGTTGGTAATCATGGCGATCGGCACGTCCGCAGTATTCCGTGCCCCGATCCGTCAGGATTCTGAGCACCGGGAGTTGGTGTTGTTCGTAGAACGGCAAGACCTTGTCGTTCAGCAAATCAGCGGCTGTGATGGGCGTCTTGGTGGTGTACAGCTTGGCCTGAGCCACCTTGCTGTAGGTGTCGACGTAAGTCTGTTGATAGACCCGGCCGACCCCTTTCATGGTACCCACGTAAAACGTGTCCTGGGAGCCCAGATAGCCCGGATGGGCGGTTTCTATCTCACCGCACGATTCATCATCCTGTCGTTTCTTCTCCAGCGCCGCAACCTGTCCCTCCGTGAGAATCAGGCCTTCTGCCGCGACTTTCTCTTCCAGCGCCCTGAGACGCGATTTGAAGTCTTTCAGATCATGGCGGATCCAAATGCTGCGAACGCCGCTGGGCGAGGCGAAGACGCCCCGCTTGCGGAGCTCATTGCTGGCACGGACCTGACCGTGGGCGGGTTGCTCAATGGCATAGGCCACAACTGCATCCTCAATAGCCGGATCAATACGGTTCTTCAGGTTGGGCTTGCGGCGGCTGATTTCCACCAGCGACTCGACTCCCCCTTCCTCCACTGCCGCCTTATAGCGATAGAATGTGTCTCGGGAAAGTCCCATTACCTGACAGGCCCTGGATACGTTCCCCAGCTCTTCTGCCAGATTCAGCAGACCTACTTTATGTTTAATGACTTTGTCTGTAGTATGAATCATGAGGGTTACCTCTTAATGGTTTGATGGTGATTGTTAACACCTCCATCAAAACCGGTAACCCTCGGTTTTTCAAGCCCTGATAGCAGAGCTTGGTTTGACAATGTCAGATTAAGTCTGAACTTCTACAACTAAGGCGTGTCGCTGAATCCAACTGTCCATCACAGTCAGTACACCTCATTTTGTCCCCATTATAAAGTGTCCACCTTTTTCAGTACGCCTCAGCCTGTCCCTACTCCCGATATTCCGGGGTTGATCAATGGATGCGGGGAGTCCGTCGGCCCTACTCCCGTCCCAGCGGATTCGAAATGACCGCTATCGGGACCGGTCATTATCTTCATTTGGTCGGTGAATTCCGCGACGACGTTTTGACGGGGGCTTCGTCATCGGCGCCTTTGACTCTCTCGGAGATGTTGAATTTATCGATTTGGAGTCGATACATTCTATGCGCCCATGCCGGTATTTGGGGCGACAATTTTGTTATGTTACCCTTTGCCATTGTCATTACAAAGCGGTGCGTTACACCCGTATGACCCTGGCTTCGGGAGTTATCCCAAACATAGGTTCGGTCGGCGGTCATAGATGCTTTTTGTATATTAGCCACCGTGCGGTCGTAGCGTGAGAACACTTTATCCTTCGGTACATCGTGACCGCCTTTTTGTACTCGGGTTTGAACTCGCTTATATGCCAGGTCGGGTGAATCGACGTGAACGTGATTGAGTATTACTTTAAATCCTGCTTTTTGCGCATCCTCGATCAGTTGGTTTTTCGACTCGTGCGAAAAGACGGTTTCGGTCATAAAAGATTGACCAGACGCCAGATATTGGTTGCGAATTGCCGCGGCCAATTTACCTATTTCAATGCTGTGCTTACCGACTTCGTTCGGGAATTTTGCTTTTTCCATTTCATCCGCATTGACAAATGGATAGTTGCGTCCTGATTTGTCTAGACAGGGTTTGATTTGCTCGTAATAGAACGTTGTTTTACCAGCCCCGTTGATTCCTCCTATGATGATCAGAACGGGCTTATCGTCGCTCATGGATGCAATTCATCAGATGTACAAAGCAGAGCAAAAAAGCGGTGCAAGGATGAATAGCCCCAGAACGAGCAGAACATTCATTTTATCCAGTCGCCAATACATTGCCGTCAACATCAATGCGAGTGCCGTCAACCATAGTACCAATGCACTTACCATTCTCGCTGCCCCAGCTAATAATGCCAAGGTCACGAGCATGTGCAGCGCTCGCGAGAGCTTCGTCTGTGACGATACCCGATTCGGAATTGGCGACAAGTTCGTTGAACATGCCATCGAACAATTCTGAATCGGTTAGCTCTGCTGGACTGGTGCGCCATGCCCTGTCGATCAAGACCTTTAATTGAAGCGGCGCGGATCGATCTGATCGCTCCGCGAGCATACGAAGTTTGCGCAAGGAATCGAGGTCGATTTTGGTCGTAGTCATTTCTTTAATCATCGTTAATTCCCCTGAGATCAAGAAGTGTATTATAGCAATAAGTAACTTTAAGTAACCAGGTTTTTTCAGTACGCTTCAACCCCGTGGTTGTCCGATATTGTCGGCGTCCGCTCCTGATTCGGACAGGCACAGGGGCCTGTCCCTACATCTAATATTCCGGGGTTGATCAATTCATAACCGGCGCATGCTCATGGCAGGCAGAACACGGCAATCAGGCTATTGAGTCGGGAAAAACAATTCCCTGAGCCTCTGGCCTGGTTCGGGGGCGCTCATGAATGCCTCGCCTACCAGAAAGGCATGTACGTTGTGTTCTCGCATCAACGTGACATCTTCCGGCTGATGGATGCCGCTTTCTGTCACGACCGTTCTATCCGGGGGTATCTGTGAAAGCATGCCGATCGTGGTTTGCAGTGAGGTCTCGAAGGTTCTCAGATTACGGTTGTTGACGCCAATAAGCCGGACAGGCAGTTTCAAGGCGCGTTCAAGCTCCGGACGGTCATGAATCTCGACCAGTACGTCCATTCCCAGGCTGATGGCGAGTTCACTCAATTCCAGTAACGCCAAATCGTCCAGGGCGGCAACGATCAGCAATATGGCATCCGCGCCAATCGACCGCGCCTGCCAGACCTGATACGGGTCAATGATGAAATCCTTGCGGATTACCGGCAGGGTACAGGATTGCCTTGCCGCCGCAAGATGATCATCATGCCCCAGGAACCAGGTTTGATCGGTCAACACGGATAAGCAGGCCGCCCCGCCTTCGGCATAGCTCCGGGCAATGGCAACGGGATCAAAGTTCTCCCGGATAATGCCTTTGCTGGGTGAGGCTTTCTTGATCTCACAAATTACCGCCGGAACGCCCCGTGCAATGCGGGATTGAATAGCGGCAACGAACCCGCGGGTTTTCGGCATGTCGGCTGAGCGGCTTTTCAACGCCTCAAGCGGTGTTTTTTGCGCCTGCCCGGAAACCTCTATTGCCTTGGTTGCGAGTATGCTTTCCAGAATATCAGTCACGAGGCTTCCGTTGCTGTTATCTGCGAGCGGCTATTGACCAGGAAATTGCTTAGCAACGCGTGCCCGTTTTCGGTAAGTATCGACTCGGGATGAAACTGGACCCCTTCGATAGCGAATTCCCTGTGCTTCACCGCCATGATTTCTCCATCATCGGTCCATGCCGTGATCTCGAAGCAGTCCGGCATGGTTTCTTTCTCAATCACCAGGGAGTGATAACGGGTTGCCCGAAAAGGGTTGTCCAGATTGTTGAAAACCCCTGCCCCGTTGTGATGCACCATGGAGGTTTTACCGTGCATGATCTGTTGTGCATGGACAATATTTCCGCCGAATGCCTGTCCGATACTCTGATGCCCCAGACAAACGCCCAGAATAGGAATCGCTCCGGCATACCTTGAAACCAGGTCTACGGAGATTCCCGCCTCATTCGGGGTACAGGGTCCAGGTGAAATCACCACGTATTCCGGTGACAATTCACCGAGTTGATCCGTGGTGATCTGGTCATTACGATAAACCGCCACCTCCTGACCGAGTTCCCCCAAGTATTGCACCAGGTTATAGGTGAACGAATCGTAGTTGTCGATCATGATCAACATGACTGGTCCTCACTGGACAGGTTATTGTGCAGGCCTGCGTTGACCATCGCTACCGCCTTGAATACGGCGCGTCCCTTGTTCATGGTTTCTTCCCATTCAGTTCTTGGGACGGAATCCGCGACTAAACCGCCGCCCGCCTGGATATAGACCTGATTGTCCTTGATCAACGCGGTACGGATTGCAATAGCCATATCCATGTTTCCGTTCCAGCCAATGTAGCCGATGGCGCCAGAATAGACCCCCCGTTTATCCGGCTCCAGTTCTTCAATTATCTCCATGGCGCGAACCTTGGGTGCGCCGGATAGTGTGCCGGCGGGGAAAGTAGCCTTGAGTACATCCACTGCATCCAGGTCATCGTTGATTTGTCCGGTCACATTGGAAACGATGTGCATGACATGGGAATATTTCTCGATGGTCATTTGGTCGGTTACCTTTACCGTTCCGATTTTCGACACTCTGCCGACATCGTTCCGCCCCAGGTCAATCAGCATCAAGTGTTCGGCCAACTCCTTCGGGTCGGAGAGCAACTCTTCTATCAGCCTTGCATCCTCATCCTCGTTGTCGCCGCGTCGTCGTGTTCCGGCGATCGGACGCAGAGTAATTTCTCCGTCCTCGAGGCGCACCAGAATTTCCGGAGAGGAACCGGCAATGTGAAAATCATCCAGATTAAGGTAATACATATAGGGTGACGGGTTCAGGGTACGCAACGCCCGATACAAATCGAGCGGCGGCGCAGAATAAGGCAGAGACAGGCGCTGGGAGATAACAATCTGGAACGCATCACCGTTAAATATGTACTGCTTGCACTTCTCTACCGCCGCTTCGTAATCTTCTCTGGGAAATGAAGATTTGAAATCGGATTCATTCGTAAGTGTCGGGACCAATGTCCCGCTGCGATCAGGCAGTCCCCGATTGAGTTGTGCGACAATCTCCAGGAGGCGGATTTTCCCGGTTTCCCGTGCGTTTTCAAGACTGGAATCGACATGAACAATGACGTATAAGCGCCCGGAAAGATTGTCAAAAACAATAACATGCTCGGACACCATGAGCAAAATATCGGGGGCGTCAATCGGGTCTTTTACCGGATTTTTACCCAGGTGCGGTTCGATGTAACTGACTGTATCGTAGCCGAAATATCCAACCAGTCCACCATTGAAACGGGGCAGATCAGGTAACTCGGGAACACGATAGCCTTCAGCAAATTTTCGAATTTCCTGCATGGGATCGGCAGCCACCCTCTTGTCAGTCAAAACATGGTTTTCGAAAAAGCTGAGTTCCTCACCCCGAATTTCAAGGCGTTTGCCGCAAGGTAACCCGATGATCGAATAGCGCCCCCATTTTTCACCGCCCTGTACCGATTCAAGCAGATAACTATAAGGTTGATCGGCCAGCTTGAGATAAGTGCTCAACGGTGTTTCCAGGTCGGCAAGCACTTCGCAAACCAGTGGAATATGGGTATAGCCATCGGCGGCTAATCGATCAAAGTTTTGTTGGCTTAGCATGTCGGCTGGCAGATCGGGTGGAAAATAACAGGACGCACTGTATCAACCGCTGCCGGCAAGCTGAGACCGCATTTGTGAAATAACACTGTTGTAGCAGTGACTGTCCTTATCGTTTGCGGCATTGAATATCGCGCTGCCAGCAACGAATGTATCCGCTCCCGCCCCGGCAATCGCAGCAATGTTATCCACCTTGACCCCGCCGTCCACTTCCAGCCGGATATCCCGGCCGCTATCACTGATGATTTTTCTGGCCTGCCTGATCTTGTCATAAGTCGAGGGAATGAAACTTTGTCCGCCAAACCCCGGATTAACAGACATCAACAAAATCATATCCACCTTGTCCAGCACATATTCCAGTGCATCCAGGGTCGAGGCCGGATTGAATACCAGACCGGATTTGCATCCACATTCACGAATCAGTTGCAAACTGCGGTCAATATGCTCGGAGCATTCCGGGTGAAAGGTAATCCAGGTTGCTCCGGCACGGGCAAAATCAGGGATGATTCTATCGACTGGCCTGATCATCAGATGGACATCGATCGGCGCTGTGACGCCATGTTTTCTCAAGGCGTCGCAGACCATCGGACCGATCGTCAGATTCGGCACGAAATGGTTGTCCATAACATCAAAATGCACCATGTCGGCGCCGGATGCCAGGACATTGTCGACTTCCTGGCCCAATCGGGCGAAATCGGCAGACAGGATCGAAGGTGCGATTAAATGGTTATTCATATTTGTAGTGAGCGGTGATTGAAAGGGCGCCAGCCTGGCAGTTTGATTATAGCTATTGAATGACCAGAAAGAGTACCCGGCTGTTTCGAATCAACTTGACCAGCAAAACACCGTTGGACTTTGCCACCATCCGATTCATATCATTGATATTGGCGATCTCCTCTTGATTGATGCTGATAATCACGTCCCTGACCCTCAACCCCGATGAAGCCGCCGGACTATTGGGTTCAATGCCGATCACGACCACCCCTTTGCCGACATCCGCACCCGGCGGAACTGTTTTAAAGTGCGCTCCTTCCAATTGTTCAATGAAGGCCGGGGCATTGCTCATCATCTCATCGAGTTCCTTGATCCTGACCATTACCTCATTCTTTTCTCCTTCGCGATAAAATTCTATCCGCGCCTGATCCCCCGGACGCAGCAGGCCAATAGCATTTCGCAAGTCAGCGCTGCTGTCGACATCGGTATCATCAACCCCGATAATGACGTCCCCTTCCCTGATTCCTTTTTCTTCCGCCGCCGAACCGGAAATGACCTGGGACACCACGGCTCCCTTTTCTCCGCTGATTCCAAAGGCCCTCGCAAGTGCAGGTGTCAGATCCTGCATCTGGACGCCCAGCAATCCGCGTTTAACCTCTCCGAACTCGACCAGTTGATTCATCAGGCTCCTGACCATGTATATCGGAATGGAAAGGCCGATTCCAACGCTGCCGCCGCCACGCGAGAGGATTGCGGTATTGATGCCTATCAGTTCCCCGCGCAGGTTAACCAGCGCCCCCCCGGAATTTCCCGGGTTAATGGACGCGTCTGTTTGAATAAAATCTTCATACCCCTTGATACCCAGACCACTGCGCCCAAGAGCGCTGACAATTCCGGAAGTCACCGTCTGGCTCAACCCGAATGGACTTCCGATTGCTACGACGAAATCACCGACCCTTAAACGCCGGGAATCGCCCAACCTGATTTCGGTCAGATTTTCAGCATCGACACGGATCACCGCGACATCACTGGCGGGGTCGGAACCAACCAGTTGCGCTTCCAGTTCGAAGCCGTCCACGGTCGTCACGGTAATCACATCCGCCTTGTCGATGACGTGGTGGTTGGTAATCACGTAACCCTCTTCGGCATCGACAATGACCCCGGAGCCGAGACTGCTGGAAGGCCGCTGTCGACGGGGGGACTCAAAAAATCGGCGAAAGAACGGATCCTGCAATAATGGATGTTCCCGGGTCTCGATAATTGTAGTGGTTGAAATGTTCACTATCGCAGGCCGCACCCGCTCCAGCATCGGCGCCAGGCTGGGCATCTCTTCACCATCCAACGCCATCGGCAACACAGCCTGACCCGTCGGGGCGACACTCATGGCAATCAAAAAAATCAGGAATCGAAGGCAGGGCATGAGGATCGTTAAAATGTGTCAGGCGAAATTTTGTGGCAGGGTATTCTAATCCGAATAACCCGGTTGCCGGTAGGGGGAATTGCCGGGTAAGCAAAATCTTCCGGTTATCCGTTGAAATCTTTGTTAAGATGGGGCATAAAAATGGGGAAACTTAAGCTATGCAAAGTTATGAAGTTATTATTATCGGAAGCGGACCTGCCGGAAAAGCAGCGGCAATACAGGCCGCTAAAATGGGGAAACAGGCTGCGATTATCGATGGCATGGCGCAGGTCGGCGGGGTCTGTGTGCATACCGGCACCATTCCCAGCAAGACGCTCAGGGAAACCGTACTCAATCTGACAGGATGGAGGGAGCGCGGATTCTATGGCCGCGCCTATCGGGTAAAGTCTGATATCAGGGCGCAGGATCTGATGCAAAGACTCCATCTTACCTTGCAGAGTGAAGTGGACATTCAGCAGGATCATCTGGTGAGAAATGGCGTCAAGACCATTCAGGGTTTTGCTGCTTTTGTCAACGACAAGGTAGTCGAAGTCCGCACGTCGACAGGAGATGTGATTTCCCTGACTGCAGAGAAATTCATTGTAGCGGTAGGGACCAAAACCTATCGACCCGATTATGTTCCATTCAATCATAAAACGGTGATCGATAGCGACGAAGTGACCTGCATGGAAAAACTTCCGCGTTCAATGATCGTGATTGGCGCCGGCGTAGTGGGCGTTGAATATGCCACCATATTCAAAACCCTGGATATCAACGTGACCCTGATTGAGCCGCGTGAGTCGATGCTGGATTTCATGGATCAGGAAATCCTGATGCATTTCCGCCACGATATTATCAGCGACGGGCTCAGATTACAGTTCGGCCAGAAAGTGGTCAACATCGAATGCCGCAAGAACGGTTCCTGTGTCGTGACCCTGGACAGCAATCGTGCAATGGCTGCAGATATGGTTTTGTTTGCCGCCGGGCGGATGGGAGCGACCCAGAATCTGGGCCTGGATAATGTCGGGCTTGAGGTCGACCATCGTGGCAGAATATCCGTCAATGACAGCTTTCAGACCGCTTGCCCGAACATTTATGCTGCGGGTGATGTCATCGGATTCCCCAGTCTGGCCTCGACATCGCTTGAACAGGGACGAATTGCAGTGCTGCATGCCCTGGGCGGCAAATCCCACAAACAACCGAAATATTTTCCGTATGGCATTTACGGAGTGCCGGAAATGTCGAGTGTCGGCATGTCCGAGGAAGAAGTAATCAAAAGAAAATATCCTTACGAAGTAGGCATTGTCCGGTTAAGGGAAACTTCCCGGGGCAAAGTCATGGGGTTGCAGTCAGGATTGATGAAAATGATATTTTCTTTCAAATCGAGACGGCTTCTCGGGGTGCATATCGTTGGCGAGGGCGCCACCGAACTGATTCATATCGGTCAGGCTGTGTTAACTCTGAAAGGAACGCTGGATTATTTTCTCGAGAATGCATTCAACTATCCGACCCTGGCGGAGGCGTACAAGGTTGCCGCACTGCATGCACATAACCGGATGATGGCGCTTGACGAGTAAGCAGTACCGGGATAGAGTTGTCTTTCTGCACAGGACATGAACATGTTGAAATTCCTGAAATCGAAATTCAGACGAAGCGGCGAAACCTCGACAACTGAAACCCGGAGCGATGGAAAAACCGGAGATTTCATCGAGTATGAGGGTTATCGGATACAACCCACCCCCAAGCATGCAAAAAACGGATGGACGACAGAGGCAGTCATTACCCGGGAAATCGAGGGAGAGTTAAAAACCCATCATTTTATCCGTGCCGACACGACATCGGATCAATTGGGCGCGATTGAACTTTCTGTAACCAAATCGAAAGCCACCATCGATCAGGTCGGCGACCGCATTTTTTCAAAGCGGCCGTAGGGTTGATTCCCCGGAAACGCTCTATTTTACTCAGTTGGTTAACGAGCGTATTGGTTTGAGATAGTCCTGTCCTGCCTCGAATCGGTACAATTCCCGATTCTGAAAAACACTCCGGTCTTCGGGTTGGCTGAACTTGTCAGCAATTTTCCTGAATATTTCCTCGGCGGATTCTCTGTCGTCGAACAGGTCGATCAGTCCTTCCGCCCATTGCAGGAGATCATATTTGTCCGTGAAAGAAGATTCCGACGCAAGGTAGACAGACTTCACTTTTTCATTGTCAACACCATATCTGCGCATACGCATGACCAGGGATTGCAAATCACCCGGTGTAGTGCAGGAACCGGCAGCCTGCTCAAACAGGGATGCGCCGGTATCGTGATTTCCTGCATCCATATTCGCTTTAGCCAGCGAAGACAGGTCGAGATATCCAGACGCCATTTCAGCCGCTCCGTCAAGCAACCTGCCTGTCAGATCATTGTGACTTGAAATTCTGTTGATCGAATCTGCAAGTTTTATCAACTCTGCGGGCGTTTTACTTTCTGCGTTCAACGCCTGTTCCGCAGCATCACTGAGTACATTCAGGGCCAGACTTTCGGCCAGCCTGGTATCGGACAAACTACCGGCAAGCCTTGATATCTGCCAGGTTTGCGAGAAATGCCGGGTACGTTTTGCAATCTTTCCCACGATATTCTCCAACCAGTCGGCATCGCCGAATTCACTGTCGATGGACTCAATCAATTTGCCGTATTGGCTCAAATCGAAATGACTCTGATCGAGCAGTTCTTCAGCCGCGGTATACAGCTTTTTGGCGTAATACCTGTCTTCGAGCTTTGCCATTACCTGTTCAGCAAGACTGAGAAATTCGCGGGAAGACCGGCAGGATTTCTCATGTTCCTGAAAGGTATTGTATAGCGATTGATTGGCTTGCCGTTTCTCAAGTTTCTCTGCGACCCGGGTATTCCAATCAACGTCGTCAGCATGATGAATTGCCACGGTCTCAACGACTTTTTTCATCTCTGCCAGATTTTCAACCCTTTCTTCCGCCGCATTCAGCAAGGTGGCGGCAAGACCCGCATCATCCGATAGGCCTAAGGACTTTTCATAAATTTTCAGGTAATCCGTTGCCGAATCGGCATCCTGTTGAAGTTTCCCGATCGCCGAAGTGATCAGGTCTTCGGCTTCGGGCAGTTGTTCAACGATCACATCGAATACCCTGGAAATGCTGGTGAAATCGGATGACTGCTCGATGGCCTTGTCAAAGACCGCAACTGCATATTCCTGGTCACCAAGATTTCTTATGATATGGATGGCGAGATTGATCAAATCATGGCTGCCCACAATCTGCTGTTCCGCCCGTGCGTAAATTTCGGTTGCAAATTCCTTGTCCGCTGTATCATTGAAGATGGACTCCGCAAGTTTTATCAATTCTCCCGGGCCGGTTACCCTGCTTTCTGCCTTGCTGTAAATTGCTTTGGCCAGGTTGGGATTCTCAAGGTCCTTCGCCACCGTTTTTGCCAGCGCCAGCAGGGTATCGCGGTCGTTTACGTCGGGCAGCCCCTTTTCGTATAACCCGGATGCCGTTTGTTTGTCCTGCTTCAGTTTCCAGTAACCATTAGCCAGGTCAATAAATTCTTCACCTCCCATGGCAAACTCAGCTCCGCTTTCAAGCAGTTCGTCCACTTTCTGATCATCGTCAAGCAACTCCTTGAATCCTCGCGCCAGATCAACAAACTGTTTTGCAAATTGGGCATCAGCTTCCGCTTCTTCAAGTATGCTCCGCACCTGGTCACGATCATTGAACATTTCAAGCGCCGCCGTGGCAAAGGCTACGGTTTGTTCGATGTCATCGCAGTATCTGGCGGCTTTCCCGAAAAGAACTTTTGCGTACTCATTGCCCCCGGCTGCAAGCACGCTTCTGGCAAGATCAATGTAATCTGAAAAGGAATCACAGTCTTTTTCCATCTGTTCGTAGAGCTGCCTGGCAAGATCTCTGTCGCCGAGCCTGCTTTGCGCCATGCCAGCCAGGGCCAGAATCTGCCCGGAGTCGGTGGTGTCATCAAGCGCTTGTTTGAACAGTTCGGCAGCTTTTTCCGTCTCACCGATCAACTCGGCATAGCCACAGCCGACATCGGCGTATTCCATGTTGTCAAAACAGGCCTCCTCTGCCTGCTCAAGTAAATCGAGTGCATAATCCTTGTCCTCGAGTATCCTGGAAAACCCTTCAGCCGTGCGAACATATTCAGCGGGAAACTGGCATTGCAACTCTGCCTTGGTCAGTAGTGACCTTACGTATTCGTCTCCTGCCTGCACCTCAGCCGCCTGTTGCGCCAGATCAACGAATTCTTGTGCTGTACTGCAACCGGTCCCGAGCGCTTCGATATCTGTTTTGTCTACCATGTTCGGTTTCTGTGTTTCGAAGATTTAATTGTAACATTGATACCCAATGCGCTTATTATATTGACTTGGCATATATCAGAGCAAATGCTCCAGAGCGCCAACACACAGGATTCGAAATGAAAGTTGTCAATATCAAGATCTGGGTTGTCGGCAACCCTCCCCCACATTTTGGCGGGCGCTATTTTATTTTTCTGAAATTGACTACGGATACCGGAATAGAGGGCGTGGGGGAAGTTTATGCAGCCACTTTCAGCCCCCATGTAATAGCCAAAATGATTGAAGATGTAGCAGATCGGTTCGTCATTGACCACGATCCTTTTGCAATCGAAAAACTGTGGCGAAGAGTCTATGGAAGCGGTTACAACCTCAGGCCCGATGTATCGTTGATGGGAGTATTGAGTGGCCTGGAAATGGCCTGTTGGGACATCATTGGCAAAGCCGTCGACAAACCTGTATATCAATTGCTCGGCGGTAAAGTACATGAGAAGTTGAGAAGCTATACTTATCTCTATCCCCGGGAAGGAGATCATACGGATATTTATCAGAACCCGGATCTTGCAGCCCAGCGTGCAGTCGAATATGTCGAGCAGGGATTCACTGCTGTCAAGTTTGACCCGGCCGGACCCTACACCATCTACGATGGCCGCCAGCCTGGCCTGGCAGACATTGAACGCAGCGTTGATTTCGTCAGGAAAATCAGGGAAGCAGTCGGTACGCGGGCAGACCTGTTGTTCGGCACCCACGGTCAATTCACCGCAGCCGGCGCCATTCGCCTGGCGAAACAACTGGAACCTTATGATCCATTATGGTTTGAAGAACCAACTCCTCCGGAGAACCCCGCGGAAATGGCCCGTGTAGCGAGACAGACTTCCATCCCGATAGCCACAGGAGAGCGGCTCACCACCAAATACGAGTTTGCCCGGGTGTTGGAAAATCAGGCAGCATCAATCTTGCAGATGGCATTGGGCAGGGTCGGTGGCATCCTGGAGGCAAAAAAGATCGCTGGCATGGCGGAAACCTGTTATGCACAGATTGCGCCGCATCTGTATTGCGGGCCGATTGAAGGCGCTGCCAACATTCAGCTTGCGACCTGTACCCCGAACTTCCTGATTCTGGAAAGCATACAGACCTGGGGGGGATTTCACGGTGAAATCCTGCTCAAACCCGTGCAATGGCAGGATGGTTATGTGATTCCATCCACCGAACCGGGCCTGGGTGTGGAATTGAATGAGGATACAGCGCAGGCCAACCCGTATACAGGTCAGCATCTTCATCTGGAAATGAAAGAAGAATTCTGATGAAAGTGGTCACCGCCAAACAGATGGCATCGATTGAAAAGCAGTCTGAACTGGCTGGGGTTACAACCGATACGCTTATGGAAAATGCAGGCCTCGCAGTCGCTCATCAGGCTTCGACCCTGATCGAAAATCCGCCCGGCGCGCGGGTAGTAATCCTCGTGGGATTTGGAAACAATGGCGGTGACGGGCTGGTTACGGCCCGCCATCTGCAACGATGGGGGTTAAACGTCACCGTCTACCTGTGTGGCCGACGCCCCGAGCCTGACCCGAAACTGGAATCCGCCCGGACAGAGGGTGTCGAAATTGTCGCAGCTTCCTCCGACCCGAAGTTATCAAGGCTTGGACAACTGCTCGATTCGTGCCACCTGGTGGTTGACGCTATCCTTGGAACCGGACGGTCAAGACCAATCAGAGCGCCATTGCAGGAAATTCTCGACCGACTGACCGCTGCCAGAACTGATCGGGATAACCTCGGTCTGCTGGCGCTTGATCTGCCAACCGGCCTTGACTGTGACACAGCCGGGGTTGATCCTGCATGCGTTGCTGCCGACCTGACAGTAGCGCTGGGATACGCCAAGCCGGGCCACCTTGAATATCCGGGCGTTGATTTCACCGGGTTGCTGAAAGTCGTTGACATCGGCATACCGGAAGCGCTGGACAACGATATCGATGTCACCGTAATGACGCGTGAGTGGGCGCGGACGCTACTCCCTCGACGAGCCGCCAACTCACACAAGGGAACTTATGGGCGCACGATGATGGTAGTGGGATCACTCGACTACCCGGGCGCGGCCTGTCTGGCGGCTATGGCGGCAACCCGCACCGGAGCCGGGCTGGTAACGATTGCGATAGCACAGTCGCTTATCCCCATACTCGCCGCCAGATTGATTGAGCCGACATTTCTGCCACTGCCGGAATCCGGACCCGGCCTGCCTGCGCCGCATGCAACTGAAACGATACTTGACTCGCTTCACAATTACAGCGCACTTTTGATCGGCTGTGGTCTCGGGCAGGCGCCCCAATCCCGATCAATGGTCAACGGACTCCTTTTCTCTAACCGGCCATTGCCAGCGACAGTGGTCGATGCCGATGGTCTGAACGCATTGTCACACGAAGACAACTGGCGACTGCGCTGGCAGGCGCACGGTATACTGACCCCCCATGCCGGTGAATTTTCACGACTGACCGGAGCTTCCACCGGCGCGAATCGCCTCGAACTCTCCCGACAATGCGCAACCAGATGGAACAAATCCATAGTCTTCAAGGGCGCCCGCAGCGTGGTCAGCCACCCGGACGGGACTGCAATGCTGTCGACGTATGCAAATCCGGGACTGGCGACCGCCGGGACTGGCGACGTACTGGCCGGCATAATTGCCGGACTGGTGTCGCAGGGCGTATCTCCTGGCCATTCAGCGGCGCTCGGTGTCTACCTCCACGGCGCCGCAGGTGATGTAGTCCGCAACCGGGTCGGAGACACCGGCATGATCGCCAGCGACTTGCTTCCGATTATTCCCCGGGTGATCGCCGATCTCAAGCAGACCGATCAGGACCTTGTGTAACGCCCTTGACCGCGTAATATTCCATGTATGAGTGACCTCACGAACAAGTCGATATATTCAGTCAGGCAGATCAATAGCGAACTGCGTAATTTACTGGAATTGAACTACCGATCCATCTGGATAGAAGGAGAAGTTTCCGGGCTGTCGACTCCGGCCTCAGGTCATATCTACTTCTCGCTGAAGGAAGAGAATTCAATCCTTCGTTGTGCATTTTTCCGAAACAATGTGCTCAGATCCGGTTTTCGGCCTTTAGAAGGCTCCCAGGTATTGGTTCAAGGGCAGATTTCCTATTACGAACCAAGGGGCAGCCTGCAGTGTATCGTTTCCTACATGGAAGAGGCCGGTGAGGGCGCTCTCAGACGAGCATTCGAGCTCCTGAAAAAGAAGCTGGCTGCCGAAGGTCTGTTTGATCCCAGGCATAAATCAGGACTTCCTGAATTCCCCCGGACAATCGGAATCGTAACTTCGAACAGCGGAGCGGCGCTGTACGATATCCTGGCCACCCTGAAAAGAAGATACCCTGTTGCCCGCATCATTGTATATCCAACCCTGGTACAAGGCGACACTGCCGTCGACGAAATTGTCCGCACCATTAACCTTGCACGGCAAAGAAGCGAAGCGGATTTGCTTATCATCGCCAGGGGCGGCGGCTCGCTGGAAGATCTTCAGGCCTTCAACGACGAGAAAGTCGCACGATGCGTCTTCGAATGTGAAATTCCGGTAATCAGCGGTGTTGGCCATGAAACGGATTTTACGATTTGTGACCTGGTGGCGGACTACCGGGCGCCTACCCCGACAGCGGCTGCAGAACTTGTCTCTCCCGACCTTGGGCAATTGAAACAGGGATTTGATTATTTACAGGATCGAATCCGCAGCAATACAGAAAAATTCATACGCAGCCATCAGCAGACCCTGGATTACCAATCATCCCGTTTGCCGGGCCCTGTTCAAAATAAAATTCTACGGATGGATTCGCTGCTCCAGCGCAAGGAGGATTCGATGCGTACGCTTTCTCCGGCCCGAAACCTGCGGCGCGTCACGGAGTCACTTGAAGCCCTGCAACGCAACGCGGCCAACCATGCCCGATTGAGAATATCCGCATTGACCAGAGAAGTGACTCACCTGCACGATGGTATTCAAATGATGAGTCCCCAACATACTCTGAACAGAGGTTATGCCATCGCACAAAATATTGACAAGAAGGTGATTACCAGCCCGGAGCAGGTCAAACCGGGCGAAGCCCTCAGCATCTCGGTCTCCAAGGGGCGGTTCAATGTGACTGCCGACAAACGCTGACCGGCTACAGTTTTCTCCTGCCTGACGTTCGATCCTTGAAACTCTTTTTTGACGGATTACGCCGTTTAAACGGATTTTCACTCACTCGGGTTAATATTCTGAGCGGTGTCCCTGTCAAACCATAGGCATTCGAGAAATAACGGGAAAGGTAACGCAGATAGGATTTCGGCAATGAATCGACCTGATTGCCGTGGATGATGATCACCGGAGGGTTCCTTCCGGCCTGATGGGCAAATTTCAATTTCACCGGACGTTGATTGTTCATTGGCGGCGGCGTTTGAACGATTGCCTCTGCCAGTACGCGATTCAGGCTCGAAGTGGCGATACTGACCATAGCTGAATCGTAGGCACGATTTGCGGCCGGAATCACTTCTCTGATATTTGAACCATGCAGTGCAGATATGGTTACAAGTTCAGGGCCAGGAAGAAATGAGAATTTCGATTCGATATCACGGATGATCCGGTTTCTTTTTCTGTTGTCCAGTCCATCCCATTTATTCACCACAATGACAATCGACCGACCGGAATCATTCACCATTCCAGCGATGGCGGCATCCTGGGTTCCAATTTCCGTGGAAGCATCGACGACTAATAAAACCACCTGACAATTTTCGATAGCCTGCAATGTCTTGACAACGGAAAACTTTTCGATGACCTCTTCGACTTTCGACTTTTTACGTACCCCCGCGGTATCAACAAGAATGTAGTCGTTGCCCTCAATCGATACCGGTATGTTTACACTGTCCCTGGTCGTACCGGGCAGATCGTGAACAATCACTCTGTGTTCGCCAACCAGTCTATTGGTCAATGTAGACTTGCCCACATTGGGCCGACCCACGAGGGCAAATTTCGGGATGTCAGAATCCACGGGTTGTTCCTGCGTAATTGCATCATCCAGGTCACCCAATGCTTCGAGAATCACATTCTCGATACCATCGCCTCTCTTCGCTGATATCGCAACCGGGGTTCCCAATGACAATTCCTGGAACTCCGAGGTCACCAGGCTTTGCCTGAATCCCTCTGACTTGTTTACCAGCAAATGGACTTTTCTGCCGCTTACCCGAAGCCGTTGTGCTATTTCCCTGTCCTGCATTACCAGGCCGGCAACAGCATCAACCAGAAACATTACCATATCCGCTTCTTCGATAACCTGGTCCACCTGTTCCTCAACCATCCTGCTGAACAGGTTATCTTCAGATTCAATTCCTCCTGTATCGACCACCAGGAAAGGGATACGGCCTATACGCCCCCGTCCATACAACCTGTCCCTGGTTACGCCTGGCTGATTGTCAACCAGAGCATCCCTGCTTCTGGTCAGCCTGTTGAAAAGCGTTGATTTGCCGACATTGGGTCTTCCCACCAACGCAACCACGGGGAGCATGTCCTGATCCTGATCCTGATCCTGATCAAAGTGAAAATGTACTCAAATTACCTTTCGATGAATACACTGTAAATTGATTACCTGCCTGGACAATACCGATAATCGCACCTGACACTGCATTCCTGGTCTGAATCAGCCTGCCGTTTTCCGCGTCGAGGGTATGCACTTTTCCATTCAGGTCACCAATGATGACCCTGTTGTCAATGATAACCGGCTGGCTGACACCGTGTCCTTGAAATGCAGTTTGCTGCCAAAGAATGTCGCCACTTTCAGCATCGAGCGCAATCACTTGACCGAGTTCTCCGGTGATCACCAACAAACCATTTGTAATTGCGATCGGCAATCGGGTTGAGATATTTTTCCGCCATATCAATTGTGCATCCAGTAACTGTATCGCAACCACACTACCCTGATAATTTCCGGCAAATACCGTGTTTCCCCGGATTATTGGCGGTGTGTCTGCATCACCCAGGCGTTCCATTTCATTGCGTCCGCTGATATAGGATATATCCATTTCCCAATAATCCCTTCCACTGATCACGTTATTGGCAATCAGTTTTCCACTGGATAAACCAACCAGAACGACATCTCCCGAGATTGCAGGCATCGAATCTCCGTGTACGCTCAAACCGGGCACGGCCCTTTTGACCTGCCATTCGACATCGCCTGATTCTGAATCCAGGCCAATCACAAGTCCATCCGCAGTACGTACAATTACTCTTCCCTTGCCCGTAACCGGAATGGCGGAAATCTGGCGCTTGATACTGGATCGCCAGACCAGTTCACCATCAGCCGTACGGAGCGCGGTCACATCACCATTGTCATGGGCGACCACGGCGATGCCTTCATTGACACCTGTCGCCGCAATAACCGGGTGACCGGTATCGTTTTTCCACAAGACATTCCCGCTGACAGCATTGATCCGGTGAACTACTCCATTTCGTGCAGCCACATAAACACTATCCTGATAATAGGCTGGCTTGAGGATGGCAAACCCGGATTCGGCGCCCTGCCCTGCAGATTGCTTCCACAATAATTCGATTTCACTGGCGCCGCTGTCCACGGGCAGTTCCTGCGCTGCTATCGGTTCCTGAAAAGTTCCCCAAAGCGTCTCCTTCGCGACTTTCTTGTTACACCCTGAAACCAGGGCCAGCCCGATCACCAGGGCAGCTGCAGTTTTCATTGCATAGTGTTTATCACGGATCATCGTTCAGCTATCCCCGGCATTTTGCAGTTTCAATTGCAGCAGCATTCTATCGGTCTCATTGTTCCTGGTCTTGTCAAGACTGTTCTGATATGCGCGTCTGGCAAGATCAGCGTCGCCCTGCTGATTCCGTTTCATCAGGGCATCACCCAGGATTTCCTGATACCTTGCTTCAAAATATCCCATGTCATCGATTTCCAAGAGCTCAATGGCAGTTTGCGGGTTATCATCGGATACATGAACCAGTGCAAGCCGCAGCCGGGCGATATGCTTTATAGGTTCGTCCTCGCTGTTCTCGAGCACCCATTCCAGTTGATCGATTGCAGCTCCATGATTCCTGTCTTCAACAAACGTCTTTGCCTGGGAGAGCGCGCCCAATGCGGCATAGACCGTGTCACCAAATTTCATCTTCAGTGTCTCACTCGCAGTTTCTGCGCCCGAATTTCCGGTTCCCGACAAAACCTGCTGGTAAAGACTGGAGGCCTGTTCTCCCTGGCTCTCTTCATAGTATTTCCAGAAATTGAATCCTACTATGCCGGCCAGTCCCAGACTGATACCAAAAATAATGGATTTTCCACTTTCCTTCCAGAACGCCCGGGCCCGGGCCATGTCATCACTTTCTGAAAACTTGGGGTACTTTTCGTCTGCCATAAAAATTCAAATCATTTCAGGGAATTGTTGAAACCAGGTCCGGATCAGTCCTTGCTGTCTGCCAGATTGTGGACACACCATTGGATCAGTTGATCAAAATGCACTTCTGTCTGTGATCCGTCCTTCCGCAAATTCTTGATCTGCACTGTTTCATTACGGTATTCACTATCTCCCAGGATGATGGCGATTGCAGCGCCGGATTGATCCGCTCTTTTAAGCTGGTTCCTGAGTTTTCCACCGCCATAGTGGCTGATCACGCGGAATTCGTTATCTCGCAATCGCTCGGCAAGAACAGTCGAAACCCGGGATGCCGGATCACAAACATCAATAAAGTATATCGCGTTTTTGTCCTCAACCGGAATGTTCTGTTGCATTTCAACCAACTCGACCAAACGCTCCATTCCCATTGCAAAACCAATCCCTGGTGATGGTTTTCCACCCCTGTTTTCCACCAGGCTATCGTAACGTCCCCCGGCACAGACCGCTGATTGGGCGCCCAGTTGTTCAGTCGTCCACTCAAACACTGTGCTGGTATAGTAATCCAGCCCCCGAACCAGTTTTGGATCAATCACATAATCGATCGAATGAATTTCCAGGGAAGCACACAAATCGTCGAAGTGCTGTTTTTCCTCAAATTCAAGATAATCCATCATGCTCGGAGACGAAGCAATAATCTCTTGCGTATTCGGGTTCTTGCTATCCAGTATTCTCAACGGATTGCTCTCCAACCTGCGTAGACTGTCGTCATCCAGCGCATTTTTATGTTGAGACAGATAGGCGCTCAGCGCCGCCCTGTATTTTCTCCGGGATAATTCAGAACCCAGCGTATTGATATGCAGGCTGATCCCCTGAACCTCGAGTTGTTTCCAGATTCTCTCCCCCACCCGAATAATTTCTCCATCTATATCCGGGCCACTCCAGCCGAATGCCTCGATTCCAAATTGATGAAATTGCCGATAGCGGCCTTTCTGCGGACGCTCCCTGCGAAACATCGGCCCCATGTACCATAACCTCTCCTGGCGATTATGCAACGTCCCATGCTCAATACAGGCCCTCACTGTACTCGCAGTCGCTTCAGGTCGCAGAGACAGGCTTTCTTCACCACTGTCCGTGAAGGTGTACATTTCCTTCTCCACAATATCTGTCTGATCACCGATCGACTGTTTGAACAGCGCCGTTTTCTCCAGCATTGGCGTTCTGATTTCCTGATAGCCATAACACCAGCCAATCTCCCGCAATGCCGCTTCAACCTGGTGCCAGATGTCGATTTGAGCGGGCAACAGGTCATTCATCCCCCTTACCGCTTGAATTGTTTGACTCATCTTGCTAATTGGAAGTCGCTTCCGGATACTCACCGACTACAAATCTTGAAGACTGTCCGCTGCTATGGGGTGGTATTTCGACAGACTCCCCAAGATAAAATACCTCCACACCATCCAGAGAGCCAATAAATACATAGAAAGGAGGTGAGCTGTTTAATCTGAGAATTTCACCTTCATTCACCGTTCGAAATACAAGTTTCTCACCCTGTCCGTTCCTGATATCTATCCAGACAGTTTTATGAACATCGACCTTGATCCACCTGAGTGAGTTCGCATCGTATCGAGAACGGGGATCTGTTCCAAATTCCTCATCATCTGACCCGGCATCAGATTCATTGTCCAGTCCGGAATCCTGATCCGGCTCCGGCTCATCCGAATGCGTACTTGTAAAGCGCGGATTTTCCGCATCCACATCCACATCCACACCCGTAATCGAATCCGCATCCACCAAGGGGTCGGGTTGATCGCTTAACCCGGATACCTGATCCTCAGAAACTCCGGGTTCAGGCTGCACATCCACACCCGCATCTGCATCCACATCCACATCTGGCGCGGTCGGTTCTTCCGCATCAGCTCCTGCAACCGTATCCGCACCCGCATCTGGCGCGGTCGGTTCTTCCACATCAGCTTCCGCTTCCGCTCCCGCATCCGCATCCACACCTGGCGCGTTCGGTTCATCCGCATCCTCAAATAGTTCAGGTTGATCGATAGTTTTGGGTTCCAGCGGCAATAAAATTGAGTTATCAATAACATCATCCACTGCATTATTTTCGTTATTCGGGATATTCAACTCCGTACCGAACTGGATTTTATTAATCGGGAAAGTCGGGTTATTTGCCGGATTTTGCCAATACCATAATCCCCCGAGGAATCCAGTAATCAGCAGAAGAAATAAAATGACTGAACCTTTCCTGGATTTCCCCTGGTGAAAATCACCGTGGTTATAATCAAAGGCGGGATTCGCCTCAGTTGCCTCCAGTCTGATTTTGTGTATCCGGATATCTTCGGAAATATCAATACCAAGAAGGCTGGCGTAGCTTCTCCAGTAACCTACAATGTAAGTCAACCCGGGGAGTTCTTCGTAATGATTATCCTCCAGCGCCTTCAGATAGGTAACCGATAAAAGCAGAGCACTGGATACTTCCTGAAGGCTGATTCCATATTCAATACGTTTCGCCTTCAGTCGCTCACCCGGACTTGGGCTGTTAATACTATCCGACTCCTCTGGCATCATCTTCAGGTCAGGAACAGCTTGTTCGATATGAGTTTCATGTGAAATCGACCGTTTGTCGGTCCATTCTCTTCAATCGGTTGGTCCGATCGACAAAATCCCCTGCCAACTGACCGCAGGCTGCATCAATATCATCTCCACGGGTTTTTCGGGTCACGGTAAAAATATTCCTTTGCTGAAGTACATTCTGAAAAGCATCAATCGTTAATGGGGCAGATCGTTCAAATTGTGATCCCGTGAACGGATTGAATGGAATCAGGTTCACCTTTGCCGGGACATTCTGCAAAATCCCGGCCAACGCCCTGGCCTGGGCCGGACTGTCATTAACCCCTTTCAACATGACATATTCGAATGTAATACGCCGGGAGTCGCCATTATCAGCGTAACGCCTGCAACATTCCAGCAATTCCTCGACAGGATATTTTCTGTTCAATGGCACCAGTTTATCACGCAGATCATTATCCGGGGCATGTAATGAGACTGCCAGGCTGACCGGACATTGCGCCTTCAACCGGTCAATCATCGGGACCATACCGGCAGTACTGAGCGTCACCCTGCGACGGGACAGCCCAAATGAAAAATCATCCATCATCAATCTCATCGCAGAAACGACATTATCAAAATTAAGCAGAGGCTCTCCCATGCCCATCATGACCACATTGGTCACCGGACGTCGCTTGTCGTGAGCGCCCTTGTCGAAAACGATGTCCTGATTCTCTGCCAGGTTCTCAAGGAAATGGTTGGCGACCCAGACCTGGGCAATAATTTCGTCGACACCCAGATTGCGATTATATCCATGGCGGGCGGTCGCACAAAACGTACAATTCAAACTGCACCCAACCTGGGATGATACACACAAGGTACCGCGATTGGTTTCCGGGATGTAGACAGTTTCTATGCAGTTGCCGTCATTCAGTTTCAACAGCAACTTGACTGTACCGTCATGAGAGTGGGAATGAGTCACTATTTCAGGCAGCTCGATATTGGTGGTCTCCTGCAAACGGTCCCTCAGGGCCTTGCTTAAATCAGTCATATCGGAGTAACTCATCACGCTTCGTTGATAAATCCATTGCAATAACTGCCTGGCGCGAAACGGCTTTTCCCCAATATCAAGGAAAAACCGTTCCAATCCAGGTCGATCAAGCGATAACAGATTCATTGTGGAGTCCCGAAAACCAGAGTCATCAATTCACGAATTTACCGGGTGCGCGGACAAATGTCCGTCAAGTTGAAAAAAAACGCAATTTCCTCGACTGCTGTTTCCGGTGAATCTGAACCGTGTACCGCATTTTCTTCAACATTGGTGGCAAAATCGGCTCTGATCGTACCAGGACTGGCGTCTGCCGGATTGGTCGCTCCCATGACCTCCCTGTTTCTCGCTATTGCATTCTCACCTTCCAGGACTTGCACCATCACTGGTCCTGAAGTCATGAATTTGACCAGATCATGATAAAAAGGTCGGGCCGAATGTACCGCGTAAAAATTTTCAGCCTGAGTCCGGGTCATGTGCAGCATGCGCGCAGCGACAATGACCAGCCCGGCCTGCTCAAGGCGCTGGTAAATACTTCCGATACTATGACTGGCGACTGCATCGGGCTTGATGATGGAAAATGTACGTTCAATAGTCATTTATGACTCCAATACTAAATTAATAAACTCAATGTGACGAAACCTGTTCATTTTACAAAATTTATGACTGACAATAAACGATGATCAGGACAGGAGATTGCCCCCTGTTCGTATCAACAAATCAGGAGAGCAACTCCCCGATCAGTTTTTCTCCGGAAACACCCGTGATTTTCACTTCCGCCCAGGTTGCCGGTATCTTATTTTCCGCGTTGAATTCCACAGGGTAATAGTTTCCGGCCCTGCCGAGTACCTTGTTGACTTCAGCACGTTCTGATTCCGGAATCCGGGCGGAACTGGAAGATTCGACCAGTACCCTGTGCTGTCGACCAATTTGATCCAGTGCAATCCGCTTCCATACCTGTTTCCCGGTTTCGCGCGCCAGGCGTGCGCGTTCTTTTCGAATTGCCTTGGGCACCTGCCGCGGAATCCTGGCCGCCGGAGTTCCCGGGCGGGGTGAATATGAGAAAACATGGGGGTAGGCAATTCCCAGTTTACTGATCGCGGTCACCGTATCTTCGAATTGTTGATCGGACTCGGTAGGAAACCCGACCAGAATATCGGCGCTAAGAACCAGGTCAGGTACAGCCAGTCGCAACCGGGAGATACGCTCATGAATCATCTCACGGGTAGCTCGTCTTTTCATGCGTTTCAGGATCAGGGTATTTGCACTTTGCAATGACAAATGCAATTGTGGGCAGAGTCTCTCGCTGGCGCCGAGCAATTTGATCAGGTCATTGGTGATATGAGCAGGATCAATTGAGCTCAATCTAATCCGGTAGTCACCTTCGAGGTGAACAAGTGTTTGCAGCAATGTGGTCAGGTTGCAATCAGGATCATCAAAATCCGTTCCATAGGATCCGATGTCAACCCCGCAAAGTACCAACTCGGAATAACCATTCATGATCAGTCTTTCACATTGCCGACGAATCATCGATTGTGGAAACGAACGATTGGGCCCCCTTGCTGTATGAATGATGCAAAATGTACATCCCTGGTCACAACCCTGCTGAATCTGCACAAACGCCCGTGTCCGCCCCTCGTACCCGTGCAGCAACCCGTCTGGCAGACTGATCTCCTTGTCAATATCCCGGATCATCACAGGAGGCAGGTTACCCTGATACAGCGCATCGAGCAGATCCGGTATATCCAGTTTCCGGCTGTTTCCAACGACCAGGTCAACTCCTGGTATTTGCGCGCAGGCCTCGGGATTCATTTCGGCATAGCAACCCGTGACAATCACCCGGGCATCCCTGTTTTGCCGTATGGCGCGGCGCACCTGTTGACGCGCCTGGCGGTCTGCTTCGGCTGTAACCGTACAGGTATTGATGATATACAAGTCAGCGTGGTCCCGTGGGTTCACTCTGTGCCAGGCATCGCCGGTCATTTTTTCAGCGATGAATTCGGTCTCGAAAATATTGACCTTGCATCCCAGGGTGGAAAGAGCAACCCGCCTGGATGAATCAGAAGCGAACGCGGGAGGGCTCACCGCAATCGAAGTCACGGCGCCCGCTAGTTCACGGTAAAACTTTCACCGCAACCACATTGTTCCGTGACATTGGGGTTTTTGAAGTGGAACGCCGAAGACAGTCCATCTTCAATATAATCCAGTTCCATTCCCTGCAGAAACTGCAAATGATCTTCCTGAACAACGACCCGGACACCATGACTTTCAAATACCATGTCGGTATCGTTTATTTCATTGGCGTAGTCAAGTTGATAAGAATAGCCGGAACAGCCTGAGGTCTTTACGGTCACCCTCAGACCTTCGCCCTCACCACGAGACGCCATGTGGCTATTTATCCTTCTTGCAGCGGATTCGGTTAAGGTGATAGACATAATAGTGATGTTATATGATAAATGATTGATGGTTTGTCACCGCTGATTATAGCATAACGTCAGATAGTTTCTGTGGATTTCGGTTGGTTCAGTCTATCCGGAATTCCATGCAGGGTATAATCAGCCATCCGATGAACCCGTCAGCCGCTTACCATGGATTATCAGAAATCCGCCAGATTTGCCATATTCGATGTCGATGGATTGTTGCTTGAAACAGAAAGCATATACACCAGAGTCACCCAACAAATCGTCGGTCGGTTCGGCAAGACTTTCGATTGGTCGATCAAGGGCAACATGATTGGCCGCCCACAACTGGATTCCGCCAGATATCTGGTCGAAGCTCTTGAACTTCCGATCAGCGCAGAACAATATCTTGAAGAGAGAAACAGCCTTCTCAGGAAGGAATTTGCCAATAACGATCCCCTTCCCGGCGCCGAGCGCCTGCTCCGGCATCTGCACAGGCATCAGGTTCCGATCGCTGTTGCGACCAGTTCCGACAAAGAGTTGTTTGAGATAAAGATAACGCGGCACAAATCCTGGTTCTCACTGTTCAACGTCGTGGTGACCGGGGATGACGCAGAAGTTGAACGTGGCAAGCCAGCCCCTGACATCTTTCTGGTTGCCGCGAGGCGATTGGCAGCAGTACCGGAAGAAACACTGGTTTTCGAAGATGCGCCATCCGGTCTTGCGGCCGGTATTGCGGCCGGGATGAGAGTGATCGCAGTACCTGACCCGAACATGGATAAATCACGATACCAGGGAGCAGAACAATTGCTTGAATCGCTCGAAGATTTCCAGCCGACCATTTTCGGCATCGGAGAATACTCCGGCTAACCTCGCATTCTTGACCCTTCAGGGTCGAATAACGGCAGGGACACCAATCTGGCCGGACATTTTTCACCCAGAATTTCTATCTCGACCTCCCTGCCTTCCCTGATCAATTCAACAGGCAGAAAGCCGATGGCGACACTTTTACCGGAATAATGGGAAAATCCACCTGAAGTAACAAATCCAACTACTTGATTATTATGCCATATCGGTTCATCTGCAACTGCGTCCGCGTCAATGGCGTCAACGATAAAAGTACATAATTTTCTGGCGGGTGCAGTTGCCTTGTCTTCAATAGCCGCCTGTTTCCCAATGAAATCCGACGGCTTTTTGTAGTCGATAAACCGGTCCATTCCGGTTTCCACGGGCATGAAATCCGGTCTGTATTCCCTCAACCAGGAACCAAAGGATTTTTCGAGCCGCAGGCTCATCATTGCCCGCATGCCAAACGGGCGCATACCCAGATCCCGCCCCGCCTCGCTCAACACATGATAAAGGGCAACCTGCTGACTCGCCGGTACATATATCTCATATCCCAGATCACCGGTGTAGGAAATTCGCTGAACAATCGCTTGACAGGGGCCTATCTGCATTCGACGCACGCCGAGAAAGGGCAGCGATGCAGTACTGACATCGGCCGACGCGACACGGCCAAGCAATTTCCGGGCATCGGGTCCGGCGATTTGAAATCCGATTCGCTCCCGGGAAATATTGGTTACCTGCACTCCCTCGCCAAAATGCTGCTCAAACCATCGCATGTGAAAGGACTGGGCAGCATAGGAAGCATTCATCTGGAAGACGTTGTCACCCAGATTCGAGATCGTGAAATCACCGAACAGTTTACCCTTGTCACTCAGCATCGGTGACAATGTCAATCGACCCTCTTTCGGCATTCTGCCAGCCATGATGGTATCGATCCACAACCGGGCATTCTCGCCGGAGACCTCGAATTTACTGAAATTATGAATCTCGTTAATACCCACCCCGGTGCGCACGGCATGACATTCCAAAGCAACGGCTGCAAACGCATTCGACCGCCTGAATGATGGAATCTCATAGGGTTCCTCCCCTTCGGGGGCAAAATAATTGACCGCCTCCATGCCGTAGGCCGATCCGAATACCGCATTTTGCTGCTGCCAGAGTCCGTATGCCGGGGTAGTATGAAATGGTCGCGCCGCAGGCAGTTCTTCGTTCGGATAGGTAATCGAGAAACGACGCTGATAGTTTTCGCATACCTTGATCCGGGTGTATGCACGGGTGCAGTAATCGCCGAACCGGGATACATCCATGGCAAACACATCGCGGGACGGTTCACCGTCAACCATCCACTGCGCCAGCGTCAACCCTACTCCTCCGCCCTGGCTGAATCCAGCCATCACGCCACAGGCCGCCCAGTAATTTCTTAATCCGGGTACCGGTCCGACCAGTGGATTTCCATCCGGCGAAAAAGTGAATGGACCATTGATAATCGTCTTGATTCCGGCCTTTTCGAGCACCGGAAAACGCTTGAAGGCAAAGGCCATTGCGTCGCTTATTCTGTCCAGGTTATCGGGCAGCAATTCATGGCCAAATTCCCAGGGCGTACCCTCAATCGCCCATGGCGTGCAATTCTGCTCATAAAAACCGATCACCAGACCCTGCCCTTCCTGTCGCAGATAGGTCTCACCCTCCGGATCCATGACATGCGGTAATTCCTTGCCATGGTTAACCACTTCATCTATTTTTTCGGTAGCCAGGTATTGATGTTCCATCGGATGCAGGGGAAGAGTCACCCCGGCCATTTCACCCACTTCACGAGCCCACAGCCCTGCGGCATTGACCACATGCTGAGCGATAATCGCGCCTTGGTCGGTCACCAGTTCCCAGCTTCCGTCAATTCTCTGATTGGTCTGGTGGACCCTGTTTCGCAATACAATTTCAGCGCCCTGGCGTTGTGCCGCCCTGGCATAGGCATGGGTGGTGCCCGATGGATCCAGATGACCGTCGAGAGGGTCATATAATGCGCCCAGCACACCTTCGGTGTCGGTGACAGGAGATAATTGCCTGATTTCTTCCGGGGTGACCAAACGTGTATCCAGCCCCATATATCGATGCTTCGCCCGCTCCGCCTTAAGGAAGTCCATCCGGTCCGGTGTCCCTGCCAAAGTAATGCCGCCGACATGATGTAAACCACAACTGAGTCCCGAGATCTCTTCCAGTTCCTTGTACAGGCCAATCGTGTAACCCTGCAATGCAGCCATATTGGTGTCGGCATTAAGGGTATGAAATCCCCCGGCGGCATGCCAGGTGGAACCTGATGTCAACTCAGAGCGCTCAATCAGCATGACATCCTTCCAGCCGAATCTGGTGAGGTGATAGAGCACACTGCACCCAACCACTCCACCACCTATAATTGCAACCTTTATCTGTGTTTTCATATTAGTGAATAGGATACTTTGCCGGTGCATCACCAGGCGGGCTTGATTTCGGTTTTCCGACGCGTCACATATTCGTCCAGATGCTCTCTGATCGCCGGGTCGAGTTCTGGTTGCTGATAATCACTCAGCAACTTTTTGAACAGTCTGTTCGCGCGCTGCGCCGTATCGATCGAACCCTTTTCCTGCCAGCTTTCAAAGTTGCTCCAGTCCGAAACCACAGGAGAATAAAAGGCATCCTTGTATCTTGCAATAGTATGCGCGGTACCGAAAAAGTGACCGCCTGCGCCAACCTCTGCAATTGTATCCAGAGCCATCTCTTCCTGGCTGACTGCAACGGGTTGCAGGAACTCCGACATCATCTGCGCCATTTCCACATCGACAATCAGCTTCTCGAAAGACGCACACAACCCGCCTTCGAGCCAGCCACCGCTATGCATGATCATATTGCCGTAACCCATCACCGCCGACCACAATGACATGCCCGACTCCCACGCCGACTGGGCATCGACACAATTTGCCGCGTTCACATTTGAAGTACGGTATGGGATGCCGTACCGCCGCGCCAGTTGCCCGCCAGCCAGCACCGCTTTTGCATACTCCGGCGTGCCGAATGCGGGGGAACCTGATTTCATGTCCACATTCGACGTAAATCCTCCATACATGGCCGGCGCCCCGGGGTTGACCATCTGGGTAATCGCAAGCACACCGAGAGCTTCGGCGTTTTGCTGGGCCAATGCCCCGGCCAGCGTGATCGGACTCATGGCGCCGCACAACGTAAACGGAGTCACCACGACCGGTTGACCGAATTCGGCCATCGTCATCAACCCGTCCAGCATCGGGACATCCACTTTCAGCGGTGAGTTGGTATTGACCACCGTTATAATGCCGGGTTCGGTTTTAAGACGTTCCTTGTCAAGGCCCCTGGCGATGCAGAGCATCTCCAACCCATCCTCAACTCTGCCGTTGCCCAGACAGTAGAGCCCCCACGGTTTCTCGGTCAGAGTAATAAAAGCATGGTATGCATCCAGATGTCTCAGATGCGGAGGCAGGTCTGTTGGCTCAACCGGATAAGCCATGTGGCAGGCAATCACATTGAAAATCTGCCCGAGTTTCAGGAATTGGCAGTAATCCGCGAAACTGCCGGCACGGCGACCATTGTCAAGATCAGAACAGTTCGGAGCGCTGGCAACCAGTGAAAAATTGATACGGTTGCCTCCGTATGTTGAATTAAAACGCGGATTTCTGGCATGCAATGTGAATTGTGCAGGAATGGTGGAAATCATCGAAAGCACCATCTCCCGCGACATTCTGACGTAGCCGGTATTTGGGGCAATCTCAGCGCCATGCTCGACCATCAGCGCCCTGGCGCGATCATTCATGATATGAAGACCCACCTGTTCGAGTATTCGCATTGAACCGTCATGGATCATCTCCAGGGATTCTTCGCTCAACACGGGTATCGGAGCATAGGGATTGGTCAACGCCCGAACCGGAAGCTGGTTGAATTGAACGGCAGGTGTTGCTCTGGTGCGCCTTCTATGCCGTGGCATCGGGTGGCCTGATAAGGGAAGTTGCGGACAAATATAACCAAACAATGGTTGCAATACCAGCATTACCGGATGGTGGAAACCGATCCCGAAACCGCTCTGGAAACCGGTCCGGAAACAACCAGTCGGGTATCGTATCACCAGGGGCTGGCAACCGTTTATAATTGCCGTAATTCCGTTAAACCAGGCGCCGTTTACGCTGACATGAATCCTGACAAATCACTGCAGGTGCTGCAATGCGGCATGTATGCCTTTTCACCTGAACTTAAGAATGCCTGGACAGCATTGTTCCGGAATCTGCATGAATACCTGCCCGCCCCGTTCAACACTCCGGTCACGCTCCGGTTCGATTGCGGCGACGCGGCGCTCAAGTCTCCTGATCTGCTGCTCGGCCATACCTGTGGCTACCCGTTCATAACGAAACTGCATCGCACTCACGAGCCTGTCTGTGTTCCGGAATTTGATTTGGCAGGCTGTAACGGTATCCACTATTCGAGTTGGATCATTACCAGAAAAAGTCACCCGGGTATGTGTCTGAACGATTTCTCTGGATCAATAGCGACTTGCAACAGTCGGGATTCAAACAGTGGTATGAATGTATTTCGATATGAAGTCAGCCGGATTACCAACGGCGCCCCCTTCTTCAGACAGATTTTGATGAGTGGTTCGCACCTCACCAGCATTCGCAACATTGTGCAGGGTCATGCGGATATCGCGGCAATCGATGCGGTTACCTGGCATTTTGCAACAGTCCAGAACCTGACTGACATCCCGAAGATAAGGATTATTGGTCAGACAGTCCCGACTCCCGGACTGCCATTCGTCAAGTCGAACCGTGCGGAACTCGATCCGTTCAGCTTCACTCAAGCGATCAATGCCTGCCTTGAAGATCTGCCCGTCAATTTTCGATCATTTCTTCGAATAAAACAGTTTTCCGTGATTGATGCCGATTCCTACCGACCTGTTCTCGAACTGGAAGAATACGCCAGAAACAATCATTACCCGGAACTGGCCTGAGGTCCTGATTCGTCATTCCCGCGAAAGCGGGAATCCAGACAGCATATCTATCTCTGTCTTTGCTGCCAGTTTTCTGCAATACCCACTTCGACAGTGGCCGGCGTGAGCATGCCCCTGCCCTTGATCAAATCCGCCGCTCGTTCGGCCAGCATGATGGTCGGCGAGTTCAGATTTCCATTTGGAATGACCGGAAATACAGAAGAATCCACCACTCTCAAACCATCGATGCCTCTTACCCGGGTTTCGGAATCGACCACGGCTGAATCGTCATTTCCCATCTTGCAGGTACAGGATGGATGATAGGCGCTTTCCACGTTCTGCCTGACCCATGCATCAATTTCATCATCGCCGCTTACAGATTCGCCTGGCTGAATCTCTGTGCCGCGATAGTCCTGCATCGCAGGTTGCGCCATTATCTCTCTTGTCAATCTGACGCATTGTCTGAACCCCTCCCTGTCCGCTTCCGTTTGCAGGTAGTTGAACAGAATCGAGGGCTTGTCCAGTGGGTCAGAAGACCGGATATTGATTCTGCCGCGGCTGGATGGCTTGTTATGACCCACGTGAACCTGAAAGCCGTGACCGTCAAAAGCCGCCCTGCCATCGTATCTCATCGCCGCGGGCAGGAAATGGTATTGAATATCGGGCGCTTTGATTCCGGCACGGGATCGAATGAATGCACAGGACTCAAAATGATTGGTCGCGCCCAACCCGCTCTTGAACAGATACCATCTTGCGCCAATCAGGAATTTGTTCCACAAATCGAGTTTTCCATTCAGGGTGATTTTCTTCCTGCAACGGAATTGGAAATAAAATTCCAGATGATCCTGCAGATTACTGCCTACCCCTGGCAGACTGTGAATCACCTCCACCCCGGCATCCCTGAGAACAGTCGATGGACCGATCCCGGATATCTGCAACAACTGCGGAGACCCGACCGAGCCAGCGCTCAAGATAACCTCTTTACCGGCTTTGGCCAAAAACTGCTTGTCACCCACCTGGTATTCAATGCCTGTCGCTTTTTTATCGTTCAGGACAATTCGACGAGTCAGCGCCCGGGTCACCACTTTAAGATTACTGCGTTGCCGGGCCGGCTTCAGATAGGCGTTTGCAGCAGACCAGCGCACGCCATTCTTTACGTTCATGTGCATCGCGCCAAATCCTTCCTGGCGAAAACCATTGTAATCTTCAGTACTGGAATAGCCCGCCTGAATTCCGGCATCAATAAATGCACGATACAACGGATTCTTCATTTCATTGCCATTGTTGACCGCAAAAGGGCCGCCCTGACTGCGATACTCATCGCTGCCAAACTTCCAGTCATCGGCCTTCCTGAAATAAGGCAGGCAGTTTCGATAGTCCCAGTTTTCAGCCCCCTGCTCTGCCCACTCCTCATAATCCATCGCATGCCCCCGAACATAGACCATCCCATTGATGGAAGAAGAACCACCCAGCACCTTGCCCCTGGGGCAGTGCATTTTTCGATTATCGAGAAAGGGTTCGGGTTCACTGTAGAACTGCCAGGCGAACCGGTTCGTATTCATCGGAATTGAAAGGGCAGTCGGCATCTGAATAAACATGCTATTGTCCCTGCCGCCATATTCGAGCAACAAAATGCTGACATCAGAATCCTCCGAAAGCCTGTTAGCCAGCACACAACCGGCGGAACCGGCGCCAACGATAATGTAGTCGAATTGTTCAGTCATAATCGGACTATAGTAAATAATGCGGCATGTCGCCACCATATACGACCAGCCCCAATTTCACACATTACTTTGGATGGATCGCACTAATCGTAATTTCCATTGTCCGATTGTGTAAGTTAAACCACAACAAATAACTGATATGAAGGCAACAGGACATGCTCTTTTGAGTGTATTTATCGCATTGATCACACTCTCTTCCAATTCATTCGCAGATTCCGGATTAGCGCAGTACTGGAGTCGCTCAAGTCAGACCAGTGAAATCTCGATAGATCATGGGACCTGGAACCAGTTGCTGGCCACATATATTGATGAAAAACAAGGATTGAATCACTTCCGTTATTCGGAAGTTACCCCGGCAGACCGGGACGCGCTGGACAGCTATCTGGAACTGTTGCAATCCGTTATCGTGACCGGGTTAAGCAAGGAGCAGCAGTATGCATACTGGATAAACCTTTACAATGCGTTGACGATACAAGAGATTCTCGATCATTATCCGTTGGAAAGCATCCGCGACATTTCCTACAGCCTGTTTACCAGTGGTCCGTGGAAAAAGAAGCTGGTTACGGTCGAAGGAATGAAGTTGAGCCTGGATGACATTGAGCATGAAATCCTGCGTCCCGTGTTCCAGGACAACAGGATTCACTATGCGGTGAATTGCGCGTCCATCGGTTGTCCCAACCTGCAGGCGATGGCCTTCACGGCAGACAATCTGGATGATCTCCTGGATATTGCCGCGAAGCAGTACGTGAATCATCCCCGGGGAGTCACCATCGATGGGGACAGGTTGACTGCGTCCAGTATTTATGACTGGTACGCAAAAGATTTCGGTAACAACGACAAGCAGATCATTGAGCATTTCATACAGTATGCCGATACCGGATTAGCGCAGGAACTGGATGCTTTCAAGAAAATCAACCGCTACGAATATGACTGGAGATTGAACGAATAATGATGCTGCTCGAAAACCTGCCTTTTGAAATGGACACGGGCATTGCCGTACGTGCAAAAATCGGGCTTATCGTGCTGTCTACGGACTATACCATCGAGCATGAATGGCGGCGGATATTCCACCAGGTGGACGGAGTTGCGCTGTACCATAATCGCATTCCCAACGAAGACGTGATTACACCCGAGTCGCTGCGCGCCATGGCTCCACGGATTACACAGAGCGCCCGGTTACTGACTCAGGGTACGTCATTGGACGTGGTTGCCTATGGTTGTACTTCGGCCAGTATGGCTATCGGCGAGGAAAAGGTATTCGAGCACATCCTGGCTGCGCAGCCCGATGCAAAATGCACCACGCCCATCACAGCCGCTTTCGCGGCTTTTCGTGCACTCGATGTAAAACGGGTGGGTTTGCTGACGCCCTATTCGGAATCGGTAAATCAGATTGTAGCCGGATACATAACTGACCGGGGTCTGGATATCCCGGTATTCGGATCATTCAATGAATTCCGGGATTCCAATGTTTCCCGCATCACCCCGCAATCCATTGAATCGGGAATCCGGGAAATCATGAAACATGCGGATATAGATGCCATTTTCGTTTCCTGTACGTCGGTACGACTCGTCGAGGCCTGTCAGAAACTGGAATCCAGTCTTGACCTGCCGATCACATCCTCCAACCACGCCATGGCCTGGCACACACTGCGTCTCGCGGGAATCGAAGACAGATTACCGCAATTTGGCTCGTTGTTTGAGTTGCAATACAGTTAATCTTACTTATAATATAAATAATATATCATATTGATTATATAGATATTACAGATATTCTTTCTTTACTTTTTTCTTGCCAGAAACAATCCGTCACCGATCGCAATCATCGAAATATCCACCCTTTCATCCCGGGAAATGATCCGGTTCATATTACGGATGCTCACCGTATCCTCTTTCTGATTCTGATCGTCAATCACCGCCCCATCCCAAAACACATTATCCACGACAATCAAACCATTGGTTTTAAGCAATTCGATTCCACGCTGATAGTAATGCTGATAATTCCCCTTGTCGGCATCTATGAAAACCAGGTCGACGGTTCCTGCCAACCCTTCATCCAATAATTCATCCATCGTGTCCAGTGCAGGGCCGATTCTCAAATCAATCCGGTCAGCGACTCCCGCCTGTTCCCAGTAAATCTCTCCGGTACTGGTCCACTCCCGACTGATGTCACAGGCGATGAGCCTGCCATCATCCGGTAAAGCCTGTGCCATCGCCAACGCACTATAGCCGGTGAATGTACCCACCTCGACGATACATTTCGCATTCATCAGCTTGACCAGCATTGCCATGAACTGCCCCTGATCCGGGGAAATCTGCATGTTCGCCAGTTCCATTCCCTGAGTCTCCTCCCTCAACGATCTGAGTTGTTCTGACTCCCTCAGGGAAACGGATTTAACATATTCATACAGCTCTTCACTGAAATCCAAGGGGTTTTTTGACATGATGGCCTCTGACCGATATCTACTGTGAATTCAAACTCGAAACAATTACTTCACCCCTTGGACAGTGTATTTTCATCTCCATGTACGCAGGGTGGCAATCATCGATTTCTTCAATGCTTACAAGCTGTGCCGCGTTGATGGATTCGAGCGCATCAGTCAACCAGGGCTTTCCTGGATGATATAATTTCAGGGACTCGAACCGGCAATCCAACTGCTGCATGCGCTCGGACGGATGAAAATCAACCTGCCATTGAATGCACAGGGGAATGAATCCGGCGGCAGGCATTCCGCCATCTTCTGAAATAGCCACCCGCCATTTCAGGTCATCACGTTGAGCCTCCTTTATGATACCCAAAGGAGCACTCGAATGGCTTACCAGGTTATTCAGGTCGGGGGTATTGACTGCCCAGGTCAACAAACGGGGCGTTGCCTCAATCGACCTTCGGACATGAGGATCGTCAAGACCGAACCATCTGGGTTGATCGGGCCGCATCATGCCCGGGTCAATCGCAATCACTTCGAGATAAACGCTCTTCCCCAAAGACATCACCCTGTTGTGGGTCGCCATCATGTCATGGCGGCCCCCATCCGGAATATCCACACCCAATAGATCTTTAATATACTGCCCTCCCTGCTCAAGGGACCGGGCAGCTATCACGATATGATCCAGACGGGTATTCATTTCCAATCGATCAGTGAAACTACATATCGCCCGGGACACCATAGGAAGGGGCGTTGGCCGGGTCGATGGCGCGTGTCACATAATCTATCATCTGTGGTTGATAATCATGCCAGAGCTCCTGCAGCAGCAAGACAGGATTATCATCTGACCAGTCTACGCGCAGGTCCACCAGCGGCCATGGCTGGTTATCGACCACCAGTAATGCAGCGGAATGGACTTCACCCGCCTCCCCTCCGGCATCATGCCCCGACTTCAGTGAACGCAACAGTCGCTCGGCAAGGTGCATGCCGCGCAGTTCCCCGAAGGTTCGGGTCATGGCTTCCGGCACAGCCTCGTTTTGCAGGAGATTACCTGCGGCAAAACAATGATGGCCGCTGGATTGGCCGTGGACACCCAGGATTTCACGGCCGGAATGACAAGCGGTATTGCCGCTCGAATCAACTACCGTAAGCTGGCGATATTCGGCATTTTTCAAGCCCCTGACGACGCCATCCAGCGCCTGTTGCGCCGTTTTTCCCGACGCCAGTCGATCAAGCAGGGCAGGACCCAATGCCGGATCCGTAATATTCTGGGAAGCTGCGGCGCCCACGCCCGCCCTGGCGTGTGGACAACGTGCGCCGACACAAATACTGGAGGTGGTTATTGCCACCCCGAACATGTTGCTGTCCTGACAGTGCCCGATAATCGAAAACGTCATGGTCTGTACCGGTTATTAATCCTGCCGGTTCCTTTCGAAAGAAAATTCAGGGGCGGAAGCAATATATCGTGTTTTAATATCTTTTCTGTCATGAATCTGTTTTGTTATAATATCAGTTGGGAAGTTGATCGAATTATAGCTGATCACGCCTGTTTGCCAGTTGAAAATTACCAGTCATTATCATGGTAACCAGCTTGTCGACGTACGGTTCAGGTTAAGACCTCCTGAATCTTTTCAACCAATTACTTTAGTGATATTTGCTTATGTGCGGAATAGTCGGGTTGTACACAAAATCCCCGGAACTTGAGAAAAACCTCGGGAGTCTGGTTTCGGCCATGCTGATCCAGATGACGGATCGCGGCCCGGATAGCGCCGGTTTTGCGATCTATCATGATCCGGCGCCGGATGATTCAGTGAAAGTAACACTTCAGGGCGCCGATGACACCGACTGGAATCAGATAGCGGATTCCATTCGGTCAAGCCTTGATTCAAACGCAACGCTTTACCCGATCGCCAATCATGCTGTAGCCACAATCAAGGGAGACGGAGACACGGTCTGTGGCTGGATAGAGGACAATATCCAGGGTATGAGGATCACCAGTACAGGAAGCGCAATAGAGATTTATAAGGAAAAAGGCCTTCCCGATCAGGTTATCCACAAGTTCGACCTCGACTCGATGAGCGGGACCCATGCGCTCGGCCATACCCGTATGGCGACAGAAAGCGCAGTAACGACCAAACACTCCCATCCGTTCAATACAGGGCTTGATTTGTGCCTGGTGCACAATGGTTCGCTATCCAATCACAACAGGCTCCGGGAAAATCTGAAGTGCGAAGGCATTCGATTTCAAACCGATAACGACAGTGAAGTGGCTGCAGGCTATCTGACCTGGCGGCTGGGTCAGGGGGCCACATTAAACGAAGCGATGGAAGCGGCGCTTGTTGATCTGGATGGATTCTACACCTTTGCAATCGGAACCAGGAATGGATTTGCGGTATTGCGGGACCCGATCGCCTGCAAGCCCGCCGTGATCGCAGAAACCGATGACTGGGTGGCGATGGCCTCAGAATATCGCGCAATAGCGCAATTACCGGGTAACCGGAATGCCCGAATCTGGGAACCTGAACCCGCAAGGATTTACAGTTGGGAGAGACACTGATGAGAACCTTTGATCTGGCCAGCGATAGTGTCAGGAAACTGAATCAGGCGTTGCACAGTGATGATGCATCGTCACAGCGGTTCAAGGTGATCAATCCGGGCGGCAAGCATAATGTGGCCGCTGGCGCCATGTACGACACGGATGTGGATATCGAGGGCCATGTTGGTTATTACTGTGCGGGCATGAATAAATCTGCCGATATCGTGATCAGTGGCAATGCAGGCCCCGGCCTTGCTGAAAACATGATGTCCGGCTCAGTCAGGGTAAAAGGCAATGCCTCCCAGTACTGCGGCGCAACCTCTCATGGAGGGCTGCTGGTAGTGGAAGGGGATGCGGCCGCACGCTGCGGTATTTCGATGAAAGGAGCGGATATTGTAATTGGCGGCTCTATCGGCCACATGAGCGCCTTCATGGCGCAAAGCGGCCGACTGGTTGTCTGCGGTGATGCGGGAAACTCACTGGGTGATTCAATTTACGAAGCCCGACTCTACATATTGGGAACAGTGGCCAGTCTGGGCACCGATTGCGTCGAAAAACCGATGTGCGATGAACACCGGGAGGAACTTGCCGGGTTGTTACGCGAAGCACAGCTTGACTACTGTGCAAGTGACTTTCGCAGATATGGATCAGCCCGCAAGCTGTACAACTTCACAGTCGATAATGCCAGCGCCTATTGAGCCCGACTGCCGCAAGACACGAGAATCGCAAGAGATGAACAGATATGACTAAAAAGATCAATCATTCCTGGATGCTGGAATCAGCCACATTTTCCCGCCCGGTCATCCGCGAAATCCAGCGAGCCGCAAAAGAAGGAATCTACGACATCCGGGGGTTTGGCGCCAAACGCACTGTGCCGTCTTTTGATGATCTGCTTTTTCTCGGCGCCAGCATGTCACGCTATCCGCTGGAAGGCTATCGGGAAAAATGTGATACCTCGGTAACCCTGGGAACCCGGTTCTCGAAAAAACCAATCACCATATCCACTCCGATCACCATTGCCGGGATGAGTTTTGGCGCACTCTCGGCCCAGGCCAAGGAAGCGCTCGGGCGAGGGGCTTCAGCAGTGGGCACCAGTACCACCACGGGAGATGGCGGTATGACTGCGGAAGAACGGGGCCATTCAAAACTTCTGGTTTATCAGTACCTGCCCTCCCGCTATGGTATGAATCCCGATGATTTAAGATCCGCCGATGCTATCGAGGTGGTGGTCGGGCAAGGTGCAAAACCCGGCGGCGGCGGCATGTTGCTGGGTCAAAAAATCAGTGACCGGGTTGCTGAAATGAGAAATCTGCCCAAAGGTATTGATCAACGCAGCGCCTGTCGGCATCCTGATTGGACAGGACCCGATGATCTTGAAATCAAGGTACACGAGTTAAGGGAACTGACTGACTGGCAGGTTCCGATTTATATCAAGGTCGGCGCCACCCGCACTTTTTTTGATGTGCAGCTTGCGGTCAAGGCAGGGGCGGATGTCGTGGTTGTGGATGGCATGCAGGGCGGTACCGCCGCCACCCAGGATATTTTTATTGAACATGTCGGTATTCCGACACTCCCGGCAACCAGGATCGCAGTTGATGCATTGAAAGATATGCGGATGCACCGTGAAGTACAATTGATTGTATCGGGTGGCATACGTTCCGGCGCTGATGTTGCCAAAGCGCTGGCGCTGGGCGCTGATGCGGTTTCCATCGGCACCGCCGCGTTGATTGCAATGGGGGACAATTCTCCGGAATTCGAAGAGCAATATAATGAACTTGGAACCAGCGCCGGGTTTTATGACGACTATCAGGACGGTAAGGATCCCAGTGGTATCTCCACCCAGAATCCGGATCTCGGAAAACGACTTGATCCGGAACTGGCTGGCAGGCGGGTCGCCAACTATCTGAGGGTGCTGACCCTGGAGACCCAAACCCTGGCCCGGGCTGCCGGCAAGACCAATGTCCGCAATCTTGAACCCGAAGATATGGTTGCCTTGACCGTCGAGGCGGCTGCAATGGCAAGGATTCCACTGGTTGGAACAGACTGGATTCCGGGAACATAGTTCTGGATAAATGCGTTATTATTCCTGTATCAATTGAAATAAAGGTGAACAAACAATGGCTAGAGATTTAGCGGCAATCGCAAAACAAGACAACATCAAGTATTTTTTAATCAGTTTTGTTGATCTGTTCGGCGTACTCAGATCAAAACTGGTACCGGCAAGAGCGATCGAGGGGATGCAAAAGGACGGCGCCGGATTTGCCGGGTTTGCTGCCTGGCTTGACATGAGTCCGGCTGATGGTGACATGTTTGCCATCCCCGACCCGGACAGCCTGATCCAGCTGCCATGGAAACCCGAGGTCGGCTGGCTGGCCGGAGATTTATACCTGGATGGGAAAGCCATCGAAGCGTCTCCCCGGGTGGCATTGAAAAACCAGATTGCCCAGGCGGCCGAGCAGGGTTACCGCCTTAAAACCGGGGTTGAATGTGAATACTTTCTGATCAGCGAAGATGGCTCGGAGATTGCCGATAGCCGCGACAGGCAATCCAAGCCCTGCTATGACCAATCCGCGCTGATGCGTAGATACGACGTGATTTCACAGATTTGTGATTGCATGATTGAACTTGACTGGGGTCCGTACCAGAATGATCATGAGGATGCAAACGGCCAGTTTGAAATGAACTGGGATTATGATGATTGCCTGAAAACAGCGGACCGGCATGTGTTTTTCAAGTATATGGTCAAGCAAATCGCAGAGAATCATGGCCTTCGTGCAACCTTTATGCCCAAACCATTCAGCAATCTTACCGGCAATGGCTGCCACGCCCATGTTTCGCTCTGGAATGAATCGGGAGAGGAAAACCTGTTTCTCGATGCCGGGGATGAAATGGGGCTTTCAGAGCTTGCGTATCAGTTTCTTGGCGGTATCATGCATAACGTGGAAGAATTGACTTCCATTTTCAACCCTGTAGTCAACAGCTACAAGCGGATCAATGCGCCACGCACCCTGTCAGGCGCCACCTGGTCACCGAATGCAGTCAGTTACGGTGGCAACAACCGCACGCACATGGTTCGAATTCCGGACCCGGGCCGCTTTGAGCTTCGTTTGATGGACGGCGCTGCCAATCCATACCTGCTCCAGGCCGGAATTCTTGCGGCCGGACTCGATGGCATTGACAACAAACGCGACCCGGGAAAACGTCTCGACATCAACATGTATACTGAAGGCCATACCATAGAAGGATTGAAGAAGCTGCCTTTGAACCTGCTCGATGCGATTCGATTGACTCAACAGAGCAAATCGCTCAAGGCACAGCTTGGGGCGCCCCTGGTGGATGCCTACTGTAAATTGAAAATGGATGAATGGAACGACTTTTCCAGTTCCCTGTCACAATGGGAACGGGACCATACCCTGGATTGTTGATAGAATAGGCAGGTGAGAACCCTGCACAGCAGTTTATTTTGTCTATATGGCGGTGAAAGAGGATCTCCCTGATAGCGACAGGTCGTGAACCCGGTCAGGTCCGGAAGGAAGCAGCCGCAGCGATCATTTCGGGTGTCAGGACAAGGTGCTCCGGATCCGCCACCACAATAGCTGAAACTGGCGCTCCCTGTCTGTCAGGGAGAATCCGGATGCGTGACCTGGTCCCTTGCTGCGAAATCATATACCTGGAAATTGAATAAATGAGTTATCTGGCACTGGCGCGAAAATGGCGGCCAAAGATATTTTCGGAAGTGATTGGTCAGGCACATGTGGTATCCGCACTGACTAATGCACTGAACAATCAACGTGTCCATCATGCCTTTTTATTTTCCGGGACCCGGGGAGTGGGCAAGACCACGCTGGCGAGAATATTTGCCAAGGCGTTGAATTGCGAATCGGGAATCAGCGCCGAACCCTGTGGCCAATGCATACTCTGTCAGGGAATCGATCACGGCAATCTGATCGATCTGATCGAAGTGGATGCGGCTTCCCGCACCAAAGTCGAAGACACCCGGGAGTTGCTTGATAATGTTCAATACACCCCGACTCAGGGCCGATTCAAGATTTACCTGATTGACGAAGTGCACATGTTATCGACACACAGTTTTAATGCACTGTTAAAGACCCTTGAAGAACCGCCCGAACATGTCAAGTTTTTACTGGCAACCACGAATCCTCAGAAACTGCCCGCAACCATCCTTTCCCGATGTATCCAGTTCAACCTTAAATCCATTGATATTGCACACCTGAGTACTCACCTGGAAGGCATACTCACAGCGGAACAGATCCAATTTGAACCCCAGGCATTAGTGACTCTGGCAAAGTCCGCCAATGGCAGCGTTCGGGACTCCCTGAGCCTGCTGGATCAAGTGATCGCATATTGCAACGGCAATATAACTTCCGGGCAGACAAGGGCCATGCTGGGTATGATCGATGACCAGTTGATCAATCAACTGCTCGATCGGATTATTACCAATAACACGTCCGATGTATTCGCAACCATTGATCTGATGTCAGAAAAATCCGCGGATTATGCGACTGCCCTGGATGAATTGATGTCCCTTGTCCATGCTGTTTCGCTATTTCAACTCTGTCCGGAATCCTTGCAATACAAAGGAATTGATACCCGGGAAATCAGCCTGTTTTCCGACCGGATCGGCGCCGAAGAATTACAATTGCTCTATCAGATCGCACTGCTCGGAAAGCGGGATTTTTATTATGCCCCTGATCCCAGATCAGGATTTGAAATGACGGTAATGCGAATGCTGGCCTTTCAGCCCCGGAAACGCGCCGTCAACCCCCCCTCGGACAAGCAGCCTCAAACCGTCAAGCCGGATTCTGGCGAGGGAGATTCATCCTGCGGCGCCTCCGGCTGCCAGAACCGTAGGGGCGGGTCTCCGTGCCCGCCCGAAAGGAGATTCATCCGCGACGCTCATGTCCGAAACCGAAAAGCCCGACCTTCGGGAAATGGGAACTCCGCAAGGATGGCGGAACTTCATTGACCTGTCCGGGCTGACCGACGTCAAGCGGGGGCTGCTGATGAATATGTCACCGATCTCCGTTGACGGCGAGGTTATCACCCTGGCGCTGGATTCTTCCCGTCGAACCATGTTCAGTGAAGACAGAAAGCGAAAAATCGAACAGCATTTCAAGGAGCGGTTCTCCATGGACATACGGCTCAAGGTCGAAATAAAAGACCTGAGCCAATCCGCTGCTGAAAAGAACACCCCGGCCCGGCATATCGAACAACAGAATCTACAGGAACAGGAGGCCGTACGCCAGGCATTCATCGGGGACAGCAATGTTCAGAAATTAATCGATGTCTTCGATGCCGAAGTAGACAACGATTCGATCCGGAAAATCAAACAATAACCAAGTCTGTTGGCTGTCGGCTGAGTCGTTCGATTCCGGTTTCAGTGACCCTTACGGTTTGCCCCAGCGTCATTGATTTTCCGGTAGTGCTGTTCATCAGGATTATGTGGACAAAGAAAACATTGTTGACCTGCATCACATACGGGTTGTTTTCATAGAACATCGGAAAATCCATCCACATCGGCGTATACATCGCACCGAGGCTGTAGCCACAGGCACTCATGCGGTGTTCCCGGAAACCGGCCTCATCCAGCACCCTTGCATGTTCAGAAAACACGACGCCCATCGTCTGACCGGGTTTGATCGCCTGCAGGCAGGCTTCCATCGCGTCCGCACAGGCACGGTGCATATTAATGTGTTCGGCAACCGGAGAGCCGGTCAGGAAAGTCTGCATCAGGCACGCATGATACCGCCGATAAGAACCCGCATACTCCAGCGTGAGCTGATCCTGTTCGCCTACCGTTTCCCTGCCGGAAAAGTAACGGCACAATAACGCGCCGGCGCCGGAACCGATAATGAATTCATTTCCCGGATAATCCCCTCCCCCTTTGAACACGACGCCTTGCATCGCTGCCAGAATATCGCCTTCGAAAACCCCTGGTCCCGCGGTCGATACAGCCGCATCCATTGCATCATCGGCCAGACTGGCGGCCTTTCGAACATATTCAATTTCAGCATCGCTTTTCACCACTCGAAGCTCACTGACCAGGGTTGAGGCATCCTTGAGCACACAAAATCCGTCAAGTCCGGCATCCAGCATTTTGCCGTAGGCTGCAGACAGGCCATAAGCATTGTATTCACAACCGAGTATGCTTCCCGTGGTACAGTAATCCTGCAGCGCCAGCTTAAGGTCATTCGTTGGATCGACACCCTCGCCATCGATCCATACCCGGATATCCAAAAGGTCCGAGGTATGCTGCGCCTGTCTCAGGTCCGGTACCCGGGTCAATAAAAAATATCGACCATCCACACCAAGGTACAGACATTGAAAAAAGCAAAAACCAAACGTGTCATAACCTGTCAGGTAATACATGCTTTCCTGCTTGAACAGCAGAATTCCATCCAGGTTTCTGGATTCAAGCAGGTTGATCACTGCGCTGCGGCGGGCAGCAAGTTCAGATTTTTCGAAATGCAGGGGCATGGCGGATTCCTGGGAAGATGAATGGTAAAGTATAATCAGGGTTAATTATGAACCAGGAACAAGCAGATGGCACGACCTGTTAATACTCGTTTTGACACCTTGGCGCTGCATGCAGGACAACGACCAGACCCGGTTCACGGCGCCCGCGCAGTCCCGATTTATCAAACCGCCAGCTATGTGTTCAAAGACAGCGATCAGGCAGCCTCGCTGTTCAACATGGAACGACCCGGACATGCCTATTCCAGATTGTCCAACCCGACCACGGCCGTATTGGAAGAGCGTATCGCGGCGCTTGAGGATGGCGTCGGCGGCCTGGCAACCGCAAGTGGACAGGCGGCGCTGCATCTGGCGATTTCGACCATCATGGATGCTGGTTCCCATGTGGTTTCATCCAGTGCGATATATGGAGGATCGCACAATCTGATGCAATATACCCTTTCCAGATTTGGCATTGAAACAACATTTGTGTCACCACGGGATATTGATGGAATCCGTAATGCCATTCGGCCTGAAACCCGTCTTATCTTCGGGGAGGTGGTCGGTAATCCGGGCAGCGACATTCTGAATTTGCCAGTGGTAGCCGAGATAGCGGAACAGAACAGGATTCCATTGTTGATCGATTCCACCTTCACGACTCCTTATCTGATCAAACCGTTTGAACATGGCGCACATCTGATCATGCATTCTGCCACCAAGTTCCTGTGTGGCCATGGCACGGTAATCGGTGGTGTACTGGTCGACCAGGGCCGATTCAATTGGGAAAAAAGTGGAAAATTCGAGACACTTTCCGGACCTTACAAAGGATTTCATGACATGTCTTTTGACGAGGAATCGAGCCAGGCTGCGTTTTTATTGCGCGCCCGGCGCGAAGGGTTGCGGGATTTTGGCGCGTGCATGGCGCCGACTGTGGCATTTTACATCCTCCAGGGCATGGAGACGCTGTCCATGAGAATGGAGCGTCACGTATCCAACACACGCAGGATTATCGAATTCCTGCAAGCTTCAGACCAGGTTGAAGATATCAATTATCCGGAACTGCCCGAGCATCCCGATTATCAGCTTGCTCACCAATTATTGCCCAGAGGGGCGGGGGCAGTATTCAGTTTTACCCTGAAAGGCGGGCGCGAAGCAGGTCGTGCATTTACCGAAGGCCTGGATATCTTTTCGCATCTGGCCAATGTTGGTGATGCGAAATCCCTGGTGATTCATCCGGCAAGTACGACTCATTATCGTATGAGCCGCGAAGACCTGCACAATGCAGGAATCAATGAAGGCACGATTCGCATATCCGTAGGCCTGGAAGATGTTGATGACCTGCTGGAAGATCTGTCCAGGGGAATTTATCTGGCGAAAAAAGCAACCGGCAATTAAATCATGTACTTGACGATCGATAAAACCGGCTACTACGCTTATACCGGGACACACGAACTGAAGGAAGACCTGGACACAGTGGTTTTTCTGCATGGCGCTTCGATGGACCATTCCGTCTGGTCGCACCAGAGCAGATATTTTGCCTACCATGGATATAATGTTGCGGCGCTCGACCTGCCAGGACACAAGTTCAGTGATGGCGCTTTGTTGTCTGCGGTAGAAGACATGGCGCAGTGGCTGAATGACATCGTTGATCTGATTCCGACTACCGGCATTCATCTTGTCGGACACAGCATGGGGTCACTGGTTGTGCTGCAAGCCGCCGCAGACTTCAATCATGCAAGGCAGAAACTGAAGACACTCTCACTGGTTGGTTTCAGTTACCCGATGTCGGTTACGCCGCGACTGATGGATGCAGCCCAAAATGCCCCCGGCAAGGCCTATTCGATGATGACCCAATGGAGCCATACCTCAAAAATCGGGGGTGAGCCGGTTCCCGGATTCTGGTCTGCCGGAATGCAGATGAGTATGATGCAAAACAGCCCCGAAGGATCGATCTTCTGTAATTTGCAGGCATGTAATAACTACAAGGGCGGTGAGGCGGCATTTGAAAAAGTAAATTGCCCGATCCTGTTTATCAGTGGACAAATGGACAAGATGGCGCCAGCCAGACTTGCAAGACTTGAAGCCGAGCGGAACGAGTCGGCTGAAATCATCATGATTCCGAATTGTGGTCACAGCATCATGTCGGAATCTCCCGATGGCGTTCTGGATGCGCTGACCCGGTTCATCGGCAACCACGCCACCTGAGATGATGTCTTTTCAGCGTTGGTCTATAATTCAGCCATTGGCATAAACTTCGAAACAAGGCAGAATATTCGAATGCAGGGAATTGATCTGTTGATTACACCGAAATGGATAATCCCCATTGCTCCGGATGAGCGGGTTCTTGAGGGCCACTCTCTTGCGGTTGACCGTGGTCAGATTATTGACCTGGATAAGTCTGAATCAATTTCATCCCGATACAAGGCAACAACCAGTCTTGTGCTCGATCAGTCCGTCTTGTTACCCGGACTGATCAATTGCCATACCCACTCTGCCATGACACTGTTCAGGGGTTATGCAGATGATTTACCGCTGATGGAATGGTTATCGGAACACATCTGGCCTGCGGAAGCAAAATGGGTGGATGAGTCTTTCATAGAAACTGGAACGGACCTGGCCTGCGCTGAAATGATTCAGGGAGGCACAACCTGTTTCAATGACATGTATTTCTTCCCGGATATCGTAGCGCGGCAGGCAGAACAGGCAGGGATGCGAGCCTGTATCGGTATGATCGTGATTGATTTTCCGACTGTCTGGGCCAGGGATATCGATGAATATCTGAGCAAGGGACTGGCAGTGAGAGACGACATACGTCATTCAAATCTGATCACTGCCGCTTTTTCACCTCATTCACCCTATACCGTATCCGATGAACCACTGCGCCGGATTGTAACCCTGTCAGAAGAACTCGATTGCCAGATACAGATGCATGTTCATGAAACTGCCCGGGAAGTGAGCGAATCCATGGCAATATATGGCGTCAGACCCCTGGAAAGGCTGGATCAACTTGGAATACTCGGGCCTCGCCTGATGGCGGTACACATGACCCAGCTTCTCGATGGTGAGATCGAAACCCTCGCCGAACGGGGGGTTCACATCGTCCACTGCCCGGAATCCAATCTGAAACTGGCAAGCGGGTTTTGCCCGGTCAATGACCTCATTGGCGCAGGAGTAAATCTGGCTATCGGGACCGATGGTTCATCCAGTAATAATGATCTCGATATGCTGTCCGAATTGCGTTCGGCCTCCTTGCTGGCCAAGGGAGTCAGTAATGACCCCACTGCGTTGAATGCCTGGTCTGCCCTTAAGGCCGCAACCCTCAATGGTGCAAAAGCTCTCGGGATCGATCATCTTGTCGGCTCCATAGAAATTGGCAAACAGGCCGATTTCATTACCCTGGATTTATCCGATTGCAGTACTCAACCGGTATTCAATCCGGTCAGCCAGGTTGTATATAGCGCGGTCAGAAGCCAGGTTTCCAATGTCTGGATAAATGGAGTGCGGTTACTTGATAATCATGAATTGAAAACAATAGATAAAGATCGTATCTGCCACAGCGCACGTCAATGGCGTGACAAAATGGCTTCATTGAGCAATTGAAATGACCGGTGACAAGCAGAATCAGACTAACGTGGACGATACGGAAATCGATAAATTCAGCCGGTCGGCTTCACGCTGGTGGGATACTGAAGGCGAATTCAAGTCTCTCCATCAGATCAATCCGCTGCGTCTGAATTATATTGACCGGCATTCCCGGCTTGCGGGATGCCGGGTTCTCGACGCAGGATGCGGTGGAGGAATCCTGAGTGAAGCGATGGCGTTGAAAGGCGCAGATGTAACTGGCATCGATATGGGCGAAGCACAACTCGAAGTCGCCAGGCTGCATGCCCTGGAAAACCAGGTTAAGAATATCGAATACCTGAAAATCACAGTTGAACGACTGGCCGAGGAAAAACCGGGTTACTGGGATATCGTCACCTGTATGGAATTGCTGGAGCATGTGCCGGATCCCGCCAGCATCGTTCAAGCCTGCGGCAAACTGGTCAAACCGGGCGGGATTGTCTATTTTTCCACCATCAACCGCCACCCGAAAGCATTTGTATATGCCATATTGGGCGCAGAATATGCTCTCAACCTGCTGCCCGCAGGCACGCACCAGTATGAGAAATTCATTCGCCCAAGTGAACTCGACCGATGGGGCGACAGTTGTAATCTCAATACCCGTGATCTGACCGGCTTGCATTACAATCCTGTTTTAAAAACCTATCGATTGGGTCCGGGTCTGGAAGTCAACTACATCGCTCGCATGGAAAAACCAGTCGGACAATGACCTGCCTGCCTTGGTAAATAACGTCGAAACCGTACTGTTCGATCTGGACGGCACCCTGCTTGATACCCACCTTGATCTGAGTGGCGCCCTTAACATGGTTCTGGAAGACCATGGACAACCTCCCCTGCCGACGGAAAGCCTGCGTTCTTTCGCCTCGAAAGGGGCAATGGTCATGGTGTGCCTGGCATTCAAATGCGAACCCTGGGGCGATCAGGCGAAATTGTTGTTGAACCGGATGCTCCGTGCCTACTTCGATCATATCGCAACCCACACCAGGCTTTTCCCCGGCATGGATACTGTCCTCGAGAAAATCGAATCAAGCGAAAAAAGGTGGGGAATTGTGACCAACAAACCCGGATATCTGACCGATAAGCTGCTGAATGTCATTGCGATGCCTTCCACCCCCGGAGTGGTAATCAGCGGTGACACACTAAAGGTCAAAAAGCCCGATCCATTGCCGTTGATCCATGCCTGCAACAGTCTGGGGGGTGATCCGGCCAGTACGATTTACATCGGCGATGACGAACGCGATGTCCAGGCCGGTAAAAACGCCAGAATGGTTACCCTGGCTGCGTCTTATGGCTACATTGTTGACGGAGAAGACCCCCATGCCTGGGGCGCCGATGGTGTGATTGACCGGGCAGTTGACATCCTGCCCTGGTTGTAGGCTGAAATCTGTCCGGCCATTGATTACCAGATTATTCTCACCCCGGGATGCTGTCCGATGGTGCAATCAGATGCGCCGCGACGGAATGTCGATCGGTTACGTCCCCACCATGGGCGCATTGCATGATGGTCATCTGGCGCTGGTCAGAAATGCAGCAGAAAACAATGATGTCTGCTGCGCCAGTATTTTTGTCAATCCGTTGCAATTCAATAACCCTGAGGACCTGGCAAAATATCCCGAAAATCGGGACAGGGATTGCCTGCTGTTGTCTGAAGCCAACTGCAATATGGTCTACACGGGAGGTCTTCGGCAGTTTTTTCCGGACACTGGAGATTTAACCGCCATTCCCCTGCTGGATGCAGGTAACTCTGCAACGGGGCTGGAGGGTCTCTATCGACCCGGACATCTTGAAGGCGTTGTTACCATTGTGGACCGACTGTTCAGAACCGTCGGCGATTGCTCGGCATATTTTGGTGAGAAGGATTTTCAGCAATCCCTGGTGGTCAGGGATCTGGCGAAGAAGCTTTCGCTCGAGAACAGAAAAATCAATATCATTGTTCATCCAACCGTACGCGAGCCATCTGGACTGGCCATGTCATCCCGGAATCAGCGACTGTCGAAACATCAAAAGTCGATAGCGCCAAAACTCTATGAAGCGCTCTGCTCTGCCAGGGATGCCTGGCAAAAAGGAGCAAGAGATCCCGCCACTCTGGAAAATATAATGCATCAAATATTACGGCTTCCGGAAATTCGGATTGAGTATGCTGCGATCAGGGATGGAGCCAACTGGACCCGGCAGACTCCATCAGCCGCGATTGAATCTCCAAGGGCCCTGGTTGCCGTTTATCTGGGTGAGGTCAGGTTGATTGACAATTTGTTTCTCGGCATTGAATCCTGACTCTTTTAAAATCCCGGTAAACTGTAACAAGGGCAACCTGGCAGACGGTAATGCGTGTAATTTTCAAATTGTCTTGATTGATTTACCTCTTTTTATACTTGCCTCCCCGTATTTATTCTTTATTTCGTCAGCCAGTGAGTCCAGCAACTGGTTTTTATCGCTTTGAGGATATTTCGGTCCCGGTTCATTAAAACCCTCATTAAAAATCGTTGTTTGCTGTCTTTCATTTTCTCCGAACCCGGACATCCTTACCCCTGCGAGTCGAATTGAAACTGGCTTGTTCTTCAGTGTTTGTTGCAGGATTTGCTTGGCTACCTGCCATATATCGTCGGTCGTATTGGTATAAAAATCCAGTGTTCCGGAACGGGTAATTGTCTTGAAATCATCATATCTGATTTTCACAGTTATCGTTTTCCCCTTAATCCCGACTTCCCGCAGTCGATATCCAATACTTTCAACCATAAAAAGCACGCTTGATTCAATCGAACCATACTCGGTAATGTCGTGGTCAAATGTCATTTCCTGGGAAACCGATTTGACTTCACTGTCGGGGGTGACTTCCTGGTCGTCAATTCCATGCGCCAGATTCCACAACTGTTGCCCGTATTTGCCGAACTGCCTGATCAGAAATTGTTTTGGATGTGACCTCAGGTCGCGTACTGTATTGATCTTGAATCCAGCCAGCCGTGCCTGGGTAACCCTGCCCACTCCCCATATTCGTTTGACCGGTAATGGATCAAGAAAGGATTGAACCTGCTCAGAATGGATCACTGTAAATCCATCCGGTTTGCCGTGGTCGCTGGCAAGCTTGGCTAAAAACTTGTTCGGCGCCACCCCGACAGACGCAATCAGCTCCAGTTCCTGCTTGATATCCGACTTGATGCGTCTGCCGATTTCGATGGCGCCCCCATATAACCTTTCGCTGCCACGGGGGTCCAGAAATGCCTCATCAAGAGATAAAGGTTCGATCCTCGGAGTATAACGATTGAATATGGCGCGAATTTGCCGTGATACCTGGCTGTATAATTTCCCCTGGGGTTTGATGATAATCAGGTCAGGGCATCGTTTGACCGCGGTAGCAGTAGGCATCGCACTGTAAATACCATATTCCCTGGCTGCATAATTCGCGGCTGCAACCACTCCTCTGGCAGAAGCCTGACCACCGACAATCAGGGGTCCCCCCTTCAAACCCGGATTCTCCCGCTCTTCCACAGAAGCATAAAATGCATCCATATCTATATGCAGAATCATCTTTCGATCCATAATCCTGGCAGAGATTATTTAAGGCTGTCTGGTATCATCGTCTGGGGTACACTCAGGATTTTAACGGAATAGTACCTGCAACGTAATGTATTTTTCTGATTCCTGCTTGGAAGTGTCCAATTTGTCCTGTGAAAGAGGGTTCAGGCAGTTGTTTGACAATCTGAGTTTCAGGCTTGAAGCCGGGGAGATCGCCCATATTACCGGGCTCAATGGGGCAGGCAAGACAACCCTGTTACGTGCAATCGCTGGATTATTTCAACCTGAATCCGGTGAAATCAACCTGAATGGAGATGTAATCCCGGATCATCAATCCGGGATCGCTTACCTGGGGCATAAAATCGCATTGAGAGGCAGTCTTACTGCCAGAGAAAATCTCGAATTTGCCGAAAATATTTACGGTAAATGTTCAGGTATTTCTATAGAAGAGTCTATTAACATATTGAATGTAAGTGATTATTTCGATCTCCCGGTATCGGAATTGTCTGCCGGCCAAAAACAACGCATCGCGCTTGCCAGAGTACTGAGGACAGATGCTCCGCTGTGGCTACTGGACGAACCCGCCACGTCACTGGACAGCGACGGAGTCCTGGTAGTCCAGCAGCTTATCGACCAACACGCGAAGAAAAACGGTCTCACCCTGTATACCAGTCATCAGCCATTGAACCTGTCCACAAGTCGCCTTAAAACAATTCATCTCTGATAACAACTGAAATCCAGCAGCATCCACATCGCCTTGAAATTGAACTCCCCTTCCCTTGCCCGTGTATTCATCAGCGTTATCAAGCGAGACACTTTTCTTGCATTGAGAAATATCGGTGAATTTGCTTATCCGATATTGTTTTTCGTGATTACCGTGTGCCTGTATCCGTTCGCAATCGGCCCGGACCCAGAGTTGCTTGTAACGGTATCGCCGGGCATCATCTGGGTGTCGGCGCTGCTGGCAACCCTGTTTGCCCTGGACGGGATGTTCAAATCCGACTATGACGACGGCAATCTGGAACAGTTCCTTTTAAGCCCATATCCTCTTCCCCTGCTGGTCTGCGCCAAGGTTCTCGCGCACTGGTTGATGACAGGATTTCCGCTCATTCTGACGGCGCTGGTACTGGGATGGTTGATGAAACTGCCCGGTTCCGCGTTGCAGGCCCTATTTTTAAGCCTGTTGATCGGAACCCCGGGACTGAGCATAGCCGGCGCCATCGGCTCAGCGTTAACGGTCGGGCTGAAAAAAAGCGGGCTGCTGCTCACCCTGATTGTCATGCCGATATATGTCCCGATACTGATATTCGGCACTGGCGCCATCCAGGCGGGACTGCTGCAACTCGACTGGTCCGGTCAAATCTGGTTCCTGTCAGCCATCGTCGTCTTCTTCATCACCCTGGCCCCCATCACCATCTCCAGCGCACTGAAAATCAGCCTGGACTGAGTCAAAACGCATCCCCGGTAGGGGCAGGTCTCTGTGCCTGCCCGCCGAAGGGGAGCGTAGGGGGAAACCATTCCCGTCATTCCCGCGAAAGCGGGAATCCAAAACTGACATACACTGAACAGACATACCTCAGTCGCTGTCCCTGCCCGCCGAAGGGAACGGGCGAGATTTTGATATACTGTATTCTGAATCAGTGAGGAGGATGAACGATGGCGATTAAAGCAGGTATGGAACCACCACACCCGGGCAGGTTTATCAATCAGCCCATAAACTGCTTACAGGCAGTGCGAAGCAGCGGTCTCCGAATGGGAGAGACTGATCTCCCAGGTAGAAAACAAGTCCCGTTACAGTCCGCGTGCGACCAGGGCCATTGTTTGCGAACCATTTCAGGTGTCGAAAATCCTCCTCTCTCACTGTTGCCGCCGCTTTCACCTCAATACCGACTATATGCGGATCCGCATCGACAATAATGTCGACTTCACGCTTGTCACGATTCCGCCAATGATAGAGTCGGACATCCCGGCTCTGGAACGGCAGGCAACGAAGCAATTCATTAAACACGAAACTTTCAAGCAACCCGCCTAACGCGTAGGGATTAGCCGAAACATCGAAAGTATCAGGAGTCAGGCGACGTAATGCACAGGCGACGCCCGTATCGACAAAGTGATATTTCGCATTTCTGATGTCACGACTGCCTTCGCCGGATGTCCAGTGCCCAAGCCGGATAATGATGGACAGCTTGGTCAAAACATCGAGATATTGTTCGACCGTGACTCTCCCGATACCTAAATCCTTTGCGAGCGAAGACACACTCACTTCGGCGCTGGTCCTTGCAGCCATTTGGTCAACCAAGCGTTTCAACGCATCCGGCTTTCGGATGGGGAAGATGTCGGCTACATCGCGTTCAACCACCGTATCAATGTAAGATTGATACTGTCTTTGCCGAGCGCGGAGGGGCAGGTCGCGAATATCGGGATACCCGCCTGCCAGAATAAAGTCGATATACTCGCCGCGTGTCCTGGCCTCTGGTTTCGGCGCATCAACCAGTTCCGGTTTTTCTCGCATTGCCCAATCCAGAATCGTGGATGGTGTGCGTCCGGTAATCTCGGCGATGTTCAGGGGCCAGAGTTTGAGTGTGAGGACACGTCCTGCGAGGGAATCTGACACATTGGTCGCGGTAAAGACATTGGACGAACCGGTTAGCAGAAATTGTCCTCTGCGCCGGTCTTCATCCACAATACGTTTGATGGCGAGAGCAAGGGAGCGGGAGCGCTGCGCTTCATCAATAACAAGCGGGGCGTCTCCAAGGCTTTTTCGTTTTGATGCTAAAAGACCCACTGCATCCGTTTCGATTGCGCTCAGGATCGCTTCGTCATCCAGTGTCAGAAATTCGCCTCCGCCATAGAGGTCACGCACAAGCGTCGTCTTCCCAACCTGCCTCGGACCAACCAGATTGACGACACGCGACATTTGCAAGGCATCCAGCAATTCGGCCTGCATGTGTCTTGCAAGAGTGTGAATCCCGGTATTCATCTCGGCTCGCTTGAAAGGTAGATACTCCGGCAGATTGTACACTAGAAGCTTCGCGGATTGTACAGTAGGCATCCCGCGGATTGTACATTGGGAACTTCACGAATTGTATAGTAGACGAACATCATGTATTTGACTGTCAGTAACAAACGGGAATTTCGATTATGGATTCCCGCCCCCGACCGGGGTCAAGGGCAGGCTTCCACGGAAAAGACGAGGTGACGCGGATAATGACGGTTGCGGGCAGACACGGAGCTCCCCGATCAAGGCCTGCCCCCGACCTGATCGGGGGCCGGGGGCAGGCCCTACGATTGCGGGTGGTCAACAGTACCTGTTACCAGCACGATTGGTTATAATCCCTATCCTAATATTTCCCCCGCCGCCGAGCCTCCCACCGCCTAGAATGAAATCGCCTGAAACTCGATTGAGAGCCGGGAAGGCTTCGTGGTTATGGTTCCATCGAATGGGTTCTCCCTCCTGGTTTTATCATTTCGCGTCGAAGTGGGCGCCCGTTTTTGCCGCCCTCGCCCTGCTATTCCTGGTTGCAGGGCTGTATTTTGGCCTGGTTGCGGCCCCGCCCGATTACCAGATGGGAGACAGTTACCGCATCCTGTTCATTCATGTACCCAGTGCATGGATGTCGATGTTTACCTATGTGTTAATGGCTGTTTCCGCCGGGGTCGGATTGATCTGGAGAATCAAGATGGGGCATGTAGTCGCCCGGTCCTGCGCGCCATTGGGCGCGGTGTTTACATTTTGCGCCCTGGTTACCGGCTCTTTATGGGGTAAACCGACCTGGGGCGCCTACTGGGTCTGGGACGCGCGGCTGACTTCCGAGTTGATACTGTTGTTCCTTTATTTTGGCTATATGGCGCTGGCGAACGCGTTTGACGACAAAACCAAGGGCTCGCGGGCAGCGGCGCTGGTCGCCCTGGTGGGCGTGGTCAATATCCCGATCATTCACTTTTCCGTTGAATGGTGGAATACCCTGCATCAGGGGTCCACCATAACCAGGCTGGGACGACCGAGCATGGACATGGAAATGCTGATTCCGTTGCTGATCATGTTCGCTGCCATCAATTTTTATTTTATAGCCTGTTTGTTCAACCGGGTTTGCTGTGAACTGCTTGCTTCGGAGCGCCGGACCCGATGGGTCAGGGAAATTGTCGGTGGCTGATTTTTTCCACATGGGGGGATATGGCTTCTTCGTCTGGACGAGCTATGCCGTCACATTGACCCTGCTGTGTTTACCATTTCATCTTGCCGGTACTTAAACGGAGAAAACTGATTCAACAGTTGTCATATCCCTCCACAGGCATAAAAATCACTGGATAATGCGATACGCAAACGCAAACAAAGATTTATCGTGGTCGCTCTGATACTGGCCGGGATCAGCGTGTCCGTTGGATTGACCCTGAAGGCCCTGGAAAAAAACATTAATCTGTTTTTCACTCCCAGTCAGGTCGCATCCGGTGATGCGCCCGGCAATACAAACTTCAGAGTCGGCGGGATGGTAGTCGTCGGGAGTGTTGAACGGAATCCGGACAACCTTGAGGTCACTTTCGATCTGACCGACACGGCTGAAGCGATTACGGTTACTTACAGTGGGATATTGCCCGACCTGTTCCGGGAAGGACAGGGTATCGTCGCTCTCGGGAGCATGCAGGGTGGCCGGTTTGTAGCAGGCCAGGTATTGGCAAAACACGATGAAAATTACATGTCGCCCGAAGTGAGCGAAGCGCTTAAAGCCGCAAACAGGGATAATTTTATGGACACCGGGCAGGGAAATTATCAAAACACGATCAAGGAGCCGGTCAATTGATCCCGGAACTCGGCAATTTCTCGTTGATCCTGGCGCTGGCGCTGAGCGTCATGCTGGGCGCCTTACCGATCATCGGCAGCCGCTTGGGCATTCACTCGTGGGTCGGTTTCGCCCGCCCTGCAGCGCTGGCGCTGGTGCCCCTGGTCGGATTCTCCTATGCCTGTCTGACCATTTCATTTTTACAGAATGATTTTTCGGTCACTTATGTGGCCAATAACTCCAATACCCATCTTCCCCTGATTTACAAGCTGTCCGGAGTCTGGGGAGGGCATGAAGGGTCGCTGTTGCTCTGGATTTTGACATTGAGCCTGTGGACCGGGGCGGTGGGCCTGTTTTCCCGCGGCATCCCACCGGGGCTGAGCGCCATCGTACTCTCGGTACTCGGCATGATTACGGCCGGGTTTTCCAGTTTCACCCTGTTTACGTCCAATCCATTCGAACGACTGGTTCCTGCGCCGCCCGAAGGCATAGACCTGAACCCCCTGCTTCAGGACATCGGCATGGCCCTGCATCCCCCGATACTGTATCAGGGGTATGTCGGATTTTCAGTTGCTTTCGCTTTTGCTATCGCCGCCTTGATAAGCGGACGGTTTGACGCAGCCTGGGCACGCTGGACACGACCCTGGACCAATATTGCCTGGATGTTCCTGACCATTGGAATCGCACTGGGTTCCTGGTGGGCCTATTATGAACTCGGCTGGGGTGGATGGTGGTTCTGGGATCCGGTGGAAAATGCATCCTTCATGCCCTGGTTGATTGGTACGGCATTGATCCACTCTCTGGCTGCGACCGAAAAAAGAGGCGTGTTCAAAGCCTGGACCATACTCCTGGCAGTCATTGCCTTTTCATTATCACTGCTGGGTACTTTCCTGGTCAGATCCGGTGTACTGATTTCGGTACATTCATTTGCCTCAGATCCCACTCGCGGATTATTCATACTGATATTTCTCGGTATCGTGATTGGCGGGTCGCTGCTGCTGTACGCCTGGAGAGCGCCCGGAATCGTTTCGCGTGTCCGGTTCGGCACTACCTCCCGAGAAATGGCGATTTTGTTGAACAACATCATATTCGGCATTCTGTGTTTTGCCGTTTTACTGGGCACACTTTATCCCTTGATCATGGATGCGCTCAATCTTGGCAAGATTTCGGTGGGGCCGCCGTATTTCAATTTCGTATTCACCATAATCGGGCTCCCCCTGGCCCTGCTGATCGGGGTCGGGGCATTGCTGCACTGGAAGAAGGATCGGCTCAACCGTGTCAGTCCGGGTCTTCTGGTTTGCCTGATCCTGGCCCTGATTACCGCAGTCGGTATCCCTCTATTGCTGTTCCACACTTCCCTGGGCGCATCCGCAGGTTTGTTTGCCGGCAGCATGATCATTTTTCTCAGCCTGAAGAACCTGATTGACCGAACCAGGCCCGGTAACCGGATCCGGTCAATCCTCAGCACGCCAAAAGGAATATTCGGCATGGTGATAGCGCATCTCGGCATGGGAATATTTGTGATCGGAGTGACCATGACAACTGTCTACAGCATAGAACGGGATATCCGCCTTGCCCCCGGAGAACAATATCAGATCGGGGAGTATCATTTCGTTTTCGATGGTACGGACACAATTTCAGGGCCAAATTATCAGGCCGTGCAGGGCAGCTTCAGGATTTTCCGGGATGATGAAATGATTGCCCGGCTTTTCCCGGAAAAACGAACCTACTTGATCCAGAAAAATCCGATGACAGAAGCGGCGATTGATCCGGGTATCACCCGGGATTTGTATATTGCCCTGGGGGAACCCCTGTCGGAAGCCGCGGACGGCAACCAGCCCTGGGCTGTCAGGATCTATTACAAGCCGTTCGTCAGGTGGATATGGCTGGGCGCCCTGATCATGGCGATTGGCGGTTTGTTCGGCGCCGCCGACAAGCGGTACAGGCGATCACGCGCGACGCCCCTGCCGTCGGCGCAACCTGAACCCGGAGGGAGTTGACCGTTGCAAAAGAAAACGCTTTTCCCGTTTGCCGTTTTTATTCTCATCGTCGGCTTTCTGGCAGTCGGGTTGAATCGGGACCCCGGTTACGTGCCATCCCCTTTTATTGGGAAGCCTGCCCCCGCATTCAGCGCACCGACACTTTTCGGGGCGCAGCCCGTGCTGACCAGCGAAGCGTTGAAAGGCAGGGTCTGGATACTCAATGTCTGGGCATCATGGTGTGTAGCCTGCCTGGAGGAACACCCTCTGCTGATCGGACTTCAACGCGACAATGTGGCCAGCATCGTAGGACTCAACTACAAGGACAAGCAGGAAGACGCAAAAGGCTGGCTTGAAAGATACGACAACCCTTATGATGTAATCGCCCTGGATCCCGCGGGCGATATTGCCATCGACTATGGCGTATACGGCGTTCCGGAAACCTTTGTCATCGACCGGGAAGGCGTCATTCGTTACAAGCATGTCGGGCCGATCAGCGAAACAGAGTTGACCGGGACGATCAGGCCCCTGATCAATGGGTTACAGCAGGTGGATTCATGAAAGCTATCCGACGATTGTTCTGGTCTGTGATCCTGTTGCTCTCGTTCAGCGCCCCGGTTTATGCTCAAGCTGAACTGGCCCCGTTCGACCAGCCTGAACAAAGAGAGCTTTATCAGGAGATGTTAGCCGAACTGCGCTGCCTGGTTTGCCAGAATCAAAACCTGGCCGACTCGAACGCCGACCTCGCCCGGGACCTGCGAACCAAAACTGAAGAAATGGTCCGCGCCGGAAACAGCCGGGAACAAATAATCGGGTATATGGTCAGCCGATACGGTGATTTTGTCCTGTACCGGCCGCCCTTCAAAAGTACCACCGTGGTTCTGTGGTTGTCCCCGTTCGCGCTGCTGCTCCTGATCATTTTCATAGCCTGGCGAAGAACCCGGCCCGGAGCGGGGTCCAGCCACAACCAACCTGTCCTCTCTGACGAACAATTGCAGCAGGTAAAATCAATATTGAATCGAACTGAAAAGTGATTCTGTTTTATCTGCTCCTGCTTGTGATTGCTGCCATACCCGTTGCCATGGTATTGCCAGCCCTGCTCAGAAAAAAGCACCGACAGACCGTCAATTCAGATCAACTGAATATCGAGATTGCGAAGAGTCGAATCGATGAGGTTCAACAAAATCTGGAAGACAGCCAGGATCAAACGATAGCCGAACAGGAGTTACAGGCAACATTGCTCGATGATTTACAGGATCAGAGCGGCCTTGACAAAAAATCAACGACTGTTCCGGCAGCCTGGAATATTTTACTGCTCCTCGCGGTTCCTCTTGCGAGCATTGCCATTTATGCCTGGATCGGTAATCCACAATTTGCGATCAACGGGAATCTGCTTAAAGCAGGCAACCAGCATCCGGTTGAAAATCAGGATATCAATGCATTGCTCGATCAACTCGAAGAAAAAATTGCACAGGACCCGGGAAATCCGAAAGGCTGGGAACTTGCCGCCACAACATATATGAGTCTCGGTAACTACGCAAAGGCTGAACATGCCTATGCGCAACTCAACCAGATTATCATCGGCAATCCCGACCTGTTAACCGCTTGGGCCGATGCCTCGATCATGAATAGTGGAAGCTACACCCCCAGGACAGCAAAACGTATCCAGAATGCCCTGTCGATAGACCCGTTCCACGTGAACGCATTGTGGATAGCCGGGATTGGCGCCCAAAGCCTCGGAAACCATGCCGAAGCGCTCAAATATTTTAACCGGTTGAAACCTCTGCTCGGAGATAATCAGGATTCGATTGATCGGGTAAAAGAGTTGATGAAAACCAGTGAAATCAGTGACACCCGAAATGCCGATACAGGTCAATCCGCCTCAACTTCCGCTACCACGGAACCAGGCCGCAGTATAGCGGTAACGCTCGATATGGAACCTGATTTACGGCAACGTATTGATGACGAGGCAGTGGTGTTCATCATTGCAAAAGCGAAATCCGGTCCCAGCACCCCGTTGGCGGTCAGTAGACACACGGTAGCGGAGTTACCTCTGGAAACAACGCTTACCGAATCGATGGCGATGATTTCTGAATTGACTATTGCCTCTTTCGACGAAATATCAATCACTGCACGAGTCAGTCTGTCGGGCAATGCCTTGCGGCAAACAGGCGACTTTATCAGTGATGATGCAACGGTATCCAAAGATGATCATGACCAGTCTGTCAAGCTGGTGATCGAAAAGGAAATCACCGAATAAACAGGCCATTTCTGGCATATAATTAAATTGTAAATCAATCTATCGTTAAGCCGCAATGCAACACCTGGAACAAATAATAACCGAGGGCTGGGAACGGCGCGCTGAAATAACCCCGCAGAATGTTGATCCGGCATTGAAAACAGCGATCAACCAGTCAATCGCATTGCTCGATAGCGGCGAAGCCCGTGTGGCCGAACCGGACCAGGGAGGCTGGAAGGTAAATCAATGGCTTAAAATGGCCGTTTTGCTTTCCTTCAGAATCGAGGAAAATCAAATGATCATTGATGGCGCCACCAGATACTACGACAAGGTAGCCACCAAGTTCAACGATTTTACCGATGACGATTTCGCCCACTGCGGTTTCCGGGTTGTACCGCCGGCCACGGTTCGACGGGGCGCGTATATTGCCGAAAATGTGGTTTTGATGCCAAGCTACGTTAATATCGGCGCCTGGGTAGGCGCAGGCACGATGGTGGATACCTGGGCAACCGTGGGCTCATGTGCGCAAATCGGCTCGAATGTACATTTGTCAGGTGGTGTGGGGATCGGTGGCGTATTGGAACCACTACAGGCATCGCCTACCATCATTGAAGATAATTGCTTCATTGGCGCGCGCAGTGAAATTGTGGAAGGCGTGATCGTCGGCGAAGGAGCTGTAATATCCATGGGCGTATATATCGGCCAAAGCACCCGCATTCTGAACCGCGAAACAAGCAATGTCAGTTATGGTCATGTGCCGCCCGGGTCGGTTGTGGTTTCAGGATCGATCCCTGCAAAGGATGGCAGCCACAGCCTGTACTGTGCAGTAATCGTCAAAACCGTCGATGAGAAAACCAGGAGCAAGGTAGGTATCAATGAACTCCTTCGTGGAATACAGGATTAATTGACCGACAGGTATTACATGCAAACCGTTACCCGATTCCCTCCGAGTCCCACCGGGTATCTTCATATCGGGGGCGCCCGAACCGCCCTGTTCAATTGGTTGTATGCCAGGAAGACCGGCGGCGAAATGGTGTTGCGTATTGAAGATACTGACCGCGTGCGCTCTACCCGGAAAGCCATCGATGCGATTCTTGATTCGATGAAATGGATGGGGCTGACCTGGAACAAGGGGGTCTACTATCAAACCGAACGATTTGATCGATACCGGGATATCATTGCGCAACTGCTTGATCAGGACAAAGCCTATTATTGCTCATGCAGCAAAGAACGGTTGAAAGGAAATCAGGGAAGCACAACGCGCCAAAGGGGAAAAGCCAAGATACGATGGCTGTTGCAGGAACAAGAGACTGAATCCTGAAACCTGCGAACCCGCTGTGGTCAGATTCAGGAACCCGCAACACGGATCGGTTGCCTTCAATGATGTGGTTCGGGATAAAGTGGAATTTGCCAACAATGAGCTCGATGACCTGATCATTGCGCGCAGCGACGGCACCCCCACCTATAACCTGTCAGCAGTAGTAGACGACATGGATATGGGAGTAACCCACGTGATCAGGGGGGAGGACCATATCAATAATACGCCGCGTCAGATCAACATCCTTGAAGCGCTGGGATCTCCTTTGCCTGTCTATGCCCATGTGCCGTTGATTCTGGGAGAAGACGGGCAGCGTCTTTCCAAGCGTCATGGCGCCGTCAGTGTTCTTCAATATCGTGACATGGGCATTCTTCCCTCAGCCCTGCTCAACTATCTGGTCCGGTTGGGCTGGTCCCATGGTGATCAGGAGATATTCGACATTGACGAAATGATCGAATTATTCGATATCGACAAGATCAACAAATCTCCGGCAACATTCGATCTGAACAAGCTGTTATGGATCAATCAGCAATACATTATGGCAATGGACCCGTCCCTGTTGGCCAAGGAAATATCAAAACGTCTCAATCAACGGGGAATCGGATTATCCAATGGGCCGCAGATGATAGATGTGGTTGAAATCATGCGCCACAGGGCACAGACCCTGGAAGAAATGATAGAAAAAATTATGTACCTGTACACGGATTTCGATCAATATGACTCGCAATCCCTGGACAAGCATGTAACCGGTTCAACCAGCGGAATCCTGGCCCGGATCATGACTGAACTGGAAATGCTGGAGGAATGGAACAGCGCTGAAATCAGCCGAACTATCAAGAAGTTTGCTGCTGAGCAGGGAATAAAGTTTCCCGAAGTCGCCCAACCGCTTCGAATCGCAGTATCCGGGTCAGCTACCACGCCCTCTATCGACCTGACGCTGTGGTTGGTGGGGAAGCAGCGGTCATTGCAGCGAATTGAAAAGGCAATCAGATCGTTCTCGAAAATGACCTGAATAATCAACTGAAAATCCTTGATTGCCTTTCACAGTAGCCTTAGAATACGCATCCTCTTCGGGGCCATAGCTCAGCTGGGAGAGCGCAACACTGGCAGTGTTGAGGTCGGCGGTTCGATCCCGCCTGGCTCCACCAGCTTCTCATGCCGGGTGATCCTTAGGTGCTGGCCATCGAAGAGGAATACGACGGAAATTTCGTATCTGAGACAGGTTTATTGTCCCCATCGTCTAGTCGGCCTAGGACATCGCCCTTTCACGGCGGCAACAGGGGTTCGAATCCCCTTGGGGACGCCACATCAATGAAAAACACCCGGTTTCACAGCCGGGTATTTTTTTGTGCGCTGGTCGAATCAGTCTGACTCAGGACAGCCGCTCCAGGCGTAACCGATTTATTTTTCCTTTCACAAAATCGAGCTTTCCCACTTTTTCCAGCGCGCTGTTCAAATTTCCCTCCAGGGTTTCCTGGGTCAGAATAATGATGTTGACATCTTCATCCGCCCGGCCACTGCCTTTTTGGACCACGGTATCAATACTGATATCGCTTTGTCCGAATATGGTTGCAATGGATGCCATCACCCCGGGTCGATTGATCACACACATTCGCAAATAGTAGGCAGTCTTGATATCTGACATATCGAGTATAGGCAAATCAATGATCGAATCCGGCTGAAACGCAAGGTGCGGAACCCGGGATTCAGGGTCTGTGGTAATCATTCTGACCACGTCAATCAAATCAGCTACCACAGCAGAGGCGGTCGGTTCCGAACCGGCTCCCGCTCCATAATAAAGGGTCGGGCCAACCGCATCCGACTGCACCAGCACCGCATTCATCACACCATCTACATTAGCGATCAGTCGTCTCTCAGGGATCAGGGTCGGATGCACGCGCAATTCCACCCCCTTGTCTGTCTTTTTCGCTATTCCCAGGTGCTTGATGCGATAACCCAGTTCCTCGGCCCAGGCAATATCTTCCCCGGTAACGCCAGCAATACCCTCGATAAAGACCTTGTCGAACTGCAATGAAATCCCGAATGCGATGGATGCCAGGATAGTCAGTTTATGTGCAGCATCAATACCTTCAATGTCAAATGCCGGGTCCGCTTCTGCATAGCCCAGCGCCTGCGCTTCGGATAGCACGTCGTCAAAATCCCGGCTGCCTTGAGACATTTGCGACAGAATATAATTCGAAGTCCCATTGATTATTCCGGCAAGCCACTCTATCCGGTTTGCAGACAATCCTTCCCTGATCGACTTGATGATCGGAATCCCGCCCGCCACCGCTGCCTCAAATGCTACCGTCAGCCCTTTGCATTGCGCTTTTTCGAACAGGGAATTGCCGTGGGTCGCGATCAGTTCCTTGTTGGCGGTCACAAGATGCTTGCCATTATCGAGCGATTGCAATGCCGCATCCAGAATGACACCGCCCCCGCCCGCCACTTCAACCACCACCTGAATATCCGGATGATTGACTATTTCCGAAATATCTTCAGTCAGATGGATCCCGGTTGTATCAACGTCTCTTGGCTTTGATAGGTCACGGACTGCGGCAGCAATGATTTTGATTTCCCTGCCGGCGCGACGGGAAATCTCTTCGGCATTACGTTGAAGCACAAGAAGTGTGCCGCTCCCTACAGTACCCAGTCCAATCAGACCAATATTTACAGCATTCATTGTTAATGAATTATAATTGTTGGTGAAGTGAAGGTTTTAACCGATATCACCAATTCAATGAAACTCCAGATTCAATGAAACTTCATCTTAGCAATCCCAACGAAAATCACCTGATAAAAAGCTGTGAAAAACGCGGGGAAAACTATGAAATCAGGATCGGCGACACCCTTTATACGAGTAGTCTGATAATAACATCTGAAAAACTCGAAGTGTGGCCCGTAAACCATGTTTCTGATCTCCAGACAGCAGATTTTTCCCGACTGGCCGGGTTCAACAGCGAAGTCATCATCCTTGGAACCCGGTCCATGTTGACCTTCCCGGACCCGCGTCTGACCCGACCGCTGATTGAACTTGGAATCGGCCTCGAGGTGATGGATACGCCAGCGGCCTGTCGGACCTGGAATATACTGTTGGCTGATGGACGAAACGCCACCGCTGGACTGATTTTATGAAATACCATCATATCAATAAAATTTTATTAAATAATCGTAAACTTGCGGAACTATATCCCCTGTTTGCTTTCTATCAGACAGGTAATCAATCAACACAACACTTAACATCATGAAACGTATTCTTTTATTGGTCGTAATACTGGCGGCCACTTTGGCTGTAGTCAAATTTGCAAACAGCCAGACAAGTTCCGAATCTGCAGGTAAATCATCTGAAGTGACGGCATCCACCGCCGTTGTACCCTCTTCAGGTAAATCAGGGGCGGCAGTGGCCACATTTGCCGGCGGGTGCTTCTGGTGCATTGAATCCACTTTCGAAAAACTGGACGGGGTCAGCGAGGCCGTATCCGGATTCAGTGGCGGTCAAACTGAAAACCCGACCTATTATGAAGTGACCAAGGGCGACACGGGACATACCGAAACGGTACAGATATATTATGACCCTGAAGTGATTTCCTACGAGGAATTGTTATTCCGCTTCTGGCGCGATATCGACCCCACGGATTCCAAAGGGCAGTTTGTCGACCGCGGGGATCATTATCGACCCGCCATTTTTTACCATAATGAAGAGGAAAAACAGTTAGCGCTTGCATCCTTGGAGAATCTCGATCAGTCAAAGCGTTTCAACAATCCGGTCGCGGTAGAAATCGTCCCGTTTGACAAATTCTACAAGGCGGAAAGTTATCATCAGAATTATCACGTCACAAACTCGCTTCGTTACAAGCTTTATCGAAAAGGTTCAGGCAGGGACCGGTTCCTGGAAAAAGTATGGGGTGACGATCTCTATGCCAAATTTGAAAAACCCGACGAGATTTTGGATTCCGGTGCGCCAGAAAGTGAAAACCAGTCGAACCCGGAAACGACTTATGTCAAACCCGATGACGACACGTTGCAGCAGACCCTGACTCCCTTGCAATATCAGGTTACCCAGCACGAAGCCACCGAACCCCCTTTCCGAAATGAATACTGGGATAACAAGGCCGAAGGAATTTATGTGGATGTGGTTACCGGGGAGCCCCTGTTTTCATCAACGACAAAATATAAGTCCGGTACGGGATGGCCCAGTTTCTGGGAGCCGATCGATGAACACTTCATCGTCAAGGCCACAGATTACAAATTGATATATCCCCGAACAGAGTTAAAGAGCAAATATGGTGGATCCCATCTTGGGCATCTGTTCAAGGATGGCCCGGCGCCCACCGGACTGCGCTACTGTATCAATTCCGCTGCATTGAAGTTCGTCGAGAAGAGTCAAATGGTGGATCAGGGATACACACAATATCTGGCGCTGTTCGAGAAATAGCGCGGGGAATCGGATCCGTGGATTCCCGGCGTAAAGGGGCGGGGAGTCGGTGATATCATCTGCGCTGGCGAATCACCTCGAACAGAAAGATTCCGGTTGCAACTGAAACATTGAGGCTCGATACATTCCCGGACATTGGAATATTCACCAGCCAGTCACATTTTTCACGGGTGAGCCGTCGCAAGCCCTTGCCTTCGGCTCCTATTACAACAACTACTTTTCCAGTGTATTCACACTGATACAATGAGCAGGCGCCTTTGTCTGTCGCTCCATATACCCAGAATCCGCTGTTTTGCAATTTATCGAGGGTATTGACCAGATTAGGTACATGAAAAATATCCAGGTGTCCGACGGCTCCCGAGGAAACCTTGTGCACAGTCTGATTAATCCTGCATGCACCGTCCCTGGGCAAAATTACAGCGTCGACACCCGCACATTCTGCGGTTCTCAAACAGGCGCCCAGATTATGTGGATCCTGGATCTGGTCAAGCGCCAGAATCAGACTGTGTTCAGTCTGCCTGGCAATGATCTCTTCCAGTGTACGACTGGGTGCAGGGTTGACTTGACCGATCAGCGCAATCACGCCCTGGTGATTGCCTGGTTGATTACCCTGGCAAGCCAACTGATTCAATTCCTGTCTGCCCTGTAATCGAATCGGGATGCCCGATTTCATTGCCAGTGCGCGAACTGTATCAATGCGCTGGCCTGACTTTCCACGGTCTATCCGAATTTCAAGGATTTGAGCCGGATTGCGATTGATAATGGCCTCCACCGCATGAAAACCGAATACAATTTTTCCTGGCTGTCTGTTTTCAGCGCTCATCGATCAAAGGCTGCCTGATTACCTTTTATTGGAACGATTCCTGTTTTTACTCTTTGCCTTGTTCCCTGCTTGCCTGGCGCTTCCTGATTTTCCGGTTTTTATATTGGATTGTTCAGCAGGAACCAATCCGAAATTAATCTTTGCCTGATCCATGTCAACCTGTGCTACCGACACCCTGACCTTGTCCCCCAACCTGAAACGCTGACCGTCATGCTCGCCTTCCAGCTGGATTCGGACAGGGTCATAATGATAAAAATCATTTCCCAATTCGCTGACATGCACCAGGCCATCAACGAAGATCTGATCCAGTTGTACAAATATGCCAAACTCCTTTACCCCGGAGATCGTACCACCAAATTCCTCTCCGACCCGCTCCAGCATGAACTCAGCCTTCAACCAGGCGATCACATCATAAGATGCGTTATCAGCCCTGCGTTCGGTGAAAGAACATTGCTCACCAATCCGGTCGAAGCCGACCCCGGCTGGGGCGACGATTTTAGTGCTTGAGTCGGAAATAACCTGCTTGATCCGTCGATGCACCACCAGGTCGGCATAGCGGCGAATCGGTGAAGTAAAATGGGTATAGATCGGAAATGACAATGCAAAGTGTCCGGTTTGTTCAGTGCTGTATACCGCCTGACTCAGACTTCTAAGCAGCACTGATTGAACGACGCCTGCGATATCGCTGCGTCCGGCGATGCTGTCGACCAGGATAGCATAATCACGGGCCTTGGGATCATCCCCTCCTCCCAGGGTCAATCCCAGCCCACCAAGAAAACGTTTCAGGTCGGCAAGTCCATCAATGTCCGGTCCATTGTGATTGCGATAGACTGAATCGTTCCGGTAATGAATTTGAAGGTATTTGGCAGCACTTACATTCGCGGCCAGCATGCATTCTTCAATCAGCCTGTGCGCTTCTTTTCGTGATCTCGCTGTGATCCGGCTGATTCTCTTTTTATCATCAAATTCGATGAACGGCTCAGGGATTTCGAAATCAATTGACTCCCGTCGGGAACGCAGAACCCGATATAACGAGTAGAGCCGGTCCAGATGCGGCACAATCTCTTTCCATTGTTCGCGCCTGGTTTGATCCTTGTCCGAGACGATGGCATTAACAATCCCGTAGGTTAACCGGGCCCTGGACTGCATCGTGGCCGGGTAAAACCGGTAATCCGTGATTTCCCCGCGGCGGCTTATGCTCATGTCACACACCATGCAAAAGCGATCTTCTCCAGGGTTCAGGGAACAAATCCCGTTGGACAATTCCAAAGGCAACATCGGAATTACCCGGTTCGGGAAATAGACCGAATTGCCGCGGTTGAACGCTTCCCGGTCAAGTGCGCTATCTGCTCGGACATAGTGGCTTACGTCCGCAATTGCGACAATGAGCCGCCAGCCCCGATTAATTGACTCGCAATAAACCGCATCATCAAAATCCCTCGAATCTTCACCGTCAATGGTGACCAGAGGCAAGTGCCGAATATCAACGCGACGGGAATCGTGTTGTACGAATTTCAGGGAATCTCCCAATGCCGCTATCTCCATATTCGTCTCTTCGCTCCAGACATGCGGTATTTCGTGCTTGCGAATCGCAATTTCAGTTTCCATGCCGGGCGCCAGATCCCTGCCGACGACTTCAATCACTTCACCGACAGCATTATAATGCTCTATCGGATGATGTGTTATCCGCACAACCACGACATCCCCTTCGTCGGCACCGTTGAATTTCCCTTTGGCAACGGAAATATCCCTGGCAAAGCGACTGTCATCCGGTTCAACGATTCCGATCCCGCTTTCTTTGAAAAAATGACCGACAATTTCCCGGCCGGTTGTCTGCAGCACTTCAACGATGGAAGCCTCTTCACGCCCCCGGTAGTTGACCCTTCGCGCCCGCACCCGGTCACCGTGCAGTACTTTCCTCATCTGTCGGTCGTGCAGATACAGTTCTTCTCCACCCTGATCCGGGCGGACAAAACCAAAGCCATTTGCATGGCCGATCACCGTCCCCGTAACCTCACCCGTATTATCCATCACTCCATATATTTTATTGTTCAGTATCTGTTCCTGTTCCGTTTTGTAAGGCGCTAGTATAGATTGGTTTTTCTTTGTATAGCATTAAAACTATTAATTAGTAAGATATGCTATAAGGCGATATATTCGGCGATGGAAATAGTGCCGGTTGCCGCCGACCCGGTTCACCCAGCCAGTCGTAACCATTAAACCCGATGATATTGTAAACGTTTAAACCGATGAAAATAGGGGTACCGAAAGAAATTTACGAAAACGAATGCCGGGTGGCATGTACGCCGACGGAAACAGCCAACCTGTCCGCCCTCGGTTTTTCGGTTCTGATTGAAAATGGAGCCGGACTTGCTGCCGGATTCAGCAACCGGTCCTATATAGACAGCGGCGCTGAAATTTTAGATTCGGCCCGGGATTTATGGGCCAGGGCCGACATAATCTGCAAGGTGCGGGCGCCACAACATCATCCGGTTGACGATGCCAGTGAAGTGGATTGGCTAACCAGCGATAAAACGCTGATCTGTTTCATCTGGCCCGGTCAAAATCCCGCCCTGATGGAGCAATTGAGCGCCTCGGGCGCCACCGTGCTGGCAATGGATGCGGTACCCCGAATTTCCCGGGCACAACAAATGGATGCCCTGTCGTCGATGTCGAATATCACAGGGTATCGCGCCGTGATCGAAGCGGCCCAGCATTTCGGACGATTCTTTACCGGGCAGATTACCGCAGCCGGCAAGGTTGACCCTGCCAGAGTATTGATCATCGGCGCCGGTGTAGCCGGCCTTGCCGCGATTGGTACTGCTGTCAGCCTGGGAGCCATCGTCCGTGCTTTTGATACCCGTCTGGAAGTAAAGGAGCAGATCGAAAGTCTGAATGCCACGTTCCTTGAACTGGATTTTGACGAGGACGGCAGCGGAACGGGGGGGTACGCCAAAGTCATGAGTGATGAATTCATCAAGGCGGAGATGGCTCTCTTTATGGAACAAGCGAAGGATGTGGATATCATCATCACCACTGCGTTAATCCCGGGAAAACCTGCCCCGAAACTGATTACCCGGGAAATGGTGGACAACATGAAACCCGGAAGTGTAGTTGTTGATCTTGCCGCTGAACAGGGCGGCAACTGCGAATATACCTTAGCGGGCGATGTAATCAGGGTCAATGACGTGTCGATCATCGGTTATACCGACCTTCCGAGTCGAATGGCGGCACAGTCCAGTCAATTATATGCAACCAATATTCGCTACCTGATCACCGACCTCACACCGAACAGGGATGGTGTCATCGACATCAATATGGAAGATCAGGTTATCCGGGGAACGACAGTGGCGCATCAGGGAGAAATCACATGGCCGCCTCCCGTGGCGCCCCCTCCGAGCCCGCCGGATCAAAAACCCGTCACCACCGGGACCATATCAACTGATTCTGAACTTCCGCAACACGTGCGGCCGAAACACCGCGCAGCGATAACCCTGGCTGGCATGGCGGCGGGGGTACTGGCTATTCTGGGACTGGGTTCAGTGGCTCCGGTAGAATTCATGAGCCATTTCATCGTATTCGTTCTAGCATGTTTTGTCGGTTGGCAGGTGGTCTGGAATGTCACCCCTGCCCTGCATACCCCCCTGATGAGTGTAACCAATGCCATCAGTGGAATAATCGTGATCGGCGCGATTCTGCAAATTGACTCTTCATCCATGCTGGGGGTCGGACTTGCCATTGCGGCTGTGACTATTGCTTCCATTAATATCGCGGGTGGATTTCTGGTCACCCAACGTATGCTCAACATGTTTCGCAAGTAAAGCAATCGTTAATGAGCAGTAATATCATTCCAGCAGCCTATATTGTAGCAAGTATCCTGTTTATCCTGAGCCTCGGTGGATTAAGCAGCCAGCAAAGCGCGCAAAGAGGGAATCTTTATGGCATCGCCGGCATGTGTATTGCCATTGTCGCCACCTTGTTCAATGACTCGATATCGAGCTATGACCTGCTTGCTGGCGCGATGGCCGTGGGCGCGATTATCGGCACAGTTCTTGCACTGAGAATCCAGATGACGTCGATGCCAGAACTGGTTGCGATTCTCCACAGCTTTGTCGGTCTGGCAGCCGTTTTTGTTGGTTTTTCAAACTACATGGAAAGCCAGATCCACTCTACCAGTGTGGCCAAAACCATCCATGAAATTGAAATATACCTGGGTGTCCTGATTGGCGCCGTGACGTTTACCGGTTCTGTAATCGCTTTTGGCAAACTCAGTGGCATGATTGGCAGCCGCCCATTGACCCTGCCTGGACGTCATCTTGTAAATCTCGGACTTCTACTCGCCTGCATTTATCTCGGATTTGAGTTCATTCAGGCGGGAACCACTGAATCAGGATTAACTCCATTGGTCATAATGACTATCCTCGCCTTTGTGTTTGGCATACACATGGTAGCAGCCATCGGTGGCGCTGATATGCCGGTTGTGATTTCGATGTTGAACAGTTATTCCGGTTGGGCTGCGGCTGCAACCGGGTTCATGCTTTCAAATGATTTACTGATCGTTACAGGCGCCCTGGTAGGATCAAGCGGAGCCATATTGAGTTATATCATGTGCCGCGCCATGAACAGGAAATTCCTGAATGTTATCTCCGGAGGATTCGGGGTGTCAGGCTCCACAGAGACAGCCGCACACATTGACGGCGAAGTCATTCCTGTTTCTGCATCGGAAACCGGGCAATTACTCTCTGACATTCAATCGCTGGTAGTTGTTCCTGGCTACGGCATGGCGGTTGCTCATGCCCAACACCTGGTGGCGGAACTGACCAGCAAACTCAGAACCAGGAACGTAGAGGTATCGTTCGGGATACATCCGGTTGCCGGACGCATGCCCGGTCACATGAATGTGTTGCTGGCTGAAGCCAAGGTTCCATACGACATTGTGTTCGAAATGGATGAAATTAACGCGCAACTTCCAAAAACAGATGTTGTACTGGTGATTGGCGCCAACGATATCGTCAATCCTTCAGCGATCGAATCTCCTGACAGCCCTATTGCAGGCATGCCGGTGATTGAGGTCTGGAATGCGAAAACCGTAATCATTTTGAAGCGAAGCATGGCGAGTGGATATGCAGGTATTGAAAATCCCCTGTTTTATAAAGCCAATAGTCGAATGCTGTTTGGAGATGCCCGGGAAAGTATCCAATCGCTGGCGCACGAACTTTAGTCCCGGCCAGGCATAAGGGATAACGCCCTTCCAATTGAGTTATAATTCCCGACCCGATTTTTACCCGATTTTATTGGACCCAAGGTATGACAACCAAACTCAAACTGGGCATTCCGAAAGGAAGTCTTGAAGATGCGACAAAAGAACTGTTTGCACAGGCCGGATGGAACATCAATACAAAATCCCGCAATTACTTCCCGTCAATCGATGACCCTGAAATCACCTGCTCCCTGGTGCGCTCACAGGAAATGGGGAGTTACATCACCAATGGCGTTCTTGATGCCGGATTGACAGGACAGGACTGGTTGGCTGAAACCGATGCAGATGTGGAAATCATGTCTCATCTGGTTTATTCAAAAGCATCCGATCAACCCTGCCGCTGGGTTCTGATTGTAAAGAATGACTCCCCGATTCAATCCATTGAAGACCTTCGGGGTAAACGTATTTCGACTGAACTGGTCAATTTTACAAAACGATATCTGGAAGAAAGAAATATCGATGCAACCGTTGAATTTTCCTGGGGTACGACTGAAGCCAAGGTCGTCGAAGGGTTGGCCGATGCCGCAGTGGAAATCACCGAAACCGGCAGCACTATCAAGGCGCATGGGCTGCGCATCGTCTGTGACCTGATGGAAACACATACCGTGTTTATCGCTAACAGGACCGCACTTGAAGATCCCTGGAAGAAAACAAAAATCGAACAGATAGCGCTGCTGCTCAAAAGCGCATTGATGGCGCGTGAAAAGGTACTGCTGAAAATGAATGTCCCCGGTGACCGGATTGATCAACTTGTCAAACAATTACCCAGTTTGCACGCACCCACTATCAACGAGTTGTATGATGACAACTGGCTCGCAGTAGAAACGGTAATCAGTAAAAAAGAGGTAAGAAAAATCATCCCCACACTCAAGGCCGCAGGAGCCGAAGGCATCCTTGAGTTCGAGTTAAGAAAAATGGTGGTGTAGGTACAGATACAGTTAAAACAAAACGGGATTGCACCGCAAGGATACAATCCCGGTTTCAGGGTTCAGTCTTTTAAAAGCTTCAGTTTTTCAGGTATTCCTGGTCGGAGGCCTCGACCGGGCCGACTGACCACGCACCTCTCGTTTTGGCATGGTTGATTGCCGCATCGATATCGCTTTGAGATGAATCCCTCGGAATATCCAGAATCTGCCCGGGATAGATAAGGTCGGCATCCGTGATCTGATCCAGATTCGCCTTATAAATGAGTGGCCATTGCTCAGGAACGTTGTAGACTTCTTCTTCAGCGGCTATACCCCAGAGATTTTCCCCTTCCACCACAGTCCAGCTGGTCAACGCTTCAGGCTCAGGTTCGGGTTCGGGTTCGGGCTCAGGTGCGGGCACAACAGGCGCCACTTCTTCAACAATTGCCGGTTCTGCCGGAGTAGATTCTTCAGTTGGCTTGCTTTTCGCACTGATACAACCAGTAACAAACATTGCTACTACCACAGCTGTGGTTAACTTTAGTGCTGAAAACACACTGTCAGAAGCTCTTTGCATAATCGGTTTCCCCAGTTTATCGTTTGTTTAATTTATATTAAACCAGTACAGCCCGGATTCTAAACAACATCGGCTTATTATTCAATAGCATTTCCGTGCAAGTATAGTGTTTAAAGGTATTGTTGTCAGATCAGGAAATCCCACCCAAACACAAATATTTCATCTCCAGGTACTCATCAATGCCATGACTGGACCCTTCCCTGCCCAGGCCTGATTGCTTCACCCCGCCAAAAGGAGCGACTTCCGTGGAAATCAATCCGGTATTGATTCCTACCATTCCGTATTCAAGCTGTTCCGCCACACGCCATACTCTGGACAGGTCTTTGCTGTAAAAATACGATGCCAGACCGAATTCAGTACTGTTTGCCATTTCAATCACTTGAGCTTCATCCTTGAATCTGAATAGTGGCGCCAATGGGCCGAACGTTTCTTCCCTGGCCACCTTCATATCCGATGTTACATTCCTGAGTAATGTGGGTTCGAACCAGGTGCCGCCCAGTTCATGCCGACTTCCGCCTGTGACCACTTCTGCACCGCACTGCACCGCATCGGCAATATGTTCTTCGACTTTCCGGACTGCTTTCATATCGATTAATGGACCCTGGGTAACACCGTCCAGCATACCGTCACCCACCTGCAGACGACTTACCGCGGCTGACAGCTTTTCTGCGAACACATCGTAGACACCATCCTGAACATAGATGCGGTTGGCACAGACACAGGTTTGCCCGGCATTGCGATATTTGGAAATCATGGCGCCTTCCACCGCCGCATCGATATCCGCATCATCAAATACAATGAACGGTGCATTACCACCTAGTTCCAGTGCAACCTTGATGATTGATTCCGAACATTGTTTCATCAGCAATCTGCCTACTTCGGTCGATCCGGTAAAACTTAAATGCCTGACCGTTGAATTCGAAGTCATTTCGCCGCCAATCGCCGATGACGTCCCGGTAAGGACACTCATCAACCCGGCAGGCAACCCCGCCCGTTCCGCCAGTTCACATAGCGCAAATGCAGACAGCGGGGTTTGTGTTGCAGGCTTGACCACCACGGCGCATCCGGCCGCCAGGGCAGGACCGACTTTTCTGGTAATCATCGCGGACGGAAAATTCCACGGAGTAATGGCCACACATACACCCATTGGCTGCTTGATCACAACAAGCCGCTTGTCAGGCTGGTGCTGTGGTATGGTTTCACCACCCACCCGACGCGCTTCACTCGCAAACCAGTCCAGAAATGACGCGGAGTAAACTATTTCTCCACGCGCTTCCACCAGGGGTTTACCCTGTTCCAGAGTCATTATCCTGGCAAGATCCTCCTGATTCTCGATCATCAAGTCATGCCAGCGCCGCAAAATATCGGAACGTTCTTTGGCAAGCGTATTGCGCCAGCTCTTTTGGGCCTGCTCAGCAGCCGCAATCGCTTCCGCTGTTTCTTCGGCCCCCATCTTCGGAACCCTGGCAATTACCGCGCCATTGGCAGGGTTGGTTACGTCAATGGTTTCACCGCTGTTCGCACCCCTCCATTGACCATTAATGTAACACTGTTCACGAAAAATTCCGGTGTCATTCAAGTTGATATCTGTCATAGAATATTCTCCATGAAATTTTACGGTTTCATGATTTTGCAAAGATTCCGGTTTATTTGAACGGATTATTCAACACGATCGAATCATCGCGTTCCGCACCAGTGGAAACCATATCGATTGGCAGTGCAAGCAATTCAGAAATCCGGCCAAGGTAGGCTCTGGCATTCTCAGGCAGGTCCTTTAAATTACGCACCCCTTTCGAGGATTCCATCCAGCCGGGCAGCTCTTCATACACTGGCTCACAATTTTCCATATCGTCTGCAGACCAGGGAGGCAAATCGATGACCGAACCATTGCACTGGTAACCTGTACAGATCTTGATGGTATCCAGACCATCCAGTACATCAAGTTTGGTAATACACATTGCACTTAATCCGCAAACCTGTTTCGCCCTGTTAAGCGCAACCATGTCCAGCCAACCGCAACGCCGGGGGCGTCCGGTTGTAGCGCCGAATTCATGTCCCTTCTCCCCCAGGCGCCTGCCGACCTGATCATTGAGTTCTGTCGGGAACGGGCCTGAACCCACTCGCGTGGTATAGGCTTTGGCAACACCCAGAACAAAGTCGATGTCGAGAGGTCCGATTCCAGCTCCGACTGCGGCGGCCGCACCGACGGTATTGGAAGAAGTCACAAATGGATAAGTCCCATGATCGATGTCCAGCAGCATGCCTTGAGCGCCTTCGAACAAAACGGATTTACCCTGACCACGAAGTTCTGACAGGTATGCGGAAACATCTCCTGCCATAGTTTGAATCTGCTCTGCCTGAGCCAGTGTTTCATCCAGCGTAGTTTGATAATCCACCGGGCGGGAGTCGAAATAATTCTCCAGCACGTAATTATGATAGTCCATCACTTCCTTTAACTTGACACGAAAGCTGTCCGGATTCAGCAAGTCTGCAATTCTCAATCCGCGCCGTGCGACCTTGTCTTCGTAAGCCGGACCAATTCCTCTTCCAGTTGTGCCGATGGCTTTACTTCCCTTTGCTTTTTCCCGGGCTACATCCAATGAAGCGTGGTAAGGCAGAATAATTGGACAGGCATAACTCACCATCAGCCGGTTTTGTATATCTATGCCACTGCTCTCAAGGTCAGCAATCTCCTTCAGCAACTCCGCAATATTCAATACCACGCCATTGCCAATCAGACAATCGACACCCTTCCACAACGCGCCGGAAGGGATCAGATGCAATACCGTCGTTTGTCCATTGATGACCAACGTATGTCCAGCATTGTGTCCACCCTGGAAACGAACCACTGCGTCTGCATACTCTGTCAACAAGTCAACAATCTTGCCTTTCCCTTCATCCCCCCACTGACTACCCAGTAGTACGACATTTTTCGCCATTTTCATAAAATTACGGTATCAAGGATCGAATTGGAGGACCCTATCTGACTACGTACAGAAGTATGACTCCTGCGATCATGCTGAAAAGTCCATAGATTCTCAGCTTCGAGTCCGGCACCGCAACCATGTGCAACACGAAACGCTTGAAGGCCCCGGGATTAAAAAATGGAATCAGCCCTTCAAGCACCAGATACAAGGCAAACGCAGCCGCTAAATCTTTCCAATCCAGCACAGCAGGATGTTAATGGTTACTGATTAATTTGCCGGTCTGATCTGGGGCTGTTTGAAGTACTGGAAGAACTCCGAGCTCGGATCGATTATCATCAGATCCTGCTTGGTGTTGAAGCTGCCCTTGTAGGCATTCAGGCTGCGATAGAAATTGTAGAATTCGGTATCCTTGCCGAAGGCATCCGCATAAGAGGCGGTTGCAATGGCATCACCTTCACCACGAAGTACTTCGGCATCGCGCTCGGCATCGGCAAGCAATATCAAACGCTGCCGGTCCGCATCTGCCCGAATGGTCTCGGCAACCTCTTCACCCTGTGCACGCAATTCCTTGGCGACACGCTGGCGTTCAGCAGCCATCCTCTGGTACACACGTTCACTGATTGTAGTATCAAGGTCAACCCGTTTAAGCCGCACGTCAATAACTTCTATACCCAGCGTGGCAGCTTCCTGGTTCATCACTTTTCGCACCGTCTCCATGATCATCTTTCTGTCACCCGAAATGACCTCCTGGACAGACCGCTTGCCGAATTCCTGACGCAGACTGTCATTGACCCGCTGGGACAAGCGGGAACGGGCGTTCAACTTGCTTCCCTGCAGACGGGTGTAGTACTGGTGTACATCCTTGACTCTCCACTTGACGAAGGAATCCACAATCAGATTTTTCTTCTCGAAGGTCAGATACGATTCCGGGTCTGCATCCATTGTCTGGACCCTGGCGTCAAAGAATCGAACATTGTTGATAAACGGAACCTTCCAGTGCAACCCTGGCTTCACATCGGATCGAATGATTTCACCAAATTTGAATACGATGGCTTTTTCCCTCTCATCGACCAGATAAGCCGAAGAAAATACCAGTGCACCGATTATTGCCAGAAAGACAACACCCAGCATTGATTTACCACTCATGATTTATTGCCTCACGGTACGGTCAACGCTTCGCGTCGTCGACCTTGTAGAACTATTATCCAGCGTATTCAACCCGGAAACAGATTGACCGGACAGGTCGCCACTCCTGCCTGAAGTCTGGTTGCGGTCACGGAGCAACTGGTCAAGGGGCAGATACATTACATTATTGCCGCCACTTGGCTGGTCAATCACCATCTTGCTTGAACGACTGAAAACCTCTTCCATGGTGTCAAGGTACAAACGATCTCTGGTGATATTGGGCGCCTTGGTATATTCCGTCAAAACCTGTTCGAATCTGGCAGTTTCACCATCGGCCTTGGCAATTACAGAAGCGCGGTAAGCCTCTGCCTCCTGCATGATCCTGGCAGCAAATCCCCGTGCCTTCGGAATAATGTCGTTGGCATAGGCCTGCGCCAGGTTCTTCAACCGGACTTCATCCTCACGCGCCCTTACGACATCGTCGAAGGCATCCTTTACCTGCTCGGGCGGCTGTGCATTCTGCATTTCAATGGTTCGTATATTAATCCCCGTTTCATATCGATCCAGAATCTCCTGAACCAGAACCTTGGTTTCCGATGCCAACTGCGCCCGACCTTCTGTGATCGCAAAATCCATTCTGTTCCTGCCTACAATTTCCCGTACCGCACTTTCCGTGGCCTGACGAACAACCAGATCCGCCAGATCTCTCGGATTGTATTCACTGACGTTAAACAGCAGATCGGTGGGATTCTTGACGTCGTACTGGACCGCAAACTGGATATCAATGATATTTTCATCCTGGGTCAGCATCAACGCCTCCCGGGGCACGGACTGGATGGACCTGCCGCTTTCCCGATAGCCTACCTCCACCGTGTTTACGTTTTGGGTATTGACAATTTCCACAGTCTCAAACGGGGTTGGAATGTGAAAATGCAGTCCGGCATCATTGGTTTCCTGATACTTGCCGAATCGCAGTTCTATGGCCTGCTCACCCTGATCGACAGTATAAAACCCGGTGAATATCCAAAAGCCAAAGGCGACAACCAGAATTCCCATGATTGGCACGAGGCCGCCACTGCCCGAACCCGAACCACCCGATGAACCATCGCCATCGCCGCCGCCATTGCCACTGCCTCTGCCTTTTCGACGGCTGAACATGCTGTCAATGCGATCTTTGGCCTGACGAATTACTTCGTCAAGGTCAGGCGGAGCTTGATTACGGCCGGATTTTCGACGGTTGTCCTGCCCCCACGGGTCATCATCACCCGATCCAGGTTTGTTCCAAGGCATTGAGTAAACTCCAGAAAATTTGTCTTAAAATAACACGCGTAACGGTGGATTATATCACAATCAACCACAATAGGTTGTCCCGGTTCAATATATGAGACTCAATACTCCATGAGACCACTCCCCTCCCGGATCAATGCCTGCCCTCGGCCTGATCGGGGGTCAGGGGCAGGTTCTGAGGGGGAGTCACAGAAGACAAAGCCTGTCTCCGGCTTGACCGGAGAGCCTCAGGCACAGGCTAATGGGGGGGGAACGGAACATCGGGGACTGAAAGCGGACTACGGCCTGTTCCTGATCAGTCCGCCCAGGGCGTCGGTTGCTTGTTGAAAAACCCGCTTATCCCGGCCCGGGCTTCATCCGTTTCCCATGCGTCCGCCAGCATTCTGGCTGTATACAGCCTGTTCTGCTCCGGGGTTTGCCGACTGACATTGCGAATCAATTCCTTGGTCATTGCTATCGCTCCGGGTGCGCAGGCCAGACAGCTTTCCAGTTCACGGTCTATCGCTTCATCCAGTTCCCCGGGTCTGACCGCCTTATGGATCAAACCCAGTTGCACCCCCTCTTCAGCATTGAAGAAATGGGCATTGATTAAAATTCGCCGGGCATTGCTGACGCCCAATCGTGCAATAAGATAAGGAGAAATATTGGCAGGAGTCAGGCCAAGCCTCGTTTCAGTCAGGGAAAACCGTGCACTGTCCACACTGATCGCCACATCACATACCGCGATCAATCCCACCCCTCCTGCGTAGGCCTGGCCATTTACCCGGGCGATGGTCACCTTGTTCAGTCCATCCAGCGATTCCAGGGCATCCGCAAGCAAGGAGCTTTCCAGAATTCTCTCCTCCCTGTTTTTCCTGAAATTATCCTTCATCCATCCCAGGTCAGCGCCCGCTGAAAAACTTTTTTCTCCGGCACCGGTCAACACTACGGCCCGAATAGCCGGATTTACCGAAATCTCCTGGCACGCCTGATTGATTTCCCTCATCATCCGGTTACCCATCGAGTTGTGTTTCTGTTCCCGATTCAGGATCAGCCAGGCTACATTTTTATTATCTACCGTCAGTTTGATATCGGAATAGTTCATAGTCGTTTTCCGTGCTGTTTCGGGTTTCGGGTTTCGGGTTTTATGGATGATCCAGGATTTCAGTCGGGATTCAACCGAAACCCGATTTCATCACTAGACTGTATCTCCCGGTATTCCGGCAAACCGGGGGTCACTGCATTATTGATTCTTCCAGGGTAACGCAGAACCGACTCATCGATTGCATTTCGTTCCACCGTTTGTGGATGATCCAGTACTTCACCTGCCATCGGAACGGGTTCAAGGCAACAATCAGCACCGGAAAAAACCTCGACCCAGTCCGACAGCGGCCTTGAAGACAGTTTCAGTCTTACCTCGCCGATCAGTCCCGACTGTGGAATCGGGTCCTTAAATCGATCAATCCACTGCGGGCATGCGATTGCTTCGCAGAACTGTTCCCAGAAGCGCTCCTCCAGCGCTCCAAGCGTGATCAACCGATTATCCAGTGTTTGATAGATGTTATAACAGGCTGCGCCGCCCGAAAGCAATGCCCTGAATCCATCCGGTTTTTCTGTAAATTGCCAGGTCAGCAATGTTTCATATAACGCGATATCCAGGCGACATCCGAGACCGGATTTCTGTTTCCTTACCAGGCCAGCCAGGATGGCGTTCACCGCCTGCAATCCACCGACATGATCAGCGATCAATGGAAACCGGATTTCTGGAATCACATCAGGTGAATAATGGGAATACAGCCCGGCCAGTCCACAATAATTGATATCGTGTCCGGCACGAAATTGATATGGCCCGCTCGCACCGTAACCGGAAAGATGACAATGAATCAATGCCGGATTGATCTGCTCAAGTCTGGCGTCGTCAAACCCCAGGTTTGCCATCACTCCCGGACGATAACCATCCAGCATGACATCCGCATTCTGTAGAATCGACTCCAGACAGCGCTTCCCACCCTGCGATTTCAAATCGAGCCGCAAGATGGTTTTGCCTGCGTTTACTGCCTTGTAGAGTGGGGATACTTCAGCCCCTCGCGGGCACATCAGGTAACGCATCGGATCACCCGAAGGCGACTCGATTTTCACTACATCCGCGCCCAGCGATGTCATCAGATGGGTGGCGTAAGGACCCGGAAGAAATTGAGACAGGTCGACAACATGGATTCCGCCGAGCAATGCAGTATCAGTCATATCCAGTCCACACAGTCTCGACTCCGCCAACCAGGCAACCGTTATTCGTATTTTCGAATATCGTCAATCACAATGCCGTCGTTTACGATGCTCCCTGTCTCGACCCACTGTACATCCCCACGAACCTTGCAGAAATTCCGGATGCTTTGTCGAACGGCATCGGTTAATCCGCTTCCCTTCACGGTTGATGAAGATGTCGTTTCGCAATGCAGGGTTATTTCATCGCGTTGATCAATCCAGTCTATCGTAAGTCTTGCCTTGACGATCTCCGGGTGGCGCTCAACGATCTCCTGAATCTGCTCTGGGCGTACAAACATGCCGCGCACTTTCGCGGTCTGGTCGGCACGTCCCAGCCAACCCCTGATTCTCCGATTGGTTCGTCCGCACTGACTCTCACCCGGCTTGATTGCAGACATGTCGCCAGTGGCAAACCTGATCAATGGATAATCCGGATTCAATGAAGTCACCACCACCTCCCCTATCTCCCCATCTTCAACCGGATCACCGCTTCCGGGGCGTACAATTTCCAGGTATACCCCCTCATCGATGATCAGGCCGTCATCGGCCGTCGTCTCATAGGCTATCAGGCCAAGGTCTGCAGTGGCGTAGGCCTGAACCACCGAAATACCGTGGTCAATAAAAAATGTCCGCAGCGATGGCGGTAATGCTTCGCCCGATACCAGCGCCTTGTTGATGCAACTGATTTCGCAGCCCAGCTCTTTGCCTTTTTCAATCAGAATTTTAAGGAATGAAGGCGTACCGGCATAGCCGTCGGGTTGCAGATCGTTGATCGTTTTCACCTGCATATCAGTCTGCCCTGTTCCTGCCGGAATGACACCGCAGCCCAGGCTGTGAAAACCGCTGTCGAGCATGAACCCGGCTGGCGTCAGATGATAGGAAAAACTGTTGTGCGCCAGATCACCTTCGCGAAACCCTGCGGCATACAGTGCCCGCGCCAGTCGCCAGAAATCCTCCCTGTGCGAACAGGCCTCGTAAATCGGCCCTGGTGATACGTTGATGTGCCGAATCTGATTATTATTCAGTGGCGTAAACCCGCCGAGCGGAGGATTGTCCTTTTGCATCCGGATCAACTCCGACTTGCGGGTAATCGGGTAGTTTTCCAGTTGTTCCAGGGAAGTAAAATTGCCGCAATCGAAATTCCTTAAAGTCTGGGCATAGACCCGGGTATTGGCTTTGGCATGAACCAGTTGTCCGGCTATTGCCTTGATCAGATTCCTGTTCCTTTGCTGAACGCCCCTTGTTTCCAGATCATCGTAATAATGTTGAACTGACATATACCTTCAAGCCAACCAGCGTTTGCGACGGCGGTAATGTTTGACATCACGAAAGGATTTTTTATCAGCCCCGCTGATGCCCAGATAAAACTCCTTGACATCTTCGTTCTCGGCAAGTGATCTGGCTTCACCGTCCATCACCACCCGCCCGTTTTCGAGAATATACCCATACGTTGCGTAGCGCAGGGCGACGGCCGTATTCTGTTCCGCCAGCAGGAAAGTCACCCCCTCCTGAACGTTCAGTTCGTGCACAATCCTGAAAATTTCTTCTACCAGTTGCGGCGCCAGCCCCATCGAGGGTTCATCCAGCAGGATCACCTTGGGCCTGGCCATCAGTGCACGACCCACTGCGATCATCTGCTGCTCGCCGCCGGAAGTATAGCCTGCCTGACTTTTCCTTCGTTCTTTCAATGCCGGGAAATAGCTGTAAACCAGTTCAAGGTCCCTGTTTACGTTCCTGCGTCCATCTTTTCTGGTATAAGCCCCGGTCAACAGATTTTCTTCCACGGTCAGATGTTCGAAACAATGCCTCCCTTCCATCACCTGCACCACGCCCCTTTGCACCAGTTCAGTGGGCGAAAGATTGTCCACTTTCTCGCCCATGAACTCAATCGATCCCTTGGTCACTTCCCCTCTTTCCGTACCGAGTATGTTGGAGATGGATTTTATCGTCGTCGTTTTACCGGCGCCGTTGGCGCCCAGCAATGCGACGATACCCCCCTCCGGAACTTCCAGGGAAACCCCTTTCAATACCAGTATCACATGATCGTAGATCACTTCGATATTGTTGACGCTCAGGACGATATTGCCTGACAAGCCGTCAGCATCAGTCCGGGATTCCAGCGCCATATCAAGCTTATTATCGGATAGTTAATATTGACTGGCTAAAATCGGGGCGGTGCAGACACCACCCCGATTCCTTGCCATAAATACTATGCCCTTTACCGGATCAATGGCTTCAGGCGCCGCAATCACGAGGCGTGATGTTATTTTCAGCAGCGAATGCAGCTGAATCTTCCGCAATCAACGCATCGACCACCTCACGGTCAGCGCCGGAGAATCCAGTGATCAGGGACCATGATTGCGATCCCGCATCCCATTGCTGGATGGCGCCCAGACCCGGCCCGCCGTGGTTGGCGCAACTGACATTGATTTCAGGACCGAAGTTTTCAAGGCCAAGCTCGGTCATGCGCGCCTGATCGATTTTCAGCGCCTCCATACCATCACGCATCTGTCCGGAATTGATTTGCGCGACCCCATGAATGCCTTGTGCGGTGAGAGCCGCTTCCGCAGCCAGCATCGCGGCATACATACCCCGGTTGTAAAGCACGGTGCCCAGGTTGGAACCGTCACCCGCTGCCTTACCGGCATCAACCACATATTTACGTAAATCATCATATACGGCAAAGCCATCACCGACACCGTGGAAAGCAATAGCCTTATAACCATTCGCTCCGTCCCCGGCAGGGATTACATCGTTTTCGGAGGCTGACCACCAGACACCGATGAATTGATCCATTGGATAACGGATGTTGGCCGCTTCCTGGATCGCAACCTGGTTCATTACACCCCAACCCCACATCAGTACATAATCAGGACGTTCCCGGCGGATCTGCAGCCATTGTGATTTCTGTTCCTGACCGGGATGATCAACCGCCAGCAGGGTCAGGTTGTAGCCATGTTTTTTCGCAAGCTCCTCAAGCGTACGAATCGGTTCCTTGCCGTAAGCCGAATTATGGTATACCAGGACAATGGATTTGTCCTTCAGGTCACCCCCTTCCTCACCAAGAATATAATTGACGATGATCGAAGCGGCGTCCCAGTAAGTACCCGGATAGTTGAAGATATGGCTGAACACGGCGCCGTTGGCGGCGGCAGTCCGCCCATAGCCCATGGAGTGAACCGGAATGCCATCGGCGGTCGCCTTGGGTATCAACTGATAGGTAATCCCGGTAGAAAGCGGTTGATAAACCAGAGAGCCTTCACCCTTGGTGGATTCGTAGCATTCCACCCCCTTTTCGGTGTTATATCCGGTTTCACAGGGCAATATACGAAGAGGAACCCCGCCAATGCCTCCATCGCGCTCATTCAGAAGGGTCAGGTAATCGTGGTAGCCATCGGCAAACGGGATACCATTTGGCGCATAAGGCCCGGTACGATAATCCAGCGATGGAAAAACCAGTTCCGCTGACGCCGTCCAGGAAGCGACTGACATCAACATTGCGATGCCTGAAGCAACAAGTCTTGTATATTTCATATTTCCTCCTTTGGAAATGGTTATTGTCCAGATACGCAACATTGAAATAATCAGGGCTTCACGTTTATGGACAGGTTTACGACCGTCACTAATGTGGAAACGGCCAGAGTCTGAGCTTTTCTTTGGTGATTCTCCAAAGCTGAGCCAGCCCATGAGGCTCGACAATCAGGAAAAACATAATCAACCCACCGATCAGAATAAGGATCAGGTGAGCCACCAGGTCGGTCGGCCAACCCAGTCCGCCGACCATGATATTCTTGAATAATACTGGAATAAGCACCATAAAGGCAGCCCCTATGAATGAACCCAGTATGGACCCCAGTCCGCCGATGATGATCATGAACAGAACCAGGAAGGATTTATCGATACCGAATGCTTCAGTCGGTTCCGCGGCCCCGAGATAGATCATGAAAAACATGGCGCCCGAAACGCCGATGTAAAACGAACTGACAGCGAACGCCGACAATTTCGTTCGCAAGGGCGGCACCCCGATGATTTCAGCCGCAATATCCATATCCCGTATCGCCATCCAGGAGCGGCCGACTCTGCCGCGGGTCAGGTTCTTGGCGATCAGGGCGAACACCACGACGATTACAAGACAAAACAGGTAGGTCGCCCAGGGAGGGGAATTCGGTCCTGAAATGGCAATGCCGAACATAAATCGCTCGGGAGCGGTAATCATTCCGGATCCTGAGTAGTTATAGAACCAGGGAACCTTGTTGAACAGCCAGACCAGGAAAAACTGGGCAGCCAGCGTGGCCACGGCCAGATAAAAACCCTTGATTCTCAGACTGGGCAAGCCGAATAACACGCCGACAAGCGCCGTCACTCCTCCAGACAAGAGTATCACGATGAACATGTTCATTTCAGGGAATGACGTGGTCAGCTTGTAGGACGCGTATGCGCCCACCGCCATAAAACCGCCCGTCCCCAGGCTGAGTTGCCCGCAATATCCGGTCAGCAGGTTCAATCCAAGCGCCGCCATGGCCCAGACCATCACCGGGACAAGTACGGATTTCTCCCAGTAATCGTTTATCAGAAACGGCACAACCAGGAATGCAAAGGCAGATACGGTAATCACAAACCATCGATCAAGGAAGATCGGAAACATCTGCTGATCCCCTCTGTAGGATGTCTTGAAGTCTCCCGATTCTCTGTAAAACATGACTTTTCCTCTACCTGGGCTCGATTTTAAACCCGTTCTATGATTTTTTCACCAAACAGTCCCTGTGGCCTGAACATCAGAAAGAGCAATGCCAGCACATAAGCAAACCAGTTTTCAGTGGCGCCTCCGATCAATGGCCCAATCGAATACTCAAACAACTTCTCGCCCACGCCAATGATCAACCCGCCGACAATGGCGCCGGGTATGGATGTAAATCCGCCCAGAATCAGCACTGGCAACGCTTTCAGGGCGATCAGGGAAAGAGAAAACTGTACACCTGATTTCGACCCCCACATGATACCTGCAACCAGGGCGACAAACCCGGCAATCGACCAGACGATGACCCAGATTACCCGCAGGGAAATACCGACGGTGAGTGCGGCCTGGTGATCATCAGCCACTGCCCGTAACGCCCGGCCAATCTTGGTGTATTGAGAGAACAGGGTCAGGGTTATGACGAGCGCCACAGCGATGACCGTCGCCCACACGTCCAGCACGTCGATGTACATGCCATAATAGTCCGCGCCTTCCGGGGCCCAGACCCGGGTAACATCCTCCCACCAGAACGAACCTCCTGATGGAATGCCCACATCAAGGGTTTTTATATTCGCCCCCCACATCAGGTCTCCGAATCCCTCCATGAAAAAGGCCAGACCGATCGTTGCCATGAACAGGATAATCGGCGCCTGGTTGATCAGATGCCTGAGCACCAGTTTCTCGACCAGCCAGGCAAAAACAATCATCAGTAAAACGGTCAATACAATAGCTATGAAGCTATTCATGCCCTCACCCCAGTTATGATAATCCGTACCGAACATGACATTGACCAAATGCGCGAACGGAATCTGTCCGGTCTGAAACCCGACCAGAGTCAAAGCCGCGAACAGGGCCATCACCCCCTGCGCAAAATTGAAAATTCCCGATGCCTTGAATATCAGGACGAAACCCAGCGCCACCAGCGAATACATTATCCCGGCCATCAGCCCGTTCAGCAGAACCTCGATGATATTCAGTATCTCAGGACTCATTGGATCTCAAGACTCATAGGAAACTCCCAGATAGGCATTGATAACCGCCTGGTTGTTGCGCACCGCATCCGGAGTTCCATCCGCCAGTTTCTTGCCGTAATCCAGCACAACCACCCGATCGGAGATATCCATCACTACACCCATGTCATGTTCAATCAGTGCAATCGTTGTGCCGAATTCGTGATTCACGTCCAGTATGAATCGACACATGTCTTCCTTTTCCTCCAGATTCATCCCGGCCATCGGTTCGTCCAGCAGAAGCAACTTGGACTCAGCAGCCAGCGCCCGACCCAGTTCGACCCGCTTTTGCAGGCCGTATGGCAACCGTCCCACCGGAATATTGCGAATAGACTGGATTTTGAGAAAATCAATAATACCTTCAACCCGTTCGCGGTGCTCTATCTCCTCGCGTTGCGCCGGACCATTCCAGAGCGCGTGCCAGAACAGATTGGTTTTCATCCTGAGAATCCGACCCGCCATCAGATTATCCAATGTGGTCATGCCCTTGAACAGGGCGATATTCTGGAATGTTCTTGAGATGCCCAGTCTGGCGACATCGTGCGGCTTCATGTGAACACGAAGCTTGTTGTCAAACCATATCTCCCCTTTCTGTGGATGGTAAAATCCATTGATCACATTGAGCATGGAGCTCTTGCCGGCGCCATTGGGGCCGATAATGGCGCGCACCTCCCCTTCCAGTATATTAAAACTGACATTCTTCAGCGCCTCTACACCGCCAAATGACAGTGAGATATCCTTTACTTCAAGAAGGGCGGCGGCTGGGTTCAATTCGGTATCTGCGCCATCATTGATATTCGGTTACGATGGTCGATGTTCATAAATCATCTTCAATTCAAGTTATATGGTCGTAACTGTTCTGCAATACCTGCCGGATCAGGCGACATCCGCATCCATAACGTTGAGGTCCGCTTCTATGGCGCCCTTGCGGCCATCCTCGAACGTGACTTCCGTTTTTATATGACAGTTGGCCGCCCCGGAGTATAACGCATCAATCAACGCAGCATACTTATCGGCAATAATTCGGCGGCGCACTTTTCTGGTGCGGGTCAATTCACCGTCATCGGCGTCGAGTTCCTTGTGCAGAATCAGGAATCGCCGAATCCGGGATGCAGAGAGTTTCCTGTCCGAGGACAAGTCACGATTGACCTGTTGAATATTTTCGAGCACCATTTTATATACATCCGGATGCCCGGCCAGTTCCTGATAACTCGCATATGGAATGTTGTTGCGCTCTGCCCAGTTTCCGACCGCGTCAAGGTCAATATTGATCATTACCGAAACATAGTCCCGGTCAACACCCAACGCGACCGCTTCCTTGATCTGCGGGAAGAACTTGAGTTTGTTCTCTATATATTTCGGGGCGAACAATGCGCCGTTGTTCAACTTGCCGACATCCTTGATGCGATCGATGATTTTCAGATGCCCGTTATCATCAAAAAATCCGGCATCACCGGTCATCACCCAGCCCTCATCGTTTTTGGTATTCCTGGTCGCTTCATCATTCTTGTAGTAACTCTGAAAGACACCCGGGCCGCGGTAAATCACCTCCCCATCTTCCGTGATTTTTACTTCCACGTCAGGCGAGGGAACACCCACGGTATCGGCATAAACTTCGCCATCCGGCTGTGCCGTAATGAATACAGCCGCTTCTGTTTGCCCGTATAGCTGCTTTACATTGATACCGAGTGAGCGGAAAAACACGAATATCTCCGGACCGATCGCTTCGCCAGCGGTGTAGGCAACACGAATCCGGCTGAACCCCATGGTGTTTTTCAACGGCGCATAAATCAGCCAGTCACCCAACCGGTACAGTAACCGGTCCATGAAAGAAACGGGTTTCCCGTCGAGAATACTGACCCCTGTGGTACTGGCAATCGCCATGAACCGGTGAAACATCCTTTGCTTGAACTTACTTGCATCTTCCATGCGGATCATCACCGTAGTCAACAGATTTTCAAATACCCGGGGCGGAGCAAAATAATAAGTGGGGCCAATTTCGCGAAGATCCGTCGCTACCGTGGCATCACTTTCCGGACAATTGATGCACATCCCGGTCACATACGCCTGTCCATAAGAGAAGATGTGATCGCCTACCCAGGCCAGAGGCAAATAAGCCAGCATCTCTTCATTTTCAGTCAAGTTATCCTGTTTCGCACTGTTCCTGGACGTAATCAGGACATTGTCATTGGATAGAACCACCCCTTTCGGGTTTCCCGTTGTCCCTGAGGTATAAAGCAATATCCCAATGTCACTGCCACTGCACTGGTCAATTTCCCCCTGTAGAAACTGTGGATTGCCGGTGGCATATTCCCTGCCTGCATTTTGAACATCAACAAAATCATGCAAACCGGTTTTATCGTAATCTCTCAGGCCGCGAGAGTCGTCATAGATAATATTTTTCAGCGTTACACAGTCAGACTTGATCTCCAGAATTTTGTCCACCTGTTCCTGATCTTCAGCCAGTGCGTGACTGACGCCGGCATGATTGAGGACATACAACATTTCCTCAGCCACTGAATCGGCGTAAATCGGAACCGGAATCCCGCCGAGACATTGTGCGGCACAGATCCCCCAATACAGTCGAGGACGGTTTCCCCCGACAATTGCAATCTTGTCGCCCCGCCCGAATCCAAGAGTTGCCAATCCATTCGCCAGCAGAAAAACCTCATCCCTGACCTCCTTCCAGGTCCAGCTTTGCCAGATACCCATATCTTTTTCGCGTATCGCAGTGCTGCCGGCAAACCGATCTGCATTTTGTATCAGCAATTTTGGAAATGTATCGTTCATTAATTTGAGTACTGGTGTTACAGCTACAAGGACGACAGCATTGTAAAACAAGTCGTATCAATGTGCATCGGCTTTGTTGATTTAAAGCAATCCGATCAGTATTGTGATACAATCCGTCCCTAATCGCCCCACGCAGGCGTACAGAGTACCTGTTATTCTTCAAACCAATCCAGGATCACTTGCCACAACGGTCTGCGCCGGATTGGAAGTATAGCGCGATATTACACGACAGGTAAGAGGAAACGGGAAATGCAAAATTCGGTGGCAAGATATCTTGAAGAGCTTGAGAAGCATTTCCATGACAACAGGAAGGTAACCCGAAGATCCATCAGTCGGTTTGATGATTTCCAGTCGCTCAATTCCTGTTTGATTACCCGCGCACTCGAAACCGAGGGCGCAAGCCTGTGGGTTGGCGTCAATCCGGCGTCTGTGCACAGCCTTTACGAAGTCGTCCTGTTTACTCTTGCGGTTCATTTCTTCCGGCTCAATCACACCGAGAGCAGCGGGAATTCACCCAGAAAGGGCGATAAATATCAAAAGGGCAAGAATATTTTTGAAGTCGTTGACCCCGAATATACCGATGACCTCGGTTATACGGGAATAAAACTCAAGGCCATCAACTGCAACCGGTCCGACCTGACCACCAAGCCGACTCTCGAGTATCTGAATGAAAGATATACGCCGTTAACTACAAATGCGAATATCACCGCAACAAACTTTGAACCGATTCTGAAATTGTTCAGGGAGGCAATGGGGCAAAAAGTCAATCTGCCTCCTTTTCGGAATAAATTCGCTATTATCGTAGACATGGACCAGTTCGAACACTGCTTCGAAAAAACCGACAGGAAAGCCTACCCGTATGTCCATCTGGAGGATCAGGGCCGGCACTCCAGAAACCCGGAAGATCTGGGAGACAATCTGTTTTATATTGCGCATTGCTACGAGGACATCAAAGCGCCGGTTTTTGAACAGGGCATCGAGCTTGACGTTGTGGCGTTTCTCGGCAAATCGATAGATGCCAGGGTGCTGGATGATATCGACAGGGAACTTGTCAAGCGTGTAATCGCCATCGGGCCCGAGCGGTCAGAGCAACCTGATATGGGCTCACTGCTGTGCTGGCAATGGACACCGCCTGAGCTTAAGCTTCTGCAAAATACCGACCCGGGAAACCCACCACACAATCTGAACGGGAACAGGATCGACAACTGCCTGATCGAAGAAATGAGTTCCGCTGACAGAAAGGAATTGTCAGGTATCACCTTCCCGCCCCCATCGTAGGGACAATCCCTCCGTGGTTGTCCGGGACATCCCCCGCGCCTGCCCGCAAAACCGGAAACCGTATCCCGCCCTCATCGTAGGGACAATCCCTCCGTGGTTGTCCGGGACATCCCCCGCGCCTGCCCAGACTACCCCATCAACTTCGGATCATGCGGGAAGTGGGTCAGTAATTCATAACCATCTTCGGTAATGACGACCTGATCTTCAAGTTTTACACCTTCCTTGCCACCGACTTCACCAATATACGCTTCGGCAGTCAAACACATGCCCGGTTGCAGAACACCATCATAACCATTCGATTCCCATGCCTCGGGATAATAGATTGCCGGGTATTCATCACACAGCCCGACACCGTGGTACTTCACTCCGTATTGTTGCTCACGATATTTCTGATCAAGTTGATTACCGCCGAATGTAAGCTCCCTGAAGGTGAGACCGGGCTTCAATAACTCCATGTCTTCCATAATGTGCTCATAAGCAACTTTGAAAAGCTGTTTTTGCTCTCCGGTGGCTGGGGATTCGCCGGCAACCCAGCACCTGGATATGTCGACGCAATAGCCATAGACGCCCACCAAATCCGTGTCCAGGGCGATCATATCCCCCGGCTGGATGATTCTGGGTCCGCATTCAGCCATCCACGGATTGGTTCTCGGCCCTGAAGACAGAATCCGGGTTTCAATCCAGTCGCCCCCGCGCTTGATATTGCCGGTATGCAGGTGAGCCCACAATTCATTTTCACTGATTCCGGGCCGAATCTCCGCCTCGAACTCGTGTAATGCAGCCTCGCATGCAGCAACAGCGCAGCGCATGGCCTTCAGTTCATTATCATTTTTAATTTCCCTCGCCGTTTCCATCAATTCCATACCAGGCATGATCTCGAATCCCGATCCTGTCTAATGCCCGCACTCCCGTGATTTCCAGACGGTCAACCGCAAGTCGGCGATTGCCAGCGCCATGCCGCCTCAGCAACTGGTCGATTTCGAGGGCAAATTTCGTCTGCGAACTCGTCGCATCGACTGCCGCCGGTAAAATAGAAAAAACCGGACAGGTTCCTGATTTCGTCAATCAATGGAAGATGTTCACTCAGATGCCCGCAGTTATGAAAATCAAACAGGACTACCGGTCCATCGGTCGCAATAAAACAGCATCTGGCCGAATTGTGGGTAATCCATAATTGCATGTTGGTGCTGTCGGTTGCATAACGCAAATTCAAAGGGTCGAACAGCAATGCCCCGGCATAATCGTTTTTCCTCAACTGTTCCCTGACCCGTTCAAGACGATATTCCCTCAATGCTTCCATATCCGGTGGTTCCACCCCCAGAACCGCCCATTCATCAAAAGCCAGTTGGCTCGGGCCAATTTCAACGCGGTCATTGTGATCGGGTGTATTGTCAGGTTTACGCAGGAAACTCCTGCGTAATGCACTCGGCCTTGCATTCATGGCTTTTTATGTCTGATAAATGATCAATGATAGTCGGGTAACGAACTAATCCTGAATCCTGATGATGGTTCGACCGACATTGGCGCCGCTCAGATAATTCCCGAAAGTTTCGTCAAGGTTCTCGAAGGCAACGACACGGGTCACAATCTTATCCAGGTTGACAGGCTTCAAATCCCCGCCCAGTCTGGTCCACAAGTCATTTCGTACCTGGCTCGGCATTTCAATCGAGTTTATCCCCAGCAGGGAAACCCCCCGCAGGATAAACGGCATGACGGTTGTATTCAGTCTGAAATCATCAACCAGCCCTATGCTTGCGATATTTCCCCAGGGTTTCACCGTTCGGGTCAGCCAGGCCAGCGTCTCCCCCCCGGCATTGTCCACAGCCCCGCCCCAGGTTGCCTTTTCCAGGGGCCGGGTTCCCATTTCGATATCATGCCGGTCAATAAATTCGGTTGCGCCAAGCTGTCCCAGAAGTTCATACTGGTCTTTTTTCCCGGTAAATGCGGTAACCTGATACCCCCTGGAAGAAAGAATATCGATTGCAATCGAGCCGACTCCTCCGGTAGCTCCGGTAACCAGAACCGGCCCATGATCAGGTGTCTGGCCATTTTGTTCCATACGCATAACGGCCATGGCTGCGGTGAATCCGGCAGTACCCAGTATCATCGCCTGTTTCAGGGACAACCCTTCCGGCAAGGGCACGATACAATCCCCTTTCACCCTTGCAACTTCCGAATACCCGCCATCGGCCGTTTCTGACAACCCGCATCCTGCGACCAATACCGGATCCCCTTCCTGATAACGATCATCACTCGAAGCGACTACGATGCCAGACAGGTCGACGCCTCCATTCAATGGGTATTGCCTGAGAATTTTTCCTTTGCCGGTGGCAGCCAGCACATCCTTGTAATTGATCCCCGACCACTTGACGCTGATGACGACTTCTCCCTCGGTAAGATCATCAAGCGTAATCTGTTGGAAACCGGCTGTAATTTGTTTTTCGACCAGATTGATTCTGTATGCATTGAATGGCTTCATTAATATATTTCCTGATGGCTGTAATATTTCCAGAATCTAACACAGCACATTGACTGTGCGGAAGCCATGCAGTCGAATCAATTACCACTCATGCGGACAGATAATGCAGTATGACCAGCAAGGAAATGTTGGCCATGATACCGGCTACTGCATCATCCAGCATGATGCCCGAACCACCCAGTATTTTTCGATCCAGTTGACGGATGGGCCAGGGCTTCAGAATATCGAACAGTCGAAACAAACCGAATCCCAGTAACAGGTTCAGGGCGCTTGGAGGAATCAGGGTCATTGTAATCATCATGCCGACAATTTCATCCCAGACAATCGCCGGATGATCATGGGTATCCAGTGAATCAGCCGCTTTCCGGCAAATAATTATCCCCAGTAAATAGCAAGTCAGGGTAACCGAAAGAATGATGAAATTCGAAAACCCGGACAGCGCCCAGACAAGGACAACCCCGACCATGCTGCCCCAGGTACCCGGAGCGAAAGGAATCAGTCCCGTACCGAAGCCAAACGCAAGCAGATTTGAGGGGGGGTGGATCAGCTTTTGAAGTGTTACCTTAGGTATTGCCTCTAACCTCTTTTGCAACCTTGTCAAGTACACCATTGACGTATTTATATCCATACTCAGAAGAAAACATCCTGGCAAGTCCTATGGCTTCATCAATAATGACATTTGCAGGAGTATCAGCCTCATACTTCAACTCATACGCTCCCACACGCATGATCGCATGTTCGATCAAGTCCACCCTCTCCAACTCCCGGTCCAGAAAGCAGGATAGCAAACGATCTATTTCCGTGACATGGCGGGGGACGCATTTGATCAACTCCTGAAAATAATCGAGATGGTGGTCCGCCAGATTTTCGTTCTTGATGAAACTGCTTTCAATTTCACAGGAGGATTGACCTGTTACCTGCCATTGATAGAGAGCCTGCACCGCACACCGCCTGGCAAGATGCCGACTGTTTCTCACTACCTGTCCCCTGTCAGGGTTTCCATGGAGTTCAGCAGGCTGACCATTTCCAGCGCCGCCAACGCTGCATCGGCGCCTTTGTTCCCCGCTTTTGTTCCAGCCCTTTCAATTGCCTGCTCAATGGTATCCGTGGTCAGCACACCAAATATGACTGGCACATCACTCTTGAGATTCAACTGTGCAATACCCCTGGCGCATTCACCGGCAACGAAATCAAAATGAGGGGTGGCGCCCCGTATCACTGCCCCTAAGGTAATCACTGCTGAATAACGTTCAGAGTTGACCAGTTTCCTTGCCGCCATCGGAATTTCAAAAGCTCCTGGAACCCAAATGCAGTCAATATCCGATTCCGCTATGCCATTACGGGTCAAGGTATCATTTGCGCCTGCAATCAGCTTGTCCGTTATGAAGTGATTGAATCTGCCGGCAACAATCGCGTACCTGCCCTTGCAGTCGACAAAATTTCCGCTGACCTCATTCATGCCTTATCTCCCTGCCTGGTTCAGTTCGTCTGGTCCAGTTCATGTCGTTCATTCCAATTCTTCAACTGCTGAGGAGATTCGACATAATCAAGCACTTCCAGACCAAACCCTGAAAGGCCGTAGGCTTTCTTTTTCCGGCCCAGCGCCAGAATCCTGTTGACATTCAGATCAGCCAGAATTTGCCCACCTGCACCCAACATTCTGAGATTCCCGGGATTATTGTTCCGACGACGGTTGATTCCTGTCGATTCCAGGTCTCTCGATTTAACGGCTATCTTATCACCATGCAAGGAAATACGACTGACCAGTTCTTCCAGATTTTCATTGTAGGAAAGAATTACGATTACACCGGTTTCCTGCTCGGAGATTGCCTGTATCGCATTTTCCAGGGTCCAACTCCATGGAGAAGAAGGACTCAACACCACATCAAGCAATCCACGATGAATATGAACTCGCACAGGCATGACCCGGCCCGGTACTATTTCACCCCTGACCAGGGCAAGATGAGTTCCCCCCTTTTCCACGTCATGGTATACGAATGAACGAAATCTTCCCTGCTTCAGGTCAAGGTAATTTTCTGAAACCCGACGAACCGTGGGGTCGTTTTTAAGTCGATAACTGATCAAATCGGCGATAGTGCCGATTTTCAGTCCGTGCTTGCGTGAATATTCAATCAAATCAGGCAACCGCGCCATGTTGCCATCATCTTTCATGATTTCACAAATAACACTGGAAGGCTCATAGCCACATAATCTGGCCATATCCACACCCGCTTCAGTATGGCCTGCCCGGGTCAACACTCCCCCGGCCTGGGCCTTGATCGGAAATATGTGACCGGGAGTCACGAGATCAGCGGGTTTCGCATCCACGCCAACTGCTGCCTGGATAGTCAAAGCCCGGTCATAGGCGGAGATGCCGGTGGTGACTCCTTTGGCGGCTTCTATCGAAACTGTAAAGTTGCACGCAAAACGGGCACTGTTCCTGCTGACCATCAACGGCAGTTCAAGCTGATTGCATCGCTCTTCGGTCAGCGTAAGACAAATCAGCCCACGCCCTTCTGATGCCATAAAGTTGATATGCTCGGGGGTGACACAATGTGACGCCACCAGCAGGTCCCCTTCATTTTCCCTGTCCTGGTCATCAACCATGATGACCATCCTGCCCTGGCGATAATCCTCGAGCACATCTTCGATCTGGTTAATTGCAATCAGTTCTTTATTCATTATTCATCTCTTTAATTCTAATTCATCGTACATCAGTTTCTCGTTCACCTGGTTTCAGGCCTGCTGTCAAACTGGTGCACTCGCTCAATATAACGCGCAATCTGATCGACTTCAATATGTACCGGATCACCCTCATCGAGTTTACCGAGAGTGGTGTTTTCAAGTGTATGGGGAACCAGTGCAACATCAAATGTCGTCTGCTCTGGAATATCCGAAACCCGGTTACTGGTCAGACTCACCCCATCGACCGCGACCGACCCCTTGTTCGCAATGTATCGTCCTGTCGGGAAATCGACAGCAAAAACAAAGGTTGCAAATCCAGCCCCTGTCTGACGTTGTATCAAGGTTGCGATACCATCAATATGACCGGATACCAGGTGCCCGCCGATCGGTGTTTCCAGGGTCAGCGCCGTCTCAAGATTGACGTAAGTACCGGTTTGCCAATTCTGCACCAGGCATTTTGACAGTGTTTCTTCCGATACATCGAAACGCAGGACCCTTTTATCAATAGCTGTCACAGTAAGGCAGGCGCCATTGACCGCAATACTGTCGCCCGGTGATACCAGCTCCGGTTCCAATCCACCCGACTGTAAGCCAGGCTTTATTCCGAGTTCCATGCCCCTGGAGACTGGATGCCTGAAGACAACCTCTCCGATGTTTTGAATAATGCCCGTGAACACAATAGCGGCCTGAACTATGGGACTTGACGGACCTTGATCTGCAGCATCTGGTTTAAACAACACCCAGGGTGATTTTCAGGTCACGCCCGATCATCACTACGTCACGATATTCCAGTTTCACCCTGTCGGAAAGCTGGTCAAGCCCCGCAATCTGGAACATGTCCCTTGCTTCCGCTCCCAGCAAATCCGGGGCCATGTAGACAATAATTTCATCAACCAGGCCCCGCTTCAACATGCTTCCGCTTAATCTTGCGCCTGCTTCAAGCAAAATGGTATTCATCTCCCTCTTGCCCAACTCCCGCATTACCTGATCCAGGTCGATCACTCCATGACCAGGGTCCAGATAATTTTTCGCGCAATGGATAATCTCGGCCCCGCTTTTTGAAAATGTTTCAATGACTTCCTGGTCCTGACTGGCGGTAATGATCAGTACCGGTCCCTCTGATCCAAGTATTTTCGAATCGGCGGGCATGCTCAGGTTTGTATCAAGGATAACCCGGCAGGGCTGGCGGGACAGATTTTCCAGTCTTGCATTCATCGAAGGATTGTCTCTCAAGACCGTCCCCACCCCGGTCAGCACGGCTGAAGACGATGCTCTTGATTTATGCCCGTCCAGCCTCGCAGCAGGGCAGGTAATCCATTGACTTTGGCCGCTGGACATCGCGGTTTTGCCATCCAGACTGGTCGCGATTTTCAGGGTAACCCATGGCATACCCGTTGTAACTCTCTTTAAAAACCCGCGATTCAGCTTTTTCGCACTGGACTGTCCGACCCCGGTCAGGACGTCGATACCACAACGCCGTAATTCAGAATTTCCTGATCCGTCCGTCGGCAGATTCGGGTCTTCTATGGCAACGACCACCCGCGCTATACCTGCCTTGACAATTGCTTTAACACAAGGAGGGGTTTTGCCGTAATGACTGCACGGTTCCAGGGTCACGTAGAGTGTGGCGCCTTTTGCCGCATTGCCGGCCTGTTTCAATGCCACTATCTCAGCATGATCACCTCCTGCGACCTGATGCCAGCCTTCTCCGATAATTGTCCCGTCTTTAACAACTACACATCCGACCACGGGGTTTGGATGAGTCGTATAAATACCCCTGCCTGCCAGTTTAAGCGCATGGGCCATAAACTGTTCATCTTCACCTGCAGCATTGGCCGCAACAGAAGGGAATTCCACGGCGCCAGGATCATCATGCCAGGAGGCATCCTGGACAGATTGCCGGGCCTGTTTAAAACCATCGAACAGATTCACTGTTTGGAATCCTCCAGAATCAAGGATGATTGCAGTTCATGTGGAACTCCAGGCAGCGAAGCCTTGAGTTGTTCGACTTCATCACTGAATTCTTCGAGACCCTGAAACCTGCGACAGACGGAAGCAAATCGAACATAAGCCACCTCATCGAGTTTCTTCAACTCGTACATCACGGCCTCACCTATCTGCCTGGTGTCAATCTTCCGGTCTGTCTGGTGGGTGAATTTTCTCATGATACAGTATACCAGCCTTTCGACAGCCTCGATTTCTATCGGACGTTTTTCCAGCGATCGCATGATTCCACTCTGAAGCTTGTTTACATCAAAGCGTTCACGGCGGCCATCAGCCTTGACGACTTCCGGCATGTCAAACACTATCTTCTCGAGGGTGGTAAAGCGCCGGGAGCATTCCTGACACTCGCGTCGACGACGAACATTCTCGCCGCTCTCGCCTAATCTCGAATCGATTACCCGAGTGTCATCGGTTGCACAAAACGGACAGCGCATGGCAAATTTAACAAGTCAGGGTTGTGCATCTGTAGCTCCCTCTTTCTGAACCGGCAACATGTCCTCTCGACTGATTCCAAAAACAAGGACCGCCGGACTGGCAACGAAAATCGAAGAGTAAGTACCAATAACGACACCAATCAGCAGAGCAGCGGAAAAGCCTCTGATGACCTCGCCGCCAAATATCAGCAGGGTCAACACAACCATCAGGGTAGTCAACGAAGTCAGCAGGGTGCGGGGCAATGTCTGGTTTATCGAGGTATTCATGATTTGCACGACGTTGCTCTTTCGCATCTTCCGGAAATTTTCACGAATCCGGTCGTACACCACAATCGTGTCGTTAAGCGAGTATCCGATTACAGCAAGCACTGCAGCGAGTACTGGAAGCGAAAATTCGAATTGAAACAGGGAGAATGCGCCTACCGTGATCAACACATCATGAACAAGGGCAACCACCGAACCTATGGCAAATCTCCATTCGAATCTATAAGTCACGTAAATCAGTATTCCCAGCAAGGCATACATCATCGCCAACCCTCCCTGGTTGGTCAGTTCGCCGCCCACCTGCGGGCCGACAAACTCGACCCGGCGCATCTGCACCTGACAGTCGTCCACACTACCGTCAGACAGGCATTGTTGGGAACCCCTGCCGGCAGAGTCAGCCAGAACCTCATTCCAGGGTTCGCGCAACGCCTCCATAACCTGGCTGCTGATCTCGGCAGCGCTGGTATCCTGCCGGATAACAGTGGCAGGCAGGCGAACCATCACATCCCTCGTCGTTCCAAAGTTCTGGACAATGGCATCATCAAAACCACTTTCAGCCAGCGTTACCCGCACCGATTCCACATCTACAGGCTGTTGATAGCCGATCTCTACGAGTGTCCCGCCGGTAAAATCAATGCCAAGATTAAGCCCCCTTGTCAAAAAGCTGCCCACGCTTATCAGCACCAGGGCCGCAGACACAATCAATGCCAGCTTTCTCCTGCCCAGAAAGTCGATAGTGGTTTGTTTTTTCAGAATTTCCATGGCTGACTAAATTGAAAGTCTTTTTATGTTTTTACCGCCATAAAACCAGTTGATCAGCATTCTGGTCAGAATGATTGCAGTAAACATGGATGAAATGATACCAATGCTCAAGGTAACCGCAAAACCCTTGATCGGGCCGGTACCAAAGTTGAACAGGACAATAGCTGCGATCAACGTAGTGATATTCGCATCGATGATGGTCGAGAGCGCCCGGTCATAACCCATGTGAATACTGGCCTGCGGCGAATTACCGTTCTTGATTTCTTCCCTGATTCTTTCAAATATCAGAACATTGGCATCCACTGCCATACCGACTGTCAACACGATACCGGCCACCCCCGGCAATGTCAGTGTGGCCTGCAACATCGACAACACGGCGATGATCAATACCAGATTTATCGTCAACGCAATCATTGCCGAAAAGCCGAACACCCGATAGTAGATCAGCATAAAAAGTAAAACGAGGGCAAACCCCATGATGACTGAAAGAAAACCCTGGTCTATATTGGCCTGCCCCAGGCTGGGTCCCACCGTGCGCTCCTCGATGATTTCGACAGGCGCCGCCAGGGCGCCTGACCTCAACATCAAGGCCAGGTCTCTGGCTTCGTCAACCGAATCGATCCCCTCGATCTGATAGCGCTTGCCAAGCTGGCTACGGATCACCGGCGCCGTCAGTACTTCTTCAATCCGCTTGCTGATACGGACCGGTTTTCCCTGATCGTCGGTTACCAGGTTGCCATCCGCATCCTTTTTGTTTTCCGAGATCAGTTCGAGATAAACCACCGCCATTCGATTGCCTACGTTCTCTCCGGTGACCCGGCTGTTGATGCCCGCGGCCTCGGAATCCAGGGTGATGCTGACAATCGGAGAACCCGTTAGTGTATCCAGGCTGGCGGCAGCATCGACAATATTGTCGCCGGAATATATCACTTTCTTGAACAACAGAATGCGCCGTCCATCCCTGAATCTGTACAATCTTGATCCTGGAGGAGCCTGACCGGACTCGGTTGCCGAGGCATCGTTGTTCTCGTCTACCAAACGCATTTCTAGCGTCGCCGCTCTACCCAGTACGGCTTTTGCCCGAGCGGTATCCTGCACACCCGGCAATTGAATCACGATCCGGTCATCCCCCTGTCGCTGTACGACCGGTTCTGCGACACCAAGCTGGTCAACCCGATTTCTCAACGCAGTCAGGTTTTGCTCAAGTGCAAACTCCCGGATCTCACGAACCTGGTCCTCACTGAGCTGTAATAACAGTTTTTCCGGATTATTTTGATCTTCGCGAATTTCCAGATCAGGATAGGTCTCTTTCAATACCTCCAGAGCCTGGATTCGCTGCCCGGGATTGCGGATTGTCGCCTCGAGGTTTCCGGATGAGCCCCGGATCACGCTTCGATACCGAAGCTTGTTCTCCCTCAGGGTTGATTTGACATTGTCCTGATAACGATCCTCTGCGCGGGTAATTGCACTTTGCATGTCGACCTGCAGCAGAAAATGAACACCGCCCCGAAGGTCAAGTCCCAGATACATCGGCAAAGCGCCCGCGTTGGTCAACCATTGCGGTGCGCCGGACAACAACGTCAACGCAATGGAATAATTATTCCCCAGGCCGGTTTCCAGCAATTCCTTGGCCCTCAACTGGGTTTCATCGTCGACGAATCGAATCCTGATCCCCTTTTCATCCATGAGAAGTGATTCGACCTGGACAGACCCTGAATCAAGTATGGATTCAACCCGTGCAAGTTCGCCGAATTGAATGCTCAAACCCCTGGCGCCGCGTATCTGAATTCCCGGATCTTTGCCATAGATATTCGGCAGCGCGTAGAAAAGCCCGGTAGTTACCACCACAAGGACAACAATATACTTCCACCAGACGGTTTGATTTAACATGGGAACAGGAAATCCCCCGTGGTTGCCTGCATCCTTGCAAGCAATAAAATCAGTATACTCATGCGGTCAGAATTTAACGGTGCCCTTGGGCATCATCTGCGAAATAGCGGGACGCTGCACTTTCACCGAGACTTCTGCTGCAATTTGCAACGTTACAAAACTGTCGTCAACATCCGTGATTTTCCCAAGAACACCGCCGTTGGTGACCACTTCATTGCCTTTTTCCAGTGAAGCAACCATGCCCCGATGTTCCTTTGCACGCTTCTGTTGAGGACGAATCAACAGGAAATAAAATACCACGAAGATCAGAACCATCGGCAGTATTCCGACCAGGCCCCCGCCTCCCAGACCACCATCTTGTGCCCAGGCATCAGAAATTAGAAAATTCATATATTTTTATCCAGTTATCCGATATAAAGATGAGAAAACAATCAATAACGCTGAATAATGCGGTAGAGTCCGCATTTTTTCGGGTGCGATTATGCCACAACCAGATGTCAAGGGGGAGCTATTGAGACTGAAAACGGGAAAATGGCTGCCTGACCCCGGAAAATCACTGCCTGACCCCGAAAAAGCCGGGCTGTCATCGCCAGGCGCCGGTCAGATGGCTGCATTGGGCGGGTTCAGTGGCTTGCAATTCTTGATGTTCGCCCTGTTTTCTATACGACAACAGGAGAAATTATTGTTAGAATAAAGGATGAAGTCCAACGACTGCGACCGGAATACCGTATTTTCCCGCCGGGAGCCTTATTTCCCGAGCCTGTAGAATTAACGGGAATCGTTACGGCTAATGGCTGATACTACCGGGGGTTTGATGACTCAACCATTAAGTTTACCCGACGAACTCATCCTGATGCTCCTCAACGAGCAGAACGGCTACTTTCACCAGGTACCCGGCTGGGGTTTGAATTGCGCTGTCGTCGGCGCCGTACTTGCGGAACTCTCACTCCTTTCGCGCATCGACACAGACATGGAATCACTGATTCTTGTCGATCAGACTGAAACGGGAAACCCAGTTCTGGATCCCATTCTAAAGCAGATCGCGGATGAACCGGTTCAACGGAACGCCCAATACTGGATTGAAAAGCTCGCTGTAAAAGCGGAGGCAGTCATCGATTTGACTCTGGACGGCCTGGTTGACCAGGATATCCTGGAGCGGCACGACGGCGAGTTCTGGACGCTGGCTCCTACCAACTGGCACGCCAACCTCTACGGCGACACGGCAAGCAAGTTCATCAAAACGCGTATCAGCGAGGTTGTCTTCACCGGCAAGATTCCCGACCCGAGAGACGTCATCATTGTTTGCCTCGTCAATACATGCGATGTCTTTCGCTTCATTTTTGAACTTGATGACGAGGCGGAAGAGCGGATCAGGTTGATCTGCAGGATGGATCTGATCGGCCGTTCGATAGCCACTGCGGTCGAGCATAACATCGCCAGCCCGATGCTTCGACGTTCCTCCCTGACCAGGAAAATTCCGCCTGTCTCGTTTTCTCAGTTGCTGTTCCATCCAAATGTGCGCGATGGCAACATTCCCGCGCTCTTCGCAGACCTTGCAAAAAAGCACGGGCCGGTATTCGAGGTTCGTCTGCCGTTCAAGAAACCCATGATCTTCCTCGCCGGGCCGCAGACAAACTACTGGACGCATCGGCACGGACGGATGTACCTGAGAGCCCAGGACTATTTTTCCGACTTCGAGAAAGTCTACGGCGCGCACGGCGTATTGCCTTCTCTGGACGGTACCGATCATTTCCAGCTTCGCAAGGCTATGGGGCCGGCGTATTCACGCAGGAGACTGGCAGGTCAGTTGGACCGGGTCTACCAATTCGCCCGTAATTATATGGCTGATTGGCAGGTTGGTGAAGCCCTTCCTGCAACGGGTATGTGCCGACGAATGATTAACAGGCAACTTTCTCCTCTCTCCGTCAACGTGGATACGCAGGATCTCTTCGACGATCTGATGTCCTACAAGGAACGGGCGCTCACCACTCATATCGTAAAGGCCCTGCCCAAATTCATGCTGAATACCCCGGCAATGAAACGCCGGGCAAAGGCCGTCGATACGTTGATGGAACGGGTCCAGAGTGTCCATACACCAGCCCAGCGGATCGGGTGCCCGCGGGGCCTGGCGGATGATCTGCTAAGCCTGCACGCCAGTAACCCGCAGTTGGTGCCGGAATCGAATCTGCGTTTCGCTCTATCGGCAGCGCTGATTGCCAGCGTGTACCTTGGCGATGCGCTCAGCTTCGCGGTTTACGCCATGGTGTCACAACCCGAAATCTACGACAAAATCCGGAAAGAAGCCGATGCCCTGTTCGAAAACGGCGACCCGGATGGCGAGAACCTCACCACATCCGCAATCGAAGTCACTCACCGCTTCCTCATTGAGTGTCTGCGCATGTACCCGATTGTTCCGATGTCCATACGAACCGTGATGAATTCCTGTGTGGTCGAAGGCTGTGAACTGACGGTGGGGTCACGGATCCACATTGTCCAGACGGCCTCGCATTACATGGACGACGTCTTCCAGGATCCCTTCACATTCGACATTGACCGCTACCTGCCTTCACGCAATGAGCACCACAGTCCCGGGTATGCACCGTACGGGCTGGGCACGCACAAGTGTCTCGGCTCCCGCTGGATGGATCTGCAACTGGCTGTCAATGTGTTGATGATCGCACATTACTTTAACCTCGAAGTATCTCCCGCGAACTATAAGCTCGGGTTCAGCCCGCTGCCATCGATGAAACCGGACAAGAAGCTGAAATTTCTCATCGCCGGGCAGAGACGCGAACTGCCGGATCAGGAGCGCCCCGGGCTATAGCCGTATTCATACCGGTCTCCGGGATCTATCCGGTTTCCCTCTTCAGTCGTTCCCTGATCTCCTGGTTCGTTTCCCGGGTCCCGTCAAGCGTCATCAGCAACGGCGGAAGAAACAGGAAATCCGCCAGTAAGGCAATGATAACCGTCATTCCCACGAGCAAACCAAGCGACTGGTTGGTCGCCATCCCCGACGCTCCGAACACCATGAATCCCAGCCCGAACACGACGGTAGTCACCAATAACGCTTTGCCCACCGAGTGAAACGCGGACTGAACGGACTCCGACGGCAACAAGCCGCTCTTTCTGGCTTTTACATACTTGGTCATGAAGTGGATCGTATCGTCCACAATGATACCGAACGCGATAGCGGTAACGACCGATGCTGCGACTCCGACCTCTCCTACCGCATACCCCCACAGACCCATCGCCATAGCGGCCGGAACAAAATTGGGTATCAAACTGATCAGGCCAAGACGCACACTTCTGAAGACAAAGAGAAGTAACAGGGAGACGATGGCCATCGCCACAATGGTGCCGAGCAACATGCCTTCTATGTTCCTCTGAATCGAATGGGCCCCGACAACCGAAACTCCAGTGGCCCCGGTTTCCAGATCAGGGGCATTTTGCTGGAACCAGGCTTGCGCGCGATTGTCGAGATCAATCTTCTCATCGGTGGACATGCTTTTCAGCACGACCGTTACACGCGTTGTCGACCGGTCGAAGTCGATTAGATTGTTCAGGTCGCGACCAACCGGCAGAGAAAACTCGTAGAGCAACAGATACTGTGCAGCAAGATCAGAGTCTTCCGGAATACGGTACCAGTCCGGATTGTCGCCATGCAGATTCTTGTTCAAGCGTTTCATGATGTCGGAAATGGCGAAGACATGGGCCACTTCCGGTTGCGCCCGATACCACTCGGCAAACTCATCGACCTGGTGCAGGAATCCGGTATCCGTTACACCGCCGTCCCGCCCGGAGTTGAGCGAGTATTCATACGATTCCACGCCAGTGAAATTTTCGCTAATGAAATCCGTGGAACGCCGGAACTCGTAGCTGTCATCGAGAAGCTCCAGCCAGTTCTCCCTGAGTTCAATCCGCGATATACCGGCAATGAGCGCAACAATCAGAACGCCGCAGGAGCATAGCAGAACCATGCGGTTGGAAACGACAAACCGCCCGAAAAGATCGAAAAACCCTGATTTCCCTGCACGCACGGACCCACTGCGCATGGGTATGACTGACAGAAACGCGGGCAATAATGTCACCGAATAAACGAAGGCGCACATTGCACCGAACGCCACGATGTTTCCCATGACCTGAAATGGCGGCATTTCAGCGAAATTCAGACTGAGGAAACCGATTGCAGTCGTGAACGAAGTAAGGAAAACAGGCCATACGTTGACTTGCAGGGAATGCGTAGCTGCCTGTTTGCGATCCATTCCCTGGCTCAGTCCCGCCCGCATTGCCTCTATGATGTGCACCGAGTGTGCGACAGTAACCGCCATCAGGACAAACAGTGCGGCGCCGCTCTCACCGAACAGCCTCATGCCGGTCCAGCCGGTGAAGCCCAGTGCAGACAGCATGACGGCAACCAGCATCAGGATAATCGCAATCGTTCCCCATAACGAGCGCAGCAGAACTATGGAGACGAGCAGCATGGTCCCAAGAGCGATGGGGCCGAGGACGCCCATGTCATCGTTAATCGCGTCAGTCATGGCGCGATTGAGGATAATTTCGCCGGTAAGGTGGTAGTCGATGTTCAAATACTTCGCCCGGGCGGCGGCGGCAGTGTCGTAGAGGAATTCGGTAACCTCTGATTTGCCCAGTTCCCGGTTCTCGGGAAGCGCAACACTGACAACCAGTCCGGCAACGCGGCCGTCCCGGGAAACGAAACGCCCGGCAACTTCCTCGGTACCTAACGCGATTCGCTTGATTCGTTCTATATCGCCGTCGCTCAGTGAACCGGCATCGTCGACAAGTTGCTCCACAATCAGTTCATCCTCGATACCCTGGCTATGCGAATAGTTTGCAATTGAATCGACGCGGGTGACATAAGGAGTTCGCCAAAGCTGCTCGGTCAACTCTTCAATGGCAACGAGCGCTTCGGGCGTAAAAATGCTGCCGTCCCGCGGCGCTACGGCAACAAGCGCGGCATCGGACAGGGCGTAAGTCTTTTCCAGTTGTTCGAGCGCGATAATGTGCGGGTCATCTCCGCTGAAATGATTCCGGACATCGACGTCAACAGCTACTATGTACCGGGCGCCCGAGGCGAGGCCCAGCATGACAAGCAAAGAGAGCAGAATGGTCAGCCATCGGTGACCCATAATGAGCGCTATGCAGGATTCTGAATTGCAATTCATGCCGCATTCTAGCAACAATTTTTCTGTGTTGCTTTAAAAAACTATGGTAGAGTGCGCGCAATGAATGAATCGGGACATGCGGCGAGGCAGCTCGGAGCGGACTATCCGTTCAAGGACCCCGAAGCGAAAAAGTGGTTCAACTTTTATTTATGGACGCATGATGTACGGATGACGATTCAGGAAGGCGTAAGGACTCCTCACTATCAGTATCCCAGAACACTGAAATTATTGTCCATGATCAAGCGTATGGAGACATACAGCCCAAGCAGCGCGGACAGTACCCAATATGAATTGAGCGCGAGTATATAAAAGTACATCTCGCGTCGGCTGATCCGGTGTTGCCGTCCGACCACGAAAAAACTGACCCAGTACACAGATGTGACGTATGCCCACTGCCAGAACAGCATGATTCCCAGAATGCCGGCATGGAAGGCGGGCAGGAAATCGAACGTATAGGCCGCGTACAGGAGCAGTGTTGGAATGGGTGTGAAAAACCCGTTGGCAATATCAACGTTGAAACCGTAAGTTCGGCGATCAGAATAAGATTCATCATACTGGCAGTAGGCGGCCCAGACATCAGCCCACAACGTAGTCGACAAAATCCGGGTCAACGGAATCTTCGCAGCGAAGAATTCCAGAGCCGGAGTTCGGCCAGTCACGCTGCGGCGCTCACGCCAGTATTCGACTCGCGTCTCAACATAATCCCGACGCAGGAACAGGCATATCTCCCAGTAACAGACAAGCAGGTTGCTGGTAAAGAACAGGATCAGACAGGAATGGATGAGATCATAATCCCCGTTGGAAAACCAGCGCGCGCCGACACCGGACAGTGAGACGGTTGCGATGAGCAGCGCTACCAACAGCCCTGTGGATATCTTCATGTCGTCCCCCGTGTTTTCATGTCTTTGTTCCTGGTGATATATTACGCAATAGTATACAACTGAAGAGATCATGACGAACCATTCAAAACAATCCTCCCCCCGTGAGTCCACCAGCCGGCTGGAGTCTCGAACCCTTGCGGATATTGCCCCGGATGAAGTAAAAACCGTGGTGGATCAATACACAGAGCTTCACCATGATCACCTGAGTGGGTCACCTGAACACAGAAAAGATCAGTATGTGACGCTCGTCAACCACTATTACGATCTGGTAACCGATTTCTACGAGTTCGGCTGGGGTCAGTCCTTTCATTTCGCTCCCCGGAAACGGGGCGAGAGTTTCAGGGCATCGCTTCTCAGGCACCAGCAGTTTCTCGCCGAACGTTTATCCTTGATGGCGGGGATGCGGATACTTGACGTGGGGTGCGGAGTCGGAGGACCCATGGGTAATCTGTCCCGTTCTTCCGGCGCCGGATTTGTCGGTATCAACAACAATGCCTACCAGATCAAGCGCGCGAAATATCATACCCGGGATGTTCGGTCATTATGCAAATTCATTCACGCCGATTACATGCGGATTCCCGAGAATGACAACTGCTATGACGGCGCCATTGCCATCGAATCCATGCCCCACGCTCCGGACAAGACCGTCGCATTCCGGGAGATATTCCGCGTCCTGCGGCCGGGAGCCTGCTTTACGGGCTACGATTGGTGTCTTACGGAAAGTTTCGACCCGCAGAACGCGGAGCATCTGCGGATCAAGAAGGGAATTGAAACCGGGAATGGACTACCGGATATTGTCGGTATGGCGGAAATCTGTGACGCGCTTGAAATGGCCGGGTTCGACCTTCTGGAGAGCTACGACCTCGCTCCTGAATCGGACCCGGAAACGCCCTGGTATCGGGCCTTGCAGGGTCGTGATTTCACGATCAAGAGTATACCGCGCGCACCGATAGGCCGTTCCCTGACGAATTTCACGCTAAGGGTAGCGGAGAAGGTTCGGCTGGTTCCGCAAGGCACTCCTGCAGTCAGCACGATTCTGAACAACGGAGCAGACTCTCTGGTCGAAGGCGGCGAGTCCGGGATATTCACACCCATGTTTTTCTTCCTGGCCCGCAAACCCGGCGCACGGGAGACTGAACCATAAGAAAACCGCTCCCGCCGGGGGCGTGGACAGCGCTAATTTGAAAGGCGTACAGACGCAGTTGGTTCCGCGGGAGTATTCAGGTCCAGCCGGGCCCGGCGACGCTTCTCGTAGAGGCCGAGCGCATGCAGGGGAAAGTAGAGTCGATACAACGCATAATCCAGCAGGGCTGTGCGAAAAAAGACTCCGGCCATGTCCTGCCTGGGCCAGGATCCGTCCGGCTTCTGGGTGTCGAGCAGGAACCGGGCGCCCTTCGAAATTGCGTTCCAGTTGGAATCTCCCGCCTCCAGAAGCGCGATCATCGCCCACGCTGTCGCAATAACCTGACTTTCCTCGTGCGCCACGTATCGACCGGTCAGACAGCCGCTGTGATGCTCACCCCATCCGCCGTTACTGTGCTGCCGGTCCAACAGCCACCGGCAGGCCAGACGTAACGCCGGGTCTCCCGGACGGGATCCGGCGCCAAGCAGCCCCCTGATCCCGAAAAGGGTGCCATAAATGAACTGAACGCCCCACACGCCGCGCCAGGATCCATCGACTGCCTGGGACCGCCGGAGCCAGACATCCGCCCGTGTGATTGCCTTCATAACCGCCTGACCGGCGCTGTTCGGGAAATGCCGTCTGCAGGCGGCGAATGCTGCGAGACAGGAGGCAGTGCACTCGACATAAGAATTCTCAGTCATCGAGTCGCCAAACATTTCGGTCGGATTCAGCCATTCCAGGCCAAACCGGGAACGTTTCGCCTCATAACTGCCAAAACCACCATCACGGTTTTGCCCGCGCAACATGAATTGAATCGCATCACTGAACATTGCGGCATCTGCGGCTTTGTGTCGGGCCGCGATCAACCCAAGCGTCGCTTCTGCGGTACAGTCCGTCACCGGCCAGCCATGCCACCCCCCGGCAAAACACCAACCGCCCTTGGGGTCATTCCGATACGCCTCGCGAAAGCCTTCAAAACTTGTGCGTATTTGCTGCCGACAAAGGAAGTCAGCGCCGTTTGACATGGCATTTTCGACACCGTCTATATCGGATACCATTGCCAACGCCTGGAGCGCGAATCCCGTGTCCCACGCAGCGCTTCTCGCGCCAGTGACTCGCATTCCATTCTCCTCGTCTTCCCAGACCCAACCGTTCAGGCGTTGCAGAGCCCGGAGACAGTCTGGATCGTCCGCATCCCGTATCCACAAGGCAACAATATTGAGCATTCCGCTGACCGGGGAAATGCTTGTGTGGTCGGTGGTTTGCAGTTCCCACTTGATGTGCCGGTTAATCCGATCCAGACATCGGTTACGGAGACGTTGTGTGTGATAACGTTCGTATATTCTTGCAATCCTGTATCCGGCCCGCAGCCAAAAACCGGGGCGCACATAAAGGTCATCGCCCCGCAAGCGGCTACCAGCGGTGGAAAAATCGACATTCGCGAATCCTTCGGGAAACAGCTCCTCTCTTAACGACACGATCACAGGAGTCATGGGCGCCTGGAACCGATGCGGATAAATCGCCGACATGGCCATGTAGATAAGCCGGGTATGACAGTACCAGTTCGAGGGATGTATCGCGAACCGGCGCGGCAAGGCCCACAACTCCGGCAGAATGACGTTCACTCCGCGCCAGTCGTAGAGATTAAGAAGCGCCAGCCAGAATTTTCCCCAACTCGGAATATCGACAACTCCTCCGACCTGCAGGAATTGGCTGGCTGGCCTGAGCAATGGATCATCCTGCTGGACGCCAAGCAACCTGGCCGCGACGTAGACCAGAGTGGTAACAAACAGATGAGGCTGCGAGCGCTCATGCATACCCCACAACCCGCCATCGAGACGGGTTTGCGCGAAAGAACGCAGAATAAGCCGGCATCGACCGGGTTCAATGGGTTTTTCAATGATGTGATGCAACAGCACATATTGCGCGGTGAGCATGGGACACCACACCATCTCCCCTTCCCAGGCCCCGCTATCATCCTGCAACTCCAGCAGACACCTGGCCGCACCCTTCAATGCCGGAGCCGCATCGGGGGGGGCAAGCGCCAAAGAGCGATCAGGCCGGAAGGTGTGAACTTTCGATGGCATGGAACTCTGAAACACGCCTGCCAGCGCGCGCCAGGTCTGCTCATCCAGTGTCCCGCTCCCGCTTCTCGCCCTGTACAGCCGCCAAATGCTTCGCAAGAGCCATCCAATTCTGACCGCAAGCGCATAATTGACATCGCTGGCCCTGCGCCAGGCAAGCCGATCACGGGATCGTGGAATTTGCTTGAAAACCGTGCGAGCCACCGTTCCGAAAAATGCCATCCCCATGCCGACCGCCGAAATATCTTCACAACCAAGCAGACGCATGGTTCGATCACGGAACACAGAGTTTGTCCGGGCGCTGCGATAGATAGTGCGCCTGATCGCGGCGGCCTCGGCCCGATGGTCGGTAAAGACCTCGTAAAGTCCCATGGCGAGAAACACCGATGTCCGGGTCGCGCGGAAACGTTGCGCAGTAAAGTCCTGAAAATCCTCATTCTCGGCCAGCAAAACCGCATCGCCGAAACCAAAGGTCATTCCCATCGCCGTCATCGGATGATAGTGCCCTGCAGCATCGCCAATCAGCACACAACGCGGACTCCCGAAAGTAACATGCGGCCTCAGTTTGTTGGCGGAAACCTGGAATTGCCGCATCCGCAAAGCATCCACAAACGCGGAGCAAAGCTGGTCCGGTAATAAATCGACATACGAGTCCAGCAAAAAACTGATCCGGTCCCTGGATGTCGTGTGGTCCAGCGGGATATCAACCATCAACCGGACATGATGCTCCCCCAGACGGTACATGAGTACTGGACCCGGCCCGCCAAGCAGCACATGACCGTAACCTTCAAGCGGCAGCTTTACCCCATTCAATACGACGCCAACTGTTTGCGAGCAGATAATCGGGCTTCTTGACAAACCCAGCGACTTGCGAACGATGGACGCCTGACCATCGGCGCCGATTATCCGTGAAGCAGTCAGGGTTTCCTCACTGCCGTGCTTTGTATAGATGACCTTCCCGTCTTCGACATGCTGTGCCCGCGCCGGGGAAAGCAGTTCTACTTCCGGCTCATTTCTGACCGCTTCACGCAGGCTCGAGACCAGTGAAGCGTGCTCGCATGCCAACCCGCGGGACCCGTCCGGGTAAGGGAAGACGATGGGGTTCCCGCCATCTTCCGGGAATACTGCGAATCCTGTGCCTGCCGGGTCTTTAGTCTTCGAGCCGGGTTCAATCCCGAAGTCACGCAGTATTCTCGCGGCAGGCGGATGCAGCCATTCCCCCGCCAGTCTCTGGGCGGCTCTCGGATTTGCTTCAAACAAGGCCACCCTGGCGCCTTTTCGCGCGTGAGCGAGCGCACACAGGCTGCCTACCGGACCCGCGCCAACGATAGCAACGTCGTAGCTCCGGGACATCCGTCGGTCACCTGAACACGCCTGATGGCCTGTCACTACGACGGTGGTAACGGACTCGGCAAGGTCCCTGTGGGCCGGTTACCCAACTACCATAATTCGGGAGGGGGTGGGCGGTGTCCATACGAAAATCGAATCGGTCGAACAACACAGTCCAGATTGCTTTTAGCTGTAGTAAAGCAAAATGTTGCCCCATACAGCGATGCTTTCCACCGCCAAAGCCAATCAGGGTGTAGTGATGCTGTTTATCCTCTCTGGCAGGGGGAGCAAATCGATCCGGATTAAATCGGTCCGGATCAGAAAATATATGCGGCAACCGGTGGGAAACTGCTGGCGACACCATGGTCAGGGCGCCAGCCGGGATCGTATAACCCCCGTACTGCAAGGGTTTGAGCGCCTTGCGGATCAGCATGATCAATGGCGGGTGCAGCCGCTCGCACTCACGCACGGCATATTCCAGGGCTACTTGCCGTTTGAGACTCGCAAGACTCATGACGCCCGTCCCGGAGTAGATGTCCTCAATCTCGTCCCTTACCCGCGCCAGATATGAAGGTTCCCTCAGAATCTCCAGAGCGGTCCAGGTCGCAAGAACGGCGTCGTGTGTTGACCCGCAAACAACACCGTCAGCAGGATGCCGGTAACCTCCTCATCGGTCAACGCCCGCCCATCCTTGTAACGAGCGTCCATCAGGGTCTGCATGAAATCGTCAGCGCGGGACCCGGCGCATCGACGTTCATTCATTACCGAGCTGAAGAGCGCGGACACTTTATTTCGCGCCCGGTCGCGGGAACGATGAGCGGGAGTAGGTAATCGGGGGAAGAAAAACCCTAAAGTATTGATGCCGTTTTGCAGTTCGTGATAGGCATCAGCAAAACCTGAATCCACCTGATCCCGGATTTCTTGCCCGATCAGGCAGCGGCTGGCAATCTTGACAGTGAGTTCGTTCATTGCTCGCGACAGATCAATTTCTCCGTTCTCTCCCAGGGTATCGGCAAACCGGCCGGTTTCTTCAAACATCAATTCGGCGAACTTTCGCATTGCGGATTCACGAAGCGCCGGATACAGAAATCCCAGTTGCTCAGCCATGAGGTCGGGAGATACATCGTAAGCCACGCCACGTCCGAATATGGGGACCGTGAACTGGTAGACGGCCCTGGCGTTTAACTGGTCATCAGGCGCCCTGAACCAGAAATCGTGAGCTATTGGACCCGTGAAAAGAAAAAATTCACGGAATCCGACCCGAAGCCGAAAAAGATCTCCGCACTCTTGCCATCCACGACTCAACAACGATACCGGATCCTTCAGAAATTCAGGCAGATGACCGATCAACGGCCACCCGCCCGCAAACCCGGGAGCGACTTTTGCCGATCGTGACGAGGATTCTGCCGAACCCGGAAATTTCACACTGTCAGAGCGCTGTTCCATCCCTGCCCCTAATAGATGAATGGCAACATGGAATAACGTACCCGCTGTGTGTAGCGCTCCCACAATTCGCCATACTTGGCGCGACAACGGCGATCATCACGCCTGGAACGATGCCACAGCAGACCCGCGAGCCATGCGGGCAACAGGAAAGGCGCCCAGTATGCGAACCCGGTGGTAAGAGCGAAGGCAAGGTAGACACAGATCTCTCCCGTATAATTAAGGTGTCGCCCAATACCCCAGAATCCGGAGACGAGCAGGCGCCCGTCCAGGGATTGGGCGGGCTGCCCCCAGATCAAGACATCCGGGTCACTCTTGAAACGGTGCTTTTGTTCGTTAGCGCCCCGAAAGAGGCAGAATCCGAAGGCAAACAGCAAAACGATCAGGATTGCGGCAATCGGAGACAGAGACACTTCCGCGTGAACGAGATACCAGCCGGGGAGACAGTAGAAAAATGGCACCAGCACATAGTCTCCCCAAATCAACATCCAGCCAAAGCGCTCGCTGACGATGTCCCAGGTATGGATCATCCCGTGTTCGAACTGGAAATAGTTCAACACGTACAACCCGGTGAAAATCTGGTAAAGCGCCATGGCCAGACTCAGTTGCCCGTATGCTTCGTATTGGACTATGGCGAAAGATGCGTTGAACAGCGCCAGGCCGATCAGGGAAGGACGGTAGCTGTAAAACTTCAAATCTACCCCGTACAAGGTCGGATCACGTTCCACGCCAAAGAAAAAGTCACGCCATTTTCGTGCGCCGGGTTCCTGCGCCAGGTTCCTGCGCCGGACACCACGCCAATATAATAAGACGGAAAGCGCAAATGCAAACCCGTTCGCCACCACAAACAAAGCGGCAAAGTGAGTATACAGCGCTGAAAGAGAAAACCAGCCGAAGGCTTGAGCGAGAAATCCAGCGATCACGGTAAGCAGGAACAGGTTGAGGCCGTTGAGCTTGTAGATCTTTGACAGTCTTCCTTTGCGTTTCGGCCCTTCGACCCGCCGTCCCGCCAGGAAAATGGATCCTGCAAACAAACCGCCGACGAAAACCGACATCATGATCGCGGCTTCAAGCAAGCCGGGCCATGACAGCATGGACAACAGGGAGTGCAGTTCCAGGACCGGCATCACCACCATCACTTCTCCCGTGCCAGATACTCACTCCATTTTCGCACGGTTACTTTCTGGAATGCCTTTACCACCGGATTAAACTCGACAGGACGGGCATCCCAATGCCTCTCGTAACCCTGTTGCTCTGCTTCGACGGCAACACGATCCTGATCCAGCAAGGGAGCGATGAGAAGGCGGTTCGATATATTCAAAACAGTGGTCATCGCGAAACGGGGGATATGTACCGGCAACAAGGGTATCTTCAACGACTTGAAGTAGAACAGGAAAAACACCCGTGTGGTACGCTCATCAATCGGCAACACAAATAGCCAGTGTTTAATCGCATCATCGGTATTCGACCATTGGTAAGGGTATTCGTAGCAAAGCTCCATGTGATTGGTGTTCATCCGCTTGTGATCGACAAACAATCTCGAGACAGGGCCGCGACCGACCTGCGTATCGTAAGCGAGGTGTACATTGTCACCAATAGTCTCACAGTGGGTCAGGGTGGCGCCATCAAAGGGCCGGTATCGACGATGCAGCCAGGCGTGAGTAAAATCACTCACGTTGTCGATCACCATTGAATGGTGCGCCGACCAGGTGAAACTGAGCGGTACACAAGCCCACCGCGCGCGCCCCTCAAGCTCGGGGATTTCGGGGATCTGGCGATGCTCTGCACACTCCGGCTCCCCGGGAAACAACCAGACCAGACCGTAACGGACCTTTACAGGATAGCTCCGTACAACAGGCTTCGGAAGGCCGCCTCCGGAGTGGTCATGAGGAATATCGGCGCGACGTCCGTTTTCATCGTACTGCCAGCCATGGTAGGCGCATACGAGCCGACAGCCTTGCACTTCTCCCAGAGAGAGCTTGATCTGGCGGTGTGCACAAACGTTGTCAAGCGCATGAAACGAACCATCCGTCCCACGATACAGCGCAATGGAACGTTTCCAGAAAACGACTTCGGTTACTGTTCCCGGTTTGATCCGGTGAGCCTGTTCAACCGCATACCAGTAATCAGGATCCAGACCCGTAGCCCGCACCTGCTGGCGCAGGTTGCCAGCTTCCTCGAATTGAGGAGGCGCTCCCGACACCGGATTCATATTGAACCGCCTTCGGAAATGATCGGCAAATCCTGGTTCACCACCGGATTTTCCACTCGCCTCATGACATCCTCGCAAGGGCGTTTCGCGCACGGGTTCTTGATCGCGTCACGATAGTAGTGGAATGCGTACGCCTCATGAACCGCAGCACGGATGCTGGTTGGCTGATAGCCAAGCTCCCGTTTCGCCTTGCTGGTGTTCGCGTGGCGGCGCATTTTTAACAGGCGGATGGCCCCGGGCGTGAACCGCTGGGGAAAGTCAGGGTGAAACCGGCTCAGATAAAAGCTCGCCGCTTCTGAAAACGCGAGCATCACATGAACCGGGATACGTCTGCCCGGACGCTTAATACCGGACACTTCCTCATATAGATCCAGTATCTCGGATATGGTTTTGTACTCACTGCTGAAAATATATTTTTCACCCGAATGTCCCCGATGCATACACAACAGATGCCCTTCCACAATATCCCGCGCCGCGACAAACTCGAACCCACCATCCACATAAGCCCGGAGCTTGCCATTGGTATAGTCGCACAAGGTCCTTCCCAGTCGCGAAGGTAAATAATCGTTGCCTCCAACCACCGCGCAGCAGGTTGCGACTACGACATCCTGCCCCATCGCCGCGGCGCGCCAGCACTCATGTTCAACCAGCACCTTGCTGCGCTCGTAGGGCGTCGTGCGCTCCATCGGATAGAACTGCATTGTCTCATCACTGGGGGCATCCGGTTTATCCGGATCGTAACCGACCGCGCTGAAAGAACCGGTCACCACGACCCGACCGGCTTCGGATTCCCGCGCCGCCTGCAATACATTACGGGTACCGAGAACGTTGCATTCGTATATTTTCCGGCGCCAGGCGCTATTGCCATCAATAGTGGATATTTGCGCGGCGACATGATAAACACCCTGGCAACCCTCGACAGCCTGTCTGGTAGCGTCCGGATTCCGGATGTCACCAAACCAACGCTCCACATCAAGACCTTCCAGCGCTTCATTGTTATCCTCGTGTCTCAAGAGCGCCCGTACCCGGATGCCATCGTTGAGCAGTCGGCGAACAAGATTGGCGCCTACATGCCCGGCCCCCCCGGTAACGAGAACAGGCGGAGCGGAGGAGTCAAAAGAGTCAAAGGAAGCGCTCATTCTTGAATTCGTTGCAAAAACTGATAAATTTGGAATATGAGACCAGTTAAGCGTTTTTTAGTGCAGGATTCATTATAATGGAATCTTCATGACTATCAATAAATTTTCTGCTCATGAAATTTTCTGTTTATAAAACGCGATTGATGGGGTCATTACCGAAGAAGAGTCTGAACTTCTGACCAGGGCCGGATGGCGTTTGAGGAAGGCGTGAACCCGGGTCTACCCGGCATCCGTACGGTCCGGATAGAACTGTTTGCACCAGCGCCGATACTTGCCGATCTCGCCGTCCGATCGGCAGAGCATCGGGTAAAGCCGATATTGTTTCCGGCTCCATATCGCGACATCCTGCAAAACGTCCAGCTTCTGAATCGCTATGATGATTTTGCCCATGATCCAGGTGCGCAGGCGTGAGGGAAGGAATCGCATTCCGACGATCAGCCGCTTCGCCCTGACCAGTTGCCGCAGCTGGCTGACCAGCGTAAGCTCGATGAGTTCACCACCGATCGGCGTTGCGAACACCCACAAACGGGTTTCCATGGCGATCGAATGTCCGTGAACCTCGACAACCGAATAGCCAAGCCCGTACACATCGCTGACGGCGGAAACATCGAATGTGAAGCACTTTATCCCGGCGATGGTCTGGGTTCGCTTGAAGTCGAAGCAACTCTTGAGCCAGGCGCCGTCAACCGATATCGAACCGACCGCATTCACGCTGTCGTATCCGTGCACATAGCGCAGATGTCCGAGATCCACGGAGTTCTCGGTTGTTTCCTGTGGATGCCCCTTAAACCGGACGCTCCAGAACTCCATATTACCCCAGCCGGTAGCTCCAGTCGGTTCCGGCAGGCAAAGACGCGGGAATATCCCATTGCCGCGACCGTCCGCCTGCGCCCCACCAGGCAAAGACGAGGCCCGGAATTTCGTGTGTCTCGAGTGTCTCGAACACCTTCAACCTGACGGGCCTGGGCGCCGGCGCTTAGGGCGTCGCGACACATTGACCGGTAACATCGTACTCGAACCCGTGAAAAGGACATACGAGGCAGCCGTTGCGCACCCGGCCCCCGGCTTCGGGACCCAGGTCGGAGCCCAGGTGCGGACAGGTTGCGTCGGCTACACAGACGTCTCCGTCCTCATTGCACCAGATGACGATTTCTTCGCCGAGCCAGGTTTTCCGGAACAGCCTTTTGGATTCTATCGTCTCGCGGCTGGCGATGAAATACCAGCCTTCCGGAAACGGGGAAAGCGAGGAAGTCTCGTTATTCTCGTTCGGGTCTGATTTCATTTTCCGTTTATCGGGTCAGGTTTTAAACTATCCACTTCGATTACCCTGCCAACCGCCTCTCTGGCCCTGGTCAGAAGTTCAGACTCTTCTTCAGTAATGACCCCGTCAGACTTTAATCGTTCAAGCCATCGCGGGTAATCCTCCAACGAAGATGCCCGATGTTCCGGTTTTTCCAGACGGTTACGCAAACCCGCAGTTTGCGCCATTAGACTGAATGCGGCCTCCAATTGCGCGATCACATCATCAGGGTCATTTGGAATAAATACATCCTGAGTCAATCTGCCGCGAATCTTTCCCGGTTCCTGCAATAGCATGGCCACTTCACTGGCAAGTCCATCATCGGGGGAATGCAGATAGCGCCCGGTTGGGAATATCGTTATCCGCAGCGCCGCCCCCAGTATTTTATTGGGATAGTTTCTGGTGATTGCCACCAACGCTTCCTGAGCCCGAAACAGCGCAAATCGACATGCCCAGTCCGGCAATGGTTCTTCACCCGTGGATTCCCGGTTGTCTTTGAAGCATTTCAATGCGGCGGAAGCCAGATACAGATTGCCCAGCACATCGGCAAACCACCCTGACAGCATTTCTTTTCTGTTCAGGTCACCACCCAGAATAAAGAATGTCACATCAGCAAGATATGCGCAGGAGGCGCTGAGATGTTCAATAGCACGACTGTGTTTTTTGATCAGGCCGGCGCCGACGCCTTTCGAAACCCGCCCTCGAGTCAAACCGTAGCCGAAGGCGCGCAGTTTGTTACCGGTCATGTGCTCGATGTGCCCGACCAGCGCCAGGTCAAACTGATCAAGCCCATCCACCTGATCTTTCATCGAAACCGCTGCAACCTCTTTTACCAGGTACGGATGACAATGCATCAGGCCCTGGCCAAATATGATCTGACTACGCATCCGACTGTTCGCGCCCAGAGCGGCAATGCCAATCGGGATATGATTGTATATTCTGGCGAGATAATTCCCGGACCCTATGCAAACCGCCTTGTTACCATGCAAATCCATTGCATCGTTAATCACGACACGTAACAGATCAGTGCTCTGTTGCTTGACGATGGCAGAGTCAACCGCAGGCTTGTAACCCAGCGCCAGCCCCGATGCACTCAATGTTCGGCCTGCATCAATCAGCCAGGTCAGCCCGCCTATACGGGCGAGAATCTCCTCAACCCCTTCTGATCGACCATTTTCAACACCGGATTGTTGGCGAATCCTGGTGTATACACCACTGGTTATGGCTGCAAGTTTTGCTGCTCCCGCTCCTGCGGCGGGCCAGGACATTCCTCTGCCCACAGTAAGGCATTCCACCAACATGCCCCATCCCTGTCCCACTCGCGCTTCCTCTCCAATCACCCAGTCCATCGGGATGAAAACATCCTTTCCCCAACAAGGCCCATTCTGGAATACCGTGTTTAACGGCTGATGCTGTGCGCCAACCGAAACCCCTTTTGCGTTGACCGGAACCAGGGCGAAGGTGATGCCCAACTCAATATCGTCCCCCAGAAGTTGATCCGGGTCACGGGCTTTGAAGGCCAGTCCCAGAAGTGTCGCCACTGGTCCAGGCGTAATGTCACATTTTGTCCAGTTGACACGAAATCCCAACACTTTTTTCCTTTTGTATCTGCCTTCGAAAACTACTCCATAACCCGGTATGTCATCCTCGTCAGATCCGGTCCAGGTATTTGTCAGCGCCAGACAGGGCGCCTCCTCACCTGCTGCCAGTCCAGGCAGGTAGAGTTTCTTTTGCTGTGGTGTACCGTAATGGATGAGCAATTCGGCAGGCCCCTGTGAATTGGGCGCCATCACCATGGTCGCCACTGCCATGCTCCGGCTTGCCAGTTTCTGGACAATACATGACTGGGCGTGGGCAGAAAACCCATGCCCGCCGTATTCCGGTGATATATTCAACCCGAAGAACCTGTTTTGTTTCAGAAATTCCCACACCGGCAATGGCAACTCATTCAATTTGTGGGTGATTTCCCAATCATTGACCATCGCACACAATTCTTCGACCGGCCCGTTGATGAAGGCTTGTTCTTCGCTGTTGAGTTCGGGCGCAGGCGCCTCAAAAAGCACATCCCAGTCCGGCTTGCCGGAAAATAACTGTGCATCCCACCAGGCGGTTCCGGCATCAATCCCCTCTTGCCCGGGTTGAGACATGGACAGCAATTTCTCCTTGAACATGTCATACAACCACCTGCTGAGTTTTCGTTTCCTTAAATCCGGCAGGAAATAAAGCAATGCGGTGAAACTGCCGAGTATGATAATCAGTATCAGAGGGAACAGGACATGGGTCGTGTCTGACACCATAATCATAAAGAGTACAACGATTGAAGCCACCAACCAGTTTTTAAGCGGCAGTTGCAGCCACAGGAATCCAAGAACCAGCAGGATCAGTGTGGGTATCAGGATCATCGGTTTACCTGTCCGTTCATGACATGCGGTTGACGATCATTTTTGCGGTATGGACATATTCCTTGCGATGAATAAACAATTGCAATTTTCCGCCGCCAAGCTGATGCCACAGCCAGGCAGACCGGATACCGGCAAACAATGCAGTCCTGACGCGGTGAACGATCTGAAAATTCTGCAATCTGTGCGCGGAACCCCGGACGACAATTCTCGGTGTCAGATAACTGATTGTGTTGGTGTATAAACCGGCCAGTGATTCATACAGTCTATTCTCAAGCTCAGGGTCGCGCGTATTCTGATCGTAATAAGCTATGTATTCTGCCCTGATTTCCTCCAGTCCAGCTTGCACCACATCGCTGGTTTTGGTCAAACCGGCCAGCTTTGCGCTTAACTGATATAGACCCGTGGAATATTGATATACATACTTGGTTGAAGGACCGAGCTGGTTTGACAGGAGTTTGATCATCGTCCGAAGTCCCAGGTCCACACCAAACTCCGACCCGTATACCTCTTCGATGTTATCAGCATCCAGGCGTATCAGACTGAATGCGGATTCGTATAATGCCAGTTCATCATGGCTGTCGCGGGTGGTAAGTTGATGAACGAGAGCAGAAGACTGGATCAATCCTGCCAGGGCCAGGTTCTGGTTTTTGTCTGGTTTTGAGAACATCATCAAATCGTCAATTTTCTGTCTTGCAAGTTGTCGGAAATACACTCAGGCATTGATAATCCTTATAAAAAAAGCAATTTCCCTGCTCAACGCATCCAGCCGGGTCTGCTTCAACCTGAAACCATGCCCTTCACCTGGATATTCGGTATATTCATAATCAATCCCTTTCTCCTGAAGGCTGTCGACCACTTCACGCGCCACCTCGGGAGGAACGATCTTGTCATCTTCACCCTGAAACAGGATTAATGGACAGTTCAGCGCCTCCAGATGAAACAGGGGCGAACGTGAGACATATCGACTGTCCGGTCGCCTGGCGCTGTCGGTTTCAAATTTTTCCCCCACCAGACCGTCGGTGTACTTCGATTCGAATTTATGCGTAATTTCACTCAAGGTAATCAGATTGCCGATGCCATAATAGCAGGAACCGCCTGCAAATCTATCAGGATACCGGGTCAGAGATGAGAGTACCACGTACCCCCCTGCACTGCTCCCCCGGACAAATACCCGGCCAGGATCGATCCATCCCTGGTTTGCAGCGAAATCAATACCACTGATGATGTCATCGACATCAAACACCCCCCATTGCCCCAGCAACTGCTGTCTGTAGGCCCTGCCATAGCCGCTGCTTCCGCGATGATTGATGTCCAGCAATGCAAATCCAATGGAACAGAAATATTGCTTGATCGGCGAATACCCGGGTGTCGTCCTGCCGGTTGGGCCGCCATGGGTGACCACCAGCAATGGCGGCAGCGTGCCGACAGGCGCAACGTGATTCGGATTGCAGGGCGGGTAGAAATAACCATAAACCGGATCCTGGTTACTGTCGGGAAAGCTGACCGGTTGCGGTACGGATATTCCTTTCTGGATATCATCAGTTGAATCAGACAAGCAGGGCTCAATTCTTTTTGAATGCGTGTCCAGGCGTAAAATCTGCGGCTGCCGGTCACTGAAATGCCCGGTAAAATAAATCGATCCCGAAGAGTCGCTGAAGAGTTGTCGGCACGCCGAAAACTGCCCATCGATCGGGTTCAGGCGGCCGCTTTCGATATTGATCTCGAATATCCGATCACCCGGATGATTCGAACCCACGGCATAAATCAGATTGTCACCGGATTGCTGCCATCGGGACTGCCCAAAGGTCCAGTGAGGTTCGCCAAACTCTGAATCCGAATCAGTCAGCCGGGAAATCCGGCTGCCATCGCATCTGTGGAAACTCCAGCGATCAGTGGTCTCATCGTCGCTGACGAAAAGCAAAACGCCTTCTGATGTGAAACCCGGCTGGCAAACCGAACGGCAGACATCATCGACCACGGTGTGTTTTTCGGTCACCGCAATACGGTTTACATCAACCTTCAACGATGCCTTGACCAGCCGGGTCTGGTCCCAGGGCATGTTCGGATGAGACCACTCAAGCCATGCAATCTGATCTCCGTCATCCGACAGTACCGGACTGGCGTAAAAATCCGCGCCATCGGCAAGCACCGCAAAACCGGGTTGACCGACGCCGGCGCCCGACAACGAAACGGCAACGATCCGGTTGATGTTTTCACGATCCTCCTCATCCGGTTCCAACTCGGTGACACCGATCACCCAGTTTCCATCCTGCGAGACTGACAGATCCGCATAACCGCGGCAACCCGGCACAACTGCCCCGGTGAGCAGGCAGGGAGCCGAATCCGCGTCCAACTGTTGTATATACAAACGGCCATCCTTGTAATTATTGAAGATAATGCTGTCACGATGAACACAAAAACACTTGCCCCCATATTCATGCACACGGGTCCGGATATTGTAATCCGCAGGGGTGACGCATCTCCTGTCCCCGGACTGGGTCTCCATCATCACGGCGACCCGTCCGTTTTCCGTGTTCCGGGATTCCAGCCAGTACAGTTGCCCCCCCGCGCTGAATGGATAAGAAGGCTCGAAAGCGTCATCAAAGATCGATGCCAGATCCCGCGGACTGCTCCACAATCCATAAGGGAGTTCGATACTGTTGTTGGACTTATTCATCACAAAAGCAGGGGTTCACCTTGAATCATACAGACCGCCCGGTACCAGGTGGGATTTTCCCGCAGACAAATTGTGATCGGCAAAGAACCCCTGCCTGGCTTCAAGCGCATACTGAAATGGTTGCGGCGGGCCGTACAGTCTTGAATCTCCGTCATTGTAGGGTTGCATCAGCATAACCGAAATCAATTTACCCTTGTCATCGAAAAATCCGATGTCCAGCGGCGCCGCGACATTTCTCATGTGGAAGCGGGCGGAAACCGGTTGTGGATAAACAAACAGGATGGTGGAAGTATCGATGATATTCACGCAGATATACTGATAACCGGCTGCACGCTCGGTATTGTCATCCGCCACATGGGATTGAAAGGAAACAATCTTCCCGTGGTCATTCAGTAACGGCACCTCTTCAGTGTGCATCGCCTGTACCCCCTTAGTCACTTCCTGGCAGCTTTCAGTGGAAAAAGTTCCTGTGAACCAGGCCAGCGCACCAGTCAAAACCACCGTGGCTGCAACCAGCAAACCGGATAAAGAGAGCTTCGTCCTGTCCAATGTATTTAAAACGCAAACCGAATAAATCGTCAGTTTACCACAGGCATCGAGCGACCGGACTACCCGGCGAAATGTTCAATCATGTCCGGCCATATTCGATTGAAATTTGTTTTTCGAAAGAACATAATGCTTGTGTAAGCTACAAATTCAACTCTCAAGCGGAAAGAAATACCTATGAAAACACCTGATAAAATCCATAACAGATCTGAAAAAAGCGGAATTACCCGGCGCAGCTTTATGCAAAAGTCCGGCGCTCTTGGCCTGGCTGCCGTCGTTCCAGGCAGCCTGTTCAGCGGCAAGGCCGCAGCCCAACCCACCCGTGGCGGACATCTGCGTGTCGCCACCGTGCAGGGTTCGTCTACGGATTCGCTTGATCCCACTCGACTGACCAGTGGTCATACGAATTTTCTTTTTTATACCGCTCACGGTCAGTTGACCGAAGTCGGACCGGATCACCAGCTTGTTCCACTGGTGGCGGAATCGTATGAAACCGGAGCGGACGCCTCGGAATGGATTTTCAAGCTGAGAAAAGGGGTCGAGTTCCATAATGGCAAGTCGTTGACCTCGGATGATGTAATCGCTTCATTAAGCCGGCATCGCGGTGATGAGTCAGCATCCGCCATGAAGTCATTCATGGAACAGATTACCGAAATGAACAAGGATGGTGACCATGTAGTGAAAATAAAACTGGAGTCCGCGAATGTCGATTTTCCAGTGATTCTAAGCGCCAGCACATTATCAGTATTACCTTCCAAAGACGGGAAAATCGAAGATTTCGGCGTTGGCTGTGGAGCCTATGCGCTTGAATCATTCGAGCCTGGCCAATACTCCAGATATCAGAGAAACCCGAATTACTTTATGACTGACCGTGCATTCGTGGACTCGGCTGAACTTTTGACCATTGCTGACACAACCGCAAGGCAGAACGCACTGGTTACCGACGCCGTTGACGTTATAGGAGATGTGGACGCAACTACGGCCGACCTGCTTGCCAGGAATGCCGATTTGAATATCCTCGAAGTAACCGGCACCCAGCACTATACTTTCCCGATGCGAACGGATCTGGCTCCATTCGATAACTATGATGTGCGCATGGCGCTCAAGCTCTCCATTGATCGTAATGAAGTTCTTGAAAAAGTATTGAATGGTTATGGCCTGGTGGGCAACGACCATCCTATTTCTCCGGCCAATCGATATCACTATGCAGACCTTGAGCAACGCGTTTTTGATCCGGAGAAAGCCAAGTGGCATCTCAAGCAGGCTGGCCTGAGTAGTCTGAAAGTCGAGTTAAGCGCATCGGATGGACTGTATGCGGGTGCGGTAGACACCACGGTATTGTTCAGCGAGCATGCCAAGCAGTCAGGTATTGAGATAATACCCAACCGGGTGCCGGATGACGGGTACTGGTCCGATGTATGGCTCAAGCACCCCTGGTGCGCCAGTTACTGGAGTGGACGACCCACCGAAGACTGGATGTTTACCCAGGGCTATTCTGCAGATTCAAACTGGAACGAATCCTATTGGAAGAATGAACGCTTCAACCAGCTTCTGGTAGAAGCGCGTGCCGAAGTCGATGATGACAAACGTCGTAACATGTACTACGAAATGCAGGCGATTTGCCGCGATGACGGTGGTTCTGTGGTCCATTCATTCGCAAATCATATCTCCGCAAGCAACAATAAGACTGTTGGCGTACCCGATCAGGTTGCAGGTAATTGGGAGTTCGACGGTTATAAACTCATCGAAAGATGGTGGCTGAAGGGGTAACGTCAGCGACCACTGTCATAGTTCAAACAGTTCCGATGACTCAGGTCATCGGAACTGTCTGTTTCACTTGAGGTTCGATGATTTTGGCCAGAGTATCAAAAATGCGCAGGTCGGCGAGTCGGCGGGAGAAAGCCGAACGCAAGGCCAGCGCCATCGGCAAAAGCACAAAGCGTTCCCGGAACATATCCCTTGAGTTGATCAATTCCACTGACGCCGCGTTGATTCATGAATCGGTGAAAACGATTCTCTGGAATGTGGGCGCCGTCATAGAATATCAACCGATGCGCGACCTGCTGGTAAATCAGCACGGGTGTAACCTGGACGAACACGGTTTTGTCCATTTTCCGCCGGACCTGGTGGAGGAAACAATTTCGACGGTTCCGGATAAAATCCTTCTGTATGACCTGGATGGTAATCTGAAGGTCGATACCAGCAGTCGGATCCCCAGTTATTGCCCAGGACATAATTGTGTGCGCATTCTTGATTTTCGAACCAGTGAGTTAAGGCCCTGTTCTCTGGATGACATCAGGGAAACCGCAAAGCTGTGCGAACAACTTCCAAACATCGACATGGTCTGTTCCCTCGGCTACCCCAGTGAGGTACCACCCGAAGACGAGGTGGTTGAAACAGTTCGCGCCATGCTGGAGAACTGCCGCAAGCCCTCTGCGTTGCTGGCCCATGACGAGGTCATACAGGAGAGAATGATGAACGTGGTTGCAGACATCGCAGGCGGCTGGCAACGATTGGCGGAAAGACCGGTAACCATCGAATTGATGGGGCCGGTTTCGCCGCTCAAACTTCCCGAAGAACTGTGTATTCGATTGATAAACTGCGCCCGATGGCGTACCCCGGTTGTTTGTTATCCCGCCACATTTCCCGGAATGTCCAGTCCTGTTTCCACTGCCGGCGCCATTGCACAATCATCCGCGGAAGCAATAGCAGGAATAATTATTCATCAACTTACGGAGCCGGGCGCCCCGGTTTTAAGCGGTTCGGCGATTTTACCGATGGATTTGCGGCAGGCCAATCTGGCCTATGGCTCGCCTGAGTACATGTTGGCGGGTTTGGGTGCAAGCGACTATTTCCGTTCGGTCGGAATACCCTCGTGGATTGGCGCCGGCTGCTCCGATTCCCACCAGTTTGATACGCAGTCGGCAGCCGAAACCGGAGCCAACCTGGCAGTGGCTGCGATGGCCAAAACTCCTTTCGTGCATAACCTCGGATTCCTGTCCGGTGGCCGCACGGGGTCCCTTGAATTACTCACGTTGTGTGATGAAATGATAGGCTGGACCTCTAAAATGGCAACCGGGATCGAAGTGAATGCACAAACACTGGCAGTTGAAGTCGTGGAGCGTGCCGCAGTTCAAAATGAATTTCTGACGGACCCTCATACCCAGGATCGGTTTTTAACCGAAAACTGGTATCCAAATCTGTCCGAACGGTCGGATGCCGATGCATGGATTGAAGCAGGCGGACAGGACATGAAGACCCGGGTAAATGCACGATTAAGAGAATTACTTGGATAAACAGGAGCCGGATATCGCTACAAAATCTGGACAGTACAAGTTTTGAGTGATGTATTGATAATCCTGGGCCAAAGGATATCCCTTGGAATCCTTACGCTGTTCATTGTCTCGCTGATTATTTTTCTCGCGGTGACCATGTTGCCGGGGGATGCCGCCGAAGCAATACTGGGTCAGACTGCAAGACCCGATACCCTGGCTGCCCTGCGTCAGCAGTTGGGGCTTGATCTACCTGCGCACACAAGATATATCAACTGGTTGGGCGATATATTACAGGGCGATTTCGGCAAGTCCGTTGGCAATGGCCGTGAAATCAGCGAGATAATCGGAGTGCGTTTTGCCAATACCGTATTTCTGGCTGTTTTTGCCGCCTGTATATCGGTTCCCCTTGCCTTGGTACTGGGCATCCTGGCAGCGCTTTATCGTAATTCCCTGTATGATCGCACCGTCAATACACTGACCCTGTCATCGATTTCAACACCGGAATTTTTTGTCGCCTATATTCTGATACTGTTTATCTCGGTTAAAGCCGGCTGGTTTCCAAGTTTATCTAATATCCGTGGCGACACCACATTTCTGGAACACCTGGAAAAAACGTTTCTGCCGGCATTGGCTCTTACCCTGGTCACAGTGGCGCACATGATGCGCATGACCCGTGCAGCCATCATTAATCTGTTGTCCAACACCTACATTGAAATGGCGGCGCTCAAGGGCATGAAAAAAACCCGGATCATCATCCATCACGCATTGCCGAATGCGTTGGCGCCAATCATCAATGTGGTGATTCTGAATCTGGCTTACCTGGTGGTCGGCGTGGTCGTGGTTGAAGTGGTCTTTGTTTATCCTGGATTGGGGCAGTTGCTGGTTGATGCAGTGCAAAGACGCGACATGCCGGTTGTACAGGCCTGTTGTCTGATATTCGCCGCCACTTATGTTTTGCTGAATCTGACAGCGGATATTCTGTCTGTTTTGACCAACCCGCGACTGATGCATCCAAAATGAATGCGCCGTCTCCTGAAATTACTCCCTCATTCAACCCGGAAAGGATTCCTGCAAAAGAGCAACGCCTGAAACGTGTATTCAAGGAATTGCGGGAGGCTCCATTCAGTGCCCAGGCAGGCGTCCTGATTATTCTGGTTTACATTTTCGTGGCGCTGTTTGCACCACTGATCGCTCCATTCGGAGAATCCGAGATTGTCGGGAAAAAATACCAGGCATGGGATAACGTATTTCTGATGGGAACGGACAACCTCGGGCGCGACATGTTGACCCGTATAATTTTCGGCGCCCGAAATACGGTTGGAATTGCACTGGCGACTACACTGTTTACATTCGTTGTCGGTGGAGTTTGCGGAATCATGGCGGCAGTAATGGGTAAATGGGCTGACTTGTTGATCAGTCGCATAGTTGATGTATTGATGGCAATCCCGTCATTGATTTTTGCGATGCTTCTGCTATCGGTTTTTGGCACTTCGGTTATCAATCTGATACTGATTATCGGTATCCTGGACGCAACGCGGGTATTTCGTATTTCCAGGGCTGTGAGCCTGAATGTCGTGGTGATGGATTTCATTGAAGTCGCCAGATTACGGGGTGAAAAACTGATCTGGATCACGCTGAGGGAAATTCTGCCCAATATTTCAGCACCGCTTGCAGCAGAGTTTGGAATACGATTCTGTTTCGTATTCCTGACCATAAGCGCCTTGAGTTTTCTGGGCCTGGGTATTCAGCCTCCCACAGCCGACTGGGGATCAATGGTGCGTGAAACTGCAGTTTTGATTACGTTTGATGATTACACCCCGTTGATACCTGCCGCCGCTATCGCAGTCCTGACCATTGGCGTCAATTTTGTGGTTGACTGGTTTCTGCACAAAACCAGCGGGCTTAAAGATGACTTCTGACCATAATGAGCTGTTGCTCGATATACATGATCTGAAGATCGACGGATTCAGTGATGGACAATGGCACCGGATCATCAGGGGGATCGATCTGAAGTTGCACCGGGGTGAAGTGCTTGGATTGATAGGAGAGTCCGGCGCAGGCAAATCCACCATTGGAGTTGCAGCCATGGGCTATGCAAGACCCGGTTGCAGGATCATGGAAGGCAGTATCATCTTTGACGGTCTTGATCTGGCCCGTGCCAGTGAAGAACAAAAACGGATAGTGAGAGGTTCAAGGATAGCGTACGTAGCGCAAAGCGCCGCGGCTTCCTTTAATCCGGCGCATAAACTCATAGACCAATTCAGTGAAACGGTTGTGCAACACAGTCTGGGCAGTCGTGAACAGGCTTATGTCGACGGCAAGGATTTATATGCAAGACTCAAAATGCCGGATCCGGATCGAATTGGCTTTCGTTATCCCCATCAGGTCTCAGGAGGACAGTTGCAACGCGCCATGACTGCGATGGCGTTATCCTGTCGTCCTGATTTGATCATCTTCGATGAGCCTACCACTGCTCTTGATGTCACGACCCAGATCGAGGTGCTGTCAACGATCCGGGACATCATCGCGCAATTCAACACCGCCGCGATTTATATTACCCATGATCTTGCGGTCGTTGCTCAAATGGCCGATAAAATCATGGTGCTTCGTAACGGCGTAACCGTCGAAGAATCAACTACCCGTTCCATGTTGAGCGACCCCCGCGAGGAATATACGAAATCACTCTGGGCTGTTCGTTCCTTTCGGAAAAGTGTCCAGTCTCCTGAGTTTGAGCCAACTGCACTTCTCAAGGTTGAAAATATCACTGCGGCTTACCCGAAAGCGATTCAGCCAGTGCTGAAAAATCTCAATTTTGAAATCCACCGTGGTGAAACCGTTGCCATTGTTGGAGAATCAGGCAGCGGCAAGAGTTCCGCAGCCAGGGTAATAACCGGGCTATTGGCTCCTGGCGCAGGAACGGTTGTTTTCGATGGCGAGAACCTGCATGCAAATTATTACCGGAGAACCCGTCAACAATTACAAAAAATCCAGATGATTTATCAAATGCCGGATACGGCGCTGAATCCGCGCCTCAAGGTTCGGGATATCATTGGTCAGCCTTTGACCTTTTATCTGCATCTGAAAGGTTCCCGGAAAGAGCAACGTCTGAACGAACTGATGGACATGATCGATCTTGAACCCGGACACTTTCTTGATCGCCTTCCGGGTGAATTGTCAGGCGGACAAAAACAACGTGTATGCATCGCCAGAGCGCTGGCGGCGAATCCGCTATTCATTATTTGCGACGAAGTAACCTCAGCATTGGATCAACTGGTAGCCGAAGGCATATTGCGCCTGTTGGACAAATTGCAGCGGGAATTGAATCTGGCCTATATGTTTATCACTCATGATCTCGCTACTGTAAGAGCCATTTCTGACCGGGTGATCGTGATGCTGAAGGGTGAAATTGTTGATACGGGCTCTAAGCAGGATGTGTTTTCTCCGCCATTTCATGAATACACCGAGTTGCTCTTGTCGTCTGTGCCGGAAATGGATCCGGACTGGATGGACAGGGTGATGGCTGAACGCCGGACCAGGGATGGAATCCAGGCAGCCGGAAATTAGCCTTCACCGCGCCTTACGCCATCCTCGTCGAACAATCCAATTGATTCATCACCTGTCCGTATCCCCAGCGCATTAATGAATCTTACCCAGTAGGCAAAGCAGGAGGTAGCCTGGACAGCTTCAAGAATTTCAGTATCACTGATACCTTCCCGGCGTAACCGGTTGATGTCTTCTTCGGTCATTTGTTGCGGGGTACGGCACAGCCTGGCTCCATACTGCAGTAACGCCGACTGTTTTCTGTTGAATACCGGATTATCTTCGAAATTATCATCTCTGACTGCCTGCAGCATCTCCTCGCCTTTTTGTGCATCCCCGAGTAATGCTTTGAAATTGGCCCCATGGTTTGCGAGCGCATAAGCACATTCTGCAATAATCGCAGCCTGGCTTGCCAACAGTTCGAGAAACCAGGGGTCTGACTGGTTTTTATCGTTGTGCAAAATATCCCGATAGTGCTGGTCGGCTGATATCAGTGGTTTTGGCTGGAGAGAAAAAGCGCGATAGAGATTGTGAACTTTCCCATGGACAGCTCCGACCTGCTGATATGCAGCCCGTAATTCCGCAGATGCGTTTTCCGGATTTTCGGTGGCAATCCAACAGGTTTCACCCGGTTGGTCATTATCCGGTTTTTCAGTCATCATCATCTCCCATGATTGCCGACCACATCCAGTCGACAGGCGCAGGAGGCATTCACAGGTACATCTGCACGCGCCTTGGCCAGGTTCAACCGCATACGCATCTGTTTGGCCTCAACGATATCTCCCTGAAGTTCAAGGCATTCGACATAGCCATGAAGGCTCCAGAGATTATCTATGTGCTGCGAAGTGCTGACCAGGGTATCGGATAACCCCAGATCATCCCTGTATACCTGTCTGGCTTCATCTACATGCCCCTGTTCCAGCAGCAATGCGCCAAGTGCATGACGCGCCGGCTGCATCCAGCCCCAGGGTTCGTCGTATTTCAGATTGTCATCAAGATATACCGCCTGGCGCAGGTAATCGAAGGCGTGATCGTAATTGCCTTTTCGATATTCGATTTCTCCTTCAAGCATGTTTTCGGCGATCTTCAGCACATCTATACAGGTATTGTTAAACATGTAACGGGTTTCCGGCACCCTGGCAACTGCTTTGTAAAACAGGGTTCGCTGGCTTTCAGCATCCGCGATGTTTCCAATTGATGCATGGGCAATCGTTTTGGCGTAATGCCACAAAGCGGTGGTCACGCAGTATAAATCCTGATCGAACGGCAAGGGGTGATCAATAATCTCCTGCCATTTTCCGAACCGGATGAGCACATGGGCTTTCATGCCGATATAAGCCTCCATCCAGTCTGCCATGGCCGGGTTCTCTATGCGTAATAATTCTTCGGGTGTGGTTTCGATCAGTTCTTGCGCAGCTTCCATTGCGGTTTTGAATTGCCCCAGGAATAACGACGCATAAATTTTCAAATGAAGGTTGTGTATCCGGGACAAGGTATGGAAATTCACGGCGCCTTCATTGGCGAGATAGACCCGATCAGCTTCGATTGCCCTGTTGTTGGTAACAACAGCTTCGTGGTAATGACCGCAACGCACATCGATATGCGAAGGCATGTGGCACAAGTGACCCGAACCGGGTACCAGCGTTCGCAGCGAGTCGCATGCGCGTAGCGCCTTTTCAGGAAATGGAGACATTTCCATTGCATGGATATAAAAATGCAACAACCCGGGATGCTGTGGTTCTGTGCGTCGCTCCAGGCGTTGCATTGCCGTCTCAAGCACATCTATGGCTTCCAGTGTCGACGAATTTTCGGTCGGCAAACCCGTTCCAAGATCCCATAATTCCCAGGGGGTGCGGGTCATCAGGGCCTCAGCGTGCAGGGCACACACATCATCATCTTCAGGAAAGGCGTCATAGGCTATCCGCATCAAGTCGGCATAATCATCGTTCCATTGATGATACTGGTCTTCATGTACCGGTTCCGGGGACTGGTAGCGAGCGACCAACGCCTCTATCAACAATGTTTCAACAGGTGATGCATTATCAATCCTGCCCAGGGCCTCCCTGGCCATGTCATGGGTTTTTTTCAGTTTCTGCGCCAACTCCTCTGGCTGCATGCGGTTCCACGGCATGTTGTAGTAGATACCGGAAGAGTATGCCAGCCCCCAGTACGCTATCGCACACTGATCATCGTGCCTGATTGATTTTTCAAAGCATCGTCCAGCCATTTCAAGATCGAAAGCATACATCCACATCAGGCCCCGGTTGAACCATTTCCCGGCCTTCGGGCTTGTAGTTGAAATTGTGCGGAAGTGGCTACCGAGATTGTATTTATAGGACATTAGTCTTTGCTGGAATAGTGAAATTGACTTAGAATGCTCTGGGCGATAATACTACTAAATCTCTATCTTGACACAATTGTATAGACCACCTGCCAGCCGACAAACCACAGAGGACAAAATGACCAGACCATCCGTATACAGAATCAGCGAAATTTCAGATCGATTTGAGAATCTTGAAAAAGGCGGCACCTACATCAAACCATTCGTAAACACCGCAATGGGCGCCAGTATGGCGGCGGGAATCAACTTTCTGAATGATGCTTCTGTTCCCTGGGACTTGACCTGCGACGAACTGATCTACTGCTTTCAAGGCACGTTTCGCATGGTGGTTGACGGAGAAAGTTATGTGCTTGAGCCAGGCGATCTGATGTATATTCCGAAAGACAATCATGTCGTCTACGAGTCTGACGGCAAGTGTATTATTTTTTATGCCGCTTATCCAGTAAACTGGAAAGAGCTTTCCGGCGTAACCCATGTCCCGGGCATTGATCCTGATGAAATGCCGGCAAATGACTGAGTGAGGAGAGAAATGGTCATGATTGACCCACTGGATAAGTTCAGGAACAATCAGGCTGATGTAAAAAACGGGCTGCCGGGATTCGTTTATACCGGAAGCGAATTCCATCAGACCGAAAACCGGACACTGTTTTTAAACAGCTGGGTGTTTGCGGGTTTTGCCCATCAACTGGGACAGATTGGCGACGTACAGCCGATTTCCATCGGCGGTAAGCCGATATTCATGTTGCGCAATGACAAGGGGGAAATTGCTGCGTTTCACAACGCCTGTCGCCATCGTTGTCTGAAGCTTGTCGATCAACCGGGAAATGCCGGAAATCTGATTCGATGCCCCTATCATTCCTGGACCTACAATCTACAGGGCGAGCTGAAGGCCGCCCCCTGGTTTGGCGGACATGATCGAACGCCCCCGCCGGATTTCTCACTACAGTCAAATGGTCTGTTGCCAGTGCGTTGCGAAACCTGGCATGACTGGATCTTCGTGAATCTGGATGGACAGGCAGAGGAATTCGGACAGTTTGTAAAACCATTGAAAAGTCAACTCGGCGATCTGTCTCTGGAGCAGATCAAACCAGTGGCGATGATAGATCTGGGTATTGTAAATTGCAACTGGAAGCTGTTGATGGAAAACTTCATTGAACCTTATCATGTTCAGTTCGTTCACAAGACCACGACCAGTCAGCCCTTGACAGATCATTACACCATTATCGACGAACATTGCCTGGGCAGCGCCTGCGATATCGAACAGGACCACGAAATCGACACTTCGACCACCCTGGCGGTGACATCGCAATATCTGACATTGTTTCCTAATTTTGTACTCGGGACTTACGCCCCGGACCAGTTGGGCGTCCATTTGAATATTCCTGTCAGCGTCGATCAAACCCGACAATTCAGAGTGATTTACCTGCACCAGGATAGTAATATTTCAGATGAACAAGTCGAAAATCTGAAGAAGCTGTGGTACAACGTACACAAGGAAGATCACGCGATGTGCGAGCGCCTGCAACTCGGACGGGAGTCCACTGTTGCCGATAGTGGTGGCTGGCTTTCACCTCATTGGGAAAACAGCGTACATCGGTTCCAGCAGCTTGTCGTCGAATCAACAACCAGCCTTCAGACTAACGGCAATAACACCTGATCCACACCATAACCATGAATCAACCAAACACAGCAAGTCCGGATTTTCGTATTGACCATACCATGTTACGGGTAAGTAACCTGGATAAATCCCTGGATTTTTATGTTCGCATATTGGGCATGAAAATTCTTCGCCGGAATGACTACCCTGAAGGCAGGTTTACCAACACTTTTGTCGGTTATCATGGAGAAGATGAAGGTACCAACCTGGAATTGACTTATAACTGGGACCAAAGTGAACCCTATGACCGGGGCAATGCCTGGGGCCACATTGCACTCAAGGTTTCCGATGTTTATGCGACCAGCGAGTATCTTAAGGGAGAAGGCGTTGAGTTCACCAAGGAACCCGGCCCGATGAAAAACGGGACTCGTATATTGGCTTTCATCAAGGATCCGGACGGCTACCCGATCGAATTGAATGAACCACTTTCAAAATAATCGTTACTGACCCGATTCAGGTCGGGCCAACCACCAATCGGACTCAACCAGACACACTACCAAATAGAGAGAATCATGAGCAATCACTATCACGAACACTTTGAAGACGCGCTACCCGACCCACAGGCAGTAGCCGCGAAAAAAATGGAGTTGGAAGCAGCCGGCGTAAAATATATCTTCTCCTGCTGGATCGATATGTTTGGCCTGCCCAAGACCAAACCGGTACCGATGAGCGATTTTGAACTGCTGTTTATGGGAAAAGGCCCGCAATTTGCAGTGCACTCGGTTTCTTTTGTCCCGGAACTGGGGCCGGCGGATTCGGATCAGGTCCCCCTGCCCGATATGGATACGGTCCGGATTTGCCCGTGGGACAAGACCATCGCGTGGGTGTTCTCAGACCTTTGGTGGGAAGGCAAGCCGTATAACCTCTGCCCCAGGCAGGCGATGAAACGCGCCATCCGGGACGCGGCGGCCCGGGGCTATGCCATGTACGCCGGTATCGAACCTGAATTTATCGTCATGAAATGGGATGAGAACGGCCAGCCGATAAAAGCCTATGACGATGACCCGCAACCGGGCAAGGGGATCCGTTCCCGGCGTCAGGCATTCGGCTACGATGTCGAATACGCATTGGATTCGATGGGATTCCTAGGTGAAATGATCGACATTCTCGAGCATCTCGGATGGAATCTCCACGATGTGGTGACCGAAGGCGCCTACTCCCAGTTCGAGCTGGATTTTCATTATACCGACGTGCTGGCCATGGCCGACCGCATGGTTTTCCTGCGTGTATTGTTAAAAGAGATCGCCAAAAAACACGGGAATTTTGTCACCTATATGCCGAAACCCACGACCGGAGACTGGCGTTCCGGAGCGCACATGAACACCTCGATTCAGCGAATCGACAACCCCGGGGTGAATTTATATGAAGGGGAAAACGGACAATGGAGCCAGGCCGCTCTGAACTCAGTGGGTGGAATCCTCAAACACGGCGGCGCGATCACGGCCGTGGCCTGCTGCACCGTCAATTCATACAATGGACTGGTGCCCAAAGTAGGCGGATTCGAAGGCGGCACCTATACCTGGGCGCCAACCCACATGGCGTATGGAAAAAACAACCGTTCCGCCATGCTGCGACTGCCGCAAAGCCGGTTCGCCATCGAAAACCGAGCCGCCGACATGTGCATGAACCCTTACCTTGGACTTGGCATGACGCTGGGAGCAACCATCGACGGCATTGTCAACAAAATCGATCCGGGGACCTCCCTTGACGAGGACTTGTATGTAATGGACGACCAGGAAAAACAAAAACGCAACCTGACGCCGTTACCCCGCAATCTCCTGGAGGCCACCGAATCATTGTCCAACAGCGAACTGGCCGACCAGGTAATGGGGCCGGTCATGCTGAACTCATTCGTGCAGTACAAGATAGACGAATGGGAACGCTACCACCAGACCGTAACCGACTGGGAAGTCAACGAATACCTTCGCCTGTACTGAGTCACTCCCCCCGTGCCTGTCCACCGGAGAGCCTGGGGGGTGCGGTCGTCGGTGCTGGTTGCAATATATAATATTTACCGATAATATCGTATCCCTGTTTTAATTTACGTTATGTATTTATTTTCTGTAAGTGCAACATTATTCGATATTCAGCCTGGCCCGGAATGCGCTTTCCGGTCATCAGAAATGGAGTAGAGCCTGGCGCAGCCCGGAACTTAAAAAACGATATGACGTGATCATTATCGGAGCGGGAGGACACGGCCTTGCCACCGCCTGGTATCTTGCTGAAAATCATGGAATAACCAATATCGCAGTTCTTGAGCGCGGCTGGCTTGGCGGGGGCAACATCGCCCGAAATACGGTCACCATCCGCTCCAATTACATGCGGGATGAAAGCATCCCCTTTTACGTTAAATCGGTTTCGTTGTACGAAGGACTGACCAAAGAGTTGAACTACAATCTGATGTACTCCAAGCGCAGTATGATCGATGTAGTTCAGACTTATCCCAGGCTGCGTGAAATCAAGCGCCGTATGTTCAATATGGATTTGTACGGCGCCACTTATCAGCAGATCAGCGTCGAAGAACTGCGCAGGCGAATCCCGGCTCTGACGGGAGGTGGCCCCGAATCAAGATTACCCATCATAGCAGGCATGGTACATACCGATGCCGCTGTCTGCCGCCACGATGCCGTGGCCTGGGGCTACGCCAGGGCAGCGGATGACCGTGGAGTGGAAATTCATCAGAACACGGAGGTCACCCGGCTGGTCAGAAATGGCCGCAATGGCAAAATCACCGGCGTTGAAACAAATCGCGGAACGATTCACGCCAAAAAAGTTGCGGTGGTGGTATCCGGTCATACTACGACCATTACCGACACGATAGGATTGAAACTGCCCGTTAAATCATTCAATCTGACTGCATTTGTATCCGAGCCGGTCAAACCGGTCATTGATGTGGTCGTAAACTGTCCCGATATGGGTGTCTACCTGAGTCAATCCGATAAAGGTGAATTAGTCATCGGCGGCGCCCCGGACCCCGGACAATCATTTCGTCGGGACATCAAGCAAAATGTATTCGAGGATACGGTTTGTTCCTTGCTGGAGCTTTTCCCGGCGTTCAAGCGACTCAAGCTAATGCGGCAGTGGGGCGGCACCCTCGATATCGCCCATGATGCTTCTCCCATCGTCAGTGGAACGGATATTCCCGGGTTATATATTTCTGCTGGCTGGTGGGGTGGATTCAAAGCGGTTCCGGCAGGCGGCTATACCCTGGCCCACTTGATCGCGACCAATCAGCCCCATCCACTGATTGCCCCTTTTTCCCTGAACCGGTTCGATAAACTCAATTTTATTCTGGAATCAGGAACCACGACCGCTCGTTAAAGCGATTGATCATGCTCAATATCCCCTGCCCGTATTGTGGAAATAGAAATGAAAGTGAATTTATTCATGGCGGCCCGGAAAAGGCCGCAAGACCGGAAGACCTGGCCGAAATTCCCGACGCCGACTGGGTCCACTATTTAACAGTCCCCCGGAATGTGGTGGGGCCGATCAATGAATTCTGGTGGCATGTCAAAGGTTGCGGCAAGTGGTTTACCGTGACTCGAAACACACTGACTCACGAGATCGATGACTGCGGGCCGGGCTGCACGGATGGGGACTGAAATGCGGCTGGCGAAAGGAGGGAGAATTGATCGAACGAAACCCATCCGGTTTCAGTTCAATAACCGGATCTGGTCAGGTTTTGAAGGCGACACACTGGCTTCAGCTCTGCTCGCCAATCACGTCTGCCTGACTGCCAGGAGTTTCAAATATCACCGGCCCAGGGGAATTATGGGCGTCGGGATCGAGGAACCATCGTCACTGGTAGAATTGATTGGAGACGAATCGTGCGGAAACCTGCCGATAACGACTGTACCGATAAAAGAAGGGCTGAATGCGAAGTCCGTCAACTGTTGGCCTTCACCTGAATGGGATTTAATGAGCATCACCCAGTTGTTTTCCGGATTGATACCCGCCGCTTTCTACTACAAAACATTCAAGTGGCCGAACTGGCATCTGTTTGAACCTTCCATACGGCGAGCGGCGGGGTTGGCCGAAGCTCCGGTTCGGGCCATCCGGGCAGGACACTATGAAACCCGCCACGACCACTGTGATGTTCTGATCGTGGGTGCAGGGGTGGCGGGATTAACGGCCGCGCTGAGAATAGCGTCGGCGGGTTTGCGCACCCTGATCGTGGATGACGGACCGGAGCCCGGCGGGATGCTGATCGGCCAAAGCATTGAAATTGAAGGGAGCCCTGCGGATCAATGGATCGCCGGAACAGTTGATGAACTGTCCGGATATGACAACGTAACAAGGTTGCAAAACGCTACGGCTTGGGGCTACCGGGAACAAAACCTGGTTATCGTAGCCGAGAAGAATCCGGACCCACCCCCGGTGCACATCCGGACGCATCGAATCAGAGCAGGAAAAGTGATAATTGCAACGGGCGCGATAGAACGCGGCCTGGTATTTTCTCATAATGATCGACCCGGAATCATGATATCGAGCGCCATTGGGACTTATGCCACTCGATATGCAGTCAAGCCGGGAAATCGTATTGCGCTGTTTACCAACAACTCGAGCGCTTATTCGGTCGCCCGGGAATTATCCGTTGCCGGAATAAAGGTCGCTGCCATCATCGACAGTCGTCTGCAGATCGGGGATGCCGCGGGCTTCATCGATGACGAAACCAGGATTCTGACCGGTCATGAGGTGGCCACGACCTTCGGGCGAAGCCGAATTCGAGGCGTCCGGGTTCGTGACAGGACAACCGGAGCGAGTCAGCGGATTGACTGCGACCTGCTCGGGGTGTCCGGAGGGTGGAACCCAACCACCCATTTATTTTCCCAGTCGCGCGGGAAACTTGAATACGATTCTGACCTGGAAGCATTTGTTCCCGGAGTGGCCGCCCAGGATTGCATCTGCATTGGCAGCGCCGCCGGCAAATTCACACTCAAATCGTGTATGGAGGATGCCCTGCAGAATGCCCGTTCCGTGCTACAGCAACTCAACGCAAGCGCTCCAGCGTCACTGCTCCCTTCCTGCGGCCCCGAACCGGAGTATGCAATCGAGGCTTTGTGGTCTGTCCGCGGAAAATCCGGGTATCAATCGAAGAGCTTTGTCGATATACAGAATGACGTCACACTCGCGGATATCCAACTGGCTGTCCGCGAAGGCTTTGACTCAGTGGAACACGTCAAGCGTTATACCACTGCCGGTATGGGAATTGACCAGGGAAAGACCGGAAACATCAATGTGATCGGCGCAATCAGCGCACAACTCGGAGTCCTGCCCCAGGATACAGGAACCACAACCTTTCGATCCCCCTTCGTTCCTGTTGATTTTGGGTCACTCGCAGGAATTCGGGAGCAAAGTGTCAGTTTGCCCTATCGACATACGCCTGTCACTCGATGGAACCGGGAATATGGCGCTTGCATGTATGAAGCCGGCGCGCGCTGGCAGCGTCCCGGCTATTATCCCCGGCCAGGTGAATCGTTTCAGCAAACCGTCAATCGTGAATGCGAAGCAGTCCGGTACCATGTGGGAATATACGATGGTTCGCCATTGGGAAAGTTCGAAATCAAGGGAAACAATGCACTGCAACTGATTGAATTACTGTATACCCGTTCGTTTTCCAGCCTGAAGAATGGAATGGGCCGATACGGCATCATGTTGACCGATGACGGCCTGATTCTGGACGACGGGGTTACATTCAAGCTGGGGGAAAATCATTACCTGATGTCCACGTCGACCGTTCATGCAGATGAAGTCTACCGCCATATCGAGATGCTGCTGCAAATCCATCGCCCGCAATGGGATGTCAGGATTACCCCTGTTACCACCCAGTGGTCCAACGCCACGATATGCGGCCCAATGGCGAGGGATTTATTGGCGGCGCTGGGAACTGATATTGATATTGACTCTGAAGCATTTCCGTTCATGACCATGCGACAGGGCAATGTGGCTGGAATTCCGGCCCGGATATTTCGTGTCAGTTTTACCGGAGAACTCAGCTTTGAAATCAACGTCTGGTCGCGGCATGCCCTGGAGTTATGGAAAAAAATCATGCAGGCGGGAAAAGCATTTAACCTGACTCCAATCGGGTCGGAAGCCAATCACGTATTGCGGGTTGAAAAAGGCTTCCTGTCATTGGGCCATGAAGTGGATGGCACAACGGACCCGTATGATCTGGGAATGGGCTGGATAATGTCTCGTGCAAAGGCGGACTATCTCGGCAGGCGGGCGATCGAAATCCGCCGCTCGGCTGAACAGCCGCGTAGAGAGATGGTAGGTCTGTTAATGGATGATAAAGATAAAATGGTCGATGAAAACGCGCCCATCACGCCTGAAGGGAAACCGCTGCCATCCGAAGGCTTTGTCAGCGCTTGCGTTTGGAGTGTCGTCCACAACAGATCAATCGCGCTGGCGTTATTGTCCAATGGCCGGAACCGGATTGGTCAAAAAGCCTATATCCGAATGAAACAGGAAGTAGTACAGGCCGAAATCGTGGAACCCTGTTTCCATGATCCTGAAGGACAACGATTGAGAAGCTGATCCAGTGACCTATCGCGTTGAACTCCTTCGTCAACCCGTTTTTGCGGTGATTGACCTCAAGGGCGCCGAACCCGATCTGAAGAACTGGATTGACAGCCCGAATGTGATTTTCCCATCCCGACCAAACAGTCGAACTCATTTTGACGGGGTTGATTTATTCTGGATTGGTGAAGAGCGCTGGTTGATGCGTGCTGACCTGGACCAGGAAGACCGATTAATAGTTCTCACCAGGCTGGAGCAGGCTCCTGTCCACATCAGTATCGTCCTGGTAAGTGATGCACTGACTTTTTTTGGAATCAGCGGACCGGATGCGGATCAGATCATCAAAATCGCCAGTCCACTGGATATTCACCCGACTGTGTTTCCCTGCGACAGTTCAAGCTATACCGAGATATTTGGTATAAAGGGCCTGGTCATTCGTAATAAAGACGGATTTGAAATTGCAGTGGAATCCAGCTATTCAGATATGATCGACGACTTTCTGCGTCGGGCAACCGCGTAAACCTCACTCACCGGTTCCTTCCTGCCGCCATTTTATTTTCCAGTTCCGCGAGCGCCGCATGAAACACTGAAGCCGACATGTCGTAGATACCGCCTCCCAACCGGCCCAGTTCACCCATGTTGTCAAGAATACCGAGTCCCACAATGGGGCCTTCCCCCAATTCAACAACCGACCTTGCCGTCAGTCCCAGTCTGATTCCCAAATCCTCAAATCCAGGATGGTCAATCAACGGAAGTTGCAAACAGCGTTGTTCGTATCCAGTGGGCAGCCAGTCCGCAAAAACCCGGGCCTGTTCAGGAGACAACCGAACCACCATGGCGCCCAAACCAAATCCTTCCACCACGGCGCTGTCTCCTATTGCTCCCAGGGCCCGGTTCACCGGGATATCCAGATCAAATTTCCCAAGCGGGGGTTGTGCGGGCATGGTAAACCATTGACCGGGCAGCCCGGCAAGCTGAATCCCTGCCTCAACCCCGTTACCGCCCATAGCCGTTACAAAGCTTGAGTCCTGAATCTCCGAAGCAGCCATCATCATGATCTTACTGGCGGCCATCCACAGATTAAGGAACAAACCCGGCGACGATTCCATGAATTCCAGGATTTCCGGGTCTGGAGTGGCCCCCGGATTCTGATCGGCATACCCGGATTTAAGCCGGGCAATCAAATGTCGGGTCGATGCCACAGTCCGGCCATGACAATCGTCTCCTTCCCGAAGTCCTGCGCCAGCTAACGGAAGCAACGGAATTGCGTCACCCATGCCATTGCGCAGGAAGTCTGCGAACGACTGATTCAACCAGCGAATATGTTTAAGAACCGCATCCGATCTCTGGCCGGTTCGCAACGCCGGTCTGGAGCCGCCATTGATCGGAGTATAAATACTGAATCCGGGATTTTTCTTGTCCTGAATCCGATGCAGCGGCATTGAGGCGCTGACAACCGCCGCAAGCGGCGACACAACCTGGTGATCCTGGGCCGGTTTCAGAATGATTTCCCCAAGCGCAATTTTACTTTCGGCTTGATCAAAATCGTCGCATAGACCTTCAAATACCGCAGCGACACAGGCCGAATTCAGAATCGGCCTGCAAATTTCCGTGACCGAATCAAATGGCGGCCCGGCATGAAGCAGAACATTTGCGGGTAAACCCAAGGCATCAGCAGCCGTATCCAGGCCGTCCCAGACCGGCTCCATGGTCAAAATCCGTTCAACGGCGACCTGGTCGGCAGAGTGAATGTGGTTCTGTTTCATCATATGGATTCCCGGAATCACAATCCGGGCGGAATCACCCAGGTTTCGGAAAAATACAGAAATGCGGTCGTGGTTTCAAAACCAGCCTGAACCCGTTTTCCCACCTTCCCTGGCATGGACTTTCCGTTCACAATGATCTGCGCCTGATTCGCCGGAACCAGCAGGGTAAACATCGTATGCTCCCCGGTCCCTACCTGCTCCGGGGTCAACTCAAGGGCCTTCGGCGGCTGAAGCTCTTCCCAGACCAATTCAACCGTGGTTCCTTCCCCGGCAATCGTTTCGGTGTATCTCCCACCCATCGGGTCGCCATTGGCCCGGACCGACCTGGCAAAGATTTCCGTCAACCCGCCAAACGCCGGTGCATTTCTGAACGCCGCCAGCTTACTGATAAAGTTTTTCATCAGATACTGCGTTAAACCGACATTGTCGCTCATCAATATATTCGGGTGATCTATTGTACCCTGCTCCTGTTGAGGCGAACCGTACAACAGCAGTACCTGGCCCTGGCCGACAGGCGACCAGGCCACCCGAAAAAACAACGCCATTGCAGAAAATTCCCCGCTTTCATCTTTAAGCAGGATACCCGGGTTTTCACCTGTCCAGTCGACAACGCCTGGAGTCACGGGTTGTGATAGTGGCATGACTAATCCTCCTTCAGGTCCGGCGTCACCCAGGTCTCGGAAAACGCCAGAAATGCGGTACTCATGACGCGGCCAAAAAACGGCCTGGTCTGAACCGTACCCGGCAACGCAGACCCATTCACAACGATACTGGCATTTTTGGCTTCCAGAAAAACCGAGTACATCTCATGAGCCCTCGTTGCAGAATTTTCCGCTGTGACCTCCACCGGCAGTGGGGTCCCCAGGTCGAACCAGTTTAACTCGAGGGTCACTCCCGAGCCACGCAGTATCTCGGAATACCTGGACTTCAGATCACCCGGCTTCTTTTGTACACTTTCCAGGTCCAGCCAGGTCATTGCATCCAGCCCGTCCTGACCCACAAAAGTCGGCATACGGGAAACCCAGTCTTCCACGATCCACTTCATCATCCGTTGATTGTCCGTCATGATGAAATTCACCGCATCCGGCCAGCCTGCTGCTTCTGCCGGTGACCCCAGCACAATGGCAGCGTGTCCACGACCATAGGGAGACAATACGACCCGAAAGAAAAGCGACAGTGTGCAGTACGTTTCATCCTGCTCGCCATACTTGAGATAGATACCCGGATTTTCTCCCGACCAGTCAACCCGCCCCGGATTAATTGAAACCCGGCTCATGACCATTGTGCCTCATATTCTTTCAGTGCAGTCTTTATCCGTTCCACCCGTTCAGCGCCCGACAGATGATCCGCAGACATGCAGATCTCTGCTACTTTACGGGCAATCTCCTTGAGTAACACTTTTTCATCCTGGTCATTTCGGGGTGGAATTCGTAACATCGTATCGCCGCCGTAAGTTGGAATGGCGCCATTATAGACCAGCGCTGGCTGATCCACCTGCTCCCCTGCCTGAACGGCGCGAATGGCGGCACGCAACTTCTCACGCACCCTGGAAACGCCCCGATCCGTAAAGCAGCGATGCTCCCGATCGTGGATATTTTTTGGCCCCTGGGAAACCCAGGCGTCATAATCACCCGGGTCGCGCTGGCGCTGTTCGTAGTTCCGGTCTCCTCCCTGCCCGTAAAAATCGGTTTTTCCAAATCCGACTTCGTCCCGGTTGGTCAAGCCCTGGGGGTCGTCGCCGTCGCGAAAGTGCCGCCAGGCGATGACCATGGAATTGGTATCATCTACCGGGGTGACCCAGCGCGACAAACCGCAGCGGCCGAAGTACAGGGAATCTTCCGGGACCGGGAAGTGCCCCCCGTTCTGCGTAAATGAGGGCAGCATTTGATCATGGATTCGAACCCATACTATGTCGCCCGAGCGTCGGGTATTGGTATAAAAATCTCCGTAAGGGCGTTTGAAATATTCAATTTTGGGCATTTCCGAAAAAGCATCGATGAACTGCGTTCGAACGGCCTTGGTATGTAAATAAACGGTATGAAACGGGTCCCAGGCATTTTCCATTATCTGTAACCAGTTACACGGCGATTGAATCAGATACGGGATCATTTCATCGCCTGGTTCATCAAAAGTATCAAATACCGGGAAAGGCGGTATCACCTCTTTGGGGCCCATGTAGGCAAACGCCAGCCCCTTGTACTCGATCACCGGATAAGCGCCCAGGCAGGCGGCATTCGCGATCCTGCTGCCCGGTGGTTCACAAGGGGTTTCCAGAACCGAACCATCCAGGTCGTACTTCCAGCCATGATAACTGCAACGAATACCACCCTCCTCGACAATTCCGAACTCAAGAGACATCCCCCGATGAGCGCAATGCGAATGAACCAGCCCCAACCTCCCTTTTTTCTCTCTGAAAAGAACCAGGTCCTCTCCCAGGATCCGGACAGGATAAGGCAGGTCTCCCACCTGGCTGGTCATCGCAATGGGCATCCAGTAGCGGCGCAAATACTCTCCGCAGGGGGTACCCGGCCCGATTTCCGTCAATTCCGGATCGGGTTTGAGATTCCAGACATGCTGTTGATCGTGGCCCCGATAGTTACCTTCGGGTATATCAATTGTTACGGACATGACTTATCTCCAAATAGTAAAATGCTAATCCGGAAACGGGTCGGTACAGGGCTCCATCCCGTGCCATACGGATTTGATTTGTAAAAACGCCCGGACTGCATCCGGACCCAGCTCCCGCCCATAGCCTGACTTCTTGTAACCGCCGATCGGTGACCCCGGATCAACGCTGCGATAGTGATTAATGTACACGGTACCCGCCTGTATCTGTTTTGCCACTCGCTTTGCCCGCTTCCTGTCACTGGTCCAGACCCCGGCCGCCAGTCCATACCTTGAATCATTGGCTAATGATATGGCATCGTCTTCGCTGTCAAACGATGCGACTGCAAGTACGGGACCGAATACCTCCTCTCGCCAAATCTCCATTTCCGGGGTGACATTGGTGAATACGGTAGGCTCGACATAGTAACCATTGGGGTGAGTCGGAACATGCGCCCGTTTTCCACCGCAAACGCAGGTAGCTCCCTCCTGTTTCGCTTTCTCGATCATGGCGCATACTTTTTGCAAATGCGCCTCATTGGCCAACGGAGCTATTTGCGTATTTTCATCCATAGGGTCACCTGGCCTGAGTGAATTGGCTTTTTGAACAATCCGTTCGACCAGTTGATTCGCAATTCGGGACGTCACAATCAGACGCGACCCGGCAACACAGGTCTGGCCATTTGACAAAAAGATCCCGGAAAGTATGCCATTCACCATGCTGTCCATGTCCGCATCTGCAAACACCACCTGGGGAGACTTTCCGCCCAACTCCAGTGTCACCGGAACGACGCCCGTGGAAGCGGCTTGCGCCACCCTGCTTCCTCCGGAATCAGACCCGGTAAAGGTGACTTTCCGGGTTTCCGGGTGGCAAACCAGGGGTTCACCTGCCTCCGGACCTGTTCCTGTAACCACATTAATGACACCATCCGGGATAGAGGAATCAGAGCACAATCCGGCAAATTCCAGCGTTGAAACAGAAGCATGTTCTGATGGCTTGATCACGACCGTATTTCCAGCCGCCAGCGCCGGGGCGATTTTCCAGGCGGCAATCATCAGCGGTGAATTCCACGGAGTAATCGCAATCACAACACCGTAAGGTTCGAAACACGCCTGATTGCGGATTCCCGGAATCTGGTTGTCCAGTGTCCGGCTTTCGATTTGCAACATCTGTTCGGCAAAATAACGATACCAGGTATGCAGCCCGGAAAACTGGGGGCGCACTTCCGATATGCGTTTACCATTGTCTCTGACCTCGAATTCGACCAGCTCCGGCCATCTTTCCTGCAGAATACCCGCTAAATCAAATAGATGCCCCGCCCTGTCCCGGGCGGGCAGCATGGACCATTCTCCGGATTGAAATACGCCATGCGCACAAGCCACCGCACAATCCGCATCCACTGCATTGCCGCGTGCAATCCGGGCACGGGGTTCTCCTGTCGATGGGTCAATCGCATCGATCCACTGCCCATTATCGGGTGGATGCCATCGGCCATTGATGAAATGCGAATACCGTTTCATTCCCTGATCCTTTTATCGTCATCCGATAACGGTTCCGTGATCAGCGCCAGAACTTCCGCCCTTTCTACCATCCCCTTGTTGCTGTGCGCCAGAACGATTCCGGCATCCCTGAATTGAATTGCGCTGGATGGCCGATCAGGTTCACCCGGATGATGCAGCCATCCGGCGTGCTGGCCCGCGCTCACCCGATCTCCGCAGGAAAACGCACGATCAAACAAGCCTGCAGCTGGAGCAGTGACCGGCTGCTTGTGTGCAACCAGTTCAACGATGGTTGGCTGTTGCGTTCCCGGTTCGATTCCATCATCCGCCAGTAACCCCAGGTGATTCAGGCATCTGCGAATACCATGCCCGGCAAAATCCGTCATCGCAGGGTCACAACCTCCGCCCCCGCCGAGTTCAACTGCGATCATCGGAATATTTTGACGGGCTGCGGCTGCATTAACTGACCGGGTATCATTTCGTGACCCGGATACCCAAAGCCAGGGCGCTCCGAATTTCCGGGCCAGTTGCAGGTTCTTCAGCCTCGATTCACTGCCGGGTTCCAGTTGAGTGAGTGTGCAGAGAACGAAAATCGAACCCTTGCCGCCACTGTGCAGGTCAATCACAGCGTCACACTGCGGCATTAAATGATGTTCTATATAGTCGGCCAGCATAGCCGTCAAGGCGCCGTCACGGTCACCAGGGAAGACGCGGTTCATATTGATATGATCCAGGGGTGAAATCCTGCTGGATTTCGCGACTGCCAGCGAATTGGCCGCGGGTAATATAATCAATCTCCCCTGAATATCATCGACTGAAACCTGATTGATGATTCTCATCAGTGCCGCGGGGCCTTCAAATTCATCTCCATGGATACCTCCGGTCAGCATCACCGTGGGCCCGGACCCATTCGATAAACAGATAATCGGCGTAGGGTAATACCCGAGAGGCCGCTCATTGTCCGACCAGTTTACAAGAAGATCGCCAATCTGCCTTCCCGGTTTATTCAGATCGATGGTATTCAGAATTCGGGATTGTAATGGACTGTTCAATGCAACTGACCGGATACGTTTATATTCATTATCAGGGGAAATAAATCTATCACATATATAATATATTTGTAAGTGACTTGCATTAAAAACCATTTTGTATAATATATAAATTTTGCAACTCGAATTGAACATACCCAATGGCAGCCCCCCTGTTCAAACCCGGAATCGACCATATAAAACCACATATGGTGGAAGATGAAAAGGAAAGTTCCCGCCCGGTCGGCATCGCTTTGAATTCCAACGAAAGCGCAATCGGAGCCAGCCCCCATGCCATTGCCGCCGCCCGTTCTGCTGTAAGCGGCATTGAACGTTATCTTGAGGATTCCCAGAATATTCTTTCTGACGAGATCGCCCGTCGTTATGACCTGAAGCCGGAAAAAATTGCCATTGGTATCGGTTCTGACGATTTGCTGTCCCGACTGGCGCGGGTTTATCTGGATTCCGGGCTGGAAATGATTCGCAGCCGGAATGGCTATCTCAAAGCTCCGAATTACGCCTGGGCGAACAATGCAATACCGGTTTCTGCTGAAGATGCGGACCTGACCCCGTCCGTGGATGCAATCCTGGATTGCATCACCCCGAAAACCGCCATGATTTATCTTGCCAATCCGGAAAATCCGGCAGGAACTCATTTACCCGGCCGTGAAATCCGGAGACTCCATGCCAGCCTGCGCGGCGACATACTGCTGGTACTGGATTGTGCATACGATGAGTACGTGGATGATCCGGAATATGAATCTCCCCATCTGCTGGTCGAAGAAGCCGCCAACGTCGTCATGACCCGTACCTTTTCAAAAATCTACGGTCTCGCGGGCGCCCGGGTTGGCTGGATGTATGCGCCGGAAAATACGGTCAGCCTGGTCAATCGAATCGGGCTGACCTTTCCACTTTCGGCGCCGAGCACAGCGGCAGCCCTGGCGGCATTGCAGGATACGCGGCATACTCAATATGTGTATGGTCTCAACCAGCGCCTGCGGGCTGAATTTGCGGAATCGATACGGAATCTCGGACTGAAAGTCTACCCGAGTCAGACCAATTTCGTTCTGATTGAATTTCCCGACCCCGAATACAATGCCCGGGATGCAGCCCTGGCGCTCCGGGCCTCAGGAATTTCCGTTCGGCGTTTCATCTCCAGCGCTTATCGGGAATGTATCAGGATCACCCTGGGATTTGAGCACGAACTCAAAGCCGCTGAAGGGGTGATCGAAAAATTTCTGAACGGCAAATCCGGACCGTTATGAATAACCAACCGGATCGACAATCGGATTCATCAGTTGCCTGCCCCAGTGGCCGGGCTATCATTCAACAGATCAAACAGGCCGGCATACGGTACATTGTTTCGGTTCCCGACATCGTTACCAGCGATGGATTGTTGTGGCCAATAGCCAAAGACCCTGATTTTGAGTTGATCAGGGTCTGCAAGGAAGATGAAGGAGTGTCCATTTGCGCAGCGATGTCCTATACCAGTACGCGCGCCCTGTTGCTGATGCAGCAAACGGGTTTGATGGATTCATTGAATGCGGTTCGGGCAATGGGGATGGATTATCAGTTACCGGTATGTATGATGGTTGGACTTCAGGGAAAAGAACCTCACTTGAAACCGGAGCAATCCCGCGCCAATGGAGTCAGAATCATTGAACCGATCCTGGATCTGATGGGCCTGTCTCACAGGCTGATCGAAACACCGGACAGCGTGAATACCATCGCAGCCGATATCAATCAGGCGTACCGGGCCTCTTCGCCATTTTGTTTCCTGGTCGGACGATCCCCGATATGATGAAACGGGATCAGGCGCTGAAAATACTGGGGTCCCGGGTCAGCGACCAGATTGTCGTTGCGGTCTTTCAGACCTGTTTTGACTGGATGGGGATGTATCCCCGCGATTTGAACTATGTCGCCACGGGCGCCATGGGACAGGCCTCTTCCCATGGGCTGGGACTGGCGCTTGCAAGCCCCGAAAAAATGGTATGGATATTGGATGGAGACGGTAGTTTGCTGATGAATCTGGGTTCACTGGTGACCATCGGAGAGGCGGCGCCGGCAAACTTCCACCATTTCGTCTTTGCCAATCGAACCTATGAAGTGAATGGGGAGCATCCCACACCGGGAAAAGACAAGGTGGATTTTTCCGGGATTGCCCTGGCCAGCGGATACCGGCATGCCCGGTGTTTCAGTGACCTGGCCGAGCTTGAAAATAACCTGGATTCATTTCTTGAAACACCCGGGCCCGGATTGGCTGTAATGCACATTGAAGCAGGAGAACCATGGCCGAGGGATTACGAATACATCCATAGCGCCGCTGCCCGGGATCGATTCAGAAAAGCGATCAGTCAAAATTGAATTCTTCCACCATTTTCAGAAAAACCGAAGCCACTCTGGACAACGGCTTTTGATCAGACCAGATCAGGGCAACCTTGAAGGGCAGTTTCGGCTTGAAAGGGACTGTGCTGATTCCCCTGGAAGAGCGCAGGGCAGAATTGTCCGACCCGGCAATCGACACCCCAAGTCCACTTTCAACAAGATTATAGATTGCATCGGTTGTACGTGCTTCATACTGTAATTTTCGACTGATACCGGCTTTTCGAAACAATTCATCGACATCAAACCGGAAAGTGGAATCTGACATGAACGAAATAAAACTCATGTCTTCGAGATTTTCAGGGGAAATCACTTTTTCCTTTTCCAGGGGATGCCCCCTGGGCAACACGCATACCGATTGGGTATCAAATAACGGATGGCTGTTGATGGTCGTATTGCTGACCGTCGAAGGAGCAATTCCAAAGTCGTGATTCTGGGATACCATCCATTCCACGGTATCATCAGTGGATTGAATTTCGAGGGATACCTTTGCTTCAGGACAAATTGCAGAAAATTCCTGTATCAGTTTCGGTACGATAGAAGTGGAAAACAGGGGAGTTGTAATTAATCGGAGTTGCGCATGCCTGTAATTTTTAATTGCAACAGCGGTTTTCTTGATCTGTTCCAGACCGATTAGCGCCCGTCGTACTTCTTCCACCAGCAAACGAGCCTCTGGTGTCGCTCTCAAATTTCTGCCGGACCGCTTGAACAGACTGAACCCGATTTCCTCTTCAAGGTCGGATATCAACCTGCTCACAGCAGGTTGGGATACGCCCAGTAACCGCGCAGACTCGGTTACCGTGCCGACCAGAACCAGCGTTTTGAAGGCATCAATCTGTCTGAAAGTGATTTTCACACCCCAATATATAACATTTACTTAATCCAAGTTCAATTTTTTGTTGACATTGATATATATTGATATATATTGTAATTGCTGATGATACCGATTATGTACTGTACGTGGAGGTATATGGTGATACCTGGTCGAAGTTTAGTTTTGTACCACATTAAAGCAGGCGCTGATTATGAATTCAGACCGAATTCGGCCGCCTGCTAAACTTAGTTGGAGTGCGGTACTCAATAACGCCCGCCAGATTGGTTGGGCCGTCGTAGTATTCACAATACTGGGATGGTTGATCTGGCGAGGCGCGATGGCCATGGAATATCAATGGCAATGGTACCGTGTCGGGCCTTTCTTTTACCGGATCATAGATGGAGAACTGATCTGGGGTCCGTTGGTAAAAGGAGTTATCGTAACAATTAAACTGGCCGTTATCGGTGGTATCCTGGCAATTGCGATTGGGTTTTTTACCGCATTTGCCCGACTTTCCGATTCCATAGCGGGAGGGATAATCGCAACCTGCTATCTGGAAGCGATTCGCAACACACCGCTTCTGGTTCAACTCTTCCTGTTCTATTTTGTACTCGCTCCGATATTCGGAATCGACCGTTTCTGGTCCGGCGTATTATGCCTTGCCTTTTTCGAAGGGTCGTTTGCGGCTGAAATAATTCGTGGAGGAATTGAGGGGGTCGACAAAAAACAGTATGAAGCCAGCGATGCCATAGGATTAACCGTTTATAACAAGTATCGTTATATCGTGGTTCCCCAGGCGTTGCCCCTTATTCTGCCTCCACTGACCGGGTTGCTGATCTCGCTTATCAAACATTCAGCCATTGTAAGCGTAATCGCCGTTTCTGAACTTACCACCGCTGGACTGAACTTGATTTCGGATACCTTCATGGCATTTGAAATCTGGTTCATTGTGGCTGGAATCTATCTGGTTATCACCATATCATTATCTGTCAGCGTCAGCTTGTTTGAACAAAAACTGAATCAAACCACTATCAAATCCAATTCCTCAGGAGATAAATCATGACCATCCTTAAACGTATAAAAATAATTTTGCTGTCTGCCATGATAGCGTTTGCAACCATGCTTGCCTCGATTACCCCGGCATCTGCCGAAGGGATGCTTGAGGAGGTCGTAAAACGTGGGACACTCCGGGTTGGAATGTCGACATTCGTACCCTGGGCCATGCGCGACAAGGCTGGAAATCTGATCGGGTTCGAAATTGATGTGGCCACCAAGGTCGCTGAAGACATGGGAGTTCAGGTTGAATTTGTCCCGACTGCCTGGAGCGGAATTATCCCGGCGCTGATTGCGAAAAAATTTGACGTCATTATCGGCGGCATGTCGATTACACCGCAACGTAACCTGACGGTGAACTTTACGATTCCGTATGCACATTCCGGCCAGCAAATGGCGGCAAATATAGAACTGGCTGACGGCTTTACCACCCGCGATGATTTTAACGCGTCGGATGTAACGATCGCATGTCGTCGTGGCGCCACCCCGTGTAATGCAGCCCAGAAGCTGTTCCCCAAGGCAACCGTCCGACGTTTCGACGATGATGCCCAGGCATTCCAGGAAGTGGTTAACGGCAACGCTCATGCCATGATTTCCAGCGCCCCAAAACCCCGTTTCTGGTCCGACGCATACTCTGACAAGATTTTTCTGCCGTTCGGCGGGGAAAACCTGACCAAGGGTGATGAAGCTTTCGCACTGAGAAAAGGGGATGCGGATGCGCTCAACTTTTTCAGCAACTGGATTCTCGTCAATTCCAGTAACGGATGGCTGAAGGAAACTCACGACTACTGGTTCAAGGATCAATCCGGGTGGATAGATATGGTCTCCAGTGAATAACCTCGCTGATAGTACATAACAGAACTTAAGCAACGCCGGTTTTCTGAAAATCGGCGTTGCATTAAACTCCAGACCAGACATCATTTTGGACCGAAACTCTCCACCGCCGCAAAAGTCAAGACGCCGAATGCAATGGGTTGATTTCCTGCTGTTCGGCCTCGTTGCGGGGATTGTTTTCTATGGAATGTATCGTGTCAACGATGTTCTGGTTTACGAGTGGGACTGGTCACGGGTATTCGGGTTTGTCATCCGATATGATCAGGAATCGGATTCCTGGGTTGCCAATCTGCTCCTGCAGGGACTGGCTACCACCCTGCGGCTCGCTGTCTGGTCTACCCTGTTCGCAATCATTGTGGGCGTCGTCATGGGCTATTGGCGAACCTGCAACAGCCTTGCATTGCGCATTATCAGTCGCTGTTATGTCGAGTTGATTCGCAATATGCCACCCGTTGTTTTCATTTTTATTTTCTACTTCTTCGTATCCAGCCAGATATTTCCCGCTATGGGTCTGGACAATATCGATACCACAGGCGCCATCGCCTCGAGTCCGGTTTTCACGTTCCTGTTTGGTGAACCTCATTTGTTCACTAATTTTCTGGCTGGAATGATTTGCCTGTCCCTGTTTGAAGGCGCCTACATTACCGAGATCGTGCGTGCCGGCATTCAGTCCACACCCAATGGTCAGTGGGAGGCGGCCAAAGCGATTGGATTATCCCATTTCAACGTGCTTCGGGACATCATACTCCCTCAGGCGATTCGCAAGATTCTGCCTCCGCTTGCCGGTCAGTTTATTACCCTGATCAAAGACTCGGCCATCATTTCGCTGATTTCAATTCAGGAGTTGACCTTTATCGCCAATGAAGTGGCTGCAACGACGACACGGGTATTTGAAACCTGGATACTGGTTGGCGGAATGTATTTCGTGCTTTGTTACAGCTTCGCTGTCCTGTTCGCTCATCTTGAAACGAGAGCGAAAAGGAGTAATCGCTAATCAGGAGCCTTTTCGGGAGACATTATTATGCCAAACAAAAATTCTACGCTGCCTCTCGTTGAAATTTCCGGCTTGTGCAAATGGTACGGAAATTTCAGTGCGCTTCATGATATTAATCTGAATATTTCCGCCGGTGAAAAAGTGGTTGTTTGTGGACCATCGGGCTCCGGAAAATCAACCGTAATCCGTTGTATCAATCAACTTGAAGAACACCAGAGAGGGACCATTAAAGTCAACGGCCGTGAAGTCAAACCCGGCATGAAGAAGATCGAAGAAGTACGCCGTGACGTCGGTATGGTGTTCCAGAGTTTCAACCTGTTCCCACACATGACCGTTCTGGATAATCTGACTATTGGCCCCATTCGAAACAGCGGAATCCCCAGATCAGACGCGACTGATACTGCCATGCACTACCTCGAACGCGTTCAAATTTCCGAACAGGCGAACAAATACCCGCCGCAGCTTTCTGGCGGGCAACAGCAACGGGTAGCCATTGCCAGAGCGCTCTGTCTGAAACCGAAAATCATGTTGTTTGATGAACCGACTTCAGCTTTGGATCCGGAAATGATTGCCGGAATACTGGATGTAGTGGTAGAACTGGCTGAAGAAGGCATGACCATGATCTGTGTGACCCATGAAATGGGCTTTGCCCGCAGGGTGGCCGACCGAATCGTCTTTATGGATGTTGGTGAGATCGTTGAAGTAGCCGATCCCGAAACCTTTTTCAACAACCCCGAAACGGACCGGGCAAAACTGTTCCTGAGCCAGATCCTGGGACATTAGCGCTCCCGCCCCACCGTCGGGTTTCTATATCACTCGATTCTGTCAACGAATTACTGAACATTTACAATTCCCGCGGAAGCGGGAATCCACCAAAGGCTCTACGAACCCTGTTAGAGATTGCTGTTTCTGCTATCTAGTGATAGCGCTTTATGATATTATGAAAGAATGAACAGCAAGCATAAGAAAACACTCGCTGCTATTTTCTCAACGCCTGTTCCAAAGAATATCGAATGGGCGAAAATAGAAGCGCTATTGGTTGCTGTAGGTTGCGTTGTTACGGATGGTGGTGGTTCAAGGGTAAAGTTTGATTTTAAAGGACATACGGCGGCTTTTCATCGACCACACCCGCAAAAAGAAACCAAACCGTATGCTGTCCGTCTGGTACGTGAATATTTAAAACTGACCGGTATCAAACCATGAATAATTTAACATACAAAGGTTATTACTCAAAAATTGAGTTTGAAGCAGACAGTGATGTTTTTGTGGGTCGTTTGGCAGGCATTACCGATATTATCGTGTTTGAGGCGGATACAGTGGAGGAACTTAAAACAGCGTTTATTGAAGCGGTAGATGATTATCTGACGCATTGTGAGCGTATAGGGAAACAGGCGCAAAAAGCGTTTTCCGGAAAGTTGATGTTGCGGATTAATCCGGAAGTACACGCAGAGGTTGCATTAGCGACTGAACTGAGTCATGCAAAAAGCATGAATGAGTTTGCAGAAGCGGCCTTGCACAAAGAAGCCCAGGCATATATAAATGCGCAACATGACATTCAAAGACCTGAAACCTGAATTGCGTACCACTCATGAATAACCTCTCTTACACCTCTCATGCCCGTACCTGACCGCTCACAGAGCCTGGCGGTTCTGATTGATGCCGACAATACCAGCGAACGTTACGCTCACGCGATCTTCGAGGAGATCGCCAAGCTGGGCGAAGCTAACGTGCGACGGATTTACGGCGATTTCTCCGGCGCTCGCCTTGCCGGATGGGACAAGAGGATTCAGTCTCTTGCAATCCTGCAACATCAGCAACGCAACAATACAACCGGCAAAAACGCCGCCGACATCGCGCTTGTGATTGACGCCATGGACCTGATGCACAAAGGTAAGCTGGACGGCTTCTGCCTGATCAGTTCGGACAGCGATTTCACCCGACTGGCGCAACGTCTGCGGGAGGATGGACTGGTGGTCTACGGCTTTGGAGAGCGCAAGACCCCGGAAGCATTCCGCAGCGCCTGCAACCGGTTCATCTATGTCGAGAATCTGATGGAAGCGGGAGAAGAAAAAGGGGATGGCAGGACGGCTGCCGCACCATCGTCGGCAGCAAAAAAGGAGCCGCCTTCAAAGGCCGTGAAGATCATCGCCAGGGCGATAGAGGAATCGGACGACGATGGCTGGATAAATCTGGGTATTGTTGGCGCCCGGATATTCGGCACGGCGCCGGATTTCGACCCGCGCACCTATGGCTGCCCCAACCTGAGCACGCTGGCCACGAAGTCCGGCGGTTTTGAAATCCAGAAGAGTCCGGGCAACGCGGTGCATATCCGCCGCAAGGCGCAGGAAAAACCGAAAGGCAGAAAGGCCAAATGACCGGTACCCAACCATCATCGTAGGGGCAGGCCACCGTGCCTGCCCGCGAACCTTCATATTGATAGATCACGATAAAAGTTCTCGTGCGAACCCAGGGCGAGCAACGTCATGCAGTCCGGTTTTTTCTCATACAGATATGCCAACAGATATTGTTTATCAGCCACTTTATATTTATATACACGCACCCCCGCCAGTCCCCCCTTTTTCATATCGCCAATACCGGTGTCGGCGATCAGCTTCCTGACCGCATCATCGACAGCCGTTTTTTCTTTCCGGTGAAGCTTTTTGACCGTTCTTGAAAAAACTCCGGTTTGAACAACCTTCATCCGAATTGGTATTCGGTGAGACCAGCCGCATCCGCCTCTTCCAGCCCAATCAATACATCTTTCACAAAGCCCAGCGGCAAGTCAGGATTTTCCTCGGAAATCCTGCCAATCGTTGCCCAGTACTCAATCTGTTTGGGGGGCGAACGGTGAAACACCCTGGCATACGCAGTCGCATCAGCGACTAACTGATCCGACAGTTTGATGGCTTTAGGCATAATCTTCCTCGTGGCAATGCCAGTGAATAAACACCTATTATAGCCAATAGGTTCCTTTTTACAACCTATAGAGTTATCCAAGAAGGACGGATTTGTGATATCCTCGCCCCGGTATTTCAACTCCGAATCAATCATCCCATCAAGGCAGAGTGACGATGTGTGAAGAAAATCCGTTTGTAGAAATCCGTTCAGGGGAGCTTGCCGCCCCGGGATTGCCGTTCAGCCATTGCAAGGCACGACCGGCGTGCCGGCGGGATTGCGATGAGACGTTCGCCGGCATTGTTTCTTCTCTTCGCATTCCGGGCGCTGACTCCTGCCGTCGCGACTGCCGGGGACGGCGATGACACGGGATCCGCGCTACGACGTGCTGTTCGAGCCGGTGCGCATCGGCCCGGTGACCGCAAAGAACCGCTTCTACCAGGTCCCCCACTGCAACGGCGCCGGCGACTGGTCGCCGCGGGCGACGGCCGCGATGCGCGAGGTCAAGGCCGAAGGCGGCTGGGGCGTGGTCTGCACCGAGAACATGATGGTGGACGCGTGGAGCGACATCAGTCCGTTTCCGGCGGTGCGGCTGTGGAGCGACGAGGATCTGCCGGGGCAACGCGAGATGGTCGAGCGTGTACACGGCCACGGCGCGCTGGCCGGCTGCGAGCTGGCCCATTTTGGAATCGCCGCCGCCAATCGCACCACTCGCCATCTCCCGCTCGGCCCATCGAGCCGCATGACCATGGAGTCCATCGACCCGCGGCAGTCGCGGCGCATGGACACCGGAGACATCCGGCGCTTTCGGCGCCGCCACCGCGAGGCCGCGTTACGGGCCAAGCGTGTCGGCTTCGACGTCGTCTACCTCTACTGCCTGCACGAGAATTCGATCATCTCGCAGTTCTTCTCGCGCAGGATCAACGACCGCGGCGACGAGTACGGCGGTAGCTTCGAGAACCGGACCCGGCTGTTCCGCGAACTGCTCGAAGACACCCTGGATGCGGTGGGGGACCGCTGCGCGGTGGCGGTGAGGATTGCCGTGGCGGAACTGGCCGGCCAACCCGTCGTCGAGCCGTCGGAACTGCGCGACATCATCGAGTTGCAGGCCGAGGTGCCCGACCTATGGGACGTCAACCTCAACGACTGGTCCTTCGACTCCGCCACCTCCCGGTTCGCGGGGGAAGGGCACGAGGAGCCGCACGTGGCGTTCGTCAAGTCCGTGACCACGAAGCCGGTGGTCGGGGTCGGCCGGTTCACCTCTCCCGAAACCATGCTCTCGCAGGTGAGGCGGGGCATCATCGACTTCGTCGGCGCGGCGCGCCCGTCCATTGCCGACCCGTTCCTGCCCAAGAAGATCGAGGAGGGCCGCCTCGACGAGATCCGCGAGTGCATCGGCTGCAACATCTGCGTGGCCGGCGAGAACAGCTTCACCCCCATGCGGTGCACGCAGAACCCGACCATCATGGAGGAGTGGCGCCGCGGCTGGCATCCCGAGCGGGTGCCGCGAAGCGAGCGTTGCGAGCCGGTGCTGATCGTGGGCGCCGGCGCGGCCGGTCTGGAGTGCGCGCTGACGCTCGCGCGGCGCGGCCATCCGGTGACGCTCGCCGAGGCATCGGAGCATCTGGGCGGAAGGGTCCTGCGCGAGAGTCAGCTCCCCGGCCTCGCCGAGTGGATTCGGGTGCGCGACTACCGGGTCGGGCAGCTTCGGACGATGCCCGGTGTCGACATCTATCCGGCCTCCGAGCTGACCGCCGAGGACGTGCTCGAATTCGGGGCGCAGCGCGTGGTCTGCGCCACCGGGGCGTACTGGCGCCGCGACGGCTGTGGCCGCCACCACCGGGCGCCGCCGCTCGATCCGGCGGAGCCCGGACTGTTCACGCCGGACGACGTGATGGACGGCGCCTGCATCGAGGGTCCGGTCGTCATCTACGACGACGACGGGGCCTATCTGGCGGCGGCCCTTGCCGAGAAGCTGCTCGCGGACGACGCCGAGGTCGCCATCGTGACGCCGCACGCCACGTTCGCGCGGTGGACGGCCCTCACCCTCGAACAGGACCGTCTGACGCGGCGGATCCTGGAGCGGGGAGTCCGTCTGGAGCTGGCCACGCAGCTCGGGAGGTTCGACCACGAGGGCGTGCACTGCGAATGCGTGTATACCGGTCGGACGGTGAGCTTGCCTGCAGCCTCGCTCGTGGTCGTCACCTCGAGGATGCCGAACGACCGCCTGTTTAGGGCACTTCAGGCTCGGCCGCAGGCGCTGTCCGAGGCGGGCATCGAGCGGGTCGACCACATCGGCGACTGCGATGCGCCCGGACTGATCGCTCATGCCGTCTTTGCCGGGCACGAGTTGGCGCGCCGATTCGATGCACCCGAGGGGGAGCAACTTTCCTGTCGGCGTGAGCACCCGGCGGCGATGCACGGGTGACAACAGCTCGACCGAGGTAAAGTGAAAGAGGTTCATCACCAGATCGATCAGGCTTCGCGAGCGCATGGCCTGACTCCCGCATTAGTGACTGCCGGGGCGGCGGCGATTCCGGCAATCCCGAGGAATCGCGGCAGCTTGCCCACTCCGGAGCGAAAGTTGTTCCTGCAATCCGGGGGGGCATGTTTGATGCCATTCTGATGTAGAATATATCTATCTTATTGTTTTTATTATCTTCGTGAAATCCAAAAGCTGAACACGCCCGTGGTAAAGGCACCATACCCGCGACGGAAGACGCAGAGATTGACACGCTTCCCGAGCAGTTCCGTGCCGCGGACATCCGCCGTCCCTGCCAGGCCTGAGAAAGCAAGCAGCAGCAGGGCCCGAAGCGGCGCTCCGACGATGATGGGACAGCAGACAGACTGGAGTATTTTTGACGTACTTTATGCCGAAAATCGCCGCTTTGTCACCATTAAAACTAATGGTTTTGGGCAATTAATCAGCCGTAATGCAGAAATTAATATCAAAAACCGGTATATGACGAGACCGGCAACCGGATGACGATGCGCCGCACCGGGCATGATCGTCCCGGGGGCCCTGGGAGAAGGAAGGTGGTGCCGGAAAGAGGAGTCGAACCTCCGACCTACTGATTACGAATCAGTTGCTCTACCAACTGAGCTATTCCGGCAAAAGCTAAGGGACGCTGGCTTGACGCTGGATTATATGCGCCGCGCCGGATCATAGTCTACCGGATAATTTCCGGCAGATCAGGCTTGACTATTCCGCAGTTCGGTCGGGAGGTTCAGACCGGCATGCCGAAGAGCACGCCGTGGAAGTACATCAACAGGCCGGCCGCGATCAGGCCACCGACCACCGCGGCCGCATCCATCGCCAGTCGGGGCGCCGTGTCGGTAGACGGATGTTTCCCGCGCGACTCCAGGCTCAATGCCGCCAGTACCGCATACGCCGCGAAACCGCCGAACAGAACGACCGAGGCCAGGTCACCGTTTGCGGCGAGGTGGGCGAGTGCCCACACGAGCAACCCGAGCAACATCGGGTGACGGAGCACGGCCCGGATGTGGGTTGGCATGTTGGCCGCCGCGAAGAGCACTATCGAGACCGGCACCGCGATCATCGCCGCATGGCGTCCCCAGGATGCAGGAATGTAGACCGGCTCGAAAGGCGCCTCGGAAAAGCCCCATACTATCAGCGCGATGCTTGCGAATGCGATCAGCGAGAACACGGCGCGGTAAGTCTGCTGGCCCATGCCCGCTACCAGGGCGGCGCGCAAGGGTGCAATGCTCGGGATTGCATGAATGGCAATGAACAGCGCCAGGCCGGCAATGAGAAGAGTCATCGGGATACTCCCTGGTGGGTCTTGTAAATCACGTCAGTGGTTGTCCGGAACATCCCCTGATTCTGCACCGAAACGCTGTGGAGCACAACGTCTTCGCCTGCCGGACGCGGCGTTTCGGCGTCTACCGGATAATTTCCGGTGGATCAGGCCTGGCCGCGGCGCAGTCCGGGCGGCAGGGAGAAAGACAGGTTCTCCTCCGGGCCTTCCATTTCAACCACAGTATTGTATCCGGTTGATAAATACTGGATGACTTTTTGCACCTGTGACTCAGGCGCGGATGCTCCCGCAGTCACACCGACAGTCTTTTTGCCCGCCAGCCATTCCCGTTGAATCTGTTCGGGCCCATCGATCAGGTAAGCCGGTACATTACGTGACTCGGCGATCTCCCGTAACCGGTTTGAATTCGCACTGTTCGGTGAGCCAACTACGAAGACCACATCACTTTTCCTGGCCAGTTTTTTTACCGCATCCTGCCGATTTTGGGTGGCAAAGCAAATATCCTCTTTATGGGGCGCCTGAATTTTGGGGAACCTGGACCGCAAGGCAGCGATAATTTTCGCGGTGTCATCCACCGACAGGGTGGTTTGCGTCACATAGGCCAGTTTCTCCGGATCCGACACCTCCACAGTCTCAACATCATCAATCCTTTCAATAAGATGGATTCCCTGGTCCACCTGCCCCATGGTTCCTTCGACTTCGGGATGGCCCGCATGGCCTATCAACAGGATTTCGAGCCCCTTTCTGCGGTATTTCCTGACCTCGATATGAACCTTGGTGACCAGCGGACAGGTGGCGTCGAATACGGTCAACTTGCGTGCGGCGGCTTCGCGCCGAACCGACTGAGACACCCCATGCGCACTGAACACAACGGTGGAATTTTCAGGAACACTGTCAAGATCATCGACAAAAACGGCACCCTTCCCGGTCAGGTCATCGACCACATATTTATTGTGAACCACTTCATGCCGGACATATATCTTTTCATGGATTTCCAGCGCGCGTTCTACAATTTCAATAGCGCGTTCAACACCGGCGCAAAACCCTCTTGGATTGGCCAGAGCGATTTGTGTTGGAAAGAGATTGTTCATCGGTTAAATCACTTGATCATTGTCACAGCCGTTTCCCGGCCAGGCAGAAATTGTCTATTATCAACAGAATTGCCCCAATGGTAATCGAGAAATCCGCAATGTTAAACGCAGGGAAATACATATTCTGATAATGCAGCGAAATAAAATCAATAACAAATCGATACGAAAGGCGATCAATCAGATTGCCTGTTGCGCCGGCCAGAATCATTGCCAGTCCCCAGGCCAGCAGGCGATTGGCGGCATGGCATCGCCACAACCAGACCAGGATGAAAGCCGAAACCATTGCGGCCAGCGTCGAAAAAAAATAATGTTGGAGCCCACCGGCATCACTTAAAAATCCAAATGCGGCGCCACGATTGGTCACCAATGTCCATTGTAATACAGGTAGCACCTCAATTGGAGGTTGTCCCAACAAAGAGTTGTAAGCCGCTTTCTTGGTAACCTGATCAATAATAATGATCAATACTGAAATACAGATATATCCCGGAAATTTGAGCCTGGGCTTTTGTACTTTCAATTCTTTTCCACCTGGTCTTGATTTCAACCGACTTCCAGCTTGCCGGCAAAGAACTGTTTTCCGGCTTCGCAGTCAGCCAGAATCTGTTTTTTCAATTGATCGAAGCAATCGAATTTTCGTTCATCGCGGATTTTGTCAATGAATTCCACACAAATCCGTCTGCCATATATGTTTCTGTCGAAATTGAACAAATGCACTTCCAGCAATGTTTTCAGGCCCCCTACCGTAGGGCGCGCGCCAAGATTGGCGACACCGTAATATTCGTCCTGATCGATACCCCTGACGCAGACTGCAAAAACACCGGTAAACGGTGGTTTTCTGACCGCAATGTTCAGAGTTGGAAATCCCAACTGTCTACCGCGTTTGTCTCCATGGATGACGCGGCCCACCATCGAATAATTTCTTCCAAGCATCTGGCGGGCTGCATTCATTTCACCATTTGCCAACGCTATTCTGATCCTGGTGCTGCTTATTCTGGCGCTTGCATCCGAGATGGTTTGAAATTGCTCGGCAATGAACCCATGCTCCTGGCCGAACCGCTTCAGTACCCCATGATTTCCCCCTCTGCCCTCGCCGAATCTGAAATCATCTCCTGTAAGAATATACCTGATATCCAGCTTTTCAATCAGAATATGCCTGATAAATTCCCCGGCGCTGGTATTGGCCAACCTGGAATCAAACGGTAATGCCAGCATCACATCGACATTGTACTCCCTGATGGAAAAGTATCGTGCACCAAGCTCGAACAAGCGGGGAGCCGCACTTTGTCTTTGAAAATACTCGTCCGGGGTAGGCAGAAATGTCATCACTACCGTTGGCAATGACAGTTCTTCTCCCTTCTCGACCAACCGACGCAGAATCATCTGATGCCCCAGGTGAAGGCCGTCGTAATTCCCAATGGTCAGAACGCACCCGCCTTCAGGGATATTTTTTGAATCTGTTGATCTGGCCAATTTCATTATTCGTTGATTTCCTTGATTTTCCAGAGTAATCCGGGATTGATGCCCAACAGCAGCAATGCGGCCATATATGTTATACCACCCAACCCTGTCAAAAAGCCAAGTCTCAGTACCTTTTCCCAGACAGACGACTCCAGCCACCAGGCCGGGGCGCCAATCAACCACCAAACCGATAAACCCATGGCCGTCGCAGCAATGATAATCCGTACCACAAAACCGACCCAACCGCGCTCGACGATGAAAATCCGCTGTCGCAGCAAGACAACCAATAGCATCAGCACATTCGAAAACGCCGAAATCGAAGTAGCCAGTGCAAGCCCGACATGTTTATAAGGCAGTACCAGGATCAGACTGAATACAATATTGATCGCAACGGCAATCATCGCAATCCGAACCGGAGTTTTGGTATTCTGTCTTGCGAAAAATCCGGCCGACAACACCTTTACCATTACAATCGGGGTCAATCCCAGAGAAAAGGCAATCAGGCTCAACACGGTCATGTTTACGCCGTTTTCCGTGAAATCTCCATGATAAAAAATGGTACTGACCATCGGCTGCGCCAGGATAATCAGTCCGACGGTGGACGGGATACTGATAAGCAGGGCCCACCTGGTTCCCCACTCCAGGGTTCTGGAAAAATCCCCGGGCGAGTTTTCAGTGTATTTTCGTGACAAATGAGGAAGAATCGCGGTACTCAATGCCAATCCGAATACCCCCAGGGGAAACTCCATCAACCGGTCAGAGTAATACAACCACGAGACACTGCCGGTCACCAGAAATGAGGCCAGAACCGTATTGATCAGAATGTTGATCTGAGCCACCGACACGCCCAGCAAAGCCGGCACGGTCAGCGCCAGTACGCGCCGGGCGCCCTCGATTCCTGCCTCGTCGCCCTGCCGTTTGATGACCCGCGGCCTGATCGTCAGTTTTTCCCTGCGCAGGAATGGAATCTGAAAAGCAAGTTGCACAACGCCGGCAACCAGGACTCCTATTGAAAGTGCGATCGGGGAATCGTCGACCAGCGGCACCAGGTATAATGTAGCCAGGATCAAACAGATATTGAGCAGTATCGGCGTTGCCGCAGGGGCGGCAAAACGATTACAGGAATTGAGCATCCCTGCCGACATCGCAACGAACGATATGAAAAAAAGATAAGGGAAAGTAATTCTGGATGCCTGCACAGTGAGTGCGAATTTCTCCGGCTGCTGGGTGAATCCGGTTGCCAGTATCGTCACCAGGGCGGGGGCAAATACCACGCCCGCCAAACTGACGAGAAGCAGAATCAACCCGAACCGGCCGATCATCAACTGCAGGAATCGCTCGTTTTCGCTTCCGGTTTTATTCAGTCGATACTCGGTAAAAACGGGAACGAATGCAGCCGAAAACGCACCTTCTCCGAACAGCCGGCGGAAAAAGTTCGGTATCCTGAATGCGACGATAAAAATATCAGCGGCGGCCTTGTCCCCAAGCACACTGGCAAACAGGATGTCGCGTATCAGCCCCGAGATTCTTGACAATAATGTCATCGACCCCACCGCCGACATCGATTTGAATAAAATGGACGACATGTCTTGATGAAATACTTATGGCTTCACAAAAAACATGCTTTCGGGCTTGACTTTCAGGCCAAAATTGACCATATTCCGCCTCCGGTACGAGTCCTGTTAATCACTCCTGTACTTTGATTCGCATTTTCGAGAGGATAATCCTTGGCTAATTCACCGCAGGCAAGAAAAAGAGCCCGGCAAAATTCCAAACGCCGGTTGAACAACATGAGCCAACGCTCTTCGCTCCGCTCATCCATAAAAAAATTACTGAAGCTTATTTCCCAAAAGGACAGGGAGGGCGCAAGTTCAGCATACCGCGAAACCGTCTCCAGGATTGATCGCGCCGCGGGAAAGAACCTGCACCACAGTAATCGTGCGGCCCGCCTGAAAAGCCGCCTGAACAATCGCCTGAAATCCCTGTCGACAAGTGCATGAACGGCGATGATGTTCATACAGTGATCGCAATATTATCGCGATGAATCAATTCTGTCTCACCGTGATAACCTAGAACATTCTCTACCTGGTCACTTGGAATACCCTTGATCCTGCGTACTTCATCCGCATTGTAGTTAACCAGTCCGCGAGCGATTTCATTTCCCGCCTGATCGAGACAAATCACAATTTCACCCCGGGTAAAAGTCCCTTCCGCCGCGGTCACGCCAATTGGCAGTAAGCTGCGTCCCTGCTCCTTCAACACGTTCACGGCGCCATTATCGAGCACCAGTTTTCCATTCCCCCTGAGTTGTCCGGCCAGCCATTGCTTTCTCGCCGCTATCCGTCCCTTGCCGGGAATCAACATGGTTCCCAACTCTACACCCTGTCTGAGTTTTAAAAGAACATCCGGTTCAAGCCCGGATGTAATAACCGTGGTTGACCCGGACCTGGATGCCTTTTGTGCTGCGGTTATTTTCGTGATCATTCCGCCACTGCCGAATTCGCCTGCAGAACCCGCCATTTCCAGCAATGCGGGATCATCCGCCCTGCCATATTGAACCAGATTCACCTGATCGGTTTTTCTTGGATCTCCATCATATAATCCCGACTGGTCGGTCAACAGAATCAGACATTCCGCTTCCACCAGGTTGGCTGTCAGCGCCGAAAGCGTGTCATTGTCGCCGAATCTGATTTCCTCATTCACTACCGCGTCATTTTCATTGACCGTCGGCACTATACCCAGATTCAACAACTCCCTTAATGTATTGCGCGCATTCAGGTATCGCTGCCTGTTGGCAAGGTCAGCATGGGTAAGCAGGATTTGTGCGGTCAGTATGCCATGACTTCGAAATGCGGCTTCGAAGCTTTGCACCAGGATCATCTGGCCGACTGCGGCTGCAGTCTGCACCCGGTGAACCTCTCCTGGTCGCTGATCCCATCCCAATCGACGCATTCCCTCGCCGATAGATCCGGAAGATACCAGCACGATATCCACACCCTGTTTTTTCAACTCCGTAATTTGCCTGACCCAGGAATCAATCGCGTCCTGATTTAATCCGGATTCCGAATCCGTGAGCAGTGAGGTGCCAATTTTAACGACCCACCTTGCTGAGTCGGTCAACGCAGTTCTGGAGGCCATTTTACTGGATGACCTGCTGGACCTGTTGGACCTGTTGGACTTGCTGAGCATTGTTTTCTTCGTCAATCTCCTTCAATCGCCGCATCAAATCGTTAATCAGTTTATCGCAGCCCTGTCTGGATACTGCTGATATTCTATAGATGGAACCATCCGGATTCAGTTGTTTTGTCAACTTTTCGGCAATTTCACGAGCCTGGTCCTCATCTATCGCATCGATTTTGTTCAACACCAGCCATCTCTCCTTGTTTCCGAGTTCCATATCATATTTGCTCAGTTCCTTTTCGATTTTTCTGATTTCCTGTACCAGGTCAGTTCCATCGATCGGGGCAATATCAACCAAGTGGAGCAAAACAAGGGTTCGATTCAAGTGTTTGAGGAACTCGATACCCAGACCGGCGCCATGGGACGCGCCTTCTATCAATCCGGGAATATCCGCTATCACGAAGCTGCTGGATTCTCCCACATCGACAACCCCCAGTTGCGGGTGCAGGGTGGTAAAGGGGTAGTCGGCTATCTTTGGTCTGGCATGGGATACTGCACTCAGGAATGTCGACTTCCCGGCATTGGGCGCTCCCAGCAATCCTACATCCGCCAACACCCTGAGCTCCAGCCTGATTTGCCTTTCATCGCCCATTTTCCCCTTGGTGAATTTTCTTGGCGCACGATTGGTGCTGGATTTGAAATTTGCATTGCCGAGGCCACGTCGACCGCCTTGCGCAATCAGCAAACGCTCGCCGTCCCGGGTCACCTCGCCGATCAGTTCACAGGTTTGCGCATCACTGACGATCGTGCCCAGGGGGACATCGATCTCCAGGTCTTCTCCCGCCTTCCCGAACCGTTCCCGGCCAGCGCCGCCCTGCCCGCTCTCTGCCCGGTACAGTCGTATGAATCTGAAATCAGAAAGCGTATTAAGACTGTTTTTCGCGACCAGGAAGATACTGCCCCCATCACCTCCATCACCTCCATCCGGCCCGCCTTTAGGTCGATATTTCTCCCTTAAAAAACTCAAACAACCGTTGCCGCCACTGCCTGCAATGACCCTGATTGTCGCTTCATCTACAAATTTCATGGTTGCTGCCGCCGGAAAAAGGAAACCGGACTTGATTTCAATCAACCGGAAACCAAAAAACCCCGCCCTGGTGACAAAGCGGGGTTTATGATTTCATAATGTTCCTGCTTACTTCAGATAATGCTGATTGTTTTACGTTTGTTCGGCCCTTTTACTTCAAACAATACCTTGCCCGGAGCGGTGGCAAACAACGTGTAATCCTTGCCAAGCCGGGCATTTTTACCGGGGTGAAACCGACTCCCTCTTTGTCTTACAATTATGTTGCCTGCAAGCACCTGTTCCCCACCATACTTTTTGACGCCCAGCCTTTTGGAGACCGAGTCGCGGCCGTTTCTGGAACTGCCGCCTGCTTTTTTATGTGCCATGGTAACCCTCTTACAGATGTATATGCTGATTGATCAGCCGGTTTCTTTTACGACGCCACTCCCAATCCCGGTGATTTCCAGTTCCGTATAGGACTGGCGGTGGCCCTGGGTGCGGCGATAGTTTTTCCGCCGCTTCATTTTAAACACCTTGATCTTGTCCGCTCTGCCATGGGAAAGCACGGTCGCATTGACCTGGCTGTCAACCAACGGGGAACCCACCGTTACCCTGTCTTCGTCCAGGATCATCAAAACCCGGTCCAGGCTCACTGTATCACCTTCAGCTGCCGGAATTTTCTCTACTTTAAGTTTATCCCCTACGGCAACCTTGTATTGTTTACCGCCGGTTTCGATGACTGCGTGCATGGTTTGATGTCTGACTGGTTTGAGGTGGTCGTGTGTTTCTTGAGGCCAGTTTACACTGACCTGGTCTCTGAGTCTTCAGGGACGCCGGATTTTATCCGCCCTTGGACATACAGTCAATTGGTTTATTGGTAACATTCGAACAATTCAGTGATCCATTGTCGGCTAAAATAGGCTGTTACGAAATCCCGATAAATTAATATGTCCCTTCTGAAGTTGCAATCATCTGGAAACAGTCCCGACCGGAATCCGAAATTGATCCTGGATTCGGCGATTTCACTGGTCAGGGAAGAAATGGAAAAGGTGGATAACATAATTCAGAACCGCCTGAAATCTGACATTACCCTGATCAGCACCATGGGCAAATACATCACCGAAAGTGGTGGAAAACGACTTCGGCCACTCATCCTTTTATTGAGTGCGCGTTGCTTCAACTATCAGGGCAGCCATCATGTCCTGCTGTCCGCCATCATTGAGATTATCCATACCGCAACCCTGCTGCATGATGATGTCGTTGATGCTTCCGCCACTCGCCGGGGGCAACCTACCGCCAATATCGCATGGGGCAATGAAGCCAGTGTACTGGTCGGTGATTTTTTATATTCCAGGTCATTCCAGATGATGGTGGAAACAAACAATATGGAAGTAATGCGGATTCTGGCCGAAACCACGAACGCCATGACGCAAGGCGAGGTAATGCAACTAATCAACGCCCATTCTCCTGATATCACCGAAAGCCAGTATTTTGAAACCATACGCCGTAAAACAGCAAAACTGTTTGAATCCGCCGCCTTGCTCGGCGTCAGCATCGCAAACCAGGATGACGAAACCTGCAAGGCGCTGGCGAACTATGGCATGTATCTGGGTACCGCGTTTCAAATGGCTGACGACATTCTTGATTATGATGCGCAAAGCAGAAAGATCGGGAAAGATGTGGGCGACGACCTCGCAGAAGGAAAGCCGACCCTGCCACTGATCCATGCCCTGAAACTGGCTGATTCCAGACAAAAACAGTTGATTACGAAGGCGATTGAACAAGGTGACAGGACTAGAATGAGCGAAATTCTGGCAATAGTCCGCTCCACCGGTGCGCTGGAATACACCTTCAAACTGGCCCGGAACCAGGCCCGGCTGGCGCAGTCATCCATCGCCGGGTTACCCGACAATGAATACAGAGCCGCGCTTGAAAATCTCGCCGAATTCTCCATCATCCGACAACACTAGCAGGGGGCAATCCAATCACTCCCCCCCTCGAGGGGGAGTCACAGAAGCCGAGCCGTCAAGCGACGGCTGATGTGGTGGGGGGCCTGTGCCTGTCCGCCGAATCTTCTCAAGACCACAAATCCAGAAATTCCGTGGTTGCCTGTTCGCAGGATTTTGCCTGGGTGATCGCCGAAATCATCGCCACCGAACCCACGCCGGTGGATTTTAATGTGCGCGCCCTCTCAAGATCAATGCCGCCAATGGCGACCAGCGGCCACTTCCCATCCAGGAATCTCACCCAGTAACGCACCATCCCGGGACCCTGCGGCGCGAATGGCATCACCTTGCTGGTAGTCTCATAGATCGGGCCGATTGCAATGTAACTCGGGTTGAGATCAATCGCTGCGGCCATTTCCCAGTAACTGTGGGTGGACACACCCAGACGCAGGCCTGACCTGGCGATTCGGTTCAAATCAGCATGTTGTATATCTTCCTGACCCAGGTGGACGCCGTAGGCATTGTGCCTGACGGCCAATTGCCAATAATCATTGACAAACAACCTGGCGCCAGCCTGGTTGGCGATTTCGACTGCGGCAATGATCTCTGCCTCGATTTGCCGCTCACCGGCATCCTTGATGCGCAACTGGATCGTTCGCACCCCTGATTCGACTAACCGGCGTACCCAATCTGCGCTATCCACCACCGGATAGAATCCCAGGCGATCCGTATCACATCTGGTAAACGTCAATGCAGTTTTCCGTGGAGTCCCGTATCGCAATACCGGCAGTTGCCGATAGTCGGTTGGCCAGGGCTGGCAGGCCTGAAACTGCATTTTGCCAAGTTGATAATGATGCTGGATGTTACGCCCGACCACGCTCCTCGACAAAACAACCGCATCTTTCAGATCATGGCCCAGCGCCACTGCACCGGCAATGGCCGTAGCCAGGGCACAGCCCGTGCCTCTGACTGAAGCGCCCTGATTTGTTCTCTGGCTTGCCAGCCAGAAACTTTCATTGCCATTGCTGAAATAGTCGTAACACTCATTTGCAGCGCCTTCAGGAGCAATACCGTCGAGATGTCCTCCCTTGATCAGCAGGTTTGACACTCCCGATTCAAGTATCCGTGATGAAGCTGCCGCCATATCATCGCAGCAACCAATCTCCATGCCGGCCAGTATCTGCGCTTCAGGAATATTGGGGGTCAACAGGGTAATCCTGTTTCCTGCCTGCTTGATGACTGTACGAACTGTTTCGGCAGCGGCCAGGGCCCCACCCGAGGAACTCACCATCACAGGGTCCCAAATCAACGGGCAATCGAACCGGTCTTTCAGCAAACAGACAGACTGCGCCTGACCACTATCGCAAATCAGGCCTGCCTTGATAACCCGGGGGCTGAATTCGGATTCAATACAATCCAGTTGCTGATCAAATCGGGCGCCGGTTACCGCGCTGCATAATGAAACCCCCTGACTGTTTTGTGCGGTAATCGCGCTGACCGCGAAAAACCCGTGCAATCCCAGTTTCTGCAGTACCTGATTGTCAAGATGAATGCCGGCGCCGGATGTCGGGTCTGTCCCGCCAACCACCAATACGGCTTGCACGTTTGTATGAGGAACCAATCTAACCGGAAGTCTGATGCCAGAAAGGCATGCCCGCAGTGGGCGTGCTCGGCGAAGCAGCCTGTCGCTTTTGTATGGCGCCTGCCTGAAAGGCCAGCCGTCCGGCTATGATCGCGCCTCGAAAGGAATCCGCCATTTTGACCGGATCAACCGCTTTCGCCACTGCTGTATTCAACAATACACCATCGTAACCCATTTCCATGGCCTGGCAGGCATCAGAGGGCCGCCCCAACCCGGCATCCACAATCAGTTTTGTCCCGGGCAAACGGTCACGGATGGTTTTCAATGCATAAGGGTTGATCAGACCCCGACCAGTGCCGATCGGGGACCCCCAGGGCATCACGACCTCACAACCCATTTCCGCCAGGGTTTTACATACGACAAGGTCATCCGTGCAATAGGGGAATACATTGAAGTCCAGGGCAATCAGCTTCTCCGCGGCTTCCACCAGTTTTACTGTATCGGGTTGAAGGTTGTAGTCATCTCCGATCACTTCCAGCTTGATCCAGTTGGTGGAAAACAGCTCTCGACTCATCTGCGCCAGGGCAACGGCTTCCTTTACACTGTGACAGCCCGCAGTATTCGGCAGGATATGAAGCCCTAAAGAACGCAACCAGTTCCAGAACTGATTCCCGCTCTGTTGTTCCGGAGATTGACGCCGCAAGGACACGGTTATCACCTGAGCGCCGGACATCTCTACCGCCTTTTGCAAAATCAGGGGGGATGGATATTGAGCGCTTCCAATCAGAAATCGACTTTGAAGCGGAACGTCATAGACATCCCATCCATCGGAGCGCTGATCCGGATTTATCATAACCGGCTACCCGCTAACCGCCGGAAATGGGTTGCACGATATCGATCAGATCGTGGTCTTCGAGTAACCGGGTATCGTATTGTTCCCGGGGTACGAATTCACTGTTGACCGCCACCGCAAACGAGGCTGCCTCCACATCGTATCCGCAGGAACCCAGAAATGTCGCAATCGTGGCCGTTGGCACGACCTGCATTACCCGATTATTGAGACTAACCGTAATATTCATCCCTGTAATCCGGATTGTCTGTTTCGAACAACTGGCCAAACCTGATCAAATCCATACTGCCATTGATGTAGCGCTGAACATCCGCCAATAACGCAGGCGTAAAGAGATAGCCATGTCGATACAGTCCATTTACGGAAATCAGCCGGCCGCAGACTCGCACCCGCGGCAAATTGTCAGGATAAGCCGGTCGGCAGTTTGCCTCCATCGACAGAATCTGTGCTTCAGCAAAACCACTGTGGACAATATACAGCGCGGACAACAACTCAAGCGCGGACCGAACGGTCACATCATGCATCGCATCGCTTTCTATTTCCGTGGCGCCAATCACATATTCATGATTTCCGTGGGGCGCAATATAGAGCGGGTATCTGGGATGAATCAATCGAATCGATCTTTGGATATTCACTTCAGGCGCGTACACCCGAATCAGCTCTCCCCGTACCCCTCTCAAGTCTGTCTGGGAAATCACGTCCGTATCGGATGACGCATTGAGCGCTCCCAACCCCCGGCAATCGATCACCCAGTCAAACCTGCCGGATTGATACAACTCAGACAAACAGGATACACGATGATTCTCAAGCCAGTTGACACCGTGTTTCTCCAGGGCCACGTTCAATGCCTGATAAAGCTGGTGATTGGACAATACGGCTTCATCAGGGAAATAGCTCGCCTCACTGAACCGCTCTGCCAGTTCAGGCTCTAAAATACGAACACACTGTCGGTCAAGTCGTTGAAAACCGGACTCTCCAAGTTTTGAGATTGCCATCGAATTGAATCCACACCAATCCTCTCTATCCGAACCATGCGCAACCACGAGGGTCCCCAGGGCCTGATAATAAATCGGGGTCTCCGTGAATTTTTCCAGGTCTGCAATCAGCCCCGGCCATAACGCCATGCTTGCAACGCCCAGATCACGCACGGTCGCGTCTTTCAACACCGCCTCGGTATAAGGTGCAATCATGGCTGCCGCAGTCAACCCTGCACTGGTTCTGCTGTGGCGGTCGCGGCTTTCGATCAGGGTAACCTTATTACCCTCCTGGAGGAGTTGCCAGGCCGTCAATCTGCCCGCAAGTCCTGCACCGGCAACAGCGAATGATTGCTCAGGCATTATAAATCAGGTGTAGATTTTACTGCCGCCTTCAAGAAATTCCCTGGATTTTTCCTGCATACCCTGGTCTATTTTAATCTTCTGCTGCCTGCCGTAAGTATCCCGAACCTCCTGTGAGATCTTCATGGAACAGAACTTTGGACCGCACATCGAGCAAAAATGCGCTACCTTGGCCGACGCCTTGGGTAATGTCTCATCATGAAAGGCCCTTGCCGTATCCGGGTCGAATCCAATATTAAACTGATCCATCCAGCGAAACTCAAAACGCGCCTTTGACATTGCATCGTCCCTGATCTGTGCGCCGGGGTGTCCTTTCGCCAGGTCTGCCGCATGTGCAGCAATCTTATAGGTAATTATTCCTGTTTTCACATCATCCCTGGCCGGCAGCCCAAGATGCTCTTTTGGCGTTACATAACAAAGCATGGCGGTCCCGAACCAGCCGATCATGGCCGCGCCGATACCGGAAGTAATATGATCATAACCCGGTGCGATATCAGTAACCAATGGTCCCAATGTATAAAACGGCGCTTCATGACAAACCTCAAGTTGCTTGTCCATATTTTCCTTGATCTTGTGCATCGGCACATGTCCCGGCCCTTCAATCATCACCTGTACGTCGTGCTTCCAGGCAATTTTCGTCAGCTCTCCCATTGTTTCAAGCTCTGCAAACTGGGCCGCATCATTGGCATCGGCAATACTGCCTGGCCGCAATCCATCACCCAGCGAGAAAGACACATCGTAGGTCTTCATGATTTCGCACATCTCTTCGAAATGGGTATAAAGGAAATTCTCCTGATGGTGCGCGAGACACCATTTGGCCATGATCGAGCCGCCCCGGGATACGATACCGGTAACCCGGTCCACGGTCAGCGGTATGTGATGCAGCCGCACCCCGGCATGCAGTGTAAAATAATCCACACCCTGTTCAGCCTGCTCGATCAGGGTATCTCTCATCAATTCCCAGGTCAGGTCTTCCGCGACACCCCTGCATTTTTCCAGCGCCTGATAAACCGGCACGGTGCCAATCGGAACAGGCGAATTGCGGATAATCCACTCCCGGGTTTCATGGATATTTTTACCGGTGGACAAATCCATGGTGGTATCACCTCCCCAGCGGATTCCCCACACCATCTTTTCGACTTCTTCCTCGATCGACGAGCCCAGGGCGGAATTACCGATATTGGCGTTGATCTTCACCAGAAAATTTCGTCCGATGATCATCGGTTCAGATTCAGGATGATTGATATTTGCAGGAATAATCGCCCGGCCTTCCGCTACTTCCTTCCGAACGAATTCCGGCGTAATCATTTGGGGCGAACCGTTCACGGCAGACTCACCCGCTGCCAGTCTTCCCATGTTTTCCCTGATCGCAATGAATTCCATTTCCGGTGTCACTATGCCCTGGCGCGCATAATGCATTTGGGTCACGCACCGGCCTGAATGCGCCTTTCGGGGCAGCGTCCGGTTTTTGAACACCGCCAGCGTTTCACTGTTTACATTCCTTTGGCGGGTAAAGTCGGAGCTGAAATTCTGCAACTGCTCAGTGTCGCCTCGCTCCCTGATCCAGTTTTCCCTGAGTCGGTGAAGGCCTTTTTCGAGATCGATCGTCACTTCCGGGTCCGTATAGGGTCCGGATGTATCGTATACATCGAGCGGTTCATTGATTTCAACCGACTCAGAACCGTCCAGTCCCTTGATCGGAGTAGGATCGAGTTTGATCCGGCGCATCGGTACGCGAACATCCTCACGGCTTCCTGCAACGTAAATTTTGCTTGAACCGGGCAGTTGATCCGTTGTAATACCGCTTAATCCTTCGGTATTCAGGCTTTTGTGGGCGGGTTTTTTCATGGTATCTCCGAAATTGATAAACACTTTCCGGCAATGCCGGGAAATTCCTGGCGTTATCCGGGAATCACATCTAAAACATGACTCGCGTTTGTCGGGAGACCAGAGGCAACCGATAATCGAATTGCTGCTTGTTCCCTACGGAGGTCCTAGCCTCTTCAGGTTCAACGGGTTTTATCTCAGCCTGTGCAGCACCCCGACAAGTTGCATGATGGTAACAGACTTCATTTTTCATGTCCATCGCCATAACCGGCAACGAAATCCCAACGGTGATTTCCTTGCATGCGCCAGACCACTCAATTCGTCGCTGACATTATTTATAGAGTTGGTTAGCTCACTTGGCTGCCGTCTGTGGTAAAGTGCATAGTTTAGTTGAAGTTTTACGGAAGCAAAATGATTACCTGTACCATCGACATACTGGCGGGAATGCGGGAAGCGGAGCAAATTGCGCCGTTGTCATTGCCATTTTGCCAATTTAATTAAAGTCGTAGTGTGTAGATGGCGGACTGGGTAGACAAAGATGGCTACAGGAAGAATGTAGGCATCATCGTGTGTAATTACGACCAGCAGGTCTTGTGGGCAAGGCGCGCCCGACACGACGGCTGGCAATTTCCACAGGGAGGGATTGAGCCTGAGGAATCTCCGCGTGAAGCGGCATTTCGGGAACTCTACGAAGAAATTGGTCTTGCTGATAAGGATGTGAAGTTATTGGGCAATACTGAAAGGTGGTTGCGATATGACGTGCCGTATGCAATCAGGTCTCGCCGATATCTACAGCCCCGACAATTCCGGGGACAGAAACAAAGATGGTTCCTGTTTCAATTGATTACCCAGGAATCCCGGGTTCGTCTGGATATCTCTGAAAAACCGGAATTCGATTACTGGGAGTGGGTCGATTACTGGCAGCCGTTGAAACAGATCGTCGAATTCAAGAAACAGGTCTACAAAAAAGCGCTGACTGAACTGGAACCACTGTTGACTCGGTAAGGATAACCACGGAGGGTTGCCCCTACATCCGATGCGACGCGTAGGGACAGGCCTCTGTGCCTGTCCGCCCTGTGGTCGTTCACTCGCCCGCGACTGTCAGATTCTCGATCAGGATTGATCCTGCCCTGATGTTTTTTCGTTGATCGACATCCGAACCGACTGCGGTCATTGCCTTGAACATCTCTTTCAGGTTTCCGGCAATCGTGAACTCCTGCACGGGGTACTGAATTTCCCCATTCTCTACCCAGAAACCAAATGCACCCCGTGAATAATCACCGGTTACGGTGTTTACGCCAAATCCGATGAGTTCGCTGACAACAATCCCCCGGCCCATATCACTGATCATCTGTTCCAGAGTACCGGAGGCGCCGGAATCATCTGCATAAGTACTGTCGAGTGTCAGATTATGTACACCCCCGGCATTACCCGTGGTTTGCATACCCAGCTTTCTGGCGGAATAACTGTTCAGAAGGTAACTTTCGAGTACCCCATCGCAAACAATCCGGTTCGGCCGTGTTGCCACCCCTTCGTTATCGAATACTGCACTGCCCAACGCTCTTGGCAGACGGGGCTGCTCATAAATATTTGTGCCATGCGGAAAAATTCGCTGGCCTTTATGATCCAGCAGAAAGCTTGCCTTTCGATACAGGCTTGAGCCGCTGATGGCCGAGACCAGGTGAGAAATAAGGCTGGATGAAACCCCTGAATCGTAAATAACCGGATATTCTCCAGTCTTTACCTTTCGAGCGCCGAGCCTTTGAACCGTTCTTCTGGCTGCCTCCAGTCCGATTTCATCAGATGGAATCAGATCATCCGCATGCCGCTTGCAGTCATACCAGTAATCCCGATGCATATTTTCACCCGCTCCGGCAATAATCGAACAACCGATACTGTGCCGACTTCCTCTCGACAGCCCAAAGAATCCATGAGAATTTGCCAGCATGCTGATCCCGTCGTGACTGGACACGGTCGCGCCTTCGGTGTTGGTGATCCGGGAATCGCTGTCCATGGCAACGGTTTCACAGTTTGTCGCTACTTCGATCATCTGGTCAACCGGGATCGGCCATGGGCGGTTCAAGTCAAGGTCAGGAAATTCTGTAGCCAGATATTCAATTTCCGCCAATCCGTTAAACGGATCCTCTTCCGTAAATCTGGCAATATTACAGGCTGAATTGATACAGGACCGGATCGCTTCACTCGAAAAATCGGTGGACGAGGCGCTTCCGCTGCGATGACCATAATACACCGTCACCCCAATATTTTTATCGCGGTTGTGCTCAACCGTTTCGACTTCACGGTTCCGCACGGTCACTGACCTGCCCTGCTCCTGGGAAATCGACACGTCGGCCCAGTCCGTGCCCTGCTGTTTTGCCAACTCCAGTGCACTGGACGCGACCCCGATCAGGCTATGCTCTATGTCGGTCTGCACGTCAGGACGCCATATTTGATTTGACCGGGCCATCAGACTGACACTCCGCCCACTGTAAGCCGGTCAATACGCATGGTAGGCTGGCCCACACCAACCGGTACGCTCTGTCCCTCTTTTCCACAAACCCCCACCCCGGAGTCAAGCGCCATATCATTACCGACCATGGACACCCGGGTCAGTACTTCGGGGCCATTGCCGATCAGGGTAGCGCCCTTGACCGGATAAGTGACCCTGCCTTTTTCGATCATGTAGGCTTCAGAAGCGCTGAAGACGAATTTTCCGGAGGTAATATCCACCTGCCCGCCCCCGAAGTTTACGGCGTACAGCCCCTTATCCACCGAGGCGATAATATCCCCGGGGTCATGATTTCCGGCATGCATATAAGTATTGGTCATTCTCGGCATCGGCAAATGTGCATAGGATTCCCTGCGGCCATTACCGGTTGGCGCCATGCCCATCAGACGCGCGTTCAGATTGTCCTGCATGTAGCCAGTCAGGATTCCATTTTTAATCAGTACCGTATCCTGGCCAGGTGTTCCCTCATCATCAATTGACAACGACCCGCGACGATTTTCAATGGTGCCGTCATCAACCACGGTACACAATTCGGAAGCCACCTTTTCCCCGATCCTGCCGCTGAAGGCAGAAGTCCCCTTGCGATTGAAATCCCCTTCCAGCCCATGTCCAATCGCTTCATGCAGCAGTATCCCCGGCCAGCCCGGACCGAGCACGACCACCATTTCACCTGCCGGGGCTTCCCTCGACTCCAGTGAGACCAGCGCCTGGCGAACCGCCTCTTCCGCATATCCGTGCGCACGATTGTTTTGGGTGAAATATCCGTAGTCATAGCGTCCGCCGCCGCCGCTGGAGCCCTGTTCCAGCCTGCCGTTATGCTCAACAATGACGTGAACGTTCATTCGCACCAGCGGACGGACATCCGCAGCCAGCAGGCCGTCAGAGCGAACTACCATCACCACGTCGTGTAAACCTGCCAGGCTGACCATTACCTGTGTGATTCGACTATCGATTGCCCTTGCTGTTTTCTCCACTTCCTGTAACAACGCAACCTTGTCTTCATCGCGCATCGAATCGGAAGGATTAAATGGCTCATACAACCGGGTAAGCGCTTGATCGTGGGGCTGGATTTTTATCACATTCTCGTTATTGCTGCTCCTGGCAATGGCCTTTGCCGTATCCGCGGCGCTGGTTAACGCTGGCAGGATGATTTCATCGGAGTAGGCAAATCCTGTTTTCTCCCCGCTGACCGCACGAATCCCTACCCCCTGATCAATACTGTAGCTTCCCGACTTGACTGTTCCTTCGTCCAGCGACCATGATTCCCGGCGGGAATGCTGGAAATACAGATCCGCATAGTCGATCTTCGGCCCCATCACCTGATTTATGGTTCGGGTCAGGTCGTGGTCGCCCAGCCCTGTGGGTTCGAGCAATAACTGCATTGCAGTTTCAAGTTGGTCAGTCATCGATTCAGGTCAGAATTGGATTAAATTAAAACAGGTCGAAACGACAATGCGAAAGCGAAGGCAGTTGTTGGCGAATGCGATGCAATTGTTCTCGATCAATCCTGCTGTGGACACTGCCCCAACCGGTTTTCAGTTCGGCGACAATGTTCCCCCATGGGTCAATGATAACAGTATGGCCCCAGGTTTTGCGTTTTTTATTGTGTTGCCCGAATTGTGCCGGCGCCACCACATAACAACTGTTTTCTATCGCTCTTGCTCTTAATAATGGCATCCAGTGATCCTTTCCGGTGGTATAGGCGAAGGCGGAAGGAACCACCAGAATTTCGGCGCCCCTTTGCACAAGCCGGCGATATAACTCGGGAAACCGAAGGTCATAACAAACCGACAAACCGATTTTACCTGCCGGCGTATCGACCACCTCGATTCGGCTGCCCGGCAAGGTATAATCAGATTCGTGATAATGCTCACCACCGGCCAGGGACACATCAAACAGAAATATCTTGTCGTAACGGGCCACTCGTTCTCCATGATTGTCGTAGACCAGCAGCGAGTTGGTTATTTTTTCTGGATCAGCGGAGCGCATTGGCACGCTTCCTCCCAGGATCCAGATATTATTCTCGTGCGCGGTTCGGGACAGAAAGCCCTGTATTTTCCCTTTGCCATCCTTCTCGGCGCATTGCAGTAACCGGGATATACCGGACGGCATCAGGCCGAAGCACTCCGGCAATACAACCACCTGATTTCCTGCATCATCCTGCTGCCTGCCATCAGGATGACAGGCACGGGAGATATGTTTCGCAAGCGCCGTCAGATTACGGTCGATGTCGTCACCGGAATTGGTCTGGATTGCAATTACAGTGCCCATTGTCACATCCGGTCGGGCAGTCAGGCCCTGATGTTACAAAACTGTAGAATAAATGATTGCCGACCCTGGCGATCGGTTTATTTTCTGATGCCCAGTAGGGCTGCACTGTCGAGGCATGATAATGGGTGGCGTTACCGACCTCTGTCATTTTCTCGCTTTCGAGAAATGACCTGGCCAGTGTCAGTGACTGTTGCCATGCTCTCTGATCAGTGACAGAGTGAAATTTTGAAGCGGCCTGGGTCCAACTGAATTGTTTCCTTTGCCACACGACCTCACAGACCGTGTCAGGATAGTCCTCGCTGTTTACCCTGTTCATGGTTACCGCAGCGATTGCCACCTGCCCTTTACTATTCTCGCCACGTCCTTCGTGGTAAATATTCAATGCCAGACAACCCAGTTCCTGGCCCGGAGTCACGTTGGAAAAATTGAAATCATGAACCGGACCGGTCTGGTCGGCGTAGCTGAAGGTGGTTAACAGGATGCCGGATGCCAGCCCCGATACCAAAACGATTTTGACACAGATCTTCCCAACAATAGTTTTGATATTCATAACCACTGTGCGCTTTTAAAACGATTAATTGAACCATAATATTACCATAATTTATACATAAATATACAATCAACTCAAAATTATTCCGTTTTTTTATTGCAGCGGACCCATTCATACTTCTCTTGTAGTACGGAACTCGACATCAGGCCAGCGCTTGATTACTAGTTGCAGATTGGCCCGATTGGGGGCGATATAGACTAACGTATCCTGTCCATCCAGCGCCAGATTCTGTTCGTTGCGGCGCATGAACCCGGTTTCATCCGAAGGGTTTGTGAATTTGATCCAGCGCGCAGTGGATACCGGCACCGCTTCAAACATGCAGTCCACACCGTATTCTGTCTGGAGACGATGGGCCACCACATCAAACTGCAGAATCCCCACTGCGCCGAGAATCAGGTCATTGTTAGCCAATGGTGAAAATATCTGGGTGGCGCCTTCTTCACTGAGTTGGATCAGTCCCTTTTGTAACGCCTTGGCGCGCAATGGATCCTTCAGACGAACCCTCCTGAACAATTCGGGAGCAAAATTGGGAATCCCGGTAAATTTCAGGGCCTCTCCCTGTGTGAAGGTGTCGCCAATCCGGATAGTACCGTGATTGTGCAACCCCAGAATATCTCCGGCAAAAGCGTCTTCTGTCTGTCCGCGTCTGGCTGCCATGAAAGTATGTGCATTATGCACAGTCATGAATCTTTCTGCCCGCACGTGGCGAATTTTCATTCCCTTTCGGAATTCTCCGGAAGTAATACGTAAAAAGGCGATCCGGTCATGGTGCGCCGGGTCCATATTGGCCTGAATCTTGAAAACAAACCCGGTGAATTTTTCCTCCCCTGCCTCGACCACCCGTGTTTCAGTTGCCCGTGACTGTGGGCCAGGCGCACAATCCACGAAATTATCCACCAGTTCATCCGTACCCTGACGATTCAACGCAGAGCCGAATAAAACCGGAGTGAGTTCCCCGCGGCGATAAGCGGAAATGTCAAATTCATGACTTGCGCCCCTGACCAGATCCACTTCTTCACGCAGTTCTTCAGCCAGACTGCCAATCTTTTCATCCAGCGCCGGATGATCCAGCCCCTGGATGAATTCATCCTGTTCGAAACCCCCGCGTCCCTTGAAGAAATGAACCACGTCATCATACAAACGATAAACCCCGACAAACAGCTTTCCAGAGCCGACTGGCCAGGTCAACGGCGCACATTTGATTTTCAAAATCCGTTCAACTTCATCCATCACATCGATCGGGTCACGCCCCTCCCGGTCCATCTTGTTGACAAAGGTCATGATCGGCGTATCGCGCAGGCGGCAGACGTCCATCAGCTTGACTGTCCTCTCTTCCACTCCTTTGGCGATGTCGATCACCATCAGCGCTGAATCAACCGCAGTCAGGGTACGATAGGTATCTTCGGAAAAATCCGCGTGACCGGGGGTATCAAGCAAATTCACGATACGATCCTTGTAGGAAAACTGCATCACGGAAGAAGTCACCGATATGCCCCTCTGCTTTTCCAGTTCCATCCAGTCTGACGTAGCGTAGCGATTGCTTTTGCGTGCCTTGACTGTACCGGCAAGCTGGATGGCTCCTCCGTATTGCAGGAAGCGTTCAGTCAGTGTCGTCTTTCCGGCATCCGGGTGCGAGATGATTGCGAATGTTCTTCGCCTGTTGATTTGATTGGCAGGATTTTCATTGCTCATTGTCTTTGTCCCCGACTCCAATAATGTCCTGGACAGGCACGACCAGCCCATCGCAGGGACAATCCCCCGTGGTTGTCCGGTACAGTTGTAACCAGCCCCATCGCAGGAACAACCCCAGTACACCTCCGGACTCGCCACAACCATCGTAGGGACAACCCCCCGTGGCTGTCCGGTACAGTCGTCACCGCTCCGGTGCAAAGTGCGTTATTGTACAATCTGATTGAACGCTTTCAATGCATAAAATCACCGATGTCTTTACTCACCATATCCAGGTTATCCATCGCCTTTGGTCATCACAGGCTGCTGGATAATGCCAACCTGTCCCTGGACAAGAAGCAGAGGGTCGGGCTGATTGGCAGAAACGGTGAAGGTAAATCGACGCTGCTTGCTATCCTGGACCAGAGAATCACCGCTGACGAAGGTGATTTCAGAGCAAGACCCGGTCTGAAAATCGCCCTCCTGGACCAGACACCTGATCCGGTTGAAAATGAATCCGTGTTTAACCTGGTTGCCAGGGGACTCGGCGATACAGGCCAGGTGTTGGCTGAATACCATCAGGTTTCGACCATGGCCGCGATTGACCATGGTCAACTGAAGCGGCTGGATGAACTGCAACAAAAACTCGACAACAGTGATGGCTGGAATGCGCATGCCCGGATAAACAAGGCGCTCAGCCGACTGAATCTGAATGCGGATGACAGGGTGTCTGCATTATCCGGTGGATGGCAACGCAGAGCCGCTCTGGCCCAGGCGCTGGTCAGCAATCCCGACCTCCTGTTACTGGATGAACCGACCAATCATCTCGATACCGACGCCATTGTCTGGCTGGAGCGCCAACTCCTCAAATTCAAGGGCGCTATTTTGTTTGTCACGCACGACCGTGAATTCTTACAGAATGTCTGTACCGATATCCTCGAACTTGATCGCGGGAAACTGGTCAACTGGCCCGGCGGCTATAGTGATTATCTGTCCCGGAAAGCGGCTGCGCTTGAACAGGAGCGCAGGCAAAATGCGGTCTTTGACAAGAAACTTGCCAAGGAAGAAGCCTGGATTCGACAGGGAATCAAGGCCAGGCGGACACGCAATGAAGGCAGGGCTAGGGCGCTGCAAAAAATGCGTACAGAGCAGGCCCGCAGAAGGAACAAACCATCGAATACACGTCTGGAAATAAACAAGGGCTCCGAAAGCGGGAAAACCGTCATTGAAGCGGAAAAAATCAACTTCAAGATCAATCAGCAGATTATCGTCAGGGATTTTTCGACCCGCATCATACGCGGCGACCGGATAGGATTGATCGGGCCGAATGGCATCGGCAAAACGACATTGTTGAAAATCCTGCTGAAGGAAATCGAACCTCAAACCGGTTCGGTCCAGCACGGCACCCATCTGAAGGTTGCCAGCTTCGATCAATCACGGGCACAACTGGACCTGGAGAAAACCATTGTTGACATGATCGGTCAGGGCCGGGAGCAAATCAGCATTAACGGCAAGGACAAACACGTAATCAGTTATCTGGCGGATTTCCTGTTCGCGCCCGTCAGGGCCCGTTCGCCGATAAAATCATTATCCGGAGGTGAACGCGCGCGAGCGCTACTTGCCATGCTTTTCAGCAGACCTGTCAATTTGCTGATCATGGATGAGCCCACCAACGACCTTGATATTGAAACCCTGGAATTGCTGGAAGAACAGCTTCTCCAATTCGATGGCACGCTGTTGATGGTCTCGCATGATCGCAGGTTTCTCGACAATGTGGTTACCAGCACCCTGTCCTTTGAAGGGATGGGCAGAATCAACGATAACGTGGGCGGCTATTCAGACTGGCTGAAACACAGCAGTAAAGCCAGACCCCGGCAAACGCCTGAAAAGACTGTAAAGCCCGTGTCCGGGAAATCAGATCGGAAAATCACCGGGAAAAAGAAAAAACCCGGGTTTAACGAGCAACGTGAACTGTCGGCGCTGACGGCAAAAATCGAGCATCTGGAAAACCACCAGACCAGCCTGACCCGAACCATCTCGGAGCCGGACTTCTATAATCGGTCACGGAATGAAATCAATGCCGCCCTCGATGAAATTAAGTCCATAAGCACGCAACTTGAGCAGTGCTGGCAACGCTGGGAGGAACTGGATTCCTGATCATGTGTTCAGGCAAATGGCGCCCACCTGGCGGCCATAGCGCTTTTCCCCTTTATGACATGCCCGGCGATAGCTGAAAAACCGCCCCTCATTGCTGTAGGTATCCTCAAACATACGGTGGACTTTTACAATTCCCGCTTTTTTCAGTCTTTTCTCGATATATAAAGGCAGGTCGAACATTCGCTTGTGATCGGCCTCTGCCGGGCTGAAACAATCCTTGCACTCGGCGCCGGATTGAGTAAACACCTGGTCCTGGATTTCGACGCTGACCTCGTAGGATTGGGATTGAATTGCAGGGCCGATCACTGCCTTGATATTGCTGATTTTGGCGCCGCGCCCGCACATTGCGTCAATGACTGAGTCGGTAATCCCGCCAATCGCTCCTTTCCACCCTGCATGAGCCGCTCCGATCACCCCGTTTTTCGGGCCGACGAACAATACCGGAGCACAATCCGCTCCCAGTATACCCAGAGCTATCCCCTTTTCACATGTAACCATCCCGTCCCCTGCAAGGATCTCATCCGGATGCGAATTTTGATCGATCACATGAACGACGTTACTATGTACCTGTCTGAGACTGACCATGCGTTCGCAGTTGAGTGCAGCAGCCACTCTTGAGCGGTTTTCCAGCACATGTTCCAGATGATCACCCGAAAACTGCCCGCAATTCAGGGAATCGAACTCCCCTTGCGATACCCCGCCCTGGCGAGTGAAAAAACCATGATTGATTTCGGATTGATGGCCCAACAACGGGCTTTGCAGAAAAGGCAACGAAGTCATAAGGCAAATTTACCAATAAAACCATACTGAATCCATTGCCGGTTGGTAGCTTGCCCAATCCGGGTCATATATAATCCGCCCCGAGCACGACCTGAACCGGAGAGTTGGCAGAGCGGTCGAATGCGGCGGTCTTGAAAACCGTTGACTGTAACAGGTCCGGGGGTTCGAATCCCTCACTCTCCGCCATATCCGTTCGCCCGTGCCTGTCCGAACTCGCCCCGGCCATCCGTAGGGACAGGCCACCGTGCCTGTCCGCCACCATCCGCCCCATGCCTGTCCAGGACAACCACAGGGGTTATCCTTACTTCATCATTGTCATAATTAATTGCATAAAGTATCGAATAATGATACTTTATGCGAATGAAATCGAATTATTGTCAGCTACGCGCCAGAGACTACATCAACGACCTTGCCGCCTCCGGGCACTATCACTTTCTGTCGAGTGACGCTCGTGAAGCGCTTGGCGTGTCCGCTGAAGCGACCAAGCTCGCCCTGAACCGACTGGCCCGGCAGAATATGATCGCGCAGCCCGCACGGGGCTTCTATGTGATCCTTCCACCGGAGTACCGCTCTCTGGGATGTCTCCCGACAGACCAGTTCATCCCGGCGTTGATGCAGCAGCTTCGGCAACCATACTATGCCGGGCTATTGTCAGCCGCGCAGTATCACGGCGCAGCCCACCACCGACCGCAGGAATTTCAGGTGATGCTCGAAAAGGCGCGCCGACCTATCCGCTGTGGCCAAGTGCGCACGATGTTCATCGTCCGCAGGCGCCTTCGGCAGGTTCCCGCGCAGAACTTCAACACGCCCCGAGGCACAATCCGCGTCTCGACCCCAGAGGCGACAGCCGTTGACCTCGCAGGTTATTGCCATCGTGCAGGAGGGATTGATCAAGTGGCGACTGTTCTTTTCGAGCTTGCAGAGCGAATTGATCCGCAGAAACTGGTGGCAGCCGCACAAACCGCACCTGTTACATGGGCGCAAAGGCTTGGATACCTGTTCGAGCATATCTCTGTCTATGAACAGGTCACCCTCCTCAAAGCCTATGTCAAGGATCAAGCCCGGCAATCAGTTCCGCTTATCCCGGGGAGAACTCACAAGGAAGCGTCACGCGACGCGGACTGGAAGATTCTTGTCAACGCCGATATCGAGCCGGACTTATGATCCCGCGCGATTACATCACGGAGTGGCGGGTTCATGCGCCCTGGGTGCAAGACTTCCAGGTCGAGCAGGACCTCGTCATCAGCCGGGCGCTCATTGCAATTTTCAACCATCCCGTTCTTGCAGATGCTCTGGCGTTCCGAGGTGGTACGGTGCTCCACAAACTTCACATTCATCCGACAGCCCGCTATTCCGAAGATATCGACCTTGTGCAGGTAAGGGCCGAGCCGGCCGGGCCGATGATGGACGCGATACGGGAAGTTCTTGATCCCTGGCTTGGCAGGCCACGATGGAAGCAGACCGAAGGCCGCGTGACATTCGCCTACCGATTCCAGTCCGAAGACACTCCGCCGCTAACACTCAGGCTCAAGGTGGAGATCAATTCGAGGGAACGCTTTACAGTGTACGGATTCATTCAACAACGATTTAGCGTAACTTCGCGCTGGTTTGAGGGAAGGACGAAGATCACCACATATACACTCGATGAACTCATGGCGACGAAGTTACGCGCCCTGTATCAGCGCCGAAAGGGCAGAGATTTATTCGACCTGTCTGTAGCGCTGGAGGAAAGGGAACTCGACCCGGATTGCGTCATTACCGCCTTTTTACAATACATGGCACATGGAGGGCATCATATAACGCGGGACGCGTTCGAGCAGAATATCCAGAAAAAACTGCTTGATGCTCGGTTCAACGCCGATATCGGCCCGCTTCTAACCACAGGATTCTCCTGGAATTCCCGGGATGCGATAGAGAACATTCGCTCCCGACTGATCGCACGATTGCCGGGGTAAATTGAAGGCGTATGAATCAGCCTGCTGGCATCAAAGCTCTGAAGCAAGATCAGCGCCATATCTATTCGCCCCGGCCATCCGTAGGGACAGGTTGAGGCGTACTGAAAAAGGTGGACACTTTATAATTTGCCATCACGACGAGCTTTCGCTTTGAAACCGTCGAGCATTTCCTCTGGTGTTTTTTCGACCCATCCATGTTGTTCTACGGACTGTGCGGCTGCAATCAATTTGGTGCGGATATATTCATTCTCCGCTGTCCGCATTTCTTTCTCGCGCAGCGCTTCGCGGATGAGTTCGCTGTCCGTGGCGTATTGGTCTGGTGCCATTTGCGTCTGAATCCAACTTTCCATAACCCGTCAGGGAACTCCGGTTTCTGCCCGCGTCTCCGCGAGCAACAAGTCGACTACGCGGCGCAACGCCTCTTCGTGAGTATCTCCTTCCAGGCGGCGCAGGTTGTAGAAATCCAACTGGCGGTCCGCGCTGGCGCCCTCCTTGATGATGGTCATTGCGTGGCGCATCTCGGGTTCGCACCCCAGCGCGCGGGCATCGGAGGCCAGCTCCTCGATAAGTCCGGCAAGGTAGTCCTGGATATCGATTCTGTCACCTATGCCGTGCCTGTCGCCGAAGAAGGAGAACACGCCATAGCGCTGCGCGATCCAGCGGTCTTCCTTGATCAGCTCGGTCAACGGCTCGGGAGGCAAGGCGCCGTCCCTGTCCCGACGTAGCAGCCATCTGATCAGCGACGCATAAAGCGCAGCCATGCACACCGCGTCCTCCAGTCGCGTGCAGACGTCGCAGATGCGCATCTCTACCGTCGGATAGGCGTGAGAGGGGCGGATGTCCCACCACAACTCGCTGCCGTCCGTAATGTAATTGCAGCGCTGGAACTCCGTAAGCAACCGATCATACTCCGCCAATGAGTGAAACGGGCGGGGCATGCCGGATCGCGGGAGACTTCCGACAATTGTCAGCCTCCAGGATTTGAACCCTGTTACGCGCCCGTCGCTGAACGGCGAGGACGTGGACAGGGCATGGAACAGCGGCAGGTACTGGCGAACCGCCGTCATCACCCGAATACGTGTTTCCGCATCGCCGAATCCCGCATGAATATGCATGCCTCCGATCAGGAAACGGCGCAGATTATCCTGATGAGCGGCCGCAAATCGCTCGTAGCGTTCCCCCGATGTGATTGCCTGTGTCTGCCACCGTGCAAACGGATGGGTAGAGGCAGCCATCACCGCCGCCCCATACCGCTCGGCCGCCGAGATGACAATGCGTCGGGTCTCGATCAAAGCCTCGCGCAATTCGGCAACCGAGGCGCACACCCTGGTATTGGTTTCGATCTGGGACCGCAGCGCCTCCCGCACGATCTTGTGCGGCCCGCAGGTTTTCTCGCAGGTTTCGAAGATACCCGGGTCGGGATCAATGAGAAGGTCGCGGGTCTGTGGATCCACCAGAAAGCACTCTTCCTCGACCCCGAGCGTGATCTTCAGGTCATCGCGATCCACCGCCGCCGTCACCGCTCGCTCTCCAGTTGCGCGTGGACCGGGGCATCGACCGCTTCGACCGCCTCGACTGCGAACACCGCCCCATCAGCGCTGACCACCTTTACCTCTGTACCTTTTTTCAACGGCGCTCCGGTTACATTCCAATAGGTATCGTCGACTTTGATCTTTCCTACGCCTTGCGAAATACCCTCACTCAAGGTAAACACCCTGCCGACATACTGTTGCGCCCTGCGATTCAAATTGGGCACATCCGAAACTGTTTGCCGTTTCACCAGATACCGCCTGGAAATCACGATACTGGTCACCGACAGGATGGAAAAAACCAGGAACTGCACCTCCCATGACATGCCGGAGAAAACCAGCGCTGCCAACCCGGTCACCAGGGCGGAAATGCCCAGCCATAAAAAGAAAGTGAGTGGGGCAACCAGTTCAAACGCCAGCAAAACCAGACCCACGGCGAACCACCCCCAGTAAGTCATTCCAGGCAGATCAAACATATTTAACCATTTGAATCCGTGTTCTTCCTGCTGTTGTCAAAAGTTTCTTTAACCAGTTCGCCTATTCCACCAATTGACCCGATAATACTACTGAGTTCCATCGGAAGGAACAGAATTTTCTGATTCTTCGACATGCCCAGTTCCCTGATTGCTTCGACGTACTTGGTCGCAACGAAATAGTTCACCGCCTGCATATCTCCTGCAGCAATCGCCTCGGATACCATCCTGGTCGCCTCGCCTTCCGCCTGAGCCAGTCGCTCTCGCGCTTCTGCCTGTCTGAAAGCCGCTTCCTTCTCGCCCTCAGCATCCAGAATCATGGCGCGTTTCTCACCTTCCGCTTTCAATATATCTGCCTGTCTCATGCCTTCGGCCTCAAGAATGGACGCTCGCTTGTTCCTTTCAGCCTTCATCTGGCGCGCCATTGATTCCACCAGGTCTGCAGGAGGTGAAATATCTTTTATCTCGATCCGGGTGACCTTGATTCCCCAGGGTGATGTCGCTGAGTCAACCACCATCAACAGCGAGGCATTGATTTCATCGCGCTTGGACAATGATTCGTCCAGGTCCATCGACCCGAGCACCGTCCGGATGTTGGTCATGGTCAAATTTAAAACCGCATTTTCCAGTTGATTCACTTCGTAGCTGGCTTTCGCCGCATCCAGCGCCTGGAAAAACACGACGCCATCGACTCTGACGACAGCGTTGTCCCTGGTAATGACATCCTGGGAGGGAACCTCCAACACCCGTTCCATCATATTGACCCTGGCCCCTATTCGATCAACAAAAGGGACAATGATGCTAAAGCCCGGCCTCAATGATCGGGTATACCGTCCCAATCTTTCGATGGTGTATTCATAGCCCTGATGAACAATAACGATTCCCTTGTAAACAATCAGAACTGCAAGAAATATAACAATGATTGATACAAAAGATACGCCGAACAACGAGTATATGGAATCAATCGGGTTCATGAAATTCTCCCACTGAATTTAAAGAGTAGTCTGTGCTATGACTATGTATTCCGCCTGCTGATACAACCGGATTATAACTGTTTCTCCATGAAAACAGATAACGGGTCATGTTTCGGGTAATCACCAAATGAGGATCGCTTGCGATATCCTGACCTCTGGTACAGCGCCAGCGCCTCGGGTTGATATATGCCGGTTTCAAGCCGCGCGATCTGAATGCCTTTTTCGACCAGATAATTTTCCAGATGCTCCATGATCAGCCTGGATATGCCTTTTCCCCGGTGTGATTTTTTGACGAATACACGTTTTATTTCGCCGTATCTGATTTTTTCACGACCATCGCTGAGCTGTTTGACCGCGCCTGTACCGACCAGTTGCCGCCCCTGAAACGCGCCGATGAAAAAAACTTCCACGCGGCGCAGTTCCTCGACTGAATCAAGGTGGTTGGACTCTGCCGGATAGATCGACATCTGGTATTCATCCAGTTCCCGGATCAATTCCGATACGTCGGCATCAATCGGATCGACCTGCCTTATTTCTATCATTTTACGGGACAGTTCAATCCGGATAATTCATTTACAGCCAATCCAGCTCCATAGGATAGAGGGTCATCACCTCGGCTCCGTGTTCGGTGATCAGAACCTGTTCTTCCAGTTTAACCCCTTCACCGCCTCTCTCGGAACCAATGTAGGATTCGATGCACAGGGTCATGTTTTCCTCAATAACTCCCCGGTAACCTGCCATCTCAAGTTTATCGATATGCTTGATGCTCGGATACTCATCCGCCAACCCCACTCCATGTATCAGGGAGCTGTATTTGGTGTTTGAGAATTCTGCTGGAATCTTCCAGGCTGCGCGCGAGGCTTCATGGAAGGTCATGCCGGGTCTCAACATCGATACATTATGCTGAATCTGCTGCCACGCGTATGCATAAATCCTGCGTTGCTCATCACTCGGTTTATCTCCACACACCCAGCTTCGGGACATGTCCGAGCAATAACCGTAAGGCCCGATCAAATCCGTATCAAAACTGACCATATCGCCCTGTTCAATCACCCTCATCGAGGATTCCCGAAACCAGGGAAAGGTTCTCGGCCCTGAAGACAATAACCGGGTTTCGATCCATTCTCCCCCTGAAGCGACATTGGTCTCATGGAGTATTGCCCATAGTGCGTTTTCAGTGATACCCGGTTCAAGCGCCTCACGCATCCTGCCAATACCGGTCTCGCAGACATCGATGGCGCGCCGCATCAGTATTATTTCTTCATTTGACTTGATTACCCTGGCCAGTTCCATGACCTCAAGGCCATCGTGGATTGAAATACCACGCTGCAACAAGGGCTCACAACCGGTATGGGAGAGCCTGTCAATCGCCAGCCGGGTGTTACCGCCACCGTGGGTTTTGATCAGATCAGCGATAGTATCAGCAAAGTCCTGCGCCTTTTCACGAACCCGTTCTCCGGCAGCGAAGTAATGAAAGGAAGTATTGATCCGATACTCATCGATCGTCGGGATGCCTTCCGCCAGATGGGGATATTCACCATAATCAAACAGGATCAGCGGACCGTCTGTGGCAATGAAGACGCAGCGTGTCTCATAATGTGAACACCACACCTGCATGTTGGTCGCATCGCAGGCATAGCGGCAATTAATCTGATCGAATAACAGTATTCCTGCGTAATCGAGTCTGTGCAGTTGCTGTTGTATGCGATCCAGGCGGTATCGTCTGACTGTGTCGATGTCAACCGGAGCCTCAGCATATTCCATCGCCCCGTGTTGTCTCGCCGCAATATTGCCTTGTGAAATTCTCATCCCGAACTCCCGTCTGTCTTCCGGTTCAGCATCCTTTCCAGACCGGTTCTCTTTTCTCGGAAAAGGCTAATGCGCCTTCGTGCATATCTTCACTATTGTAGAGTTTCCTGACAGTGGCGATGCCCTCGGCATTCAGCATGTCGATGGATTCCTGAAAGTCCATGTTTTCGGTTACCCGCACGGTCTCCTTGATCGCAGCAAAGACCAGCGGCGGACCCTTGGCCAGACGCTGGGCAACCTCCCTCGCCCGGGTCATGAGATTCCCGGCGTCTGTGATTTCATTGACCAGCCCCCACCTGTGAGCTTCGAAGGCATCCATCCAGCGACCTGTCAGCAGCAGTTCCATCGCCACATGGTATGGAATTCGTTTGGGCAGCTTCAGGGTTGCCGCATCCGCCAATGTGCCGGCATTGATTTCAGGCAACGCAAATGTTGAATGCTCCGCGGCGATTATGATGTCCGCAGAAATCATCAATTCGAATCCGCCGCCGCAGGCAATGCCATTGACCGCCGCAATCACAGGCTTGTTCATGTCCGGCAGTTCCTGCAAGCCACCGAATCCACCGACCCCGAAATCGCTGGTCACGCCTTCTCCCCCGGCAGCCGCTTTCAAATCCCATCCGGCACAAAAAAACTTCTCACCGCCCCCGGTAATGATCGCCACCCTCAATTCGGGATTATCCCTGAAACCCTCAAACACCCTGCCGAGTTCCTGACTGGTTGGGCCATCTATCGCATTGGCCTTGGGCCGATCCAGGGTAACCTCAAGCACACCCCCGTCAATCACTGTTTTTACCGCATCAGACATAACTTTTTCACCTCAAATATAAACTTGCCGGCTTTTTCAACTTCGAACCCGGATCAGTACGTCGGCAGCGACGGCGCCATGGCTTTGCGCCCTGACCATTAACGGGTTGATTTCGAGTTCAATGATCCGGTCGCGTTGATTTTTAACCAGCCCCGCTACCGCCATTACGATATCGACAACCGCCTCGACATCAGCCAACGGCCTGTTACGGAATCCGTTCAACAGCGGCCAGGTCTTCAATCGCTGCAAAGCGGCGATACTTTCGGCACGGTCAACCGGAAACAGCAATATTTCGCTGTCCCCGATCAATTCGACCAGAGTGCCGCCAAACCCGAGAATCATATAATGACCAAAGAGCGGATCATAACTGACTCCGACCAACAATTCGGCAACTGAATCGGTAACCATTTGTTCTACCAGCAGGACATCGGATAATTCAAACAGGCGAGTGCTTTGTGCGATCAATGTTTCTTCATCAGAGATCCCGACCACCACGGCGCCCACTTCAGACTTGTGCGAAACAAACGAAGATAAGACTTTCAATACCAGTGGATAACCGATCACTCCTGCCGCCTCTTTGACCTCATCGGGGGTGCTGGCGGTGGTTGAAACAGGCGTCTTGATGCCATGCGACTTCAATAACTGCTTTGCCTGATTTTCATTCAGGCTGCTGATCCTGCCGGAATCCGGCTGCGTTGATAAATCCGGGATCACCGGCATCGACCATTCGCTGGTCCATCTGATGCCGATCCTGCTGATGGTTTCAATCGCCGACAGGGCCTGTTCCATGCCGTGCATCGGCGCCACGCCGTTTTCTATCAGATAAGACCGGATTTCATGGTTAAGGTTTTCTGACAGACAAGTGACCACTGCACCTTTGCAACCGTTTTGCCGGCAAGCTGTTACAAATGCCCGGGTTGCCTCCATCCAATCGTCGATCACGCAATCATTGACCAGGGGAAAGTCGATGATAAACAGGGTCAGGTCATAGTTTGCGGACATCATGGCGGAAAATGTTGCGGTCATGCGCTGCCTGTCGCCCCAGATAAATGTGTGGTAATCCAGTGGATTATGGATCGCGACGTAGTCATTCAGTGTTTCGCGCAACCGCATCCGGTGATCGGGTTCGATCTTCGGAAAAACCAGTTCACGCCCGACAGACAAATCGGCGATCAGCGAGGCTTCTCCACCAGAGCAACTCATCGATGCAATCCGGTTTCCTGCTAACGGCCCCACGACAAGACCCAGCTTCAGCGCTTCCAGAAAGGTTTCAATGTTACTGGTAGTACCGATACCAAGGCGATCGAACAGGGCCGTATAGAGTTCGTTTTCTCCGGCCAGGACAGCGGTATGGCTGAATGTAATATGTGCGCCAAGGTCCGATTTGCCTGTTTTGAGAACAATCACCGGCACCCCCCTGTCACGCGCGCGGACAGCTAGTTCAGCGAACGACGGCAGGTCTCTCAGGCCCTCGATGTGTAAACCGATCGCCTTTATCCTTTCATTCTCAAGCGCCGCCGCCATCACTTCCTCAATGCCGATGACAGCCTGATTGCCCACTGTGACCAGCCAGGAAATCGGCAGTCCTCTTTGCTGCAATGTGAAATTGATTCCTATATTTCCGCTCGACGTGATGATTGCGACACCCTGATCCGTACGGCACAGTCCATGCTGATCCGGGAACAGGGCGGCTCCCAGCAGTGTATTGACATACCCATAGCAATTTGGCCCCAATACCGGCATGTCCCCGGCTGCCTTCAATAATCTTTGTTGACGGCCCCCGCCCTCATCACCCACTTCGCTGAATCCTGATGCGAGGCAGACGGCCCCGCCTGCGCCGAGATGGTTCAATTGAGCGACGGTCTCGATGGTCGGTTCAGCGGGCACCCCGATGAATACTGCATCGGGCGTCTCGGGAAGCAGGTGGTAACCGGCCAGGCATGAAATACCGGCCATGGAATGTCTTTTCGGGTTGATCGCCCACATCTTTCCCTGAAACCTGAGCTTTTGGCATTGAATCAATACCTGCTCCGCTTCCCTGCCCCCGATCACCGCGATCGAGCGTGGATTCAGGAATCGGATCAGTCGATCCCGGTTAACCCGCACAGTTACTGTCTCCAGGTGGTGGTTTTTTACGATTGATTTTCCAGCGGCCGCAATATTGATCTGGAAATAATCAATCGCTGGATTTCGCTGGTTCCCTCCCAGATACGCTCTACCCTGGCATCGCGCCAGATTCGCTCCAGGGGGAGATCCGACATCAGCCCCATGCCGCCAAAAATCTGTAACGCCTCGTCGGCAATAAACGCCAGTGTTTCTGTCGCTGACAACTTTGCCATAGCCGCGTCCATATCGGTCATTTCATTTTTACAGGCCCGTGCGCCAGCCTGGTAGGTAATCAGTTCAGCGGCCCTCAACTTCAACGCCATATCTGCAAGTTTAAAGCTGACCCCCTGAAATTTGCCGATAGTCTGATTGAATTGAGTCCGACTGGCGGCGTGTTCGCAGGCCAGTTCATAAGCACGATCGCAACGGCCCAGACAGATCGCGGCCACTTGCAGCCTGGTATTGCCCAACCAGTCATTTGCGACCTCAAACCCCTGGTCGACCTCGCCGAGTACCTGGCTTGCAGGAACGCGGCACTGATCAAACTCAAGAATGCAATTATGGTATCCACGATTGGACACGCTCTGGTAACCCGGCCGTATGGTGTAGCCGGAGGCGCCGGTGTCAATGAGAAACGAAGTGATTCTCTTTCTCGGGCCTCGCGGCGTATCATCCACGCCGGTTGCAGCGAACAGGATTACAAAATCAGACACATCCGCATGACTGATAAAATGCTTGACGCCATTGATGACATAATCATCACCGTCCCGTTCCGCCTTGCATGACATCGAACGAACATCGGAGCCGGCGCCCGGTTCAGTCATTGCCAGACAATCGATTTTCTCTCCGCGTATGCAGGGATACAGGTATTTTTCTCTCTGATCACCGACGCAGGCCTGAAGGATATTACTGGGGCGGCCGACGGTATACTGCAATGCGTAACTGGCCCTGCCGAGCTCCCGGTCAAGCATGCACATTGACAACGGATCAAGCCCTCCCCCTCCAATTTCCTCTGGCATTGCGGCAGCGTATAGTCCCGCCCTGACCGAACGGTCAATGATCTGTTGACGAAGTTCAGGGCGGACGTCGCCGGATTGTTCAACCTCTTGCTCAAAAGGATACAGCTCCTGCTCGACAAAGCGTTTGGCGGTATCGATCAGCATCAATTGCTCTTCGCTGTAGTCAAAGTTCATTACCGGATTCTCCTGTTGTCTGGTTGGGGGCGTTCAATCATCCAGTCCCCAGAAGGTTTCGAGATGACCATCCACGTTCAGTACCTGGCCGGTTACCGTCCTGGCATTATCCGAGCAGAGAAACAGGGCCATATCAGCAATATCCCGGGCATCGATAAACGTTCTCATCGAGTTGCTCCTGGTATATCTGTCCTTGACTGTCTGCTCACTGATTCCCTTGAGACTGGCTTCAGCCGAGATCACACGATCCATCCGGTCGCCATTTATGCTCCCCGGACAGATAACATTTGCACGTATACCCAGGCCGCCAAGTTCCATCGCAAGCGACTTGGTCAGGCCGATTACCGCCCACTTTGATGCGGAATAAGGCGTTCGCAACGGGTAGCCGTGCCAGCCCGCGGTCGATGAAATATTGATAATGTTGCCAGCCCGCGCTGCCTTCATGAAGGGGACAACCTGGTTGCAGAACAGGAAGACAGCATCGATATTTACAGCAAAACAGCGTTGCCATTGTTCGAACGTAATATCTTCCACAAATTCGGTGGGTCCGGCAATTCCTGCGCAATTCACCATCACATCGACACCGTGAAAATGTTCGATATGGGTATCAATGACCCGGCAGACATCGGATTCACTGGCAACATCTGCAACCGAGGTTTTGATACCGGGATAATCCGAGGAAAACCGTGCAACCGCTTCGGCATCGATATCGACAACATGAACGGCGTCACCGTTTTGATGAAATGAAGAAGCAATGGCATGGCCTATACCGCTTGCCCCTGCGGTGACAATCACACTTCTGCCTGAATTACTCATAACCTTGCCGCCGGCGAGTCGTCTTCTGTGACCCCGGTCGACTGCGGGCGGTTTATACCAATCGAACGACCGGCCGATTCAGGTCTGGGGAGATTCACATGACTTTGGAAAATCAAATCCAGTTTCTCGAGGACATGGGGTTCAGCCGGACAGGCTTTCGAGGCGGTGGTATCGACATGCAGCAGCATTTGCTCTGCGCTTGCGATCAGTACACCTTCATCGGAGATCATGCCATGATAAAGATGAATTCGCTTTTGATCGACGTCCAGTAACTGAGTGGTTACATGAAACCGCTGGCCCGATGTTAATTCGCCCTGATTCATCATGTGAGTCTCTACCGTGAAGTAGCTCATTCCCCTGGCATGGTAATCTTCACCCACCCCTGTAAATCGAAACAGGGCATCGGATGCATTGCCGAAAGCATACAGATAACTGCTTTCTGTCATATGGTTATTGTAGTCAACCCACTGTGCCTTGACCGTGTCTGAATACAGCCGTAGAGGTTGCGCCAGATCATGACTTTCGGCCAGGCCGTCCTGGTAAGAGATCTGATAAAGCGACTCTTCATAGCGGGCCAGTACCCTGCCTGCTGCACTATCGTTCGCTTTCAATGCCTGGAGTATCGCAACGATACAGTCATCCCTTTTCCTCTCAAGCTCAAGAATGCTACGGCCTTGAGCCTGGTCATCGGATTGTGCGCATATCCTGTCGAGCAATTCTTCGGTCAGGTCGGGTCCGTCAAATCGGGTCCAGGGCCATTTCAAAGCCGGGCCGAACTGTGACATGAAATGGCGCATCCCGCCCTCGCCACCGGCAATGCGAAATGTCTGAAAGGAACCCATGAATGCCCAGCGAAGGCCTGGACCATAAGTGATAGCCTGATCGAGTTCATCGACAGTGGCGACATCCTCATTCAACAGGTGCAACGCTTCACGCCACAAGGCTTCCATCAGGCGGTCGGCGATGAATGCCTCGACTTCTTTGCGCACAACCAGGGGATGCATGCCAATACCGGAATAAAACGCACGCGCGGCGTCAACGGCCTGATGAGTGGTCTGATCGCCCCCCACTATCTCAACCAGCGGGATCAGGTAGACCGGATTGAACGGGTGACCCACGATAATTCGCTCAGGATGATCCACGCCCTGCTGCATTTCGCTCGGCAGCAGCCCGGAAGAGGAAGAAGCCACGACTGCATCCGCACCTGCAAAGCGGCAAATTTCACGCATCAACGCCTTTTTTACATCGATTCGCTCGGGTCCGCTCTCCTGGACGAAGTCGGCATCGGACACGGCCGCCTCAATGCTGTCTACCAATGACAAGCGGCCCCTGGCGTCAATCGGGGCAAGAGTCATTGTACGACAAGCCCGCAGCGCATTGTCCAGCACGTCATTGATTCGCCTCTCGACCCCTTCTGCAGGATCATACAGATTCACGTCGATTCCATTAATCAATAAGCGGGCAGCCCAGGCAGAGCCAATTACTCCTCCGCCGATCAGTCCGACCAGTTTGACCTTGCCATCCGGCTTGCTCATTGATGATTACCCTCTTTTGAGCAGTTTGAGGTTATTCCTGACTTCATCCGGGCCCAGGATATTGACATTCATCGCATCCAGAATGGTGACCGCTCTTTCGACCAGTTGAGCATTGGAGGCCAGTACGCCTTTTTCCAGATAAAGATTATCCTCCAGTCCGACCCGGACATTGCCGCCGGCCAGCACCGCCATTGCCACATAAGGCAGTTCCTTCCTGCCGATCGAAAAGGCCGAGAAAGTGGCTCCTTCGGGCAGGGCATGAACCATCGACATCAAGGTGGTCGGATCATCAGGCGCGCCGTACGGAATACCCATGCATAATTGAATCATGACCGGATCATCGATCAGGCCTTCCCGTATCATTTCCCTGGCCAACACCAGGTGGCCGGTATCAAAGACCTCCAGTTCCGGTCTGACCCCGAGTTCCTGCACCCTTTTGGCCATGGTTCTCAACATCCCCGGGGTATTGGTCATGACATAGTCGCTTTCTGCAAAATTCATCGTACCGCAGTCCAGTGTGCAGATTTCCGGCAGGCATTGTTCAACATGAGCCAACCGTTCCAGGGGGCCCGCCATATCGGTGCCATCCTGTAACGGCAATGGATTTTCACCTTTGCCGAAAACCATGTCGCCGCCCATTCCTGCAGTGGTATTGATGACGACATCGGTGTCACTGTCCCTGATCCGTGCTACTGCTTCCGCGAAATATTCAGGTTTTCTCGATGGCGCGCCGGTTTCCGGGTCCCTGACGTGAATGTGGACAATCGCCGCCCCCGCCCTGGCCGCATCGATAGCCGCGTTCGCTATCTGTTCAGGCGTCTTGGGAATATCGGGATGTTTGCCCACCGTGTTACCGGCTCCGGTAACCGCGCAAGTGATAAAAGCGTTAAAGTTCAAGACAAGGCCCTCAAGCAAAATGGATAAGGCAAAAATTTTCCACCTTTAGTATCGGACTTGCAAGGATTATTATAAACATGCCCCCGAACAGGCCTCTGATATAATGGCCGGAACACGAACATAAAGGAATATAAAAATGCCGACCAGTGCGATACCCGCTACGAACGAAATCCACATCCGCAAAGCCACGCAAACTGATGCAGAGCGGATTGCCGACTTTAATCGGAAAATGGCATTGGAGACCGAAGGGATAAAATTGAATCCGGAGGTCATTCTGGCGGGCACATGCCGAATGATTCAGGATCAGAATCGTGGATTTTATCTGGTCGCCGAATCCGAACAGGAAATAGTCGCATCTTTAATGATTACCACCGAGTGGAGTGACTGGCGAAACGGAGTCTTCTGGTGGATACAGAGTGTTTACGTGATGCCGCGTTGGCGACGAAAGGGAATCTACCGCCGCCTGTATGAAGAAGTGAAGGAGCTTGCCGAAGCGAACCCGGACGTCTGCGGCTATCGCCTGTATGTGGAGAGAGAAAACACCGCAGCCCAATCAACCTACCGCAGTGTCGGCATGGAGGAGACCCATTACAGGATGTACGAAGAACTGAAAGAGTAATCACCCGAACCCTGCGTAGGGGCGGGTCCCTGTGCCCGCCCACCGTGGCTGTCCGGGGCATCCCCCGACCCTCATTTCGTCATTCCCGCGGAAGCGGGAATCCACATTGCGATCATCAACCGCATTCGTAACGGCATCCCCCGTGCCCGCCCACCGTGGCTGTCCGGGGCATCCCCCGACCCTCATTTCGTCATTCCCGCGGAAGCGGGAATCCACATTGCGATCATCAACCGCATTCGTAACGGCATCCCCCGTGCCCGCCCACCGTGGCTGTCCGGGGCATCCCCCGACCCTCATTTCGTCATTCCCGCGGAAGCGGGAATCCACATTGCGATCATCAACCGCATTCGTAACGGCATCCCCCGTGGCTGTCCGCACCGGTGGGGGCGCCGGGTGATAATCCCGATCAGATTCCGGTTTATTGCTGTGCCTGATCGCAAACCCGCTCCCAGCTCCGTGTCACCACTTCAACCCGTCGCCGTTCCCCCGAGTCAAGTTCCACAAACAGTATATTTCCCGGAGTGCTGAACTCGATCTTGACTTTTGCGAAGGCAATATTTGATCCGAATTTTCTCGAATACGCCAGGCTGGTCACTATTCCCACCGGGTTATCGCCACTGTCGAACAAATCCCAGGTATGGCGCGGCGACAACAACGCATCACCACTGACATGGATATATACCAGGGCATTTTTTATACCCTCTTGCAAAATCCTGCCAAGCGCCTTTGTGGACAGGCATTCTGCTTCCTTCTCTTCATTGAAAAAGCGATCAAGCCCGATTTCATATGGATTGTCCTGCAAGGTCATGTCACTGCCATAAGACAACAGACCCCGTTCTATCCGATCGATCAGGTTGGGGCTGCCGGCACGAATATTGTACTTTTGCCCAACCTCCCAAATAGCATCCCACAGCGCCGGACCCTTTTTGGAATCCTCGAGATAAATCTCGTACCCTCCCTGCCCACTCCAGCCGGACCTTGCTGTGATCAGGTCCATACCGGCGATATTTGCCCTGAAATACCAGAAAAACTTCAAATCCCTGATTTCTTCACCCACTATTTCAGCCATCAGATCAACGGCCTTCGGACCCTGGATCGCCAAAGGACTGACATCGGGACTGTACACGGATACATCCAGGTTTCGACCACTGGCAAGACCCTTTAGCCATAACAAAACACCGGAGTCTGAAATCGACAACCGGTAACGGTCTTCGGCAAGTTTGATCAACAGAGGATCATTCACGATTCCGCCGTGTTCATCCACCAGAATCGTGTACATGCACTGTCCAATCCGGCATTTGGATATATCTCTCGGAGTGACCAGTTCGACCAGTTTCAGGGCATCGGGTCCGACCACTTCAACCTGACGCTCACACGACACGTCCCAGATCTGGACATATTCGCACAGATGTTCGTAATCTTCCTGGGGGGACCTGAAAACAGACGCAAGCGGCATATGATTGTAAACGGTAAACATTCGAGCCCCATGTTCGAACACCCGATCCTCAAAGGGGGTCTTGCCAATTCGACGAGACAATACCAGTTGCGATATCTTCATAAGAATCAGAATTGTTAAACGATAGCCAGAATCGGCGGGAATTATGCACTTAAAATATTGATTATGGAAATCAAATTGCCTTATCGTCCCGGTTTAAAGTATATTAATCCGGCTGTCGGCGGGGGGAGTCACAGAGGCCGAGCCATCAGGCGACGGCTGATGCGTGGGGGGGATTGCGCTGACAGAGCCGGCACAAACAGTATCAAATATCAAATGAAAGAAAATTACGATATCCTGGACCAGGTAAAAGGTCTCAACTATGTGGAACTCACCCCGATTTCGTTCCTGCAGCGCGCGAGCGAAGTCTATGCAGACCATCCGGGAATTATTTACGGCAACCGGAATTCAACCTGGAAAGAAGTATCGAAGCGATGTCGCAGGCTGGCTGATGGACTTAATAAACTGGGGGTAAAACAGGGCGACACCGTGTCCATAATGGCCGCGAATACCCCGGAACTGGCAGAAGCCCATTTCGGTGTTCCGATGTCGGGAGGGGTGCTGAATTCGATCAATACCCGGCTTGATGCGGATACTGTTTCCTATATTCTCGCACACGGCGATGCCCGGGTTCTGATCACCGACACCCATTTCTCCGATGTAGTTTCAAAGGCCTTGTCGACACTGGACAGCCCGCCTGTGGTAATTGATATTGTCGACAGCCAGGCGCCGGCCCCACAGGCAGGCGGCCAACGCCTCGGCAACATGACATACGAGGAATTACTCGCTCAAGGAGACGAAAACAGCGACTGGGGCATGCCTGATTCTGAATGGGACGCACTGACGCTGAACTACACTTCGGGCACCAGTGGGCGGCCCAAGGGCGTGGTCTATCATCATCGCGGCTCCTATCTGATGTCGATGGGTACAGTCGCAGCCTGGCAGATCCCGAAATTTGCCAGATATCTGTATACCGTCCCGATGTTCCATTGCAATGGCTGGGGGCATGTCTGGAGCATGGCCCTGATGGGTGCGACATTGATCTGCAATCGGGTAGTCAGCGCCGAAAACATATTCGCGGCACTGCGGGATCATCAGATTACCCATTTCGGCGCGGCGCCGATTGTCCTCTCCATGCTGGCTAATGCGCCGGACGTGATCAAGTACATCCCTGACCATACCGTCCAGGTGATGACCGCGGGCGCCCCGCCGCCGAGCAAGGTGCTGGAGAAAACCCAGCAGCTTGGATTGAATGTGATCCATGTATACGGCCTGACCGAAACATACGGCCACGTTGTCTTCTGTGACTGGAGGGCACAATGGTCAGATCTGACTATTGAAGAACAGGCTGAAATCAAATCACGACAGGGTGTTCGGTTCCCGATGATGCAGGCAGCCAGGGTCATTGACGTCAATTCCGGTGAAATGGTGCCGGCTGACGGACAGACAATCGGAGAAATCGTCCTGCGGGGCAATCCGATCATGAAAGGTTACTACAAAAGCCCCGAGGCCACTGCCGAAGCGTTCAGTGATGGCTGGTTCCATAGCGGCGACCTCGCGGTAGTGCATCCGGATGGTTATCTGGAAGTCAAGGACAGACTGAAGGACATCATCATATCGGGCGGGGAGAATATTTCCTCCATTGAAGTCGAATCAGCGCTTTACAAATTTCCGAAAGTTGCCGCTGCCGCGGTAGTCGCAAAGCCGGATGAGAAATGGGGGGAGACCCCCTGCGCGTTTGTCGAACTGAAACCCGGCGAAGAATCCACCGAAGAAGAAATCATCGCATTTTGCAAACAGAACATAGCCGGCTACAAACGCCCGAAGCACATCGTATTCCTTGAATTACCGAAAACCTCCACCGGCAAAATCCAGAAATTCAAACTGCGTGAAATGGTAACCAACGGCGAAGTGTAATCGTATTAAAGGCAGCCCGTGGCACAAGCACAAAAAACCAACCACTCCCCCCTTGAGGGGGAGTCACAACCCGCCGAGCCGCCAGGCGATAGCGGGTGTGGTGGGGGGACCAACCGCCGAAGCCCGCCGGAGAGCCAGTGGGGGAAAATCAAACAATCCTATTCAGAAAAAACCCTGAACCGGGCAAAATCCCTGCGCCAGAACCAAACCGACGCAGAAGGTCTACTCTGGCACTATCTTCGCAACAAACAACTGGACGGCTACAAATTCCGTCGTCAACAACCCATTGGCCCGTACATTGTCGATTTCGCCAGCTTGCCCGAAAAGTTGCTTATCGAACTGGACGGCGGCCAACACGCTGAACATGAAGACTACGATGAGCGGCGAGACCGATTCCTGAAAAGCAAGGGATACAGGGTACTGCGCTTCTGGAATAACGAAGTTTTCGAAAACTGCTTCGATGTGCTGGAGAATATATACCAGGCTTTAACATCCACCATTGACTCCCCCCATGAAGGAGAGCCGACTCAAACAACGCATCACTCCCCCTTGAGGGGGAGTCGGCAAAACAAGGGCGCTAGCCCGCAGGTGCGCCGGTGGGGGGAAACGAGATGAAGAAAACCGTAACAATAGACAACAGCGCAATTACCGGCCATGAAACTGAACTGTGGGAAATGGCCGATGCTCTGCGTGGCTCAATGGATGCGGCTGAATACAAACATGTCGTCCTCGGCCTGATTTTCCTCAAATATATCTCCGACGCCTTCGAGGAACGTCGGGCGGCGGTACTCAAGGAATGGGGCGAAGATGCTGCCGAAGACCGGGACGAATATATCGCCGAGAACATCTTCTGGGTACCGCCGGAAGCGCGCTGGGCGAATATAAAATCAAACGCCCGGAATCCCACCATTGGCCAGGGCGTCGATACGGCTATGACGGCTGTCGAGGACGAAAACCCGGTGCTAACAGGCACTTTGCCGAAGGATTACGCCCGTCCGGCACTCGACAAACAGAGGCTTGGTCAGTTAATCGACATGATCAGCAACATCCAGGTAGGCAACGAAGACGCCCGCTCCCGTGATGTACTCGGTCGTATTTACGAATACTTCCTGTCGCAATTCGCGAGCGCCGAGGGTAAAAAAGGTGGCGAGTTCTACACACCGCGCTGCGTGGTCAAACTTCTGGTAGAGATGTTGGAACCGTATCATGGCCGGGTCTATGACCCGTGCTGTGGTTCGTCCGGCATGTTCGTGCAGTCCATCGAATTCATTCGCGCACATAGCACAGGCAACGGCAATGGCGGTAAGGCTAAACGTGATATATCAATCTACGGTCAGGAGTCTAATTACACAACCTGGCGGCTGGCCAAAATGAATCTTGCCATTCGCGGCATTGAAGGACAGATCGCCCATGGTGACAGCTTTCATAACGACCGCCACCCCGATCTCAAGGCCGACTATATCCTTGCCAATCCGCCGTTTAACGTCTCCGACTGGGGCGGAGAGCGGCTCACGGACGACAAGCGCTGGCAATACGGCGCCCCGCCGAAGGGAAACGCCAACTTCGCATGGGTGCAACACATCGTCCATCATCTGGCGCCGGTCGGCATTGCAGGCTTCGTGCTGGCCAACGGCTCAATGTCGTCTGCCCAATCAGGCGAGGGCGAGATCAGGAGAAACCTGATCGAAGCGAATCTCGTGGACTGCATGGTCGCCTTACCGGGACAGCTTTTCTATTCGACCCAGATTCCCGCCTGCCTGTGGTTTCTGGCGAGAAAGCGCAAGCGGCGGGGTAAGGTGTTGTTTATCGACGCACGCAAACTCGGCCGCATGGTGGACCGCACTCATCGCGAACTGACCGATGAAGACATCACCCGCATCACCGATACCTACCATGTCTGGCGTAATCACTCCCCCCTTGAGGGGGAGTCACAACCCGCCGAGCCGTCAGGCGATAGCGACTATACCGACATCCCCGGCTTCTGCAGAAGCGCGCCATTGGAGGAAATCCGAAAACACGGCCATGTACTGACCCCCGGCCGCTATGTCGGCGTGGAACCGCAAAAAGACGATGGCGAACCGTTCGAACACAAAATGAAACGACTGACCGAGCAACTACATACGCAACAAACCGAAAGCGCCCGGCTCGATGCCGCGATTGCGGATAACCTTAAGAAACTGGGGTTTTGGGACAAATGACGGTACACCAACTGATTCGGCTACTCAAGAACCACCCAGCCGACATGCGAGTCGTCGTCAACGGCTATGAGGAAGGTTACGATGATCTGTCTCCAGAACAGATTTCTGTTACATCTATCCGCCTGAACACCGGCAGAAGGGACTGGGAAGGATGCCACGGAGATATTGGCGACAAACCGAGTGACCGGATAGACAATTCACCTGTAGTCGAGGCTCTGATCTTGCGCCGCACATCGAATTGACAATGATGGACAATAACAACAACATGATTGACTACGACAAGTTCCAATTATCGCTGAAGCGTCTTGAGGAGCAATACGAAAACCACCGGACACTGGACCCGAACCTGCCGGAACTGATTCGTGAAGGGGTCTCCGAATCCGTCATCCAGAGATTCGAGACCTGCTACGACTGCCTGTGGAAAGTATTGAAGCGATATCTGGTTGAGGGGCTTGGAGTCGTGGATGCGCCAAACAGCCCGAAACCGATTTTCAGGCTTGCAAGTGAAAATCATCTTTTCGCTTCGCCGATTGTGCAATGGCTGCAATACGCCGAGCTGCGTATCGGCACGGCGCATGACTATGACGGTGAAAAAGCGAAAGCCTGCCTGGCGCTGATGAATGATTTTATCGACGATGCAATCGGCCTGTACCAGACCATGAGCGGAAAGACATGGGAGTAAACCGGACCATCGACATCACCAGCGAAGAACGTGAGGTTATCCTGAACCTGCTTCAGCGCCACCTGCCCGGCGTAGAGGCATGGGTTTATGGTTCCCGCGCGAAATGGACATCCCGCCCCCAATCCGACCTTGATCTGGTGGTATTCACAACCCCGGAGCAATCCCCCAAAATCGGCGACCTGCGGGAAGCATTCGAAGAAAGCAACCTGTCGTTCAGGGTGGATTTGTTTGTTTGGCACGAAGTTCCAGAACAGTTTCATCAAGAGATCAAGCGGAATCATGGGGTGTTGGCAACAGGGAACGGCAGAACGTTGGGTAGGAGGTACTCGGGTGTATCAAAGGAGTGGGTAAGACGAAGGATCGGTACTCTTGGTCAAGTCGTGACTGGAAAAACACCATCGACCGCAGAGAGGTCCAACTTTGATGGCCCCTATCCCTTCATCACTATTCCCGACCTTGATGGGCGCGTTCTTATTGATAACACCAAGAAAACTTTGTCCGAAAAGGGGGCGGCTGCCCTACGAACATGTCTCCTTCCATCAGGTGCCGTATTGATGTCTTGCATTGCAACAGTTGGAAAGTGTGGTGTTACCACACGGCCAAGCTTCACTAATCAGCAGATCAACAGCGTCGTTCCGAGGGGTGATTTGGATTCCCGATTTCTGTACTACGTTTTCACCCAGCTTGGACATGAGTTGGAGTCAGCTGGTGGAGGAGGTACGGTCTACACAAATGTCTCAAAGGGTCGATTCTCCGATATTGAAGTTGTTGTCCCGGTTGATCTCCCCGAACAACGCGCCATCGCCCACATCCTCGGCACTCTGGACGACAAGATCGAACTGAATCGCCGCATGAACGAAACGCTGGAAGCAATGGCTCAAACCCTGTTCAAATCCTGGTTCGTAGATTTCGACCCCGTCCGCGCCAAGATGACCCTCAATCACTCCCGCGAACCATCACCATCACTCCCCCCTCGAGGGGGAGTCACATCCCGCGATAGCGGGTGTGGTGGGGGGTATCACTCCCCCCTTGAGGGGGAGTCACATTCCGCAAAGCGGATGTGGTGGGGGGAACAACCGCCGAAGTCCGCTGACAGCCGATGGGAAAAAGTCAAACGCTCCTACCCCGAAAAAACCCTGAACCGGGCAAAATCCCTGCGCCACAGCCAAACTGATGCAGAAGGTCTGCTCTGGCACTACCTGCGCAACAAGCAACTGGACGGCTACAAATTTCGCCGCCAACAACCCATCGGCCCATACATTATTGATTTCGCCTGCCTGCCCGAAAAACTGCTCATCGAACTGGACGGCGGCCAACACGCGGAACAGGAAACCTACGACGAGCAACGCGACCAATTCCTGAAAGATAAGGGATACCAGGTTCTACGCTTCTGGAACAACGAAGCCTTCGATAACTGCTTCGCCGTACTGGAACAGATATACCAGGCACTCAATCACTCCCCCCTTGAGGGGGAGTCAAATCCGCAAAGCGGATTTGGTGGGGGGAACAATGAACAAGCACCAGAAACCGACATCCCCCCACCGGCTCTCCGGCGGGCTAACGCCCTTGTATCGCCGACTCCCCCTCAAGGGGGGAGTGATTGGACAGTCGAACGCGCCCGTGCATATCTTGACCGGATGGACCCGGAAATTGCCGATTTGTTTCCTGACAGGCTCGTTGACTCTGAGATTGGGGAGATACCGGAGGGGTGGGAAGTAGAAACAGTTGGTAATCACGTAAAAATTACCAAAGGAAGATCATATAAAAGCGTAGAACTGGAAGAATCTAACACCGCACTTGTGACACTAAAGTCATTTATACGAGGAGGGGGTTATAAAGAAGATGGTGTTAAAGAATATACAGGACCCTATAAACCAGAACAAATTATTGAGCCAGGCGAGTTAATTATCGCATTAACAGATGTGACACAAGCGGCAGAAATAATAGGAAAACCCGCGATCGTCACTCCAAATAATGTTTACACAACGCTTATTGCGTCTCTTGATGTAGCTATTCTTAGACCGAATGAACCTGTAATGAAAGAATTTTTCTATGGATTGATGAATACATATCGTTTCCATCGTTATGCTGAAAGTTTTGCTACAGGGACAACTGTGCTTCACCTGAACTCTAAGGGTATAACGACTTTTGAGTTTGCATTACCAGATATTCAATTATGCAAAGTTTATTCCGATATTACCAAACTGATGCTACGTAAACATGAAGAAAATACTCATCTTTCAAGAAACCTGGAAGCACTACGCGACACCCTCCTCCCCAAACTCATTTCCGGCGAGCTGCGCGTTGATGACAAAATTGACGTAGAAGTAGTCGTGTGATTTGCTACGCTGTCTTCTGAATTCCATCTCTGCGCTCATGACGAAGTTTAAATCTGATTTAGTCCGCATTATCAAACAAAATTTTGATAATGCAGGTGTCGCTTATGACAACAACATGGATGTCTGTAGTTTGACGGCAAGCTATTTGGAAATGCTGAATAGAAGGATCGTTCCATTTCCCCGCACGGTTCATTTTTCCGAAGAAATACATAATTCGTTAGGTTCTCTCATAAGAGAATGCGACGTGGAGCGACAAGAAAAAGCGAGAGAGGCATGGACGACGGTCTTTTTCATTCGCTATCTTCTTGCAGAAGGCCAAAGTGTCAATGGATTCCTGAGTACAAGGATTGAATTTGCGACGGGGAAAGGGAGCAGAGACGGGCTTTTATGGGATTTTGGTTTGCACCATTTCCATCTCAGTAGGAAACCCCATTCTGATAAGAAAATCTGGGAAAAAGGATTTGTCGAAAGATCGGACTATTTGCTTTTCGCTATAATAACTCAGAACCACGCATACTTAGTAGACGTAAGACCGCACCAAGACCCTCAAAACCTCGGATGGGTTCGGCAGGAGTTGCGTAAAATCGTATATAGAAACTGGCCGGAATTGATTGAACCCCATATTCTTCGAGGTGTGCGGGGCGACATGGTGACGGATGAGGAACTCAGGGAACTCAGAAGAAAGAACGTCAATCACTGTCCAGAACTCGGCGGTAGGGCGGTCGCACCACTTGGTGGCGGAACTATGGCGGATGGTTCGAGCACTTTGTGCAAAGTCATGGCAATGAGGCTGCTGCATGAAATTGAACGTCATCAATCTTACTTCGACACTAAGCCGCCCGATCTTTTATCCGCACTCAAGGACAAAGGGCCAGACATAGCAGGTGAGATAGAATTCGAGCTTGTCTTATTGGACGAATTGAATCCATCAGCCGAACCAATTGATTCCTTGAAAGACAATCACTGTCTGAGTAAGGACCTATATTATTTTGGTTTGGCGGTGATGGAACGAACAACACGTTTACCTATAGCAATTTGTTTCAAAGAGTGACATTGAAACCCATCACCGAAACCGAGGTCGAAGGCACCGCGCTTGAATGGCTTGCAGGTCTCGGCTGGAACATCGTCCACGGCCCGAACATCGCCCCCGATACGCCGGGCGCGGAACGCGCTGACTACAGCAAGGTGACGCTGATGAAATTCGGATCAGTCAATACCCAAAGCCTCAAAAGCCAGCTTCTTGACACACGCTACAAGTATCTCTGTTGATACTTTTATGCCGGTCTTCTGGATTTCATTTACAGCCTTTTCATACTGGCTTGCAGCGTTCCTTACATATTCTCCACCTTCTTGCGACAATCCATCCATGTAGGAAATGATAATACTTCGCCCTTCCAGTGTGCTTGCATCCAAAGTGCCTCCATCTAGCAAACCGGCTTGGATGGAACAAATAACAGAATAGTCAATGTTCGCCTGGTCATGATTCGGGAAAGCGGCATACAGGTCTGACGGACATAAATTTGATGGATACGGCACATCATCGCGCGCGAAGTGTCGAAGAATGTTCAACGTCAATTCTGTGTTTTCTATCATTGGTTCTTTACACCCTCTATCGGCAGGCATTCACTCATGGTTTTGTGCTCCCGGATACCAGTTGTTTCACACGCCCTTTGATATTTTCGTACGTTACGGTTAAATGGTTTTTTGCGATCTTTGTCAACAAACCTGTATGGCCCACTACATTTCTGACTGGTTTGTACCTAACCGCATCCTTACACAAAGGCGCTGATTTAGAACCTTCCACCGTTACAGATAAGTAATCCATGCCCAGATAGCTCAATTTTCCCTGATCTTCCCGAATCTCAAAACTTATATTTGCCTTTCTTTTTCTATCAGCCTCCCTCTCTTCCCATGTCGTGGTTTCTTTTAGCGCACCGTCTTTGAGTTCCAATTCATGTTCCTTGATAAATTTTCGCAGTAAGTTTTCCGACAAAAAACAGTCAATATAAGCCAGCGAATTAAAGGCTGCGTCATCTCGTAAATCATCCAGCCAGGTCTCCACCTGATCTTTCGCGGGAGCTTCATCATCGGGTTTATATTCCTCTCGCGCAGCGGAGTACAAATCCCGCGCCTTTCGTTCTTTTCTGGTTTTTCTCGGATTTTCTTCGTCACCTTCTTTACCTCTTCCCAGTCGAAGTTCATCCCATTTATCCATAATCCGGGGGAGAGCGTCACGCTTTAGAAAATCCAGCAGCGCCTGAAAATTCTCATCGTCCTCTACGATACCTTCCCGACTACTCGTGAATGGATCTTTCCCCGATTGATCCATGGAATCAAAGTGAATCTGTCCGTAAATGTAACTCTCAATAATTCTCTGTGTCGGTATATGTCGCAATATGTTTTTTTCACGTAATCGACCATTTACGAAAAGATCAATGGTGGCACGTTCTTCAGTGCCTGTGATTTTCAAGTTCCTCGGTTTTTCAACAGTCGCTAAAAATCCTCTGATATCAAGAGTTGTAGGCAGATAAACAGCATCACCCTTCAGTTTCCCAAGTTCGGACACATAATCGTCTGTGTGCTGGTTTATCAGCCATAGAAATTCCGTAGCGTCTGTCAAATCTTTGAGATCATCCATGGTAACTTCTTCATCGTTCACAAAGATCGTGAATTCCTTGTCAAGTAATGAGAACCGGAAACTCATTGCAAGCAGTTTCTTTATGTGGGGAATGGAGTTCTTTAACTGGTCTTTCGTTTCTTCAAAGACAATAATGGTCCCTTGGTCGTGACCACTTTGCAGGTCCGTGATCAAATCAAAATCCAAATCTTCAAGAGGATACTCTTCCGGTTGAAGGTCCTGGGTGATTGCTTCGTCCAAACCGGAATTGTCTATTATGCCCCCGATATAGGTGGCGCCGCAGGTTTTGGAAAAAACAGAAACCCTTTTCGCACAGGACAGTAACGCCAGTTTCCCAATTCCTTTTGCGCCAATGAAAGGTCTGTTGCTGGAGGTCTTCATGCGTCCATCAACCCGTTTGGAATAACCAATCTTCAAGAATTTTGATTGAAAATCTTCTCTATCCATCCCGGTCCCGTCATCCTTGATACTGAAAACGGAGTTCTCGCGATCAATGTTAATCCAGACATTCCTGGCATCGGCGTCCCAGGAATTGGAGATCGCCTCACCAAGAACAGTAATAAAGTTACGGTACAGATTGCGTCCAAGGTGGTTGAGGACACTCAACGAAATAGCGAACCGGAAAGTATTTTCGTCGTCAGGAAATGCCACGGGAAATTAAATGTTCAGGGGTTACAAGTAAATTTCCTATTGCTTCGGCAAGTTTGACTGGCACAGCATTCCCTATCCATCTCCCGACTTCCGAAAAGGAGGGTTTCTCCTCTGGTGGCAGAAACTCATAATAATGCGGAAATGACTGCAAAATAGCGGCTTCTCGAAGGGATATGGCCCGATCCTGTTCGGGATGCCCGAACCGGCCATTACCATACCCGTAACACTGGGTTGTCATGGTCGGAGATGGATTGTCCCAAGTCATACGCGCATATACGCTGGCAAAGGTCTTGCCTGAAAGTTTACGGTGGCAATCAGCGCGCAAATCTTCCGGCCAGTCACGCCAAGTGCCCCCCGGCTTTGAGGCTCGAATACGGCGAAAATTGATTTCCGCCAATGATCGCGAGATGTGCAACGGGTCTATGGGATTTGGCTGGCCCGCTTCAATTTTATCGAGCGACCCTATTGCCTGACGAACAGATATTGCTTCTGCATGTGTCGGTTTCAGTGGTTCAAGTCCTACTGATCTTGAAGCGACCAAAACCAACCGTCTGCGTTTTTGAGGGATCCCGAATTCCTCACATTTCACTATGAACCACTTGACATGATAGCCTGCGCTATCCAGATTATCACAGAAATCATTAAAAACACGTCCATCCTTGTATTTGATCAGCGCCGGCACATTTTCCATGGTTACAAAGTCCGGCTGCACCGTTACGGCCAACTCTCCAAATTTCGCAACCAGTTCCCATCTTGGGTCTTCGCCATAGCGATGTTTATACGTTGAAAATGGCTGGCACGGAGCGCATCCCGCAAGAACGGAAGGTACAGTACCCGTATAGTGGCTTTGAACTTCCCTGGCCGTTAGTTTCCCAACATCCCGAGCGAAAAAGCTGGCGTTGTTGTTTTTTTGAAAAGCGTATTTGCATCGGGCATCTACATCATATCCTGCGATGATATCGAAACCCGCCAGCATCAAGCCGTGACTGAGAGCTCCAATGCCGCAAAAAAGATCAACGACCTGACCCCTGTCCTCGCCAGTGTAAGGCATCCCGTGTTCGGTTAACATGGAGTTAACCATGGCTTCGGGTTGCCATGGAACAACCGCTGCACATTAGGTATCAGGTACCTTAAGGGTTGAAAAGGCTATTATACACTATAATCTTTTGCAGTGAGATTCTATTAGGGGCACTGACGCAGTGGTTGGGGCAGATATTCCCAGCTCGGCTAATTGTGGAGTATGATCAGCCAGAAATATGTGATTGAAGTATGGGATGTTGTCAATGTTAAATGAAGGACAGCGATGTGCCTGCATAATGTATTTTCCAGTGAAGAGTTGAGGGCGATGTCAACTACCGAGGATTCCTCAGTAGTTCAATCCGAAGGTGAACGGACAGTTTCGCGAAAAGTAAACCACTATAACCTCATCTTAAATTTGCTATCGCCTCCACTCGAATGAAAACCATCACCGAAACCGAGATCGAGGACGCCGCGCTCGAATGGCTTGAAGGTCTCGGTTGGAACGTCGTCCACGGCCCCGATATCGCGCCCGATACGCCGGACGCGGAACGCGCTGACTACGGCAAGGTAGCGTTGGAACGACGGCTTCGTGATGCACTGGCCCTGCTCAATCCCGTTCTGCCCGAAACCGCCCTTGAGGACGCCTTCCGCAATCTGACCAGACCCGGAGGGGCCACGCTGGAAGCCCGCAATCGCGCTGTCCACCGGCTGCTGGTAAACGGTGTGACGGTGGAGTATCGAGATGCCACTAGTGCGATTCGGGGCGCACAGGCACGGGTAATTGACTTTGACGACCCGGATCGTAACGACTGGCTCGCGGTCAATCAGTTTACCGTCGTCGAGAACAAACACGAGCGTCGCCCGGATATCGTGTTGTTCGTAAATGGGTTGCCGCTTGGTGTGATAGAGCTCAAGAATCCGGCGGACGAGGGCGCTACGATTTGGAGCGCTTGGCAACAATTCCAGACTTACAAGGCCGAAATCCCCTCACTGTTTGCCTTCAATGACGCGCTTTTCATTTCCGACGGAGTGGAAGCGCGGGTCGGCACGCTGACCGCCGGTCGGGAATGGTTCAAGCCATGGCGAACGATCTCTGGCGAGACTTTGGCCGATCCGAACCTGCCGCAGTTGCAGGTGATGCTCGAAGGCGTCTGTGCACCAGCTCGGTTTCTCACATTGATCCGCAACTTCATTGTATTCGAAGACGACGGCGGCGGCACGTTGATCAAGAAAATGGCTGGATACCACCAATTCCACGCAGTTGGGACAGCGGTTTTCGAGACGCTAAGGGCAGCCAGATTGCAGCGAATTGCGGATGTAGATGGCGCCGGACGTTACGAGTCCGGCCGTAAAGCGGGCGGTAAATCTGGCGACCATCGCATTGGCGTCGTCTGGCATACCCAGGGTTCGGGCAAAAGCCTGACCATGGCCTTCTATGCCGGGCGGATTATCCGTGAACCGGCGATGGAGAACCCGACGGTGGTGGTGCTTACTGACCGCAACGACCTTGACGACCAGCTCTTTGGCACCTTCTCGCGCTGCACCGACCTGCTGCGCCAGCCTCCGGTACAGGCAGAAACCCGGGCAGATTTGCGCGACCGGCTTACGGTCGAATCGGGCGGCGTGGTGTTCACTACCATTCAGAAATTCTTCCCGGAGGAGAAGGGAGACCGGTATCCCCTGTTGTCGGAACGCCGCAATATCGTCGTGATTGCCGATGAGGCACACCGCAGCCAGTACGACTTCATTGACGGCTACGCCCGCCACATGCGCGACGCGCTGCCCAACGCCTCGTTCGTCGGCTTCACCGGCACGCCAATTGAGCTTCAGGACGCCAATACGCGAGCAGTGTTCGGCGACTACATCAGTATCTACGACATCCAGCGTGCGGTTGAGGACAGGGCGACAGTACCGATCTACTATGAAAGCCGTCTCGCCAGACTGGCGCTGGACGAGCACGAGAAGCCGAACATTGACTCCGGTTTTGAGGAGGCGACCGAGGGTGAAGAAGTCGACCGCAAGGAGAAACTCAAGACCCGATGGGCACAGCTTGAAGTCATCGTCGGCTCAGAGAAGCGTGTGACTCTCATCGCTCAAGACATCGTGGATCATTTCGAACGCCGCCTGGAAGTGATGGACGGCAAGGCGATGGTCGTCTGCATGAGCCGCCGCATCTGCGTTGACCTTTACCGGGAGTTGGTACGTCTGCAACCGGATTGGGAACACGAGGACGACAGCAAGGGGCAAATCAAGGTCGTGATGACCGGCTCCGCCTCCGACCCGCCCCACTGGCAACCACATATCCGCAACAAGTCACGGCGTGAAGCGCTGTCGAAGCGTTTCCGGGACACTGACGATCCACTTCGGCTCGTACTGGTACGTGACATGTGGCTGACCGGCTTCGATGCGCCCAGCCTGCACACAATGTATATCGACAAGCCGATGCACAGTCACGGGCTGATGCAGGCAATCGCGCGGGTCAATCGCGTGTTCCGGGACAAGCCGGGCGGCCTCGTGGTTGATTATCTGGGTCTTGCCCATGAACTGAAGCGGGCGCTCACCACCTATACCGAGAGCGGCGGCACAGGACAGACAGCGCTGGACCAGGCGCAAGCGGTTGCGGCAATGCTGGAAAAGTACGAAGTCTGCCGCAGTCTGTTTTACGGCTTCGACTGGTCCAAATCGGTTACCGGTACATCAGCGGAAAAACTGGGCCTGCTGCCAGCGGCGCAGGAACATATTCTGGCGCAGGAGAACGGTAAAGACCGTTGCCTGAAAGCGGTGCGGGAACTCTCCCAGGCCTTTGCACTCGCCGTACCCCATCAGGACACGAGTCGTATCCGGGATGATGTCGCGTTCTTTCAGACCGTCCGCTCGGTACTGGTCAAGCGCGCTGACGCCGAGGCGCAACCTCTGGAGAATCTTGATCTTGCCGTGCGCCAGATTGTCTCACGGGCTGTGGCATCGGAAGGGGTAATGGACATCTTCTCCGCCGCCGGGCTTGATAAGCCCGACATCTCGGTCTTGTCTGACGAGTTTCTCGCCGAAGTGAAAGGCATGCCCCAACGCAACCTCGCGGTCGAACTGTTACAGAAGCTGTTAAAGGGCGAACTTGCGACCCGAAAGCGGAAGAACATCACCCAGGCCCGCTCTTTCGCCGAGATGCTGGAGCAGACGATGCGACGTTATCAGAACCGTGCCATCGAAGCCGCGCAAGTGATTGAGGAATTGATCGGAATTGCCAGGGACTTGCGCGAAGCGAACGCCCGTGGCGAGAAACTCGGGCTGTCGGATGATGAACTGGCCTTCTACGACGCACTCGAGATCAACGAAAGCGCTGTTCAGGTACTTGGCGACGAAACCCTGCGTGACATCGCCCGCGAGTTGGTTGAGACCGTGCAAGGCAGCATCACGATTGACTGGACGCTGCGCGAGAACGTCCGCGCCGACCTGCGTCGTTTGGTCAGGCGCATCCTGCGCAAACACGGCTACCCGCCGGACAAACAGGAGAAGGCGACACGGACGGTGCTTGAACAGGCTGAGGCGCTGTCTGTCGGTTGGGCAGTGTGATTATTGCCCCATCACACAAGCCTGCGCCCTGACGGGCTTGGCTCGTAGTGATTCCCCCCTCAGAGCCTGCCCGCTTCCATCACAAAAAGTCGGCTTTGGTCGGTTTCTGCCGGGCGACCTGGACTGCGTCCTCTATCGAGATTTTTTCGTTGAACAGTGCCCAGCCGGTCACTACTCCCGCTATGTTCGGTAAATTGGCTAATATTGAAATATCATCCAGATTACGAACCGTGCCGCTGGAAATCACCGGGCAATTCAGCTCGGTCCCCATCTGCGTGGTATTAGCCATACTGCTTTCCGGCAACTCGTCATAGCGATCAATATCTGTATAAATAATCGCCGCGGCGCCGCAACGCTCGAATCGTTTGGCCAACTGCTGGGCGGTGAATGTCGATATGTGCTTCCAGCCATGGGAAACCACCTTTCCATCGCGCGCATCAATACTGATCGCAATTTTATCGGGATATTCCGCACATAAAGTCTCAACCAGTCTCTGGTCCACCACAGCCGCTGTGCCGAGCACGATTCTTTCGGCTCCGCTTGTCATCCAACTTTCGGCCGCGGTCAGCGACCGGATGCCGCCCCCCACCTGAACAGGTATATTCGACCGGCTGATAATCTGCCTGATGATGTCGGAATTGTCGGTATGATCCTGGTGTTCGAATACCCCGTCCAGATCGACGACATGCAACCATTCCGCCCCTCCCTGTTCAAAATTCCTGGCCGCGTCCAAAGGTGAAATGTCGAATACTTGCGGGGCTTCAATGCTACCATGCTTGAGATTTACGCACCGCCCCTTGTGCAACTCGATATCTGGATAAACTATCATGAAGTACCTCGCTGAAAGATCTCGTAAAACAGCCTTGCTTATGTTCCATGGATTGTTGTATTGGTAACGATTTTATACCATAACCGGGTTCAGTTACAGTTTTATTGAACTGCCCCCGACCTGATCGGGGGCCGGGGCCGGGGACAGGCTCTGCCCCTGCATCCTTAGCGTTTCGCCTAGAACAGCCCTTCTACAACGCCTTGATCATTGATACAGATTCGATTGGCGGCAGGTACCCTGGGCAGCCCGGGCATGGTCATGATATCTCCGCACACCACCACAACGAAACCGGCGCCGGCAGACAAACGTACCTCACGCACCGTCAGGGTATGTCCTGTGGGCGCGCCTTTTTTATCCGGGTCGGTCGAGAAGCTGTATTGTGTCTTGGCTATACAAATGGGCAGGTTGCCATAACCGCCGGCCTGCAAATCAGCGATCTGATTCCTGGTTTTCTGATCTGCGGTGACTCCGTCTGCACGATAAATTTTAGTCGCAACAGCTTCAATTTTTTCCCATAACGGCATTTCATCGGGATAGGCAGTGGTGAATCGGGCTTCGCCGCTGTCTGCCATATCCGCTACAACCTGGGCCAGTTCAGTCGTCCCGTTTCCGCCTTCGGCCCAGTGATTCGCATCAATCGCCCTGACACCATATCCTTGCGTAACCTCCCTGACCGCAGCCAGTTCCGCCGGAGTATCCGCGCTGAACTGATTGATTGCAACCACCACCGGCAAACCGAATGATTTGATATTTTCAATATGCCGCGCCAGATTGACACAGCCGTCACGGACCGCTTTGACGTTTTCTTTCGCAAGATCGTTCTTACCGACGCCACCGTGCATCTTGAGCGCCCGCACGGTCGCAACCAGTACTACGGCATCCGGTTCGAGTCCCGCCTGGCGGCATTTGATGTCGAAAAACTTCTCTGCGCCGAGGTCAGCCCCGAAACCCGCTTCCGTTACCACATAATCCGCCATTTTCATCGCCGCACGGGTCGCGATCACCGAATTGCAGCCGTGCGCGATATTGGCAAATGGCCCGCCATGTACAAATGCGGGGTTGTGTTCCAGGGTCTGCACCAGATTGGGTGCGATCGCGTCTTTCAGCAATACCGTCATCGGGCCCGGACCCATCACCGCCGAGGCCAGTACCGGCTTACGCTCACGGGTATAGCCAATCACAATTCTGCCGAGGCGTTCCTGCAGATCTTCCAGATTTCTGGACAAGCAGAAAATCGCCATCACTTCCGATGCGACGGTAATGTCAAATCCGTCTTCGCGCGGATAGCCGTTGGCGATACCACCGAGGGAATTGGTAATCTGTCTGAGGGCGCGGTCGTTCATATCCACTACCCGTCGCCATCCCACCCGGCGGGTATCGAGCTTCGCTTCATTACCCCAATAAATGTGATTATCTATCAGCGCCGAAAGCAGGCTGTGGGCAGATGTGATCGCATGAAAATCACCGGTAAAGTGAAGATTGATATCCTCCATTGGAATGACCTGTGCGTAACCTCCTCCGGCCGCACCCCCTTTCATTCCAAAACAGGGCCCCAGAGAAGGTTCACGCAGGCAAACCATGGTATTTTTTCCGATCCTGCTCATGCCGTCGGTCAGGCCAACCGAGGTCGTGGTCTTCCCTTCACCGGCGGGAGTCGGCGTAATCGCCGTAACCAGGATCAATTTTGCGTTCGGCCTGTTTTTCAGCGAATCAATGTAATCCAGGCTGACTTTTGCCTTGGTATGGCCGAAAGGCGACAGCGCCTCGCCGGGGATACCAATTCTGTCGGCAATTTCTGAAATGGGTTTGATGGCTGCCGCACGGGCAATTTCTATGTCGCTCATTAATTTAACCGGTCAGAGGTTGAAAGGTGTTTTACGGATAACGGGTTGGCTAACCGGATGCTTCTACCCGGGCCGCGCAATACTTGAATTCGGGTATCTTGCCTACCGGATCCAAAGCAGGGTTGGTCAATATATTTGCCGGCGCCTCTGCGAAGCAAAACGGAATGAAAATCATGTCATCGGGCAAGGTCGCATCCACACGGGCTTTCAGTTCGATGGCGCCCCGCCGCGTGGAAACCAGCACTTTACCGCCGACACGCGCCTTTACTTTCTGCAATGCGGCCGGCGATAGCGTGGCAACGGCTTCGGGTTCAATCTGATCAAGTACATTTGAACGACGGGTCATGGTGCCGGTATGCCAGTGTTCCAGTTGGCGTCCGGTAGTCAATATCATCGGATACTCATCATCGGGCATTTCATCGGGCGGAATGATGCTGGCAGGCACCAGTTTGCCTTTCCTGTTCATCGTCGGGAAGCCATCGACAAAAACAACCGCATCGCCCTCCCGGTCAGGCGCTTGACACGGATAAGTCACCGAACTCTCATCCATCACTCGCTGCCAGGATATATTGTCGAGTGACGGCATCATGCTTGCCATTTCAGTGAATACGTCGCCGGGGTCGTCATAGCGCCAGTCCATACCGATTCGTTTGCCGAGTTCGTGGATGATCCACCAATCCTGGCGGGCATCTCCGGGCATCGTCAATGCCTTCCTGCCCATTTGTACCTGGCGATTCGTGTTGGTCACCGTGCCGTCCTTTTCTGGCCAGGCGGAAGCGGGCAGGATCACGTCTGCGTAAAACGCGGTCTCTGTCAGGAACAGGTCCTGCACCACCAGGCAATCCAGTCTGGCCAGCGCTTCGCGTACATGCTGCAGATCAGGGTCCGACATTGCCGGATTTTCACCCATGATATACATGCCTGTAATGTCACCTTCATGGACCGCATTCATCACTTCAACCACAGTCAGTCCCTTTTGCGGGTCCAGCGGCGTTCCCCACGCATCTTCAAAACGCGCCCGCACATTCTCGCTTTCGACCAACTGATAATCGGGCAGCATCATCGGAATCAAACCGGCGTCAGAAGCCCCCTGAACGTTGTTCTGGCCCCGCAATGGATGCAACCCGGTCCCCGGCCTTCCAATTTGACCGGTAATCAGCGAAAGCGCAATCAGACAACGCGCATTATCGGTACCGTGGATATGCTGGGATATCCCCATTCCCCAGAAAATGATAGACGCTTTTGCAGTTGCAAAAGTTCGGGCCACAGTGCGTAACACGGTAGCGTCGATGCCGCAGATGACCGCCATTCTTTCCGGGGAAAACTCCTTGATATGCGCCTTCAGGTTTTCGAATCCTTCGGTATGTTGCTCGACATATCCAGGGTCATACAGCTCTTCATCAATAATGGTGTGCAAAATCCCGTTCAGCATCGCCACATCGGTACCCGGATTGAACTGCAGCGTATGGGTCGCATGGCGCTTGAGCTGAGTCCCTCTGGGATCCATCACGATCAACGTTCCCCTCGTAGCCGCCTGCTTGAAAAAGGTCGCTGCGACCGGATGGTTACTGATCGGGTTGGCGCCGATAACAACCACACAATCGGCATCCTCGACCGCGTTGAATGGCGCGGAAACGGCGCCGGAGCCGATCCCTTCGAGCAGCGCCGCCACCGAAGAGGCATGGCAGAGCCGGGTGCAGTGATCCACATTGTTGGTGCCGAATCCCGCACGTATCAGCTTTTGAAACAGATATGCTTCTTCGTTACTGCATTTTGCCGAACCAAATCCGGCGAGTGCGTTGCCGCCTTTCCGATCCCTGATTCCGGTCAGTCCCCGGGCGGCATGATCCAGCGCCTCTTCCCAGGTGGCGATCCTGAAGTGGGTCAATGGATTGGTCGGATCCAGGTCGTCATCAGCCGCCTTGGAAATCCCGTCGAGCCGGATCAATGGCCGGGTCAAACGATGGGGATGTTTGACATAATCGAAACCGAACCGGCCCTTGACGCACAATCTGTTACGGTTGGCCGGTCCCTCGCGGCCCTGAACAGCGACAATCTCGTTATCCCTGGTTTGATAAGTGATCTGGCATCCGACGCCGCAATATGGACATACGCTGTGAGTCTCACTCAGGGGATCGGTTTTGCCGACACCCTTTTCATCCACCATGGTCGCTTCCATCAAGGCGCCGGTAGGACAGGCCTGCACACATTCTCCGCAAGCCACGCAGGTACTCTCACCCATCGGGTCGTCAAAATCAAATACGATCTTGGCCTGATGGCCCCGAAAGGCCATGCCGATCACGTCGTTTACCTGCACTTCACGACAGGCGCGCACGCATAGATTGCATTGAATGCAGGCATCCAGCGCCACATGCATGGCCGGATGGCTGACATCAGCCGGCGGCGTATCCCTTTTCGGGAAACGGCTCATCCTGACATTCAACCTGTCGGCCCACTGCCACAGTTGCGAATCCTTTTCGTGGGCTACTTCACGTCGTGGCTGGTCGGCAACCAGCAACTCCATGACCAGGGTCTGCGCCCGGGTCGCCTTGTCGGTATCTGATCTGACCACCATGCCTTCGGTCGGTTTACGCAAACACGAAGCGGCGAGCACGCGTTCGCCTTCGATCTCGACCATACAGGCCCGACAATTCCCGTCCGGTCGATAATCAGGCTTTGGTAAATAGCATAAATGGGGAATTTCCGTGCCTTGCCGTTTTGCCACCTGCCAGATGGTTTCATCTGTACGGGCCTGAACGGCCTGCCCGTCCAATATGAAATTCACTGCCTCAGACACTACAGATCCTCCGGAAAATATTTCAGCACACAGTTTATGGGATTACCCGCAGCCTGTCCAAGACCACATATTGAGGCATCGGTCATCACTGTACTCAAATCATTCAGCAGACCGACATCCCATTGCGGCTCGAGCATGACCTTGACCGCCTTTTCGGTACCCACCCTGCAAGGCGTACATTGTCCACAGCTCTCATCCTGAAAAAACTGCATCAGGTTCAACGCCACATCTTTCATATTGTCATGATCACTGAAGACCACAACCGCCGCCGAACCGATGAAACAATCGTATTCCTGAAGCGTTCCGAAGTCGAGCGGAACATCATTCACTGAAGCCGGCAGGATACCTCCGGATGCGCCCCCCGGCAAATACCCTTTGAAAGTGTGTCCCTCAACCATGCCGCCGCAATAGTCATCGATCAACTGCTGTATCGTCACTCCGGCCGGAGCCAGCTTTACTCCTGGACTGTTCACCCGCCCGGAAACCGAGTAACTTCTCCAGCCCTTGCAACCATTCACCCCGGCTCCGGTAAACCACTGCGGGCCTTTTTCGACGATGTCCCTGACCCAGAACAGGGTCTCGACATTATGTTCAAGTGTGGGTCTGCCGAACAGGCCAAGCTCAGCCACATAGGGTGGGCGGTTTCTTGGCAGCCCGCGTTTGCCTTCTATCGATTCGATCATCGCGGACTCTTCTCCGCAGATATATGCGCCCGCTCCACGCCTGATTTCGATCCCGACATGATCCGCAAGTCCAACATCCTGCACCTTTCGGATTTCCGTTTTCAATAATACAATGATGGCCGGATACTCATCGCGAATGTAAACGTAACTGGTTTCGGTGCCTACCGCCCAGGCTGCAATCAGCATGCCTTCAATAAATCGATGAGGATCTGTTTCGAGATAGTACCGGTCCTTGAATGTACCCGGTTCGCCTTCATCGCCATTGACTGCCATCAGTCTGGGAGCATCGAAGCCGCGTACGATATCCCACTTTCGCCCTGCCGGGAACCCGGCTCCACCCAGACCTTTCAATTCCGAGTCATTCAGATTTTCAATAATGTCCTCAGGCGTCTTTGACCCGGCAAGACAATCCCTGAGCAGCCTGTAACCGCCTCCATCGGTATATTTCCGGTAGTCGATATAATCCGGCAACTCGGGGTGGGTATGCCCGGCGCGTGCGGCAGCCAGCAACACTTCGGCATTCGCGTGACCGATATGATGATGACCGACTTCTGCAACCGGCGCCATTTCACAACGTCCCATGCACGGAGCTGTTAGAACACGCACTGTGTCCGGCGGCGCTTGCCGCTCCAGTTCCTCAACCAGCGCCTGCGCCCCGGCCAATTGACAGGCAATGCTGTCACACACTCTTATTGTTATCGGCGGCGGTGGCGTCTGGTCTTCCTTGATAACATCAAAATGCGCATAAAAAGTAGCGACCTCATAGACCTCGGTCTGGGCCAGATTCATGATCGATGCCAGTGCAGCCAGATGGGCACTCGAAAGACTACCATATTTATCCTGTATCAGGTGCAGATACTCGATCAGCAAATCCTGCCGTTGAGGCAGGTCCTCAAGCAGGGACTGAATTTCCTGCAACGCCGAGGGAACAACCTGCCGGCCTTTTGAATGGGGGCTGGTTTTGGCTTTGCCACGACCGGGGTGACGACGCCTCGACATAGTTGGACTGGCAGAAACCATATTCGCGTTACCTGATACCCATTCCTGTTTCGGTTGCCTGGAATTAACCGATGGCCTGTTTCAGGGTGCGACCCAGCGAGGCGGGAGAATCTGATACCGCAATCCCTGCGCTATTCAGGGCTTCGATTTTGTCCAACGCGCCGCCCTTGCCGCCGGCAATGATGGCGCCGGCATGTCCCATTCGTCTGCCGGGCGGTGCAGTGATCCCCGCAATGAAACCGCAAACCGGTTTTCTGGTTTTACTCTGCCGGATGAAGTCGGCTGCTTCTTCTTCCGCAGTACCACCGATTTCTCCGATCATCACAATCGATTCGGTTTCCGGGTCTGACAGAAACATATCCAGACAATCGACAAAGCTGGTGCCGTTAACCGGGTCACCGCCGATTCCTATGCAGGTGCTTTGGCCCAACCCTTCAGCAGTGGTTTGTGCAACCGCCTCATAGGTCAATGTCCCTGACCGCGAAACAATGCCGACGCTGCCTTTTTTATGAATATGGCCGGGCATGATGCCAATCTTGCATTCATCCGGGGTGATCACGCCGGGACAGTTTGGCCCCACCAGTCTGGTTGCCGAATTTTCGAGCGCGCGCTTGACCCGGATCATGTCCAGTACCGGAACACCTTCGGTAATACAAACCACCAGTGCAAGGCCTGCGTCAATCGCTTCGAGGATGGCATCCGCGGCAAAAGCCGGAGGCACATAGATGACGGATGCATCGGCGCCGGTGGTAGACACGGCTTCGTCGACGGTGTTGAATACCGGCAAACCGAGATGAACCATTCCGCCTTTGCCCGGTGTCACGCCGCCGACCATGCCGGTGCCATAGCTGATCGCCTGCTCGCTATGAAATGTTGCCTGAGAGCCTGTAAATCCCTGGCAAATGACTTTTGTGCTTTTGTTTACCAGTACTGACATCAGCCTTCTCCGTTGACAACTTGAACCACTTTTCGGGCAGCGTCATCCAGGTCGTCCGCCAGCACAATCGGCAACTGCGACTCGGCAAGGATCCGCTTGCCCATGTCCACATTGGTGCCTTCAAGACGAACCACCAGCGGCACATCGAGTTTCGCTTCCCTTGCGCCAGCGACAATACCTTCTGCAATCACGTCACAACGCATGATGCCGCCGAAAATGTTCACCAGGATGCCCTTGACGTTGTCGTCAGACAGGATGATCTTGAATGCTTCGGTAACCCGTTCAGTGGTGGCGCCGCCACCCACGTCCAGGAAGTTCGCCGGTGAACTGCCATACAGTTGAATAATATCCATGGTAGCCATGGCAAGCCCTGCCCCATTGACCATGCAACCGATGTCGCCATCGAGCTTGATGTAGTTCAGGTCATATTCGCTGGCTTTAGCTTCTGCCGGGTCCTCTTCGTCTTCATCGCGCAGATCAATGATGCGGGGATGACGATACAATGCGTTACTGTCAAAATTCATTTTCGCATCCAGGGCAATCAGGTCGCCGCCACCCGTCACCACCAGCGGATTGATCTCAACCATGCTGGCATCGAGTTTTGTAAATGCCTGATACATCCCCAGCATGAATTTGACTGCGGACCGGATCTGTCCCCCGGACAGATTCAGTCCATAAGCAAGTTTACGGGCATGAAAGGGCTGCAGGCCAGTGACTGGATCAATCATCACTTTGATAATTTTTTCCGGGGTATTTGCGGCCACTTCTTCAATATCCATACCGCCTTCGGTAGAGGCAATCACCGTGATCCGGCTCGACCCACGGTCCACCAGCATGCCAAGGTACAATTCCCGTGCAATATCACAACCCTCTTCAATGTAAATCCGCTTGACGCATTGGCCACCGGGACCGGTTTGATGAGTGATGAGCTGCATACCCAGAACATCGTTGGCAGCGGCCTGTAGATCTTCGATCGAAGAAACCACCTTTACACCGCCGCCTTTGCCCCGGCCGCCGGCATGAATCTGGGCCTTGATTACCCAGATCGGCCCACCCAGCTCTTGCGCTCCACTGATCGCCTGATCAACGGTGAACGCAATCCTGCCTTTCGGTACGGCAACGCCAAAGTCAGACAACAGTGACTTGGCCTGATACTCATGGATATTCATAGATTTTGATATTCGAAGGAGTTCTGGAAAACAGCGCCAAAGTATACCCTGTTACCTTCCCGTCAACAATTCCCACCGACCTCTGAAGCAGATCGGGTACTGGTATATTGTATACCAGGATTACCCGGTCATTCAATCCGGGCTACATGCAACAGGTTGGTGGTCCCCGACTTGCCGAACGGCAACCCTGCTGCAATCACTACTGCCTCTCCGGGTGCGGCGAATTTCTCCCGTACGGCAATCGCTTTTGCCGTATCGATGACCTGACTGATGTCGGCCTGTTCTTTTGCCACATCCACGGTTACGGCATGAATTCCCCAGGCAAGCGCCAGGTGGCGGGCAGACCTGACGGACGGTGTCAGGCTCAAAATCGGTGCATGAGGCCGCTCACGGGCTGCACGCAAACTGGTGCTGCCCGAATCGGTGTAGGTCACAGTAGCCGCCGATGACAATATGCTGGTCATGGTCTGCAATGCATTACAGATAGCATCCGCTGTCGTACTGTCCGGCTGCGGACGCTGTGCATCGATAAGGGAAGAATAGACCGGATCGCCTTCCACCTCTTCGATAATACTGTTCATCATTTGTACCGATCGTACCGGGTACTCCCCCGCGGCGGATTCCGCTGACAGCATCACCGCATCCACACCATCATAGATGGCGGTCGCCACGTCTGACGCTTCGGCGCGGGTGGGCACCGGATTGATCACCATCGAATCCAGCATGTGGGTTGCCACCACAACCGGTTTCCCGGCCTGACGACACTGGCGGATGATTTTCTTCTGGACGACAGGCACTTTCTGCGGCGGTAATTCAACACCCAGGTCTCCCCGCGCCACCATGACGCCATCGCAGATCCTTAGAATTTCATCCAGGTATTTCACGGCCGAGGGTTTCTCCAGCTTGACCATGATCTTCGCGCGGCCCCTGACAATCGACTTCAGTTCTTCCACATCCGATGGCTGCTGTACAAAGGACTGGGCAACCCAGTCAATATCCAGGCCGAGTCCATATTCGAGGTCTTCACGGTCCTTTTTGGTGAGCACGGAAACCGGCAAAATCACCTCCGGCACATTCACGCCCTTGTGGTCGCTGATCACGCCGCCCACAATCACCTCGGTATCCGCAAAATCCGCCGTGCAATGAACGACTTTCAGCCGAACCCGGCCATCGTCAATCATCAATTCATTCCCCGGTTCAAGGGCTGCAAAAATTTCAGGGTGGGGCAATGGCGCCCTGTGCCTGTTGCCTGGCTTCTCCTTCATATCGAGGCGAAAGGTTTCGCCTTTCTTTAACATGGCCCTGCCTTTCCTGATTTCACCCAGCCTCAGCTTGGGCCCCTGTATGTCGATCAAAATCCCGACTGGCCGGCCGGTCTGATTTTCTATCTTTCTGCAAATATCGACACGTTGCCCGTGTTCCCGATGAGTTCCATGGCTGAAATTGAGTCGAAACACATCAACCCCGCAATCGAACAGTTCGCGGATCATTGGTTCGCTCTGACTTGCCGGCCCCAGCGTCGCCACAATTTTTGCCTTTCTGTTTCGTCTCATGTTTTTGTTGCCTGATTGGCCGTTTTGACTGGAATTGACTACCCACTTGACCCGGCTCGCAAAACGGGTATAGTCTGCGATTTTTTCAGTTCAACTTTCAGCACAATGACCACATCACTTCAATGGCATCGCGCCATACCATTTTCGCAACTGGATGATGAAGAACCCACCCAGATCAGGGTTGATGACAAATTGATCGCTCTTTGCAAGCTGGACGATCAAGCCTTTGCGGTGGATGATATTTGCACTCACGAATATGCCTCGCTTTCAGATGGAATAATCGAGGATGGCTGCCTTGAGTGCCCGTTGCATCAGGCTTTATTCGATATACGAACCGGCAAGGCATTAACCCTTCCGGCGGTCATCGACCTGGCGGTGTATTCAGTCAAGATTGAAGATGGTATAGTCTGGGTCGGCGTGTGACGCAAAAAACCTGTACTCAAACCGGATTTAATTCCAAATGTTGTCACAAGATAAAGAAAATTTCCAGCCTTATTGCGGTTACCACCAGAGCTTTGCGGGTGACCATGACCATGAACTGGCCGAGACCGGCGCCGGCTCCGTGATGGGGGAATTGATGCGGCGTTACTGGCACCCGGTGGCGATAACCGGAGAATTGAAAGACCGCCCGAAACGCATCAAAGTGATGGGCGAGGAACTGGTCCTGTTCCGCGACCGCAGTGGCCGCATCGGGCTGGTTCACAAAAACTGCCCCCATCGCCGGGCTTCGCTGGAATTCGGCCATTGTGAAACCAGGGGGATTCGCTGCTGTTATCACGGCTGGCTATTCGATATTGATGGTTCCATACTCGAAATTCCCGGACAACCTGAAAATTCTGACAGCGCCGCCAGCATTCAACGCTCCAGACGCCTCGGCGCCTATCCGGTGATTGAGTTCCGGGGATTGATCTTTGCCTATCTGGGCCCGGCGCAGGAAAAGCCTCTTTTTCCCCATTACGATGTCTATGATCTGCCCGACATGGTGACGACTCCTTATGCGGCGGTGTTCAACTGCAACTGGATTCAGGTGCTGGACGCGATCGTGGACCCGGTGCATACTGCGTTTTTACACCAGAAGCAGTTTACCGACGGCTTTGGCGTGGTTGGTGAGTACCAGTTCTATGAGCGTGACCGGATCCGCTTTCTGGGCACGGCGACGCGGCGGGTCCATGAGAATGCCTGGGTGCGGGTGAACGAACTGATTCTGCCGAACTTTACCCAGTCGGGAGCCGCCTTTTCGACCGATGGCGCCCAGGTGAAATATTTCGGTCGGAGCGCTTTTACGCGCTGGGTGGTTCCCGTGGATGACGAGCGCTGCATCGCTTACGCCTGGGCTAACTTCGGTCCACGTGGAGACCCGCCGGAGTTCAATACCCGGGAGGGAATAGAGAAAATCGAACAGGGAGAGGTGATTGATCGCACTTATGAGGAAAGGCAAGCCAGTCCGGGCGACGTGGAAGCGGTCGAAGGAATGGGCGTCATCTCCAAACATTCCAGGGAGCATCTGGTCACAGCGGACCGCGGGGTCATTCTTTACCGGCGGCGGCTTCGGCGACTGGCCCGCGACCTGGCCAAAGGCAAGCTGCCGCCCCAACCCGCCGACCTCCAATCGGGGGCAATTCCGACTTACGGCAGCGATACGGTAATACATACCCCCGCCTGCGAATCGGCAGACGACAGCGAGCATCTGCGGCGGATAAACGATCAGGTCATGGAGGCTATTTTCCAAGGGGACCAGTACAGCGGCCCGGCGCGAGACGATTTCATCATCGCTGAACTGAAAAAACCACAGGATCGTCCGCGACCTGACCAAAACCTTGATTCCGACTCAATATCATAGCGGCCTTCTCCTGTGACTATTTCACATAAAACCAGGGTTCATATCAAGAATAACCATTTCTCTGCCGATACCTTCCCGAATACCCCGGAAGGCGAAGCTGTCTTCACCATCACCCGGCAGAGATACCAGCGCAGCGCCGGGGATTATCCCGATATTGCCCGGCAACTGGATGTTTTCATCGACTGGGACACGGACCATTTCGAGGAGTCGATGGCCGATGCAGAAGTGTTGGTCGCCTGGGATCTGCCGGTTGACAATCTTGCCGACAGGGCGCCCAACCTGAAATGGATTCACATTATTGGCGCCGGGGTTGAACATCTGACTCCGATGGACTGGCTGCCAGACGGTGTACAACTGACCAACAATAAAGGCGTACATTCAGCGAAAGGAGGCGAATTCGGGCTGATGTCGATACTGATGCTGCATAATGCCATGCCGACTATTGTCCACAATCAGCGCAGCGCTCTCTACGATTCGATTTACTCAACACCGATCGCGGGGAAAACCCTGGTCCTGATCGGGGTCGGCAGCATCGGCAAGTCTGTGGCCGCCCATGCCAGGGCCATTGGCATCCATGTGATCGGGGTTTCCCGTCATGGCCGTCCGGTTGATCAGGTTGATCAAATGGTGTCAGTGGAGCAACTGGATCAGGTATTGCCGAAAGCTGATTTTGTGTTTGTCGTCACCCCGTTGACAGATGAAACCCGAAATCTTCTGGACCGGCGCCGACTCAACCTGCTCAAACCAGGCGCTGGGCTGGTCAATATCGGGCGCGCCGCAGTGGTAGATTATCCGGCGCTGGTTGAAAAACTGGAAGACGGCTCCATCTCGGGCGCAATCCTGGATGTATTCGATCAGGAACCCCTGCCGCCGGACTCCCCTTACTGGAACGTGCCCAACCTGATTGTTACGCCCCATGTTTCCGCAGATGACGGACACGCATACGTTTCAATGACCCTGTCCGTATTTTTTGAGAACATGAAGCGATATCTGGCCGGCGAACCGTTGCAGAATCAGGTCAATCCCGACCTGGGTTACTGAACCTCGTTTCCACCGCGCCGGCTTGCTCTGGGTTATGATCAGGGTATGCCATTATCGACAAGACAGATATTTTCCGGTAAAACCATCCCGGCGCTGTCGGTCGGCTTCACCTCGGGTCTGGGTCTGCTCGTTGCCCAGATTTCCTTCGGCAGCTTCATATTTTCCGGGCCGTTGGCCCCGTATTCCTCCCAGGGTATCGGTCTGATACTGTTCGGTAATTTTGCCACCTGTCTGATCATTGCCCTGCTCGGCTGCTGGCGCGGCACGATTGCGGGATTGTCTCCCGCGCTGGTCCTCATCATGGCCACGATTGGATTCACAATGGCCGCCGAAGGGGAAGCCCTGTTCGTCACCACGGCGGCGGCGCTGATGATCGGCGCCGTCATAACCGGCTTGTGCTGCCTCGTGATCGGATATTTTCGACTCTCCAATCTGGTGCGCTTCATTCCCTGGCCGGTGTCTGGCGGATTCGTGGCCGGAATCGGAGGAGCGGTATGCCTGGCGGCCATGTCACTGATGGGAGCGGACCCCGATTGGCGAACGCTTCCGGCGCTTGTGGAATCCCCGACGTTCTGGAAATGGAGTCCGGGCGCGGCGTACGGGGTCGCCCTGTATCTCGCGATGAGGCGCTGGCGCAACCCACTCATTCTGCCGGTGAGCGTCGCGCTTTTTGTCGGCGCTTATCATTTCGCCCTCGACACCCTGGGGATATCCGGCAGTGAAGCGAAGGCCGCGGGACTGTTGCTGACGAGTACTGCGGAAGGCCACCTGTGGCCGACCTTGCAACCGTCCGACCTGATGCTTGTGGACTGGACCGCAATGACCATGCAGTTGCCGGCCATTCTGACGCTGATACTGATCGCGCTCATCTGCATCATCATGAATTTTGCGGGCCTTGAAATGGCCACGGACCAGGAACTGGACTGGAACCGCGAGTTCAAGACTACGGGGCTTGCGAGTGCGCTCTCCGGTTTCGGCGGCTGCACGGTGGCAACCATAGTCATACCCGCCTCGCTCCGCAGCAAATTGTTCGGCGCCACCACCCGTCTGACCGGCGTCGTCGCGGCCCTCGTCATCGGCGGGGCGCTACTGCTGGGAGACGGGATACTGGAACTGGTCCCGGTGCCACTCGCTGGAGGTATCCTGTTCTTCGCCGGTTTTGGCATGCTGGATGAAGGGCTCGTAAGAAGCCGCAAACGCCTGCCCTGGACGGAATACGGCATCATCGTATTGATCTTCTTCGTGATCATCGTCTTCGGACTGTTCGAGGGCGTGGCCGCCGGAATGGTGGCGGCCCTGGTATTCTTCGCCGTGCACCTCAGCCGCACCGATGTGATCGAATCCTGGTTCACCGCGCGCAAACACCGGAGCGGCAAGGTCCGTCCGATCCCGGACCGCGCCATCCTGATGGAAAGGGGCGACCGGGTGCATGTCTGCCAACTGCGTGGATACATCTTTTTCGGCAGCGTCTGCCCATTGGCCGACCGCCTGAAGCGGCTCCTGGACGACGCTTCTCGGCCGGACTGCCTGATACTGGATTTCAGCGCCGTTTACGGCTTTGACTTTTCGGCGGTGAATGTCCTTTGCAGGTTTCTGCAGACGGCGAACGCGAGCGGGGTACAGGTGGCCCTTTGCGCCCTGCCGGAACCGTTGAGGAACGGTTTGGAACGCAACCTTCCACCCGGAGAATTTGCATCGCTCCGGATCGAACCGGACACGGAGCGTGCCCTGGAGCGCTGCGAGGAGATGGTCATCGCGGACTGGAGAGAAGAGGCAAACGCGACCGACGAACAGCGCACCTCTCTGCTGGAGCGCGTCTCGGACGACCTCGAACGCCATCTGGAGCGGCAAATTCATTTCGAGGACTTGATGGACGAGCTTCAAAACTGGCTGAATCCCTGCCAGTACTCCGCCGACGCAGCGCTCTCGGAGCCGGGCGCTTCGCACAAAAATCTGCAATTTCTGATTTCCGGCCGGGCTTCCGCCTACAATTCCGTCGGCGCGCGTGTTCATCAGTACGGCCCCGGCGATGCGGTCTGGCCGGTCGGTACGGAGAATGACGGGACGACTTCGGTGATTGCTGACGAAGCCTGCCGGACGATGGCGCTGACGCCGGCAACCCGGGACTGGCTGGAACAGCATGAGGAGAGGTTAGCCCTCAAGCTGTACCGATACCTGCTTGCCGGGCGTTTCCGGAACGAGTCGGGAACCGGCCGGTAACGGATGAATTCCCCTCCTTGAAGTGATTCGCTGCGACAGCCACCCTGTTGTCAACCGCCCTCGCGGGCGCCCAGGAACCGGGCGCTATGATCGAATGGCCGTACGTTGGCGCCGGGCCGGATGCCGCGCTTGTCGCCTTCGCGCGACCGCAGTATCCAGGCCCGTGCTGACCAGCATCAGGGGCGGTTTTGATTGACTATTGACCCGTTCAGGGGCAAAATACCGCGCACCATCAAACTTCCCGGGAATTATTTGGTAAAATCGGAAATCCGGCGTAAACCCTGTAATTTCCTGAGTTCAGTCAAGATTACTGTCGATAAACGCTGCGAGTTGGGATTTTGAAACCGCTCCCACTTTGGTTGCTTCGACATTTCCGTTCTTGAACAGCATCAGAGTAGGGATTCCGCGAATTCCGTACTTCGGGGGGGTTTCCGGGTTTTCATCAATGTTGAATTTGGCAATCTTGATTTTTTCGCCGTATTCTTCTGCGAGTTCATCAATGATTGGAGCAATCATTTTGCACGGTCCGCACCACTCGGCCCAATAGTCGATCAGAACCGGTTCACTTGCATTGAGAACTTCCTGTTCGAATGATTCATCGCTCACATGTACAATATTTTTAGACATAGTAATTTATTTTCAGATTATTTTAATTAAGACAATATGCTGTGATACCCGCAGTTAATCAAGTACTTCAGCTAAATTAATTTCCCGGACCGACCCATACATTATATCTCTACAATATCTCGAAAACATGACCGAAACACATCTTACTGATCAAAAATTCGATGATTTCAATTTGGTTGACACCCTGAAAAAAGGAGTCGCCGAAGCCGGGTTTGAATTTTGCACGCCAATACAGGCGAGCGCCTTGCCGGTTGCCCTTGAGGGCCGCGATGTCGCAGGTCAGGCTCAGACCGGGACCGGGAAAACCATTGCTTTCCTGCTTGCCCTCTGTAACCACCTTTTGATCACGCCCGCACCTGAAAACAAAAAGCCCCTGGATACTCGTGCGCTGATACTGGCGCCAACAAGAGAACTGGCTATCCAGATATACAAGGACGCGGAAACGCTGGCGCAACATTCCGGTCTGACGCTTGGGCTGATTTATGGAGGAACAGGTTATGAAGAACAGAAACAGGTCCTGGCAAAGGGTGTCGATATTCTGATCGGCACGCCGGGACGGCTGATTGATTTCTACAAGCAGAAACTGTTTGGCCTCAACACTGTCCAGGTAGCGGTACTCGACGAGGCAGACCGCATGTTTGATCTTGGGTTTATCAAGGATATCCGATTCCTGCTGCGACGAATGCCCAAACCGGAAGATCGACTCAATATGCTGTTTTCAGCAACCCTCTCCTTTCGGGTAATGGAATTGGCTTATGAGCATATGAACGACCCGGAAGAAATCAAGGTCAATGCCGATGTGCGAATCGCAAACAAGATTGAAGAGTATTCCTACTACCCATCGGATGATGAAAAGCCGAAACTTCTGGTCAACCTGCTCAATCGTGATAACCCCGAGCGTGTTCTGGTTTTCATTAATACACGCCATGGTGTTGAGCGAGTAGCGAATACGCTGGCTGCCAACAATATAAGCGCTGCCGCATTATCGGGAGATGTCCAGCAATACAAGCGGGAAAAACTTCTGGAGGGCTTTAAAACCGGAAAATACAAGGTTCTGGTAGCAACAGATGTGGCTGCCCGTGGCTTACACATCCCCGAAGTCAGCCATGTGTACAATTATGATTTGCCCCAGGATGCCGATGACTATGTCCATCGAATTGGCCGAACCGCTCGAGCCGGGAACAGTGGCAAAGCGATCAGTTTCCTTTGCGAAAAATATACCTATTCAATTCTGGATATCGAATCCTATATCGGCCACAGCATTCCGAAAAGACAGATAGAACCGTGGATGATTGAAGATGTGGAAATCAGCATGAGGCGACCCAGAGAACGGAAACCGGGGAAAAGACGAAAATCGGACAAAGCCCCAAAAGATAATGCGGCGAAACCCGTGAAAATGAAATCCCCGAAAAAACAGCCTCTGAAAACAGGTTCACCTGACATCCCTGAACTGCAAAAACCGGAACCACGAATACCTGATTCACAAAAACCTGATCCTTCACCTGTGGTTCCGACACCTGAGTTTCCGAAAAATCGGTTCAGTCGGCGATTTGGCGAGATTCCAATGATTGGTTGAGGTGCGGTAAGGCCGGGCACCGCAATCCCGGATCAGAATTGTTTTGCTGCTTGAAACTTGACCTGGGTATCTTCACTTTCCCCCTGGGAGCCTTGTGAACTTTGATCGCGCAGTTGCAGACCGAATTGGGTACTTGGCCAGGGACTCCAGCTATAACCGATATGGATGGTATCCAGTGTATCAACGCCTGCTCCACTGTCAGCCTCCGAAGTCGAATAATGACCCAGAGCAACGTGGAAGGTAGAATTATCGTTCAGACTGTAATAAAGGCTGGGCCGGATTCCATACGATGTGCCGGTCTGATCATATTCATCCGGAGTGGCGTCATTGGGCGTAACCAAGATATCGTTATCAAATTTTTGCAGTAAATAGCTGTTTATCCCCTTGCCGAAAGTCACTGACAGTGCAGAAAACAGGTCTCCGATCTGCCAGCCTCCCTCAAGGTTCAAGCCCCAGTTCAACACATCGCTGCCATCGAATTTCTGGCCACTGGCGTTCACATCCAGCTTGTTACCCATCGCGGTCACTCGATATTCCTCTCTGGCATTGTCAACAGACCCTCCACGCCAGGACAGGATGATACTCGGCGAGCTTTCGAACAGGCTGCCGGATGATTCGTCATCCGTGGAGTAAATTGACGTTCGTGGTGACTCTTCCAATGCAATTGAAAATCCGTTGGGAGATATCCATTTGATCTGGCTGGTTACATTGCGGCCATCCTGGTTCATCGATCCATCCAGGCCTTTATCCATACCGATCAAATCCTGAAAATTTGCCCAATCACTACCCACTGTCAATGAGCCTGCCCTGGAATTCCAGGATGTACTCAGCCGTTTGATTTGACCCTGGGATTGATAGTTTGTAATCAGACCAGCCAGAGTATCCGGATTGTCAGGGTCAGCAAATACATCCGGCGCCATCTCTATTTCGAGATTGGTTTCCAGGCTGGATTGATTGTCTTTACCATAATTGAGCAAGGACCGGTTGCGTAAATTCAAACCCGAAGAAAACAGGTCATCGCCGGCGACTGCAGAAAATCCGGGTTCATCCATGTTGGGCGAGGATTCGTCGGACGTGGCCTCGGCATAAGCATTTAACGGGAAAACAGAAAAAACCAGCAACAGTGAGCACATACTACCCGCGGCCCGGATCTTCAGCTTTCGGCAGAAGCGGATGGGTGATGATGTGTCGATATTCACAAAAACAAACTCACTGAAACAGATTAAAAATGAACAGGTTAAAGATAACTGCTAAAACCCACTATAATCTCTGATAATTCACTGTACAACAAAATAATATCATAAATTCCCGCACAAAGATAAAATTCAATTGACATGCTGAACTTTCATTGTCAAGTCGAGTCCTATCCAGCGTAAAATACACAGTATTATATCTTTCACCCAATCACCTGTCATTTACTTATGAACACATTATACAAACGAATTCTGATTTTCATATCCCTGATTCTGTTTTCTGCCGCATCCTATGCTGCCAAGAACGAAATATATACTTCGTTTCTGAACAAAGCCGGCGCTGGCGGATACGATGTCGTTGCCTACTTCACCGACTCAAAACCGGTGAAAGGAGACAAACAGTATAAAACCAAATACAAAAAAGTAAATTGGTATTTCGACTCTGCCGGGAACCTCGAATTGTTCAAGAAGGATCCAGACAAGTACGTACCCCAGTATGGCGGATACTGTGCATGGGCCGTTGCCGAAGGCAATCTATACAAGGGAGACCCATTATATTGGTCCGTACACAACGACAAGCTCTACCTGAATTATGACGCCGATGTACAGAATAAATGGGTCGCCGACAAAGAAGGATTTATCACAGAAGGCGACAAGAACTGGCCTGACATTCTGAACTGATCTCCTGCCCGCCGGGAGGCCTTGCGTAGGGGCGGGTCTCTGTGCCTGCCCGCCGGAGAGTCGGGATATTATCCGGTCATGTCGTCAAGCAGCCTGGCCATAAACAGGTCACACCGATCAAGTTCGGATTTCATTACAAACTCATCGGGTTTGTGCCCCTGCTGCATTGACCCGGGACCGCACACCACAGTCGGGATACCCAGACGTGTCTTGAACAGCCCCCCTTCGGTTCCAAAATCTATTTTTACAGGTGCGGCGCTTCCCGTTTCCAGCAGGGATTGCACATAACCGACCACAGCCGAATCCGGACTGGTATCCAGCGCCGGATATTCATTGAAAATCTCGATCTCAATGTCAGCCTGGGGGAATTCGTCCGCGTATCCGGCTTTTACCTGATCCGAGTGATTGCGTATTTTCGCCATGATTTCCATCGGGTCGTCCGATTTCAGATTTCGGATTTCGAACCTGAACTCACACAAATTCGGAATAATATTAAGCGCGGTTCCTCCGTTAATGGTCCCTACGTGCAAGGTAGTCCAGGGGACGCCAAACTGGTCATCATGCTCATGCTCCGATTTCACCCGGGCCTGCAAATCCCGAATTCCGTTGATCATCTCGGCAGCCAGATAGATGGCATTTAATCCGCTGCTGGCCAGCGCCGAATGCGCTTCCACGCCATGACAACGACAGATGGCGCCGACTTTTCCTTTATGCGCAACCGCCACCTGCAACGAGGTCGGCTCCCCGATAATACAGAATCCGGGACGTTCCGGAGCTGATTCCAGCATATCGATCATACGCCGGACCCCGACGCACCCAATCTCCTCATCATAGGAAAAAGCAAGATGAACCGGATGTTTCAGGTCACGCTTCACCGCCTCGGGAACCATCGCCAGCACAGAGGCGATAAAGCCTTTCATGTCGGTACTGCCGCGGCCGTAAAATCGCCCATCCTCAAGGCACATCCTGAACGGCTCCCTGGTCCAGTCCTGCCCGTCCACGGGCACGACATCGGTATGCCCGGACAACATCACCCCGCCCTCTTTCCCCGGGCCAAAAACGGCATACAGGTTTGCCTTCGTGCGCTCATCATTATGCGTCAACACACTCTCTATACCCAGATCATCCAGATACGACCGGATGAACCCGATCATCGCCAGATTACTGTCCCGACTCACCGTCGGAAACGCAATCAGGCTATCCAGCAGACTTTCAGTACGTGTCATTTACAATCACTCTCCGCAACCCCGGCATTGCCTCTCAACAAACCTGATATTTTAACATCACTTTCCAGATTCCACGGTCCACCAAAGTCAGTACACCTCAACCCCCCGTGGTTGTCCGCACTATCATTTTCGGCATACAAAAAACCTGTTCATGAACCGGATCAACGGGTAATATCCCGTCATGTCCGTATCACTCCCCGGCAATGACCAATGAACACGAGCAAGGACTCCTCCCGAACGACCCAACCCTTCCCGGATTCGCTTTGGGTCGAGACAGCGGCTCGCGCCGATCCCAACCCGCCACTGGAAGGGGATGTATCTGCCGATGTGGTTGTGACAGGAGCCGGTTATACAGGGTTGCGCGCGGCGCTTGAACTGGCCGAAGCCGGCAGCCGGGTGCGGGTGCTCGAAGCGGCGGATGTAGGCTGGGGGGCTTCCGGACGCAATGGTGGACAAGTCAACCCGCTGTTGCCGTTCAATGCGCCTGACAAGCTCCGCAAACTTCTCGGGGCGAACTGTTTTGAACGGATTACCGATGCCTCGCTGAATTCCGCTAACGAGCTTTTTTCCCTGATCGAAAAATACCGGATTGACTGTCAGCCCCGACGACATGGCTGGTTACGGGTAAACCACGGCCCGCGGGCACACCGGGAATCACTGGCAACCATGCGGGGCTGGAATGAACTTGGCGCAGGTATGGTTGCAGTCGAGGACGATGAGCTACGCCGGATGTCCGGAACTTCTGCCTACAGGACCGGCGTGGTAACACCGGGTGGCGGCGCCGTGCAACCGCTGTCTTTGGCGCGTGGTCTGGCGAAGGCAGCGAAGACCGCAGGCGCGCAAATCCACGGGCAAAGCGCGGTCACCGCGTTAAAGAAGACGGCTAATGGATGGGTTGTTGAAACGGCAACGGCAAAGGTGACCTGTGAATGGGTTGTGTTGGCAACCAACGGCTATACCGATGGCTTGCTCAAAGGTCTTTCCGGCAGTGTCATCCCTCTGGTCCCGATCCAGATTGCAACCGACCCCCTGGCAGAGGATCAGGTCTCGACCATCCTGCCTGAGGGCCATACCATATCGGATACCCGGCGAATCATCATGTATGCCCGCAGAGAGCCTGACAACAGGATGGTTTTTGGCGGACTCGGCCGATACGGGCCGAACGGGGAAATCGGCGGTTTCGACTGGCTTGCGCGGGATGCGACGCGCGTTTTTCCCTGTTTGAATGGAGTTCACTGGCGGTTTCGCTGGGGCGGACAGATTGCCCTGACCGCAGACCGCCTGCCGCATTTACATGAGCCCGAAAAAGGGCTGATTGCCGGACTGGGATATAATGGGCGCGGGGTTGCAATGTCCCATGTGATGGGACGCGTTCTGGCTGAAAGAGTTCTTGGAGCACAGCCCGACACGCTCCCTTTCCCGACCACGCGGATCGAAAAAATCCCATTCCGCGGGATTCAAATGATGGGCAAAGGGATGGCTGTCGGCGGGATGAGATTGCTCGACCGGCTGGAGACTCGAAGTCAGCCAGGATAGCACACCGGACAGGCACAGGGGTCCCCGATTAAGGCCTGCCCCCGACTTGATCGGGGGCCGGGGACAGGCTCTGTCCCTACGAATTGCATCGGTATACGAACAACTCCCCGTGGTCGGGGCATCCCTCGACCCTCATTTCGTCATTCCCGCGGAAGCGGGAATCCACATTACAATCGTCAACCGAACACGTAACGACATCCCCCGTAGTTGTCCGCATCGTCAATTCCGAATTGCACCGAGCGTGACGGGGCTTGTCAATCCCCCGGCTGTCCGTCTTTCTCGTCACTACGACCCGGCTCCACTCGTACCAGTTTCCGGCCGATGAGCATTGCCCGAACCAGATTTTCCTTTTTCCAGGCATAGTAGAACACCATGACACTGATATGGAGACCAAACATGATCAGCAGCAGCCTTGAATTCTGGTGATGGATGGAAGTCACTTTCCTGACCGTGGCCGATGAAATCGTGTCCGACAGCGGCCCTTCATGGAATAGTGAATCATCCTCCGCAAACAATCCGGTGCAGACTTGAATAATCAGCAGGGTCAACATGACCAACACTGAAAGCCCGCCCAGGGGAGAATGCCCGGCAACCCCGCTCGGCTCGCGCCGGAAAAAACCCCGCAGGTCGGCAATCAGCGCCCGGGGTTTCGGGATCAGTGCAGCGAACCGGACAGGCGGTGGTCCGGTCATTCCCCAAAAAATCCGGAACAACAGCAACCCGCCTGTACAGTAACCCGCATAGAAATGCCACTGCATAAGGCTAAAAGTACGGAATTCACCCAGCAGCCAGCCACTGATTACGGTCAGCGCCAGCAGCCAATGCCAAGCCCGTGTGACCGCATCCCAAACCGGTATGGTTTGATAACGACTCATTTTGGCGAAGGCCTGGCGGGTTCGGATATCCCGATGCAGATGGAATCGTTATCCGCCAACCCGGCGTCAGTAATCCTCTTCGGCCCGGAAATCGTCGTGGCAACCCTTACAGGACTGGCCGACATCGCCGATTACTGATCGGAGTTCCCCAAGCCCGGTTCCCGCAACATCGGCAAGAGCGGTGACCGCATCCACATACGCCTTCCCTTTGTCCGCAATATCGGGATATGTTGTCCAGATTTCCGGCAAGGCCCGGGTATCATCCGGATACGTCTCGTTATCGGAACCCTCCGGCCACATACGGCCATTTTTAGCCGTGGTCAGGATCAGCAGATTGTTGGCCAGGGTTGCCGCCAGTTCCGCATCATATTCAATTTCACCCTTGGCCATACCAAACAGCGGTCCGGCATTGAAGCTGCGCAAAGTCATTTCCGCCTTCCGTGCCTTGACTGCCTTCAGCAAAGGATCATTGCCGGCTGCATGGGCTACATAGGCTACCGTGCCACTGAAACAAAGCGCCAATATCAAAGGCGTGATTCCGATTAATTTGTTCATCTGCAATCCTCCGGTTTATTTGATGCCGCAATTTTACTTGCCCGCGCGAGATTTTGTCCACCTGTTTACCTGCGCCCCTATATAATACCGCGTCAATTTTCCGAATCTACAGGGTACTTCAGTGGCGCAGTACGTTTTTACGATGAATGGAGTGGGCAAGGTTGTCCCACCTAAAAAACAGATTCTCAAGGATATTTACCTGAATTTCTTCCCTGGGGCGAAAATCGGTGTCCTGGGGTACAACGGGGCAGGCAAATCCACCTTGTTGAAAATCATGGCCGGGGTGGATACCGACATCATTGGCGAAGCCCGTCCCCAACCTGACCTGAAAATCGGTTATCTGGCCCAGGAACCGGAACTGGACGAATCGAAGGACGTGCGCGGGGTCGTGGAAGAAGCTCTGTCCGAAGTCAAACAGGCGCTTGCGAGGCTCGATGCGGTTTATCTCGCTTACGCCGAGCCGGACGCGGATTTTGATGCGTTGGCGAAAGAACAGACCCGACTGGAAAACATCGTTCAGGCAGCGGATGGTCACAATCTGGAGCATAAATTTGAAATCTCGGCGGACGCGCTGCGCCTGCCCCCCTGGGAAGCGAGGGTCAGCACACTGTCCGGCGGTGAAAGGCGTCGTGTCGCGCTTTGCAGGCTGCTACTGTCCAATCCCGACATGCTGATTCTCGATGAGCCGACCAATCATCTGGACGCGGAATCGGTAGCGTGGCTGGAACGCTATCTCCATGAATTCGAAGGAACCGTGATCGCCGTGACCCATGATCGCTATTTTCTCGACAATGTCGCGGGCTGGATTCTGGAACTGGATCGCGGACAGGGCATCCCCTGGCAGGGCAATTATTCATCCTGGCTTAAGCAAAAGGAAACCCGTCTGCAACAGGAACAGAAGTCGGAAACCGCGCGCATAAAAAGCATCAGGAACGAGCTTGAGTGGGTGCGTTCAAACCCGAAAGGACGTCACGCCAAAGCCAAAGCCCGAATCAGGCGGTTTGAAGAACTGAACTCGACTGATTATCAGACACGGGCAGAAACCAATGAAATCTATATTCCCCCCGGCCCGCGTCTTGGCGACCAGGTGATCGAAGCGAACAGCATCTCCAAATCCTGGGGCGACAATATTCTGTATCAGGATGTCAGCTTCAGTCTGCCCAAAGGCGGAATTGTCGGCATCATCGGCCCCAACGGAGCGGGAAAAACGACGTTATTCAGAATGATGACGGAGCAGGAATCTCCCACCTCCGGCCACTTCAAAGTCGGCGAATCGGTAAAAATCAGCTATATCGATCAATCACGGGATTCGCTGGATAACGATAAAACGGTATTTGAGGAAATTTCCGGAAACCAGGACATCATGCTGGTCAATGGACACGAGGTGCATTCTCGGCGTTATGCAGGCCGCTTTAATTTCAAGGGCTCAGACCAGCAGAAAAAAGTCGGTCAACTGTCCGGCGGCGAAAGAAACCGGGTGCATCTCGCGAAACTGTTGGCCAGCGGCGGTAATTTGTTATTGCTGGATGAACCGACCAATGACCTGGACGTGGAAACCCTGCGGGCGCTGGAAGAAGCCATTCTGGATTTTCCCGGATGCGCGGCGATCATCTCGCATGACCGCTGGTTCCTGGACCGAATCGCCACCCATATCCTGGCATTCGAGGGAAACTCACAGGTTACCTGGTTTGACGGGAACTATCACGATTATGAAGATGACTACAAACGTCGTTTTGGTGACACCGTCAAGCCCGAGAGAATAAAATACAAAAGACTAAAATGAATCCGCTATTACTGCCCTCCACCCGGACATTATTTTGATCAACATCGCACGGGTGAGATTGCCGCCATACAATATATACATTGAATATCCCCGGTTATTTATTTTCACTGCTTGACCGTATCAGCGGTCTGATTGAACAGGATTCGCCGTTCCTCTTCCGTAGGTGGCTCTGATCGACGATATTCCTTGCCAATTTCGATTCCCTTTTGCACAGCAGACCGCTCTTTTATCAAGGTACGCCATAAGGTTACGTTCGGAAACGGTTCAAGAGACTCGCCCATTGCATTGGCAATCAATATCCATGGCCAGCAAATCATGTCTGCGATGGTAAATTCATCACCAACAATATAATCCCTCCCTTCGAGACGGCGCTCCAAAACCCCTATGCATCGGTTGTACTCGTTTTTATATCGGTTAAAACTGTACTTCTGGTCATTTGGCGCGTAGCTGGAAAAATGACTGTGTTGCCCCGCCATGGGACCCAGGCCGCCGACCTGCCAGAACACCCACTCCAGGACTTCCTTCTTAAGGACAGGGTCTGCTGGCATGAACTGTCCGTATTTTTCGGCCAGGTAGATCATGATCGCGCCAGACTCGAACACGGATACGGGGTCACCATCCACATCATGGTCTACAATCGCTGGTATCCGGTTATTCGGACTGATAGCCAGAAATTCCGGGGTGAACTGTTCCCCTTTGGAAATGCTCACTGGAATCATCTTGTAAGGCACACCCAACTCTTCGAGCAAAATTGAAACCTTCCAGCCATTAGGTGTAGGCCAATAATAAAAGTCAATCATTATTCAATTCCCCGGTTTATGGATCGCAACTCATTTTATTGCATTAAGATGCACCAATGGCAGCGCCACGGTCAAGCAGTACACGTACCTCTTCACCCGACATCCCCGCTTCCATCAGCGCTTCCGATGTATGTCCACCCAGTATTGGACCGCCCGTGCGTTGTTCCGCAGGAGTACCCTCAAATCTGGCTGGCGTACGAGTCTGACGCAACCTGCCTGCCTGGGGGTGATCGTTTTCGATAATCAGCGCATTGGCCGCCACCTGGGGGTGGTTGATCATTTCCCGACGGGACAATACCGGCGCACACGGTACGTCAAACTCATTAAAGCGTTTTACCCATTGCGCATTGGTACGGGTGCGCAATGCCTCCTGGGTCAACTCCAGACGTTCTGTTTTATACACTTCCAGACCTTCAGAAGTCATAAATCGCTCATCCGCAGTCCACTCTGGCCGTTCACATGCATCAGCCAGTTTCTCCCAGTCAACCCGTCGAAAAGCAGCTACGGATATAAAACCATCAGCAGTTTCATAAATAAGATCGATGTAACTCTGTGCAGTCTCCGTCGGTAACTCGTCACCGACAAAAGTATGGCCGCCCATATCCGAAGACCACAAAAAATGAATGACTGTGTCCAGCATACTGAGGCGGATATGCTGGCCTTTCCCGGTCTTTTCCCGCGAGTACAATGCAGCACAGATAGCCTGGGCGACAGTAAAACCAGTGAGCTTGTCAGGCAAAATTGTTCTGATCAGCGCAGGACGACCGTCACGCGCATTAGCCTGTACAGTGGTCAAACCGGAAAGTGACTGCACCAATGGATCGAACACCGGTTTATGCGCGTAAGGTCCTGATTCCCCAAAACCACAGATTGAAGCGTAAATAACATCCGGCTTTACAGCCTTGGCTTGCTCATAACCAATCTTCAAACGATCAGCGACACCGGGACGAAAATTCTGCATAATGACATCTGCGTATGCAAACAAACGCAAAAGCGCCTCCCTGGCGCCTTCTTTTTTAAGGTCCAGTACCACCGAACGCTTATTTCGATTGTTGTTTAAAAACGAAGAGGAGAATCCGCCCCGTCGGGTGGCTGCCGCTCTTGAGTCATCTCCTCGTGGCGATTCCACCTTGATTACATCCGCTCCCTGATCGGCCAGGATCATAGCGCCAAGAGGGCCGGAAATCATGTTGGTCAATTCGATGACACGAACCCCGTTGAGTGGGCCAGGCATAATGATCAGCTCTGGATGCTATCGATCATGATCAACCCTGGCAACGAAGAATCCCGCCACCGTCACGGCAGGAAATAACCCTTCCAGAAGTTCCTTGCATGCCGAATAATGTGCGCCAGAGGTCAGGACGTCGTCCAGCAGAATCACCAGGGGTCCCGGCCTGTAGCCGGTATCCTGGATATTCAACCTGAAATTTTCTTTCAATTGCTCCTTTGTTGGTCTCATCCGGGACAAATGCGAAGCCTGCACCGAATTTTTTATCACGAATAACTCAAACACATCCACAGGGGCAAGTCCTGCGGCCATAAGATTACAGATTTGCACCATCCGGTCATCGTAATCCGGATCTCCGGGTTTTTTAGAAGGCGGCACAGGTATCAGAGTGATTTTCCTGTCTGGAAATAGTTTCCGCAACGACATAGTCAATATAGACGATATCCGTGTTATGGCTTCCCTCTTGTCTTGCCAGGCGCCCGGATTCGAGTACCGGGTGCCGGGTTCTCTTTTCAGATCAAGAACAATCCGATTCAGGCCGAGACCCTCAAAACCCTCTCCAGAGTGATAATGACCGAGACAATAACACCGGTCTGACCTGTCCAGATAATGATAATCTCCGGTTTGCTCCGGACTGATCCGGGTTAACTCGACTTGTTCGTCCATTATCCTTCCCGGACACTCACTGCCATGTGCTCAAAGTTTATTGCCCAACCTGTTTTCAAGAGGAGCCGTTATAACACTTCAGATACCGGCGGTAAACCGCGTTGAGTATCCTGCTCCTGCTCTATAATCATTATAAATAGATACCCCGCAACAGTTCAACACCGAAACCAGCCATGAAAATCACCGGGTTTCCCCCGATAGCGCCGGACAGGCCGCGCATCCTGATCTTAGGCTCAATGCCCAGCAATGAATCACTGCGTCAACAACAATATTATGCACATCCGCGTAACGCTTTCTGGAAAATCATGGGTCAATTTCTTGGTTTTGAAGCCAGCCTGGACTATCAGCAACGCACCATGATTCTAAAACAACACCATATCGCGTTATGGGATGTACTGAAGCGATGCGAAAGACAAGGCAGCCTGGACAGTGCTATCAACCGAGCCAGCGAGGAAGCCAATGATCTTGCCGGATTTTTATGGGACCATGACAGTATCAAAGCAGTACTGTTTAACGGGGAAAAATCCGAAACATCCTTCAACCGCCATATTCGGCCGAAATTGCACCACTCGCGTGCCGCTGATACCCGATTTGTGAGGCTGCCGTCCAGCAGTCCGGCAAACGCACAACTGAAATTCGAGGAAAAATGTGCAATATGGCATCAGGCGCTAGAGTAGGGACAACCGCCCGTCAATCCGACAACTCGTTGACCCCTTGCGGTTGAATAAATCGTAAAAACTCCTCCTCAAACATGAGCAATCTGGAATCTGCAATACGATCAATAAACAGCAAACCATCAAGATGATCGAGTTCATGCTGGCAAACGGTGGCATGGAATCCATTGAACTCAATCACCTGGGCGGCCCCGTCCATGTCGGTATAATTTAACCGTAACGACTGCGGACGTTTCACGAAACCGCGTAGTCCGGGAACGGACAGACAGCCCTCCCAATATCCTTCGAGTTGCGTCTCAGCCGAAATGGTCATCCTGGGGTTGATGCACACCGTAAGCGGAATTGCCTCGAAATTGCCGTATCGATTTTCTCCTTCGGGCATGTTCAAAATAGCGACTCGCAAACTGATCCCCACTTGTGGCGCAGCCAGCCCGATCCCTCCCGCATCATCGAGTGTCTCAATCATGTCATCGATAAGGCGGCATAATTCCGGAGATTTAATTTCATTATCCAGCACCGGGTGGGCTTTTTGTCGTAAAACAGGGTGCCCCATCCGAATAATTTCTCGTATCGCCATATTTAACTTTCCTCTCCAATTACCTGATTATTTTCCCCGCTGCGAACGGGTTTCGGAGCATCCACGCGGACGGTTACGATATCCGTGTCATGGTATTGCTGATGCAGAACCGAAGACGCGACATGCCGCAACAGACGAAGCGATATCTCCTTTTCCACGGGAGGGGCTTCAACGGTTTGCTCACTAAGCAGCGCTATTTGATCCTGCAGGTTTCCTTCCCCGGTTGCAGCCACGAATTCAAGCACGGCCCCACCGTCTTCCTTGTGTGCAACCAGACTCAACCTCCGGGACTCATTGCCCCTGGTGGCTTCACCTTTTTGCAGGAGCGTCAGAAGCGTCTCCTCGCTGGCTATGTCAAGCCGGGTCATCATCGCCTGATCCCAGCTGTTTCGGGATGCGAATCCTTCCAGGAACTCCCTGATTTTCGGTAGCGCCGAAGTATCCAGTTCCGTCTCAATCCGGCTGCTCCGGGATGCTCCCAGCTTCTGGAACATCGTCAGAACGATCGCTGTAAGACCGCCGGATGTAATTCCATTTTGCAGGAATCCTCCAGCGAATTCCGAGAAAAATTCGGGGAAAATGGATTGGGTTTCGAACCCGAATCCGATCCAGAACGAGACCCCGGCAATCAGGCCAGTACGATAGTTGATCCCGTCCTGGATGACCATTTTCATACCGAGTATGAAGATCAGCGACAGGATCACGGTGACATAAGCCGCAACCACCTGATCCGGAATAGCCAGGATGACCGCGAGCGCCTTGGGGAGAAATGCCAGCACAATGAATAACGCGCCAGTAGCGATACCAACGCTGCGCGCTCCAACCCCGGTCAGCTCGACTACTGCAATGCTGGTCGAATAAGTCGTATTCGGTACCGTCCCGGCCAGGCCGGACAACAGATTACCCACCCCATCTGCCCCTACGGCGCCCTGTACCGCCCGAAAGTCCACTGCCCGGGGCTTACGCCAGGACACGTGCTGGATGGCGATAGAATCACCGACCGTTTCTACAGCGCCGACCAGGGTGACGAACACGAATGCGGGGAGCAATGTCCAGAAAACCGGTCCGAAACTCAAATCCAGACCAGGCCAACTGCCATCCGGCAAGCCGACCCATGAGGCGTTGGTCACGAGGTCGAAATTGTAAATGCCGAAATACGCGGCGACTATTGAACCGATCACGACGCCAATGACCGGTACCCAGAGCCTTAACTGCCCCTTGGCCTTCAGCGCCATACCGACAATGACAACCATGGTAACCAGGGCAGTCACCGGCACGGCAGCCTCCGGCGCGCCTTCTGGTACGGTGTTCAACATATCGAAGAGGATCGGCATCACCGTAACGGGTATCAGCATCAGTACCGTTCCGGCGACGGTCGGGGTCAGAACCTGCCGGAACAACGAGAGTCGCGTCGCAAGCATGAACTGGAAGAACGAGGAAATGACTACCAGAGTGGCCAGCATCGCTGGGCCGCCTTCGGCAATAGCCGTGATACAGACTGCGATAAATGCTCCCGATGTTCCCATCATGAGTACATAACCGGCGCCAAACCGGCCAAGCCGGGCCGCCTGCAACACAGTGGTCAAGCCTGCAACTATGACGGCGGCAAACACAGCCCATGACAGGAAAAGCTCACTCCCACCTGCCGCCCGGATTACGATCGCAGGCGTCAACACCACGCCCGCTACGGTGATAGCGGCAAGTTGAAAACCGAGACCCAGGGAGAGTGCCTTCGGAGGATTTTCGTCGGGTTGATAGCGAACGCTTGAACGCACGCCGGAATCGTCAGGTGTCATTAAATCAAGTATAAGGTGGCAGGAATATCATGACAAGTGATCGTTTTAATCGGGAACAGATATTAACATGTTAACTGGCACAACAAGGCCCGACCAGATGAGATTGTCAGGGGATCCTGTACGCTGCTTCCACACTGCCATCAGCCCGAATAACCACATCGATATCATCGTCCCCAACCGGATCTTTTTTCCCGGTGACACGGTCATAGCCCCATTCCGATTGCCCTTCGTCATCGCCTCGATCAGTCCGTAGCATCCTTTCAATATCGACACCGGCATCCAGGTAACGTTCAGCCGTAATTGCCCTCGGGTGTGCATACTTATGACCGGCCGGAAAGATTACCCAGTCCGGGGATACGGCCTTGATAAACGCCGTTGAACTCGCGTTGTCCGCTCCGTGATGGGGCGCGATGAGCACATCTGAGTCAATCGGTATGACGGCTGAGTTGTCTACCATGAATTTCTCGGTCGCGATAATTGAGTCGTTGAGATCGCCAATGTGCCGCCCGACCGCATCCCCGGTAAAAAGGATGGACCTGCCCTTGAACATGAGCCTGACCACGATGCTGCCAGCATTCCGGCGCTCGCTCCGGCTCAATTTCCCCCATTCTTCCGGGGGTTGTGCAAAGCCTGCGACCATCGTTACAAACGCCTCACCGAAACGATAGGTGGTTCCTGGAGGGAATTCGAACTTACTCAGGTCAATTACGAGAGAATCACCCTGCTCTTCCGCAGCCCTGATAGCAGCGTCCGCCGTCTGCCAGGTGCCGGTATCCCGCGGATAACCTGATCGAATGATCTTCCTTACAATGTAACGGCCCAAAATCTCATCGACTGCCGCAAGGTGATCTGCGTCAGTGTGGCTTATCACCATAAGATCAATTTCTTCGCCTTCCGGAACAACGGATGTCACCCCTGCAAAGGCTATTGCTCCACCGTCATTCCAATGCCCTGCATCATAAATCATGTAGAAACCACCAGGCATACGGACGACAGCCGCATGTCCTGATCCCACATCGATAATTCTAACCAGAACATCCCCGTCTTTCGGATTCAGCGATGACGCTATCTCCCCGGCGACCGTCGGAGCAGTAATCCAGGCCATGATGACTACTGCGATTGTCAGGCACTTCGTCATCATTTTTGTTCTCCATCTATTGCTGAGTATTTTACTACTCATAAACACTGCAACTCCCTGCCTGGATCCCGGTCAGTTCTCAGGTTTCTCGATCATGAATTGCGGCAGGGACTGGAAGGCGCTTTTCAAGGCCGCTCCCCAGGACCTGGAAATCGCCTGGTAATAGGGATGATCCGCATTGATTCTCTGCTGATTCCCCGTTTGGAGGGAGTCCGTTTCATAGATGTGCATGTCCAGGGGCAATCCCACCGACAGGTTCGATTTCAGGGTTGAATCGAACGAGAGCATTAACAGTTTGGCAGCGTCCCCGAACTCCATATCAGGGTCGTAAGCACGTACGAGAATAGGTTTCCCGTATTTTGTTTCGCCGATCTGGAAGAAGGGCGTATCGGATGAGGCCTCGACAAAGTTCCCCTCCGGGTAAACCATGAACATGGTCGGGCGGCTTCCGGCAATCTGACCGCCCACGATGAAGGTTGCATTGAAGCTGGAATCTGCCGTCTGGCCTTCGCTCACATTGTCCAAAATAGCCTCCTGAAGCGTCTTTCCCACCAGTTTTGCAACCTGGAACATGGTCGGAACCTCGAGGATCGAGGGCATCCGCTCCTCCGGTGTTTTGGTACGTTCATTCAGCAGGCTGATAACCGACTGCGTGGTCGCCAGATTCCCGGCGGAAAGAACTGTAATGACGCGGCTTCCCGGTTTTTCCCAGATATTCATTTTCTTGAAAACCAAAACATTGTCTACACCTGCATTGGTACGGGTGTCAGACATGAACACCAGGCCCTTTTTGATGCGTATGCCGATACAGTATGTCATGATGGATCGAAATGGAGTTATTGCTGTTGAATCTGCAATTGTACACTCATGGCTTCCTCGCCCTCTCCAAAACGCATTCCCTGTACAGGAGCGGCCTCCCGGTAGTCAAGACCTGACGCAGTCCGCACATACCGATCATCCGGGGAGATTCCGTTGGAAACATCGAATCCCACCCAGCCGAGCGGTTCAACCCATGCCTCCGCCCAGGCATGACCGGCCTGCTGGTGAATCTGGCCATCCATCATCAGATAGCCACTGATGTACCGCGCAGGGAATCCGATCAGGCGGGCGGCGGCAACAAAGACATGAGTATGATCCTGACATACACCGCATCGTGCACGCAACGCTTCTTCTGCAGTGGTTGTGGATGAGGTCGTGCCACTCTCATAGCGGATTGAGGAAGCAATTCTTTCAGAGAGCAGATGCAATGCGTCCAGTTCCATATTGCCGGACAGGCCAGGCTCCTGAACCAGCTTGTGTATTGCAGGCCCGGGACGAGTCAACGCAGTATCACGGTTGTAGTACCAAAGAGGCGTATGTCCTGTATGTTTACCGAGGATGCCCGCATTGTCGCGAGTTTCGATTTGCCCGCGACAGCGGATGTCGATTTCCCGCTGGTCTGGTTCAATGCTGATCAGCCAGACCTGATTGCCATTGTGATCCTTGAAATCCAGTTCCTTGCGCCCGTTGACCAATTCAATCTCCCAGTTCAGTACATTCTGCAGTATGCCACTGGCAGGAGATTGCCTGACTTGAAGCAAGGCATATTTGACAGCCGCATCGTACTTGTAGAGAGTCCGGTGAAAGATATCAAGAAGCATGGCGGCTACTCGTAAAACCGGAAGTCCTTTTCGATTTGCACGCCCAGCGCAGCATTCTGTCCAAGAAAATTGCTCAGGAACTCATGCAGACCATTTTCAAGGACAACATCAATGGAATCCTTGTTCAGACTCCTGGATATGGAGCTTGCCATCCCGTAGGATTCGTTACGGATGCCGTAATCACGTGTCAGGTAGCCCAGATTGTCCTCAATTTTTTCGTAGCAGAATGCCAGGGAGCGTGGCATCCTGGTATCCAGAATCAGAAAGTGGGCGACACTTGACGCACTGATCTTGCCTTCATGCACCCATCTGTAGGAACGCACAGCCGAGACCGAGCTCAGAATAGTCTCCCACTGTACATTATCCAGCGACGAACCCAAATAGCTTCCGGTGGGAAGCAGTACATAATACTTGACGTCCAGTATGCGAGCCGTGTTGTCCGCTCTTTCAAGAAAACTCCCGATTCGGGAAAAGTCAAATATATCATTTCGCATCATGGTTCCGTGCATGGTGCCACGAACCAGTGAAGAGTGTTTACGAATTGCATTGAGTACTGCCGGAAGCTCTCGCTCCTTGACCGGCTTGCTCAGAACTTCCCGTAGCGTAATCCAGGCTATGTTGGTGGCCTCCCAGACTTCCCGAGTCAATGATGCACGCACGGCGCGTGCGTTATTCCTTGCCGCTTCAATGGTCGACAGAACACTCGAAGGGTTGGATTTGTCTCGCAGAAGAAAGTTGATAACGAGCTTGCCATCGGCCCGTTCATGATTGCGGAAGTAAATATCCTGCGTGCCCGTAGTGATCAGGATCGAATTCCACTCATCCGGCGCTGCATCTGACCGGGTCAATGCAATACGGAATCCTGCATCAAGCAGACGTGCCGTATTTTCGCTTCGCTCCAGCAGGCGGAACATCCAGAACAGCCCTCCTGCGGTCTTTCCGAGCAGGCGGGTCACCAGGCCAGCACCCAGGTATCTTTGGTGCCGCCGCCCTGGCTTGAATTGACCACCAGAGAATCCTTCTTTAACGCCACACGAGTCAGCCCACCCGGACAAATGCTGATACCGTTTGGCGAAACCTGTACAAAGGGCCGGAGGTCCACATGGCGTGGCGCCAGGCCTGCCCTTGTCAGCACTGGCACCGTCGACAGGGCCAGGGTCGGTTGGGCGATGTAGTTGTCGGGGTGTTTCTTGAGCTTTGCGGCAAAGGATTTCAGTTCCCTCTTGCTTGCGGCAGGGCCTACCAGCATGCCATATCCGCCCGATCCATGAACTTCCTTGACGACCAGTTCATCAAGGTGGTTCAGAACATAAGCCAGCGAGTCGGCTTCGGAACATCGCCATGTCGGGACATTTTCCAACAGCGCTTTTTCTCCAGTGTAGAACTTGATGATTTCAGGCATATAGGAGTAGATTGACTTGTCATCTGCAACTCCTGTGCCAGGCGCATTAGCCAATGTAATGCCGCCGGAGCGGTAGACATCCATGATTCCGGGCGTGCCGAGCAGGGAGTCCGGATTGAAAGTCAGGGGATCCAGAAAATCGTCATCCACACGTCGGTAGAGAACGTCTATCGGGAAGAGGCCGCGTGTGGTACGCATGCCGATACGCCCGTCAATCACTCTCAGATCACTGCCTTCCACCAGTTCGACTCCCATCTGATCGGCCAGAAAGGAATGTTCGAAGTATGCGGAATTATGGATTCCCGGAGTCAGGATGACGACGACCGGGGAGCCGGTGCATACGGGTGGTGCGCAGGCTTCCAACGAGGCGCGAAGATTTTTCGGATAGTCACTGACCCGCCGCACATGGTTTTGCGAGAAAAGCTCGGGAAATAATTGCATCATGGTTTCGCGATTCTCCAGCATGTAGGAGACTCCCGAAGGGGTTCGGGCGTTGTCCTCCAGAACCATGAACTCATTTTCGCCTGTGCGCACGATGTCAATTCCGACGATATGCGTATAGACGCCGCCAGGCGGGTCGAATCCGATCATCTGGGACACAAATGCCTTGTTCCGGGAGATCAGGGATACAGGAATACGGCCGGACCTGAGGATCTCCTGTCTGTGGTAGATGTCATAGATGAAAGCATTGATCGCCCTGACCCGCTGCTCAATCCCCCTCACGAGCCGCGACCATTCGGCTGAGGACAGGATTCTCGGCACTATGTCGAAGGGGATCAGGCGTTCGATGGCGTCTTCATTGCCGTAGACATTGAACGTGATGCCGGTACTGTGGAAATAGTTTTCAGCTTCGGATGACTTCTTCTTTAACCGGGGAAGATCTTCCGCATTTACCCAGTCATGATAGCTGGCATACGGGGGACGCACCTCTTCCCCATACCCAAACATCTCATCATAATACTGTGTATGTAGCGGCATGTACCCTCTGATACGAAAACAGGTCGCATAAGAATACCACGATCTGACCGGTCTCAGGGAAGCGGGGGAGAGGAAGCTCTGGGTCAGCGGTCAAAAAATGGTGGGGCGTACAGGATTCGAACCTGTGACCACCTGATTAAAAGTCAGCGACCTTGTGGTTGCTGGACAGTCATCACTTCCTGCCTGAGTTATGTATTATCGTTCGGGTACATTAATACACATCGTAACTTATAACGGATTCAATTTTGATTTGCAATATACTTGTGCCAACATTGCTTGCATACGGTTCTGAAGCAGTGTAAGGTTCATCTCAATTGCGGTTCGTCAGTACCCTGAACTGACACTCCAAGGCGCTTCAGGTTCCAGAAAAGCGCGGGTCTTCGGGCCTGAATCATTATTCAATCGGGGACATTGTGTTCGGTGTCTCATCTACCCATCTGGGAAATATCATTTCCCGTATGGGGCATGGCGTTTCTCCGGTGTTTTTTCCAAAACCACAAACTTGACGGAGGACATCATATCCAAGCCAATTGCTGATCAGGCGTACAACCTGATCATAGCCGGATTCGGTTATATCAACCGGGTTCGCAAAACCGTAAAAAATTACCTGGCTGAAGATCGGTGACAATGTCATCGAACTCGAAGGCCGGGACGATCCGAAAGTCCGGCGCCGTCCGCAAGGAGGCGCTGATCAACGCGGGGATAACCCTGCACAACCCCTGGGGGAAACACTATTTCCCTCAAGGGGTGGCGTTTCCCCCGTTTTTATAGGAGAATGATATGAAATCAACCAATGCCCTGGACTGGGCATGTGATCTGGAGAAATCCGGTATGCCGAACGAGCAAGCAGTGGCGGTCGCACAAGTTTTTCATGAGTCGCATGAGACGCTTATGGAAAACATGCGCGAGATGTTCGCTGAACAAGCAGGAGAAATCCGAAGTAAGCATCGCTGGGTGATCGGCCTGATCATCGGCGTCAACAGTCTGATGATCGGCGTGATCGGCCTGATGTTCGGAGCTGTCTTGCAGATTCTTTCGCAGACATCCTGAATCTCCAAACTCCCCCCGCTTCGGCGGGGGAATCTTTATACATGCAGCAAGCCTTCCCGCGGGAGGGTTCATGTTTCATGACCGTCTCAAAACGGGTTCAACAGCCTGTACCCGACTTCAGCCTTCCGACGATTCAGCCCGCTGCCATGGGAAACCCGATTCCACCAACGTAGGCAGCGATTCGATCTCCATGCCGCTCTTCTGCTCCGCAAGCCGCAATTCATACAACTTCTGCAGATTAAGCCAGAACTCGCCCGACGTATCGAAAAAACGCCCCAGGCGGAGCGCCGTATCTCCGGTGATGGCACGGCGCCCATTGAGTATTTCCGTGATCCGATTCACGGGCACATGGACCTGCCTCGCAAGTTCGGCCGCGCTCATGCCAAGCGCCTTCAGGTCTTCATGCAGGGTTTCCCCCGGGTGGATTGCTTCTACCATTTTTTGTCCCCTCGGTTTGTTGGTTTCTGACCATCAGTGGTAATCGACGATTTCCACATTGGTGGGCCCATTCGAACCCTTGGGCCATTCGAAACAGATTCTCCATCTGTCGTTGATTCGAATGCTCCATTGGCCTTTTCGGTCGCCCCTGAGGGCTTCCAGTCGGCTGCCCGGTCGTCTGAGGTCCCTGATTGCCGTTGCCGCGTCCAATTCATTCAGCTTTCGCCGTGCTGTGCGCTCGAAGCCCGAGAAGGCGGCCACGCCTTTTCCTTCATGGAACCTTTTTGTTCTCCTGTCCGCAAATCCCTGGATCATTTTTTTCTCCGATAATCAATTATTGCTGTTCAAGCTTATTATAAATTACGCTTTACGTCAAGCGTAATTTATCCTGTTTTCTGCGTCCAGCCTATCCCTGCCAAACACATTCACCCAATGCCATCCTTGATAGTAAATACATGACAAAATCACTGATTATACTTGTGCCAACATTACTTTCACCTGATTCCGAAGCCACTACCCTTTAGGTATACACATGTATATACTTGGATCATTCAAGACATATCTGGAGTCGATTATGCAAATCACAGCAAAAATCACAAAATGGGGCAACAGTCTTGGTTTGAGAATCAATCAGGATATAGCAGATGGATTGAAATTGAGACCAGGCAGTCAGGTTTCACTGAATCTGGATGCGCGAAAGGATTTATTGATAATCCAGCCGATCAAAACAGACAGCCCATGGCCATTCAAGGAAGCCGACCTGATCAAGGGTATGACGCCGAACAACTCTCATTCTGATTTACTGGCTGATCCAATCGGCAATGAGATAGGCAAGTGACCTGGATTCCCGGCCGTAACGACATTGTCTGGCTTGATTTTGAACCATCCAAAGGCAAGGAAATTGGCAAATACAGACCGGCGCTGGTGTTATCGAGCAAGGAGTATAGTAAATCGTCCGGATTAATGATCTGCTGCCCGATCAGCACCAGCATCCGCAACAGGCCGACCGAAGTGGCAATAACCAATCTGGAGCAACCCTCTGTCGCTGCGTGCAATTTGATACAGACACTGGATTACAGGAACCGAAAGGTCAAGTTGATCACCAAAGCGGAAAAAGGAGTAATGGAACAGGTATTGGACAGATTGCTCCCCCTGATAGCGGGTGACCAGTACTTGTCAGGATTTCGTTCTTGAAAAATGGTGGGGCGTACATGACAAAATCACTCATTACACTTGGTGCCAACATTGCTTGCATACGGTTCTGAAGCGGTGTAAGGTTCATCTCAATTGCGGTTCGTCAGTACCCTGAACTGACACTCCAAGGCGCTTCAGATTCCAGAAAAGCGCGGGTCTTCGGACCTGAATCATTATTCAATCGGGGACATTGTGTTCGGTGTCTCATCTACCCATCGGGAAATATCATTTCCCGTATGGGTCATGGCGTCTCTCCGGTGGTTTTTTCCAAAACCACAAACTTGACGGAGGACATCATATCCAAGCCAATTACTGATCGGGTGTACAACCTGATCATAGCCGGATTCGATTATATCAACCGGGTTCGCGAAGCCTTCTGAAGATTACCTGGCTGAAGAACGATGACCATGTCATCGAACCCGAAGGCCGGAGTGATCAGAATGCCCGGCGCCATCCGCAAGGGGGCGCTGATCAACGCGGGGATAACCCTGCACAACCCCTGGAGGGAATACCATTTCCCTCAAGGGGTGGCGTTTCCCCCGTTTTTATAGGAGAATGATATGAAATCAACCAATGCCCTGGACTGGGCATGTGATCTGGAGAAATCCGGTATGCCGAACGAGCAAGCGGTAGCGGTCGCACAAGTTTTTCATGAGTCGCATGAGACGCTTATGGAAAATATGCGCGAGATGTTCGCTGAACAAGCCAAAAACCTGGACAAGGCGGTCGACAAGCTCGAAGGAGAAATCCGAAGCACGCACCGTTGGGTGGTCGGCTTGGTTTTCGGCATAATGATCGGTCTGACTGGGCTGATACTGGCTGTCTTGCGTATTTTTCCGCAGGCGACCTGAACCTCCAAACTCCCCCCGCTTCGGCGGGGGAATTTTTTTCATGCAACGAGACTTCCCCAGGGAAGGTTCATGTTCCATGACTGTCTCATAACGGATTCAATTGTATTTTGCAATTCCCTTTTTTCAAGCGCAATTTAGACCGAAGTTTTATTCCCGTCCGCTCTCCGGAAGGGATTCTGTCGCAAAACAGGAACCGGGAAGCGATTGCTGCAATCCAAAGAAACGTCGGCCTGTCCGACAACCTTTTCAACAAGCTGTACTACTACTCATTGCTCCAGACTGCTGACCTGGTGCAGTCCTGCCCGGCATCCGAATCCCACCACCACGCGTATCCAGGAGGGCTGATCGCGCACATTCTGGAGTCCTGCGCCAATGCTCTTCGGTTCAGAAAGAACAGGATACTCCCGGTCGGCGCCAGTCCGGAAGTCGCGTCGAAAAAGTCCGATTTGTATACCTATGCCGTGTTTGCTGCAGCGCTCCTGCACGATGTTGCAAAGCCGTTGACGGACCAGGTCGTGACGGTGCACGACAAAAAAGGCAGAAAGCTGTACGACTGGAACCCGGTGTACAAGACGATTTCCAGCGACCGGAACGCAGGCTACATCACGATCAGTTTCCGGCCGGGCCGGAACTATACGCACCATCAGAACTCGGCGCTGATCTATCTGAATCGTATTCTGCTGGAAGATGGGTGCAAATGGATACAGGAAGATACGGGTGTATACAGCGAGTTTCTGGCAGTATTTGCGGAGAAGCCGAGCGGCCCGATTCATGAATTGATGACCAAGGGTGACCAGCTTTCAGTAGCGCGAGCCCTGGGCGCTCGGAATGTTTCACAGTTTGCCTCAGGAAGACCTTTGTGGATGAAGATCAAGACCGCGGCCCGGACGCTTGTTGACAGCGGAGAGCTGTCCCTGAATCGTCCCGGAGCCAGCGGCTGGGTAACCAATAAAGGACTATGGCTGCTGAGCAAGCGAGGTGTCGACGCAATCCGTGACCAGCTTGCCAAGGAAGGGCATGGCGGAGTGCCGACCGACAACAGGAGGATCTTCGATGTGATGGCGGAGGGAGGTCTGCTCGTTCTGAACGACTCGCAAAAAGCGATCTGGAGATGCCGCGTACAGAGCGGCGACTGGAAACCGGAAACGACATTTACCCTGTTGCGGTTTCCGTTGGATGTGATCTGGGATGATCCGGACGTAATACCTTATTTTGAAGGAACCGTGCTGGAATCGGATGGGTCCGAAGACCATGCGGAAGATGAAGCCCAATCCGCACCTCACTCCCCTGCACCGCCTCTCACTCCCTCCTTGAGGGGGAGTCACAATCCGCAAAGCGGATGTGGTGGGGGGAAAACGGCAGCCGACCCAGCCCCCCAAACTCCGCTGGTGAGCCTTTTCTTCGGTGATGCAGATGCCCAGGAAAATGAGCCTGAGCCAATATCAAAACAGAATGGCCCAGGTCCTGGGAACGGCAGGCGGTTCCTGGAATGGATAGAAGCCGGCATCAACAAGGGCAGTCTTGAGATCAACACCAGGAAGGCTGTAATCCATGTTCTGGAGCAGGGCCTGTTTGTCGTCAGTCCGTTGGGGTTCAAGCGGTGCGCGCAGGAGTTGAGCATCGACTGGCAGGCGGTGCAGAATGCTTTCAGGGATCTGCGGATCAACCTCAAGAACCATAAGGATGAAAACTGGTTCAGGGTTCGTGTAGAGGGGAAGAAGATGGCGCTGCTCACGGGCTGGATCATTCCCTGGGAACACCTGTCTCTCGAAAAGGATGTGCAGGTAAATGAGCGCCTGACGCTGGTGCTTCAGGATATGGATCAGACTGACTGACAGTGCATCGGGCCTTTTCCCATTTCCCGAATCCGGCTTCCAGGATTCGGACCATTTCCGGCCCTTTCGGGTAAGCCCCTTCCATTAAAAAACCCCTTCCTTTACAAAAGATCATCAAGCCCTTTCAAGAGCCGTTTCTGGGCCTCTATGTCGGCATCGATGTACAGCGCGGTAGTTCGGATGTCTGAGTGGCCCAGCATGTCCTTCAGAGCAATCAGCGACATGGGCGGCAAACCATCGGTGCGGTCGTGGTTCGCAAGAGATGTGGCGACCAGATGCCGGATCATATGCGGGCTGAGCCGCGTACCGGTTCTTGCCGCAGTCCTGCGTAGAGCGGCGGTGAGTTGTTCGGGCGTAAACCGCTTACCGGCATACCGCTTGTCGAACAGTTGCATGCAGAATACCTGCCGGGCATCGCTGTACTGTTCCTGTAGCCGGTTCATCGTACACACCTTCAAAGCCCTCAAGGGTTCCTTGAGTCGCGAATCCAGAGGAACCGACCACTCCCGTGCGTTCTTGCTGTGCTCCCTGCGCAGCAGTATCGTATTCCGCTCGAAGTCGATGTCTTCCCAGCACAGGCCGCAGGCCTGCGACCTGCGCATGCCGGTGTAGTACAGAAGCTGGATCAGCAACAGCAGCATCCAGGCGCCGGGGGATGTGCCGGCCAGAGAATTCAGGTAGCTGCAGACCTTCTTGAGATCAGACAGGTCGGCGGTTTTACCGCGGCTGGATACCCGGGTGAATTTCAGCACATCGGTCAAGGGATTCTCAGCAAGCAGTTTCTTTTTGACGCAATAATTGAACAAGGCACTCAGGTGCCGATAGTAGTTGTTGAAGGTGGAAGCGCTGCTGCGCTTTACCACATCGTTTTTCCATTCGGTCAAGAGTTCGAGTGTTATCTGCTCCAGTTCCGTTATCCCGGTATTTCCGACGAAGGTTCTGACTACATTCTTATAGGATTTTATTGTGCTTGGTCGGATCGCTTTGCTTGTGCAGTATTGGAAACAGGCTGTGTGGATGTCCATCGGTACTCCATGACAAAATCGCTCATTATACTTGTGCCGACATTGTTTGCACCCGGTTTCAAAGCGGTGTAAGGTTTATCTCAATAGTAACGATCTTTCCCAACTCACAGGGAGCATGCCATGGCCCAGTTGTACGGCAAAATGGAAACCGAGTACCGAGACATCATTCTGTCCTTCGATGATGGTCCGAATTCCAAAACAACCGGCCTACTATTGGACATACTAGATGAGTGCGATGTTAGAGCAATGTTTTTCGTTGTTGGAAATCGTCTACAGAGTTGTATAGGACGCAGTATCGTGGAGCGGGCACATGAGAGCGGTCATGTTATTGGCAACCATACGTATAACCATCCCAATCTCTCTAAACTATCTATTGTTTGTGGCGGATGGCGTCAAGGCTTTGGGCAGGGCGATCCGCCTTACCTTCGGGGGCCGATAACCGTCAGGCGAGGGCGGCCGAATGATTACGCCGTAGCGCCGACTCGGTCAATTTCAAATCGGATAGGGCATTCCCCAGAATCAATCAATTCTCGAACCGCTATAACCCACTGCTTGCGCTGAGCATATTCATTCTTTAACATAACCCACGGTCGACAGTAAAGGAACAGAAATGGCCCTGTTACATGATATCCAGGCGGCACTTCTCAATGACAAAATAGGCGTTGGATCTATCCTCCTAAAGCTCCGCTATTTGGCGTCAAAGCTGGATGCGGACATCTTGGAGGAATGGGTCCAACATGAGACTGAAGGTTATCCGGTTGACGCGCGAATTCCAGATTATCGAATAGCCCAAATCACTTACACCGGAACTTTCGATGGCATAGTAAAGCAGCTCAACAACGTTTCCATTCCAGGTCACTCGATTGAAAAATACGCTGGCAAGGAGTGGGTGCGCTACGAAATTCGCGAAGGGCTACCCGAAATCGACATACGACTAGAAAACATCAGTGAAGACGGACACTTTGCGGTTGATTCTAGCAACCTAAAGCTGATTCTTCAGGATAAGATCTACAAGGGTATGGCCATTGTTGAGATCAGCAACCGGATTGATGCTGGCGCGTTCACTCGTATTCAGCAAGTCGTAAGGACTAAGACACTGGACTTTGCGCTAAAGCTAGAAAAGCAGGTTCCAGCAGCCGTTGAAATTTCTGTTGGGCAAACGGGTGGCTCAATCACTTCGACTGAACAAGAGAACGTTAAGCATCTGACACAGCAGATTTTCTACGGTGATGTGACAAACATTCGTGCCGACTCTGGATCCGCAGTGAGGCTGAATGTCAACAAAGGAGATACGTCGTCTCTGGCCAAAGCTCTCGAAGCGGCAGGATTTCCTCCCGCCGAAGCAAATGAACTTGCTGAGATTGCGGGTCAAGAGGCGCCACAGAATAAAATGCAACCACTCGGCACGAATGTGCAAGAATGGCTGAGGGACAAATTGAAGGGGGGCGCCATCGAAGCATGGGGGATCGGGAAGTCTGTTGTGCGTGAGGTTATCATTGATGCCTTAAAACAATACTACGGACTAATGTGAAGAGGTAATTTAGGTGAGACACAGAACAGTAATTTCAATTGTCCACGGTTTTGGCGCAAGTGGAGGTCTCGCCGAGTTCGGTGAGCCTGGAGGTCGACGAAACGACCACGATGACCGCGACTATCGAGGACGCCAACGGTAACTCCATACACGTGAATCAGGACGGGCCAGGGCGGCCTTGCTGTGCACTGGGTAACGAGCGACGATCAGGTGGCGACAGTCGAGGGTGTGGCCGCCTCGGGAAACCAAAATACCGGAGGCACCGCCACAGTGACGGCGGTCAGAGTTGGAACAGTGACGATCACCGTCAGGCCGGGGGTACCACTATCACGGACACCCCCACGGTGACGGTGACGGACAACAACTAGTTCTGTCGATTGAGGTCAAGTTGCTTCCCAATGCTGATGGCGTTAGCGGGTGCCAAGGCGGAGGTGCGTGATGCCGAGACTGGCCGCCCTTTGTAGAGAGGTCGTGCCGGCCTCTTGGTGGATTGAGGCGCCACCGCGCGGCGAAGACGAACGCGCCAAATTGGCTGGCAACCAATAAATGACGGCGAGATAGTGGTTAGTTTACGGGAAGCGCTCAACCGCATAATCCATTCAAGAAAGATGACGATTGGGTTTGAACAACTACCAGCCAATTTGAGTGTAATGCCTGGGGGTGCCTATGTTGTGCCCTATCTTTGTGCGGAAACCGACATGCACAAGTTAGCATTTGTGGATGTTTTTGCGCTTTCCCATTGCTTCCTCTACGAGGTTTTATCAGCCCTTCTCACTCCCCAAAAACGTAAAGAGTGAATCCACTAACTGGAAGAGATTCCCCCACAAGGTACCTTCACTCTAAACATAATGGTCTCCCCCGCAATGACGAAGGCCATTATGTTTAGTTGAAGTATAGTAACAAAACTGGTAGTACTTGCTTTCCATCCTCAGTCTTGAATGTCCGTAAGAGGACCGTTCTGCGTACACTTTTCCAGCGCTGAAGAAACGCTGGAAAACCAGCTCCGGGAATGTCTCATATAGGTGGTACTATTTGATTTGCATTAGAGGTCCCCTATTCGTACACTTCCGTGCATGAATGCCACCCGAATCGATTATGCCCGCTGTTCCACGTCCGGACAGGATCTGTCCGCGCATAATCAGGTGCTCTGCGATCTTAATGTGACGCCTGATCGCATCTATACCGACAAGGGGTTCACCGGTACCAACTGTAGCAGGCCCGGCCTGGAGCAGGCGCTGGCCGCAGTGCGTGAAGGCGATACCCTGGTCGTGTCCAAGCTGGATCGCCTCGCCCGGACGGTGCCCGATGCGCGACACATCGCATCCCAGTTGGAAGACAGGGGCGTGAAACTTGCCTTGGGACAGACGGTTTATGATCCCGCCGATCCCATGGGGAAACTCTTTTTTAATATCCTGGCCACCTTTGCCGAGTCTGAAGCGGATAGAGACCCGAACTGACCAATATTCAAATGGGCGAAAAAAATTCTAAGTTTGCTAGGCAACTTGCGTTGTCGTTTCATGAGCAATTCGCTCAAAACCAGAATCATCATCAAAGAATGTTTGTACAGGTATTGGCCGTTCTAATTACTGTTTTGGTTGGTTTTGGATATGCATACGCCAGATTGCAAAACGGATCAAGCGGCGGAGGTGATGCGGTTAATAATGCGGTTAATATAGAATTTGATATGCTATACGCATCCCTTATGATATCGATGGTTTTGCTGTCACTTGCCATAGCATTGATAGTAAGCATGGCTTACGGCTTCAGGAGGGACCAAACTACCGCATGTCGAATTCGGGTAAATGCCGGCGCCATGAAGGCCTGGAAAGATAGTGATGATCGTGATTTTTATTTCCCGGCAGCATATAACCCAATCGAGAAAACCGGCTGCTGTTGGATGCCGGAGTATCACAACATATTCTACATTGCCTTGCTTGCACTCAAAGTTATCCTGGTTGTCATTGTAATCAATAAAGCTTGCAGCATTGATTCCCTCGACAAACACGGTTTTCTATTTTGGTCCTCGATCATCGCTGTTATTATCAGCTTTGTTTCAGATATTTTTGTGTGGAATCGGTATAAGAAAAAATGGAAAGGAGTTGCGAAAAAAGCCCGAAAAATATTGCAATCGAAATCCAAGGTTGACGCTCAAGACTGAGAGGTTTTCGATTATGCCGACATCCTGCGCTTGATATAGCTTGTCGACCAGCCTGGCGATCAGTTCTTCCTGCTACCTGTTGCCCTTGATGCTGTTGCAGGACCCGCACAGCAACAACAGATTGCTGACATGGTCCGTCCCGCCCCTAGCCCGGGGAATGATGTGTTCGATCTTGCAGGCTGCGTATCTCGAAGTTAATAAAACGTGGGTTTTTCTTACCGATACAGTTGAATCTGACATCAGGCCAGCATCCATCAGATTCCGAGTAAATCAACCCAGTAAAGTTATCAATGTTAGAATTCAGTGCATGGATAATGAGAATATTAACTATTCGGGATAGGTGTGATGCGATGAAAGATCTGGCCGAAACAGTGGCGCGGTTGGCCCAAGGTACTGAACCGGGATAAGCGAGACATTGCTTTGAAGCTGTCGATGAAAAGCAGCGCAGCACACCATCAATCAAATCTGTATAATATGGAAATGGAAGCGAAATTGCAGTCCGATCGAATATCAATTCTCGACTATCAGGAAACACTGAAATAGACAATCCCATGACCAAATACACTGAAACTATCAATGAGATCCTTGACTATCTCTGCATCATGGAAACTCGGTGTACTTACAAGGCTGTTGCTGAAGTCCTGGGAATTATCCCCCAATCAGTGGGGCACCTTCTAGGACAGAAGCGACCAGAGGCGTCATGGGTTGTAAATGGTAGAACAAAGGAACCTACGGGGTATACGGATAATCAAAAACACCCCCGTCTTCACATAAACAACGTGATCATCAGGTCAGGAGAGAAACTACAAAGGGGCCTTCACGCATACAGGCGTGACTTAAGGGAGGCTTGATCAATTGATGCTGCCACCTAACATATTCAAGAGGGTTTCCGGGGGTAAGCTGGCGGCAATATCGCTGGGTGTCAAATTGGAAGAATCCGGGTATTCAGAACTGATTGGTCATGACTTTGGCAGGGTGGTGCCGTCAGCAGGGCATAGCGATGTGTATCTCGAACATTCTACACCCATGCATTGACGAATTAATATACTAGGTAGGACAGTCCCATAACGAAACATCTGATTCTCATCCACGGCCGTAGTTTCAAGCCGAAAAAGGTCAATCTGGAAGCAAATTGGCTTGATGCCATCAAACACGGGCTTGAACGCGATAATCACAATGCGGCTCTTGACGTCTATTCACAGATAGAGAAAGAATTAGTCTATTACGGAGAGATCTCGAACGAGTTTTTGTCCCGAACAGGGAAAGACTACAACATGGGGGCGGATGTTGATGACCGTGAGGTATGCCTCAAAAGGCTCAAGGAATATTCCCGGGAGTCCTTCTTGAAGTCCGAAGGGAAGAGCAACTATGCAGGTCTTAAAGGGTCGTTACCGTGGAAGGCATGGACCGCTAAAGTTTTCGGCGATTTCGCCGAGCGCATCAAGGTTGGCGATTACCTGATCGGCAAGATTGCCGAGGATGTCGAACATTACTGGAACCCCGACACGGAATTCGGCAGCGCTGTGCGCTGGGAGTTGACCGAGCTGTTGGCTAAGGCACTGTGCGACGGCGACGATATTATGCTGGTTTCTCACAGCTTGGGGACCATGATCTCCTACGACGTCCTGTGGAAGTTCTCTTACTATGGAGAATACCGTGCATTACGGCAGCACGGGAACAAAATAAACAGATTCGTCACTCTCGGCAGTCCGCTCGGTAACGAGACCGTCAAGAAGAACCTGAAGGGCGGAGGCATCAGCGGTTCGCGCAGATATCCGACCCTGATTGGGACTTGGGAGAATTTTGCCGCAAAGGGCGACTATATTGCACACAATGAGACGCTCAAGGACGACTACAGGGAGATGCGGCATGCCAAGATGGTAAACTCAATCCGCGATCACCGTATTTACAACCTCTCCGTCCGCCATGGGAAATCGAATCCTCATCATGGTGCCGGTTACTTGACCCATCCACTCTTCACCGACATCTTAGCGGAATGGCTTACGGCATAGGACTATACTAACAGGAATTGTTTGAGCCCATCAGGCGATATCAGTAACCGGTACGAGGGCACCAAGTCTACCGGGCGAGAGTCCCCCGGCGCTGGTATGTAATCCGACACCCGGAAGATGAGTGAGAAGAAGCAGGTGATGTTGCAATGCTGGTGTTTACGACGGCCAGCTCTGCCGGTAGGTACTATTGACCAGTATATTCACAAGGCCAATAAAACGTTCGTTTTCTATACAGCCGAAACCAGACCCCTGAAACACTGTTAAATCGCGCATCAAGCGTATAGAATCCCGTATAGTTTTCAATGTATAGGTTACCTACCTTTTCTATATGCTTATCGGCTACGCGCGCGTCTCCTCGCAGGACCAGAATCTGGACCTCCAGACCGATGCGCTTCAGCGCGCTGGATGCGAGCAGCTGTTCGTCGAGAAAGTCACCGGCTCCGGCACAAAAGCCCGCCCGGAATGGGAATCATGCCAGCACGCATTACGCCAGGGCGACACCCTGATCGTCTGGAGACTGGATCGTCTGGGACGCTCATTGAAAGACCTGGTCGATATTATCCAGAGGCTCAATGATCGGTCCGTGGGGTTTCGTTCACTGACGGAAAGCATCGATACAACAAGCACCGGCGGGAAGCTCATCTTCCACATCTTCGGTGCACTGGCCGAGTTCGAGCACAGCCTGATCCGGGAGCGTACCAAAGCTGGGTTGGCCGCGGCCCGGGCCCGGGGACGCAAGGGAGGCCGCAGACCGAAGCTAAGCGCCTCAGACATCAAGAAAGCAGTTGCCATGCTTGGTGACCCGTCTGTCACGAAATCAGAGGTATCGGAACATTTCGGCGTAACCCGGATGACCTTGAACAAGGCGCTGGAGCGCGAGGGGTACATGTCGTCTATAATCCATTGATGAATGTATTTTCACACCATCAGGCACTGCCCTGTCTTCGTTTATAATCCCCTGAACCATTTCCGACAGATCAGCTCGTGCCAGCAAGACAAGCAATGACCTTGGACAAGCCAGGTTTCCTGGATGCCAAGGAGATTTCGCCAGCCAGTGATGCCGAGATCACAGCCGGATTCCAGAATGCCCGCGTGATGATCCGTGCACTGGCGGAAACCTTGTCGGACACCGAGCGCCTGCAACTTTCCCAGGCGTTTGGGCGGAGGCTGGTGAGCATGTGGTGGAAAGCATCCTGCTCGATGCAGGAGACCACGTTGAAAATACGTCACCCGCAGCAAGTCTTTGACTCCTCATCCCTCGATGAGACGCTGAAGGGTATCGCAGACTCGGTCGGCAAACTGGCCGGGCAACTGTCGCCGGAGATTGCAGCCTACCAGATCGGCTTGACTTACACCTGCACATTGCCAGCAACCTACCGTTCCACGCACGGCATCTACTACACTCCGCCGGTCCTGACGCAGCGCCTGATCGACCTCGCGACCCAAACCGGCGTCGATTGGTCGAGCTGTCGCGTGCTCGACCCAGCCTGCGGAGGCGGGGCATTTCTCGCGCCGGTCGCCAGGCATATCATCGAACGGCTGCCTGGGTGCAGCTCACGCATCCTTCTGGAGAATATCGCCAACCGCTTGCGCGGCTATGAAATTGATCCGTTCGGGGCGTGGCTCGCGCAGGTGACGCTGGATACCGTGTTGCTGCCAATTTCCGCGATTACAGGCAAGAAAACACCCCAGCTGGTCACTCTGTGCGATGGCCTGCGCAAGAATCCTGCACGTGACCGCTTTGATCTGGTTATCGGCAATCCTCCCTATGCCCGAACACGGCTTACGCCGGAACTGCGCGAGAAATTCAAGCGAAGTCTCTTCGGCCATGCCAATCTTTACGGCGTTTTTACCGATGTGGCATTGCGCCATGTACGAACGGATGGTGTGATTGCATTTGTCACCCCAACCAGTTTCCTGGCGGGAGAGTATTTCAAGAACCTTCGCGCTCTTCTTGGCCTTGCAGCCCCCCCCAAGCTTATTGATTTTGTCGCAGCGCGGCGCCGTGTCTTTGACGATGTGCTACAGGAAACCTTGCTTGCCACATATCGGCGCGGGCCCGAGAGGTCACCGGTCACGGTGCACGAGTTGCATGTGCGCACTCCGCAAGAACTGTACATCGACGAACTGGGCGCGCTCGACCTCCCGGCCGATCCCTCACTGCCCTGGATATTGCCCCGGAGTACCGAGCAAGTCAGCGCAGTGCAGGCCTTGCGGTACTGCAAGCATTTTCTGGTAGATTGGGGCTACACCGTGAGCACCGGCCCGCTGGTCTGGAACCGGTTTAAGAATCAGATTTTTTCGCGCAAGGGCAAGAATCGCTTGCCACTCATTTGGGCAGAGTCCATTCTGCCGGATGGCCGGTTCGCATGGCGAGCGCGGAAGCAGAACCACGAACCCTGGTTTGAAATTCGTACCAGGGACGATTGGTTGGTTTCAGATCAGCAGTGCGTGCTTTTGCAGCGCACCACCGCCAAAGAACAGCATCGCCGACTGATTGCAGCCACCTTGCCTTCCGACTTCATCAGACAGCATGGCGGGGTCGTCGTGGAGAACCATCTCAACATGCTCAAGCCGCTGGACGACACGCCGCGTGTCAAGCCGGAGGCGTTGTCGGCGTTCCTCAATAGCCGGGCCGCGGACCAGGCATTCCGCTGCGTCAGCGGCAGCGTAGCGGTTTCAGCCTATGAACTGGAGGCATTGCCGCTTCCCTCGCCGGATGCGCTCGATCACCTGCAAGAACTGGTTTCAACCAAGGCTGCTCACCAGGCTATCGAAAGCGAGTGCCAGCGCTTGTATCAGGGATGATTGCGTGGCAAGCCGTTTACCACCCTATGTAACACGGGATCTGATTGAAGAACGTCTTCCCGGGATTTTTCCAGAAGGCATACCGAACCGCATCTATTGTATCCGCCAGTTGTCAGCCAGTACTGTATTTGTCATGCTCTATGTTGGCTCTATCAAGGGCAATGGTCGCTACATCGGGCCGATCCATGTCTATCGCATGACCGAAGAGCAGGCGGTCAAAAGCGACGAGGCATCGCGCCTGGCCTACGCTGAAGGCGTGCTGAAACGAACCTACACCGTGCCAGGCAAGCGCTGGTATGCCGACAACACCCGCGAACCCATCCGCGATGAAACATTGCGGGAGGGGCTGATCAACATCGGTGCGGTATTTGCGCGGGACGATTTGCCAACCACATCCAGCAAGCCGCGTTATGCGCTTCTCCCGGACTTCGCCGCGCTGTTTGACCCCGCCCTTACCGGAGAGGCCCTGACCCAGGCGATCGCTGATTTTCAGGAAAAGCATCTGTCAAAGAGCGCCCTGGCGCGTGTCTCGCTAATGCACGCCGGCATGCTTGCCAGCAAATCGGGCGTCATGGTCGTATTCCCCAATGGCGAAACGCGGAAGCTTGCGCCGGGACCGAGTTCGATCATATCGAAAGCCGTGGTCGAAGAATTCGCCAAAAGGTTTTTGCAGGAGCCGGCGGTCCTCTGGTTAAGTGAAAGCGGCAACAAGGTAATAACCCGCGATGATGGAATTGCGGTCTCCATTGGCCTGAACATCGAGGCGGACAAGGACCTGCCTGACTTGATCCTTGCCGACCTTGGCCCCAATGACCCACTCATCGTCTTTGTCGAGGTGGTCGCCACCGACGGGCCGATTTCGCCGCGTCGCCAGGATGCTCTTTATGCGCTGACAGACGCGGCCGGTTTCGACAGGTCGCAAATCGCTTTTGTCACGGCCTATCAAGATCGAGGCGGCCCAGGATTCCGCAAAACCATGTCACAGCTTGCGTGGAATTCTTTTGCATGGTTCGCGACCGAGCCACACAATATCGTGCAGCTAATCGACGGTAGCAGTAAAACACAATATCTGAATGAGTTTCTTTGAGAGATTGACGATTTCATCACAAGATGTCATCTGGTTTCTCGACCTGTACGAGAAAGACCAGCTTGATCTTGACCCTCCTTATCAGAGGCGCAGCGTCTGATGACCGCGGTAGCGCCATCTATCATGTGGTGGGTGGTAAACAAAGGCTGCGACCATCATCGGCTTTGTAGCCAACAATATCCGGATTCCAGATGAATATAGCACTTGAATTACTGGTTGGAATCGTAATTGCCTCATTGACCGCAATAATAACGGTTCGACTTTCGCTTCACCGCTTTCGTGTAGAACAATGGTGGCAGTTCAGGGTAGAAACATACAAACGGTTGATTGAAGCGCTGTATGATTCAAAGTCTTTCAATGATAAGCACATTGAGGAACTACAAACAGGTCGAAAAGTTTCGGAAGAGGAAGAAACAAAACTGCGGACAGCGGCTGAGGCAGCTATCGAAGAAATCGACCGAATGGCTAGCATTGGGGGATTTCTACTAAGCGATGAGGTTCGTTCAAAACTGAAACAATATCGGGGTGAAGTAAAACAAGCGTCTATAACAACTGACTGGTGCAAGTATCTCACTGATGAATGGGCGGTGACAAATTCTTGCCTTGAAGACATAATTGAAATTGCACGCCGAGACCTCAAGCTTGACAAAATTGTTTAGCGCTGCTGTCTCTTTAGAGACACACGGTTTGACGCGGGAGGCGACACCCTCAGCACGAATCTCGATGGTTGGCCAAAATGCCGCTAGTTGATCCGTGTTCGTGGAACGCGGAAGCGGTGGTTGCGCGGAAGATGATGCACATCTCCAAGCCGACCCATACCGTCCACCCCATGTTTTGCCATATCGTCACAGCTTCCCTGCAAAACTCACAATCACGGTCATATCAACATCGTTGCAACCGCACCCAGCGACAGAAACGGACCGAAACATACAGAATCCCGCATAGCCCGACCATGAAAACACTTGCGGTACACCAGAAATAACAAACAGGAGATACAAGCCAGCGCAAGCACGGTCGGCAGCATCTGTATACCGAGCCAGGCGCCGATCGCGGCGAACAATTTGAAATCCCCATGACCCATACCCGCCCTGCCTGTCAGGATATGATGCGCTTGGCAGGACAACCACAGCGCCAGATACCCGGCAACGGCGCCCCATACGGCCAAGTGCAGATCAACAAAAAGGGACAGGGAATTGAACAGCAATCCGGTCCACAGCAGCGGCAGGACAATCAGGTCCGGCAAGACTTGGTGATCCATATCGATCAGACTCAATGTAAGCAAGGCACAGACAAAAAGAATCGAGGCTGCAAGCTGTAAATCAGGCTCATGGACTACGCCGAGCATGACGGCCGTCACAGCAGCGATCACCTCGATGACCGGATATCGCGACGAAATTCGAGTGCCGCAAAATCCACACCTGCCGGACAAAAAGATAAAGCTGGCTATCGGGATATTCTGGTGGAAGCGCAACGGGGTCAGGCAGGCAGTACAGCGGGAACCCGGCCGCAACAGCCCAGGGACATCAGCGCAGTCACCATTGGCGGGCTGGCCGTCCAATATGGCCGGCAACCGCAATGATACGAGATTGACAAAGCTCCCCAGGCAAGCGCCGAGGGCAAATAAAAACGGAAACCAGGTCATTGTCTTTTCGACCGCGTGTAAGCCCGCTCACGGGCTTTTCTCACTCTACCCCTCCCGTGAGCATGGGTATTATTCTGTACAAAGTAGTTGTGCATCAGCGACACTCTACCCTGAATTGGTAATCACACCACCCGTCTCGGCCGTCGGTGTCATCACTGAGCGGGAACGTCCAAGCTGGGTCGCTCGACGAGCTCCACCCGCTACAAACGACGACGTTTGCCGGCCAGCATTGTCCATTGGGGTTCCGCGTCACCTCATAACAGAGCCTGCACTCCGGCGGCGGTGCGCATTGCGCGACGCCGCCTGTGATCTGAACTGCATTCGTGCAGGATAATGCGGACATCTGATTCAGCAGATCCACATCCGCCGTATTCAGTCCCTGGCCGCCAATCACGATTTCATCGTCCACGCCGACAATATTGTGGGCGCCCATGTCCAGATCCCCCCGCATGTCCTTCGCGCCGTCCCGCGCCAGCATCGCTTCACGCGCGGCCTCATGCCCCGGCACCGGCACCACCACGACCACCGGATGCAGTGACGCACCAGTAGTTCTGCCATTCAGAGGGAACAGCCTGGCCACGTCTTCAGCATTTTCAGCCGTCATCATGTTTGTTGTAATCTCGATCGGCGTGGTGCGCATGACCGGGGCAAGCGGTGGAATAATGTTATAGGTTTGACCCATTCCGTTGCGCCCAGCTGCGATACCGGGCAGGTACGGGTCCAGGTCGCTCAGCGCTGTGGGCCACTCATACGGAAAATCCGGATCAACGGGAGTCGGCCGTTCATCCAGCCGATAGCTGTACAGGGCTTCCTGGATCAGCACGATGCCATCCGCGGTCCTTTGCGCGATGGACTCTCTCAGAAATGTTTGCTTCCATTGATACCAGCCGCCGGCCAGAGCGGCGATGACCGCCAGGGCAATGGTGAGCTCCAGCAGCGTGAAACCGCTTTCACGATCCGGTTTTTCGTTTTTGGCGTCTTCCCGGTCGTCCGCCTTCATCAGCATAGCGCGTTCTCCAGCAACCCCTGGAACCCGCGCTGGTTCGGGGAGCCGGGCTTGCGGTGGATGCGCAATACAACATGTCCTGTTTGTGCCACTGCCTGGTAATTATTCACCAAATGAACCCACTGCCAGGTATCGTCTCCGATCCAGTACTGGAGCGAGACCGCGGGCCCGGTCAGTCCTGGTCTCGGTGTTAGCACGATGCGCCAGCGGTTCGGATGCTGGACCTGGACAGTCGCGCCCAGGGCCGCGACCGCGTTCGCAAAGGTGACCGCTCCGGCCGGACTCGTACACTCGAGGTTGGCATACGATAAAGCTACGTCGCGCACAGCCTCGACGTCGCGCGCAAGTTCCGCCTCATCACGCGATTGCAGGCTGCGTGTCCCGGCCAGCGCCAGAACGAACAGGATAAAGAGGGTGATCATTATCTCGGTTAGATTCATCGGCTTCCGGTCTACAGGTCAAACTGTAATCTGTTACCCCCCGAATTGCAGACTTCACCGGTGATATTCGGTAGAATTTCAACACGGATCTTCAGTTGCTCGCAGTCTTTATCCGATGTGGTGACGTATCGTATTTGCGCTGCTTGCGCAGCACTCGATGCGATGACTACATTCTCATCGTACAGATTGACGCCGTTGTTGCCATTCAGATCGAAATTGATGTTGTAACCATTATCCTCCAGCTCCTTGATGTTGATGCCGGTGTAATTGCCCTTCAGGCTGCGCCAGCTTTGCGCAGCCAGGATCACGCTGTGCACTTCCTGGTTCGCCTGCTCCAGGCGGGTGCCGGACAGGATGCCTGAGCCCGTCACCGCAACGAACGAGCCGACCACCGCAAACACGCCCAACCACACCAGCATTTCAGGGAGAGTCAGCCCTTTTTCTTTTCTCATTCTCAGCAGTTCTTTCATTTTTATTTCCTCGTGGTTTGTAAATGTTTCAGGTTATATTGGTGAGCATCGTGTACATGCCCTTGCCCATCGTAATCAGCAGCATCATGATCGACAGAAGCAGGAATGCCCGGAACATCCCTTCTGCAACCATGTAGCGGGTTTCGAGTATTCTTTTTTGTACCAGTCCCACCGTCTGGAATGCCTGCGCATAGAGGTCGCGCCGCCCGCCCGGAGCCATGCTGGACAACAGTTCGGCATGTTCGGCGCTCAGCAGGCCGCCGCCGATCGCGTCCTCGAAGGCCCTGCCGTGTACGTTCATGGCGGTCCTGGCGGAGCGGATGTGATGCTGCGTGAATCGACCGCGCATCACCGCTTCGGCGGCGTCCAGTATCTCCAGGTGACTGGCTCCGTTTTGGGCCAGCATTTCAGCCAGCGAACAGAAACGGATGCCGACCTGGTAGCGGGCCTCGGTATCAAAAAACAGCAGCGCGCGCCGCGCATGCCCGGTCCAGGACATTTTCCCGTGGGCGACCACGGATACCAGCGCGATTACACTTACGCCAGCTAATGCTCCCCAGGTGTTCAACCAGATGCTCACATTTATTGCCATGTTACCCTCGGTGCTCCCAATCGCCAGACCCTCCGCAAAGTCCTTTGCTTCAAATGCAAAGAAGATCAGGATGGTGAACAGGAATGCGTAGTAGAGATTGGGTATTACCACCTTGTCGGTAAATCCCAGCTTGTCTGCTGCGCGTGATTCAACCGCCTCGATCGCGTCGACCAGGGTGCCGCGCGATTCGGCGATCCGGAACACGCCGATATCCATTGCAGGCAGCATCCCGGTATCTTCCAGCCCGGCGACCACGGAGCGGCCTTCATGGCCCGCCTGGGCGCCGGCTTTTGCGATCCTGCGCAGGGCTGGCAGCAAATCAGTCATTTTTGCCAGCGTTTCGCAGGCAGACGATAGCGTCACTCCCGCCCGCAGTTGAGCGCCAAGAACAGAATAAAACAGGATACGATGCTGGCGCGGGAATACCAGGGTCTGGTTGATCCAGTTGCGGATATCAGTCAGGCGCATCCACGCTCTCCCGCCGAATGGTCCGAAACCAACCCGTTTATTGATTTCAGTTCATGATCTACCGTCCATTCCCCGATGATCTTCTCGGTCATCGAGGGGTCGATCAGTCCGCGGCGTACCTTTCCCTGGGCATGGTCTTGTTTCGATTCGATGTCGAACTCCCTTCTCATGTAGGATTCCAGGCGGAACAGTTCATGGTTGGAGATGAACTTGTGGGCATCCTTGCGATCCAGGAAAAATGGATATACTTCAGCGACCAGGGTCTGGCCAGCCACTCTGGACACGCATTCGTTGCAGCCTTCCGGGTTGATATACCGGATATCAGGACCAAACAGGGCACGATAACGACGGTCTTTGTCGGCATCGTCATGTTTTTCCATGCAACAGTTCTGACAGACCAACGGCACCAGGTTCTGGTTGACGATGCCTGCGATAAACTCCCGCAGCGACAACAGGTGGTGATCGACGCCCAGGCTGGCCAGACGAGGGATCGCGGCCACACAGGATTGCGTGTGCAATGTAGAGAACACCCGCTTCCCCTGGATCGCCATATTCTGGGCAGCCTGGGCGGTGATTTCATCCCGGATTTCTCCCAGCACCAGCGCATCGGGGTTCTGTCTCACGGTCGCCGCCAGTATGTTTTTGAAGGCTTCATCGGCGTCGTCGCGGTAATGATCCAGCTCGACGTGCGTACAATGCTCAAACTCCACCTCGCATGGGTCCGCGATCTCGATCATGCGCTGATTGCGGGACGAAGCATCCATCAACGCCGCCATCGTCGTTGATTTGCCGGAATTGGTCTCCCCGGTAATCAGGATCAGTCCGCCCGGCGCCATGCAGATCCTTTTGATCAATGAAGCCTGGTGGTCGCTGTAACCGCTTTGGTCGAGCGGCAGTATGTAACCCGGATCACGCACCCGGCATACGATGGTATTGCCTCGCGTGTCTTTCAGAGAACTCCCCCGGATGCGGTATTCATGTCCTTCGTGGACATAAGTGAAGGCCGTGTCGACCGGGTCCGATTCAACCCACTGCGAGTGTCCGGAGCGGTTCCACATGCCGCGCGCTACGCCCCTGGCAATTTCTACATCAAATTCCTCGATGCGCTGTATAACACCGAATATTCGGAATGACAGTATCGCGGTCTTCTTCCTGATATCCAGGTAGATATCACTGGCTTTTGCCTCGACTGCTTTTGCCAGTACATATTCAACCGTCGCATTCCCTGTCTGAATCTCTTTGACCTGCTGTCCTCCGGTCTTTTTCCGGGTGTTTTGATCTTTCAATTGCTGCAGCTTAATGGGCGACACCGGGTAAACCGTACTTTCAACCTTCAGCCGACTCTTGACGATCATGCGCAGGCCGCGAAGCAGGTGACGGTCCACATTTCCCGCGGCGATAATTTCTCCGGTTGAACGCACCATCACATCGAGATGGTTGGACACGATGTAATCGTTGATCTGGTTATCCGTCGTCCAGGCTCCCGATGCGGCTTCGGGTATCTGCTTGGGCGTGCGGCTGAAAAATGGTTTTTTCATTGCGGGTAATAGACAGTCTTTAGGTCCCCATTGACCACAAACTGGATCAGGATGCGCCCGTCCGGTCCGAGCTTGACTGAATCCAGCAGGATCGTTTTACCGGCGATGGTGACGGACTCGTTCGCTTTCATGACGACTTGATTGCCCGCCGCTGCGCGCAACGATACGAAACCGGCCTCAGCGCCATCCGCGGCTTGTACATACTCGATGCTCGATGGTCCGAGCGTCCAGGCCACGGGTTCATCTATCACAGGTTCATCTATAGTGACGGCTACGATGTTTTCTCGCATCTGTAGCGTCTGTATGTACATCGACTTCAGGAATTCGATCTCTTCCCGGATAACCGCCAGTTCGTCTGACCGGGCATGACCGCTATCCGACAATACCGCCTTGATTCTCTCTGCCTGGCTCAAATCCTCGTCGAACAGGACCAGGAAGTCGGATCGGCTGTCCTGGTTGCGCAGTTCAGCGATTTTGGCGGTGATATCGACCACCGTTTCCAGCAATGCCTGCTGCTCGGACAATTCAGTCCGCAGCTTGTCCAGCGGACGGATATACGCCGTTGGCGCTGGGGCGGCCGGATCCCCCTGCCCGGCTGGCTCCGGGTTCTCTGCCTGAGCCAACCCAACTATCGAATTTGTGAGCATACCGATACACACCAGCAATACTGGCCCTGCGGTTATTTTCATATCAACCTCATAGTGTTTTGGTTTCGATTGAGACTTCACATTCGATCATGCGGTAATCCGCGTATTTGCAGGACAGGTAGCGGATCACCGCCGGATAGCCGTCGAGGCGCTGCGCGATATCCATCAAGTCGAATGTGTTGATGTCACCCTGGTCCACGCTGAACCGCGTGGTGTTGATATGGCCGGGGATCGGACCCTCGACCAGGCCCAGGGCCGGCCAGCCCCGCGACATGTTCTCCAGCAGCGCCTCGGTCTGTATCGGCGTTTTCTCAATAACCGGCATTGCTGCGATGTCAAGCCTGATCACCCAGCCCGTCGAGTTCCATCGGAACTGACCTGAACGGCGATCCGCGAAAGCTTTTGCCCTCGACGGATATTCCGGTGATCGTCCGCTCAACACAACACTGGATGGGGATGTGAATTCCAGTTGGTGCAAGCCGTCGGGATACAACACATCCAGATCCCACATGAACTTGACCAGCTCACGCAGCATGATGCCGCCGGCATGACTCACCATCGGGACAAGAGGTTTTTTCACATCGGCCAGATTGATCCGGTCATCCTTCGTAAAACGGTTCCAAATATCGATTACATCGATCTGGCTCAATGCTGCGATGCAGAACAGGGCCAATACCGGCATGATAATCATTGGGTGATATAGCCGGTGGCGCAGGAAGACGGCGAACGCCCGCTCAAAACGTTTGGATCGCAAATCAAACGGGAGCGGTTCGAGCTCGACATATTGTTTTATCAGACCGGTTTGACTTCCGGACATAAAACCGTGCATAACCCGGTTTTCGGCCCGGTAACGATCCAGATGTTCCACCGCGCTTTTCTCATCGACGACCCGTTCCGTTCTGACCAGCCCGTTTGCAAATTCGGCCAGGTATACGCTTGTATCGAACGATATGATGACTACGCAATCATCCGGAGTTTCGTCGTTCTCCTCCAGGCGTGTTGAATACCAGTTGTCCAGGCTCGCTGCAATCGACACGCCCCGTTCTTCAGCGGACCACCAGACTTCGATGCCCTCGCCGGCGCTGGATGCTGCGAAACAGTACTTCGTGCGCGTCCGGGCCAGGTGGCGGCGGACTTCCCGCGACTTCTGCCACAGGCCGACACCGGTCGATATGGGTAGTTGCGCCGCAGCGTAAACCACGGTCATTTTCTTGCCGTTTGCCTGGACTTTTGATGAATAGGACATTACCCGGCAACCACGTTTGCGGTAATCATCATGATCGTTTCGCGGGATCGGTCCTGTTTGTCGCTGCTGTTTCCCAATACGCCGAGAAATGGAATCTTCTCCTTTTGATCACTGACCACCGCTTCGGAGAAGGACATCAACAGCTTGGGTTCGCCGTCCTGCAATGACACCGACAAGACCCGGTTGAAGTCATCCGTAACGAAGTTCTCCCCTTCGATGCCGGAGTAGTTGAACGGAACCCGATCTATCAGCGTGGAGCGCGATAACGCCATCCGCAGCGTGATCTGATTGTCCCGCACGGTCGGTTGCAGATGAATCGCAAGCCCGGTCCGCAGCTCCGAGAACTCCACTTCCGGGGTCTTCGATTCTGAATCACCACTGCCCGACACTGTGAATGTGATTTTGGACACATAGCTTTCCGTCCGCGTCGCGTCGATGCTGGCCACGTGGTTGTTCAGTATCTCGATCGTGTCATCGTAGGCGATACTGGTATCGCCGAACTTCTTCAGCCAGTTGTAGATCAACCCGCTGCCGCGGTATCTGCTGTTTGGATTATTAATTATCCCCGACAGTGCCCCGGCGCTGCCCGTGATGTCTCCGATTATGTCCAGCCCGATTGTAAAATTGTCGCTTTGGCGCACGATATCGAGCAAGAGATTATGGTTTTCCGAGTCGGATATATCGACTTCCATGATCGAGATATGCACGCGCACGATAGCGCTGGTCGAAGAGTTGTAGCGCCGGATGACGTCTTCAACCCGGCGCATCGCGCTTGGCCTGGCCGTCACGACCAGCTGATTCGCCGCCGGCAATATCGCGACGGCGGTACGCGGGTCCGTTTGCTGCGGTCCTGTCGATTCGGCTTCCAGGCCGAGTACAGACTTTACCAACCCGATAAGCTCCGTCGTATACGGGTCCAGGGCAACGCTGACCGTGTTGTCGGACCCGCCACTGTCCGATTTCGTGAGATTGCGCATCTTCATATCCGCTTGCGTAGCCCCCGGCTGGGCCGCCAGCGCGAAATGACGGGTTTCGATATCGTATACCTGAACCACGCCTTTCTCGACGCGGTATATCCAGTCGGCCTGGGCGGTAATCGAATCGAGATGATCCCGGATCGTCAACGCTGAAGGCGACCATTTCACGGTTTTCGCCGGTAAATCCCCCGTGTTGTAGCGTACCGGCCGCTTCTGTACCACCAGATCGATCGCGGAGCGTGCATCGATGTTGTTGAATCTCGCGGTGATGCGTTTGTCCAGCCATACGCTTATCCGGGGAATCTCAACTCGCTCCAGTTCCGGGGCGTTCAGCTGCTCCTGGTCATTTCTGAGCGCCTCGATTTCCTCGCTGATCACTTTCGTCTCCGGTGACACCGGCGGACGCGAGGCGCACCCATTCAGCAGCAGCATAGTCGTGGCCACTGCCATAATTGTTGTTGGTTTCATGTCCATTATTCTCCCGGGTACTCGTAGTAGTCGATGGTTCTCTCCTCTCCTTCCTGCCGGATCACCCCCAACAGGCCATATTCCGTCTTCAGCAACTCCAGCACTCCATTCACCCCTTGTGCGTTTTCGACGTATCTCTCGCGATTGACCCGCCAATCAACCAGATATTCGCTGTCGCCAATAAGCCATTGACCGAATACATGCCCGCAGGCCTGCGTCAGTCTCTCAACATTCGCCATCAAAGAGCCTTTCTTAACGACCAGATACGGGCATACCGGTTCGATCTTTTCCGACTCGATATTTTCCGGCTCGAGGGTCTTTTTGGTCTGTTCTGCCTTAGCAGTCACAATGACCTTTTCTTTTATTTGCTTCTCTTCAGGTGTATTCTTCACTTCCTTCGGCGCTGACTCTTCCCTGTCTCCAGGCTCCTGCGGGTTCCAGAGAACCGGAACTGAGCCGGATTCCGGAGGCGATTCCTTTTTCTTTTTCCCGACGGCCAGGGGGATTCTGAAAGGGAATTCCGAGTCGCCCTGCTTCAGCACCACCTTCAGCTCGGCGACACTGATCGGCGGACTTGCCGCCACAAGGCGGATCAGCGACCGGTCCCCCATGCGCTTGATGCCGACATGCAGGCCTGGATGGCTGGGCGTCCGGACTTTCAGCGGCCCGGCGGAAAGTTCGTCGATGAACAACTCCCCGGTCGCGCTGCCGGCGGCCTGCTGCGCATAGCGCACTACCTGGGCTGCCTGACCGGAGCCGAACAGGCAGATGAGCACAAAAGCGAGGGCGAGGCGAACCAGGATGCGCATCAGTTGACCTCATTCAGGGGTGGTGGCCAGCCCGCGACTGCGTTTCTGGACCGTAAGCGGCAGACCTCTTCGACCAGGTCGTACATCGCTCCCAGATCATCCATCAGCCGCTCCTGCATCGTGTACCGACCGGAACAGGCCCACTCCTGCGCCTGAACGATTCTCCTGGCATAGTCCCAGCGCTTGTTCACGCCGCCCGGATCGTCCGGATTGCAGTACTCGTGCTCGACCTGCAGGTACTCGCAGACCAGCGCCAGCAGGGCTTCGGATTCCGGTCGGCGGAACAGCGCCTGAACCATTCGCGGCTGCTCGACCGGTCGGCGAAGCATGCCTTCCTCGTAATCGTAGGGCTTGCCGTACGCATCGATCAGGCTCCAGTGCCGGCAGCGCTCCGCGTCGGTCTTCAGCAGCGGGATTTCCAGGCGGTCCAGATGCCTTTTCCACGCATCGGACACTGCGGCCTGCTCGCACACCAGGATGACTTCCCGGGCGCCGGCTGCGCGCAGTTTTAAAAGCAGGTTTTCAAGAACGAGGCGGGACACGACCGTCGGTGTCTCCCGTTGCAGGTGCGTGATCACCTCGCCGTTCTCATCGTCGAAATACAGGTTATCGAGGATGGCCAGGTCCGGGCGGTACCGGATCAGTTCGGACCAGGTGAAAATCTCCGCATCGGGTTCCAGGAACGGCTGCTCCTCGCAGGTGAGGAAGGCGACGGTTCTCCCGGCGTCGCGGCACTTGCGGGCGGCATGCAGCACGTGCGGCGAACGGAAGTGGTCGGTTTCCGTAAGATAAAGAGAGGTTTTCATGTGCAGGACTCCGTATTGCAAACCCGGATGGGCCGGACTGGAACGAGAACGCATGCGTTAAGATCGGGCAACGACAAATCGACGAAGAGGTTCCGAAGATGGTGGAAAAAGCGCTGAACCCCCTGGGCAGGGAACTGACTGCGGAAGAATACGATCTGGTTTACGGCAAGTCGTACAAGGAGGATGGTAACTTTCCGATATGCAAGGTTTGCGATCGGCCGCTGTTCGTCGTGGCCCGCGCGAACCCTGAAATCGACACCCACTACCGGCGCCGCGACAATGCCGAGTGCCCTTCCACGATGGGAGACCGGTTCAGCCGTTCCATCCAGCCTCGCGACTGGGATCCCGAACGTGGCAAGCGGATTCTCGAGGAATTTTGTCAGATCGACAATCTGACGCGGACATACAATACATTGATAGGCATTGCGACAAGACTCTCTGCCGATGAGTTCTACCTGATCTGCAAGGAAGCGCACCGCAGAAGGATATGGCGATACGCCGGGATTACCCTTCAGTCGCTCCCGTACATCATGGCGGTCATGAGGGATATCACCTGCATCAAAAAAGACAAGTACAAGGCATCTTCCGAAGAAGGCACGTATCGGGTCCGGGTCACCCTGCGCCGCCCCCGAAACACGGCTCTGGAGTCGGTCTGGGAGAATCCGGGAAGCTGTTTTCTGGACCGGCACTTCGTCAATGAAGACGGTTCGATCAAAAGGATGGGCATTGGCCCGATCCCCATTTCCGCTGCCCGATTCGAACACGACGAACAAAGTGACACGAAGTGGATCAATCGCAATCCGGCCCTGATCAGGAAGATTCGAAAGTTTTGCATCGAACAGGGATACTGTCATGACTGACTACGCTCCTTTTTCAGTTCCCGGCACAACGCCTCGGCGAACCCGTAGACGTCGAAGCCGCTCAAGTCGCGTTCACTGTCGGGGACGGGTCCTTCGATGGGAATCAGGACCCCTTCCCAGGGTTCCTCCCAACTTTCGATACGCGGGTCACGCAGGTTTCTCCTGAATATCCGGATTTTCCTGATCAGGGCGCCGACAGCTTCCTCAAAGGTGTCGTGCCGGCTGGCGATGTCATCGGACTTCTGCCGGTATCCGGGTTCCCATTTATGCGATTGGACCACCACTTCCTGATAGTCCTCGAGCACGGCTTGCGGACTGTCCGCATCAATGTATATCCATGTGCGCGCCAGAAGCGCGATCCAGTGACCGGTATTATCTCCGTCGATAAAACGAAAAACATGACCATACCAGGTTGCTCCGTGCGGCCCGTCTCGCAAGCCCTGGGTGACCTGCACCAGCAATTCGGGCTTCTGCCCGGCCGAACCCGGCCCCTGATCCGAATACACCCATCCCTGGGAAACCATGACCCCGCGCTCACAGTCCGGATTCTCCCGGATGACCTGGTCTAGTTCGGCCAGCCAGGGCTTATCCTGGCCGTCCTGATCGGTATAGGCTAGTCGGCGCCGCAGCGACTGTCCGGTGTTCCCGCTCATTGCAGCCTCGCCTCCCGGATCTGTTCGATTTCCGTAAGATAAAGGGAGGTTTTCATGCCAGGACTCCGTGGTGAATGGAAACTGAATGAAACGGACCAAGCGGGTTGCAAAACCGGGTGAACCGAACTAGAATGCAATCATGACGACCGAAGAAAAGACCGAAGAACAGAGTTATCCGCAGCTCCTGCTCGCTCGCGCCAAGGATCGGCAGCGCTCCTTCCTGGGCCGCGGCGCCTGGATGCTGGGCTATATCCTGCTGGGCATCGCAATGATACTGTGCGCAATGCTGTGGGCCGTTGTAAAAGAGATTTTTCAGGAAACGCCCAAACAACCCGAACCTGAGTCTGAAGATCCCTTTACTGACTCTGACTCTCTTTACTATCTTCACCATAACCAGCAGGCTTGTGAAGCTATGCGTGAAGGTAAGGCGGTGTTTGAGTACGATCCGCTCAAACCTTTTTAAGTGACGTGGCATCGTCCTCACCCTCACCACCTGAACTTTGATTTGACGCCCTGCGCGGCAGCGCGGCCCGCGCCTTTCGCCACGCCCGCTCCCACCGACCCCGCGCTCTTCGCGGCTCTCAGCGCCCCGGCGCCTGAAGCAACACCGACGCCGCCTGTGGAAGCAGCGCTTTTTGCTACGTTTCCAGCTGCGGTGGCCGCCCCCACGCCCACCATCCCCATTACGAACAACCACAGCATCGGCACGCCGGCGTAGGCGAACGTCAGGATGATGTTCAGCAGCAGCCGCTTCTGCGCGTTGCCGAGCACGTGCGCGTCGTCTCCCTGCAACCAGGACAGCATCGAGAAGCCGTCGAACAGCGAAGTGGTGAGATAGTGGTCCAGCCAGCCGGCGATGGCCAGCAGGGCGTGCACGAACGTCAGGGTGAACAGCACGAAGGACAGGCTGATGACGGCGGACAGCCGGTACGCCGTGAACAGCATCGCCCAGGGCAGCATGATCACCGCGAACATCTGCAGGATCGCGACGATCATCGGCGCGGCCTGCTTCACGACATTCAGGTAACCTTCCTGCGTAATCGAGGTCTGCGCCAGTTTGTTCGTAGCGACGACATCCTCGACCAGGCCCCATCCCCGTTCGATCAGGCTGTCCTCGCCGGAGCTGTGTTCCGACGATACTTGCGTGGCGGCGTAGTTGTTCAGGATCCGCTTGACCCGGCCCTGCCGGATCACGTCGTCGGGCGTGCCTCTGAACGACGCAAACGTATCCTTCATGTTCTGCCAGGTCGATTCGTTGGCCTGGTCCAGGTCCAGCAGCTTGTCCTCGATCGCGACCCACCAGTCGGCGCAGGTGGCGTTCACCCCAAGATAAGCGGTCGCCTTGCGGTCCGGCGCGATCGAGCGGTAGCAGCCCTGCGACACGGGGTCCGTACAGTACAGGTAGCCGCCGGGAAGGGTCGCCAGATAGCGTGAACCGGGCCAGTCGATATCCTCCGCATTCGCGCCGGTCGGCTTGAGGTTGCCCTCGCGCACCATGCGCTCGAACTGCTGGTGCGCCGGGATATAGCACGACCGAATGAAATTGCGGTACTCGTAGGCGACCGACGGGTCCGAAATGTTGGTCGACGACAGCGCCACGCGGGCCTGGCGCAGGTCCCCGGGCGTCGGCAGGTTCTGCACGATGCTCTGGGTGATCCCGGTGGAGATCCCCAGCAGGAAGCGCCACCAGATCGGCACCCGGACCGTGGAATTGCCGGTCACGGGATCCAGGGACTGGCTGTACGTGCTGGGATCGGTCTCGGCGCTTACCTCGGCCGGATCCGGATCCGAGAAGGACGGCGTCGGCTGGTAGATGACCGTGGTCGGCTGGATCTCGTAGACCGGCGTCAAGCACGTCAGCGCGACGATGATACCGCCGAGTATGCCGAAGATGTGCGCCTTCGTTCCCGAGTGGCTCTCGTTGTCGATCTGGTTGGCCTGGGCGATGTGCTGTGCGCTGCCCGACCACAGGATCCACATGAAGGGCAGCAGGAACAGTCCGGTTTTCGTCAGAACTTCGTAGGACAGGCCGTACAGCATCCAGCCGATCAGGGTGGTGTGAAGTTCAAGGTAGGAAGATACGTACATGGGCGGGTCCTCAGAAATATCGAAAGATCTGGTGGATGATCAGCGCATCCACGACCAGGAAGCTGACAGCGAGCTGCGTGCGTACTTTCAGCCGAAGCCCCGCCGGCGTCTGCATCCGGACCGGAACAATCCAGATGATCGCCGCATACAGGATCGTGCGCAGCGCCGCGAGAGGCGTTTCCATATCCCCGATCCAGGCCCGCACACCGGCCAGGTCCGTCGAAACGGCGAACGTGAACACCCCGAACGCCAGGATCGTGATCACGCCCAAAACGATCATCGAGAGCGTCAGCTTCATGAACAACCCGAAGAATTTCCGCGTGGCCATTCTCATTGCAGCACCGCTCCGTCGTTGAGCGGGGTGTCGGCACGTCCGCCCGAATCGATCAACCGTCCGGACCGGCGCCTGAGGTGCTGTTCCGTCAGCGCGCTGGCCGCGGACTGCGCCACCTGCTTGCGCAACTCGAACTCGTCCTTCAGCAACTGGTTCTCCTGCTCCAGTCGCGGCAGGATGACCATCAGGATCAGGTCCTGGGCAGGTGAAGCCGCCACATAAGGATTCGACAGGCCGATCAACAGCAGCCGGCGCGCCAGATTGACCTCCTCCATCGCCCGGAGCAGAGCGAATTCGGTTGCGATACGCGTCGTTGCCGCCGCCCGGGCATCCGGACCGAGCTCAAGCAACGCCTGGATCAGGGTCTGATTGATGACCAGGCCGGAGACCTGGTTCTCACCGAGGTCGATCGCCGTTCCCGGATTGGCCAGGTTCGCCGCCAGCCCCTCCTCGATCTGCTTCTCGATATCCGCCGCCCTCTCGTGCAGCGGCGCGACCGCGCCCCGCCCGGGCCGGCCTTCCGGCGCTGTCTCGCGGATATTCGTGATCTGATGCTCCCCGATGATATCCCGGACGCCGGTCGCAGCTTGCTCGGCGGTTGGCCACACCTGTTTCAGGCGGCTGTCGCCGCTGCCCAGCTCTCCGCTTCCAGAATCCTCGACCGCCAGTTCGTAGCCGTGCTTCACGACGTCGGCAACGACATGGATCTCTCCGCCTCCTGGCGCCCCGTCGCACAGGTATTCCCGCCCGTCGATCCAGGTCACGCAGCCGTGCTCCTCGTCGACGCGCTCCTGGACCTCGATGACCGGTTCGCCGCTCTCAGCGCTCGAACGCCAGGTATCCTGCCTGCCGACCTTCACCCAGTCGTAATAGGGATTCTCGCCGGACAGGATTTCCCTTTCGGCCTCCCGGCAGTCCTTCACCGCCAGGTTGAAGGACTCTTCGTATCGGAGCATCGCGTTCTCGAGCATGTTCGCCAGGTTGGGGTTGGCCTGGCGCAGCAAGTACAACGGCAGGGACTGGACTGTGGATGTTGCAGCGTAGGTCAGGGTGTCCACCGCCTTGTCCAGGCCACTGGAGAAGCCGTCGAACATGTTCATGAGGTTCGAGCTGAGATCGAACTTGCCGCACGAATAACCGAATCCGGCCGAGCCCGATGCGCCGATCCGCACATTCTTCCGGTAGCTGGCCGGGCCGCCCAGAGCCCGCCCGCCGCCGATCTCGTAATAGATCAGGTCGTCTTCCAGGTTCTGTTGAGCCAGGCTCTCTCCGCTTCCCGTGACCAGGCACAAAATTGGGACAAGTACAGGAAAAATACGTCGAATCATCTTCAAAACCCTATCTTGGCGATCGTCTTTCCGGATCCGGGACAGCACTCGTGCAATGGCCAGTAGATCCAGCCGTAGTCTCCCTCGTCCGGTCCCGATCCGCTTTCCCGCCCGACGTGGTAGTCGCGGTCCTGCCCGAAGGTGATGCACTGCGTTTCAACCCTCGGAAAAATCATTTGCCACTGGTCAGTCGTCTCGTCACTCTTCGGTACCCCTGGAACGTCGTTGTAGATGTGCGGCTGGGCGGACCGTGTAACGATGTCCACCGCCCGTTGCGCCATCACGGCGCCGGCCAGCGAATCGTATTCCTGCTGGACGTGGCCATGACGGGGATATACGCCGCCCCAGTACCGGTGCGGCCACTTGCCGATCGGCCGCAGCCCGGGCGCCCAGGTTGCAGGGTATAACTGCTCGGTAAGGCCGGTGCGCCAGGCCGCGCCGTCGAGCTCGCTCGAGAAGTAGAGTCCCATGGGCGTGACTTCGGTCGGGCACAGGTAATCGAAGTCGGCCAGTTCAGCGATGTCCCTGCGAAATGCCGCCAGCGCTGGATTGCCGGCGATGTTGATCTCCTTGAACCGGATGTTGCTGCGCCCTTCGCTGCCGGCGCCGCGGTTCGGGTTGCTCGAAGCGCCGCCCGGAGCGACGCCGATGATTCCCTTGATCGCGGCGTTGCCCGCCGCGCCGGCCAACTCGCCGTAGATCGCCCGAGCTTCCGTCCAGGGAACATCTCCGAAGTTGTTATAGGCGGAGACCACGAGATCAGGAAGCCGATGGGTTATCCACGGCACGGTCTTGATGTAGCAGCCGAAAAACCCGCACTTGAGCTTCAGGCAGATGCCTTTGATCTTCCAGTCCACGCAGTCCGGGTTGGCGGAAGCCTCCGCAACCTCGGCGGTGGAAAAGTCAGCCCGGGCCTGCAGGGGCAGGATACACAGCAACGCCAGTGCCAGGCCCGCGATGTACCGGTTCTGAATGACGGAATATTGCATGATCACCCTCCTCCCTGCTGGTGCAGAGCCACGGCTCTGCGCAGGTTGAACCCGTAGTACAGCGACCGGCTTCCGATCCGGATCGCCGGCAGATGCGTGGCGTGCTCACGCACCCAACTGAGCGCCTGCCATAACCGAACCACCTCTTGTTGCACGGACGGCGAGAAACGCCCCTGTACGAACTCCAGGCGCGTTTCCGGGGCCAAGGCATGCACTCCCCTCGCCAACTCCTCCTCGATGATCCTGGCGCGGTCCAGGTGGATTACGGTGGTATTCCCGGCCAGTTTCCAGGGCACGGAGACCGGAAGACCGGTCACCGTGTATACCGTGATCGGTTCCGTCGTGTCCTGGGCTGATGCCAGCGCCGGCAGCATTAGCAGAACGAATGCGATATGCTTCAGCTTCTTCAGTATTGCACAAAGGGGGTTCGAACCATGCTGTATGAAGCGATTTGTCCGGATGGGAAGAGCCGTACGCCGGTTGCTTTCATCAAGGAATACAACACCACCTACCTGGAAGACGGAAACCATCCGTTGTGTCCGCGCAGTTGCGAGGTTTATATCGCATCCATCGGCAGTCGCAAGAGACCCATGTACTTTCGCCATTATCCGAACAGCGGATGCCCATTGGCGCAGGACGACCGGTTCAATCGCATGCTGAAGGATGTTTCGTGGGACAGGGAGCAGGGTGAACGTCTTTTGAGAGCGTTCTGCATGGAGAAAAACCTGGTGGAAGCCTACAATCTTCTGAAGATGATGTTCCGATTGTCGGAGTTCCACGTCGATGAGTTCTATCAATTGTGCAGGCAAGCGCACAGAAGGAAAATATGGTGGTTTTCCGGAATCACCCTTCAGGTCGTACCCTATGTCATGGCGGCGCTGCGGGACGTCAGGTGCTACGAAACCGAGAACGGAGAAACGGATGCGAATGAACTGACGGAGAGGTATTCCATGCGCGCTATTCTGATTCCGCCCCGTGGGTCCGGGCTGCGCTCGGTATGGGAAGGAAGGGAATCCTGCCGATTGAATATCCATTTCGTCGATGACGGACGAGCTGGACGGGAAATGCGGCACAGCCCTATCGTGATTCCAGATCCTGACTTGGAAAGCCGCCGCAAAAACACCGGCCGGATTCTGAACGATCCGGGGTTTTCCGAACGGATAAAAAGGTTCTGCCGAGAAAGGAATCTGTACCATGATCAGTGAGTCTCCCCGAAGAATTCCCGGCACAGCGATTCTCCGAAGCCGTATACTCCCATGCAGGCATGATCCTGCTCTCCGCCCTGAAGAGGCGGTTCCGTTATTGGTACCCGAAATGTTCCCGCGTCTTCATAGTCGACGATGCGCTCTTCCCGGAGAATTCTCCTGAAGCGTCGGATCTGCATGCTCAGCGCCGCGATCGCCCCTTCATAGCTGTCCCGGATACAGCAGGTATCCTCCGGATCCTGGCAGTAGCCGGAGGTCCACTTGAACCGGTTCGCCACCAGTCGCCGCCACTGGTTCAGGACCTCGTCCTGATCGATTCCGTCCGGTCTTACCCAGGTTCTGACCAGGACGGATATCCAGCTGCCCGCTCCGCTTTCGTTCCGACGATACAGGACATGTCCGTACCAGTGATAACCGGCCGGCGCCTTGCGCAATCCCTGGGTGATCCACACCAGCAGTTCCGGATTGTTGTCGTCCGAACCCGGCCCCTGATCCGAATACACCCATCCCTGGGAAACCATGACCCCGCGCTCACAGTCCGGATTCTCCCGGATAGCATGGTCCAGCTCGGCCAGCCACGGCTTGTCCCGACCGTCCTGATCGGTATAGGTCAGCCGGCGCTGCAGCGAATGTCTGGTATTCTTGCTCATTGCAGCCTCGCCTCCCGGATCTGTTCGGCTACCGCATAGACCGCGTCCAGCTCGGTCGCAAGCCCCCGTTCCTTCATGAGGCGATGCCGCGCCGCGACTTCGGTTTCCTCCGTCTGCGCAAGCGCCATGGCCAGGGCCGGCGGAACGTTGCGAAACAGCATCGGCGGCTGTCCGGAGAGCAACACTCCCTCGGAGTACTGCCCCGACGACTTGCGCGCCTCGGCAAGCAGCAGCAGATCCTCTTCCGACAACTTCTTGAACCGCCCTACTTCGGTGATCTCCTCCTTCGGCATCGACAGGCAGATCCAGAACTCCGCCATGTTCAGAATCTTCTGGGCATCGTCCGGAAAGTCTGCCAGGTTCTGGGTGGCGAGCCACAGCCACAGGCCCCATTTACGCCACATCTTGGAGCCCCGCGCCAGGTAGTCGGCGAGCAGGGGATTGGTGGTGGTGACGTGCGCCTCGTCGATCATCACAACCGACTGCCGCCCGCCGCCTCTTCGCCGTTCGGCGTCGCGCTGGATGGCGTTCATCAGCCCTATGAAGGCGAGCGCCAACATGTCCTTGTTGTCGTCCCCCTGGGCTATCTTTCCGATATCGACGATGGTGACGTCGGCCTCCGGCCACAACTCGCCTTCCCGGTCGAAGATACGGGCGCGGAAGCCGTCCAGGAAGTACCTGGCGCTGTCGCGCAGCTCCTGGATTCGTTTACGGTACTGGTCTTCGACCGGATGTTTCTCCCCGTGCGGCACCGTCCCATTAGCATAGTCCCCGAGCATTTCGACGAAGTGCGAGATCGTGGCATGCCGGTCTCCGGCCGCACGCGCCCGGCGCGCCGCATCGATCAATGCCGCCCGCACCATGGTGCGATCCGGGCGGGTGTATTTCGCTTCCTCGCGCGGATCCGCGCCGGTGATGATCAGGCGCGCGGCCAGTTCCATCTCCCCCAGGAAGTCGATCTGGTCCTCGTCGTTGTCCGGATCGCCCTGCAGTTCGATCTGTTCCGCGAGCATTCGCCCAGAACTCGCAAAAGGCGGAAGGGGCACATTCGCCTGGTCCAGCCGCGCATAGTGGACCGAAAGCCCGCAGCGTTTGAAATGGTCGCCGAGCAGCCTGAAACTGTCCCCGACGTCGACGATGTAGAGATGCGGTTTTCTCAAGGCCATCGTCTGCAGCGCCAGGTAGTTCAGAGTCGCTGACTTGCCGGTCCCGGTCGGTCCGATCAGCAGCAGGTGCGGCGCCTTGTCGCGGTCCTCTGGATGCAGGATGTCGAGCATGATCGGGGAACCGGATCGGTCATAAAAGACAAACCCGGGCTTGCCGGAGCCATTGGCCTTTCCCCACAGGGGCGACATTGCCAGCAGGTTGACCAGGAAATGGAGCTTTTCGCGGTAGAGGTAGCGATCGCAGTCCGGCTGGTATCCCATCGGCAGATAGTGTATGTACTCATCGAGAGGGAACAGGTCGACGGCTGGATCGAGAACATCGATGTGGGCGGCCTGACAGACCGAGCGTACTTCGGTCATGCGCTCCTCCAGTTCCGCCCGATCCCGGCCCTGAAGGTAGAAGCCCATGGTCGCCGGGAAGATCGGATTGCCCCTGGCCATCGCGGCCTGACATTGCTCGACCTCCTCGTTCGTCAGCCGACTTTCCGCATTGTCGCTGCGCGATCGTTTCCAGATGAAGTCCAGCCGGCGGGCAATCGCATCCTGGGGTGAAAAGACGATTGTGCAGGCAAAGATCGTGCCGGCCGGCAACCGGTCGAACAACGCGGCGGTCCGGGCCCGTCCGGCGGACTGCTCAAGCGTCAGGATGCCGGGGTCCGGTTCCCGGGTGAAACCCAGGACCGGCAGGTAGCGGTGCGGACGGCCGTCGAAGATCCAGTTGCCGTTCTCAAGATCGGATTTCGGGCAATGCTTGAGCACCCCCTGTCCCAGGTCGTATCCTTCGGGAAATGCGTGTCCATCGGGGAGTTCGTGGTCCGCCAGATAGTCCCAGGCATTATCGTAGGCAAGCGGAGCCGGGTTCAGCCAGGCGGTCATCCAGTTGTGCAGGCCTCCCGGACCGACCCGGCGCGCATCGATGCCGGCGGCCGCCAGGCCGTTGACCAGGTTGCGCACGACGGCATTAAGTTCGTGAGGTGGCCAGTTGCCGGAACGGTCCGGATACTGGCGTGCGTCGAAACGCCGGGTGACGACCAGGCGAATGCGCCGGATCCGTCCGCCCCAGCGGGTACCCGTGTGGGCGTCTTCGAAGATCCCGCCCGGCTTTCCGATATCGCGCAGGTGCGCCTGCATGACGTCGAAGTAATGACTGCTGAATGCGTTCAGCTCGGACCCGATCGCGGTCGCGTAACCGCGGATTCGGTGCGCCGCCTCGAGCAGCGGCTCATCCTGCATGAAGAGCTGGACGATCCACGGGTCCTGATCCCGGTGCGGAATCGACGAGAAAGCGGTCGTCATGCGAAATATCATGTCTTCCAGTTGCTTTTCCGATCGCGCTTCGGCGTCCACCGCGTCCAGCTCGAGTACAACGGCGCAACTGGTGCAGTCGGCGAGTCCGAACACCTCGTGTTCCGGATCATGGCCGGCGAATCTCAGAAAGTTGCTGAAGGATGGCGGACGTTCGTAGGATTGCCGGATCTGCGAGCGGGGCATCGCGCTTTCCGGAAATGGCGCAATGCCGAACCAGAGGCCGATCCGCCTCAGCCATTCGAGCGCCCTTACCGGGTTCACGGCGCGGTCCCGGTCGGGGTGATAGCGATACGGAATATTCATCGCAGACTCCCTTCGCGCATCGCCTCGCCCGGTAGTGCGAACAGGCCCGTAGTCGTGTGCAGATAGAAAGCGGTGCTGTAGCCGGGCACTGGATATCCCTGTGTCGTCAGGTGCGGGAACACGTACAGCAAAAGACGCGGATTCCGAAGTTCCGGGAACAGCGCGTCCAGTTCCCGGTCCACTGAACGGCTCCAGGAGTCGAGATTGCCGCCTGCGGCTCCGAATTGCTCACCGAGCAGGACGGAACGCTCGCTGCCGCTGCGCCAGATCTGCTCGGTGGTTGGCCCGTCGCTGTCGAAGATCTCCTCCCGCGGCGTGCCAGCGCAACTGGCCAGGAGCAGGCACACGGACACGATTCCGGCCTGGAATATCCTGCACAGGCCTATGGGGAGCGCTTGAATAAACATCAATCCAGTCCCCCGCTCTGAAGTTCCGTAACGGCGGGCGCCACATGCCGCAGCGCCCGCCCGTTCCGGTCGTAGTCGATCGGAATCTGCACCGAAGTATGGACCGTGACGATCTGCCCGGGCGGCGCCACCACTGCGTCGAACGTGTCGCGAGCCCGTTCGGCGACGATCCGCGCCCATTCCCGGAATCCCGCGGACGCGCCCTGGCCGAGTGCGAACTCCCCGGGCGAGCCGGTGACGATGGAAGACAGTCCGCCTTCGGGCGTCCGGATGGTCGTGTTCTGCGCTTGCGCGAACGCATCCGCTGCGCCAGCGGCGAATCCGGCGCCGAACATATTCCTGAGCGTTTCCCCGGTATTGCTGACGTACTGCCCAGGCAGGCAGGGATAGCCCTGTTCGTTGGATATCCAGGCGATGCCCCGATCCCCTTCCCCCGGGTTTTCCGGAAAGGAGGAGATCGTACCGTCGGCGAACACGAAGGTGACGCTGGTCAACCGGCCGGTCACGCATTCGAGCGCGGCGTCGCCGATCGCCACGCCGGACCAGATCGTCTCAGCGATCTCCGGCAGCCGTCGGCTGTTGGGCATCAGGTTGTCGGTTCCGGTCAGGATTTTGAACGGCAGGGGAGCGTTGACCTGGCCGTCGACCGGCACCCGGCCAATCAGCGCGGTTAGGCTGCGCGAGCGCACCAGGACGGCATCCCGGGGAATCGTGTAGGCCGGATCCGGCGGTGGGGTTTCCGCCGACCCGCCTGCGGTCGCGATCCCGAACTGGTCTGTCTCCAGTCCCGATAGCTGGGCGAATTGGTCCGGCAGGGTTGCCGATCCGCCTCCCCCGGGCGCCTGTCCGGCCCCGGAGAACCAGATCCGCCCGTCGGGCCCCGGTTCGCCGCGGCCACGGCCGGATTGCACCGGGTAGTCCGGTTGCTGCAGCAGCGATGTCATTTCCGTCATCAGCCCTTGCGTGCGCGCCTCAAGGGTCTCCCTGAGCTGATCGAGTTCGGCGTCGCGGGCTTCCAGCTCCCGCTGCAGCGCCGCGGTGCGCTCCGCCTCGGCCTGGTCCCTCGATTGCTCGCGGGTTCTGAATTCCTCCTCGATGCCGCTCTGGAAAGACTCCACGCCGGCCTTCAGATCCTCCATGTGGCTCCGCATGGCCTCCAGCCCGCCTGAAAGCGCGGACAGGGTTTCCGCCGGCAGGTCCGCCGCCTGGCTGACCGGCGTCCTGGCCGCCGACTCCGATGCCGTGGGTGCGCCCGATCCAGTCGCAGTTGTACCGAGACGCAGCGCCACCGCCACGACCGCGCCCACGATCAGCAGACCCGCCCCGATGATCAGGACTTTCGAAGTCGAATTGCGCGTGGCCATACTTAATCAGCGCCCTTCCATGTCATCCGGCTCCGGTACGTCCCGGACGGCGGACAACTTGCCGTAGATACCCAGCGCCTCGGCGAAGGGCCGGTCGGACACCAGATAGAGCGCGGTTTGAGCGCGCGCCAGCAACCTTCTGTGCTGGAAGGCTGCGGCGCGCCATCGTCCGACGATGCGCCGTGGATCCAGGTGGATCGGCGCATCCTGGAGATTGGTTACCTGCACCGCCGTGACAAATAACCCTCCGTGTTCCCAGCTCGCGACCGGCCGGGTGGACGCCTGGCTGAACCGGATCAACCGGACCGGTTGATCCGCGACGGTTGCCGAACGCAAGCCAGGGAGCGTCCCGGCAAACCGTTCGGGGGCGTACAGTTGCTGTGCGGCGAAGCGCACCAGGTCGATATAGGTTGGACCGCCTTGTGGCGGGTCCAGCGCTTCGTCGGGAATATTCGACGATTCGGCCCCGGCCGGATTTTGTGCATCGAGCATCGATTGCCGGACGATTTCAAGCGGTCGGCCGGACACGTTACCCGGGACGGCGTGCAGATCAATCGGCAGAATCTGCCCGTCGGCCAACTGGGCGTGCAGCCGGGTGGTCACTGGACGATTCGCCACGATCAGCAGATTGCGGTCGTAGATCTCCGGCTCCAGGGCATCCGCCGCATCCGGCGCGACGCTGATCCGGACCGGTGAATCGAACACCAGGCGTTGTTCGTACCCGACGGCCATCGTGACCGCCAGCGGCGTGCCCTGGTAGACGAGACGTTGCGGCTCCGTCGAGACCCTTGAGGCCGACTGCGGATGCTCCGGTTCGACCAGGCCGAAGTCCTGCAGAACCTGCTGATCGGTTGGGCCGGGTTCCCCGGCGGCGGCCGCAAAGGCCAGGCACAACATGGCCGATGCACAGAATACGAAGCGGCGGTTCATGAACCGCCCCCGGAAAGATTGATGCGCTCCGGGTCGGCGGTGAAACCGTCAATCAGCAGCCCCCACTGGTTGCCGGTCGGGTCGATGTCCGCCTGGACGATGCGGACCCGGTAGCGGATGCCGATATCCTTGACCGGCAGACCGGACAACTCCTCCACCAGCCGGAAGTCCATACCGGCCTCCCAAACTCCGTCGCCGATCCGGTTGATCCGGTCCGGGCTGAACAGCGCTTCGGGAAGCGGATGCAGCGCCCGGCTGCGATCTCTCAGTTCGTTGATTCCGGCACGATTGGCCAGGCGGGACAGATCGGTCAGCAGCCAGGTGCGAAAGCGCGGCGTCAGATACAGATTCAGCCGGTCGATGTTCGCGCGGTAGTCCCGCTGGCCGTCGGCTGGCCAATGGTAGAGCGCCTGCAGCGTCTGGTAACCGAAGCCATAGACGGTGTTCGCAGGCGGCGTGTAGGCGGTCAGGAACGCTCCCTGGGAAGTGTCCGGCGGTACATAGACGGGGATCCACTTTCTTGATTGCATCAGCGTGAACCCGAGTCCCGAGACAGTAACGACCAGAACCAGCACGACGGCCATCAGCCCCCGGTTGATCGCCATCACCGTGTGCAGCGGCTTTACGTAGCCGTAGTCGGGGGGATTCGGAAGGCGTTTCGCGCTCCGCTCCGCCGCCTTCCGGTCATCGGGGGCCAGCGCGCGGTCATCGATCACGGGAGACGTCCTGGCATGCTTCTGTTTCTTGCGCTGGCCGAATCGGGGTATTTGCATCATCGATCCTCCCCGCGGCGCAGGACGTCCCAGCCGCCCTGATAGCCGATTCCCGGCCCGGCTCCGAGCGTGTTGCGCTGCCATCGCTTCAGCAGTTGCTGGTAGTAGCCGTCCGGCTTCTGCCGCTTGTGGACGACGATCAGCGCCTTGGAAGCCAGGCTTGCGCCGCCTCCGAGCAGGCTGCCGGCCAGCAGGCCGAAATGCAGTTTCCCGAAGACCGGCCCGGCGATCAGGGATCCGAGGATCGTGACAGCGAAACCGGTCGCGATCACGATCATCAGTTCGGTGCCGTTCAGCCCCCAGGCCATAACCGGCTGACGGCTGATCCGGTAGGTCGAGGGTAGGCGCGGATCCATCAGTCAGCTGCCTGGGAGTTCATCGAGGGCGGTTTTACCCTCGCCTACGAAATAGGTCACCAGGAGTATCATGATGATGGCCACGATCACGCCCGTCACGAATTGCATCAGCCCGCCGTCGCGTTCCTTGTATATGCCCCATGCGCCTTGAACGATCATGTAGGCGGCGGCGAGGAATACGCCGATCGTCAACAGCGTGATCAGCAGGGTTCCAGCCTGTTTGATGGCTCCACCGATCTTGTCCATGATGTCGTCGGGCTCCACCGCCAGCGCCGGCCGGCACAGAAGGGACAGGGAAAGGGAAAGGACGAACGCCTGCAGGCGCAGCCGGGCCGGGACGATCCGGCTCCGGAAGGCGTTGGATAAGGCCGTGAAACGGGAACTATTCTGGGTCATGGTCAGGGTCTCTTTTAGTTGGGGCGAAAACCGATCGCCGTAAAAACGAGGAATACGAGCGCGAACGCCAGCAGGACGCCCGTCGCCATATACGGGATGTCGGAGCGGCTGAACCCGTTGGCGAAGACCCGTCTCAGGTACCAGGCGCACCACAGCAGGGCCGTCGTCACGGTGACGGTGCTGATCAATGTCATGAGACCGTCGGCCGTGGCGCCGATGCCGGAGGTTGCGGCGAAGGTCTCGGCGATATCGCCGCCGATCGCATGCTGTCCGAGTTTCGCCATGATCTCCCCTACTGCACGTAGTCCGCGCTGAGCGGACTCCAGGTTCGCGGCGCCGTCGTCGGCTTGCGGATGGCTTCGACCAGGCCTGCGCGCATCATGGCGAGGTCGGCATGAATGCGGCTGAAGCTGATCGTGAACTCGCCGCGCTCCTGCGGCAGCCGGCTGACGATCTCCACCAGTTCCGTCACCGCATCCAGTTCGCGGACCACGGCGGCAAGGCCCTCCACCTGGCTGTCGAAATAAACCCCGGCGGTCGCCGGGCCGGTCGCCGGGGCAACCTGGACGTATCCCCCGATTGCCGGTGCATCCGCCTGCAACCCGGGGCGCGCGCAGCCGCCCGCCACGACCAAAGCCGGGATGATCAGTATCAAAAAGAAGCGGTTCATGGGGCCTCCTAGATGTACTTGGTGAAATTCGCGCTGACGACCATCATGTTCAGTCCAAGCGCGCAGGCGAAGGGAATGAACAGCCAGGCCGGATTGATCGAGCCGGGCCAGGCGAGATAGAGGATGACCGGAATGAAGACGACGGCGCCGGCGACGTGCTTCGCCCAGTGGTAGACCGTGCCGTGCTCGATATCGCCGCCGAAGCGGCGCAGATCCCTGTGCACCGTGCCCTCGACTGCCCCCCAGTATGCGAACAGGACGAACAGCGGAATCGCCGTGACGGTAATCCCCAGCCGCACGAAGAAGATCGTGGCCGCGTTCATGCCGGCGAGGATGTACTCGCCCATGATGCCAGCCTGCAGCAGCCATTGAAAAAACTGTTCCAGCCCGGTCCAGCGGATCGTCCAGTAATGCAGCCGGCCGGCGATACCCAGCGCCAGATCCGGCAGGGCCGGCAGCCCGAATGCCGGTTCGGTCGAATGCGAGGACAGCCAGGCGAGGTCCTGGGCCAGCACCTGGGCCGAGCGCCGGGAACCCTCATCGTGCCAGACCAGTGTCAGGCCGACCCATTCGATCAGCACGGTGATCGCCAGTGATCCGATGATCGCCATCAGGGTCAGCGCCGTCCAACGCGCAAGGCGCGCAACCAGGTTGCGCGATGGAGCGGAGCGTTGCGCGTCGGCCATGGTCAGTATGCCTCTTCTACAGCAACGTCTTCCGGTATTCCGGAATCCATCGGGTCGGTTTCCGGAATACCGCCCGGCTGATCTGACCCGGTTCGAGCGCCGACAGTGGAATTCGACATCGTTGCCGTCCACCAACTGTCGTTGTGCCAATTGTCTGCATCGTGATAGTCCAGCCTCATCCGCACGGTCAACTCGGCGATCTTGTCCGGGATCCTCCCGGATTCAGCCGGCAGCGGCAGACGCAATTTGTAAAGCTGCCCGCCTTCTTTGAGCATGAAGCTCTGTCCCTTCGGCAAGCGTGTCAGGTCTCCGGGTTCGAGCATGGGAACATCCGCCGTCGAGATGCGATCCTGCACCGAGGAGCCGAAGTGAGTGTCGGATGTCGGATCCGTGGAATGCGTCGCGCCGGAAACGGTCGTCATCTGGGAGACCTGCACGGGCGGCAGCATGTCGGTGAGCAGCTTCGCCGTCTCCTGCGAGCGCACCCGCAGCATGTGCACCGTGTTGAAATTGCCGGCGATCTGCTCGGCCTTGGCGCGATTGCCGATGCGCGCCTCGACGTCCGCCCAGGTCTGGGTATAGGCCGTCACCTGGAATCCGGCGCCGCCGGCCTTGTTCAGCATCGGAATGAACTCGTCGCCGATCAGTTCATTGAATTCATCGGCATGAATACTGACCTTGTCGATCGGCCCATCCTGACTGGCCAGCGCTTCCGAAAGCCCGGAGTTGGGGCCGTATGCGTACAGTTCCCCGGCCGTGGCCGTGAGGTCGGCGAACATCGCATTCCCGACCGCCGAGGACACCGTGACGTCCTGCAGGGCGGCCAGACCGACATAGACCACGGCGTTGGAGCGAATCACCGACAGCCAGTCGAAGACGGGGCTCTTGTTTTCGTGGTCCTCTGGATCCGGGCTGAACAGCTCGGCCACCTTGCCGGTGGTCAGTTTTTCCAGGAACGGACCCAGGCTGGCGGTGATCTTGTCGAAGTAGCTCTTGTCGTACTTGAACGCGCTCAGCAGTCCGCCGGCAACCGGATCCATGTTCCCGGATTCGGTCATCACCGTGTTCAGCACCCGTGCGACGCACACCGCCATGACGTCATGCGTGCGCTCAGCGTTCGACAGGGCGGGTACGGCCGGTCGGTTCGGATCGTCCTTGGCCCCGGTCAACCCGTAGCGCTCCCGCTTGACCATCGTTTCCCAGTCCGTGCCGTCCTGTTTCGACAGCCAGTACGTGCCGTAGCGGATCAGCAAGTTGTCGATGTTGTTGACGTGGTGCTGGATGGTCGCGTAGGTCGGCCTCTCGCTCAGCACATGCAGGGCCTGGGCGATCACATTGACGAATCTCCAACCGAATTCCTTGAACGCCGCCGAATTGCCCTCCCCTGGCAGGGAGTTGGCGATACGGGTGGCGACTTGAGTAATACGCGAGTAGTTCCCGACGGGGTTGTAACGCGCCGAATGCTCCGGATAGGCCAGGTGGAACATGAAAAATTTGTCGAGCCGTCCACTGTCCAGACAGGCCGCATACATCGATTTGAACAACTCTGCATCGCCCTTCGGGTCGAAGCAGATCACCGTGTCGCCCCGCTTGATGTCCTGGGTCATCAGAATCTCCGCGAACCGCGTCTTACCGACCCGGGTGGTGCCGAGCACCAGCGTGTGGCCGACCCGCTCGTGCAGCGGCGAGTACTGGTTCCGCTCGCCCTCGAGCAGTCCTACGCCGTGAATCTCCGGACGTCCGCCGACCTCCGGGCGCGGGCGCAGCGGATTCAGCGGATGGTCCAGGTTGATCCATTCGCCGAACCGGCCAAGGGGCGTGTTCTCCAGGCGCAGCGCCAGGCTGTGCGTATGATGCCGGATGCCCGACTCCTTCATGTATCGGGCGTTGGCCGGCAGCAGGCAGTCGCGCAGCCGTTGCGTATGCTTTGCTTCCCACTTGAATCCCTTGCCCACGTACAGCCGGCGCTTCGAGGTCGGCACCTTGTCGCGCCGCATGGCGAACCGCGGCAGACGGTGCAGTCTTTTGTGATAGCGCACGATCCGCAGGCCCTGCCATGTCCTGAAGGCGCCATGGCAAAGCGCCAACATTGCGGCGCCGAAGGCGAGCGGCGCCGGCATGTACAGGTACTGGCGGCAGAGAATCAGGATAACCGCCATGCCGAACGCCAGGCCAGCCGACCACAACTCGACCGGCGGCCGCAGCAGGGCCTCGATCTGGTATTTCGCGCTCATTGGCTGCTCCCCACGATGAGTACGGGATAGGTGGTGATCCCGTGCAACTCGGCCAGATCGTCGAACGGCAGCATGGAAACCGGCACTGGCGCGGCCAGCCGCGTCATCGTCTCGAAATCGCGTTTCGTCTGCGCCTGGACCAGCACGCAGCGAGCGCCCAACTCGTGCAGGCGCGCCCGGTTGGCTTCGATCCAGGACCGGGACAGCGTCTCGCTGCCGATTACGCATATCGGCGCGGTCAGCGCCAGGGACAGCCGAATGGTCCGAGCGCCAGGCTGCGGGGAAAGCGTGGAGGTCAACGGCAGCGCATCGGGCACGGGAACGGCCCGGGGCGTCGGCTCTTTGGAGTATTCCTCCTGTTCCGAGAAGCGGTCCAGCAGATCGCCGATCGCCTGCTGTATTGGCACTGCGCCCGATTCCTGGCCGACAACCTGGTAGGCGTGGGCCGGAAAAATCGCCAGACAGAACGCCAGATTCAAACCAGGCAGGATCCGGAATGCGTCGCCTGCGATCGTCATGACCGTTCCAGCTCCCGGATCCGATCAGAGTATTCATCCAGGATGCGTCGACGTTTGTCCTTATGTCTCATGAAGCGCCTCCGACCAACTGCAGCAACGCGGCCCTGAACCGTTTTTTGTACGCTTCGGCGTATCTCGGCGTAGCCGAGTGGAACCTGCCCACGGCCTGCCACACATCGCCGCCGGTATACTCAAGCGCTTCGCGGAAGATGTCCGCGGCCGCGCGGATGTTTTCATAGGGGTCGAGCATCGTTTCCATGCCGGAGAATCGATGGGCATGGAAACGATATTCGATCTGGAACAGCCCGACTCCCAGTTGAGACGGCCGGGATTTCAATGCCTGCTTCAGGAATATCTCCGCCTCGAAACGGGAGTCGAAGAAATAGGGTTTTGCATTGACGGTGAGCGTCCAGGGCCAGGGTCTGTACGACGGCGTTCGCCCGGACTGGCCGGATTCAAGAAGCGCCAGCGCATAGAGTACGACCGGGCTGACCGAATTCCGCTCCGCCATGTCGCGGTAGGCCTGCGGGATATCCGGGAAGGCCTGCGCCCGGCCGGCAGTCAACGCAAGCATCAACGTCACGCCGATCAGCACGGGCCTCAAGAACTTCATTTCAGCGCCTCCTGAATCGTCAGCGTCCGTCTGAGACCCGCATCGGCGAACAGCATCGGCAGATTGCCCGAACCGTACCCGGCCCGCGCGAGGTTCCCGCGGTCATGGTTCAGGGTGATTCTTTTGTTGACCACTTCTGCAGCCGGCAAGGCGATCCGCCGCGCCCAGCGACTGATCTCCTGATCGCTCGTCGCACCGACATAGTAGATGTCGAAGGCCTTGCTCCGCGACGCCAACTCCCGGACCTGCCTGTCGCATTCGGAGCAACCGTCCGCAACGAAGATCAGCGGCCGGTTCGTTCCAAATTGCAATGGGCTGAATTCTGCCGGCTGGTCGAGATACTTTGAATCGAAGAACGAAAAGCCGTCTGCCTGGCGCGTTGCCCGGGCGATGCGGTTGTACGCCCGGTTGAAGTCGAATAGTCTTTCCAAACGCCGTCTTTCCTCCTCCCAGACGATGCGGGCCCAGCGGTCGCGATCGGCGTCGGTCTCGGCGTGCAGGCCGAGCACGAAAGCCGGCGACAGATGTCGGTAGTGCAGACCTGCAGGCCCACGCATCAATTCCTGGTACCGCTGCCAGTCGGTCTCCCGGATGCCCCAGTCCGCCGCAACGGCGGATTCGATTTCCACGGATACGGTAGGAACCGGATTCAGTCCGGGTTTTGAAACGGAAACCTGAGCGGAGGCGGCGAATACAACTGCCGCCCCCGCACAAGCCAGGAGAACCTGGTCGAACAGGCGGGGCCTAAAACCTGTTCTGTTCAGCATCATTGATCGGCGCCGACTGTCCGATTCCGGAACAGTCGCCTCCACCAGCTCGCGGCTGCGGACGCGGGTTCGGCCGTCGGGGCGCTGATCGGTTGCACCCGTACCTGGCGTTCGACATGGTCGACCTCAAGATCGAATCCACGTCCAGAGCCGATCAGCGCCCCGACTACCGAATCGATGCGTTTTTCATCAAATCGGTTGTGCGAAAACGCCACCTGGGAATCCAGCAACCGGCTGACTGGTCCCGGATCTGCCGGGGCCAGCCGGTAACCGGTTCCGGACAGGGCGGTGTTCAGCGCACCTTTGACCGTGATGAAAGGTGAGAACGAAAAGCTGACGACATGCTTGAGCGGATCCAGCTGGGCTTCGTCATGCACCAGGACGTTGCGATCCAGGTAGCGGCCTGCAACGATGTTGTCCGGAGCCCATTCTCCCGCCGGTACACCGGTCGGCAGGCAGATCGCGCAGGAGGATGCGATCACTGCCAGCCGCCACCGGTGTTTTAAAAAACCGTCTTCTGGGTTCACGGGTCAATGCCATGTTCATTAGGACGGTTCTTATTTAATACATCAATTCGGGGGAAATCCACAAGAAAGGTGCACTTTCTTCAGGGTGAAAAAGCGCACCTTTCCGCTTGACACAGAACCAAAAATAGTATTCAGGTCGCTATTTCAGGATGCTGCGAGACAACAGGACACGGGAAGGAAGAAACAGAGGAATCCCCTTGCAGCGGTCATCCCGAAGGATGGCCACTACAAGAAAGAGTGGATCAAGAATCCGATTCCTCAGACTCCAACTGCTGCAAAATCCAGTCGGAAGCCTTCTGCGCATGACTCGCGGCCGTGATCACGGCACGCTTGTCCTCGCGTAGAACCGACAGCCACGAGCTGATGTATTCCAGATGCTGCAGATGGCCGGCAATGCCGACCGTCGAACACAAGAACGCAGCGCCCATCTCGGCCACCAGCTCCTCCCTGGCATAGGCGGAATCACCGAACCGCTTGCCATACTCCCGCGCCAGGCGCGATTGATGGCCCGTCCAGTGCGTCAGCTCATGAAACTGGGTCGAGTAAAACTCGCCCGACTCCTTGAATGCCGCCTTGGCCGGCATGCGGATCTGGTCCACTACCGGCGCATAGCATGCGCGATCGCCGCCGTAGGTGATCTCGGCCTTGCTGGCCCGAACCACCTCTTCGGCCCGCTCCACCGGATCCCAGGATTTGCCTGAAACCGGTCTCGGGGCCGCTTCCGGAAGCCCTTCGAGCTGTTCGCGGTTGAAGACATGGTAATGCCTCATCAGCATCACCGTCTTCGTCGCGTCCGGCTCCGGAGCCTCCCGGTCTTTTACTTCCAGCGGCTTCCAGAGTACGACCAACGTGGCCTTCTCCTTCTTGCGCACGTTCCCGCCGGCCAGCCTGGCCTGCTTGAAGGTGAACCACTCGGCAGAAGCGTAGCCCGGGGCGGTCTGCGCGATCCACAGCAACAAAGTGTTGATGCCGCGGTAGGCGCGTCCCGTCCAGCCGTTCACAGGAATATCCTGTTCCGAGCCGCTGTTCCAGGGCTTGATCCACGGAGCGCAGCCGTTTTCGAGCGCGCCCAGGATCGAGTCGGTGACCTCCTGATAGAGATCACGTTGTACGACGCTCCCGGCGTCGCTATTGTTTCGGGTTTTCATGGTGAATTCCTCAAATGAAAAAACAGGGGAATCACCATGCTCCGCCCGGGGAATGGAAATTCCCCTGCGGGTTGGTAAATAGGGCTTTCGCCCCTATGACTTGCCGACATCCGCCCCGAAGGATGGAAACCGGTAAAAAGTGATTCAGACGTTCATGGAACAGAACCCTCCCGCGGGAAGGTGTGCTGCATGTATAAAGATTCCCCCGCCGAAGCGGGGGGAGTTTGGAGGTTCAGGATGTCTGCGAAAGACTCTGCAAGACAACCAGAATCAATCCGGTCAGACCGATCACCAGGCCAACCATCCAGCGATGCTTGCTTTGGATTTCTCCTCGAAGCTCACCAACCGCCTTGATCACATTGTCGTGAGACGTTGCGATCATCCTCGCGGCGGCGTCGGCGAGTTCGCCCTGGTTTTCGGCATTGTGCATATTCGTCACATGCTCGGCTACTGTGTTTGCTTCCATATCATTCTCCTACAAAAACGGGAGGAACGCCACCCCCCGAGGGAAATGGTATTCCCCCCGGAGGTTGAGCAGGGTTTCATCCCCGCGTTGATCGGCCCCCTCTCAAGGACGGCGCCGGACTTTCGTGCAGCGACCGTCCTCAAGAACAGTCGATATGAAAAAGGGCGCAGCGCCATCCCGAAGGATGAACGCTACGCGGGTTGGATCAGGCCGTGGCCCAGTGCTTTTCGGCACTGTTCCAGCGGAACCCCTGAGTCTTCAGAAACGCCTTGCGCTCCTGGAACTCCGGATGTTCCGGATCCAGCTTCACGAACCCCTGCTCGTCGTATTCGGCTTGCAGTTCCCCGGCGTATGCCGGTTCGTCGGATTCAGTGGCCGGAGCCGCCTCGGGCGCCCGTTCGGCAGCTTTCGCTGCTTCAGGGGCAACCTGAACTTCCTGACCGTCCCGGCCTTCGAGTTCGATGACATGGTCACCGATCTTCAGCCAGGTAATCTTCAGGAGACTCGTCTTCAAGCTGACGCCCGTTTCGCCTGCCCGCTCGCCGTTTTTATAGGTGAACGTGCCTGGCTGCAGGCCCCCGAGTTGCATGGATGCAACGACCGGAACCTGGGGCGCCACCACCTGCCCGTCAGGGTCGGTGAAGTGCTTGCGGATAATCTCCTGTGCCTCTTTGCCCTTAATGATGCAGCTGAGGCGGGTCTTGTTGACCAGGGAGTGATCCCCGTTCTTCGCGACCCCCTCCATCAGCGCAACATCGGCACAGAGGTAAGGTTGTGCTCCCTGGGGAGCGACTTCGCGAACTCGATTGATGTAACCGAATCCGGCTATGATCAGGTTGTACACATGATCAGCAATTGGATTAGACATGATGTCCTCCGTTAAGTTAGTGGTTTTGGAAAAAATCACCGGAGAAACGCCATGCCCCATACGGGAAATGATATTTCCCAGATGGGTAGATGAGACACCGAACACAATGTCCCCGATTGAATAATGATTCAGAACCGAAGTCCCGCGCTTTTCTGGAACCTGAAGCGCCTTGGAGTGTCAGTTCAGGGTACTGACGAACCGCAATTGAGGCAACTTTACACCGATCGCAAATCCCATTGCAACACTTAATTCAAAAAAATGCTTTAGTTTTGAATCTTACATACCTGCCGCCTCGTCCCCAAGTCGGCTTCTGAACACATCGTGATAGTATACTTGCCCGGCAGTTGTGTATTCCTGTCTCCACATGCCTTCTCCAGCTGTTTCTGTGTCAGATTCAGCGCACCTTGAAGGTTGGCACCAGACAAGTCGGTTCCTATCATCAGAACGTCGTTCATCCTGGTCCACCGTAGATCCGCTCCAGTCAGATCAGCGTAAGACAGATTAGCGTAAGACAGATCAGCTCCCTCCAGGTCTGCGTGAGACAAGTTTGCAAAGCAGAGTTTTGACCAAGGCAGAGCTGTATTGACCAGACTTGCCCACAGAAGGTTCGCGTCGGTCATATCTGCGTCATGCAGATATGCACCATCAAACTCTGCACGAAACAAATCGGCATTTTGAAGGTTCGAACCCTGCAATTTAGTCTCTTTCAATTTGGCGATCCTCAATGAGGCGTCACTGAGGTTCGCGTAAACCAGAGTTGCTCCAAACAGCTCAGCTTGATCCATCAGTGCTCCACTGAGATTCGCCCGGGTCAGGTCAGCCTGGTACAAGTCAACCTCATACAAGTATACTCCCGGCTCACCATGACGCGACCGTGACAGGTTAATTCCGTGCAAAGATTTCTTGGACCGCATCAATCTGATGCAATGCGAGTATTGGTCCTTCGCCTCCTTATGCAACCAGTCCAGTTTCCCGCGAAGAGCCTTGAAGCAGAACATGCCGTCATCCAAGTTCAATGCCTCCATTGCCGCGACTTTTCCGCTATTACCGGGGGCGATAATCCCGAGCGTATGCCAAGCCACGGATTCCCGGTCCCGCACCCGGTCGCCGTAATCTACAAAAAATTGCACCATCGACACGAGTAGCGCCACGGCTGCGAACAGTATGCTCCAAGGTGCGGCTTTCTGGACCCAGGAATGCACCACACGCCCGAGGGATTTTAGGAGGGCTGTTTTGTTCATATGAACAACAAATCAACGGTACTCCAGGTGCTTAAGTACTTCGGTTCCGACTAGGCCTTTGTTGTACTGTGCCGCTTCGTAGGGCGTTACGGACCAATCGCTCCTTGCCCAGATATCCGCGCCTTCCTCCAGTAGTACTTCGACTACTTCGGGATACAAGTTCGCCTCGGCAGCGACATACAACGGCGTTTCGTCCCGGTTGTTTCTGGCTTCCAGATCTGCCCCTGAACGCAGCAGCACCTTGATCACTTCGGGCATCATTGTATTGCGTGCAGCTTCATGCAGAGGGGTCCACTGTGCTGCGTCCCGTGTATTGATATCTGCACCTTCGTCCAGCAATGCCTCGACTACTTTCGGATTCGGATTGCGGCCTGCAGCCAGATGTAAAGGTGTCTCCTTTCCATCGTTTCTGGCTTCCAGGTCCGCGCCAGCATCCAGTAGTATCCGGATGATTTCAGGATTGGTATTATACGCCGCAGCCTGATGCAAGGGCGTTCCCAAGGCCGGGATGGTTGCACGGACATCGACATCGGTTTTCAGCAAGGCCCGGACCACGTCCGCGTTATCGCTGTACTGGACAGCGTAGTAGAGCGGATCTGGCTCACCGGGCACTGTATTCCAGATGTCTTGGTCATTAATGCAGGCCTTCAGTAGTTCCAGGTCCTGAGCATTATTCGGTTCATACCATAATAGACACGGTTCCTTTCCCCACCCCGCTGAGTAACTCGCAATTAAAACCAAAAATACCCATAAATACGGTTTCAAAAGTCGACGAATCAATTTCATGGCCATGACCTCCTCAATTCCGATCCGCAATCACTTAATTTCGTTGATGTGCTTCAGGGATCAATGATTACTTGCAGGATAATGCAGGATAAATGCAGCATACCTTTTATCCAAGCATTTCTCGGCCCCCACGATCAACTCTCCAAAACCCAGATTCACAAGAATCCGCCACATACTTTCTTCATTAGCTGAGTAAGAGTATTACATAACTGAACCGCTCATTCAAACGACGGAGAAGCTTTTTGTCCGCGCCTTTGGATGCCGTGGCCTTGTTCTTGTGGTGGTTCCGGCAAGTCCGTTTGTGTCTTCCCTCGGCTGCTCATCTCAACCTCCGCCGGCAACGGATGTCCCGGACCAGTGTCCATCCCCGCCTCCGCCAGCGCCATCTCTGAATTCTGATCACTCATTTCAGAAACTCGATCTGCCGGCACTCCGGAAACCCGGAGCAGCCGAGGAAGAACCCCTTCTTTCCCTTGCGTTTCAGCATCGGCTTGCCGCACTGGGCGCAGGCCTTGTCCGTCTTCACCGGCGCAGGCCCCTTGCCTGGCCGCTCGATGTGCTTGCATTCCGGATAACCCGAACACCCCAGGAACGGCCCGTACTTGCCCTGTCGCGAGTGCATCGGCTTGCCGCATTGCGGACAGGCCTTCGCAGTTTCCCTGGCCACCGCGCCGACTACAGCCTTCCCATTCCCAGCTTGCCCCTGCGCTACGGCAGTCCCGACCAGAGCGGTCACGAGCTGCTCCATGCGGGTCATGAAGGCCTCCAGCGTCATCGATCCGTCGGCCACCTGGGACAATGCCCGCTCCATGCCTGCAGTCAGCACCGGATTTTGCAGCTCCGGCGCTACCGCCGCGATCAGGGCCCGGCCCGTGTCGGTGGAATGCAACGCTTTCTTCCGGACCTCCACGAACTTCCGGTCCTTGAGCGTCTGGATGATGTCGCCGCGCGTCGCTTCGGTCCCGATCCCGTCCTGCTCCTTCAATACCCGCTTGGCATCGGGATCCTCGATCACGCTCGCGATGTTGGTCATCGCGCGGATCAGCGTGCCCTCGGTATAGCGCGCCGGGGGCTTGGTCTTCTTGTCGCGGACCCTGGCGTCCCGGATGCGCACGGCCTCGCCGTTTTTCAGCGCAGGCACTGGCGCATGCTCTTCATCGGCCTGCGCCGCGGACGGCTCCAGTCGGCGCCAGCCCTGGGAAACCACCTGCCGCCCGGAGGCCCGCAGGCTGGAACCGTCCGCGGCGATGTCCAGGGTGGTCGCATCATAGACATGATCGGGATAGAACTGCATCAGGTAGTACGTGACGATCAGCTCGAACACGGTGCGTTCCTTCTCGTTCATCCTGCCCAATTCGCAAGCGATCGGCACGGGAATCATCCCGTGGTGCGCCGTGATCCGCTTGTCGTTCCAGGCTCTGGACTTCAGCGCCGGATCCGCTCCGGCAATGGCTTGTGACAGGCTCTCTCCGGAAAACGTCTGCTTCAATCCCTCCATGACCGCCGGCACTTCCTCGAGTTGGCTCTCCGGAATAAACTCGCAGTCTGTCCTGGGATACGTAATCGCTTTGTGGGTCTCATAGAGAGACTGGCAAAGCGACAGGGTTTCCTTTGCCCCATATCCGAACCGTTTGGAAGTCACTTGCTGCAATCCGGATAAGCTGAACGGCAACGGCGGCTTGATCCGTTTTCTTTCCTTTTTCGATTGCGACACCAGTCCTGCCTGTCCGGTCAACTCCTGCGCCAATCGCAGGGCCGAATCCCGGTTGATACAACGGCCCTCGGAATCGCACAGCGATTCCCGTTGTTCCGCGTTCGGCGCCCACACGGCGCGGAACGGTTCATGCTCTGGATGAATGCACTCCGCTTCGATCGTCCAGAAATCGGTCGGCACAAAATTTGCGATCTCCGCGTCCCGTCGCACGATCAGCGCAAGGGTCGGGGTTTGAACCCGGCCCACGGAACGGACCCCGGAATCGCCCTGCTGTCGTCCGAGCAGGGTATAGGCCCTGGTCAAATTCATGCCGACCAGCCAGTCCGCTCTCGCCCGGCCCATGCCGGCCTGATACAGCTTCTCGGTTTCCGATCCTTCCCGGATGGAATCCAGACCCTTACGGATCGAGGCCGGATCGAGCGCACTCAGCAGCAACCGGGACAGATGACCGTGATAGCCCAGTTCCTCAAGAACCTCGCGTGCGATGACCTCGCCCTCGCGGTCCGGATCGGTCGCGATCACCACGCTGTCGGCCCTGGCCAGGAGCTTGCGGATCACGGAAATCTGCTGCTTCCCCCGCGCCGTCGGATTGAGCCGCCACTCCTGCGGCACGATCGGCAGGTGCTGGAACGACCAGGCCTTGTATGCCGGATCGTATTCATCCGGCGAGGCCTGCTCATACAGGTGCCCGATGCACCAGGTAACGGCATCGCCGCCGACCTCGATGAAGCCGTCGCGCCGCGACCCGCTGCCCATCACGGCGGCGATATCCCGCGCTTGACTGGGCTTCTCGCACAGCAACACCCTCATACCGGATACTCCATTTGCTCCGGCATGGCCTTACTGTCGTTCACCGTCCAGGCCAACGACGCGTCGTCTGGACAGAACAGCGCGCGGTTGTACTTGCGCAGCGTAAACAGTTTCTGTTCCAGTTCCTCGGTATCCTGTCCGAGCGCCCGCTCCGACAGGATCAGGGACTCCAGCCCCCGGGTGTCGAAATACCCTGGGCCGGTCTCGCGCCGAACGAGACAGAACAGCCCCTCGCCGGGAATGGCGTAAATGGAATCATTGGTTTCTTTCATCATGTCTGCCTCCACAAGTGTTCAGTTCCTCCTCTTCTACCGCTATGGGCGTAATCTCTTCCCGCGCCGCCATTCCCATGGCGCGATGACCTCACCGCTCCAGATTCCTCGTTTCGCCGCACGCGCCGCTATTTCTTCACCGACATACGCTTTTGAGTACCGTCTGTATGCGAAGGCCCAGCCTTGCGCCACCATCCAGGAGTTGAGCTCGACTCCCGCGCTACTGCACACTCCGATAGTGCGCCCGTATCTATCGACGGTGCTTCTTTCGCAGTGCACCGTGCCCGTACCAATTTTTCCAACAAGCGCCTGGGTCGCGTGCTGCCCACAGAGCCACCATCGTCCATTTGTTCGGCACTGCTGTGCCTTCTCCGGCGTGTCGATCCCCTCCAGGCGTACCCGCTCTCCGGCGACGTCGAGCGTATCCCCGTCAATCACGTGCGCCTGCCCGCTGAGGGCGTGCACAGTGTCGCTGCGCTGGTCGCTCGCTCGCACCGCCTGTGTCCACCGATCGATCTCATCGCCTGCCCGCGCGATGATCGCTCCGGTGTCCATTCTCGTCACTGCGCCTGCCGCGAGTGCGACGCACATGACGGCGACGATGGCCCGTCCTCTTCGCCGGCGTCTGCTTCGTGCCCAGACTTTTCGCCTCATCGTTCTTGCGCCACCGCATCCGCAGACTGATCCTTTATCTCCACCCAGAACCACTTCAGTTCCCGGCCCTTGAAGCGGTTGTCGCAATTGCAGCAAATGCCGGTTTCAGGACTGTCTTCGATATCGGCCAGGAGCGTATCCACAGTCGCAATATCAACCTGATCGGCCCCGGCATCGCATGAGCAGTCCGCGCAATACCAACCGGTGACGTATTGCCGGACCGCCGCAGCTTCCCCGGTTCCACCGATCATTCCCCGCTCTCCCCGCCATCCACAGAAGCGGATTCCTTCTGCCGTTCCTTGAAGGTCACAGTGTTGATTGATCGCGGCAGGATCGCGATTTCCTCGGCGATGAACACATTGCGCGTGTTCACCTCGCCGGATTTCTTATCGGTCCAGGTGTGGCCGTCGTAGCGTCCGGCCATCAGGATGGAAACTCCCTTCGCGATACGGTCGCGCAGGTGCCTGACGCGCGGTCCCCACATCTCCACGCTGATCCAGAAACTGCGGTCATGGCGATAACGGGGCGTCCCGTCCTCGTTCTCCCCGTCGCGCCGCGACCGATCGACATTGACCCGCAGTTCCGCCAGGTCTATCTCTTTGGCCTGCCCCTTGCGGGTCACGGACTTGGTGCTGAATTTCACGGAGTGGACCCAGGCGCTTTCGATACTGCTCATAATTCATTTCCTCTTTCGGTTTCAGTTTTGATTTCCTGCCGGATTTCCAGCAGTTGTTGGTCGGCCGCGCCGAATTTCCGCAACGAGCGCCGTTCGCAGAACAGCACTCGGTACTGGTGATTCAGCAAGCCTGCTTTGCGCGCCAGACTGATCAGTCTCGCGCGCGATTCGTCATCCTGGGACTCCAGCAACCGGAGCCCGACCTTCGATGTCAGTTCGAACGATGATCTGGGCTTCTCACCCGGAAATATATTTTCCACATCGTCCCGCCAGTAGAACCTCAGAGAAAGCACGCCGGCAACGATATGCGTCCGAACCCGGAACACGCCGGTTCCCCAGGTCAGGTTGATCGCTTTCGCCAGTTCCCGCATCCGCTTGCCGGTCCGTGCAATATCGTGTTCGATCTTCCGTAGCCGCGTTGAACGCGTCGTTTCATTGTGCAAGCTCATCGTAAAATATGACCACCTCTTCCCTTACCCTTAAAGGGCCTAAAGGGCCCTTTAGACAAGTTACGTTTCAGACCCGGTTTTCTCATTGCCCCAAAACCCCCACCATCCGGCTTCCGCGTCCGCTCCAGCCGTCTTCACTGCCCCATTCTCTGCCCCGTCGCCCGGGTTTGTCTCATTCGCACCCTGATCGGCTTTCTGGTCTGCCCCATGCTCTACCGTGTTTTTCGAGTCGGTTTCTGCCTCGGTCCGGTTCCCCGGCGTCTGCCCCACCGTCCGATCGACAATCGGCCCAAACTCGGGCGCAGTGTCGTATGCGGCATACACATCGCAGATTTCCTCGATGCTGGAAAACATCGCCGGATCGAGAAAATGCGACGCGATCAGCTTGTCGATGGTGTTTCTCGCCACCTCGTTGCGATCACGCAGGTCGAGCCGGGTGCAATTGGACGCCTTGTAGTCGCCGCCCTGCGCCAGCAACCGACGCAGCCTGGTGCGAATCCGCTCCCGGATATTCCGGTCCGTCTTGATGTCGATCACCTGGTGATAGCGCAGGGTGACGGATCCGACCGCCAGCTTGTCGCCCTGCAGAACCAGGCGTGCGGCCGTCGTGCCGTATCGGCCCAGGTGCATCGTGATCGTGCTGGGCGATTGTGCCGGGGGCGTTACTGCCAGGTCCGCATCAACCTGGGCTGCGATTGCCGCCAACTCGCCAGCCTGTTGGTTCAGGAATTCCCCAGTCTGCCGGATGCAATCCTCGATCTGCACCAACTGGTAGTCCGCAAACGGATTGCCGGCGGCGGCGTTGTGATAGATGTGCCCTGCTCGGCCGGAGAATGTCGCCAAACCGGCGATCGCAGGCTGATCCGGGCTTTGGGACCGGGATCGACCCTGGACCAGGTTCCAGCCATCGGGAGAGCGCACGGTCAGGCGGGCGGTCGAGCCTTTGATTTTGCCAGGCAGCTTGAATCGGGGCTTTTTCCGGGCTTTCATCTTTCTATTGGTTGAATTATTCATGGTTCAGTACTCAATCCGGTACGGTTATCGAGTCAAAAACATTGGATTTCTGTTTCAGAGAATGAATCAGTAGTAGAAGTAGTAGTTTTATATATTCTTCTTCTACTACTACTGTATATATACTTAATAAAGGCAGTACGCTTTTCATACTGGTTCCGCCTGCCACAGCCTCTGGGTGTTCCACCGTGGACCACCTCTGCCACAGCCTCTGAGTGCTCCCACTGGGAGCACCCCTGCCACAGCCTCTGGGTGTTCCACCGTGGACCACCTCTGCCACAGCCTCTGAGTGCTCCCACTGGGAGCACCCCTGCCACAGCCTCTGGGTGGCCCACCGTGGGCCACCTCTGCCACAGCCTCTGGGTGCCCCACCGTGGGGCACCTCTGCCACAGCCTCTTGGGTGCCCCACCGTGGGGCACCCCTGCCACAATCTCTGAGTGTTCCCATTGGGAACACCCCAGAATCCGAGTACGAAAATCGTACTCGGGGATTTGTCAAGAACGTTGTAAACAGTGGGATCTCGCGTGTCTTGTGCAAAACCGAGTACGATAATCGTACTCAGGAATTGAGAACCGCTCTCATTCACCATGGGGCATACTCTCGGTTTCCGATCAATTTCGGGACAGATTCAGACCGCTGCGCAGCTTGTCTGCTTGCGCCTGCAGTTGCGGACAGGGGTTCCTCTTGATCATGTTTTCCAGATGCGTTATCTCCGCCATCGTTTCGCGCCGGGTACGTACTTCTTCCTGCTCGCGATTGCGGGAGGCCAGTTCTTTCGGGCTTTCCACCTGCTCGCATCGGGTGCTCAGAGTGAGTGTTCCTTCGCCGAATTGTTGGACCATCCGGTTGAGATAGGCCACCGGGTTGCGGATCGGCCGGTCTCCGCCTTGCCGCTCCCGGACGATTCCGGCCAGTTCATTGAGGAAAAGCTGGCGCATGTCTTCCGGCAATCGCCCCATTTGGATACAGACCAGGCGCTTGCTCTGGGCGGAGAGCTTCAGGATATCGTTGTGGAAATCCAGGGAGCTGTCCAGGTCGGTTAGAACCGGAGACGGGGCCGGAATATCCGGAAGCTCCGGACTCCGCGGCCGGGAGTCGCCCGGCGCGGCGGCAGACCGAAAAAATGAGCCGGTGTTTCCGCAATGCGCATTCATCTGTTGTATGAATGGATCGAGCGCCTCATCCGGCTTGCCGATCTGGTCCATCGCATGATCCAGTATCCGTCTAGCCAGCGAGCGCAGCCCGGCGTGGCGGGGATCCGTCAGGCCGCACAGGTGCTGCAGGAAACCGGGATACGAGGCATCCAGTTCCAGCGTCTGCTGGATCGTAGCCGGTGTCGTATGCAATCCGTAGACGTTTCCGACCGTATAGCCGAACCGGTCGACGCGCCGGGTGACCAGGGTAATCCACCGGGTCAGCCGTAACGCATGGTAGCAGTGCGCTACGGTCTGACGGCTGCCGATCGACAGGTCGCGCATCAGGTCAGTATAGCGGGGAGCCATGTCGGGTCTGGTCGGATCCCCGGTCACGGACCGCAGATGACACCAGATCAGCTTGGCGTTGGCCGGTAGATCCGGATCCCGGATCAGCGTGCGCGGAATCGGGTCATGCGATTCGCCGAACAGCAGCAGCGCCTCGCCTTTGCGCTGCTCGGCCATGTTCATGGCCATCTGGATGACATCGTTGAGCGGATTGTTCATTTGGGGTTTGCCTCCTGATTTGGATTCGTCGGAACTCATATGTCTTCACCTGTGAAGCTGTAGATCGCCATGAAGGGCAGCCGGAGCTTCCTGTGTGCCTCCAGGCACCACTGCGCTCTCTCGGGCGGAGTGCTGTCGGGAGGCGCGGGCCTGGCCTGCAGGTAATCGTGCAGGCAGGCCTCTTCCGTTTCAGTCAGACGCCGCGGCCGGCCGGACTGCGGGTTACCGTGCCTCGATCTCAAGCGGGTCAGATCCCGAGGCAGCAGGCCGAACGTCTTGCGCAGTATTCGGTTGCTGCAGCCGGCCGCCATCAATTGCCCGATCATGTACTCGCGGCGACAGGCCTGGATCCGCTGCAACAACGGATCAATGTTGATCTGGATCGGGCACTCGCTGACCAGGTCCTCAATCTCGAACGGAGAAAGGCCCGCGATTGAGACCGCGGCATCGACCGGGACGCCGCAGGAATCCAGGGCCCGCATATCCCCGGACCGGCAGGCTGTCACCAGTGTCCGGATCATCGCCCGGGTTACTGTATTCGTATCATGCTGGGTCTGCATTTTCACCTCCGTCCGTCTGTTACTCGATGGATCTGCCGGATCCTGGCCATCAGCATCACCATGTTCGTGAATGTCCAGTCGCTGAAATCCCGGGTGAATGCCCGACGATCCGGTCGATCCTCGATTCCGTGTGCAATCACGTTCATCATGCTTTCTGCTGTCTGGTCCTGCCCCCGCCTTGCCATTTCGGCGCGTAGTTCGGCTGCAACCTTGTCCTCGCCGGAGCGGGAGAGTTCATCCAGTCGCTGATCGCTTTCTGTCAAGAGATACATCCACCACCAGATGTCCGCCTGGCGACCGGTAAACGGAACATCGTTTTCCGGACTGGGCACGGCGACCCGGAAGCCCAGCCAGTCGGAATCAGCTACCAGGAGAGTTTCCGCCCGGTGCTCCTTCAGGATAAGCAGCGCCGCATTCCAGGCCTCCTCGCGCAGTTTGGCCAGTTTCCTGTCCTGCGATTCATTTTCAGAACCGCGGTGTTCCGGAGAACGGGTCGAAGACGAGGACGGAGGTGAGGACGGAGGTGAGGACGGAGGTGAGGACGGGAGAAAGGAAGACGGCGGACTGTATGCGGCGCCTTCCGACCTGTCGGAATCCTCGACCTCCCTTTCCGGGTAGAACGGCGCGAATGACCGGTCGTTCTCAAGATCGAGATCGATCTCATCTTCAGATTTCGATTCCGGCCACGAGGGAGTCAGGGACGGATCCTGCAGATGCAGCGTCCAGTGCGACATCAGCCGGTCTTGAACCGTCCGCTGATCCGCATCGTCCTTTTTGGCCATAAAAGCCGCCAGCACGGTCAGCGTCTTTTTCTCAAGATTCTTCAGGTCGAGACCCTGTACGGAATCGAGCCTGGACAGGGACTCGGGGAATATTTCAAACAGTTGCTCAAGCAGCGCTTCGTCGGTGAAAAGGCGCTTGCAGAATTCCTCGATCTGTTTCTGCAGTTTGTGAATCTTCCGGGTTTGTCCATCCGTCAGACCGTTCTCCAGCGCTTGGGGAATCAGGGGATAGAGCACATCTAGGACATAGTTGTAGCGATGAAGAGAGGTTTGGGATATCTTGGGATAGCCGTGCTCGATGAGCAGGGCGATAAACTTGCGGAGACTGAGTTCCTCATCGCCTACGCCGTCAGCCTCGAACTGCTCCCGGATCGCACGGACTCCGCGCGCCCGGTCCAGGAAAATGTAGTCGGCTCGGTTGTCGTTTTCCGCCAGGTGCCCGATCAGCAGATCGGCCTCGGAAGTGAACGGCTGGAACTTGCAACTGATCCAGAAGTACTTCTCGTCGCCGGACTCCGAATACAATTCCTTCAGAATCCGGATTCGCGTGTTGCCGCCCATCTTCGGGAAGTAGCGCTTCTCGCCGGGCCGCTTCGTCACCAGCAGGGCAACGGTGCCGGAACCGGTGTTGCGCAAGCTCTCCTTCAGGGCCTCGTATTCCCGGTTGGCCGCGATGCGGGGGTTGCGATCGTATTCCGACAGTTGATCCAGGCTCAGGCGGATTGCGGTCTCGACCACAGGATCCGAACTGTCAACTCCTATTCCGGTGGTTTCGGAAGCCATGTTCTTGCTGTCAAGGAGTATCGAGACTTCATGCAGATTCGGCCGGCTCATGATGCTGTGCCTGGCAGGGCGAGGATCTCCGAAGCAAGACTCTTCATGATCTCGTAGGCGCACGGGGTCTTGGTGCGCCGGATTTTGTCCAGCCGGTGCACCGGCTGGCGGGCTGTAGCCGCGGACTTGTATGCTGCAGTCGATGGGACGGATGTCGAGAACAGGAAGATATCGTCGCGCTTGCTGGCCAGGGACCGAAGGGCCGAGACGAAGGTCTCCGCGTCCCGGGTGCGCTCGGCGCCGTACAGCAACCCGCACAGCGGACCGACCGGCAGGCCGATGTTCCGGCCGCGCTGGCGAGCCTCCCCGACCACTCGCAGCGTGCCGCGCTGCAATTCCTGTGCGCTGACGCGGTCCGGACGCAGGGGCGTCAGGATCAGGTCCCCGGCGAAAATCGCCGAGTCCTGGAGCGGCCCGGCCGCGCCCTGCGTGTCGATCAGGATAAAATCGTATTGCGGGTGCAGTTGGGTCAGCGTATGCTTCAACCGATGCCGTCCGTCTGCAGTGTGCAGAATGAAGTTCTGCAATGACCCGCGCGGATCGTCGGAGTAAATCAGGTCCAGCCCCTCGATGGCGGTGGTCGAGACCACATCGACAGTATCGGCATGGGTGATCAGGTGGAGCAGGCCGCGCGGGGCCTTATGGGTCAGTTCGAAATACGACGAAAGGGCGGGCTGGATATCGGCATCGACGGCCAGGACCCGGTGGCCGTGATCGGCGAGGTATCCGCCGAGGTTCGCGACACAGGTCGTCTTGCCGACCCCGCCTTTGGTGTTGCTGACAGTAATAATCATCTTTCCTCCTGCAATTACTATATAATTCCAGGCAGGAAGATCCCGGTGAAGAAATGGTGGGGCGTACAGGATTCGAACCTGTGACCACCTGATTAAAAGTCAGATGCTCTACCAGCTGAGCTAACGCCCCGTTTGTGGTTATCTGCGAGAGAAAATGGATAGCCGGAAAGAGGCGGGATTATCCTGTTATGAGAATCCCTTGTCAAACGGTATGTTCCCCTGCTCCCGGTTTTATAGTAGTGAAGCCTGCGTCAAATTAAAGGTTTACTCTTCAACTCGAATTCTTCAAGTACTCCAATCAGATCAGCTAACGGCGCCACCTTGCAATCACTGCGAATTTGACGGGCCGCGCCTCCGTAAATGACAGCTTTGGCCGAGATACCCGGAATCAGTTCGGCAACGCGCTTGAGTGAATAAAAATAGTCAGAAGCAATTGTGGACCCGGATTTGATCTCTATAGCGCCAATACCAGAGCCCGTCTCGTAGAAAAGGTCACATTCCAGTCCCTGGGCATCGCGGAAAAAGGAGAGGTTGGATTGACGGCCCTGATTGTAACGATGCTTGAGCGTCTCAGCGACGACCAGGTTTTCAAAAAGCGCTCCACGCAAAGGGTGGGTGGTCACTTGCCCGGCATGTTCAATGCCAATCAGATAGCTGGCCAGCCCAACGTCGTAGAAGTAGAGTTTGGGCGACTTGGTCAGACGCTTCCGGAGATTGGCGTGAAACGGTCGTAGCTGGAAGACAATGTAGCTGGTTTCCAGCAGCGTAAGCCACGCCCGTGCTGTCGTGTGAGATACACCGGCATCCGCACCCAGCGAACTGAGATTGAGCAGTTGACCCACTCGCCCGGCACACAGACGAACGAAGAGTCGAAAGCTGGACAGGTTGCGTATCTCACCCAATCGGCGCACATCGCGCTCGACGTAAGTCTCCAGGTAATCACCCAGCGCCTTATGCGGGTCAAGCGCCTGATCGTGAATACGAGGATAGAACCCTGAGTAAAGAATATCGTCTATCGAATTGACTGCGCCAGTCCGGTTCCGTTCAGCCAGCGAGAATGGTAGCAGGCGAAGCAGCGCTGTCCGTCCCGCCAGAGACTGGCTGATTGCATTGGAAAGTCTGAACTGCTCGCTGCCCGTCAGTACGAAGAGGCCATTGTCGCCTGTTTCGTCAGCCAGCACCTGGAGCCAGGACAATAGAGCGGGAACATGTTGTACTTCATCTATAATGGCGCCCCCGCCGAGTTGAGAGAGGAATCCTCGCGGGTCAGATTCAGCAAAATACCGTTGGTCTGGCGCTTCCAGATTGGCATATTTCAGATCAGGAAAAACTGCGCGACAAAGCGTGGTTTTACCGGATTGCCGCGGTCCGGTCACAGTAACAAAAGGATACTGTTGAAACAGTGTGACTAAATGGTGTGCGATCTGACGCTTGATCATGCCAGTTATCATACTAACAGACCGTGCAAATTGCAAGTATTACTTTCATATTGCATAATTTGGCACGGCCATCAAGTGATTGAGCAGCCCTTCTGCGTCAAATCAAAGGTTTACTCTTCAACACACAGGATTAAAATAACGCGATGGTTGACTCGCTGATTTCAAAAGATCAATTTATCGGACTCGAAGGGATTGCCAACCTGGCGACAGGCGGGGAATCGCCGATGCTGAAATCCCATCGCCAGGCTGTTGAGCAGTTCATGCTCGACAAGGCGACCGGGGAAAATGTGCGGCACAGGGAAGATGAAGCCGTGCAACGCGCCAGTGAAAAATGCGCCCGGTTATTTTCAGCGGGGGCCGACGAGATCACCTTTTTGTCGAGCGCATCGGAAGGCATCAACAACGTGGTCTATGGCCCCGAATGGAAACCGGGGGACAATGTGGTCGTCTGTGATGTCGAATTCCCTTCCGGGGTTTACCCCTGGACGAAATTGCAGGCACAGGGCGTCGAATTGAGGATCGTCCGTCATGTCAACTGGTTCCTGTCGATTGACGATATCGCCCGGCAGATAGACCATCGAACCCGGGTCATGGCAATCAGCCAGGTCAGCATGTTCACCGGGCAGCGCATGGATATCGCGCGTATTTCCAAGCTTGTTCATGAATCCAATGCTTTATTTTTAGTGGATGCGACTCATGCCGCCGGGGTGATTCCGGTCGACGCGAGCCATGCCGATATCATGGTTTCAAGTTGTTACAAGTGGTTAATGGGAACTCACGGCTGCGCGGTGTTCTACTGGAATCGGGAACGCCTGCCCGAATTCGATCCGCCATTTCTCGGCTGGAACAGTGCACAGAGCAGTGGTGGTTGGCAAAACCCCACAGAGTATGAACTGCACGGAAATGCGAATCGATTTGTACCCGGCAACCCGGCATATATCAGCATTTATATACTCAACAATGCACTGGACCATATTCTTGATCTCGGGATTGATCGAATCGAATCCCATGCCCTGTCCCTGAGTGGCGAAATACTGAATGGCGTCAGGCAACAAGGCTGGGAACTGATGACTCCCGAAGCGGACCGGGACCGCGCCGGCAATGTTTCTTTCATGGTGCCGGATATCCAGGCTTTTCGCAATGCCATGGAGCAGCAGGGGGTACTGGTGTGGGGCGCCTATGCGTCATTTGATCGCATCCGCATATCCACCCACATCCACAATGACAGTGAAGATATCGAACGATGCCTGCGTGCTTTTCGCGGACAACCTTCGAAAAAATCGAAATTCAGAGCGTAATTTTTATCAGCCGTGCTTCTCGATCGGATTGCCCGGTATCGAGGCCCATTCGGTCCACGACCCGTCATACAGTCTTTGCATGCCGTATCCGCTGTTTGAAAGCGCCAGTGTAATGATGGCGGCAGTGATTCCAGACCCGCAGGAGGTGACCACGGAGCTGCTTTTACTGACCCCAAGCCGGTTGAAAATTTCATTCAACCGATCCGCCGGTTTTATCCGGTTACCGTCCAGCAACCCGGTAAACGGAAGGGATATGGCTCCAGGCATGTGACCGCTCGGCAGTTCGGGCCGCGACTCCGCAGCCTGCCCGCTGAACCGGCCTTCGGAACGCGCATCCAGAATCATGAATTCATGAGTTTCACAGTTGCCTTGAATTTCCTCCATATATGCCACCATCGAAGTGTCCGGATTGGCAGAGAAATGACCTTTCATGACAGGCGTATTCGCGTCAGTCGTTCGATAACCATGTTCAATCCATGCAGGCAGGCCGCCATTGAGTATGGATACCTGTTTGTGACCAAATAAATGAAACATCCACCACACACGGGCGGCTGAAAACACTCCTGCGCCATCGTAAACCACGATTCGGGATGTATTCGATATGCCGAGTTCTTCCACCTTGTTCACAAAATATGAGGATGCCGGAATCATGTGCGGAAGATCGGTATCCTGATCGGATATCGCGTCGATGTCAAAAAACCGCGCTCCGGGAATGTGGGCAATTTCATATTCATCGAGAGCCACGCGATATTGACTCGGCAGATACCAGGAACAGTCCAGAATTATCAGGTCCGGGACGTCAAGTTGCTGATGTAACGCTTCAGGTTCAATCAGGTTTTTTTGTTCAGTCATTGCGCGATCATACACTCCCCATGTCGGCAGCAGTCAAGTGAATATCATACCATTCCCGAATTAAGCTGTACCTTGCGGTTTGCCATACCCGGAGGGTTTGATCCAGACGGCAATCGGATCAACCACCCGACGTCAAAAATGAGTATAATGGGAATTCAAGGCGATTCCCTGAATACATAACGTTAATTTATCGGTGAAATTTCCGCCATGAATACAAAAGCTGCACCTGATTACATCCAGGAAAACCACTGGCATTATGCGCAGTCGATGCGCGAACTGCGACAAAATACGGTCTCGATGGTCCGCATTGATGGTAGGCAGATCGCATTATTTCATTCTACGGAAGGAGTTCGCGCCTGCAACAATCAATGCCCTCACGAGGGCTATCCCCTGTCTCAGGGAAACCTTTCCGATGGTTGTATCCTCACCTGCAACTGGCATAACTGGAAATTCAATCTGAACTCAGGCCAGAATCTGTTTGGCGGTGACAGGCTGCGTACTTATCCCGTCGAACTTCGCGGCGATGAAATATGGGTTGATCTGGCCGATCCGCCTTATGAAGATCAATATGTCAATATCATGGACAGTTTACATGATGCGTTTGATGATCACTCCTATGATCGCATCAGCCGGGAAATTGCACGACTGACTTTTCTCGGCAGTGATCCATTGGATGCATTGCGCAGTGCCATTGACTGGTCCTGGCAGCGAATGGAATTCGGTTGGACCCATGCCTATGCGGGCATGGCCGACTGGCTGATCATGTATGACGAACCGGACTGCGACGACGAACTCAAACTGGCCTGCCTGACGGAATCTGTGGGGCATGCCTCGTTCGATGTCCTGCGGAAATCCGAATACCCATTCACGCGGGACATCATGTCGTTCAGTGAATCCGGCTTTGTGGATGCGATTGAACGGGAAGACGAAAACACTGCGGTTGCAATGATACGGGGAGGATTGAAAGACGGTCTGACCTTCTCCGATTTTGAACAGTCCCTGACTCATGCTGCACTCGCACACTATAACGCTTTCGGTCATACCCTGATTTATGTGACCAAGGCAGGATACCTGACAAGTCGACTTGGTGATTCCGTAACTGAACCACTGCTGCTCTCCCTGGTACGGGAAATGGTCTATGCCCCCCGTGAAGATACAATTCCTGAATTCAGACACTATGAAACCGCGCTCAAGAGATGGGGTGGTAGCAAATTCGGCGCCACCGTTCCGACAGCGGATCAATGGATTGGCCGAGGGATCAACAGCGCCATAGACGCCACAGTGAACTGTAGCGGCACACCTCCTGAATTGATTTACCCGGCATTACTTGAAGCCAACGCGATGAATATGCTGTGTTTTGACATCGGGCAACAGGACAAGGCGCATGTGACTGTTTCGGGCAATGTGGGCTGGCTTGATTTTACCCATGGATTGACTTTCGCAAACGCGGTTCGCAGGCAATGTACCCGCTTCCCCGGGCTTTGGCCCCAGGGTCTGTTGCAGATGGCTTGCTTTGTTGGCAGGAATTCGGCTTTTACGACGAAAGAAAACGATTTATCCCACTGGAGTTTCGACGATAACGAAAAGGGCATTGCTGCGCTGGTCAACCGCTTGTTCGACCATGGTCAGGATGAGTATATTGTTTCCGTACATCTGCTCAAGACTGCATTGGCTGTTCGTGAGGAAATCAGCATGTTGCCGGCAAGGCAGGGAAAAATACTGGGCGCAGCCCTGAATCGGTTTTTCAACTCACCCCTGAAGCGCAAGCAGGTCAGACGGACCGCGTATCAATCGCTTCAGTTTGTATCCAAAGAATAAGACACTGCTCCAAATGTTGCGTAGGGGCGGGTCTCCGTGCCCGCCCGGAATCCATGATCAGGGGATCAGGACGGTGGAACCGGTGGTTTTCCTGGCTTCCAGGTCACAATGGGCATCCGCTGTCCGCGACAGGGCATAAGTCTGGTTGACCGCGATCTTCACGATTCCCCTGCCCACGACGTCAAACAAACGGTTCGCTCCTTCCTCCAGTAACGCCCGGGTCGCGGTATGGGTCGCCAGGGTTGGGCGGGTTACATAGAGTGAACCTTTGGACGCCAGAATCGCCGGGCTGAACGGTTCAACCGGCCCGGACGCATTGCCATAGGTAACCACCACGCCAAAAGGACGCACGGAATCCATGGAAGCCTGGAAAGTAGCTTGACCAACGGAATCGTAGGACACCGCGACGCCTTCTCCCGCGGTGATTTCCCGGACTCTCCCGGCAATATCCTCTTCTCGGTAGAGAATCGTATGATCTGCCCCGTTGGCTTTCGCCAACGCTGCTTTTTCACTGGAACCGACACAGCCAATGACCGTAGCGCCCAGGTGTTTTGCCCACTGGCAAAGTATCAACCCAACGCCGCCCGCGGCAGCCATGACCAGAATGGCGTCGCCGGGTTTAACCGGACAGGATCGATACAGCAGATAATGTGCCGTCAAGCCTTTCAGCATCATCGCGGCGGCGGTTTGATCGCTCACGTTATCGGGCAGTTTCAGCAGTTTATCCGCCGGCGTCAGGCGGGCTTCGGTATAAGCTCCGGGCAACGTACCGTATGCCACCCGGTCACCCACCGACAACCCGGTTATCGGATACCCCACTGCGTCGACCACCCCGGCCGCCTCCATACCCAGAACCGCCGGCATTTGCGCCACCGGATAGAGCCCGGTACGCATATACACGTCGATAAAATTAAGGCCGACCGCGGTTTGGCGAATGCGTACTTCGCCCGGCCCCGGCTCACCCACGTCAGTTTGCTCCCAGCGGAGTTGATCAATACCGCCCGTCTGGTGAATGCGAATAGCATGCGTCATAAGTCGCTCCGGTTAAATCATGGTGAATGAGACCGGCAAGTATATACCAACCATATCGGGCCGGCACGGATTCCCGCTCGCGCGGGAATGCCCCCCACCACATCCGCTATCGCGGAAGTGACTCCCCTCAGGTGGAGAGTGATGCCGCCTCTGTCATTTCGCGCAAACGGGAATCCATAACAATATGGATGAGGTACTCAACCGATGCGTAGAGCCTGTCCCCGGCCCCCGATCAGGCCGAGGGCAGGCATTGATCGGGGAGGCGGGTCACTGTGCCCGCCCGTGTCGGGACGGGCTCGGGAATACCCCCCACCGCCATTCCCGCACCACCCTCCATCATTCCTGTATCACTCCCCCCTTGAGGGGGAGTCGAAGCAGCCGAGTATCGGCTGATTCGGTGGGGGGTATTCCCGCGAATGCGGGAATCCACTACGCGCGGCGATGATTTGCGCCATGATGGAGATTGCGATTTCAGCCGGCGTCCGACTGCCGATATCGAGGCCGACCGGGCCATGCAGACGATCAAGCCGCGATTCGTCGAGCCCCAGGAACCGAAGGCGTTTGCGCCGTTTTTCGCTGCTGCGCCGAGAGCCGAGCGCACCGACATAAAAGAGGTCGCTCTCCAGCGCTTCCAGCAGGGCCAGATCGTCGAGGTTCGGATCATGGGTCAGCGCCAGGACCGCAAGCGCGGGGTCATTTGCCAGCTCCCGCACGACTTCATCCGGGAAGCGCGAATCAATCCTGGCGCCGGATACGCTCCAGACGTTGGCGAAATCTTCTCGCGGTTCACAGACGGTCACCCGGAAATCCAGGGCAACGGCCAATTCCGCGACATAACGCGATAACTGTCCGGCGCCGATCACGAGCAGTTCCTGCACCGGGCCGAACACTTTGGTCAGGGTTTTGCCATCGAACCGGAGTCTCTCGCTTTTATTTACCGGGCTGACGCTTACCTTGCCCGACTCCAGATTGACCGTCCGGCGGACCAGTTTACGATCTTCGAGTTCCTGCAATATGCCGCGTAGCGGTAGCGCGTCTTCGAGATGCTCAATGACCAGCTTCAGCGATCCGCCACAGGGCAAGCCGTAACGGATTGCCTGATCATGGCTGATATCATGTTGCACGACACAAGTCTGCTGGTCACGTCGTAATCGGGTGGCTAACTGTTTTTCGATACAACCACCGGATATGGAGCCAATCAGCTTGCCGTCGTTACGCACCACCGCCAGAGAGCCGGTCGGTCGGGGGGACGACCCCCAGGTTTCCACCAATGTGACCAATTCCACAGTATGTCCGTTTTCCAGCCAGTCGGCGGCCGCTTGCAGAACTTCAGTATCGCTGTTTTTCATAATGGGGCGGGGCCTTTTTGCCCCCGGTCAACCTGTCTGTCTGCGAACAGACCGCAGCTTGAGGTCCTGTACCGTATCCATGTCATTGAGAATGGAATCGGAAGATACCGGAACTTCCTGCACAGAATCGCTGAACTTGCGAAGCAGATGACGACCGCCGACATCTCCTTCGACCGCGCCCAGGTCTTGGAAGTATCGTCTCGGCCACAGTACCGGATTGCCCCTCTTGCCACAGATAACCGGGACACAGATTTTATCTTTCGCAATCAAATGAGCGCTCACCAAGTGATTCGGCACATCGGCGGTGATATCAGGCATATCGGCCAGAAAAATGATGGCGGCGCCGGTCGAGTCCGGCAGCGAAGCGATTCCGGTTCGCAATGACGTACCGAGACCCTGGAGATAATCCGGGTTATGAGCAATTTCAACCGGACGTCGTCGTTGCGCGATGGACGCGGCGATTTGCTCCGACTGGAATCCGGTGACTACCACAATCGGTTGCAGGCGCGAACCGCCGCTATCGCCACCATCAATCGCATCAAGCGTTCGATGCAGCATCGGTTTGCCCTCGATGTCCGCAAGCAGTTTGTTGCCGGACGCCATGCGGGTGGAGCGCCCGGCCGCGAGTACAACCGCGGCGACGCCGGAAGCCTCAAGCGAAGCGTACTCCATTGTTGACCATCGGCAATCGGGTGACTCGAGGGCCATCATCGGCCGCAATGGCATTGGCCAGAGCGGGTCCGGCCGGCGGTACGCCCGGCTCCCCGATTCCGCTCGGCGGCTCCTGGGAATCCACGATCTCGACATCAATGGCGCCGATGTCCGCAATCCGCAACGGCGCATAGTTGGGGAAGTTCGACTGGGTGACCACGCCGTTATCAAAAGTGACCTCGTTGCGCATGACATGACCAATACCGTAGCCGATACCGCCTTCAATCTGCGCTTTGATAATATCCGGGTTCACCGCCACGCCGCAATCAACCGCGCAGGTTACCCTCTCCACCTTCACGGCATCGGCGGCATCGCGCGAAATCTCGACGACCTGGGCCACATACGTGCCGAAAGATTTATGCGCCGCGACCCCACGACTTCGACCGGGCTCAAGCGGACTATCCCAGCCGGACCTCGAAGCCGCCAGACGCAAGACTCCGGCCAACCTTTGCTGATCTTTTGAATCACCCGCAAGATGCGAAAGCCGCCAGGCAACCGGATCGTGTCCAGCCGCCTTTGCCGCCATGTCCATCATCGACTCCATGACAAAGGCGGTATGGCTGTGGCCGACCGAACGCCACCAGTTCACTGTGATGGCGGATTTGAAATCGGTGAGACCGACAAACTGGCCGGGAATCCCGTACAGCGTATCCGACACGCCTTCCACGGATGAGTGGTCAACACCGTTGTGCACAAACGCCTGTTCAAACGCCGTGCCCTTGAAAATGGGTTTGCCGACGATGCGGTGGTCCCAAGCGACCATCCCCCCATCAGCATCCAGGCCGACACGAACCTTGTGCGCGAACGCCGGACGGTAAGCGCCACCGGCAAGATCGTCCTCACGTGACCAAACGAGTTTGACCGGACGCGAGCGGTCGCTCATCGCGAAGGCCAGAGCGGCCTCAACGATGTAGTCCGCAGTCATCGTGGCGCGACGCCCGAACGATCCTCCGGCATACAGCGTATTGATCTCGATATTCTCCATTGGCAGATTGAGTACTGCCGCAAGCGCCTGGTGCGCCCCGGTCGTGAACTGGCAACCGTCGTGGAGTCTGACCCCATTCGCAGTCGGCTCGATCGTACAGGTCAATGGTTCCATCGGCGCATGGCAAAGCCAGGGCAGAAAGAATTCGGCCTCGACTGTTTGCGCCGCCTGATCAACCCGTCGCGTGGTTTCTTCCAGACCGGGGCCTTCTTTAGCGATGAAAGCGGGGGGCGCATTTACTGCCGCGAGAAGCGCCAATTCGATTTCGTCCGAACTGCGACTTTCCGCTTCGGTAAAGTCCCACTCGACCGCAACCGCCTTGCGCGCCTGCATGGCCGCCCAGGTATTGCGGGCATAAACAACCACTGCGTTGCCGGTTGGCAGGGTCACCGCGTTGACGAAACCGGGTGTCTCCATGGCGGCTGACGAGTCCATTGCAACCACCGTTCCACCGAAGCGGGGACTGCGTTTGATGACGGCAACTACCTGGTCCTCCAACTGAACGTCCATCGCGAAGCGGGCAGAGCCGTTTATTTTGGGAGCGTTGTCACGGCGCGAGGTGTTCGGGTTACCGATCAGCCTGAAGGTTTCCGGACTCCTGAGCGCGGGTTCGGCAGGCGCCTCCATGGCCGCGGCTGCCGCGACGAAATCGGCCAGCGGGGCTTCACGGCCAGTGCCGGAAATCATGCCATTCGACAGGGACAGCTCCGCTGGAGCGACATTCCAGGCCCGGGCGGCAGCGCCCAACAGCATCTCGCGAGCTGCGGCTCCGGCCTTGCGGTACTGCATGAAGGAATTCGCCATGGATGTCGAGCCGCCGGTACCCTGGGCGCCGAACAGGAGATTGGCGTAACGGCTTACGTCGGACGGGGCGAACTCAACCGCCACTTCATCCAGTTCAACGCCAAGCTCTTCGGCAATCAGGGTAGGCAGGCCGGTACTGGTGCCCTGCCCCATCTCGAAATGCTTGACAAGCACGGTAATTTGACCGGCCGTGTCGATCTTCACAAAAGGCGTGAGGTTGCCGCCGGTAGCGGATGCCGCAGCCAGAGCGCCACGCGGGGAATATCCGATCACGAGCGCGGCGGCGACCGTGGCGGACGCGGTCTGCAGGAAGTCCCTGCGGGACAAGGTGGTCATTGATTTTCCTCCTCCAGAATTTCGGCGGCGCGCGCGACGGCGCTCCGGATTCTCTGATAAGTGGCGCAGCGACAGACATTGCCCGCCATGTAAGCCTCAATCTCACCCACTCCCGGACTGGAATTTGCGCCAAGCAACCCCGCCGCCGACATGATCTGTCCAGACTGGCAGTAGCCGCACTGTACGACATTGTGTTCGGTCCAGGCTTGCTGTACGGCCCGTCCGGCCTTCGAATCCAGCCCCTCGATGGTCGTGATTTCGGCATCCGCCAGACTTTCGGCAGGCATCACGCACGACCGTACCGGGGCGCCATTCACATGCACCGTGCACGCCCCGCAGGAAGCCACGCCACATCCGTACTTCGTACCTGTCAGCTTCAATTCATCGCGCAACACCCACAACAGTGGCGTACCTTGCGCTACTTCAGCCTCGACCTGCCGGCCGTTAATTCTGAATCTCATTTGCATGCCTGATACCCTTGATTCGTGCAGTAATTTCAGATATTAACTGAACATCCGGATTCTGTCTATTTTTTTATGCCATCCTGGTTCAGATCACACGGGCAAGCACAAGACCCGCCCCTACGACTCGGTTGGGGCAGGTTCTACGAGACGGAAGCTGTCCGAACCGACGTTATCACTCCCCCCTCGAGGGGGAGTCAAATCCGCATAGCGGATTTGGTGGGGGGCAGGGTGGGGGCGAACGCGGCGCTCTGCCCATTCATCAGCGTTCAGGCCGATTGGCGATGACTTCGATTAATCCGGCGCTGACCACCAGTAGCGCCCCGGTTGCCTCGCGCCAGCCAAATGGCTCATCGGTCAGAATCGCGGCGCTGCCAATTCCCACCACCGCTTCGAGTTGAAGCAGTATGCCGAGTCGACCCGGGTCAACATACCGATTTCCCCAATACAACCCCCATACTACAGGAATCATGAATACCACAGCCATCAATATCATCCATGGCACAACAGCCATGAGGACAGATGCCGTTGGCAGTATCCCATAGTCGGCAATCGGCAGAAAGGTCATTGCAAATGCGAAAATACCGCCAAAAAGGAAAAATGCAAATACCTGTTCAAACACCGTGACTTCCTGCGCCTGACGTACACGCATCGCACCGACAGCGTACATGATCCCTGAGAGCAATGCCATTGCATCACCGGCATTGAGAGTCACCTCCAGGTCCGCACTCACCCTGAGAAGGGCCAACAGGCCCGCCATACTGAGTAACAGGGAGAGTCCACGCCAGAATGTAAATCGGCGACCCATGAATCCGATTTCCACAATCGTACCCCAGGCTGGCATCACGTAAAACAGAATCAGGGCACGCACCACATCCGTTAACAGCAAACTTTCGCAATACAATGCCATTGCCCCGCCAATCAACAGCCCGGTGATTGCCTGACTTGTACCGACCGGCTGTCTACGCAACAATCGGATGAATGCAAATGGTAACAGGAAAGCCACCGGCAAAACGAATTGCCCTACTGTAACCCAGGCTGGATCAAGCCCCAGTGTTTCAAACGCTCTGAGTGGCAGCCAGAACAATCCCCATATTGCAGCAGACACGGCCACGACAATTTCAGGTTTTGAGGAATGCGGGGTCAAATTTTCTTGCTCAGGATAATGGCGGAGTCTAACTGAATTATGGCCGCAGGAATCATAATATTTATTGCTTTACAGCGCCCGGTACTGCCAGTACTCTGCTAACCTGCCTGTTTTACGTATCCAGGTTTTTCATCCGGAATAATAATGATCGCCAGTCTGAATCTGCCCTCTTCCGCTTACGCCGTTATCAGGGCAATCAATTCCCTGCTTCTGATGATGGTTGCGATGTGCGGAATGTACGCTTCCGTGTTGGTGCTTGAACCGGTTACCAGGGAGTTTCAGGTCGGTCATGGCGTGGGCGCCCTGCCCTATACCATGTATATGATCGGATTTGGCCTGGGCAATGTCGTACTCGGGCGAATCATGGACCGGATTGGCATTTCGGTACTGGCGTTTATTGCAGCCATCTGCCTGCCGTCCGGATTGTATCTGGCCAGCAACTCTGAAAACTTCTGGGTATTCACGATCTCCCTGTCCGTGCTTTGCGGCTTCCTGGGCGGCGCTTTTGCATTTGGTCCGCTGACGGCAGACATCTCGCACTGGTTTACCCGCAGGCGGGGGCTGGCTATCGGTATCGTGACCAGCGGAAGCTGTCTGGCTGGCGCACTGTGGCCGCCGATCATGCAGAGCTGGATTGATTCAGTCGGGTGGCGGCAAAGTTTTGTCTATCTGTCGTGGTGCAGTTTGAGCGTGTTCCCGCTTTCCGTGGTTTATCTTAAAAAGAAACAGGATGACCATGCGATAAACCGGGCTGCTGATCGGGAAAACTGGAGTCGCCCCCTGGGCATGACGGCAGGAAAGTTGCAGGGCGCGCTGTGTGCCGCCGGGATTGGTTGTTGCGTGGCCATGGCGATGCCGCAGATACATATTATTCCACATATCGTTGATCTGGGTTTCGAGGCGAAAGATGGAGCCTACATGCTGTCGATGATGCTGGGTTTCAGCATTGTCAGTCGCATTACCTCCGGTTTTATTTCTGATCGAATCGGCGGGCTGAGGACGCTGCTGCTCGGATCAGGGCTACAGGCATTTGTGATATTCCTGTATTTGTTCGTCGATTCTCTGACCGGTTTGTATCTGGTATCCATCTCCTTCGGTCTGGTTCAAGGTGGCATCGTGCCCTCCTATACGCTTATCATACGCAGGTTTTTCCGACCCGATCAGGCGGGCAGAAGAATCGGCCTGCTGTTTGTCGCTACAGTAGGCGGCATGGCGCTCGGGGGGTGGATGTCGGGGGCGTTATACGATCTGACCGGCTCCTACACACTGTCATTTATAAACGCCGTGGCGTTCAATGCCATGAACCTGTTGATCGCGGTTTTTCTGTTGCGGCGCGACCGGCACGATGTCCGGACCGCGCCACGGGGCAGACACTAAGCCTCTACGATTGCTTCGAGCAAGTCATGCTGGGTAATGATGCGCGGCAGACCGCACGGGTCTCTGACCATCAGCGCAGGGTTGCTTCGGTTGATCATCGAAGACATGACATCGAGTGTGGTATCTGCCGGCACAAACTGAAATGGCATGTCCATTACTTCGTGGACTGCCTTTTCCTTGATGGAAGGATCATCGATCAGTTGCTTGAGCAACCTGGTATCACTGAGGCTGCCGACAAACTGATCCCCGTCCATCACTGGCAACTGCGAAACCGAAACAGCAGTCAGCAATGCAATCGCCTCGGACACACTGGCATCCTTGCTGATCGTGGTGAGTGCATCTGCGCCGCCTTGCTTGGAAATTATTTTTGAGGCCGAGCCATATTGACGTTCTTCGATAAAACCGTGATCCTTCATCCAGTCGTCATTGTATATCTTGCCAAGATAACGTGTGCCATGATCCGGCAGAATAACCACCATGATATCGTCTTCAGTCAGGTTCTCTTTGGCCCACTCCAATGCACCCCAAACCGCGGAGCCACAAGACCAGCCAACAAACAGACCCTCTTCACGGGACAGCCTTCGAGTCATGATCGCCCCATCCTTGTCGGTCACTTTTATGAAATGGTCAATCAGTGAGAAATCAACATTGGCAGGGAGAATGTCTTCGCCGATACCTTCCGTAAGATAAGGATAGATTTCAGTTTCATCGAACACTCCGGTTTCCTTGTATTTCTTGAAAACCGAACCGTAGGTATCTATGCCGATTGTCACCACTTCCGGATTTTGTTCCTTCAGATACTTGGCCACGCCACACATCGAACCGCCTGTGCCAACCCCGGCCGCGTAGTGGGTGATCCTGCCGTCGGTATCCCGCCAGATTTCCGGGCCGGTAGTTTCATAGTGTGCAACCATATTGGACAAATTATCATACTGATTCGGGTAGTACGAGTTTTCGATTTCCTGATTAAGCCGCAGCGCGACCGAGTAGTATGACCTCGGATCTTCGGGCGCCACCGCAGTCGGGCAGACAATGACTTCTGCGCCTACGGCTCTCAAAATATCAATCTTCTCCTGGGATTGCTTGTCAGCCAGGGTGAAAATACATCTGTAACCTCTTGAAATGGCCCCCAGAGCCAATCCCATACCGGTATTGCCCGATGTCCCTTCGATGATCGTGCCACCCGGTTTCAAATCCCCCCTGGCCTCTGCGTCTTCGATCATTTTAATCGCCATGCGGTCCTTCATCGAGTTTCCCGGATTGAAGTATTCAACTTTCATAAGCACAGTCCCCTTGATACCCCGATTGACGGAATTGAGTCTGACCAGGGGCGTGTCACCAATCGTTTCGATGATAGAGTTGTAATAGTTCATTTTGATGTCATTTCCTGCGAAAAACCATACTATAACGGCAAATGACTCAGGCTTGACTATCTCTATAGAGATAAAGACAATGGAAATGCCGATATGAAATCTCTGACCCATATCATTGTTTTTTGCGTGTTCTCCGTGATCGCAGGTTGTGGAGGCGGTGGTAGTGGCGCCCTGCAACCTGAGCCGCAAGAGACACCACCGCCACCGCCACCACCGCCACCACCGCCACCACCGCCGCCGCCACCACCATGTATTGATACCGCCGATTTTGGTTGTGTTTCACTGGACAGGTACCGGGAGGAACGCGAAACGATTGAGATTGAGCACAATGGAGAGGATGATTTCCAAAACCAGTGGGGACTGACCGCGATTCGGGCAGACCGGGCCTATGCGCAACTCGAGCTTGAGCACGGGGCCGGTACACAGCCCGGTACCGGTCAGACCGTCGGCCTCATTGATACCGGCATCGATACCGGGCACCCCATGTTCGCCGGCAAGACGGTGAGCGAACAATTTTTCGGCGGTGCATCCGACGAGGACGGTAGTAATCGTTCACACGGCACGGCGGTCGCCAGCATCATTGTCGGCGACCCGGCTGCCGACTTCACTGCTGAGGTGACTGCCCCGCGCGGAGTTGCCCGGGGCGCCGATGTCGCAATGTTTGCGATTGCTACGGGATCGGGTGGTGGTCGATATGTTCCGATTTCGCTGGCGGGCCTTAATAGTGGCGATAATACATGGGACTCCTGGTTCAGCCACGTGATCAACTGGGGCAGCCGGACTATTGATTTCGTGAACATGAGCGTGGGGTTCAACGGAATTATCGAAATATACAGTGAGCAGGATCTGCGTGATAACTTTGGGGACTCCATCGAAGCTCTTGCGCAAGCTGGCGTGGCTGACAAGACCGTCTTCGTGTGGGCCGCCGGCAACGCTCACGGGGATCCCTGCGCCGGGTCGGACTTCACGGGCAATCCGGATCTCTGCGTCAACCGGGATGTGGACGGCAATGGTCAAGTCGACGCCAGGTCGGTCGAGGTGCTTCCGGGCCTGCCGGCGCGGATCTCCGAGCTCCGCGGACATCTGATCTCAGTCGTTGCCGTGTCGCCGGACAGCGACGACGACGGCGACTACGAGATCGCCTCCTTCTCCAACCGCTGTGGCATTGCCGCCGACTGGTGCATTGCGGCCCCCGGCGAGAGGGTCCGGGCAGCCTATTTCGGGCCGCACCCAGACAACAATAGTCCCGGTGCGCAGGGCGCCTACAACGCCAGAGGAACATCCTACGCCGCGCCCATGGTCACCGGCGGGCTCGTCTTGATAAAGGACTTCTTCCGGAACCAGCTCTCGAACACAGCCCTGGTGTCTCGGCTTCTGGCCACTGCCAACAAACAAGGCATCTACTCGGACAGGAGTATTTACGGCCAGGGCCTGATGGACCTTGGCGCCGCGACGACGCCGGTGGGCGTCACCAGCGTGGTTCTCGGTGATACTGTGGGCGGGCACGGCAGTGTCCTGTCCAAGACCCGTTTCGAGTCCGGTTCGGCGTTGGGTAACGGGCTTGCGCAGTCCCTGGCAGGCCACGAGATCGCGGCTTTCGATAACCTCGGTGCACCGTTCTGGTTTCAACTTGACGATCTCGCCAGCGACATTCCCCGTCCCTCGATGACGGAACGGTTGCGTGCTTTCATGGCGCCCTCAAAGACAGGTCGGAAGTTTCGGACCCTATGGCCCGGTTCTGCGGTGTTCGAGGCGGAAGATGTGATCGCTGGCGCGCCATCGTTGCAGGTGGGCTTCCTGCAAGGCGCGGCTCCCGGAAACGACGGTGGACACCTCTCGCTTGCGGGACGAGCGCTGACGCTCGGCAAGGCGCAACCGGACGGGCTGAGTATTGCCGCGTTTTCCACCGAAGGGTTGACTGGACAGTCGCCGATGTCGGGCGCCGCCCTGTCGTGGCGGCTGCCAGAATCGCCGCTCGGCTTCAAGGGTGGCTTCGTGTCAGAGCGGGAGACTGTGTTGGGCAGTCGCTCAACCGGGGCCTTCGGCCGCCTGTCGGGAGGATCCACCTTTGTCGGCATCGAGGGGTCGGCGGGAATCGGGGCGTGGCGGCTCGGAGCCGGAGCCGAAATCGGAACCGTTGACGCAACCGTGCACGGCGGGATGCTCAATCGCATCTCTCCTCTCATCACCAGCGCCCTCGCTCTTAGGGCGGAAAGGAAACTGGCGCACAGCAACACTCTGTCGTTCTCGCTGGCGCAACCGGTCCGCATCGAGTCCGGCCGCGTCCATCTGTCGGTTCCCGCAGGCCGCACCTTGGGCGGCCGGGTGCTGCGCCGCCCCATTTCGGCCGACCTGGAACCCACCGGCCGGCAGTTGGACCTAACAGCGTGGTGGAGTCATTCCCTGGTGGGAGGCAGCGAGTTGCGCCTGGGCGGCAGTTGGTCATGGCAGCCGGGCCACGACGCCTCGGCCGACCCGGATCTCAGCCTGCTCGCCGGCTGGCGTCATGAATTCTGATTGATGAGATATCGTCGCTTATTTGAACCAACCCCCGACCTTGCCTGACAGACCCGAGCACGGTGCAAAAGCTTCCGGCTCCGACCCCTTTATGAATGGCAGGTTCAACCGGTCCGGGCAACGCTGGTTGGCAACCAGTCCACTTCCGGGGTCGATACTGACAATAACAATATTGTTGTTTTGTGCGGGCCTGGATTCTTCTATTTTCAACTGAGTCATGATTTCCTCCCAGACCCGCATGGCGCCACTCGCACCCGACAGATTGACAGGTCGATTATCATCCCGCCCGACCCAGGCCACGGTCAGCAGATTGGCGCTGTAACCGGCAAACCAGCTATCCCGAAAATCGTCAGTGGTCCCTGTTTTTCCTGCCAGATTAAGCTTTGCATCAAACCTTCGACTTAAACCCGAGGCGGTACCCTGTCGAACCACCATTTTCAACGCATGATCAATCAGAAAAGCGCTCTCATAGTCTGTTACCCGACTTTTCGAAACAGGGAAATTAGCGACAGCCTGACCTCGATGATTTTGAATCCTGCGTATAGAGCGTAACGGGATCAGGGTACCCTGGTTGGCGATGACCTGGTACATCTGGGCCATTTCAAGCGGGGAATGCTGGCTGGCGCCGAGCAGGGTTGAGGGATAGTCGGCTATGTCGCGCTTGATGCCGAATTGACGCATGGTGTCGGCAACACTGTCCACGCCAAGCTCCAACCCAAGCCGAATGGTGGGCAAATTCCAGGAGTGGACCAGACTCTGATACAACGGCACGGGCCCGCGAAAAGTCTTGTCATAGTTTTGCGGAGACCAGGATTCGCTGCCCTCAGTCCGCAGGGTGAGCGGGCTGTCGTCAAGCAGTGTAGCCAGGGAATATTTCCGGGGATGCTCCAACGCAGTCAGATACACTACAGGCTTAACCAGCGACCCGACCGGACGCTTGGCATCGACCGCACGGTTAAATCCCGCATAACCCCGGGTACGGTCGCCTACCAATGCCAGTATTTCGCCGCGACCGGGGTCAGCCACGATCACAGCGCCCTGCAGCGTTCCGGCCGCCATCCCCCTTTGCTTCTCAAGGCGGCTCAGTGTGTCGGAGAGTCCCTTTTGTGCGATCTTCTGAATTTCTACGTCAATGGTGGTATAAAGCTTCAATCCATTTGCCCTTAACACTTCCGCCGAATAATATTGTCTCAACTGGCGATGCAGGTAATCGAGCCAGGCTGGAAAATCGCTGGTCGACAACGACTTGTGCGCAACAATCCCAAGTGGCTTTTGCGATAACAGTTCAGCTCTTTGCGTACTGATTGACCCGGACTTTGCCAGGATATCAAGGACGAGATTGCGACGTTTAAGGGCACGTTCAGGATTTCTTCGCGGATTATAAGTGGAGGGTGCAGCGATCATGCCGACCAGCAGCGCGGCTTCGTCGGTCTTGAGTTGATTCACCGGACGGCCAAAATAGTAATCGCTTCCCAGGGCAAAACCGTGAATTGCCCGATTGCCCGATTGCCCCAGGAATATTTCGTTAAGATAAAGTTCGAGAATGGTGGCCTTGCTGAAACGAAGTTCCATCATGATTGCCATCAAGGCTTCAGTAATTTTTCGGGTCAGGGTTTTTTCCGGATTCAGGAAGAGATTCTTCACCAGTTGCTGGGTCAACGTACTGGCTCCCTGGACTGCTCTGCCCTGCCGCAGATTCGACCATAACGCCCGCATGATCCCTCGCGGGTCGATGCCGAAATGATATTGGAAATTTCTGTCTTCCATGACGAGCAGCGCTTCCAGTAACTCTGCCGGCACCTGATGCGGCTTGAGCGAAATCCGGTCTTTGTGTGGTCCGAGTTGCAGACTGCCAATCAATGGCGGAGCAAATTCCACCTGATCGATATGATCTCCGGTGGCATGATCGATCAAGGCAGAGATCGCGCCACGGTTGAATTCAATTCGCACAGCGCGTGCTTCGCGAAAATCATCGTCATGGCCGAAGCTACGCATGAAAATGTCTATGGCATGGACTGCAGCCACGAAGTCTCCAGGCTCGGCAAGGGTACCTGTCCGATGATAGCCTTTTCTCTCAAGCCTGCCGACAATATCCTCGGGGGCGTATGTCTGGCCTTTAGACAGGGTCAGCGGCCGGGCGTAAACGTGGGCGGGTTCGGATTGAATGTTGCTACCGAAGCGCTGCCTTATCGTAAGGTCAAGGTAGAGCAATATAATCAGTGATGCGAAAATCAGGCCAGCCAGCAGGCGGGTGGAAATAAACAGCCAGAAGTTGCTGCCTGGTTTTACTTTGGATATTCTCGGTTTTCTTCGGTCCTTGCGGCTAGAACTTGTTTTCGCCATCCGCTCACACCGAACCGGATTTCAACGGTGTGCCGCATTGCCAGCATATATCAAAGTTGTCCGGATTGGTTTCATTGCATTGAGGGCAATAAAGGTCGTGTACGGGCGAGGGGCGTTGTTCGAACTGATCTATCAGCGCCAGGGCCCGATTATTGTCTGTATTGCGTTTTATCCATACTTCCGGCCAGGTCACAGCAAGCTCACCCAGACCACCCGGAGAATTCTGGTGAAACATCTCTGCTTCAATGCCATTGTGAACCAGGTGGTCAAGAACCAGCTGACCGTCCACCAGGGTATCCGCTATGTAGACTCTTCGCACCAGCTAAATGGCTTTTCAGCTTTCCTCCCTGTCCAGTTTTGGCCATGCGAGAATAATGGCCTGCACAAGTGTGGCAAGAGGGATGGCGAAAAATATTCCCCACAGTCCCCATAACCCGCCGAAAAACAGCACCGCGACAATGATTGCAATCGGGTGAATGTTTACTACTTCTGAAAACAGGATGGGTACCAGAACATTGCCGTCGAGCCCCTGAATCACGAGATAGACAACGACCAGGGTGATGAACTCATTTGACCAACCCCATTGAAACCATGCTATCAGAGCCACCGGAATGGTGACTACAATTGCACCGACATAGGGGATCAGAACTGAAAGTCCGACTACTACCGAGAGCAGCATCGCATATTGCAGATCGAGATAGACAAACGAAGCGAATGTCGCTACCCAGACAATCAGGATTTCCCAGAATTTTCCGCGAACATAATTACCGATCTGCAGGTCAACATCTCCCCATACTCGAGTCGCCAATTCATGGTCCTTCGGCATGAACTCTACAACCCAGCGCAGGATAATTGTTTTGTCCTTGAGGAAAAAGAAAACCAGGATGGGCAATAATACAATGTAGATCATTAATGTAATGACGCTGGCGGCGCCGGAAATCGAACTGGTGACCAACGCCTGGCCCGACTCGGTCAACTGGGTACGCAAACCGATAATCAGTTCCCGGACTTGTGCTGTCGAAATCAAGTCCGGGTAGAGTTCAGGCAAGGCCATCAGAACCGCCTGGCCCTGAGTCAGCATAGTGGGGATTTGCTGAACCACATCGGTCAACTGGTTGTACAAAACCGGCAGCAAACCGAAGGTAATGCTGGACAGAAAAATCATGAATCCCGAAAACACGATCCAGAGCGACAGCAATCGTGGTATCTTCAGTATTGTCAATCGACTGACCAGACTTTCGAGCAGATAAGCGATGACCACCGCGGCGATCACCGGAGCCAGGGTTTTGCCAGCGTAGGATATGACCAGCAGCAGTCCGATGACTGCCAGAGCCAGGAATACTACCTGGGGATTTGAAAGCTGTCGTTTAAACCAGTTGACGATTCGGTTCATATTATATTTGTCATGGGTTCTATAGACAGTATACTTGATTTCCTATTCCATTTTGAAATGAAAAAAGAGGCCCGACTGAACACAATTGTCGAAACTTTATGGCGCTCAGGCGTAGCCGGTGTCAACGGTGAATATGCAGTCAGGAAAGCCCTGCAGGAGGATGGCGTTGAAACTGTCGATAATTTGATCGCGGTGGGTAAAGCGGCAGAGTCAATGTGTCAGGGCGCAACCGGGTTTTTATCTGAACAGGCCAGGGCATTGTTGATTACCAAGTACAACCATGTCAAAGAACCTGGTCGTTTAGCGAAAAAAATACGGGTAATTGAATCCGGACATCCTGTACCCGATCAAAACAGTTTGTATGCGGGCCAGCAACTCCTGGCCTTTGTTGAGTCAATACCGGATACCGAATCCCTGGTTATGCTGATTTCAGGAGGAGCGTCGGCGCTGGTGGAGCATCTCCCGGGAGACACAGGACTTGATGAATTGCAGCAAGTAACGCAAACACTGATTGCAGACGGGTACGGTATTGACCGGATAAATCGACTTCGTTGTCAGTTGTCGCAGATAAAGGGCGGTAGACTGTTGCAGAACTTCAAGGGCAGGAGTGTCTTCACCTATGCCATTTCCGATGTGCCGGATGATGATATTCGCGTTATCGGTTCAGGTATCGGCGCCAATCAGGCGATAGTCGGGGATGATTCCCAATTTCCCGCATCGATCAGACCGATACTGGACAAGGCCGGGAAGACTCGAATACCGTCATCGGCTGCTACCGGTTTTGATTATCGGAGTCGGGTGATCGCTTCCAACAGCCTGGCCCGAAATGCAATAGCGCAGCAGGCAGTGCAACAAGGCTACCAGGTGATCATCAATCAGGATCTGAATCGGGATCAATCAAGCCAGGAAATGGGACAGGTTATAAAAATGATGTCGGATGGGCTTGTGCAAAACCGGCAAGGCATCTATATCTGGGGTGGAGAACCGACAATCATTTTGCCTGATCATCCCGGATGCGGAGGCAGGAATCAGCATCTGGCCCTGTTGCTGGCCAGGGTAATCAGCGGGATGGATAATATTGCAGTGATTGTGGCAGGTACTGATGGCACAGATGGACCCACTTCATACGCAGGCGCAATTGTGGATGGCGACACCTGGTCGCCGGACGCGGAACAGGCATTGGAGAATGCGGATTCAGGGACATTCCTGAAGCAGCGAGAAGCGCTTTTTTACAGCGGGCCAACCGGCACCAATGTGATGGATCTGGCGGTTGGACTGAAAATCTGAGAATTGGTTTATAGTTCCGACGCGCGTTCCCGCAGTCTGAATTTCTGGATTTTGCCGGTTGACGTTTTTGGCAGTGAGCAGAATACAACATGCCTCGGTACCTTGTAGTGCGCAAGGTTCTGGTAACAGAAGTCGATCACCTGCTGGGCTGTGAGTGTCCTGCCTGGCGCAAGACTGACAAAGGCGCAGGGGCTTTCCCCCCACTTTTGATCCGGCTTGGCGACCACTGCGGCCTCGATAATATCGGGGTGAGCATAGAGGCAATTCTCAATTTCGATGGAAGAGATATTCTCTCCACCGGAAATGATTATGTCCTTTGACCGATCCTTGAGTTCGATATAGTTGTCTTCATGCATCACGCCCAGGTCGCCGGAATGGAACCAGCCACCTTTGAAAGCCTGTTCAGTGGCAGCCGGATTGGACAGATAGCCCTTCATCACAATATTGCCCTGAAACAGGGTTTCCCCCCAATTGCGAGCCATCCCTGGCGACTGGCGTCATGGTTTCAGGGTCCATGATATCAAGATCGTCAAGCACGTGATAGGCCACGCCCTGGCGGGCGTTTTTTTTCGGCATTGGCTTGTGAATCGAGCGCTTCCCATTGTTTTTGTCTTGCACAGATGACTGCCGGGCCATAGGTTTCCGTCAGTCCGTATACATGGGTCACCCTGAAACCCCGGGATGCCATCGCTTTGAGCACCGAAGCCGGGGGCGGCGCCGCTGCGGTCATCATGTTGACCTGGTGGTCAAACTCCCTTCTTTCCTCATCCGCCGCATTGATCAGCATATTCATGATGATTGGCGCCCCGCAGAAATGCGTCACCCGGTATTTTGCGATGGCGTCATGGATGGTTTTCGAATTAATCTGTCGCAGACAGACGCTGGCGCCGGCTACCGCCGCCAGTGTCCAGGGAAAACACCAGCCATTGCAATGGAACATCGGCAGCGTCCACAGATAAACCGGGAAGTGCGGCATTTCCCAGCCTATCGCATTACTGAGAGCATTAAGGTAAGCGCCGCGGTGATGGTAGACCACGCCTTTGGGATTGCCGGTCGTGCCGGAGGTATAATTCAGCGATATCGCGTCCCATTCATCGTCCGGCCAACGACCCGGGAAATCATCGTCCCCGCTTTCGATAAAACCAGACCAGGTAATCGCATCCAGGGCACACTCAATACCCGTTACCTCGATTTCAACCAGGAACGGCTTCCTTGTGATCAGTTCCATGACCTGTTTCGCCAATCCTGCATACTCTGCATCCACCATGAAGACATCGGCTTGTCCGTGTTCGAGAATGAAAGCGATGGTGGCGGCATCAAGTCGGGTATTGATCGCATTCAGCACGGCTCCGGCCATCGGCACTGCAAAATGCGCTTCCAGGCAGGCCTGGGAATTTGGCGCAAGAATTGCGACTGTCCGGTTTTTGCCAACTCCTCGTTTGACCAGTGCGGATGCGAGTTTTTTACAACGATTGAAAGTCTCCAGCCAGGATGTCGCACAGTGTCCGTCGATTACCGCGGTACTCTCCGGATAAACCGATGCCGCTCGCTTCAGAAAACTCAATGGAGTCAGTGCGCGGTAATTCGCAGCACATTTATCGAGGCCCTCAAGATATGGATTATTCGTGGTCATTTAACTCCCCGGTCTGTTATCGGGCTGGATTCAAAACCCGATCTGGTTTAAATTCAGCCCTGTTCAAATTTATCATAAAGGGTGACATGACCGACACCAATACCTTGCGTCGAATACTGACGGACAGCAGCACGGTTGCTATTGTTGGTCTCTCCGCGAAGTGGCATCGCCCCAGCTTTTTTGTCGCAAAATACCTGCTTGACCATGGCTTCACTGTTGTTCCGGTCAATCCCAACTACGACGAAGTACTCGGACAGAAATGCTATCCCGACCTGGCCTCGATTCCACAATCCGTTGATATTGTCGATTTATTTCAACGACCGCAAACAGCGCCTGGCTACGCCAGGCAGGCAATCGAAATCGGGGCCAGGGTACTGTGGCTCCAACTGAGTGTGACCAGCGAAGAAGCGCGCAGGATTGCGCAAGACGGGAACCTCGAATTTGTCGAGAATAAATGTGTCAAGATCGAGCATGGCCGAATCTTCGGTGGCCTGAATTTCATGGGCGTTGACACAAAAATCATTTCGTCACGACGCATCAAGCGCATCGCCAACTAGCATCCGGATTTTCCAGGAACAATTTCCAGAAAAATAATGAGTGACCACGAATTCGAATTTGATACTCTCTGCCTGCATGCCGGCACCCAGCCGGATCCCGCCACGGGTTCACGGGCCACACCGATCTACCAGACTGCCTCTTATGTGTTTGATGATACCGACCATGCCGCCAGCTTGTTCAATCTGCAAACTTTCGGCAATATCTACACGCGCCTGACGAACCCGACTACGGCGATGTTCGAAGAACGAATGGCAGCCCTGGAAGGGGGACGAGCCGCTGTCGCTGCGAGCACCGGGATGGCCGCGCAGATGACCGCGCTTTTGACAATTCTGAAACAGGGCGATGAACTGGTTTCAGCCAGTACGCTGTATGGCGGGACCGTGTCCCAGTTCGCGATCAACTTCAGGCGTATGGGGATAAAGAGCGTTTTTGTCGATCCGGATAATCCGCAGAATTTTGAACGGGCGATTACGGATAAAACCAAGGCGTTATATGGCGAAACGGTCGGAAACCCGAACAATAATGTGCTGGATATCGAACCGATTGCCGAGATTGCGCACAAACACGGTTTGCCACTGGTAATAGACAATACCTTTGCTTCACCTTACCTGTGTCGTCCAATCGAACATGGCGCTGACCTCGTGGTTCACTCTGCCACCAAATTTATTTGCGGACATGGCACCTCGATGGGCGGCATTGTCGTCGAGTCCGGGAAGTTCGACTGGGGCAATGGAAATTTCCCGGACATGACCGAACCATCTGAAGGCTATCATGGTGTCAAGTTCTGGGAGACCTTCGGTGATTTTGCCTTTACCATGAAAGTTCGATGTGAAACCCTGCGCACCCTGGGCCCGACCTTGAGCCCATTTAATTCATTCCTGATGCTGCAAGGCCTTGAAACCCTGCCGGTACGTATGGACCGGCATGTCGAAAACACCGAAAAGGTGGTTGATTACCTGAAGAACAGCAAGCATGTGAAGTGGGTAAAGTATGCCGGAGATGTCGATAACCCCTATTATCCCCTGGCGCAGAAATACCTGCCCAAAGGCGCCGGTGCGGTACTTACCTTTGGCATTGAAGGAGGTCAGGAGGCAGGCGCAAAATTCATCGAAAACGTTCAATTCCTGAGCCACCTGGCCAATATCGGCGACGCAAAAACCCTGGTGATCCATCCCGCTTCCACAACCCATCGGCAACTGAACGAAGAAGAGCAGATTCAGGCAGGCATCAGTCCGGACATGATTCGGCTTTCCGTGGGACTTGAGTCGGCGAACGATATTATCTGGGATATCGAACAGGCGCTGGAGCAATCCCGGCAATAATCAATACAGTCGACCGGGTTATCTGATTCTGTCGAGCGGTACTGGCTGCCTGTTTTCATTTACCGAAACATAGGTATAGGTCGCTTCTGTGACTTTCTGATGCTCCCGGCCAGCGTGCTTTCTTCGTACCCAGACCTCGATATGGATAGAAATCGAGGTGTTGCCGAATCTTGCCACATTGCAGTAGCAACTGACCTGGTCCCCAACAAACACCGGCAGGTGAAAGGTCATGCCTTCGACTGCCACCGTCACCAGACGACCGTGCACGATATAGCTTGCGAATATGGCGCCCGCGATGTCCATTTGCGACATTATCCATCCGCCGAAAATATCCCCGCTCGGGTTGGCATCAGCCGGCATGGCAACGGTACGCAATGATGGTGGCTTGTCAGTCGGTCGGGTTTCAGTCATTTTTATCTATCCCTGGGTATCACTTGATTGATGGCCTGATATGGTTTCAGACTACCGGGTTGAAATAATGGCGCCCCGGAGACAATCCTTCGATCTCCTCAAGCAGCATTTCGCAGTGCTCGTCGTTATCGGGAAAATTCAGGCTCTCGGCGTTGACCATCAATAATGCGGAGTCACGATAACTGAGAAAATAGCGAATATAGGAATCCACCAACTGCTCAAGGTATTCTCTTTCCATATTTCTTTCGAACAATACCCCTCTGCGTCGAATTCGACTGATCAACACATCGGCAGGCGCCTGCAGATAAATCACCAGGTCGGGAACGGGGACTTCAGTCGCAAGGTTCTGATAAACCTGTTCATAAAGGTCAAGTTCATCATCGTCGAGCGTGAGGCGAGCAAACAGAGGATCCTTGTCGAGCATGAAGTCTGCAACACGGACGGGTGAAAACAGGTCGTCCTGTCTCAGTTTCTTTAACTGCCTTACCCGATGAAAAAGAAAATGCAACTGGGTTTGCAGCGCAAATTGTTGAGGGTTTCTGTAAAACCGCTCAAGAAATGGATTTTCCTCCGGCTTCTCGAGTACGGGTGTTGCTCCCAGAAAGGTCGCTATCCTTTGCGCCAGAGTGGTCTTGCCGACGCCAATAGGCCCCTCAACTACGATGTACTTCTTGTTTATCTTTTCCTGCCTCTATTTGTGACGTCGTTGTTTACTTCACTGTGCCCGAATCCGTATACTTTCGCGCTTACTTATTTCTTCCTTGATCCATGAAATTATTATTTGATCTGTTTCCGTTACTGATCTTTTTTGGCGCATTCAAATTTTACGATATTTTTATCGCTACTGCGGCGGCAATTATCGCCACATTTATTCAGGTGGGAGTATTCTGGACGAAACATCGTCGATTTGAAACCATTCATATCATCACCCTGGTCATTATCACCCTGTTCGGCGGACTTACGATATTACTGAAAGATGACATATTCATAAAATGGAAACCAACCATCGTCAACTGGCTGTTCTCCGGGGTAATTGTCAGTATGCTGATGTTTTCCAGAAAATCAGCGTTGGAATTCATTATGGGCAAACAGATAACCCTGCCGGGGTCGATATGGCGCAGGCTGAACTGGGCCTGGGCCCTCTTTTTCCTGGTTCTGGGCGGACTGAATCTATACGTCGCCTTTTATTATAATCCGGATGCTGACCCCGAAGTCCGCACCGCGGCCTGGGTCAACTTCAAGGTATTCTGGCTATTCGGCCTCACCCTGGCATTCGCCATCGCGCAAATGTTATTCATCAGCAAACACATCCAACTGACCGAAAAATAAAGAGTCAGAACGAGGCGCACAATACCCGGCCCGTCACATCGCCGAACACAGCCTGAGGGCATCGAAAATCGCCGCCGCAAGGTTGCGGCTGGATTCGGCATCGCCGATCCGGTACAGGGCGAATCCGCCCTCACCGCAGGAATGGGGCTGGGGCTCGCCCGCCAGCAACGCATCCAGATCGGTTACCCCGTCGTTGACCGAATCACCCCTGAGTGCCCGGAACAGCCCGTCGGCAGGCACCGTGCCATGCTCCACCACGACCTGCGCCGCCGACAGCGTCATCGGCTCTCCGGTCAGTTCATGGCGAAAGTGGGCCAGCAGCCTGTCACCGTCCCGCTCCACGCCGGTGAGCCGGCGCTCCAGGATCGGCACGATCCCCTTCCGGGCAAACTCCCGTTTCCAGATCATCCTCTCCCCGTAGGGCAGTTCCACCCCGGGCCGGTCGTCCAGCAACACCAGTTTCAGTTCCCTGCCGGCATCCCGGCAGACCTCCGCCGCCGTCAACGCGGGATGCCGCCCGGTACCGTCATAGATCACCGTCTGGTCCCTTGGTGGAGCCGTACCGCTGAGCACATCCCAGGCCGAGGTGACCAGCTCATGGCCGGACAGCCATTCGAGATCCGGCACCCCGCCGGTTGCGATGATCACGATTTCCGGATTTTCCGCCTTGACGTCCGCCGCCTCCGCATAGGTGTTGAGACGCACGTCGACGCCAAGGCGCCCGAGTTCGTTCCGCCGCCAGTCGACGACACCGCCGACATCTCCCCGCCAGCTCGCCCTGCCAGCCATGCGAAGCTGCCCTCCAAGATCATCCGCCGCTTCGAACAGGATCACGTCATGACCCCGGCTGCCGAGCACCCGGGCGGCTTCCAGGCCCGCCGGGCCACCACCCGCCACCACGCATCTGCGGCCCGGTGTCCGCGACCTGCCGATGACCTGGGGCCATCGCTGTTCCCGCCCGGTGGCGGCATTGTGCGCACAGGTGGGACGGGCATCCCCCATGCAGTGGGTCATCCCGACGCAAGGCCGGATGCGCTCCTCCTCACCCCGGATCAGCTTGTTGACGATCTCCGGATCGGCAATGTGCCCCCGTGTCATGGCAACCATGTCGAGCAGCCCCTCACGGATGGCATAGCGGGCGGTCGCGATGTCCGTGATCCGCGCGGCGTGAAACACCGGCAGACCCACTTCACGCCTGAATGCGCCCGCCTTCCCTAGCCAGGGCGCGATGGGCGAGGCCATGCCCGGCATGCAATCGGTGACCAGCGCCAGTTCGGTGTCGATGCGGCCGTAGTTGACGTTGAAGTAGTCCACCAGCCCCGATGCCTGGAAGCGCAGCGCCATGGATACGCATTCCTCGAAATCCAGCCCCTCCCTCAGGGTTTCGTCGATGGGGAACCGCATGCCGACGATGAAGTCGTCTCCCACCCGGCGGCGGATCTCCTCGTGTACTTCGAGACCGAAACGGCAGCGGTTCTCCTCGGAACCGCCGTAGCCGTCCGTCCGCCGGTTGGTGACCGGCGAGAGGAACTGGCCGATCAGGTGTCCGCCGATCATGGTCTCCAGGCCCTCCAGGCCGCCCTCCCTGGCACGCCAGGCCGCGTCACCGAAAGCCCTGACAATGCGCTCGATGTCGTGCCCGTCAATTTCCCGGGGGAAACTCCGGTGCCCGGTCTCCCGCACCACCGAGGGCGCCACGGTGGGCAGCCAGTTCTGGCTCAGGGATTCCCCGCGCCGCCCGAGGTGCGTCAACTGGATCATGATCGCCGCGCCGGCCTCGTGCACCCGCCGGGAAAGCTGAGTCAGGTAGGGGATGACACGGTCCGAGGACATGTTGAGCTGCCCCGACGACCAGGTGGAATCCGGCGACACGTAGGCCGAGCCACCGAACATGGTGAGTCCGATACCACCCCGGGCCTTCGCCTCGTGATAGGCCTGGTAGCGTTCCGCCGGCATGCCGCCGTCCTCCTCCAGGCCGCAAGCGTGGCTGGTGGACATGATGCGATTCCGGAACCGCTTGCCACGGATCGTCAGGGGACTCAACAGGGGATCCCGGGTAGTGGGCATGGTGACAGGCGGTCGGTATGACGGACCGGTGGAGCATGCAGCCTGGCAGCGGAAAAGTCAACGCTACGCCGATTGTCCGGGATCAGGCTTTTGAAAATAGATTCACACGCAGGTAGGAGTGATTGCTCCTCACCACCGTATCGACGATCCGTTGTCGTAGGGGCGGGTCTCTGTGCCCGCCCGCGAGCCGTGGATTCCCGCTTATCAAGGGAATGCCCCCCACCAAATCCGCTTTGCGGATTTGACTCCCCCTCAAGGGAGGAGTGATTGAGCAGGCACAAGACCCGGCTCGCTCACCGCTGCACTGTCAAACTGCGTCACACGAGTTGAAACAGCGAGCGTGGCTCTGAAATCCGGGTCATTTGTGCATGGAAAACGGCGCAACACACGGACACTGCCAATGGTATGATTCATAGTCAAAATAATTCCTGCGCCATTCCAATGTATTACACAATCTACGCAACCGACGCCGACAACAGCCTGGAAAACCGCATGACCGCCAGACCGGCCCATATCGAACGCCTGAAAGCGCTGGTCGAACAGGGCCGCCTGCTGGCGTCCGGCCCCCACCCCGCGATTGATACCGAAGACCCCGGCAGCGCGACCCCGGCAGCGCGGGATTCACCGGCAGCCTGATTATCGCCGAATTCGATTCCCTGGAAGACGCCGAAAACTGGGCCAATGATGATCCTTATGTGGCGGCAGGCGTCTATGTAAAGGTGGAAGTCAAGCCCTGGAAGAAAGTACTGCCTTGAGAGTTTTGAAGCGGTCGGCCCGGCATTGACTTCTTGCAGATGTCTGCACATCAACCCATCTTCTCCGGAAACAATCCCGGCATCCAGCGTGTAGCGAGCTTGGCGGGAAAGGCAAGGTGAAGCGGGGCGCGCGAACTGATCGATGTCAGCGCTTTGCACTGGATCAGTGCTGAGGTAATGCGTCGGGCCTGCCGCTCGCTGACGCCTGTGATTCGGGCAACATCGCCACGTGGCAGTTCGCCGAGATGGCCGCTTCAATGGCCGCTTTTCCAGAATAAGACTCAGATTCCTGACTTATCCCAGACCGCACCTTCGGGATTTTTCGCCCTCAACAGTTCCAGCCACTTTTCATGATCGGTCAACTCTTGTTCGCTGACCGGGGTCACGCTGAGCCTGGCCGCCTGCTGTGGGTCTATCCGGGTATCCTGCTGGCGCTGTTGTCGGGATTGATTGTTCAGGGTTTCCGACTCACCCAGCAATGTGGTTTGCCCACCGGTCATTTTCAGATAAACATCGGCCAGAATTTCGGCATCCAGCAATGCGCCATGAAAGATACGTTGTGAGTTGTCAACATCATATCGTTTGCATAACGCATCCAGACTGTTCTTCTGACCTGGATGCATGCGCCGGGCCAGTACCAGCACATCAAATACCTGACAATAATCCTCGATCACCTTGCCTTCATATCCAGCTTCTTTAAACTCGTAATTCAGGAATCCAACATCGAAGGGGGCGTTGTGGATGATCAACTCTGCCCCTTTCAGGAATTGAAGCAATTCCTCTGCCTTTTCATTAAAACAGGGTTTATCCACCAGTTTGTCAGAAGTGATTCCGTGCACCTCGACTGCCGCTTCGTCAATCTCCCGTTCAGGATTGAGGTAAAAATGGAGTGTATTGCCGGTCTTGCGTCGACTGACCATCTCGATGGCGCCAATTTCAATCACCTTGTGCCCCTGGCTGGTTTCAAGGCCGGTGGTTTCGGTATCCAGGATTATTTGTCGCACAGGATAATCTCGTCAATTCCTCTGTTTGCAAGTTGGTCAGCCCGTTCATTGCCAAGGTGACCGGCATGTCCTTTCACCCATCTCCACTCGATATCATGTTCCGATGACAATTGGTCGAGTTTTTCCCACAAATCACGATTTTTCACCGGTTTTTTGGCAGCAGTTTTCCAATTATTCCTTTTCCAGTTGCTGAGCCAGGATTGAATGCCATTCTTCACATAGGTTGAATCGGTAAAAACCCGGACCCGGCAACGCCTCGATAGCTGGTCAAGCGCCTCGATACAGGCGCACAACTCCATTCGATTGTTGGTCGTTTCCGCAACACCTCCGAATATTTCCTTTTCAGTATCGTAGAAAATCAGGAGAGCGCCCCATCCTCCCGGGCCCGGATTCCCTCTGCAAGCTCCATCCGTATATATGGTCACTATGCTCATCTGCATGTTGATTCAGGAATACCGGGTCAGTTCTTTGATACGAGTTTCAAATGCACCCGTGCCGCTTCACGAGAGGCCGGTTGAACCATTCCCGGAATCAGTCTGCGCCAAGAGCGGGAAGGTATCCGTAATGGGGTGATTCCCATCTCCCGCTTCCTTGCGACGATAACATAAATGCCTCCCAGATTCGGCCACCAGCGATTTCCCGCCTTTTCGATGAAAACCAGTTTCTCACGCCACTTCCCGGACTGAATGGGCGGCAGATAGTGAGACATGCCTGCTCCGACCAGATCAAACCCCAATAATGCCAGCCAATCCTGAACCCGTCCCACCCGGTAGAATCTGCCATCCCACGGCTGATTATGGTTACGGCTGTTCAGAGCATTTAACACACCATACAGACTGACCAGGTTAAATCCGACAATAACCATGCAGCCTTCGGGCACCAGCACCTGGCTTACCTGCCTGAGCACTTCATGGGGGTCGGGACAAAAATCAAGGGTGTGAGGCAGGACGATGATGTCCTGGGATTTCTCCGGGAAAGGTAATGCGGAACTGGCGGACACGACACGGTGGAAATCCTGTACATTATAAACCGGATGGCCGCCATCCAGGAGCGAGGTTGATGAATCCGGATTTGATGAATCCGGGGTTGATAGAAGCGGGTTCGAGGTGTCGGCAATATATCTTATGGCCACCTCAGTCCCGAAAAGATAATTGACCCAGGGCATGCCAACCTGCAGGCCATGTGCGTAGTATCCTGATGGAATCAACTTTTCACATTGTTCAACTTCGGATTGAACGATGGATTGTCCCAGGGGATATTTAAACCAGTACGACATCGCCGGTCGATCTCAGGAATGAACTGTTCAAATCCGGCTCAACTGGCCCTGGGTTTGAGGTGGGCATGCCATCTTGTTTCCGCCCGCTTGAATATAAAGACGATGATAAAAGTCAGACACAGATAGAAAACTCCCGCGGTTATAAACGATTCAAATGGAACGAAATGTCGTGAGTTCACGATTTTTGCGGCGCCGAACAAATCAACGAGTGTAATCACACCAGCCAAAGCCGTACCGTGAAGCATGAATATGACCTCATTACTGTAGGCGGGCAACCCCCTTCTAAAAGCGCTGGGCAACAGGATTCGGCAAAGCAGGGTGAAGTAATTCATGCCGCACGCCTTCGCCGCTTCGACTTCTCCCGCGGGGGTTTGCCTGATGGCGCCACGCAATATCTCCGCGGTATATCCAGCAGTATTCAATGAAAACGCGAACAACGCACACCAGTAAGCCTGTCGGAAGAATACCCACAAAAAACTTTCCCGCACGGCTTCGAATTGCGCCAGGCCATTATAAATCAGAAACATTTGCACGAGCAGAGGGGTGCCACGCATGAAATAAATGAATCCTTTGGGAAGGATATTCACCCATCCGGATTTTGCGGCAGCGGCGACCCCGATTGGAATGGCCAACAGTAATCCGAAGATAATCGAAAGCACCAATAATTCAATAGTAAGCGCCAACCCTTTGAAATAGAGCGGCAGATTGGAGAAGATAGCCTCGAAATCCATATCTACCCCTGCCTGATGCCGGCGCTGTATCGGCGGTCCAGCCATTTCAGACCGGAATTCGATACTGCGGTAATAATCAGAAACAGGAATGCGACCAGGAGATAAAACGAAAACGGCTGCCTGGTAGACCCGCCCGCGGCGCCGGCATTATAAACCATGTCCTGCAGACCAATGACCGAAACCAGCGCCGTGGATTTGACCAGTACCAGCCAGTTGTTGCCAAACCCGGGGAGTGCATGGCGGACCATTGCGGGTAATGTAACACGGACAAACACCTGCAAGGGTCGCATGCCATAAGCATAACCGGCTTCGATTTCCCCCTTCGGCACCGCCAGTATGGCGCCGCGAAAGGTCTCCCCCATATAAGCGCCAAAAATAAACCCGAGGGTCAGAACACCCGCAATGAATGGGGATATATCAATATAGCCCCAACCCATCGACTTGCCCAGATTATTGACCATGATCTGCCCACCGAAAAAAATCAGCGTGAGCAGGACCAGATCCGGTATTCCACGAATAATGGTCGTGTATACCCCTGAGATGCCTCTCGAAATTGTTGACTTCGACAGTCGGGCTGAAGCGGCCGCAATGCCCAGCAGAAGCGCTATCACCAACGACAGCAAGGCAACCGCGACCGTCAATCCCATCCCCTTGAGGATGAACGGAAGATAGTCTATTACCTGTGACACTTCAATTCCAACGTAAATTCCGATGCTTCGGGCAGCTAAGAATCAATAGATGTCAATGTCAAAATACTTGTCGTTTATGGCTTTGTAAACGCCGTTATCACGAATCGTCTGGATGGCTTTATTCAACATTTCTACCAGGTCGGTATCATCCTTTCGGGTTGCAATACCCGCCCCATCTCCAAAATATTCAGGGTCGGAATAGCCTGGACCCACAAACTCAAAATCCGCGCCTTCCGGAGTGGAGAGGAATCCTTCGGAAATGGCAATGGAATCCGCCATCATTAAATCGATCCGCCCGGCAACAGCATCGAGATAAGCCTCATCCTGGGTTCCATATCGATTGATATTCACCGAATCGCCGAATTCGCCGGTGATGAAATTGTCATGGATGGTCGCACGTTGTACTCCAACTGTTTTTCCGGCCAGTCCCTCTTTGGAGATTTCAATGCCCGACCCCTTTTTTCGAACAAATTTCGCAGGAGAATTATAGTACTTGTTGGTAAACGCCACTTTTTTCTTGCGCTCTTCGGTAATCGACATTGAAGCAATAATGGCGTCATATTTATTGGCCAGAAGCGCAGGAATAATACCGTCCCAGTCCTGGGATACCAGAGAGCATTCGGCGCCGAGTTCCTGGCATAGCGCATTTGCAATATCGATGTCAAAACCGACCAGTTCACCGTCTTCGGTCATTGAACTGAATGGTGGATAGGCTCCTTCAACACCGATTCGAATCTGTTTCCAGTCAGCCGCGCCGCTAACCGAAACAGCAGTCAGCATGAGTAGTGAAACCAGGGATATAAGTATTCTTTTCATAATGTTCTCCAAATTATGGGGTTTATGTTAATTTTCATAAAATCAAGCGTAAATTATATAAATCGGATTTGAACCACTTTCTATTTCAGATTACCTGCCATAAATTGCCTGAAGCGTTCTGATTTTGGGTTACCAAACACTTCCTCGGGTTTTCCATCTTCTTCCGTCAGGCCCTGATGCAGAAACAGGACCCGGTCCGACACTTCGCGGGCAAATGTCATTTCGTGTGTTACCACCAGCATGGTTCTGCCTTCTTCCGCCAGACTGCGGATGACCTTGAGTACCTCTCCGACCAATTCAGGGTCCAATGCCGAAGTCGGCTCATCAAACAACATCAGTTCGGGTTCCATAGCCAACGCCCTGGCAATCGCGGCTCGCTGCTGCTGTCCGCCTGACAAGTGTGCGGGGGTAGTCATTTTTTTTGTTCAGCATGCCGACTTGCTGCAACGTCATTTCAGCTCTTTCGAGAGCCTCTGCCTTAGGCAACTTCAATACCGACAAAGGCGCTTCAATGACATTTTGCAATACCGTCATGTGCGACCATAAATTGAACTGCTGGAACACCATACCGAGTTTTGAACGGATGCGCTCTACCTGCCGCATGTCCTGTGGAACCGGATCGCCATCTTTGCGGGATTTCATTTTTATCAGTTCCCCCCTGACCAGCACCTCCCCGGAGGAGGGCGTTTCAAGCAGGTTCACACATCGCAGTAAAGTGCTCTTGCCCGACCCGCTGCTGCCCAGGATGGAAACCACATTATGTTGTCTCGCTTCCAGCGAGATACCCTTGAGTACTTTCAGATCACCGAACTGTTTATGCAGATCTCTGATTTCCAAAGCGACGGTATTGTCATTCATTGGCCTTGATTTATCGTTACAATAACCAACCTTAAATCTTTATCTTACATATTGCAACAATGTCACATTCCGGGACCATCGAACTTGCCCGCGCTTTAATCACAAAAGCCTCGGTCACTCCACTGGATGCGGGCTGCCAGCAGTTACTGGCGAAGCGGCTGTCCCGGTCCGGCTTTGAATGCGAACACATGAATTTTGAAGACGTATCCAATTTATGGGCGACCCGTGGCGACGCAAAACCGCTGATGGTTTTCGCTGGCCATACCGATGTGGTTCCGACCGGACCATTGGAGCAATGGCGGATTCCCCCTTTCGATGGTGAGATCAGGGATGGCATGCTGCATGGCCGCGGCGCCGCGGATATGAAAGGCAGTATTGCCTCCTTTGTCACCGCCTGCGAGCGCTTTGTGGAAAACCATCCGGAACATCATGGCTCTATCGGGTTGCTGATTACCAGCGACGAGGAGGGAACGGCACGCTGGGGTACACAGGCCGTCATGCAGGAACTGGGCAGTCGTGGAGTGAATATAGACCTGTGTATCGTTGGAGAACCGACCAGCACCTCGGACCTGGGGGATATGGTGAAAATCGGTCGGCGGGGCTCATTGAACGGGAAACTGACAATCAAAGGCGCGCAGGGGCATGTCGCTTACCCGCATCTTGCCAAAAATCCGATTCATATCGCATTACCAGCGTTATCTGATCTGACTACCCGGCAATGGGACCAAGGCAATAAATTTTTCCCGCCTACCTGTTTTCAGATTTCCAATATCAAGGCAGGAACCGGAGCATTCAATGTAATCCCCGGCCTGATCGAAATCGATTTCAATTTCCGCCATTCTCCACAGACCAGCGCTGTCGAACTGAAGCGTATCGTGCCCGGCATCATCCGGGCGCATGAGCTCGAATTCGACATCGAATGGGGTACTCCGGCCCTCCCCTACCAGACCAGTCCGGGTATGCTGGTGGAGGCCGTTGCAGCCAGTATTTTCGAGACTACCGGCAGGAACCCTGAATTATCGGCCACCGGGGGAACCTCAGATGGCAGGTTTATTGCGCCCACAGGAGCCCAGGTCGTGGAATTCGGCCCGATCAATGCGACCATTCATCAAATTAATGAGCAGGTATCGGTAGCTGACCTTGATCTGCTTTCAATGTGTTATGAAAATATTCTGGAGAGGGTATTAACGGCTTGACTGGTTTCGTATGGAAAGATTTCACAGATTCACCTATACTCCACGACCGCAAGTACAGCCCGTCCTCCAGACTCCACCCAATCCGCAGACATGTCCGAATCAACCAATCCAGTCAATTTCATCCGTCAGGAAATTGATGCTGATCTGTTGAGTGGCAGGCACAATACAATCGTCACACGTTTTCCGCCTGAACCAAACGGATATCTGCATATCGGGCATGCAAAGTCGATCTGGCTCAACTTTGGAATTGCGGAAGATTATAACGGCCGGTGCACCCTGCGGTTTGACGATACCAATCCGGCCAAAGAGGACGGAGAGTTTGTAAGGGCGATCGAAGAGGACGTGCGCTGGTTGGGATACGAGTGGAATGAAATTACCCACGCTTCCGATTACTTTGATCAACTTCACCGGTTTGCTATTGAACTGATCGGCAAAGGTCTGGCTTATGTCGACAGTCTGAGCGCGGAACAGATTAAACAGTACAGGGGAACGCTTAGTGAACCGGGCAGAGACAGCCCGTTTCGCAACCGCCCGATGCAGGAAAATCTGGATTTGTTCGAGCGGATGCGTCAGGGAGATTATTCAGAAGGTGAGCATGTACTGCGCGCAAAAATTAATATGTCTTCACCGAATATGAATTTGCGGGACCCGGTAATTTACCGGATATTGCATCACGTTCATCAGCGAACCGGAGACAAATGGTGCATCTATCCGCTGTATGATTTTGCCCACGGGCAGGGGGATGCGATCGAAGGGGTCACGCATTCACTGTGCACACTGGAATTCGAGGACCACCGGGCCCTGTACAATTGGTTTCTGGAAAATTTGCAGGTGCCCAGCCACCCCCGACAGATCGAATTTTCGCGAATGAATCTGGACTACACGGTGATGAGCAAGCGCATGCTGACGCGACTGGTGGAAAATAATCATGTCAACGGATGGGATGATCCGCGAATGCCTACCCTGTCGGGACTTCGCCGACGGGGATATACGCCAGGAGCGATCCGCAATTTCATTTCTTCGGTCGGAATTACCAAGCGCGACAACATCATAGAGATTGGCGTTCTCGAAAACTGCATTCGTGAAGACCTCGACCCGATTGCGCCGCGGGCGATGGCCGTATTGAATCCTCTCAAGGTCATTATCGAAAATTACCCGGATGGACAAACAGAGGAAATAGAAGCGCCCAACCATCCGGGCAACCAAGCCATGGGGAACAGAAAAATCGGGCTGTCGAGGGAAATCTTTATCGAAAGGGATGATTTTATGGAAGACCCTCCGAAAAGGTTTTTTCGACTCGGGCCGAACCGGAAAGTACGCCTGCGATACGGATTCGTGATTCATTGCAAAGAGGTGATACGCGACGAGACCGGAGAAATAACGCAACTGGTATGTGAATACGATCCGGATACACGTCATGGCAGGCAGCCCGAAAGCGGAAAAGTGAAAGGAATAATTCACTGGGTATCTGCCAGCCATTGTGTGGATGGCGAAGTACGGTTATATGATCGGTTGTTTTCCAAGGCAAATCCCCTGGCTGACAAATCCCGGGAATTCACGGATACGATCAATCCTGATTCGATCAAAATTCTGACAAACTGCAAATTCGAGCCAATGTTGGCTGACGCTGCCGGTGATATTCGATTTCAGTTTGAAAGATTGGGATATTTTTATCCTGACAAGGACCATGGCGCAACGCAACCGGTTTACAATCGGATCGTAACCCTGCGCGATACCTGGGCAAAACTTCAGCAATAAATTTCTATTGAACCCTGACTATGGAATTCCTGACTGAGTATGGTTTGTTTCTTGCCAAAGCGGTTACCATTGTTCTGGCAATTCTGATCGTGGCCGGAGGCATTGCTTCCGTGGCCATGCGCCAGAAAAAATCTTCGGACAGACAACTGGCGGTTACCCATATTGGTAATCAGTTCGAGGAGATGGAAAACACGGTTTCGACGGCTGCGCTTTCACCGGATGCAGTGAAGCAACGGAATAAAGCTGAAAAGAAAAGGCTCAAACAGGAAGCCAGGGCGGAGAAAAAAGCGTACAAGGCGTCCAAAAAAAGCAGTGATCCCCCGGCAACGAAAAAACGGATTTTCGTGATCGATTTCAATGGTGACATCAAGGCCAGGAGCGTCGAGAATATGCGTCAGGAAATCAGTGCTGTGCTGACCTGTGCAACAACCAGCGACGAGGTACTGGTGAGACTGGAAAGTGGTGGAGGTACGGTACATGGTTATGGACTGGGCGCTTCACAGTTGCAGCGCATCCGGGAGCGGGAAATACCGTTGACGGTTTCGGTGGATATGGTCGCGGCAAGTGGCGGCTACATGATGGCGTGCGTTGCCAACAGGATCATTGCCGCCCCGTTTTCCATCATCGGATCGATTGGTGTACTTGCCCAGATTCCAAACCTGCATCGGTTTTTAAAGAAACATGATGTTGACTTCGAACAACTTTATGCCGGGCAGTACAAGCGAACTCTCACCTTGTTTGGCGAAAACACATCCAAGGGGCGTACCAAGGTGCAGCAGGATCTTGAAGAAACCCATCAACTGTTCAAGGATTTCGTGAAAAGCCAGAGACCCGGTCTGGATATCGACAAGGTGGCTACAGGAGAACACTGGTTAGGCATCCAGGCGCTGGAACTTGGCCTGGTTGATGAGTTGCAAACCAGTGACGACTATCTGATGGCGCGGAGAAAGGACTCGGAACTGATGCTGGTCGAATATTCAAGGAAAAAATCATTGTCGGAAAAACTAGCCAGCCTGATGTCGATCAAGTGGCGGGAAAATACCAGGGAAATTCAGGATATGGACAAACCATTATTAATGTGACGGACAATAGAAAATTTGACCCGCTGGCGAAGGAAATGGAACTTCGCAATGAGTCATCATCCTGGGATACAAGCGTTATTCGCAGCGCAGGCGCCAATGATATCCCTACCATTGATCTCGCTCCCTACCTGCACAGTAAAGGCGATCGGGAACTTGAGATGACTGCAATTGAACTGAGAGAGGCGTGTGAGGAAGTGGGTTTTTTCTCTATCGTCGGACATGAGATAACTACGATGGTGACAGAGCGGATTTTTTCTGCGGCAAAGGAGTTTTATGCCCTGCCTGTAACAGCCAAAAACGCCCTGTTGATGGACAGACCGGATTGGAAACTCAAAGGTGCAGGCTACATGCCATTTAAAAACCGGAAATTACCGACCCGGGACAAAGCCAATCTGAACGAAGCGTTTCTGATCAAACGTGATCACCGGACAGGTTTCGGCGACAATCAATGGCCGCATGAAAATGAACTGCCCGGGTTCCGGGAGGCAGTGGAGCAATACGCAATTCAAATAGAAAAACTGGCGCTTGATCTTCTGCCGATTTACGCCACTGCGCTTGGCGTGGAAAAAACCTTTTTCGATAGCGCGTTCATCTCTCCTTCCTGGCGACTGCGCATGACACACTATCCACCGGTAGAATTGAAATCCGACGATGAATATGGAATCGCACCGCATGTCGACACCACTTTTCTGACTATTCTGACCCAGGATAATCCGGGGCTGGTTATCTTCAGTGAACGCAGGCAGCGCTGGCTCAAGGCGCCCAGGCTCGATGACGCTTTCATCGTAAACTCAGGAGAACTGCTAAAACAGTGGACCAATGATCGATTCATCAGTGTCAAGCATTTCGCCAACAACAACACTTCTTCGATGCCACGATACTCGATTCCCTTTTTCTTCAATGCGAACCGGAATTTCACAATGAAATGTATCCCGACATGCTGCGGACCGGATAACCCCGCGAAATATCCGCCGATATCCTATGGCCAAAGTCAGGCCGTAGCCCAGGGCGAGTAGGACCGCAGGATCTTACTTCTGGCGCCTGCGACTGGAGCGTCGCCTCACTGCGATGGTATCTGCGTTCATCCTGCCTTCAAGTATCGCCCTGCCCCCTTTACTGATCTCGCCGAGATCTGTCACCACCTGACGGGCATCCGGCTTGGGGTTATCTGACAGCCGCGGCTGGCGGATATGCCGATCAAGCGCATCGCGCATGGCGTGAACATGCTCGAATGTAGAACCACAGCAGCCTCCGATTATCCGTGCGCCCGCATCATAGGCAAGGCAGGCATACCGTGCCATCAGCGCCGGCTCTCCGCCATAGCTGATCACGCCATCGACAAACTCGGGAATACCACAGTTACCCTTTGCGACCAGAATATCACTGTCATTGGCAGCATTGGAAAGATTCAAAATTCCGCACACTGTTTCAGCCGGACCCAAACCACAATTAGCGCCAAAGGCGTGGGGACGAACAGTCATGCTGCGCGACATCTCGGCGAATTCTGCCGGAGACAACCCCATCATCGTACTGCCATTCGTATCAAAACTCAATGTGCAGACGATAGGCAGATTTGTGGTACTCGCTCCGGCCAGCGCTGCGATCACTTCTTCCCTGGAAGACATGGTTTCGACCCAGATGATATCCACGCCTCCCTGTGCAAGCGCCTGAGCCTGCTCTGTGAAAACAGAAGTCGCTGAAGCCATGGTCAGCGAGCCCAGATTTTCAAAAAGCTCTCCGGTCGGACCGATCGAACCTGCCACAAGGACATCCCTCTGTCCGGCATCGACAACAGACCTCGCAATTTGTGCAGCTTTAAAATTGAGTTCCTTGACCCGCGTCTCACTGGCGTGCAGTTTCAGTCGATAGTAATTTCCGCCAAAACTGTTGGTCAGAATAATGTCAGAACCGGCATCCACGAAACCTTGATGAAGTTTCGCTATCCGGTCAGGGTGATCCTCATTCCAGAGCTCCGGACAAGCCCCGGTTTGCAATCCCATTTCAAACAGGCTGGTCCCGGTGGCGCCATCCGCCAGCAGAAAGGGGTGTTGTGAGATCATTGTTTTCAGGGTGGTCGGCATCCAGGGTCTCCAATGTATGAACCAAGTCAGTCATTTCATCGAAAACCATGGGTAGAACACCTCTACAGACCCGCGTCACGCCCTTCATCAAGTATTCCGCCTGAGCAGATGTTGCGTAGACACTCATCTCCAGATAATGTCAATTGGACATAATTCGGGGAGTTGGCACCGTCTCGAAGTGGTTGGCTCCGAAGGTTGCCCCAGCTTCAAAGGGCCCTTCCCTCAGCTGGTCTCGATGAGTTGTATTGCCCGATAAAGTTTAATGTTTGACCCTGTCTGTGTCAATTATTAAACAAAGATGATGTTGCCAGTCTGACGCCGAAGGGGCAGACAGATTCAAGCGACCGGTTCTGGTTTGATACCGATGAGAATTGTGTCACCTTCGAGCTTTACAGGAAAAACCCTGAGGTCAATTTCAGCGGGGAGGCTCATCGCCTTGCCTGTCTTTATATCAAAACAGGCGCCGTGCAACGGACATTCGATCTCGCCCTGCTCGACAAAACCATCGCAAAGGCTGACGTATTCATGGGTGCACAGTCCTTGAGTCGCGTAAAACTGGCCGTCGACCCGATAAAGCGCGATTTCTTCCTTCCCCACGAAGACAGCCATCACATCATCGTCGTCCAGATCATTTTTGTTTGCCACAGCATGAAATTGTATTTTTCCGGTCGGTTCATCGACAGATTCCGAATGTTTAACCCCGGACTGCGGTTTTTCAGTGCCTTCAAGTTCGACAACAACCGAAGACTGCTCGATTGAAACCGGATAGATTCGAAGTTTTCTGCCATGACCCGGGGCCAGGCATTCTCCGGTTTTAATGTCGAACTTCCATCCATGCTGCGAGCATTGGATTGTCGTCCCCTGAAGTTCGCCTTTGACCAATTGGGCGCCTTTATGTGTACAGTGATTCTGGGTCGCAAAGAATTCTCCGCCAGCGTTGTACAACGCAATGCGCGTTTCTTCGACCATAACCGTTTTGCATTTTCCTGGAGGAATTTCAGAAGTATCACAGAGCACGTGTTTAGACATAAGCAATCCCGCCCATTGAATGACTCACACAGGCCGCCAACACAGATCAATTATGGCTGAAGATTCAGTGCATCAATCACATTGCGGGAAAAGAATCGCTCTCTCTGCCATTCTTCCATGTCGGGATACAGTTCAATGTACATGTCCACACCACTGACGCCACTTGAATCCCAGTGCGGGTAATCGCTGGTCAGGCCCATGTTGCGGCCACCGAACCATTGTACCGTCTCCTGGAGCAACGCCTCAGCCGGTTCAAAAGAACAGATGGTGCACTGCCTCTTGAAGTACTCAGAAGGGAAAATGGTCAATTCCGCTGTCTCGCTTCGGGGACGACCAGTGACATGTTCGTCCATACGAAACAGAAAATAAGGTACCCAGGTTGCTCCGGCTTCGCAAAATAACACCTGAAGCGCAGGATGGCGTTCGAGTACGCCATATCCGATCAATCCGCACATTCCGGTAGCCATTTCGCAGGGATGGGAAACGACATGAGCGAGCCAGTACCGGTCGTATTTGTAGTCGGTGCTGTAGCTGGCGTTGTAGGTACCGGTCGCTTCATGGAAAAGCAGGGCCATACCCAGATCGGTCATGGTCTTCCAGACCGGGTCCCAGCTTTCTTCCCAGTAATGCACGCCATTCATTACGTTGGGTCGCATCCAGACTGCTTTTGCCCCCATTTTATGGCAACGCTTGATTTCCTCTACCGCCCATTCGGGTTGCAGAGGAATGGTAGCGCACCAGATATGGCGTCTGCTGGTGGCAAAATCTTTCGCCATCCAGTCGTTATGGGCCCGGCCAATGGCATATTGCAATTCGAGATTGATGATATCGGGAATGAACAGTCCTACGGTCGGGAACCAGATGCCGATATCGACGCCGCCCATGTCCATATCTTTGTCCCTGTATTTCATTGAGTGTTGGTGCGCCACGTCGTATTTCAATGATTCGCCGCGCGGACGCTGGTCACCACAACCTTCGAGGCGTCCGGCGCCATATCCACGGGGCTTCTGGTAGAGACGACCCTCCATCATGATGCGCGGTGAACCCTGATTATCGGTTACCAGTTTGGGCGCTTCTTTTTCGAATTCCGGATCAAGGTATTTGGTCAGCGCCTCTGGCGGCTCGATAACGTGACGGTCAGCGTCGATAACAAAAAATTCCCTGGCCGTTGTTTTACTATCGGAACGCCAGGAATCTGCGATCGCCTGATAGTGTTCTTCAGTGGTTGTTTTGGCTACTGTGTTGGTCATTCAGTTTGCTCCTGTTCAATCAAGTATAAAATTCAAGCGCTCAATCTAATCTGAATTAAATCAGGTTGCTGTCAATTAATGGACAAATGGCAAGCCGGTGAATCCGGGGTAAATACGGCGAGGAATGTCTGTAACTCGCAAATTTGTCATATAATTGACATAAGTAAAATGGATGCAAGAGCAGAGTGTATTCATGTAATACAGTTTGATGCTCTGAACAAAAGAGCCGTATATGAACAACCTGTACAGGTCACGAACAGTTACCTGAACATCAAATGAGGAATTTGATATGAAAACACATTTTCTCACTGCCAGTTTATCAGCAGCCATTTTTGCCATTGCAACCACCAGCGCCACAGTCAATGCCCAGGATTTTCCGTCACGCCCGGTAGACCTGGTTGTGAATTTCGGACCCGGCGGCGGCGCTGACGGCATGGGTAGAACCGTGGCACGCCTGCTTTCACCGGTTATCGGCGTGCCTGTACCAGCGTCGAATGTCTCAGGCGCCGCAGGTAATACGGGTTTAACCACAGTAGCGAACGCTGAAGCGGATGGTTATACCATTGGCACCATGACGGGTTTGACCGTGTCGTCATGGGCCTCGGGTATGGGCGAACTGACACCCGATGATTTTTCCTATCTGGGTATTGTCCAGTCTTCACCGTCGATGTTGTTCGCGCCGACTGACAGTCAGTTTCAAAATTATCAGGATTTACTGGATTATACCGCCGCCAATCCCGGAGAGGTCCGTGTGGCTACGGCTGGACTCGGTACGCTCGATGATTTAACTGTAAAATTTCTTGGCACTAAGGGCCATGAGATGAAAAATGTGCCTTACGCCAAACCTGCAGAACGTTATATTTCGCCATTGGGTGGTCATACCGAACTCCTGTATGAAGAGCCTGGCGATGTTGTCCAGTTTCTGGAAGCCGGGCAGATGCGGCCCCTGGTTGTGTTCCGTGAAGAACGTCACCCTCGATTTCCTGATGTGCCAACCTCTTATGAATTCGGTCATGAGATATCGTTTCCAAACTGGCGTGGCATTGTGACTTCGGCAAGTGTACCGGCAGAACGGATTCAGGTACTGAACGAGGCAATGTCGGAAGTGGTGGTCCATAGTGACTGGAAGGAGTACTGCGCGGTCAAATTCAGTTGCAAAGAAGCCACCACGCCAACCGAAAGTCTGGCGTTCGTGAAACAGCAGTTTTTAGACCTGTCGAAATTCATGAAACAGTTCGGGATTACCCAATAGACCATTCCGTCAGATAATCTGAACTCTTCCGGGGCACTCTGACTTTGAAGTCGGACCTGCGTTGAATTGCCCGGATGATCCGATTTCGATTCACCGGTCCGTTAGTAGCGGTTTGTGCCGGACTGGTGGTATTACTGTCGCTCAACACAGGGGAAACCCGACTAGTCGTCGATGCCAGTGGCTTTGGCCCCCTGAGTTGGCCTCGGGTGATGCTGTGGGGCACCGTTATCGTGGGTTTGCTATGGGGGGTATCGCGCTTCCTTGATCGATCTGACAGTTCGGACGTACAGGTGGAAAGCGCCACACGCCATGATAACTCGGGGCTTTTAGCCGGGGTTGTGGTGGTGGTGTTATATGGCGTCACCATTATCTACATCGGTTTCGCGATTGCCACCTTCGTGTTTCTTGTGACATGGTTTGTGATAGGGGGCATGCGGTCTGCATGGAAAATTCTTGCTAACAGTGCGTTCGGCACTGGGGTACTGCTGTATTTATTCCTCAAGGTTGCGTATCTGCCGTTACCACGTGGTATCGGAATCATGGATACGGTAACCGTAAGCATCTACCAGTTTCTCGGCATTTATTGATTTGATTGATATTCTGCACAATTTAATGGTGGGATTGTCACATCTGTTCGGCATTACACCATTTTTATTGTTGGTCGCTGGAATCTTTGTCGGCGTTATCGCTGGCGCTTTACCCGGCATATCGTTTGTCAACGCGATGGCCCTGGCTTTACCCTTCACCTATGTAATGAACCCGGTCAATGCCATGGTTTTTCTTTCCGGCCTGTATTGTGGAGGAGTCTTCGGGGGATCGATATCCTCGATTCTGATCAACATACCCGGGTCACCTGGATCATTGCCTGCAACCTGGGATGGCTATCCGATGACCCAGCGAGGTGAATCGGCCCGGGCCCTGGGGATTGCAATCACCTGTTCTGCCATTGGTGGCGTGGCCAGTGCGCTGATGATGATTTTCATGTCACCGCCATTTGCCAGATTCGCTTTGAGATTCGACCAACCAGAGTTCTTCGCCGCCACGGTCCTGGGCTTGATATCGGTGGTTGCAATCGCAAAAGGCAATATGATGTCGAGTATGGTTTCCCTGTTTCTCGGATTGGTTATCGGCAGTATCGGGCTGGATCCGCTCTATGCAATACCCCGTTTAACGTTTGGTTGGCATGTACTGGACAACGGAGTCAGCTTTGTTGTCGTTTTGATAGGCATGTTTGCCATTGGTGAGGTACTGGGTTGGATCAGCAGCGATTCAAAGGCAAATATTCGCCCCGCCATGCAAACCCGTGCCCGATTACCGGGTTTCAAGGACCTTTACAAATTGAAAGGGACAATTGCACGCAGTACCGGTGTTGGCTGTGTGATCGGTGCAATACCCGGCGCCGGCGCGATCATCGGCGCAATTATTACATACGGCGTGGAAAAACAGATTTCCAGCCGCGGGGACGAATTTGGTACCGGGGTTGAAGAGGGACTGGCTGCACCCGAAACCGCAAAAAATGCGACCACCGGCACAGCGACCATTCCTTTGCTGACCCTTGGCATTCCGGGCAGCGCTGCCACAGCCATCATGCTTGCAGCGCTGATGTTGCACGGTGTCAATCCCGGGCCGATGCTGTTCATCACTGGAATCGACTTGGTCTATACCGTGTTTGCAGCCTATCTGGTTGCAAATCTTCTGATGATTGCCATTGGTATGCTGGTAGCGCGCGGCTTCGCGCTGTTGATGAAAATTCCGCCGGTCCTGTTATTCGGATTTATCGTGGTGCTGTGCCTTGTGGGTGCGTTCGGCGTTCGAAACAATATGGCGGATGTTTATATCTGTATCGGTTTTGGCATTCTCGGTTATTTGTTATCACGCTTCAATGTTCCTTCTGCACCGCTGATACTTGGCGTTATTCTTGGACCATTGGCTGAAAGATATTTTCTGACATCAATGATTTCGTATGATAATCAAATCTCCGTATTTGTTACTCGTCCGTTAAGCGGGTCAATACTGTTCATTGCGTTTGCATTCCTTTGCTGGTCACTCTGGCCAAACATCAAACAACTGCTGGCACGTTTCAATGGCCGCACATGAGTCAATTCATGACCGGAAACTGGAGATCGGGTTATTGATCTGCTGACCTTATGGAATTCACCTTTAACCCGCTGGTGGCATTTGGCTGGAGTATATTCGCCGGATTCCTGATGGCGATGGGTGCTGGCGGCGGCGGTATTGTGGCCGGAATCGGACACATTTCAATTTTGGGAATCGGCGACCCCAATATGATCAAGGCGGTCAATCAGATGCTTGAATTAACCAGCAGGCTGTTTTCGGTACCGCTCTATCTGAAACAGAAAAGACTGATCTGGCCATTGGTGTTTTCCTTTGGTGTCGGTGCGCCACTCGGTGCGATAGCGGGTTCCTGGTTTTCAAAAAACTATCTTTCGGATTTTCAAAGCTACCGCCTGGTGTTCGGTGTATTGGTTATTCTGGTTGCGGGACGTACGCTATACGAATCGTTGATCAACCCTTCGCAACGCAGCAAACGCCTGCAAAAGTCATTTGATATATCCGAGTATGTCCAGTCTGAACGTTCTGATAATCGCCGGGCGCCATTCACCACGCCACGTCTGATCCGGTTCGGTCTGTTGCGTACACGGCTGGGGTTTGGTGACCGCCGGTTCGACTTTAACCCTGTGTCCGCTGCGGCAGGCGGGTTTGTCATCTCCTTTGTCGGCGCCATGCTGGGCGTGGGTGGCGGCTTTCTGGTGATGCCTTTTATGGCGAGCATACTTTTATTCCCGATGTTCTTTTTAGTCGGTACGGCATTGGTGGCGCTGATGTTACCACTGACAGTGAGTATCCTTACCTACCTGCTGCTGAACGTCGATATCGACTGGGTCCTCGTCGCAGTCGAAGTACCGGGTATCGCAATTGGTTCAGTTATCGCCCCGATGATCAATCAACGCCTTAATGAGCAGTATCTGCGACGGTTCGTTGCATTTGTGCTGTTGTGTGTAGGGGGTTATTATCTTACGTAACAAGTATTCCGGTCTGATGCTGATCAAAATCAACTTCGATAGCGGGCCCTGCTGATAAAAATGCAATTCGCACTGTCCATTGATCTCGAACGCTGTACAGGCTGTCGCGCTTGCGAGGCAGCCTGCAAGCTGGAAAATCGACTGACACAAGGCATTTTCAGAAATCGCGTTTACTGGGTCGCTCCAGCAGATGAAACTGAGCGGTTCGAGTTTATTGTGAGCGTATGCCAGCAATGTGCGCGTCCGGCCTGTTTGCGGGCATGCGGTGCGGGCGCAATCTCGAAGTGTCACGATACCGGGGTTGTGCAAATTCGCAGTGATTCGTGTACTGGTTGCCAGGAATGTGTACAGGCCTGCCCTTATGGTGCGATCAGTTTTGATTTCCGGCGCCACAAGGCAGAAAAGTGCGATCTGTGCGCAGACCGTCGGGCAACCAATCGCGGTGACCCGGCCTGCGCGGAGGCTTGCCCTGGTCGCGCCATCAAATTTGGCGAGCGCACTGCCCTGATATCAGGTTCTCATGCAGAGGACCGCGAAATACGTGACATTGATCATTTCGGACTGGCGCCGGCAACGCTTTATCTTGAACACTTGCCACGCACCGGACAGACATCATATCCGGCCGGTACCTTCACCGATGCCAATGAATAATCTCAATAAACGGCGCCGCCGAAAATCCAGCGTCAAATCCACCATGGCGCCAGTGCAGGGTACCTACGCGGTGCGCCAGAGACGCAGTGCACTGTACCGAATCCGTGAAGGTGCGGCCCGCCTCAGCCGGGCACTTTTGTCTTCCAGGCCTGATGTCGCGCAATATCCGTATACTGAAGCGGGTCAACATCCGAGGCCAGACCGCAGCGTGATTGGCGCCTGCCCTGTTTGCTTCAACAGTTGCCCGGTTACCTATCACCTGACAGACAGTCGCTTGACTTCGATTACCGGTGTCAAGAGTGATCCTGTGAGCAAGGGGCGTCTATGTCCCAAGGGGCAATTTCAAATCCAGATGTATAACTCCCCGGATCGACTCACGCAACCTCTCAAGCGCGTTGGCAAGCGAGGCGAAGGCCGCTTTGAACCAATTGATTGGGACACCGCACTCGACGAGGTGGCAGAGCGCCTGAAGTCGGTTCGCGAACGCTGGGATGCCAGAGCCCTTGCCATTTTCACCGGTACCCGTTCCAGTTGGCTGAACAAGGCAGGAGGCGCCGCGTTGTTCGCCGAATTATATGGCACACCAAATCAGGAAGGCACCGCGCCGCTTTGTGCCTCCGCTGCGGCTCAGGCCTTCAGGGTCACTCAGGGCGCCGCTCCCGGCGGTAACAGTTTCACCGAAACCGATCTTGGTGCGGCGGACTATTATTTGTTTGTCGGAGACAATATGGCAGAAACCAGACCGGTTTATTTTGGACTGATACACGATTGCCGGATTGCCAACGGCGCCCGAATGATTGCTGTCGACCCCCGCCAGTCGGCTACCGCTGCCAAGGCGGACGAATGGATAGAAATCCGACCCGGAACAGACATGGCACTGGCGCTCGGTATGATGTTCCATTTGCAGGATCACAATCTGATAGATCGACCTTTCCTGCAAAAGCATGTTGCGGGCTGGGAACGCTTATGTGAATTTCTATGCGAGAAAGAGTATACCCCGAAGTGGGCGGCAGCGGTTACCGATATACCTGAAGCGACCATTTGTCGCCTGGCTGATGAACTGGCCCGGGCAAAGAGTGCCGTGGTGTTTGGCGGCAAGGGTCTTAACCAGCACAGTAATGGATTTCAGTCCAACCGGGCGTTTCACATGCTCTGTCTGCTGGCTGGCCATTGGGCACGCCCGGGAGCCGGATTCATGAATCTGAATCGAGGTTTGCCGCTGCATGCCCATGCTCCCGAAGGCCGTGCTCCGAAACGGGGTCCTGCGCTTCGCAAATCACCTACAGGCTGGATTGACGCGATGATCAGTGGACATCCATACCCGATAAAAGCATTTATTTCTACCGGTAATCCGCTTTCGACGTGGCCCGGTCAAGCTAAGTTACGTGAGGCAATGCAGGCGCTTGACCTGGTGGTTTACATGGAATTATTTCCCCACGCGACCTATTATTATGCCGACTACGTTTTTCCGACCACGTCAGCTCTGGAAGTCGGTGATGTCAATCGATCCAACGATGATCGACGGGTCGGCTGGATTGAAAAAGCCATCGATGGGCCTGGTGAAGCGCGTTCTGACCTGCACTTCTGGGTTGAACTCGGTAAACGATTTGACTTTCAAGACGTATTGAAAGACGAGTATAAACTCGATCCGGCGCGGTTCTGGGACGAACAGATGATTAGCGCACACGGCATGGATGGACTGACTACCGAACGCATGAAGTCGAATCCCTCGCGCTGGATTCGTGGACCTCTGGCCGAACCGGGCGCAACAGAAGTCGAAACCCTGTTTCAGGATGGGTCGGTTTATCCAGGAGACCCCGGTAAACGACAGATTCCGACTGAAACCGGTAAATTTGAAATCTGGACTGAGGCGCTGGAGAAAAAGTTCCTGCCTTACGGGTTATCGCCACTTCCTGAATTCTACTCGGATCCGGATCAACTCACTGATCTGCCCTATCTGCAATATCTGGCATCCGATGAGGAAGAAGGGGTGCCGTCTCCAGTCTGGAACGGGGCTGCCTTGACCCGTCCGGTCCGTATCGTCAATACACCGTTAAAGCGGTCACCCCTGTACGATACAGAGCTGGTCAGCGGTCGACCGCCTGCACCGCATTTTCACTCATGGACACACTGGTTCTGGCAGGCACAGGAAATGTGGCCCGAACAGTTTGTCATGATCCATCCAGGTAAAGCCGGTCCGCTTGGTATAAAGGACAGGGATCGGGTCATCATCGAAAACCCGCATGGCTCTATAGAAGTGGTGGCCTGGGTACATACCGGCATTCGCCAATCTTCGATATTTGTGCCGATTGGCTGGGACGAACGACAAAAACGAGACCCTGCCGCCAGCGTCAACTGGCTGATCGATCATCACTTGCGCGATCCTGTTTCTGATCAGACCAACATGAAGTCCGTGCTGGTACGCATACGAAAAGCCTGACAGGACAATTCTGATGGCGCTGGAAAACCGGACCCTTATCCTTATTACACTCGGCTTGTTCTTCCTTTGTGCAGCATATTTACTCGGCGGAGTGAAATGGCTGCCCTGGGATTTGCGTCCCGGGTCACCGGTCGGTCAGTCTCTGGGGATATGCGGCGCCCTGATCCTTCTGGGGACGCTGTACTACGTACCTGTGCGGCGTTCAGACAACACGCCGGTGTCAAAACCGGCAGCGCAGACATGGCACGGTCTGGCTGGGACGTTTGGAATCACATTAGCGATCGCGCATAGCGGGTTTGCCTTGCGGGAATGGTCCACTCTGGTATTGCTGGCGACAATTGGACTCCTGTTTACCGGCCTTTACGGTCGAGTGATTGCGCCGTTACGAGCGGGGGCGACATTCGGTCGCAGCGCAATTCCATACGCTACATCGGTTCAGTCCGCTGCGACATCGGATGCAATATCGAATCAGGCCCGCGAACTGATACGCGCCAGGAGAAGTCTGTTGAAGAGTCTGGCTTCTGATACCGGTGAAGGTGAATTCATCCTGCGCTGGCATCACTGGACCCGGCATCCGCGTATTGCTTTTCAATATCATCGCCTGAATATTGCCGAGCGGCGCATGTTGGCACACCATCCACTTAGCGGCAACAGCAGGATACCGGCAATCGAGCGTTACTGGCGACGTTTCCATCTATGGCTTGCAGTACTGTTCATCGTCGGCATCGTTGCCCATATAATTACAGTCGTATTTTTTGCGGGTTATGTCTCTGATGGGCGCGAGATTTACTGGTGGCATCTGACCAAATGGTAATTTATTCGATTCAATGCATGTTCCTGGTCAATAATGTGACATTAATTATTTTCAGGATGATGAATATTTCAATTCTTGAAGTGTTATAAATTTGAGGCTACGGGTAATGAACAACGATATGCGACGGATCGAAAATCGCCGGAAGTATCTTGCAGAGGCGGTTGACGAATTAAAAATAAATCAGATTCAACGCCATATATTTCTATGCTGCGACCAGAAAAAACCAAAGTGTTCACTACAGGACAAGAGCCTGGAATCCTGGGATTTTCTGAAAAACCGGCTGAAGGAACTGGAACTGATAAAAGAGGGTGGGGTTTATCGAACCAAGGCAAACTGTCTGCAGATTTGTACCCACGGACCGATTGCAGTGGTTTACCCGGAAGGGGTCTGGTACCACTCGTGCACACCGGAGGTGCTGGAAAGAATTATCCAGGAACACTTGATCGGTGGCAAGCCGGTGGATGAATTTGTATTCACGACTCACCCTCTTCAAGCAACGGTTGCGGAACAGGGATAACGGTTTCAGACCGAACGGATAAATTGATCTGATGGATACCTGAAGTAGTTTTGGAGTTCGCTCTGGAGTTAATCAGGCCAGATATTCAGCTGCTTGCAGGCCTTGCATATCCGTAATGATGATTTTGCGGTTGCCAATCTTGATATAACCAGCACTCTTGATGTTGTTTAATGCGACATTTACAAATTGTCGGGATACGCCAACCATGGATGCCAGGTCTTCGTGAGAAAGTTTAAGGTCAATCAGTACACCCTGATCACATTTCACCCCGAAGCTTGCAGACAAGGCGAGCAGAACACCACGTACCCGATCCTCGGTAGAGTGGGTTGCCAGACTCAGCGCGAGATGTGCAACCCAGTGCAGGCGCACGGACAGGGCACGAACTACTTGTTGTGCAAGCTCCGGGAACCTTTCCAGCATGCTATAGAAGTTGGTCAATGGCAAAATATAAACGGTGGACAGGTCGAGAAATCGGACGGTCATCTGGCGGTTTTCCAGACCACTCAAATCTGCCCCTCCCAGAATATCTCCATCGGACCAGAACCCTGTGACACCGGCTTTGCCCTCAGGACTATAATAAGTAGACATCGCTTTACCCGTGATCAGAAAAGCGACAAATCCACCAGCGTCACCCTGTGTCCACAACGTATCACCGCGCTTGAAATGCTGTTTGCTGCATTCGCTTAATATGGCATCACGGTATTGTTCCGGGATCGATCCAAGTACATCCAGATGCCCGCCGAGATTGGATGAATTCATTGAAGCAAGCAAGGGTGCTGATTATTCTGCGGCTGCGGCAACTACGGCTCTGGCTATCTGCTCGGTCAACAATTGTACCTGGTTAACATCCACGCCTTCCGTCATGACTCTGAATACGGATTCGGTACCTGATGGTCTGAGCACTACACGACCGGTCCGATCCAGTTCCACTTCCGCATCCGTGACTGCTTCGAGCACATGCTTGTGGGAGGCGAGCGCATGCCTGTCAGCATTGCCGATGGGGACGTTGATCATGTGCTGTGGGTAAATTTGCATACCGTCGGTCAACTGATCCAGAGTTTGACCGGTTTCCAGCATCACCTCAAGCACCTCCAATGCCGCAACAATGCCGTCACCGGTGTTGGATTTATCCCGACAGATAATATGACCCGATGGCTCCCCGCCCAGATTCCAATTTTGTTCAACCATCGCCTCGTGGATATAGCGGTCGCCTACCCGGGTTCGTAGAAACGGAATCGACATTTCTTCAAAAGCATGTTCGAGTCCAAGATTGGTCATCTGTGTACCCGCAACGCCGCCTGACAACCGTTGTGTGGATTTGCGATGTTTGGCAAGAATATAAAGAATCTGGTCACCGTCAACTGTATTGCCGGCGCTATCAATCAATATTACCCGGTCTGCATCGCCATCCAGGGCAATACCGACATCGGCCCCCGTTTCACTGACCGTGGTTTTGATCAGATTCAGATCAGTGGAACCACAATTGTGGTTGATGTTGAAACCATCCGGATGATTGGCAATGGCTGTGATATCAGCCCCCAGTTCCTCCAATACACCTGGCGCCACGTCGTATGCTGCTCCATTCGCGCAATCGACCACGATTCGCAGGCCAGCCAATGATCTGGATTCATCAAATGTACTCTTGCAATGTTCGATGTATCTTCCATGGGCATCAGGAAATCTTTTGGCCTTGCCCAGTTCTGCGGAAGGAACACAAACCTGCGGTTGATCCATCATTTCATCAATTTGCGTTTCCAGGGCATCATGCAGCTTGGCGCCGTCCGAGGATAAAAATTTGATTCCGTTATCGTGAAAAGGATTATGGGAAGCGCTGATCATTACACCGGTGCAGTCTCTGACAGTACGGGTAAGATAAGCAACGCCGGGCGTCGGCATGGGGCCAAGCAGGGAAATATTGACTCCGGCCGATGAGAACCCTGCTTCGAGGGCGGATTCCAACAGGTAACCTGAGACCCGGGTATCCTTTCCGATCAACACTTCATTACCTATGCCGGCATTGACGAAGATTCGTCCCGCCGACCAGCCCAGTTTCAGCATCGTGGAGGGGGTAATCGGTTCTTCACCGACCCTGCCCCTTATACCGTCAGTGCCGAATAGAGATAACCTCATGGTTCAATGGATCGGAGGATGGTATGGCTTGAGACCAGGTATGACCTGTTATCAATTGAGTCTGTCCGGGTTAGGCAGGTCCAGGTCAGATTCATCCAGCATGGGACTGCCACCGGGTTTCGAATCCGAAGGTGGGGGCTTATCCGGTTCCGCTTTGGGTGGTGGTGTAGGATCCTTACCCGCCATGATTTCGTCCACCTGGCTGGAGTCCAGCGTTTCCCAATCCAGCAAGGAATTTGCCATCACTTCAATTTTGGCTCGATTGTCTTCGACGATCGAACGTGCGCGACCATATTGTTCTACAATTATCCGGGAAACTTCCTTCTCGACCTTCTCGGCGGTATCCGGACTCACATTACGCTGGGTGGACATTTCCCTGCCCAAAAATACCTCACTGTGATTGTCGCCATATACCCGGGGACCGAGCGTATCACTCATACCCCAGCGTGACACCATGTTCTGAGCGAGTTGGGTGGCCTGCTCGAAATCATTCGATGCACCGGTTGTCATTTGATTCATGAATACTTCTTCGGCTATTCGTCCACCCATCAACACCGCAATCCTGGCGAACAGGTATTCCCGATTATGGCTGTAACGATCCTCTGTCGGCAGTTGCATGGTAACCCCCAATGCCCTGCCCCGTGGAATGATGGTGACCTTGTGAACCGGGTCAGTGTATTCGGATAAAACTTTTGCCACAACAGTATGTCCTGATTCATGATAGGCGGTATTCTGCCGCTCCTCTTCAGGCATCACGATGGAGCGTCGCTCAACTCCCATCAGAACCTTGTCCTTGGCTTTTTCGAACTGCTCCATGTTGACCACTCTCCTGTTTTCGCGGGCGGCGAACAAGGCGGCTTCATTGATGAGGTTGGCCAGGTCTGCTCCAGAGAAGCCGGGAGTGCCGCGGGCAATGATCGCAGGGTCAATGTCTTCATCCAGCGGAACCTTCTTCATGTGCACTTTTAAAATCGCTTCCCTGCCCCTGATATCCGGAAGCGGGACCGTCACCTGACGATCAAATCGTCCCGGGCGCAACAATGCCGGGTCAAGTACATCAGGTCGGTTGGTCGCGGCAATTACAATCACCCCTTCACCCGCATCAAAACCATCCATTTCCACCAATAGCTGATTCAGGGTCTGTTCGCGCTCGTCATGACCTCCACCGAGACCAGCGCCCCTTTGCCGACCAACCGCATCAATTTCATCTATGAAAATGATGCAGGGAGCATGCTTTTTGGCTTGATCGAACATGTCACGCACCCTTGATGCACCCACACCAACAAACATTTCCACAAAATCCGAGCCGGAAATGGTAAAGAACGGAACCTTCGCTTCCCCGGCGATGGCTTTGGCCAGCAAGGTCTTGCCTGTACCAGGACTGCCGGTCATCAATACACCCCGGGGTATCCGTCCACCGAGTTTTCTGAAGCGGGATGGGTCTCTTAAAAACTCGACAAGTTCTTCGACTTCTTCCTTGGCTTCATCGACGCCCGCAACATCTTCAAAAGTAATCTGATTCTTGTCCTCGGTCAGCATTCTGGCCTTGCTCTTGCCAAAACTCAAGGCCCCGCCACGACCGCCGCCCTGCATTTGTTTCATGAAGAAAATCCACACACCGATCAACAGAAGGATCGGAAACGAACTGATCAGCAGATGCATCAGCAGTGAGGTTTCCTCTTTCTTCTTCGCCTTGATGTCAACCTTGTTTGCGACCAGATCATCTACCAGCTTGGGATCGTCAGGCGCATAAGTTACAAAGGTTTCGCCACGATGGGTTGTACCACGGATGGTCATGGTCTCGTTGTCAATTTCCACTGCTGTCACATTTCCCTGTTTGACCTGCTCAAGGAATGTCGAGTAGACGATTTCGTTGCTTGAGTTACCACCCGGATTGGTAAAGTTATTGAAAACCGACATCAATACCATGGCAATTACCAGCCACAACAATATATTTTTTGTCATATTGGGCAACTTGTCTTCTCCGGATGAAATTCACTCTTTGTCGATATTGTTCTCATTATACTTTATCTGCTGTAAAATCATTTAACGAATCAGTAAACAATTTGTGGTCGAAATCCCCGGGCAACAAGGTAAACCTCCCTCGATTGTGAACGCGAAGCTGGAGGCTTGACAGTCTGCACATCGTCAAAACAGGCTTTAAACTGTTTTCTGATTGAGTTAGAGATTTCCCCTTCAAATATCTTGGTTACCAGATTCCCTTCCCGATTAAGGGTGTTCCTGCAAAAATCCAGGATAGCAACCTGTAATTTTTCAGCGTTGGCCTGATCAGTGATACGTATACCAGTAATATTGGGGGCCATATCAGATAAAACAAGATCAACCCTGGATTCAGGGAAACATTGGCTGACTTTGCGCCGGATGGCCGGGTCGGTAAAATCCCCCTGGATGAATTGCACCTTCTCCAGTTTTTTCATGGGCAACAGATCAACCCCCGCGATCCAATTAGTCGGGGATATGCGACTCGCGGCATATTGCGACCAGCTTCCCGGTGCACAGCCGAGATCAACAATCAGGGTGTCGGGCCTTATCAGATGGTATTTGCTGTCAATCTGTTCAAGTTTGAAAACAGAGCGTGCACGAAATCCCTGAGTGCGGGCCTGCCTGACGAAAATATCGCGATTCTGTCGATTCGACCAGTTGCCGGACCTCCGATTTTGTCCGTTGTTCCCCATAAATAGACAAAAAACCGGTCTGGCGCTCAACCTGACTTTTTGAACTCCAGAAAATGTGAATTATTGTGGCCTGCTATCCGTCGCTGTTTTCGTTTCCATGATTTCGATCCACCAATTGCACGTAAGCCATCGGTGCATTGTCGCCCACTCTGAATCCGCATTTCAATACTCTCAGGTATCCGCCCGGACGCTGTTTGAAATGAGGGCCGAGATCATCGAATAACTTGCTCACCATTTTACGATCCCGCAATCGTGCGAATACCAGACGGCGGTTGGCTACACTGGAGGTTTTCGCCAGTGTAATCAGGGGTTCTGCGAATCTTCGCAACTCTTTTGCTTTCGGCACCGTAGTCTTGATCTGCTCATGCAGAAACAGCGAATTGGCCATGTTACTGAACATGGCTTTTCGATGCGATGAGGTTCGATTAAGGCTTCTGCCTGCTTTTCTGTGACGCATTTTCTAGTCCCGCCCCATTATGGTGCCCTCGTCTTCTTTAATCAAAGACGGCGGCGGCCAGTTTTCGATTTTCCAACCCAGTGTAAAACCCCGCTGTGCCAGTACATCCTTGATTTCGGTGAGGGATTTCTTACCCAGATTGGGTGTTTTCAACAGTTCCGTTTCCGTGTGTTGTACCAGATCGCCGATATAGTAAATGTTTTCAGCTTTAAGGCAATTCGCAGACCGCACTGTCAACTCAAGATCATCGACCGGCTTGAGCAGAGTCGCATCAATTTCCGGTTCTTCTTCTACCATACTTTGAACCATGGATTCCTCCAGGTTTACAAATACAGAAATCTGATCATGCAAAATGGTGGCGGCCCTTCTTACTGCAACCTCCGGGTCGATAGAGCCGTTGGATTCAATTTCCAGTATCAAACGGTCAAGGTCGGTCAATTGCTTGACCCTGGCATCTTCCACCGCGTAGGAAATCCTGGTTATCGGGCTGAATGAAGCATCAAGTTGAATCACTCCCACAGCACGGGACGCATCCGAATCATTTAACCGGCTTTCAGCAGTCTGGTAGCCGCGGCCACGGCGAATGGTAATATCCATATCAAGCTCGGCATCCTTCGACAACGTGGCGATGTGATGGTTGAGGTCAACCAGCTCAATGTCGTCATCGAGTTGAATATCCGCTGCTGTCGCCACTCCGGGGCCTTTTTTTCGCAGAGAAACCACGGCCTTGTTGCGAGTGTGCATAATCACTGGCAGGGTTTTCAGGTTCATCAAAATATCGATCACGTCTTCCTGCACACCTTCGAGGGTGGAATACTCATGCAACACGCCCTCTATTCGAACCTCGGTGACTGCACAGCCGGGCATCGAAGAAAGCATGATTCGTCGAAGTGCATTACCAAGAGTATGGCCAAATCCGCGCTCAAGAGGCTCAATGGTAATTTTCGAATGTTGGGCGTCAATGGTTTTGGCTTCCATCAGGCGTGGTCTGAGAAATTCGACGGTAGGATCCTGCATCAGTTGTCCTCGTGATTAAAACGAAGTTTAAATTAAGAAAAAATCAGAATGTTTACTTGGAATACAGTGCAACAACCAGCGCTTCATTGATGTCCGGTGACAGGTCGGATCTTTCAGGGAGCATTTTATATACCCCCTTTACCGCAATCGGATCAGAGTCTACCCAGGGCACCACACCAATCTGCTCTGATATCTCCAGTGCGGCAGTAATCCGCAGTTGTTTCTTGCTCTTCTCCACTACTTCTATTTCATCACCGGGTTTTACCTGATAGGAGGGCACATTGACCTTTACCCCGTTAACCATGATGCATTTGTGGCTGACCAGTTGACGAGCTTCGGCACGAGTCACACCAAATCCCAACCGATAGACCACGTTATCCAACCTGCTTTCGAGCAGTTGCAGCAGATTCAAACCCGTTGATCCCGAAATCCGTGCCGCAGTTTTGTAGTAGTTACTGAATTGCTTTTCCAGTACACCATACATGCGGCGCAGTTTCTGTTTCTCCCTCAACTGGATACCATATACCGTGCTTCTGGAACGACGACCGGTGATTTTTACCCCGGGTGCACGATCAAATTTGCACTTTGAGTCAATCGTTCTGACCGGACTTTTCAGGAACAGGTCAGTCCCTTCCCGTCGCGCCAGTTTACATGTTGGACCAATATATCTTGCCATTAAACTTACCTGGATTTATTAATCTGAATTACAGTGTTACACGCGACGTCGCTTGGGGGGACGGCAACCATTGTGTGGAATCGGGGTTATGTCAGAAATTGAATGAATCTCGAATCCCAGCGCATTCAACGCACGAATCGCTGATTCCCGGCCCGGGCCGGGGCCCTTGATTTTTACTTCCAATTGTTTCACGCCCATTTCCTGAGCACGTCTGCCACAGCTTTCAGCAGCAGTCTGTGCTGCAAAAGGAGTACTTTTACGTGACCCCCTGAACCCGGAATTACCTGCTGAGGCCCAACACAATGTATCACCATGCCTGTCTGATATGGTAACGATGGTGTTGTTGAAAGTCGCATGGATATGCGCAATACCCTCAGTCACATTCTTTCTGATTTTTGCCTTTACTTTCCTGCTTGTTGCGCTTGCTTTGACCATAGGTGATTTGCCGTAAGTTTATTGCTCGGGTATATGACAGTTATTTCTTGACTGCACGGGGCGGCCCTTTTCGGGTCCGGGCATTGGTTTTTGTTCTTTGACCATTAACCGGAAGTCCCTTCCTGTGACGCAGGCCACGATAGCAACCCAGGTCCATCAATCGCTTGATATTCATCGAAACTTCACGCCGGAGGTCACCTTCCACTTCATATTTGGCTACTTCGGCACGAAGGCGCTCGGCCTGCTCATCATTCAGGCTGTTGACCTTGCATTGACGGTCAATAGCGGCATCATCACAGATTTTCTGTGCAGTACGACGGCCAATACCGTAGATCGAGGTCAATCCTATCTCTATGTGTTTATGGTTAGGTAAATTGATTCCAGCAATACGTGCCATTTTTAATCTCTATAAATGGTTGGCGAGAAATTCGGGGTCGCGGATTCTATCAAAATTAGCGACTTCGATCAATTTCACCAACGCCTGTTATTATCAATCCGTCCGTATTAACCTTGACGTTGCTTGTGTCGTTTGTTACTGCAAATCACACGTACAATGCGATTCCTGCGGATTATTTTGCAATTTCTGCAAATTTTCTTGACAGATGCCCTTACTTTCATTGTTTTATCTCCGAATTATCCGGCTTCGCATTTCTAGCGAACGCCCTGGGGCCGTGAAAAGGGTGATTTTTTCATGATGCTCTCATATTGGCGGGACATCAAATGCGACTGAACCTGGGAAATCAGGTCCATGGTCACCACCACGATAATCAGCAGAGAAGTCCCGCCAAAGTAAAATGGAACACTCCATTTCACGATCAGAAACTCTGGAATCAGACAAACGAAGGTAATGTAGATTGCCCCAATCATAGTCAACTTCGAAACGACGCTGTCGATATATCGGGCGCTTTGCACACCCGGTCGGATGCCAGGAATAAATGCACCGGATTTTTTAAGATTGTCGGCAATCTCATTGGGGTTAAACACCAATGCCGTGTAGAAAAAGCAGAAAAATATGATCATCCCACCATAAAACATCGTGTATATGGGTTCACCGGGTTGCAATTTGGTGGCGATATCGCTCATCCAGCCCATACTGTCCACCTGGCCGAACCAACTGCCAAGACTGGCGGGGAACAGAATCAGACTTGATGCAAATATAGGAGGAATAACCCCGGCCATATTCAACTTGAATGGAAGATGGCTGCTTTGACCTGCCATCATTCTCCGGCCTTGCTGGCGTTTCGCATAGTTCACCGTAATTCTGCGCTGCCCTCGCTCCACAAATACGACAAAGTAGGTTACTGCGATTGCTCCAATAAACAGGATCAGGACAATACCTCCGGATAAAGCACCGGTACGGGCAAGCTCCAGTGTACCGGCTACCGCAGAAGGTAATCCTGAAACAATGGATGCAAAAATAATCAGCGAAATACCATTTCCGATTCCTCTTTCGGTAATCTGCTCTCCGAGCCAGACCAAAAACATGGTGCCTGAGCAAAGTGTCGCTGCTGTGACCACTTTAAATCCGAGGCCTGGAATTAATATCACCGGACTGCCTGATACCTGCTGGCTTTCGATGGCGACTGAAATTCCAACTCCCTGAAACAGTGCCAGCACAACAGTAAAATAGCGGGTATATTGCGTGATTTTTCGTCTGCCTGATTCTCCTTCCTTTTTAATTTGTTCAAGGGTCGGTACTACTGCGGTCATCATTTGCATGATGATTGACGCTGAGATGTAAGGCATCACGCCCAGGGCGAAAATGGAAAGGCGACTCAATGCCCCCCCTGAGAACATGTTGAAGATATCTACGATAGAGCCCTTGGTTTGCTGAAACAACGCAGCAATGGCTGCCGGATCCACCCCTGGAACCGGAATATGAGTTCCCAACCGAAATACCAGCAATGCACCCAGTAAAAACAGGATGCGCTGTTTGAGTTCCGACAGACTCCCGAACATGCCCGGAGTGGGTAAATTCTTCAATTTCGCCACGGCTTCTGCTATTCCTCTATTTTTCCGCCAGCTTCTTCGATAGCCGCTCTGGCGCCCTTGGTCACACCAATGCCTTTCAGGGTCACGGCCTGCCCGATCTGACCGGATAGAATCACTTTCGCCCGATTGATATGAAGGCCGATCACACCAGCGCTTTTCAGGGAATTGATATCCACAGTATCTCCCTTGACCTTGCCAAGTTCAGTCAATCTGATTTCAGCGGTATGGGTATTCACTCTTGAGCGAAACCCACGCTTCGGCAATCGTCGTTGCAATGGCATCTGACCGCCCTCAAAACCCACCTTGTGGTAACCGCCGGAACGTGATTTCTGGCCTTTATGACCACGCCCCGCAGTTTTACCAAATCCTGAGCCGGGTCCTCGACCCACCCTTTTTGCCTTGGTTCTGGAACCTGGCGCCGGCTTGATATTATTTAATCTTAATGTCGTCATTTTAATATGGTCCGTTCTATCCCGTTTTTTTGAAGCCAAGTCAGATTTCCTCGCAACGAACCATGTAGCTCACTTTATTGATCATGCCTCTGTTTTCCGGTGTATCGGGCACTTCGACAGTATGGTGCATTCTGCGTAATCCCAACCCACGCACGCAGGCCTGATGCTTCCTCAGGCGACCATGGATGCTGCGGATCTGGGTGATTTTCAAGGTTTTTTTCTGAATCATTTTTCAAGTATTTTCTTAATCAGTGTTGCCGGATCACCTTATTTCGTTAAGGTCCTTGCCGCGCTTTGCCGCGATATATGCCGTGCTTCGCATTCCTTTCAAGGCAGAAATCGTAGCACGGGTTACATTAACCGGATTAGTGGTTCCTATCACCTTGGTAAGTACATTCTGAATTCCCACTACTTCAAAAACGGCACGCATGGTACCCCCTGAAATAATACCGGTACCTTCTCCTGCCGGTCTCAATACAACCCTTACAGCGCCATGACGTCCGATCATCGGATATTGCACGGTATTGCCGTTCATGTGAACCTTGAACATATTACGGCGGGCATCTTCCATCGCCTTTTGCACTGCAATCGGGACTTCTCTGGCTTTACCACGCCCCATACCCACTCGTCCTTCTCCATCACCGACCACGGTCAGTGCTGAAAAACCAAAAATCCGACCCCCCTTGACGACTTTCGAAACACGCCTGACGTTAATCAGTTGTTCCTGATAATTGTCCTTGCGAGCGTTGTCGCGTTCTCTTGCTTTAGCCATTAATCTGTTTCATAGTTAAAATTTCAGTCCGTGCTCTCGAGCAGAATCAACAAACGCCTTGACTCTGCCATGGTATCTATATCCGGATCGGTCAAATGCGACTGTCTCAATACCCGCAGATCTGGCGTTGTTCGCCAATAATTCACCCACCGCCACCGCCGCCTCGCAGTTGCCACCGGTTTTAAGAGATACGCGCAGACCGGCATCCAGTGTCGATGCGGCAGCAAGTACCCTTTGTCCAGTCTTGTCGAAAACCTGCGCATAAAAATGTCGCGGAGTCCGGTACACCGATAGCCGGGTGGCTTCCAGACGCGCTATCTTGCCCCTGGACTTTCTCGCCCTTCTCAGCCTGGCCTTGTTTTTGTTGATCATGATGATGATTTTAAATTCTGTATGGGTTATTTTTTCCTGGCCTGTTTTCTAACCACGTATTCGTCCAGGTAGCGGACGCCTTTCCCTTTGTAAGGTTCCGGAGGACGAAAGGCCCGTATATCAGCGGCCACCTGACCCACTGCCTGCTTGTCTGCGCCGCTCAGCACTATTTCAGTTTGAGTGGGTGTTGCAGCAGTGACACCCTCAGGTAATTCATAAACGACCGGGTGTGAAAATCCGAGATTCAGGTTAATGGTCCTGCCCTGAACCTGGGCGCGGTAACCCACTCCTTTGATCGTCAGTCTTTTCTCAAAACCGGAAGTCACACCGGATATCAAATTATGCAGCATCGCCCGGGTCGTACCGGACATCGAGAGGTTGTGTTTGCTGACCCTGCCTTCGGTCTTGATGAGCCGGACATTCAACGTCCCCTCATTTTGAATCACTTCGATTTGTGGAGAAAGCTGAAAAGCCAGTTCACCCTTCGGACCTTTTGCGGTAACCAGGCCATTGTCAATCCTGATATCGACACCGGACGGAACAGGCACGGGGATTTTTGCAATTCGTGACATTGTTAATGTTCGCGTATATTTATATATTTATTCGGTAGTATCGTATTGTGCTAGAAAACGGTACAGACTATTTCACCGCCAACTCCAGCCTGGCGGGCGGATTTGTCAGTGAGCAGACCTTTTGAGGTGGATACCAGTGCAATACCCAATCCATTTTTTATTGATGGCAAATCATCCTTGCTGGCATAAATCCGGCAACTTGGTCGGCTGATCCGATTGATCTCTTCGATCACCGGGTCACCCTGAAAATACTTCAATTCAACATCAAGTACTCGGAAAACCCCTTCACCATCCACGGAAAAACCGGAGATATAGCCTTCATCCTTCAATACTTCCGCAATCGCAACCTTGCTTCTTGATGCAGGCATCTGAACATTGGTTTTTTGAGCCTGAGAACCGTTACGTATCCGGGTCAACATATCGGCTATAGGGTCTGACATACTCATTTCAATTTCTCTTTATATGACTTTGGCTTGTATCGGGATTACCAGCTCGACTTCAGGGCGCCAGGCGCTTCGCCACGCATGATGACTTCACGTAGTTTGTTCCGGCATAATCCGAATTTTCTGAAATATCCTCTGGACCGACCGGTTAATACACAGCGATTACGCTTGCGTCCCGGGCTCGAATCCCTGGGTAGCTTCTGCAGGTCCAGCATTGCCTGAAACTGATCTTCAGCGCTGGTTTGCCGATTGCTGATAATCTTTACCAGTTCCTGACGCCTTGCAGCATACGCATTGATCAGTTTCTGGCGCTTCACTTCCCGGGCTACCATTGACTTCTTCGCCATGTCTTAACTCTTGATTGGAAATTTGAATTCACGCAGCAATGCCGCTGCATGTTGATCGGTTTTCGCTGATGTAGTAATACATATATCCATGCCGCGCAGGGCATCTATGTGGTCGTAATCAACTTCAGGGAAAACGATTTGTTCTTTCAGGCCAAACGCGTAATTTCCTCGCCCGTCGAAGGATTTTCCAGGTAGTCCCCGGAAATCCCTGATTCGTGGAATAGCGACAGAAATCAAGCGGTCGAGGAACTCATACATTCGTGTGCGTCGCAACGTCACCTTGGCGCCAATAGCCCAGCCCTCACGAATCTTGAATGCCGCTTCAGATTTTTTCGCCTTGGTAATTACAGGCTTTTGTCCGCAGATTTTTTCCAGATCAGTCAAAGCGCTTTGCAGCACATTCTTGTTTGCAACCGCCTCACCCAGCCCCATATTCAAGGTAATCTTGGTGATGCGGGGTACTTCCATCGGGCTCTTGAACGAAAACTCCTGTTGGAGTTTCGGTGCTATTTCAGTCCGGTACTTTTCGAGCAGTCTGGCCATTTGCGTATGAATATCTTAATCAGTAATTAAATTATGCAAGATCCACTACTTCATCGTTCGATTTGAAGTACCGGACCTTTCTACCGTCTTCCAGAGTTTTGAATCCAACTCTTTCACCCTTTTTGGTGACAGGGTTATATAAGGCGATGTTTGACAACTGGATGGCGGCTTCTTTTTCCAGAATACCCCCTGTTTCTCCAGTATTTGGATTGCCTTTGGTGTGACGTTTAACAATATTGACGTTGTCGACCAGGGCACGACCATTATCCATCACCTTCAAAACGTTTCCACGTTTGCCTTTGTCACGCCCGGCGATAACAATGACGTCATCGCCTTTTTTAATTCTTCGCATTGTTCAGGTCCTTAATATATTTCTTGAAACTCTGATTACAGGACTTCCGGCGCCAGAGAAATAATTCGCATGAATTTTTCTGATCTCAGTTCCCGGGTTACAGGGCCAAAAATTCGGGTGCCAACGGGTTGATGGGCAGCATTCAGCAATACAGCGGAATTCTTGTCGAACCGGATCAATGATCCATCGGGCCTGCGGACACCGCTTCTGGTCCTGACGATAACTGCGTCATAAACATCTCCTTTTTTCACCCTGCTGTTTGGCAATGCTTCCTTTATGGTAATTTTCACGATGTCGCCAATGCCGGCGTATCTCCGCTTTGAGCCACCCAATACCTTGATGCACATTACCCGTTTCGCACCACTGTTGTCGGCTACCGACATCATTGACTGCATCTGAATCATTGTCTTGTTCCCCGATTCCTTGATTGAATATCCTGACCCTGATCAGGCTGCCCTGGAAACCACTGAAACCAGACGCCAGCACTTGGTTTTCGAGATCGGGCGACAAGCCTCGATTCGAACCGTGTCGCCAGTTTTGCATTCGTTGTTTTCGTCATGCGCATGCAGTCTGGTAGATCTGCGGATATATTTCTTGTACAGCGGATGCTTTACCTTTCTCTCGACCAATACAGTAATACTCTTGTCATTCGCAGCACCGACAACATTGCCTTCAATCTGCCGTTTGGTTACTTCTTGATCTGTTTGTATATTCATTTATCTTTCCAGGATATCTACTGCGTGATCTGGTCGTGGTTGCCTGATTTTTCGTTCAGGATGGTTTTGATTCGAGCAATATCCTTTTGCACATAACGAAATCGGGATGGGTTTGCGAGTTGGCCGGCTCCACGCTGCATTCGCAGATTGAATTGCTCTTTTCGCAGAGCAATCAACTCCTGCATGAGATCCTCTACGGATTTAGTTCTTAACTCGGATGCTTTCATCAGCCCACCTGCCGTCGTGCAAAATTAGTCTGGAGCGGCAACTTGGCGCTGGCAAGGCGAAATGCTTCCTGCGCCAGCCTTTCGGATACACCTTCGATTTCATATAACATGGTGCCTGGTTGAATCAGTGCGACCCAGAATTCCGGATTGCCCTTACCCTTGCCCATTCGTACCTCAAGTGGCTTTTTCGAAACAGGTTTGTCCGGAAAAATACGAATCCAGATTCGTCCACCACGTTTGACGTGGCGGGTAATGGCGCGGCGGCCTGCTTCGATCTGGCGTGCGGTCAGGCGTCCGCGAGTAGCCGATTGAAGACCGAACTCACCAAAGCTGATTCGGTTGCCGCGAGTAGCCAGGCCACGGTTTCGGCCTTTATGCTGTTTGCGGAATTTGGTTCTTTTTGGCTGGAGCATGTTTATACAACTTCTGTTTTCTGTTCAGTGACCGCTTTCGCGGCTGGGGTTTTTACATTTTCTTCTTTGAGTATCTCGCCCTTGAATATCCATACTTTCACACCAATGATTCCATAAGTGGTGAGTGCTTCGTGGACACCATAATCGATATCGGCTCTCAATGTATGCAATGGCACCCGGCCTTCCCGATACCACTCTGTCCTTGCTATTTCAGCCCCATTGAGACGCCCTGCAAGCATTACCTTGACACCTTCCGCACCCAGTCTCATAGAGTTTTGCACCGCACGCTTCATCGCCCGGCGGAACATGATTCTTTTCTCCAGTTGCTGGCATATATTTTCAGCAACCAGTTTTGCATCCAGTTCGGGTTTGCGAATTTCCTCAACCGCAACCTGAACAGGACCGCCACTCAATCGGCTCAGTGCAAATCGAAGTTTCTCGATATCTTCACCCTTCTTGCCAATAACAATACCCGGGCGTGCTGTGAAAATTGTAACGTTCAGGTTCTGTGCTGGACGATCAATGGTAATTCCACTCACCGCTGCATTCGCCAGCTTCCTGGTCAGGTATTCTCTGATCTTGAGATCACTTGCCAGTGTTTTCGCGTAATTGGCGTTGTTCGCGTACCATTTTGCACTCCAGTCCTTTACGATACCGAGACGGATGCCGTTTGGTTGTACTTTTTGACCCATTATGTAAGCTTCTGTTTTGCTGTATCAGTTTTTCGACTTTCGGGATTCGTCACTGACACTCAGGGTGATATGACAATTCCTCTTCAGGATTCGGGTACCGCGACCTTTCGCTCGCGCACGAAACCGCTTGATTACAGGCGCTTCATCAACCATAACCTGATTTACCCACAGGTCATCGATATCCGCGCCTTCGTTGTGCTCTGCATTTGCAATCGCTGAATTGAGCACTTTTTTCAATGGAACCGCTCCTTTCTTGCTGCTGAAAGAAAGCACTTCGAGTGCCTGTTCAACAGAAAGAGACCGAATCTGGTCAGCCACCAGGCGACATTTCTGCGCTGACAATCTGACATATTTTGCTACTGATCTGGCTTGCATGATATTAATTATGTTTTCGGCTACGATTTCTTGTTGGCCACATGCCCGCGATAAGTGCGCGTCGGCGCAAATTCGCCGAGCCTGTGACTCACCATGTTTTCGTTGACCAGAATTGGCACATGCTGACGGCCATTATGAACTGCAATGGTCAAACCTACGAATTCCGGCATGATCATGGATCGCCGTGACCATGTCTTGATCGGTTTACGAGAGTTTTCTGCTCTGGCTTTTTCAACTTTTGCCCACAGATGATGGTCAACAAAAGGACCTTTTCTAATTGAACGGGGCATGGTTATTTCTTCCTCCTGCGAATAATCATCGATGAAGTACGTTTGTTGGAACGTGTCCTGTAACCCTTGGTCGGAACACCCCAGGGAGTACAAGGGGCACGACCGCCCGATGTGCGGCCTTCTCCACCGCCATGCGGGTGATCGACAGGATTCATTGCCACCCCGCGCACAGTAGGTCGAAACCCTCTCCAGCGCTTTGCGCCGGCTTTGCCGAGCTTGCGCAGACTGTTCTCGGAGTTACCCACCTGACCGATAGTTGCACGGCAATCAAGATGAACCTTGCGCATCTCGCCGGAACGCAATCGAAGCTGGGCATACGCTCCTTCCTTGCCGACAAATTGAACGGCAGCGCCTGCAGACCTGGCGATCTGCGCACCTTTCCCCGGCTTGAGTTCAAGGCAATGCACTACGGTGCCGACAGGCATGTTTTTCAACGGCATGCTGTTTCCGATGTTATAGCCACTGCCTGCTCCTGATACCACGGTATCTCCAACCGAAATGCCCCTGGGTGCAATTATGTATCGATGCTCGCCATCCTTGTATACCAACAATGCGATATGGGCGCTGCGGTTCGGGTCATACTCAATACGTTTGACGGTGGCCGCAATCCCATCCTTGTCGCGCTTGAAATCAATCAGGCGGTAATGGCGTTTGTGGCCTCCACCGCGATGTCTGACAGTAATTCGCCCCGCGTTGTTACGACCATCTATGACCGTCTTCGGCTCAAGCAATGGTTGATAGGGTTTGCCCTTGTACAGCCCAGGGGTCACTACCTTAACCATGCTTCTGCGGCCTGGAGTCGTTGGTTTTTGTTTTGCTAATGCCATATCGTTAGTGTCTTTTCTGTCTTGCCTGTCCCAGGTAATCAGGCTCCCGCCATACCCATGAAATCAATGTCCTGTCCTTCCTGCAAACAGACGTATGCCTTCTTCCAGTCGTTTCTGACACCGGTGGTGCGGCCATGTCGCTTCACTTTTCCACGGACATTCACTACCTGGACATTCTTGACCTTTACCTCAAACAGTTTTTCAACCGCCTGACGAATTTCATTCTTGTCAGCATCCGTTCTGACCTGAAATACGATCTGCCGATTTTGATCCGCTACCAGTGTTGTCTTTTCGGAGATCACCGGTTTCAGGATGATCTGATACAGACGCTCTTCGTTGATTTTCTTCGGAGGTCTGATTATTCGGGTATTCATTTCTATGCCTCGCTCCGTTTCCCTGTCAGTGTTTCGTCAATACTACGGGCCGCATCTGCGGTTATCACCACTTTGGGGTGGCTGATCAGACTGACCGGGTCAATACTGCGGCTATTGCATACATTCACTGACTGCAGATTACGAGCTGACAGTTCGACATTCTGATTGTCGTCCGAGAGCACGATTAACGCCTGGTCGGCATTCAGTCCTTTTAACATCCGGACAAGAGAACCTGTTTTTGGTGTATCCATCGACATCGAATCAACTACAACCAGTCTTTCCTGACGATTCAATTCAGACAGAATGGAACGCATCGCTGCACGATACATCTTCTTGTTGACTTTCTGGGAAAAATCCCGGGTCGACAGCGGGAATGCACGTCCGCCTCCTGTAAAAATCGGGCTTCGGATTGTTCCTGCCCGAGACCGGCCCGTGCCTTTTTGTTTCCAGGGCTTGGCGCCGCCTCCACTTGCCGCGGCCCGGTTCTTTTGAGCACGTGTACCGCTTCGTCCACCCGCCTGATAAGCGACAACAACCTGATGAACCAGTGATTCGTTGAAATCCACACCAAAATTGCTTTTCGACAACTCTACTTCAGCCCCCCCCGACTCTGCAGAATCAGATTCGGCAACTGAATTTACTTTTAATTTGATAGTCATTGTTTTTCCCCGACTGCCTGTCCGGTTGGCATATTCAGTAACCCGTCAGACTTGACTGCCGGACGAATGATTACATCGGCGCCACTGGAGCCTGGAATCGAACCCGCAATTAAAATAATGTTTCTTTCGTTATCCACTCTGACCACATCCAGATTTTGCTGAACGGTATTTACGGCGCCCATATGCCCTGCCATTTTCTTACCCTTGAAGACACGGCCGGGATCCTGCGCATTTCCGATAGAACCACCCAGTCTGTGTGCTTTCGAGTTACCATGGGTAGCACGACCACCAGCATAACCATGACGTTTGATGACTCCTGCGAAGCCCTTACCAATGGTTCGCCCGGATACATCCACCTTCTGACCCTCTGAAAAAAGGCTTACCGTCAACTCGGCCCCGGGTTCGGTCTCGACCGCATCATCAAGTCGAAATTCCCAAACCCCTCTGCCAGGACGCACCCCTGCCTTGGCAAAATGGCCCTTCATGGCTTTGCTGACCCGACTGGCCCGCCGTTCACCTGTGGTTATCTGCAACCCATCGTAACCATCGTTATCCCGGGTTCTGATTTGTGTGATTCGGTTCGGCAAAACTTCAACAACTGTAACTGACCGGGATCTTCCTTCTTCAGTGAAGATCCGGGTCATGCCGATTTTTTTCCCAACCAGTCCTAATGACATTTTTTAACCTGATTATGTCTTTATGTATATTTGCGTCTTCAGTTCAATTTGATTTCCACATCAACCCCGGCGGCGAGGTCGAGCTTCATCAATGCATCTACCGTTTTATCGGTCGGTTGCACAATATCGAGAATTCTCTTGTGTGTTCTGATTTCAAACTGATCCCGTGCTTTCTTGTTGACATGTGGAGACCGCAAAAGCGTGTATTTTTCGATCCTGGTAGGTAGTGGAATAGGACCTTTCACCAATGCGCCTGTGCGTCGGGCCGTATCGACGATCTCCAGCGCCGAGCGATCAATCATCTTATGATCGAACGCTTTCAAACTGATACGGATTTTTTGATTTTCAACCATTGTTCAGAAATTCTCTTGAAGCTGCCTGTTTATAAAATCATTCGATAATTTTGGTAACTACACCGGCGCCTACAGTACGACCCCCTTCCCGGATTGCAAACCGCAATCCATCTTCCATCGCAATTGGCGCAATCAGTTCCACCGTCATCGTCACATTGTCCCCCGGCATCACCATTTCAATATCCGACGGCAATTCACATGACCCGGTCACATCTGTCGTCCGAAAGTAAAACTGAGGCCGGTATCCCTTGAAAAATGGAGTGTGACGTCCACCCTCTTCTTTCGACAGAATATACACTTCCGCTTCAAACCGGGTATGCGGTGTAATGCTCTTCGGCTTTGCCAATACCTGCCCACGCTCAACTTCTTCGCGCTTGGTTCCCCGCAGAAGTACCCCTACGTTATCTCCCGCCTGACCCTGATCCAGCAGCTTGCGAAACATCTCCACACCTGTACAAACCGTCACCATGGTATTCTTGATTCCCACGATGGCAATCTCTTCTCCAACCTTGATCACGCCTCGCTCGATTCGGCCGGTCACCACCGTACCTCTCCCGGAGATCGAAAATACATCTTCTACCGGCATCAGAAAATCACCGTCTACCGTGCGCTCCGGCTCCGGTATGTAACTGTCCAGCGCTTCCGCCAGCTTGAAAATCGAACCTTCTCCAATATCCGAGTCTTCCCCTTCCAGCGCTTTCAATGCACTGCCAATCACGATTGGCGTGTCATCTCCCGGGAATTCGTATGAGTCCAGCAATTCCCGCACTTCCATCTCAACCAACTCCATCAATTCCTCGTCATCAACCATGTCGGCCTTGTTCAGATAGACCACAATATACGGTACTCCAACCTGGCGAGCCAACAAAATATGCTCTCGCGTCTGCGGCATCGGACCATCCGCCGCACTACATACCAGTATTGCTCCATCCATCTGCGCCGCACCGGTAATCATGTTCTTGATATAGTCGGCGTGTCCCGGACAGTCCACGTGCGCATAGTGCCGCATTTCGGTCTCGTATTCGACGTGCGCTGTCGCAATCGTGATCCCGCGTGACTTCTCCTCAGGGGCATTGTCTATCTCGTCAAACGCCTTCGATTCGGTACCACCGTATCGGGCTGATAGCACCTTCGTCATCGCTGCCGTCAGCGTCGTCTTACCATGGTCCACGTGACCAATCGTACCTACATTTACATGCGGTTTCGTTCTCTGAAATTTCTCTTTCGCCATGGATGGGCCTCCTAAAAAATCTTTTATTTATTACTCGAATGAATTGCCGAATTTTTCAATGCATTGCATGAACAGATCAGGCTGCAATTTTTACTGCTGTCGCAATATTTTCTGGAACCGGGGCGTATTTCCTGAACTCCATCGTATAATTCGCCCTGCCCTGAGTTGCGGAACGCAATGCGGTGGCATAACCGAACATCTCCGACAAAGGCACTTCAGCCCTTATGATTTTCCCGCTTGGAGAATCCTCCATTTCGTAGATCAGTCCACGGCGGGAACTCAAATCCCCGTTCACGCTTCCCATATATTCTTCCGGGGTCACCACTTCAACCGCCATCATCGGTTCCAGCAATTTCGGATTGGCAATTCTGGCGCCTTCCCGAAACGCCATGGAACCAGCCGCCTTGAACGCATGTTCGGATGAATCAACATCATGATAGGAACCATAGAACAGGGTCGCCTTGACATCGATCACCGGATAGCCCGCGACCACACCCGACTGCATCGCAGACTGAATGCCTTTATCTACTGCAGGAATGTACTCCTTGGGCACAACGCCACCCTTGATCTCATCTACAAATTCATATCCCGATCCAAGTTCCTGGGGTTCAAGGCGCACGTAAACATGACCATATTGACCCCGCCCACCGGTCTGCTTCGCGTACTTGTGCTCCATTTCAACGGATTCGGTAATCGTTTCCCGATAGGCAACCTGAGGTTTGCCGATATTGGCATCCACACTGAATTCCCGCTTCAGCCGGTCAACAATGATTTCGAGATGCAATTCACCCATACCGGAAATAATGGTCTGCCCTGACTCTTCGTCAGAACGAACCCGGAAAGAAGGGTCTTCCTGGGCCAGTTTACCGAGGGCAATGCCCAGCTTCTCCTGGTCCGACTTGGTTTTTGGTTCAACCGCCTGGGCGATAACCGGATCCGGAAATTCCATTTTTTCCAGCACCACCACGGAATTTGTCGCACACAGAGTGTCGCCGGTTGTGATGCTTTTCAAACCTACCGCCGCTGCTATGTCACCGGCATACACCTGTTTGATATCTTCCCTGTTATTGGAGTGCATCTGCAATATCCGGCCAATCCTTTCCTTTTTTCCCTTGGCTGAATTCATTACTGTCTCGCCGGTTTTCATTGTCCCTGAATACACGCGGAAGAAAACCAGTTGTCCGAAAAACGGATCCGACATGATCTTGAATGCAAGGGCGGAAAACGGTTCCCTGTCATCAGACTTGCGGACTATTCCGGTTTTACCATCTTCAGCCACGCCATTAATTGCCGGCACATCCAATGGGCTGGGCATGAAATCGATGACTCCGTCGAGCAGCGTCTGAACCCCTTTGTTCTTGAAGGCAGAACCGCAAAATACCGGAATGATCTCATTTTTCAGAGTACGGATCCGAATCCCTCTTTTAATTTCCTGTTCAGAAAGATCTCCGTTTTCGAAGTAACTTTCCATCAATTCCTCGTCTGCTTCCGCTGCCACTTCTACCAGTCTGGTTCTGAGCTGACCGGATTTGTCAGCGAGTTCTTCCGGGATATCGATGTAATCAAATTCAGCGCCCATGTTTTCTTCTTTCCATGACACTGCTTTCATTTTAACGAGATCAACCACACCCTTGAAATTCTCTTCTGTCCCGATATTCAATTGCATGACGACAGGGTTAGCGCCGAGACGACTTTCGATTTGTCCCGTGACGTTCTCAAAATCGGCGCCGGTCCGGTCCATTTTATTGACGAAGGCCATTCTTGGCACACTGTATTTGTTCGCTTGACGCCACACTGTTTCCGACTGTGGCTCAACCCCTCCTACCGCACAAAATACAGCGATTGCACCGTCAAGTACACGCAACGAACGTTCAACTTCAATGGTGAAATCGACGTGGCCGGGAGTATCGATGATATTGATTCGATGTTGCTGCAGGCTCTTATCCATGCCGCTCCAGAAACAGGTGGTGGCTGCAGAAGTAATGGTAATCCCCCGCTCCTGTTCCTGCTCCATCCAGTCCATTATCGCATTGCCGTCATGCACCTCACCGAGCTTGTGAGAAAGACCGGTAAAGAAAAGTATGCGCTCGGTGGTCGTCGTCTTGCCGGCATCAATGTGAGCCATGATGCCGATATTACGATAACGCTCGAGTGGGGTTTTGCGTGGCACTGCCTGGGTCCGGGTTCGTGTCTGGAATTCCTGATTAAAATCTGTAATGGGAGAACGCCTTGTTGGCTTCCGCCATCTTGTGGGTATCTTCACGTTTTTTAAAGGCGCTGCCCCGCTCTTCCGCGGCATCCATCAGTTCTCCTGCCAGACGCGCTGTCATGGATTTTTCGGAGCGCTTGCGCGCCGCGGCCACCAGCCATCTCATGGCCAATGCCATTTGTCGGTTTGGACGCACTTCAACCGGTACCTGATAGGTCGCACCACCGACACGGCGGCTTTTGACTTCGACACCGGGGCTTACATTTTCCAGGGCAACATTAAAGACCTCGACGACATTTTCCTTGCCGCGTTCCTTTATAATGCCGAGCGCACCGTACATGATTGTCTCGGCAATCGACTTCTTGCCATCCTGCATCATGATATTGATAAATTTTGCGATCGTTTGATCCTTGTATTTGGGATCAGGCAAAATTTTCCTCTTCGGGACTTCTCTTCGTCTTGACATATCTCGATTTCGTTCCGGCCAGTCCGGGATTTGGGGTTTGGCAACATCGTTCAGCAATAGACAGGATTGCTGCAGCCTGCTGCTCCGGGCTTGAACTCAAGCCACTCTTTATACTTACAAATTAAATGCCTGCAAATTAAGACTTGGGGCGCTTTGCGCCATATTTCGAACGACCCTGGCGTCTGTCTGACACCCCGGACGTATCCAGTGCGCCACGTACAGTATGATACCGGACACCGGGTAAATCCTTCACACGTCCACCTCTTATCAGCACCACCGAGTGCTCTTGCAGATTATGACCTTCGCCACCGATATAGGTGGTCACTTCATGTCCATTGGTCAAGCGCACCCTGGCCACCTTACGCAGCGCTGAATTTGGCTTCTTCGGTGTAGTCGTATACACCCGTGTGCAAACACCACGTTTTTGCGGACAAGCCTGCAAGGCAGGAACATTGGACTTCCTGACCTGTCTTTGTCGTGGGTTTCTGACCAGTTGGTTTAGTGTTGGCATTCGATCAATTGTTTCAAATTATTCTCAAATTTTTTTACCTGTCCCCTGAAATACTTTCAGTCAATCCTGTACTTTCGCATATCCTGAAGATGGTGTGAGGTATCCATGCTCAAGGGGGCGCGATTTTATGTCGGGAGAAAGCCACTGTCAAGAGATGAGGCCCGATTTAACTGTAATATAACTACAAAACAGCACTTGATATCCCTCGCTCATTTATCACGTTGCAATCCAGGCTTCCGTACCGTCAGCCATGATATTCCGGGGTGTACCCATGTCGTTTTCAGGAACGCTCAGCAGTTCTTCAAGCTCCTTGTTTTTCAGGGTGCTTTCGATTTTGTTACGCTTTCGGTCCTTGTGATAGGCCAGTCCGGTTCCGGCCGGTATCAGACGCCCGACAATGACATTCTCCTTCAGACCACGGAGCTCATCGACCTTGCCGTTAACCGATGCGTTAGTCAGCACGCGGGTGGTTTCCTGGAAGGAAGCCGCAGAAATGAAAGACTCAGTAGTCAGTGACGCCTTGGTTATACCCAATAAAACAGGATCGAAAGTGGCTGGCTCTTTGCCTTCCTCAACCAGATTATCATTGTCCTTCAGCAATATGGATTTTTCGGTTTGCTCCCCGGACAGATAATGGCTGTCGCCGACATTGACTACCTTTACCTTTCTAAGCATCTGGCGAACGATCACCTCTATGTGTTTGTCATTAATTTTTACGCCCTGTAATTGATACACGTCCTGTACTTCATTAACGATGTAGTCGGCCAACGCTTCGATACCACGATATTCGAGAATATCGCTCGCCAACGGAGGACCATCTGCGACGATCTCTCCACGCTCTACCGTTTCACCTTCGAACACATTAATCCGGCGGGTCTTTGGAATAAGTGTGCTGATAGTCTCGCCGTCCTTGCCGGTTATCACCAGACGGTGTTTGCTTTTTGTTTCCTTACCGAACGAAATAATTCCGGATGCCTCGGCAAGAATGGCCGGTTCCTTGGGCTTGCGGGCTTCAAACAGTTCCGCAACCCGTGGCAGACCCCCGGTAATATCCCGGGTTTTAGACGATTCCTGCGGTATTTTCGCGATCACGTCGCCACTATCCACATTCTGTCCATCTTCCAGCATGACGATGGATTCAGGCGGGAGTTGATACCGGGCATCGATATCAGTACCCGGAATCTTGACTGGTTCTCCGGATTGATCGATCAGACTGATGGTCGGCTTGATATCATGGGCGCTACCGCGACGTCGTTGGGGATCAAGTACGACATAGGTGCTTTTCCCGGTCAGATCATCGGTTTGCATATTTACCGTCACCCCCTCTTCGAGGTCAGTAAAAACGATTTTGCCCGCCACTTCGGTGACAATCGGATGGGTGTGAGGATCCCAGGTGGCAACGACATCACCAATATTGACGTGCGAGCCTTCATTGACGTTCAACACCGCGCCATAAGGCAGTTTATGCCGCTCGCGGTCACGGCCCTGCGCATCCTGAACAACCAGTTCACTGGATCGTGTCACAACCACTTGCTTGCCTTCTGTATTTTCCACCAGTTTGGCCGACTTCAGGTGAATCCTGCCGGTGTTCTTCAGTTCAACGTTACTCACCACCGTAGAGCTTGACGCGGCGCCACCGATATGGAAAGTACGCATGGTCAACTGTGTACCCGGCTCACCAATGGATTGCGCTGCAATCACACCGACTGCTTCACCCAGATTAATCGTGTGTCCACGTCCAAGGTCACGTCCATAGCATCTGGAACATACCCCGTAACGGGTTTCACAGGTCACCGCAGAACGCACCCTGACTCCATGGATATTATTTTCATCGATCAGCTTGACCAGTTTTTCGTCGATCATCTGATCCCTGGAAACAATTATTTCACCGCTCACCGGGTCGAAGATTTCTTCACTGACATATCGCCCGAGAACCCGGTCGCTAAGGGGGACAACGACCTCACCCCCCTGTACCTGTGCTTCCCGAAACATCCCGTTTCTGGTACCACAATCCGTTTCAGTGACCACCAGATCCTGGCATACATCGACCAGTCGTCGCGTCAGATAACCGGAGTTTGCGGTTTTCAACGCGGTATCGGCCAGCCCTTTGCGCGCACCATGGGTTGAAATGAAGTATTGCAATACATTCAGCCCCTCACGGAAATTTGCCGTAATCGGGGTCTCGATTATCGAACCGTCCGGCTTTGCCATCAGTCCGCGCATGCCTGCCAGCTGCCGGATCTGGGCATGGGAACCCCGGGCGCCTGAATCGGCCATCATATAGATCGAATTGAATGAATCCTGCTCAACCTTTTCACCCTTTTTGTTGATAACGGTATCAACGCCAAGTTCCGACATCATGAAATCCGAAACCTGTTCACTGGTTCTTGTCCAGATATCCACCACCTTGTTGTATCGTTCACCATCCGTAAGCAACCCGGCAGCATATTGCTTTTGAATTTCGACCACTTCCTTTTGCGCCTGATTCAGAATCGCCGACTTGCCCGCAGGAATGACCATGTCATCGACACCGATCGACAAACCCGACAGCGCCGCTATCTTGAAGCCGGTATACATCAACTGGTCAGCGAAAATGACAGTATCCTTGAGACCGGCTTCACGGTAGGAAACATTGATCAACTCGGATATCGTTTTCTTTTTCATCGGGCGGTCAATCAGGCTGAAATCCAGTCTGGTCGGCAGAATTTCCGATAACAGCACACGACCAACTGTGGTATCCACGATTTTGTGTTCACCGGTCGCACTGCCCTCCTCGTCATACACCGGTATTCTTACTTTCACCCTGGCATGAAGATGGACCTGATGAGTTTCATGGGCTCTGCGAACTTCGTTTATATCAGTGAAAAAACTACCCGTACCTTTGGCGTCCGCGCTTTCCCGGGTCATGAAGTAAAGACCCAGCACAATATCCTGGGAGGGCACGATAATCGGTTCACCATTTGCCGGAGAAAGAATATTGTTGGTCGACATCATCAATGCGCGCGCTTCAAGCTGGGCTTCGATCGACAACGGCACATGAACCGCCATCTGATCGCCATCGAAGTCAGCATTGTAAGGAGTACAGACCAGCGGATGAAGTTGAATCGCCTTGCCTTCAATCAAAACAGGTTCGAACGCCTGGATACCCAGTCTGTGCAGGGTCGGCGCCCGATTCAGCAAAACCGGATGCTCCCGGATAACCTCTTCAAGAATATCCCATACTTCAGGGCTTTCCATTTCAACCATTTTCTTGGCCTGCTTGATGGTGGCTGCCAGTCCTCTCAACTCCAGCTTGCTGAATATGAACGGTTTGAATAATTCCAGCGCCATCTTCTTGGGCAAACCACATTGATGCAGTTTCAGCGTAGGGCCAACCACGATCACCGAACGACCGGAATAATCCACCCGTTTACCGAGCAGATTCTGACGAAAACGCCCCTGCTTGCCCTTGATCATGTCAGAGATGGATTTCAGTTGGCGTTTGTTTGCGCCCGTTATCGCCTTGCCTCGACGGCCATTATCCAACATCGCATCCACCGCTTCCTGGAGCATGCGTTTTTCGTTTCGAACAATCAGATCAGGCGCATTCAGATCCAGTAACCGTTTCAGTCGGTTGTTACGATTGATTACCCGGCGATACAGGTCATTCAGATCAGAGGTGGCAAAACGGCCACCCTCCAGGGGAACCAGCGGTCTCAAGTCCGGTGGCAGCACAGGCAATACATCCATGATCATCCAGGTCGGATTATTACCGGAACTTATAAATGCCTCGATAACCTTGAGGCGACCAGTCAGTTTTTTAGCTTTGGTATCCGACTTCGTTTCAGAAAGTTCTTCGCGCAGGAGTTCAGCTTCTTCAGCCAGGTCGATTTCCTTCAGCAGTGTGCGAATCGCTTCAGCCCCCATGCCGACCTCAAATTCATCGCCATAGGTTTCTATGGCTTCCAGATATTGTTCTTCGGCCAGCAGATTGCCACGCTCATAATTAGTGATACCGGGATCAATAATGACGTAGGCTTCGAAGTAAAGCACACGTTCCATTTCACGGACAGTCATGTCGAGCAACAGGCCGAGCCGTGATGGAAGCGACTTCAAAAACCAGATATGGGCACAGGGCGCGGCCAGTTCGATTCGACCCATGCGTTCCCTGCGCACTTTGGAAAGGGTAACCTCAACTCCGCATTTTTCGCAAACCACACCGCGATGCTTCAGACGCTTGTACTTTCCACACAGACATTCGTAGTCACTCACCGGGCCAAACAGTTTGGCGCAGAACAGACCGTCGCGCTCTGGTCTGAAGGTACGATAGTTGATGGTTTCCGGCTTTTTGACTTCACCAAAAGACCATGATCGAATTTTTTCCGGCGATGCTATACTGACGCGGATTGAATCAAAATCCTCAACCGTATCAGTCTGCTTGAATAGATTAAAAATATCTCTCATTATTTGCTGCCTCTGTTAGCTGTTACCGGGTTCGCTCCCTTAATGACTTCAGGATATTGATTCCGATAACCTTGAAATCAGTGTTGATCGTGCTTCAATTCCAGGTTAAGTCCCAATGCGCGAATCTCCTTGACCAGAACATTGAACGATTCCGGCATCCCGGTATCCATGCCGTGGTCACCACGAATGATATTCTCGTAAATCTTGGAACGACCGACCACATCATCGGATTTGACGGTAAGCATTTCCTGCAAGGTATAAGCGGCGCCATAAGCTTCCAGTGCCCAGACTTCCATTTCACCGAATCTCTGACCGCCAAACTGCGCCTTGCCTCCCAGTGGTTGCTGTGTGATCAGACTGTAAGGCCCGGTTGATCGGGCATGCATCTTGTCGTCAACCAGATGGTTGAGCTTCAGGATATACATATAACCACAGGTAACCGGTCGATCAAATGGTTCGCCGGTACGGCCATCGTACAGTATGGTCTGACCGCTCTCCGGGATCCCGGCTAGCTTCAACATGCCTTTGATCTCACTTTCATGGGCGCCATCGAAAACCGGGGTCGCCATGGGTACCCCATCGCACAGGTTTCTTGCCAGTTCAACCAATTCGGTATCAGATAAATCAGTGAGTGATTCTTTCTTGCCACTGGAGTTGTACACCTTTTCAAGGTACCTGCGAATCTGGTCTGTCCGCCTGTTCTTGCGAATCATTTCGTCGATTCGGGCGCCAATCCTTTTCGCTGCCCATCCCAAATGGGTTTCCAGAACCTGTCCCACATTCATCCGCGAAGGCACACCCAGGGGATTCAGACAAATATCCACTGTGGTACCGTCTTCCATGTAGGGCATGTCTTCAACCGGAATGATTTTGGAAATCACTCCCTTGTTACCATGGCGCCCTGCCATTTTATCGCCGGGTTGCAATCTCCGTTTTACTGCAACAAAGACCTTGACGATCTTCAGAACGCCCGGAGCAAGGTCGTCACCCATTTCGATTTTCTCGCGTTTTTCTTCGAAACGGCGATCAAACTCTTTACGCTGGGCATCCATCTGATCACGTATTTTCTCTATCGACTGGTTGACATCTTCGTTGCGAAGACGAATCTCGAACCATTCCTTGCGGCTCAACCCATGCAGATAGTCATCTGTCACTGTCTCTCCCGCAATCAGATTGCCGGGCCCGCCTTCCACAATCTGACCGTGCAGCAATTTTGCAATCCGGGCATAGGTATCATCCTCAACGATGCGCAACTGGTCATTCAGGTTTTTTCTGACTGTGATCAATTCATCTTCATCATTTGCGGTCGCACGCGCATCTTTTATCAGACCTTCCCGGGTAAATACCTGGACATCGATAACCGTTCCTTTCATTCCTGAAGGCATGCGCAGGGAAGTATCTTTCACATCAGAAGCCTTCTCGCCAAAAATGGCGCGAAGCAGTTTTTCTTCAGGCGTCAACTGGGTTTCGGCCTTGGGTGTGATTTTGCCGACCAGGATATCACCGGATTGCACTTCAGCGCCGATGTAGACAATTCCGGATTCATCGAGTTTTGACAGCGCACTCTCATTGACATTGGGAATATCACGACTGATCTCCTCGGATCCGAGTTTGGCGTCACGTGCAGCACAGGATAATTCTTCGATGTGTATCGAGGTGTAAACATCATCCTTTACCAGACGCTCAGAGATCAGAATCGAATCTTCAAAGTTGTAACCATTCCAGGGCATGAAGGCGATCAGCACGTTTCTGCCAAGAGCAAGCTCACCCATGTCGGTAGACGGCCCATCAGCCAGAACGTCACCGTGATCAACCGAGTCACCCACTTTTATCAGAGGACGTTGATTGATGGTTGTATTCTGGTTCGAACGCTGGTATTTCGTCAGGTTGTAGATATCGACACCCGGTTCACCTTCAATGGCCTCATCATCGTTGGCGCGCACCACAATTCTGGATGCATCCACGAAGTCGACCATACCACCACGACGCGCAATCACAGTCACGCCGGAATCGATTGCGACTGTGCGTTCCATACCGGTACCGACCAATGGCTTCTCACTGCGCACAACAGGCACCGCCTGTCGCTGCATGTTTGCGCCCATCAGCGCCCGGTTGGCATCATCATGCTCAAGGAACGGAACCAGTGAAGCCGCAACCGAAACAATCTGCTGAGGCGCCACGTCGATATAATCGATCTGATCGGGAGAGGACAGCGAAGATTCATTTTTATGGCGGCAGGAAACCAGTTCGTTGACAAACCTGCCATTGGCATCGAGCGTGGAATTTGCCTGGGCGATGATAAATTTATGCTCTTCAATCGCTGACAGATAATCCACTTCATCGGTGACCTTGCTGTTTCTGACCCTGCGATACGGAGTTTCGAGAAAACCATATTCATTTGTTTTGGCAAAACAGGCAAGTGAGTTGATCAAGCCGATATTTGGCCCCTCGGGGGTCTCGATCGGACAAACCCGTCCATAATGAGTCGGGTGTACATCACGCACTTCAAATCCGGCCCGGTCGCGCGTAAGCCCACCAGGACCGAGTGCTGAAACCCGACGCTTATGAGTAACCTCTGACAGGGGATTGGTTTGGTCCATGAATTGAGACAACTGGCTGGAACCAAAGAACTCCCGCACTACCGCCGCCACAGGTTTGGCATTAATCAGGTCCTGGGGAGTAAGATTTTCATTTTCAACAAGATTCAACCGTTCCTTGACCGCACGTTCGACTCGAACCAGGCCAATCCGGAACTGGTTCTCAACCAGTTCGCCGACTGAGCGCACACGCCGGTTTCCAAGATTGTCGATATCGTCAATTTCCCCTTTGCCGTTCTTCAGATATATGATTTTTCGCATCACATCAACGATGTCCTGCTTACTCAATGTGCCGGGACCTTCATCGGATTCCCGACCAAGGCGTCGATTGAGTTTCATCCGTCCAACTGCGGAGAGATCATATCTCTCGTGGTTGAAGAACAGATTTCCAAACAATGCCGCTGAGGCCTCTTTTATGGGTGGCTCGCCAGGGCGCATCATGCGGTAAATTTCAACATGCGCTTCTTCTTCTGTGCGGGTCAGGTCTATACGCAGGGTTTCTGAAATAAACGGCCCGCAATCAATGTCATTGGTGTAAATGGTTTTCAGATCGGTGATTTCATTTTCACGCAGACCTTCCAGTAATTTCAGCGTGATTTCCGTGTTTGCCTCTGCCAGCAACTCTCCGGTTTCCTGATTGACGATATCTCTGGCCAGGGTACGTCCAAGAACATATTCAATGGGAATTTCAATTTCGTTGATACCCGCGTTCTCAAGCTCCCGGATATGTCTGGTTGCAATTCTTTTATCCGCCTCCACCAGTACCTTGCCATTGGCTCCAATCACGTCGAAATAGAGGCGCTGTCCCCGCAATCGTTCAGGAACAAGTTCAAGCGTCGCCCCGGTTTCGGTCAACGTAATGGAATCATTTTCGAAGAACATGGACAGCATTTCTTCGGTGCTGTAGCCCAGTGCCCGCAGCATGATCGTTGCGGGTAACTTTCGACGCCGGTCAATCCGGATGTAAAGCAGATCCTTCGGATCAAATTCCAGGTCCAGCCAGGACCCACGATACGGAATAATGCGGGCAGTAAACAATAATTTTCTGGAAGCGTGTGTCTTGCCCCCGTCATGGTCGAATATAACACCGGGTGAGCGATGCAACTGGGATACGATAACGCGCTCAGTGCCGTTTACCACAAAAGTACCGTTGTCGGTGATTAACGGCATGTCACCGAGATAGACCTCCTGTTCGATGATATCCTTTGGTTTCTTGCCACTGCCGCTTTTGTTGAAAATGACCAGGCGCATGATGGCGCGCAGTGGGCAGGAATATACCAGACCACGCTGCTGGCATTCGGTCACATCAAATTTGGGCTTTCCCAGACGATAACTGACGAAATCCAGAATAACAGTGCCATTGTAACTTTCTATCGGAAATACAGATTTGAATGCAGCCTGAATACCCTGGTCAATACGTTGTTCCGGTGGCGTGTCCGCCTGCAGGTATTTGCGGTACGATTCTTTTTGCGTAGCCAGCAGGTAAGGAACCTGATAGTCATCGGAACGTTTACTGAAGTTCTTTCGAATGCGCTTTTTTTCATTAAATGAATAACCCATGTTTATCCTCTGATAACAGATCGCACGGTGTACCGAAAGCATGGATCAGGCCTTGGTATGAAGCCCTGTCCATGCCCGGTGGAACATAAAAACATCGATGCGTTTTTTAAGAAAACGCAATTGCGGCCGGTTGCGGCGCCGATTCGCATGATCGGAAAAATTACTTGAGTTCGACGGTTCCGCCCGCTGCCTCAAGCTGGTTTTTAATTTCTTCGGCTTCGTTCCTGCCAACCCCTTCCCTGACCGCAGTGGGTGCGCTCTCTACCAGGCTCTTTGCCTCTTTGAGGCCAAGACTGGTAATGCTGCGAACCGCTTTGATCACGCCCACTTTCTTGTCGCCGAAGCTGGTCAACACAATGTCAAATTCATCTTTCTCTTCCACCTCGACAACCTCTTCACCGTTACCTGCCGGTGATGCGCTTACAGCGACTGCGGCAGATGCAGAAACACCAAATTTCTCTTCCATGTCCTTGATCAATTCAGACAGGTCAAGGACCGACATCTCAGCGATAGCGTTGAGTACTTCTTCTTTACTTAAAGCCATGGTAATTACTCCTGATAACTAGACAAAATTAAATATTTAAATGATGGAAATTGATTTCAACAATCAGGCCGCTTCCTTCGCTTCTGCTATTGCAGCAAGGGTGCGCACTGCTTTGCCGGGAACCTCGTTCAGTGTCGATACGAATTTCTGTGCAGGCGCCCGGATGGTGCCCATCAGTTTCGCAATCAACTCATCCCGGCCAGGTAATGTCGAAAGACGCTGAATCATAGCCTGATCCATGAGGTTGCCATTCATGGCGCCCACAGTGATCTTGAAATTTTCATTGTCTTTGGCAAACGCCGCCATGACTCTGGCAACAGCAACCGGGTCTTCAGAAGCAGAGAAAATGACCGGGCCTGTAAAGTGCTCTGCCAGACATTCAAAATTCGAATCCCTGACCGCGAGTCTGGCCAGATTGTTTTTAACAACCTTTATCCAGACCCCGGCATTTCGCGCTTCCGCACGCAGTGAGGTCAGCTGTTGAACATTGAACCCACGATATTCAGCCAAAACACCAGCCTGGGCTGAAGCAATTGCTTCGGTTGCCTCGCTGATCACTGTTTTCTTCTGATCGAGACTTAAGCTCATAAAATCACACTCCAATAATAATGGTGTCCTGCATCAGGGAAATTCCTGATTTTGGCTCACCGTCTGCGCAGGCCATACTGTTCACTTGCAACATCAAATGAATAACATGTTTAAGAGTTGAAATATCACTCACCTGCGGTCTTTGACAGCCCTGCAACAATTCAAAATCCCCGAATCAGTTGCAGAGCCCCAAAACTATCTGATCGCCGGGATACTCATACGATCGACTTTTACACCGGGCCCCATTGTGCTGGACAATGAAACCCTGCGAATATATTGCCCCTTGGTAGACGCTGGCCTGGCTTTGATCAAGGCAGATACCAGTGCATTCAAATTTTCTTCAAGATCCGTCTGATTAAACGACACCTTACCAATCGGGCAATGGATGACTCCCGCCTTATCAATACGAAATTGTACCCGCCCGGATTTTGCATCCTGCACCGCCTTGGTTACGTTGGTTGTCACTGTACCTACCTTGGGATTGGGCATAAGGCCTCGCGGTCCGAGAATCTGGCCAAGCTGCCCGACCACTCGCATGGTATCAGGCGTTGCGATACACAGATCAAATTCGATTTCACCTTGTCTGACTTGCTCTGCCAGGTCTGCGAGTCCGACCAGGTCGGCCCCCGCCGCCTTTGCCTCCTCAGCAATTTCTCCGTCAGCAAAAACGGCCACTCGCACCGTTTTTCCTGTGCCTTTTGGCATCACTGTTGCCCCTCTTACATTCTGGTCCGATTTTCTGGCATTGACTCCAAGAACAACGGCCACATCAACCGATTCGTCAAATTTAGCCAACGCCTGGTCCCTGACCAGTGCAAGCGCATCACCAAGCGGATACAGCCTTTCCCGATCAACACCGCTGCTCGCGGTTCGAATTCTTTTACCTTGATTCGGCATGTTATACTCCCTCCGTCTCTATGCCCATGCTGCGTGCACTGCCGGCAATGATCTTCACTGCCTGCTCCAGATCATAGGCATTCAAATCAGGTTGTTTGGTTTTCGCGATTTCTTCAAGCTGAACCCGGGTCACTGTTCCGACCTTGTCACGATTGGGCACACTGCTGCCCTTGTCAACACCTGCGGCTTTTTTCAAAAGAACGGAAGCAGGGGGTGTTTTCTTGACGAAAGTGAAACTTTTATCTGAATAAACAGTAATCACCACCGGCACTGGCAAACCTTTTTCCATATCCTGGGTTTCTGCATTGAAAGTCTTGCAAAAATTCATGATATTCACACCATGCTGGCCTAACGCCGGGCCAACTGGCGGACTCGGTTTGGCATCGCCTGCCGGAACCTGAAGCTTGATATAAGCATCTATTTTCTTGGCCATCTGCTAACTCCAAATATTAATGACGGGTACAAAAGGTAATCGGTTTCCTAGCCTTTTTCGACTTGAGCAAAATCCAGCTCAACAGGGGTGGAACGCCCAAAAATCGTGACTGAAACCTTCAGCTTCGCCTTCTCGAAGTTCGCATCTTCGACAGTGGCATTGAAATCCTGGAACGGACCATCGACAATTCTGATTATTTCACCAGGCGCAAATGTAAATTTCATTTTTGGCTTGTCCTGGCTGTCGGAAATCTGCTGAATAATTTCTTCGGCTTCCTTGTTGGTGATCGGAACCGGACGGTTGTCTGTGCCGCCGATAAAGCCCGCCACCCTGGGCACGCCTTTGACCAGATGCCAGGTATTGTCGGTCAACTCCATCTGGACAAGAACGTATCCCGGGAAAAATTTTCTTTCACTGGTTCGCTTCTGACCACCTTTCATCTCGACCACTTCTTCAGTGGGAACGAGAATTCTGCCAAAATACGCCTCCATCCCCATTCGGGCGATATGGTCGCCCAACGCTTTCTTGACATGTTTTTCAAAACCGGAAAATGCCTGAACGACATACCATCGCATATTGGGATTCTGATACTGCTCGGCTTCTGTCCTGGCCGCATCCGCAGCATCCGCAGATACTTCTCCGGTATTCTCTGTCGTTTCTGATTGATCATTCATGTTATTTACCTGGCTATGTTCCCCTGACCTTGAGAATGATGTCGTAAATGGCATAGAACGAAAGCGCATCGAATGCCCACATCATCAGTCCCAGAATTATCACAAGAACGATAACCATCAACGTCACCTGTAACGCTTCCGGACGAGTCGGCCATACTACTTTCTGGCGCTCGACGTTTGCTCCCTTGATGAATACCCAGGCATCCTGTCCGGTTGCCGTGGTCAATACCAGGCCTGCCGCCAGTATCACCCCTGCTACAACTACGCCGATACGGCCTAACTGGATGATGTCACTGAATTGATAATAGGCAGCCACTGAGGCAAGAATTATCAGAACCGCTGCAACAATTTTAATTTTATCAATCACTGGGTTTGCAATGGATTGGGTATCGGATCATCAGTAAAATATTACGAGTAAGAACGATGGCAGGCCAGGAGGGAATCGAACCCCCAACCTGCGGTTTTGGAGACCGCTGCTCTGCCAATTGAGCTACTGGCCTTCGAACCGACTTGTTGAATCATTAACTCCCGCTAACAAACTGTTCATTAAAAATCACACCTCAAGACCAACTGAGACTGTACCAACCCCGGCAGTGGAGCCCACAACCGGATTTGAACCGGTGACCTCTTCCTTACCAAGGAAGTGCTCTACCGACTGAGCTATGTGGGCGTCTTTGACTTCACTTCAATTAACCCCCGACTCCTGATAAATTTTTTAAAGCGCCAACTGGAGCGGGTGATGGGAATCGAACCCACATCATCAGCTTGGAAGGCTGAGGTTCTGGCCGTTGAACTACACCCGCATTGGAAAACACATCAGTTAAAAAATCAGCAACTTCAACATTTCGACAACCGGCAATCATGGTGGAGGGGGGAGGATTCGAACCTCCGAAGGCTGAGCCAACAGATTTACAGTCTGCCCCCTTTGACCGCTCGGGAACCCCTCCTTCTAAAATTTTTGCACAAACGATCAATTATGGCCCAATACACGAAATGTGTCAACTTGCAACCTCTCAATTCAAGTCTCATCGGAACCAGACTTACCCAACCATTTCAGACCCCGTTCACACCAATCAGTCACTCAGAATGGAGCCCGCAGAGGGACTCGAACCCACGACCTGCTGATTCTTACCCACTACCACTTTCGAGGCCGCTTGTTGCGATTCGCCACTCACGTTTGGGGTCTGGACTTTCTCTTCACCTTATTCCCGATTAACCGGAATACTTAGGTGGGTGGTGTAAAGTCTCTACACTCCAGTCCCGAATCAATTTTCGGGATGTAGCACGGGATTGCCATTTGAATTCTGCGAACCGAATCAGCCACTGGCCGATAATCAATCCGGAATCCAGCTAAGGTTTCCCCGTTTTAGCCACCTCCACTTCACAGGTTTCCCCATGAAGGTGCAATTTTTTACAAATCAGCTGCTCTAGCCAACTGAGCTATGCGGGCATGATTACCCTTTCCCACTCTATCAGCAAAAACCCATGATGCTGTATGAATTGGAAAATGGAGCGCGATTTTACGCAAAACAGGGGGTTGAATGCAATCACAAAATTGCAGATATTTCAGGAATTAACTGAACAAGACCTGAAAACAAAGAGATCAGTCTGCGGATACGCAAAACCGATAGTCAAATCCAGCAATTCATTTTGACCAATCTGACTCCGGATTCGTCCCAGTCATGCGTGGGCAACTGTGCCTGATTCATAATCGCCAATGGAAATTCAATCCAGTTAAATGGACCTAAACTTCGATACTCCGGCTGGAATTTGGCTTCATACTCGTTGGTTTTCAGGCGATTCAAAAGTTTATCAGCCAATTCCTCCTGACTGAACACACCCATCGAGATTCGAATCAAACCATTACCTGCCCGGTATAGAAAGTGCTCCAGCCCTTCGGACTTAAGTTTTTTAACCATTGCATCAGCGGACGACTCCGAATTGAACGGACCAAGATAGACGCGGTAAGCAAGCAGTTGCCGACTGCCACTGGTGACATGCCGGAACTCGATTCCGCTCTCGTTCATCCACATCTTCGCTGCCTGCCAGCTTTCCTTTTTCTTGAAAGGACCCAGTCGATAGCAGATTTTAGCATCAGGCTGATCACTGCTACCGGCAATGGAGTCTTCATCAACAGCCGCTGCGTTGCCCGGCAAATATCCGGCATTCACTTCGTCGGCACGATTTTGCGTGTCGTTTCCAACTGGCAGGCTTTCAGGCGTTAAATCTGTGGAGTCGGTTCCATCGAATGACGAATCAAGGCCAGCGCCGACCGGTTGCGAAGTATCAACTTCGCCAAGCAGCAACATTCCTGTTCTGTTCACATCAGACCCGGTATCAAGGTTCACTTTCTCCGGTGTATTCTCCCGCCCGCCAACCAGCAGATAAGCTGCCACATTCAAAATAACCAGGAACGCCGCCAGCCACTTCATCAAACATCTTCCTCGCTCAGGGCGAGCAATCCGATCAATACCAGGTCGGGAACAATCTCGAATTGGTGTTCCGATACTGTGGCCAATCGGTGTGCGTCCCCCCCTGTCAGAATGAGTTTCAATTCCAGCCCTGCAATCTTTTTGTAATGACGGATGGCACAATCCATGGCTGAAACCACAGCCAGCATCACTCCATTTTCGACTGCCTCCCGGGTATTCGAGTTCTGATATGACAAGCAACCTTTCATGGTATCAACAGTAACCGATCCGATCTGTCCGGTGGAAGAATGCAGGGAATATATCATGGTCGCAATTCCCGGGAAAATAATCCCGCCATCGAATACTCCTTGTGCGTCTACATAGTCAATCGTCACTGCCGTTCCAGCATCGATTACAACCATTGACCTATTACCAGTCATCAATCTTGCGCCGACCATTGCCAACCACCGGTCAACACCCAGATCTTCCGGCGTGTCATATCGATTGAACAAGCCCTTTCCGTGCTTGCGGGACTTCATGAAGATTGGCGTGCTTCCCCAAAACGATGTGCAGGCTTCACTCAGGATCTGATTCACTTCAGGTCTGGCCACACTGGAAATCAAGACGCCATCAGGATCAGGCAGGCCGGTGAATGCACGCTCCAGGGCCTGGAACAAATCTGCCGGCCCGGATTCGATGGGTTCATTTTGCAGGCACTTGTTTTGCGGGCGCTCTTGTGCAGACTGTGCTGGCTGTGAACGCAACTGATGGGATGTTGCCCATTTGATTCTTTGATTTCCGACGTCAATCAATAATTTCATTTATCTTCAATCACCTCAGGATTTCCCCGACCGCCGACCGCTGGCCCGGAGCGAAACCTCTCCGGAAATGATACGATGAAACACGCCGTCACCTGCAATCAACAATGCCCCGGTTTCATCCACACCGGACGCGATTCCGTTTATCACCCTTGAACCGGAAACAACCTGTACCGGTTGACCTCGATATGCGTCTGCCAGATTCCATTGGTATGAGAATCCGGCAAATCCTCTTGCAGTGAAATCGGTCAGTACACTGGCATGATTTTTTACCAGTTCCACCACCAATTGATCGCGATCAATCTGATACCCCATTGATGTCAGATCGACCCAGGGCTGATCAATTTTTCCTGCCACCGGATCTGATACCATAATATTCAATCCAATTCCTATGACACAATTCAGACCAGAAATTTCAACCAGGATTCCACCCGCCTTTTTGCCGCCAATCAGAATGTCATTCGGCCATTTCAATTCAACCTGTTGTACGCCAAATTCCCGCAGGCTCTCGATCACGGCAATACCCGAAACCAGGGACACCCCCTGGATGTCAGACCGGTTCAGGCGCCAACCCAATGAAAGCAGGATCGACCCGGAACTGGTATTTTGCCACGATTTCCCCCGACGCCCCCTTCCTGCGCTCTGGTTTTCGGCCAGACAAATGCAGCCATCCGGATCACTTTGCTCCAGCAACCAGTTATTCGTTGAATCCAACTCGTCGAAATAATGGATTTGTCCGCCCGAAAACCGGCCGACACCCGCCAGTGCATTGCGTATGCCGTCTATGTCGTGCCTTACAATTTTTTGACTAAACTCCATCAAACGGATAGGATGCGTTGTTTTAATCGGGGTGCAACATGATACAACGAAATCAAACCCGGGAAGTACGAATCGGACGGATAAAAATCGGCAACGGCAATCCGATCGCAGTACAGAGCATGTGCGCAACTCCGACCACGGATCTCGTAGCCACCGCCAGACAACTCCGATCTCTTGAGGCGGCCGGCGCCGATGTCATTCGCATTGCGGCCGATAACAAAAAAGACGCCCACGCATTGATTGAATTGCGGCAAAACTGCGATGCGGTATTGAGCGTGGACTTGCAGGAAAACTATCGTCTGGCGGAAATTCTGGCCCCTCATGTTGACAAGATTCGCTATAACCCCGGCCACCTGTATCATCATGAAAGGAAAAAGCCCTGGCAGGACAAGGTGCAATACCTGGTCGATATAGCGGTCAAAAACGATTGCGCCATCCGGGTTGGCGTCAATGCGGGTTCGGTCGACCCCGACAAGCTGGCAAAGTATGCCGATAGCGACTCTGTATCGCCGATGGTGGACAGCGCCCTGGACCACGCCGAGTGGCTTGACCGGATCGGGTTTACCCGGTATTGCGTATCGCTCAAGGATTCCGACCCCAAAAAGACCGTTGCGGCCTATCTGAAATTCGCACAGACACGGCCGGAAATCCCGTTGCACCTGGGCGTGACCGAAGCCGGAATGCCGCCGGAAGGGATCGAAAAAACCCGCATCGCGTTTGAACAACTGATCGGCAAGGGCATCGGCGACACGATTCGGGTTTCCCTGACCCTTGCGCATGAAGACAAACATCAGGAAATTGCTGCAGGACGCCAGATACTGCAGGATATCGCCAACGGACGGGTTCGGACCGTGGTTTATTTCGATGAGGATAAACTCAACCTGATCAGTTGCCCCAGTTGCTCCAGGGTCGAAAATGAAAAATTCATCGACCTCGCCCAACAGGTAAAAGCCAGAACCCGATACGCGGAAGACCACGCCATCACCATTGCGGTCATGGGCTGCCGGGTCAATGGCCCCGGAGAAACCGACGACGCAGACCTGGGACTATGGTGCGGACCCAATTACGTTAATCTGAAAAAACGCGGGGAAAAGGTCGGCGCGTTCAAGTACGACGAGATACTGGATAAACTCGACATTGAGTTAAAGTCCCTGATCAGTCAGTAGAGGCCCGCCCCCTTCCGTCTTTCCCGCGGAGGCGGGAATCCACAACCTTAAATCCCGTACTGCAACCTCGTCATTGCCGCCCCCTTCCGTCATTCCCGCGGAAGCGGGAATCCACGATTCATAATCGCAGGGCCTCTCCCTGACCGTAATCGTAGGTGCCTGTCCTCTTCCGTCTTTCCCGCGGAGGCGAAGGCGGGGAATCCACAACCTTAAATCCCGTACTGCAACCTCGTCTTTCCCGCATTAAACCCGCTCCGGTCGAGAGTGAATTCAAAAACCGGGAAACGGCTATCAGACAAATCCCCTGATCCGGGTAAATTTGCTAAAATCAGGGCATATTCAATTCCCCGGCACAAAATACCATGCCTGACTACAGATCCTGGACTACAACCCGCGGTAGAACTATGGCGGGGGCCCGAGCGCTTTGGCGCGCTACGGGGATGAAAGATGATGATTTCAATAAACCGATCATTGCGGTTTCCAATTCGTTTACCCAGTTCGTTCCCGGACACGTTCATTTGAAGGATATGGGACAACTGGTTGCCCGCGAGATTGAAGCTGCGGGAGGCGTTGCCAAGGAGTTCAACACCATCGCAGTGGATGATGGCATCGCAATGGGGCATGGCGGCATGTTGTATTCGCTGCCGTCGCGCGAAATCATTGCCGATTCGGTCGAATACATGGTGAATGCAATAAACCATTGCGCCGACGCAATGGTCTGTATTTCGAATTGCGACAAGATCACCCCCGGTATGTTGATGGCGGCAATGCGCCTGAACATTCCTGCGATCTTTGTGTCAGGCGGGCCGATGGAAGCAGGCAAGGTGACCTGGCGTGATCACGAAAAGGCGGTCGACCTGGTGGACGCGATGATGGTGGCGGCTGACGATAACGTCACCGACAGCGAATCGGACGAAATGGAACGGTCAGCCTGTCCGACCTGCGGTTCCTGCTCAGGCATGTTCACCGCAAATTCGATGAATTGCCTGACGGAAGCACTCGGACTTTCCCTGCCGGGAAACGGAACGATCGTGGCAACCCACAGTGAACGGAAACGATTGTTCCTGGAAGCGGGCCGTATCATCGTCGCCACGGCCAAACGGCATTATGAACAGGGCGACATGGAAGTCCTGCCAAGAAGCATCGCGAACTTCGAAGCGTTCGAAAATGCGATGTCGCTGGATATCGCGATGGGCGGTTCCACCAATACAGTCCTGCATCTGCTCGCCGCTGCCCAGGAAGGTAAAGTGGATTTCACGATGAAGGACATCGATCGTCTGAGCAGGAGAGTACCCAACCTTTGCAAGGTGGCTCCAGCCAAATCCGACGTCCATGTAGAGGATGTGCATCGCGCAGGCGGTGTCGTAGCGATACTGGGTGAACTGGACCGCGCTGGCCTGATCAATCGAAGCGCCAAAACCATCCATGCCACCAACATGGAAGAAGCCATCGCGCTATGGGATATCCGCCTGACCGAAGACCAGAAACGCAAGGACTTTTTCCGCTCCGCTCCGGGAGGGATCCCCACCCAGATCGCTTTCAGCCAGAGCAAGCGTTATAAATCCCTTGATCTCGACCGGGAAAAGGGTTGTATCCGTGGATTGAAACATGCTTTCAGTCAGGATGGCGGCCTGGCGGTGCTATACGGCAATCTCGCCGAAGACGGCTGTATCGTAAAAACAGCCGGAGTGGATGAAAGTATCCTCAGATTTTCCGGAAGAGCCAGAATTTTCGAAAGTCAGGAGTCCGCAGTTGACGGCATCCTCGGTAATCGGGTCCATCCGGGCGAAATTGTGGTCATACGATACGAAGGCCCCAAGGGCGGACCTGGAATGCAGGAAATGCTCTACCCAACCACTTATCTGAAGTCAAAGAACCTTGGCAAGGAATGTGCGCTGGTTACCGATGGTCGATTTTCCGGGGCGACTTCCGGTCTGTCGATCGGCCATGTATCACCCGAAGCGGCGGAAGGCGGACTCATCGGACTTGTCGAAGAAAACGACCTGATCGAGATCAATATTCCTGAAAGGTCGATTCATCTGGCAGTCGATGATGCCGTTCTCGAACAAAGAAGGACAGCGATGGATGCCAGGGGCAGTGATGGCTGGAAACCGGACCGCGAGCGCGCGGTCAGCAGCGCTCTGAAGGCTTATGCCGCACTGACTACCAGTGCGTCAAAGGGGGCGGTGCGCAACGTCGACCAACTGTCGTAAATCAACCCGGGCTAACCTGACACAGGCTGCGAAGACGCCAGATATCCCTGCCAGCACAGTTCGCTGAATACAATGGATACGCGATCGAATCCAGCTTCACCCAGCATCGCCAGATTTTCGCTTTCGGTACGCGGCGCCAGTACCCCTTCCAGCGCCTGCTCCTTGCAACGGATTTCCTCATCGGAGAATCCCCGGGACTTTTTGAACCGATGATACTTTTCTGTCATTTCCCGATCCAGTCGGGGGTCGGCAAACCTGATTTTCTCGAACAGTAAAAACAGGCCATCGGGCTGCAACGCCCTGAATATCCGCCTGACAATGTCCGCGCGTGTCGAAACCGGCGTAAAGTGCAGAGTGTAATAGCTCACGATCACCGACGAGGGCAGGAAATCATGGCTGACGATATCGGCAAGCTCGAATGAAACATTGGCAAACGCGTTGCATCGGATTCTGGCCCGCGCAATCATCCCGGCAACCTGGTCAATACCGACAATTGCCATCCGGCTCTGATCAGAACAAGCGGCCATTTTCGCCGTCAGCGTACCGGTTGAACAACCGAGTTCATAACATCGTCCGCTGTTTTGCATTCTGGACCGGACCAGCTTTACGACCAGGTCATGCCCCTCCCTGTATCCGGGAATTGATTTCGATATATGGGTATCGAACACTCCGGGTACGGCGTCATCGAACTGCCACGCTCCCCTGGCGACGACCAGGCCATCCCCCGCTGATGATTTTGTCCGGCTCATCCCTGGAGATTCATCCGGCAACAGCGAACAAACCGTATCCACTGATCACGACAAGGGCGACCCCCATGGCCCGTTTGTAATGACCGCCGTCACCTTGCACCAACCGGGTGTGCATCCTGAGCCCGAACCAGTGGCCGATCGCCACCAGCGGCAGTAAATACAGGGCATAACGAACTTGCAGGTCCACTTCAAAATAGACGAAAGTAGACATTTTGATCACCACCAGGATGGTCCAGAGGACGAATAATGTGACACGCAATTCGTGTATGGCCACATTCCTGGCGTAGACCGCCGATATCAATGGCGCCCCCATCAGCGATACCCCGCTTGCGTAGCCCCCCATTACCAACAACAGATTGTCGAAGAATGTGTTCCGGCTGCGGAAAACATAGTTGCACAGATAAGCCAGCCCATATAAAAAAGTAACGCCATAGATGATCGTCACCAGTATTTCATTCGGCAGATTGAGCAACCCGAACACGCCGACCAGCTTGGGTATGATCAAAACCACCAGCGATTTTTTCAGGTAAGGCCAGTCTACTTCCCTGAGTCGATCATAGACTGTCACTACAGAAAAGATCAACAGATGGATGGCCACCATCGGCAACCAGAAAAGCGGGGCATCAAGAACCAGAAGCATCAACGGCAAACCAAGCGCGGCGCCGCCAAATCCGAGGCCACTGCGAATAAACCCCGACCAGACAAAAATCAGGCCAGCAATCAGCCACTCGATTTCACTCAGTCCCGGCATCGAAAACGGCTCAGGAAAATCAATCCTGCAAGTACATCCGCCAGCAGCCGCGAGATGAATTGACCAGCCACAGCGAATCCGCATCGGCGATCTGTTCACACAAAATTACTTTCTCCGTCACTTTTCGCTCAGCCAGTAACAAGGCGCGTCCAACCCCGTTTAACAGCCCCGATGAAACCGGGGGTGTCAGAAACCCGCCATCGAGCTCAACAATGATATTGGCCCGACAGGACTCGGTGATCTCTCCCCTTTCATTGCATAACAACACATCATCACAATCCCGGTTCGCAGCCAGCGCGCTGTCGTAGTCCTCGCGACGCGTGGTCTTATGGTAGAGGAAACGGTTTTTTGAATGGACCGGGATTGAAGCCAGTCTGACTCGATACGGATCAGGCAGCGACTGGTAATCGGTATGCTGAACATGAATCCGACCACACCTGGAAACACACAGGCGAACCCGCTGATCCGCTTCAGGAAAATCAAGCGCTGCCGACTTTAACTGATTCCTGATCTCATCCAGGTCCACCTCCCACGAAAAACAGGAAGCCGAATTGCCCAGTCTTGACAGATGGGCATCAAGATTCAAAAAACCCTCATCCCGGCTCCATCTGAAGGTTTCCAGCAGATCGAATGAAGGTTGTGAACAGGTCAGCACCGCGGCCTTGGTATGGCATTCCTGAAATTCGTCGGCGGGGTCTGAATCCCATACAATGCCGCCGCCGGCGCCAAACTCCGCGTTACTCTTCCTCTTGTCGATCAGTACGGTGCGTATTGCCACATTAAACTGGGCGCGCCTGCCCGGGGAAACAAACCCGGCAGCCCCGGTATAAATATACCTGGGAAGGTTCTCGAGCTCATTGATAATTTCCATCGCACGCAGTTTTGGGGCGCCGGTGATTGAAGCGGCAGGGAACAGGGCCTCAAATAATTCAGTCAGGCCTGCGTCGGTCAGACATCCAACCGTGGTCGACATGGCCCAGAATGTGGGGTATTTCTCCAGAGAGAAAATATCGGTGGTCTCGACCGTGCCAGTGTCGGCAATCTTGCCCATGTCGTTTCTGACCATGTCCGTAATCATAATGTTTTCAGCGCGATTCTTGCCTGATTCCTGCAATTGCCTGCTAATTTCCAGATCATCTTCATAGCCATGACCGCGTGCGGCAGTGCCTTTCATCGGTCTGGACTTAAGGACTCGTCGATCCAGGCTCAGGAACAGTTCCGGAGAGGCGGAACAAACAGCCCATTCATCGGTATTTACGTAAACACAATAGCCCGGCTGACTTGCCAGATTCTGGGAATGAACCATCTGCACAAACAGCGACCAACTGTCGATATCGCAGTTTGCCCTGAATCGGAAGGAATAATTAACCTGGTAGGCATCCCCTTCCCGGATATAGTCTTTTATTCTGGTAAGTGATTTTCGATAGTCCTCTTCTTCCAGGGACAGTTCCCAGTTCAGTCCGTCGGCGTTATGCCTGGCTGCGACACTTTCGGGAAAGTCGATCACATCATACCCGTCATATATTCCAAACCAGATCTTTGGGATGTCCCGGGTGCGCCTGACCGGGAAGTGACTGTCAAACGCAGGGGATGCTTCATAGCAGATAAACCCCGCCGCGAATCTCTGGTACTGTTCCACCTGATGCTCGGTTTGATCCAAAATGGCCGTAACATGCTCGACATTACCGGAGGAAATCACATCGACCGGATCGCGAAACAACAGCCATCTGTTTTTGGAAGGCTGCTGGGCAACGACACAGTTGTTTTCGCTAAAAGGGCTGGGCATTAGCTGTTTGTCTATAGCCCGGTTTACTGGGTAATAATTTATCCAGACTGTGCGGATCGTGGTGATAGCTGATATTATCCACTCCGAATTGATTCGCAAGTTCGATAAACAGTCTCTGATCAGAATAGACTTTCCAGTCATTGCCGAGGTTCAGGTACCCGGTCTCGCCGGAACACCGGGTATAGTGGATTCTTACTGCAACAGGATGTCCGCCGTTACCACCTCGGTACTGATCCAGAATTGAATTCAAATTCCCGATGCTGTCTGTAGTCAATTCCTGCTGCGACAGATTCAAATCCAGTCTGGCAAGACATTGCTTGCGAAGCATGTCAAGATCGCAGATATTTTCCACACGCATCTGGCAACCCCCGGTAACCTCGTCCGCACTGAACTCGCCAAAGGCAATCATTACTTTCTCCTTTTGCAGGATAGCAGAGCACTGGTTGAATTTTTCCGGGAACAGTATGACTTCAACCCTGTGCCTCTCATTGTCAAGGACTACAAACGCCATTTTCCCACGTCGTGTCCTTGACACTCGCATTGACACCATGATGCCTGCGAATATTCCATTTCTCGGTGAACTGAAATCCTGGGTTGGCGCATCACGATCACTGAACGAATCGAGCTCTTCGGCATATCGTTTATACGGGTGCCCGGTCAGATACAGGCCGAGTGTTTCTTTTTCTGCGGCAAGGCGCTGTTCATCTGTCCAGTCAGGAATCCGGGCCGATTCCTCATTTTTCGTTGCCACCTCCCTGATGCCGAACATGTCGAATTGTCCTGCCTTCTGGTCCTGCTGATGCTGACCGGCAGCTTTGATTGCATTATCGATTTCATTCATCGATGAAGCCCGATTACTGCACAGTACATCCATCGCACCACTTTTGATCAATACTTCCAGAACACGCTTGTTGATTTTTCGCATATCCAGGCGTCGACAGAACTCCTGCAGGGACTTGTATTCAGCATTCCTGTCCCTCTCGTATACGATATTTTCAACCACGCCTTTACCGATGCCCTTCAAGGCGCCCAGACCATAGCTGATCACGTTATCGTCAATCGCTCTGAATGTATGGAAACTGGAATTGATATCCGGTGACAATATGGTCAGACCCAGGGATTTGGAATCCGCCAGCAAGGTAACCACCCGGTTGGTATTATCCATCTCGGCAGACAGCGCCGCTGCCATGAATGCGGCAGGATAATGGGTTTTCATCCATGCTGATTGGTAGGCAATCAACGCATACGCGACAGAATGCGACCGGTTGAATCCATATCCGGCGAACTTGTCCATCAGGGTAAAGATACTGTCTGCAAGTTTCTCGCCCACCCCCCTTTCCACCGCTCCGTTAACAAACGTCTCACGCTGATTCGCCATCTCTTCAGGCAGTTTCTTGCCCATCGCCTTGCGCAGCAGGTCGGCCCCGCCCAGGGTGTAACCCGCCATGGACCGTGCAATTTCCATAACCTGTTCCTGGTAAATAATCACGCCATAGGTTGATTTGAGTATCGGTTCCAACTTTGGATGAAAATATGAAACCGTCTCCCGACCAGCCTTGCGGTTGACGAAATCATCAACCATGCCCGATTGCAAGGGCCCTGGTCGATACAGGGCGACCAATGCGACCAGATCCTCGAAAATTTCCGGGTGAGCCCGAACAAGCAACTCTCTCGCGCCTCGCGATTCGATCTGGAAAATTGCCGTAGTCCGTCCGGTCCTCAGGAATTCAAATGTTGCGGGGTCATCCAGAGGCGCCTGATTCAGATCAAGCAGGTCTTTGCCGCTAATGGATTTCCGATGGTTCACCATTTTTACCGCGGCATCGAGAATAGTAAGCGTGCGCACCCCGAGAAAATCGAATTTGATCAGACCAATCGATTCCAGATCGTCCTTGTCCAACTGCGTGATAGCCTGGCTCAAATGGGCATCCGCATAAAGCGGGGCGTATTCGGTCAGGGGTTTTGGCGCGATCACCACTCCACCTGCATGCTTGCCTACATTTCTTGCAATTCCTTCGAGCTGCAGGGCAGCGTCAATCAATTCCTGTACATCCTCCTGATTGTCATATCTGTCCCGCAACGCCTGTTCCCGATTCAGCGCTTTTTGCAGTGTCATGCCGACTTCAAACGGAATCAACTTTGCAATTTGATCGACAAACCCATAAGGGAAGCCCATCACTCGACCGACATCCCGTACCACTGCTTTCGCTGCCATTGTGCCAAAAGTGATAATCTGGGCGACCTGGTCATGACCGTATCGCTGAGCTACATATTCAATCACACGATCACGGCCATCTACACAAAAGTCGATATCGAAGTCCGGCAGGGAGACCCGCTCAGGATTCAGAAACCTCTCGAACAACAAGCCATAGAATATCGGATCCAGATCAGTGATACCGGTAGACCAGGCAATCAGCGAACCGGCGCCGGAACCCCTTCCCGGACCCACTGGTATTCCATTGTTCCGGGCCCACTTGACAAAATCTGCAACGATCAGAAAATACCCCGGATAGCCCATATTTTCGATGACCTCAAGTTCCATGTTCATCCGGTCGGCATACTTTTGCTCAATCGTACAGGAACCATCGGGGTGATACAGCGCCGGAAGGTTGAATCGCCGCGCCAGCCCATTTTCCGCGTACTCCCGTAATAATAGCGAGGCTTCCGACCGACTTCCTGCATCCGGGTACCGTGGAAGGTGGTCCTGATCAAAATCCAGAAACAGGTTGCAGCGTTTTGCAATCTGAATGGAATTGGAAATAGCAGAGGGAATGTCGGGAAATAATGCGACCATCTCCTGCGTCGATTTCAAATACTGATGATCAGTAAAATCCCTGGGTCGGCGACTGTCATCCAATACCCTGCCATTGTTGATGCAGACTCTGATCTCATGCGCTTCAAACTCTTCGCGATTGATGAATACCACCCTGTTTGTCGCGACCAATCCAATGTTGCACTGAGTCGATAACTCTACCACCCGTCTTATATAGTCCTGCTCGCCTGTATGTCCGATTCGACTGACCGAGAAATATACCCGGTCACCAAAAACACCGCTATATTGATTTGCCCATTCGGGCAATTCTGATTCCCGTCCCTGCGAAATCAGATTTGCGGCAAATCCCTGATGTTCATCAATCAGACACAGCAACCCCTGGTTGTTCCCGGCCAACTCCGGCCAACTGATTACAATCCTGTTGTTTACACTGCCACGCAGATAGGCATCGCTGAGTAATTTGCTCAAGTGCTGATAGCCCTTGTTGTCGCCGCACAGCAAGGTAGCGCGATCAGCCGATTTCCCGGAGGCCGGATTTTCGATCCACACATCACACCCGACAATCGGTTTGACTCCTCTTGCCAGACATGCACGATAAAATTTGACCATGCCGTACAGATTGCAAAGGTCGGTAAGTGCAACAGCGGGTTGCTGAAATTCAGCGCAACTGTCAGCAAGCGGCTTTAGTCTGACAATGCCATCAGCCAGAGAGAACTCCGAATGCAGGTGCAGGTGAACGAAAGCGTCAACCATCGTTGAGCGTTTCCCTGACGTGAGCAAATGTTCTTCTGTGCTGACTGGTCGCCCCATGAATCCGAAGTGCCTCTATGTGCATTTTTGTCGGATAACCTTTGTGTTTTTCAAATCCATACTGGGGATAAACCAGTGACAACTCGACCATTTTGCGGTCACGCGCTTCTTTTGCCAGTATTGAAGCTGCCGAAATGGATGGATATATCGCGTCACCTCCGACCACGGCGCTGCAATGGCAGTCAAGGACGGGGATTCTGTTGCCGTCTATCAGTGCGCTGTGTGGTTGAATATGCAGATTTTCCACTGCGCGTTTCATCGCCAGCAGGGTTGCCTGTAATATGTTGATCTGGTCTATCTCTTGCACGCTGGCCTGAGCCACAGACCATGACAATGCGGTTTCCCTGATTTGCCGCTCAAGTTCCGCCCTTCTCCGCGGGCTGAGTTTTTTCGAGTCGTCGAGTCCAGCGACAGGCCTGTTGTCATCGAGTATCACAGCAGCGGCAAATACAGCCCCTGCCAGCGGGCCTCGTCCCGCTTCGTCTACCCCGGCAATGTACCTGTTCGAATTCAACGACTCAAGTCAATGGTTCAGCAGTTTGACTACGGCCCTGCTGGCCCGCAGATTGGCATTGAGCTTCAACTGCCGGTGCATTGCCAGGAACAATTGATCAAGCTTTTCAACCTCCCCGCCATCGTCCAGATACCGCCTTAACGCTTTGGCAATACTGGCTGGCCTGGCCTTGCTCTGAATAAACTCCGGTACTACTGGCTCTCCGAGCAACTGATTGGGCATTGAATAGTGAGTCACGGACTTCAGTCTCTGAACAAGCCACCAGGTCAGTGCGCCAACCTTGTAGACAACCACATGGGGGCGTCGTAACAGCGCTGCTTCCAGCGCTGCCGTTCCCGACGCAAGCACAACCGCATCCGCAGCCTCCATGGCAAGCCGGGATTGCTCCTGCAGCAGGGTAATCGGTAAATCCCTGGTCGAACCCGCCACCTCACTGAATACTTGAGCGACCGTTTTGTTGGCAAATGGCAACACAAATTGCACAGCGGAGTCGGATTGATTGATGATCCTGGCAACTTGCAGAAAAATCGGCGCCAGTCTTGAAATTTCAGAATGACGACTTCCGGGTAACAAGGCGACCAGTTTCCCGTGATCAGGGATCCCAAGCCGAAGTTTCTTTCTGGCTGCAGCCCTGTCCGGCGATTGGATTTCATCTGCTATCGGATGCCCGACACAGGTAACCGGAATTTGATTCTTCCTGTAAAACTCGGCCTCAAAAGGAAACAACGTCAGCATATGATCTACAGCCCTTCGAATCTTGTGAATTCGATACCCGCGCCACGCCCATACGGTAGGACTGACGTAGTGGACTGTAGTGATGTTTTTCTTCCTGAGCCGGGATTCAAGCGCCAGATTGAAATCGGGCACGTCGATACCAATGAATAAATCGGGAGGATTCATCACCATCATCCTGTACAGATTCGATCTGATCCTTACGATATCCATGAACTTGCCAACCAATCCGTCCAACCCCATCACACCGATACGGTCCATGTCATAAATCGTATCGCATCCCGCAGATGCCATTTTTGGTCCACCAACACCGAAGAACTCAACATTGGTGATACTGGATTTCAGACTGTCGATCAATCCGGCGCCGAGCGCATCACCAGAAGGTTCACCCGCAACCATCCCAATCCGTATTTGACGACTGACCACCTATCGGATAATGCCGCGCTCGGATTGACAAATAAATTTCTTGAATGATGCCACATCCGGGTCATCGAAATTTAATGTACAGAGTTCATCAATAGCCGACTGAAGATTGAGGTTACTGCGATAAACCACACGATAAGCAGTAGTCAGCAAACTGATTGACTCTTCAGTGAAATTCCGTCGACGAAGTCCTTTTTTATTGATCCCGAATGGCGTCGCAGGATTACCCGCTGCAACAATGTAAGGCGGTACATCCTGAAGACAGACACATCCAATTCCTGTAATACAATGCTGACCTATCCTGCAAAATTGATGCACCAGGCTAAAGCCGCCGAGAATGGCATGATCACCAATGTAGACATGGCCCGCCAGGCTGGCGCCGTTAGCAAATATAATATAATTCCCCAGAACGCAATCATGGGCGATATGTGCATAGGCCATAATGAAATTGTCGTCGCCTATTCTGGTCACCCCCAGACCGCCTGCAGTACCACGATTGATTGTGCAATATTCTCTTATGGTATTGCGGTCACCGATCTCCAATCGGGTGGGCTCGCCGCGGTAACCCTGATGCTGAGGGTCTTCTCCAATCGAGGAAAATTGAAATATCCTGTTATCTCTGCCGATGGTGGTGTAATTACGGATTACCGCATGGGGGCCAACCCATGTACCATCACCGATAGTCACATTTTCTTCGATAATTGAATATGGACCAACAGTCACATCCCTGCCTAATTTCGCGGATTCAGCGACTATCGCTGTCGGGTGGATATCGGACATTAAATTCTATAGTACCCGATAGGTAAACATGACATCAGCCGACGCTGCCAACTTGCCTTCAACGGAAGCTTCCGTTGAATATTTCCAGATTCTTCTTCTGTAGTTGGTCTGCCTGACTTCGAGTATCAGTTGATCTCCCGGTTCGACTGGCCGTTTAAACCTGGCGTTGTCTATTCCTGCAAAGAGCAGAATAATCTGCTCTTCGGTCTCAGCCTCATCACTATGACTGGCCAGAAGCGCAGATGCCTGAGCCAGCGCTTCCAGGATCAGAACTCCGGGAAAAACCGGCCTTTCGGGAAAATGTCCCTGAAAGAATGGTTCATTGATGGTGATATTTTTGATCGCGGTCAACTTCTCCCCAAGAGTGTAATCCAATACCCGGTCAACCATCAAAAACGGATACCTGTGGGGAAGAATTTTTTTGATCCTGTGTATGTCTATCTGCTTTTTTTCTGTCATTACAACTGGCTGCTTGATTCTGATTGTATTCCTGGAACCCTGATCCTGATCCATGCTTGACTATTGATCATGGTCCGGTTTTTCCAACCTGTTTATTCTACGCATTAGTTTATCAAGTTGACGGATGATTGCCAGATTCTTTCTCCATTGTTTTACTGGCTGTACGGTGATCATCGAAGCGTATTCCCCGATTTCTCCGATATTGTTTGAAACCATGCTATTCGCCAAAATGGTCACATCATCGACAATCTCCAGATGACCCAGGATGGCTACCCGGCCTCCAATTTTACATCGCTTGCCGATACGAGTACTTCCGGCAACCGCAGAACAACCTGCCATGATGGTGTTTTCCCCGACACGCACATTGTGGGCAATCTGTATCTGGTTATCCAGCTTTACTCCATTTTCAATGATGGTGTTTTCCAGGGCGCCCCGATCTATGGTCGTATTGGCGCCAATATCGACATCATCACCAATGCTGACGGCTCCGAGCTGTTCAATTTTTTCCCATCGGTCCACTGATGACGCATATCCAAATCCGCTGGCGCCAATCACTACTCCTGAAGAGATGTGACATCTTTTTCCAATCCGGCAACCGGCCTGGATCACAACCTGATCCTCGATCACTGAATCCTGTTCTACGACAACCCCCGGTCCAATGTTGACGCAATTGCCGATCAGAACACCTTTTGCCAGTTGCACCTGATCATCGATCGTACTGAACTTCCCGATTACTACGCCTTCATCAAGCGAAGCCGTGTCGGCAACCCGTGCAGACGGATCAACATCCTGCCTGTCGGGATTCCGGGCCGGCCTGAATAACCTCGAAATCCGGGCATAGGCCAGGTAAGGGTCAGTCACCACCACCCTGTTACCTGAAAACAGATCCGCATGTTGCGGGGAAATCAACACGGCTCCCGCTGTGCAGGACGACAAATGGTGTTTCAATTTCGGGTCCGAAAAAAAGGTGATTGATCGGTCCGTTGCCTTTTCCAGGCTTTTTATCGAATCAACCCTGTGTTTTGAATCTCCGAGCACGACTCCATTCACCACCTCAGCAATCCTGCTCAATTCAACCACAATCCCTAATCCTTAAGACATGTGTAACCGGCTTTGCTGGTGATCAGATTCACTTGATATTGCCACTGTATGACGTGAGCGCCTTACTGCGAGTAAATTTCACTGAGTTGTTCAAGAATTTTATCAGTAAGATCGATCTCCCGACTTGCGTAGACTGCCTGCTGAAGAACCAGATCAATCTTTTCGCGTTGGGCTATTTCAATTATCACCTCTGAAATCAGTTTTTCCAGCCGTGCCAGACCCTTGTTCCGACTGCGGGTATAGTCTTCGTTATAGTTTTGCTGCTCTCTTTGCAATGTTCTTTGCAGTTCGCGCAACTCTTCGGTTTGTTCGTTTATTTCCTCACTGGAAAGCAAAACCGCATTTTTCTGAAATTCTGCCTCCCTGGTATTGAATAACTCAATTTTCGCTTTCAAATCCCGACTTCGCTCACTGAATTCCTGTTCCAGCATCCTGGCTTCATATTTACCCTGAGGAGCCTCGTCAATCAATACTCGTGCATCGACATAGGCGATTTTAGCCGCAGATGCCTTGACTGGCATAAATGCAACCCCGATCAGGCATAACATACCCAACAAAAACCTGCTGTTCATTTTAATAATCATCTGAATACATTTAAGAAAATCCAACGCAGGAATTCCAACCCTACCTGAATACAGTACCAATGGAAATCTGCAACTCTTCCTTTTCATCACCCGCTTCTTCATTTAATGGCACTCCGTAGCTGATGGAGAATGGCCCTACCGCCGAAAACCAGTTGAAGAACAATCCTGCAGAATATCGAAGCCCCCCCAGATCAACAGATTCGGTATCACTGAATACCATCCCGCCATCGACAAACAAACCGACTCGCTTGTCTTTGCCATCAGAGCCAAAAGCCGGGAATAATGCTTCAAGGTTCAACAATACTCGCGTATCGCCACCTACCGGCTCCGGAGTCGGACCACTGTCCCGGGGACCAAGGGAACGTCTTTGAAAACCACGTACGGATGTGGCTCCCCCTGCATAGTAATGTTTGAAAAACGGAAGCCCCGTTTCTTTCGTATCACCATAGCCATCGCCATAGCCAATCCCGGCAAATCCTTTCATAGTCAATGCGGGGGAAACAGGAATATACCAGGACCCTTTCAGATTGAGTTTATAATACTCGAAATCGCTTCCCGGAAACGTTGACTCCAGGGAAATTGAACTGACTATACCACGGGTTGGAAAGAAAAACTGATCCCGGGTGTCCTTGGACAAACCAATCGTGAACAAGCCATTGTCCGATTCAGGATTCTGATCGATCACAGCCTTGAACTCAGGGGGTGTTTCCGTGGTTGTTTCGAGTTTGATGCGTTCAAATGAAAACCCGTAGTTGATGGAATTGGTCTCTGCGATAGGAACACGATAGCTCACCCCCAGCGAACTGTTGCCCAGAATATATTCCGCAGTATCCACTTCCCGGGAATCGATTTCCCTGACGGACAGATCGATAGTCCTGCTTACTCCGTCAATGGTATGATAGGGATTGGTATAGGAAACACTCGCAACCTTCGCGGTGTCGGAATTATTGAATTTGACAGCCAGATCCTTACCGGTTCCCAGCAGATTTTTCTGTACGAATTCAACACCAAGCAAGACACCTTCCTCTTCAGAATAACCGGCAGATAATAATATCGATCCAGTATCCCTTTCTGTTACGATCACTTGCATGTCAACCTGATCAGTGGTTCCAGCCACTTCCGGGATTTCGATCTGAACGCTTTCGAAAATTCCCATCCGTTGTAATCTGTCCTTTGAGCGCCGCACCGCCGATACTGAATACAGAGAACCTTCGTATTGTCTCAACTCCCGTCGAATAACTTCATCCCGGGTATACTGGTTGCCGGAAATTATTATTCTGCGAACATAGACCCGCTGATTCTTGATTATCGAGAATATGGTGTTAACCGTTTTCGTGGATTCATCCCTGTCGAATATCGGGTTCACCTCAACGAATGCGAGACCGTCATCGGCAAAACGGTCCTGCATTGCGGCACGGATCCGGTTTACGGCGCCCCGGGAAAACCGGTCTCCGGGTTCAATGTCTATCAACTTCTCCAGGCCTTCGAATTCGCTGGCCTCCACCCCTTCAATTGTGGTTTCACCAAAGGTATACAAATCGCCTTCTCTGAGCGTGATCCCGATAAAGATATTCTGCTTGTTGGGTGAGATATCCACGTTCGAGGATATGATCTCGAACTCATGATATCCCCGGTTCTGGTAATAACTTCTGATCCTCTCCAGATCGGCCTCGAGACCCTGTTTCGAATACTGGTCCTGGCGTGAAAACAGCCGGTAACCGCGCTTTTCCTTGAGTTTCATTTCCTTCTTGATATCCTTGACCGATTCCTTTTCAGCACCAATAATATTAATTTTCTTGATGCGGGCAACACGCCCTTCGCTGATCGCAATTTTTATCGCTACCCGATTCTGGTCCAGTTCCTCACTGACCACATCGATCGTAGTCGAATAACGACCCATCGACAGGTAGGTATTCTTGATTTCCTGCTCAACGTTTGCCAGGACCGCATTATTGAAAATTCTGCCTTCGACAATTCCCAACTGCTCCAGCCCCTCCATGATCGCCTCGGTTTTCAGCTTGCTGTTTCCGGTTATCGTTACGCTGACAATTGAAGGTCTTTCAACAACCTTGACAACCAGGGTAGTCCCTTCACGCTCAAATTCTATCTCGTTGAAAAATCCGGTTCCGAACAGCTCCTTGATGCTTAATCTTACCTCTTCGTCATCGACTTCATCGCCGACTTTCAGAGGTAGATAGTTGAACACCGTACCCTCTTGCAGCCTTTCCAGTCCCTCAACCCGGATATCAGTGATCGTGAACGGATCTATCGCAAATGCCGTGCGAAGAGGTAATAAGATAATAACCGCGAGGTATAGAACCAGTAATGAGAACTTTTTCATTTCGAATAACTTTCTTTAACGCTTCAATTTTTTTTAATTGTCCCACTTAAGCCATTATGATACATCAGACCAGGGCAAAGTCACATCGTATTTTGACGCCGCCTCGCCGTTATCCCCATCGGGTTATAGCAAACGTACAATATCATTATAGAATGCGAAAGCCATAAGCATCACGATCATCGCCAATCCGACTACCTGTCCCCGAACCATTGCTTTTTCCGAAGGCGCCCTGCCAACAATCGCCTCAAACAAAAAGTTCATCAAATGACCACCGTCCAGAACAGGAATCGGCAACAGGTTAATCAATCCAAGGCTGATGCTGATGATGGCTAAAAACTTCAGAAAATCATCATAACCTGAATCTATAGTCCGGCCTGCCAGTCTGGCGATGGTAATCGGACCGGACAAATTGTCCGAAGACATCTGCATAGTGAGCATCCGTCCCAGGGAGCGCAGGGTAATGATGGTCATTCGCCAGTTATAGTCCACCGCTGGCCAGATGGCGTCCAATGGCCCGAATCGCAAGGTCGTGTTTTCCAGCGCCGGCTGATATAGCCCGATGCGACCATAACTCCTGCCTTCAATTGAGACTGGTTCAGGGGTCATTGTCAATTCCAGCGTTTCTCCTCCGCGCAGAACGGATAACGACACCGGCTGTCCGGGTTTCCCGGAAATTTGTGTTGCCATCTCGAGCCAGTTCCCGACCCGGACCCCATCAATGGCAATTACCTGATCACCTCGAACCAGTCCCGATTGCTCGGCGGGGGAATTCGCCACAATCTCATTGACGACTGCCGGCGGGGCTGGAGGCCAGATACCGATTTGCGAAGTAATCGGCCGACTGGCGATATTACCCTGGTCAAGAGCGCTGAAATCAATATCCATTTCACGCTCCCCAAACGTCGTATTCGATACCCGCAGGGTAATGGGATTTCCCTTCATCGCCTGATCAAGCAGATAGAATTGATGTTGTCCCCAGGTTTTTACCTCTTTCCCGTCTATTTCAGTCAGGACATCGCCGGGCTCGAATCCGGCGGATTCCGCCAATGACCCCTCAGTCACCGTTCCGACCAGCGGGTCGATATCATCCGTACCGGCAACAAAAACCAACCATATTGCCAGAATCGCAAAAAGGAAATTGAATGCCGGACCTGCTGCTACCACTGCGCTGCGAACAGCGAGGGATTTTCTGTTGAAAGTCTGATCCACTTCATCCGCCCGAACATCACCTTCCCTTTCATCCAGCATTTTAACGAAACCGCCCAGGGGAATCAGGCCAATGGTGTATTCCGTAGGACCATTATTCCAACGCCACCTGAAAATGGGTTTACCGAATCCGATCGAGAATTTAAGTACCTTGATACCGAGTTTTCGCGCAACCCAAAAATGTCCGTACTCATGGACTGCAACCAGAATCGCAATTGCAACCACAAAACCGAACAGACTGTAACCGAATCCACCCATAGTTATGTAACTACCCCTTTATGACCCGTCCAGGGCCTTCGACTTCGAAAGCGTGCATATTAACACGCAGCGCCCAATATCTGCCCTTCAATCTGCAATCAGTTTCCGGCTTGCCCTGCGCGCCTGCGAATCTGCTTCAAAAACATGGTCGAGATCACCGTTCATGCTCACTGGAACCTTATCCATTGTGCTTTCTACGATTCGGGCAATTTTATCAAAGGTAATCCGTTCTGACAGAAATCCATCAACTGCAACCTCATTGGCTGCACTCATGATTGCAGGCATAGTGCCCCCGGTTATAGCGGCCGACCGGGCTAATCGAAGGGCCGGGAAACGATCATGGTCCGGTGGCTCAAAATCAAACTTTGCGACATCCATGAAATCCAGGGATTTCGCCCCGGATGAGATTCTGTCAGGCCACGCGAGGGCGTTGGCAATCGGTATCCGCATATCCGGACTGCCCATTTGTGCAATAATGGAACCATCGATGTATTCAACCATTGAATGGACAATGCTCTGTGGATGAATCACGATCTGAACCCTGTTCTCGGGGATACAAAACAACACGCAAGCCTCTATAAGCTCCAACCCCTTGTTCATCATGGTGGCGGAATCGACCGAGATCTTCGGTCCCATTTTCCAGTTTGGATGGGCGCAGGCCTGTTCCGGGGTCACAGTAGACAACATGTCCAGAGGAAGCAACCTGAGTGGCCCCCCGGAACCAGTCAACAAAATTCTTCCGACGCTCTGATCACCATTGACCGGTGAGTACCCATTCCGGTTGACCAGACTGTGCTGGGGCAGGCACTGAAAAATTGCATTATGTTCGCTGTCGACGGGTAACAGACAGGCATTATGCTTTTGCGCCAGATCCACGATATGGCGCCCCATCATGACCAGGGGTTCCTTGTTGGCGATCAGAACCTTTTTCCCCGCCTTGACGGCAGCGATCGTAGACTTAAGCCCGGCGGCGCCGACAATGCCGCAAACCACAATGCCACCTGATTCTCCGGCCAGAGTACAGGCATCTGCCTGGCCACTACCGACTTCAGTCCTGATCCGGGCCTGCGCCAGCCGGGTACGCAGTTCATTGGCCGCATCCGCATCCACCATCACTGCCCGCTCCGGCCGAAATTGGCGGCACTGTGCAAACATTTTCTCCACGTTGCGATGAGCGGCCAATCCATATACCTGGTATTTGGCCGGGTGCCGGGATATCACGTCAAGGGAATTGACCCCGATTGACCCGGTCGAACCCAGCACAATTACCGTGGTCGTCATAGTGCGAACCACCAGATTCCGGCAAATACAGGAGCGGCGGCCACCAGGCCATCAATGCGATCCAGTATGCCGCCGTGACCGGGGAGCAGCGAGCCACTGTCCTTGACTCCTGCGATTCTTTTCAATCGACTCTGGTACAGGTCTCCGACCACGCTGATCAGGCAGCCGCAAAACGCGGCAAGCATCCACAGCCATAACTGCCAGTCGGACCATGACAGATTAAAAACAAGGAAAGCATATATCAGGGCAACCAGGCAGGAGCCCAACAACCCTCCGAGCAGCCCCTCTACTGTTTTATTCGGACTGATCTGTGGGGCAAGTTTTCGTTGGCCGATCATTTTTCCGAAAAAATATGCAAAGCCGTCCGCAGCCCAGACAACCATCAGAATTCCAAGCGTCACCTGCGCTCCGGTATCAGGTTGTTGGTGGATGAAAATCAGGGCGCACCAGCCACCAAACAGAACCAGGGCGCCGACGCAGATGCCCGATAATCCGGAGAATGACCGGGATAAGCCACCCTGCCTGAGACTATAAATCTGGCAAATCCAGAAAACGGAAAGCCCTGCGCATACAATTAACAGAACCCGGGGCCAATACAGACATTCCCAGCCCGCCGCAACCATCGCCACCGCAGCGCCAATCAACCAGAGCCGGGATTGGGTGACGAGTTGACCCCATTCATTCAGTCCGAGCAACATGACCAGCATAAGTACAACTGCAAACCATAAAGTAGAGAGGTAAAGCGTAACGAATACAGCAGCCAATGCCAATAACGAACCAGTGACAATACGAATCAACACCATTTCGTCTCACTGATGAGCTCCGTTTCGATTTGCGCCCCGACCCTGCCGAACCTGCGCTGTCTCGAAGCAAACCATTCGAGTGCCTGAACGAAGCACTTTTCATCAAAATCCGGCCAGAAAGTGTCAGTAAAATAAAGTTCGGTATAGGCAAGCTGCCACAGTAAAAAATTGCTGATTCGCTTCTCCCCGCCGGTGCGGATAAACAAATCAGGTTCTGGCAGTTCGCAGGTGCACAAGTGGGATTCAATCAGTGCCGGGGTAATCGAAGCCGAAGACAGTTCACCTTTCTCAACCAGTTCTGCGATGGATTGACAGGCCTGCTGCAAATCCCATTGCCCGCCATAGTTGATTGCAATGGTCAGGTTCAATGCCTTGTTGTTACGGGTCAGTTCGTCTGCGGCGGCGGCGGCTCTCTGCAACCGTTCCGGGAAACGTCTGATGTCACCGATAAGACGTAACCGGATTCTTTGGTCATGCAGGACACATACCTGGTCTTCCAGGGACTGAGTCAACAACTCGATCAGGAATTTGACTTCAACGCCCGGTCTCCTCCAGTTTTCGCTACTGAATGCAAACAGCGTCAGATAAGGGATGGACCGCTTGCCACAGTTTTCAATCATTTCCCTTATTGCTTCCACTCCACTTCTATGGCCTGCTGCCCTTGACAGTCCGCGACTCCGTGCCCATCGACCATTACCATCCATGATCACGGCAATATGGCGGGGAGCCTTGTCTGGATTTTTCGGGAAATTCATTGAAATCAATGAGTTGTAGAATTGGCAGGTTGATATCTAAACTTCCATTACCTCTTTTTCCTTTTCGGCAACCACCTGCTCGACAATCTGGATATACTTGTCAGTCAGAACCTGCATTGTGGTTTCTGCTGCTTTCTCTTCATCCTGGGAAATCTCCTTTTCCTTCAACAAATCACGTACCATCTGAATCGCATCCCGGCGGATATTGCGTATCGCGATTTTTCCATTCTCACCGACCTGTTTGACTACCTTGCCAAGCCCGACCCGGCGCTCTTCGGTCATCGGCGGCAAAGGAATTCTCATTGACTCACCCGCTGTCGCCGGGTTTAACCCCAAATCGGATTCAAGGATTGCTTTTTCTATGACGGGAAGCATGTTCTTCTCCCATGGCTGTACCACCAGCGTACGCGCATCCAGCACGGACACGCTGGCCACCTGATTCACTGGCGTTACGGTTCCGTAGTACTCAACCGTCAAGTGGTCCAGCAACGAGACTGTTGCCCGGCCGGTTCTGATTTTAGCCATGTCACTACGGGTTGAATCAACGGTCTTACGCATGCGCAATCCGGCATCTTGTTCTATTTCTTCTATCATTCAAACCTTATCCCAAACCCTTCCGGTTTTGTCAGCAACCTTCAAACCAGCTATAGTATCAGAAACCGGTCACAAAACCTGAATAGATCAGCAGGCAGGCCTGGTGCGGCCAGCACAGTGGGTATTCAGGAGGATGCCTGGGCCATGACTTCGGCAGCGAAATCCTCGTTTCGCTTTTCCAGTCCTTCTCCAACCTCGAGGCGAACCATTTGCAGCGCCGAGACACCTTTCGCAGTCAGTAATTGACCAACCGTCTGCTCCGTATTTTTTACGAAAGGCTGTCCCGTAAGCGTATTTTCCTTCAAGAATTTCCTGATACGGCCAGCCACCATTTTCTCAATGATATCGGCTGATTTCCCGCTTGCAGCAGCCTGAGCGGAAAAAATCTCCTTCTCCTTTTCAAGTACCGCACTATCCATTTCATCTTCTGAAATACAAAGCGGCCTGCTCGCGGCAACATGCATCGCAATATCCCGGCCCAACTCATCATCACCGCCGCTCATTTTAACCAGTACACCAATTCGGCTACCGTGGAGATACCGGCTGATCAGACCGCTTTGCGCTTCAAATCGTGCAAACCGTCGAATGCTGATATTTTCACCGATCCTGATGATCAGTTCCTGGCGTGCGGCTTCGACTGCTTCTCCGCCAGAGAGTTGAAGAGCAGCGATCGACCCGACATCGACCGGCGCATCCCGCAGAACGGCATCGGCCACCTCACTGCAAAAGTGTTTGAAAGAATCGTCCTTGGCCACGAAATCGGTTTCACAATTGACTTCGACCAGCACGCTTGCACTGTCATTGCGGGCTGATACGATAATTCCTTCGGCCGCAATCCGACCGGATTTTTTCTCTGCCGTCGCTGCACCTTTCTTGCGTAACGTTTCGATCGCAAGATCAATATCCCCATCGGCTTGCGTCAAAGCCTTTTTACAATCCATCATACCCACGCCGGTTCGTTCACGAAGCTCTTTTATCATCGCCGCTGTAATTGCCATTTACATTACCCTCCAGTAAAACAGTCTTGTTCTATGATCAAATTCTGACCTGATACGGAATAACGTCCGCAACGGTTATGGACATCGGTTCCGGTTGCTCAGGATTTTCCCTGGCTTTCGTCACTGGCTCCGGTTTCAGGTTTTGCTCCGGTTTCAGGCTTTGCTTCGGTTTCAGGCTTTGCTTCGGTTTCAGGCTTTGCTTCGGTTTCAGGCTTTGCTTCGGTTTCAGGCTTTGCTTCGGTTTTCTTTTTTGCCACCTTCTTCCTGAATACCTTTTTCTTCACGACTTTTTCCTCCTTTTCTTCCGGCGCCTTTTCTATCTGTTTTTCCTGTCCGGAATCGTCACCGGCCTTGCGCTCAATCACCACAGTCCTTTTGCCTGTGCCGTCTGCCGTCGTAGAAATGACCTCACCCATATCATTGACTTCAACATACTCATCGTCACCTGGAACAGTGGTGGCTCTGGCAATCCGTGATTCTGCAATTGCATCGGCGGCCGCAGTCAGATAAAGCTGAATCGCCCGTGAAGAATCATCATTGCCGGGAATGACATAATTCACACCAGCCGGCGAACAATTCGAGTCGACCACAGCGACCACCGGAATACCCAGTTTATTCGCTTCTGCGACCGCAATATATTCATGCTCCACATCAATGACGAACAGGACATCAGGCAGTCCGTCCATATCCTTGATACCGGATAACGTCCTGTCCAGTTTTGCGCATTCGCGGGTCAGCGATAATGCTTCCTTTTTACTGAGTCTGGCAATTTCTCCGGAACTGATCCGCTCCTCCAGGTCCTTCAACCGTGCAATCGAATTCCTGACTGTTTTATAATTGGTCAGCATCCCGCCCAACCATCGATGATCGACATAGGGCGAACCGCACCTTACGGCCTGTTCCCTGACCCATTTTCCAGCCTGGGGTTTGGTCCCCACGAACAGTACCTTTTGGTTCTGGGCAGTCACGGCGCCGAGATAGTTCATTGCCTCTCTCAGCATGGGCAATGTCTTTTCCAGATTGATGATATGGATTTTTTTACGGTCGCCAAAAAGATAGGGCGCCATGGATGGGGACCAGTACCGTGTCTGGTGTCCGAAGTGTGCACCTGCTTTGAGAAGCTGGCGCATGGTAATGTCAGTCATTTTAGTTCATCGATGTAATGGGTTAAGCCTCCACGGGTACTGTTCCTTAACCGGTAAGGCGTGATTAATGCATTACCGGCACCCAAAAGAACATAATCGCCGTGTGCGAATTTTTTCCGATACCAGAGGCACCAGAGGTACCGTTTAAGTAAAGGGCGCGTATTCTAACTAAAAACGGTTGAAGAAAGAAGTTTAATTTGGGAGCATAGCACCTGTGACAATTGGAATTTATCTGAATCATGGCCGTTACCATCAAATCTGCAGAAGAAATCGAAAAAATGAGGGTTGCCGGCAGGCTGGCCTCCATGGTCCTGGACATGATCGGGCCGGAAGTCAAGGCCGGGGTCACGACCGACCAGCTGAATACACTGTGTCACGACTATATCGTCAACGATCTCGATTCGATCCCTGCCCCGCTTCATTATCGTGGATTTCCCAAATCAATCTGCACTTCGGTAAACCACGTCGTCTGTCATGGCATCCCTTCTGACAAAAAGTTGAAAAATGGCGACATTATCAACATCGATATTACCGTGATCAAGGACGGGTTTCATGGCGACACCAGTCGCATGTATTGTGTTGGAAAACCTTCAATCAGGGCCAGACGAATATGTGATATTGCCTCCCAATGCATGTTCAAGGGAATTGAACTTGTCAAACCCGGCGTGCAGTTGGGCGATATAGGGCACATCATTCAGCGGCATGCCGAAAGCAATGGATTTTCTGTGGTCAGGGAATATTGTGGTCATGGTATCGGTCGTCGATTCCATGAAGACCCCCAGATTCTGCATTATGGTACGCCCGGAACCGGAATGAAGATTCAATCAGGCATGACCTTTACGATAGAACCGATGATCAATGCCGGCAAAAAGGAAACCCGGTTGTTAAGGGACAAGTGGACGGTAGAGACCAGGGACCGGAGTCTGTCCGCACAGTGGGAACACACAATTCTGGTTACTGACAGTGGCTATGAAATCCTGACCCGGTCATGACCCGACTGGCCCGCGCTGAATTGTTTGATGCGAACCGGTTTCGCGAAACCTGCCAGAGCACGGACCACGCCATCGGGATTTTTCAGGACGCGCTTGAGCACGGGAGAAACGTTCTTGCCCAATACCATCTTGAAACGGGGCATGCCGCCACCCTGGGAAGTCAATTCAGCTGGCTGATTGATCAATTGCTGAAACGATCATGGCAGCGCTTTTCCCCGGAGATTGAAAATGCGCCCTGCTTGATCGCAACCGGAGGTTATGGTCGTGAGCAGCTCAACCTCGGGTCCGATATCGACCTGTTGATCCTGCTTCCCGACCGGGCGGATAAATCGCAGTTGGAAACTACCGAAGCATTTGTCAGGTTTTGTTGGGACATGGGGCTTAAGGTCGGCCATAGCGCACGCACCCTTAAGCAATCGATAAGTTTGGCCTCGGAGAATCTGACCATCATGACCAGCATGATGGAGACCCGGTTAATCTGTGGCGACCCGGTTTGCTTTGAAACCCTGCAAACCAGGGTCAGACGAGCAAATATCTGGCCGGCAGGAAAATATGTCAAGGCAAAACTTGAAGAACAACAGGCCCGTCATCTTCATTTTGGCGGCACGGCCTATAATCTGGAACCCAACATCAAGGAAAGTCCGGGAGGATTGAGGGATTTGCAGATGATCAGTTGGGTTGCAAACCGGTATTTCGGAACCAGCAACTTTGCTGAACTTGTCGAACATGAATTTCTGACGAAACAGGAATACCGTGGTCTGATCAGATGCCAGGACTTCCTTTGGAAACTGCGCAACGGCCTGCATCTGCTGGCTGGCAGATGCGAGGACCGCTTCCTGTTTGACTATCAGAGGGAACTGGCAAATCAGTTGGGTTTCAAGCAGCGGGGTGGTCATCTTGCAGTCGAGAATATGATGAAACGCTACTACCGCACTGCCAAGGAAGTCCAGTTACTCAATGAAATTTCGTTGCAGCATTTCGAGGAGGCGATACTCAGCCCCGGGAAACCCGGAACACAAAAAATCAACAACAGGTTCAATGCAATCGGGGGTTATCTGGAAGCAACCCGGGAAGATTTGTTTGAAACCCGGCCCAACGCACTGCTGGAACTGTTTCATCTGATGCAAAGACGCACCGATCTGGTCGGCGTTCGTGCAAGCACGATCAGGCTGGTGCGCGCCAACCTGCACAGAATCGACAGTCAATTCAGAAAAGACCCCGAGAACCAGTCCACATTCCTGAACATGTTCAGGTTTCAGCAAGGACTCACCCATGCCCTGCAGCGGATGAATGCCTACGGTGTGCTGGGCAAATTTTTTCCCGAATTCGGCAACATTGTCGGCCAAATGCAACATGACCTGTTTCACGTATTTACGGTAGATGCACATTCGCTTTTTGTAGTTGGCAATCTGCGCAGGCTGATGTTGGATAAATACCAGGACGAGTTTCCGGTTCTACGGGCTATTTTGAGCAAAATGAGCCGTCGTGAGCGACTGTATCTGGCTGCACTATGCCATGACATCGGCAAAGGCAGCGGCAGGGACCACTCGATTACCGGTGAAGAGATCGCCCTGAAGCTGTGCGGTCGATTGCAACTGTCGGAGTACGACACCAAATTTGTCGCCTGGCTGGTCAGAAACCATTTAATCATGTCCTGGACAGCTCAAAAGGAAAACACCTCTGATCAGCACGTCATCGACCGGTTTGCCGAACGGGTGGGCGACCAGGAACACCTGGACAATCTGTACCTGTTGACCGTGGCGGATATTCGCGGTACCAGCCCTGTAGTGTGGACCGATTGGAAAGGACGGCTGTTGAGCAATCTTTACACCGCCACATCACGCCGACTTCGATCCGGAATCAGTGGGCCGCAAGCCATCACCAAGCGGGTCAATGACCGTAAACAGGCGATAAAAAAACTGATAACGAAATCCATACCGGAAACAAGAATCCATCAACTCTGGGAACAACTGGATCAGGAGTATTTCCTGCGCAACGGACCCGAATCCTGTGCCTGGCACACACGGCAGATTTGTAGCGCAAACCTGCTCGATCTGCCCCTGGTTGCAATACGCCACCTCCCTGAAATCAAGGCGCAACAAATTCTGGTGGTAACGCCGGATGCAGATGATCTGCTTTCCCGCAGTACAGCCGCGATTGACAGGCTGAGGCTGAGTATTCTCGATGCCAGAATTCACCGGACCCGGTCCAGTCTGGGTATACTTGTTTTTGTTACCAAGACTCTGGATGAGAAAATTCAGGGCGCTCATTACCAGACATACCAGATTGACGAAATCCGTCGATTGCTGTTATCCCCCGCGGAAAAGTACGTACCTGCACGGCGCACCGCGCCCCGGGCCGTACGACAATTCAAGGTACCGACCTCTGTCACCTTCAACGACAACATTGATCTTGATTACACAATCATGGAGATTATCTCCCAGGACCGTCCGGGGTTGCTCTACCATGTCTCTGTCGCCCTGGTCGAGTGCAAGGTTCGCCTGGTCTCCGCAAAGGTTTCGACAGTGGGGGAAAAAGCTGAAGATACGTTTTTTATCACTGACCGGGATGGCAATCCGGTGGATTCCCGTCAACAACGCTCGTGCCTGCAAAGCCGACTTGAAAAATACTTGAGATAGACTGATGGATCTGTCTGGTGAAATGACCCGGGAAACTTTAAGGTACCGGTTTCTGAAGGACAACGGCTGGCAACGCGCAAGGATCCATGCGCTGCCACCCGATGCATCGTTTCGTAACTATTTCAGGCTTGAACAGACTGATCAGTCCATGATGCTGATGGACGCGCCGCCTGAATTTGAAAACGCGGGCAATTTTGTAAGGATAACAGAACATCTGCAACGCCTTGGAATCAGGGCGCCGGCCATTCACCGGACCGACCTTGATAACGGTTTCGTTTTACTTGAGGATCTTGGCGATGATACGTTTACCCGGCTTATCGACTCGGGGTCGGATGAAACCGGATTGTATGACCAGGCGATTGACCTTCTCACAGCCCTCCACAATCACCCGCACGCAGTCAGCCTGAATATCGGAAATTATGACTGGACCGCCTTCATCAGGGAGGCAAAACTGTTTACCGGCTGGTATCTGCCGGCCCACTTCGATGCGCCTGCGAGTGATTCCCTTGAATCAGGTTATATTGATGCATGGCGTGCTGTCTTTGACGATCTGCCTGCACTGAAACCGACCTTGACCCTGCGCGACTATCACGTCGACAATCTAATGCGGGTCAACCACCGCTGCGCTGTTCTGGACTACCAGGATGCCTTGATTGGCTCTCCTGCCTATGATGTCGTGTCCCTGCTTGAAGATGCCCGCAGGGATATCGACCCCCGCCTGGCTGCCCGGAGTCTTGAGCGATACCTGAAAGGCAACGGGTCAGCGGATGAGCAGCTTTTCGCGCATCATTACAATGTATGGGGCGCACAGCGTCATTGCAAGGTAGCAGGGATTTTCATGCGGTTATGGTTGCGTGACAACAAACCGGTTTACCTGAAACACTTGTCTCGCGTTACCGCATTGCTGGCGGCAAAACTGCGCCAGCCTTCACTGCAGCCCATTGCCCGGTGGTTCGAAGCAAATGACATTGATCCCGAATATCGCAAGCTGAATTCTTCCCGGCAGGAAATTCGCCAGAGAATCGACCCCGTCGACTTGCTTGAATGACCGGTTTGAAGGAACGGGAATCCATAAAATGACATGAGTTGAACCAGTTGGACACTCTTTTATCGATCCCGTTAATCAATCTGTCGATTTCATTTCTGCCTGCTCTGGTGGTAGTTCTCATATTTTATCGATGGCAACTGACGGTCACAACCACGCTGTATGCTTTCATCCGGATGCTGATCCAATTGTTGCTGATCGGCTACTTTCTGCTTTGGATATTCGGTGTATCCGATGCCTGGATCGTACTTGGACTGTTATGCGTCATGATCCTGATTTCAAGCTGGATATCATTGCGTACCGTCCCGGGTCACCGTAATAAGCTGTATCTGATCGTATGCATCTCGATCCTCGCAGGCGGTGGTATCACTCTTGCACTGGTCACCCAGATTGTTCTTGATCTGTCACCGTGGTATCAGGCCGATACCTTGATTCCACTGGCAGGGATGATTTTCTCAAACAGTATGAATGGCGTCAGTCTGGCGGCAGACAGGATGGTTTTCGAGCTTAAATCCGATACCGACTATAAAACAGCCCGTGGCGCAGCGCTGCATACCTCACTAATTCCGATTATCAATTCCCTGTTCGCTGTGGGTCTGGTTGCCCTGCCCGGAATGATGACAGGGCAGATTCTGTCAGGAATTTCACCACTGATCGCAGCACGGTATCAGATCATGGTGATGTGTATGCTTTTTGGCGCCACGGGACTTTCAACCATCCTGTTTCTGGTCTTGAGCCGGAAATACTGGACCAGGGGAATCGTTTAAACTCCTCAAACCCGGATATAATCCCTTGCCGGACTTAAACTGACAGGTAACGCAGATGCCAAAACTGAACACTGAATCAATACAAAAACAGGATAACCGATTCCTGCATCCCTGGGAGAACATCAAGAAGCTCGGAGAAAACAGGCGTACCGTAATATCCGGCGCCGAGGGGGTATATATCGAGGATTCAGATGGTAACCGTATGCTCGACGGCCCAGCCGGAATGTGGTGTGTAAATATAGGGCACCGCAGGGAAGAAATGGCGAAAGCGATTGCCGACCAGGTGATGCAACTGACTTACGTCAGCCCATGGAGTCTGACGACTACGCCGGCATCGCTGCTTGCCGGGAAGCTGGCTGAAATCTCTCCGGGGGATCTGAATCACGTTTTCTACACTACCGGCGGGTCTACTGCGGTTGACTCGGCATTGCGATTTGTCATGTTCAGAAACAATGTGCTGGGCCAACCTGATAAGAAGCAAATCATTTCACGCACCAACGCCTATCATGGCAGCACTTACCTGTCGGCATCGGCATCGGGGAAATCCAGGGACAAGAACTTCCTCGACTTCATGGATGATAGCTTCCATCATATCGCTGACCCCAATCTGTTGAACATGCCCGCAGGCATGGACGAAAAAGAGTATTGCACGCTGCTGGCTGACCGGCTGGAGCAAAAAATCCTTGAGGTCGGTGCACACAGGGTGGCTGCATTTATTGCCGAGCCGATTCTGGCTTCGGGTGGCGTGATTCTGGCGCCACCGGGATATCATGCCGCCTGCCTGGATGTTTGTCGAAGACATGATGTGATTTACATATCGGATGAAGTGGTAACCGGATTTGGCAGGCTCGGCCACTATTTTGCTTCAGAGTCGGTTTTCGGCATCGTCCCGGATATCATCACCTGTGCCAAGGGCATTACTTCAGGTTATGTCCCCTTGGGCGCATTTCTGGTTTCAGATAAGCTGCTCCGGTCGATTGACGCACAAAACCCCGATATCGTGTTTTCCAATGGCTTCACTTACTCGGGACATCCGGTTGCCTGCGCAGCGGCGCTTAAAAACATCGAAATCATTGAGCGGGAAAAAATCCTCGAACACGTAAGGGAAATCTCCCCCTGCTTTCAATCCCGATTAAAAACCCTGGAAGATATCCCGATCGTCAAAGACGTTCGCGGAGTCGGATTAATGGCCTGCGTCGAATGCAATATCAATCAGGATGGCGACAATCAGTTGGCAAAAGATTATGAAATCGGCAATCGGATTGACCAATACTGCCAGCAATCAGGGTTGCTGATCCGCCCTATTATCAATATGTTCGTCCTGTCACCGCCATTAATCATTACCGAAGCGCAAATCGATGAGATGGTCGACATCCTGCGCAGCAGCATTGTCAGTGCGATGGAGGATGTAATCAGTGAAGGAATATGGAGTCAGAAATAGCGCTGCCTTACGGGCAGGCAAGACATTCCCCGACTGCCCGCCGGCCTGACAGCCAGGCACCGTGAGCGGTGTTCAGGAAATCCAGGGAGGTTGCTTCGCCAGCGAAAAACAGTTTCTCATCCAGCGGTTCGGCCAGCGTTTGCCGAACATTCAGATGACCGGGCACAGTTGAAGAATAAGCGCCTCTTATCCATGGGTCATAGCCCCACGCGCTGACCTTGAATTCCCTCAAGCCGGATTTGATACCTGATCCAAAAATCCGGATCAACGCCCTGGTCAGAAAATCCTCGGATGCGGCCGGTCCCTGTTTTTCCAGCCACCAGGCAAACCGGCCGCCGGTACTAGTGAACAGAAATGGCATACCGAACGGTCTGACCCTCAATGCCATGGATACTTCGCCATCATGATAATGAATATTCTGTGGGACGTCATGATCAAACGTGTCCTCATCAAAACTGAAGAACTGATAATTGGAGTTGCCAAGCGGCAAGGCATGAATGGCATCGACCCTGGCTTGTGGCAGTTTCGGCATAAATTCAATCGCTGACGCGCCCAGGACGCCGGTGGATACAGTAACCACGACCCGGTCAGCAGTCAGCGCTCCACGGTTGGTCGTCACCCGCACCGGACTGCTTCCCCAAGCAATCGACAACACCTGGGTATTCAATTGCACCGGGGCCGCTTCACCCTGCTTTGCGATGAGAGCGCCATAGCCCTGCTTCAACGGCCAGTCTTCGCCGGTTTCCCTGAAATCGATGACATCAACGATGCCGACCTGGTCCACATCATTCGAGTGCATCAATGACATCCAATAACAATAATACGGCATCCAGGGACTCTCCTGGTCGGTGATCGTTTCCAGCGCCGATGATTCAGGTTTGTCGCTAAATGCCTGCCTGATTGCAATATCGTTATCTGTGCAGAAGTTTTCATACTCCTGTTGCTGCTGTGTTGACAGCCAGTTCCCGTTGAAGTGCATCGCGTATGGAGATGATCGGGTTTCATAGCTGAACCCGAAATGATCTGCCCAGCCGACATAAGGGTTGATACTCGCACAATGCATCCAGTGACAGCCCAGGTCTACCGGAATCGATCCTTCAAGCAATTCAGTCAGCCCCCTGCCACCGGTTCTGTGCGAGGCTTCCAGTACGATATGTCCGATACCCTGCCCGGACGCGAACGAAGATGCTCCCAGGCCGGCAGCGCCGGCGCCAATTATGATCAGTGGATAATCCGCAGTTCTGGATTTCATAATTTGAAAACTTTCATCTCCGCCAGAACCAGGATAACGATCCAGGCCTGTCTCGCAATACCTGAGATTTCAACCAGTGCTGCCAATGCCCGCAGCTACACAATTAATGGACAACACCAGTGGAACCAGGACGCCCGGTTTATCAATACTGCTGCGCCCGGCAGCAACTTGAGTGAGCTGCACCCAGGACATTGGGGTTGAGTCGTTCATAAATATATATTGTTTCTTCTAAACAGTATCCTGCAGGACTTGCTGCATCGTTGAACCGAGTTCAGATGGATTCGGCGCAACGGTTACACCGACCTCTCTCAGCATTTCAACTTTTTCTGCAGCGCTTTCACCTGCGCCAGAAACTATGGCTCCCGCGTGTCCCATACGCCGGCCTTTAGGTGCAGTAAGCCCTGCAATATAAGCGACCAGGGGCTTTGTCATGTGGTTTTTAAAATATTCAGCCGCTTCTGCTTCCTGTGGTCCACCAATTTCACCAATCATCATGATGGCTCTGGTATCCGGGTCAACCTCGAACAATTGAAGAATATCACGGTGTGATAAACCATTGATCGGGTCACCGCCAATACCAACACTTGTGCTGATACCAATGCCTACCGATTTCAATTGTGATGCGGCTTCATACCCCAGAGTACCCGAACGCGCCACAACGCCAACATTTCCCTGCATATAAATATGCCCGGGCATGATACCCAATAAACATTTGCCAGGACTGATAGTACCGGCGCAGTTAGGACCGGTCAGGCGCATACGCTCTTCTTTTTTGTAGCGATACATATAACGCTTAACCCGCATCATGTCCTGTGCTGGAATGCCGTCCGTAATCGATACGCACGTTTTTATCCCTGCGTCGGCAGCTTCCATAATGCTGTCTGCGGCAAAAGCTCCCGGCACGAATACAATACTGGCATCTGCTCCAGTCTCTGCCACCGCCTCTTTCATGGTGTTAAAGACAGGCAGGTCCAAATGGGTTTGTCCACCTTTACCCGGCGTTACACCGCCCACGACTTTCGTCCCGTACTCCAGCATTTCTGTTGCATGGAAGGTGCCAATCTTGCCCGTAAACCCTTGAATAAGGACTTTAGTATTTTCGTCAATCAATATTGTCATGTGTTTCTCCCAAGCCTTCATGCGCCATGGACAACGCGGTTTCGCTCTGCAACAACTTTTTCTGCAGCTTCCGCGAGCGTATCAGCGGTAATAATCGGATATCCGCTATCCTTGAGCATCTGCATGCCTGCTTCTTCATTGGTTCCGGACAGGCGCACAACCACAGGGATTTTTACATCCAGTTTACTGAATGCCTGTACGACACCCTCAGCAATCCAGTCACAACGATTAATGCCAGCAAATACATTCGCTAATATGGCTTTTACGTTTGTATCATTCAGTACCAGTTTAAATGCCTTGGTAACTCTGTCGGGTGAGGCGCCGCCACCGATATCCAAAAAGTTTGCCGGTTCACCACCTTTGTCTTTGATCATGTCCATGGTTGCCATGGCCAGACCCGCACCGTTAATCATGCAACCAATATCGCCATCCAGGCCGACATAGCTTAAGCCCCGGTCAGATGCAGAGGTTTCGCGCGGGTCCTCCTGGGACTTATCGCGTAATTCAGAGATATTGGACCGTCGGAATAACGCGTTATCATCGAAGCTCATTTTTGCATCCAATGCCAGGACACGATTATCCCTGGTGACGACTAAAGGATTAATCTCCACCATGGTGGCATCCAGATCTCTGAATGCCCGATAGGCGCCTTTGACCGTACGTACCGCTTGACTGATTAATTCAGGATGAATGCCCAACGCGAATGCCAGTTCACGAGCCTGGAAGTCACGTAAGCCTACTGCGGGGTCGACTTCCAAACGGTGGATCGAACCAGGCCTGGTGGCGGATAACTCTTCAATATCCATACCGCCTTCCGGGGAAGTAACAAATACAACGCGTTGCTTGTTACGGTCCAATACAAGCGCAAGATAGATTTCCCTTTCGATTTCGGTGGCTTGCTCGATGTAAAGACGATAAACAACTTTGCCGCCAGGCCCGGTTTGATTGGTGACCAGACGTTTGCCCAATAATTCTTCTGCGGCATCCAGGATTTCCACATCGTTGGAGCAAACTCTGATTCCACCGGCCTTGCCGCGTGCGCCAGAATGAATTTGTGCTTTCACCACCCATTTATGCCCACCAATTTCTTTGGTACGGTACACTGCCTGTTCAGGACTGTATGCAAGCCCACCTGCCGCAATACCCACACCAAATTCAGACAATAGCTCTTTTGCTTGATATTCATGGATATCCATTTAAATCTCCTCCCCGGGAAAATGATGTTATGACCAGGATTTTTCTGCGATAGCCACAGCAGTTCTCACCACATTTTCAGCCATGCGTGCAGAGGCCGCATCAATCATCTTTCCGTCAAGAGATGCGGCGCCCCTGCCTTCTTTGGCGGCTTTATCCAATTCCTCAAGAATTCTTTTCGCCCTGGCTACCTCAGCCTCCGGTGGTGAAAACACTTCATTGGCTAATTCAATCTGATTCGGGTGGATAGCCCATTTACCTTCACATCCCAATGCCGCCGCCCGCCGTGCGCCCAGTAGATAACCTTCGGGATCATTGAAATCACCAAATGGACCGTCAATAGGCCGCAAACCATAGGCTCTGCATGCAACCGTCATGCGTGAAATCGCTGCGTGCCATTGGTCACCCGGGTAATCAGGATTCAGACCGCCGATATTTACGGTGCGGGCGCGATTACTCGCAGCATAGTCCGCCACACCAAAATGCATGGCTTCCAGGCGTGTGCTGGAGGTTGCAATAGCTTCAACATTTGCCATGCCAAGCGCCGTTTCAATCAATACCTCCAAACCGATTCTATTCTCCAGGCCCATCGCTTCTTCGATTTGCGTAACCATGGCATCTACCATATAGACGTCACCTGTGGCGCCTGCTTTAGGGATCAGGATAGTGTCCAGTTTCGCACCAGCCTGCTCCACGACATCAACCACATCACGATACATGTAGTGGGTATCCAGTCCATTAATACGCACAGATACTGTTTTGCCATTACCTTTCCAGTCGTGGTTTTGCAACGCCAGGATGACATTTTTTCGTGCTTGTACCTTGTCATCCGGAGCTACCGCATCTTCCAGGTCGAGAAACACATAGTCCGCTGCACAAGTGACTGCTTTCTCCATCATTTTGGGGTTGGACCCGGGCACCGCCAGCTCGCAGCGTTGTACCCGTAACTGCGCCGATTTATATTGAGTGAAGCTCATGATGTTACCTTACAAAAAAGTAAAACATCCTGCCATAATGTCCATGTCAGGCACAAGCAATTTACATACTTATGAAATGGAAATCGAGGCATTACCGAAAAGGAATTTCTTGAGTACCTGTTCAAAAAATTGTACAATCACGCCATCTGTAATACATCCCGAATAGAACATCCCGAAGCAGGCCTGCCCTCTTCTTTTTCCTGGAATACGGACTATCCAACATGACTGATGGCTTCAGCGGTTGTCTGGCGAAATGGTGCTATCACGATGATGCGCTTTTTGACCTGGAATGCGATCAACTGTTCAGGAAAAACTGGATGCTGGTCGCCCATATCAGTGATATACCTGACAACAGGGATTTTCTGACCTTCGAAGTGGCAGGTGAATCCGCTATCGTGATTCGCGGCCATGACCATAAGCTCAGAGCATTTCACAATGTCTGTCGCCACCGAGGCTCCAGGCTCCTCGACGCTGATTCAGGACAGTGCGCACCAACCCTGAGTTGTCCTTTCCATGGATGGACTTACCAACTCGATGGAGAGTTGATTGGAGTTCCCGCACAAAGCACCTTCCCGAATCTGGATAAAACCACAAAAAATCTGGTTCCTGTGGATCTTGAAATCTGGATGGGCTTCATATTCATCCGGTTTGTCCCGGGTGGAGCATCCCTGACCGAAACCATGCAGCCGGTAGAAGACTGGCTCCGGCCTTACAGGCTGCCCGAATTGCTGCCGCTCAGTAATTCACACTGTCTGGATGTATTCCCCTGTAACTGGAAAGTAGTCCATGACATCGACAACGAGGGTTATCACGTCCCGGTGGGCCATCCCCAGTTGCAGGAACTGTATGGCAAACACTACTCGGACCACGTCATCGGGGGCCATTCAGTGTCTACGGCCCGCCTGAATGACAAGCCGGGAAAAAACTGGAGTGTCAGAAACTATCAGCAACTGCTGCCGCAGTTCGACCACTTGCCCGAAGAGAATCAACGGCTGTGGTTTTATATCAGCATTTTTCCGAATATGGTACTCGGCCTTTACCCGGACAGTATCGAGTATTACATGACCATTCCGGTTTCAACCCAAAAGACAATCCTTAAAGGAGCAAGCTACGCATTGCCTGATTCACGCCGGGAAATCGACGCAGTACGCTGGCTCAGCCGTAGAATTAACCGGATAACTGGCGACGAGGATGTAAGCTTCGTGATGCGGATGCACGAAGGCATGAAATCCAGCGCCTTCCCTGAGCCTGAACTGTCATCTCTGGAATCCGGTGTCAGGGAATTTCACCAAAGGATTCAGGCGGTCCTGCCGGTGACCCGATTAAAACAGTCACCCGGTGCTGGGAAAATGTTCGAGGTCAATAACGCGATGCGGTAGGGGCTGACCTCCGTGGCTGCCCGCGAATGCCGTAAACTCAGTTATCTCCCGCAGCAAGCTGCATGTCCCGTTCCCTCTGCTTCTGCTGTCGGAACATGATCCAGCCAGCGATGACCACTCCGATAGCCACCGTGACAATGATGATGGTGGCCAGCGCATTGATATCGGGGCGCAGTCCCAGCCTTACCCTGGAATAAATCAACATCGGCAGGGTATTGGCGCCGGGCCCGGTAACAAAACTCGCAATTACAAGATCATCGAGTGATAATGTAAATGCCAGCAACCATCCCGCCATCATGCCGGGAGCCAGCAGCGGCAATGTTATATCGGTCAGCACCCTGAATGGTTTGGCGCCCAGATCCTGCGCCGCTTCTTCATAATCCTGGCCCATACCGGACAGTCTGGATTGGATGATTACCGCAACATAAGCCATCGAGAACGTGATATGTGCGATCGTTATCGTGGTGAACCCGCGACTCGAGGGCCAGCCAAAAAATTCATTCAATGTAATAAAAAGCATCAACAGGGATAACCCGGTGATCACTTCGGGCATGACCAGGGGCGCGGTGATCATGCCGCCAAACAGGGTTCTGCCCCTGAATTTCCCAAACCGGACCATGGCAAGGCCCGCCAGGGTGCCAAGCAGGGTGGCGAAAGTAGCATTGACCACTGCAATCTGCACGCTGAGAGTCAGTGCATCCCAAACTTCCTCGCTTTGAAACAGTGTGACATACCATCGGGTGGAAAAACCGCCCCAGACCGGAACAATTTTTGAATAATTGAAAGAGTAGACTATCAACATGAGCATCGGTATGTACAAAAACGCCATACCGAAGCAAAGCATCGAAAACAGAAATGTGGATCGCTTTTTCTGCATCAACCCTGGCTCTCCCGAGCCTGCACTCTCTGATAGAGCATTATTGGTATCACCAGCAACAGCAGCAATGCGATAGCCACGGCAGAAGCAACGGGCCAGTCATGATTGGAATGAAATTCACCAAACAAAATCCGCCCGATCATCAATACATTCCCGCCTCCCAGCAAATCAGGGATGACGAACTCGCCGGTTGCCGGAATGAACACCAGCAGACAACCAGCCACAATACCGGGCATCGTCATGGGTAGTGTGACTGTCCAGAATGTAGTGAAAGGTTTTGCGCCGAGATCGGCAGCCGCCTCGTGCAGTGTCAAATCCAGCTTCTCCATGTTCGCATAAAGCGGCAGAATCATGAATGGAACATAGGTGTATACAATGCCCACATAGACCGCAAAATGAGAATACAGCAGTCGGACAGGGGTATCGATCAGTCCCATCCAGATCAGCACATCATTGATCAGACCCTGGTCTGCCAGCAACCCCATCCACGCGTAGACCCGAAGCAGAAAAGAGGTCCAGAACGGCAAAATCACCATCATCAGCAAAACATGCTTTACCGTATGCGATGACCGCACGATGGCATAGGCGATCGGATATCCGATCAGCAGGCACAATAGCGTTGAAATCGAAGAAATCTTGACCGAACTTATATAGGTATCCAGATATAACTCGTCCTCCCAAAGATAAGCGTAATTGTCAAAAATCAGACGAATGTTCATTACGCCATCGTCGGCCCATTGGAACAACGGAGAGAAAGGCGGGCTGGCGATTATTGATTCAGCGACACTAATTTTCAGAATGATGAAAAAAGGCGCCAGAAAGAACAACAGCAACCAGAAGAAAGGAATAAACACCACCACAGTCTTCCATCTGGACTGAAGCAGATTCACAAGCCGGGTTGCAACACTGTTTACTGCTGATCGACTGTCCGGTTTATCTGCGATGTCGACACTTGATTTCATTTCAGGACCGGGTCTATTTCGTGAGAACGACCGGACTGGAGGCATCCCAGTGCAACCAGACCTGTTCCTCCCAATACACTACGTGACGCCCCCCTTTCGGGCGTATCTGGTTTGGAACGGTCACATCCATGATCCTGCCGCTGTCGAGCTTGATACGATAAGTCGAGAAATTGCCCAGGTAACCAATATCCTGAACCACCCCGACTATCTGATTTGTCCCCGATTGCTCCGGTGGAGATTTCGAAACCCGTATTTTCTCCGGACGAACCGCCACCCAGACCTTGCTGCCTTCATTGACGGGGATACCATGGTCTACGTAAAACTCGACATTGTCATCATTGGTATGCACTTTCAAATGGTCGTCCCCGCTTTCGGTAACTCGCCCTTCGAACATATTTGCCGAACCGATAAAATCAGCCACCATTCTCGATTCAGGGTATTCATAAATTTCGGTTGGCGTACCGATCTGGACAAATTTCCCGACATCCATCACGGCAATGCGAGTCGAAAGTGTCATCGCCTCTTCCTGGTCATGGGTAACGACGATAAAGGTCACACCCAACTGTTCCTGAATGTTCATCAGTTCAAACTGTGTCTGTTCACGAAGACGCTTGTCCAGCGCGGCCAGGGGTTCATCGAGCAACAATACTTTGGGGCGTTTGACCAGCGCCCTTGCTAATGCGACTCGCTGGCGTTGACCGCCAGACAACTGGTGGGGTTTGCGCTTGCTGAATTCAGCCAGCTCTACCATGGCCAGCATTTCGGCTACACGCAGACGGATTTCTTCCTTGTCCACGCCATCCCTTTGCAATCCATAAGCGACATTCTTCGCGACATCCATATGAGGGAACAGCGCGTATGACTGAAACATCATGTTGACAGGACGTTCCCAGGCAGGAACATCATTCATTTGCACGCCGTCAATATAAATGCTGCCCGCTGAAGGGGTTTCAAATCCTGCCAGCATACGCAGAAGTGTTGACTTGCCACAACCCGAACCACCCAGCAGGCAAAACAGTTCTCCCTGATATATATCCAGACTGACGCTGCTTACCGCAGTGAAATCGCCAAAATTCTTGGTAACATCCGCGATACGTATAAACGGCTCGGCATCAGGATTGAGCCATGGCCTGTCCTGATAATCTACCTGCTCCGGCATGGTCAGTTTCCTCCCCTGTTTGTGATAAGGACAGACATATCACGCCTCTGATCAGATCCGGGGGCTGGATACATATCTATTGACCTGACCAGAGGTGTCTGAATGTTAGTTCATTAGTTGCCTGCCTTGAAGTTGGTCCACACCCTGGTCCGTGCGCGCTCTATTTTTGGCGGGACAACAGCTAATGTATACATCTGCTCGACAGCTTCAGCTGATGGAAACGCCGCCGGACTAGACGTAACCTCCTCGCTGATCATTTCAATCGCAGACTCATTGGCAGTGGCATACCAGGTGAAGTTACTGTCATTCGCCCCCACTTCAGGGCGCATCATGTAATTCAGGAACAAATACGCATTGTCGATATTCTTCGCATCTGCGGGAATGACCCAACCATCAACCCAGAAATTGGCCGCCCCATCACCCGGTGGAAGGAAGAAATCCAGTTCAACACCTGTATTCGCTTCAGCTGCGCCAGCAACCGCCAGCAATCCATCCGGTCCCCAGGTTACAGCCAGGCAAAATTCCTTTTCAGGCATTCTCTGGTAGGCATAGTTATCAAATGTCTTGATGTATGGACGGATTTTCAACAGCATTTCTTCAACCGCCTTGTAGTCATTCCGATCGGTCGTATTCGGGTCAAGTCCCATATAAGCCAGCGCCATTGGCATTACATCAGTCGGAGAATCCAGAAAGGAAACACCGCAGGGGGCAATTTTTTCCATGTGCACCGGGTCAAAAATCAGGTCCAGTGAGCCGATCGGCGCATCAGGGTAGGTTTCCAGGACCAGCGCCTCATTATAGGTCACACCATGGGTTCCCCACATAAACGGAACAATATACTGGTTGCCTGGATCCCATTGCGCATCGAGTTGACCGAGCACATCGGCGCGCATGTGTTTAAAGTTGTCAAGCCTGGATTTGTCGAGCGGCTGCAGGATTCCGGCTGGGATCAAACGTGCAATCTGGCTGCCCGCATGACTGACCACGTCATATCCGGTGTTGCCGGCAAGCAATTTTGAATCGATTGCTTCGACCGAGTCATAGTTATCGTAAGTAACATCGACATCATACTCGTCCGCAAAGTTTTGAATCGTATCTTCAGCAATATACTCTGCCCAGTTCGTAACATTGAGCTTACCTTCGGCATGCACTGAAGCCATGCCAAAAATCAGTACCGAAGAAGCAACACCGACAATGCCGCCTTTCAGCAAACCAGATGGATTTTTCATAATTTCTGCCTCCCACGGGCGTTGAATTGACTTGACAACGCAGTATAATCACCCTGCCTGCATAATGTGCCAGACAAAAACTGATAATTCAAGCCTACCCATATTTAATTACATGCGTTTCAATTTCAGGATTCTCCTTGTCGGAGTCGGCGCCTTGCTGATCGGGCTATATTTTCAACTTTTCGGGCTCAACCCCCCTGTTATCAAAAACCAGACTGCCAGTTCCCCGATCGAAGGGTTTTTCTGGCCCGATCAGATGCAACTGCGTCAATTCGACCTGGTTGGTCATGATAACCAGAAGTTTGATGTGCGCCGATTTTCCAATCACTGGAGTTTTGTATTTTTCGGCTTTACCAATTGCCCGGATATCTGCCCGGTCACGCTGAACACCCTGCGACAGGTAAGGGAAAAGTTGCGTCAGGATACCTATCCTGATATTGATCAAACCGCCTTTGTTTTCATCTCGGTGGATGGTGAGCGCGACACCCCGGATCGCCTGCGTGATTACATTGAATCATTCGGAGAAGGATTCATAGCCGCATCCGGCACGAAACCACAGATAGAGTCGCTGACAACCCAGTTCGGCGTGCCCTGGTCGATCGATAAAAATGCAGTGGGTCAAAATCATGACAATCATGCAGAGGGTCAGGATTATCTGGTCAATCACAGTGGCGCAATATTTCTGATCTCACCTGAAGCCACCCTGGCTTCGATCTATCAACCTCTGCACGATGCCGATGAGATTGCCGGCAGATTCGTGCAAATACAGAAGTTCCTGCGTAACAACAGCTAACCGGATGGACGCGGTATGCAGCCCTGTCTCCTGTCCATAAAAAACTGATCGAGCAGTTGTCGGCACGACTCCTTCATTACGCCTGAAACAATGCTGCACTGGTGATTCAGGAATCCGGACTCCAGTAGATTCAGCCGACTGCCCCCTGCCCCAAACCTCTCATCAAATGCACCGAATACAACCCGTTGCACTCTTGCCTGCAATATCGCTCCCGCACACATCACACAAGGTTCCAGTGTGACATACAGCGTGGAACCGGTTAATCTGTAGTTTGACTGGAAGCGGCCAGCATCCCGCAGAGACTGAATTTCAGCATGGGCAGAAGGGTCGTGACCGGAAATCGACTGATTGAATCCCTGGCCGATCACCTGTTCATCGTGAACCACCACCGCCCCGACAGGAATTTCCCCGAGCGCCTGCGCTTTCCTGGCGAGTTCGAGCGCCTGCGCCATGAAATGCAGATCAAGCTCGCGTTGTGTCATTTTATAAAGCTCCAACCCCCTGGCTATACAATCATCATGATCGTAGGGACAACCCCCCGTGGTTGTCCGAACATGCCTGTTACTGATTGAGATACGGGTTTCACCTTTATTGCTCAGTTGGTTTTATTTCTATTTTCAGGTCAGGAAACATTTCGGATACTGTGATGGATAAAGCTATGACATCAGCGAGCTTTACACCGCTTCAATGATGGGGCGGCGCGGCCCCCAGCAGAGGAAGCTTCTTGCGGCGGTGATAGGTGAGCGCCATTGAAATGCAGTGTTTCAACGGGGCAATCGGGAGATCGGCGGTCTTGTGCAAGACGATTGCACGGTTGCCCTCGAATGTCAGCTCGTCGGGATAGAGCTCCTTGAACGTATCCACCAACCTGGTCCCGCAGTGGAATAACATCTTGTATTCGTCAGGCCGGGATGCCTTCCAGCCCAGTCTGATGGTGCTGCCGGTTTTCGTAACGTAGCTCGGCTCACCCCATTTCAGGGTTTCCTCCACCTCACCAACCTCGGCCAACGCAGCCGCAGTATCCAACACAAGCTGGCGCAGCCACATGGCTTGCCTGCAGATATCTGAAGGATAGGTCTCAAAAACAGCAGATACGCCTGTGCTGATTTCTGGAATTGATGGCATGGCTACGGTTCACTTCCAATTATGGGCGTGTAAGGATGGAGCATTCAGCCATTGTCAGCGTATCGGTCGGTGAACGCAAGTAATCTGTGATAACGGGCTTGGTTCTATCTCGTCGGAACGGAAGGATTAGCGGGGCAAACATACGATAGAACACCCTCGTGGTAGACCGTATCTCCGATGACCTCAGGGAAGATAGAGCGTTATCCTGAGTCGCCCGATCACATTCCACCGGCAGAGATGTACTTTGGGCGCTATCAGGAAATCATGGACAGACGAGCCATCATTAAATACGAAACACTACAACGGATGAGGATGGAAAATTCAAGACACACGGCCGCAGTATTCTTCCCTCAATACTCCTATCGGTAAATTTCGCGCCGGTTGCCCACTTGTACCACGAGCACGCGCAAAACACCGTCCTGAATGTCACAAATCACCCGGCAATCGCCTACCCGGTAACGCCAGAATCCACCAAGCGGGCCGGTCAGTGCCTTGCCCGTGGTACGCGGGTTTTCCAGTCCGGAGATGCGCTCATCCATGAAATCGACGATGCGTCGCGCCATCTGCCTGTCGAGCTTGCGGAGTTGTCCCTTGGCCGTGTCGGTGTAATCAATCTTCCAGGCCAAGGTCTTTCCTTATGTCAGCAGCCGATATCACCTGTTCTTGTCCCTTGCGGACACGTTCCAGCACGTCCGCAGCAAGGTAGTAGTCCTCCATCTCCTCAATGCCCTGCTCAATGATTTCCCGCAGGTAGTAAGCCTTGGTGCGCCCGGTTTGCGAGGCAAGGTAGTCAAGCCTTCGCTCGGTTTCCGGGGCCAGGCGGATCGAAGTAGCCATGTCACAACCTCATTCTTAAATACGTGTATTCATTGTATCACAATACCGCCGTTTGAGAGCAATAATACTGGCTTTAACTGTTTAAACCCTTGGCTAGTCTGAAGTGACTCAAATTCGCGCCGGGCAAGTGCTGGGCGATCGAGATCAAACTATCGAGCGTCCCACCACTGACCGGGGGTTCCACAATGCGGCAAGCGACATCGGGGCAGAGCGGCGGATTTTGGTGCACAAAGGAAAGCACCCGTTCCCCATGCGACATGGTATAGAGGCTATGCCTTTGCTTGAAGCCGTGAACGAAGTCAGTGCAGCGGTGAGCGCATGAAACCTCAAAGCGAATACATTTGATGCAACTGCCGTGCGGCCGCGGTAATCAATCTTCCAGACTAAGGTCTATCCTTACGTCAGCAGCTGGATGTTATCTTAAAGCCGTCCCGCAATTTCGGTTTAGGTATTTTCTTATTGTAAGAATTTAACCTTAGACTTGCTAAGCGGTTGTTTACTTTAATGTGATCGCTTCGATTTGAGCATGGCATGCTCTTTTCACTCATAACTAGGCGGCGCGGCCGCACATCATTGCCTCAACCCGCGACCACCTTTCCCGCCTGATAGAGCCACCCGGGCATTGGTCGTTCCAGTTCCCACAATATTTTCATGGGTCGTTCCGATTCGTGACTTCGGTAATTGGCACGGCCGAGGCAGTGGTATGGAAGGGTTTCGCCCCGGCCATCCCTTTTACGTTCACGCACGAACAGGATGACATTTGTGCCCTGGGTAGGTTGTTCGACGTACCGGCGTCCGGTAGGGGTATCGGGTGAGGCGGTGTTCTGCGACTCCCAGTGAAACAGTGTCGGCGAGATCGGGTAGTCGGCATAGCGTGTCGAGGGCGAATAGTCCCTGTCCGACTTCTCCAGCGTGACGAACAGGAGATCCGTCTGCGTCGCTTCGTTCCACAGCACTCCGCCCTGCGGAAAGACCAGCGCGCCATGCTTATCGATGCGCCTGTGTGCCGCCACGATCTCTCCGAGGGTATAGGTGGCGTGGCTTGCCAAGGGAACCTCGCCGGTGGGGTCGAGCGGTTGCGAGACCGTACGAATGCGATCGGCCAGGATTTCCAGGAGATCGCTGATCTCGCAACGCAACTCTGCAGATTCACAGACCCTTTCCAGGATCTGATCGGCCTCTTCGATCGACTGACGACGGCCACCCAGAACGGCAAACAACATGAGGCCCAGACGATGTTTACGGCCCTGGTGCCCCGAAATCCGGTCGGAACGGCCCGTTTCCAGGATGTCTCTCCATGCTTCGATCCTCTCGCGATCGTCCAAGTGGATCAGCCGGCCGATGGCCTTGAGGAGAGGGCCATCTACAGCGGGCAGGCTGGTGCTCTGCTCGAACCCGGCCCGCCGGCGAAGTTCGGCAAAACAGTGTCCTGATCCGGGTCGTGCGTAGATTTCGTCGAGTTCGGCGCCAGCGTCACGCATGAAACCGCCGAGTCGCGTATCGGGGCCGAGTGTACGCAAATCGTCGGCGAGACGTGAGCGGGCGTTGTGCACCGCCGCTCTCAAGTTGCGAAGCACGGTTTCCTTGGCGATGCGGTCCAATTTGAGCGCACATCCCGGTGGCAGGAGCGGGAAGTCGGCCTCGACGGCGCTCCGGACCTGATGGCGGGTGCCCCCTAGCAGAGCCCGATAGCGCACGTCGTAGCGGTACTCGCACCGAACTTGGCCCACGAAGTCCAGGACGGTGAGAACCCGTTTCCCTTCGGCCCACCGCAACCCTCTTCCCAGCTGTTGGAGAAACACCGTGGCACTCTCGGTCGGTCGAAGCATGAGCACGGTGTCGATCTCGGGCAGGTCGACACCCTCGTTGAAGAGATCGACGGCGAAGACGGCGCGAAGCTTTCCTTGCCGCAGTCTCGTAAGTGCCGCACGACGATCATTGCGTGGAGTGCTGGCATCAAGCGCCACTGCCGGGTATCCAAAACGAGCGAACTCGCTAGCCATGAAGTGGGCATGACCGACACCCGCGCAGAATCCCAGCACCCGCATCTGGTGCGGGTCCGTCACGAATTCCTCGACAGCCTGACGGATTCGAACGGCGCGTACATAATCGCCCGTAAGCACGTTATCGAGTTCGCCTGGGACATATCGTCCGCGCTCGAAACGTACCGTCGAGAGATCCGTTGCGTCGTTCACCCCGAAATAGTGAAACGGACAGAGCAGCCCCTGGTCGAGAGCATCCCAAAGCCGGGACTCTGATGCAATACGACCATCGAACCACGCGAGCACTGACTTACCGTCCGCGCGCTCGGGCGTGGCGGTAAGCCCGAGAAGAATTTTCGGCTTCAGACGCAACAGCAGGCGCTCGTAGCTCGCAGCTGCCGCATGATGAAACTCGTCCACGATGACCACATCAAACCCGTCTGGCGCAATATCGTCGATGTGGTTGGCAAGAGACTGCACCGAGGCAAAGACGTGGCGACCCGTGTGTGGACGCTCTCCGCCAACCAGCCGCTCACCAAACCCCGGCTCGCGCAGGACAAGTTGGAAGACCTGCTGGCTTTGACGCAGTATCTCATCGCGGTGCGCGACGAAGAGCAGGGAATGATTCATACACTGGTCGCGCAGCCGCTTGAAATCGAATGCTGCTATCCAGGTCTTGCCAGTACCGGTCGCTGCGACTACAAGATTGCGGTGATGCCCACGCAGACGCTCCGCTTCGAGCGCCTCAAGCGCAACCGCCTGGTGAGGCTTCGGCGAGACGTCGACCAGCAAAGTCAGCTCGGTGATGTCGTCGGGTGCGCCACCGCCACGCTGTCTCGAGAGCGCGTGATCAAGCCGATTGGTGTCACGTCCTGGCGCATAGTCCTCGAACTCGGGCTCCTGCCAATACTGTTCGAAGGTTGCCTCAAATCGCTCGATGACCTCGGGGTTCTCGGCGGCGCTCACACGCACGTTCCATTCGAGGCCTTCGATCTGTGCCGTATGGGTGAGATTCGACGAGCCGATATAGGCGGTGTGCATTCCGCTATGGCGGTGGAACAACCACGCCTTGGCATGAAGCCGGGTCCGTGCGACCTCGTAGGAAACCTTCACTCGCGCGCCAAGATCGACAAGTGCATCCAGCGCCCGACGTTCGGTTGAACCGGTATAGACACTTGCAATCACGCGCACCTGTGCTCCCTCCCGCACCCGTTCTTCAAGCTCAGAGCGGAACAGGCGCAACCCCGAATGACGCACGAACGCGCACAGGAGATCAATCCGATCGGCGCTTGGGATCTCCCGCGCAATCTCGCTCGCGATCTGGACATCACGCCGCCCATTGACGAGAAGTCCGGTTCGTCGGAGGGAGAGCGTTGGGCGAGAGACCGGGGATGGCGTGCTACCAAGAACACGGCGTCCGACAGCCTCCAGGAGCAAGTGTGCATCGTCTGCGACTCGATCGTCGGCCATCACACCATATTCGACGAGCACCTCCACCAATCGGTTCGCGAGGGCGATCTGGTTGGTGGACTGAGTACCTTCTTCTCCAGAAATCCCCTCGAGCGCACGTCGAACAAGTTGATAAACGTGACGGGCCAGGAACTCGGGACGGACAGTTGGGTCGGCCGGGCGAACATCCACCCACCAGCCCTCTGCCATTCGGGCACCGATTTCCGCCTCCAGAGCAGAGGTCAGTAGTTCTTCGTAAAGCCCGGAATGGAGTCGACGCGTCATAACCAGTCCGAACGAGGGAGAAACAAACTCCGGAAATCGGTGATGTCAAGCCCCCTGGATAATGCAGTGTAATGTGTACTGCGGGGCTGACCAAGTACCTGGCAGGTGCGACGCTCACTGCTGCCCAGGCGCTGGTGCACATGTATTACCGGATCAAGTTTAAGGGAGCATGACACTGGACTATCTCGACTTTCTCTCAATAGCCTTTCTGCCAAGAAAAATTGACGCCCAGTAAATTTATTCATTGTCAAACAGGTCAGGAACGACCGGGAAGAGGATACTCGAGACCATATAAGGACGCCACTTGCTCACGAAACACTCTTTCTCCTCCGTGACTGGGGTGTCGAACATGGTTAATGTCGAGCTTTGAAAAAATTTTCTTTAACGCTCTCGCCGAGTCGTTCCCCACCGCAACAATTCTCCCTGGTTTGAGTATCGAAACCAACCACACGAGGAGTTCTCCCCCCGCATTACGCTCGACAGCGCCATGCGGGCGATTTCCATAAACGTTGCCCTCTGGAAATGGATGCAGCGGGAAAATATTCCAGAGGAAAACATTTTCCTCGATCTGCTCCAGCATTTCCCAGACAACACTCGCTGTTCGCTCCCGAACCAATGGCCCGGATGTCGGCCGCTCCATTTCTACACCCCATCTTCTGATGTGGTCCGAAAACCGGCAATCGTCAGTCAGCGCCAAACCTGTGCGTCGTCCACCGCGATGGCCCAAATCGCGACCTATCCAAATCGCATCAATATCCACATCTCTCGCTGCGATTAATATTTCATAAAGAACTGTAGTCCGGATCTCTGGTGCCTTTGGCTTGTCATATTGCTCGCATCGTTGAACATATGGATTAAACGTATTGGGAAACTTCAATTCCCTCACCGCAGAGACGAAACTGTCCGGGTTGTTGACCAATATTATTCGCCCGATTCGTATGTAATTGTTCGACTGTTTCTATCGCCAATAACCGTACAACCGTTATTGACACTGAGTAGCCTTAAAACGGCATAGCCTTGATATATGGGTCTCCGGCCACGGGGTACAAACAGAACCTGATCCTGCCATCCATAAATGCCGGTCTTACGCGAACCCGTTTACTTGTGACTTGTCTTGAACATAACATAGAATCTCAGGCTATGGGTATGCAACAGAGTACGAAGCAGTGACCCGTACAAGTCTACGGGTACACCGCACAATTCGTCCAAACTTCGTCTGCAGCCTGGATGGTACTTCGAAGTTTCATTACATTCAGCCGCTGCCCTGCGGGGACATCCCTGCCGCCACCTTCACCTGGCTGAGGGATTTGTTGTACCGCTCACGGCGCATCGTGATCCTGGAGGCCACCGACAAGTATCTCCACGCTGTTTGTCGTGTACGTTTTTTCAGATTTCCGGACGACCTGAAGTGTCTGCTTTGTACTCAAGAGCATGTAATCCACATCAGCTCCGCATCGAGATACGGCATCTACGACTTCGGAATCAATCGCGCACGGATCGAACGGCTGCGCCGGCAGCTTCAGGACAGGTAACCGGGATACCCGGGTTGTATCACGTCAGTTATCCAGTGATTGTCGGGATCGAAACGTTTAAACTTGGCGCCCGATTTTACTCCCGATAAGGTTGCGTCCGTCGATGAAATTAATAATAGGTGACTACAACTATTCCACTTGGTCAATGCGTCCCTGGTTGTTCGTGCACAAGCATGATCTGCCAGTGGAGGTGAAGCGCTACGATTTGTCCAGCGATGCTATGCGTCAGGTTCTCTCAGACCGGTTTTCCAATGGCAAGGTGCCGGTTCTGCTGGATGGCGCTACTGAAGTGTGGGATTCCCTCGCCATTCTGGAATACCTGGGTGAGCGCTTTCCTGATTCGCAGCCCTGGCCCAAAGACCCGGAGGCTCGTGCAGTGGCGCGGGCAGTGAGTGCGGAAATGCATTCCAGCTTTGCCGCCCTTCGCAACGAGGCGCCAATGAACCTGCGTCGCAGGTTTCCTGGATGCAGGCTCAGTCAGGCGGCGAACTCGGATGTACACCGTATCCAGGCAGTCTGGCGGTATTGTCGTGATCGCTTTGCAGTCGGTGGGCCCTGGCTTTTTGGGAATTTCACCATCGCCGATGCAATGTACGCCCCGGTGGTGATGCGTTTTCGCAGTATCCCGGTAGATCTGGATGCCGATGCCGCCAATTATTGCCGCACCGTGGAGTGTGATTCATCAGTTCGCGAATGGATCCGCCGGGGCCTTGCGGAAACCCATCGAGTCGACGAGGACGAGTTGGACTTGCCATCGGAACAGATCACGGACATTTAATCCGCATCCAGAGGGATACCCCATCATGCATAAAAAAGTAGAGCTCCCCTTTCCAGGGAAGCTCAAATAATTAACAAAAGCGGAGGCTTGATGTTACTTATGACGATGGTGATTCTGTATGGCGTTGGTGTTTCTGGTGTCCGTGTGCACGATGAATCTCATTTACCACAATTTTTTCACGCTCTGTGATTTCATCATTCGACAAAAGATCATTAGCTGCGAGTATACGTTCGCAAGCCGCTAGCCAGTGATAATAATAACGTGATCCATCGTCCATATTATGCTCACCCGCTTCGGCTATGACATCGGAGAGGTGTGAAACCCACTCTTTCCATGTAAACAGACCCATGGAATGCATTTGCACTACCATCGCAAAAGCCTTCGCTTCCCAGGGTAGTCGAAAAACCGGGCCTTGATCTCCGCTGGGAATAGCGAACGAACCGGCAAATTGGGGCAGGTTTCGATCCAGTTGATCTTTATTGATAGTTGACATGTCGGAATTCATCCCGAGTTCATGCGTGATCCATGTGGTCATCGTAGAGCGTCATGACCACCGTATCCCGTGGTGACGCATCAGCACCCCAAAGTTCCTCATGAGTAAAAATTACAGTGTACAGGTGCTGCGGTTTTTGGTCACGGCCGGACGCATTCGTGTCGGCAAAAATCCACACGCCGTGATCCTCGACAATCTCACCTCGCTTGCCACGCACGTAACGCGGCAGTCGGCAATGCCCTTTCGGATGAATATTTTTCCCCACAATGCGATCACCTGACTTGAAGCGAGGAGCAACTTTTTCATCCAGCATTACCGGTGCACCATTTTTAAAAAAATCGGCGACCTTGTCTGCAGTCAATATTGGCATCGTTCAACCCTCCTTCTTGAGTTTATTCACACGCGCTTCAAGTTCTTCGGGTGTGATTACACCTTTCTCTATCATATTGGTCTCAAGGGTCGCAGCCCACTTTTCGTAGTAGCGTGCAGCAAAATACTGCCATGCCGGCATTCGTTCGATACCAAAACGAAACTCATCAAAGTTCAGCAGACCCGCGTAGGCGACAGATAAAGTAACCCCAAACACTCGGCGCTCCCATTCATCAAAAAACAAAGGCTCGTTGGGATCAATCGGAATTGGCCCAAAATTACTGTCAATGCCCGCTAGTTCGTGTACACCATCCATAATTTATAACCCCTCAATTCAGTTAAGTATATTTACCCTCAAACCTTTGGTATTTCAGTGCCCAGCATCGAATCTCGTGTCACGATTTCGGCCAACTGTTCTTCGCTCATACCGTCCGTACCCTCAGGACGCATCGGCAATACCATGTACCGAAGTTCAGAATTACTGTCCCACACTCTCACTTCAGTGGAATCCGATAACTCAACACCAAATTCTTTCAACACAGCACGCGGCTCTTTGACGCAACGCGCTCGGTAAGAGGTGGATTTAAAATACATCGGTGGCAGACCAAGCGTTGGCCATGGATAACACGAGCACAGGGTACAGGTGATCAAATGATGAACTTCAGGTGTGTTTTCCATAACCTTCATATGCTCACCCTGCAGACCAACGAATTCCTCACCCAGACTCGCAATCGCAGCGGTACTGTCTTCTAACAGCCATTTTCTGTATTGGGGATCGGTCCATGCCTTGGCAACTACCTTGGCGCCATTTCTAGGACCAATCTTATGTTCGAAAAAGTCTATTATCTCGTCGACACCGCCCTTATCGATAATTCCCTTCTCCGACAGAATCGACTCAATCGCCCGTACCCGGATACTGACATCGTCTTCATAGGATCGAACTCTTACTGATTTCTCTGTAGCCATAGCCAAATTTCCTCTCCGTTCTATTGATACCAGACGTGCCGACAACGGCACATTGGACATAGACTACTCCAGTTTTAAGTGGAGTTTTGGAGGAGTTCACAAGTGAACGCAATTTGTACATGAAGGGTTCTTTGGCTGCACGAATGACGCTGGTCTTTTAAAATAAAATCTGCAATCACGTCAAGATCGTGCGCCGGGGTGAGAATCGTAAGATGAATGTGTCGGCTAAACTCCCAAAGCACTGTGCACTTTTTTTAGTCGACTCCGACTGATTGGTATAGATTGTGCTTCGCTTCGGTCGAACAGCAAACGAGCCCGACTATAGTCTTTTTCAAATCCCTTTATATGGGCGAGATTAGCGATAAAACTGCGATGAACGCGCAGAAACCTGTCATGTGGCAGTCGTTTTTCCAGGTCGGAGATCGATAGATTGCAAAAGTAATCATCGTTACTGCTGTAGACTTTACTATAGTGCGAGTCCGCCTGGATATACATCACCTCATCCAGGTTTAAAAACTCTGTTCTATTGTAGCGCTCTACGGGTAGCGATTGATTTTGCATGAAGACCTCAGGGCCAGTTTCCTCATCATTTTGGATTTGTGGCTGAGGCACCAGTAACGGCTCGTGAGACAAGGGGCTGTGAGGTACTGGTTTTGGCGACTTTTGCACCGCCACAAGTAAAGCCGCACCGATGAGGGCGAATACTGCCAGGGACACGAAAATAGCAAGCGTATGACTCGCCAACACTGGCGCCGCAAAAGTGTCCTTGGCGACTTCCGGGACAAACGTTGATGCCAACATTGAAAAATGGTGCACGCTGACAATTACGATAGCGAGCTGGGTCGCAGCGAAGATCGCTTTCTTGCCGGTATTGTATTTCATCGCCAACCATACCGAGACTGTTGTAACAGAAACCGAATATACAACACTCAGAAACACCAGGCCGAAGTCAAAAACCACTACGCTGTGATTTGAGCGGAATGCAGCCATGCCAACAAAATGCATCAATACTGCTCCCAACCCCAGCACCATACCACCCACCACAAGTCTCTTGATCGACTGTTTGTCAGCAACGATAATGTATACCGAGATTCCGGCTAAAGCGATAGCCAGTAGCGCCGAAACCAGTGTCATCTGAATCTGATAAGTAACCGGAAACGGAAACTCAATCGCCAGCATACTGATAAAATGCGCCGCCCACATGGTCGTACCGAACGTCAATGCGATGGTTGAAATCAGTAGCCGAAATCGATTGACTTCGACTTGATAGAGCCCCCTGACCAGACACAGTCCTGCGTAACAGCCAGCTATCGAAACCAGCAGCGAAAGTCCCAACAACCAATGGTTATGGGTAAGCGTTATCATCTGCCTATGTGTTATTGCTAAATTATCAGTGCCGAAACAGGCTCTGTCAATTCGAATCTACATCTTAACGCATCCTCTAGTCCTCAATGCAACAAAAACAAACCAATTCACTATTGGGATTAATAATTTCTTGCGTTAAATGGCGACGGGTTCATCGGTGCAGCCTTCCAACTCAATCTGCACAGTAACGTGACCGATAGCAAAGCGTTCCGCCAGGCGCAACCGAATCTGGGCGATAGCCTGGTCCGGGCTGGCGCCCTTGACAACACGCGCGTGCAAAGTCAGCAAGGAACGTTCTTGTGATAAAGACCATGCGTGTACATGATGCACATCTTCAACGACTGGAATATAAGAAACCAGGTCCCGGCCGATTTCGCGAACATCCAATTTTTCGGGAACTCCTTCCAGCAGTACATGTGCCGAATCTTTGAGCAGAAACCAAGCGCTGCGCAGCACCAGCAACCCGACCAGAACAGAAAGCAGCGGATCAACCGGCAGCCATCCGGTTATCATGATGATCAACGCCGCGACGACCGCGGCGGCTGAACCGAGCATGTCACCCAACACATGCAGCAACGCGCCACGTACATTGAGATTATCACGGTCGGCGCCGTGAAGCAGCATAAAGGCAACGAGATTGACGACAAGGCCCACTACCGCCACTACCAGCATTGGGCCGGCAAGCACTTCAACAGGATTAAAGAACCGACCGACCGCTTCGATAAAGATCCAGCCAATAATGAATATCAGAGTGATACCGTTGGTGAAGGCGGCAAGGACCGGGAAGCGGTGGAAACCGTAGGTATGCACTTTGTCAGCAGGACGGCGACTCAACCAGAAGGCAATCCAGGCAAACAGCAGGGCCGCCGTGTCAACAAGCATGTGGGCAGCATCAGCCAACAGCGCCAGCGATCCCGAAATCACACCACCGACAACCTCAACCAGCATGAAACTCCCGGTCAGCAACAAAGTCCAAAAGATGCGCCGGGAATTGCTGACATGCCCTCCTCCGACCTGTCCATGATTGTGTCTGTCATGATCAGCGGTCATCGCCGGCTCCCTCTGGTTTTCCGGTAGCTGAATCGTGTGGATTTGCCATGGCAGAGTATTATGAACTGGGTTGTTTACATCTCTAGTGGCAATCTTATCCAAAATCCAGGTGAAATACACAAAAGCCTGAAAGCAGAATATCCTTGAGAACCTCCATGGTTCCTGAAACTGCAGTCAGGGATTGCCTAATGCAAATTCAGCCTGCGTCCTTCCGATGCGAAGGGAATGCCTGACACCGTAACAGACCAGCCTCGACAAGCCACACTCATATAGAGTACCATTAATAGTATTATTTACAGCACTATTAATAACTCTAAGGGCTTTAACTCATGACCAGCATCAAAGCAAACGACATCAAGACCAAAGGCGTGTCCGTTGTCGAGTCGGCGCTCCAGAAAGACGGAGAAGCCATAATTACCGTGCGTGGTGAACGCAAGTATGTCGTGCTCGACTTTAAAACCTACAACAAGCTGCGTGAGTACGAATTGGACATTGCCCTTCAGGAAGCGCGTAAAGACATAGCAGATGGAAACTATAACACTGAAAGCGTTGATGAGCATATGAAAAGAGTACTGGGCTGATGCCCTACACGCTCATCTACCCGGACAGCTATATCAGACACGCCAGAAAATTCTTGAGCAAGCACCCGGAAATACACAGTCAATATAGAAAAACACTCGAATTGCTGGAACTGAACCCTTACCATCCATCATTGCGACTGCACAGCCTTAAAGGCCGTTCAAAAGGTTTATCCTCAATATCAATCAATATGAGTTATCGGATCGTGTTGGATTTGGAGATTCGGGATGAGAAGATCATTCTTGTTAAAATTGGCAACCACGATCAGGTTTACTGAATCAATAAAAAGGCGATCATGATCCAGTAAACTCCGCCACAATAAACCTGATCTTCCGGCGTCGCCAGGCGTATTTCACCAACCTCATAGCACAACCCGGAACTGGTTAGAGTGCAACCATGATATTAACGATGTTAGCAACAATATATTTTGTACCGTACGTGATATAAATAGAATTATCCCGGCTGGGTTGCACGGATATGTCACGTACGGTAACAATTCATTGTTTTTGTGCGCTTGACATGCTATTTTTTACCGTACGATAAATTTTGTTTACGCTCTATGACCAAACAACAAGTGCAATACGGTACGATTCAATCTGCCGGGGATCTCGGCAAACTGGCGCGCACACATCGAAAACAGCGGAAGCTGACATTAGAGACCATTTCGGGCCTGGGCAACCTGAGCACCCGTTTCCTGTCCGAATTCGAGCGCGGCAAGGAAACTGCCGAGATAGGCAAGGTGCTGAAAGCACTACGCACCCTGGGACTGGAAGTGACTATCCAGCCCCGCGAGAGCTCTGTTTTCAAACCTCCCTCACCGCAAGATGAAGAAAACCGTGCCTGACGCGGACGGCTTGAACGTCTGGAACGATCAACGACTCGTTGGCTACCTGTGGCGAAACGCCCAGGGTCGAATTGGTTTTCGTTACGATGAGGAATGGCTGACGCAACGCGGATTTGCCGTCTCCCACACATTGCCTCTGCGAAACGAGGATTTCGCTCCAGAAGAAAGTCTCGCTCATCGCTTCTTCGCTAACCTGCTTCCAGAGGGCGGTATTCGGGATCAGATTGCTCGTGACCTTAAAGTTGCCAATACCGATTTTGACTTGCTCAGGGCCATAGGTGGCGAATGTGCGGGTGCGCTTTCGTTACTGCAGGTTGAACACCAACCTTCCACTGAACACGAATATCATACGTTCCCGGACGATCAGCTAACCAATTTTGTCCTGCGCCGTGGTCAGGGATATACCTGGGCCATAAATGAACGTCCCCGGCTTTCCCTCGCCGGAGCCCAGGACAAATGCCCTGTCCTTGTTGAAAATGATACTTATAAGCTGCCCAGGAAAGAATCACCTTCCAGCCATATCCTCAAGTTCGAACTGGTCAACTATCGCCACATCCCGGCCTACGAAACTTTTACCACACTGCTTGCCAGAGCTATCGGCTTGCCTGTCGTGAGTATCCGGTTACGATCTATTGCAAAGACACACTATGCGCTGATTGAGCGCTATGACCGTAATCGGGATGAACACGGCCAGATTACAAGATTGCACCAAGAAGACTTTTGCCAGGCGCTGGGCTTTGGGCATGAACGGAAATACCAGGAGTATGGCGGACCCTCTTTCACGGACTGTTATCGCCTGATTCAGGATGTTTCCAGTGACCCGGCCAACGATCTGCAACACTTGTTGCGCTGGCAAATCTTCAATGTCCTTGCCGGCAATTCGGATGGTCATGCCAAAAACCTTTCGCTCCTTTATCAACCCAATGGGGAAATCCGGTTAGCGCCCTTCTATGATCTGGTCTGTACCCGAGCCATCGAACGAATTGATTATCATCTGGCGTTTTCCGTTGGCGAAGAAAGAGCCCCCAGGATGGTTTCATCGAAACACTGGGCAGATTTGGCCCAACGTTGTGGCATTCGGTCCCGGTTTCTTAACAATCAGGTTCAGGGGATGGCTGACGGATTGCTGCAACAGCTACAGCCAACACGGGAAACATTTGAGAGCCTGTATGGAAACTATGCCGCCCTGCAACGAATAGAACAAATTGTCACCAGACAATGCCAGAGAACGCTGAACGAAAAGGGTAAGTTCTAACACTCGCGCGAAATAACTGTATTGGATTCCTGCTCCCACAAATCGACAGCCTGACTGTTACAGTCAAACAGGTCAGAGATACATTTATGGATATTCTGGTCCAACCGAACCAAATCTATTGGCATCATAAAATCCCTTTTGTTCTTTCATTCTTCTGGCAGCCGCCAGAAGTTTCCTGTTCGGCGCAGGTGGATTGTCCAGTGCATCAAAAACCCGATCAGCCCCGTCAAGGGTCAATCGAATGGTTCTTGCTTGCTCAATAACCATTGTCGCCTTCGCTGTGACGGCATCAACAATAAACTGGGACAAAGTAGCGCCAGACATCTCTGCAGCGTTCTTGACCAACTCCTGTACATCCCGGGTTACACGCGCAACAAGGCGTACCTCTTTCGACGCTACAGGGGTCATTGCTCTTACCTCATAAATTAAATAAATCTAACCCGAACTGTATGCCATATCGGCACACAAATAAAGCAAACGCTGTCCGGGAAGGATACGCCTGAACTGAGCGTCAAGGAATCACTCCCACTCAATAGTAGCCGGAGGCTTGCCGGAAATATCGTAGGTGACCCGGCTGATGCCGCGCACTTCGTTGATGATTCTGTTGGAAACCTTTGCCAGCACCGGGTAAGGAAGATGCGCCCAGTTCGCGGTCATGAAGTCGGTTGTTTCGACGGCACGAAGCGCGATGACGTATTCATAGGCCCTGTTGTCGCCAACCACACCGACCGATTTCACCGGCAGAAACACGGCAAACGCCTGACTAGTTTTGTCGTACAGGTTGGCCTGGCGCAGTTCATCCAGAAAAATGGCATCGGCCTGACGCAGGATTTCTGCATATTGCGCCTTGACTTCACCCAGTATCCTGACACCCAGCCCCGGCCCGGGAAAGGGATGGCGGTTGATCATTTGTGGCGGAATTCCCAGTTCCGTACCGATCCTGCGCACCTCATCCTTGAACAGTTCGCGCAACGGTTCGAGCAATTTCAAGTCCATGTCTTCAGGCAGGCCGCCGACATTGTGATGGGATTTGATTACCTTGGCTTGCGCGGACTTGTCTGCGTGCCTGTTGCCGGCAGACTCGATCACATCGGGGTAAATGGTGCCCTGGGCCAGCCATTTGGCATTGCCGATCCGGCTTGCTTCATGCTGGAATATTTCCACAAACAGGTTGCCGATTATCTTTCGTTTTCGCTCAGGATCGGTCACTCCCTCAAGCCTGGCGAAATACCGGTCGCCGGCATCCACCCGGATCACCTTGACCCCCATGTGCCGGGCAAACGTCTGCATCACCTGATCGCCCTCATTGAGCCGGAGCAGTCCGGTATCTATGAATATACAGGTCAGTTGGTCGCCAATCGCTGTATTCAGTAATGCGGCCACCACAGACGAATCGACCCCGCCTGACAACCCGAGAATCACATTGTCATCACCTACCTGGTCGCGAATCCATTGCAATTGGCTTTCGATAATGTTGGCCGGAACCCAGTCAGATCCGCAGCCGCAGATTTGATGGACAAATCGGGACAGCATCGACTTGCCTTCAGTGGTATGGGTCACTTCAGGGTGGAATTGCACGCCATAGTACTTTCTGCTTTCATCTGCAATGACGGCAAAGGGACAGGTCGCTGTCTTGCCGACGGCTTCGAATCCGTCCGGCAATCGGGTTACCTGATCGCCGTGGCTCATCCAGACCGCCAGTTCCTGATCGGCTGGCCCACACAATTGGCTTGGCTTGCAGGTATTGACCAGGGCCAGTCCATATTCACGATGATCTGCTATTTTCACCGAACCACCGAGTTGGGTGACCAGGGTCTGCATGCCGTAACAGATGCCCAGTATCGGCCAGCCCGCTTCGAATATGATGTCAGGGGCACGGGTATCGGAATCCTCATAGACTGAGGCATGGCTGCCTGACAGAATCACCCCCTGTGGGGCGAATTGCCTTATTACTTCGGAGTCGACATGGTATGGGAAAATCTCGCAGTAGACCCCGAGTTCCCGAACACACCGACCGATTAGCTGCGTATACTGTGCGCCAAAATCGAGGATGAGAATTTTTTGCCGGTGAGGATCCTGGAAACCGGGCATTGATTCAAATCCTCGAAAACTGAGTAGTATTCAATCGGATATTCCCGGATATGGCGAAATCAGTTGATCCGTGTTGTTTGATAGTTGGGCGCCTCCTTGACGACGGAAACATCATGTACATGACTTTCCTTCATGCCTGCGTTGGTGATTCGAATCATTTTGGCGTTCGCCCTAAGATCACCAATGGTTGCACTTCCGGTGTATCCCATGCTGGCGCGCAATCCTCCCATCAGTTGGTGGACCACATTCACCATCGGTCCCTTGTAGGATACGCGACCTTCAATGCCTTCAGGGACGAACTTGTCTGCGCTGTCAACCCCATCCTGAAAATACCGGTCCCTGGAGCCTTTCTGCATCGCGCCCAATGATCCCATTCCGCGATAAGACTTGTAGGATCGCCCCTGATAGATTTCAATCTCACCCGGCGCCTCATCGGTTCCTGCCAGAATGCTGCCAACCATGACACAATTTGCGCCACAGGCAATACATTTGGCGATGTCTCCGGAAAATCGAATTCCACCGTCAGCAATAAACGGAATGTCAGTGTCTTTCAGCGCCCTGGTCACTTCCTGAATCGCATGGACCTGCGGCACACCGACCCCGGCCACAATCCGGGTAGTGCAGATTGAACCCGGCCCGATTCCGACCTTGACCGCATCCGCGCCAGCGTCAACCAGGTCTCGTGCCGCTTCAGCGGTTGCAATATTGCCGCCAATGACCTGTACACTGCCGTTGAATTGCTTGATCCATTTCACCCGTTCGATCACCCCCCTCGAATGACCATGGGCGGTATCGACCACAATCGCATCCACTCCCGCATTGACCAGACACTCCACTCTTTCATCCGAATCCACGCCCACGCCGACTGCGGCTGCGACCAGCAGCCGTCCATGGGCATCCTTGCAGGCACGGGGGAAATCCGTGGATTTCTGTATATCCTTGACTGTAACCAGTCCTTTCAGGGTATTTTCAGCGCCCACAACCAATACCTTTTCAATCCGGTGTTTATGCAGAAGCTGTTGAATCTGATCAGAAGTCGCTCCTTCCACTACCGTAACCAGTCTGTCTTCGGGGGTCATGACCTGACTGATCGGGGTTTCCATATTCTTCTCAAAACGCAGATCACGGCTGGTCACGATACCGATCACTTTCGGTCCATCCACAACCGGAACTCCAGAGATGTTATACCGGGTCATCAAGCCCAGTACATGGTTCACGCTGGCGGACTGTTCAACCGTAACAGGATCAGTGATGACTCCGCTTTCAAATTTTTTGACCCTGGTGACTTCAAGCGCCTGTTCAGCCGGTGTCATATTACGGTGTATAACGCCGACACCGCCTTCCTGGGCAAGGCTGATGGCCATATTCGCCCCGGTAACAGTATCCATGGCCGCTGATACCAGAGGGATATTGATATTAAGATTACGGGTAAAACGGGTTTCAAGACGCGCATCCCGTGGCAGTATTTCGGATTTTGCCGGGAGCAGCAGGATGTCGTCGAAAGTGAGTGCGAGGTCGATAGGTTCCATCTACGGATTATACAGTAAGCCGCCTGTGTTAGAAACAACTCTGATTAAAATTTGCTATAATTCCGGTTCACAACAAGACCCTGGTGCTGCGACCATCCCGATCATTTTTGCAACCGAAGACAACCAGGCATCCGATCATCTTCGGGGGGTGCGCCAGACGCCGGAACAAGAGCGTCCGGGGAATCAAATATCCGGGGAATCTGAAAGCCAGGCCGGAACATGGCGGGGTTTTGTCTTTAACGTCGGGCAGTTGAGCCTTGCGATACCCTGTGCAGACGGGTTCGAAATTGTATCGGTTCGTGATCTGTCTCCTGTACCGATGACCCGGGAATGGATCAGGGGCATGCAATGTATTCATGGGGAAATTTATACCGTGGTGGACTTTGCCGCGTTTATTGGTCTGGCGCCGACATCCGTTACTCAAACGTGCACTCTGCTGGCGCTCCCTGACGCCGGACTGAAGAGTGCATTGTTGATCGCCGGCCGTATCAGCACACGATCATTTTCATCTGCATTAACCCTGGGGGATTGTGGGCAATTTCATGTAAATCTGAACCCGTACCTGAGTGCGGTGGTGGTTGACCAGGGCCAACAGTGGGGAGTGGTTGATGTTGATGCACTGTGCGGCTCCCGCGACTTTGTGCAAATCGGACTTTATTGAAGAATGAAGAAGATTTATCTGCTGGTTATACTGGTATCGGCCGGAACGCTGATCTACTCCGAGTGCCTGGAAATAGCCCGGTCGGAGAATCGAGCCCGATTGAATGCGGTCAGTTTACAACTGGACGAGGATATCCGTGAGATAGGAAATCAATCGTTGCATGCTGTGACCACAAAGCTTGCCGGGCGGTTTATCGGAAAATCAGGGTCGTCTGAATTAGCCGATACCCTGTTAGACCGGATCAAAGCGGGTCTTTCCCAACTTGAATCAGAGGAGAACTGGCGGATTTACCCGCAATTCATCATATCGACAATTCTGAAATTTGACGGGCAACAATATAACCCTGTTCCGGGGTCAGTCACAGCCGGGGTGGCGCGAATTGAACAGGCATTGGCCATAATTGGCCCGGACCTGGATAACCTGTTCACCCACACCGATGCGATTGATCCTTCTTCGGTTCGCAGTTCCGTCAATAATGTGATCGCCATCAGTGATGCCATCACCGGGCTCACCCGCAATCTGCAGAATCAATTGCAACCAGGGTCTGCAATGACGGGGCGGATGTTGTCATTCATATCGGGGGGAATCGTGTTGCTGTCCCTGGGCGGGTTGTTTTGGTCCGTGCTGGGTGATTCCCGAAACTCGAGACTGGCGGTGACCAGACTGGCTGATGAAATCGGGGGTCTGGCTGAAGGTGACCTGACTGTAAAAGCTCAGGTGACCGGCGATATTACTGCCCCGGCCGCAGATTCGATCAATAGCGCGATCAGCGGGATGCGTGGTCTGGTCACCGGAATCAGGCAGGCTGCGGGCGAGGTCTCGAAAACTGCAGAAAAAATAGAAACGCTCATTGCCCGATTAAAGACCCATCGCGTCTTTCAATCCGGGGAAATTTCGGATTCCGCCGAAGACGTAACAAATTTGTCTGAAGGAATTCACAGAATCAGTGAATCAGCGACCAGCTCAACGCCGCATATCAGGGAGTGTGTAAAATTCGCACAACGGGGGGCGAATACGATCAGGGATACTGTGCAGGTGATGGAGGCGGCGCGTAATGAGATACAGGAATCCCGGAATCATCTGCAACGATTGGTTGAGAGATGCCGGGAAATCAACGAAATAGCGAGTTCAATCAGGGATGCAACTGAACAAATTCACATGTTGTCGTTAAATGCCTCCATACAAGCGGCGCCGGATGAATCGGGTCGGAGCTTTGCCGGGACGGCCGAAGAGATCCTGAGTCTGGCGGAGCGTTCTGCACGCGCATCGAATGGCATTGACGAGCTTGTGGGAGACCTTCAGCAGGAAGCCGACAATGCAATGACCTGCGTGCGGGCGGCGATCAGGGAGGTGGCATCAGGGGCATCCGGCGCTGACCAGGCCCGGCGTACATTGAATGAAATAGAAACAATCAGCCAGCACTTGCCCGGCATCATTGATCAACTCGTGGATGATATACAAAATCAATCGAAACTCGTTGAAAACGTTGGAAAAAGAATGGAAGTACTACAGAATTCCACGGCCGGATCCTATCTCGACGAATCTCAGGTTGCGGTAGCATTGGAGAAAATGAAAACAGTTGCAAATCGACTGGAGCAGTCGACCATGGATTTCAGGTTGTCGGACTCTCCGTCAGACGATGTGTGAGGAAATGGCAGAGCAGACGGAGGAAGAGGCACGGAAGAAATTTCCCGAAGAACTGGAGAATTTACTGTGCAGGATAAATTCCTGCCTTGGTGAGTGGCGGGCAACAGGCAGAAATGCAGAAATTTTTAATGGCATACGACAGAGCTTCAATACTTTGACAATAAGCGCACAAACGACTGGTTATCAGGATGTTTTCAGATTAAGCCATGCCGTGGAAAGATTGATGGATCAATATGACAATGAGAATACTGCGGACTATGATGCTGATATTGTCCTGCTCAATCTTCTTGAGGAAATGCACGACAGCCTGACCACGGCTTCCCGTTTGATTCCGGATTCGGCCGAGGGTCATCTGCGTTCTCTGACCGGTATAGTGGAGTCACTGTTGCCCGGCAAGGAAAGCGGAACACCGGATTGGTCAGACCGGCAGGGGGCAGCCGGACCCAGCGCTATCCCGTCAACGGATGATTCTTGCGGGAGAGAGAACCGGAAATTCTCGTATCTGCTGGATATTTCCGGCGAACTGGGATTGACACGACGCCAATTAAGGAACTCGCTGGGTTGGATGCAATATGACCTCAACACCCTGAAAGACGGCATCAAACTGATTCATGGCGGCTTGCAGACCATGAGGCAGGAACAGGACCAGGAATTGCTGGCTCGCGCACGGATAATAAGTCGACAATTGGATACCCTCGCCCGAGTGGAAAGACAGTTACGGAAGAAGTTGTCTGAATTTGCGGATACGCTGAAACGGCAGTCACAATTTGGCGGACAACTCCAGGCTGGACTGATAAAAGCCGGGATGGTCGGGGAGACCATGACCCCTTCCCATGTACTGCTGGTCAGGGTCGGACTCTATCGTTTTGCGATACTGGCCAGTGCCATTGAGTGCGCCATGCGGGTTGCAGATGAAGAATTCAGCTATATTGACGACCAAAGATTTATTCGGGCGAACGATGAACTGATACCGGTAATTGATCTGATTGAGAGAATCAGTAAAACCAGGTCAGGTATCGATCAATCCCCCCGATCTCTGGTATTGATGCGCCCGGAAAATCAAATTACAGCTTTTGAGGTGGATGAGTTTGAGGGAACCACTGAAGTCGCAATCAATTCTCCGGGAACGCAGTTGGCCTCTGTCCGGGGTATCACCGGAGTCACGGTGTTGGCGGATGCCTGCATTATTCCTGTCCTCAATCCTGCCGAATTTCTGGATCACTCGATAATCCGGGGGTCTGCTTGAACCGCTTTGCCGGAAATCATCTTGAAGCCAAAACCCGAAACCAATAGCGCAGCTTCTGCACCTGACCTTGGCAGCCTGACTGAACTGGTCAGACAAGCCGCGTCAAAAATTGAATATTTCAGGCAAAACGGGCGCCAGCCGGAGTTGAAGATGGATGGCAGTCTCGTCACCGGGGTTGACCAGGGAATCCAGCGCTATCTGATGCAGGAACTGAATACCAGATGGCCTCAATTCGGGTTTATCGGTGAAGAGATGCCGCATGATGATCAGGTCAGGGTTTGTGAACACAGCAAGCGGGGCTTCTGGGTGCTTGACCCATTGGATGGAACCACCAATTTTGCCTCCGGGTTCCTGTTTTTCGGTATTTCACTTGCCTTGGTGATTGAAGAGCATCCGGTACTTGCAGTCATATACGATCCGGTCAGGGATGAGTGCTTCACGGCGCAGAAGGGTCGGGGAGCATTTATCAACGGCAAGCCCCTGGTTTGCCCGGACACTGGAGTATTGAGTGATTGCATCGCGAATATTGACTACAAGCGCCTGGTGGGGGACTTGTCATCGCAACTGGTTCGATGTCCACCCTATCGGTCTCAACGAAATCTGGGCTCTTCAGTTCTCGAATGGTGCTGGCTGGCAGCAGGCAGAATCCAGCTTTATCTGCATGGCGGACAGAAGCTCTGGGACTTCGCCGCCGGCTCCCTGATTTTGCATGAAGCCGGCGGCGTGGCAACCTCATTATCCGGACAACCCCTTGATTGCAGTAAATTGAGAAAGCGTTCTGTGGTTGCAGCAGTCAATCCCGGATTATTGGATCAGTGGGTTGACTGGATCGACTCCAACAGCTATATTTCGCAGTCCTCCCGGTATTGATTTTCAATCCAGAAACGCGATTTATATTTCTGCAATCAAATTTATTGTTAACTGATGATCCCACCGAGGGGAGTTAAATGGCGTCAGTAAGCCGACGACAAAGAGCGAATGCAATTCGTGCGCTCAGCATGGATGCAGTGCAAAAAGCCAATTCCGGTCATCCCGGCGCCCCCATGGGAATGGCCGACATTGCCGAAGTGCTCTGGTGCGACTACCTGAAGCATAATCCAGGAGACCCGAAGTGGCCGGACCGGGACCGGTTCGTCCTGTCAAATGGCCATGGCTCGATGCTGATTTATTCCTTGCTGCATTTAACCGGATATGATCTGCCGATCAATCAAATCAGGAACTTTCGACAGCTTCACTCGCAAACGCCAGGACACCCCGAGTATGGCTACACCCCCGGAGTTGAAACCACCACCGGCCGCTCGGCCAGGGAATTTGCAATGCGGTCGGTATGGCGATTGCAGAAAAAACACTGGCCGCTCAATTCAACCGTGACGGCTTTAATCCGGTTGACCATTTTACCTGGGTCTTTCTGGGCGATGGCTGTCTTATGGAAGGAATCTCTCATGAAGGCTGCTCACTGGCCGGGACACTGAAGCTCGGCAGGCTGATCGCTTTTTATGACGATAACGGAATATCCATCGATGGCAAAGTAGAAGGTTGGTTTACCGACAATACCCCTTTGCGATTTGAAAGCTATGGCTGGCATGTAATTGCGGACGTTGATGGTCACAACCCTGAAGCAATTCGCGCTGCCATTGAACAAGCCCGAAACGAAACCGGCCGACCCAGCATAATCTGCTGCAAAACCGTGATTGGCTACGGTTCTCCTAACAAGGCAGGCAAGGAGTCCAGTCATGGCAGTGCACTGGGAGAGGCAGAAGTTGAATTGACCCGCAAACAACTGGAATGGACTCATGCGCCTTTCGAGATTCCGGTGGATATCTATGATTCCTGGAATGCCAGGGAAACGGGAATGCGGGCTCAGGCTCGCTGGCATGAATTATTTGCCGAATACGAAGGCAGCTATCCACAACTTGCGACCGAGTTGAAAAGAAGAACAAGCGGCACACTACCCGACAACTGGGTACGCGAGACCGCTGAATTCATCAGTGCCGTTGACAGTAAGGAACAAACCATTGCATCGAGAAAAGCCTCGCAAAACGCACTCGAAGGATTAGGACCACTGCTGCCGGAGCTGATCGGGGGTTCCGCCGACCTGACCGCATCGAATCTGACGCAGTGGACCGGTTCCATGGGGATCGAGTCTGAGCAAGGGGGTAATTACATATATTTTGGTGTGCGTGAATTCGCAATGGCAGCGATCATCAATGGCATGGCGTTGCATGGTGGGTTCAAACCCTACTGCGCCACTTTCCTGATGTTTTCCGAGTACGCCAGAAACGCCTTAAGGATGTCGGCATTAATGAAGATTCCCAGCCTGTTCGTGTTCACCCACGATTCTGTCGGACTGGGTGAAGACGGGCCGACTCATCAGGCCGTGGAGCAGACTGCCACTTTGAGATTGATGCCGCACATGTCTGTCTGGCGACCTTGCGATGCGGTTGAATCGGCGGTGGCCTGGCAACAGGCCTGCGAATCCGTGGATCAACCATTTTCATTGATCTTCTCCCGACAAAATCTGCCTCATCAATACCGCAGCCGCGATCAGATCAGCCTGATTCGAAAAGGTGGATACATTTTGCGGGACTGCGAGCAAAAGCCCGATGCCATCATCATTGCCACAGGGTCGGAAATTGAACTGGCCATGACTGCGGCAGAACAATTGTCCGAATATAACATCAGAGTGGTTTCCATGCCGTCAACTGACCGGTTTGACTCCCAGGATCAGGGCTACAGGGAATCGGTGTTGCCGCCTCACGTAATGGCGCGCGTTGCCGTCGAAGCGGGGGTGGGTGACGGCTGGCTGAAATATGTCGGACTGGATGGCGCCATCGTCAGTATTGAGACGTTCGGAGAGTCTGCCCCGGCGAAAGATGTGTTTGCGTATCTGGGTATGACCACCACTAATGTGGTGAATGCGGTACGGAATCTTTTATTGAACTGAATCCTTTCAAACTGGAGTGGTACTTCTTATGGATACATTATTTATCGCCGGAACTGAACAATGACAATCAAAGTTGCAATTAACGGGTATGGTCGAATTGGCCGGAATATATTAAGGGCTAAATATGAATCCGGAAATGAGGAAATTGAAATCGTTGCGATCAATGACCTCGGAGATGCAAACACCAACGCTCACCTGACCCGGTATGATACGGCACACGGACGATTTCCAGGGACCGTGGAAACCGCTGATGATCAAATCATTGTCAATGGAAACCGGATTGCGGTGTATGCCGAGCGTGATCCCGGCAAGCTGCCCTGGGCCGAACTTGGAATTGATGTCGTACATGAAAGCACCGGTTTTTTCACCTCCAAGGAAAAAGCCAGCGCACATTTAAGGGCGGGTGCGAAGAAAGTCATAATTTCTGCTCCCGGCGGCAAGGATGTGGACGCAACCATCGTTTACGGCGTCAATCATGACATCCTGAAATCGAGCAACACGGTGATTTCCAACGCATCGTGTACGACCAATTGTCTGGCGCCGCTGGCCAAGGCATTGAATGATTCCGTCGGAGTCGTTCATGGGTTGATGAATACCATTCATGCCTATACCAATGATCAGGTATTGACCGATGTTTTTCATGACGACTTGCGTCGTGCCCGTTCTGCGACCAGTTCGATGATCCCCACCAAAACAGGGGCTGCGGTTGCAGTGGGACTGGTTCTGCCTGAGCTGGATGGGAAACTGGATGGCTTTTCGATCCGGGTGCCGACCATAAACGTATCGGTGGTCGATCTGACTTTTGTCGCAAGCAGGGCAACCTCGGTGGAAGAAATCAACGCTATCCTGAAATCCTCAGCAGACGGAAAAATCCTGGACTACAGCGAAGAGCCATTAGTATCGATCGATTTCAATCACGTACCCGCTTCCTCCACTGTCGATTCGGGCATGACCCGGGTTACCGGGGACACGCTGGTAAAGGTATGTGCCTGGTACGACAACGAATGGGGATTTTCAAATCGCATGCTGGATACGACCTGTGCCCTGATGGCAGCGAACAGTTAATGAAATTCAAAAAGCTGCGGGATATTGATGTCGCAGGCAAGGTCGTTCTGATTCGTCAGGACCTGAACGTACCGATAAGGGATGGCAGGATAACATCGACAAAAAGGATCGAAGCATCATTGGCTACCACCCGGTATGCCCGGGACGCCGGTGCAAAAGTACTCCTGATGTCGCATTTAGGGAGACCGACCGAAGGGCGACCCGAAAAACATTTTTCCCTGCAGCCTGTCGCCGATGATCTGAGCCGTCGTCTGGGTCAAACGGTAAAGTTGAACTCCGATTATCTCAGCGTCACCCCGGATCTGAACAATGGCGATGTCGAATTGCTGGAAAATGTTCGTTACAACATCGGCGAGACAGCCAATGAACCTGCTCTTGGCCAACAATATGCTCGCTTGTGTGATGTCTACGTCATGGATGCATTCGGCGCCGCTCATCGGGCACAGGCTTCCACCTACAGTGTCGGAAAATACGCTGCTGAGTCCTGCGCAGGGCTGCTGTTAACTACGGAACTGGAAGCTCTCGACAAGGCGTGGACTCATCCCCGACACCCGATTCTGGCGATTATCGGCGGCGCCAAGATTTCAACCAAGCTGACTTTACTGGATTCCCTGTCCAGCAAGGTTGATCTACTGCTGCCGGGAGGAGGTATTGCCAATACCCTGATCGCTGCGGCGGGTCATTCTGTCGGCAAATCACTGTGTGAACCTGAATTGATTGGTCAGGCAACCATGCTGCTGGAGATGGCAGGGAACAATGGCAGCGAGATCCCGATTCCGGTGGATGTAGTGACCGCGAAAACCATCTCAATGGACGCTCCTGCCGAGATCAAGCGGGTAGACCGGATTGAAAACGATGATCTGATTCTTGATTTCGGACCCGATACCACGGAACGATGGTCCAGACTCATACTTGAAGCAGGCACTGTTATCTGGAACGGACCGGTAGGGGTATTTGAAATTCCGCAATTCGCCAATGGCACTCGAACCCTGGGACAGGCCATTGCCGATTCGGACGCATTTTCCATCTGTGGCGGCGGTGACACTCTCGCAGCCATTGAGGCATTTGACCTGACCGATAGATTTTCCTGCATCTCTACCGGAGGTGGGGCATTCCTTGAATTTCTCGAAGGAAAAGTACTGCCGGTGGTGGAAATGCTTGAGTCGAGAGCGTAATCAGGCCGACTGCTTCTCTTCAGGAGATTCCACCACACGCAGGGGCAGGTCACCGTTCAGGAGAATCCACCACCGTAGGGGCAGGTCTCCGTTCAGGAGATTCCACCACCGTAGGGGCGGGTCACCGTGCCTGCCCGATCATTGCCCGCGAATCAGACCTGAAGCGCGAAATTCCCGTTGTCGTAGTACAACATGCTCTTCTGCGTATACCAGTCTCCCATCACATAACGCCTTGCAGTGCAATTATCCAGCATGAATTCATGTACCGCAGGGCTGTGAGTGTGTCCATGGATCAGTTTCAATACGCCGTGCTCCCGCATCACCTTTTCCACTTCCCGCTGATTGACATCCATGATTTCCGCGCTTTTGCCGCGTTTACCGGCTTCGCTTTTTTCTCTCATCGACAATGCGGTACCGATCCGGTCTTCGATTGGTTTGTTCAGGAAAGCGGCTTTCCACTTTGATGTGAGCACCCGTGTCCGGGCCTGTTGATGTTCGACGTCGTGGGTGCACAGCGCGTCACCGTGGGTCAGTAACACCTTTTCGTCGCCAAGGGTAATGACAGAAGGATCCGGCAGGAGAGTACAACCTGTCCGTTTTGCAAACTCCCCTCCCACGAGAAAATCCCGGTTACCGTGCATAAAATTGAGTTTTATACCAGCGCATGAGGTCGACCTGATAATTTCTTCTACCCTGCCCTGCCCCAGTTCATCAGTGGCGTCATCACCGATCCAGACTTCGAACAAGTCACCCAGTATGTAAATCTCATCGATCATGCCAATCGCATTTGTCATGAAATCCTCGAACCACCCGGTTGCATCCGGCCTGTCCGGGGTTAAATGCAAATCAGAAATAAATGCGATCATGGTCTGGGGAAAGCCGGGCGTGTCTGCTTTTTGGTTGGATACAGATTGCATTTATTGTACCATCCGTTTCATCTGAGAAGTAAATGACGAACACCGTCAAACAGGGCCCGCTGACGGTCTTCCCCATGAAAATAAAACTGTACGATAGCTATACCCGTTCACTCAGGGAGTTCGAGCCACTGAATGGGAATAAAGTAAAAATCTATGCTTGTGGGCCCACAGTCTATAACTACGCACATATAGGCAACCTGCGTACCTATATATTCGAGGATGTCCTGCGCAGGACCCTGGAGGCTTACGGTTATGATGTCATCCATGTGATAAACATCACCGATGTGGGTCATCTCGCCTCGGACGCTGATACCGGTGAGGACAAGATAGAACAGGGATCAAAACGCACAGGCAAAACAGCATGGGAGATTGCCGACCTGTACACCGAAGCATTCCAGCAGGATATTGCTGCATTGAATATTCTTGAGCCCTCGATCTGGTGTCGCGCCACTGACCATATCGAAGAACAGATTGACGATATCCGGATCATCGAGGAGAAGGGATTTACTTATATCACATCCGATGGAGTGTATTTTGACACCACTAAACTGGATAGTTACGGTTATCTGGCACGGTTGGATGTGGCAGGATTAAATGCGGGGCAACGCGTCGATATTGGCGAAAAGCGCAATGCAACGGATTTCGCGCTCTGGAAATTCAGTCCCGAAGGTCACCGGCGTCAGATGGAATGGGACAGCCCCTGGGGCACTGGATTCCCGGGTTGGCATATTGAATGTTCAGCCATGGCAGTGAAATATCTGGGTGAGAAATTTGATATTCATTGTGGTGGAAAAGATCATATTCCGGTTCATCATACCAACGAGATTGCTCAGTCAGAGGTCTGCTACGGCACCCATTTGGCGAATTTCTGGTTGCATGGTTATTTTCTGGAGGTTGATAAACAGAAAATGGCGAAGTCATCGGGGGAGTTTCTGCGACTGCAAACACTACTGGACAATCAATACGACCCCCTGAGCTATCGCTATCTGTGCCTGACGGCCAATTACCGGAGTGATTTGAAATTCACCTGGGACAGTCTGGACAGTGCACGGATCGCCGTCAATCGACTCAGGGCCGCAGTGTATTCCTGGGGTGAAGCCACGGATGCAGATCAAGAATATATCGATCGATTCAACCGGCAAGTGTTTAACGATCTCAATACCACAAAAGCATTGGCGGTGGTCTGGGAACTGGTCAAGAGTGCGCTGCCGAACGGAGTCAAGAAAGCAACGATTCAACGATGCGACCGGATTATGGGGTTGAATCTCTGTCAATGGACACCCGACCAGATCGAGATTCCGGAAGAGATACAGATTCTTATTGATCAGCGAAAGATCGCACGGGAATCCAGGGACTGGGAACAATCTGATCGTTTACGCGATCAGATATCTTTATTGGGATTCGAAATCGAAGACTCACCGGATGGCGTCAGAATCCGCAAGAGATGATGTTTGCGAATATACCGGGAGTCGATCACAAATAAACCCGGATATAGTCACTGTTATCAATTGAAATCCATGGGGCGATTAGAGTAGAATCTCCCCTCCGTTGCGGGGTGGAGCAGTCTGGCAGCTCGTCGGGCTCATAACCCGAAGGTCGCAGGTTCAAATCCTGCCCCCGCTACCACCGCTCCCTTATTCGCATTTCTCCGGTATTCCCGCGCCTAATCCCGTTATTCCCATGCCTCATCCTGTCATTCCCGCGGAAGCGGGAATCCACATCCCAACTCCATCCTTCCCCGGACAACCACGGGGAGTTATCCCTGCATCCTGACATTCAGGTGTACCCGCCAGCGCGTTTTCATTAGATTTATTTCCCAGGGCTTAACTACTTGATTTAAATCGAAAAGGGATTAAGAAACTGACGCCCCCATAGCAGCCTCCTGTCTACTTCACTTAACTCCGCCTTGTCACAGACCGCATCCCATTGTCCCTCAATCGTTTCTCTAAGGTTGCCGAAGATCGTGCGGGCATCATTTTCAGACAACAGGAAATTGTGAGCAGCTTCCAGGCAGATTTTAAACTGGCTGAGATTATTGTTGCCGTAAATCAGCATGGCTTGCGAGGCCTCATTGCCGGTACGTCCCTGCGGACAAATATCATAAGCTGGAGTCAGGGTAAGCGTATTGCCATCCCAGAACGCGGCATGGTTTCGCGCATGGTCGTCGGTATTGCCACACAGGATATTGAAGACAAGCCGTGCGAACAGCTCCTTTAGCGTATCCTTCGGGTCGATAAAACGGTGACGGATAATTTCAGCAAGTGTTTCATAGCTGGCATATCGCGCCATCATGTCATCAAGTCCAAACAGTGTAAGCACAGAGACCATAGCCTTGCGTGACCAGTCGCTTCCTTGCACAATTCGGTCAAACCGCTCAATCAGGAGCACATCTTTATTGGCTGCCCTGACCAGCTTTACGGGAGCAACATCCAGTCCGGCCAAAAGCGCTAGCCTCATGGCGATGAACTCAGCCTTGACTACACTGTAGAGATCAGCGCTGGATGAAAACTTTGCGACATATTTCGTACCCTGCTCCTGGATCAAGGCTTTGGGGCGAGCGCCACCGATAGAACTGCCCTGCAATAATGCCTGGTCCAACTCCGGCGTGAGGGGTATGCCTTTTTCTACCCGTCCAGCGGATTCGATCAGTTCTTCCATGCTGACGTTGTTCGCAACACGCGGAATATACTCGGTCGGTGAACGCTGAAAATCTAGCGCGCCGATCCGGTCAGAGCCGGACTCCAATAGATATGTCAGTTCATCCAGTTCGGCTGTATCCGTATCTGCACCTTTAAGCCCAAGCTGTTTGTTGATAATCACGCGCCGTCCCCAGGCATCGGGCGCGGCATCCCGAATGCAACCAGGCATGGTCAGACCTGTGGGCAGAGGCAATACTCCGGCCTGTAATGGCAATTCCGGCTCATAGATCGGCATAACAGGCTTACTGTCGTTGACCCGTTCCAGGTAGCTCTTACCGTAATTGAACAGGATATTGCCGTTATCAGCTTCCAGCCGTCCCGCCACGACAGGTTGCGTTTCGTTCGGCAGCCATATCCAGACAAAGGCTTGTTTATCGCGGTCAGAAGTCATCGTAAACCACCACTTTCCTGGTTTTTATGCGGTGCGGTAACAGAGCAATTTTGTCCCGCGTGTGCTCGATATGCTTTGATAGCGGCATGCTGCCCGGTTCAAACAGCTTTACGCCGACAAGAGTTGCGACCTCAAAAACCAGGCCGACGGCGCAGCTCATTTCGCCATGTTCGATTTTTTGCAACGTGGCTCTGGAAATACCTGCCCGATCCGCGAGATTCTGCACTGTCCACTGGCGCTGCTTGCGTTCCAGCTTGATCTGTTCTCCCATCAGAACCGCAGCCTGTCGAGCGTATTGGGAATAAGTCCGTTGCTTTGCCATCATTCACACCTGACATGAAAGTCTAAATAATTAGTCATTATACAATATAATGACTAATTATTTAGACATCGTTGAATCTACATACAAAGGCCTAGCCATCGCCTGATTGCGAGCGAGGAAACTCATATTTTGTTGATCGAACCGCAGGGAACCCCAAATACTGGCGACCCGTAAGCCGGTATGATGGTTCCTATGCCCAAGCTGGTGACGGCAACACTTCCCGTAGGAGAACTCCGCTGGCGGAAGCGGGTGCCCGCGCCTCCCGGAATCCCTGCGCCGGACCGTCCGTCTGGCAGCTCGTCGGGCTCATAACCCGAAGGTCGCAGGTTCAAATCCTGCCCCCGCTACCACCTTGTCCTTGCGCAAGAGCCGTAGGGAATCCCTGCGCCTGTCCGATGACCGCGCCCGTCTCATACCATCATTCCCGCGCCTCATCCCGTCATTCCCGCGGAGGTGGGAATCCACTGATGGTAACGTGCAATGACCGTTTTAACGCTGTCAGTTCTTAACAGGCGTTCAGGAATAGCGCTTCCTCAGTTTTTGATATACCTTGTCACGCTTTTCAACGATGGTGACAAGTAACGTATCATCATCAAATTCATAAATGATACGGTAGCTACCCACACGGGCGCGGTGACAGGGGTAGCCGACAATCCTGGTGGAATTACGTGGTGCAGGATCTTCACGCAGTTTTTCAATTTGTGCGGCAAGTACTCTGGCAATTTCCGGCGCACGTTTGATGAGTTTGTCGAGCGATTTTTCCGATTGGCTGGTGAACTGGACTTTACGCATTTTTCATGCGCGTTAGCAAGCTCTCGGAGTCCTGGGTGCTCAGAAGCCCTTCCTTTTTGGCTTCTTCAGACATCTCACCCCAAGCCTTATCCTCTTCCACAAAGTCCCGTTGAATGCGTTCCATCAGCGCATCAATCACATAGTCCTTCAGGGTTTTCCCGTGGGCAATGGCCTGAATTTTCAATTCATCACGAAAATCCGGCGAGACATTAATGGTCAATCTTGTAGGTGTCCTGATACTCATAACACTTTCCTGTTAGTGTGATAATACAGATAACAGTATATACCGTAATACGCTTTATGTCATAAATTTTGACAGAACTGCACTTAAGGAAACCCAAATACCGGCGACCCGGAGACGGCCGTCGTGAAAGCCGAAATTTAGATTGATGCCGGTAGCGCCAGTTGGCTATGTCCGTCCAGTGAAGTAGGCAAGCCTGTCGACTAATTTCATTACTGATCCAGATATCCTTCCTCGTCGAGTGGCCAGAACGGATTGTGGGCAACCTCCCAGACATGGCCGTCCGGGTCTGCGAAGTACCCGGAGTAACCGCCCCAGAATACTTTTTCCGGCGGCCTCAACGGTTCGGCGCCAGCCGACAATGCTTCGGCATACGCTGCATCGACGTCCGCCTCGGATGAAAAATTCTGGGCGAGTGTCATGGCGCCGGTTCCGAGTCTGGCGTCCGGCCGTCCCTGCTCTCTGGCAAGCGCATCCCGTCCGTACAGGCCGAGCATGAAGCCACGCAGCCGGAAAAATGTCACTTCCGGCAGTTCCTCGGCGGGCTGCCAGCCAAGGGCTTTATAGAATTCCCGCGAGCGCGCGCGATCACCGACACCCAGTGTGATCAGATTTACCCGTTGCGGATTGAGTCTGGCCATGTTGCCTCCTTCGTGTGTATTCAATCAATCGACAGGATGAGTGATGTTGTAAAACTGCCCTGCCCCACCGATGATACACGAATGCCAGTAAGGGTTGGAACGTAAAACGACTACACGGCTTTACAGAGAAGGTTATGCCTTGTCTCAGGGCCGATGGTGAGATATCCCTGTCGCACGGCGCTGATTTACGGTAAATATGTCGATTAGTCTGGACATATTGAAATATATCGATTAGTCTGGACATATGGACATACAAAAAGCAATTATCATGTTTGATGCGCTCTCGCAGGAAACGCGCCTGAGAGCATTCCGGCTACTGGTGCAGTCTGGTCCCGATGGGCTGGCCGCTGGCGTCCTCAGTGAAAAACTGGGAACACCGCACAACACCCTGTCTTTTCACCTCAATCACCTGTCTAACACCGGAATTGTCTCCTCACGTAAAAAGGGGCGTTCGGTCATCTACTCTGCCAACTTTGATGCTATGCAGAACCTGATCGGCTTCATGGTCAAGGATTGCTGTAGCGCCAAATTTGCCAGTATCCGTGAGGACAGGAAAACCGGATGCTCGATTATCGAACTTGCCAAAGTCAGCAAACCACAATCATCATTACAGAACATAAAAGTAAGGTCATTTAAATGAAACGCATGCACATTCATGTTGGCGTGGAAAGCCTGGATCAAGGCATCAGATTCTACAGCGCGCTCTTCGGCGCAAACCCCGTAAAAACCAAAACCGATTATGCGAAATGGATGCTTGATGATCCTCGCATCAACTTCGCTATCTCCACCCGTTCAGGAATGAAAGGTGTTGATCACCTCGGATTGCAGGTCGATGAAGACAGCGAACTGGAAGAATTGCGCGCAAGACTCAAAAGCTCGGATATCACGGCCTTTGATGAGGGCGAAACAGATTGTTGCTACGCCCGTTCCGAGAAGTCGTGGGTGGAAGATCCTGCCGGCATAGCCTGGGAAACATACAGGAGCATGAAAGATATCCGAACCTGGTTCAACGATGAACCGGACAAAGGCGTGGCCTGCTGCGGCCCCGAAGTCAAGGGCCAGACTGATTGCTGTGTTCCTGCCGAAGAAAACCGTAAAATTGCTGACTGAACGAGCCATAACCATGCAAAAAACCATACTCATTACCGGCTCAACCGACGGCATCGGATTGGAAACAGCAAAAAAGCTGATGACTATGGGTCACCATATACTGCTGCACGGCCGCAATCCTGCAAAACTGGAGGAAGTGGAAAAATCGCTCCCTGTACTGCCAGGCGGTGGGTGTGTTGACAGCTGTCTGGCGGATCTGTCGCGCTTCGCCGATGTTGAAGCGCTTGCAAAAAACGTGTCCGAAAAGCACGCCAACCTTGACGTACTGATCAACAATGCTGGCGTCTATAAGGCGCCTGAACCCATTACCCGGGACGGACTTGATATACGCTTTGTCGTTAATACGATTGCGCCCTATCTGCTTACACAACGTCTTTTACCGTTTCTCGGGACATCTGGACGGGTGATCAACCTGTCCTCAGCGGCGCAGTCTCCGGTCAATCCGAAAGCGCTGGCTGGACAAGTCAGCCTGTCCGACGGCGCGGCTTATGCACAAAGTAAACTGGCGATTACAATGTGGTCCCGGAATTTGGCGAAGTCGCTCAGGAATGACGGCCCGGTCATCATCGCAGTAAATCCCGGGTCACTGCTTGGCAGCAACATGGTAAAAGAGGCATTTGGAATAGTCGGCCGCGATATCGGTATAGGAGCGGAAATTCTCTGCCGCGCGGCTCTGGCCGATCAATTTGCGACTGCTTCCGGCAAGTATTTCGATAATGATTCAGGTCAGTTTGCCTCACCCCATCCCGATGCGCTTCATCCGCGGAAGCCCCAGGAGATTGTGCGTGCTATCGAGAAGGTTTTGGCTGAAATGTTATAGTATCGTTTTTTACAAGAAACTAATGTCTGGGGTTGAACTGAGTGCACATGTCTTGCGTTCTCTATGAAACAGACGGGCGGATTGCCTCCTTATGCTGGAATGGTTACGGGCTCCCCGATTGGTCGCTTGCTGCCCGCCCTGTCGACAGGCGTGGCAAACAGTTCTGTTCTTAAGGCAGGAATCAGCAATTCATCGAACAGAGATGTATCCTGAATATCAGGGGAGAGCCACAGATCATAGGTCTCTTCGGGAAGCCATAGCGGGGTTGATTTGCGATGAATGCCCGCCAGATTGGGATGCCCCGCCAGTGTGATAATTGATGCCGAGGTCACATACTCTCCGGTCACCTTGTCCGTCCATTCCTTATACAATCCGCCAAAGGCAATGGCGCTGCCATCCTTCGGCTCCAGCAGATGCGGGTTCTTGCCCCCTTCGCTCTCTACAAACCCACTGGCAGGGATGATGCAGCGTGAAGTCCGGTATTCCGTCTTCTTCGGCAGCCTGGCATGGTTCGTGTTTACACTGAAATAATTCCTGTGGGGTTTCAGTCCGCCTGGTGTCTGTTGCAGGTATAACCACCAGATTGCAGGTCGAACCTGGCGCGGTCCACCCGCCTCACTGACGATGCTGATGGTCGCTCCAGGCCTGAAATCATCACTGTAAATGAAGGCCGCACTATCCACCCTCAGGCGATCAGAGAGCCTTGCCGTGCCGTCCTTGTTGATTAATGCGAAATTGGTGCACATAATACCGGGTATAATACAGGTTTCCAGTTATGACTATTACACGACTATCCAGCCATCAAAGCAGGACAGCTTTTCTCGCCCCATACTTTATCAGTCGTGTTCCGGCCGGGTTTCCAAGTCCTGCTGACGATTATATGGACAAGGCGCTCGATCTCAATGAGCATCTGATCAAACACCCTGCGGCCACGTTCTATTGCTGTGTGTCCGGCCAGTCCCTCGAAGGTATCGGTATCTTTGACGGTGGTCTGCTGATCGTGGACCGTTCACTCACTCCTCAACATGGTAATGTGCCTTTGCCGATAAGCTGATGAAGGTATTTGGTGCGGCTAATCAGCGTAAAGGCAAAGGCACATTGTTCCTGGGAGCGCAAGGGGTCAACAAGCCATGGTATATGCGCCAGCAATTCACATCTCCCCAATACACAACCAGGTGGCGGGATATCCCTGTCGCACGCTGCTAGTACGATAATACGATAAATATACCGGCTTTATTTGTTTAAAAATACAACTCCAGGGAAAGCAATACAAAATCACTGTCTTTCAGACTGAAGCCAATATTCCCCGGATCGACATTGCTCCCTCCCTGAGCTTCCAGACTGATTCGTGCATCAGTAAAGATTCGTCGATTGGCTTCCAACCGGAAATTGACTGAGTCATCGTCCAGATCAACGAGTCCGCCGAACAGTATCTGGGAACTTTCTGTATCATTGAACCCGAATCGCAAGCCTGTGAACAAGTCGTTCTGGAATGGTACTGACTGTCGGTTGCCTCTACTGTCATGGTGATATTCCGCCAGCAGGCCCAGATCGAACAGTCCGCTTGCCATGCCGTAAATACTGTATTCGAAGCCACCCACCCAGGCGGTGAAATCATCGACCGGAACCTGGCTGTTGCTGTTGAAATTCCGCCTGAGCGCTTCCAGCTTCCATAGCCAGGCATCACTGGTTATCTGGATATCGATACCCAGTTGATTGATCTGCGGGTAATAGGGAATCAATTCATCTGTGCCGCTGAAGATGAAGCCCGGGTCACGGGAAGTGCCGTTAAACCACGACACACCATAATCAATCAACTCGTGGTAGCCACTATAGCGAATTGCATAGTCGGTATGATCATCGCCGCTGCCGGATTGGTAAACAGGGTTGTTGTTCACTCTGAATGGAAGCGCGCCGGGAGTGCCGACAGAGAGGAATTGGCGCTCCCTGAAACCGGGCAGTATAAATGCAGTAAGAACACTTTGATCAAAAGACCGGCTTAACCGGAGCATCGGTTGACCCAGCTTGTCTTCACCGTCGACGCCTTCGAGAAAATCAGTCTGGTTGATGATGTTTACCAGATGGTTTGACTCGACGACTCCCCAGAATACCTTGCCGATTCCAACCAGGGTTTCCCAGTCCCCGGAGGCATGGTTGATGTTTAATTCGCGAATGTCAAAATGTTCGCGTTCATCATCTTCACTATCCCATCTTGCAAACGGGACAAAGGTAAAAATGGTGTCTCCATTGTTGACGCTGTGATTGAACCCGGTTTCCAGGCCAATTGCGTAATGGTGTTCGTATTGCTCTGTGTGATCCGAATCCTGTAATTGAATCCGTGTTTCAAGGTCCAGGGTCGAACGCATCTCCATCCCTGCCGCCGGACCTCCGGCCAGAAGCGACATGATTACGTAACAGGGAATGCTGATGAACCAGGTCTTCACGGTATTTCCCCGTCCTGGCTCCTGGTCATTTCAGTCGTTTCAGTGCGTTCTGACTGAAATCCTTTTCGTCCATCGGGGTTTCGAAATCATGCCCGGTCCAGAGCAATGTTGTACTTTTTCCGGTTAGATGATTGACCATTTCAAATCGGTCAGCACGCCAGTAACCCCCCGAATATTCCTTGAATCCAAAAGTATCCAGCGTCTTCATCAGGGAATTTTTCCTGTCGTAATATTCAACCTTGATATTTCGATAGTGTTCTTTGTCAAACCACGCCACCTGCCTGGTATACCCGGAGTTTTCATATTTCGGGATGCGTTCAACGACATGGCATTGATAGCCTTCCCCACAGGCTTCCTCACCCAGGTATCTGTAGGAAAATTTTTCAATTTCGGGTGAACCAATATCTTCGAAGGCAAATTCACTGCCCATGAAGGGGCCGGATTTATTCTTTGAGGAAATTCTTTTCACTCGCTTTATCGCAGGCAGGTAAAGCCACTGGTCGTCGGGGTCAAGGCCATGGGAGAAGGTCAGCATTGCAGTACCTGCCACATCCCTGGGCTCTTTGAACAGGGAAAGGGATTTATCCCCGTCACCTTCTACTTCCAGTTGACGGCTGGTCATTTTCCGGCGGCTCTCCTTGCCAGCCCGGTTACGCAGGATCATTTCCATTTCACTGGTCAAATGTTTCCATCCGCTGTCACGCCGATCAGCGGCAGTCACAATTTCCAGACCTTTTTCTTCGGCGCTTTGGGCAAAGGACGGACTGGTTGAAGCCAGCATTACCACAAGTACAGTGGAAACGATGGGTCCGATTAAACTCGATTTATTGAAACTCATGGCTCCTCAAGAATAATTGTAAAATATCAGTCTGTAAACCTCAATCAGAACCTACACGGGCAGGCCGGGTTGCGGGTTTGACAATTTCAGGCAGCAACCACTTATCGATCCGAATCAACAAAGCAGGCAGTAGCAGGAAATCCACAAAGAGCGCAAACATGATAACGTTGGCCACCATTAATCCCATCTGCGCGTTGAGCAGGAATGGCGAGGCGGCAAGCACCAGAAAGCCGGATGCCAATGCCACCGATGTGGTCCACAATGCGACACCGACGGTGGAAAAGGCATATCGTACGGCATTAGCGGCATCAAGCTGACCCTCCAGTCTGGCCCGAATATATTTGCTCATGAAGTGAATCGTATCATCCACCACGATTCCCAGCGTCATCGCAGTAACCACAGACAGGCTGACACCCACCTTGCCATCGACAATCCCCCAAAATCCGAATGCCATCGCTGCCGGCGCAAAATTGGGAATGAGCGTAAGCAGGCCGCAACGCACCGACTTGAAAGCCCACATCAGCAGTAATGAGATTGCGGTCATGGCAAATGCGGTACCACCCAGCATAGTGACGATGTTACGCATTCCGATATGGGCAAACATGATAGTCGGACTGGAGCCAACGGTGTAAATGTCAGGAGTATTCTGTTTAAGCCATTGTGAGACTCTTTCCTCGAAGGCAAGGGCATCCCTGGAGGACAGGGTTTCCAGCGTCGCAGTCAATCTGGTGCGTTGTTTGTCAATATCCATCTGATTGTTCAGGTTCAGCCCATAAGGCAATGACATTTCATATAACAGCAGATACTGGGCTGCCATTTCCCGCTCCTCCGGCAGGGCATACCAGGCTGGATCATCGGCATGCATGCTTTTATTGACCCGCTTGAATACATCGGTCAAGGTATTGACGTGAATGACTTCCGCCTGAGTTCTCAGCCATTCGGCAAATTGTTCGACCTGGGCAAGATATTCGGGTTCCGATATCGCGCCTGATTCCCCCGCGTCCAGGGAATAGTCGACGAACCCCAGTCCTGTCAGGTTATCCACCACAAAATCGCTGTCGGTTCTGAACTGAATTTCCTCTTCAAAGTACTCAAGGAAGATGTCATCAAGCTGGTTTCTCGGAATGCAGGCCACCAGCGCGAGAATGATCAGGCTCATTACCGGTAGCAACCTCCGACGATACCGGATTACCTGGTCGGCAAACCATCTCATGATTTCAACTCCATACGCCCGCTTTGCGCGGTTGGTTGAAGGCAGCAGGGTGACCAGTGCAGGCAGCAGGGTGATCGCGTAAAACCAGGCAAACAACACTCCTATCGCTGAGATATTTCCGAGATCACCAAATGGCGGGGCATCACTGAAGTTCAGCGACAGGAAACCGATCGCCGTAGTCAGGGAGGTCAGGAATACCGGGCCGAAATTAATCCGCATACTTTCCACCATTGCGCCTATCCTGTCGTTTGTGCCGCGACGGGCGTAGTTCCAGTTGGAAAGAATATGGACACAGTCAGCTACTGCCAGGGTCAGGATGATGATCGGGGCAGCCATGGACGGCGGGGTCAGTTTTATCCCGAGCCAACCAGCAATACCCATTGCTGAGATAACCGAGAGAAAAATGGTGATAAAGGTTGCAACGATGCCGGTCAAACCACGCACCTGGAGAAACACCAGAAACAGGACAATGGCAAAGGCAACCGGGATCAGATGGGTGAGGTCATACAATGCGGTTTCAGAAAAAGCCTGATCCATTAACACGACACCGGTCAGGTATACTTCCAGACCCGGCCACTTATCTTTAGCGTATTCACGCATCTGCCGAACATACGCTACAACCTGTGGTCCTTCCGAAGCTTCATCGACGCCCGGCAATTCAACCGTGATATTGATAGCGGTAACACGGGAATCACTGGATATCAAACGATCGATGAGGAGGGGTTCGTTGACAGCGATATTCCGGATTCTGTCCAGATCGGCCTGAGTCAGAGAGGCAGCATCTTCATACAGGTCGGATACGGTCAACTCGTCACCATCAGCTTCGGTGTGCTGATAATTGGATAATGAATCCACCCTGATTGAAAAAGGTGTTTGCCAGGCTCGCTCAGTCAGATCCGAGATTGCTGCAAGTGTCTGATTGGTAAATACCCCGCCTTCCTGCGGAGCAATGACGAATAACACACTATCGTTTCTGGTATACGTATCCTGCAGATTTTCGAAGGCCAGGAGATGGGGGTCATCACCTGAGAAAAATACACGGTAGTCATTGGTAAAACCGAGATACCGTACACCCAGTGCGGCACAAATCGCCACAATCAGGGCGATCACAATAGTGGCAACACGATGACTGGTTACCCAACCGCACCACTTGATCGCAAGATTATCCATTCAGGCATCCGTTTTAAAGATTGCGATCATGCTGAAGCTCACGGCATATCATGAAAAAGCCACTCTATTTCCGTTTATTGTGTTCGTATAGGATCGAATTATCGACGGATATAAATCTGAGCGCCATCGTTTCCGGTTCCACTTCTATCTCCAGAAATCCGAACACGCTCGCCCCGAAATGATGCTCCGGATTTTCCACAAACTGATGCAATGACATCCCGCCTCCCCCTGAAATAAACTGGTCTGCCTGGCAGTTATCGATATCTATATGTTCCAGATGATGGGCATGGCCTGATAGAAATGTGTCCACATAATCGCAAATGGCGCGGCTGACGAAGAATCCACCCAGGCCTCCGCCCTTATGCCTTCCACCGCCTTTACTTTCCGAAATCAGGGGATGATGACCGAATGCTATTGACCAGGGCGTCAGGCGGTCTGTGAGCGCAGGGACCGCCTTGTGTATGAATATGGGACTTAGTGTATCGATGGCATACAATGCCAGAAGGTCTTCGAATAGCACCTGGTAATGTCGGTGCGGAAACCACCAGCGAGGATTGATAGTGCCCGCTTCTTTCCAGATCCACGGGTTACCGTTATAGTCATGGTTGCCGAGGGCCGGAAAGATTGGGAGATCCTGCAGGCACTCACTGCCATACATGTCGAAAATCAACTCATCCCAACGCGGGTCATCAAGCGTTTCCGTACCATCCGGATAGATCACGTCACCGATCAAAAGCAAGGCATCGGGTTTCTGTTTTTTGCATCTTTCCTCCATCGCCTCGGCAACATCGCTCTGGGACATCCACCCTGAACCGGAGTCACCCAAAGCGAACAACACAATGTGTTGATCATGAGCTACGACCTTGACCGGGGGCGTATCGACAAATTCTGGATATTTCGCCAGTTTTTCCCGATATTTGAATATCTCGACTGTCAAAATGACAATAATCAGGACAATCATCACGATCAAAACTGCTTTTAAAAGCCGCATCAGCATACCCTGTGCTTGTATGTTTTAATTATTATGCCGGTGCAGTTTGGCGATGATTAATCCGGATTATCAAGAATTCGTTTACAGGCATAACGGTTGATTATAAACGCTCGGACAAGCGATATCATCAGCAAGTCCGACTGGACAGGCTCACGCTTGTGTACCCGGAATCAGACCTGTAACACTGGATGTAATCGGATATTACCCTGTATTTTGTCAACATAATATGCTATATTTCAGTCATCAAACTGGTGGATAATCACCGGGAGCATACCTGACCCACTTGACATGGGTGAAATAATCGACTTCACAGCCAGGGAAACAAGACGCAGGCACGAGCGTATTCAGGCATTGCTTTACAAGGCATTGACCAGCGAGCTTAATGACAGGGATCTGGATGAACTCAGGAGATTGTCCAGACAGAGACCGGACAATGCCGGAACTACCGGAAAGTCCGTTCACTGACCCGTTTCCTGATTGATTCATTATCCGATCAATTTTTCATGCTGAAGCTTAACTTTGAAGAAAAATTCATTCCGGATGAGGAGGAAAGACTGAAAAACCTGCTGGCACGTTACGAGCCATTGCTTGCGAGGGACATGACCTCTGAGAATCAGAAAAACCACAGCCTGATTTTAGAGCTGCTGGAACAGGAACCGGCACACTCCGAGTTGCTGGAAGGGATTCAACCAATCTTTGCTACAGCTGATGCAAAGCCCATACCGCTGATTCTGAGCGATGAAACCGAACGAAATCTTGGACCCAATCGCTCAGCGGAAATCCTCGGTTTCCATGCAGATATCAGTTATATGGTGGTTCAGCACCTGAACAAAAATACATGAAGGAAAATGGTGGTTGTTTATTTAGACCCTGCATTGAATTAGTGATACGATCCGCCGGAATTGAGCCATCCGTGTCCGGAACGAAGATCAAATGCCCAACAAAAACACCGCCTGTGAAAAATGGTTCAGGACAGGTCTGCTGTTCCTTGTCCTTGTATTTGGCCTGACCACCGGTTACGCCTCAGCCTCTTCACTACCGGAAGAGAATGACCCGTTTGAGAAGATGAACCGGGCGATTCTGGATTTCAATCTGGACTTTGACAGGGTGTTTCTGAAGCCAATTGCCAAACCCTACCGAAAAGTCGTGCCCTCGCCGGTACGTAGGGGAATTGGCAACATATTCTCCAATCTGTGGGAACCGATGACGGTTGTAAACGACTTGCTGCAAGGCAAGGCAGGCCAGGCGGCCAATGATACATTACGGTTTCTGGTCAATTCCACCGCTGGGTTACTGGGTATATTCGATGTTGCCAGCGCACTCAATTTACCGAAGCATAAAGAGGATTTTGGACAAACCCTGGCGGTCTGGGGAGTACCTGCAGGCCCCTATCTGATGTTGCCATTCCTGGGGCCGGGCAATCTACGCGATGCAACAGGCCTTGTCCCGCAGTTTGTTTATGGAGATGCGGTCGGGTATCTTGATTCCCCGGACAGTGTCTACGCCGGCGGCGTGAGAATAGTGGATGCCCGCTCGCGTTTGCTTGATTCGGATGGTTTGCTTGAAGCTCAGCCGGACAAGTATCTTTTTCTGCGCGAGACATATCGTCAGTCGAGAACGAGATTGATTCATGATGGCAACCCTCCCCCGCCAGAGGACGGACTTTCTGAAGACGAGCTTATCGATCAGCTCTTGCAAGATGACCAGTAACCCATGGCAGTCTATGCAGTGGGTGACATTCAAGGGTGCGCGAGCGCTTTTGAGAAGATTTTGACCAAAATCAGGTTTGATCCTTCCCGGGATCAGGTCTGGCTGTGCGGAGACCTGGTAAATCGTGGTCCGGATTCGCTGGCGGTACTAAGGACAGTTCGCAGTCTGGGTGACAGCGCGGTAACGGTTCTGGGAAATCATGATTTGCACTTCCTCGCAGTTGCAGCAAAAATTCGCCGTATTCGTACCGATGACACTCTGAAACCGATCCTGAAAGCGCCGGATTTCGAAGAACTGGTTTCCTGGTTGCGCCAGCGGCCCCTGGTTTATCGGGACAGGAAACTGAAAACCATAATGGTTCATGCCGGAGTGTACCCGGGGTGGAAACGGAATCAGTTGATGAGTTACTCCAAAGAAATAGAAACCATCCTCCGGGGCAAAAAATACAACCGGTTCCTCAGAAACATGTATGGCAATCAACCCGATATATGGGACAAAAAACTGTCTGGCAGGAAGCGATACCGGTTCATTGTCAACTGCCTTACACGTATGCGTTACTGCAACTATCAAGGCAGTTTGAATTTCACGCAAAAGGGAGCCCCGGGCACCCAGGGTCCAATGTGGATTCCCTGGTACATGCATCCGCACCGGCGAATCAGAAATTGGCGAATCGTCTTCGGCCATTGGTCAACGCTGGGCTATCTTCAATATCAAAACATCATCAGCCTCGACAGCGGCTGTGTGTGGGGCGGGCGACTGACGGCAGTACAACTCGACGCCGACTATATCGCACCTAAATGGCAAGTAAAATGTCGAAAATAACAATCCCTGACCCAGTAATCCATTTCTGCCGGATTCGACCAGCCTGCACCGCAAGGATGATACGATACCCGATTTCTGACTGACTCGTACAACTCCATGTCCAGACAAATACAGGAATTACTGAAGTTTCTCGCTCGATCTCCGACCCCTTATCATTGCGTTTCAAATCTCTCGACCAGCCTTGAAGAAGCCGGATTCAGTTCATTGCCGGAAAATTCCGATTGGGCAGGATTGAACCCCGGCAACTATTTTGTCACCCGCAATGGTTCGTCGATTATTGCCTTCAGGTATTGTCAGGATCCAGCCCAAAACGGGTTTCGATTGGTCGGGGCGCATACTGACAGTCCCTGCCTGAAAATAAAACCGAATGCGATTACTGTCAACAACGGATACGCGAAACTGGGGGTGGAGGTATATGGGGGCGCCCTGCTCAATCCGTGGTTTGATCGGGACCTGGCATTGGCAGGAAGAGTCACGCTACAGGATAAGGACGATTCAATCCACAGTTTACTCCTGAATGTCCGGCGACCGATTGCATTCATCCCGAGTCTGGCCATTCACCTCGATCGTGGGGTAAATGAACGACGCACGATCAACAAACAGGAACACCTGCCTGCGGTACTGTGTCGAACCGATGAAATTGAACATGAATTCGAGCCTGTGTTGAGAAATTGGATCAGGCAGGAGCATCCGGCACTTTCATTCACCCGGATTCTTTCCCATGAATTGTCCCTGTATGATCACCAGAGCCCGCAACTGGTTGGCCTTGACCAGGAGTTTATCGCTTCTGCAAGGCTGGATAATCTATTGAGTTGCCACGCCACCATCCAGGCCCTGATCATGTCAGGGAACAAATCCAACCAGGTGGTTGTGCTGAATGACCACGAAGAAGTTGGCAGTGGTTCAACCAGCGGCGCCGAGGGACAGTTTCTGCAATCTGTACTGTCTCGAATCTGCGGAGACGGTGAAACCATGCAACGGGCAATCCACCATTCCATGTTTATTTCCGTAGACAACGCCCATGGCGTTCACCCGAACTATGCGGCCCTCCATGAGCCCGCCCATCAACCATTAATCAACAATGGGCCAGTTATCAAAGTCAACAACAATCAGCGGTATGCAACCAATAGCGAAACCGAAGCAGTATTCAAAGCCGTGTGCGCAAAAGCCGAAACGCCTTGTCAAATGGTGGTAGTGAGATCGGACATGGGTTGCGGTACGACCATAGGACCGATTACCGCAACCCGACTGGGAATCCGCACGGTGGATATTGGCGTGCCGCAATTGGGTATGCATTCGATTCGTGAACTGGCAGGGGTTGCTGATCAGACTCATCTGGTCAAGTCCCTGATGGGATTTTTCGATTTCGCTCCCTGGCCGTTCCAGGGTTGATTCCTACTGCTGGCCGCCCACCATGTAATCGACGATGACCTTGACCTGATCATCGCTCAAACCTGTAAAACCACCCTTGGGCGGCATTATACCGGTATTGCCGGTGAAGCCATTGATTGCATTGCTGTAAAGTGTATCCATGCCCCTGGCAATTCTGGCCTGCCAATCCGCTGTATCATCGAGCCTGGGTGCTCCGGCAATACCAAAGCCATGACAAGCGCTGCATTTCGATTCATATTCAGACTTTGCGTCTGCAAAAACACAGTTCGATCCGGTGAGCCCAAATGCCGCCAGATGCAGGCACACCACTATATGCTTCCATATCTTCATCAGGGCAATGTGACTTAAATTGAGTCGTGAACGCAGCGTATCGTATTCTATCGCCAGTCGACAAAGGCAATCACCAGTTGATCAGCAGCACCGGAACCGGGAAACAAATCCATGTACCTTGCAGGCGCCCCGTAGGAGGTCAGCCAATTAACCACTGACTCGGCCCAGAGTCGGCCGGCATCACCACCAGGATATCGAATTTCGATATAGGTTTTTTCATCCTCTTCGTATAGAGACAGGATTTTACGGACTTGCGGGAGTGCAATGACGTTGGCTCCGATCACATATTCCGGCCATTGCCCGCGGTACAATATTTCAGTATGTTCGGAAATGGCGAATGCGTTGAAACAGGTGGTAACCAGTAGGACGAATGCAGCAGTTCGGGACAGTTTCAAGTGATTGATGATGACGTGATATAACAGTCTGCGGAATTATAACCTTCGCCCTGCACATCGTAAAACCCCGGATTTCGGGTCGAACAAATTTTTATTGACCTTGGCATCAGGATATATTAGGTTCCAAGGTAGCAGGAACAATCTTTTACACCAAGTAATTTCCATAGCATCAGACAAGGATAGAATTGTTTTTCCGTGGGCAATCCGCTAAGTAATCAAAAACTCCGCTATTTGTGGGCTGGTTATGCCATCTCACTTATAGTGTGGTATGTGTGTGTCAAATGGCTGCCGATCGCATCATTTCAGCGACTTCCTGATCCTGTAACCGTTATTGTCGAGTGGTTGAATCCTGACCCGAGCTATGGACTGTCTCTGTTTACCTGGGATTATTACCTGCACATCTGGTACAGCACTTACCGTGCAACGGCTGCTTTTCTGTTAGCCGTTTTGTTGGGTGTTCCACTTGGAATTCTGATGGGATGGCGGGTCAAGGTCCATGAGTATGCTTCGGCACTGCTCGGTATATTAAGACCGGTACCCCCCCTGGCATGGGTGCCGATCGCCATTCTGATCTTTCCGGCGAATGAACCCGCGGTTATTTTCGTTACTTTTCTGGTTGCGTTTTTTGCTACCACTATGAATACCCTGCTCGGAGTCAGGTCGATTGACACTGATTATTTCCGTGCCGCACAATGCCTTGGCGCCCAACCAAGGGATATATTGCGGGACGTGATTATTCCCGGTGCATTGCCGTCGATTTTCACGGGGTTACAGATTGCGATGGGGGCTGCATGGTTTTCCCTGGTAGCCGGGGAAATGATTGCCGCACAGTATGGTCTGGGGTTCATGATTCTGGAATCCTATAATCTGGTGCAATACCCGACCATTGTGATCATGATGGTGACACTGGGTATCGTCGGCTATGCGAGCAGCGCAATCATCCGGGTGATCGGCAATCGACTGATGCGCTGGAGAGAACAGTCTTTTGGATTGAGCGCGGATTAACGGGGTTATCGGAATGACTAACGAGCGCTCAAAGCAGGACAGGGATGACCGGAAACTTGGATTTCTCTCGGTTGACCGGGCAGGTAAGATCTATGACCCGTCAGGTGTACATGTCGTAGCCCTGGAGGAATGCTCCCTGGAAATTCCAGCAGGCGACTTTATTGCCGTAGTCGGACCTTCAGGTTGTGGCAAGAGCACATTGCTGAATATCCTGGCCGGATTTGATAATCTGACCTCGGGACAGGTCATGATGGACGGAGAACCATTGTCGATTGTCGGTCGCCCGCCCACCCCCGGACCAGACCGTGTCGTGGTTTTTCAGAATGGCGCATTGTTCCCCTGGAAAACCGTACTGGAAAATGTAGCCTACGGATTGGTCGTGCAGAAAAAAATGTCGATGAGCGCAGCCAATGAAGAAGCGATGGATTTGCTGTCCAGAATCGGTAACCTGGATCGAATCGCGGACTCTTACCCGACGCAACTGTCATCAGGAATGCAACGCAGGGTTGAAATACTTCGTGCCTTGATCAACAACCCGAAGATATTGTTGCTGGATGAACCGTTTCGCGCCATGGATACGGTTTCCAAAACTACGATGCACGAACACCTGCTCAATATCTATGATCGATTTCAAAAAACCGTATTCTTTATAACCCATGATCTCGATGAAGCAATTTTCCTGGCTGATTCCGTTGTTGTTATGACCACCCGGCCCGGCACAATCAAACTCAGATTGAATATCGACCTGCCACGACCACGAACACGGGATTTATTGACCAGTCAGCGGTTTATTGAATTGAAACAACAGGCCGTAACAGCGGTGCACGAAGAAGCCAAAAAGGCTTTTGAGCGGGGCGAGCGAGAGCTGGCATGAGTGTCTGAGCAATGAAATTCAACCGAATCAAATTTAACCGGTGGACTCAGTTCAGGTGGCGCGGAGTGGTTTCTGTTGTTTCCTTTTTTGTTCTATGGCACCTGCTGGTAGTCACCGGGGTGTCCGGTTTTGCAGAATTGCCGACGCCGATTCAGACGCTGAGCACGTTTTTAGCCGAGTATCTGACAGATTCTGAGTACTGGCATTCCTGGATGATCAGTTTCCAGCGTGTAGCCATCGGGTTCATTATTGCACAGATTCTGGGGATTCCGCTGGGCCTGGTATTCGGCACCAGTGAGAAGTTCAGGGATCTGTTTTTCCCCGTATTTGAATTACTGCGCCCAATTCCACCACTGGCCTGGGTTCCGATCTCGATTCTGTTCTGGCCGACCAATGAATCCAGCATCGTATTCATTACCTTTATCGGAGCTTTCTTTGTCATCGTTATCAATGTTTTTGACGGAGTAGGCAGAATCCAGAACGAACATATCTGGCTGGCGCGGTCTCTTGGCGCATCAAAACTTGATGTGTTTCATCGTATCATGTTGCCGTCGGTTATTCCCTCTATCGCCGTGGGCATGACTCTGGGTATCGCAATTACCTGGAATGTCGTAATTGCGGCGGAAATGATCGCGAGCGACAGCGGACTGGGTAGGATGACCTGGGAGGGTTATGTCAGTTCGACACCCGAGGTTGTCCTGATCGGCATGATCAGTATCGGTTTGGCTGGATTCATTTCCACCATCACCGTGGATTGGATAGAGAGAAAAATGATGCCCTGGAAGGAGAGTGGTTAAGAATGACCAAAGGCCACATCAGCATCCAGAATCTTGGCAAGGGCTTTGTGAATCAGTCCGGCAAACCGATTAATGTAATACAAGACTGCTCGGTTGAATTTGCGCCGGGTATGCTCAATGTGATCATGGGAACCTCCGGATGCGGAAAATCAACGCTGGCTTACCTGCTCGCAGGGTACCTGAAGGCGGATTACGGGACAATGGAGATTGATGGAAAACCGATCACCGGACCCGATTCAGATCGAATCATGGTGTTTCAGGAAACCGCCCTGTGGCCCTGGATGACGGTAACCGACAACGTCATATTTGGTCCGCTGGTTCGAAGTGAGATTCCAAAACAGCAGGCAAAAGTCAAGTCTGCCGAATTGCTGGACCGATTTGGCCTGATCGATTTCAAGGATAAATACCCGGATCAGTTGTCCGGCGGCATGAAGCGGCGGGCCGAAATTGCCCAGGCATTGATAAACAGTCCGGATATCATGATACTGGATGAACCGTTCCGCGGACTGGATGTGATGACCCGCGAAATACTGCAGGAATATTACCTGAAACTGTTCGAAGACACGGGACTGTCAACCCTGTTTATCACTTCCGAGCTTGAAGAAGCCCTGTTTCTGGCAGATCGGATCTACGTCATGGATGAGGCCCCGGACAATATAACCAAAGTGATTCATATCGACTTGCCGAGACCCAGAACGATTGATGTCCTGACCACCAACCGGTATCTGGAACTGAAGCAGGAAGCGATGAACTGGCTCTATGCAGAGACTGCAGATACTCCTTGACCGAGTATTCTTTCCCTTAAACCACACTGAGATATTGAAATGAAAAAAACTGATTTAAAATATTTGTTGGCTGGCGTAATGTTTTTGTTCACCGGTTCACTATATGCAGCGGAACCAGTGGACATTACTTACGGTTACCACCCGTACTGGACCGGCGGATGGAATGGTGTCATCATCAAGCACAAGGCATTGCACGAGAAATACCTGCCCAAGGGCAGCACGGTAAAGTTTGAAGCACATCTCACCGGCCCACCGATGGTAAACGCACTGCTGGCTGACAAGATGCAAATTGGCACCATGGGTGATATGCCCTCACTGGTGGCCACAACAAAACGACAGATTGCCGACATACGGCTGGTCTCCACGCCGATGTTCAGTAACGGTCAAAACTGTAACAAGATAGTGGTGCCGATGGATGCGCCGGATTTCGCCAGTGTCGAAGAAGCCAGCGCTTGGTTGTCCGGAAAACCCTTTGCGGTTCACCGTGGCACCTGCGCCAATCGATTCGTTGATTCGATTATCAGCAAGGGTGCGTTCGAACCTTCGGAACGGTTGAGCATGACCATCGAAGTCATTACCAGTAATTTCGAGGCAGGCAAGATGAAAGGCGGCGCCGCCATGTGGGAGCCTCATGCACGACGGGTTGTGGAAGCAGGTCACGCCAAATATGTCGCAACCGGTGCACCATGGGGTGAAACCGATGCCGACTTTACACTGATGCGTCAGGACTTCATCGAAAATAATCCGGAAGCGGCGATTGGTTGGATGAAAGCGGAAATTGAAGCCATGCAATTCATCATCGACAACCCCTCTGAAACAGTCGATATCCTGTTTGAGGAGCTGACCGGTTATCCCAAGGCCACCATCTGGTCGGCGATCTATGAAGAAAATCCAGCGGCCATCGGTGGTGACCCGGTGACCTATGAAGCCAAAATGATTTTCGATAATGACGTCATCACCCTGATGAATAATGGCTATGCCTTCCTGCATGAACTGAAGGTACTGGAATCGCCCGACGCACCGGAAAACGCCTATAACGACATGCCGATCAATGCAGCCCTGGAAGAAATGGGATTAACAGCGCCGATCGGACAGATAAAAGGACAACCCCGTTCGACCCGTCCGTATAATTGATCTTTTATCCTCTGGCCCCGACTGATCCGATTCAGTCGGGGCTTTGTTTTTGCAGGTCCGGCGCTTTGCGTTTCAATTCGAGGTCGACCTTCACCGGTTTTCTCAAATCATCCAGAACCGGGCAATGTCGGTTTACTGCCAGCCGCAATCTTTCGAGGTCTTCGTCACTGGCATCACTGACAATTTCAATGGTGCCGACCACTTCACTGAATCCTGCCGGAACGTCGTCATCAAGGTCAAAAAACCCTCTTGCATCGGACTTTCCAGTCACACTGACGGCAATATCCTGCAGATCGATATCGAGTGCATCAGCATAAAGCCGATAGGTCACTTCATGACAGGCTGCCAGGGCAACCAGAACATATTCGCTCGGACGAGGGCCTTGATCGGTACTCCCCATGTTTTCCGGTTGATCTACGATGATATCGAATCCGCGTGTCCTGACGTGGCTGCGAAAATCTTCAACCAGATGACTTTGCGCATGTACCTCGGCTTCACATTTGTCGGGCCGATTGCGCAGGATTTCCTGTTTATGTTCAAAAACTGACTTGAAGTTTCTCATTTCATGTTCACTCGTGCTCGGATTTTCATAAAGAGTATAACAAGACGATACCCCGGGCGCCTGATGGAACCGGTTTCACCGATGGTAAGGTCCGCCTTCTATAATGGTCAGACAGCGATATAGTTGCTCGGCAACGACAAGCCGGGCAAGCGGGTGAGCAAAAGTCAGCGCCGACAAGGACCAGATTTCGTCGCATTGTTTGATGAATGATCTGCTCAGCCCTTCCGGGCCCCCGATTATCAGCGCCAGTCGTTCTGATTGATCGATCCAGCCACGCATCCTTTCCGCCAATTCAAGCGTAGCCCAGGTCTTTCCACTTCGATCCAGGGCGATTACTCTGGTATCGGAGGGAATGGAGGATTTGATTTTATTTTCTTCCGACAGGATAATTCGATCGACATCTGCATTTTTTCCTCTTTTTGCGGCCCCGATTTCAATCAGTTGAAGGGAAACCCGGCCATGAATTCGTCGCTGGTACTGTCTGTAACCCTGATCCACCCAGTCTGGCATTTTATCGCCAACCGCAATCAGATAAATCTTCAGCATGTTGCCTGTGCCGCGATCACTGTCAAAGAACAGGAATAGTTCCTTATCCTGACTGCTTTTCCTGTGAACCGGCTTCGACCAATTGAACGGGGTTCAGAAAAGCCTCGCTCCATAAACTCTCAAGGTCATAATGCCTGCGAGTGGTACTGAGCATGATATGTACGATCACATCGACATAATCCACCAGTATCCAGTCCCTGGACTCCTCTCCTTCGATGCCTATCGGTTTCCAGTGAAGTTCGAGCATGAATTCCAGAACCCGGCCAGACAGGGTTTTTACGTGGCGGTCTGAGGTTCCCGTTACCACCACCATATAGTCAGTAATGTCGGTAAGTTTGCGTACATCAAGCACTTTGATGTCAACACCCTTGGCATCTTCAAGTGCGGCCACCACCCTGTCACACATTGCATCGGACACTGGAGTGGTTGTCTTTACGGGTTCATTCACATGTCCTCCCAATTGGGTTGTATAGTTCAGTTGTCATATAAATCGTGGGTACGAATGTAGTCCCACACGGCAGGCGGCAGCATATTGCCGGGATCGATTCCACGGGAAATGGCGGAACGGATTTCTGTGGCTGAAACCGCAACAGGCTCTATTTCCACTTCATAAAATTTGCCGGCCCGATTTTCTTTCAGATCGTCGAGCCGGGTTGTTCGTCTGGCCTGCCACCAGTCAGGCAGAGGTTCAGGAGAAATCCATCCGGGTCGCTGCATCACCACAAAGTGAATCCGGTCGATCAGATCATCCCCAAGATGCCAGTTCGCAAGACCGAGTAACGCATCCACACCAGCAATAAAACAGTATTTTCTGTTCGGGAAATCCGACTGTAACGATCTTACGGTATCGTAGGTATAGGAAGGAGAATCGCGTTTCAATTCCCGATCATCCAGCTCGAATTCGTCAAGACCCGCTATTGCCAGCGCTACCATTTCCAGTCGTTGTCGTGCGCTGGCGTGTGGCTGGTTGCGATGCGGAGGGATTGCTGATGGAATGAAGTGAACGCATTCCAGCTGGCATTTCCGTGAAACGGCAGCAATGGTTTTCAGATGGCCGTTGTGAATGGGATCAAAGGTGCCTCCAAAAATGCCATATAGAAGATCAGTCATGAAAGCCCAATATAGCAGTAACGCGGCCGAATTTCATCCCACAACGGCATAAATGGTTATTGCTGTTCAACTGCGGGTCGAGGTCACCTTGAATTCCCATTTCAAAGCGCCTGTAGCGACAGCGTTGCCGAATGATATTGTCCTCGAAACGTCCCGCGCCTGCCCCGGCGGTATGCCGACATTGATTCTTTCATCTTCCTGACCGATTACGCGACAGCTTTCCGGCTCATCGCTGGCACAATCCAGCATGGTAATGCTGATGACCAGCTCCCTGAGCGAATGAGCCGGGTTGGCATTGAACAATCTTGCATTGAATCGATAACCCTCGGCATAAGTCGACGTCAGTACCGGGTTTTCGATCTGAATGTCCTGGTTGGCTATTTTCCCGCGGTTGAATTGAGCCATTTCCGTAGTGGTCAGAATCATAACCACTGAGCCGACGACCAGAACGCCTAGAACGCTGAAGGCGGTTTTAGGGAAATATCGTGACAAGTAAAACAGCGAGACCACGATAACCAACAGTAAAATCCATTGCATAACATATACCGGACAGATTGTTACCGTAAATTATACATTCAAAGGCAGTACCGGAGAAACCGTGACCTGATTCCCGAGTATGTCAAGGATCACGTGTCATTGAACCGGTTTACGACGTAGAGGTTGTGCTCGACCCGGCCTGCGGCCCGGTTCGTGGATTGGACCACCACGGGGGATTGTCCCTGCGATTGCGGTTGATGATTGTGACGGGGAGTTTTTTACCCCTTCAGATGTTATGATACGCGGCTCTTGACCTGACCAGAGATTTCGCGGCGACCGATATGCCATTCGAAAACATAGACATTGAAGACGCCAGAGAGCTGATCGACAGCCAGAATCCGATTATTGTCGATATTCGGGATGTCGCGTCCTGGTCATCGGGGCATATTGAGAATGCCATCCATATCGACAACAGCAACGTTCGGTCTTTTATCGAAGGTGCGGACAAAACCCGGCCGCTTATTGTCTGTTGCTATCACGGTAACATGAGCAAGGGCGCGGCGGATTATTTCGGCAACCAGGGATTCAGGCAAAGCTACAGTCTGAATGGCGGCTACACCGAATGGGCCAAACAGGAATGACCTCCCGAGACAGGCTGAAATACAGACATAATAATGCTTGACCGCCTGTTAAATCTGTTCGGCAAGAATTCACTGGCCTTGGAAGTGGTCGTAATCCTGGTCGTGACCCTGGCCCTGAGCCTGGCAACCCGGGGAATCCTGGCGTTTTTACGGCAACGCTCCGGTGACATTGAAGCATCATGGAATGGCGCCTTCCTGAATGCGCTTGCCCCACCCTTGCGATTGATGATCTGGGTGGTGGGCGTCAGTTTAGCCTGTGAAACCGTAGCGTCTGGTCTGGAAACACCGATTGCCAGGGCGATCAATTCGGTCAGGGATCTGGGTGCGATTGTTGCGATCACCTGGTTTCTGGTTCGATTCATCAAACATGCCCAGCAAAACCTGATCCGGAGGAAAACCAGAGAAGGCGGGGAAATTGATGAGTTCGCAGTCACCACTATCGGCAAGTTATTGCGCCTGGTGACTTTTATAATTGCATCTCTGGTGGCATTGCAAACCCTCGGACTCAGCATTGCGGGGATTTTGACATTCGGTGGTATCGGCGGAATTGCGATCGGGTTTGCCGCCAGGGACATGCTTGCAAATTTCTTTGGTGGATTGATGCTGTATCTGGACAGCCCTTTTATTGCCGGCGACTGGATTCGATCACCTGACAAGGAAATCGAGGGCATAGTGGAAGACATAGGGTGGCGGATAACCCTGATCCGGACCTTGGAAAGCCGCCCGCTATATGTGCCAAATTCGAGTTTTTCGACGATATCCATTGAGAATATCTCACGAATGAAAAAGCGGCGTATATCCGAAACCATTGGAATCCGATACGATGATGCCGTCTCTATGGATAACATTGTTACACAGGTAAGAGCTTTTCTGGAGGCCCACGACGGTATCGATCAGGATGATTCAGTGATGGTCAGCTTTACCACATTTGCTCCGTCATCACTGGATTTCTTCATTTATTGCTTCACCAAAACACAAAACGGGAATGAGTATTTCAGAATCAAACAGGAGGTCATGCTCACTATCCTGAAGATTATTGAAGACAACAACGCCGAATGTGCATACCCTACGACCACGCTGCATCTGAAAACCGAAAATCAAACCTGACTGATTTCGACAACCAGATACCGGTTCACCAAGATCAGGTATAACCGTCATAGAATTTTTCACCCAGCCAGGGATACTGTATGCCCTGATCATCGTCGCATTCGTCGCCGGGTTTCTGGATACCCTCGCGGGCGGGGGAGGATTGCTGGTCATACCCGCCCTGCTGCTGGTCGGAGTGCCTCCTGTCCAGGCCATCGCCACCAACAAACTGCAGGGCAGCTTTGGAACATTGACCGCCGCCGTGACCATGATTTCAAAGCGACAGGTTAAGCCAGGAACCATAAAGAAGCCGTTCTTAACCGCGCTGACGGGGGCAGTATTCGGTGCGATTGCGATACAGTATATGCCTGCTGGATCAATGGATTTCGTAACCCCGGTCGTGTTGCTCTTGATTGCCCTGTATTTCCTGTTTTTCGATCATTCGGTCCATCATTCAGGGTGGGCATCCAGACCACCCGCGATCAGACACAGTACCTTCGGCAATGTTGTGGCGCCGGGTATAGGATTCTACGATGGCGCCTTTGGCCCGGGCGCAGGCTCGTTTTATGCTTTGAGTGGTGTCGCTTTGAGAGGCAAAAACCTGGTACAGGCCACCGCCGACGCCAAAGTGCTCAACTTCGCCAGCAATCTGGCGGCTCTGGCTGCATTCATTGTCAGCGGAAAAGTCGTTTGGCTGGTAGGCGGGGTGATGATTGTGGGCAGTGCAGCCGGAGCGTATCTGGGTTCTCTGGTGGTATTGAACATCGGCGCCAAAGTGATCAGACCCACTATCGTCATCATGTCGCTGGCGATGTTATGTACCTATATCTGGCAACGCCTTGAATTCGGCCTTTGACGCGTTCCGGCGCGTCAATCAGTAAGGGGTTTAAGGGTCGGGATCTACCTGACTCGTAAAACCCGAATCAAATCGGTACTGCCCGCCTGCCTCGAACTTCCCGCGGTCAGGATCAGCAGATCATTGTTCCTGACGTAGCCGAGTTCTTTGGCGCGATTGATGGCGAAAACAATTTTTTCATCGTCGCTGCCGTCATCATCGTAGTGAATTGCCAATACGCCCCAGTTCATGGCAAGACGACTGACCACTGATTTACAGGTGGTAATAGCGAGAATCGGACAATCGGGACGGTATTTGGAAATCAGGCGGGAAGTGAATCCGGTTTCAGTCAGTGCGATAATGGCGGCCGCATCCAGGTGGTTTGCCATCGTAATCGAAGCCTGCGCCACCGCTTCAGTAACCTCGTGTGAAGGATGTGGTTCAATTTGCTGAAGATAACCGAATTGACGCAATCCCGACTCCGCTTCGCGGGCCAGGCTGACCATGGTCTTTACGGCTTCGACAGGGCGCCTCCCGACTGCGGTTTCGCCGGACAACATCACAGCTGAAGTGCCATCGAAGATGGCATTGGCGACATCGCTGACCTCAGCCCTGGTCGGTCTGGGATTGCGTTCCATCGAATCCAGCATCTGGGTCGCGGTAATCACCGGCTTGCCCTGGGATACGGTAGCGCGAATGATCTGTTTTTGGATAGTCGGACCTTCACCCATTTCCAGTTCGACACCGAGGTCGCCACGCGCAACCATTATGCCGTTGGCCGCTGCGATGATGCTGTTCATGTTGTCAACACCCTCGCGGTTTTCTATCTTCGCAATGATCGGGATATCTGAACCCTGACTCCTGAGCGCATTACGCATGTTCACCACTTCGCTGGCATTTCGAACAAATGACGCAGCGATGTACTGAACATCATTTGCCGCTGCAAACCCGATTTCCAGAGAATCATCGGATGGAATATCGTTGAATACGGTTTTATTGTCCGGCAGGTTGACGCCCCTGAAGCCCCTGAGCAAGCCGCCGCATTCAACCCTGCACTGGATTTCGTCCCCCTTGACAGCGGTCACAATCAACTCCATCTGACCGTCATCAATCAATATACGGTCACCTGCGCTGGTATGCCGGTACAGATTCGGATGGGAAACAGTAACACCGGTACTATCCCCGATTCCATCCCCCGCATAAATTGAAAATGACTGGTGACGCTCCAGCGGCACACTGTCGGTATTGAGCCTTCCTGTGCGAATTTCCCGCCCCCGGGTATCCACCATGACAGCCACTGCAACGTCCATTTCCATCGCCGCCTGGCGCACACGTTCAAGTGTCCGTGAATGGGATTCCACGTCTCCATGGGACAAATTCAGGCGGGCGACATTCATGCCCGCTTCAATCATGGCCTTTAACGTATCAACGTTATCGCAGGCAGGGCCGATGGTGGCGATGACCTTGGTCTTCCGTAATTTGTGTACGGGTTTCAGCGTGTTGTCTCCGGGAGTTCCAAAGCCGGATTATAACCCCGGAACCGCGCGTGATAATTCATCATATCAATTTCATTTCAACTGATCCTGTTATATCCTGTGGTGATGGCATCCAGGCAACCTAATACCCGCCTCCGATTCACTCTTCTGTTTCCCCTCGCCTGCTGTTTCGTGTTTGCTTATCCGGTCAGCCGTTTGACAGGTTGGTATGGCGGCGGAATCGAAATAACGGTTTTTCATTCGCTCGCAGTCTGGTTAGTGGGTCTGGCCGGAATGTACTGGTCATTCAGCGGGCCAAAAATGAAAATTCGCTACCTCGTTGTGCACTGGTTCGGGGTGAGCTTCGTGTTTGCTGTTCTGACGCTGATTGCCGAGCCAATCCGGTGGGTGACCGACCTGGATGACCGGCTTGTCGCCCAGGCGGTCCTCGTCACCGGCGTTGTACTGGTACTGTTTTCAATCCTGGCCTCTCACCACCTGTCAATCAAAAGACTACGGATCAAAAGCCCGAAAATCAGCCGTAAATACCGGATTGCCCAGATCAGCGATGTCCATATCGGTTCTCGGCAAAGTGGATTCATGCAACGTGTCGTCAATAGAATCAATGCCCTTGAACCTGATTTTGTCGCCGTCACCGGGGATTTGATCGACAGCAGTTCGGTTGACTATGAAGCATTGGAATCCATAAATCAGATCAAGGCTACGACGTTTTTCACGATTGGCAATCATGAACGTTACGCCGATCTGGACAAGATTCTGGGTATTGCAAAACGTCTCGGCATGAATACGTTGCGGCAGGATTCATTGAGCGCCGGAGAACTGATCTTTATCGGCATAGATGACGCAGACCGCAGGGATCAGGTCGATATTCATCTGCCGCAGATAGCCAACAACCCGGACCAGTTCAGCCTGCTGCTATACCACCGCCCGCACGGTTGGGAAGCAGCGATTGATCATGGCATTGATCTGATGCTTTGCGGACACACTCACAACGGGCAGATTTTTCCGTTTAATCTGATCGTCAAACAGCAGTACAACCGCATTAACGGGCTGTATAGAAAACATCATCAACACCTTTACGTTTCATCCGGAACAGGCACCTGGGGGCCATTAATGAGACTGGGTTCACTCAATGAAATAACGCTGTTCGAGCTGGTACCGGAATAATTGACGATCGTCAAATGACTTCCTTCTCCAGATATTTCCTGATGGCCTCGATTGAAATTCTGACTCCGGTCATGTGGGGATTCACCTCAAGGGCCCTTTGATAATATTCCAGGGCCAGATCAATTTTCCGCAACTGGGTATAAATCATGCCCTGCCCAGAAAGAGCGCCAAAATGGCGAGGCTCAAGCTTCAGTGTTTCAACTACGTCTTCTGTCGAAAACTGATATTCACCCATCATATAGTATACGGTCGCTCGTCGATTCCAACCTTCGGCAAACCCGGGGTCAATGTCAATCACTCTGGAGTAAATCTCGACCGCATGATCCAGTTTTCCGCTGCGCATGCTGATTTCACCCTGATGCATCAATGCTTGAATTTCTTTGTTATCGGATTGGTACCAGTTTTGCCAGATCTGCCGGGTAAGCACAGACGCTTCCGCCGGACTGGTGACTTCATGCAATAATCTGAAAAGCTCATCCAGTTCGGGGTTGTTCTGGTCCGACCAGGATGGCGCCGAACAATATATCAGGATCAGCGCCGCCAATTGAAGTATTCGTCTCATCGTTGTGCCCCTCTTTATAAGTCTGAGTGGAAATCAGACTGAAGGTTCCCTTCTGGCTTTCTTTCCAGCCGGGTCATAGAGCGGAGTGAGTTGGACTTTGGCCGGGTAAAGGACACCATTTATTTCCACTTCGAGAGGCATGTCATCCTGTACCAGCCCGACTGGAATGTAACCCAGAGCCATGGATCGTCTGACATGGTGGGCGTACCCGCCTGAAGTGACATAGCCAACGCATTCTCCATCTTTCAGGATCGCTTCATCCCCGGAGACGTCGATATCCGTGGTATCAATGGTCATGGCCACCAGTTTCCTGTCCACGCCGGTTTCCTTTTCCACCAGCGCCGCCTCTTTACCGACAAAATCCTTTTTCCAGTTGATGAACACATCCAGGCCAGACTGACCAGCGGTAAAGTCGGGGCGATAATCGAGCGTCCATGCGCCCCAACCCTTTTCCAGCCGCATGCTCATCAGCGCCCGTGCGCCGTACCACTTCAATCCCAGGTCAGCGCCGGCCTGTTCGATTTCCTCGAACAGCCTGAGTTGATATTCCGGCGCCACATAAATTTCATAACCCGATTCTCCTGAGAATGAAAGACGGATCAGGATGGCAGGCACACCGCCAACATAGGTTGTACGCACGTCACGGAATCGGATCCCGGCGACATCATCGCGGCAGATCCGTTGCAACAACTCCGGCGAATTCGGGCCGGAAATTGCGATCCCATGATAGTGACTCGACACATTTTGATAGTTTATCCGGTGGTTCATCCCGCCACCTTCGTGTTTTTCAAGCAACCCTTCAAACCAGCGGCAATGCATTTGCTGGACGGCGCCTGAACCAAACAGGATAAAATGATCTTCACCCAAGCAAGCTACCGTCAAGTCTCCATATAACCTGCCTTTGGGAGTCAACATCGGAGTCAGTGTGATCCGTCCCGGCGCAGGTATGAATCCGGCCAGGACATGATCCAGAAATTCGCGGCAACCCCGACCCTTGAATTCATGTTTGGCGAAGTTTGCGACTTCGACCGCTCCCACCGCTTCACGCACCGCCCTGATTTCAGCCGCGACATAATCATGCGCCCGCGAACGTCTGAAAGAAGGTTCTTCCCAGGCATCCCCGGGACCATCGGCGAACCACAACGCATGTTCCAGGCCGAAACCGGCATCCATCACTGCACCCCTGGCGATCAGACGATCATAAATTCCGGTGGTACGTTGCCGTCTGGCCGCAGGCAGTGTTTCATTGGGGAAAGTCAGGATGAACCGCCGCTCGTAGTTTTCCGTGGATTTGACGGTTCCATAATGCGGTGAGGCAAAATCCCCGAACCGCGCAATGTCCATGGCCCAGACATCAATCGACGGTTCACCATCCATCATCCACTCCGCCATGCACAGACCGACGCCGCCCGCCTGACAGAATCCAGCCATCACCCCTACCGCCACCCAGTAGTTTTTCATTCCCGGCACCGGTCCGATCATGGGATTGCCATCGGGGCCAAAGGTGAAGGGGCCATTGATGATTTTGCGGATGCCCGCCCGACCCAACGCAGGGATACGCTCGAAGCCAACGGCCAGTTTCTGCTCGATATTCTCCAGCCTGGGTTCCAGCAGGTCATGCCCGAAATCCTGCGGAGTGCCGCTGACCGACCACGGTGTGGCAACCGCTTCATAGGTGCCGAGCAGCATCCCCTGCTGTTCCTGCCTGAAATAGATATTGCCCTCATAATCAATTCCGGCGGGCAGACGCTGACCGCACGCGGCGACGTGTTCGGCAATTTCGGCCATATCCTCGGTCAACAGATAGTGGTGTTCCATCGGTTGAACCGGCAAATGCAATCCTGCCAGACGCCCGACTTCCCTGGCCCACAATCCACCGGCATTGACGATCATCTCGGCATTGATCGTGCCTTTTGGCGTGACCACGTCCCAGCTTCCATCCGCTTTCTGGCTGGTTTCAATAACCGGCGTATGGGTATGCCAGGCGGCGCCATGAACTTTGGCCGACTTGGCGTAGGCATAAGTCACTCCGGAAGGGTCAATGTCGCCGTCCAGCGGGTCCCATAACGCAGCGACATAATGTTTCGGATCAATCAGCGGATGACGACGGGCCGCTTCTTCGACGGAGATGAATTCCTGGTCGAGCCCCATATAACGCGCTTTCGACCGCTCCCGCTTCAGATAGTCGTACCAGTCGTGGTTGGATGCCAGATAAAACCCGCCGGTATTGTGCATGCCGACCGAATGCCCGGAAGTTCGTTCGAGCTCCTTGTAAAGATTGATCGTGTAACCCTGCAGGCGGGAGATATTGGGATCCGAAGAAATCGTATGAATCTGACCGGCAGCATGCCAGGAGGAACCGGATGTGAGTTCAGCGCGTTCCAGCAAAACGCAATCCTTCCAGCCGAACCGGGCCAGATGAAACAAAATCGAGCAGCCGACAACACCGCCGCCAATGATGACTACTTTTGCGTGAGACTGCATTCGCTTACCTTGAATATTTTTTTACCCTGAAAAACAATCAGTACCAGGCTTCGGGGACTTGCCTTTTCCTCTTGTCAACAAATTCTTTCAACGCTTCATCAATACCTTCATCCATTGGTGGGGGCTGATATTCGTTCAGTAATTTGTTCCAACGCTCAAAGGCGCGTCTCGCTGAGTCCTTGCCGCCCCGGTCTTCCCATTGCTCGACACTTTCGCTATCTGACAGGATGGCGTCGTAATAGGCGGTTTGATAATTCGCCATGGTATGCGCGCTGCCCAGAAAATGCCCCGACGGTTCGACTTCATGGTACGCATCCCTGGCCAGAGCATTGTCATCCAGTGGCAACCCGGACAACATCACTTGATAGGCGCCCAGCCGGTCGGCATCCTGGACCAGTTTTTCATATCCGGTCGCCAGCCCCCCTTCCAGCCAGCCAGCCGCGTGCAACACAAAATTAGCCCCGCCCAGAGCCGTGGACATCATCGAATCGGCGCTTTCGGCGGCCGCCTGGGCATCTGGAAGTTTTGAAGCCGTCAACGACCCGCCGCTTCTCAACGGAATGCCCAATCTGCGGGCAAGCTGCCCGATAATGAAGTTCGACATGACCGGCTCGGGCATACCAAAGGTAGGGGCGCCGCTTTTCAGGCTCATGGATGACAGAAAATTTCCCAACACAAAAGGCGCGCCCGGCCGCACCAACTGGGTAAACGCCCCGACCATCATGGCTTCCGCCAGGGCCTGGGAAATAGAGGCCGCCGTCGTCACCGGACCCATTGCTCCGCCAAGAATGAACGGAGCCGCAATCAGCCCCTGCCCTGCCCCGCAGTAAACCTGGGCTGCTTCGGTGACTACCTTGTCGATCAGTAACGGCGAATTGGTGTTGACGTTACCCATAATGACGCAATGGTTCTGCATGAATTCCCCGCCAAACAACACTCTGGCCATATCCACTGAATCCTGCGCCCTCGATTTTGCGGTGATGGCTCCGAGGAACGGTTTGTCACTGTAACGCATATGCCTGTAAAGCATGTCCAGGTGACGCCAGGATACGGCCACGTCGCAGGGTTCACAGATCACCAGTCCGGTGTGATGGATGCTGGGCAGTTGCCAGGCGATCTTCACCAGGTTTTCCAAATCCTGCATGGCCCCGTAACGCCTCCCTCCTTCGAGGTCACGCACAAAAGGGGGGCCGTAAACACAGGCGAATACCTGAGCCCGGCCACCAATTTGAACACTGCGGGCAGGGTTGCGCGCAACCTGGATGAACTGTGAAGGGATCGTCCTGCACAACTCGCGAGCCATACCGCGGGGCAATTTTACCCGGGTCTGGTTGACGTCGGCCCCCGCTTCCTTCCAGAGTCTCAGAGCCTCCGGGTCGCCCCGGAACTCCAGTCCGATTTCCTGCATCAACCAGTCCGCCTGATCTTCCAGAGTAACCAGCCCCTCTTCATCGAGAAACTCGAAATACGGAATTTTTCGGGTTATGTAGGCCGGTGCGGCAGCCTGCGGCCTTTCTCTTTTGTAACCACGGCCAGACCGCCTGGGTGCAACTCGCTTTCCTGTTTCCGCATTCGTGTTCATGCTCTGGTCAAATGCGCTTGCCTTTCAACCGTAACCTGTTACGGCAAGCCCGACTCAAGCCGCAACGGAACTTGCAGATAAACCCCGAATTCCTGAGCAAAATCGCAGCTGACCCTGGCATGAACCCGGCCTTGTCGATCCAGAAATCGCTGTTTGTCGTGAACAGGAAAAATGCCCTCGTGCCAGATACCCGGGTGAATATACAACCCCTGACTGCCATCGCACCAGAATGCGATCACCTTTTCCGGCGTAAGATCGTCTCCCGGCAAGGCTACCGGCACGACGAATGGTTGATTCTCCAGTGGATGGAATAACTGCCCCCCATCCGGATGATAGTTGAAATGCCACAACAAAATCTGCTCCCGCGGCACACTGGCCCGTTGCTTTTGAGCATGTTGGGGGTCACAACTCCAACCGAGTACATAATGCCCGCCAACCGCGTCATTGACGCCCATCAGCACATCTCCGTCCCATTCACCACAGAACACGCCTTCAACAATTCCCCCTTTATCGCCCGTATCTTCATCTATCGGACGCCAGCCCTGGGCAGGCCAGCGTACAATTTCGATATCCAGGTCGTCAGGATCGGTCACCAGTTTTCCGTAGCCTTCGACCGAATCCGGGTCAGCGACGATCAAGGGCGCCGGATGCAAAGGCAACGAAGGTTTACTGGCTGCGTCGAACAGGTATTGTGGATGGTTGCCCATTGTGATGGCCCGGGAGGAACGCATTTCGCTGATGAACCGTTACCGGCAACGCAGGGGCGCCTCAAAGTTTTAAGTAGTATAATGATGTCAGAAAAAGACCACCATTGCCATGTTAAATCAGGTTTCACTGGAAGACAAGTACGATCTGAATCACTCCCGCGCATTCATGACCGGGATAGAAGCGCTGGTTCGGCTGCCCCTGCTGCAACATCAACGGGACCTTGAACAGGGGCTGAATACGGCCGGTTTCATATCCGGGTATCGCGGGTCTCCGCTTGGCACTCTGGATCAGTCCCTGTGGCAGGCGCAATCCTGGCTGGACAAACACCACATTCATTTCCAGCCTGGCGTCAACGAGGACCTCGCGGCTACTTCCGTCTGGGGCACTCAGCAGACCCATCTTCTGCCCGGAGCCCGTTATGATGGCGTGTTTTCGATGTGGTATGGCAAGGGCCCCGGAGTGGACCGCAGCATGGACGCGATCAAACATGCCAATATGTTCGGTACGACAAAATACGGTGGGGTGCTCGCCATCGCCGGGGACGACCACGCCTGCAAATCCTCTACCGTACCCCAACAAAGCGAATACATGTTTATCGGGGCTTCGGTGCCCGTACTGAATCCGGCCAATGTTCAGGATGTGCTTGACTATGGCCTGATCGGATGGGCCATGTCGCGATTCAGCGGCTGCTGGGTTGGAATGAAAGCCATCACGGAGAATATGGATTCCGCCATCTCGGCGGATCTCAGCCCGGATCGGGTCAATATCGTGATTCCCCAGGCCGTCGAGATACCGGAAGGCGGATTAAATGCACAGTGGCCAAGTACGCCGCTTGAGCAGGAACGATTGCTGAACCGATACCGGATTTATGCGGCCAGGGCATTCGCCTATGCCAATGGATTGAACACGGTCACTCTCGACACACCCAATCCGCGGCTGGGAATTGTCACTTCCGGCAAGTCCTGGCTGGATGTGATGGAAGCGCTGGGCAATCTGGGAATTGACCGCACCGTCGCTGGTGAAATCGGCATCCGGGTTTTGAAAGTCGGTATGAACTGGCCTCTGGAACCGATTTCGACCCATCAATTCGCCAAGGGACTGGAAGAAATTCTGGTAGTTGAAGAAAAGCGCAGTGTGATCGAAGATCAGATTACCGGTCAACTGTATAACTGGCCGGTTGATGAACGACCGGTTGTAGTCGGCGAATTTGATGAAAAGGGCAATCATCTGGTAACCAACCTGGGTGAACTCACGCCGGCCATGGTTGCCCGTGCCATTGGCAGCCGTATCAACCGATTTTATGAAAGCAAGCCGATTCATCGATACCTCGAATTTCTGGACGCGAAAGAGAAGCGCCTGTCGCATCCCGGCGATACGCCGACCCGGACTCCCTATTTCTGCTCCGGCTGTCCACACAATACTTCAACGAGAGTACCTGAAGGCAGCCACGGGCTTGCTGGAATAGGCTGCCACTACATGGCGAAGTGGATGGACCGTCGCACCGAAACCTTTACCCAGATGGGTGGCGAAGGCGCTTCCTGGATCGGACAGGCGCCGTTTACCGATACCCGGCACATATTTCAGAATATCGGCGATGGCACCTATTTTCACAGCGGAATCCTGGCGGTCCGGGCTGCGGTCGCTTCCGGGGTGAACATCACTTATAAAATACTGTACAACGATGCGGTCGCGATGACAGGCGGTCAGCCGGTCGATGGATCGATTACCGTGAAAGACATGATTACCCAGCTTCAGGGAGAAGGGGTGAAGCGCCTGGCGGTAGTAGCGGAAAATATCGAAAATACGCGATCCCAACTTCGCGGAATCGCAGACATCAGCCTGCACCCAAGGTCAGACTTCGACCGGCTGCAACTCGAAATGCGGGAAGTAAAAGGGACCAGCGTGATTATCTATGACCAGACCTGTGCGACCGAAAAACGGCGCCGCAGAAAGCGCGGACTGATGCCGGAAAGCCCTGTTCGTGTATTCATAAATCCGGATGTCTGTGAAGGTTGCGGCGATTGCAGCACACAGTCCAACTGTCTGTCGGTGTTGCCGAAAAATACCGAACTCGGCGCCAAACGACAGATTGATCAAAACGCGTGCAATAAGGATTTGAGCTGTATACAGGGATTTTGCCCCAGTTTCGTCACCGTGACCGGCGGAAAATTCAAGTCCGGGATAACGACAGGCCAGCAGGATGCAGTCGAAGATGTTCCCAATGAAACCCTGCCCGAACCGGTACCTCCCGCACTCGACAAATCCTGGAATATCCTGGTAACCGGAATTGGCGGCACCGGCGTGATTACCGTCGGCTCGCTGATAGCGATGGCAGCCCATATTGAAGGCAAGGGTTGCTCAACGCTGAACCAGACAGGGCTGGCGCAAAAGTTTGGAGCGGTAGTCAGTCACGTCCGGGTCGCCCGGCATCAGGATCATATTCTGACGGTGCGAATTGCGGACGGCGACGCCGACCTGCTCCTCGGTTGTGATCTGGTCGTCTCAGCAAATGCTGAAGCGCTGGCCAGGCTCGACCCGGAAAGGTCGCACTCAATCGTCAACAGTTACGAAAATCCGACCGCGGATTTCATCCATAACGAGCGCTATCAGTTTCCGGCGGAACAAATGCAATCGTTGATCAGGCAGGAAACCGGGGAAGGCAAAACGGACTTCGTAGACGCCACCCGCATGGCCACGAATCTGCTGGGAAATTCGATCGGCGGCAATCTGTTTCTGCTGGGTTACGCTTACCAGCGCGGACTGGTCCCGTTAAGTGAAAAATCCATATTCAGGGCGATTGAACTGAACAAAGTCGCAGTGCCGTTCAATCAACAGGCTTTCCTTTGGGGGCGACATGCGGCAAACAATCCGGAGGCAGTTCAAAACCAGGCAGGTCTGACTGCAACCACCAACCGGACGCTGTCCGGGATTGACGATATCATTGAGTGGCGTTATCAATATCTGGTTGATTATCAGGACAGAATGTATGCGGATCGCTATCTGAATCTGGTCAACCGGGCAAAACAGTGGGCAAGAGGAGTTAGCCCGACAGGTCATCACTCATTGATCGAAGCGATTGCAAAAAATTATTTCAAGCTGCTCGCTTACAAGGATGAGTATGAAATTGCCCGCCTGTTTTCAAGCGGAGACTTCATTGAAAGCGTCAAACAGCAATTCGAAGGCAATATAAATTTCACATTCCACATGGCGCCCCCACTGATTTCAAAATCGGACCCCCTGACCGGACACTTGATCAAACGTGAGTTTCCCGGAATTACGTTACGGGTTTTTTCACTACTGTCCCGTCTGAAATTCCTGCGAGGCAGTCGCCTTGATATTTTTGGCAGGACGGCGGAGCGTAAACTGGAAAGGGGGCTGATCAAGGAATATGAAGAGGACGTGAACCTGATACTGGACACCCTCACTGATCGAAATATTCATATCGCGACAGAGATTGCCGGTTTGCCCGAAATGATCAAAGGCTTCGGGCATATTAAAAACCGGAACATCGAAAAATATCGGGACAGCCGAAACGCTCTGGTTAAAAAATTCAGAGCGCCTGAACTGTCAGTGGTGATAAATCGGTAGGGGCGGGTCACTGTGCCCGCCCGCCAACCGTCAGCGTGGATTCCCGCTTCCGCGGGAATGACGGAATGAGGGCCCCTGTGCCTGTCCGCCGCCGGCGGGGTTCAGGTAAAGAATCCTGACAATCGAGATATCGCGGTATCCACAAGCTCTTTGGAAAGGTCCTTATGGGTGACCATTCTGATCGGGTGACGATCACCAAACAGCACGTTTTGCTGTCTCGCAAATTCATAAAAGCCATCATAATTTTCATCTTTCAGATTAAAGAAAACCATATTGGTATTGGCCTGTTCGGTGATTAATTCAATACCGTCAATCTGATCCAGTTGTGCATGCAGATGATTGGCCAGTTGATGGTCTTCGGCCAATCGGTCCACATTGTTTTCCAGCGCAAACAATCCCGCGGCGGCCAGTATTCCTGATTGCCTCATGCCGCCGCCGACCGTTTTACGCCAGCGCAGGGCAATTTCGATCAATCCGGCAGAGCCGGCCAACACCGAACCCACCGGCGTGCCCAACCCTTTGGAAAGGCAAATCGAAACTGTATCGAACAGGGAAGTGATTTCTGAAACATCGACGCCCAGAGCCGTAGCCGCGTTGAAAACCCGGGCGCCATCCAGATGCATGGCGATGGATTGAAGGTCGCATAACCGCCGGGCCTGTCTGAAGTAGTCCAGGGGGACGGCGACCCCGGTGGTGGTGGTGTTTTCAAGCGCAAGCAATCGGGTTTTGGCAAAGTGAATATCGTCGGCCTTGATCGCATCTTCGATGCGATTCAGGTCGATGATTCCGGCAGCGGTCCTTTCCAGTGGCTGCGGCTGAATTCCACCCAGGACAGCGGCGCCCCCTCCCTCGTATTTATAGGTATGCGCGGTCTGACCGACAATATATTCATCGCCCCGCTGGCAGTGGCTCAGCAGCGCGACCAGATTGCTCTGGGTTCCCGAAGGAAAGAACAGCGCCGATTCCTGCCCGGTTATTTCAGCCACGCGCTCCTGTAACGCAATGGTGGTCGGGTCTTCGCCATAGACATCATCTCCAACTTCAGCCCTTAGCATTGCCAATCTCATGGCCTCACAGGGCCGGGTAACGGTATCACTGCGTAAATCTATTATGGGTCTGGTCATTTTCGTTACCCTTTTCCTGAAAGAATTGTTAATAATCCGGCCGAAAGCCGGATAAAATCAGTGTTGGCTATTGATACAGTCCCGACTGACAGGGCAAGGAAGTTCTGTACCAGTCAATTTATACATATATTATCGGATTTTAGCATCATTACGTGAACACCCCTGCCCATATTATATTCAGCCTGGCGCTGCTTGGCCCGCGCAGAGCGGCAAAGTTTGCTGTGGCCATAGCCATCGGCGCATTGCTGCCCGATGTCATGATGATGGTTTTTTACGCTTACGAAAAATGGATGCAAGTCCCTGAGCAGGTGATCTGGAATGAACATTACTTCCGGCCGCTCTGGCAAAGTGTCTTCGACCTGACAAATTCCATCCCGATTTTCGCCGCCGCGGCCATTATTTGTGCCTGGCTGAAACGATATTCATGGGCGTTTCTGTGGGTCAGCAGCATTATCCATTGTCTGCTGGATTTCTGGGTACACCGCGAAGACAGCCATCGGCACTTTTATCCGTTTTCAGATTATCGTTTTATCAGCCCGGTTTCTTACTGGAATCCCGCTCACTATGGCGATATCGTCAGCGTCCTGGAAGTCGTGTTTTTCGTGATTGGCTTCGTCTTTCTGTGGGGGGCAGGTCGAAATGCGATGCAGTCGATAACGTCGATGTCCACCTTGCGGGGCATTGTATTCATTACCGGAATAATTTATATCGGTTTTTTCTACTTCGTCGTGACCACATGGGTCGGCGTGTAAATTTAAAGAGGAATTATCAGTATGATCATGCCTGACTTGATCACCATTGCCAATGGTGAAAGCCCGCTGCCTACTTTCAGCGGCAACGAAATGAATAACCGGCTCTCGAAACTGCGGCAGGTGCTTTCAGATTCCAGGGTTGACGCTGCCATTTTCACTTCTTATCACAATATCAACTATTATAGTGATTTCCTGTATTGTCAGTTCGGAAGACTCTATGGCCTGGTGGTAGACGAATCGAATCAAACCACGATCACCGCCAATATAGACAGAGGGCAACCCGGGCGCCGAACCTGGGGCGACAACCTGGTTTATACCGACTGGAAACAGGACAACTGGTTCAAAGCGGTAAAAGAACGGGTGGCGGGTGCGAAAACTGTTGGCGTCGAGTTTGACCATCTCAGCGTCCGCAACCTGGACAAGCTGAAGGCGGCTTTACCTGAAAGTGAAATTATAGACATCTCTACTGCGGTTATGCGTTTGAAGATGATCAAATCCGATGAGGAGATTGCCCACATCACTAAAATGGCTGCGATTGCTGATCTGGGCGGAGCCGCCTGTGTTGAGGCTATTGATGTGGGAGTACCCGAATACGAGGTGGCTTACATTCAACGCAAACCATGGTGCGGGAAATTGCCAGAACCTGGCCCGATGGAGAGTTAATGGATACCTGGACCTGGTTTCAATCCGGAATCAACACCGATGGCGCCCATAACCCGGTCACTTCGAGAAAAATCGAAAGCGGGGATATTCTGAGTCTGAATTGCTTTCCGATGGTTGCAGGATACTATACTGCGCTGGAGCGCACGCTGTTTTGCCAGTCTGCCAACGATCAGCATATTCATTTGTGGGAAGTAAATTGCAAGGTTCATGACACAGGCAAAGCGATGATAAAGCCGGGAGCCAGATGCTGTGACATCGCCAATGCATTAAACGGAATTTATGCCGAATACGATCAATTGAAATATCGCACATTTGGCTACGGACATTCTTTTGGTGTACTTTCCCATTATTATGGTCGTGAATCCGGACTCGAATTGCGCGAAGACATCGACACGGTACTGGAACCGAACATGGTATTGTCAATGGAACCGATGATTATGTTACCAGATGGATTGCCGGGGGCAGGAGGCTACCGGGAACATGATATTCTTGTGGTGACCGAAGACGGGAACCGCAACATTACCGGATTTCCCTATGGCCCTGAACACAATATCATCAACTAGCACAATAAAATATGCCATGAACTTTCGTCAACACATTATTCTGCTTACGGTTCTGGTGGCGACGTGGTTTCTGCTCTCCGAGCACTATACGGCATTATTGATCGTGCTTGGATTGCTGTCCTGCGCTGTTTGCCAGGCGGTTTATCATCGCATCCGGACCGATACCGGCTTAACGGGTATTTCACTGAACCCCTTGTTGCTGATAAAGTACATTGGATGGCTGTTGATCGAGATCGTCAAGTCAAATATTGCGGTAATCAGCGCAATTGTCCGCGGCAGGGATATATCCCCGAAAATCTTTGAAGTGGAAACATTCAACCTGAATGAACTCGGGCAGGTTATCTACGCCAACTCGATAACCCTGACGCCGGGCACCGTAAGCACGAAAATATCTGAAGGCAAAATTCAGGTACACGGACTTCTGGCGGGCGCCGAAAACAGTTTGACCGATAATCGGATGCAGGCTCAGGTGCAAAAACTGGTGACGGGTTAGCATAAGAAAATGGAGAAACTGTATTTTCTTGTTCTGCTGATACTCTTTGTGTCGATGTTGTGCTCATTGATCCGGTCTGGTCTGGGTCCCACCTGGTTTGACAGGGCACTTGCTATAAACACCTTTACAACCAAGATAATTCTGACGATTTCTGTCTATCTGTTTGCTGTCGGTCAGCCACAATTTATCGATATTGCATTGCTTTATGGATTGATCAGCTATGTCGGAACACTGGCATTAATCAGTTACCTTAATCGAGAGGTGATCCCGAAAGAACATGGAAACAACCAATGATTGATCTGCTGGGGGGGGTATTTTTATTCCTGGGATCGGTAGTGGTACTGGTTGGCGGCATTGGTCTGTTGCGGTTACCCGATTGCTTCAGCCGGCTTCACGCCGCCGGGGTAATCGATACTCTGGGTGCATGGCTGGTATTACTCGGTCTTATGGTTTTATCCACCTCCATAGTGATCGCATTCAAGGTCTTCCTGCTGATCATCCTGTTATTTTTTCTCTCCCCCGTGAATTCCCACGGACTTTCGGGAATGGCTCTGAAATCCGGCCTGCGTCCCTTCACCAAAAAGCCATCCTGACCGGAACTGTGAAATGATTGACATTATCAACATCGGGATGGACATCGGTCTGCTCGGGATTTTGCTGGCCTCTGCCGTGTTGATTCTGCGAAGTGGGAACCTGCTTGCGATTACTTTGTTATCAACAGTCTACAGTTTGTCGATCTGCGCTCTTTTTGTGATTATGGATGCAGTGGATGTGGCCTTTACAGAAGCAGCGGTGGGCGCCGGGATTTCCACCGTTTTGATCCTGGCAGTGATCAAGCATAAAGATAAATCCCCTGCCCCCCGCTGGCCCAACACAATTTCTGTTGTGCTTGGGTTGGGACTGGGCGCACTGTTGATAGTTGGAACACTGGATATGTCAATGTATGGCAACCCGTTGGCGCCGGCCCATTTGCACCTTGCGCCACGATTTCTCGGTCAGTCCGGAACTGAGACAGGTATTCCCAATGTGGTGACATCTGTACTTGCCAGTTACAGGGGGTACGATACCCTCGGAGAGGTGGTGGTGATTTTCGCCGCGGGCCTGGCGGTCCTGTTGTTGCTCTCCCCTGCAACTGCGGATACAGGCAAACAACTGGAAAATCAACAAAACCAGGGCTGGCTGCCTGCAACCAATCCGATCCTGAAGACTGCTCTGTTACGCGTCATTCCTCTGGTTTTGTTGTTCGCCCTGTATGTACAGTTTCATGGCGATTATGGTCCTGGCGGTGGATTCCAGGCAGGTGTGATTTTTGGCGCAGGGTTTATAACCTACGGCCTGTTATGCGGGTCGAAAAAGCTGCTGGCCATATTGAGCGAGCGCTGGATTACCATTGGCATGGCAGCAGGTATGTTGATTTATGCAGGAACCGGGTTAGCGGCAATGTGGCGTGGTGGAAATTTCCTGGATTATTCCGCCCTCGCCGAAACTCCGACAGCCGGGCAGCATGCCGGCATTCTCATGATTGAACTCGGTGTTGGCGTCACCGTTGCGTTTACCATGATTTCCCTTTTCATCTGTTTCAGCCAAAACCAGGATTGAAAGTGGACGCGGATTTATCTTATCTGGCGCCGGGGCTGTTCAACTACTGGGTCGCTGTTACCCTGTTTGTCCTGGGCCTGATTATCGTCCTGGACAGCCACAACATGATAAAGAAACTGATCGGGTTGAACCTGCTTCAGTCCGCGGTTTTTTTGTTGTTTATCACCACAGGCAAAGTGACAGGCGGTCATGCTCCGATTCTTGACCAGTCGATTGAAATCTACAGCAACCCGCTGCCCCATGTGTTGATTCTGACTGCCATTGTCGTCGGTGTGGCTACCATGGCGCTTGGACTTGCCCTGGTGGTACGAATTCGCCGCGTTTACGGTACTGTCGATGAGAATGAAATCCAGCACAACCCGGAAGTGGAACCGGAAATTATTCCATGAGTGTGATAGCAGATAGCCATTTACCTGTATTGCAGGTGATCGTGCCGATGTTGCTGGCGCCACTGTGTATCCTGATTGGCAACAAGGCTGTAGCCCGTGGTTTCATGCTGACTGCCGCGATAGTGATGTTCGGGATCAGCGTGATGCTGATGTCCGGCGTACTCGATGGTCGGCTTTATATCTATGAACTGGGCGGCTGGGCAGCACCCTGGGGCATTGAATATCGTGTCGATCTCGTTACCGCATTTGTGCTTTTGACTATCAACCTTGTCCACTTGTGGGCATCGGTTTTTTGTCTCGCCGAAAATCATGACAAACCCGATGAAACCGGTCGGCCGGCATTTTACGCAGCGTGGTTACTGTGTATCGCCGGATTGAATGGCATGGTAGTCACCAATGATGCCTTCAATATGTTCGTTTTTCTCGAAATCAGTTCGCTTGCAACATATGTGCTGATCAGTTGCGGTCGAGATCCCAGGGCATTGCTTGCGGCATATCGTTACCTGATTATCGGTGCGGTCGGCGCGACATTCGTACTGCTTTCGATTGGACTTTTATATATGCAGACAGGCACATTGAATATATCTGATCTGGCTGTGCGGATTGCCGAAAAGGGGGCTGATCGGACAATCATAATGGCGATGTCGTTTTTTGTTATTGGTATTGGCATCAAGTGCGCCATATTTCCATTACATGACTGGTTGCCGAATGCCTATAACTACGCCCCTGATTCTGTAACGGTTTTATTGTCGGGGACGGCAACCAAGGTTGCGCTGTATGTATTACTGCGTTTCCTGCATGATCTGTTCAGCGCCGATTTCAGTATCCTGGTCATGCCACTGGACTGGGTCCTGATCGTCAGTGGCATTCTCGGTATGCTTCTGGCGCCCCTGATTGCACTGCGTGAATCCAGCCTGAAGCGGATGTTTGCCTGGTCCAGCGTGGCACAGGTATCCTATATTGTGGTCGGGATCGGCCTGGGAACAACGGCAGGGGTAGCCGCGGCGCTGTTGCACCTGTTCAATCATTCAATCATAAAAGCAGTGATTTTCATGGCTGTCGGGATCCTCATTTCCCGAACCGGTACGGCAAGGATTAAACATCTCGGCAGTGTCGCTCATCATCATCGTTTTGTCTGCTATATCCTGTTGTTCGGCGGCCTCAGCCTTATCGGACTTCCCGGCACGACAGGCTTTGTCAGCAAATGGGTACTGGTGACCGCGGTAATAGACAAGGGGTTGTGGTGGCTGGCGATTCCAGTATTGGCCGGATCACTGGCAAGCGCCTCCTATATCTGGCGGATCGTGGAAACGCTGTGGGCAAAACCAGCGCACCTGGAGTTTGGTACACAGGCGGCTAAAATCGATTTCGTCGAGTGGTTTCCGCTGGTAATAATGACGGCTCTTGCGCTGTGGTTTGGACTCAATGCATCCTGGATCACAGAGACCGTGACTCTTGCTGCACAAAGCCTGGTCGATACTGAAATCATGGTGGTGAAGTAATGTTTGAAGGGATATTGCCCGGCCTGTGCGTCCTGTCACCGTTTCTGGGAGCCTGTGCAGTCGTTGCCAGCAGAAGATCACCCTCCTCAAGAGATGCCGCGCTGATTGTAACCGGACTGGTCACCCTTGCCTTGCTTGTTACCCTGGTTCTGCGTCTTGACCAGTATCATCACGATCAGGTTCTGTTCCAGATACTGCCCGATCTGCGGATCGCTTTTCATGTCGAACCCTTAGGGTTGATCTTTTCCTTAAGCGCCGGCCTGTTATGGCCGATCACCTCGGTTTATTCCATCAGCTATCTGAAAGCTGGAGACGATCAACACCAAACCCGTTTCCATGCCCTGTTTTGTGTCGCAATCGGCAGCGTTATGGGTATCTCTTTTGCAGAAAACCTTTTTACCCTGTTCCTGTTTTACGAGGTACTTACTTTTTCCACCTGGCCCCTGGTCACCCATAGTCGCACCCCGTCTGCGGTTGCAGCGGGCCGGGTTTATCTGGGTGTGTTACTTACAACTTCGCTGTTGTTGTTTCTGCTCGCGATTGTACTGGTGGGCAATTATGGTGAAGGAATTTCGTTTGTACCAGGTGGGGTATTGTCCGAAACACCGACGTTTCTGGTCGGGATTCTGGTATTTCTGTTTCTGTTTGGTATCGGTAAGGCTGCGGTAATGCCCTTTCACCGGTGGCTGCCCAGAGCCATGATCGCACCCGCTCCGGTCAGTGCATTGCTGCATGCTGTGGCGGTCGTCAAGGCTGGCGTGTTTTCCATCCTCAAGATCAGCGTCTATATTTTCGGCTTCGACACACTGCAGTCGTTGCCATTTCACGACCTGATTCTCTGGATTCCCGCAATCACCATATTGCTGGCATCAATCATTGCCATGCGGCAGGATGACCTGAAGGCCCGCCTTGCCTATTCAACAGTGAGTCAATTGTCCTATATCGTGCTGGGAGCATTGATAGCCAACCAGATGGCCATGGTGGGCAGCGGATTGCACATTACCATGCATGCTTTCGGCAAGATCACCCTGTTTTTCTGTGCCGGCGCCATCATGGTACTTGCCGGCAAGAGCAAGGTATCGCAGATGGATGGACTGGGCCGGGCCATGCCGTGGACATTTTCTGCGTTCTTTCTGGCATCACTGTCGATAGCCGGGTTGCCACCGGCGGGCGGCTTGTGGAGCAAGTGGTATCTGGCCCTGGCCACCCTGGAGCAGGGACAGGTCGCTTTGCTTGTGGTATTGATGATCAGCTCACTGTTGAATGTGTACTATCTGACTGCCATTCCGCTAAGGGCTTTTTTCCTGAAAGGCGAGAGTTCGGGGCAGAGTCTCGAAACCAATCGGGCACTGATTATCCCGCTTGTGGTGACCATGTCGGCAGGTATTGCGCTGTTCTTCGTTGCTGATCAAATTGCTGCATTTATTCAACAAGTTGCGATATAACGGGTGAAAATATGAACAGGATAACCGACAAATTCAATCAACTGACAGGAGGAGTGCGCAAGGGACTGGCGGTTTTTTTCGGATTATGTGGAATCCTGCTTTTACTTGATCTGGTTCTGCATAAACATGGCGACTACTGGTGGAACTTTTTCGGATTTCACAATCTGTTCGGTTTTGTTGCCTGCGTAATACTGGTGCTGGTAGCGAGCTGGATGAGAAAACCGCTGATGCGGGATGAGCATTACTACGACAAAAAATCGGAGTCGAAGTCGAAATGATCAACGCTCCATTTCTCATTTTCCTCTTCGGTGCTGTCTTGAGCCTGACGGTTCGCGGGAATTTGCGCAAGACCATCATGCTGGTGACACCGGTCATCGGGCTGATCAATCTGGTCACACTGGATCAATCGCTGTCCTGGTCTGTGCAGTGGCTGGACCTGGAACTGATTCTGTTTCAGGTTGACAGGCTGAATTTTATTTTTGGCGTGCTTTTCCACATTGCCGCAATCATTGCCATTATTTATGCCTGGCATGTGAACGACCGACCTCAGCAGTTGGTTGCCCTGCTCTATCCTGGCAGCGCACTCGGAGTGGTCTTTGCCGGTGACTGGCTGACCCTTTTTATTTTCTGGGAATGTCTTGCCATCACCTCGGTTTTCTTTATTACTGCAAGACGTACGCCAACCGCGATCAGAGCGGCTCTGCGCTACCTGGTTTTTCAGATTGTATCCGGGGTGCTGTTGTTGAGCGGTGCGCTGGTGATGCTGCATGAAACCGGTGATATTTCGATAGGGTCGCTGGATCTTGATCATCCAGGCGCCAAATTTCTGTTGCTGGCGTTCGGAATCAAGGCAGCATTTCCGCTCCTGCACAACTGGCTGACCGATGCCTACCCGCAAGCAACTGCTTCAGGCACGGTTTTTCTGAGCGCATTCACCACCAAGGTGGCCGTTTATGTGCTCGCACGTTCATTCACCGGGCTCGACATGCTTGTCTATATCGGCGCCATCATGGCCTGTTTCCCGATTTTCTACGCGGTGATAGAGAATGATCTGCGGCGTGTGCTCGGATACAGCATGATCAATCAGATCGGCTTCATGATTTGCGGTATCGGTATCGGCACCGAACTTGCAGTCAACGGGGCGGTAGCGCACGCATTCAATGATGTTATTTTCAAGGGGTTGCTGATGATGTCGATGGGGGCGGTGCTGTTTCGTACCCGTGAAATGCGCGGCTCTGAACTCGGTGGTCTGGCACGGTCGATGCCCAAAACCACTGGACTGTGTATTGTCGGCGCGGCCTCGATATCCGCATTCCCGCTGTTCAGTGGTTTTGTCAGTAAATCCATGGTGATGGCCGCATTGCTGATTGAGAACCATGAAATTGTATGGCTGGCAATGCTGTTTGCGTCTGCCGGGGTTTTTCATCATGCCGGAATCAAAATACCCTACTTTGCCTTTTTCGCTCATGATTCCGGGAAACGGCCGAAAGATGCACCTGCACATATGCTGATTGCGATGTCGTTAGCCGCTTTGCTGTGTATTTTTATCGGTAGTTATCCCTGGTTGCTGTATCACTATCTGCCGTTTCAGGTGGATTACATACCGTTTGATATTCCCCATGTCGTTGAGCAGACCCAGTTGCTGTTTTTCTCGGCGCTGGCTTTTATCTGGCTACAGTTAAAGGGCCTGTATCCACCCGAATTGAAGTCGACCAATCTCGACAGTGAATGGTTTTACAGAAAACTCTGGCCCGGGATATTTCTTCACATCGCTGCATCTGCCGACCGTCTGCATCGAGGCTTCATGGGGATACTTTCCAGCGTAGCCGTTTCATTGACCCCTGTAGCACGAAAACAATCATACGATCTGCTCATGCCATGGTCGGTGCGACAAATGGTAATGGTTGTCATGGCGCTGCTGGCAATCGTATTATTGCTGTTCTATATTTTCGGCATGACAAATTAACCTGGATCAGATGGTATCCCTGGCAATGTCCGTAGACCGTATAAAGCAGATAAAGCAGGCCCTCACCGCAGTCCAATATCCGGTCTCATCCTCCCTGAGCCTGCCGCCCGAGTGTTACCACGATGACGACTGGCTGGAGCATGAGATGAATTGCCTGTTCAGACAGGGATGGTTCGGTATCGGCAGGCGGGATCAATGGCAAAATCCGGGTGACTATCAGGCGGTCGAGGTTGCCGGTGTGCCGATTGTTGTCATCATGGACAGGGACGGCAAACTGCAGGCCTTGTCCAATTCATGCCTGCTATCGAAGCAGCCGGATCATGACCGGAACAGGCAGTTGCAAGGTGATGGTCTGCCCTTTTCACGGCTGGAGCTATGACACACGGGGTCAGTTGATCTCCGCTCCCAGAATGGAAACCGCAGACTGTTTCTCGGCAAAACAGTACAGCCTGAAAAAGTTCCACGTGGAATGTCTGGACGGGTTTGTTTTCCTCAGCCTGGAAGAAAATCCGGTTTCGCTGACAGACTGGTCAGGGGATTTCGAACAGGTTCATGCACCGTGGTCACTGGAAGATCTGGTCACCGGCCGCAGCAGGACCTTCGATGTCAATTGCAACTGGAAACTGTTTATTGAAATATTTAATGAATACTATCACTTGCCTCTGGTTCACCCGCAGTCGCTCAACCACTACTACCCTGAACCCGAGCCCGCTGATGTGGTCATCGGAGAATACACGACCCAGTTTGGCGAAACTGACGGCAATCCCGCATTGCTGGACGAAGACCAGGCCCAATCCTTTCCGGTGATCCCGACCCTCGGCGAAAAGGAAAGAAAAGGAACGCGCTATACTTGGATCTACCCCAACCTGACCTTCGCCGCCAGTATGGACTGCATGTGGACATATCATGTCTATCCGATTACGTCGAAATCCACCCGAGTGGTGCAAACCGTTTGCTTTCCGCCCGAAACAACCCGGCGCGATGACTTCGGGGAAAAATCTGGATTGTATTACCAACGATTCGATTTTGCGATCGACGAGGATATTCCCGCGTTGGAGCGACAGCAAGCCGGCATGCAATCCCCTTATGCTGTCCAGGGAAGATTTTCCACGCTGGAACCGTGTGTCGGGAATTTTGCCTGCTGGTATTCACAGGCGACCCGCAATCAATAAAACGAGGAGCGATACCCGGTCAATATTCGTAGGGGACGGCCCCCGTGCCGACCCGAATGATCCGAAGTCAACCCGGACGCCTGAACATCAGGTAAAACGCCAGCAGGGTTAACAGGATCAACCAGATCAGGCTCCAGCCGGGCATCGATATGCCAAGAAATGTCCAAAGTACCTCCGCGCATTCCCCCGAACCTTTGAATACTGTTTCCAGCATTTTTGTAAAGGGCATCACTTCCAGCATGAAGTCGAGTCCGGGTCCGCACTCGGGCACCTGATCGGCAGGAAGATTTTGCAGCCAGACATGGCGTGCCGCAATACCGGCGCCGGTCAGGCCGACAAGGATTGCAAGCCCGCTGTAACCCTTTCTGCCCCACCCATCCGGGTTGTGCAAAAAACCCGCCAGAAACACAACACCCAGCGCGATGAAAGCGATGCGCTGGAAAATACAAAGCGGGCAGGGGTCAAGCCCGTCGACATGCTGAAAATATAACGCCAGGGCAACCAGCCCGACGCATTCCAAAAAACCGATCAGGGAAAGAGTTCTGTAAGTCGTCATATCGAGCAGGGATCCAAAAATGCGTTGGCGCGGCCGCCGTCCACGTTTATCGTCTGTCCGGTGATGAAATCCGAACAGGAGATCAGGAAATGCGCTGTTCTTGCGATGTCTTGCGGGTCTCCGGTCCGTTTGAGCGGGGTCCGGGCAATCAGTTGCCGACGGGCATCCAGGTCATCATTGTTTTCCGGCCAGAGAATGGCGCCCGGCGCTATTGCGTTGACCCGCACGTCAGGGCCGAGTTCCTGGGCCAGCGACCGGGTGATGGACGCCAGACCGGCTTTTGAGGCGCAATAGGCCGCGTAATGCAGGAGCGGATGTTGCGCGTAAATATCGATGATATTGATGATCGTACCCTTGGTCTTTTCAAGAAAAGGCGCGGCGGCTCTGGACAGAAAATAAGGCGCCTTGAGATTGACGTCCAGTAATTCATCCCACTCCTGCTCGCTGCAGGAGGCCAGTGGAGTTGGGAAGAAGGCTGAGGCATTATTGATCAAACCATCCAGTCGTCCTGCCTGATCGATGGCTGCGCGGAGCATCTCCTCCAGACTGGAGACATCCCTGAGATCTGCCTGGATTATTGAAGCCGATTCAGGGCGAATCCGGCACAACTCCTGTTCCAATGATTTTGCTTCTCTTACGCTCCGGTTGTAATGGATGATGACATGCATGCCCTGTGAGTGCAGGTACCGCGCCGTACCGGCGCCAATTCGCCGCGCTCCCCCGGTAATCAGGATTACCCTGTCTGATGAATCATTCATGTTTTGACATCTGCCTGACCGGCGGTCTATTGTTCACAATTATCGGTGCCTGTATACTCGATTTCCTGTTAGGGACTGACCTCACCCACGCCGTGCCAAACCCACCTGACCAGATTCAACTGCAACACAGCAATACCCTCTCAAGACGGATCAAGGATGAAATCAGGGATAATCAGGGGTGGATCGGCTTCGACAGGTTCATGGATCTGGCATTATACTCCCGAGGACTCGGTTACTACAGCGCCGGGTCGGTTAAATTGGGCGCAACCGGTGATTTTGTAACCGCGCCGGAACTTGGCAACCAGTTCGCCGGATGTCTCGCCCGGCAGTGCATGGAAATTTTTGATCAACAGGAAAAAACATCGCCCGGCAACCAATCCTTGCGCACTATCGTCGAATTTGGCGCCGGTACCGGGAAACTCGCCCGCGATATACTGAGTTGCTTCAAACAGAGTGAGAGCCGCATTGACCAGTATTGGATCATGGAAACCAGCCCGGAATTAAAACAAAGACAAACACAAACCATTGCAGGACATTGTCCGGAATTTCTCCAGACCATAAGCTGGTTGACCGCCCTTCCCGATTCCGGCCTGAACGGGGTGGTAATCGCCAATGAGTTGCTGGACGCGTTACCGGTTACCCGTTTCGAAATCGACCTCAACGGAACCCCCTTGCAGGTCGGAGTGGGTCTTGAGAACGAAGGATTCAGATACAGCCTGTCATCCGACCCGCTGGAACCCCGACTTGCCGAGCGGCTGTCCCGGTACGATCTGCCAACCGGATATCAAAGCGAGATAGGAGTTGCAGCCGAAGCCTGGGTGCGAACGGTTGGGGAAAAATTGACCCGGGGCGTTATCATCGTGATTGATTATGGCTTCCCGCAAAGGGAATTTTATCACCGGGACCGAATGGGCGGCACACTGATGTGTCACTATAGACATATCGCCCATGACAATCCGTTTCTCTACCTGGGGTTGCAGGATATTACCGCTCATGTCGATTTCAGTGCACTGACGGAAGCAGCGCTTGATGCCGGGATGGCCCTGGCGGGCTACTGTAATCAGGCTGCGTTTCTACTTTCACTGGAGTTGCTGGATTTTTCCCGGAATGGAGATGTCGATAAAGATACCTTTGATGCGCCCTGCCCCGAATCACTGGCAAGACTTCAGGAAATCAGGAAACTGACGTTACCGCATGAAATGGGAGAGCTGTTCAAAGTGATCGCCCTGACCAAAAACCATGATGCTCCGTTGAGCGGATTCAAGATGCAAAATTACAGGTATAGATTATGACGGAATGGCTTCAGGCTTTCTGGCTTGCGCTACTTCAGGGAATAACGGAATTCCTGCCGATATCAAGCGCCGGGCATCTGGCCCTGGTTCCGGCACTATTCGACTGGCCGGATCAGGGATTGCCTTTTGATGTTGCCATACATGTCGGCACCCTGACAGCGGTAGTGATCTATTTCCGCAAGGATCTCGCCCTGATTCTGGGTGACTGGATCCGGTCCCTGTATTCAGGACAGACGACAATCCATAGCAAACTGGCCTGGTTTATTGTGTTTGCAACGGTTCTCACCGGCATCGCCGGTCTGGTATTGGAAGAAGTGGTTATCAACGTGGCGAGAAAACCGGTTCCAATCGCCATTGCGACCCTGTTTTTCGGAATTGTTCTCGGCATGACTGACAGGCTCGGAAGGAAGACCAGGGCACTTGAAACTCTTGGCTGGAAAGATGTTTTCGTGATTGGCTCCGCCCAGGTGCTGGCGCTGATTCCAGGTACTTCCCGTTCCGGGATAACCATTTCTGCCGGACTGATGGTAGGTTTGACCCGGGAGGCTGCCACTCGATTTTCGTTTCTGATGGCCATCCCGATCATTACACTGGCCGGAATCTGGCAAACCAGAAATATCATTGTTGATTCGACTCAAACCGGATGGCAGACACAATGGGGAATTCTGGTCTTTGCAACTCTCGTTTCAGCAATTGTTGCGTTTGTTTGCGTGCATTATTTCCTGCAATTCGTACAACGTTTCAGCCTGATGCCTTTCGTGATATATCGGCTGATTTTGGGAGTGATTTTACTGGCGCTGTTCCTGTAAAATCACGCCTTTTGAATCTACGGTATTAATGTTGAAATGAGAATGACTGCCGAACAATTTCTCAAATGGCCGAATAAAGCCATCACCCTGCTGGGCATGTCCGGCGTGGGTAAAACAACATTCAGTTCGAAACTGCCTTCCGATACCTGGTTTCACTACTCCGGGGATTATCGCATCGGCACAAAATATCTTGATGAGCCGATCCTTGACAACATAAAAACCCATGCGATGCAGAACGACTTCCTTCGGGGTTTATTGCTGAGTGATTCAATTCACATCCGCAACAACATTACCACCGAGCATTTGCACCCGATTTCGCAGTTTCTGGGTATGATCGGCAACCCTGAACTCGGCGGACTGGATGTCCGGGAGTTCAAACGCAGGCAGGCGCTTTTCCGCGACGCCGAAGTGCAGACAATGTCCGATGTCGATCTGTTCATGCATAAAGCCCGGGAGATTTATCGATACCCGCACTTTGTCAATGACGCTGGCGGCAGTGTCTGCGGTCTCAACGACGAAGAATGCTGGCAACACTTGTCGGAAATCACCGTAATCCTTTACCTTGAAGCAAGCGATGAAATGGAGCAGTTGCTGCTGGAGCGAGCCGTACAGAACCCCAAGCCACTGTTCTTCGAAAATGAATTTCTTGATCAGCACCTGCAAATGTATCTTGAGGACAATGATTTGAAACTTGTCAGCGAGATCGTTCCGGAGGAGTTTTTCCAATGGGTGTTTCCAGGCCTGATGGGTTTTCGCAGATCCCAGTATCAGGCTATCGCACACAAATACGGTTATACGATCAATGCAGAAAAAATTCTCGAATCGCGCGATGAAAAAGACATCATTGACCTGATTTACAGCAGCATGCACGACGGTATTGATTGACGTTTGATATGCCTCTGGTTGCCCATTCCGATTTACCCAGTTTTGATCGACTCCGTCAGGAAGGACAGGAAGTACTGCTCCCGGGCAGAGCAGAAAAACAGGACATCAGGGAAATGCACATCGGTCTTCTTAATATGATGCCCGATGCGGCGTTACAGGCTACCGAAAGACAATTTCTGAGACTGGTCGGGTCCTGTAATCGAATTGCGCAATTTTACGTTCACCCGTTTACCTTTCCCCAGATTCCCAGAGACGAATCCACAAAGCAACACATTGATAAATATTACCGCAGCTTTGAAGAGTTAAAGGAGTCCGGACTTGATGCATTGATTTTGTCAGGCGCCAATCCGATACTGAGTGATATTTCGCAGGAACCCTTCTGGCAGCCGCTTGAGGAAGTTGTTGACTGGGCCAAAACCAACGTTTGCTCTGTAATGTGTTCCTGTCTGGCAACGCACGCTATCGTCCAGCAATTATGGGGAATTGAGCGTTACCCGCTGCCACAGAAGCGATGGGGTGTTTATTCCAACCGCATCACTAATCAATATCATCCACTGACCATCAACATTGACAGTCGATTCGATGCCCCGCATTCCCATGTCTATGAGGTCAATTCAAACCAGTTTCGGCAAGCAGGTTTAATTGTCCTGGCAGAAAGCCGGGAATCGGATTTGCATCTGGGGGTAAGCCCTGACGGATTGCGATTTGTTTTCTTCCAGGGGCATCCCGAATATGACGCAGTAAGCCTGTTGAAAGAGTATAAAAGGGAGGTCGTTCGATTTGCCAATGGAGTGCGTCCGGATTATACACCTCCTCCTGAACACTATTTTTTCGATGAAGCGATGGAAGTGATTACCGCTTATGAACGCGAAGTACTGCAGCACAAGGGGGACGTAAGTAATCTGAGACCCTTTCCAGAGGAAGAACTGTCCCGTCTGGTTGATATCACATGGTCGGATACCGGCAAGGCCATCATCAATAACTGGCTGGGCCTGATTTATCAAGTCACAAATAATGACAGGAAGAAGGTATTCATGGATGGAATAGATCCCGACGACCCACTGGGGTTAATCGCCTCGGGCACAATTTGACCCGGATATGCCGTCAATTTACTGCCATTATCCTGCGATCGAAGTTGATTCAGGATAAATGCGGTCTGGAAAGATAGTCGTCAGAGCTCATTTCAATCAAGCGGCTGGCGGTGCGTTTAAAAGGTTCCGCCAGTCTTTTGCCAACATAAATTCTGTTGGGCAACCGGGCCGAAGAAACGATCAGATTGACATTGCGGTCATATAATTCATCTATAAGTTCGATCAACCGTCTTGCCGCATCATCCATGGCAGCGGTCAACTGTGGAATATTTGACAATATCACCGTATGGTATTGACGGGCAATCTGAATGAAATCCTGTTTTGAGCGGTGGGTCTGACATAATCCGGCAAACTCAAACCAGATTACCCCGGATTCGACTGCACACACTTCGACCATACGGTCATTGATCGTGATCGATTTGCCTTTGCCCGGGTTACCGGTAAGAACACTGAAACAATGGCGTAGCTTCGATGTGGTCTCATCACCACTGTGAATATGAAAAATGTCTTCATCACGCAAATGGGCCATGCGATAATCATTGCCATTATCCACTTCGACCGAATCGATATTATTTTCGAGTAATGCGATAGCCGGCATGAAGCGCTCCCGTTGCAGCCCGCCCGAATACAGGTTTTGTGGTCGGGTGTTTGAGGTCGTGACCAACACCATACCACGCCGAAACAGGTGCCTGAGCAAGCCTGACATGATCATCGCATCGGTAATGTCAGTGACTGAAAACTCATCCAGACAAAGCACACGCCATTGCGAAACCCATTTTTCGACGACAATTCCAAGCGGGTCGGGTTGGTCCTTGACCCTGTTTTTTTCGTCATGCACGGATTGCATGAAGCGATGGAAATGAATACGCTGAGATGACCGGACAGGGAGTGATTGATGGAACAGGTCCATCAGCAGTGTCTTGCCTGTCCCTACCCCTCCCCATAAATAGAGACCCCTGACAGCCGTCTGATCAGGGCGTGCAAACCAGTTTCGGTACCGCGTCCAAACCCGGTTTGGTGTCGACAGCTGAGCAATCAATTGATGATAGAGAGCATCAAGTTTCTCTACCGCGGCCAGTTGGGCCGAATCCATTTCGAGTTCACCCCGGCCCACCCTGGCCTGATAATCCCGCATTGGAGAAGAGTTCGAATTCATTGCCCGAACATTGCCAGTTCATAATCATGGAAACCGATATCCAATTTATGTAAGATCACGGTTCGCCGGTTCCCCCGCCCAATTTCAGTTCTTCGGAGGTATTCGCAGTTGAGAGCGCTGTTGGACAATGTATTGAGTATTGCTGTGGCTGCGGGTCGGGAAATTCTTGAAGTTTATCAAAATCCCTTCGAAGTTGAATATAAAGACGACGGGTCTTTTCTGACAGCGGCCGATCAAAGGGCTCACGATTTAATACTGGCAGAGCTTGGCAGGCTGACCCCGGGAATCCCTGTTCTGTCTGAAGAATCGAACCCGGAAATTTTTCAGGTACGCAGGCAATGGAACAGGTTCTGGCTGGTTGATCCACTCGATGGCACCCGGGAATTCGTCAAAAGAAGAGGAAACTTCACGGTAAATATTGCGTTGATTGACAACGGTTCATCAATATTGGGCGTGGTGCATACTCCGGTAAAAAATATCAGCCATTACGCCGCACTCGGAATCGGCGCCTTTCGAAGTGACGAGGACTCGGGCATCAACGCAATTCGCACACGTACAATGGGCGCAGGAAAAACGACAATGGTGATAAGCCATTCTCATTCAGGAGCACAAACCGAGATATATCGTCAGAATCTGGAGAGCCAGGTCGGTGAAGTGGATATCGTCAGCATGGGTAGTTCATTGAAGATCTGCGTGGTCGCTGAAGGCTCGGCAGATGTTTATCCCCGGCTCGGCCCCACCTCTGAATGGGATACGGCAGCGGCTCACTGCGTACTTGACGTTGCCGGAGGCGTCATGATCGATCTGCATGGAAACTGTCTTCGATACAACAAACCCGAAATATTGAATCCCTGGTTTCTGGCCTGCGGAGACAAATCGGTGGATTGGACAAAATATCTGGGGAAAAGTTGATTTTACAATCGAACGCATTCTGATTGCGGCGCCACAAGTGGTTGACCTCAAAGCCAACAACGAGTAGGCTTTTCACCCGATACCTACAATATAAAAGCAACTGCGAGTTTCAGTCATGCGTATAGCAATTCTAGGTGGCCCGGGTTCGGGCAAGGGTACACAGGCCAAACTGCTGTCCGAACGCTATCGTGTTCCACAGATATCCACCGGAGACCTGTTGCGGGATGCCGTCAAAAACGATCAGGGCCTGGGTGCGCAAGTCAAGGAATTGATGGACAACGGGCAACTGGTCAGCGACAGTATTGTTTCGAAGCTGCTCGAGGATCGTCTCATAAACAAGGACACCAGACGTGGATTCATCGTTGATGGTTATCCCAGAAGCATTCCCCAGGCGCAAACACTCGATACCCTGCTCGGCATGCTTGGGAAGCCCCTGCAAATCGCAATTAATATCGATGTGGATGGTGACATTCTGGTGAAACGGATAACCGGGAGAATTTCCTGTGTGGATTGTGGGGCTATTTACAATGAACACTTCTTCCCCCCGAAAGTCGCAAATAAATGCGACAAATGCGGAGGCGGCAATTTCGAGTCGCGCGATGATGATACTGTGGAAACAGTAACAATGCGTCTCGAAGTCTACCATCGGGAAACAGCTCCGCTGATCACCTACTATCGTGCCCAGCACAAGCTGCGGACCATGACGGGTACGGGAGATATCGATCAGATTCATCAAAAGCTGTGCGACATCATAGATCTCGAAATCCGACCTCTGCAAATCAAGACCCTGGAAGTGGCAACCGATAACAGCGATGAAGAGGAATCCACGATTATTGCCGGAGGAAAGGTAAATCGTATTAAAGTGCCCGCCAAAAAGAAACTCCCCGGAAAAAAACCGCAGTTGAAAAAGACCGCGAAAGAAAAACCGGTGACGAAAAAGGCCGCCTCGAAAAAGACGTCCAGACGACCGGCAGCGAAAAAAGTCCCTGCAAAAAAGGTGCGTACCAAAAAACAGCAGCAATCCTGACAGCAATCAGGCAAACTCGATATGCCACAGTTATCAGGTACCTGGCCTCGAACCCGACTACGGCGAATGCGCCGTGATGACTTCAGCCGTCGATTGATCAGGGAATCGACACTGACTGTTTCTGATCTGATTCAACCGGTGTTTGTTCGTGAGGGTCATGCCGAAAGTGAGGCAGTGCCGTCGATGCCGGGGGTGAATCGCTTGTCCATTGATCTGCTGGTGGAAAAATCCAGGCAATATCATAATCTCGGTATTCCCGCCGTCGTGCTTTTCCCAGCCACCCCGAAACAGGCAAAGAGTGACGATGCAGCAGAGGCATGGAACCCGGACGGGCTGGTTCAAAGGGCGATTGATGCAATCAAGAATGCAGTTCCTGAACTCGGGGTGATAACCGATGTAGCGCTGGACCCCTATACCAGCCATGGTCAGGATGGACTGATCGATGAATCCGGTTATGTGGTCAATGACAAAACCGTTGACGCGCTGGTCAAGCAGGCATTTTCTCATGCAAAGGCTGGAGCAGATGTAGTTGCGCCTTCGGATATGATGGATGGCAGGATAGGCGCCATTCGCAATATTCTGGAAGAGAACGGATTTGTCAATACACGAATTCTTTCTTACGCAGCAAAGTATGCGTCGAGCTACTACGGGCCGTTCCGGGATGCAGTGGGGTCTGCTTCCAATCTTGCCGGCAGCAACAAATTCAGTTACCAGATGGACCCGGCAAATGGTGATGAAGCGCTGAGGGAAGTTGCGATTGATATCGAGGAAGGCGCTGATATGATCATGATCAAACCGGGAACGCCTTATCTTGATATCATCTGGAGAGTGAAACAACAATTTGCAATGCCCACTTTTGCCTACCAGGTCAGTGGTGAATATGCGATGTTCCGCGCAGCAGGACTCAATGGCTGGGTTGATGAAAAGGCCGTGGTGATGGAAGCGATGACAGGCTTCAAGCGAGCGGGATGCGACGGGGTTCTGACTTATTATGCTGAAGAACTTGCCAACTGGATCCATCAGTACGGCTGATTCTCCTGCTGGCAGTCTGCACAGGATTCTCCTTCCCTTACAATCCGGTCTTGAAATTTCGCGTACAATACACACTTCACCCTGATCCTTTGTGTCATGAGTAAAAACGTTCCAACAGAAATCTACCTTAATCGCAGAACCCGGATGTTAACCATTTCATTCGAGCAAGAGGTCTTTGAACTGAGTTGTGAATATCTTCGTGTGCATTCTCCATCGGCTGAGGTTCAGGGTCATGGTCCGGGCCAGGATGTGCTGCAAACAGGCAAGGAAAACGTCAATATTGATTCGATAGAATCGGTCGGGAACTATGGAATCAAGCCGGTGTTTGATGATGGTCATGACACCGGCATCTTCTCCTGGGACACGCTTTACAAATTAGCCATAAATCAAAATGAAAACTGGGAGCGTTACATGCAGCGACTGGAAGACGCGGGCATAACCAGAAAACTCGATTCCTGATTGCACCCGGCACTGGGCAAAGACACGCAAAGGAAATGGACAAACACGATCCACATGATACCGAACAGACGACCGACTTTGGATATCGCAAGGTCAGGGAGTCAGAAAAAGCAGGCATGGTGGGCGAAATATTCAGTTCCGTTGCCAGCAATTATGACCTGATGAATGACTTCATGTCGTTCGGAATCCATCGCTTGTGGAAATGTTTTGCTGCATCGCAAAGCGGATTGAAGCCCGGAGGCCAGGTTCTGGATGTGGCGGCAGGCAGCGGGGATGTAAGTCGGCAACTGGCCAGGCAGGTCGGCAATACCGGAAAAGTGATTCTGACAGATATCAATCAGGACATGCTGGATCAGGGCAAAGCGAAAATGGTGGATGCGGGATTTGTCGGTAATATCGAATACGCTATTGCGGATGCCGAAAACCTGCCGTTTGCAGAAGATCAATTTGATTGTGTTTCCCTGTCTTTCGGCTTGCGCAATATGACCCGAAAGGAAAAAGCGCTCAGTTCGATGTTCCGGGTTATAAAACCCGGCGGCCGGGCGCTGGTACTGGAGTTCTCAAAACCGGTGATATCGATGCTCGGCAGGATTTATGATGTCTATTCCTTCAATGTGATCCCGAAGATAGGAAAGGTAATCAGCAACGACGAAGCCAGTTATGCCTATCTGGTTGAATCCATCCGCCGCCACCCTGATCAGGATACACTGCGGGACATGATGCTGTCGGCAGGTTTTGATGAGGTCAAATATCATAATTTAAGCGGTGGCATCGTGGCATTGCATATCGGATACAAATACTGACGTGAGTTGTCACTGCCATGGATGAATTGGTAAGCTTTCTTAACCAAACCACCCAAATGCTGCTGGGCCTCGACCCGGATGGCAGGGAAAAGCTGGCTGGCCTCAAGGGCAGGACTTTTTGCATAGAAGTCACTGTGCCGCAGGTCACCCTGTATCTCGTTCTGACCGACCACGGACTGAAGTTCGCAAACGAGTGTATTGGCGAGCCTGATGTTACATTGACCGGCCCATTGTCGGCATTCATCAGGTTGTCCAGGCCTGAATCACAGGGCAATCTGTCAGCCAACAGTCAGATCAGCATGCAGGGCGATGCAGAGGCAGGACAAGCCTTTGGCAAAGTACTGTCTCAACTCGATATTGACTGGGAAGAAGGGTTGTCGAGATTTGTCGGCGATACCTCCGCCCGGAAAATCGGCAACGTCGTGCGGGACCTGAGTGACTGGGCAACTGAATCCATTGATCTGTCGAGAACCAATACGGCCGGGTATCTTCAGGAAGAAAAGCGGCTGTTGGTAACAGAACTTGCCCGGGAACGATTCAAGAACGATGTAGATGCCTTGCGTGCAGACGTCGATCGCATCGAACAGCGGATTCTCGGGTTGATGGCGCTGAAAAACAGATCAAAGGCAGAAAACCGAAGAGAGGATCCGCAGGAATCATGAGCCGGAACATGTTCCATTTGTTTCGAATTGCCTGGGTGATGAGCAAGCACAGGCTGGATGAGTTTCTGTTTGCGCTCAACCTGTTTTCGCCCTGGACATTCCTGTTCAAGATTTTCCCGGTCAGGCGAAACCGGAATTTACCCCGCGGGGAACGTTTACGACTGGCGTTGGAGGAGTTGGGGCCGATATTTGTCAAATTCGGCCAGATTTTGTCGACTCGGCCGGATTTGATTTCTGACGATATTGCACAATCCCTGACCAAACTGCAGGACCAGGTGCCACCGTTTCCGGGTGAGATGGCGGTCAGTATTATCGAGCAGGCTTATGGAGACAAACTCGAAAACCACTTCAGTTCGTTTGAAATCGAACCCACTGCTTCGGCTTCGGTATCGCAGGTCCATCACGCCGTACTGCATGATGGTACAGAAGTCGTTGTAAAGGTAATCAGGCCCGGTATCGAAGTGATAATAAACCGGGATATGGCGCTGCTGCACACTCTTGCAGACATGGCGGACCGTTACTGGTCACAGGCCAAGCGATTGAAACCCAAGGAAATTGTTTTGGATTACGACAAAACCATTCATGGCGAACTGGATCTGATGCGTGAAGCGGCGAGTGCGAGTCAATTGAAAGGCAATTTCCAGAATAACGATCTGATCTATATCCCGACCGTCTACTGGAATCACACCTGCCGCAACGTCATGGTGATGGAGCGAATCCAGGGTATCCCGATTCGCGACATAGACCGACTCAAGGAGGCGGGTATTGACATGCGAAAACTTGCCCATACCGGAGTCGAGATTTTCTTCACGCAGGCTTTTCGGGATGGGTTCTTCCATGCAGACATGCATCCGGGAAATATCTTTGTCAGCGAGTCCGGACAGTACCGGGCAGTGGATTTTGGCATCATGGGAACCTTGAATAGCGCCGACAAACGATATCTGGCGGAGAATTTTCTGGCCTTTTTCAATCGGGACTATCATCGGGTGGCGGAAGCGCATGTGCGGGCAGGCTGGGTACCGCCATCCACCAATGTCGAGGAATTTGAGGCAGCCATCAGAACCGTGTGTGAACCGATTTTTTCGCTGCCGATCAGTGATATCTCCTTTGGTGTGTTTCTGGCGGACTTGTTCCGGGTGGCCCGAAAATTCGACATGCCGGTCCAGCCTCAATTGGTATTGTTACAAAAAACCATCCTGAATATCGAGGGCCTGGGCCGTCAGCTATACCCGGAACTGGATTTGTGGGAAACAGCAAAGCCGTTTCTGGAGAAATGGATGAATCAGCAGGTCGGGCCTCGTGCTGCAATCAGAACGATCCGGCGGGAACTGCCCAACCTGTACACGCTGGCGCCGGAATTGCCTGGGCTGGCGCATCAATTACTGAATAAATTGAAGAACGAAGATCTGACCATACAAACCCGGAACCGGGAGATCGAGATCCTGAAAAACCAACTGGTTATCAACAACAGAAAGATGATTTGCACCATTCTCGGTATTGGGCTTCTGGTACTTTCGGTATTCTTCATGCCGGACCGGCAGAACCTGAGCCAGGTGCCAGTGCATGGCTGGGTGTTGTTTTTTTCGGGGTTGTTCGCACTGGCAGCCGCATTCACTGGCAAGACGAAGTAACAAACCGACTTTAATTCTGTAGAGGTATTTTCATGGCGGAGGCAACACACCCATTTCAATGGCAGGACCCGTTTGATCTGGACGCTCAACTGAGTGAAGAAGAACGTATGGTGAGAGATAGCGTCAGGGATTTTTGCGACAACGAATTGATGCCGGGAATCATACAGGCGAATCGCAGCGAAGAGTTTGACACTCAGATAATGACCCGATTCGGAGCGTTGGGTATGCTCGGTTGTACGATCCCGGAAACATACGGATGTGCAGGGATGAATCATGTCTGTTATGGCTTGATTGCTCGTGAAGTAGAGCGGGTGGACAGTGGTTATCGATCAGCAATGAGTGTCCAGTCCTCTCTAGTCATGCATCCCATTTACAGCCATGGCAACGAAGAACAAAGACTGAAATATCTGCCGAAGCTGGCGCGGGGCGAATTGATTGGTTGCTTTGGTCTTACCGAGCCGGATCATGGGTCAGACCCCGGAAGCATGAAGACCCGGGCAACAGCCGTGGATGGCGGCTATCAATTGAATGGCAGCAAGATGTGGATCAGTAACGCCCCGGTCGCGGATATCGCCGTGGTTTGGGGCAAACTCGACGGAGTGATCCGCGGATTTATTCTGGAACGGGGGATGGAAGGGTTCTCGACCCCGAAAATTGAAGGCAAAATGAGCCTGCGGGCATCCAGCACGGGCGAAATCGTGATGGAGGACGTGTTTGTGCCCGAACAGAATATACTGCCCGGAGTCGAAGGACTGAAAGGACCCTTTGAATGCCTGAACAAAGCGCGTTATGGCATTGCGTGGGGAGTCATGGGCGCCGCCGAGTTTTGCTGGCATGCCGCCCGTTCCTATACTCTCGAACGCACCCAGTTCGGGCGACCGCTGGCGCAAAACCAGTTGATCCAGAAAAAGCTCGCCGACATGCAGACAGAAATCACGCTGGGGCTTCAGGCCTGTTTACGGGTAGGTCGAATGATGGATGAAAATGCCTGCCCGGTAGAGAATGTTTCCCTGATCAAACGAAACAATTGCGGCAAGGCCCTGGAAATCGCACGGCAGGCGCGGGACATGCACGGTGGCAATGGCGTGTCCGATGAATATCATGTAATCCGGCACATGTGCAATCTGGAATCGGTGAATACCTACGAAGGAACCCACGATATACACGCATTGATTCTCGGCCGCGCACAAACCGGACTTCAGGCGTTCTGTTGATCCGGGTGGAATACCGCCCCCAACCGACATCGTAGGGGCGGGTCCCTGTGCTCGCCCGCGGAAACCCACAGCCCGCCCCTCATTTCACCATTCCCGCCCCCACCTGTCATTCCCGCGGAAGCGGGAATCCACATTACAATCATCAATCGTAATTGTAGGGACAATCCCACTGTGGTTGGCTCGGTCTTCCCACGCTATCTCCCGGTTTGTGTTATATTATTCATGCATCACTTGACAATACTTAAAGAATTTACGATGGCAACTTCCGTCAAACTTGACGATGAATTGAAAAATCGAATCCAGCGCCTCGCCGATACATATCAGCGTTCAGCACACTGGATCATGCGCGAAGCGATCCGCGAGTATGTTGAGCGTAAGGAGGCAAAGGAACGTTTCAAACAGGATGCGTTGACATCTTGGGCCGCTTTTCAGGAAACTGGAAAACACCTGACCGGACAGGAAGTGCGCGATTGGCTGAATACCTGGGGCACCGACAAGGAAACCGAAGCCCCCCGTGCCACGAGTAATTATTACTGAACACGCAGCGAGGGGGTTGGGACGTTGCAGGCGTTTCCTGGCAGGAAAAAACCCTCGGGCAGCCAGACGTGCCGCTCAAGCTATTGGGTGACAATTCACGCTTCTGGAAACAAATCCGGATATCGGCAGGCTACTGACTGACCATGCAGTACTTCGAGAATTGATCATTCGCTTCGGAGACTCCGGCTATATCGCTCTTTATCGCTATGAACTCGAACTTGATGTAGTGTATGTGCTTGCCTTCCGTCATCAGAAAGAAGCTGGTTTATGAGGGAGAGCCGACGTGGTGTCGCTCTCCTGCACATGAGGATCAATCATGAGTGAAGCGCAAAATAGTAAGGGGAAGGTGTTCAAGGACCTGCATTCGGCTGATGGCATTTTCGTGATGCCAAACGCTTGGAACGCTGGCAGCGCCTGCATGCTGGAAACCGCCGGTTTCCCTGCCATCGGTACTACCAGCGCGGGCATCTCCTACTGTCTGGGACTCCCCGACTATGAAGGAGCACTCACTCGGGAAGCAGCGCTGGAGGAGACTGGCCGGATTGCCGACGCAGTTCGTATACCTGTCAGCGTGGACGCGGAGAATGGTTACGGACATACCCCGGAAGAGGTGGCTGAAACCATTCGTCGGGTGGTGGATTCCGGCGCGGTAGGGGCAAGTATCGAAGACTATGCCGCGACCTGGGGGACAGGTGATCTTTACGACCGTGCGCTATCGGTGGAAAGAATCGAGGCGGCGGTGGCGGCGGCCGCTTCCCTGCCGTTTCCCTTTACCCTGACCGCGCGCGCCGAGTGTTATCTCGTGGGACACCCGAACCCGTTCGAAGAATCTGTGGCAAGGGTCATTTCCTATCGGGACGCAGGCGCGGACTGTCTCTATGTGCCCGGAATTACTGACGCAAAGACCATCGGCAGGCTGGTGGAGGAAGTCGACGCACCGATCAACGTGGTCATGGGTCTTGCCGGCAGTCCAATGAGCGTGAACCAGCTCGAGGACCTCGGGGTAAAGCGAGTCAGTATCGGCGGATCACTCGCCCGTGCCACTTTCGGGATCATCCGGCAGGCAGCCAGGGAAATCCATGAACACGGCACATTTACCTGGTCGGAAGCCCAGGTGCCGAACACCGAACTGTCCCGGTTTTTTGCCAGCCGGCAAGATGCATCGCTCAAACGGTCAATCAAATCGTGAGCAAAGAGAATACCCGTGATTTGATCCGCAGTGATCAAGCCGTAAACGCCGAAATTGAAACAATCCGCGCGGCGTTGATCGAGGCTGAGGAATCCGGCGAGCCGCAGCCTTTTGACGGCGGCCTGTTCAAACAGGAAATGAAAGCAAAGCATGGTTGAATATCGTCTCGCACCGAAAGCACGGGACGATATGGAAACCTTATGGCTGTATTCATCGCAGGTCACTCCCACAGAAGCTTGTCCCCGCCCCGAACAGGGAACAGACTCCCACGGTGTCTCACTCTTCAAACTGGTAACTTTTACTTCGGCACTTCTGGGTATTATTCATCCGGCACTGACAACTACCGTTCAATATATGGATCCCGCTGATTAATGATTTCGTAGGGGCGCCCCTATGTGGTCGCCCGCGCTATCTCCTAGTTTTTGATACAATGATATCCAGAGAGCCGTTCAACAATCAAGAGGCCAAGATGCTTTATACATTAGACATTCAGGATATAAAATCATGTTCACGAGTGCAATTAAAACAGCCTGTTGACCTTGATATTACAGAAAAACATATTGAAAATTTTTTACGTTCCAGGCTAGGAGAAATTGTTTCAGAAAACCAACTAATGCTCATTGGACAAGAAAGACGTTTTCAAGAAGAAGCCGATTTACTAGCACTTGATAGCAGTGGTGCTCTTTACATATTTGAATTGAAGCGATGGACTTCAGACCCAGAAAATATTCTCCAAGTAATGCGATATGGGCAAATTTTCGGACAATATACCTATACACAATTGAACGAATTAACAATTAAACAAATAAAGTTGGACTCAAAATATGATCTGGCAGAAAGTCACAAAACACATTTCGAACTTGATCAGCCATTGGAACATTCAAAATTCAATCAAGACCAAGTTTTCGTGATAATCACAAATGGTTTGGATAGTAAAACTATTTCTGCAGTGAACTATTGGTCAGAAAAAGGGATTCGAATTGACTGTCTACCTTATCTGATTTATGAAATATGTGGAAATGCATACATAGAGTTCAATGTCTACAAATTAAATGATCTGGCCCTTGCTGAACGCAATGAAGGTTTTTTCATTGTCAATACTTGCAGCGCATATTCTCCGGATGCTTGGCAAGATATGATTGAAAACAAAAAGGCATCAGCTTATGGTGACCGACGATTTGGCATTGATCGAATTGTCAAAGGTGACACTGTGTATCTATACCACTCGGGAACTGGAGTAATCGCTAAAGGTGTAACAGTATCTGAGCTTAAAGTCTCTGAATATGATGAGGAACATTTTATCGAAATGAAATTTGACTGGTCTTTAGGCCAAAGCGAATGGGAGGAGAATGCACCTAAAGCATGGGAAATTAATCACGCATTGAACTCTAATAATAAATTTAGGCCGTCAGTGTTTACAATTCCACAAGAAATGGCAGAGGCCATCGACAAAATTTTCAAGGATAAAAAAATCAATGAAACGGAATAGATTGGAGCTACATAACCCATGGGCACCACACGCAAAACAATCACCGTGACCGACCAGCAAGACGGCTGGATCAAGGCGCAAATTGCAGAGGGGAAATTCACCAATGACAGTGAGTATATCCGTGATTTGATCCGCCGCGATCAAGCCGTAAACGCCGAAATTGAAACAATCCGCGCAGCGTTGATCGAGGCTGAGGAATCCGGCGAGCCGCAGCCTTTTGACGACAACCTGTTTAAACAGAAAATGAAAGCAAAACATGGCTGAATATCGTCTTGCACCGAAAGCAAGGGACGATATGGAGACCGTATGGCTGTTTTCATCGTAGGTCATTCCCGCGCAAGCGGGAATCTACATTGCAATCAGCAATCGTAAGTAAAGACAACCTCCCTGTGGTTGTCCCAATCTCCTTATACTTCTTGTCGCTAATTCCCGCAATACGACTAGGCTTGGGAATTTCAACTTTTTCCCCGACCGTCGCAAAGCGAAATCGTGTATTATCACTGCGGAAGTTCAGACATGAAAATGAAGACTGACATCAATCCGGTCGAAATAAAACAGCCATTCCGACCAAGGGCCAGAGTGCTACAACTACTCGGCGACGAGTTGATAGGCAGTGCCAGACTGGCAGTATTTGAACTGGTCAAAAATGCGTATGATGCGGACGCAAATGAGGCTGTCGTCGAACTCGAACTCGAATCGAAGCAGGAACCCATGATCGTCGTCACCGACGATGGCGAGGGAATGAATCTCGATGTGCTCCGATCAGTCTGGCTGGTGCCGGGGGACGATCATCGTCAGAAGCAACGGCTATCGGATCGAAGAACCGATAAGCATCAGCGTCTTCCGCTTGGAGAAAAGGGGTTAGGCAGATTCGCTGTCCACAAACTCGGGAATCACATCTCCCTGGTGACGCGTGCTCAGAATGCTGACGAATGTGTGGTGGAAATTGACTGGAACGAGCTGATCGACAAACCCTATCTGGATGAAGCGCCTGTAACGATACGGGTTCGGCACCCAGAAGTGTTTACTGGTGAGCAGACGGGAACTCGCATCGAAGTCCGGCAATTACGAATGGCCGACTGGTCGCGTGGTGAAGTTCGGCGGCTGCACAACCAGATCACCTCCATTTGCTCCCCGTTCGAGGAACCAGGGAACTTCGAAGCCAAGCTGCTCGTCCCCGGACGCGAGAATTGGATTGATGACCTACCAGATATTTCCGAAATTCTTGATCGTGCGATCTGGAAGTTCTCCTTCCGAGTCTCGGATGACGACTTCAACTGGACCTACGAATTCCGTCAAATTCCCGGCTTCAATCTCGACGGTAGAGTCGTCAAGAAGTCTGGCGACCTACTGAAGCTTCCGTCACGCTCGGGTGACGACCGGATGGAAAAGAAGGTCGTGGCCGATGAAGAGGTCTTTGAAGGCATCGGTCCTGTCACCGGAGAATTTTATGTTTACGACCGGGGTCAGGAGGTGCGTCAGAGAATGTCCCAGATACGACTGCTGGAGTCTTATCTTGATGAAACGGGAGGAGTGCGGGTTTATCGGGACGGCATCCGGGTTTACAACTACGGTGAACTCGGAGACGATTGGCTTGGTCTCGACCTGCGCCGTGTGAACGTGCCGACACGCCGTATCAGCCGTAATATCATTTTAGGAGCGATACACCTGTCCCTGCGAGAATCCACTGGTCTTGTCGAGAAAACGAACCGGGAGGGTTTCGTAGAAAACGCGCCCTGTCTCGAATTGCGTCGAATTGTCCTCGGCGCCCTTGCTGCCCTTGAGGCGGAACGGCAATTTGATAAAGAGCGTATCAGACAATTGACCGAAAAACCGGACGATCCGGTGAGCGCTAAAATCGAAAAACCGATACAGGCGCTACGCCGCGAACTCGAACGGCAAGGGGTGCAGGAGAAGTTCGAGAACTTTGTTGTAAAGATCGAACAGGACTACCAGAGTATGCAGGAGACACTGCTTACAGCCGGCATGTCCGGTTTGAATCTGGCAGTAGTGTTTCATGAGGTAGAACGGGGGGTGCGGGCGCTCCACCAAGTCATCTCCGAAGGCGCGGATATCGAGAGCGCAATTCTCCAAGCACGTGATCTCATGCGTCTTCTCGACGGATTTGCCACATTGCTCCGGCGAGACAGCAAACAGCAACACAATGGAAGGAAACTGCTGGATGCCGCTCGAAAGTTCAACATATTGCGCTTCCGACATCATCGCATCCAACTCGTATGTCCATCTCTGGAAGGCGCTGACGAACAATTCCACTCCCGGTTTGCATTCGGTTTGGTGGTGGGAGCATTGAACAATCTTGTGGATAACGCTCTCTATTGGCTTCGAGTAAAGTGGCCGGATCTTCCAGATTCAAGTGACCCGTCTGAACGAAAACTCTACATCGGTGTATCGAACGATTTCGAGGTTGGACCGGCCATCATCGTCGCAGACAACGGTACGGGTTTTCAGGGAGACGCGCCTGAAAACCTCGTGCGACCATTCTTCACTCGCAAGCCCGAAGGGATGGGGCTTGGTCTTTATTACGCAAATCTGGCGATGGAATTGAATGGAGGACAGCTTGCTTTTCCACAGCCGGGAGAGGTCGAACTTCCCGAAGAATTCGACGGCGCAGTCGTCGCCCTGATATTCAAGGAGGTGAAATGAGGCTGCCAGCACCGCGTATTATCGCGATTGACGACGAACCGAAACACCTCAAAGGATTGGCGCAGGGACTCAACCGATATGGCACGGCCTGTCTGCCCATTCACTTCACAGGTGAAGCCACTATTCCTTCATGTTCTCATGTACGTGTAATCTTCGCCGACCTTCACCTCAGTGGCGGCCTTAAAGACCATGCACAAGACTTCAGCATAATCGGCGGCCTGATTGAAGATATCCAACCATCCGGTCCTTATTTCATCGTCCTCTGGACCATGTATCCAGAGCAAGCGTCTGCATTGTATGCTTTCCTTGTGGATCGTCTCCAGAGTGTGGCTAAACCGTTCACGGTGCAAGCACTCAACAAGAACGATCATCTTGACACACAGGGTGATGTAAAAAACCCTGAGGCGCTTGTCGAAGCTATAGGACGGGTCGTTGTAGAACAGCCACAGATCGGGGCGCTATTCAATTGGGAGGAGCGGGTACTGGGCGCTACCGCGGATACAGTATCATCCATTACCAAGATGGCTGATTCGGCTGCAAAAGACGCAAGCCCCGTTAAAGAAATCGACAGGTTGCTCAAGAATATTGCCATTGCCGCTGTCGGTAAAGATCATGTCGAAGAAGATCGGTTTCAAGCTGTCAATGAAGCGCTTCTACCCATCCTCGCTGACCGCATTGCATCCATGCGTTCACGGGAGATTGACCGTGAATTATGGAAAGCCGCGTTTGGCGGATCAAAGACCAGTTCCAAGTTGAGATCTGATGAAGCTGCCAAGCTTAACCGTCTGCTTCACATTGCACATCCGACAGACATAAGTAGCTGGATGGAACGTGGCTCTGTCATTACTTTGCCAAAGAGAGCCTCAGGCGACAAGTTCAAACCATGGTTCGGTCTTGAACAAGAGATGGCGGCCAACAAATCCTTCGGTTGTCAGGATTTCGACTCAAACGATGCTCGATTCCGTTGGGTACTCGTACAATCGCAAGCGGCTTGTGACTACGCTCAAATACGGCCGGGGCCATTGACTTTCTATCTCGGGCTGTGCTTGCCCGAACCAAGAGCTCGTAAAGGGAGCCTCCCTTCCGCCCTTTGGGCCAGCCCATGTTTCTACTTTGATGACGAGCCCTTCCTGCTGCATGTAAACGCAGGCTTTCAAATGCCGTTGCCACGAACGTCGCGAGGAATAGAAAAGCCTCTTTTTCGTCTGCGCGAACAGCTTCTCAACGATATGATTTATCGACTCCATGACCATGGCGCCCGTCCTGGGATCGTTTCTTTTCGCAGCTAACCAACGATGAATTACCTTGCACAGTTCTTTGTGCAGCGGAGAAACAATGCGTTATCTAAATGACTATAGTGACGAAAGATTGAAGGGGTTGTGCGTTCACTGCGGTGCAGAAATAGACGGGGCCACTAAAGTAAACAACGACCATGTACCATCGAAATGCCTATTGCAAAAACCCTATCCAGATAATCTTCCAGTGATCAAGACCTGTTTTGAGTGCAACAGGAACTTTTCCAAAGATGAAGAGTATTTGTCGGTTTTCCTGCAATGCGTATTAGTTGGCTCGACCGATCCAGAGGACCATCATGATTCAAGAGTCTGTAAGGCACTTCAACGCAGCAGGAAACTCAAGGAAAGGATTGAACGTTCGAAATCAAATGTCAATGTAGACGATGGAACCCGGATATTCTGGGTTCCTGAGCGGGAGCGAGTGAACAACGTTGTACTGAAAAATGCTTCAGGACATGCGTTTTATGAATTCGGAGAGATCCCAACAGCGGAGACCGTTCACACGGAGGCAATGCCTCTTTGTGCTTTATCGGATGTTCAACGCCGGGATTTTGAGAGAATCCAGACGGGCAATCTGGAGGGTTGGCCGGAAGTCGGCAGCCGCGCGATGGAACGGGCAATCCTTGGATACGATACTCGTGACGGCTGGGTCATCGTTCAGGATGGTGTCTATCGTTATCAGGTCATGCAGGACGGAGGAGTGCTCGTCAGATCCGTATTGATGGAATACTTGGCGACCGAGGTTTATTGGCCTGATTGCTGAGTATTCGTGGAGTCCACGACAAACTCACCGACCGCGTACGCTACTCTCGAATGGATGACTCATCAGCAGGAATAGATCAGGGATTTCACCACGGCCTTCATGACCGGCGGGCAGACTCCGTTACCAAGCAGCCGGACGCGGTCACGGCGAGTGCCAACCGGGAACTCGAAGTTTTCGTCGAAGCCCATGGCCCGCTTGAGCTCGGGGACTTGCAGCATCCGCATCCTCGATTCCTTTCCGTCATGATGGACAAGGGCGAAACGATCCACGGTTGTAATAGTGCGCAAAGGCCGATCAAGGCGCTGCCAACCGCCACTCCCGTCGGTTCCATAGTACACCAGCAAAAAGCTGGATTCCTTTCCGAGGACCCAGAAGCCGCGCTGTGCCCGTTCAAGCGTCGCAGTTGCCCGACGCTCGTCGAACAAGGCAGATGTTTTCCAGACACCCACTGAATCCAGTACCGACTTTACCGCTTTGCGTCGGCCGGGACGCTTGTGGATAACCGGGTTCGGATTACATGCGCGATCACCGACGAGAAAGAGGCGACGCCGACGTTGCGGCACACCAAAGTCAGCCGAATCCAATACATGTTCATGCAACCGATAACCTAGGTTGCCGAGTTCGTGTTTGAGTTCTCCATAGCGCGACCATGGCCGCATGTGAATCACATTTTCCAACACCAGCCATCGAGGACGCAGCACTCGAGCATAGTTGACGACTAGCATGGCAGTAGCACGACTGGTTTCGTCACGCGGTGCCCCGCCCTTGGCACAGGTATGGTTAGTACATTCGGGTGAGGCAAGCAGAAGATCAATCTCGCCAATTTCCGTTTTCATGGAACCGAGGGGAACACTTTCCAGACGTTCGGCGATGACCCGAGCCTCTGGAAAATTGGCGGAGAATGTGTTGGTCGCTATGGCGCACATATCGACGCCAGCAACGATTTCAGCCCCGGCAGCTCGCGCTCCGGCGCTACTGCCGCCTGCACCGCAGAACATGTCAAATGCCCGTATCATTCCGCGGTGACGATCACTGTTGGTCGCGCCGAAGCCGATAGAGTGCTTTCCAGCGTTAGAGAAGACTCGTCACTCCGGATAAACGTGGCTAACTTGTGCTCAACTGTCGCCCTGTATCCAGTTTCGCACTCCCAGATGACAAGGACTTGCCAGCCGAGAGTCCTCAAAGCCGCTTCCTGGCGCACATCGCGGGCGACGTTAGCCGCGAACTTCTCCGACCAGAACGTGACGCGCGATTTGGGAGTATAAGCATATCTGCACCCTTGGTGTCGATGCCAGAAACAACCATGCACGAACACGACCAGACGGTGTTTCGGAAACACCAAGTCGGGGCACCCCGGAAGGCCCTTTCGGTGCAGTCGGAACCGCAATCCCATCCGGTGAGCGATGCGGCGGACTGCGAGTTCAGGAGCTGTATCGTGTCCACGAATTCCCGCCATCATCTCGCTTCTCCGCTTGCTATCCACGATATCAGTCATGCGCCTGCTCCCAGAAGGAGGGACATGAGGGATGCGGTCAACGACGCTGTGGTTCGATGGCCGGAATGGGCAAGTTTCGTCGCTGCACATGCAGATTCGGTGATCTCCGCATATCGTCGCTGTAGTGATGGCGGTGGACATGGAATGCGCCAGCTTTCTACCGTTGACTTGCGCATGGACGGTGGATCAGCATTGGATGCGAAATCGCTAAGATTCTTGTGAAGCATGAGGCCAAAGAGAAACTCGCTGTCCATGTCGATAGGAACTATGGTCATCACATTATTATCTACGCAAGATGGGAAAACGAGCATACGCTTCTTGTTTGTTGCTATTGCCGCACCGATCTTAGGGAAAACGATGGAACCGGCCGGGAATATCTTGGCTCGTAGCCTCTGCCGTGTTGCCTCTGAAATAGTGTTGTTCCAGGACTGGATGGCAATCTTGTTCCCCGGCATATTCATGTCACTAACCTTCAAAAAAGGGAATCTTTCCCCTTGAACGCCTTGTTCTTTCTTTGGAAATCCCGCTCCTGATCCCACCGACCCGATATCGCAGATTCGCTTCTCATCCCACCCCATCGGATTCTCCACCGGATCCCCGAACATCCTGACGAACAACGCCGAAATGAACTCCCGCAATCGGTCCTGTGCCTGCTTCCGAAGCCGCTCAATCTTTGCCGCACGGTTCAGCAATCCGACGATCCTCCGCTGTTCATAAAGCAGAGGGCGGGGCACCGGCAGCGACATCAGAGCGTTCATATCGGTTCGCGGCATTCTGGCTCCCGTCACCGATGCCATGACGTATTCAACGGTCTCTTTGCGCCGTAGCAGATATGCAATGAATTCGCGGTCAACTCCATCTCGTGGGAGAATTGGTACCAACTCGGTCGAGCATCTGCCAGCAAATTCGGGAGTAGCGACTTTGTTCAGATATGGCCGGAGCTTCGCATAGAGGACATGACGCCCGTCAAACCGAAATGTCGCACTCTTCTGGTTTCCGGCGCGTGAACCGTTGTTAAAGTTGAAAGCGCCGCTCTCGGATTCAACATTTTCGACGCCCACGAAGGGGAGCCTCGATGCAATCGGGTCGTCAGGGTGAAGTCCCTGTCGATCCATATCGCAAAGTTCGCCGAGTGGAACGATTGGCAAGGTCATTCCGCCACTGCCTCCCGCACCGCTTCGACTAGCACGTTGATCTCGCTCAAAATCTCCGTCTCAATCGCCCGCAGTTCGTCCAGAATTTCCAGCGGGTCGCGGTGCTCCACCTTCGAGCGATTCTGCGGCCGGTGGCGGTTGGCGCTGAGATTGAAGTCGGCTGCGCGAATCGCATCCGCCTCGGCAAACCACCATTTCTCCGTCCAGTCCGCTTTCAGGTCACGGTTGTGCCAAGCGACCCATCGTGCTTCCCGGTCCCGGAACGAATCTGTCAGACCCGGAAGATCGTCCTCCTTGATCGGCGTGTCATGATTGGCATCCAGCTTGAAGCCGTCATGATCGGCATGGAGGAACATCACTCGTTTCGTCGTCCCACCCTTACGGAAGACCAGCACCGAGGTCTTGACGCCGGCATAGGGATTGAACACCCCGCCGGGCAGCGACAGTACAGCCTCCACCGTATTGTTCTCGACCAGCTTTCGGCGCAATTCCCGATGTGCACCGGTGGAACCGAACAACACCCCCTCCGGCACCACAACACCACAACGGCCGCCCTCCCGCAGATGGTTGAGCATGTACTGCAGGAACAGGAGCTCGGTCTGCGCCGTGCGCCCGACCTTCACGTCCTCAACAATTCGATCCTTGTCCAACCGCCCGGAAAAGGGCGGGTTGGCGAGAATGACGTCAAATCCCTGCACTGGCAAGCCAAGCTCAGCCTTCGCGGCTCGGTCCAGAGAACGGGTCAGCGCATCGCGGCGCAGGATGCGTACCCGGTCCAGCCCGCGCAAGGTCAGGTTCATGGTGGCGAGGCGGACCATCTGCGGGTCTACGTCGTTACCGAAGAAGGTGGCCTCATGCAATTGGCGTACTGCGTCCCGGTCCAGCAGGTCACCAAGGCCGCGTGCAACCGTCTTGCCCTCGGCCTCAACCTCTTCAATTCCGGCAGGCGACGAATTCGCCAGCCGGATGTGATCGTAGGCGCCAACCAGAAAGCCCGCCGTGCCTGCCGCCGGGTCGTAAACGGTCTCGCCGATCCGGGGATCAACCAGCCGAACCAGAGCGCGGATAACGTGGCGCGGTGTCCGGAATTGACCAAGCTCACCCGCTTGGCGGATCTGACGAAGCACATGCTCGAACAGATCGCCCTTGGTATCGGCGTCCACCCGGTCCAGATGCAGGTCATTCAATTGGCTGACCACCTGCGTCAGCACGGTCGGCTCGTCAATCACCAGCCGGGCGCCGTCCATGAAGTCTGTAATTCCGTCTGCTGCAAGTTCAGCATGGAATGGAAAGACCTCCTCGCGTACCCAGTTGACCAGTCGCTCGCCATTCAGTGCATTGGCCCAATTGGACCAACGCAGGAGTTCGCGGGGCACTGTTATGGAACCGGGCTTGTGGGCGTTGCGCGGGTCACGCAAGTTCCATTCGCCTTCGAAGGCGCTGGTGTGAGGTTCGACTCCCGGACGCCGGGCAGCCCGTACATGGGCCGCGTCCGCCGCCTCGTACATGTAGAAGTAGATCAGAAAGCTGAGCTGCTCGGCGTTCTGGGCCGGATTCGGGTAACCGCCGCCAAACAGGTAATTGCGGATATGGTTGATACCGCGCCGGAGTTCCGGTGTCATGGGCATGTCAGCAACGTTCCCCGGCGCGAGAGCCCCTGAATTCGCCACCAGCCTGACCCTGTCCGAACACCGCGGCATTGAATCCGGCAATCAGCCTGTCGAGGAATTTCCCACCTCCAAACACCCGCCGAGCCTGATTGTACCCTCCGAGAATGGAGAAGGGATGCTCATCGAAATCGTAATCCCCGAAGGCTTCTGCACTCATGGCATTCGCCTTTACCTGGCTACCGATCAGTCCCGCCCAACGCGCCTGTTCGGCAGTGAATTCCTGCTCACTACGCCATGCTTCAACGCGCAAGCCGATCTCGGACGCCCGTGTATCGTGTTCCAGCGTACGCACGATCCGGCCATTCTCGTCGAGCGTCAGCCACTCACGGGTCGCGGGGTCAATGTGGTCGTCCACATCCAGCGTCAATAGCTTGCCGGATTGGTATGGCCCCTGCCGTCCGTCCCGTTTGCTGACATCCAGGACTCCGCCCTCCATGCCTTCATCATCGTCTCCATGGAAATCCGTTACACCGGCGAAATCGAACAGGGTGAATCCGGTCTTCCCGATATGATCCGCCCTGCGCGTCCCGCGTCCGCGCATCTGGCGGTAGAGGATGGCGCTGCGGGTGAACCGGGCCATCACCAGATTGACTACCTCGGGGCAGTCGAAGCCGGTATCAAGCATATTTACACTGACGAGAATCCGGGGAAACTCCTCTTCCTTGAAACGCTTGATGATGGCGCCGGCGTCGGGGGCCGGACCGCCGCCTGTATCACTCACCACAAAATCTGCGTATCGCGTCGACGGGTGCGGCTTCAAGTCGGCGAAATGCTCATCGAACATCTCCGCCAGCGTTTGTGCATGACGTTTCGTCACCGCGAATACGATAGTCTTGCCCATGTCCGGGGTATATCTGGCACCACTCTTGCCCATGAACCCTTTTTCGAAGGTGTCGCGGAACTCGCGGACGATCGCACGGTTGCGCTCGGGTATCGTGAACCTCCGTTCCAGGGCGCGAGGGTCCACGCTGATACTATCCATTGTCACGAACAACTTCTCGAACTCTGACCGGGTGACCGCATCCATCGCAGTCCAGTCGAGTTCATCGCGCCGCACCGAAAATCCGTCCTCGTCAGCCGTTTTCACCGTCATCGCCTTGTAGATGCGATAGGGAACCAAGTGGCCCGCCTGAATGGCTTCGGGTAATGTGTAACAGAAAGTCGGGCTTTCGAGATCGAAGAAACGCAAAGTGTCCCGCACGAACAGCCCGTCTTCCGGGTCGGGAAGCGCCTCCTCATCAGTCACAGTGCAAGGGGTCGCCGTCAGTCCCAGTTGGATGCCATCAAAATGCCGCAATACACCACTCCACTTGCCATAGATCGAACGGTGACATTCATCGGTAATCACCAGATCGAAATAGCCCGGTGAAAGATCGCGGTATTCCGCGATCATGGTTTGAAGGGTCGCAATCGTGACGAGCTTGGCCCGGTCGAATCCCCGGCCAAGACGCAGCACATGACAGGGATAATCCCGCAGGTGGTCGGTAAATGCGTCTTCGGCTTGACCAGCCAGCGCGATCCGGTCAACAAGGAACAGGACACGGGTGACCATACCCGCCTCGAACAGGCGTTTGATGAAAGCTGCCGCCGTGCGGGTCTTGCCGGTTCCCGTCGCCATCTCGACCAGCAGTTTGCGCCGTCCGTGGGATATCCCGGCCGATAGCGCTTCGATGCAGGCAATCTGGTAATCCCGATCCACGATACTCCGGTCGATAGCAACACTGGAAAGGTCGCAGCGAATCCGGCGTGCGGCAATCCGCCTCTCCAGATCATCCTGTGAATAGAAACCCGCGATTATCCGGGCATGCGCGTCTGTCTCGCGGTCCAGGAATCGCACTTCCTCACCGTTCGACAGGAATACGAACGGCACATCCAGTTGTTCGGCGTAGTGGCGCCCCTGATCCTGGGCTGTAACCGGATCAATGCTTGCGCGTTTGGCCTCCAGAGCCGCCATCGGTCGGCCCCGGCGGTCGCAGAGCACATAGTCAGCCTGTGTGCCATCGGGAAGGACGTACTCGAACAGGATGCTCACACCGTCGGTCAAGTTCCAGCCTGAGTCCTTCAGCAATGCGTCGATCTTGACTCGTGCGAACGCTTCGGTGGTTGCAGTCATGGACTGAACCGTGGGTCAATGCCCTTCTTTACCAATGGCAGGATATTCAACACCTGCCCCCTTTTCGGGAGCGAACACCGAAGCCGGTCAGATCACCGTCCCAATGGATGATAGCGGTGCCTTTGACCTTGAGTGCATGGGCGATGCACTTGGTGAGTTTGAAGATACGGTTTGTCATGAATCGTACATCGAAAGCAGTTGACATCGGAATATCTGTCCAAATTCAGTACATTACAAGACTAGATGGGTCTGTGAGTCGCCGATAATACCCCATCTGGGTAAGCAAGCCAATTCCATCAATGCGCCGTATCTGTTCCCTTGAACAAGCCCAGGAAAAGCATTTTAGTGATTGATCCAATGCTTACCTAGCTGTATTGAAGGGTGGCATTGATCTGACTGGAACCACTTTGCGGCGTATAATCCGAGGATCGGAGGTGGTTTGAATGGATATCTCATCTGTGCCATCGTTGATATTTTACCCAAACTACAGAGCTAAATTCGACAGATTCCCAAACAAATGAAATACACCAAGTGGCAGAGAATCAAAATCAGGACATAACGATAGTAACCAAAGAGGACTTCGCGGCCACGGACCTGGAAGCGCCGATTCGCGGTAGCAATAAGGTCGATTGCCAAAGCTTGGCCGGCCTGTATCAAACAGCAGCCAGACAACACGAACAAGCTGGAAGTGAAGTCGCTGCCCGTGTCTATCATCTTATCGCTAAAATCGCCCACATGCATCTCAAACCCGAAGACAGGGCGGAACCCTATGGTCCTAAGCTTGTTTTGGACGGAAAACGAAGCATGATCCCCTGCGACCTGCGAGGAGGACAATCGGACGTATTGGCAGCTATTGCGGCCAGTATCGATAATTCAGGACTCAGGGCGCGGCTTTTCGATGTGGCTTGGCATAACAATCGCAAGCTTTTCACCATGGCACAGTTGGCGATCAACGCCTATTGCGATACCGTGCAAGCGGTTCTTGACGGCACAGCCGAATTTTTTTCCGACGAACGAACCGCCAGCAGCCGTGGCGGCACCGAGATGCTGCACCGCGCCTGTCAGATCGCCAAGGCGACAGGCTGGAAGGACCCCGAAGGAGCGCGTCTCAAGTTATTGGTCCCCGCCGTTGCCCAAAATGCGTTCAAGCGTAAAGACCACCGTGGATTCCTGAATACGGCCGAACTCGGCCTGCAATTCCGCATCGGCGAACCGGTCTCCATAGCCCGAGACGCCGAGATGCTGGTTGCGATCGACGGCCCGGACTCTTTTACGTCCCGTGAACTATGGCAACTCGCAGCGCATGCCTACCAACAGTCGGAAAACGACGCCGAGAGCAACCGCTGCCTTGTATCCGCAGCAGAATGTCTCATTGCACTGGCGGATGCCGAAGGCGGTCGCGGAATGGTTGCGGCAGGTCACCTGATGGATGCTATCAGGGCACTCAGGCGAATACCAAATACCCAGGAAAAGCGACAACAACTCGAGCCTCTGCTCCGAGACGCGCAAGCCTCAATACATGACGAAATGGGCGTGATATCGACACCGTTCGATCTGACAGATCTTGTCAAGGAAATTCAAGGAAGCTTGGACGGCTTGAGTCTGGCACAAGCACTGGCAGTTTTCGCAAATCTGAATTCGTCCCCGGACCCGGCAGAGTTGCGAGACGAGGCGAGACAGCAGGCTGAGAGAAACCTGTTTTCGAGCCTTATTCCAATATCGATAGTCGATAACGAAGGCAAGGTAGTGTCCAAATCGCCCGCTCTCACTGGTAACGAAGATGATGACGAACCTGCAATGCACCATAGTATTGCCAGCAATGAGCGTTTGCGCAGGCAACTTGTCGCTTCCGGGCAGATTGAACCGGCAAGGCGACTGATCCATGTCGAACATCCACTCGGACAGCGTGACTTCCTCCCTCTCGTGACTATGAGCCCGTTCGTTCCCGCGGATCGTACGAACCTTTTCAGTTTGGCGTTTGCACGCTTTTTCGGCGGCGACTTTATCTCCGCACTTCACATTCTCGTCCCGCAGTTGGAGAACTCGTTGCGCCATGTCCTGAAGCAAGCTGGTAAGAAGCCTTCCTCAATCCGGAGTGACATGATACAGGAAGACCGGAATCTGTCGGTACTGCTTAAGAAGGATCGCGAGTTGCTTGAAGAAATATTCGGCTCCGCTATTATCTATGAGATAGAAAACCTGTTCGATTTTCGAGGCGGCCCTGCGCTCAGACATGAACTGGCGCATGGATTGGTCTCTGGAGAAGCTTGCTACGGGTCAGACGCGATTTATGCGTGCTGGTTCATTTTTCGGCTGTGTTGCCTGCCAGTGCTTAACAATTGGAAACAACTGGCAGAGTGGATGGATGGAAACTACTAGGCTTGCTCGGGTTCTCGGCTTGAAACAATCTCCCGCTCCCGCACACGAATGGTAGACACTGCAAGACGACTTGAGACTGGAGTTACCTGCCCGCGCCCTCGTGTCATCGCTGATCACATGACCGCGTTTGTACGACATTTCTGACTGTCGTTCGCACGCATGGGCGGGAATTGACGGCATTGAAGTTGCAATTACGGATATATCTGTGCAAGAATTCTTAAAATGTGCAGAAAGAAATTGAGTCTATTCACACAAAATGAAAAAAGCCCTTGAACCCGGCATCCAATTCGAACACAGCTTCAGGCTTACTGAAGCAAAAATGGTGCCGGCGTTATATCCGGAAGCTCCTGAGTTCCAGGTCATGCCTGAAGTCTTCGCGACCGGATTTATGGTGGGGTTCATGGAGTGGGCCTGCCTGAACTCGATCATCCCCTGTCTGGACTGGCCGAGGGAACAGACTGTCGGGACTCATGTCAATATGAGCCATCTGGCGGCGACGCCGTGCGGGTTCACTGTGACCGCCAAAGTGGAGCTCGTAGAGGTTGATGGCCGGCGACTGAAATTCGAGGTGCAGGGCTACGATGATCTCGATTTGATTTGTAAGGGTACCCATGAAAGATTTATCATTGATAAACAAAAGTTCGACGAGACTATCGGGAAAAAGCGTGCGCAACTGGCCTGATCCCGTTTCCTGTTCGATTTCGAATATCTATACGGTGGCATCATCATGAACAAACCGACTCGACTCAAATCAGCCAGCGCTGTCATTGCGCTGGCCATGGGATGGCTGATCTTTCAGAGCGCTGCGCTGGCGGCAGGTGGCGGGAGTGAGACCAGTCCAGCCAATGTGCGACCTCTTCCTGTTGAAATACAAACATGGATTGATAACGGGGAATTTGACCGCGCCCGGGACGCGCTCACCGAATTTGTGAATCATGAAACCGAGAATGCCGACGCCTGGAACCTGCTGGGCTACAGCCAGCGTAAAACAGGAATGCTGGATGCGTCCCTGGTATCCTACAAAAAGGCGCTCCGACTCGATAAAAAGCACCTGGGCGCTCACGAATATATCGGCGAGCTTTACCTGATTTTAGACAAGGTGAAGAAAGCGAAAAAGCATCTGGCCAGACTCAAGAGGTACTGTGGAGACTGCGATGAGTATCAGGACCTTGCCGCCGCCATCTCCGCCAAAGAGCATGCCGCTGCCGAATAACGGGAATTGACCGGCCGGAATTGACGGGTCCCGTCAATTCCACCCTGCGTGCTGGTCAACGTCCCAGGACTTCCACAATCGCATCCCTGTAGATACCCACCATCTGATCCAGGACGGACTCATTGGTAATCAGTGGAGGCGCATTGCAAATGATTTCGCTGCGTATCCGAGTGTACAGCCCCCGATCCATTAACGCTTTGGTCAGTTTCGCACCGAGACCAAAATCCGCATCAATCCATTCTTTGGTCTGCTTGTCCTTGACGATTTCGATACCGTGCATCATGCCCTGACCACGAACACTGCCAACATGGGGATGGTCGTCGAGGGCATCATGGAGTTTTTGCAGCATGGCTTCGCCTTTAGTGGCAGCCTGGCCCGGAAGGTCTTCTTTTTCGATGATATCCAGAGTGGCCAACCCCACCGCGCAGGAGACAGGATGACCACTATAAGTATAGGAGTGCATCCACGGGGATTTGCTGGAAGTAATGGTTTCTGCAATTTCATCGGTCATGCCAATACCGCCCAGAGGGATTGCCCCTGAGGTAATCGATTTTGCAAATTGCACTAGATCAGGTTCAACCCCGTAGTGCTGTAATCCGAACATTTTTCCGGTTCTGCCGAATCCTGTAATGACTTCGTCAGAGACCAGAAGAACATCATACTGATCACAAATTTCGCGAATCCGTTTGAAATAATCCGGCTGCGGCGGAATGACTCCACCGGCTCCCTGGACAGGTTCGGCAATAAACATTGCCACTGTTTCCGGGCCCTGTCTGAGAATCTCCTGTTCGAGTTCATTGGCTGCTGCAATACCTTGTGAGGAGCCATCCTCAGGAACCGGATAATGATAAGGGTCTGGAGAAGGGATGTGGCTGAAGCCGGGGATTCTTGGTTCGAACATGGGCCAATAAGCTTTGATGCCGGTTGCACACATGGCCGCAAAAGTAGTCCCGTGATAACTCCAGTCACGACTGATTACCTTGGTTTTTCCTGGTCGTCCTTTCGCTTTCCAGTAAAACCGGGCCAGTTTAATGTTGCTGTCTGTAGACTCCCCCCCACCAGAGGTAAAATAAAAATTATGTATATTTGAATAAACCATGGTGGACAGTCGCTCGGCAAGTTCAATGGCAGGTCTGTTGGAGCCGCCCGTATAACTTGAGGAAAATGCCAGTTCACTCATTTGCTTATAGGCCGCCTCAGCCAACTCCTGACGACTATGGCCGGCACTCACATTCCACAAACAGGACAGACCATCAATGTATTTATTACCGTCGGAGTCATAAAGAAACGAACCTTCTCCCCTGGCCCAGACCCTGCCGTCTGCATGACCTGGGGTGTGGTGCAGAGGATGGATCATGTGTTGATGATCTTTCGCCAGTAAGGCTGCATTGGTGAGCGGGGCATTCATGTGTTGTTTTCCTCAATTTGAGTGTTATGCCAGGGTCGATGGTACCCGGTTTTGGCTTGATTCTACTCGTACAGCGGAGCATCTTGCGAATCAACCTGTTTGATTATACCATCCACCCATGGCAGGAAAGACAACTTACCGGATACAACCCTGCCCGAACTACAGGTAGATCAATAACGCAATGGACCACGATCTATTCACTCCGGATTTCAAGTCCACACCATATTGGTGGGAACGCACGCCGCGACCTGACCTGGATGAAAACGGATTACCCGATAAAGCAGACGTTCTGATTATCGGATCCGGTTATACCGGATTATCTGCTGCAATTGAGACCACAAAGCGTGACCGGCACACGGTGGTGATTGACGCACAGGATGCGGGTTGGGGTTGCAGTTCCAGAAACGGGGGGCAAGTCAGTCCCAGCATCAAACCCAGTTTCGGTGAACTGAAAAGCAAATACGGGGCTGATGCCGCCCTTGCCATTCTGACCGAGGGCAATAATGCCCTGAACTGGGTTGAATCGGTAGTGAATGAAAACAGGATCGACTGCGACTTTCGCCGGACAGGCCGGTTTTATGGCGCTCACTCACCAGCCGCACTGGATATGCTCCGCAAAAAAATCGAGGATACGCCCAGGCAACTGGGCCACGATGCCTACATTGTGGAACGCGACCAGCAATACAGCGAAATAGGATCCGATTATTATCATGGTGGAATCGTGCATCCTTACCATGCTTCGATAGACCCTGGCCGATACCACCAGGGACTGCTTGACAGCGCCAAAGCGCGCGGCGCCCAAATCATCAGTCATTGTGAAGCGAAACATATTTCATCAGACCGGAATGGTCACACTGTCAACACATCCAAGGGCACGATTCTGGCCAAACAGGTGATTGTCGCCACCAGCGGTTACACCACCGGAGTTACGCCCTGGCAGCGACGCAGGATCATTCCGATCGGCTCTTATATCATTGCAACCGAACCTCTTCCGGACGGGCTTCCGGAAAAACTGATCCCGAAAGCGAGGGTCATTACCGACACGTTGAAAGTCGTCGTCTACTACCGTCTCTGCCCGCAACGCCAACGCATTTTGTTTGGCGGTCGTGTTTCCATAACCGAAACCAATCCGGAAACCAGCGCACCAAAATTGCGGAAATTGATGTTACAGCGATTCCCTGAACTGGAATCCGTGAAAATCAGTCACTCATGGATGGGGTTCGTCGGATATACGTTTGACGCGATGCCCCATATCGGCACCCGAAACGACATTCATTACAGTATGGGCTATTGCGGCGCCGGCATTTCCCTGGCCAGTTATTTTGGCATGAAGGCCGGGCTGAAAGCGGTTGGCGACCCTGAAGGAAAAACCGCTATCGACCATCTGACATTCCCCAGCCGCCCATATTATCGGCGAAAACCCTGGTTTCTTGCCCCCTCGATTTTCTATTACCGCTGGCGCGACAACAGAAAGACCGCATGACGCGCCAGGGGCGTCTGCCGCTGATCCTGGAATCAATCCAGTGTCAATAGAATTCTCCGGCAAATGATTCCATCGCAGAAAGTCTCCACGTTTTGGCTATGATTCTTCTGATTGAGTCTGCATCCATCCTGCTACTGAATTCAGCCAGTCGCAGCACCTTTTTCTCCAGTTCCTGTTGGCTCAGCATGTTCCCCGGATCTCCCTTCGGGCAGTCTGTAAATGCTGCAAATAACGCCCCGGATTTCATTTTTACTTCCACCCGGGAACCCCACTTGTCAGGGTAGGCGCTATCTATCCTGTTATCCACAATCATGTGGACTTTTTCTCTCAGTCCTGAATTCACAGGATCAGCCAGTGCTTCAACCGAAAAATCCGATACACTGGCGGAGTGGTATCGGGCAATCAGCGCCAGCACGAAACCCATCGAAAATTTCGATTGATGGATACTGTCTGGCACATCCACCTGGCCCAGTACATCCTGTGCAGCCTGATATACAAAAACCTGGATTGATTCAATTTCCTGGTGACGGATATCGTGTTCAATACAAATCTGGAGCAGCGCATCTGCGGCAGGATGGGTATGCCGACAGGACGCATGATACTTGAATGATGTTTCCAACAGAGCCCATCTGGAACCCAATCGGTCTGTCAGCTTTGCAACATCCCCTTCCCCGTTCATCCCTGCCGCCATCCCCTGCTGTCCTTCCAGAATCCGCCCTGCCGAAGTCATCCCGTCTCTGGCCGAACAAGCCGCCAACAATCCATCGGCAGAGGCTTTTGCAGTATGCAATTGTTTGGAATCGGCGGCATCTCGTAAAAACTCCCACAATCCACCGGCCTGGGTGCCTGCCGAACCCAGTGCATGCAGCATTTTACTGCTATCCAGGTTGAGCAATCTACCTGCCGCCATCGCCGCAGCGACGGTACCGGCAGTCGCTGTCATGTGGAAAATCCTGTAGTGGGAACGCCCCAGAAACTCACCCGTTCGAATGCCGCATTCATAACCCGCCACAGCAGCAGTCAGAAAATCCCTGCCTGAAATCTCCGGGTTTGATTGAGCCAGAGCAAATACAGGGGGAAATACCACGGTACCGGGATGCAATATGGAAGAGTTATGCAGATCATCCTGCTCCACGACGTGAGATGATGCGCCATTGATTAATGCCGCAAACCAGGGTGAAGTCGTACCCGGGTGACCTATGATCTGGCAAGGGCCGGCCCCGGGGCCCATCTCTTTTGCAAATTTGAGGAGGACAGCAGTACTGTGTGAGGTTGAACCAGCCACTGCCGACCCATACCAGTCGAGAAACAGCCATTTGGCTCGCTCCAGCACCGGATCAGGTAAATCTTCAAAATCCAGCTTTGATGCAAATTCGGCAATCTGTCGGGATGATGCAGGCATTATGGTTCCAGGAGTTGTTGGCTTTTTATTGTAAACATTTGTCAATCGATAAAGATGGATAGAATGAATTTTTCCAGGGTCGAAGTTGTCTTATAATCAACCCAGCCGTCCAGCCCTACAACAGTCAAGAAAACCAGCCCCATGAAAAATATTATCACAACATTACTCAGATCAGTCTGTGCACTGGTTCTGATTTCGACCTCCTTTTCAGTGTTCGCCGATGAAACGCTGCGTGGCCCGGGAGACTGGATAAAGAAAAGTTATCGCATTGCAGGAGAGTGGGAAATCATAAGCCGGGACAATACCCGGTTTATCGTATTCAATGAGGACTTCAAAACGAAAAAAGGTCCGGATCTGAAAGTCTACCTGTCAAGGATGCCCATTTCAGACATTGAGGACAGCGACGTCGAACCCTCCTCGATCAAAATTTCCGCATTGAAATCGAACAAGGGCCACCAGGAGTATGCCCTGCCTGCCGATATCATTCTGGATGAGTACAGTTCGATGCTGATCCACTGCGAAGCCTATACTCATCTGTGGGGCGGCGCGGCGCTCGAGTAGAATGTCCCGCCATTCTCTCCGGACAACAGAAAAATGAGCGATCTGACTGTCGGTCAGGCTCTGGTTGACCTGCTTGAGCAGTATCAGGTTGATCTTGTTTTTGGCATTCCCGGAACCCACAGCATTGAGCTTTACCGTGGGTTGGATACCAGTAAAATCCGACACATTTCCCCCCGACATGAGCAGGGAGGTGGATTCATGGCGGATGGTTATGCCCGGGCAAGTGGAAAACCCGGTGTCTGCTTTGTGATCACCGGCCCTGGAGTGACCAATATCTGTACGCCTCTGGGCGAAGCCTACATGGATTCCGTGCCCCTGCTGGTCATTTCTCCCGTCAACGACCCTGACCCGGAGCAGGTAAATCGGGGACGACTACACGAAATCACGAGTCAGGCGGCCGTCACTGCACCACTGACGGCCCACAGTTATACCATCACGGACCCGGCTCAGATTCCAGACATGATTGCCCGGGCATTTGAGATATTTTCGTGCGAACGTCCGCGGCCGGTTCACATCAATATACCGTTATCGATCATTCCCCGAGTGATCAAATCCGGTTTCAAAGCGAGGAACATTGGCAAACCGGCAGTCTCTACAGACGAAGAGTTGGCGCACGTCGCAACGCTGATTGAAAATGCCGGAAATCCGGTCATTGTCGCCGGGGGAGGCTGCACAAACGGAACAGAAGCGATTCTTCAACTGGCGGAAAAAGTGTACTGCCCGGTATTGACAACGGTCGCCGGGAGAGGAACCCTGGCTCCCGGACACCCATTGACCACAGGCGCCCAGTTGCGGGCGCCCCGTGTCCAGAAAATTCTGGAAAATGCGGATATGGCTTTGTTCCTGGGAACCGAATTTGCACAAACCGATCATTGGAACGATCACCTGCAATTGCCTGAAAATCAGGTATGGGTCAATCTTTGTCCGCATGCCCTCGAACATCGCGGACCATCGGCCATCACCATCAAGGCCGACTGTATCGACTTTTCCGAGCGGATGACCCGGGCCCTGTCTGGCCCCGCACCTGAGCGCGTACAACAGACCCGGGCTGTTTGCCAGTCTGCCCGCTCAGCGCATCAGTCCGATATGACCGACAAGGAAAAAATTCACATGCAGGTGCTGACTGAAATTATCGATCACATCCCGGAACAAGCGACCATTGTCAGTGATATGACACAGATTGCTTATACAGCAGTCGATTATCTGGCAATGTCACGCCCGCGTCAGTGGCTGCATCCTACAGGTTACGGGACACTCGGCTACGCATTACCGGCAGCAATAGGTGTCGTACTAGCGAATCCGGGCAACCCGGCTCTGGCGCTTGTCGGAGATGCCGGTCTGCAATATACCATGCAGGAAATGACACTGGCTTCGGAACTGAATCTCAATCTGGTCGTACTGCTTTGGAACAACGATGCGCTCCAGCAAATCTGCGATGATATGGATAATGCAAGTATCAGGCGAATCGGGGTATTTCAGAGAAATCCTGATTTTATCGCGTTAGCGAAAGCCTGCCACTGGGATGCAAGGGAGGTGCGGGGACTGTCATCACTTGGACCGGAACTTGAGCGTGCATTCTCCCAGGCCGGCCCGGTACTGCTTGAGTTGAACGAAAACAACCTGGGCGAAAAGAATACCCGGATCTGATCATTCCTCTTGCAGGAATTCCAGTATCTGCTGGCGGTGCTCATCAAGCCGGGGCGCCCTTTGCCGGGTTTCGGGATCATCGTATCCGGAAAATTTGATCGGGTTGCCAGGCATTTGAATGCTCCGTTTTTCGCCAGACCCATTATCGGCCTCAACGGATATAATCATGTTTCTGTACCGTATATGAGGATCATTCACAACCTGTTCGATATTGTTGATCGGACCACACGGAATCCCTCCTTTTTCCAGAACCGTCAACCATTCAGAGACCGATTTACCCACCAGGCTGCGCTCGATTTCATTATGGAGCGGCTGATAATTTTCGGTTCGCAAATTGTTCGATCTGAAGCGACTGTCCTGCAACAGGTCCTCGCGTCCAATCACTTCGCAAAATTTCCTGAACATGGTGTCATTGCCGACCGCAATAATAATGTACTCCTCCCCTTTCGCCCGGAATCCGGCAAAAGGCGTGATTGACGGGTGCCTCATTCCAATCGGCTCAGGTATTTTATCTTCTGCAAAATATCGCGCGATGGAATTTTCCAATATGGCGACCTGGCAGTCCAGCATGGCCACATCCACCTGTTGCCCCTCACCTGTCCTTTCCCGGTCATAAAGCGCGGCCAACACCCCGGACACCCCAAACAGACCAGCGGTAATATCACCTACGGAAGTACCCACCCGATTCGGCGCAGTGTCTTTATCGCCGGTCAAACTCATCACCCCTCCCATACCCTGGACAACCAGATCATAGGCAGGACGATCCTTGTAGGGGCCGGTATGACCGAAACCGGAAACACACGCATAAATCAATCGGGAGTTTATGCTGTGTAAGTCCTGCCACCCATAGCCGAGTTTCTGCAAGGCGCCGCCACGAAAATTCTCAACCAGCACATCGCCGGCCAGAAGCAGTTTTTCAAATACCGCCCGGTCTTCCGTATCTTTCAGATTCAACGCGATACTTTTCTTGCCGCGGTTGATCGAGGCAAAATAAATTGATTGCTGATCCAGAAAAGGTCCAAATTGTCTCGCGTCATCTCCACACCCGGGCAACTCGACCTTGATCACGTTGGCGCCGAGGTCTGCCAGAATCATGGTCAGGTACGGACCTGCCAGCACTCGCGTCAAGTCAACAACGGTAACGCCTTCAAGCGGTGCGGTACGACAGGATTTCGGCATGGTTTTTATAGCTCCCGGTCAAGCGCCGTCCTGACCCATTGCTGAAAGCAGACGGTTCCTGGCTCACGGACAGTCGACAGGATGCCTTTTTGATAATACCCCCCTTCCAGATTCTTCTGCACACGTCCACAGATTCCGATGTCTTCTTCCATCACCCTGCTGGATAACCCGATTATCTGTTCTGCGTCGTGCTGGCTTACCGACGGTAAGAACCAGAACCAGCGTTCTATCATTGAATGGTTCCTGTCTACGGGCGTTACTTTCTCGATATTGAAGCTGTTCATGCTGAAGTGCATCAACAATCCGGGAAACTTGTAAATCCAGTATCCGGGAGAATCAGATTCCTCTGCTTGATAAGTGACTTCGAAACCCACAAATTTGCTGTTTTCATAGGGCGTAATGCGGGTTGCGCCCTTGACCAGCGATGCATTCAATTCACGATGCACAGTCGCCAGATGGTAACCTTCAGATGAGTTGTCGCTGTAGTTTTTCCAGTTTGCATGGCAGTGGCTGGATCGCATCCCGGTGAACTGCATCTCTGCAACTGCGGGAAAATCGCGGGCAATGGCGATAATTTCCCCAAGCCAGTCCTGCAATGAATTACCGGCCTGATCCAGGCATGCAAATACAAGGTCGTTCCAGACACTGACCTGCACCCGGATCAGACCAAGATTCTCGAGAACATCACCGGGCAATTCAAATCCGGGCGCATGTTTCAGCCTGCCATCGAGTTGGTAACTCCAGGCATGATAGGGACAGGTAAACTGTCTGATACATCCCTTTTTGTCTACACTCAGCGGTGAGGCACGGTGTCGACATAAATTCAGGAATCCGCGCAAGTCACCCGAGAGATCGCGCACAACCACAATCGACTGGTTTGCAACAGTACAGGTGACATAATCCCCGAGGTTCTTCAGTTCATCCGTGGAACTGACAAAAGACCAGTTTCTCGCAAATATTTCCTGCAGTTCGAGCCGGTATATTTCCTCCTTGTGGTACCACTCGGCAGGTAACGACTGGACAGTACTGTTCACAGCTTAATCCGGCAGGATCTGGAAATCGTTCCGATAGGCAAATAACGCTGGAGTACCGCCTGTATGAATAAAGAGCAGGTTTTTGAAATCGGCAAGCTTATTGTTTTCAATTAAATTCAGCATACAGCGCATGGCCTTTCCTGAATAAACCGGATCAAGCAACAACCCCTCCGTAGTTGCGGTAAGGCGAATCGTATCTTTCAGACCCTCCGATATCTGACCATAACCCGGAGCCAGGGCATAGTCATCGGTCCAGACATCCTGATCCGTGACCAGAGGCTGAATATCCAGCATATTCGCCAGATTTTCACAGTGGGTTTTGATTCTGATGGATTGTGCCTGCGCATCCCTGCGAACACAGGCGCCGAGGACCGGGATGTCGCACTCCAGCAGCCGCAAACCTATCAGCAGTCCGGCGTGGGTCAATCCACTGCCAGACCCGACCACTATCAGATCGGGCTTCCAACCCAGTTCCTCGAACTGATCAAGCATCTCCTTTGCTGCAACCATATAACCGAAAGCGCCTTTCGGTTCCTTGACCACTCTCAAGGGAATAATGTAGGGTTTCCTGCCTTGCCCTTTCAGTTTATCAGCGATATCGGCGAGTGACTGGTCAGCGCCTTCCTCGTCTTCTCCCTCGGGATAGTAATAAACATTCGCGCCAAACAGGTCGGTAAGCATTTTATTACCTGAATTCTGATATTCGATTGTGCAGTTACTGACCCGGTTTTCCAATTGGATATGGCAGTCCATGCCCAGTTTACCGGTCGCTGCAGCAATCGTACGCATACAGTTCGACTGAATTGCCCCGGTACTCAGGATCGTGTCATAGCCCCGTGACAGGGCGTCACCGAGATAAAATTCTATCTGCCGAACCTTGTTGCCTCCGAACCCCAGTCCGGTACAATCATCCCGCTTCACCCTGATCTGGTAGCCTGGAAATTTCGCGGACAGCCTCAAAAGCGTCTCTATCGGTGTCGGGTAATGACCAAGCTCGATCTGCGGCAGAGACTTGAGTTGTCTGATTGCAGGCTTCCTGAATTTCACTGTTGAATACTCCATACCAGGTTCGGGGTTATCGATCACTTTTCCAATTCTGCCTGCAACGCTGGCACAGCATCGAACAGATCCTGGTTCCAGCCATAATCCGCAACCTGAAAGATCGGAGCCTCTTCATCGTTGTTGATGGCAACAATGACTTTGGAGTCCTTCATTCCTGCAAGATGCTGAATCGCGCCGGAAATACCGACCGCCATGTATAAATCCGGTGCTACCACCTTGCCAGTCTGGCCCACTTGATAATCGTTGGGCACAAACCCCGCATCCACCGCCGCTCGAGACGCACCGACCGCACCGCCGAGCTGATCTGCAAGTTTTTCCAGCATCACAAAATTCTCACTGTTTTTCATTCCACGCCCTCCCGATACGACAACCCTGGCAGAGGTCAGCTCGGGACGCTCGCTGGGGCTCAACATCTGGTCCACGAACAGGACACCGTCAGTCGTACCGGCAACATCGATACTGTGAACTTCAGCGTCACCACTATTTCCATCCGCCGATTCAAATGCGGTGGTCCGTACCGTAATCATTTTTACCGGGTCGGTTGATCTTATTCTGGCAAGTGCATTACCCGCATATATCGGTCTGACGAAGGTATCACCATCCACCACTTCACTGATATCCGAGATAGCCTGAACATCGCATAATGCCGCCGCATAAGGGATCAGCGCCTTGCCAAATGTCGTGGCAGGAGCCATGACATGGGAATACCCGTCTACAATTGACTTGATCAGGAATGCAATATTTTCGGTGATGTCATGGGCATAGGCCGGATTGTCACAAACCAGAACCCTGTTTACTCCTGCAATCCTGGCAACAGCATCCACCACCGCACCACAATCCTGGCCCGCAACCATAACATCCACATTGGCGCCAATCAGACCTGCGGCCGTGACCGTATTTTGTGTGGCAGGCGCCAGCGCCGACTTGTCGTGTTCCGCTATAACTAAAATACTCATTTGATCACCTTCACTTCGTTTCTCAGTTTATCAACCAGTTCGGCAGCATCGGCCACCAGTACCCCTGCTTGACGGGCTGGAGGTTCATTTACCTCCAGAACAATGACCCGATTACTGATATCGACACCCAGTTCTTCTGGCGTCAGGACGTCGATCGGTTTTTTCCTGGCCTTCATGATGTTTGGCAGGGAGGCATATCTTGGCTCATTCAAACGCAGGTCGGTGGTTACCACGGCAGGTGAAGTGATTTGCAGTTTTTCCAATCCTGCGTCTATTTCCCGGGTTATTGCAAACCCCTCCTGATTTTTTTCGATTTTTGAGATATAGCTACCGAGTGGGCGTTGCATCAGCGCAGCAACCATCTGCCCGGTCTGGTTGTTATCGTCATCGATGGATTGCTTGCCAAGAATTATCAGGTCGGTGGATTCCCGTATCGCCACCGCTTTTATCATTTTCGCTATCGCCAGGGGTTCAAGGTTGGATTCTGTGTCGATATAAACACCACGGTCAGCTCCCATAGCCAGACCCGCACGTATGGTTTCCTTACATTTTTCGGGTCCCGCGGAAACCAGGATAACCTCTTCGGCATGACCTGCTTCTTTTAACCGCAGTGCTTCCTCCACTGCGATTTCACAAAATGGATTCATCGCCATTTTGACGTTGGTGGTTTCAACGCCTGTATTGTCAGACTTCACCCTGACACGGATATTGGCATCAATCACGCGTTTGACTGGAACCAGTATTTTCATTACGTGGATTCTCCTCGAAAAGGGTTGATAGCAAAAATTGGAAACGGATTCTACCGTAATATGGTTTAAAATCCTCTTTTTATGTTCAACCTGCACAGAAATTTTTGTGACCTCAATCCCCGACGACCAGTTACAGGCATTACTCGAAACTGCGCACCTGGCGGCTGACAAAGCAAGAGGTATTACCGGAGCCTGGTTTCGCACTGACATGTCAGTGCAGGACAAAACAGACAGCAGCCCCGTCACAATCGCAGACGAGCAGACAGAGCAGGTCATTCGGGACATTATTCTGCAACGTCACCCTGATCACGGGTTTTTTGGTGAGGAAACCAGACCTCATCTCGATCATGCTGACTGGAAATGGGTAATCGACCCCATTGACGGCACCAAGAGTTTTGCTACGGGCATGCCGACCTTCGGCACGCTCATCTCAGTGCTTTATCAAGGGTCTCCAGTCATTGGTATTATTGACCATTGTGTACTTGACGAAAGATGGGTCGGCATTTGCGGGCAGCCTACAACACATAATGGCGAAACCTGCCGCACACGGTCTACGCAGAAGCTCGAAAATGCCTCGGTTTATACCACGACCACGGATATGTTCGATGATCATACGGCAATACAGGCATCCCGCCTTACCGGGGTTTGCAAATTCCGGGTATTTGGCGGAGATTGCTACGGATATGGCCTGATCGCTTCCGGGTTCAACGATCTGATGTGTGAAGCAGACCTGAAGCCTTACGACTATTTCGCGCTGATCCCCGTTGTCACAGGAGCCGGGGGCGTCATCAGTGACTGGCAGGGCAACCCACTGACCATGAATTCCAATGGAGAGGTACTGGCTTCTGCGAATATCAATCTGCATAATGCAGCCTTGGAGAGGCTGAATTCGGGAAGTTGAATCCCCTCAACTGACTGTTGCGCAGCCGTGTCCGAAGAATAACAAAGCGGCAGCGTCCAGGGCGGCGATATGAAAGACAATCAGGAATTTGATTACATCATTCTGGGTGCGGGTTCTGCCGGTTGCGTGTTGGCCAATGAACTGAGCCAGGATGCGAACAACCAGGTTCTGATACTCGAAGCGGGTCCGATGGACAGGAAATTGCTTATTCATGTCCCGGCCGGGGTTTACAGTGTCTACAAGGATCCCACCATCAACTGGAACTACGACAGCGAACCTGAATCTGATCTCCAAAACAGGCAAATTACCTTGCCGAGAGGCAAGGTAATTGGTGGGTCGTCATCAATCAACTCGATGGTCTATATGCGCGGCCATCCACAGGATTATGATTACTGGGTAAAAAACCATGACTTGCCAGGATGGACTTTCGATCGATGTCTCCCCTACTTCAGGAAATGTGAATCCTCCGACCGCGGAGCAAGCGACTGGCGAGGCGCTGACGGACGTCTCGGGGTTACCAAAGGCAAACTGAAGAATCCGCTGTTCGATGCATTCATTGAAGCCGGCGCCCAATCCGGTCAGGGCATTACTGAAGATCCGAATGGCTACAACCCGGAAGGCCTCGCCCGCCTTGACAGTACAATCAGGAATGGCCGCCGGTCCAGCGCGGCAACGGCCCATTTGAAACCTGCCCTTTCCAGATCCAATCTGCACCTGGTAACACGGGCGCTGGTTCATCGTGTAATAATCGAAAATGGGCGGGCCACCGGTGTCATTTTCAAGTTACGCGGGAAAACCCTGACAGCCCATGCTGCCAGGGAAGTAATCGTATCTACCGGAGCAATCAAGTCACCACAGGTATTGATGCTTTCAGGAATCGGTCCGGGTCAGCACCTGATTGATATGGGTATCGAGCCGATTCACCATTTGCCCGGGGTGGGCCGGAATTTGCAGGACCACTTGTGCATATCTGTTATCTACCATTCAAAAATACCGATTACCTACCACAAGATCGACAGACCACTGAGAAAACTGCTTATCGGTTGCCAGTGGCTATTCACCCGTAAAGGCTTTGCGGCTTCCAATATCTGGGAGGCAGGCGGACATATACGGGGGTACAGTGAAGTCGAATACCCGAATCTGCAATATCATTTCGCGCCCGTTCATGCCGTGTATGAAGGCGCCAGAATTACGCTGTTCAATGGCTTTACAACACAGGCTGATCAACTGCGGCCAAGAAGCAGGGGGGAGGTCCGATTATTGTCAGCCGACCCGACGCACCGCCCTGGCGCATTCTTTAATTATCTTTCTGATCCATTCGATGTCCAGGAACTGATAGAGGCGGTGAAAAGAATACGCGAACTGATTGCACAACCTGTATTCAATGACTTCAGGGGTGAGGAAATCCAACCCGGACCCGGGGTGGTATCCGATGCCGAAATTGAACAATTTGTACGCCAGACCGCGGACACGGATTTCCATCCGAGTTGCACTTGTCGTATGGGAATGGACGAAATGGCAGTGGTGGATCAGGAAATGAAAGTACACGGACTGGATGGACTGCGTGTGGTCGATGCTTCAGTAATGCCGGACATAGTCAGCGGCAACCTGAATGCGCCCATCCAGATGATGGCTCTGAAGGTATCGGACTGGATTCTCGGTCGCGAGCCGCTGGCTCCACAGCAGGCTGATTTCGCTTTCAATCACAAACCATGCACCACTACAGCAACGGAGCAATCACCAGGCTGACTATCGCCATCACATTGATCAGAATATTCATCGAAGGTCCCGATGTGTCCTTGAAGGGATCACCCACGGTATCACCCACGACTGCTGCTGCGTGAACGTCGGAACCCTTGCCGCCCAGGTTGCCTTTCTCGACGTATTTTTTTGCATTGTCCCAGGCCCCACCGGCATTCGCCATGGTCAGCGCCATCAATACGCAACCGAGTAAAGCCCCACCAAGCATACCGCCGAGCGCAGTGGCGCCCAGACTGAAACCGACCAGCGGCGGTGCAGCGACCGCAATCACGCCAGGCAGAATCATTCGCTTGAGTGCAGCACGGGTCGCAATATCGACGCATCGATCTGAATCCGGACTGGCAGTCCCTTCCATCAAACCGGGAATCTCCCGAAACTGGCGCCGAATCTCATGGATCATCTCAAACGCGGCGGAGCCAACGGCATTCATGGTAATACTGGAAACCAGAAAGGGGAAAATCCCACCAATGAACATGCCTGCGAGCACATACGGATCACTGAGTTCCAACGAGAAATCAGGTTTGAGCAGGGACACGGTTTCGATAAAGGCGGAAATGATGGCGAGCGCTGCCAATGCGGCGGCGCCAATGGCGAAACCCTTGCCAATCGCGGCAGTCGTATTTCCCAGTTCGTCAAGAGAATCGGTGATTTCACGGACTTCCTCACCCAGACCGGACATCTCTGCAATTCCTCCCGCATTGTCCGCAACCGGACCATAAGCATCGATGGCCATGGTGATTCCTACCGTGGCCAGCATACCGACAGCAGCAATACCTACGCCATATAATCCGGTCAGGCTGCTGGAAACCAGGATGATGGTGCTGATTATCAACAAGGGCACCACAACTGACTCCATACCCACAGACAGACCGGTAATCATCACCGTCGCGGGGCCGGTCTCGCCACTTTTGGCGATCCTGCGGACCGGGCTGCCGCCGGTGTAATACTCGGTGATCAGACCGATGCCAATACCCCCTGCGGCGCCGACCACAACCGACCCCCATACGTTTACAGACACACCAAAATATTTCACCACGGCCCAGGCTGCAGCCATGAATATGATGGTGGCGCCGATTGTACCGACCCGAAGCGCAAGTTCCGGAGACCTGGCCGAATTGAGCTTGACGATAATGATCCCCAGAATGGAGCAAAGCAGCCCGGCGGATGCCAATGCAAGCGGCAGGAACATCAGGGTTTGCCTCTCTCCGAGCAGACTCAGCATTGCCACAGGCAATGTCGATGCGATCGCTATGGTCGCGATAATCGAACCGCAATAGGATTCGAAAATGTCCGAACCCATGCCAGCGACGTCCCCCACATTATCGCCCACGTTGTCTGCTATCACGCCAGGATTACGTGGATCGTCTTCAGGAATTCCGGCTTCAATCTTGCCTACCAGATCTGCGCCCACATCAGCGCTTTTGGTAAAAATCCCGCCTCCTACCCTGGAAAAAAGGGCAACAGATGACGCACCCATACCAAATCCATGAATGACATGCGCCGTTTCCGGATCGCCGCCGAACAACAGATACAGTATGCCGAGACCGAGCAATCCCATTGAAGCGACGCATAACCCCATCACCGAACCGCCAAAAAATGCGACAGCCAGTGCGCTCTGCGCCCCTTCCGTGGCGGCCGCTGTGGTCGTTCTGGTATTGGCATGAGTCGCGGCGTACATGCCGAGATAGCCTGCGACACCTGAACAAAAGGCTCCGATAAGAAAGGCAATCGTGGTTTTGGCGCCGAGATCGGAAATAAAAATCAGCAACCCGACGACGACCACAAAAATCAATAGATAAGTGTACTCACGGTGCATGAAAACCATTGCGCCACGGTGAATCTGGCCGCCAATTTCCGCCACTTTTCCTTCTCCCGCCGGATACCTCAATATCATTGCGTATATGATGAAAGCGGCAAGCAATCCGACAGCACCCAGGATTACAGGTGAGTAGTAAATCATGAAAAAGACTCCGATGAATTAATGAAAAACAGGGGATAAACCGGGTGCGAACTATATCCCTTCCGGTGTTGGATATCAATCTCGAATTAGCTGCCCACAACAAGCCTGAGCCTGTTCATTCACCTGTTTTACTGTCTGTTTTCCTGGCCCTGGGATGCGCTTTATCATAAACCCTGGCAAGATGCTGAAAATCCAGATGTGTATAGATTTGCGTGGTTGCAATGTCGGCATGCCCCATCATCTCCTGGACTGCCCTGAGATCACCACTGGATTCGAGCATATGACTGGCAAAGGAGTGCCTCAGCATGTGAGGGTGTAACCGGCGCCCCAATCCCTTTGCTTTTGCCCACTGGTTCAACCGGTACTGGATACCGCGGACACCCAGTCGCTTACCCCTTTCGTTGACGAACAGGGCCCGCTCGGTATCTTTTGCGAGCTCGGATCGCCTTCCAAGCCAGGTTGCAAGGGCCTCTACCGCCTTGCCCCCGACCAGGACAATGCGCTGTCTGTTACCCTTGCCGGTAACCAGAATCTGGTTCTGATCAAAGTCTATGGAATCAGCATCAAGCGATGCCAGTTCTGACAATCGCAGCCCGGAAGAATAAAAAAGCTCCAGCATCGCATGATCCCGGACAGCAGGAATGGAGTTGTCATGACCGTCCAGCAGACCGCTCAATTCATCAACGCTAAGTGTGGCAGGCAACCTTCTTGAGTATTTGGGCGCACTGACTCCGGCGAAGGGGTTGATTGATGCAAATTCGTTTTTCAGGAGGTATGCATAGAAGGCGCGGCAGGCCGACAACAAACGCTGGATACTCCGGCCGGACAAACCCTTTTGATGCAATACGGCCGGGAAAAACCGGGCATCATGGGCGGTCAGTCTGTTCCAGTCAGACACTGCTCTTTGACAAGCGTAGTCGTGCAGTTTCTGTAAATCCCTGCGGTATGCCCTTTGGGTATTATCAGAGAGTCTTCGGTCCCGCTTCTGGCATTCCAGAAATTGTTCTATTTTTCCCTGTAATGGAGTCATGGCTGGTTCAGTCGTCCGTAAATATAACCGCCAATCAGCAGACCGAGTCGATCCAGAAACATCACTCCAACGTCCGGCTGAAATCGTGTCCGGGAATGCGACCCCAGCGCCATTACGCCGAGCAACTCATCCTCGAACAACAATGGAATGAAGGCACAGGACCGGACAGAGTCTTTTCCCTGCCCGAAAATCGATTCGCGCAATTCACTTGATAGACGATCATCACAAACCGACCCCTTATGCATCACTCTCTGACATACTGCATCATAGCCGGGTTGTCCCGAATCTGTTTCATCGGACTTCAACATGATCACAATTTCCCCGACATCGAATTGCCGCTTCATCAATCTGTCTACTGTTTGTAATGGACTGTCACCGTTTTGCTCCTGTACAAGCAAACCGACCGCCATTTGAAGAAAGTCAGATTCCAGTTTCTGGTTGTTTTTTACACTATCGACAATGAAATCAATTGTAGCCTGATGATGCTTGACCCTGTCCTTCAGCACCTGCAACTGCCTTTTATAAAAGGGAGTAATACTACTCGCGTCACCCAGGCTCAATTCGGCCAGCAAATCTTCATGCCGCTCGAAAAAGTCGGGATTTGCTCTCAAATAGTCTATTATTTCCGCAGGTTTCGGCATATCTGTCCAAAGAGTGTCTTCATTCTCCTGCCCCGGATTATAAACTACAATCCTGATTTCTCTGAAAAGACCGGAAATTATCGAACTTCTTCCAGTATCCTGATTTTTCCGCTGAACACATGATGCACCGGTCCGCGGAGGAAAACAGGGGTGCAACCTCCCTCCCAGCTAACCTGAACGCTCCCGCCAGGCAACGTCACAGTCACATCGGACTGAAGTTCACCGTTTCGGATTCCCGCCACCACTGCCGCGCAGGCGCCGCTGCCGCAACCGAGAGTCTCCCCTGCGCCACGTTCATGTACCCGCAATTTAATTTGAGTCGGTGACACAGTTTCACAGAAGCCAACATTCACCTTCTCGGGAAAAACCTGGTGGCGCTCCATCAGTGGTCCCAATGTCGTGACATCGGCGACTTCAACATTGTCCACCGCAATCACGCAGTGGGGGTTACCCAACGACAGAGCGCTGAATTCAATTTCTCCCTGTGCTGTATTCACCCGATACCTCAGAGCTGCTTCCGGCATCCTTAATGGAATTTGTTCCAGGCCAAAATCGGGTTGCCCCATTCGAGCGGTGATCGTGCAATCATCATTGACGCCAAGTTCCATTTCGGTCGTAAGGGTTTCAACATGAATGATCCTGTCTCTGGTCAGACCCTGGTCGCGCAAAAACTTCGCAAAACACCGGGCTCCATTTCCACATTGACCTGATTCGCTGCCATCGCTGTTGAATATCTGCATTCTGAAACGGTTTCCGGTTCGTGATTTTGCGGCCACTATGACCTGATCACAGCCGATACCGAATTGCCGATCCGCTATGAATCTGGCAATATCCGGGCTAACTCTGATATTCTCCGCAATTCCGTTCAACATGACGAAATCGTTTCCTATTGAATGCATTTTTGTGAAATTGATGTTCATTAAATTAGATCTGCACGATTCAGCGATAACGAATGGCTGCACATACTATCGATTTACAAATAATGTCTCCTAAAAATATGTGGTCTTGCTGAAGGATAAGTAAATTTGCAAACCAACACAAACAGTTCATACGGAAAACATCAATTGAGGTTTTTTCTCGGGAAAATCCGGTCTATGCCTGCTTTGCCACGCCAGATACTCGGTGTGCTGTTGCTCATTGGCGGCATGTTCTGGTTCCTGCCCGTATTGGGGTTATGGATGATACCACTGGGTCTCGTGATTCTTTCCGTTGATTTTCAATGGGCAAGAAAGGGGCATCTTTCGATCCAGATCTGGCTTAGAAAACGGCGTGATCGCAAAAAGCCAGAAGAATAACCCGGTTTATAGAGGGTTTAAGGCAGATTAACCCGTAGCCTTTTCTCTTTGCTTGATCAAGGCCATTCCCTTAAGCAGATTAAATGCTTCCTTGAGTTGGTTGTCATTGTCAAACAGACCCGGTGTTGACGACAGGGGCGCATCAGCTTCATCATCCCCGTTTTCGTTTCCCAGATGATCAACCAGGTCGGATTCCCTGACAGAAGACCGACTGCTTTCAACTTTGGTAAATTCAGTCTGTTCGGTCACAATGTCCGGGACAATTCCTATAGCCTGAATCGAACGGTTCGATGGTGTGTAATAGCGCGCAGTGGTAATTTTCAGCGCCCCGCGATTTTCCATTGGAATAATTGTTTGTACTGAACCCTTGCCGAAGGTTTTAGTGCCCATAATGATAGCGCGCTGATGATCCTGCAACGCGCCAGCCACAATTTCCGATGCCGAAGCAGAACCGCCATTAACCAGAACGATCATCGGCGCATCATCAATAACATCATCGGGGAGAGCAGTAAAACTTTGTGCGGATAACTGAGTCCTGCCTCTGGTTGAAACGATTTCGCCGCCGCTCAGAAACATGTCGCTGACTTCCACAGCGCCGGTCAGAACGCCGCCGGAGTTGTTTCTGAGATCCAGCACAAAACCGTCAAGAGGTCCTCCATTATCGTTTTTCAGTTCGGCGATCTTTGACCGCAGACTCTGCGCACTGCCACTTTGGAAACTCGATAGTCTGGCGTATCCGAAATCGGACTGAATAAGTTGCGCTTTTACACTTGCCGCCTTGATAATGGCCCTGACCAGAGTCACCTCTATGGAGTCAGGCTCGCTTTCACGGGAAATGGTCAGTTTGATCTCGGACCCGGGCGGACCACGCATTTTATCCACTGCCTCTTTCAGGCTCATGCCCCGAACCGGCACATCATCCAGCATCAATATCAGATCTCCCGGCTGAATTCCTGCATGAAATGCGGGAGTATTATCCATTGGGCTGATCACCTTTATCAATCCATCTTCAATAGTAACCTCAATTCCCAGCCCGCCAAATTTCCCATCGGTAGTAATCCTGATTTCTTTGAGTTCTTCCGGCCCAAGAAATGCCGAGTGAGGGTCCAATTCCCTCAACATGCCGTGAATGGCGCCTCTAATCAAAGTCGAGTCGTCAACCTGGTCCACATATTCACTCTTGATCTTCCCGAACACTTCCGAAAAAATCCGCAGATCTTCCAATGGCAGGGATTCTTTGGCCTCATCCTGAGCATAAGATATACCCGGAAAGCCAGTGACCAGAAGCAGACAAAGAGGAATCCCTGTCAGTTGCATAAATTTTGAAATCATGTCTTGAGACATACCTGGATAATATACTGACGCTTCATTTCTTTTCTATTTTACGCTGACAGTTTAACACTAACCATTGGCTGGTAGAGTGTTACAGGGGATGTTATTGGTGTACAATTCAACGTCAGCCAGACCTTCACCCTGCTTACAATGTATATCGAATTCATGACCGAGTACTGGTATCTGTTTGCCATGTTGCTTGTCATCGTGTTTTTATTGAGTATGGACCCGACAGGACAAGGCATGGGTGGCTCCAGAACCATTACTCCCGGGCAATTGCCTCAACTCCAATCGAGAGAAAACGCAGTAATTGTCGATGTCAACGAAACCGACAGGTTTAAAAGCGGACATATTTCCCAGGCCGTCAACATACCATTCAGCGTGCTGGGCGATTCCCTTGGCAAACTGAAAAAATATCAGAAAAAAACCATCGTGCTAACCTGTGATTCAGGGAACGCCTCCAAAAAAGCCATGGCGATTCTCAAAAAGAATGAATTTTCGGATCTCTATTTGCTTTCAGGTGGACTCGGAGCCTGGAAAAAAGAGAATCTGCCTCTCGAAAAAAGTTAAACCGCATAACGCATTGCGTGCACAACCCGCGCTTACTGGTCCATCATGAAATTTAACACCAAAAGGATATACCTTAAAGACGCTTCATTTGAATCCCCGTCCACACCCGGCATATTTACCCAAACCGGAATCAAGCCCGGATATGATGTTCAGGTATTCTTTGATTATAGAGCCATTGATGAAGAAATCGGGCTGGCGGAAATAGTTCTGAAAGTCACCGTCACCTCCAAACATGAAGAGACAACCCTGTTTCTGGCCGAAGTCCATCAAGCGGGAGTGTTTGAAATCGAGCACCCGGACATGGAAACCTACCGGATTATGATAGAAGTGGCCTGTCCCCAGATTCTCCTGCCATTTGCCCGCGAAGAATTAAACAGTCTGATCACCAAGGGTGGGTTCAACAACTTTTTAATCACTCCGATCAATTTCGAATCACTTTATCGGGCGAACAAGGAAAAGGCCATGAAAGAGGAGGTCGATACACCGACCCAGGAGTCGATGAATTGATGGTCCTGAGTTAATCCTCTACCTGCCCGGATTGAAAGGAATCGACATTGTCACGGCCTGATCATGTCACCGTTGTTGGAGCAGGCTCATGGGGGACATCTCTGGCCATATTGCTGTGCAACAATATAAACCGCATCACACTGTGGGGACACAATCCGGATGAGTTGTATCCGGTCATTCGGGACAGGCGAAATGATCGATATCTTCCGGGTATTCGCCTTCCTGACAACCTTGAAGTGGAACTCGATTTTGTCAAAGCAATCAATGATAACCTGTGTTTTGTCGTTGCAGTGCCAAGCCATGCTTTTCGTCCGGTGCTGAGCAGCCTGAAAGCCCGAATCGAAGCCCTCGAAAAGGACCCGGTCTCAATAACTCTGGTTTGGGGAACCAAAGGTTTTGACACGCACAGCGGCGGACTGTTGAGTGATACCGTAACCAGAATATTTCCTGATACAGAAAAGCTGGGGGTTATATCAGGACCCAGCTTTGCAATGGAAACCGCCAGATTGCTCCCGACTGCATTGACGCTGGCATCAAATTCAGCCGTTCATGCCCAATCCATGGCAATGTGGTTCCGCACCCCCTTTACACGAGTCTATTTCAGTGATGATCCGATCGGTGTACAGTTGGGCGGAGCCATTAAAAATGTGATGGCGATCGCTGCCGGCATCAGTGATGGACTGAATTTTGGCGCCAATGCCAGAGCCGCATTGATTACTCGTGGACTGTCGGAATTGACCCGACTTGGTGTCGCCCTGGGAGGAAAGCCTGAAACATTCATGGGATTGACCGGAGTGGGTGACCTGATACTGACCTGCACCGATAATCAATCCCGAAATCGCCGATTTGGTCTGGGTCTGGGTGCGGGCCGGTCCCAGGACGAAGTATCCAGAGAAATCGGTCAGGAAATCGAGGGTATAAATACGGTCAGGGAATTATTCAGACTCAGCCGTAAATTCGAGGTTGAAATGCCGATCACCGAGCAGGTTTACAACATTATCCACAACAATGCCAGCCCGGCCACTGCGGTAGAACAACTGCTTCAACGCAACCCCAAGGCAGAATTCAGATAAATTCACAGACTGATTTTGATGACTCAATCATAGCTGTGCGCATCGGATGGGAATGTCCCTTGCTTGACCTGGGTTGCGTAATCTTCAAGCGCACCCTGTATACCCGAAGGATTCCCCTTCAGAAAATTCTTCACGAATTTAGCGGTTTTCCCCGGGTAAAGCCCGAGCAGGTCATGCCAGACCAGAATCTGTCCATCCGTCCCCGCGCCCGCACCGATACCAATGACCGGCACATTGATGGATTCGGTCAGTTTCTTGCCGAGGGTCCTGGGGACACACTCAATCAGAATGATACTGGCTCCTGACTGTTGCAGAATTTTCGCTTCTTCGATGATCGCCTGGCCGTGTTCGGGGTTCCGTCCCTGGACCCGATATCCACCCAGATGATTAATTGATTGTGGTGTAAGGCCAATGTGCGCACAAACAGGAATGCCTCTTTCTGTCAATAATCGCGTAGTTTCTCCCAGCCAACTCCCGCCTTCGAGCTTGACTGCATGCGCCCCTTCACGCATCAGTATTGCAGCATTTTCCAGACTCTTTGATTCCGAGTAATAACTCATGAATGGCAGGTCAGCAATCAGCAGGGCACCCTGATTCCCTTGCTTTACGCAGCGAACATGATAGGCCATATCTTCGATAGTCACCGGCAGGCTGCTGTCATGGCCCTGTATCACCATCCCCAGGGAATCTCCGACCAGCAGTACTTCCATACCCGCATTACTCGCCGCATAGGCACTGCAATAATCATAAGCAGTCAGGCAGGCAAATTTATTGCCCGCCTGTTTGATCCTGTTCAGGGTATTGATAGTGACCGCAGGTCGATTGCCGGAGTGAATTGACATTTCGGTTATCGCTTAAATCAATTACTTTGAATGAGTGACTTCTGGTATGAATATAGACCAGTTTTCAGCCGCAATCTACAACTTTTGATTTCCCCTGAATATGACAAAGCTACCGATTCCGGTCTGAAATTCCACTGCGCCCTGCCTGATTCGGGTTCAAATTCCTGAAAAACTTAATTTGCCCTGAGCGCCAGTCTTAATTTACACTTCGCCCCTGTTTAAAATATGGCAAGCCGATGGCAAAAGAAGAAGGTATCGAAATGGAAGGCACTATTATTGAGGCCTTACCTAATACTTTATTTAGAGTAGAACTTGAAAACGGGCATGAAATCATTGCATATATCTCCGGGAAAATGCGTAAACACTATATTCGGATACTACGCGGAGACAAAGTGACCGTCCAACTCACACCGTATGATCTGACTAAAGGTCGAATTGTTTTTCGTGTGCGTTAGCGTTAGTACACGAAACGATCAGGGATCCGCAACGCTCGGCAACAAAGCCGAAACAAACGCATCTGCTTCAAATGGTTTCAAATCCGACACCCCTTCCCCAACACCGATATACCTGACAGGCAGGCCAAACCTGTGTGCAAGTGCAATCACGACACCGCCGCGGGCGGTACCATCGAGTTTTGTAACGCACAAGCCGGTCAGTGGGATTGAGCGATTGAAATTCTCTACCTGGGAAAGTATGTTCTGGCCATTACCTGCATCGACAGTGAGATAAACGTCATGCGGCGCCGTTTCCTCTGTTTTACTCAATACTCTTTTAATTTTGGATAGTTGCGCCATCAGGTCATTGTGAGTATGTTGTCGTCCCGCCGAATCAATCAGCAGATAATCAACTCCCCTGGCGCTCGCCGCACTATACGCATCGAATGCAACCGCCGCGGCATCAGAACCGTGGGATTGGGAAATGACAGGTATCTCAAGTCTCTCCCCCCAGATCTGAGCTGTTCAATCGCGGCAGCACGAAAAGTATCGCAAGCGGCTATCATGACTGAGTGACCGCTCTGCTTGAACAGATTTGCCATTTTCGCCAGAGTCGTGGTCTTGCCGACACCATTCACTCCGACCATCAATATTACATGAGGTTTATGTAATGCGACCGGGATTTGCTGCCCATGCTGACTCTCGTTCAGTATTGCCAGGATGATCTGCTTGAGACTGGTGACCACCTGCTCTGATGAATGGTGACGGCAAGACCTGGTCGTGGCGCGCAATCTGTCAACAATCAACTGACTGGTGACCACACCAAGGTCAGCCATGATCAGTTGATCCTCAATCTCGTCGAACCACTGGTCGTCGAACTCTGGCTTCGAAGAGAACACGCTCATCAAACCTGAAGACAAAGCCAGCCGGGTTTTGGAAAGCCGTGAAAATAATCCCTGATTCAATGCCATGGTTTACTGAAAAAGTGTGTCAGCGCACAGATCACTCTGCCGTCTGTGCATTCGTAACGTCAAAATGTGAATTGTATCGTATCATTGTCACCTGAAATTTCATTCGTTATCTGGATTCTTTTCTTGAAAAAACCGGGCCAACTCAGAATCATAGGAGGGCAATGGCGAAGTCGAGTCATCCACTTTCCTCAAATCGACAATTTGCGACCTTCTCCGGATGCGATCAGGGAGACGCTGTTCAACTGGTTGTCCGGACATATTCGAAACAGCGCCTGTCTTGATCTTTTTGCCGGAAGTGGAGTTTTCGGCTTTGAAGCTGTTTCACGAGGCGCTCGAAAAGCAGTGCTGGTGGAAAGCAATCGACACGCTGTCCGCCAACTTCACAAAAACAGCCAACTGCTCGGCGCCGATGACTGGATTGAAATACAGCATAATCGAGTCGAGAATTATATCAAAACCACCGATGAGAAGTTTGACCTCGTATTCATTGATCCCCCTTTTCAATCCGGACTGATTGAGATGACTTGCAGGGGGCTGGTTGGAAGAGATTGCCTGAAACGCCAGGCTTTGGTCTATATCGAATCGAAGAAGTCAAATATTCCCTTACCAATTCCTGCAACCTGGCATATTATTCGTGAAGTTAAGCGAGGATTGGTACAGTCAACATTGATCAACATCCGGGATTGAAGAAAAATGAAAAAAATCGTAGTCTACCCAGGCACTTTTGATCCGATCACGAATGGTCACAGCGATTTGGTACATCGTGGCGCCCAAATGTTTGATCGCATCATATTGGCCATTGCACACAACCCTGAAAAATCACCCCTGTTTTCAATGGAAGAACGGATTGAGCTTGCCAATACCGTTTTGGGTAAAACCGGTAATATCGAAGTAGTTGGATTTTCTGGATTATTGATAGATTTTGCCAGGAAATGCAACGCAACCGTGATCCTGCGTGGCTTGCGCGCGGTATCGGACTTCGAATACGAGTTCCAGCTTGCCTTGATGAATCGAAAACTCGATTGCAACATTGAAACGGTTTTTCTGACGCCTTCGGAGAATCATACCTTCGTCTCTGCAAGCCTGATAAAGGAAATTGCACGCTACGGCGGCGACATCAGTAAGTTTGTCCACCCCAGTGTCTATGACGCCCTGGTCGACAAATTCAGTTAATTCCTGTCTGATTTAACATCCGTCTGGTTCAATTTATCCGGTTCAATGGCTCTCCTGATCACAGACGATTGCATCAATTGTGATGTTTGTGAACCGGAATGCCCGAATGATGCCATTTTTCAGGGTGAAATTATCTACCAGATCGACTGGAAGCGATGCACGGAATGCGTGGGCCATTTCGAGACTCCCCAATGCGTTGAGGTCTGTCCGGTTGATTGCATCCCGGTCGACCCCGACCATATCGAAACCGACGATCAATTACGGCAGAAATACCAGCATCTGGTCCAGTCTCCCGGTTAGGTTGTCTCAGTTTTCCGGTTACGGACAGGACAAAACAGATAATGACCCGCCAGTTGAACCAAAACCGGTTCATTGAACTGGGGCACAGATTGCACGACACCGGCAAACGGAAACACCATCGACATGCCATCGTCCTTAGTGGCGATGTTGATTGGGGGTGGCATTCGGCACAGGATCTATGCGAGCCACTTGATAAACGGAACGTCGTCCTGGTATCCGATCCGGATCATTCACCGCTGTCTCCGGTAAAAACCCTGCAATCCATTGAAGTCAATCAATGCCGCAATCACCTTGGCCGTGAATACGATGCAGTTATCCATGATTGCCACAGTGGATTTGAGCCTGATTCAATCGGTATTATGGCGGGAACCGTGAAAGCGGGAGGACTGCTGATTCTGCTCGCTCCCACGCTTGCGCACTGGCCGGAAATCCGGGATTGTCATTTCGAAAAGCGCATTCCCCATGGCCTCTCACCACCCCGGCACAGCCGCTATGTCGATCGCCTGGTATGCAGAATCCGGTCTTCGGAATACTGCATCCTGATCGAACAGGGTGATAGCCTCCCGCGGCAATCAGACCGACCCCTGAATCAATCCGGGCAGAATCATCCTGATTACAGCGATCAAATCAAAGCAGTCAATGCGATTAAAAAGGTCGTCACCGGACAAAGACGACGTCCCGTAGTCTTGCTCGCTGATCGCGGCAGGGGTAAATCCGCCGCCCTGGGGCTGGCGGCAAGAGCTTTGTTTGACAGTGGCCTGACCCGCATAGGGGTCTGTGGTTTAAACAGAAGGTCGGTCGATAATGTATTCAAACACGCGGGGGTTGATTCCGGCATCAGGCGTCCTTCACTGAAATTCATCCCGGCGGATGTGCTTTTGAAGAAAAAGGCAGATATCGAATTATTGTTGGTTGATGAAGCGGCCACCCTGCCTGTTCCTGTTTTAACGGAAATCCTGAAAATCTACCCGCGAATCGCATTTGCCAGCACCGTGCATGGCTACGAAGGCACAGGACGTGGTTTCGCGACTCATTTCGGAAGATTGCTGGATGAATACACAAGGGGATGGAAAAAATGCGAACTACGTCATCCGATTCGATGGGCAAAGCAGGATCCTCTGGAAAAGTTTCTGTTCGATATTCTGCTTCTGGATGCCGAACCCGATCCCGCCGCAGATGAAAAACAATCGGCATCGAACATCGACATAACGGCCGTTGACAAAAACGAACTGGCCGGTTGCGAGCACAGAGTACGGGGAATTTTCGCTCTGCTGATCCAGGCGCACTACCGCACCCGCCCTGCGGATCTCAAGTATTTACTCGACTCCCCCAACCTTGAAATTATTTGCGCCTGTTTCCGGGGTCAGGTATCGGGAGTTGCACTGGTATCTATCGAAGGCGGCATGTCTGAAACTCATGCCCGGAAAATCTGGACCAACCGGTCACGACCGGTGGGCCATCTGTTTGCTGAGCTGGTTGCTGCACAGTCGGGATTTCATGAAGGGGCACAACAGGTTACTGCTCGAATTGTCCGAATTGTTGTCAGGCCCGAATATCAACGGTGCGGAATCGGCAGCGCTCTGCTAAGGGAAATCCCGAATCGATTCAAAGATCTGGATTCGTTGAGCACATCATTTGGCGCGAGTGCACCATTAATCCGATTCTGGGCAAAAAATTCATTTGCGCCTGTGCGCATCGGATTCAGCCAGAGTAAAAATACCGGTTCGCTGTCCTGTGCATTGATGCGGCCTCTTTCCGGGCGGGGGATACGACTGTCGCATCGCGCGCAGGACAAGTTTCGGAAAAATCTTCCTATCCAGTTAAAAACCCTGTATCAGGGCACGGAACCAAAGCTGATTATCGAAATCTACCATTCATTGTTTCGTGGAGGTAACGATCACGTACCCACACAGGATGAACTGATCGACCTCGTCGGGTTTGGATTTGCCCACCAGAACATGGATAACATTTCAAGCGCCCTGTCCAGGTTTTGTCAGTACCTGCTTGATATGGACAACGGAGTACCGGAAATTGACGCGGCCTTGCTGATTGAACGTGTCCTTCAGGCAAAGCCCTGGCGGCAGTGCGAATCGCTGGCGGCCCCGCGAGGGAAAAAACAGGGTAATGCGCGACTCCGGTCGGTGATACGCGCGGGCCTGCTTCAGAACTTTCCGGTTCAGACCCGCCAGATCTGCCAGGCATATAATCTGATTGACAATATTTCCGACAACCGGGGCAGCAGACATACCTGATCACGGAAATTTCAACACAGTGATTTCAATGCTTCCACAAATGCAGTGTTCTCCTCTTCGGTACCCACGGTCACACGCAGACAATTCTCAAGCAGAGTGCCCTTCGCATGCAGATTTTTAACCAGCACGCCTTTTCTCTTCAGGTCCCTGAATAACTGATCCCCATCCGATGAAGTCCGGCATAACAGGAAATTGGTTTCACTGGGAAAAACCTTTACACCGGGTATTTCCGTCAATTGTTCGAACAGCCTGGCACGGTTTTGCAGGATTTGCGCCGACTGCTGTTCAAACACCGGATAGTGTCTCAGAAAAAAGTGTGCACTGACCTGGGTCAGCACATTGATGTTATAGGGTAACCTCAGTTTCTCCATTTCACCCAGCCATTCAGGACGACCTGCCAGCACACCCAGTCTCAACCCGGCAAACCCGCTCTTGGACAAGGTACGCAATACGATCAGGTTCGGGTATCCGACTATCGAGTCCAGCCAGGTCTTTCCGCAAAATGCGAAATACGCCTCATCCAGCACGACCAGCCCGGGCGCCCGGGCCAGCGCCTGTTCAACAGTCACCTGATCAAAACAGTTTCCAGTCGGATTGTTCGGGTATGCCAGGAAAACACAGGCTGGCTGATACCGGTCTATCGCATCAAGCAGATTATCGGCATCCAGAGAAAAATCATCATTCAGGGGTACTCCGACAAACTGCGTTCCTGTCGCCGTACAAATCTGGCCATACATCGAAAATGAAGGATCAGGGGAGATGAATACCCGGCCCGGCCCACCGACCAGTATCGCAATCAACTGGATCAACTCATCTGAGCCATTACCCAGCATGATCCCGCACCGGTCCGGAATTTGAAGACACTGGCGCAGTATGGATTTCAATTTCGCGCTACCGGGATCCGGATAGCGATTGACCTCAACACCGGCGAGAACCGACAACCACTCCTTGCGGATGGGTTCGGGCATCGGCCAGGGACTTTCCATTGCATCGAGTTTGATCAGTCCTCCGGCATCCGGAACCGAATAGGCTTTCAGACTCCGAATCGATGATTTAACCCATTTTTCGATCAGTTTTTCAGTCATTTGATTACTGCAATGTACATTTACCACGAGAAAACTCAGGATTTGAGCCTGTATCTGGCAGATTGTTCATGGGCTGTCAGGCCTTCGCTGTGTGCAAGCGCCGCAGCTGTCTTTGCCATTTGATTGGCGCCCTCCTCGGAGGCCTGAATCACACTGCTGCGTTTTTGAAAGTCGTATACACCCAAAGGGGAACTGAATCTTGCAGTACCTGAGGTCGGCAGGACGTGATTTGGCCCGGCGCAATAATCGCCAAGAACTTCTGCGCTGTATTTTCCGGCGAATATTGCTCCTGCGTGTTTAACCTGACCGATCAGGTCTTCAGCATTTTCCACCATCAACTCAAGGTGCTCCGGCGCGATGTGGTTGGCAACCTCCACAGCCTGAGCCAGATTATTTACCAGGACAAGACCACCGTTGGCAGTCAGGGAACTTCTGATGATCTCCGCTCGCAGCATTTGATCGAGAAGTTTGTCGATGGATTGCGTGATAAGGTCGATCATGGATTTCGAAGGAGTGATCGCAATCGACTGAGCCAGTTCATCATGTTCTGCCTGGGCAAACAGGTCCATGGCAACCCAGTCAGGATTGACCGAGTCATCACATATCACGACCACTTCAGAGGGTCCTGCGATCATATCGATTCCGACATCGCCAAATACCATTTTCTTCGCAGTGGCCACCCAGGTGTTACCTGGTCCCACAATTTTATCGACACGAGGTATGGTTTCAGTACCATAGGCCATGGCTGCTACCGCCTGGGCGCCGCCAATGGTAAAAATCCGGTCGACCCCCGCAATATGCGCAGCCGCTATCACTGCATCATTGATTTCTCCACCGGGAGCAGGCGCCGTCATGATGATTTCATTCACCCCGGCCACTTTGGCGGGAATGACCGTCATCAGCACCGATGATGGATACGCAGCCCTGCCACCCGGCACATACACTCCCACTCTGTCCATGGCGCTGACAATTTGACCGAGTTTTGTGCCATCGGCTTCGGTATAGCTCCATGAATGAAGTATTTCCTGCTGATGGAAAGTCCTGATACGCTCGGCTGCCGACTCAAGAGACGTTCTCAACCCGTCATCCAGCCGGTTAAAGCTGTCGGCAATGGTTTGTGCATCAAGTTGGAGAGCTTCCATGCAGGAAACCGGATGTTGATCAAACTTACCGGTATATTCAATAACCGCCTGGTCGCCGCGGCTTCTAACCCCGGCAATGATTGATCCGACCACCTGCTCAACCGCATCATCGTACCCGGTATCGCGGTGCAAAAGCTTGTTCAGTTCAGCGTAGAAGTCGGCATCAGAATAGTCAAGTCGTTGTAACATGATGGTAAACCTAAGGAATCAGGTCGCTATTCAAGTCAGATAATGCTCGGGTACCCTGCGAATATTCGCACCAAGCAGCGTAAGCTTCTCCTCAATAAAATGATAGCCTCGATCAATGTGATATATGCGGTCAATGACGGTATCCCCCTGGGCGATCAATCCCGCCAGAATCAAACAGGCTGATGCGCGCAAGTCGGTTGCCATTACCGGTGCGGCATGGAGTTGATCAACTCCGCGTATTACCGCAATATTGCCGTCGAGGTCAATGTTTGCCCCCATTCGTTGAAGTTCCTGGACATGCATGAACCGGTTTTCAAATACTGTTTCGACGACGGTTGCGGTACCATCTGCAATAGTGTTGAGTAATACGAATTGAGCCTGCATGTCGGTTGGAAACGCAGGATAGGGCGCAGTGCGAATATTAACCGACTTTATTCTTTCCGTGGGCGCTTTCAAATGAATCCAGGTATCCCCTGTTTCAATTTCAGCGCCTGCTTCACGTAATTTTTCCAATATTGCATCAAGCTGCTTCGGAATTACATCCCTGACCGTTATCTCCCCGCCTGAAACCATCGCGGCAACCAGGAATGTCCCCGCTTCGATTCGGTCCGGTATCGCATGGTGATGGGCGGACCCGAGTTTTTCGACGCCTTCAATGATAATTTCGTCCGTACCCGCACCTTCAATCTTGGCGCCCATCGCATTCAGACAATCTGCCAGGTCAATCACTTCCGGTTCTCTTGCAGCGTTCTCGATAGTGGTTACACCTTCTGCCAGTGTGGCCGCCATCATCAGATTTTCCGTACCGGTAACGGAAATCAGATCCATGAAGATTCTTGTCCCTTTCAGGCGGGATGCACTGGCTTTGATATATCCGCCGCTGAATGTGATCTTCGCCCCCAGCGCTTCGAGTCCCTTGATGTGCATATTGACCGGCCTTGAACCGATCGAACAACCACCAGGCAGTGACACCTCTGCCGTACCGAATCGTGCGGTTAATGGTCCCAATACAAGTATGGATGCGCGCATCGTTCTCACCAGCTCATAGGGGGCAATTACACTGTTGACATCGGATGCATCGGCTTCGATCGACATATTTTCGTTCACTCGAAGTTTCACCCCCAACTGACCCAACAGCTCCATGGTCGTGGTAATATCCTGTAGATGGGGGATATTACTGATGCTCAGTGACTCCTCTGTCAGCAACGAAGAAATCATCAAGGGTAACGCGGCATTCTTAGCCCCTGAAATTCGCACATCCCCTTTCAGGGGGATGCCGCCGGTTGCAATTAATTTATCCATATGCAGGGAACGCGAGCGATCCGGACTAATCCCAGCGATTGTCCTGAACATAGACAACCTGATCCAGAACCATTACCGGAAATGTATCAATCGGTTCGTATGCGGGCGGCGCCGTGACCACACCGGTTTTTATACAGAATCGCGCGCCATGACGAGGACATTCAATGTCATCGCCAATGATACAACCATCCGCGATTTCGCTGCCATCGTGGGTACAGACATCCTCTATCGCGTAAAAGTCGCCACCCAGATTGAATACCGCAACCATGGCGCCTTCAACATCGACTACCTTGTGTTGGCCTGGACCCACCTCATCCTTTGAACACACCTCAACCCAGTCGCCCATCAGTTCCCTCTTGAGATTTTTTCTTCGGGTTAAATCAAACCCAGCTCAAGCCGGGCGGCTTCACTGATCAGATCGGGGGTCCATGGAGGATCCCAAACCAGTTCGACGGCGGCGCCGCTGATGCCTGGAACGAGTTCAACAGACCTCTCCACCATACCCGGAAATGTGTGCGCCACGGGACAGCCCGGAGCAGTCAGCGTCATATCGACATGGACAAATGCGCCATGGAAAGAAACATCGTAAATCAAACCAAGATCGTAGATATTGACTGGAATTTCAGGGTCATAAACCGTTTTGAGCGCTTCAATCACCCTTGACCGCAATTCGTCTTCCGGCACATCCGATTCAACCGGCCCAGCCAGTGTTGACCTGGCCTGCGGGCCGTTGTTCTGATCGAATTCCTCCATGATCCTGGCCTTCTTCAACTCAAGCTCGGGATTAAAGTTAACTCGTTTCATCGTATTTTCTCATGTTCTCCCACCGGTTCCACATCCTCTGCATTGATCAGTTGCTGCCTCAAAACCGCTTCGAGATACTGACGAAGCGGCTCAATCTTCACTTCATTCAATACGTCATTGACAAATGCGTAGGTGAGCAGGGCGCGTGCTTCCTCTTCGCCGATACCCCGGGTGCGCAGATAGAACAGGGATTTCTCATCAATTTGACCGACAGTCACGCCATGCGAGCATTTTACATCGTCGGCGTAAATCTCCAACTGCGGTTTGGTATCGACTTCTGCATCCCGGGATAGCAGGAGAGTATTGTTCGATTGCGCTGCATCGGTTTTTTGCGCACCTTCGTAAACCCTGACACGACCATGAAAAACCGTGCGCGCCCGCTGATCAAGAACACCTTTGTAAATTTCCCGGCTGCTGCAGTTTTCAGCGACATGGTTCATGACAGTATGGTTATCCACATGTTGTCTGCCGGTCAGACTGTATACACCGAGCATATCGCAATGGGCTTCGGGGCCATCCAGATTGACTTGAAGGTCATTGCGGACAAGCGCGCCTCCAAGCGTGATCGTGTGACAACTGAATCGACTCTTCGGTGACTGCTTCACCCAGGTCCCGCAAACCTGGTAAGCCGCACTGGACTGGTTCTGAACAAGATAATAATCAAGCGAAGCTCCATCTTCAAGCACTACTTCTGTAACACTGTTGGATAAAGTATTGTTGGTGTTCCCGGATACATAGCGCTCGATGATCTGTCCATGGCTTTGTTGTCCGCAGACAATCAGATTCCGGGGCTGGGAAATTGATAGCTGTGCATGACTGTAGTGAATTATTTCAATCGGACAGGGGATTTTTTCATTCGCAGCAAAAGTGATGATCACGCCATCCTTGTACATGGCATTATTCAAGTCGGTAAATCCATGGCCGTGATCTTGTATCACACTGCCCAGCAGGGATTCGACATAAGCCGGAGCCCGACTCAGCGCCGAGACTAAAGATTCAATTTTAAATTCATCGGATTCACTGACACTGGATATCGCCGGATTGAAAATCCCATCAACAAACACCAGTCTGTGGCTTTCCAGTCCATCAATTGCAAACGATGACAAATCGACTGTTCGATCTTCATCGCCCTGGTCAGCCTCGGCCAGAAAGCGCTTGCTGGTGATAGCCCGGACTGATGTGTACTTCCAATCCTCATCCCTCAAGGTTGGGAATCCGACCCGCCCGAATCGCGCCAGGCTTTTTTTCCTTTGATCGTTTAACCAGTCAATGTTGCTTCCGGGCAGCCGGTCCTGCAACTGATTAAATTGATCAATATAGTCTTCGGCGCCGGGTGCGACCAGGGTATCAAGCTGCGATTGCATGTTCTTCAATCCATCCATAGCCCTTTTCATCAAGTTCCAGAGCGAGCTGTTTATCCCCTGAACGGATAATTTTACCGCCGGCAAGTACATGGACAAAATCAGGAACGATATAATCCAGCAACCGCTGATAATGCGTGACCACAATCAACGAACGATGACTGCTGCGCAATGCGTTGACACCGGATGCGACAATCTTCAGTGCATCGATATCAAGACCCGAATCTGTTTCATCAAGAATACACAGGCGAGGTTCCAGCAATGCCATTTGAAGCACTTCATTACGCTTCTTTTCTCCTCCGGAAAATCCTTCATTTACTGATCTATACAAAAATTCCTGTTTCATTCCTACCATTGCCGCCTTTTCCTTGATCAGCTTGAGAAATGCCACCGCATCCAGTTCTTCCTCTCCACGATGTTTTCTTATGGCATTGATTGAAGTTTTCATCAGGTACAGATTTGACACACCGGGAATTTCCACGGGATACTGAAACGCCAGAAACACACCCTCCCGGGCGCGGATTTCCGGTTCCAGATCCAGTAGATCCTGATCCCGATATACAACCTCACCGGAAGTCACTTCAAAATTATTCCTGCCAGCCAACACGTTGGCCAGCGTACTTTTGCCCGAACCATTCGGACCCATGATGACATGCACCTCTCCGGCGCCCACCTGCAGATTAATTCCCTTGAGTATCGGCTTGCCATCCTCGGCAGCAGCGTTCAGATCTTTAATTTCCAGCATTGGTTTGACTTTTTATGATAGTTGATCGGACAAATCGGCCTGACGGCGGGTGTGATTTGACCATAAATCCGTTTGCCGTTAACCGACGGCCCCTTCGAGGCTGATACCCAGCAGTTTTTGTGCTTCCACTGCAAACTCCATCGGCAGTTCCCTGAATACCTCCTTGCAAAACCCGTTGACAATCATTGAGACAGCATCTTCTTCCGACACTCCCCGCTGACGGCAATAGAACAACTGATCTTCACCGATTCGCGAAGTCGTTGCTTCATGTTCCACCACTGCGGTAGGATTTTTGACTTCTATATAGGGAAAAGTATGCGCACCGCATCGATCCCCCATTAACAGGGAATCGCACTGCGAGTAGTTTCGGGCATTCTCGGATGTTTTCAGCACTTTCACCAGACCCCGATATGAATTTTGACCCTGGCCGGCCGAAATACCCTTCGATATAATGGTGCTGCTGGTGTTTTTCCCGATGTGTACCATTTTTGTGCCGGTATCCGCCTGTTGATAATTGTTGGTCAGAGCCACTGAATAGAACTCGCCAATAGAATTATCACCCTCCAGCAATACACTTGGATACTTCCAGGTGATGGCGGACCCGGTCTCGACCTGGGTCCAGGAAATTTTTGAATTCTCTCCTCGACAGGCTCCGCGCTTGGTTACAAAATTATAAATCCCACCCTTGCCATCCTGATCCCCAGGATACCAGTTCTGCACTGTCGAATATTTTATTTCCGCCCCTTTCATGGCAACCAGTTCAACCACAGCGGCATGAAGCTGATTTTCATCCCGCTGAGGCGCGGTACATCCCTCAAGATAACTGACATAGCTGTCTTCATCCGCAATAATCAGGGTTCTTTCAAATTGACCCGTATTCATCGCATTGATGCGAAAATAGGTGGACAACTCCATTGGGCAGCGTACACCTTTTGGAACATAGACAAATGAACCTTCGCTGAATACGGCGGAATTCAAGGCCGCATAATAGTTATCGCCAGCAGGCACCACAGTGCCGAAATACTGCCTGACCAGGTCGGGATAGTCCCGGAGCGCTTCAGATAACGGGCAAAAGATGACACCCGCTTCAGATAATGTCTGTTTGAAGGTCGTGACCACAGAAACGCTGTCGAACACTGCATCGACTGCAACTTTTACTCCGGCCAGGGCTTTTTGCTCATCTATCGGAATTCCGAGTTTCTCATAAGTCTCCAGCAACTTGGGATCAACCTCATCCAGACTATCCAGAAGCTCCTTTTGTTTTGGTTCAGAGAAATAGCTGATCTGCTGGAAGTCAATCTGAGGATAGTGAACATGTGGCCACTTCGGTTCTTCCATTTCCAGCCAGCGACGATAGGCTTGCAGTCTCCACTCCAGCAAAAAGTCCGGTTCTTCCTTTTTGGCTGAGATGATACGAATGACATCTTCGTTCAAACCGGGGGGCAACGTGTCGGTTTCGATTTCGGTGACGAAACCTTCTACGTATTCCCGTTGAACGAGCGTCGTCAGATCTTTTTCCATTCTGGACATTATCAGTTGACTTCGTTGTATTGTTTTCCCAGTAATGGCGAATCAACAAACTGCCGATTACCCAGACTACCGGGGTGATTGATTCCACTCTGGCGCATAAGTTGCCCCAGTTTGACACTGGACAGAAATCCATATAATTGTTCGCTCAACTCGTCCCACAACCCATGGGTCAAACATCGCTCGCCGTCCTTGCAATCCTGCTTGCCCTCACATTCTGTAATGTCCAGTACTTCATCCACGGAAAGCACTATTTCCGCAATATTGATTTCATCCACATTCTTCGCCAGCACATACCCCCCGCCAGGGCCTCGGGACCCGGTCACCAGTGAAGACTTTCGCAACTTGGAAAACAACTGCTCAAGGTAGGATAGAGAGATTCCCTGATTATCTGATATACTTTTGAGCGTGACGGGTCCTCTGCCCTGATTGACCGAGAGATCAACCATCGCAGTAACCGCGTATCTTCCTTTTGTAGTAAGGCGCATCGTGACAGATATCGTTATTGGTCAGTAAGGCTGATTGATTGTTGTTAATGTGTAATAACCAACTATTTTACTGGGTTATTATTAAAAACACAATATTCGGACAATTCCTTCTATGGATTTCAACCTGTGAAGATCGCCAAAATCGGGTTGACCGGTGGTATGGGCAGCGGTAAATCGACGGTAGCCGGAATATTCAGAAGGATCGGAATCCAGACGATTGACGCAGATCAAATCGCCCATGAACTGACCCGGCCGGGATTCCAGGAATTTGACCGGATTATCGAAATTTTTGGTGAAGCGATTCTCGACCTCTCTGGAAATATCGATCGTGCCCGCCTTGGACGGATTGTCTTTTCTGATTCACAAAAACGCAGTATGCTTGAATCTATTTTGCATCCGCCTGTCAGGGATAGAATGCACAGGCAAATCAAACCATCCGGATACCTTTATTGTATTCTCGAAATCCCGTTACTCATCGAAACAGGTCAATACAAGGATATGGACAGGGTAATCACAGTAACCTGCACACGCGAAACAAAAATAGAACGTCTGCACATCGACAGAGGGATGAATGTCACAACAATTGACCGGATACTGTCGACCCAGGTCGATGATCAGACCAGAATTCAATGTGCGGACGAAGTCATTAATAATGATGGCACACTTGTCGAACTCGAAAATCAGGTGCATTGCCTGCACAAAAAATATACTGACCTGTATGAAGGGATGGCGTAGGGCAGTTCTGAAGCGCCTGCCCGTGGATTCCCGCTTCAACGGGGTTGACGATTCAATGCCGACAATATTGGATGTACCGCTCCCAACACATCCATTTTCCGGATTCCATCGGTATTTTTCCACTCGATATTCTGCCCCTCCCTGCCCTCCACCCTGCCCTGATAATCATTGACCAGATAAACATGAAGTAATACATTGGCATGCTGATAATCGTGACAGTGCTGCAGTAGCAGGGAAAGGTCGGACACTGCAATACCAAGTTCTTCCTCGAGTTCACGAATCAACGCTGTTTCCGCTGATTCGCCGTGTTCCATTTTTCCGCCCGGAAATTCCCACTGTCCGGCACATGGCCTGTCGGGCAGGCGCTGCTGAATCAGGTATTCACCGGCCGCATTCTGCACAACGCCAACAGCGACATTCAGTCGGTCAGGATCGGTAATCGGCATTGATGGTGATATAGCCGTGGGTCAAATCACAGGTCCAGACCGAAGACTCGCCCGCGCCGATGCCGATATCGACATCTATCTGAATGGACTGTCCTTTCAGATGCGCTGTAACCCTGTCTTCGTCATAACCATCAACCACATGACCATTTCGGGCAATTGCAACATTACCCATGCTGATACCAAGCTTGCCCCGGTCCACCGGTACTCCTGCTTTACCCACCGCCATCACAATTCGCCCCCAATTCGCGTCTTCACCGGCAATCGCCGTCTTTACCAGCGGTGAGTTCGCGATTGATTTACCGATTACCCTGGCGGCAGAGTCATTCCCGGCCCCCGTTACCTTGATCTCGATCAGTTTGGTAGCGCCTTCCCCGTCACGCACAACCTGCTTTGCAAGATCCAGCGCCAATGACTGCAAATCCCGTTTGAAATTACCCAGTGAAGCATCATCAATGCCCGATGGCGGAATATTGCCTGCTTTTCCGGTTGCAAACAATAAACAGGTATCACTGGTCGAAGTATCACTATCCACAGTGATTGCGTTGAAGGAATTATGATTTGCGTCTTCCAGCAATGTTTGCAGAATGTTGGCAGGGATATCTGCATCGGTAAAAATAAAAGCCAGCATGGTCGCCATGTCGGGCTCAATCATACCCGAGCCTTTGGCAATGCCGTTGATTCGCACCTCGGTATCACCAATATTGCTTCTGACACCCGCGCCCTTGGCAAACGTATCAGTCGTCATTATGGCACGGGCCGCATCCTCGAAGCGGGCATGCGTGTTGCGGCAAAGTTCAAAAAGGGCGTTTTCAATCCTGTGAATCGGCAAAGGCTCTCCAATTACACCCGTGGAAGCGATAAAAATTTCCTCAGGCTTGCAGCCCAGTGAACCCGCTACCGCTTCACAGATCAACTGACAATGCCGGTTACCCAATCGACCGGTGAAGGTATTTGCATTTCCCGAATTAACGATCAATCCGCTTGCAAAGCCCCCCGTCAAATGCTCACGGCATATCAATACCGGTGCGCTGGCGGTCATCGATTGGGTCAGTACCCCGGCAACAGTCGTATTGGAATCAAAACGCGCCAGCATCAGATCATCTCTACCCGGATACTTTATGCCTGCCGCCGCGACAGAGAGTCTAACCCCTGATATAGCTTCAAGATCAGGGAATCGGGCCGGTGCAAGAGGGGAAGTATCCATCTGGGGGCCGGTTAAATCCTGCCATGGCATTGTTTGTACTTTTTGCCTGAACCGCAGGGGCATGGCTCGTTTCTCCCTACTTTCCTGTTCACCCTGACATAAGGTCGGTCGGTCGGAAGGTCACGGGGTTGGCCTTGTGCTTCTGGAGATTGGGCGCGGTTCTGCACAGGCAGGTCGGCTCCTGCCTGCTCGTGAATATAGCTGATGGATTTTTCCTGATTCTGTTGCTGGCGGAGTTGATTCTCCATTTCAATCATTTCTTCCTGGGACGGCACATGGACCTTTGCCAAAATACAGTTCACATCAAATTTGATCGACTCCAGCAATGCATTGAACATTTGAAACGCTTCACGCTTGTATTCCTGTTTAGGGTTTTTCTGTGCATAGCCTCGAAGCCCAATACCCTGCCTGAGATAATCCATATTCGCCAAATGCTCTTTCCATTGCTCATCCAGCACTTTCAGCATCACCTGTTTCTCGAAATGTCGCATATTTCCACTGCCGACCCTGTCTTCCTTGGATTGAACCATATCGACAATGGATTGAAGAATCTTCCCGCGCAATGGTTCTTCGTGGAGACCATTATCCTCATTCAGCCACTTCTGCACTTCGAGTTCCAATCCAAAATCCGACAGAATATCCTTTTCCAGTGATTCAATATTCCACTGCTCCTCAAGGGTCTGTGGCGGAATACTTCGATTAATCACCTCGTTCACTACCTCTTCGCGAGAATAAGAGATGTAATCTGAAATATCTTCAGTTTCCATCAGTTCATTTCGTTGATCGTAAATTATTTTGCGCTGTTCATTGGCAACATCGTCATATTCCAGCAACTGCTTACGCATGTCAAAGTTATGACCTTCAACTTTTTTCTGGGCATTCTCGATGGCGCGACTCACCCACGGATGCTCGATCGCCTCACCTTCATCCATTCCCAGCTTCTCCATCAACCCGGCAATCTTCTGAGAACCGAATATTCTCATCAGATTATCTTCCAAAGACAGAAAAAACCGGCTTGAACCCGGATCACCCTGTCGTCCACATCGTCCCCGCAGTTGGTTATCCACTCGCCGGGACTCGTTACGTTCAGTACCAAGTACATGCAACCCGCCTGCTTCAATAACCTGTTGATGGCGCTCCTTCCATTGCGCACGGGCTGAATTTTTTTCGGAATCAGTTTCCAGCTTGCCCAGTTCCATCTCCAGATTACCCCCAAGGACAATATCCGTACCTCGACCCGCCATGTTGGTAGCGATGGTGATCGTGCCCGGTCGACCTGCCTCCGCGATAATTTCTGCTTCTTTTCCATGATGTTTGGCATTCAGAACCTGATGAACTATTTTCTTCCCGGTCAGAATTTCTCCGAGATGTTCAGAAGATTCGATTGATGCCGTACCAACCAGGACGGGTTGATTTTTAGCGCGGCATATTTCAATCTCCCTGCAAATGGCAACATATTTCTCTTCCAGAGTTCGATAAACCAGGTCCGGAAAATCTTCCCTGCACATCTCCTCGTTGGTCGGAATAATCACGACCTCCAGGCCATATATCTGCATAAACTCGGGGGCTTCGGTATCTGCTGTTCCAGTCATTCCGGACAACTTGTCGTACAGGCGAAAATAATTCTGGAAAGTGATCGAAGCCAGGGTCTGGTTTTCCTGTTGTATTGTCACACCCTCTTTCGCTTCCACGGCCTGATGCAAACCCTCGGACCAACGTCTGCCCGGCATCATCCGGCCAGTAAACTCATCAATTATCACGATAGCGTTGTCCCGGACAATGTAATCCACATCCCTGGTGAACAGATTATGCGCCCGCAGCGCTGCATGCAGATGATGCAACAGACCAATATTGCCGACTTCATAGAGGCTGCTGCCCTGTTCGAGCAATCCCGCTTCTATCAACAGGGACTCTGATCGCTCATGCCCGTCTTCAGTCAATGCAATCTGTCTGGACTTTTCATCGACGCTGAAATCTCCAGGTCCTTCCGGGTCCTTTTGGCGAGTCAGAGCGGGAATCACAGTGTCAATTTTCGAATATAAATCCGTACTCTCTTCCGCAGGACCGGAAATTATCAAGGGGGTTCGCGCCTCATCGATCAGAATCGAATCCACTTCATCCACAACCGCAAAACCCAACCCTTGCTGATAACGGTCTTCTCCGGAGAACGCCATGTTGTCCCGAAGATAGTCAAATCCAAATTCGTTGTTGGTCCCGTAGACAATATCGCACTGATAGGCATTTTTCTTATCTTCCCGGCTCTGTCCGGAAAGAATCACGCCAACAGTAAGCCCCAGAAAAGAATATATCTTCCCCATCCATTCAGCATCACGTTGCGCCAGATAACTGTTCACTGTAACCACATGCACAGGTGAGCCACAAACTACATTCAGATAAGCAGGAAGTGTTGAAACCAGGGTTTTGCCTTCGCCGGTTTTCATTTCCGCAATCTTGCCTTCGTTCAAGACCATGCCGCCCACCAGTTGCACGTCAAAATGGCGCAATCCAAGGGTACGGACTGAAACCTCACGAATCACAGCAAAAGTTTCCACCAGCAAGTCATCCATACTGGCGCCATCAGCCGAACGCTTGCGAAATTCCGCAGTCTTACCCGCGAGTTCAGTATCGCTCAATTGCTGTAATGATTCTTCCATGGCATTGATCTGCATGACCGTTTTCCCCAGACTTTTAAGCAGGCGCTGGTTACGGTCTCCAAAAACTTTTTTCAATACACTTTGCAGCATATAAATAGTACTATTATTGGTTGCGGCAGAATTATGCCAGATATTATCCAGATAAGATCAAATTCAGGTAATGCAAGAATTCAGACGGATTTCGCAGATAATAAGTCATGTTTTGCCAAAAGGCGTTGATTCTCCGGCAGATGAAATCGATCAACAATCCCTTCTCGAATTCTGGCAGGAACATGTGGGAATCGCAGCCCCTCATACCAGACTTCTGTGGTACCGGTCCGGCCGTCTGGTGGTTTTTTGCGACAGCCCGGTCTGGACAACGCAAATCAGGCACCAGACGCCTTCCCTGATTCGGCAGTTAAATGAATCGGGTTATAAAATTTCAAACCTGGAACCGAAAATGAAACCTGCAGGTTTCATTTTCGGTCAAAACGGCAAACCGGGGAAAATAGCGAACCCTGTCTCCGCTCAGAATGCCAAAGCGATGAAAAGTGTTTCCGGGAAACTGACACACAAGGGTTTGAGGAAAGCGCTTTATCAGCTTGCCAGCAAGTCAACCAGGCGATAGTGCGTTACAGGTAAGGCGTCAATCAAACAGCGGCTACAGGCTGGGCGAAAGGAACCGGGACAACGGCTTCATCTTCATAGGTAACTATTTCCCAGGCTGATTTTGTTGCCGTGAGCTTGCGTAGCAGTTTGTTGTTCAGACTGTGTCCGGATTTATAGGCGCTGAATGCACCAATCAATGGCGCTCCCAGAAGATACAAGTCGCCAATGCCATCCAGGATTTTGTGCTTGACGAATTCATCTTCGTAGCGCAATCCATCATCATTGAGGATGTGAAATCCGTCCATCACGATGGCGTTGTCATAACTTCCCCCCTGTACCAATCCTGCCGCCCTCAACACCTCCAACTCATCAATGAACCCGAAGGTTCTGGCTCGGCTGATCTCCTTCACAAATGACGTTGTCGACAAATCGACGGTCGCCATTTGAATCGAGTTCTGTAATATCGGATGATTGAAATCAATAGCGAATGAAACCTTGAACCCGTCGAATGGTTCTAATCGAGCCCATTTGTCACCCTCCTTGACACACACTGGCTTCTTGATTCGAATGAACCTCTTCGGCTTTTCCTGTTCCAGAATCCCGGCGGACTGCAACAGGAAAACAAATGGACCTGCACTGCCATCCATGATTGGAACTTCAGGTGCGCTCAACTCGACATACGCATTATCAATGCCCAATCCAGACAATGCGGACATTAAATGTTCTACCGTGGAAATCTTCACGCCCTGTTTTTCCAGAGTCGTGGACAGCCGGGTGTCACTGACATTTTCCGGGCGGGCCACTATGCTGATAACCGGATCAAGGTCGACCCGCCGGAATACTATTCCAGTGTCAGCAGGAGCGGGCTCAAGGGTCAGATAAACTTTCTCGCCGGTATGAAGACCTATGCCGGTAGCATGGATGACGTTTTTCAGGGTGCGTTGTCTGATCATGTAATCTCAGATCCAGTCAGTAAAGTGATTTCGGAACAGAGACTCAGATGCTACACCATAACCGATTCAAATTGAACCTGTTTTTGGGAATTATAGCCTTCATTACACAAATTTAAGATCGGCCATTTATCTCCCGATTTCCACCGCATCCGCCGTCGCGAAGACGCTGTAATCAACTTTGTCAAGTAAGTGGTATCCATAAGAACCTGGATCGTTTTCGACTAATCTGCCTGTTTTCTAAGAAATGGAGGAATGTCGTAATCATCTATATCTAACTGTACTTCGGCTGCCGCAGCATTGGCTCTGCCTAACTTTCTCGGCAACAAATCATGGGGGTTGGATTTCGTGGCATCTCTGGCTGGCAGAATCGGTGGAACGACCTGAACAGGGCTCTTATCCACTTTGTGAGTCCCCTTGACTCGACTGCCGACAAGCCCGGTCGCCACCATGGTGACTCTCAGATTGCCCTCCATTTCAGAATCGAATGCCGTACCGATAACAACATTTGCGTCTGATGCCGCGTACTCATGAATTACGTTGCCCACCGCTTCAAACTCACCAATCGTCATGCTTGGTTCGGCAGTAATATTCACCAGCAGGCCTTTCGCACCTTTCAGGTTGACATCTTCAAGCAATGGACTTGAGATGGCTTTTCTTGCCGCTTCTGAGGCCCGATTTTCACCGGACATCGTAGATGAACCCATCATCGCCATACCCATTTCCGCCATGACTGCCTTGACATCTGCAAAGTCAACGTTAATCATGCCCGGACGGGTAATCAGTTCGGATATACCCTGGACTGCATTGAACAGGACTTCATTGGCGTTTTTGAAAGCATCGATTAACGTAGCATCCTGTCCCATCACCGCCAGGACTTTCTCATTGGGAATGATAATCAGCGAATCCACAAAATCCTGGAGTGCTTCAATACCTGTATCCGCAATAAGTTTCCGCTTGTTTCCTTCAAAAGGGAATGGGCGAGTCACTACTGCTACGGTAAGCACATTTTTGTCGCGAGCAATCTCTGCAATAACCGGAGCCGCACCTGTTCCTGTCCCTCCGCCCATGCCCGCAGTAATGAAAATCATATCAGCGCCTTCAATGACCTCACTGATACGCTCACGATCCTCCATCGCCGCCTGACGCCCCACCTCCGGGTTCGCACCTGCGCCAAGACCCTTGGTCAGATTTTCTCCCAGCCGAAGCACTATATCGGCCTTTGACATCGATAACACCTGCTCATCTGTGTTGGCGCTGATGAATTGGACATCTTCGAGCCTGGACTCAATCATATGCTCGACAGCGTTGCCGCCACCGCCGCCAACACCGATGACCCTGATCACCGCCTGTCGATTCATTGTATCTACCAATTCAAACATTGGGTTCCTCCGCGTGTGTGAAAGAATTAAGAGTTGAGTTGTTTGAAGTGCTCAACTCCGGAATTTGTTGTCTGTTCATCGAATTACTATCTGTTTTTCAAAAATTCTCCGTTGCCCATTTCTTCACCCTTTCGAACATGGAAGCAACCGGCTTGGTCTGCGGGACTTTTTCTCCAATCTCGGCTTTATTCGCATAACCAAATTGAACCAGCCCGATTGCTGTGGAATAAATTGGGTTTTGTATCATTTCATGATGCTTGCCTTCATAGTTTGACAGTCCCTGACGGACCGGCAGATGAAAGATTTCCTCGGCCAGGTGAACGATGCCTTCCAACCTTGATGTCCCCCCGGTCATTACTATTCCCGAACCGATCAGGCCTTCGAACCCGCTTTTGCGGATTTCAGCCTGAACGAGAAGCAGGAGTTCTTCGATTCGTTGCTCGATAATGTCGGCCAGACTTCTTCTGGACAAGGTTCTCGGCGGTCGTCCCCCCATACTTGGAGTGTCGATGGTCTGATCCTCCTCTACCAGTTGTGCAAGGGTACAGCCGTATTTCATCTTGATTTCCTCTGCAGCCTGAGTCGGGGTGTGAAACGCTATCGCAATGTCATTTGTCACCTGATTGCCTGCAATCGGAATCACTGCGGTATGATGAATTGTGCCTTCGTGAAAAATTGCGATATCCGTCGTTCCACCACCAATATCGACCATGCAAACTCCTAACTCCCTTTCATCTTCAGTGAGAACCGTCTGACCGGATGCGACCGGCTCGAGAATGATGTCATCCACTTCAAGGCCGCATCTTCGAACACACTTCGCGATATTCTGCACTGCGCTGGTTGCGCCGGTAATTATGTGCACCCTGACCTCCATCCGAACACCGCACATTCCGATCGGCGTCCGAATGCCATCCTGTCCATCGATTACAAAATCCTGGGGCAGAACATGAAGAATCTGTTGACCATTTGGAATGGCCATCGCTTTGGCAGCATCTATGACCCTTTCTATATCTCCCTCTGTGACCTCGTTGTCACTTATGGCCACTACACCATGGGAATTGATGCTACCGATGTGGGCGCCTGCAATTCCGGCATAGGCGGAAAAAATCTGACAATTCGCCATTGCTTCCGCATCTTCAACAGCGCCTTGAATTGAATGGACTGTAGATTCAATATCAGCGACAACACCTTTACGTAATCCGGACGCCGGTTGATGACCAATACCGATCACATTCATTTCACCTCCCTGACCCACCTCTGCCACGACCATCAGGACTTTCGAAGTTCCGATATCGAGGCCAACCACCAGACTGTTTGCTTTTTTCGTCATAGCTGCGTGGTCTCCGGCTCAAATTCAATCCTGGACTCTGCCCCGGGGTCACGCCAACTGATGGTGAAACCGTTCGGATAACGCAAATCCACGGATTCCATTTCCAGGAACCGGGCCAGAAATTGCTGGTCAAGGGCATCCAGGAATCTCCGAACCCGCATGCCGGATTTTTCCAACTCGACAATCATGGTCACACTTGAATCAGTATCGGCCGTTTGACCATCCGGATTATATAAATCGTTTTGTAATCCAAGGGCGCCCAGACTTATCCCGAATTCAAGCAGGCCGGTAGAACTCAGACTCAGTTCATCAAGTGAAATTCCGATTGATGCAAACTTTTCTGACCATAGTCGAAAAGCCTCCCAGACGACATTAATTTGATCTTCGTGTCCATTCAATTGCACCAGGTCGCTGTCATCCAATTTGTCATTGGCCTGCAACAGAACCGGTTCGCCTGAAAAACTCAGCCATTTGTCTGTACCCCAACGAGCCACAGGCTCAGCCTTGACCACATTGATTATTATGGTCGATGGCCACTGGCGGCGAAGTGAAGCTGACAATACCCAGGGCAGTTTCTCGACCTCGCTTTCCAGCCCCTCAAGACTGATCGAGAAGAAATTCCCATCAAGAGCATTTTTAACCGCATTTTTCACCTGCTCACTATCCGGATCCCCGGATGCGCCATGTACCACGATTTCTTCGATTTGAAAGTTGTCCGGCTGAAACAACCAGTCGGCGGCAAACAAAATCAACAACAAGGCCAGTAACGAACGGCCCAGCAGAACTACCCAGCCTGAAACATCCGATGAACCCCGATTCCGGTCATCGACCATCGCTTCGTCGAGAATGGCGTTGTCGGAAATAGTCGGTGCGAGCGTCATTTTCCCTTGCCCATGATGCGGACTTCGAGCTGTAAATCGATGCCGCAGTTTTTCTTTACTTCGTCGCGTACATGGCAGATAAGATTCTCAATGTCCGCGGAACTTGCGCTTCCGTCATTTATGATGAAGTTTGCATGGAGTTCAGAAATACTTGCTCCGCCAATTGCACAACCTTTCAATCCCGCCTGTTCAATCAATTTTGCTGCAAAATCTCCGTCAGGATTTCTGAATACCGATCCGGCATTGGCGCTTTGAACAGGCTGGGTCCTGTTTCTGTTGATCAACAGGTTGCGCATTGCAACCTTACTGTCAAACTCCACTCCTGCCTGTTGCAGCTTCAGTATTGCGCCCAGTATCCAGCGGTCATCCGGAAGCTCGACATGACGATATCCATACCTGACCCTGGATCGATCCACGCACATCAGGTTACCGCAACGGTCAATGCATTCGACCTGCTCAACCCATTCCCAGGTTTCCCCACCGAAAGCGCCTGCATTCATGGCCAGTGCACCACCAAATGACCCCGGTATTCCGGCCAGAAATTCAACACCGCTCAAATTGTTTCGTGCAGTCGTTCTCGCCACCCTGGCGCACGACACACCTGATTCAACGTACACCCGGTCTGATGGCATCACCTCAATCCCGTTCAAACCTTTTGAAGTGCATATAACGATCCCTTCCACCCCACCATCGCGAATCAACAGGTTGCTGCCCAGTCCAATCCAGTGGATCTGCATTTCTTCAGGCAACCGCTTGAGCAGACTGACCAGGTCCTGCTTATCTGCCGGAGAATAGAAATAATCGGCGATCCCTCCTGTTCTCCAACTGGTGTGTTTTGACATTGGCTCATTGACCCGCAATTGCCCTCTTGCGTCTTGCAGACATCGGGGTATGAGATTGACAACCTCAGCCACCATTGATGACCTCCATTTGATCCGCTTCCAGTTGCAATGCCAGATTTTGGGCAAACCGGCCAATATCTCCGGCCCCCAATGTCAGGAGAATGTCATCGGTTTGTACCAGGCCTGGCAAAATCCCGTTCAGGGTTTCCAGCGATTCAGTGAAAACAGGCTTACCGCCCAGTTTCCTGATGGCCCGACACAGGGAGCGGCCATCGCACCCGATAATCGGTTGCTCACCTGCGGGGTAGATTTCTGTAACAACAAGATTTTCCACTCTCGCCAGCAACTGCACAAATTCGTCGAATAAAGCCCGGGTACGGGTAAATCGATGAGGTTGGAACACGGCCAGGATCTTGCGCCCGGGGTAGCAATCCTGGCACGCTTTCAGAGTCGCCGCCATTTCCGTCGGATGATGGGCATAGTCATCCACCATCTCGACAAAATGCGACCCGAGTCTAACGACACCCAACTGCTGGAAGCGACGCCCGATTCCCTGGAACCCGGATAAGGACTCTCTGATCGAATCCGTTGAAAGTCCGAGCTTATATGCTATCGCAATTGCAGCCAGCGCATTTTGAACATTGTGAACCCCTGGCATTGCAACCCTGAATTCCCCGATCGGTTCACCGTAACGCACTACGCTGAATGAACTGTGTCGACCATTCTGGGAAATTCCGGTTGCCTGGTAGTCAACGTCATTGGTCAGTCCGTAGCTTTCAAAAGGCTTTCTTAACCGGTCTGCAATTTCCCTGACACCCGGATCGTCAAAGCACAAAATCGCCAGACCGTAGAACGGCAGATTATGGAGAAAATCCAGGCAGACCTGCTTCAATTGATCGAAATCATCGTTATAGGTCTCCATGTGGTCCCTGTCGATATTGGTCACTACCGCCATTTGAGGTTGCAAATGCATAAATGAGGCATCGCTTTCATCCGCTTCGGCCACCATGTACTCTCCCTTACCCAGTCTGGCATTGCTGTGCATACTGTTGACCACACCGCCTACAATCAAGGTCGGGTCGATCCCGGCTCCTGCCAGAACAGCCCCGATCAGACTGGTTGTAGTGGTCTTTCCATGAGTGCCGGCAACTGCGATTCCTTTCCTGAATCGCATCAACTCTCCCAGCATTTCGGCTCGCGGCACAAGCGGCACTTTATTCATTAAAGCCGCCTGAATCTCGCAATTGGTATTCTCAAGTGCACTTGAGTACACCACCGCATCGGCGCCTTCTATATTGGACGCATCATGACCGATGAATATCTTTGCGCCCGCTTTTTCGAGTCGAACAATAATCGGGGAAACGGAAATATCCGAGCCTGAAATCCGGAAACCGAGATCGAGCAAAACTTCTGCAATTCCACTCATGCCGATTCCGCCAATTCCGGCAAAATGAATATGCCTTACGAATTCACGCATGCAGCACCTCCATGCATCTGCTGGCCACATCCTGTGTCGCTCGGGGTTTTGACAATCTTCTTGCCGCATTTGCCATCGCCACCAGCTTGCTATGGTCCCGCCCCAGGTCAGACAGAATTTCCAGCCAATCGCCCTCGACAAACGACTCCTCCCGGACCGCGAATGCAGCTTTGTTTCTGACCAGATAATCTGCGTTCACAGCCTGATGATCACTCACTGCATGGGGATATGGTACAAAAATCGCCACCACGCCGGCACAACAAATCTCTGAGACCGTCATCGCCCCCGAGCGGCATATTATGATGTCGCACCATTCGTAAGCCATCGCCATATCATTGATAAACGGGTCAACCCGGCAGCCGATTCCTGCCTTCAGATAGGCCTTGCTTACCTCTTCGATTGCTTTCTGCCCGCTTTGATGCCAGATTTCGATTTCGGGTAACCGGCCGGACTTCAGTAACCCCGGTAATTCCTGATTGAAGACATACGCTCCCTGACTGCCACCGGTCACCAGTATTCTCAAGGCCCCGGTCCGATCAGCCAGTCGCAGTGATGGCGCCGGAATTTCAGTAATGTCCTGTCTCACCGGATTGCCTACCCAGGTGAATTCCCTGATGCCCTGTGCCTGAGGAAACCCGGTCAGCACACTTTGACTGAAACGCGCGAGCCAGCGGTTGGTCAACCCTGCCACCATGTTCTGTTCGTGGAGCAGCACTGGCAGCCTCAATGCTGCAGCAGTCAACCCGCCTGGCCCCGATACGAATCCACCCATACCCAGTACGGCTTCGGGTTTATATTTTCTGATTAATCTGAAAGTCTGTGCTATCGCCTTGATTAACAACAAAAGCACCATTGTTTTTCGTAATAACCCGCCTTTTCGCAGACCCTTGATGTCAATTGAATCAAACGCAATACCGGATTCGGGAACCACTCGCGCCTCCATTCCCTGAGAGGTGCCAATCCAATTGATATCGACACCCTTATCGATCAATGCTTTCGCAACCGCCAGTGCGGGCATTACATGCCCGCCTGTCCCCCCTGCCATGATCATCATTCTGGTCATTGTCTGGCCTTGATTCGGGGATGGGTGTGACGGGCGATCGAGAACAACAGACCAATCGCTGCCATACTGCTCAACATGCTGCTGCCGCCATAGCTCATCATTGGGAGGGTCAGACCCTTGGTGGGCAGCAACCCGGTATTAACGCCAGTGTGCACCGCTGCCTGCAATGCGAGAATAACCCCTATGCCCTGAGCAAGAAACCCGGAAAACCGTTGTCCGTGCTGCAGTGCCTGCCGCCCAATGACAAGAGCGCGAAACAAGAGCAGTGCAAACAATGACAGCACGCAGAATATGCCGATTGCCCCGAGTTCCTCGCCAATGATTGCAATCAGAAAGTCATTGCCTGAATGCGGCAGGTACGACAGCTTCTGTATGCTGCTGCCAAGTCCTGCCCCGAACCATTCCCCTCGACCGATTGCGATTAATGACTGCACGAGTTGAAAGCCTGATCCAGTCGGATCTGCCCAGGGGTCCTGGTAGCTGAGCAGCCGTATTACCCGATAGGGTTCCATCCACAGGATCAATGTCATCAGACCGGTAGCGACGCTGATGCTGATCACGAGGTGCAAAAGCTGCACACCCGCCAGCATCATCATGATGGCAACCGTAGTAATGATCACGACCGTCGTGCCATAGTCAGGCTGGAACAGCAACAGCAATCCAATGGTGCCTGCCACCAGTCCAATATTAATGACACCGACCTTGAACAAATGAAGATCATCCTTTTTTCTTGCCAGATAGTCAGCGAAATAAATTACTGCCGCAATTTTCACGAACTCCGAGGGTTGCAGCCTTAAGCCCCACAGATCGACCCAGCGGGAACTGCCATTGACTTCTACACCGAGACTGGTAAACACCAACGACAGGAATATGAGCAATCCGAACAGCAGCCTTGCTTTGTTCATTCTCTCCAACCAGTCTATTCGAATGGATGCCGCGGCCAATAAAACAATCGTACCCGCCCCAATGTGCATCAAATGTCTGGTCAAATGGTCAAAATTGATCTCCTGAGTCTTGCCGCCCCCGGCAACGGTGGCTGAATAAACCATGACCGTACCGATTGATATCATGGCAACGACTGCAAAAACCAACCAGTGATCCTGATTCCCGACCGGAGATGTCTTTTCACTCAAAGCCGGTCTAGACTGCTGGTTCATGATCACCCTCTCTATCGACCAGTTCCATGACCCGTTGTTTAAAGCAGTTGCCCCGATGCTCATAACTGTCAAACATGTCGTAACTGGCACATGCCGGAGAAAATAAAACGGTAAAATCGGGCTGGGCCAATCTGAATGACTGTTCTACGGCTTCCTCCAGAGTACCCACGCGGGTCACATTTGATGTGCTCTTGAAACAGGTCAGAATAATCCCGGCATCCTCGCCAAATATGAAGGTATGAGCCACCTTGTCGGCGATCACATCAGCCATGTATGAAAAATCCGCACCCTTCCCCTGGCCGCCGAGAATCAGGATGATGGGTTGGCGTAATCCCTTGATTGCTGCAATCGTGGCTCCCGGGTTTGTCCCCTTGGAATCATTTATCCATTTAACCTGATTGACCTCCCTTACCATCTCGCAGCGATGGGGTAAACCATGATAGTCCAGTGCAGCCTGGATTACTTCCGGATTCAACTTCACCCCGGCTGATTCCACAAGAGCAAACGCCGCCAGCACATTGGCGATATTCTGCTCACCCTGCAATGTCAATTGATCAACTCGCGCAAGCACATTGTCCCCACGCGCCATCAGACGCCCTCCTTCGGACTCGACAATACCGAATTCCTCGTCACTACCCGGAGCATCCATGCCAAAGCTCAAACCACGAAACCCGTCTGTTGACATGGACTCGGTTATCCGGTCATCGCGATTGATAATCCGGCGCCGGGCATGGCGAAAAATCCTGAACTTCGCATCGGCATAGTCACCCAGTCCCCGGTACCGGTCCATGTGATCGGCACTAATATTCAGAACCGTCGCAGAAATCAGTTTCAATGTGCGGGTATTTTCCAATTGAAAGCTGGACAACTCGAGGACATAATAATCAGGCCTCCCACCCTCAAGCAAATCCAGTGCAGGGATGCCGATATTCCCTCCGGTTTTGACTTTAAATCCTGCGGCCAACAGCATTTGGGCAACCAGCATGGTCACCGTTGACTTTCCATTGGAACCTGTAATTGCGATCACAGGCGCATCCGCACTTCGAGCAAAGAGTTCTATGTCACTTATCGGTAAATTTTCACTGGGCCTGTCCTTGCCAGTAACCTCAATACCCGGACTGGCGATAATCTGATCAAACTCATCGAAACGGTCATAGGGAATACTACCCATCACCAGGTCGACATCGGGGTATCCCTGTTTCACCTGAACCAGGTAAGGTGGAATATCGCGCGAATCGGTTACAGTAATCCGGCAATCGGTTTTCGCCAGATGCCTGATGACCGAAAAGCCGGTCATACCCAGGCCAACTACCAGCGCGGATTCCCGGACACGTTCAATGGATTCAGTCATAATCAATGCCATGGCTTCAGCGAATCTTCAACGTCGCCAACCCGATTAACACCAGAATCAGGCTGATTATCCAGAATCGAACGATCACTCTGGGCTCCGGCCATCCCTTCAATTCAAAATGGTGGTGCAGTGGAGCCATCTTGAAAATCCTCCTGCCAATCAGTTTGTAAGAGGCAACCTGCAATATGACCGAAACCGTTTCCACAACGAAAAGACCGCCCATGATGATCAACACTATTTCCTGGCGGACAATGACAGCAACAATACCGATTGCCGCACCTACGGAAAGTGCACCGATATCTCCCATGAAAACCTGGGCCGGATAAGTATTGAACCAAAGAAATCCCAGGCCGGCGCCCACCAGCGCCGAGCAGAAAACCAGTACCTCTCCTGCCCCCGGGATATAGGGAATAGCCAGATATGCGGAAAAATTCAGGTTGCCGGATACATAAGCGAATACACCCAGTGCCCCGGCCACCATTACTGCCGGCATGATAGCCAGCCCGTCGAGACCGTCGGTGAGGTTAACGGCATTACTGGTGCCAACCACCACCAGATAAGTCAACACAATGAAGCCCCACCCAAGCGGAATTGCGACATCCTTGAATAATGGAAGCATCAGTTCGATTTCTGCCGGCAGGTTCGCCGTTTGATACAGGAATATCGCCACCGCCAATCCAGAGATGCTCTGGAAAAGAAACTTGTTCCTCGCCCCCATCCCCTTCGGGTTCTTGTCAACCAGCTTACGATAATCATCGACCCAGCCAATCACCCCGAACGCAATGGTGGTAAACAGGATGGCCCAGATATATCGATTGAACAAATCCCCCCAAAGCAGTGTCGAGACGACCACCGAGAGCAGAATCAGCAGCCCGCCCATGGTCGGCGTACCGACTTTGCTGAAATGCGTAGGCGGACCTTCTACCCGCACAGTCTGCTCGATTTTATAGTCACTGAGCTTTCGGATCATGGCCGGGCCAAAAACAAATAATATAACGATCGCGGTCAGCACGCCGCATATACCTCTGAACGTGAGGTATCGGAATACATTGAAAAAACTGTACTCTTGAGCGAGATATTCAAACAGCCAGGTCAACATACGCAGCCATTTCCCGGTTGAGGATGCAACTCTCCCTCGATCATCTGGTGTACCACTCTTTCCATCCGGGAAGACCGCGAGCCCTTGATCAGCATCGCCACATCCGGGGCAAGGGTCTGTTTCGCTGTTTTCAGCAACTCTTCCATACTGTCAAAGACGCTGGCGCTGCCGCCAAAGGGTCCTGCATAATACCGGGCGTGGTTATTGTGATCCGGGGAATAGCAATACAGGCGATCTATACCCTGGGTTTTCGCGTAGGCGCCCACTTCTTCATGCAACTGCGGACTGGTTTCTCCCAGTTCCGCCATTGCTCCAAGCACCAGGATTTTTTTACCCTTGCATTGTCGTAATACATTGATTGCGGCCTTCATTGATGCCGGATTGGCGTTATAGCTGTCATCGATAATCGTTGAGCCATTCAACCCCGGTCTGACATCAAGGCGACCTGTTACACCGGACGCTTTTTCCAGTCCATCCTTTATCCCGGTCAGCCCGACACCCGCTGTAAAACAGATGGCGGATGCCGCCAGTGCATTCATGATATTGTGGCGCCCCGGCAAGGGCAGATTGATCTGCTTGACCTGATCCTCTATCTGTAGTTCGAACTGACTCGTGCGGTTTCCGGACTCTGCATTGTGCGCACTCACATCTGCTTTTGCATCAATCGCAAAGCTTAAAATGGTCGCATCGGGACAAGAAGTATTTATCCCTGCCACCCACTCAGTGTAGAACTCATCGTCGGCATTGAGAATGGCTACGCCTGTTTCCGGCAACCCCAGGAAGATCTCGGCTTTTGCTGAAGCAATTTGCCTGATATCTCCGAGTCCCTCGAGATGGGCGGGCGCCACGTTATTGATCAGCGCTACAGTGGGTCTGGTCAGTCGAGTGAGATATTCAATTTCCCCTGGATGGCTGGTTCCCATTTCAATCACCGCAAAGCGATGGCAGTCGGTCAACTTCAACAGGGTAAGCGGCACCCCCCACTGATTGTTGAAACTTTTCTCGGGCGCCAGACAGCGGCCACACTGTTCAAGTATCGAAGCCGTCATCTGAGTAACAGTGGTTTTCCCATTGCTGCCTGTTATCGCGATGACCGGGATGTCAAATCGTGACCGCCAGTCTTTACCAAGCTGACCCAAAGCGACAGTGGTATCCGGCGCTTCGATCAAGGCCAGCTTCGATTCGCCCATGGTAGACGGCATGGTTGATGACACGTTGGATACCACGGCGCCCACCGCACCCATACTGCCGGCCTGGGATACAAATGCATGGCCATCATGTTTTTCTCCGGGAATCGCCACAAACAACCCACCCGGCTCGACCACCCTGGAATCCGTGCTGACTGAAGTGAATCCGGCATCTTTTCCAAGCAGGGTTCCATCAACGATATGGGCCGCTTCGGACAATGTCATCATGACAACTCCTCCAACAATTTCCGGACCAGTTCACGATCACACAACTGTCTGGTTTCATAGCCTGTAATCTGCTGTGTTTCATGACCTTTTCCAGCCAGCAGAATCATGTCTCCGGCGGTTGACGATTGAATCGCCTGCCGGATAGCCAGCTTCCTGTCATGAATCACTGTCGGCCTGCTTTTCATCCCCTGCAGGATCTGATCGACAATCATCTCCGGTGGTTCAAAACGGGGGTTATCATCGGTGATAATTACACGGTCAGCCAGACGCTCGGCAATCGCTCCCATTTGAGGCCGTTTTTCCTTATCCCGATCGCCACCACAACCGAACACCACGACCAGTTCACCACAACACAGTGATTTGAGGGAATTCAATGCCTGCTCCAGTGCATCCGGGGTATGGGCATAATCGACCACTACACCCGGTTGATGAGAATGATTGGTGAACATTTCCATCCTCCCCGGCGGCGGCGACAATTCAGGCATGACTTCTGCAATTTCTCCGATCCGATAACCCAGACCGACCAACGCTCCAACCGTTGCCAGGATATTCAATACATTGATCCCGCCAGTCAAGCCGACTTTTATCCGTGCTGAATCGCCCTGATAACTCAAATCGAACTGAATTCCACAGGCACTGATCTCCAGATTGCAAGGCGATAGATCAGCATTCTCCAGACCGTAGGTAAGACAAGTCAAATCTGCCCTGTGTTTTTCGAGATAGTGAATCAGGTTTTGTCCAAAGGCATCATCGGTATTGATTACGGCGATTTTGAGTGAAGGAAATTCGAATAATTTTTGCTTCGCCTGACTGTATTCCTCCAGGGAGCGGTGATAATCCAGATGATCCCGGGAAAGATTGGTAAGAATGGCAATATCAAACTCGATGCCATTGACACGCCCCTGATCAAGGCCATGGGAAGAAACTTCGAGACTGACAGCAGTCTTCCCCATTGAGCGAAAATCAGCCAGTTGTCGATGCATTGAAATCACATCCATAGTGGTTAAATCAGACATCTGCAAACTTCCGATTTCTCCTGTTCCAAGCGTACCCGAATAGCCGCAGGGAAAACCCAGTTGTTCCAGCGCCTGACCGATCAGGTAAGCTGTGGTGGTCTTACCGTTGGTTCCGGTTATCCCGATTACCTTCAATGCAGAAGATGGATTCCGGAAATATCCTGACGCAATCCGACCCAGTTTACCGTTGAGATCGTCAATCCCTATAAGCGGGGTATCTCCCCTGGTTTCTTCTTTGGGCTCAATGCCCCGACTCTCGTAAAGTACTGCCGATGCATGTTGATCGATTGCCTCGGGGATATAGTCCCGGCCATCGGCATGTACGCCAGGCCGGGCAACAAACACATCACCACTCTCAACATGCCGACTGTCCATCTGCAACCGGCCAACCAACCTGTCATCATTCGGCTTCAATGTCGTAATCCCGGACAATATCTCACTCAATCGGACATTCAGGATTGCACCCGCCTGGCCGATTGTCCGATGTTCAATCAAAGACCCTATCCCCATTATTGATGCTCACACCCGAGTCTTGTCGACTTGAATCGAAACCACCCGGGACTGATCGACATCATCCGGTCTGACGTTATACAAACGCATCATGTCAGACATCAATCTCGAAAAAACCGGCGCCGCAACATCGCCGCCGTAGTAATACTTTCCTTTGGGATCGTCAATTGAAACGACAGTGACGAACTTCGGATCAGATACCGGACCGAAACCGGCGAACAATGACACATACCGGTTTTTCGCGTATTTGCCATCGATCAGCTTGTGAGTGGTCCCGGTCTTTCCACCGATTCGATATCGGGCTATCCTTGCTTTTCGCGCCGTGCCTTTCGGGGTGGCGACCTGCTCGAGCATATTTCTGATATTGAGTACGGTTTCAAGGTCAAATACTCTTTCCCCTCTGGCGCGAAACCCGGGTTCCTTTTTCTCCAGTGTCACAGGCAACAATTCTCCGTCTGTAGCAAAAACAGTATAGGCTCTCGCCAGTTGTAACGGGGTTACCGAGAAACCATAACCGTATGCCATTGTTGCGTGTTCAATTTTCCGGGAACGGCGTTTGAGAATACCCGGAATTTCGCCGGGCAAAAACCCTGCCGTTGAACCAAAACCAACCTCCTGCAAAGTGTCAAAGAGATCATCAAACGGCAAGGAAAGAGCGATCTTTGCAGACCCTACATTGCTTGAACGAACGATCACATCGAAAACCGACAGTTCGCCGTAATCATGAACATCCCTGATCGTACTCCCCCCGATCCGATAGGTACCCGGGGAGGTGTCAACCATTGTATCCACTCCGAATGATCTGCTTTCCAGCGCCATGGCAATGGTGAACGGTTTTATCGTGGATCCTGGCTCCAGTAAATCTGTCACCGCACGATTCCTGAATATTCGATTTTTCAGGGAATTACGGTCATTGGGATTGAAATGGGGCGCATTCACCATTGCCAGTATTTCTCCACTGGGTATGGACAATACCACTACACTGCCACCCGCAGCATCATGTTTGATCAACGTTGATTCCAGATACTGGCTGGCCAGCGATTGCAGGCGCTGATCAATGCTGATCATAATATCCCTGCCATGCTGGACTTGCTGGACGCTTACTCCCTCAACATAACGACCACTCAGACTCTTGAGCACATGCATCCGGCCTTCACTGCCTTTCAATTCTTCATTGAATGCCTTCTCCAGCCCTTCCTGACCATTGCCGTCAATATCGGTAAACCCGATCAGGTGGGCACTGATCGGACCACCCGGGAAATATCGTTTGTATTCTCTTCGTACCTGAAGTCCGGGAATCGGAGTTTCCACCGCTTGTTCGACCACAGATGGCGGCAATTGTCGTTTGATATACATGAAATCGGCACTGACATATTTTTCGCACTTTTCCTTGAGATTCTGTCTTGATGTACCCGTGGTTTCCAGAATTTTGTCCCAGGACACTTCTGCATTGCAAAACAACCCGGGGTTCGAAACCAGAGAATATACCGGTGTACTTACAGACAACGGCTGACCGTTGCGATCAAGTATCCGACCTCGCTCCGGGAAGATTTTGACTTCGCGCAAGTAACGCATTTCTCCCTGGGACTGGAGTTTTTCCCTTTCATGGGTTTGCAAATAGACAACACGCAGCGCCAGCACGACAAACACACTGATCATGCCCGCAAGTACCAGGTGCTGACGCCATATCAAATGTGCCCCGGGCGCCTGGTTTCTAATCATTTGTCCGTACCCGGCTGTGTTTGCAAGGATCACTCACTGGCTACTCGCTTCTTGATTGCTTTTTGCCAACCGGGCATTTTTTAGATACACAGTCGCAATTTCTTCGGGGGCAGGCGGGTGCATTCCCAGTCGACTTCCCACACTGTCTGCAATGTTATGTCCGGTGTTCCAGGTTTCTTTCTCGATCAACAGTCTGCCCCACTCGGTTTCCAACTGGCTGAGGTCATGATCGAGATCTTGCAAATGAGCAAATGCCAGTCGATTCTCATGGCGAACCGTAATCACTGCGAAAGCGCTGAAAATCACCAGAACCAGCAGAATGATCGATAGTGTGTTGATTGATTGGGATTGACCCATTTGATCCGTTTTATCTGTGAGAATGGACTAGGCTACCTTCCGGGCAACGCGCATTACTGCACTTCTTGCCCTGGGGTTTCTACTTACTTCATCGGGTTTGGCTCTGACCGGTTTGCCAATCAGGCTCAGCTTCGGCTTCAGCATGTTACTGGTGACAGGGAGGTCAACAGGATAGAAGTCGCCTCTCGACTGCTCACGCAGGAACCGCTTTACCATTCTGTCCTCCAGGGAATGGAAGCTGATAATAACCAATCGGCCACCTGATGCCAGCGCATCAAGAGCTTGTGGCAGAGTACTTTCAATTTCCTGCAATTCCTGATTTACTGCGATCCGAATCGCCTGAAAAGTACGCGTGGCCGGATGCTTGTGCCTCTCCCTGACTGGCACGGCATCCGATACCAGTCTACTTAGTTCGGCGGTGGTCTCAATCTCACCGTGCAGCAACGCCTGCTTGATATTCCGTGCTATTCTTCTGGCGAATCTTTCTTCACCATAATTTTTCAGAATTTTCACCAGTTTGTCTTCCTTTACCCGTTTAATCCAGTCTGCGGCAGGGACGCCTTCAGACTGATCCATTCTCATATCCAATGGTCCATCATTGCTGAAACTGAATCCTCTTTCAGGTTGATCAAGCTGGGGAGACGACACACCGAAGTCAAACAGGATCGCATCGACCTCCCCGAGCAGGCTTTTTTCCTGCAGGATATTCCTCAGTTTTGAGAAAGCGCAGTGAACCACTTCAATTCTCCGGTCATCCTGCGAGAATTTCCTGGCGTGGGTGACAGCATCCGCATCACGGTCAATCACAATCAACCTGGCCTTCACTGGCAGGGTTTTCAGAATCTCACGGGCATGCCCACCCCTGCCATAGGTTGCATCAACCACTACTTCCCTGTCGGTCAAATCCAGTGCCTGCACAACCTCTTTCAACAAAACCGGGATGTGAGTTGATGCCTGCACGTCGTTCACAGCGAAAGTCGCTCCATCTCGACAGAGATTCCGTCTGATTCCAGCTCTTCCTTGAGCCACTCACTCCTTCGCGCATGCCACAGGCTTTCGCTCCAGATTTCAAATTTATTGCCCTGGCCCACCAGGTAAATTTCTTTCTTCATCATTGAGAATTCACGAAGCGGGGACGGCAACAGAATTCGCCCGTTACCATCCATATCGACATCAGAGGCATAGCCAAGCAAAAAACGTTTCAGTTTCTGGTGGGCCGGATCAAAACTGGGCAGAGCAACCAGTTTTTCCTCGACCTTTTCCCATTCATCCATCGGGTATAGCCAAAGACAGTGTTCCCTGGTATTGTTCACCGTCACAACCAGCTTTCCATCGCAACATGTGATAAGGTTTTCCCGATATCGACTGGGTATCGCGAACCTGCCCTTGCTGTCCAGGTTGATCGAGTTCGCGCCACGAAACATAATTATTTACCACTATTTACCACTATTCCCCACTATAGAAGGGATGATGGGCTCCTGTCAAGAAAAAAGACAGTTTTTAGGCCTACAATCAAAGGAGAGGGAAACGATTTGCGATTTATGGTTTAATCCGATTTGTCAAACCTCCAATGAACACACGATAGAGTCCGAAATGAGCACGAAACAGATTATCAAGACAGAAAAGGCGCCCGATGCCATAGGCACCTACTCACAAGCGGTCAAAACAGGTAATACCGTCTATATTTCGGGGCAGATTCCTTTGAATCCCGATACCATGGAAGTCGTGAATGCCTCTTTCGAAGCAGCCGCACATCAGGTATTCAGAAATCTGGCAGCGGTAGCGAATGCGGCCGGGGGTAGCCTGGCTGATGCAGTAAAACTCAACATCTCGATGACGGATCTTGCAAATTTCGCATCAGTCAATGAAGTCATGGCACAATACGTTGATGAACCTTATCCGGCACGGGCAGCCGTAGGAGTAGCCTCCCTGCCAAAGGGTGTTCCAATCGAAATCGAGGCCATTCTGGTACTGCAGTAATGAGTTCAGGATAAATAACAGATCAGGTTTGAACTCTTCCCGCACTGCTCCACCTCATCCTCTTCAATTACTTGCCGGCGTTGGTCCGCAAACCGCCGGCAAGTTGGAGAAAATGGGCATATCCAGGCCGAATGACCTGCTTTTTCACCTGCCTCTCCGCTATCAGGACAAAACACGGATTACCCCGATATCCTGTCTTCAAACCGGTAATGAGTCGGTCGTATTCGGTCAGATTGATACGGTGGACATCAAGTTCGGGAGACGCAGAAGCCTGCTGGTCCAGGTGAGTGATTCATCCGCTTCATTTTTACTTCGTTTTTTCCATTTCAGCCGTAGTCAGCAAGCCGGTTTCCGAAAGGGTTTCTGGATTCAATGCTATGGTGAAGCGCGATGGGGCTTTCAGTGCATGGAAATGGTGCATCCTGAATATAAAATATTCAATCAACCCGGGCAACCGTTGCTGGAGGAGACACTGACACCTGTTTATCCCACGACAGAAGGATTGTCCCAGAAGAAGATTCGAACACTTGTATCCTTGAGTCTGGAAAAATATCGGCAACAGGCGCCGGATATCATTCCGCCGGAGCTGCAAATCGAGTTCGGGCTGATGTCATTGACGAAGGCGCTGCAAACCGTTCACAACCCATCGCCAGACTCCGATGCCGATGCGCTGAAAGAAGGTATTCATCCAGCCTGTCAACGTCTGGCTCTGGAAGAACTGCTGGCTCACCAGCTTGCATTTCATCGGCTTCGACAGAAGCGACAACGGGAAAATGCACCAAAAATTACTGGCACAGGCAAATCATGGATTTTGCTCAAGGACCAGCTCGGCTTCGAATTGACCAATGCACAGATTCGGGTAATCAAAGAGATTCAGAATGACATGACCAGGAATTATCCGGTAATGCGCCTGGTTCAGGGAGATGTGGGTTCGGGGAAAACCATCGTCGCAGCCGCCGCTGCCCTGCAAACCATTGACAGTGGTTACCAGGTGGCGTTGATGGCTCCCACCGAACTCCTCGCTGAACAGCATCGCAAAACGTTTCATCAGTGGTTTGACTCTCTGAATATCGAAATTGAGTGGTTAACCGGGAAACTGACTGCAGCCAGTCGAAGAAAGACATTATCGCGGATTGCCTGTGGTGAAGTAAAAATGATTATCGGCACCCATGCACTGTTTCAGGAAACCGTTGAATTCAACAAGCTTGGCCTGATGATTATCGATGAACAGCATCGCTTTGGTGTGGATCAAAGACTGGCGCTTCGTGGCAAAGGCACTTTCAAAGATGGTGTGCCCCACCAGCTTGTGATGAGCGCAACTCCGATACCCCGGTCGCTGGCAATGATCATGTATGCCGATCTGGATATATCAAGTATCGATGAATTGCCAGCAGGTAGAAAACCAGTGACCACTGTGGTATTACCTGAAACCCGGCGACATGAAGTTGCAGATCGGATAAGGACCAACTGCCAGAACGGGCTCCAGGCATATTGGGTCTGCCCGCTGATCGAAGAATCAGACAAACTGCAAATCCAGACTGCTACCGAGACCTGTGCAACCTTGAAAGCCTTGTTGCCTGAACTCAGCATCGAACTGATACACGGGCGACTGAAGGCCAAAGAGAAAGAATCCATCATGCACCGATTTGACCAGGCTTTGATTGACCTGCTGGTGGCGACTACAGTAATCGAAGTGGGCGTGGACGTACCTAACGCCAATCTGATGATTATTGAAAACGCGGAAAGACTGGGGCTGGCGCAAATCCACCAGTTGCGTGGCCGGGTAGGTCGGAGCGCAGATCAGGCATCATGCGTGTTGATGTATCAGGCGCCACTGGGAGTTCTTGCAAAAGAGCGGTTGAGTATCCTGCGCAGTACCAATGATGGATTTGAAATCGCGCGTATGGACCTATCGCTGCGGGGCCCGGGAGAATTGCTCGGGACACGGCAAACCGGAGTACAGCAAATGCGAATTGCGAACATAACCCGGGACAAGGCAATGATTCCGAAGATCGAGCATATTTCCCGAAAATTACGTGAACAACATCCTCACCGGGTGCACCCCCTGATATCGAGATGGATTCGTAACAGTGAACAGTATGCCAGCGTATAACCTGAAATGAAGCCGGAAACTTTTTCAGCCTGCATACAGTTGATGCGCCTTGACCGGCCGATTGGTACATTTTTACTGCTCTGGCCAACACTATGGGCGTTATGGCTTGCCGGGAAAGGCTCTCCCGACCCTGATATCGTCCTTGTCTTTATCCTCGGTACTGTGACCATGCGAGCGGCAGGATGCATTATCAATGATTATGCAGACCGCAATCTGGACTCCCACGTCAAACGGACAAAGCATCGACCTCTCGCCAGTGGCGCCCTGAGTATCAGGGCATCACTGGTTTTGTTTGCGACCCTGATACTGATCGCTTTTGGTCTTGTACTATTGTTGAATCCGCTTACCCGCTATTTATCAATTGCCGCGGTTATCCTCACCATACTGTATCCCTTTTCCAAACGAGTCACTCATTTCCCGCAATGCGTACTGGGGCTGGCTTTTTCAATGGGTATCCCGATGGCATATGCCGCATTGACAGACTCCCTTCCCTTGCAGGCCTGGGTATTGTTTCTCGCCAATTTTCTGTGGATCGTCGCCTATGATACCCAGTATGCGATGGTGGACAGGGATGATGATCTGATGATTGGCATCAAATCAACCGCCATTGCGTTCGGTAAATATGATAATCTGATTGTCGGCCTGTTGCACATCTCCGCCCTGACCATTATTGGCTTGATCGGATGGGAAAATCATCTGTCATGGCATTTTTACCTGTTCCTGGGGTTTGCAGCCGGATTAGCCGTTTACCAGCAATATTTGTGCAAGGACAGAAATCCTCGAGAAGTCTCTGACCGCATTTCTGAATAATAACTGGATTGGAGCCGCTATCTATTGTGGTTTGGTTCTTGGCCTGATGAGACCTGTATAAAGAGATCCATGTAATGATACTTACTGTGGTTTATTCATGAGAAAGGCGCGCCCTATCAATCACTGCAATTTCTGTGGCAATAAAGTGGCCTTCGAAATTCCCGAAGGGGATAACCGGCCCCGGCATCTGTGCAGGCAATGCGGTCAAATTCAATACCAGAACCCAAAAATTGTTACCGGTTGCATCCCTGTCTGGAAAGACAGGATTCTATTATGCAAAAGAGCGATAGAGCCTCGCCTGGGCCATTGGACGATCCCTGCCGGGTTTATGGAAAATGGCGAAACCATCGAACAGGGGGCGATTCGGGAAACCAGGGAAGAGGCTTGTGCAAAAGTGGTCAACCTGTCTCTCTATCAGATTTACAATGTGATTTCAGTAAATCAGATCTATATGCTTTTCCGGGCAGAACTTGACAGCCCCGATCAATTTGGAGTCGGCGCAGAAAGCCTGGAAGTAAAACTTGTGGAAGAACCCTGGATTCCATGGGATGAGATCGCATTCAAGGTCATCCACAATACATTGAAACGGTTTTTCAAAGAGCGCGGGCAGGGTCAATTTGAATTTCGGATTGACACCATTTAACCGACCCTGACTTAGATTGCATAGGCAATTTTAATTCTAACAGTAACGGCATAAGTGATTGATTACAGAAGCATTGCAGAGCGATTTAGTACCACTCCAGGATAGTTATTCACAAAATATTTCTTCACTTTCAAGGCTTTTATTTAGATTCGTTATTTTCTTTAACTTATAAAATAATATCTATAACTTATTGTTTTATAAGTTGTATTTAGAAAAAACCTAATTCAGATGATCCAAATCCAGGATACATGATCACCTTGTCGGACACGGCTTCAGACATGTTATCCACAAAGTTATCCACAGATTTTGTGAGTAACCCGACCACTGATCTCTCCGCTTGTCGATATTGATAAGCACAGCTATAACTTCGCCCGACCATTTCGTGTACGACAATCATCCAGTGACCGATAAAGACTCTTCCCTCGAACAAACCCACCGGATACAGATAGCCATTCCCGTACCGCTAAGACAGATATTCGACTATCTAAGTCCTGCGCCAGTGGCTCCGGGCAGCCGTGTTCTGGTTCCTTTTGGCAACAAGTCCAACCGGTCCGTAGTTGGAGTAGCCATTTCCATGCCCGGCCCGGTCAAAAATATCGAGCTCAAGAAAATTGAGCGTGTACTGGATGACGAACCTGTTTTCACCGACAGTCTGATCAGGTTATTGCTTTGGGCAACGGCCTATTACCATCACCCCGTGGGTGAGGTATTCCAAACCGCGATTCCGGTAAAGTTGCGTTCAGCTGTCGTGACTGAAAATCCGGTCCGGGAAGTCTGCTACCGTCGGGTCAATCACCTGAGTATTGCCAATACCGATAAGCTATTGGCCCGGGCGCCGAAGCAACAGCAGTTGTTTCGACTGTTCGACGATACATCTGAATACTCCCTGGTGCAGTTGACTGATGCAATTGCAGCGGATACATCAGCCAGTGTTCGTCGGGCCCTGAAGATTCTGCTGGAGAAAGGATTAATTGAAAGCCGTGAAAGGTGCGCCCTGCCCGGAGAATTTCCGGTCATCAACTTTGGCAGCAGGTTGACAGATGAACAGCGGGTTGCGGTTGACAGAGTGGTCGAATCATTGGGCCAATACCGTTCATTTGTTCTTCATGGCATCACAGGCAGCGGCAAAACCGAAGTGTATCTGCATATCGCTCAGAAATGCCTGAAAACCGGTCATCAGGTCATGATTCTGATCCCTGAAATTGCCCTCACTCCTCAATTACTGGAACGATTCAGATCAAGACTTGGTGGAGGGGTCACCATGATGCACTCCGGCATGACCCCGCAGCAGCGATACATCAGTTGGTGGCGGGCACGTCAAGGCACGGCCACTGTGATTTTAGGCACACGTTCTGCGATATTCACACCAATGAAGCAACCCGGATTGATTATCGTTGACGAAGAACATGACCATTCCTATAAACAACAGGACGGGTTCCGATATCATGCCCGGGACATGGCGATAAAACGGGCGAGTATGGAAAACATACCGGTCCTTCTTGGCTCTGCCACGCCTTCAATGGAATCAGTCCATAATGTAAAAACAGGCAAACATCACCTGCTCACGCTGAGTCGCAGAACAGGCAGGGCGATGCTGCCCGTAATCGAGTGGGTCGACTTGCAAAAACATCGGCAATACGAGGGTCTGACTCCCCGGTTGCTCAAAGCCATCCGGAAGGAGATCAATAACGGACATCAGGTCATTCTGTATATTAATCGCCGCGGATTCGCAACTGTTGCCGGATGCACCCACTGCGAGTGGAAGGAGAGATGCAATCGTTGCGATGCCTATCTTACATTCCATAAAAAAACCAACACGCTGCGTTGCCACCACTGTGGCAGGATTGCCCACCCGAAACCCCGATGCCCGGAGTGTGATCATTCGCTATACTATCACGGTGCAGGTACCCAAAGACTGGAGGAAACCCTGAAACAACAATTTCCCGATACCCGGATTATTCGATTTGATCGTGATGAAATTACTACCCGCTCAAGGCTGGAGTCCATTCTGTCAGGGATAAAACAGGGAGATATCGACATTATTGTTGGCACTCAATTGATTTCCAAGGGGCATGATTTTCCGCGAGTCACCCTGGTAGGCATTGTGGCTCCGGACCAGGGGCTATACAGTACAGATTTCCGTGCACCAGAATACCTGTTTCAACAAATGGTCCAGGTCGCGGGGCGCGCAGGGCGTGATCAACTTCCCGGCAAGGTGATAGTCCAGACCTCCCATCCGGGAAACCCATACCTGCAACTTGCCCTTGCCCATGATTATTCCGGTTTTTATCAGATCTGTTCAGAGCAACGAAAAGCTGCTGGATTCCCGCCTTTTGGATACATGACTCTATGGCGAGCCGAATCCGCCCACCCCGGCGCCGCAATTGAATTCTTGCAGTACATCAGTCATATCGGTCAGAACATCGTCAAAGACCGGGGTTACAGGGAAGTGGAAATAATGGATCCCGTAAGTTCACCGATGGAAAAACTTGCCGGGCGATATCGGGCGCAACTACTGGTACAGAGCAATCATCGAAAGCCACTCCACAATTTGCTCTCATTATGGTTAAGTGAAATAGAAGCTTCCCCACAAACCCGAAAAGTCCGATGGTCTCTGGATGTCGACCCAATGGAAATGTGTTGACGAATGTTTTGACGATTCCGGGGAAAACAATTAATCTCGCATCAATCAATCACTTTCACCACACCGCAGATAAATAATGCATCTCCGTATCACCCAACCAGACGATTGGCATGTCCATTTGCGCGATGGGGAAATGCTGAAAAGAGTCGTGCCCTATACCGCTTCGCAATTCGGACGGGCGCTGGTCATGCCCAATCTGACACCTCCTGTTGCAACGGTGCATCAGGCAATGGATTATCGCGGACGGATTCTGGAATCATTATCGGCAAACAACTCCTTTGATCCCAGGATGAGCCTCTTTCTGACGGATCACACATCAGTAAAAGAGGTGGACAAGGCCGCCCGCAACCCGCATATTGCCGGATTCAAACTGTATCCGGCCGGTGCGACAACTCATTCGGATTCAGGAGTCACCAAGATCAGCCGCGTCATGAATGTTCTTGAGGCAATGGCAAAGAACGACGTTATCCTTCAGGTTCACGGAGAAGTAACCGATATTCATGTTGATATTTATGACCGGGAATCGGAATTTATTGATCAGGTACTTTGTCCACTGCACCACGAGCTACCCGATCTTAAATTTATACTTGAGCATATCACGACAAGCCAGGGTGTTGAATTTGTCAAGGACAGCAGCGCCTGTGTCGCAGGCACCATTACCCCCCATCATCTGATTTTCAACCGTAACCGGATGTTCGAAGGCGGAATCCGCCCCCACTTGTATTGCCTGCCTGTTTTGAAACGGGAACCCCATCGACAGGCGCTTCTAGGCGCTGCGACCAGTGGAAATCCTTCATTTTTTTTGGGTACAGACAGTGCGCCGCACAGCCGTTCCTCGAAGCAAAGTGATTGCGGTTGTGCCGGAATATTTTCAGCCTGTGCAGCCATCGAACTTTATGCAGAGGTTTTTGACCAGGCAGGCTGCATCGATAGGCTCGAAGGGTTTGCCAGCCATTTCGGCGCAGATTTTTATAACGTGCCCAGAAATTCCAGAAAAATCACCCTCACCAGACAAGAGCATCAAATCCCGGAAAGAATCCCGAGTGAAAATCAGGAAAAACCCGATGATCTGGTGCCGTTGCTTGGCGGCTCAATGATTCACTGGAAACTGACAGAAACAACCGAAGGCTGATCAGCATTACACATCAGACTTTTCCCCGGCTTTCAAATCCGGGTTATCAAAGCCGGTCTTCGAATATTTCTATCTCGGCGCCATCGCGTAACGACTGCTGAAAAGTGCTGAAGGCGCCCAGCCCATCACGAATCAGCAAACGCTGCTGCAACTCGGCCTTTAGCTCTTCATCAGCATCTGACGGATTACCCTGCCGTACCTCTTCCAGGACGTACAGGGCATAGTCGCCATTGTTTAGTACGACACCACCAAAATTGACACTGCCTATGGCAGGCTTTGAGTGGGAGAAAACCGCATCACCCAGCAACCGTAATTCGTCAGATATGTCTGACCTGTGTTCCGCCAGTTGCCAACTGTCAAGATTATGGGCAACGACTGTCTGGTCCCATTCTTCCAGATCCCTGCCACCGGATTCAAGTCTGATCAACAAATCCGAACCGAGCGTCAACACCTGTTCCCGGGATTCCTCGAAACGAATCGCATCGATCACTTCCTGTTTTACCGCTTCCAGAGGCAGCAGGGCAGCAGGCCTGTAGCCCGTTTTGTGTACGGCCACCAGTTTGTCAAAGCCGATTTCGATGGCAGGACTGAGCAGATCCTCATTCAACACATCTTCGGAGAATGCGGCCCGTCGAACCGCAGCTTCCGAGGCAATGCCGGCGCCAGAGTCGGCGCTGAACCAGTCACTGGACATGATCTCAAGATCAAGTTCCTCAGCCACAACCGCAATGTCATCAGGGTTTTCGAACACCAGATTCTTGAATGATTCAGCGAGTTCTCCAAACAGCTTCTCTGCCTGAATTTCTCTGGCTTCTGCTTCAACTTCGTTGCGAACATCAGCCAACGGTTTCTGAGCACTTTCCTGCAGCCGATCCAGTCTGATGATATGGTATCCGAAACGGGTCTCAATCGGGCCTGCAATCTCGCCCACAACCATCCCGTAGACCGCATCCTCAAACGGCTTGACCATTTGACCCCGTGCAATCGTGCCCAAGTCTCCCCCATTTTGCGCCGATCCTGTGTCATCGGAATGTTCTGATGCCAGTTCAGCAAAATCGGCGCCCCGTCTGGCCTGCTCCAATATTTCGGTTGCCCTCGCCAGTTTTCCCTGTTTTTCTTCAGTTGTTGAAGATTCACCGACACTGACCAGGATATGGCTTGCCTGTCGGTTTTCCGGGGAAGTGTACCTGCCTTTGTTTTCTTCGTACAAAGCGTTTATTTCATCTTTTGATGGTTGTATTGAAGCAGACAGCAACTCAATACTCAGCTCGATGAAATCCACTTTGATCTCTTCTTCGGAGCGGAAACGTTCAATATTTCTATCGTAGTAAGCTGTAATCTGATCGTCACTCACTATGATTTGGTCAAAGTATTGCCCCGTCTCGATAATCGCATATCGGGCACTGCGTGTTTGTCCCTGTAGTCGTAATATCCGGTTCAGTTCTGATTCAGTATAAAAGGAGGATTGACTGATGCCGTCTATCAGTTGGTTGATGATGCTATTGGTGCGCTGGAACTGCTCGAACTGTTGGGGGGTATAACGATTTGCGCTTAGTACCCGCTGATAGAGTTCTGCATCAAATTGGCCTTCATTCTGAAATGAAGGGTAATTCCGGATGACTTCTTTCAGATGACCATCATCAAAACGAAAATTGTTCTCGAAGGTATATTCGAGCAACAACCGGTTGTCGATCAAATTTTCGATAACCTGTTGTTTGATTCCGAGGTTATCAAGCATTTCCGGGGAAATACGGCTATTGAACTGCTGTGCCAGTTGCTGGCGTCGTTGATCCAGATCCTGCTGATAGGCAATGACCGAAATTTCGTCCCCATTCACCCTGGCGGCCGGAATTTCACTACCTCCCTCGAAATAGGAATTAATCCCCCAGAGCGCGAATGGTATGGTGATCAGGATGACGATCACCCATGCCAGCCATCCGGTTGCACGCTCACGAATTGCCACTAGCATTGGAAAATCACCTTGTTATTTGTCTACAGGTTAATCCTGGGTCCAGACCCTGGGAAAACACAAGGACCGGAACCTCGTATTCTCCATAAGGAATGGCGGAGCGGACGGGACTCGAACCCGCGACCCCCGGCGTGACAGGCCGGTATTCTAACCAAACTGAACTACCGCTCCTGAAAACTTGGTGGGCGCTGCAGGGATCGAACCTGCGACCCTCGCCTTGTAAGGGCGATGCTCTCCCGGCTGAGCTAAGCGCCCGAGGAAAGGTGCGCTAGTCTACGGCATCCCTGAGTGCTTTACCAGCCTTGAATTTAACTACTTTTGCCGCCGCTATCTGTATGGTTTCTCCGGTTCGTGGGTTGCGACCCGTTCGAGCAGCGCGATCGGAGACAGAAAAGGCGCCGAAACCAATCAACGAAACAGATTCACCGTCTGCCAATGCTGATTCAATTGATTGGAAAACGGCATCTACTGAGTTTCCTGCATCTGATTTGGACAAATTCGCACGTGCTGCTACTGCATCTGTTAATTCTGATTTATTCATGTCACTCGTAATCCTCTTCAAAATTGTTCGTATTATTCCGGGACTGTAACCGTGTTTAAAACTTTAGAATCCCGATTGATTTTCTTTATTTTAATTCCTGCTCCGAGCGCCATAGATGGAAAATCATAATCGGTTTTCCTGACTGCTCGTACCCGTGTGCAATTTAATCACAAAATTATTCACCTGAAAAGCAATAAAACCCTACTCCCCCCGGAAGCCAATAAAAAATTATTCCTTGACCGTCGAAACCATCAATGTGCAGTGACGCCCGATTGTGCATCTTCTGACTTTAACCGTTTTTCCTTATCCGGTTCCGGTTTGCCCTCGATTTCATCATCAGGAAGTGTTTTTGGCATATGCTCGAGCGCAATCGCAATCACTTCATCAATCCAGTTAGCCGGTTTTATCTCGAGATTCTGTCTGACTTTTACTGGAATTTCCTGCAAATCCCGAACATTTTCATGTGGGATTACAGCAGTCTTGATGCCGGCACGATGAGCGGCCAACAGTTTTTCCTTCAATCCGCCAATCGGCAATACTTCTCCGCGCAAGGTAATCTCCCCCGTCATGGCAACCGAAGATAATGCGGGAATACCGGTTAACGCAGATACAATGGAAGTACACATGCCTATTCCCGCGCTCGGACCATCTTTCGGTGTCGCACCTTCCGGGACATGCAAATGAATATCCTTGTTTTCATAAAACGATGAGTCTATTCCCCATTGCCTGGAGCGACTGCGTACGACGCTGATCGCTGCCTTGATCGATTCCTGCATTACGTCGCCCAGTTTTCCCGTATATAAATGCTTGCCCTTACCCGGCATTACGGCGGCTTCGATTGTCAGCAACTCGCCACCCACTTCAGTCCATGCCAGACCGGTGACCTGACCGACCTTGTTGTCTTTCTCAACTTCATTTCTTCGGAATCGTTTCACACCGAGATACTTTTCGAGGCCGCTGGGGACAACACGGATATTCCTGGTTGATTTCTTCAGCAGCATTTCTTTCACTGCCTTGCGATAGATTTTTGATATCTCACGCTCCAGGTTTCGCACCCCTGACTCACGGGTATACGATTTTATGATCTCTTTCACCGAATTCATGGTAATCAGCACTTCATTTTCCTTCAAGCCATTGTTCTTTCGCTGTTTTGGTAGAAGGTAGAGTTTGGCTATTTCGAGTTTTTCCTCATCCGTGTAGCCGGAAATCCGGATGACTTCCATCCGGTCCAGCAATGGGCTGGGAATATTCAGAGTGTTGGCTGTTGCAATGAACATCACGTCAGAAAGGTCATAATCGACCTCGAGATAATGATCCCCGAACTTGTGATTTTGTTCAGGGTCGAGCACTTCGAGCAATGCCGAAGACGGGTCGCCTCTGAAGTCCATCGACATCTTGTCGACCTCATCCAGCATGAACAATGGATTCCTGGTTTTCACTTTAGCCAGATTCTGGATAATCTTGCCTGGCATCGACCCGATATAGGTTCTCCTGTGGCCACGTATTTCCGCTTCGTCGCGCACGCCGCCAAGAGACATCCGGATGAATTTTCGATTGGTCGCTCTGGCAATCGACTCACCGAGCGAAGTTTTCCCGACACCGGGTGGGCCGACCAGACACAGGATTGCAGCCTTGGATTTCTTCACCCGTTTTTGTACTGCCAGGTACTCAAGGATGCGGTCTTTCACCTTCTCCAGGCCATAATGATCGTCATCCAGCACTTTTTGCGATTTCATCAGGTTCCTGGAAACCCTTGAACTCGCCTTCCAGGGTACAGCCAGCAACCAGTCAATATAGTTTCTGACTACGGTCGCTTCAGCCGACATCGGCGACATCATTTTTAACTTTTTCAACTCTCCCTCGGCTTTCTCCATCGCCTCCCCGGACATCCCTGATTGCGCAATTCTCATCGCCAGATCATCACTCTCGCCGGTACCGCCGCTTTCATCCATATCCCCAAGTTCTTTTTGAATGGCCTTGATCTGTTCATTCAAATAATACTCGCGCTGGCTTTTTTCCATTTGCTTCTTGACCCGGGTCCGAATCCGTTTCTCAATCTGCAGCAAATCGATCTCGGAATCCATCACGCCAAAAATATGCTCCAGTCGCTCCCAGGGGCCGATCAACTCCAGGATCTCTTGTTTCTCCTCGTTTTTCAGATTCAGATGTGCCGCAATGGTGTCAGCAACCCGGCCCAGATTATCGATACCGCTCAATGAGGTAAGAATCTCGGGAGGGATTTTGGAATTCAGCTTGACATATTTCTCGAACTCGGCCGTCACGGTTCGCAATAACACATCTGATTCCCTGGTTGCGATCATCTTGTCCTCGATCAGCTCTGCTTCAACCAGAAAGCAATCATCATCAGGGGCTTCGCCTCTGACATATCGAACAATTTGAGCGCGTCGCTCGCCTTCCACCAAAACCTTTACAGCTCCATCCGGCATTTTCAGCATCTGCAGTATCGAAGCCACTGTACCGGTACCATAAATATCCTGAATCTCCGGATTATCCCGATCTGCGGCTTTTTGTGCGACCAGCAGAATATTCTTGCCTCCCTGCATTGCAATTTCCAGGGCTCTGATGGATTTTACCCGACCGACAAACAAGGGTATGACCATATGGGGGAAAACAACCACGTCCCTTAACGGTAAAACAGGAAGTTCAAGCTTTTCTTTGAATTTCGGATCAGTCATTTTCAGGTTGATTTGAGCTGCTTTTTCGTTGGGTTCAATAAAATTCAGGGGTTCTTGTTTCAGCCTTTTGGCAAGTCAGGCAAGCACATGTTCCAGCCACCACCAAGCCGAATCTGCATTGAGGATAACACATTATAATCCTGCGATGACTGCCTTTTGACCCACCAGGACTATTTCATCAGGAAAATTCGCTCAACACACCTCTAAACCAAACTGTTTGGCGACATCGACAAACAGGTGCCATAGGGACAATGCAAATCCTCTTGGGATGAATATTTCATATCCCCCTTCTGTCATGCACAGAGTCACTCCGACATGGTGTATCACCGAAGAAGCCACAGATCCGACGGGAAATACGGATTCCCGAAGGTCAAGCGGAAGAAACCGATTGAGAAATTCCGCCGCATCCGGCCCTGAAATCAGAAGCCGGGTCCTGGAATGAGAAATATCGAGGACGGTTCCCCGCTCGGCATCAATGTCCGGCGCCTGAATGCCACATAACCACCACTTCAAAGGTTCGACACGCAATGCTGAACCCGTGGGTGACGATACAGACCGGCACGGCGCCGGCGCCAGGTCAGCGCCGATCGCATCTGCGACCTGCTTGCCAACCTGATCCACCGTATCCGGCCACGCAGCGACCTGATACAACACCGGATCAGCCAGTTCCTGGAGAATGACTCCAGGCGTATCGTCAGCGCCCAAAGTGCCGAATTTGCCGATACCATAGTGCCCGGCCAACGCTGATGCGCGTATCACTTTACCCTGATCAACCATACATTCTTTCCCCATCCGGGTCATACATGTGCGGTGAGATAATTTCCACCTCGACATTACCCTTGCGCACCGGGTCGGCAGCAATCACGGTTTTACCCTGCCATGCCGCAGCCCCCCCTGCAATGAATCCCAGTCCTATCCAGTGGCCCATTGACGGGGAATGGGTGACGGCAGTGATCCAGCCTTCTCCCAATCCTGAAACCTTGTCCCGGGCACACAGGATCGCACCTGCATTGAAGGTCTGACTGATGTCTTTGGGTTTGATGCCGACCAGTTTCGGGCGGTCTTCACGCATCAGTTCGGGGCGTGCTCGAAGTGCGCTGCCGATATATGACTTGTTCGGCGACGCCATTCTGCCAAGACCGGCATCGTCGATGGTTATTCGTCCATCAAGCTCTACACCGGTAACATGACCCTTTTCGACCCGCATTGCACCAAGTGCTTCTGTTCCGTATAGACAGCCGCCGAGTGGTTCAGCGGCAGCCCACAGCAGATCCATCAATAACGGGGCATAATCCGCAGGCACATAGACCTCGAACGCCATCTCACCGGAGAAACTGATTCGGGCAATCCGGCAGGGAATATCTCCCTCCAGGGTCGTCTCAATCAATCCCATGAACGGCAAGCTATCGTTGGACACTGCTTCGGACTCCGTAACACAACTGTTCAGCACATCACGCGAGCGTGGACCTGCCACAGCACAACCGGCCCATTGCTCGGATACAGAAGTCACATGAATCCGCAGGCTCTGCCAGCGGGTTTGCAATAACTCTTCCAGAAACACCATCACCTTTGCCGCATGGGCCGTCGTCGTGGTCATGAAATATTCGGTCTCGGCAAGGCGCCAGGTGGTGCCATCATCCATGACCAGCCCATCGTCCCTCAGCATGATGCCGTATCTCGCCTTGCCGACCGGCAGTTTGGCAAACGGATTAGTGTAGATGCGGTTAAGAAATTCGGTTGCGTCCGGGCCTTGAACGGCAATCTTGCCCAAAGAGGTCACATCGCACAGGCCGACACTGTTGCGGGTGGTTTCTGTCTCCCGGACATAGGCTTCGCTGATCCCTTCTCCTGCCCGTGCAAAATACCAGGGGCGGTGCCATAGTCCTGCCATCGTCATCGTCGCGCCATGCTCAAGATTCCAGTTGTGCATCGGTGTGCGACGCAGCGGCCTGAAGTGTTCTGCGACATTCCTTCCGGAAAGCGCGCCGATAGCAACCGGGGTATAGGGCGGCCTGAAAGTGGTTGTGCCGACTTCGGGAATTTCCTTGCCGAGGGCCTCGGCCATCAATGCAAGACCGATGATATTGCCGACCTTGCCGCCATCGGTGGCCATTCCCAATGTGGTATATCGTTTCAGGTGTTCAACTGAGACAAAGCCTTCCCGGTGTGCAAGCCGGATATCATCGGTGGTCACATCATGCTGCGGGTCAACCAGACTTTTTTGCTTCATGCCCGGCGCCCTGACTTCATAAAGTGGCTGAATCGGATTCTCCCAACCACCGGTCTTCGGTGGAGTTTTCCGACGAGTCGAACAGCCGAGTTGCCGGGCTGCCCTGGCGCCTGCCGAGTGACCGGAAATCAGGCATGCGTCAGTATTCCAGACACCGGCTGCAGCCCCTGCCATGTATATCGGTTCACTGCATTCGGGGGCGACGAAGCAGGCTTGTTCCTGATTCCATACCGGCTTCACACCCCGATGCGAAATCAGGTTTACCACCGGCGACCAGCCGCCTGATATCAACGCCAGATCACATGATTCAGACCCCTTCATGACCCAGCCATGGTCGGCTACCGCTGCGATATCCAATGACTTGACACAACTGGAACCACGCGCCATGAGCGGAGCGGAGCGTGTATTCACCCCCACGCCGCAGTCACCCAACATCGCCATCATTAACTCGGAAACCACAGTACGGACATCGTGCAGGGTCACGCTCGCACCTGCCCGTGAAAGCGCCGCTGCGGATTGATAAGCAGAATCGTTGTTGGTCGCAACTACAATTTTCTGTCCCGGTAAAACCCCATATCGATGCAGGTAGGCACTGCCTGCACTTGCCGTCATCACGCCCGGCAGATCATTGTTGCCAAATGCAATCTGCCTCTCTATCGCACCGGTTGCCAGAATGGTTTGCCTGGCGCGGATTGTCCAGAATCGCTGACGTGGGCTGTGCGGATCCGGTGTCGCAATATGGTCGGTTACCCTTTCCAGCAATCCCGCAGCGCCATAGTCATACAGACCAAAAACTGTAGTACGGGTCATCACCCGAACACCTGCCTCTTCCAGTTTGCCGATCAGCCCGGTGCGCTGATTTTCAGATTCGATTTCGGGTTGGTTTAATAATTCACCACCCATCTCGCAGTCCTGTTCGACCAGTAGAACATCAAGCCCGGCTTTGGCGCAAACCAGCGCAGCAGACATGCCCGCAGGACCAGCGCCTGCTACCAGAACATCACAAAAGCCGTGCGCATGGTCATAACTGTCCGGGTCAGGTTGCCTCGATGCCGTACCCATACCCGCGGCCTTGCGGATAAATTTTTCACATTGCATCCAGAAGCCGGTGCCGCCACCCAGACTTTTTGGCAAACCTCTGATTTGCGGGCCCATGAACGTCTTGTAGTAGAACCCGGCGGATAAAAACCGGCTAAACATATTGTTGATCGATCCGATATCGTATCTGACATTCGGCCATGCGTTCTGACCTGTTGCAACCAGTCCCTGGTACAACTCCTGTGTGGTTGCCTTTACATTCGGCTCCAACCGGGCGCCTGTTCCGACGGTCACCATGGCACCGGATTCCTCGACACCGGCAGACATAATGCCGCGGGGACGGTGATATTTAAAACTCCGGCCCAATACTTGCTGGTTGTTGGCCAGTAATGCAGAAGCCAGGGTATCACCGTGAAATCCGGTCATGCTTTTCCCATCCCAGGTGAAACTGATTTCTTTCAAGCGGTCAATGCGACCTCCTTCAGACAGTCTTTGTGCAGTCATTCTTCAGTTTTCCGGACCGATTCGACCTGCTTCGCAAGCACCCCGGCGATGCCGTCATGGGCAGGACGTACAGAGTGAATTTGATGAGTCATGGTATCGCGTTCAACGATCAACCACATACGACAGCCATTGACATGGTGCCAGGTTTCAGACTGCACACCACGAATATTGTCGCGTAGAAAGACGGCTTCGTACCACTCATCCGCCCCGGCATCGAGTTCAGGCCAGACGACCGAAGCGTCACCCCCATAACCAAATTCGGAGTGATCACGCTCTCCACAAAACGGACAATTGATTCGGATCATATTTTTTGACCTCAGCCGTGAAGTTTGGGGTCGGGTCCGGCGCCACGTTCATCAATAATTACACCGCGTCTGAACCGATCAAGATCAAAGTTCTGAATCACCGGGTCAGGTCTGTCGTTGGCAATCAGATCAGCAAAAAACCAGCCGGATGCGGGGCTGGCCTTGAATCCACCATAGTTCCAACCTGCATTGAGATAGAGGTTGCTGATCGGGGTTTTGCAGATGTATGGCGAACCATCCATCGACATATCCATTACCCCTGCCCAGTGTCTGAGCAGGCGAATCCGTCCGAGACAGGGCAGTATTGAAGTTGCGCACTCTGACACATCCTGCACAATCGGCAGATTACCCCGCTGGGCATAGGATTTGTACCAGTCGAGATCACCGCCGTATACCATTCCACCCTTATCCGATTGTGATATGTAAAAATGTGCGCCACCAACACCGAACACAACCACATGGTCGAGCAAGGGTTTTATCGGTTCGGATACGAAGGCCTGAAGCAAGTGGGTTTCGACGGGCAATTTGCCCAGATCGGCCATCTGCCAGAGTCGGGAAGTATTCCCGGCTACCGCAAACCCCGCTTTCTTCGCCGCTATGCTGCCTCTGGATGTTTCCAGCGCAGCGACTTTTCCATCCACCCGGGTCACCCCGGTGACTTCGCAGTTCTGGATGATATCGACCCCCAGCATATCCGCTGCCCGGGCGTAACCCCAGGCAACCGCATCATGACGGGCGTTACCCGCACGTTTTTGTACCGCAGCGCCAGTTATCGGGAAACGGGCATTGTCATAGTTCAGATGAGGGATTTCCTTTTTCAGTTTCGCCAGATCCCAAAGCTCGCCATCCGAGTCGGTCAATCGCATGGTATTGTATCGTCGTGCGGCCCCGTCACGTGCAGCGGGAGTATGTAACAGGGAGACATGATGTCTTTGCGAGAACATCACGTTGTAGTTCAATTGATGGCTCAGGTTTTCCCATAATTTAAGCGAGTGTTCGTAGAATGCCCGGTTGCCCGGCATCATGTAGTTGGAACGGACAATCGTCGTATTTCGACCCGCATTCCCTCCTCCAAGCCATCCCTTGTCGAGTACCGCGACATTCCGGATGCCATGATTTTCCGCAAGATAATAGGCAGTGGCAAGACCATGCAAACCGGCGCCCACGATCACCACATCGTATTCTTTCTTGGGTTCAGGGTCGCGCCATTGACGGCTCCATCCCTTTTGACCGTTTAATCCATTTTTAAATACCGCCCATGCGGAATAACGAGTCATGCTTTATCTCATTTCACTGGATTGGATTTGATGCCCTTTTGATTGCTTTTGGACAAAGGCGCATCAGAAATTATAGTATTATTCTAAGGTGAAAGACGCTGGATAATAGCGCAACCTTTGAATGATACATAGCCCTGATTCCATTCGGTCCATTTCTGGAGAACAGTCATCACACGAACAGCCTCAATAACAAACTCGACTATAGCAAATTATTGTCCCGGGTCATATACAGGAGAGGTTCTGACTTAAGATATCTGTCTGTGGTAGCATCGCTTTAATCAGGTTACCCTGCGCAATCGGGAAAATTGACGTGCCTTCCTTACACAAATATATAGATACCCTGATCCGACCCGTGTTCTCGAAGGATGCCTGGAAGACGCTGGCGGATTACACCGGGCTTGGCAGAAGCCGCAGCGCTCAACCGATTGCAAACCCTGATACGCTGGCAGTATTTCTCAAATCCAGGGCCAGTCATGTGGCGCAGACGTCATTGTACGGTTATCTCAAGACCCGGGCCGGAACCCGGTTCCCGGAAATGTTCGAAAACCCCAATCTGCTGCTTTCGATGAACAGGGCCAAATGGCAGATCTGGCTGGCCTGCCTGTCTGACCTGACGGTCTATTTGGGCGGTTTGATTCAGCAAAGGACACAACTGGAAAATGAACAGATCAGCCGGTTGCTCGGTATGGCGATCGATTCGATCATGGATGAAACCGGACTGCCCGCGGATGCGCCGGAGGAATTCCCGGATACAGTTGAGAGATTGAAAATAAGGGTGGCCAATATCGATTATTCCTCGGTTTCCGATGACGAATTTGCATTTTCTGAAAGCCCGGATGCCTTATTCAGGTGGGCACCGATCGCAGATGAACTCAAAAAAAGAGACAGGGTTATCGTCAAAAACTCCGTTCGTTTTCGCTGGCAGGAGATTCGCAGGAGTGCACGTAAACTGCTTGAGGCTGAAAAACTGATCGTTTTCGCCGCTTCCCGCAACATATAGTCAGCCCTATGGTCAGGGATTGATTTGAGTTCGGATAACCGTATCCCCGAATTGCCGGGCATGACCGCCACCCGGGTGGTGGGGTTATTAAAAGCGGGCGAAGTCTCTGCGCTGGAACTGCTGGATGCGCTCGAATCCAGGATTCAGGTCGTCGATCCGTTCATCAACGCATTGCCAGTGCTGTGTTTTGATCGCGCCCGCAACCATGCCAGGCATCTGCAAAAAATTGACCGGTCAAACAGCTTCCTTGCCGGATTGCCTGTGGCAATCAAGGACTTGAACGAAGTGAGCGGGGTCAGAACCACGTTCGGGTCACTGGTCCACAAAGATCACGTCCCGACCCGTTCCGACCTGATGGTCGAACATATCGAAAAGGCTGGCGGTATCGTTTACGCCAAATCCAACACGCCGGAATTCGGGACCGGCGGCAATACCTTTAACCGGGTCTTCGGTACTACCCGGAATCCCTGGAATACCGAATTGAGCGTGGCCGGTTCTTCCGGCGGCGCAGCCGCGGCCCTCGCAACCGGTATGGCCTGGTTGGCCCAGGGTTCGGATATGGGCGGATCATTGCGCAATCCCGCCAGCTTTTGCGGGGTCGTCGGATTGCGGCCCAGTATCGGCAGAATCGCATCCACGCCTTCCACCGGTATTATCGACACGCTCTCCACGAACGGGCCGATGGCCCGCAATGTGACTGACCTGGCTCTGATGCTGGATGCGATGTGCGGACATGAAGATCGTGATCCGCTTTCCCTGCCCTCTCCCGCTGCCCCCTTCATGCAGGCGGCCAGGTCACCTCGCCTGCCGACAACCGTCGCCTGGTCGGTTGACCTTGGCGTCACGCCTGTTGACGTGGAAGTCAGACGGGTTTTTGAGAATGCGATCCGGCAGATAGAGGACAGTGGAATACGCACCGTTCCGGCAGCGCCGGATTTCGCGGGACTGAATGAAGTATTTGGCGTCTTGAGAGCGCACAGCTATGCCACCGGCCTGGGGCATCTCCTCGAAACGCATGGCGGTGACCTGAATCCGAACGTGGTCTGGAATATCGAACAGGGCTTGAAACTTTCGATATCGGATATCAACCGGGCGCAAGAGAACCGGTTAGCATTGGTCAACCGGGTGCAACGGTTTTTGATTGAATACCCGATTCTGTTGACACCGTCCACCATCGTCCCCCCGTACCCGGTCTCTGCGGATCATGTGGCGGAATGTGACGGCCACCGGTTTGACAATTACTATCAATGGCTGTCGATCGCCTACGCTTTTACGACAGCGCTTTGCCCCGCCCTGTCAATGCCGTGCGGGGTTACCCGGCAGGGGCTTCCTGTTGGCCTTCAGGTTGCCGCAAAATGCCAGGCCGAAGCGCTGGTCCTGTCCGCCGCGGCACAAATCGAACAGGTTCTGGACTATAATTGCGCAACTCCGATCAATCCGAATATCACACACAGCCAGCCTGACCGAGAACAAAATGACTTACAACACGATTACGACCGAAACAGATGACAACGTTGGTATCATCACCTTTAACCGGCCAAAGGTCCTGAATGCGCTTTCGATCGAGGTGCGCGATGAGTTGGCCCGGGCTTTTACTGAAATGTCTCTCGACAAGCAGATCGGAGCCATCATTCTGACTGGTAACGAAAAGGCGTTTGCAGCGGGGGCGGATATCAAGGAAATGCAAAGCAGGACGTTCATGGACATGTATCTGAACGACAACGCGGCGCGGCTGCAGAATATCATCAATCAGTGTGAAAAACCGATTATCGCCGCAGTGAGCGGCTACGCCCTGGGTGGCGGCTGCGAACTGGCGATGATGTGTGACTTCATCCTCGCTGCCGAATCGGCAAAATTCGGACAGCCGGAGATCATGATCGGCGCCATACCCGGATGGGGAGGGAGTCAGAGGCTGACCCGGCTGGTCGGTAAATCAAAAGCCATGGACATGTGCCTGACCGGCCGGATGATGGATGCGGACGAGGCCGAACGCGCAGGTCTCGTTGCGCGTATATTCCCGCAGGACAGCTTCATGCGGGAGGTTCGAAAAACTGCCAGACAGATTGCATCCCTTTCCCGGCCCATGACGGTGATGGTCAAGGAATGCGTCAACCAGTCGCTTGAGACTCATCTCCAGGCGGGACTGCAATTCGAGCGCCGGCAATTCCAGTCCGTATTCGCGACCGAAGACCAGAAAGAAGGAATGGCCGCGTTTGTAGAGAAACGCCCGGCCAGCTGGAAACACAAGTAAGTAAGCATCCAGCCTCCGGCCTTCGATGATGCCGACATGAAAACCTGGCGCACGCCCCTGGTCGTACTGATTGTCGGATGCCTGATTGCGATGACGGGCTTTGGCCCGCGTACGACCTTTGGTTTGTTCCTCGAACCCATGACTACCGCCAACGGCTGGTCCAGGGAAACTTTTGGCCTGGCAATGGCGTTGCAGAATCTGATGTGGGGGATCGGATTACCTTTCGCCGGTGCGCTGGCCGACAAAAGTGGCGCGTCAAGGGTCATCATCGCCGGCGCGATCCTGTATTGCGCCGGTATATTGGGGATGGCTCATTCGGAATCCGGATTTGCCCTTCAGTTAACCGGCGGCATACTGACCGGCCTGGGAGTCGCGTTTACCACGTACACCCTGACCATGTCTGCCATGTTACGGGTGGTGGGCCCGGAAAAACGTTCTTTTGTCCTCGGTGTCGCGACAGCGGCAGGGTCTTTCGGAATGGTCATTTTCTCTCCGATCGCTCAGGGCTTCATATCCGCTTACGGTTGGTACACCGCGTTGCTGTTGCTGGCCTGTATCGTATTGGCGTTGATTCCATTGTCGTTATGTCTGCCGGTCGGAACAGACGGTAATGAGCCGTCAGTGGATATGAACCAGACTTTGAAAAGTGCGGTGGTCGAAGCGTTTCAACATCGCGGATACCTGCTGCTGACCACCGGATTCTTCGTCTGCGGGTTCCATGTCGCCTTCATTACCGTACATTTCCCCACATACGTAAGCGACCTCGGTCTGGACCCTGCGATTGGCGCTTACTCGATTTCCCTGATCGGATTGATGAATATTCTCGGCTCCTTCGCCTCCGGACTTGCTGGTCAGCGATGGAGCAAGAAGCTCGGATTGAGTTTTATTTATTTTTCGCGCGCCGTGGTCATACTGCTGCTGTTGCTGCTGCCGAAAACGCCGTTTGTGGTGCTTTCCTTTGCCGCGGTCATGGGCATACTCTGGCTTTCCACCATACCCTTGACCACGGGTATCGTCGCCCAGGTTTTCGGGATCAAATACATGGCGACGCTGTTCGGCATCGTATTCTTAGGCCACCAGATCGGCAGTTTCATGGGAGTATGGCTGGGAGGACTGATTTATGATCGAACAGGATCATACGACGGAATGTGGTGGGCGGGAATCGTTCTAGGCGTACTGGCCGCGCTGATTCACCTGCCAATCAATGAGCGGCCCGTAACCCGGTTGAACCTGAAACCGGCTGTCGAAAGCTGAAGCGTATGGTTCGCGCTTTAAAGCCCCTTGGTGAGGAGATGGAGGGGTGGGCGAATTCTTGGTATATATCCGGTCTATTGCAGATATCATTATTCTTGGCATAATCAAAATTCTTATCCCGGAAACAAATCTGGAGAAATAGTGATGACCAAGCGCGTTGCAATCATCGGAGCAGGCCCATCCGGACTGGCTCAACTCAGGGCTTTCAAGTCAGCCAAAGATAAAGGAGCCGACATTCCGGAAATTGTCTGTTTCGAAAAGCAATCCGACTGGGGAGGATTGTGGAACTATACCTGGCGTACCGGGCTGGATGAGTACGGAGAACCCGTGCATGGCAGTATGTACCGCTACTTATGGTCGAATGGACCCAAGGAAGGTCTGGAGTTTGCCGATTATTCTTTTGAAGAACATTTTGGCGAACCCATCGCTTCGTTCCCGCCGCGCGCTGTTTTATTCGACTACATCGCGGGTCGTGTCAAAAAGGCCGGGGTTCGTGATCTGATTCGCTTCAAATCAACGGTCAGGCACGTCACTTATGATGATGCGAGTGAGATGTTTACCGTCGTCGTACAGGATCAGGTGAAAGATAAGGAATACAGTGAAGAATTTGACTATGTGATCGTCGCAAGCGGCCATTTCTCAACGCCCAATGTACCCCACTTCGATGGTTTTGATTCCTTCCCGGGCCGCATCCTGCACGCTCATGATTTCCGTGATGCCCTGGAATTCAAGGGCCAGGATATTCTGATTATCGGCACCTCCTATTCGGCGGAGGATATCGGTTCGCAATGTTGGAAGTATGGCGCAAAATTCATCACTGTATCTCATCGTACCGCACCGACGGGGTATCACTGGCCGGACAACTGGCAGGAAGTTCCCTTGCTGCAAAAGGTGGAAGGCAATACGGCTACTTTCAAGGATGGCAGCTCCCGGGACGTGGATTCGATTATTCTGTGTACCGGCTACCTCCACCACTTTCCTTTCATGGCGGAAGAATTGAGACTGAAAACCAATAACCGTCTGTATCCGGTCAATTTGTACAACGGCGTGGTCTGGGAGTACAACCAGAAGCTGATGTACCTGGGGATGCAGGATCAATGGTATACCTTCAATATGTTTGACGCCCAGGCCTGGTATGCGCGTGACCTGATCCTGGGGCGGCTGGAAGTCCCGTCACAACCCGAAATGCATGCGGATATTGAAAAATGGCGCGAAGCCGAGGATAACGTTCCCGATGATTACGGCGCAATCAAATACCAGGGGGACTATACGCTGCATTTAATGGCAATGACCGATTACCCGAACTTTGATACGGCAGATTCAGATCAGGCTTTTTATGAATGGAAGAAAAATAAAAAGAAGAACATCATGACGTTCCGTGATTTTGGACACAAATCCCCGTTGACCGGAACGATGGCCCCGGCTCATCACACTCCGTGGAAAGAGGCGTTGGACGATTCCCTGGAAAGTTATCTGGGTGCCTGACCCGGTATTCGGATTAATTTCCCTGTTCAGTCATCCAGGTCAGCGCCAATCGACTCAACCACCATCTTCTGAAAATGGTGGACGGCATGTTCAGACAACTCGGTCAGTCCCCGGTCCACCATGAAACGGCCCTGGTTGTAGCCTTTTGATCTCAACCCGCGCTGTACGCTTTCGCACAGCGCGATATCTTCTGGCTGGAGAACCTCCTTCAGATACGTCATTGCGTCTTGTTGCTGCCGGCTCGGGGTGGATGAAGGCAAAAACCAGTCCAGATATTCAATAGACTGCTCCGGCCCGTCCCCATTGATTTGCATGACCGACAGATTGGGTTCTCCCGGGTATACCGAAATCGCGAAATTGGGCCAGACGAACCAGCCTGTATAACCCAGGTCCACATCGCCTTTTTCAAATCTGAAAGCGCTGTTATCCATTGACCTCGGGGACAACGCAATCTGGCTGGACCAGATGCCATGGGTAGTCGTTCGATAGCTATCCATGTCGACCAGATCGACAAAATCCCGATGCGCTGGTTCGCAGTGATAACACTCAAGGAAGTTGTCCGCCAGTACTTTCCAGTTACACGCGGCTGTATAAGTGTCGCGCCGGGCCAGCGTCAGGGTATCCAGCTTTGGACAGTATTCGCGTATTTCATCTTCGAGACCGCCGGTCTGTTCCTTCAGCGAAGCAGCCTCGAGATCCAGATTGATGAAAACCATAGTACAGAATTCCTCGACCTGGACCTGTTTCAGCGTGAAATCACACTTGTTGAAGCCGGTAACATTCTCTGAATTTCGCGCCTTTTTCAATGACCCGTCCAGGTCATAAGCCCAGGCGTGATAAGGGCAAACGATCAGGTTCGTCTTGCCCTGTCCGGTGAGAAGCTCATGCCCACGATGCTGGCAGACATTGTAAAAAGCCCTCAGATCCCCCGAACTGTCGCGAATAATGATCACGTTCTGTTCGTGGATTCGGGTGGTTATGTATTGCCCGGCCTCCTGCACTTGACTGACGTGCCCCGCGTACTGCCAGCTATTATAAAAAATCGCTTCCTTTTCCATCTCATAAATCCCGGCATCCCGGTAAAACCGGGCTGGCATCGTAAATGATTGTCCGGGGTCCTTGCAAAAACTCTGGTCCCCGGTCTGTTTTGCGGTAATGGCCAATTTCCCGTCAATCGGTTTATTCATTCTTCGGTCTCCGTCAGTTTTTCGTCAATACGATTTTCTGTCTGTTTTCTGCATGAAGGCGTTACTGGTAATTTCCCCGAACCCGCTGTTTCTCCGGATCAAAATGAGGGAATGGAACGACCGTTGCCGGAATCCGTTTCTGATGTCCGTCCAGCTTTCCGACCTCCACTTGTGTTCCTGGTTCGGCATGGATTATTTTCATCCTGCAAAGGGCAATGTTTTTCCTCAAGACAGGAGAAATCATGCCACTGGTAATAGCGCCAACCTGCTCGCGTCCGACAAACACCGGGTCACCATTGGCCGCGGCCTCTTCGCCGCTCAGGTCCAGTCCGACCAGTTTTTGCCGGGGGTTTTGCTTGCGCGTCAAAAGTTGTTCACGACCGATAAAATCATCCTGTTTGGATTTCAATGGAACAGTAAACCCGATGCCTGCTTCAAACGGGTCCGTTTGATCGCAGAACTCATAACCGGCAAAAATAAGGCCAGCCTCAATCCGCAACAGATCCAGCGCCTCCAGGCCGAGCGGCGCGATTTTGAATTCCTGCCCGGCCTCCCAGACCGCATCCCAAACGGCTTCGGCATCGCGGGGATGGCAAAATATCTCGTATCCCCGCTCACCGGTATAGCCGGTTCGAGAACAGATAATAGGCACTCCATCCGCGTCACCAATCCTGGCGATCGAGAACCGGAACCAGTCGAGTTCTTCGACGCTGGCCTGATCAGGACGGGTCCAGACACATTTCCTCAGCGTTTCCAGGCTTTTTGGTCCCTGCACCTGCAAGTTGTGAAGCTCGGAGGTTGAGTCCTTTACCCAGGCCCGAAGTTTGAGGTTTTCCGCCTGCTCGCGAATCCACAAGCCCGAAGTGTCATTGCCGCCTACCCATCGGAAATTCTGGTTGCGGAGCTTGAACACCGTACCGTCATCTATCATGCCGCCCGACGGGTAACACATCGCGGTATAGACCACATGCCCGTCCGCCATTTTCCGGACATCCCGGGTCACGCAGGTCTGCATCAGCACTTCGGCGTCGGGGCCGTTCACTTCATATTTTCTCAATGGCGACAGGTCGGTCATAATGACTCTTTCCCGGCAGGCCCAGTACTCCGCAATGGCGCCGAGATTGGTGAAGCTGTTGGCCAGCCAGTAACCATTGTATTCCGAGAAATTGCGGGTCAGTTGAGAGGTTTTATTATGGAAGCCGGTTTCTTGTGTCATTTCGGGTTCAGCGTCGGTGGTTTTCCGGAATGCGATCGCGCGTTTGAACAGGTTTTCACCGGTATACGTGCGCACATGGATATCTGTCGGCACCCACCCGTTGGCCGGGTCAATGTCACAGGGACAGGCAGACGAAACGCAGACCAGGTCCGTCAATGCCTGCATCAATACATAATCCCCCGGCCTGGACCAGGGATCGTCAAACATATACAGGTATGAATCATCAAAAAACGTATTGAAGAACAGATTCATGGCCTGCCATCCCGCCCGCGGTTCAATCGGCCAGGGAGCCAGCGCCCGATTGAAGTTTTCCGAACAGTTGACGTGTCCGGGATAACCGGCTTCATCGTAGTATTTACTGGTGCAGGCCACCCCGAAACTGTCGTGGCGGCCGCAGGTATCCTGCACGACTTCCACCAGTGGTTTGAAATCAATGTCATAAAACTTGGAATATAGCCCTGGACCGGGATAGGCGCTGCCCATCAGCGAACGGGTCGTGGTGGCGCTCAGGTTCCGGGTCTTGCCCTTATCCAGCGCAGTTTTGTCGAAACACTGGAAATCAGAGCACTGGCGACCATCGACATCAATAATCTGAATGTACTCCCCCGCCCTGACCTCGTAACTTTGCGCAGTGGAGGCATCAATACGAAAACTCTGCAACTCATCACCGAGCGGGTCAGGCAGATCGTTTTCGACCAGGTGGCCGGGGTTTGCGCGGGTAATATAGCCGACCAGATCGGTCGGCGGGTCACCAGCGCCGTCCACGGCCATCGCCTCGCCCGGAGCGCAGACCAAGCAGATCAGTTCGCGCTCTGAGGTCAGTTTCACACCAGAACCGGCCAGGGTCTCCCCGGACAATAACTCTACGGCCTGGCAACCTGTCAGGTTAACAGAAAAGGATTGCAGCTTGCGGCGGATTTTCGCGGCGCCCGGGTTGTCAACATCAAGCATTCTGGCAATTAACGCTGCGCTGGTATTGGGTTTAACACCGAGAGAGGCCGTCGCATTGTTACCGGTTGCATCAAATGCAAATACATGCGCTGCCTGGCGACCTTCAGGATCGATAATTTCCAGTTCATCGCCCGGCATCATCGGCGCCGCGATGACCGCACTACCACGTATCAGGTAACGCTCCCTGCCAAGCCATTGCTCACCAAGCCCGGGTTCTCTCAATCGAATTACGGAATTAATGTCTATCGTCATTTTATCGTTAGAGCCAATCGTGATTCCCTGGATGTCTGCTACAAGGAATTGTACCCGATAAATTCCGGGCACACGAAATTTCAATACATCTGGATTATAACCAACATTAGAATTCCCCGCCTGTGCGGGGATGAACCGAATTCACTGATGATCTTGACAGATTATCCTTACAGTGAATGCCATTGTTGACAAGGGGGTTGGAACTCATCTTGAAGCCGACAAAGCCTGTCCGGTGCATATCTCAAGATAACGCGGTATAACGCTCTCGATACCCTGAAGCAGACACTCGATGGTCAGTGCGTGCCCGATTGAAACTTCCAGGATGCCCGGTATCTGCAAAAATCGTGAGAGGTTGTTCAGATCCAGGTCATGGCCCGCGTTGATTCCAATTCCCGATTCGTCCGCTTTCATGGCCGATTTGTGATATTGATCGAAAACCGATTGTTCGTCCGGCCGGCCGAACGCGTTGGCCCAGGCTTCGGTATACAGCTCGATCCTGTCCGCTCCGACATTGGCCGCGGCCGCAACCTCAGTCGGATCGGGATCAACGAACAGGGAACTGCGGATTCCGGCATCTGCCAGGCGTTTCAAGACAGGTACCAGGGTTGCCGTTGATTTGGCAATGTCCCAACCATGATCCGAGGTCAACTGGTTTTCATTATCCGGGACAAGGGTGCATTGATCCGGCTTGATTTTCTCGACCATCATCATGAAGTCTTGCGTGGGATTCCCTTCGATATTGAATTCGATCTGCGGATACTGTTCGCATAGTACTCCAAGATCATAAGCATCCTGTTTTTTTGTGTGGCGTTCATCCGGGCGGGGATGTACGGTAATGCCATGAACCCCGAGATCAATGCATTTTTGTGCATAGTCAACCACGTTCGGATAATCCCGACCGCGTGAGTTTCGCAAAAGCGCTATCTTGTTCAGATTGACACTGAGTTTTGTCATGTTGTCAGCTACCTGGATGTCCTGAATGATGATAACGCCCAATCGGGTGTAAAGCCAATGATTCTGACCAGCCCCGGCATAGTGGGGTTAAACAGGTGATTGTGCCAATAGGTGGCTTGATACTTTGCATCCTGCTGATCGAGAAATCTGGCTGTACATTGCAGATCATACAGTTGATTGCCCTGATCAAAATGCAGGATACATTGACCGATATCGACGATCTGCTGCGCAATATTGCTGTCAATGGCATAAACGGCAGTCAGTTCCTCGTCGAATTCGTCAGGAATCTGGTAATAGTATTCGGCCAGGTACCGGATGGCATTCTCATATCGCGCCTGAGAGTCCTCGGTTTTCTGAACCATGAAACGAAATTCCCGGGTGACTTCTTCGCTGTCCTGTTTCACAATCTGGACATTGACCGGCCCTGCAACCTGGTTTGCAAGTTCGAGCGCCGGCTGCATGGCAGTCGAAGGACGGCCGCCATGCTTGCGTACCGAGAATTGCCGGATACGGCATTGCCAGCCGATAAACTGTTCGCGTAATTGTTCCGGTAACTGTTGCTGCAGCTTGCTCGCCCCCGGGTAATCTCGAAAAGAGGCAGAATGAATATACTCAGAATTTTCTGTAGGCATTCATCAGGTCAACCATCGGGTGGGATTGCGACATCTGAAACTTAACCAGCAGTTCGCGCGCGATCATGTCCCGGTCCTGCTGGTTATCCGGCAATTCGATGGTCTCGGGGATTTGCACCCAACCGTTGATATTGCGGTCAAATACGGCCGGCTTGCCTTCTTCATACCCCATGTGTACATCTTCCAGCCAGTTCAGGTCCCGCCAGCCCATGATTTTCATATAGGCTTTCAGAAAATCGCTGCAGCGATCCATGTCCGGCACCAGATTGACATCGTAACGGTAGCCGATATGCTGGCCGATGTCCTTTTCGCGGTCGGTATCCAGACCGTCGGATTCGATAAACTTGTCTACATCATTTTTCATGTTTTCTTCTCCTGATCTGCCTGATCTTCAAAAACGGGTCATGTCGGGACGACCGACCGTGTATTGAGTGCCTGCAAGGGGAACCTGGGCCAATGCGGAGGCCTCCATGGTGAGCGCTGCCAGATCTTCGGGTTCGAGGGAATGGATATTGGTTTTACCACAGGCGCGCGCCAGAAGTTGCGCCTCAATGGTCAACGTATGCAGGAAGTTGTACACCCGCTCCGCAGCCGCGTCCGGGTCCAGGCGTTTACGCAGAACCGGGTCCTGAGTGGCCACGCCGACCGGGCAACGACCGGTGTGGCAATGATAGCAATGACCCGCTTCGACACCCATTTCCTTTTCAAAATCCGCTTCCGGAATAGCCTTGTTGCAGTTCAGGGCCATCAACGCGGCATGGCCGATCGCGACCGCGTCAGCGCCCAGCGCCAGCGCTTTCGCCACATCGCCGCCATTTCGTATTCCACCAGCATAAACCAACGAGATTTCACCGGATTTACCGACATCTTCGAGAGCGCGGCGCGCCTGGCGAATCGCGGCAATTCCCGGCACGCCGGTTTCTTCAGTCGCCAGATGGGGACCTGCGCCGGTACCGCCTTCCATACCGTCCATGTAAATCGAGTCAGGCCCGGTTTTTGCTGCCATACGAACGTCATCATACACCCGCGCCGCGCCCAGTTTCAGTTGGATCGGTATTTCACCGTTGGTGGCTTCACGAACCTCGTTGATTTTCAACGCGAGGTCGTCCGGTCCCAGCCAGTCCGGGTGACGGGCCGGCGAACGCTGGTCGATTCCCGCCGGCAGGGATCGCATTTCGGCCACCTGATCGGTGACTTTCTGGCCCATCAGGTGCCCCCCCAGCCCCACCTTGCAGCCTTGACCAATGAAAAACTCGACACAGTCCGCCAGCCGCAAGTGATTCGGATTGAAACCGTAGCGCGACTGGATACATTGATACATCCATTTTTCCGAGTATCGCCGTTCATCCGGGATCATACCGCCTTCACCGGAACAGGTAGCCGTTCCAGCCATGGTAGCGCCCCGCGCCAACGCGGTTTTTGCTTCATAGGACAAGGCGCCAAAGCTCATGCCGGTGATATAAACAGGGATGTCGAGTTCCAGCGGGCGCTTGGCTTTCGGACCGATAACGGTTTTGGTCAGGCATTTCTCACGGTACCCCTCAATCACAAACCGGGTCAGCGTACCGGGCATGAATGTCAGATCATCCCAGGTCGGGATTTTTTTGAACAGGGAGAAACCACGCATGCGGTATCGTCCGAGTTCTGACTTAATATGGATATCATCCATCACCTCTGGCGGGAATATAAAACTCTGCCCCAGATGATTGGGATCTCTTTTCGATTTTGACATTTTAGTTATCACTGGATTTAGGTGTTTTGAAATTTCAGAGGATCAGTTTTTTCTCGGTGGGTTCAAGATTATCGTAGTTCCACAGATTTTTCCCGGATACGAATTTCTTCATGTTTTCCACCCCGCACGCGGGCGAAACGTCATACATTGCCAGCTTCTGGATGAGCCACTTCAACTCTGTTTCGTTCATTTCGCCCGGAACGCAATCGACACCGAGGTCTTCCACTTCACCACCCACGTAGATGGTGCCGTCGTACATCGAATCACCGAGATTTTTACCTGCATCGCCGCATATCACCATGCGCCCGCGCTGCATCATGAATCCGGAAAAAGCGCCGGTTCTGCCGCCTACGATGATGGTGCCGCCCTTCTGGTCGATTCCGGTTCTGGAGCCGACATCGCCCTTGCATATCAGGTCGCCGCCGCGTATTGCCGCCCCGAAAGTTGAACCCGCATTATTTTCGATGACGACCGTTCCGGCCATCATGTTCTCGGCACAGGACCAGCCAACCCGCCCGCTGATTTTGATATTCGGCCCATCGATCAGGCCACAGCCGAAATAGCCGAGAGAACCTTCGAAGTTGATGTTGACACGATTCAATATGCCAACACCGACCCCATGACGCGCACGTGGATTCCTGACCGTAATCGTGCCATACCCCTGCTGCATCAAATTCCTGATTTCAAGATTGATATCGGTCGATTCCATTTCCAGCGCATCAAATCCGGCTGATCTGGCAGTATCGACTTCAAACGCCCATGGATAAGTATAATTTTCTTCTTCGGTGGCACTGAAAAACCGCTGCTGGGTGCGTCCTTTCAACTGCTCCGCATGCAGACCCATATCATGTGACTTGTGATCTACGCCTGCCATACCCTTACCTCCCCTTCATAAGGATCAAATGTATGAATTTCATCAGGAAAAATACTGCGGATCGAAACTTCCTCGGAAGCCAGCCCGACAAAGTCTTCGCTCTCATACAGCACCATCGGCTTGGCAGCCATGACATCCTTTGCCATGCCGAGTTGATCACTGGTAGCAACCAGATAAGTGAATACGCCATCGAGTTCTTCCACCGAACGTTTCATTGCCGTTTCCAGGTCATCACCTCCACCAATGCAGTCTGCGATGTACACCGCAATCAGTTCGGAGTCACAATTTGACATAAAGCGATGTCCGCGACGTTCCATTTCCCGGCGGAAGCTCCAGTAATTGGTCAGTTGTCCATTATGTACGACCGAAACATCGTTGAATGGATAAGCCCAGTAAGGATGAGCTGAACGAATATCCACATCCGACTCTGTTGCCATTCGGGTATGACCAATCGCATGAGTGCCTTCAAAGCCCGACAGATCATACTGCTGTGACACCCGGTCGGCATCACCCAGATCTTTTATCAACTCCAGACTTTCACCGATCGACAGAATTTCCACCCCCTCGATGTCTTCGATATAATCGGCCAACCGACGCATGTCACCATCGAAAGCAAAAGTATAGCGTTGGGAATAGGCGGTGACCTGATCACGGCTGTTTACCCTGACATCTGATTTTTCCAATCGTACGTCCACCTCCTGCTGACGCTCGATAACCTCTTGATGTATATCGAATCCACTTTTCATGTCCTCCTGTTCGGCGACCTTGAAGCGCATCACATACTGATTCTTCGTGGGGTTACCGTAGAGCGCGAATCCGGTGGAATCAGGACCCCGATGTTTCAGTGATTGAAGCATCGAGGTCATTTCTGATCCGACATCGGAGCTTTTACCTCTATGGATAAGTCCTGCGATACCGCACATTATGCAATTCCTCCTGATATAGTTGAATCTGGTTTTGATTTTGTTCCCGGAGCCAGGCAATCTAAGGCAGGCAATCGAGATAGTTCGCAAGATCCCAGTCAGATACCGAATGATTGAAACGCTCCCATTCGTCATTTTTATAATGATGGTAGACCCGGTACATTTCATCCGGCATGGACGAGCGTATCACGTCATCCTTTGCCAACGCGTCCAGGGCATCTCCCAGGGTCATCGGCAGCTTTTTGACTATCTTGCCAGCATCCATCGCTTCGTAAATGTTCCGTTCTTCGGGTTCTCCCGGATCCAGGTCACGGGTGATACCGTCATCGAACGCCTTCAACAGCGCACCACCCATAAGGTATGGATTGACCATCGAATCAACTGAACGGTATTCAAACCGGCCCGGCGCTGACACCCGCAGTGCACAGGTTCTGTTCTGAAAACCCCAGTCAGCAAAAACCGGGGCCCAGAAACCGGTATCCCACAATCTTCTGTAAGAGTTGACCGTGGACGATCCAATTGAAGTCAACGCACTGAGATGCTCGATCACGCCGCCAATCGACTGCAACCCGATTGGACCTGGTTTAACTTCGTCAATCGCGGGATCAGGCATGAAATGGTTTGTACCGCCTTCGAGATAGGTAAACACGCCTTCCAGACCCGGAAGCGTTTCGTTGTGCAACGGATTGACGACCTCCTCGCCACCGGACCACAATGAAACATTATGGTGACAGCCGGATGCGGATACGTTCATGAACGGCTTGGACATGAAACAGGCATGCAACCCTTTTTCACGGGCGACCTGGGCGCAGATCTGACGATAGGTGGTCAGTCGATCCGAGTTCCTGACCACATCATCGAACATCCAGTTCAATTCCAGTTGTCCCGGCGCGTCTTCGTGGTCGCCCTGGATCATGTCAAAGCCCATTTTCTGGCCGTATTCGATAACCTGCATAAAGGCTGGCCGCAATTCTTCGAACTGATCGATATGGTAACAGTTGGGTTTGGTCACTCCGCCCTTGAGTTGGCGGTTTTCATCCAGTTTGAGCCACATCATCTCCGGTTCAGTACCGGCGCGCATGTGCATATTATGCTTCTCCTCGAACTCCTGATGGATGATTCTCAGGTTTCCGCGGCAGTCAGAAGTCAGATGGGCGCCCGGATTGACGCGCTCCTCGCGGTTGCGGTAACAGGTACAGAATACACGGCCAATGCGTTTGTCCCAGGGCAACTGGACAAAAGTTTCCGGGTCAGGAATACCGACCAGTTCCGATGCTTCGGGGCCATAACCGATGTAACTCCCATGACGGTCGACAAACAGGTTTGCGGTTGAACCGTAAACCAGTTGAAATCCCCTCTCCGACACTCTCTCCCAGTGGTCGGCGGGAATCCCTTTTCCCACAATTCGGCCGGTGACCGAAACGAACTGAAAATAGACGTAGGTGACACCGGTTTCCCGGATTTTCTCACTGACCTGTTTGACCAGTTCCGCCCGGCCCGGCGCATTGACGCAGCGCTCCAGGTCGGTAGAAGTCTGGACCCGGCTGGTTGAGCCTGTAGATGTGTTCTCTTTAACCATTTTATTCTCCTATAGTCATTAATATTTTGTTTCGCGGTGTTCTCAACTCCACGGAAATGGACTGTTTGAGACAGGATGAAGCTTGCCCTCATGATATCTTGAGAATCGGAAAGGTTCCAGCAATACACTCTGTGATCCTGCAAGTTCCTGCGCAACCAGTTTGCCTACGCCAATCATCTTGTATCCATGATTGGAATCGGCGATAAAGTAGCAGTTGTCGCGGAAACGATCGAAAACAGGAAAACTGTCCGGGGTAAATGAGCCGATTCCGCCAGAAGGCTCATTATTGTATTTCGGCGATTGACCTTCAAATCGCTTTTGGCAATGGGCAAGTGCGGAAGTCCACATGTGCGCAAATTCCGCTCCGACCACAAAATCCGGGGAATCGACGCCATATGGGTCGACTGCGACCTGGTCGAGGTCGGTCTCAACCCGGAACGGCGCGGCCCCGCCCTGTATCCCGTTGAAATGAAAATCGGGCTTGTAATAGATCCCCCACATCTGGTCCGTGATCAACGATCCATCCACATCGGAATAAAGGGGAGAGTCGGAATCAACATGAATCACCGGAGGCATCCCGCCATCGTTGGTCTTTTGCATTTCGGGGTCCACACCCAGCGTTCCTTCCTGCAGCGACCAGTAGACCCACATCGGAACGTCGGTGTGAATCTTGCCATTGCCGGATTTGATATCCACCGTCTCCGGCAAATCAAGCATTTTCCAGAGAGTCCTTGCCCAGGGCCCGGGCGCCACTATCAGTTGGTCGCAGGCGATATTACCCTTGTCGGTGACGACTTCCTTTATCGCGCGACTTGAGTGATCCGCATTAAATCCGGTAACCGTCACACCGGTCATGATCCGAACACCCTCTGCTTCCGCCTTGCCTGCCAGACCGTACAGTGATCGGGTGTTGTTGGCATAGCCTCCTCTCTTCTCATGCAGAACCGAGGTACTTCCCCGCGCCTGCCAATCATCGAACAGGCTTTTCATGTATTTTGTCGATGCTTTTTCGCCTTCAATGAAAAGCGATTCGTAGCCGATATCCTTTTGCTGTTCGGCAATGGATGCCACATCCTCAAACATCGAATCCGGACTGATTTGCATGTAGCCCACCGGGTAATAGCTATATGCCTCAGTGTCGCTTTCCCATACATCAACGCATTGCGCCATCAACTCACGCATTGCAGGCTGGAAGTAGTTGTTGCGCACAACCCCGCAAGCGATACCTGACGCGCCAGCGCCTATTGAAGTCTTATCGACAACAAGTATCTTGCTGCCATCACCCCTGCCTTTGGCTTTCAGTTCCAAAGCCAGATGGTATGCTGTGCTCAGACCGTGAATCCCTGCGCCAATAATGACATAATCACTTTGTCCGGGAAAAGCCATGTTTCATCTCCTGTTGTAATTCAGTTAAACCGGTGGTATAAATACGGTTCACTAATAACATAATACATTTATACCATATTTTTTGATTGTACGCATTGATTACGGTATTAAACATGATGGATCGAAAGTTTGCAACCTTTGTCCGGTCTGTGTAGTACATAAATTTTTATACCATTATTAGACCTAAATTCAGATAACCGCACCCGGATGGACTGACTACAATGACGGAGCAATACTTACAGGTAACCACTGGCGCATCCGGAATATTCAATCGTGTCCGGGCAGCGATCATCAATGGCGATTATCCATACAATGCACGGCTGCCTTCCGAACGCAGCCTGGCGAAACAGTTTTCCGTCGCACGAGGCACAATCAGAGCAGCGCTGGAACAGCTTGAAAGAGCCAATCTGGTCAGGAAGAAATTCGGCAGTGGAACATATGTAATCTACAACGCCAAATTCGAACAGGATGATATCGCCGAAGAGACCAGCCCGCTGGAACTGATCGAAACCCGGTTGGCTATAGAGCCTCATATTGTCAAACTTGTGGTGTCGAACGCCAATAACCGGGAACTGCGAAATCTTGAACAGGCTTTGGAGAATGTCTTGCGTTCAACACACGATCCCAATAGTTTCTCTTCGGCAGATGAGGAATTCCACCTCATGCTGGCGCATTGCTCACAAAACCCGCTGCTTATCTGGATGTATCAGAGAATCAACGATATTCGCAGCCATGGCCAGTGGAGCCACCGAAAAACGAACATTCTGACTCCAGGTAAAATCAGACAATACAACGAACACCACTCAGCATTGGTCAAAAGCATAATACGAAGAGATATGGAAGAAGCCTCGAATCTGATGATCCATCACCTGATCCAGGCAAAGAGGGATTTGCTCGGTGGTGGAAGATGAACAGGTGAAAGGTCACGGTATTACGCTCAACCGAATCGGAACGCCTTCATAGCCGATTTGTTTTGCGGTAAATACAGCCGAATCGGGGGTCAATGCCTTGTCGAAGTCATTAATTAATATCCGATCGCCTCTAAACTCGATGTATTTTGACACCGAGCCTTTATCAAAGAAAATCAGTACCGACAACAATCCCGAATTGATCAAGTCCTGACGCTGGTCACTTGACCAGTCCCAACCAAAAGGGCAACTGTCGGTCTTGTGTTGTGGTTTGAAATCTGCAAATCCCTTGACCTGTTGCCATGGAAAGTCCGTAATATCCAATAATTTCAGCGTTGAACCAGAATTTGCCGCTTCGCTTGCGTGTTGCAGGAGTGTCTGTCTTTGGCTGGCTCGACCGACACATTCATTTTTAAGACTGGAATAATAAAAAACCATTACCAGCACGATAATCAGCGGTGCGATGTATAGTACCGGTCTGGCTGATATGGAGTTGAGCGCCTCGTGGATCATCTAATCGCCCGTTTTGGATGCCCGGTCTGAAACTGGTCGAATCCCATGATAAAGACCCTTCCACAGCATACGCTGTAGAAGGGTCGACATCACGGATCAGTTCACGGTGACGATCAATTCAATTTGTCACCGGGAAACGGACCGTGTTGCAGGATTTACTGGAGGTTCCCCGTCAGGAATGTTTGTCCAGGTACTCCCCGATCCCGCCGCTTTGGCTGATCTTGTCCACATCGTTTTCCAGTTCACTGGATTCTTCTTTCATTTGAATGATGTGCCAGCCTATCCAGAATGCAAGTCCAAGCACAACCAGTAGGACTTCTGATCCAACGAAAGGATATATCGGACCTGTCACATCGACATTGGCCCAGTTTTCTACCATACCTGTTGCCATAATAATCTCCGGGTATAAGTTTTAATGTTAGTGTTGATTGAATACAAACCTCAGGTCAGGCTTCGTTTCTGATGGCTTCACGAACAACACGGGCTTCTTCTTCATTTTCCACGATGGTATTAATATCCAGACCTGCCATTTCGATTTCCCGCGGTATTCGTAACAAACCTCTCGCTTGCAGAATTTTGGATAAAATCCAGGCCGGAATAAATCCAAGCACGAAGAACATGATGATGGCGCCGATGAATTGGCCCCACGGTGAAATGGCCGCATAGCCCTCAAATGGAGAAGAGGGGTAGCCCCACAACATGAAGCCCGCAATCACCACACCAAGGAACCCGGCATAACCGTGAACCGCTACCGCACCCACCGCATCATCAATCTTGAATCGACGTTCGACCCAGAAGTGCATTTTGTAGATGATGAAAACCACGACAGCCGCAATCAACATTGCCTGGATCGGATGATACAGATCATTTCCTGCAGAGGCGCCGATGATACCGGCCAGTCCGCCGGAATAGGTCCAGAAAGCATCTCCTTTCGAAACAATGTATCCCGCCATCAAGCCACCGGATAATGACATCAGGAAATTCAGCGTTATCGCTGACAGCGAGGTCGGTTGCAGATAAATGTTGGTAGCACTGAAGTACGATTTATCGGCAATATCCAGCATGGCGGCCCCGTACACATCAATAATCGGAATGTTGCAGGCGACGTAGAATCCCCAGAATCCGGTATAGATCATGAACAATCCGATGGTTACCAGCCAGGGATTGTGAGGGTTGATGTTTCTCGGAGTGCCATCGGCAGCAAATTTTCCAATTCGAGGCCCAAGAACAACCAGGACACCGAGGGCAAATCCGCCTGCAATTGCATGAATTACACCGGACGCATAAGCATCATGATAACCCAGAATCTGTACCATCCAGCCGTTCCAGGACCATCCCCAGGCGGCGTCGATGACCCAGGTAACCGAACCGATAAGGATAGCCAGCAACCAGAATGCGCTGGGACGGATCCGCTCGATAACGGCGCCGGAGACAATTGATGCGGCAGTCCACGAAAAGAGCAGGAAGGCAGCCCAGAAGACACCATTGATACGTGCCCAGTACGCGGTATCATCAGCAGTCAGAGTGGCCTGTACTGCAGAACCGCCCATGTGCGCACCCATCAATTCACTCCAGGGAGTTGCCCAGGGTGCGGATACCAGCCCGCCTGTAATCCCAGGCCCATTGACGAATGCGAAATAAATCCACCACCCGAAAAAGAAAAATGTCACGGTCACCAATGGAATCAGCATGGTGTTTTTCATTAAGGTGTGCATGTGGTTCGCATGTGGTTCCTGTAACGGGAAGCTCCCACTTCATACATACAGAACCCTATGTGGATCAGAAACATAAGTACTACTGTGAGCCAGTAGTAAAACTCGGTAAATATAACAACCAGCGATGAAAGTTCATTACCCATATCAAATCCTCTGCATAATTATTCTATGATATTATCGTGCCAATTCTTTTAATGTAGATGAATCAATACCATTGTGGACTCAACTTTTACGTGTACAACATTAATTCAGAGTCGGTTCAAATCTGCATTTTTCCGACCAATGAATTAGCAGAACCACCCTTGATTATAATGACTTGCGATTAACTTGCAAGGACAATAGTCCCCGGCTGTTACGAGCAAATGAAATGTCCGGTTGAGTAGCACATAAACTGTCCGGTTTCAGAGAACCTTGAAAGGGGGTGAAATGAGACGGTCAGTGAGATGGTTACAGGAGGCCAGGCTAATGAGATTTGAAGAAGCGTATGAAGGATGGAACAAGAGTCGATTGACACAGGAAGAGGCGGCGAATTTGCTGGGGGTGTGCAGTCGCACCTTCCGTCGTTATGTAGACCGCTACGAGGAGGAGGGGCTGGACGGATTGTGTGATCGTTGTTTGAGTGAGGTGTCGCATCGTCGGGCGCCGGTAGACGAAGTGATGAAGCTGGTGAGTCGTTATCGGTCCCATCACCGGGGTTGGAATGTTCGTCATTTTCATTTTTGGTATCGTCGGGATGGAGGTCAGAGGAGTTATACGTGGGTGAAGAACCAGTTGCAGGGAGCGGGTGTAGTGAAGCGGTACGCGAAGCGCGGGGCGCACCGCAAGCGCCGGGAAGCGGCGCCGTGGCCGGGGATGATGTTACATCAGGACGGCAGTACCCATGAGTGGGTAGCGGGTCAAAGGTGGGATTTGATTGTGACGATGGACGATGCGACGAATGAGCATTACTCGATGTTTTTCTGTAAAGAAGAAGGCACCCGGAGCAGTTTCCGGGGGGTACGCGAAGTGATTGAATTGAAAGGGCTGTTTTGCTCTTTGTACACCGACCGGGGCAGTCATTACTGGCATACGCCACAGGCTGGAGGGAAAGTAGACAAGAGCAACCCTACACAGTTTGGTCGCGCCATGAAGCAGTTGGGCATTGAGATGATCCCGGCTTACTCGCCGCAGGCGCGGGGGCGCTGTGAGCGCGTTTTCAAGACGCACCAGGATCGCCTGGTCAAGGAACTGGCGGCGGCTGGCGTCCCGGATATGGATGCAGCCAACCGCTATCTCCAAAAGGAGTACCTGCCCGCTTACAATGCCCAGTTCAGCAAACCGGCGCGGGAGTCCGGCAGCGCCTTTGTCGCTTGTCGCGACCTGTCGGTACTGGACGACATCCTGTGTGAGCGCTATGAACGAATCGTGGGTTCGGACAACTGTGTGCGCTATCGGCGCAAAGTGCTACAGATACCGGCAGACCGGCATCGTTGTCATTATGTCAAAGCCCGTGTCCAGGTGCTGGATTATCCAGATCAGGGCCTGGCGGTTCATCACGGCCCCAGAGAACTGGCCCGATACGATGTCCGAGGTCAGTTACTATGAACCAACATCCGGATCACCGCGTTCTGTTCGCCGCGCACATTCGGTTTGATTCCTCATCCGGGTTAACCCGGATGAGGAATCAAGGTATCATAATAGCGGACAATTCATTTGCTATAAAACCGGACAAGTCTATTTGCTCTTAACAGGACAATAGTCCCCGGCGACGGTCAGTTAGCCGGTTGCGGTAGCCTGAGAAACCCGAATTGGGCAATGTTTCCCCTGCGATTTTTTAACTCAAGGTATATAGTCTTGCCTGGAATCCGGTATAATTCGGCGGTCACGGAATCGGCGTGTCAGTCGGAATGTCAGTGTCAGGCGATGGGAAATTCAATGAAATACTCCTGATTCGATTAAAATCTGATATTAAGCAGCACCAATAAAACCAGTTCTCTAATAATATGAAATACTTGAGTATCACCGCTTTGTCCGGTTTAGCCCTGTTATTTTCTCTGGAAGCAGTTTCAGACCACAATTCAGCGGAATCCCTGAAAGCCCGGGTCTCTGCGATAGGCACATTGAATGTGGACGAAAACGCTACTGCATCCAGCCAACAGGAAATCGGCCCTGTTGTGGATGGTGAATCTGTCTATCAGACAACCTGTGTAGCCTGCCATAGCACCGGTATCGCAGGCTCACCGATAGTCGGAAAAGCCGATGACTGGGAAGACCGGCTTGAACAGGACTTCGAAACACTGGTTGAACATGCGATCGTCGGTTTCACCGGATCAACCGGGTTAATGCCGGCAAAGGGAGGAAATCCGACGCTCAGCGATGAAGCCGTCACTGCCGCTGTGCAATTCATGGTTGACCAGTCCAGATGACCAAATCCATAAGTGAGCACCCTTGCAAATCAACCCCGGATGACTGAAAACCAGGATTTAATCGTCGAAATAGATAATTCGGTTGCGACTATGACCCTGAATCGCCCGGAGCAATACAATGCACTGTCTGAAGGTTTACTCGGGTCGATTTGTGACACACTGGACACCATTGCAAAAGACGAATCAGTACGTGCAGTCATTTTTGCAGCCAATGGAAAAGCCTTTTGCGCTGGACATGATCTCAAGCAGATGCGCCAAAGTGCAGAAATAGCGGCACATCACAAGCTGTTCAGCAAGTGCAGTGAAATGATGCAAAAAATCGTCAACCTGCCCCAGCCGGTTATCGCCAGGGTCCAGGGAATGGCTACCGCAGCAGGTTGCCAACTGGTCGCTACCTGCGACATGGCGGTTGCTTGCGAAACAGCGCGGTTTGCCGTATCGGGAATCCGGGTCGGGCTGTTCTGTTCGACCCCTGCAGTCGCGCTGAGCCGTAATGTATCGGCTAAGCGCGCCATGGAAATGCTGATGACTGGAGATTTTATCGATGCCTCTGCGGCAATGGAGTATGGTCTGGTCAATAAAGTGGTTAAACCGGATATGCTGGACAGGTCGACTAATGAACTGGTCGGGAAAATCATCCGCCACCCTGGACGCGTCGTCAATCTGGGGAAAAAAATGTTCTACCGGCAACTCAACCAGGATCTTCCGTCAGCCTATAAGGGTGCAACTGAAACCATTTCAAGCAATATGATGCTCGAAGAAGCCATTGAGGGTATTGATGCCTTTATCGAAAAACGCCCACCCGACTGGACTAATTATCCAAAACCCGGTTCTGACGATGAACACATATAATATTGCACTGATGGCCGGAGATGGCATCGGTCCGGAAATCATGCAGCAGGGAGTCAAGGTGCTCAAGGCGATTGAGCGACGATCCGACGTTGACTTCAATTTGATACCGGCGGCTTTTGGCGCATCCGCGTGGTTTGAAACCGGCAGCAGCTACCCCCGGGAGTCGATTGACATCTGTGATCAGGCGGATGCGATTCTGAAAGGCACGATCGGGCTGAGTCACGAGGAATCGAAGAACATTCCGGTTGACGAGCAACCCGAGCGTGGCGCCCTGCTCCCGATGCGCCGCCGATATGATACTTTTGCCAATTTCAGGCCGGTTTATCTGCCTCCATCGCTCAGTCATTTCTCACCTCTTCGACCTGAAATCATTGGTGATGGCATCGATATCATGATCATCCGCGAACTGGTTGGCGGAATTTATTTCGGAGAAAAGGAAACCGGTATCAATCAACAGGGATTACGTTATGTCAGGGAAACGCTCGAATACGATGAAAGACTGATCAAACGAACCGTCGATGTCGCATTCTCTACAGCCATGAAGCGCAGAAAGAAGCTGCACAATATCCACAAGAGCAATGTCTTGAAATCCAGTATTCTGTGGACAGATATAATAGAGGAGACCGCTCGGGATTTTCCCGAGGTGGAAATCGTCCACATGCTGGTAGATGCCGCCGCAACCCATTTATGCCTGAACCCGGGACAATTCGATGTCATGTTGATGGAGAACATGTTTGGCGATATTCTCAGCGATCAGGCTGGCGGCATACTCGGATCACTGGGGCTGATGCCTTCTGCCTGTATGGGGCCGGACAAATCCTATTACGAACCTTCGCATGGCTCTGCGCCGGATATTGCCGGCAAGAACATCGCCAATCCGTATTCGATGATCGGTTCCGTAGCCATGATGCTCGATATGAGTTTCAACATGGCTGAAGAAGCCAGAAATTTGTGGGCAGCGATGGGGTCTGTATTTGCCGCCGGTTATTCGACTGCTGATTTATCCAGACCCGGCATGACCGTGACCATGGTCAGCACTGATGAGTTTGGCGACCGGGTGGTAGACGCGCTGTAGCCGACCGGTTCCGCTATATCACCATCAATTCCCGACCGACACGACGGGTTAACCACTCAGCCCCGTGTTCGGTAATCACGATATTCTCTTCATGAACCATTTGCCTGCCGGGAGCAAAGCTCATCCCGGGTTCCAGGGTAATAATCATTCCTGCTTTCAGCACGGTATTATCCGTCGCTGTGTTCGACGGTCTCTCTGTCAATTCGATGCCCAGCCCATGACCAAGTCGCCCGACCTGATTACCCAGAGACCCTCCGGCAAGCAAGACCTGATTCATTGCATTGTAAATTCCGGTTGTGGTTGAACCTGGTTTTGCAGCCTTGAAACCTGCCTCGGTTGCATCCCACACGACCTCATGCGCACGCCTGGTTGCATCATCCGCATAACCAAAAGACCAGTTTCGATCAAAGTCACAAAAATAGCCGTCAAATGTGGAGCCAGTGTCGATAATCAGCAAATCTCCCTCGGACACGCACCTGTCAGTGGGGCCCATGATGATACTGTCATACCCGCCCGGCCCCGAACCGGCCACGATGTAGGAAACCGAATCGGCGCCTCGTTGCAGAATATCGATCTTCAGCCTGCTCACAATCTGTGCTTCAGTCATGCCCGTCCGGGCATAATCCGGCAATGACTGGAACGCTGTTGACACGACCTGGCATATATAACGGGTCTTTTCGATTTCCAGCGCCGACTTGACCATCCTCAAACGATGCATTTGTCCGGCGATATCGACGAACTGATATTCAGGCAATTCCCGCTTCAACCAGTCAAAATTGTGGATCGGCATGCGTATCGTGCTTTCGGCGCCCAGGGTCATACCTATACGGCCATGTTTTCGCGGCAGATTTTTAAACAGGTCAATCAGCAATGATATTCCATCGTCCTCAGGGCGCGGGGAGGCCCAACACCGGATATCCTCGACCCAGGTCTGCGCCATGCCGCTGACGCCGATTTCAGGAATCACGGCAACCGGCTTTCCCTGTGCGGGAAGAATCAGGAACCACGGGCGCGTCGGACTTTGCCAGAACTGGGTCAGAAAACCGGAAAAATAACGTACGTTCGGCTCAGTGGTCAGCAGGATCGCGTCCATTTTCCGGTCATGCATGATTTCCTGCATGGCTGCGGTACGGGTTTCAAACTCGGATTCAGGGAACCCCCTTGCCGGAACCTGCATATCAAGTGCCTGTGTGCACCAGGCTATCGGCCAGCGTCTGCTTTAATATACCAAGGCACTGCTCTACATATTGCGCCCTGCTGGCCTGCCCCATCATGCCGATTCTCCAGATTTTCCCTGCCATCGCCCCCAGTCCGGCGCCGATGTCCAAACCGTAATTGTCCAGCAGCTTTTTTCTGAAAGGGGCGTCCGCTATTCCGGGCGGAATGACCACCGTGTTCAACTGCGGCAATCGACAGGAGGCGTCAACCAGTAAATCCAGGCCCATTTCCTCAAGGCCGGCAACCAGGGATTGATGGTTGCGCTGATGACGCCGCCATGCGTTTTCGAGACCTTCTTCGTGGACCATCAGCAAGGCTTCATGGAGGGCATACAAGGTATTTACAGGGGCGGTATGGTGATAGGAGCGTCCACCATCGCTTCCCCAGTAGCCCATGACCAGATTGACGTCGAGAAACCAGCTTTGCACCTTGCTTGACCTGCCTTTTATCTTATCCAGTGCGGATTCCGATAAGGTAACTGGTGAGAGCCCCGGGAAACTGGAAAGACATTTCTGGCTTCCAGAATAAACTGCATCCAATTCCCATTCATCCACCTTGAGCGGCGCACCGGCAAGCGAGGTCACGGTATCCACGATTACCAGGGCATCGTAATCATGGGCAAGCCGGGCAATCATCTGTGCATCTGACATCGCGCCGGTGGATGTTTCTGCGTGGACGAAAGTCACAAGTCTGGCATCCCTGTGTTGTTTCAACGCCTGTTCGACCTTGTCAATGCTGACCGGCTGACCCCAGGCATCTTCCACCACAATTGCAGTCCCGCCACAGCGCTCGACATTTTCTTTCATCCGTCCGCCAAAAACACCATTAATACAGACAATTACCTTGTCACCCGGTTCCACCAGATTGACGAAACACATCTCCATGCCAGCCGAGCCAGGTGCACTGACTGGCATGGTCATATAATTTTCTGTTTGAAAGGCATACTGTAAAAGATGTTTTATCTCATCCATCAGATCCACAAAAGCCGGATCAAGATGCCCTATGGTCGGTCTGGCTGAAGCCTCCAGCACCCGATTATGTACCATGGTAGGACCAGGGCCCATCAATAATCTTTTTGGCGGCACGAAAGACTGATACATAATGGATTCTCTTGAATTCGGAGCGCGATCATACAGGGAGTGTGAATGAAATCCAATCAGGATAGTTGATATTTTTATTACACCAATAGATTTTCCCTGTACGAAAACATACACAACATCAGGGCAACTTTGGTATTATCGCGACCCTTTGGTACAGTAATTAAATCAGACTCCTACATGAAAATTCTTATTGCTGACAGTTTCCCTGAATCCCATATCAACGAATTAACTCGCCTGGGTCATGAAGTTAAGTCAAATCCGGCGCTTGGCGCCGGTACCCTGCCACAGGCAATAGTGGACCACTCAGCGTTGATCGTCAGAAGCACTCAAGTCACCGCCGACACCCTGGCATCAGGGAAATCATTGAAACTGGTGATACGGGCGGGCGCTGGTACCAATACCATAGACAAATCCGATGCCGCAGACAGGGGTATCCGTGTGTGCAATGTACCGGGCGCAAACTCCATTGCCGTTGCTGAACTGGTGATGGGCCTGATCATCGCGATTGACCGGAATATCGCCGCTAATGCAACAGACCTGAAAAACAGGGTGTGGAACAAAAAGAAATATTCCTCGGGCCGGGGGTTGTATGGCCAGAAACTCGGGATTCTGGGTCTCGGTGCAATTGGTCTTGCAGTAGCCGAGCGGGCGCGAGCATTTGGGATTGGGGTCTACGCAATGGCAAAACAAGGTCGCTCGATTGACGCAGAAAAGAGGATTTCAGATGCCGGAATCATACAGTTGGATTCCCTGGATGAAATTCTTATGACCTGCGATATCATCACCCTTCATATGCCCTCCACTGACAACACCAGAAACATGGTAAATCAATCATTTCTGAATAAAATGAAGGACGGCGCCACTTTGATCAACACTTCGCGGGGCGATCTGGTTGACGAAGCGGCACTGCTTGAGGCAATGGAAACAAAAAGTATCCGCGCTGGACTGGATGTTTTCAGAAACGAACCTGATTCCGGATGCGGCAGTTTCGAATCTGCCCTGGCAAATCACGATTCGGTGTGCGGCACCCATCACATTGGCGCCTCGACCGGTCAGGCACAGACTGCTGTTGCCAATGGCGTAATTGACGTGATCAATTCTTTCGTCAACGGTAAATTAATAAATTGTGTCAACTGACCACTGCGTATTTCTACTGAATATACTGGCTGCACCACACTAAAGACCCACAATCGGAAACAGACTGATGACCAACCGAAAACACAATTTCAGTGCAGGCCCATGCACTTTACCCCTGGAAGTATTGATCGATGCCCAAAATGAATTCATTGATTACCAGGGAGCGGGCATGTCGCTGTTTGAAATGAGTCATCGAGGCAAGCACTTTGTTGAAGTCACGGAAGAAGCCATGAAACTGGCGATGGAAGCATTCGAAGTACCCGACGATTTCAGTGTTTTGTTCCTGCAGGGCGGAGCCATGCTGCAGTTTTCAATGGTACCCATGAATCTGTTGAATGCAGGTCAAAAAGCGGCCTATATCAATTCCGGCAGTTGGGCCAAAGGTGCAATTACTGATGCCAGGGAATACGGCGACATCTATATTGCGTGGGACGGGTCCGGGCACAATTTCACCCGCATGCCATTGTCGCATGAACTGGAAGCCCTTCAGGACAATACCCGATATCTTCATATAACAACCAATGAAACCATTGGCGGAATACGTTTTGCCGAATGGCCGGATGTAAAAGTTCCACTGGTCGGAGACATGTCTTCGGAATATATGGCCCGCCCGATACCCTGGGAAAAGTTCGATCTGGTTTACGGGGGCGCCCAAAAAAACCTTGGACCGGCCGGAATGGCAGTCGTGTTTATCCGGAATTCGATCCTGGAGTCCTGTAACAGAAACATGGGAAGCTACCTTCGGTATGACATCCAGCAATCGAAAGGTTCAATGTTTAATACCCCGCCGATGTTTCCAATCTACATGTTTGGCAAAATCCTGAAATGGATGATAAGACAAGGTGGCCTGCAGGCAATGGAAACTGCTGCGGCAGAAAAATCAGACATCCTGTACAACACCATCGATGCCAGCGGCGGATACTACAATTGTCCGGTCGAGACGGCCAGCCGGTCGCATATGAACGTTGTATTCCGGCTTGGGGATGAAGACCTTGAAAAGAAATTCCTTGGTCAGGCCGAGTTGGCTGATTTGATGAACCTCAAAGGGCATCGCAGTGTAGGAGGTTGTCGGGCAAGTATATATAATGCGATGCCAAAATCCAGTGTTGAAGCACTGGCGCAATTCATGCGTGAATTTGAGCGAAACAACGGCTGACAGGTAACCCATTCAATGCCAGAAATAAAACCATTCAATGGCTTTTTGATCAACGCCGACCATGCCCGGGAAGTAGTCTCTCCTGCCTATGATTCAGTTTCACCACAACAACGCAGGATTTTCGTAGAAAACAACCCGCGTAATTTTCTGAATACCATGCGGTTGCTTGAGGACTTGCCTGAAGAGATCCACCAGACCTCCGAGCAACTCCTGCTGTCGAACAAGGCGAACCTCGATAAATTGTTGTCCGATGGGTCGTTCGATGCATTTGATCAACCCTGTTTATTTCTTTATCAACTCGATACCGGCGAGCATGTACAGACCGGTGTAGTGTGTGAAGTTGCAGTAGACGAATATGAACGGGGCGCTATGCGCAAACACGAAAACACCCGCAGTGACAAGGAAGACCTGCTTGCGCAATATTTGGCCGTAGTGGGTGTATCGTCGAGTCCGATATGTCTGACCTATAGTCAGGACACGGATATCGACCAGTGTGTTCAACAAATACTCAAAAACCATCCTGATCTGGAGTTTTCCGGCACGGATGGGGTCCTGCAGAAAATCTGGCGTATAGCAGACCATGAGATTCAGGCGGAACTGATCGAACTGTTCGGCCATATTAAAACCACCTATCTGACTGATGGTCATCACCGCGCCGCCTCCGGGTACCGTTATGCCAAAATCATGCGCGATAAATATGGCAACTCCAAAGAAGAACCCTGGAATCAATTACTGGTAGCTTTGTTTCCGGACAACCAGCTCAAATTATTGCCATTTCATCGTTGTGTCAAAGATTCAAATGGCTTGACTGAGACAGCCATTATCGATGCATTGAAAGCCTGCTTCGATGTCCACAAACTCGCCGATCAAACCAGCTTTGAAGCCGCCCGGCATGGTGAATTTGGTATGTACCTGAACAAAGGATGGTATCGACTGAACGTCAAACCCGAATTTATTGAAGAGGATAACCCGGTCGATTCCCTGGATGTAACGATTTTACAGAATCTGATCCTTGATCCGATTCTCGGGATCACAGATATGCGCAGCAATCCGCGTCTCGACTATATTGCCGGTATCAGCACAGACGAAGACTTCAAACAAAAATGTGATGAAGGATGGGAAATTGTATTTTCCTGCCATGCAACCTCCATGAACCAATTGATGGAAGTTGCCGATGCCGGCGCATTGATGCCACCCAAGTCCACCTATTTCGATCCCAAATGCCGTTCTGGAATTTTTGTCAGATTCAAACGGGATTGTCAAAACTCCGATTAACCCGGATATTGCACAAACAAAGAGGCAAGGCTTCTGTAATTCGATTGCAGTTCACGTCAGTCACTGGACAAACACAGAGACCTGTGTGTACGCCTGTGCGGTATTATCCTGTATCCAGTCTCACTGATCAGATCCGTTCAGTATAGTTCAAAGTCAATTCGCTCCTGCACCGGCAGACCAAGCAGGTAGCGTCTCAAACAATCCAGCGCCAGTTCAACAGCCCCCAGCCGGACCCATTCGGGACTGCCCGGCAAACGTGAAATCCGACAGGCGCTGGCTTTGCCACCGGATATTGCAACAATAAAGTCTGCGGCATATTTACCCCCCTCCTGTTTTTCCAACGGCTTCATCAATACCACCAGAGCATGAGATGAGTTCGAGCGCGCCAAAATTGCATCGGCAAGGCAAATCGCCATTTCCTCCGTAGGTACTCGTATTGACGGAACCGGAATACGTGCGTACTTCAGTAACTGTTCAACATCTACCGATACAATTCCGCTGACTATACTGTCGGCGCTGTCTGCCGTGCCTACAAGGCGGGCGGTCACCCTTCCTGCAGTGTGCATTTCCATAATGCTGATGCTACCCCCGACCTGCTGCAATGCGCGAACTATTTCCTTTTCTACCGACTGGTCATCTTCGCAGAGAATGAAGTTTCCCAATCGCTGCCTGACTTCATTCTCCACCGGCGCAATTTTCTGATCAAGTTCTGCCTGTGTAGTCCCGTGGAGCGTCAACTTGATTTCAAGTTGCGGGTAGTGTGACTGGAACCCGAGTTTTACCGAACCATCATTGACCAGTGTTTCCACTCCATCCAGTATACGATCAGCTCGCGCCTCACCGATACCGAATGTATGAAAGCGCTTTACCCGGATAAAGACCTGTTCACCGCGCATCAAATGCAATCGGGGAAGAATCTGCTCTTCAAGCATACGCTTTAATTCCACGGGCACTCCAGGGGTAAAGAAAAATCGGGCACGGCCAATATCCATTGCAAATCCGCAGGCGGTACCGACCGGGTTATCTATCAATTCCGAGCCAACTGGCAGCATCGCCTGCTTGATGTTGCTGGAAGGCATCTTTCGATCTCTGGAAATATACCAGGCTTCAATTCTGTCCAGCCATTCCCGGGCAAGCTCAAGTTCAACTCCCGCTGCCTGCGCAGCCGCCTGTTGGGACAGATCATCAACCGTTGGCCCCAGGCCACCATTGACTATCACGGCGTCCGCCCATTGTCCGGCCAGTTGAAACGACCTGACCAGACTCTCGGGATCATCACCAACCACTGTTCCCCAGATTGGATTGAATCCATTTTCAGTCAGTCGTCTGGCGATATGACTATAGTTGGTATTGACGGTCTTGCCTGACAGGATTTCATCTCCAGTGCAAAGGATTTCGATTTTCATAGGCATCACCCGATTTATGTAAATGGATAGTATCCCGATCATTCATTGCCAGACAACCAGCTTGAAATAAAATCAATTGACTGTCAGGATAGCGCAAAACACGCGGGGAGAAAATTTATGAGTAAAGGTCAATGCCTGTGCGGCAGCGTATCCTGGGAAATTTCCGGGCAACCCGAAGGCTCCTACCACTGCCACTGCCAGATGTGCAGAAAGGCGCATGGCGCAGCGTATGGCACCTACTACTTTCTGGACAAGGAAAATTTCTGCTGGACCAGTGATCGGGATACCATCCGGGACTACCATTCCTCTCCCGTATTGACCCGTTCCTTCTGCCAGGCCTGCGGCTCGGTAGTGCCCAATGCGGATGATACCGGCCGGTTCATGTTCGTTCCGGCCGGATCTCATGACGATGGCCCTGAAATTGACGCACACATATTTGTAGCCTCCAGGGCGCCCTGGCATGACATTACCGATAACCTGCCGAAACATGACGGCCATCCACCGGTCAATGCGGAGTTGACAGAATTTGATAATCCGCCGCTATCAGCGCCCACTCCCGGGATAGCCAGAGGAAGCTGCTTATGCGGTGAAGTCCGGTTCGAGGTTACCCTGCCATTCAAAGTGGTGCATAACTGTTACTGTTCCCGATGCAGACAAGAGCGTTCAGCCGCGTTCACCACCAATGGGTTCACAGCCGATGATGCAGTCATTTTTACTCAGGGAAGAGACTGCCGGACGAGTTACAAGTTACCTTCTGCAAAGTATTTCACTCATGTATATTGCAAAAAATGCGGATCAGGATTACCGGGAATCGACGCCGGCAGAAACATCGCCGTCATCCCGTTGGGGGCCCTGGATGACGACCCGGGATGCAAGGCCGACGACAATATTTTTATCACCAGCAAAGCAGATTGGAGTGAGGTTGATCCGAATCTGCCCGGCTACGACCGATATCCGCCCCGCAAGTAGCTCAATACCGGGTTATCCAATGATCATTGCCATGCAAAGCGGGGTTGGTCGTAATGGGCGACACGGGTGCTTTGGCCGCGGATCGCCACCTCCCGGAACTGGTAGACGATGGACGCGGTCGGAGAGTACATGCGGTGACCCAGCGCAGGGAATTCCGAACACAGAACCGGCCGGCCTTCCTCCACCCCGGATTCAAACACCGGAATGGCGTCACTGTCGAGCTCCGAAAAGGGAATACAATAAACCTGTGCTACTTCATCTGCCGAAGGGTTAATCCGGCAATTCTCCCCTGCCCAGACGACAACCGGCGTTATCCTGAATTTAGATCGGGTTGGATAGTCATCAAGTCGGCCAAGAACCTGATCCTCGGTCAGTGTCAAGCCTAGCTCTTCGTCAAGCTCCCTCAAGGCGGCCTGGTACACCGTCTCCCCGTTATCCAGCTTGCCGCCGGGCAGCGCGTACTGTCCGGAATGCTGCTTAAGACGCTGCGGGCGGTAGGTCAGGAATATGGCGGGTACCCCGGCTTCTCCATAATCTGTGATCACTATCGCAACGGCGGCGTGGCGCAGCCCGGTATCGTTAATCTCCGACCACTGGAATTGCCGGAGATTGGCCTGCACAGACCGGCGAAGCGCGTCATTGAATTCAAACACACTCATCGGGGTTCTTCCCCAAAATGCGCCGCCGGATTCATACGCTCATGCAATACCCGGACAATGGTAATGCCGGATTTATCTTCAATGTAGTAAAGATGATGACTTCCGTAAGGAAAGGCCCGCAAGCTCTTGTAAAGGTTGTTGCAGGGCCTGCCTATGGCGGGATGTTCAGCCAGGGACTTTACCCGGTCTTCCAAACCGTCAATATATTTAAACGCCTGCTCCACACCCCAATTCTGTGTGGTGTAGTCGCTAATGTTGTTCAGGTCGGCTTCGGCTGCTGCACTATATTTATAGCCTGGCATTCAGAACACGCCGTCTTAACCGGGCATGAACATCCTGACCGTCGGATACACGGCCTGCCTGAATTTCCGCGATGCCTTTATCGATTTCCTGTTGCAGGAAAAACTGTTTCATCTCTTCAACCTCGGCCCAGGCGCTCGCGGACAACATGACTGCAACCGGCTTACCGTTTTTATTGATTCCAACCGGAGCTCGTTGTGCTTTGAGGAGCACTTCACCAAACTCGCGTTTGGCATCACTGGCGCTGAGAGTCTCCATGGCAACCACCTCATCAAAAAGTTAATCATTATAATTATTTTAATTAAAATCATCCCGTTTTGTCAATCCTGCATATCAAGATGAACAGACCCCAATCGGGTCCAATCGCGGCTCTTCCCTGCCCAGTTCCTGCTTGCGTATGGTTACATAGGCTTCGAGCTCTTCATTTATCGCCTGATCGATCACCGGTGGTTCGAACTCATTCAGGGCACGTTGCCAGATTCCGGTTGCCCGCATGGTCGCATCCTTTGATCCCGCTGCCTGCCAGTTCTGGTTGTTTTGCCAATCACTCATGAATGGTTCATAAAATGCATTTTTATAACGCTGCATGGTATGGTCACATCCGAAAAAGTGTCCGCCAGGACCAACTTCATCCATCGCATCCAGTCCCAGGGTTTCGTCATCCACTTTCACGGGACGTAAAAATGCCGCCATATGCTGAAGCATCTCGCAGTCGATGATTAATTTTTCAAATGATGCGACCAATCCCCCTTCCAGCCACCCGGCGGAGTGGTAAATAAAGTTGCCGTGTCCCATGACGGCGCCCCACAAAGCCATCTGGGTTTCCCAGGCAGACTGGCAATCCACGGCATTGGATGCATTACAGGCGCTGGTTCGATAGGGTAGATTATATCTTCTTGCCAGTTGTCCTCCGGCCAGATTGGCGAACGAATTTTCCGGGGTGCCGAACGCAGGTGAACCCGAACGCATATCAACATTGGATGTAAAGCCACCATAGCCTACAGGGCACCCCGGTCGAGTCAGTTGTAACAAACTGATACCCAGTAATGCTTCAGCATTTTGCTGCGCCAAAGCACCTGCCATGGTGACCGGGGTCATCGCCCCCATCAAGGTGAATGGCGTAACCACAACCGGTTGGCCCAGCATTGAAAGCTGCATCGCTCCGTATGCCATGGAATCGTCAAGTTTTCTCGGGGAGTTGATATTGATATTGGTCATCACCGAAGGATGATTCACCATATCCTCCAACCTGAGTCCTTTCGCTATCGCACACATCCTGATCGCATCCAATCCTCGTTCGGCGCCAATCCCGAGGGTGAAAAAAGGTTTGTCACTCAGTGTCAGATTACTGAATACAGCATCAAGGTGGCGCGTATTGGGGGCCAGGTCCGTAGTTGCTACACTCTGGTTTCCGAGGAAAGAAATAATATTGAAGAATTGTCCCAAGCATATCAGCTTTTTATAATCTACAAGATTACCTGAACGACGGCCATTGATATTGTCATGCACATTGGGAGGCCCCGACACTAATCCGAAATTTATCGAATTGCCACCACATCGAATTGTATTTTCGGGGTTTCGGGGAACCACATTGAACTCTGCAGGCGCAGTCGAAATCGCTGCGATTACCATATCCCGGTCCATTCGCACGATGCCGAAGTCATCTACCTTCGCCCCAGCCTTTCTGAAGACATCCAGAGCCCTGTCACCGATCACCTCGATCCCCTGCCGTTCAAGAATATCCATCGATGCATCATGAATTCTTTCAATCTGCTCCTCATCCAGTACCTTGATCGGAGAAAGTCGATTAATCAACGGACCACGGGGAATTTGTGGAATCCCTTTATCAGCCTGTTCAGTATTCTGGTTTTTACTGCGGCTTCTACGACGACCCGAAGTGCGTACCATCAATTTTTCCTGGTTCAGTAATCTGCTATTGTCGAATCATATTCTTTATTTGGCCAGGATCAACCAGTCATTTGCGTTTATAGCACGGACATCGATCATTTGATATTGTCTTGTCTGTCAATCATGGCGAAACCCCGATGCTTATCCTCCTGTTCCGAATGACGGAAATGGGCTATACTAGCGAACAGATCAACGACCTGTCATCAGGCAACATCATTGCTCTGGACGCAAAAAGAACCAGAGCTGATAACCCTGAAAGCGGCCAGAAGCCAGCACAAACATTTCCGGCAGTATCCCCCTGTTCTGACCATGACCACAGCTAATCTGGCAAAACGTGTTTACGATCACACGTTCAAACTGGACCCGATTGTCAGGAGTCTGCTGGATACGGATGTCTACAAGCTGCTGATGCTACAAACAATTTGGAAGGAATATTCCAGTATACCGGTCACTTTTTCTCTGATCAACCGTTCTGCACATGTCAAGCTGACACAGGAAATTGACAGGGCTGAACTGGTAGCACAACTGGATCACGCACGTACTATCAGTCTCTCGAAAAAAGAAAAAATCTGGCTGGCAGGTAACACGTTTTACGGAAAGGAACGATTATTCAGTGCTGAATTCATCGACTGGTTACAGGATTTTCGTTTGCCGGAGTATGACCTTCAGGTCAAGAACAATCAGTATCTGATAGATTTTCATGGCAACTGGTCCGATGTAACACTGTGGGAACTACCCGTCCTGACCATCATAAGTGAATTGAGATCGAGGTCAGCCTTGAAGAATACAGGACGATTTGAACTAGATGTCACTTATGCCCGGGCCAAAACCAGATTGTGGGAAAAAGTGATGCGCCTGAAACAGTTACCCAATCTGCAACTGGCGGAATTCGGCACTCGCAGGAGGCATGGCTTTTTATGGCATAACTGGTGTGTTGAGACATTGAAAGAAGGGCTTGGTGATAAATTCATCGGTACAAGCAATGTGCTGTTGGCAATGAACCACGACCTCGAAGCGATTGGCACCAATGCCCATGAATTACCGATGGTAATGGCTGCAATCGCAAAGAATGACGATGAGTTGTTGCATGCGCCCTATAAAGTGTTGGACAGTTGGCAACGAACCTACGATGGAAACTTATTGATTGTCCTGCCTGACACTTTCGGTACCACCGCTTTTCTCAGAAATGCGCCTCAATGGATCGCGCAGTGGAGTGGATTTCGAATTGACTCCAAACTACCTGTCGCCGGGGGTGAGGAATTGATCGACTGGTGGCAATCAATGGGGCAAAACCCGAAGGAGAAACTGCTGATTTTTTCAGACGGCCTTGATATCGATGAAATTGAAACGGTTTATCATCACTTCGATGGCAGGGTGCGGGTCGGCTTTGGCTGGGGCACAAATCTAACCAACGATTTCAGGGATTGCTCACCTACCCCCAATGATCAACTCAACCCGTTTTCCGTGGTTTGCAAGGTCACCCGGGCCAAGGGTCATCCTACGGTGAAAATCTCTGATAATCTGGGGAAGGCATTGGGTCCCCAAAGTGAAGTCGAACGTTACCTTAAAGTTTTTGGTCGAGATCAGATAGGCCGATATGAAGTCTCTGTTTAGAGGCATGATTCAGGCTGTGAATACTTTTGACTTTATTATCATCGGCGCAGGTTCTGCGGGGTCAGTTCTCGCCAATCGCCTTTCAGAAAATGGGAGATACACAGTCCTGGTGCTGGAAGCAGGCGGCAGCGACAACAGATTCTGGATTCAGACACCTATAGGCTATGGCAAAACCTTTTACGACCCGGCCGTTAACTGGTGTTATGCCACCGAGGAACAATCCCAACTGAATGGCAAAAAAAGCTATTGGCCGCGAGGCAAGGTCATGGGCGGCTCAAGTTCAATAAATGCCATGGTATACATTCGCGGTCAGCATGATGACTATAACGATTGGCGGGACATGGGAAACCCGGAATGGGGCTGGGATCGTGTGCTCCCCTACTTCATTAAATCGGAGACCAATTCCCGGGGCGGTGATGCCTTTCGCGGCGACAGCGGACCTTTGTACGTCAATGACTCAAGCGCATCCTATCATCCCACATGTAAAACCTTCATTGAATCGGCCAAAGAATATGGACTGAAGCCAAATCCTGATTTTAATGGCGTGACTCAGGAAGGAGTGGGCATGTATCAGATCACCACCAGAAATGGTTTGCGCATGTCCGCAGCAAAAGCATACCTCCACCCGGCGCTTGCAAGAACAAACTGCAATATCGAGTTGAACTCGCAAGTCACTCGAATTCTTTTTGACAACAAAAAAGCGACAGGTGCAGAGTATCTGCAAAACAGGGAAATCAAACATGTTCACGCCAGCAGGGAAGTTATTGTTTGCGCGGGTGCGGTCAACTCACCTCAGCTGTTGCAACTGTCTGGCATAGGGCCGGGGGAACTCCTGAGCCACCATCAAATTGATGTGGTTTTACATAATCCACAAGTTGGACGGAACCTTCAGGATCATCTGGCATTGACTCATTTTTATCGTTCGACAGTACCCACACTGAACAATCAACTCTATCCCTGGTGGGGGAAACTCTACGCCGGGTTAAAATATGTCCTGTTCAGAAAAGGCCCGTTGTCGCTCAGCGTCAATCAGGCAGGCGGCTTCATTAAAAGCCATCACCGGCGGGCGCGCCCGAATCTGCAACTTTATTTTGCGGCGCTGACTTATATAACATCGCCCAAAGGCGAGAGACCATTGATGCATCCTGACCCCTGGCCCGCCTTTCAGAACGGAGTTTGCCAATGCCGACCAACCAGTAGAGGTACAATCAGCATTGCTTCCCCTGATCCGCTTGAGCACCCGAAAATCAATCCCAACTATTTATCCACCGAACAAGACATGCTGGAAATGATTGAAGGATTCCATTTCCTGAGAGGGATGGCGAAAACGCCTGCACTTGGAAAAATTATTGAAAGCGAGATATTGCCCGGCGAATCGATTCAATCTGAATCACAGATTATTGAGGACATCAAGGATCGCAGCGAGACCGTTTTCCATCCGACCAGTACTTGCATGATGGGACCTGACCCCCGGTCATCAGTTGTAGATCAAAGTCTACGAGTCCATCAGATTCAGAATCTCAGAGTGGTGGACGCATCGGTTTTTCCCACTGTCATTTCCGGGAATATCAATGGCCCGGTGATAATGGTCGCGGAAAAAGCGGCTGATATCATCCTGCGGGACACCGGTTGAAAATATTGCAGTGGGGGGGCGCTGCGTCAAAGGAGTAGGGACAGGCCACTGTGCCTGTCCGTGGGAGTCGGCGCCCGCATACGGAGAAATAATGCGGGCAACCACAGAGGGTCGCCCCCCCGATCAAGCCTGGGGCAGGCTCTACGCACCATTAAACACGATGCCGACACACCAGCCGTCACCGTAGGGACAGGCCACTGTGCCTGTCCGCGAACCAGGATCCCTCAGTCGTCGCTGAATATTCCCAGAATATGGAGCAGGCTGATGAATATATTGAAGATCGCAACATAGAGGGAAACCGTAGCGAGAATATAGTTGGTTTCTCCACCATGAATAATCTCACTGGTTTGAAAAAGAATCAAACCCGACATCAGCAGAATGAATATTGCCGAGATCGCCAGACTCAGTGCAGGCATCGGATAAATCAGGGTTACCAGCATCGCAAGGAAAGCAACCAGAATACCTGCCATCAGCATACCACCGATGAAACTGAAATCCTTTTGGGTTACCAGAACATAGGCAGACAATCCGATAAAAATCACCCCTGTGCCTCCCAGGGCTGTCATCACAATTTCACTGCCGCCAGGAAGACTCTGGATATAGTAGCTCAGCATCGGGCCGAGGGTCAGCCCCATGAATCCGGTCAATGCAAATACAAATACCAGTCCGAGAATGGAATTTTTGAATTTGCTGGTCAGGAACAGCAGACCGAAATAACCGACCAGAGTGACGATTGGTCCCAGCGGTGGGAAATTCATTGCCATCGACAAACCCGCTGTCAAAGCGCTGAACAGCAACGTCATTGACAGTAAAATATACGTATTTTTCAGAACTCGGTTAATTTCGATGCCGCGTGCAGCCGGACGTGCAACCGCAGTTTCGTATCTTGCCATTTTAATGCCTCAACTAAAAAATCAGGAATGTCTGGTTTGATGGAGCACAACACCATGTGTCTCATCTACTCGTGATAGTATAATTAAATACTGCCAATTTTGCAAAATTCAAGCGTGGATTAGCTGTTATTATACGCTTGAGGATTTCTTTATTGTTTCATACATTCAATCCAGCAGGATAACCACTTTGGCTGATCGAAGACTCCAGGTATTTGGCGCCGTAGCAAAACTGCTCAGTTTCACGAAAGCGGCTGAGACATTGCATATGACTCAACCCGCTGTGACATTCCAGGTTCGCCGACTGGAAGAATATTTTAATACACGCCTGTTTGATCGAACACACAATCGAATCACTCTGACCGAAACAGGTGAAGTCGTAAAGGAATATGCTGACAGGATTATCGCACTGTACAAGGAAATGGATATCCAGGTAAGAACCCTGACCGGAGACGTGCAGGGTCCACTGATCGTCGGCGCCAGCACAACTATCGGGGAATATTTCATCCCGGGTGTAGTAGGCGCTTTTCAGTCAAAATTTCAGGATGTCAAAGTTCGCCTGAACGTTGCCAATACCAACTCTATTATCGATATGGTAGAGAACAGTCAGATTGACATTGGCATTGTGGAAGGCCCCGTAAATAACAAGACTTTGATAACCGATGTAATCTGGGATGATGAACTGGTCGTCATATGCCCTCCCGGTCACCCCCTCAACAAATACAAACAGGTTGGCGCTGACCTGGTCAGCTCATATCCATTTATTGGACGCGAAGAAGGATCGGGCACACGCGAAGTGATAGAGAACTATTTGATCGGGCAGAACCTGGACATTGAACAAATGGATATTATCATGGTATTTGGCAGCCCTGAATCGATCAAGAATGCAGTAGCGGCAGGACTGGGCATTTCGATTGTTTCGGTAGCAACCCTGGAAAAGGAACTGATGCTGAAGTCATTGTGCGCTATTCCATTAAGCAACCCTATCCGTCGTCCGTTCTCGATTGTCTATCAACGGCAAAAATTCCGACCAAAGGCCATGGATGAATTCCTCGAATTCTCCCAGGAGCTTTGTGCCGCCAAACGTAAATTATTAACCGAATTTCCAGCTGAGACTGGTCCATAAAACAAGTTGAATCGAGTTCATCTCTCCTGAACGAAAATGATTGAAGACACCCCGGTTCAATTCTCCGGAAAGTTCGGACGGTCAATGCCGTAGTGGGTCGACAGATAAGTCAGCACACGTTCCCGATCAGCCCCTTCGATCGGCGGCATGCCTTGCTCTTCAACCATGAATTCAAGCACCTCCTCCCAACCGTCGCGGGTCAGCCCCTGCTGGGCAACCAGCCTTTCGGAGTGGCATGCAGTGCAGTACGCATAGGTCTCCCTGGCTCCTTCCGTCACTACCAGAACTCCAAGGTCGGGAGTTTCCACTTCGCCCATCGATGCCTCCCCACTTGCCCCGGCAGTACCGATGCCCGCACCAAGGTCCAGTGGAGAATCGGAATTCCGGTTGAGATAGAGAATCAGGTTCGCCCTGTCGTCCGCGCTTTGAATCCCTGGGAATACCATGGAGGTGCCCGCAATTTCCGCCATTGGCTGTCGAAGATATCGATCAAGGTTTTCCGGGGTCCAACTGCCACCAACAGAGGACATCGCCTCGGTATAACGAGTGTAATCTGTATCCGCCGCCACCATGCGGCCGACTACGCCCCAAAGGTCCGGTCCCACGCCATGCCCGGCGCTCTGGTTGATCGTGTGACAGGCGCGGCAGACCCGGAATACTTCTTCTCCGCGCTCGGGCGAGGCGTTTACAAATCGTTCAGAAAGCGGTGTTTCGTCGGCATACACAAATGCGCTCACCAAAGCAAAAACAAACGCTGCGATTCCAGACCAGACAGCCGCGACACTCCGACAGTGGAAGTCGGATGCCGGTTCAGGACACTCGCAACGCAACCCGGTGCATTGTGTTGTTGAGATAACCTTTCGGGTTCCAATCAATGGCATGAGGCTGCATCATACCCGCACTGTCGGTCGCCCGCGCCCAGACTTCGTAGTAACCGGCAGCAGGCAACTCCACCCTGGCGCGAAAGTCCTGCCAGGCGCCGTCGTTCACCGGCGAATCCAACTCAGCCTGCATCCAGCTTGCACCGAAGTCATAGGAAATATCAACCATTGAGATTGACCGGTCGCCCGACCAGGCATGCCCGCGAATCTCGACCATACGCCCTGAACCCGACCCGTTGGCGGGATGAGTAATCAGCGACTTGACCGGCATACGCTCGATAATGCTGAAATCTTTCTTTTCAACTTTTTCGCCCGGCTCCACCTTGTATCCGGGTACACGATACGCAGTGCCGGTCATCTTGGGACCATCATGAACAATATCACGTAGATAGATACGACGCAGCCACTTCTGGGAACAGGAACCCGGCCAGCCCGGGACCACCAGTCTGAGTGGTGCGCCGTTCATTGGATGGAGTGGGCCACCGTTCTGTCCAAAGGCAATCAGCACATTGTCTGTCAACGCCTTGCCAATCGGCAGACCCCGTGAAATCGGCAGTTTGCCCGGTTCCCCGGACAGATGGGTATCAGCGCCGACATGTGCGGTGTAGACCACACCGGGTTGAACGCCCGCCGCTTCAAGCACATCTTTCAGCCTGACTCCGGTCCACTCGGAACAGGCCACCGCACCGTAGGTCCACTGGTTTCCCCTGGCCGGCGGCTTGAAGAAGGCGCGTCCGTTACCGCCGCATTCAATGGCGAGAGCCATAGTGATCACTTCGAAGTTCGAACGCAAATCAGCAATCGACAAGGTCGTCGGATGATCAACCAGACCATCAATAGTCAAAGTCCAGGTATCCGGATTCATATCAGTCGGTGGCACGCCGTTGTTTCTTACAAAATGGCGGGCTGTCGGAGTAATCGAATCATCCAGCAAATGCGGAGGAGTTTCGGCATTGACCGGTCGGTCGTTCAGCAGTGTCAATCCGTCTTTCCCGACCAGCACATCCTCATCGGCGAAAGCGGCCGGGATGAATCCCATCGGCATATTGCGATGGAACGGGATTGATGCCCCCACCATCGCTGCCATCGTGGCAAGCCCGGCTCCCTGCAGGAAACCGCGCCGGTCGAAGTGTGCAGTCCGTCCGTAGAAAACGCGATCCGCTTCGCGCGGGTTCGCAGCAAAGAATTCGTGGAGATCCTGTCCGTCTGACGCTGAATTTTGTTTCTTTGACATAGTATCACCTCCCCGTATCAAGTCGCAGACAGTATAGAATGAATATGTACCGGATTCAAATGTGCTGAACCGAAATCATTGAAATAAACTGATTGGTCAGATTGAACCTGATCAGTCGGTAACCTTGTTGCGGATATAGGTTGCCTCAAGTTGCCTGGGGTCTACCGCTTCCTCGATACCGATGCGCTGCGCCAGCCTGATCCCCTGGATTGCCTCAGGAAAAACCTGGTATCTGATTTTTACAGGTCTGGCATTCATGGACCGGTTTTCAGTCCTGCCGAGAATGACATCTGCATAAATATCCCAGCCGCTTCCGACAGCATATTCTGCTCGCTCAAGTTGAGTGCCGATCTTGTCGGGAAAGCTCACACAGGGAGCAAGCATCCGGGTCGGCCTGCCACTTGCACGAACATCATAGACAGCACAATAAATCTGCTTCATCCGTGCATCAATAGCGGGGGCAACGGTGCCGTAGTCCACCGATAGAGCCATAGTCTCCAATGAAGACACCCCAATCACAGGTAAATTTGCACCATAGGCAAGCCCCTGTGCCACACCCAGGCCTATTCGCACACCGGTAAACGAACCAGGCCCGGTGTCCACTACAATCGCATCAAGCCTGCCCAGGGCAAGGTCGCTATCGGCCAGGACCCTGTTTACCATGCCCAAAACAAGTTGGGAATGACCGCCAGGTTGTATCTCCTTTTGTTGAACAATTTCAGATCCGTCAAATATCGCAACAGAACACGATTCGGTAACCGTATCAATCGAGAGGCACTTCATACCTTATATACACTATTTGAAAAACCGGTATACCTCTTCGATATTCCGGGTAACAGGCATGGGTGGCAGGCTGTCCAGAAACAGTTTGCCATAGGATTTGGTTGATAATCTGGAATCACAAATTACCAGGACACCTCTATCATTTTCAGAACGAATCAAACGCCCGGCTCCCTGTTTCAGGGAAATCACCGCATTGGGCACCTGGATATCCACAAAAGGAACACCATTATTCTCTTCACAAATCTGCAGTCTGCTTTTCAATACCGGATTCGATGGCGGCTCGAACGGCAATTTGTCTATAATCACACAGCTCAATGCCTGGCCCTTGACATCAACGCCTTCCCAAAAACTTGCGGTGCCAAGCAGGATTGAATTTTCGGTATCCAGAAACTGTTTCAGTAAATACTGTTTCGCTGCCTGTCCCTGTAAAAACAACGGCCACCTGCATTTTTCTGATAGCTCCCGATACACCCGCTGCATCATTGCATGACTGGTAAAAAGGCAAAAGGCACGACCGGAACTGGCATTAGTCACATCCATGATGACATCGACGAGCGCCTGATAAAAAGTCGCATCCCGGGGATCCGGCAGATTATTCGGCAGGTACAACAATGAATTGCCCTGAAAGTCATAAGGGCTTTCCAAACAATGAGTTTCGACATCGTCCAGTCCAATCTGGCCGCAAAATGAAGAAAAGTTGTCACCAACTGCCAGCGTGGCAGAGGTGAATATCCAGGATATTTCCGGATTGGATAAAAACGGGTCGAAGTGTTTTCCGATATTCAGTGGAGTAACGTTGAATCGAAAAAAGCCCTTGCCTGTTTCCAGCCAGCAGACACTGTCTTTCTCGCGATCCTCTCGCCAGGCCGCCAGTTGGCTGTAGATTTGTATGGCTCGAATGTAGCATTTGCCCAGATCTTCCCCGGCCGGTGACGCAATCTCGAGTGCGTCAACAAGCATCGAAATATCTGAACACAATCGTGCATAAGACTGATCAAACTGTTTGTTAATCAAATCAGCAAGGATTACGGAATCATTCTCAAGTGTTTTGCAGTGCGTCTGAAATCGTTCTATCCGGGTTTTGACCTGGCCAATGCAATCTCCGAGATTCACCCCGCTTTGTTCTTTCTGTTCTGCTGCCAGTATATCCGCGATCAACTCTTTAAGTTGAAAGCTTGAAACAGAGTATCCGAAAAAATGCGTGGCCGTATCAGCAATGGTATGCGCCTCATCAAATATTACCGCTTCATGGTCGGGCAGGAGTTCGCCAAAGCCCTCGGTCTTCAAAGTGATGTCCGAGAAAAACAAGTGATGATTAACCACAACGATATCTGCCTTGAGCGCCTTTTGTCTTGCCAGGTTGACAAAACATCGACTGAAATCCGGGCACTTCCCCCCAAGACAGTTTTCGGCAGTTGAGGTCGCCTTCGACCAGATCCGGGAGTCCTCGCTAATCTCGGAAACTTCAGAAATATCTCCGATCGTGGTTCTGTTCGCCCAGTCATCCATGGCATCGTAAGCAAGTTGATCAGTTCGCCCTATCAGGTCGCTTTGTTGACTGTTCAGCTTCAGTCGATATCGGCACAGATAATTGGAACGTCCTTTCAGGAGGACGGCATTGACCTGTGTATCCAGCACATCCAGCACGGCGGGAAGGTCCCGGAAGAAAATCTGTTCCTGGAGGTGTTTTGTCCCGGTTGAGATGATGGTCCGTTTCCCGCTTTCAATCACAGGTATCAGATAGGCAAATGTCTTGCCTGTACCGGTACCTGATTCGACTACCAGGTTGCCGCCATATTTCAGCGCTGATTCCACCTCAACCGCCATTTCCTGCTGAACCCTTCGGGGCGTAAATCCTTGAAGATTTTTATGGAATTTTCCGCCTTTACCCAGTAACTTGTGTGCGCTCGACATCAATTGGACCTGGCTGCTGACTGATTCAAGTCGACAATCCGGGAACTGCCGGGGTATTCTCAGGGAACAAGTTCGTCAAAGAACGACTTGATCTTGTCTGACCACGATTCACTGCGCGGCGAGTGCCGGTTGCTTCCTTCCATCAGACTGTCCTCAAAATCCTGCAGCAATGATTTCTGCTTCCTGGTCAAGTTGACAGGGGTCTCGACAACAACCTTGCAATACAGGTCCCCGTGATTCCCATTTCGAACATTGCGTACTCCTTTGCCCTTCAATCGAAATACCTTGCCGGATTGACTTTCCGGCAGGATTCTCAAATTGCCCCGACCGGACAGGGTGGGAATTTCCAATTCTCCACCGAGCGCCATAACTGAAAAACTTGCGGGAACTTCACAGTATAAATCGTCACCACGGCGCTCGAATATTTCGTGTTTTTTCAGTCGAACCTGAACATACAGATCCCCTGGTGAGGTGCCGGGACCCGCACTTTCCCCTTCCCCCGACAATCTTATCTGATCATCATTGTCCACACCGGCGGGAATCTTGACAGAAAGCGTCTTTTCTTCCTTTACAATACCCTGACCATGACAGGATGAACATGGATCAGTGATGACATGCCCCTGACCCTTGCATGCCGAACAGGTTTGCTGAACGGAGAAAAAACCCTGTTGCATCCTTACCTGACCCTGACCATTACAGGTTTGGCATATCTTCGCTTCGGAACCCGGACGCGAACCCGACCCCTTGCAGGTTGCACAATCTGACATTTTAGGAACGCGGATCTGTTTTTCGATCCCGTTTACAGCCTCTTCCAGAGTCAGGTACAGGCTGAATCGTAAATCCGAGCCGCGACTGCGACGTCTGCCGCCGCCTCCGCCGAAAATATCACCAAAAATATCTCCGAAGATATCACCAACCCCGCCAGCGCCTGCTCCCATGCCACTGGAAGGATCCACCCCCGCATGTCCGAACTGGTCATAAGCAGCTCGTTTCTGGGAATCAGAAAGCACATTATAGGCCTCCTGCACCTCTTTGAATCTGGCTTCTGATTGTTCGCTGTTCTGATTGCGGTCCGGATGATATTTCATGGCCAGTTTGCGATAAGCCTTTTTCAGGTCCGACCCACTGGCATCACGATCAATTCCCAGAACTTCGTAATAATCTTTTTTTGACATTGTTTATTCCATGCCTGACAGAAATGCAAAAGCGGGGTTACAGCCCCGCTTTAATCGCATTCCAATGGATTATATACTGATCTGCAAGTCTGTCAGGATTTCTTTTTATCATCATCAACTTCTTCAAATTCGGCATCGACAATGTCATCGTTTGCATCGCCCTGATCCGAACCACCCGGATCTTCGCCATCAGCCTGGTCAGCCTGGGCATACATTTGCTCTGCGAGCTTGTAACTGACCTGGGACAGGGATTCAGACCTGGATTTGATTTCTTCGAGATCTTCTCCCTTTAAGGCTTCTTCAAGTTCGCCAATGGCAGATTCAATGCCCTGCTTTTCATTCTCATCGACCTTGTCACCCAGTTCTTCCAGTGATTTTCTGACTCCGTGAACCAGTGCTTCACCCTGATTCCGGGCATCCACCAGTTCCCGGGTATTTCTGTCTTCCTCAGCGTGCTCCTCAGCATCGCGAACCATTTTTTCTATCTCTTCATCAGACAGGCCGGAACTTGATTTGATCACGATCTTGTTTTGCTTCCCGGTTGCCTTGTCCTTGGCGGAAACATGCAATATGCCATTGGAGTCGATATCAAACGAGACCTCGATCTGGGGCACCCCACGACGCGCGGGAGGAATTTCGGTCAAATCAAAACGACCCAGAGATTTATTTCCACTTGCAATCTCCCGCTCACCCTGCAGCACATGCACCGTAACTGCATTTTGATTGTCCTCTGCGGTCGAGAATACCTGGCTGGCATTGGTCGGAATGGTGGTGTTCTTTTCCACCAGTTTTGTCATCACGCCGCCAAGGGTTTCAATACCCAAAGAGAGCGGCGTCACATCAAGCAGCAATACATCCTTGACGTCACCACCGAGGACTCCGCCCTGGATGGCAGCGCCCATCGCAACAGCCTCATCAGGATTGACGTCCCGACGCGCTTCCCTGCCGAAAAAGTTTTCAACGATCTCATGCACCTTGGGCATTCTGGTCTGACCGCCAACCAGAATAACATCATCGATTTCGGAATTTTTGATACCCGCATCCTTGAGGGCAATCTTGCAGGGCGCCAGTGTCCGTTTAAGCAATTCGTCAACCAGCGACTCAAGTTTTGCCCTGGTCAGCTTCATGCTCAAGTGCTTGGGACCACTTGCATCCGCCGTAATATAGGGTAGATTGACCTCGGTTTGAGAACTCGAAGACAATTCGATTTTTGCTTTTTCCGCGCCTTCCTTGAGACGTTGCATTGCCAGCGGGTCACCACGCAGATTCATACCCTGATCCTTCTGAAATTCATCCGCCAGATAATCAATCAGCCGGCGATCAAAATCTTCTCCGCCAAGGAATGTATCGCCATTGGTTGAAAGCACTTCAAACTGATACTCCCCGTCAATTTCTGCGATTTCAATTACAGAAACATCGAAAGTGCCGCCGCCCAGATCATAAACCACAATCTTGTGATCGCCCTTGGCCTTGTCCATACCGTAAGCCAGCGCCGCCGCAGTAGGCTCATTGATAATTCTTTTGACATTCAGACCTGCTATTTTGCCGGCATCCTTGGTCGCCTGCCTCTGGGAATCATTGAAGTAAGCAGGTACAGTGATTACAGCCTCGGTCACTTCTTCGCCCAGATAATCTTCTGCGGTCTGTTTCATTTTCTGCAAAATCCGTGCGGATATTTCCGGCGCCGCTAATTTCTTGCCGCCTGCTTCAACCCAGGCATCTCCATTTTTCGCCTTCACAATCCTGTAAGGCATCAACTCCAGGTCACGCTGAACCACATCTTCACTGAACTGGCGTCCGATAAGACGTTTCACAGCAAAAATCGTATTTTCCGGATTGGTGACCGACTGACGCTTGGCAGACTGACCCACCAACACTTCGTCTTCTTTGGTAAAAGCAATAATCGAAGGTGTCGTACGATCACCTTCACTGTTTTCAATAACCCTGGGGGTACTACCTTCCATCACTGCCACGCAGGAGTTGGTTGTTCCCAGGTCTATACCGATAATTTTTGACATTTCTGGTTCCTCAATAAACCTGTATCTATGAATTCTGACTTTGGATATAGGGATTAATTATTCAATAACAAGTATTTGCAGGCTATTCCCCGTTACTTTGTGCAATCACCACCATGGCGGGCCGCAAAAGACGGTCCTTCAACAGGAATCCTTTCTGCATCACATCTAAAATATGGTCGGGCTCGACTTCATCGGTCGGCATCATGCTGATTGCCTGATGGACCTCAGGATTGAATTTCAAGCCTGGCGAGGCTTCCACTGCCGTGATTCCGAATTTCTCCATCGCTGTTGCAAACTGTTTCAAAGTCAGTTCAAGTCCTTCCTTCATTTTCGATACCGGCTCACTGTTCGTATCACCCATTTCCACCTTGCTGGCCTGGTCAAGGCTGTCGAGCACACCCAGTAATTCCTGTGCAAACTTTTCAATCGCATATTTTCTGGCTGAAATAATTTCATTCTGGCTGCGGCGCCGAATGTTTTCAACATCCGCTTTGGCACGGATATAGCCGTTTTTCATTTCCGTGATCTGATTCCGGGCAGAAATGAATTTTTCGATCAGATCTTCTCTGGAATCATCTTCAAATTCGCTGAATTCGTCTTCCTGCTCCGGCAAACCCTGTTTTTCAGCATCTGTGCATTCTGATGCGGATTCTGTTGTTTCCACCTGGTCAGTCGAGGCCGTGCCAGTGTCTTCTTGCAGTTTCGAACCTTTCTCGCAATCTTGATTCATAATTCAATACATATAAGGGGTTGGATCATAATATGGCGCAATATGGGGATTGCCATCAAAAGCTCAAGGGCTAAAGCGAGGAAACCAAGCTTTGGGCAGAAAATCAGAAATCCCGGGAACTCAGAAACCCCGGATTCAAATGGAAAACGATGATCCGCAGCCGCAGGTGGTCGACGCATTTGGATTATTGACCAGGAATCGGCTCCCCATCAGATCATCCTTGTAGTCAATTTCCGCTCCGTCCAGATATTGCAGGCTGAGCATATCGACCAACACCCTGATTCCCGAATGATCTATCGAAATGTCATCTTCCTGCTGTGCGTCATCGAATTGGAATCCATACTGAAAACCGGAACAACCGCCACCCTGTATATACACTCGAAGCATCAACTCCGGATTCCCTTTGGTTTCCAGCAGTTGATTAATTCTGTTCACAGCGTCATTGGAGATTTTAAGATCTGATTCCATAATCAAATTGAGTAAAAATATGTGTTATCGGACTTGCCCGAATTATAATATGGATCCCCTTACAAAATATACAGCGAGAGCGCTCATATATGAAACTCGATATCGAATTTGTCAGACAACATTTCAATCAATTGAACGATGACCGGGATTTCGTATTTTGCGCAAATGCAGGGGGTAGTTACGTTGCCGATCAGGTCAGCCGGATATTGAATCAGTATAATGCCCATACCCGGGTTCAACCATACGAGCGATATGCCAGTTCAACAGCCGCGGGCAACGCGATGGATCGGGCGATTGACGGCTGGGCGGCTGCGCTTGACATTTCCGCGGATGAACTGACTATCGGGCCGTCGACTTCGATCAATACCTATGTGATGGCCCAGGCAATCGGTTCACAGTGGAATGAGGGCGATGAAATCATTGTGACCAACCAGGACCATGAGGCCAACAACGGGGTATGGAGAAGAACGGCACAACAGAAAAATGTCACCCTGAGGGAGTGGCGGGTGGACATGCAGGACGGATTATTGAATCCTGAAGCGCTCGGTTCTCTGCTGAGTGAGAAAACCAGATGGGTGTTTTTTACCCATTGCTCCAATATTACCGGTACCAGCAATCCCGTTCAGGCCATCACCCGGCAGATCAAGGCATACAACCCCGGCATCAAGGTATTCATAGATGCGGTAGGCTATGCGCCCCACCGGATCTGTGACATGGAATCACTGGGTGTAGATGTTTACGTTTTCAGCTTGTACAAGGTGTTTGGTCCTCATCAAAGTCTGATGTATATAGATCAGGAGACAATAAATTCCCTGTCGCCGCAATGTCATTTTTTCAACACCGGGTCGCCTGGCAAGCTGTTCAATCCCACGGGGCCGCAACATGCACAGGTCGCGGGCTGCGCCGGAGTGCTGGATTATTTCGAAGCGCTGTATCATCATCACTATGGAACGCAAAATAAAGTGCAGGACGGGAGCACAACAATTGCACAGAAAATGGAACGGATCGGGGCTTTGATTTTCAAACATGAAACTCAACTGACAAAACCCATTCTGGATTATCTGGACAATAACAGGAATGTCAGACTGATCGGAAAAGCCCATACCAATGACGGTGACCGTGCGCCTACCATTGCATTCAAGCCCCTGCATGCTTCAGCCCGGTCGGTATCCGCCAGGATTCAGGACAGGGGGATTGGTTGTGAAAGCGGTCATTTCTATGCCTGGCGTCTGATATCCGACCTTGGCATTGACCCTGAAGATGGTGTCGTTCGTATCTCTTTGGTCCACTACTCGAGCGATGAGGAAGTGCAAAAAGTTCTGGTCGCTCTCGACAGCGCACTCCAGTGCTGAGTGCAGGATTTTCCACTGATCGTCACAGTTTCGCGTCGTCATGCTTTGGCATAGATTAAAAACGATATCAAGAATCGAATTCGAATCGAAGTCGATACATGACGATATTGACTGGAATGTATCCGGCAGCGGCAAGGTCGTCGTCGAATGCCCTGATGACAACCTTATCACGTTCAGCGAATCAGGGTCGTGGACCGCTGATTCGGGGCTCAGCCTGAATTTTTCGAATCGATATCGATGGCACAGGACGACGTCGGACACTGTAATCCGCCTCCAACATCTTCGTTATGGTGATTTACATCCAGTGGAATTGGTTGAATTAATGCTGCAATCCGACTTGTCCTGGAAGAGTCTCTCACCCCATATCTGCAAGAATGATGCGTATCGCGCCGAAATCACCCTGCGCGAGAATGACGTGTTGATCGAATGGACCATCTCGGGACCCGCAAAATCTGAATTGCTTAGCTGTATTTACTCATAGTTCAGGCGCCATATTTTTCTTTGACACCGGAACTCACTGTGGAACCCGGATTGAATTTCAGTGTCAATTAGTATAGTTTCGAATCAATCTTTTCATCATCCGGACCAATTCAGGCCATGACCTATCGGCATATCAGATTTCCAGAAAATGGAGTAAAAATTTCAATCAGGGACAACAAACCGGTTGTGCCGGATAATCCGATTCTCGGGTATGTTGAAGGAGATGGCATCGGGCCGGATATCACCTCTGCATCATTGAGAATCTGGGATGCCGCCGTAGACAAGGCTTATCGCGGCAAAAGAAAGGTTCACTGGTGCGAGCTGTACATGGGAGAAAAAGCGGCCGGGATATATGAAGGAGACTATTTCCCCGCAGAAACGCTCGAAGCCATGAAAGATCTTGTCGTATCCATAAAGGGGCCGTTAACCACGCCGATCGGAGGCGGATTCAGATCATTGAACGTCTCGCTGAGACAGCAGATGGACCTTTACGCCTGCGTTCGACCGGTTCGTTACTATCGCGGGGTGCCCTCTCCACTTAAATCTCCTGAAACCGTCGATGTCGTCATCTTCAGGGAAAACACGGAAGATGTGTATGCAGGGATCGAATATGAAAGCGGCACTGAAGCGAACAAAAAGCTGGCCCGGTTCCTGAGGGAAGAAATGGGAGCCGAATTTTTCGAAGACGCGGGTCTGGGAGTCAAACCAATCAGTGCTTTCGGTAGTAAACGACTGGTCAGGAAAGCCATCGAATACGCCATCAATCACAACAAACCAAGCGTCACCCTGGTCCATAAGGGCAACATCATGAAATTCACGGAAGGCGCTTTTCGCAACTGGGGTTATGAAGTCGCCAAACAGGAATACAGGGATCATATCGTAACCGAAGAGGAACTGTGGGACGATTGCAACGGCGAAATGCCCGAGGGCAGGATTCTGGTCAAGGATCGAATTGCCGACATCATGTTCCAGCTATTACAACTGCGTCCAGCCGAGTTCGACGTCATTGCGACGATGAATCTGAACGGGGATTATCTATCTGATGCCCTGGCAGCCGAAGTCGGTGGTATCGGTATTGCTCCCGGCGCCAACATGTCGGATCATATTGCGGTTTTTGAGGCAACCCATGGGACCGCGCCCAAATACGCGAATCAAAACAAGGTCAATCCGTCATCATTGATGTTTTCAGGTGTAATGATGTTCGAATACATGGGATGGAATGAAGCGGCTGAATTGATCAACGAAGCTTTCCCCGCCGTGATGGATGATCAAACCGTCACCTATGATTTCGCCCGGCTGATGGATAACGCAAAAACACTTTCCACCAGTGCGTTTGCAGATTCGCTGATTGCCAAAATACAGTCATCCTGATCTGACCACACCATTAATTGAGCAAGGCTCGAAATAACATGTCAAAAGGCAAAATAGTTCTTGTCGTCCTGATTCTGATCGTTGCAGGCGTATTGATCTGGCTGGGGCCGGAAAAGTACCTTAATCTGGAGTTCATCAAATCGAAACTCGATCAACTGGTCGCCTACAGGGAAGCCAACCCCGGCACGACCGCATTGATGTTTTCGGCAATTTACATCGCAGCGACCGCGGCATCGATTCCAGGCGCCCTGGTGCTGACCCTGCTGGGAGGCGCCATTTTCGGGTTTGTCGCAGGCACTGCAATCGTGCTCGTTTCGGCAACGATCGGCGCGACTCTCGCTTTTCTCGTCGCCAGATACCTGTTCGACGATCTGGTTCAGAATAAAATGGGGGAACGCGTCGGGAAAATTCGTGAAAGCTTCCGCAGGGAAGGCGCTCTCTACCTGTTTTCGATGAGGCTGGTTCCCGTCATTCCATTCTTTGCGATCAATCTCCTGATGGGGCTGACTTCGATAAGGACAGCTACTTTCTTCTTCGCGTCATTGATCGGAATGGCGCCCGGTACGATGGTTTTCATCAACGCCGGCACACAGCTTGCCAAACTGGACTCGCTCAAAGGGCTGTTATCCCCTGCCCTGATTGCGTCGTTCGTGTTACTCGCGGTTTTCCCGTACATTGCAAAATACCTCCTGAAAATCATCAAAAGCAGAGTTCGAACCAATGGGTAGAAATTACGATGCCAACCTGATCGTGATCGGCGCCGGCAGCGGTGGGCTGGTAACTGCCTATATCGCCGCCGCCATAAAGGCCAAAGTGATTCTGATCGAGCGGGGAGATATGGGAGGGGACTGCCTGAACACCGGCTGTGTGCCCTCGAAATCATTCATCGCCTCCGCCAAATTTCTCCATGACATCAGGCATTCACAAAATCTGGGAATCCGGGAAGCTTCAGCGTCATTCGATTTTGCCGACATCATGCAGCGCGTTCACGAGATCATTGCTTCCATTGCCCCGCACGATTCGGTGGAAAGATATACGTCTCTGGGAGTCGACGTCATCAAGGGACAAGCGGAAATCCTGTCCAGAAATTCGGTTCGGGTGAACGGCAAAACCTGGACGGCGAAATCCATCGTCATTGCCGCCGGCGCGGAACCCTTTGCCCCGCCCATTCCGGGACTGGATCAGGTTGACTACTATACCTCTGACACAATATGGAATATCCGCGAACTGCCGAAAAAACTGATTGTCCTGGGTGGCGGCCCAATCGGTTGTGAACTGGCGCAGTGCTTCGCCCGGTTCGGCAGCGAAGTCAGCCTGGTAGAAGGCCAGGACCAGATTCTGCTGCGGGAAGACGAAGAATTTTCCAGGCAAATCACCGAGACTTTTCGCGGGGAAGGCATCAACGTACTGACCGGACACTTTGCAACCAGTATCGTCGTTGACGGCAACTCGAAAAAACTGGTCTGCAAAGCCGGTGACAGGGAAGTTGAAATTGAATTTGACCAGATGCTGATGGCGCTGGGACGGGCGGCCAGACTGGATGGATATGGGCTGGAAAACATCGAAGTTCCGATCAGCCCCCGTCGCACCATAGAAACAAATCCGTATTTACAGGCCGGGCACCCTGACGTTTATGCGGTGGGAGACGTCACAGGTCCTTATCAATTCACCCATGCCGCCGCCCATCAGGCGTGGTATGCATCCGTCAATGCGCTGTTCAGTCCATTCAAAAAGTTCAAGGCCGACTACAGCGTATTGCCATGGGCAACCTATACCGACCCGGAAGTGGCCCGCGTCGGGATCAATGAACTGGATGCCAGAGAACAGAATGTACCGTATGAAGTGACCGAATACGACATCGGACAACTGGACCGGGCCAAAACGGACGGGCATGCGGCAGGCACGATCAAGGTATTAACGGTTCCGGGAAAAGACAAAATCCTCGGGGTCACCATCGTCAGCAGGCACGCCGGAGACCTGATCGCAGAGTTCGTACTGGCGATGCGGCATGGACTGGGGTTGAACAAAATTCTCGGAACGATTCACGCTTATCCGACCTGGATGGAAGCCAACAAGTACGCAGCCGGAAACTGGAAAAAAGCCCATGCACCAGCCTGGGCACTGAACCTGCTGGAGAAATTTCATCGATGGAGAAGATAACGAAACAATAACGGGTTGATGCCGAAAATTCTGATTGTCGCAAACTGCCCCTCGGAAAACGCGCTTAAACTGCAAGCGGCGACAGCGCACGGATGCCGCTTTGAAAAAGACATCCCGGTAGATCTAAGGGTTCGCATTCCCTGGGACAGTAATGCCGAGGATGTCATCTGGAGTGATGGTGTGATCATCGGTACTACAGAAAATTTTGGCTATATGAGCGGGGCAATCAAGGATTTCTTTGAAAGAATCTATTATCCGTGCCTGGAAGTCACCGAAGGCAAGCCGGTCGCCCTGTATGTCAAGGCTGGATTGGACGGGCAGGGCGCCAAAACCAGCGTAGAAAAGATCCTGGTTGGTTTGAAGTGGAAACTGATTCAGCCTCCGGTGATCCTGAAAGGCAAATATCGTGAGGATTTTGTCGATCAATGCGAGACCCTGGGGATGACCCTGGCCGTCGGGCTGGATGCAGGAATTTATTGAGTCAAATCTAAAGACTACTTTTTTTATCCAGGCAACGCATCTTGACTGCGGTCAATAAATGGGAAGTTTCAATCGCCTTCAGCCTGTTCATATCGGCAACCGTTCGAGCAAGCTTGAGGATGCGGTGATATGCACGGGCCGACATATTGAATTTGGTCAAGACCCGGTCAAGCAGGGCATACCCTTCCTCGTCCAGAACACAGAACTGGTCAATCTCGCCGGTGGATAACTGGCTGTTCAACTTGCCTTGCCGATGATATTGTATGGTGCGGGTTTCGATCACTCTTTCGCGAATCCTTGCGCTATCCTCCTCTGGCTTGCGTTTGGCGCGTAACTGGTTATATGGGACCTTGGACACGTTTATCTGCATATCGATTCGATCCAGCAATGGCCCTGAAAGCTTTCCCAGATAGCGGCTGACCTGATCCGGAGTGCATCTGCAATCTCCCTCCGAATCCCCCAGATACCCGCATTTACATGGATTCGCGGCACCAACAAAAATGAATCGGGAATGGAACCTGAGTTGCAACGCAGCCCGTGAAATATTCACGTAACCCGCTTCCAGAGGCTCTCTCAGCAAGTCCAGGGATTGCTGGCCGAACTCGGTCAACTCATCGAGAAACAAAACCCCATTGTGGGCACGGGATATTTCTCCAGGCTTCGGAATCGAGCCGCCTCCAATCAGGGCTGCTCCCGATGCGCTATGATGAGGCGCCCGGAATGGTCTGGTTAACCAGTCGTCGGAGTCCCAGTCCTTTTCCACCAACGAAGTAATCGCTGCCGTTTCCAGGCCCTCATCTTCCGTCATTCCGGGCAATATTCCCGGCAAGCGCAGGGCCAGCATGGTTTTACCCGTTCCGGGAGACCCCATCATTAATATACTGTGTGCGCCTGAGGCAGCGACTTCCAACCCGTATTTGGAAAATGCCTGTCCAACCACTTCATTCATATCCGGATATACTGCATCCCTCTTTGTTCTCACCGGCGTAACCGCCCGGAATTCACCGAGGCCATTCAGGACATCGGTCAATTCCCGTAAAGTTTCCACTCCATGGACTCTGACCCCGGTTACCAAACCGGCCTGGCTGGCGCTTGCCCGTGGTAATACCAGGCATTGATTGGTGTCTCTAAGCGATAGCGCCGCAATTAATCCACCTTTGATATCCCGCAATCCGCCACTGAGCGCCAATTCACCCAGGAACACTTTATTTTCAAGCGCACCGGCATCAAGCTGACCAGACGCAGCGAGTACACCCAACGCGATCGGCAAATCAAATCTACCCCCTTCCTTGGGCAAGTCCGCAGGCGCCAGATTTACCGATATGCGTTTGCTGGGAAATTCAAAAGTGGAATTCAGGATTGCGCAGCGCACCCGGTCCCGACTCTCCTTGACTGCGGTTTCAGGTAATCCAACGATGGAAAATGCCGGCAGGCCACGGGATAAATGAACTTCGACGGTAACTTCAGGGGCCTGGGTTCCAACTTGAGCACGACTGCTAACGACGGCAAGCGACATTCCTTTTCTCCATTCCTTTGTTCCTTTTCATCAATAAACACATATTCCATTTCCCGGGTTGAAGATCAAAGTGTACTACATTTTTCCTTCCAACTCTTTAACCTGCTTTTCCAGTTCCGTTAATCTTTGCCTTGTCCTGATCAAAATCTTTTCCTGTATTTCGAATTGCTCCCGGGTTACCAGATTCATCTTTTCAAAATTTCTCTTGATGACGGCATCTATATTGTGCTTTAAATCGTCCCCCAGTTCAGGGGGTAATACGGAGTTGATCGCTGCCCTTAATTTATCTATCATTTCAATTCATCCAACAGTCTATCTGTCTGCAATATACTCTATATGCGCACCATCTCGTAATCGATCAAACCAGATTTTATAAAGTTCCGCAGCCTTGCGTTTAAAGACCTCCATTTCCGCGTCTTTTCTGACCAGATCATGGGTAATGTCCTTCTCCCTTCTGTCCAGCACTTCGATCAGATGATAGCCAAAACGGGATTTGACCGGATCACTGACCTGATTCAACTCCAGAGTATTTGAGAGTTGTTCTATCCCGGGCGCTATTTCCCCCGGATTGATCCAGCCGAGCAAACCACCTTCCGGTGCGCTTGTGGGATCATCCGAATTCAATCTGGCAAGCCGGGAAAAGTCCGCGCCCTGCATAAGCTCATGCTTGATTTCCGTCAGTTCCTCAATGGCTTCTTCATCGGTAAGATTTCTACGTAAGGGCTGGATCAGAATATGACGGAGTAATTGTTGGGTGACGATTTTCTGGTCGCCATCCTTGTCATGGAGCTTCAGAATGTGAAATCCGATTGTGCTTTTCAAAACATCCGTATACCCGCCAACAGATGATTTGCGCAGCGCATCAACAAAGAGTTCGGGCAACTGACCTTCCCTGAGCCATCCAAGATATCCTCCCTTTTCAATATTCTCACCATCCGAGTAGTTTTTGACCATATCTTCAAAGGACTGGCCTGATGTCAGGGACCGGCGAATTTCTTTGACGGTGTTTTCTATCTCTTTTGCTTCAGCTTCCGATTTATCAACAACCGACATCAGCAAATGAGATATCTCATAAGCCTCATTGCGTGCATAAATATCCTTATGGGCCTGAAGATGATAGTCGACCTCCTGTTCGGAAACGGTTACTCGTGAATTCACGGCAATATCGACGATTTTGCGTACCAACTGTTGCTCAGCCAGGCTATATCGAAATTCGGCCGGGGATATGCCCAGCCCATCGAGTTCTTCGAACAGTTGTTGCAATGACAACTGATTCTGTGCCGCCATGGTACTGAGAATTTGATCGACTTCCTGTTCGCTTACCGTAATTCCCTGGGCAAATGCTGCCTGGGCCTGCAGACGTTCATCTATCAGGGTTTCAAGAATATCCGGGTTGATCTCTGAAAGGTCCGACCGCACCTGTTCCGAAGCCCGCAACTGTTCACGTTGATGGCGAATCCGGTATTCCGAAAACATAATCGGTTCATCGTTGACGACAACGATCACTTTATCCAGACCTGTCGTGGCCGCATGAACGGTGAAGCTCAGGCAGATTGCAGCTATAAATAAGACCCTGATCATGTTTGTCAAATTCACTGACTGTAGCTCTGAGTGGATATTTGACCCAGGTCATCCAGTTCAAAAACGACCATGAAACGATTTTTCAATTCTCCACGCCCATCTGGATATCGTTGAGTCTCTAATTTTGCCGCCCAACAACAACCATCGTAGGAAATACCCAACGTAGCCGATCTTAATTCGCTCTCTCGCAGAGCGTATCGTACATCCGATTCGAGTTGCCATCGATCACTCACCGGCAGATCAAAATCGAATGTCAGATTCTTACTGACATCTGTAGTTTGACTATAGCCGACAGATGCATTTCGTCTTCGACTATGGTTATAGTCGGTAGAAACAGATATGTATTCCAGTTCATTTTGATCTGCGCTCCATCGCGCAAAACTCCGGACACTCCAGTCCTTATTCAGGCTGGCGCTGGTTTCAGCCAGAAAGTCAGAACGGTTCCCGGTTTGTGCGGGACTGTCAGGGGAAAGTCCAACTTCCCTGTCATCAAGAAAAAACACCTGCCCCAGACTGAGTTTTAATCGCTCTTTTCCAGTGTCATCTTCCACGATTCGGCTGGTCAAACCCAGTGAAATCTGATGAGTATCACCTACGCGGTCGCCGCCGAAGAAACGATTCTCCCTGAAAAAGTGAGAAAAACTGCTCGTACTTCCTCCACCGGTATCGAAATCAGGAAAGTCTTCCTGTTCAAGCTTGACCGGAATGTTTACATAATACAGTCTTGGTTCCAGGGTCTGCATGAAGACGTTATCACTTCGTTTAAAAAAACGCTCGAAAATCAATCCACTATCGACGCTGAAAATCGGAACAGCTGTCGAAGGAGAGTCGTCTCCGGTCGGATTGTTTTCCAGATTATAACTGATTGACTGAATCGAAAATTCGGGCGTCAAATGACCATATATCCGTTCCAGCGGCAGACTCAGATGTGGTTTGATTCTCAGCCGGGCGCCATCCACCCTTGTGGTGTCATCATGAATATAATTTGTATATTCTGAATCAATTTCAAACCTGAATGGCCCCAGATCCATTTCCTTCAGATTCAACTCGGCTTGCGGCAACCTTTCATAAGGTTGTCGTCGGATACTGACATTGTCATTGACCCGCTCGTAGGCTGAAGCTTTAACCTTGAAGTCTATTGCATCTCCGTAGTAACGCAAATCGGCTTTTTGCGGAATATAGGTTGTACTGGTCACATCGACATCACTTGAAAAATCATTCAGGTATCGACTATCGGATACATCCTGAAAATCAATATCCAGATCCCAGTTTCCACCAAGCCGGGTTTTGTGATTAATGCTGGCTGCGTAACGGTCCTGCTCATCGAATACATCGTCAGAAGGCAGAAATTCTCCACGGATACTGCCATAGGAATTTTCAGTCAGATAACGAAATTCGCCGTAAAGCTGAGTGCCTCTGTTTGCGATAATACGCGGTGTTACCGTGGCATCGAACTGCGGCGCGATATTGAAATAGTATGGCGCCTCCAGGATGAGTCCGGATTTTTCTTCATAGCCATACCCGGGAGCCAGAAACCCGGTTTTACGCTGATTGTTGATTGGAAATGAAAGGAACGGAAAATAGAGGATCGGAACCTGCTTGAATCTGACTGTCATCGACTTCCCTGTGCCGGTGCCCCTGACATGGTCAAGTTCAATCTGCTTCGCGGCCAGTTCCACACTTCTGTTGCCTTCCTCGCAATTGGTCAGGACAACATCGTGCATCAGTTGATAATCTCCGCCCTTGAATTCGACACTTGCTGCGGTGGCTCGCGCCCTGACATAGGTTCCCGGGTCCGCGGAGGGTAACCTGCCATCTGCCCGCCGTACTGCAACGGTTCTTTTTGTGAAAGGCGCGAACATTGAATAATCTTCTTCGAAGTGGGCATGTTGACGTTGATCCAGAACAGGGTCACGGTCAACAAACTTCATGCCTGCATTGTGCGCGGTCCCAACAAAGGTATTAATATCGATTTCAGCGGATTCCGCGTTGAGTTCATCACCATTGGATGTGTAATACCTTACATTTCCTGCTGCTTCGAAAATACGGGATTTATTGTTAAAGACAACCTGGTCAGCGAATACGCCTTGTCTGCCCTGGACAATCTGGACATTGCCATTCAATTCCATTTCATCGTTGTCCAATGATAGCATCTCATCCGCTTCAGCATTTGTCTGTTGTTGGCCCTGGTCGGCTTCAGGAGAACCCTTCAATACAAGTGGGACATCTATGGTGTCTGGCTGACAAATACCGTAGTCTGCAAATCCAAGGTTCTGTCGGTCAGATTGCGCGATAGCCGATGGCGCAACCATGTCATTGCCGATGACAGCAGCCATTGCGGCTATCAACCAGACCTTCGCTTTGGGGGGCATTATTTTAATCAAGTGCCGGAGATGAACGACCTGCCAGTGATTATAGGGTTTCAGGCGCTTATAATCCAACTACAAATATCGAAAGCAACCGCCAATCAACCATGAGCTCACACCCTGTATCACGAAAATTGCTGCGACGGATTATTTATCTCTGCAATCGTCCGTCATTTTCTGGAAGGACATTGTGGATGCGATGATTCTGGCTGCGGGCCGCGGGGAAAGAATGCGCCCCCTTACGGATACCCTTCCCAAACCGCTGCTGCCGGTCGGTGATACCCCGCTGATCGAGCACCATATCCTGAAGCTGGCAAAAGCAGACTTCGGGAAATGCGTCATAAATATTGCCCACCTTCCCGAACTGATCAAGGAATGCCTGGGTGATGGCAGCCGATTTGGCATCAAAATATGCTATTCCCACGAAATTGATGGCGCATTGGGAACTGCCGGGGGGATCGTACACGCTCTGGATTTTTTCGCTGACCATGAGTTGCTGGTGATCAATGGGGACATCTTCACCGGCTTTGACTTCACAAAATTGACTTTGCCCGGGAATTCGGCTGCGCATCTGGTAATGGTGGACAATCCGCCTCATCATCCGCAGGGTGATTTTTGGCTGGAAGGCGGCCACATTGAGAGAATCGACAAAAACCCCAACGAAGGCTACACGTTTTCGGGTATCGGAGTTTATCGCAAGGAGATTTTCGCAGACTTGCCTAAGGGTAAGAAAATTGAACTCAAAACCGTTTTTGACGGACTCATCGATCAGAAGGCGATCACCGGGGAATATACCCGATCAATGTGGATGGATGTAGGTAACCCGGACCGGCTTCGCCAGGCAAGGGAAACAGCAGGACAAAAATCGGAAGAGTTTATTTAGATTCCGGTTGCCGTGTTTATTGCAATGGCGAGTTTCTCGCATAATTCACCAATCTGGTCATCTTCAATGATGAAAGGCGGCGCCAGAAGGATGTGATCACCTTTGTAGCCGTCAATGGTACCGCCCATCGGGTAGCAGACCAGTCCGGCTTCAAATGCCGCTTTCTTGATCTTTTTGTGGACACCCAGACAGGGGTCGAAAGGCTCCTTCGTATATTTATCCCGCACAATCTCCAGTCCGCGAAACAAACCCCTGCCCCTGATATCGCCAATATATGGGTGGGACTGAAATTGCTCTTCAAGCGCCGCGTGCAATTTTTCACCCTGTTTCACGCAACGCTCGATCAGGTTACGCTCTATCAGGGCATTGACGACAGCCAGCCCGGCAGAGCAGGCAACGGGGTGTCCGAGATACGTGTGTCCATGCGCAAATAGTCCGCTGCCCTGTTTGATCGTCTGATAAATATCCCGGCTGCACAGCATCGCGCCGATCGGCTGATAGCCTGCCCCGAGTCCCTTGGCGATGGTCATGATATCCGGCACAATGCCTTCCTGTTCACAGGCATACAGTGAACCGGTGCGCCCCATGCCGCACATGACCTCGTCCAGAATCAGCAGGACGCCATAGCGGTCACATATTTCCCGGATACGTTTGAAATACCCGTCCACGGCAGGTACGGCGCCGAGGCTTGCTCCAACCACAGGCTCTGCAATAAACGCCATGACCTGATCAACTCCGACAGACTGGATTTCATCTTCCAGGTGATTCGCCACCCGTTGCCCATAATCAAACTCCGACTCCCCTTCTCCCTGTCCCCGATAAGCATAGCATGGGCTGATGTGCCGGGTTTCCACCATCAATGGTGCGAACGGTTCACTTCGCCAGTTGTTGCCGCCTGCCGCCAAAGCGCCCAGAGTACCGCCATGATAACTTTGCCGGCGGGAAATCACCCGGTGTCTTCCCGCTTCGCCCTTTTCCAGAAAATACTGCCGGGCCAGCTTGATAGCCGCCTCTATCGCTTCGGAACCACCCGACACGAAGTAAACACGGTCGAGCCCGGCAGGGGCATGGCGGATCAGCAGGTCGGCCAGTTCCTCCGCGGGCTCACTGGTAAAAAACGCTGTATGCGCAAAAGCCAGTCGATTCACCTGCTCTGTGATCCGTAGCAGAACTTCCCGATCACCATGACCCAGACAGGATACAGCAGCGCCTCCGGACCCATCCAGATATTGTTTGCCGTCGCTATCGACCAGATAGCAACCCCGCCCCGTCATTGCCATTGGCATATCTGATCGGGGAAATCGTGAAAATACCTTGTTCATATCCAGACTTGCTCCATATATTGACCTGATTACAGTGTTGTCAGGGATACCAGCACAGCGGCTTCGCAGATTTCCACCAGCGCACCATAAATATCCCCGGTAAATCCTTCGGCTTTTCTGACCAGCGCCCACCATACCAGGGCAAACCCGAGCGCACTCCCAATCATGGAGACGACAAACCCTGGCAGGGAAATGACGCAAAGTATCAAACAGACTGCAACCCCGGTATACAGGATAGCGCGCCGGTCAAGACCCTGATGCAGAGTTGATCCCAATCCGGACTCCCGGACATAAGGAAATTTGACAATGGCAATGGCCAGGGTTATTCGTGCTACCGCAAGAGGAAACAGAACGGCAAGTAACGCACCCTGCTTGAACAGAACGATCAATGCAGTTGCCTTGATTATCAGAACCAGGCATATAAACACGATTGCGCCAACCCCGCAGCGTGCATCCTTCATGATTTCCAGGAATCGCTGCCGGGTAAACCCTCCCATCCAGGCATCACCACTGTCTGCCAGACCATCGACATGCAATGCGCCGGTGATACCCACCCACAACAGCAGTGTCAGTACAGCCGCAAGTTCAGCTGGAACTGCCATCAGGCCCTGCAAAACCACGCCCGGAATGACCAGTATCAAACCGGCAAGTACACCCACACATCCATACCACGTTACCGCAGCGCCAGCGAGTTCGGGCTGATGCGAGAAGTTTCGACCCGGCGGTATGCGAGTCAGGAACCCAAGTGCCTGAAGAAACTCGTTCAGCATTTGCAGGATGTCATCAAATATGGTGGGTTAGCGGGTATTATGGCTGTCGAGCTGAAACCAGTTATCCTGATTGTCCCCATGATAAACAATGATCCTGCTATGGCAGGCATAAGGGATGTTGAATCGTTGCAGGGCGCCCGTTTCCAGATCGAGCATACTATGAAATATTGCCCTGATCACACCGCCATGCGCAAATAAAACGATTCGTTTCCCGCGATGTGTTTCTATCAATCGGGTAAATGCGTTGTGCACCCGAAACAGAAAATCAGCATAGACCTCCCCGCCATGGGGTGGAGGTTGGTCGGGCTGACCTATCCAGTCACTCCACTGACCAGGATACCTGCTTGAAATCTGCACGAATGACAATGTTTCCCACTCGCCAAAATCCACCTCGGCAAAATCATCGTCAACAATACATTCGATCCGATGGCGTTCACTGAAATCCCGGGCAAATGACACGCATCTTCTGCGAGGAGATGACACACACAGGTTCCAGTCGGAATCTGAATTTTTCAGACGGGAAGTTTGCCTCTTGAGTTGCTGCCAGCCTTCTTCAGAAAGCTCAGGGTCGGTCACTCCGCAAATGGCATCGCCCAGTACATGCTTCCCGTGGCGCAGGATGTCAATCCGTGTACAGTCTGATTGAATCCCCTTACTCACTGTCGGTAACCTGTGCCTCGGCAAATGTCGCCATTTCATTTTGCAATGCGCACGCCGAGCGTAGTAAGGAGACTGCAACTGCCGAGCCACTACCTTCTCCGAGACGCATTCCAAGAGACAATAACGGGTCGGCAGCGAGCGCCTGAAGGATGAATTCGTGACCAGGTTCTGCCGAAACATGGGCAAACAACATCCATTTCCTGACCGAAGGGTTGATTTTACAGGCAGCCAAAGCTGCCGCGGAAGTGATAAAACCATCGACCAGGATCGTCATTCCCCTTTGTGCGGCATGAATGAAGTAACCCGTTAAAGCCGCAATTTCAAATCCTCCCAATTCCGCCAGCACGCCCAGAACATCGTTATTTCCGCCCACCCGGGTGACTGCCTTTTCAACGATTGTCAACTTATGCTGAACCCCCTTATCATCCAGACCGGTACCGGGTCCGACCAGGTTCGGAGCATCCGCGGCCCCGTAAGCCACCGCAAGAGCAGAGGCAGAGGTGGTATTGGCAATTCCCATATCACCACCAATTACAATGGTCGTCTCCTGATCAAATCCCGCGGCAATGTCTTTTCCCAACTGCAACGCCGCCAGACACTCCTGCCGATTCATTGCGGATTCGATGGCAATGTTTCCGGTTCCCTTTCCAATAGGCCGGTCCACTACTGGAGGATCAAATTTCTGTTCGCTGATTGTGCCTGCATTGACCACCGTCAAACCTGCATTCAACTGCCTGACCATGACACTGATTGCGGCCCCGCCGCGAATAAAATTCTTTACCATTTCCATAGTGACCACCTGCGGAAAGGCACTCACCCCTTCATCAGCAACACCATGATCTCCGGCAAAAACCGCAATCTCAATCTTATCCGCAGACGGAGTAATCCTGCCCTGCATGGCCGAAAGCTGGACCGCCAGCAATTCAAGCCGACCCAAAGAACCAGGGGGCTTGGTCAAGGTCAACTGCCGTTGGGTAGCCTGATAGCGCATATCCTCATCAGGTTGCCTGCTTTTTCCCAGATACCAGGGGTTCATTTTATTGATTGCTCCGCTTCCGTCCAATCCCGCTGTTTCAGGATTTGCGGCAGTCCAAAAAAAACCATCACTACCTGATCAGCTGCAGTAGCCAGCTCCTGATGAAGCCAGCCACTTTCGTCGACAAACTGCCTGCCCAGGATCGAAGTCGGTACGATGCCCAACCCTGTCTCGTTGGATACCAGAAACCATTTTGCTTTCGAGTTCTTTATACCTGATATAAATGCTTCCTTTTCCTGTTTCCACCCTGCAGGCTGTTGCTGGCAAAGCCAGTTACTCAACCAAAGCGTCAGACAATCGACTACCACCGCATCTCTTTCAGAGAATCTTCTGATCAGTGCAGAAAGCAAGAATGGTTCCTCGATCAATTGCCATTCTGGACCTCTCTCCTGCTGATGCCTTAGTATACGAACCGCCATCTCTTCATCATCTACCGCAGCCGTGGATTGTGCCGTAGCGATAAAACTCAGGTTTGCATTGGTCTGTTTCGCATTTTCCAGAGCATAACGGCTCTTCCCACTGCGGGCTCCTCCAATGATCAGTTCAATCATAGGGGAATCAACAGCCGAGTAATATTGCAAGATCAACAATACTCTTCGCATGGAGGGTATTGGCGGGGTCAGGCGATACATCCTTGATATTCAATGCGCCATACTCCTCGGGTCTTTCAATATACGCCGTTTTCAATCCACATTCGCGGGCCGCAGCCAGATCACTGTGATGGGCAGCCACGAGCATGACTTCCTGAGGGGAAACATCAAATACCCTGGCGACACCCAGATACGTATCAGGATGGGGTTTGTATTTCCTGAATATCTCCGCACACAAGATACAATCCCAGGGCAATGCCTTTTTTTTTGCCATATTTGCGAGCAGCCCCAAATTACCATTTGAAAGCGTACAGATCATATATTGCGACTTCAGCCTGCCCAGACCCAAAACAGAATCCGGCCAGGGTTCCAGGCGATGCCAGGCACGGTTCATCTCCTGTATTTGCTGTTCACTCAGGTGATCAATCCCCAACCCGGAAAGAATTTCATCAAGAATTAATCGGTGCAGGTCATCGATCAGTGTCCAGCCAAGTTCTCCTGACATGACTCTTTGCATCGCCGGGGCATATCCCGCCCGCCAGGCAAGGGCAAACTCATCACCATTCACTCCCGGCACAACCTGCTCTACTTCGCGGGCCACCGAACCATGCCAATCCACCACAGTTCCGAAAACATCGAAAGCAAGCACCTTGATTTTCAATTCAACATGGACTCCAACCGCTGCATTATACGCGGCTATGAATATCGGGCAGCGCCGATTGCAGCAACCAGGTGTGCATCAGACCCTTGCCTTTGACTTGCACATCTCCAACCTCTTCGAAAACAAAGGAGTCCTGCAACAGAGTGAAAATGTTATCAGAAACATGAATACTACCGGGTTGACCGGTGGATTCCATGCGGCTGGCCACATTCACCGCATCACCCCAGATATCGTAACAAAATCGTTGTTTGCCCACAATTCCAGCCACAGCCATTCCCGTATGCATGCCAATTCTCAGTTGCAGTTCCAGATCATTCCGACTGGACCAAAAAATAAACTCATCCCTGATCTTAAGCGCAAAATTTGCAGTTTGTTGATGATGTTCAAGCGATACCTCGGAAAGCCCCCCTGCCGCCATGTAACCGTCCCCGATTGTCTTGATTTTTTCAATGTTATGGTCTTCGAGGTGGGAATCAAATATTGCAAATACTTCTCCGAGAACACGCACGATTTCCTTGGCTCCAAGACGCTCGGTCAGTTCGGTAAAACCGACAATATCGGCAAATAAAACCGTAATGGATGGGAATATGTCTGCTATTTCAGACTCTCCTTCCCGCAATCTGGCCGCAATCTTCTTTGGCAGGATGTTCAGCAATAGATTTTCCGATCGGTCTTTTTCCTCTCTCAGGTCTTGCATGGTATGTTCGAGGGCCGCATTTTTAGCATCCAGTTCCCCGGCAAGCCTCTCCACCAGTTTGAGTCGTTGCCTTGCTGATATTTCACGTAGTTGCAGTTCTTCCATGGCCTGTACCAGGGACGCATTTTTGGCATCCAGTTGTTTGGCAAGTTTATTCACCAGATCAAGCCGTTGCCTGGCCCACATTTCGCGCAATTTAAGCTCTTCCATAGCCTGTTCGAGCGCTACATTGCCGGGATTCAGTTCCTGGGCAGGCTTCTCCACTACGCCAATACCTCAACCGGCCCTGAAACTATTTATCCGGTAAAGCGTCAAGTGTGGTATGCATTCGCACCACAAGGCAGGTGATGTCATCTGATTGCTGTGCATCTCCAACAAATTCCCGCACCGCAAGTACTATTCCATCGGCTATCTCATTTACTGTCAAGTCCGACATCTCCGACAGTTTTTGGTCAAGACGATCTTCTCCAAATTCCTCAGGGATGACATCTTCAGCTTCTGTGACCCCGTCGGTGTACAAGAATAATGTGTCTCCCGGATTCATCTGAGTCTGCTCATTATTATATTCATGTCCCGGCTCTATACCCAACACCAGATTCCCGGTCTGGGGCAGTACCTCAATTACCGAACCCTGGCGTATCAGACGGGGCGGGTTGTGACCCGCATTGGAATATCTGAACACTCCGGTACCAACATCCAGCACTCCGAAAAATAATGTGATAAAAATACACGAGTCGTTGTCTTCGCATAATAGATCGTTGACCAGATTCAGACACTCAGAGGGCGATTGATAATCCTTCGAGACGGCCTTCAACAGTGCCCGGGTGACCATGGTAAACAGTGCCGCCGGAACTCCCTTGCCGGCAACATCGGCAATCACGACACCGAGATGGCTGTCGTCAAGATGAAAATAATCATAAAAATCACCACCAATCTCACGCGCGGGAATAATCAGGGCGCTGACCTCATGGGTCACGCTTTCCGGCAGCGCCGGCGGCCGTACTGACATCTGCACCTGACGCGCCACTTCCAACTCCTGCTTGATTGCGACCAGTCGGTCACGCGACTCCAACGCAAGTTGCATTGCATGCACATGTTTGATGGTCTTTTCAATCGTGATTTCAAGATCATTGAAATCAATCGGCTTGGTCAGGAAGTCAAAAGCTCCACGGTTCATGGCGGTACGAATGTTCGCCATGTCTCCATACGCAGAGATGATCACCGCCTGCACATCCGGGTTGGCGGCGGCCAACTGGTTCAACAGCGTAAGTCCGTCCATGACTGGCATGTTGATGTCGGATAACACCAGATGCACGTCAGGATTCACTTCCAGCGCCTGCAATGCCTCCTTGCCGTTATGGGCAAACAAGAATTCCAGTTCCTTCTTGCGAATGCGACGCCGGAACTTCTGACGTACCAGCAACTCCAGGTCTTCTTCGTCGTCTACCACTAACACCCGGGTCAAAGGTGCACTCATGACCAGTCTCTTCGGTTACTCTGTCCTACCCTGGATCGGTGTGCACAATCAATTCTCACGGTGAATTTTCATAACCAACATTCACGACGACTGTTTGAAGTGAATATTCAAGCCGACTCAAGCGAGCGCATCCGCACGATTTGCCCGTATATCAAGTATGGCGCTGAATCCACTGATCTCGAATACCTCCGCAATGTGCGGCAATAACCCGCAAAACACCGCCTTGCCTCCCTCTGACTGCATCTTCCGGGCACTCATCAATAATACCCGCAATCCTGCACTGCTGATATATGTCGTCTCCTCAAAATCAAATATCAATATCCCTACCCCCGTATCAATCCGCTCCTGGACCGCAACGTCCAGTATCCCTACCGTGCTGCCATCCACTCGACCACTCGGACAGAGGATAACCGCCTCCCCGGACTCAACAGGCGCCAACTCAACTCTCACCGTTAACTTGGGCTGCCCTTGCTTATTTTGTTCTACCATCAGGTCTCTCCCGTAATTTTACATCGCAGCGTAATACAGTTATGTTCATCAACTCTTCTGTAAGCGTACTCGTCAGCCAGTTTTTTGGTTAGTAATACACCCAAACCGCCAATCGGCCGGTCCGTCAATCCTGAAGTCGTATCTGCCACAGGCGCTTCCTCGAACGGGTTGAATTCAGTACCGTTGTCATTCAAAACAGCGACAACGAAATCTTCTTCTACAGACAGGTTTACATCCAACTTGGGCGCTTCTACAGCTTGCAGCGAGTAGTCTACGCTATTGGTGACCAGTTCTTCAAGCATTAGATTCAGGCGCAACTGTAACGGCATGGCCAGTCCGTGGTTGTTCGCAAACTCTTCCAGCACCAATTCCAACTGGCTGATTGAGGTTAAATCCGGTGTCAGTGAAACAGCGGCCATTTGATTTTATCCCGAGTCAGTTAATTTTACCACGTTCTATCCTGTTTCAATTTGGATGCAAACACCTGCACCCGACCCTGTAAAAAGCAATACAGCCTTGAACAAACCAGGCGTACCACCAAATACACTGCACATCAAATAAATGTTCCCTGAATTTATTTGCGGCAAAGTCTAATCAAATAATTTTGCAGAGTCAAATTAACCGATTCGACGACCCCACACCTGTATTTTACAGGAATTGTTGTAGACTACCCTGTATTTACAATATATTTTCCATACTATGAAATGCTTGCTGGTATCTGATTTGCATTATGTGCTGAAACACTTTGACTGGGTTTTGAATATCGCCAGCCAATTCGATGTTGTTGTTATGGCCGGTGATCAAATTGATGCCCGGTCACACGTCTATATGCGTATCCAGATCCCGGTTATCCTGAAGTATCTGCAACGATTACAGGTCAATACCCGGCTTCTGGTGAGCTCCGGGAATCATGACCTCGATGTTCGCGGAGACCATGGAGAACGGATTGCCCGATGGCTGGAACCGGTTCGTGAGTCGGGAATTGTTACCGATGGAGACAGTATAGTGATCAGTGACACGCTATTTACCGTATGTCCATGGTGGGATGGGCCAAAAACCAAAGAGATCGTAGCGGAACAACTGGCCGCAGATGCCGAAAAACCAAAACAGAACTGGGTCTGGGTATACCACGGTCCGCCAGATAATTCCCCTACCAGTTGGACCGGGAAACGCCACTATGGTGACAAGGATCTGGTCAAGTGGATCGAACAGTACCAACCGGATATCGTCCTGACCGGGCATATCCACGAAGCGCCCTTTATCGAAAATGGCTCCTGGGTCGATCGGATCGAGTCTACCTGGGTATTCAACTCCGGCAGGGTACGGGGAGACTTCCCGCCTCACGTCGTGTTTGATATCCAGCAACAAACTGCACACTGGCATTCGATTGTGGCTGCCGAATGGGTGGCGCTGGATCAACCTTTGCAACGACCACCGCAGAACACGACCATAATCCCTTCCTGGCTGCAGGGAACCAACTGATCGGACCGTGATCGAATGCGGCGCGGCTGAATACGAAGCCTGGCTTCAAGCCGGGTCGCGATCAGAGCCGGGTTGTGGGTCGTCTCCCTGCTGGTTGACAATCGTCGCGAGTATTTCGTCCATCATTCCAAGGTGATTGCTCTGATCACTGAATTGCTCCTTGATGTCCACCAGATAGTTGGTCACACCATTTACACGACGCGCCAGCAATACTGCAAGGGGATAGCAGATTTCGGTATTATTCCTGAGAAAATCGGGTTGATCCACTATGTAAAACCGGGATGGGGCCAGGGTCGTCACGGTCGCCGTATGGGGCAGATCCAGCAAAGCGGACATTTCACCAAGGATGGACCCGGGTTCAGTCAGCCTGATGATTTCCAGTTCGCGTTTGGAAATCCGGACTTCGCCCTCGATCAAAATATATATAAGACCGGTGCGGTCACCTTCTGCCAGTATGGTTTGATTCGCTTCTATATTCACCTCAGGCATGGACCGACAACTGTGAAGCAGGTCTTTCATCAATTCATTCATTTTTCCGGCTCCCGTTGGCATTTAATATTCAGACTGGAAGACCCGATCATACAACCAAACCCGTCTGTCATGCGATGATTTTATATTTTTTTATTGGACAGGCTGGTCAAGCAGGATATTGAAACGGCTGCGGATCTTATCATCAGTCGCACCATCAATATAAACCGGGTAATGACTGGCAAGAATCTGGCTGGCCTTGTCATGCGCCTGTTGCCACATATCCCTTGCCCCTCCCTCTTGCCAGGTACGGGGATCATCCCGGTTCGCAAGTTTCGGATAATAGTGCTCCTTTTGCATCGCATCCATAGTGTGGCTGCCTCCAAGGAAATGGCCCTCACCGGTTACCGCTTCCCTGATCGCTTCAAATCCCAGGGTTTCTTCGTTGACTTCCACTCCACGAATAATCCGGTAGACATGGGATAGCATTTCGTCATCGACAACAAACGCGGCGTGGGAAACACCCAGCAGGCTGGCCATCATGCCTGAAGACTCATACACCATATTCGCGCCTGCAAGTCCGGTCGCCAGCGAGGAAAGGGCTTTTTCGATCCCCATTTGCGCATCCACTGCCTTTGCATCCGCCATACTTGCAGCCACCCCTGATGGCAGTCCCAACCAGTTTGACAATTGCGCCGAAGCTGCATTGAGTAATGTGATCTCTCCACCGCCACCCGCAAATGAACCCGTGCGCAAATCGATCACGAAAGGCCAGTTGGAGAATATCATCGGATAACCGGGTTTGAAAATATTCACCATCAACAGCGCAGCCAGAGTCTCTGCCAATGTGGATGCCAGCATACCGGCAATGGTTGCAGGGGAAGTCGCCCCGGATTGTGCGGCAATGATGTTGTTCAGAGGCATACCCAGCTTCATCGCAACCATGGCCACATCAAAGGCATCAGCGCCATAACGCAATGGCGAGATAACCGGGCTGATATGGGCCTTGCAAAAAGGCCGTTGCCTGAACTTGCCTTCCCCGCCCAAAACCAGGTCAAACATGTCGACAACCGGGTCGACATGCTCTGCCAGGAAAAAACTCGTGCCCAATGGCTTTGTCGTTCCGCGCAACATCGCATAAGCGGTATTGATATCCAGATCAAAGTTATCCGGCACATCGGTTGCTACACAACAACGGGTAAACCAGGCCACGTTTTTAAGGCAATCCACCATGCGCGTGAAGTCATACAGATCACGCAGGGTCGAGGGCCTGTATACTCCCGATTCCATGTCCAGGGTCTGCACTGCTGCGCCGCCCGTTCCGAAAAAGACCCTGTCTCCACCAATTTCGAAGTCATGCTTTGACTCCCTGCCATAAAACACAAAGGATTTGGCGGCGCCATCGATAATATCCTCGACCATAGCCCGCGGGAAACACAGTCGCCCCAGGTCGTTGATGAAAGCGCCGCAGCGCAATGCCTGATCTTTCAGAGTATCCGGAGAGCGCCCCATTCCGATTTCCTCGAGAATTCGAAGAGCGGTACCCAGGATTGCCCTGATATCCGCTTCTGACAATGGGCGGTACTGTCCGCCAATCTGCCCTGGAGGACAGGGGTCAAACTCCGGCGGCCTGCTGCGCAGTGCATGCATCGCTTCACGGCTGCGAATCCCTCCCCTCCTCGTTCTTGATCGCCTTTCAGTCACAATCAACTCCGTACCCGTAAATTGTCCGGGTCGTACTGGACCGGATCAATCACACATGCAGGGCAATTCTCCCCGAGAATTCCGATTTGCAGCTCCGTCCCTGTTTTTGCCTTGTCCGGATCGATAAAGGCAAAGGCAATGTTCCTGTTTATCCGATGGCCAAATCCGGATGAAGTCACGGATCCAACCTGTTGCCCCTGTGCAAATACCGGGGCGCCGCTGTGGGCGCAGGCAAAATTGCAATCCACCGCCATCGAGACCATTCGTTTACGGGGACCACGGTCAATTTGCCTTAACAGCGATTTCCTGCCGATAAAATCCGGTTTGTCCAGTCTCACAAATCTGTCCAGCCCGGTTTCTATTGGATTGTATTCATAAATCAGATCCGCTTTCCAATGGAGATAGCCTTTTTCGACCCTCATTGATTCTGTAGCATACAGACCGAAGTAGACCAGATTCAAATCCCTGCCCGCCTGATCCAGTATTTTCCAGACCAGGTAGAGCTGTTCATTCGGAACATGCAGTTCATAAGACAACTCCCCGGAGAAACTGACACTCATTGCCAGAACCTGCGCGTGGCCGATAAACATCTGTTTTGCCCGCATCCACGGAAACGCCTGTTCCGACCAGTCACACCGGGGCGAAACCGATTGCAGTAACTCGCGTGACCCTGGCCCTGCAATCACCAGGGTCGTATGGCTGCCTGCCATTTCACAGATACTGACAGAATCAGGCTTGTACCTGTTCAACCAATCCCGGTCGTGCCATTCAGAGGCGGCTGCGGAACCATACCAGTAGTGATCCTGGCCCAGCCTGGTTATGGTCGCCTCGCCAAGTACGTTGCCTTTTTCGGTCAGCAGATAACAAAGTCTGACCTGGCCGGTGCTTTTTGGCATGGCGCCGCAAATCATGGTATCAAGAAAATCTCCAGCGCCATGACCCTTGATCTCATACCGGTTGAATCCTGACACCTCCATTATGCCAACGCCTTTCACGATGCCCTCCACTTCCCTTGCGACAATATCCATCGTAGGCGTAAAACGATAACTGTGTTGATCGACAAATTCATCATCCGGCTTGAAAAACAATGCACGCTCCCAGCCTGCTACCACACCCCACTCACAGCGCTTCGCATCAAGAACCGGATACAGCGGGGTGGTACGGGCCAGTCGTGCTGCCGGGCGGTGTTCATGCGGGAGATGGTAGTGAAACTCATTTCTGTAATCCTCAACCGCCTTCAGACAGGTATGCTCAGTATTGGCGTACCGGGTGAATCTGCGAGGATCGAGATACCATGCATCCCATTCACACTCTCCATGCACCATCAACTCCGCCAGAATCCTGCCATGCCCTCCTCCTTCCCCGATCCCTGCCCGCAATCCGAGACAGGCAAAAGCATTCGGTATGCCGGGAATCGGACCGACCAGCGGCGCCCCATCAATCGTATAGGTGATCGGACCGTTGACCACGGTATGTATTCCTGCCTGGAGAAGACAGGGCAGACGCGCAAAGATACCTTCCATATTATCAAGACAGCGGTCCAGATCAGATGGGCACAACTGCATGGTAAAATCGGGGCTGATACCTTCCATACCAAAGGTTTTGCAATCCTGTTCATAAACACCCACCAGCAGGCCTGTCTTTTCCTGGCGCGAATAGAAATCATCACCGGGGTCACGAATGATGGGGACACGAAAATCCAGTTGCTCGATTTCATGGATGGGTTCAGTCAGCAAATACATGTGTTCCATCGAGGTCACCGGATGACTCACGCCAAGCATGCGTCCGACTTCATTCACCCGGTAGCCGGTGGCGTTTACGACCATCTCACATGTGATGTCACCATTTCGTGTATGGACAATAAACTCGCCTCCCGGCTTGCGGGTGATCTGTTCGACCGGATTGAAACGCTGCACTTCGGCGCCTGCGATGCGTGCCTGACGGGTCAATGCATGGCAAAGCTGTGCAGGGTCGATATCTCCGTCGAGCGGGTCCCACCATGCCCCGAGCAATCCTTGCGTGTTCAGTAATGGATGCCTTCTGCCCGCCTCGATGGCATCGATAAATTCCATTTCCACCCCTACTCCGCGTGCAACCGAAATGTAATGCCTGTAAATATCGACATGATCCGGCTGGTGGGCAAGCCGCATGCCTCCGGTAATATGATAGTTGATCGGAAAATCCTTGTCCGCCGACAATTGCCGATACAGATTGATGCTGTATCGCTTCAGCGCGAACATGGTCTGGTTGGCGCCAAACTGGGTAACCTGGGCCGCAGCATGCCAGGTCGAACCGGAAGTCAGTTCATCCCGCTCAACCAGGATGACATCCGCCCAGCCCTCCCTGGTCAGATGATACAGCGTTGAACAGCCTGCAATGCCACCGCCAATAACCACCGCACGAGCGTTATTTCTCATGGTTCACCGCCTCAACCTGATCAGGGCATCTGCAACGATGGCGCCATCGGGCAGAACCATCAGGGGATTCACATCCATTTCGACCAGATCGCCAGAGTTCGATTCTGCAAATTCCGCTATTTTCATAATCGTGTCTGCCAGTTTACCGATGTCACAATGCGCACGCCCCCGGTATCCGCATAAAAGCGGATGGCACTTGAGCCGTGACAGGGCCTGTATCACAGTGCCGGCATCGGTCGGCAATAAAACGGTTTGCGAATCCTTGTACAGTTCGACCAGTATTCCGCCGCTTGCTATCACCATGGTCAATCCGAATTGCGGGTCCGATTGAACGCCGACAAGCAACTCATGCACTGCATTTTCCACCATGGATTCGATCAACAGTCCATGATTTTTTTGCTCGAGGCAGTTGTTTGCCATTACAGTACGAATATGCTCGACAGCCGCCCGGACCGATTCGCGACTTGTCAGGTTCGGCACGACCGCATTCAGTTCGGTTTTGTGAATCAGGTCATCGGCCACTAGTTTGACCACCACCGGAAATCCAATTTGCCCGGCGACCACTGCCGCCTGACTGATTTGCGGGATTGGCAAAAACCGGCCAGTCGGCGCCTGCAAGCCGAACTTGCCCAGCATCCGCTTGCTTTCCCATTCGTTCAGTGATCGTGGTATTAATTGTGGGGCCTGGAGCCGGGTAGCCGCTTTTATAATTCTGAATTCACCTCTATGGCTGTTTGTCAGAATCCGTTCCCGGTTGTGATGATATTCACAGGCCAGCACCAGCGCATCGAGTCCACGGTCAAATCCCTGCATCGGTGTGACCCCGCCGCCAGCATATATTTCCCTCGATTCCAGATCGAAGTTCTCGGAAAGTTCGCTGCATATCCCGGCTGGAATTCCGGCTGCGTTAACCGCATCCATGAACGATTTTCCATCTGCACGATAAAGAGCATTGTTCGCATCAAATTCTGCAGGCGGATAGTCCTGAATAAACACCGCCGCATCAGGGCCGTCTTCCAGCGCGGCCGCGAATACTTTCGGCATCACCTCCCTGTTACCCCACAACGGGGTGGTATAGTCCAGGGGATTGGAAATGGTTGCAATATCAGGCAGCAGTCCGGCGAGTTTCTGAACAGTTGATTCAGATGGCTGCAGGAGCGCCAGGCCATTTCTCTCACAATAGTCAGCCACCATCAGGGCTTCACCCCCCGAGCAGGTAAATGCGGCAATGCGCCTGCCTTCAGGAATACCTGATATGGTCATAAACTTCAGGGCTTCGAGCATCAGTTCCGGAGATCTCACACGAATCACCCCGAGCAGGTCGAACAATGCCTGATGCGCTTCATCGGCTCCGGACAATGACCCGGTATGGCTGACCGCGAGATTGGCGCCGATACTCGAACTGCCTGCCTTCAGTAACAGGATCGGCTTTCCAGCGTACAGGGCCTTCAGGCAGGCAGCAGCAAATTTTTCTATACTGATGATGCCTTCGATATAAATACCAAATCCACTCACCCGCGGATCATCGACCAGAACATCCATATAGTCTTCGACCGCCAGCATCGCCTGATTTCCGGCGGAAATCACATAGGCAAGCGGAACAGAGCGCTGGTTCATGGCCATGTCAGCCGGGATCATGCCGCTTTGCATGATCAGCGCCGCCCCTTTGCAGCATTCGCACGCCCCCGCTCCGAATGGCCACAGGATGGCGTCATGTACATAGTTGATCACACCGTAACAGTTCGGCCCAACCAGCGCCATACTTCCCGCGGCCTGTATCAGTTCCCGCTCAAATTTCCTGCCGACTGATCCGGTTTCCCCATAGCCTGCTGTAAAGCAAACCACACCGCCGGCGCCGATTCCATTCAAATCCGCCACAGTCTTCAAGGCAGCTTCTCTCGGCGTGGCCAGAAAAACCGCATCGGGTACCTGCGGCAGGTCCTGTACCGTCGGGTAGCAGGGCTGTCCCCCCATTTCACTGCGTTTCGGATTCACTCCCGATACCGTCCCCTTGAATCGTCTGGCGCACTGACGGGCCGCATAATCCGCATCCCGGCCACCGATAAAGGCAATATGTTCGGGCGCCAGTAATCGTTTCAGGTTTTCGATACGCTGCAATTCGCAGTTTGACATAAAGCCTGACTACCCACCGTACTCCCTTAACAGCGTACGGGAAATAATATGTCTCTGAATTTCTGAAGTGCCATCCCAGATACGGTCCAGACGTGCATCACGCCACATCCTCTCGATCGGGAGTTCTTCCATCAGCCCCATACCTCCATATATCTGAATGGTACTGTCTGCGGCTCGTCCTACCGCTTCCGAGGCAAACAGCTTTGCCATTGCGGCATCCACATTACGCATCACACCCCGGTCAGCCTTGTCCGCCGCATCCATCACCAACAGGTCGGCGGCTTTCAGATCCACCATCATGTCCGCGAGTTTGAATGAAGTCCCCTGAAATTTTCCGATGGATTGTCCGAACTGTTTCCTTTCGGCTGCCCATCCTGCCGCCAGATCAATCAAACGCTCCATCTTGCCGCAGGCAGCCGCAGCGACCCATACCCGCCCCATCCTTAACCACTCGTCCGCCAGTTCCAACCCCTTGTGCTCCTCGCCCAAAATCCTGCTTTCATCCACCCGGCAATTGTCAAATGTCAACTGCCAGGTATGATAAGCGCGCTGCGCCGCACACCGCGGCCCCCGTTCGATGGTAAATCCCGGTATGCCTGCGTCGACCAGAAATCCGGTCACCAGTTTGCGTTCCCCGCGCGCGCTCCGGGTCACGCCGGTTTGTGCAAACAGAATGGCGAAATCCGGTTTCACCGGGCTGCTGATGAAGTGCTTGCTGCCGTTGATCACAAATTCACTGCCGACCCGCTCCGCCCTGGTTTGCATCGACATGATATCAGACCCTGCGCCGGGTTCAGTCAGCGCGAAAACCTCTTTCTTCTCCCCGGTCACACAGGGTTTCAGATATTCGTCGATCTGTTCGTCCCTGCAACACATCAATATCTCGGACGGACGATGCATGTAGCCGTGCAACCCGTAAATTGTCTTTCCCAGTTCTCTTTCGAACAGCGCCAGGGATTTGTAATCCAGTCCCCCTCCGCCAATTGATTCCGGCAGATTCGGGGCATAAAAGCCCATCTCGATCGCCTTTTGTTTAATATGGGAGCCCAGTTCCTCCGGGACTTCTCCGGTCCGGTCAACCTCCGCCTCGTGGGGTTCAAGTTCCTTTTCCCGGAAAGCGCGAACCGAATCGACCAGCAACCGTTGTTCTTCAGTCAGAGGATAGTCCATGGGTCACAACCGATCAGTCTTGATGTTCTTCATGATTATCATGCATGTGGACGAAGCGCCGGTTTTACCTGAAAAGCAGGTTCAAATCACCTGGTTGCCATTTATACCGGATTTTCACTATGATAGGAATACGCCCGTATCCGTGGTCACTGCTTCTAATCGGAACAATACCCGGATATCAACAACAATTAGAATAAGCGATTACAGCTATGCCGTACCTTGAGGAAATCAAGAAGGAATATGAACTGGTCCAACAAGATAGTAATGTCTCACAAACATCCGTGAAAATGGCGTTGCAATATGAGAACTGGCAAAACCTCCCCAAAGGTATTGCCAGCAAAATTCTTGACCATAGAAATTATCCTGATCTGGTCGCTGATTCAGACAAACAACCTGTACCAGATGCCTCACAACTCAAACAGGAGTGTCAAATATACAGGCACCCCGAGAGAATCCGGCTGGCTTACTCCTTACACAGACACAGACCAGATATCTCTTCTCCACCACTTGATACTCTGTACACTGATGATTTTCCCAAAATCTGGGAATTATTCGAAAAAGACAAAATCGAGAGTAAAAAGGAACACAAGATATGGGCTACCACAACCTCTTTGGTTCTCCGGTCAGGACAGGATTTACAGGGTCTGGCATGTCGTTTGGGTTTATACCATTGGCGCAAGATGTTGCCAGGCACACGTGTCTTTTGCTTGACGTTAAATGAAATCGACTGTGTGAAACCAAATGCACTGGATGCAGGTCTGGCCTTCTACTTTTATCAAACACCAAAAACTCCTGGTCGCACGAGAAACTTGAAAACAGGCCAACCGGATATGGAAGAGTGGTTATGGTTGGAAGTAAATCGTAATGCGATACAATGTACAGGTGCCTGTTCAACTCGAACGAACCTCAAAGTTAATATGGGTGCTTATTTCGATAATTGTGCGAAAAGGGTACGAGCATCCAAGGAGCAAAAAACGGTATGAACGAGAAACAGATAGTCAGCCAATTCTTCCAGAATGAGGATGCCGCAATTTCTTATATTCTAAACCGTTTGCTGGGTGATTTCGACAAAGCTCCACCGCCGATCAGTGACCGGTTCATTGAAGAATTTCCGACGGACGTTCTGCAACATCTGGTACTGTCCAATGACCTTGAAGACAAATCGGTTTTCTGGGATGCCTGTTTCCATTTATTCCAAGAATGGCGTGACCCTGAAACAGCCAATGAAAGCAGCACGGCTGGTTTGAGTGAACTGGTCTATATGATTCGTCAATTCAACCGCTATCATGAAGATGTTTTTAAGGAAGAAAAAGAACGCTGGGAAGAAGAACTGAAGAACCCCGAGCCTCTGCGAGTGAACACATACAAAGATCAAGAAAAAAATGTGGTTTATACCCAGAATTTGAGTTTGGTGCATCTCTGGAATCTGTGGCCGGATAACAAATGGTCAGAACTGTATGAGCATATTCTGAAAACAGAGAGTGCAAATAACGATGCTCAATTTGAGATCATGCTGATTACCACCCAAAACCTGGATTGGGAAATAACCAAGACCCGGCAACTGTTCCAGTGGACTCTGTCCCAGGATCGTATTCCGAAAACTTTTTATAACAAGTATTTTTTTAATCGTTTGTATATGTGTGGTCCACAAGAAAACAATACGGATATAGAGAAGCGGAAAGATTGTCAAACCAAGTTGGCTAATGAAATCCTTATAGCTTGCCAATATCTGTCCGAAATCCTGCCCCGTGAACAAAAAGAAGCTCTCGGCAAAGCTCTGCTTGAAGCCAGCGAGCTGTTTGATTTAAAAAGTTTCAAATGCCTGTATGAAAGAAAAAGATCGTTACTAAAGCGAGAGCTCGACAAACTCGCCTACCCGCCTTCTGAAGAGGAAGTCAACATACACAAGTTTAGTACTGGAAACTCAACTGGGAACAATTACATGAGCAATCAGTATGCCAGGAGTGAGCAGCTGGTGACAGCCTGAAACAATGCCTGGTCAATCTACTCAATTCGTTTCTTTTTACTCTTACAAGGGAGGTGTGGGGCGTAGCACGACACTGGCCAATCTCGCTTGCCAACAAGCTTTCAATGGTAGCAAAGTTCTGATTATTGACCTTGATCTTGAGGCCCCAGGACAACATAGCAGCGGGGTGTTCAGGGATAATCTGATCGCTGATTCGGTAATAAAAGGAGGGTTTGTTGATCTCTGTGTTGCCTGGCAACAACACCATGAGAAAACTCCTGGTGAAGTGTATGAATGGGACTTGCAGGATTACATGTTACGAAGCATTTTTCTGGATAAGTTGCCTGGTGCTGATAATGATAAGGGTGAAATATTCCTGATGCCCGCCAGCAAGAAACTGGATACAGACTATGCCGGAAAACTGGACAGACTTGATTGGCACAAATTTTTTTCATCGCGAATCAAGGGTTACCAGTTGCTTGCCGCCTTGAAGCTGCATTGCGAGATCAATGAGTTTGACTGGGTGTTTCTTGATTCAAGGACAGGACTCAGTGACCCTTATTATATGGCCACTTCCTGGTTAAGTAATACCGTTGTCTGTTTCAGTTCGTTGAACCGACAAAGTATTGAAGGGTGCCGCTATGCCATGGAGCATATCCTGACTGAAGACTCCATAAACAAATATGGTGAGAAACGTGTATTGCCCGTAGTCACTCTGATTCCCTCGACCAGAAATTTTGAAGCTAACGAAAGAATAAAAACCATTCTCACTGAAGAATGGCCGGAAATTGATAATAGTTTTGTCACTGAGTTCAGGTATGACGATGCGTTGGCTTTGGAAGAGGAGATATTGGTGACAAAAAATGGATGGGAGAAAACGGACTTCGGCAGGTCATTATCAGCATTGGGTGCTGCTTTGGAAACTCATAATTCTTACCTGATCAGTAAGGCTCAGGTACGCAAAAACTTCAAGGAGAAGACTTTCAAAAACCCTTTCCCCAACCTTCGCATCGAATACTGGAGCCCAGAGGAGGTTGCAAGCCACTATTCCGCTATTTACCCGGAGATGGAAGAACAACTGACCAGTTTTCAGCCTGTTATTGTTTATGGCTCCCGAGGGACCGGAAAAACCACCATGGCTCGTTATTGTGACTACCAAACCCAACTGATTATTTTCGAGCAAAAGTACCGACGTACACCAAAGCCTGAAGAGCTCCATTACCTTGGTTTGTGGATTCGTCAGGATAGTGATTTTCTCAAAGCATTCAATGTGCCCGACGAAGATAAGCAGAAGAATTACAGTGCTTTGTTTGGCCTGTTCTTTGACATGGTTGTGTTGCGCAAGGCATTACAGGCTCTGGAAGAATCCGGGGGATTGGCTGGCTGGGTTAAATCGACTGCGGAATTATTTCGTATTTTGTGTCGCGAAATCGGTGTCCCCACTGATAAAAACTGCGGTATGGAAACTTTCCTGGCACATCTGGAAACCCGCTTGTATGAAATTCGGGCTTATATCAACAATCCTCACCGCTACGAAATACCTTACTTGTTCCAGAGTAACACCTTAATGAAATTGCTGGCAGAACAACTAAAGGAAAGAGGGAAATTTTATTTCGTGGTATTTGTTGATGAGGTCGAAAACTACGCAATCCATCAACAGCAAATGCTGAACACGCGGGTCAAACACGTTAAAGAGAGCGATGCGATCACCTACAAACTGCTTGCTCGGAATGACGGAATGAAAACCGCATCAACGGACTCGGTTGAGCAGGAATTGGAGGTAACCCACGATTATCGCGCCTGTTATCTGGATGAAGAGGTCGGATTTGATGAGTTCAGGAAATGCGCGGAAATCCTGGTAAATCGTTATGTTTCGAATTCATCCCAGTTTTGGCATATTGGTGAAGCGCAAAAATTTCTGGAACATCTTACGCCACAAGAAGAAGCAAAAGGAATCTGCGGGAACCGTGGAAACAGGCTGTTGATTGATCATCTGAAGAAACAGCATTCCCTGAAGGCAAACCATACCCTGATACAATGGATGCAAAAAGAACCGAACCTGTTGCGCCAGACGGTTGCCGTTGTAATCGTCAATCAAGGCAAAAACGCTGATGCGGTTGCAAGGAATATGCGAGATAATACTTCTACAGCGCAGGGCTGGTACCATAATTATTCAAGGGGAGCATTGTATTGGTTGTGTACCTTGTACAGAAAAACAAAAATATATTCCGGCTTTAACGATATTGCGGGTATAGCGGGTGGGAATATCCGTATAGTGGTGGATATATTTTATGCGATTTTTGCAGAATGGATTAAAAACAAAGAGGAAAAGAAACTGCCATTCAGCTATCAACTGCAAAACCGATGCATCCATGATCTGTCAGAAACCTATTTCAGGAAACTGGACCGGTTTCGACCTACGGAAACCCGGTTGAACCGATTGATAGAGCGTCTTGGTAATCTTTTCACCGCGATACATAAGAGTCCGAGACAGGGAGAACCAGAAATCAACCATTTCTCGACAAACGGGGATCTGGACAATGAGACGTTGAAACATCTACAGATTTGTCGGCAGGAGAATTTGTTGAGATGGTTGCCCAGTAACAAACAAAAGTCATCCAGTGACTACTTGCCTGATGCGTTCCAGATTAACCCATGTTTTGCCCCAAACTTCGGTATTTCATGGCGGAGAAAAAAGAAGCTTACACTTGCTCCTGATGATGTCCGCAAGCTCTGTTCAGGCACAGATGAAGAATGGAAAAAGATTCACTCACGTATCGAACGGCAATATCATGGCGATGGTGACGAATCTCAAGCGACCCTGACATTATAATGCTTGAAAAATATGAGCCCGAAAACCAATCCTACTTGGAAATAGCTGGTTTACATCCGTGGAACCTGTTGTTGACCGGAGGTCAGGAAACAGAGGCTGAACTCAGGTGTGGAAAAACTATTAACAAAATTTCCAGCCACTTACCTGCAAATTGTCAACACATCAGAATTACTCGCCAACCGGATAGGGGGATGGCTGGCAAGTTTCTTTTTAATAAGAAAGGAAGAATAGAGGAAGCCTCTGCCCAAGACTTCCACAAGGGCTTTGAGAAAATTACAGAGCAGGTTCTTGGGGAGAATGCAATTAGCGTGTTAATGGACATCACCAGTCTTGAACTGGATGCAATCCTTCACCTCCAGAATTTATTTGACCAATCGAACAATGTACAAAATCTGTTCGCACTGTATTCATCTCCGATAAATTATATAGGTCGTGACCAGTACAAATTACGGCTCAATGAAATTGCGCAACCCCCCGGCTACATCTCTTTGCGTATGGATGATTCATCCTCTTATCCTCATGTTTTTATATTGGGGTTTGACAAAGGCAGGGCCTTGCGATTCATGGAGTTGTTTGATGAATGGAAAGATCATGAAAAATATGCCATTATCATTGATCCGTCATATATGCCTGATGGAGTCGAAGAAGCCAGAAAAGCAAATTCGTGGATTAAAGACTTAAGACCTAACCAAATTTTTTCAATCAGTGGACTTGAGCCACTCAAAATCTGCGAAAAGCTAAAAGAGCTTTATCAATCCAAAAACCGATTGGACATCATACCATTAGGACCAAAGCTGATGCTTCTGGGCGCAATCCGATTCTATTTTTCATTGGATGAAACAGAACGAAATCATGTTCGTATCCTGTATGATTTTCCACAGACTGCTGCCGGCGACAGCGAAGGCGTCAGCGGACACTATCTGTTTAATTGCTATTACCCGTGAGACACCATGAACCTAGCACAGCATTTTACGTCGAACCCCCATGCAAATTTGCTGGTCCGGGCAATGTACCCATTCACCGGTAACGGCAAGGATCTAAGTGGCGTTGATCTCGGTGCAGGAAGGGGCGCGCTCCTCTATTCAGCCACCCGAATATGGAAAGAGGCCAGTTTCTTGGGTGTAGATATTTCCCGGCCTTTACTGGACACCATAAAACAACATTTTCCTGCGGTTCAATTCTGTTATCTGGATTTACTTGGTAAAAAGTCGCTGAAATCAAAGATACTGACAGATTTATCCGAGTCCCGTGATGTCGCGGTGTGCAATCCACCATTCATGAACCATTGTAATGACAAATTATTTCGTGACCTTTGTCACATAACCAATTTGAAAGACTGTCACAAGATGTCCGTCGTTACGTCCGACGTCATATTCCTGCTTCACAATTTACGCTTGCTAAAAAAAGGCGGCACCCTCGGGATCATATTACCTGATGGTTTGATCACAGGGAAGAAGTTCCAGGTATTACGTCAAAGCCTGCTGTCCAATCACCGGATTGAAGCAGTTATTCAATTACCCGACAATTCGTTCTCCGGCATTGAGGCCAGGACGCATATTTTAATCTTACGTAAAGATATGACATCACCTGAAAACGTGAGGATAATGCAGGCGGGTACCGGTAATATAACGGGAGAGTTGGAGGTTGAAGTTTCCGGGTTGGAACAACGAATGGATTATTCGTACTGGCACTGGAGGCTAACCGCTTCAAGGACGGGAACTTTGACACTGGCAGAGATTGGTGCAGACATACACCGTGGCACAAGACCTCGGGCATTTTTTGAAAATTCAGGGATCGAATATTTCCATACCACCGAGCTACCTGTAGCCGCCAGGCCCATCAATTTGCAGAGATCAAGGTCCTTAGGATTCAGGATGGCGGAATCACATGACATATTAACCGCCAGAGTTGGAAAACGCTGTATCGGCAGAGTAGCGCTCGTGAACAAAGGAAATCTGCCAATAACCGATTGTATTTATCGTGTCCGTGTACCAAAATGCTGGATCAAGCAAGTATGGCGTTCATTTAACTCTGACAGTGCACGGGATTGGTTTTCAGCACATTCCCATGGTGTTTGCGCCCAGGTTATCAGCAAGTCAGATTTATTAAATTTTCCTGTTGATTACCGTTGGGAAGGACAGCAGTACGCCTGATTCCCCATAGCGTCAGGGCAAGGCGTGGACACAGGAATCTCTTCCTTGAAGCCGCCTTTTCTTTATAATGCACAAACCACCACGAAAATGACCGGGAATACTCAGGACATCATCACTGTTGAAAATGGACAGATTTTTGAAATCACCATCAACCGCCCGAAAGTCAATGCAATCGACACACCGACCAGCCGGAAGATGGGAGAAGCGTTTGTTTATTTTCGGGATAACCCGGATCTGAAAGTCTGCATCATCACCGCCGCCGGTGACAAAATCTTCTCCGCCGGTTGGGACCTGAAGGCGCTCGACAGCGGCGACATCAGCCTGTCGAACTGGTGGGAAGGAGAAGACGCCAGCCTGGGCGGCTTTGCCGGTATCACCGAGATATGGGACCTGAACAAACCCGTGATCGCAGCCTTGAACGGATTGACCATTGGCGGAGGTTTTGAAATTGCGCTGGCGTGTGATTTGATCATTGCCGCCGAACATGTTGAATTCGCATTGCCCGAGTTGCCGCTCGGCATTATTCCCGATGCCGGCGCTATCCAGCGCCTGCCGCGCCGGATTCCATATAACATCGCTGTTGAAATGCTGTATCTCGGCAGAAGAATGCCGGCTCGCGAAGCGGCCGATTATGGGTTGATCAACAAAATTGTCCCGGCTGATCAACTCATGCCCGCCGCCCGTGAATGGGCAAGCCGCCTGACTGATGTCGCCCCTCTCGCCTTGCAGTCAGTCAAGGAGGTCCTGCGCGCCATCGACGGAGAGAGCATCCGCAATTCATTTGACAGGATGCGCAACGATGACTTGCCGGTCTACCAGGAAATGCTGCGCTCCAACGATGCCGGAGAAGGAGTCAAGGCTTTTGTCGAAAAGCGCAACCCGGACTTCAAGGGCCAATAGAAAATATCAACCGGCCACGCCATGCTGAATCAACACCCGAACGCGGTTAAAAACATCACCTGTATTGGCGCCGGTCCGATTGGCGGTGGTTGGACCGCCTGGTTCCTTTCCCGCGGTTACCGGGTCACAACCTGGCTTCACGACCAATCGGAGATAGACGCGCTTGAGCGTTTGCTTCAGACGGCGTGGATCAGTTTGACTGATCTCGGCCTGAGTCCGGGGGCAAGCCTGGATAATTTCAAATCGACGACTTCCCTGGAAGAAGCGGTATCGCAAGCGGAATTCATCCAGGAAAGCATACCGGAAGCGCTTGAGTTAAAACAGAATCTATACTGCACCCTGGGTAGTATGGTTGACCCTGATGTTGTCATTGCATCAAGCACATCGGGATTGTCAATGACCGATATCCAGGCCAGATGCGCCACCCCGGAACGCACCATTGTCGCTCACCCGTTCAATCCGCCCTACCTGCTGCCATTGGTCGAACTGATCGGCGGGCAAAAAACCAGCGCTGGCGCCGTCACCTGGAGCGAACAGTTTTACCGGGCAGCCGGAAAGGCCCCTTTGGTGATGAAAAAGGAAGTGCCCGGCTTTATCGCCACCCGGCTGCAGGAAGCGGTCTGGCGCGAAGCGCTGCACATGGTAGCCAATGGTGAAGCCACTGTCGAACAAATTGATCAGGCGGTCGTCAACGGGCCCGGGCCGAGGTGGGCCCTGATGGGACCTTGCGAGATATTCCATGTCGGCGGGGGTGAAGGCGGCATGGCCTACTGCCTGGATCAATTCGGCCCTGCGTTGAAGCTGCCATGGAGCCGCCTGGCCGCTCCAGAACTAACCGAAGACTTGAGGAACCGGATGGTCAACGGCTGTGAAACAATGTGTGAGGGGGCGGATTTCGCGACGCTGAGCCGGAAAATGAACCGGGGCCTGGTGGAAATTGCCCGGATAAAACTCAAATCCGAAACAAAATCAATAAAATGGTTAAAAAAGAAACTGCCATCGTAGAGCCTGCCCCGGCTTGATCGGGGGCAACCCTCTGTGTGGTCGCCCGCTATCGTCGATACCCGTCTCAACACGGGCGAGCACGGTGACCCGCCCCGACAATCGGTTGGTGACGTAACCCGTCATCGCAGGGACAATCCCCTGTACAATCCTTGATTCATAATCATTCACAGTGCCAAAGGGGAGTGGACCTATACAATTTTTTCTTGACAGACCACAACAGGGGGCGCATTATCGCGCAACCAAATAATATCAACGAAAATCAAACAGGAGGAGAGGTCATGATTGACGCGATACGAACATTGGTTTCGACTGTTTTCGGCCTGAATAATTCACCGAAGGACTTGACAAACCGGTCGAATGATGATTTCGATATAATCGCCGGATCGCCGGATCGCCGGATCGCCGGATCGCCGGATCGCCGGGTCGCCGGGTCGCCGGGTCGCCGGGTCGCCGGGTCGCGCTGCCTGCGTCCGCGTGACGGCCATGAGCGTGTTCGCATGGTTGCGCCGGCCGGGCCGTCCGTACTCCGCGCCTGAACCTTCCGTCTGCGCCGGGCAGCGCACCGTAGCCCGGCGGTACGTTACTTCCGACAGTCTCGAATTCTCTGGCCGCCCCGGAGCGGCGCCCGCCCGCAGCGTCGCCCGCGCGCTGCGGCGCGGTCTGGTCGCCGCCCTGCTCTTCGTGCCGCTTGCGGGTTTCGCGACGGGAGCGCAGGCGCAGATTTACACCGACGTGACCTTCACTCCGTTCATTTACACCGTGCAGGAGACCGATGGGTTCGTCGACGTGACCGGCACTCTGGCGGCGGCACAGACGAGGGCTGTCACGATACCGTTCCGCTACCAGCACATTTCGTACAACCCCACTACCAACCAATACCGGAATTACGTCCCCGTGCCCCGGGTGACCGTCCCAGCGGGGGAGACGAATTTCACCCTGCGCATCCCGGTCCACGACAACAGCCTGTTCGAGGATACCGATCTTGGCAGGATCACTGTGCCGGGGGGGGATGCGAACACAAGGGCCGACATCCTCATCACGGACGATGAGACCGCCAGGGGCTACGCGACTCACGAGGCCTCGGATGGCAGTTACACATGCATCAGCCGGGGCAGGGACATCCTGGTGGATGACCAATCGGGCGGCACGATAGCGGTTCAGCAGGACGGCTGGTGGGTGGGCCAGCCGCCGCCGGGTCTGGTGGTGGACTGGGACCGGGACAACTACGCGGTCGGCGACACCGCGACGATCACGTTCCGCACGTCGGACGGCTCGCGCTCCTGCGCCGGCATCGAATTCTGGCTCAGCGTGAGCCAGAGTCCCCACCAAACGTGGAATAACGGGCTGCCGCCGCAGCCGCCGGTACTCCAGTTCCCCAGAGACAGTCACCGCGTGTTCGTAACGCTGGGCCGCGGCCAGACGGAGGTCAGCCGGTCGTTCAAGGTCCTGGCGCCGGGCATGGCGATTTTCCAGATCAAGAAGGTGTCGAACAGGACCCCCTGGAACCTGGGCCGTCTGGGCGCCAAGCTGCGCGACATGCCGACACCGGTGGACCGCGACGGAACCGCGCTGACGGTCAGCCGGGACCTGTGGGGGCCGGGGGCCGCCACCGAGGTATCGGCGACCGTCCACCCGGGCGTGTCCTTCCAGTCGGCATCGCAGGAGGTGCAGGAGAATGTCGGGACGGTGAACCTGACGGTGGCCGTCAATCCGCCGCCGGCCACGCCCCATACGCTCGCCTACGGCCTGTCCGGAACCGCGACGCCGGGCGTCGACTACAACACTCCGAACCGGACCGGCAACACCGGCTTCGTCACGATACCCGCGAATGCCGGCAGCGTGACCATTCCGGTGACGATCACCGACGACCCGGTCGATGACGACGGCGAGACGATCGTGGTCCGTCTGACGGGGGCGAGCGGCGATTATCGGGTCGCCACGCCCCGCAGCGTGACGCTCACGATCCGCAATCACGATCCGGTGCCCGAGCCGGAGGTGAGCATCGCGGCCGGGGCCGGCGTGACCGAGGGCGCCAGCGCGAGTTTCACGCTGACGACCGATCCGGCGCCGACGGCGCCGCTGGATGTGAGCGTGACGATTGCCGCCGAGGGCGAGTTCGGCATTGCGGCCGGCGAGCGGACCGTCACCATCCCGGTGACCGGGAGTTATGAGCTGACCCTTGCGACGGCGGGCGACGGCGTGGACGAGCCCGATGGCTCGGTGACCGCGACGGTGGACGCCGGCAACGGCTACACGGTCGGCGCCGCTTCCTCCGGGACGGTCGCCATCGCGGACGACGACGCGCTTTCCGCCGCCCATCCGCTGGTGAAGCATGCGCCGGTGGTCAAGCGGTTCTACGACCGGATCACGGCGAGGAACCAGCACGGCAACGGGGCCGCCGGGGGGTGGAACAAGCGGTTCCTGAAGGCGATGGGGCATCCGGACTATGTCGGCTACCCGCAGGCCGCGGTGACGGTGGCGGATGCGACGAGGATATGGAACCACGGCGGTCCCGGCGCCAACACGGGCTGGAACGGCACGGTGGAGGCGGTGACCTATGCCGAGCGGTATTTCGCCGGGCAGGTGACGCCGCCCGATCCGGCGCTCATTCCGGAGATCTCCATCGCGGCGGGGTCCGGCATTACCGAGGGCGGCGATGCGGTCTTCACGGTGACGGCGGACCGGGCACCGGCTGCGAACCTCGCGGTGGCGCTCACGGTCTCGGAGGTCGCGGGCAGCGACTTCGTAGCGGCCGGGAATGAAGGGGAAAAGACCGTCACCATTGCCCCCGGCGAGACCTCCTCTACCCTGACCGTAAAGACCGTGGATGATCAGACAGACGAAGCGGATGGTTCGGTGACCGCCACCGTATCGGCCGGTACGGGCTATACGGTCGGTTCCGCTTCTACCGCAACGGTCGCGATTGTCGATGACGATACGGCGGGTATCCTGCCGGTACTGTCCGTAGAGAACCAAGCGGTACAGGAAGGCAACACGAAGGTAATCGTGTGGGCCACTGTGGACCCGTTCCCGTCGAAGGCGGATTTCCCGCAACTGTACCGCGCCACCCGGCTGAAAGTCCGCACCATCGAAGGCACGGCCTGGGACGGGGTGGATTATGTCGGCATCCCCGCCTACTTCGGGATTACCGAGGTATGCAACTTCCACACCACCCGGGCGCCGAACGGCAAACACGGCTGCCGGATTGACGAAGTGACCATTCTGGACGACGCCCATGACGATGGCGGCGAGACCTTCCAGGTTGCGGCCGGATTCGCCGATAACGAACCGGCGCCGTTGCGTAGTCTGGGCGAGGCGCGCGGCACCATCACGATCGAGAACTCTGACCCGTTGCCGGGCGCGTATCTGGCGCGTTTCGGTCGCACGGTGGCGGAACAGGCATTAGACGGCATTGCCGATCGTATCCACACTCCACGCGCCGCCGGTATCCAGGGCGCCCTGGCCGGACAGACCCTGTCCTTCGGTTCCGGGCAAACAACCGATCGTCCATCGACGTATCAGGCTCTGTCCACTGTGGCTGATCTGGCCGGGGATGGAGCGGGAATCAACCCGACAACGGACCCGTTCGATGACTTCAGTCTGGACCCGGCTTCGCAATCCTATTCGATGACGATGGATGAAGCCTTGCTCGGTTCCCACTTCTCGATGACCGGAGCCACCGATTCATCCGGTGGCAGTACCGCCTTATGGGGACGCGCTTCGCGCAATAGTTTCGATGGCGCCGAACGCGGCGATGGCTCGGATGTGATTCTTGACGGTACGGTCACCACCGCCCTGCTCGGTACGGACTATGTGCGCGATGACTGGCTGGTCGGAATCGCCCTGGCGCGCAGTTCATCCGATGGAAAATATGTCAGTGAAGAGGATACAGGGAATAACAACGACCGGACCGGAGACGGTGAGGTGGAATCTTCCCTGACCGCGTTCATTCCCTATACTTCGGTACAGGCTACATCGCGTATCCGAATCTGGGGAGCGGTCGGAACCGGCAGTGGCGATGTCACTGTGAAGACGCCCGGCCAACCTCTACGCGCCGATACCGATTGGCGGATGGCGGCGGTCGGATTGCGCGGGGATTTGTTCAACACAGACTCCGGCCCGTCTCTGGCGGTGACTTCGGACGCGCTGTGGACCAGCGCTTCTTCGGACGCCGCCCAGGGACTCCATGCGTCGGATTCAGACGTCACCCGTCTGCGACTCGGTCTGGAGGGCAGTTGGCGGAAGGAACTGAACGGTGAAGCCAGTCTGACGCCGAAACTGGAGGTCGGAGTGCGGCAGGACAGTGGCGACGCGGAAACCGGATTCGGCATCGAGGTCGGTGGCGGCATTGCCTGGATTGACCCGCAACGCGGAATATCGCTTAATCTTTCGGGACGCACGCTGGTTTCGCATGAGAATGATGATCTGAAGGATCGGGGTTTCTCGGCGCAGTTCGACTTCGACCCGAACCCACAGACCCGACGCGGCGCGTCCTTTACCTTGAAACAGGACTTCGGCGGAGCGGCGCAAGGGGGTCTCGACGCCTTGTTCGCATCCACGCCTCTTGCCGACCGTACCAACAGTACAGCGACTTCGCGCTGGAGCCTGGAGACCGCGTATGGCCTGCCGGTCTTCGATGGAACCTTCACCGGCAGTCCGTATGTCGGAATGAGTCTGGATGATGAGAACCGGGAATACAATCTCGGCTGGAGATTGACTCCGGAATCCACAAAAACCGACATCGTATTCAATATACGGGCGCAGATGCGCGAAACCAGTACACAACCCACCGCAAATAATATCGGCATGGAAGTGCGAATGAGTTGGTAAATCATGCGGGCGGGCACGGAGACCCGCCCCTACGATCGGTTGGTAAACGATCCATCACTCCCCCCTCGAGGGGGAGTCCAATCCGCATAGCGGATTGGGTGGGGGGCAGACCGGGCGTTCAGGCTCGACGACCAGGGGACGGGATTGATGAACCCGACAGAAATTTGATTAGTTGAAGGCTACAGGTCTATAATAACCCTGAAATATCTCTAATGAGATAATGCCATCACTTGGGCTATGCGCCCAAGGATATTGTGATCCATCTTTCCCGGAGAAGTTATAGCATGAGTCCAGAAAACGAAATCAGAAAACTGCAAAAGCAGGTCTCGGAAAACCAGATGAGCCGACGCCGCTTTATGCAGGGTGCAATGGCGCTTGGCGTAGGCGCAATGGCGCCGTCGCTTTACAGTGAGGCCGCCAAAGCCGCCCCGAAAAAGGGCGGTATTTATCGAATGGGGTTGGGCGGAGCCAACACCGGGGATTCCATGAACCCGGACAACAACGGCGACACCTTCATGATCAACCTGAATCAGGGCGCGGTGCGCAACCCTCTGATTGAAGTCAACGCGGACGGGCAGGCCATTCCAGAGCTCGCGGAAACGCTCGAACCTTCCGCTGACGCTTCCGTTTGGCGGGTCAAACTGAAAAAGGGTATTGAATTCCACAGCGGGAAATCTCTGGACCTGGATGATGTCATCGCTTCCATTGAACATCATCGCGGCGAAAATTCCACATCCGACGCCAAATCAGTGGCTGAATCGCTGGGCGCCCTTTCAAAGGATGGCGACACATTGGTCTTCACCCTGGAAAGCGGCAATGCCGACTTCGCCTACCTGCTCAGCGATTATCATATCCTGATTGGCGCGGCGGATGGAACGGGTAAAATCGACTGGGCATCCGGCGACGGTACTGGCCCATACAGTCTGGTCGAGTTTGAGCCTGGCGTGCGAGCTACAGCAAAACGGAATCCGAACTACTTCAAGGAAAACGAAGGCAATTTCGATGAAGTCCATATCACCGCAATCAACGATACCGCTGCCCGGATGAATTCCATGGTGACCGGCCAGGTTGACGCCATTGCGCGTTGTGACCTCAAAACCGCTAGCCTGCTTGAGAAAAAACCCGATGTCGATGTACTTCAGGTTTCCGCCACCAAGCACTTCACTTACCCGATGGATGTACGGGTTCCTCCGTTCGACAATAATGACGTGCGTATGGCGCTGAAATACGGCATGGATCGTCAGGGCTTCGTCAATACCGTGCTTCGCGGATACGGTTCAGTGGGTAATGATCACCCCATTGCCTCGACCCAGAACTACCATGCGTCCGACCTGCCTCAACGTCAATACGATATCGATAAAGCCAAATGGCATTTGAAACAGGCTGGTTACGACAGCCTGGATCTGGAATTGTCCGCAGCCGATGCCGCGTTTGGCGGCGCGGTGGAAGCCTCGGAACTGTACGCCGAAGCGCTGCGTCCGGCCGGCATCAATCTGACTGTCAAACGGGTATCGCCGGACGGCTATTGGGATAATGTCTGGATGAATGTACCGTGGTCAGCATGCTACTGGAGCGGTCGCCCGACTGCCGACTGGATGTTCACGATTGGTTACAAGGCCGGTGGCAACTGGACCGACAGCTTCTGGAACCATGCTCGTTTTGAAGAGTTGCTGGTCCTGGGCCGCGCTGAACTCGACGAAGCGAAGCGAAGGGACATATATGTTGAAATGCAGACTATCGTCAGTAACGAAGGCGGTGTGATTGTGCCCTGTTTCGCCAATAACGTCGATGCCGCTTCCACCGCGCTTGGCAGACCGGCCAAGCTCGCAGCCAACTGGGAGCTTGATGGCTCCCGAAGCGCGGCGCGCTGGTGGTTCGCATAATCTCCACCGGTGTGTTCACAGTCTGGTTTTGCAGTTTAATGTTGTAAAACGAAAAGGCGGTCAGGAATCCCTGATCGCCTTTTTATTTTCTGTCACGCCTTGAGATCCAATTTTTGCCACGGATGAAAAGTCCTCTATTTCGCATGATCGCCAACCGGGTCGGCCTCGGCCTGTTCACCCTGCTGGCGATTTCATTGCTGATCACCGTCGGCGTGGAGTTGCTTTCCGGCGATGTCTGTACCGCGATCATGGGACAGATGGCGAGTCCGGAAACGGTCGCTGCCTGTCATGCGAAACTGAATCTGGATCGCCCCCTGATGGTGCGCTATCTGGAATGGCTGTTCAATTTCCTGCAGGGGGATATGGGCAGCTCTTTGGCCAATGAGAGAACCGTCCAGGAGTTGATCAGCGCCAGGATCGGCAACACGCTTTATCTCGCCGCGCTATCCTCCCTGGTAGCCATTCCGTTAGGGATCGCGTTGGGCATCGTGGCTGCGCTGTATCGAAACACCGGATTTGACCGTGGTATTTCAGTCACAACCCTGAGCACAATTTCGGTCCCTGATTTTTTCGTGGCCTATATCCTGATGGCCCTGTTCGCGGTCAAGTTCAACCTGTTCCCGGCTATTTCAAACGTATCGGATGATATGGGGTTCTGGGAACGGTTTTATGTGTCCGGGCTGCCGGTCTTCACCCTGACCCTGATCTCCATCGCGCACCTGATGCGAATGACACGCGCTTCCATCGTTAACCTGCTGGCGAGTCCGTATATCGAAATGGCAAAGCTGAAGGGTATCAAGCCCGCCAGGATCATCGTCAAACATGCCCTGCCCAATGCCTGGGCGCCGATTATTCAGGTCGTCGTCCTCAATATCGCATTCATGGTGGTCGGCGTTGTGATCATAGAAGTGGTATTTGTGTATCCCGGCCTGGGAGCGCTGATGGTGGATTCGGTGCAACTTCGCAACATGCCGGTAGTGCGCGCCACCGCAATGATCTTCGCGGCAGCCTATATCCTGTTGAATCTGCTGGCGGATGTGCTCTCCATCATCGCCAATCCGAGACTGCGGCACCGGAGATAGGGATGAAAAAGACAGGCATGAAAATACTGGAATACGTCAGGGACCTCAACTGGAGCGCCCGGGTCGGGTTGTTCATCATTACGTTTTTTGCAGTCTGCGCCATCTTCGCGCCCTGGCTGGCGCCATTCGGAGAAAGCGAGATAGTGGGTGACGTGTGGGAACCGATTGGCGGAGAATTTCTATTCGGCACGGATATCATCGGCAGGGATATGCTGTCCCGGCTGATTTTCGGGGCGCGCAACACAATCGTACTCGCGCTGTTGACCACAATCTGTTCGTTCACCCTCGGCAGTGTAATGGGGTTCGTCGCCGCGACAAAGGGCGGAATGATTGACCAGTTTCTGAGCCGGATCGTGGATATCGTCATCTCGATACCGACGCTGATCTGCGCGTTGATTGTAGTCTCCGCTGTCGGCACTTCCTTTTTCGTTCTGGCCACCGTGATCGGCATCATCTATGCAATGCCGGTATACCGTATCGCCAGGGCAGTCGCGATGGACATTGAGGTGATGGACTATGTTGAAGTCGCCAGATTGCGTGGCGAAGGTCTGTGGTGGATCATGAAGCGGGAAATCCTGCCCAATGCGATGACCCCGCTGGCTGCCGAATTCGGCCTGCGATTCTGTTTCGTGTTCCTGCTGATCAGTGGTTTGAGCTTCCTCGGGCTGGGACTGCAACCGCCCCTCGCCGACTGGGGCGCGATGGTGCGCTCCAATTCCGAAGGGATTGCCTGGGGTTTCCTGCATCCCCTGATACCCGCTTCGTGCATCGCCCTGCTCACCATCGGCATCAACCTGCTGGTCGATTCCCTGGTGCATAAAGCCAGCGGTTTGCGCGATGACCACTGAGGCGGCGCCCGGACGACAAGCCATGACTGACCGACTGCTGGACATCCGGGATATTCTGATCGAAGCCGAGATCGATGGACAATGGACGCCGATCGTAAACAGTCTATCCATGACCCTGGAGCGCGGAGAAATCGTGGGCCTGATCGGCGAATCCGGCGCCGGGAAATCCACTTTCGGCCTCTGTGCCCTGGGCTATACCAAGCCCGGATGCCGTATCGTTTCAGGCTCAATCAAACTGGACGGGATGGAACTGACCGGTCAACCGGAATCTGCCTTAAGAGAACTTCGCGGCAACAAAGTGGCCTATGTGGCGCAAAGCGCCGCCGCTTCATTCAACCCGGCGCATACACTTCTTGAACAATTTTCCGAAGCGCCGGTGCAACACGGCAAGATGAAAACCTCCGAGGCAGCCGTTCGGGGACGGGAACTTTACAAGCAACTCGATTTACCTGAACCGGACACGATCGGTGAAAGATACCCGCACCAGGTGTCCGGGGGGCAGTTGCAAAGAGCGATGACCGCCATGGCGCTCGGCAGCAACCCGGACATTATCATTTTTGACGAGCCGACGACGGCGCTGGATGTCACCACCCAGATTGAGGTGTTGTCCGCCATCAAGGAGGCGGTAAAAGCGCGCAATGTCGCCGCTATCTATATTACCCATGATCTGGCCGTCGTCGCACAAATGGCGGACCGTATCATGGTGCTTCGTTACGGCGACCTGGTCGAGGAAGGCGATGCCCGTGAAATGCTGGCAAACCCGAAAGAGGATTATACGCGCAGACTGCTGGCAGTCCGATCCCTGCGTGAACAAAGAACTGCCGATGTGCGCGAAGACACTATACTGGAAGTGAAAAACGTGACCGCGCGCTATCCGGGAACAACGACGGACGTTCTCGAGAATATCAACGTCAAACTGCGAAAAGGCAAGACAGTCGCAATCGTTGGAGAATCAGGAAGCGGCAAAAGCACACTGGCCAGAGTGATTACCGGACTGTTGCCGCCATCGGCGGGATCGATAACCTACCGGGGCCAGGTATTGCCCCCGGCCCTGAAAGAAAAGAGCAAGGAAAATCTCCGCTCCATCCAGATGATTTACCAGATGGCCGACGTGGCGATGAATCCGCGCCAACGAATCCGGGAGATTATTGGCCGCCCGCTGGAGTTCTATCACGATATTTCAGGCGAGGCCAACGAAGCGAGAGCGCTCGAATTACTGGAGAAAATTGAAATTTCCGGCAGCTATATGGACCGATACCCGGCCCAGCTTTCCGGTGGGGAAAAACAGCGTATCTGCATTGCCCGTGCGCTGGCCGCGGAACCCAAACTGATCATCTGCGATGAGGTTACTTCCGCTCTCGATCAACTGGTTGCCGAGGGCATTCTGGACCTCCTGCAAAACCTGCAGAATGATCTCAACGTTTCCTACCTGTTTATCACTCACGACCTGGCTACGGTCAAGGCGATTGCAGATGAGATCGTGGTGATGTACCAGGGCAGGATTGTGGAGCAGGGTCCGAAGAAGCAAATCCTGGAACCACCCTGGGAAGACTATACGGAGTTGTTACTGTCGTCGGTCCCGGAAATGGACCCCGACTGGCTTGATGATCTGGTGCAACGACGATTGCGCGGCGAAGCCCCGACCGCCGACACCCTTAAGATACGGTAACCAGTACCGACGAGTCACCATAAGCGGTAATCATTCGCCGGGCTTTTCGTGTTCGTCCAACCGCACTTCCATCGGGTCGGTTGGGGTTTCCGGGATCATACCGGGAATCCGTAGTGGGTGCCATCGGGAAACTCGACATCGACGCGCAGCTTGCCGCCGGTCGCTTCTACATAGCGCTTCAGGGACGACAGTTTCAGGTCACGACCAGGCCTCTCCATACCCGCCACAGTCGGTTGTTTGATCCCAAGAATATGCGCGATCTCTTTCTGGGTTTTTTGTGCACGCTCACGCAACTCTGCCAAGTGGATGTCAAGCAGCATCTCTGCCGCTTTCTCCCGCGCTTTGGCAACCACTTCGGGTTTCTCTGTAGTCAGTATCTGATCAAGTGTTCTTGCCATGATGGTTACCCTCTCTTCAGTTTCTCGAGATGCGCCGTGAATTCACGATCAGCAATCCGGATCATCGCTTCGTAAAATCTTTTCTCGTCTCCGGTCTTGTTGCCGGCGCAAAGCAATATCCCTCTCCGTCTGGGGTCGAACGCAAAAAACGCTCTGATCGGGTTGCCTTTGCTTTGCACTCGCAGTTCTTTCATGTTGCTATGGCAAGAACCGTTCACAGTGTCCGAGTATGGCCGCGACAACATGGGGCCTCTTTCCTCAAGCACCATAAGCGATGCCAGCACATTGGTCCTGTCAACATCATCCTGGGCATCGAGCCACTCGTCAAAGATGTCGGTCGTTTCGATAGCCCACATGACTGCTCCCTGTCAAAATATAGGTTAAATGCTATATAAGCGCCATCCTGATGTCAAGAAAAATTGTCCAGGCGTAGCCGCCCGGCGCCACACCCTGGAAATGATTTCAGACCGATTTCTGATCGCATTCTGTTTCTCTGCCATTGAATTTAATTGATCGGCGGGACTTGCCAGACTGATCAGTGATAGAATGTGCTTGTGGAATTTGGGGATTAACCCGGTATGACAAAAAAGCTTTCTCCCTCGATTATATTGACCGCCCTGATTGATCCGGCAGCAGGCTTCCGGGAATTGTCCGAATGCGGTCCATCGGCTGCCGAAGTCCTGTTCAAATATTCCATCTGGCTGGTTTTGATCCCCCCGATTATCTGTTGGGTGGGAGCATCCAGTTTTGGTTGGCATCTTGGCGCCGAGGAACCCCTGATATTGTCGGACAGGGCGCTTGCAATCGTCAGCGTTGGCTATTTTCTGGCACTGTTATTCGGGTTTTTCAGCACCGCCCTGATTTCAAGATGGATGGCCTCGACCTACGGCGCCAGGTCCGCTGCCGGCCTGCACTTTGCACTGATAACGGTCGTGGCTATGCCGCTGGCGGTGGCCAGCCTGGGACAATGGTATCCACATATTTTCCTGAATCTCCTGATTCTGATTCCAGCCATGATCTGGAGTATGTGCCTGCTCTACAAGGGGCTTCCGGTGGTGTTGGAGATTTCCCCGGAAAATGGAATGCTGATGGCCTCATCGCTGGTCGGATGGCTGTTGGTCGCGGCGGTCAGCCTGCTGGGCCTCTGCCTGGTATTGTGGGCCATGGGTATCGGTCCTTTTCTTGGGGTATGAGCCTCGTCACTGACGCTGGCCAGAGAAAATGAACAATGTCTGACACCAACCAATACTATCTGGACGATGTCGCCACCAGGCTGGTGCAGTTCGCTATCGTCTGGGCGGTACTGGCCATGCTGGCCGGCGTTTATATTGCGGCGGAGCTTGTTTTCCCCACCCTGGATTTCGGTCAACCATGGCTGTCCTTTGGTCGCCTGCGCCCGTTACATACCAACGGCATTATTTTTGGCTTCGGCGTTTCGGCGTTGATGGGTACCGCATTTTATACGGTTCAAAGAACCTCCCACACTCCCCTGTTTGCCCCAAAGCTGGCCTGGATATGTTGCTATGGCTGGCAACTTGTGGTCCTGCTTGGTGGCCTGTCGCTTTTATCGGGACAGACTTCGGCGAAAGAGTATGCGGAACTGGAGTGGCCGTTCGATATTGCCATCACGATTCTCTGGGTCTGCTTTGCGGTCGTCTTTTTTGGCACGGTGGCGAAGCGTACGATCAAGCCGATCTATGTCTCCAACTGGTTTTATGGAGCCCTGATCATTGTGATTGCGATGCTGCACATTGTTAACAGCCTCGCCATTCCGGTTACCTTCTTCAAGTCCTATTCACTATTCGCGGGTGCACAGGATGCCATGGTCCAATGGTGGTATGGGCATAATGCGGTCGGGTTCTTGCTGACTGGAGGTTTCCTTGGCATGTTGTATTACTTCTTGCCAAAAATAGCCAATCAGCCAATCTGGAGTTACCGCTTGTCGGTGGTCTCGTTCTGGGCCTTCACCTATACCTATATATGGGCGGGGCCACATCACCTGCTTTACAGCTCGATCCCGGAATGGGTGCAGACCCTGGCCATGGTAATGAGCCTGATTCTTCTGGCCCCATCCTGGGCAACCATGATTAACGGGATCATGACGGTCAGCAAAGCCCCGGAAAAGCTGAAGACTGATCCATCGCTGAAGTTCATTGTGCTATCGCTGGCGTTTTATGGACTGGCCACTTTTGAAGGGCCTATGATGGCGATTCGAAGCGTCAATGTGGTCAGCCACTTCACAGATTGGACCATAGGGCATGTTCATTCCGGGGCGCTGGGATGGAATGCGATGATCACCTACGGGGTCTTTTATTATCTTGTGCCCCGTCTGGCCGGGAGGAAACTCCACAGTATCGGCCTGGCCAACCTGCATTTCTGGCTCGCGCTGTCTGGAACCATGCTCTACATTATGGCTATGTGGGCGGCCGGGGTTTCTCAGGGATTGCTGTGGTTGAGTATCGATGAGATCGGTGAGCTTCGCTACAGTTTCAAGGACATCATGGCAAGCATGGCACCCTATTACGGGTTGCGCCTGATTGCCGGACTGATCTTCCTGTCCGGAACGGTAATCATGGCTTACAACCTTTTTATGACCCTGCAAGGTCGTGAGACTGCCCGGGTCAAGCCGCCCCTGGTCCAACCGGCGTACAGGATCTAGGCCATGAACGCCCTCTGGCTGCATAGAAAACTGGAAAACAACGCTGGATTGCTGATATTCGGTATTCTGTTCCTGTCCTCTATCGGAGGGCTTGTGCAGATTCTCCCCGGTTTATTCCAGGATTCCTTGAGCGCTCCGAGCGAAAATACCCGCATCTATGATGCCGTCGAATTAACCGGTCGCGATATCTATATTCGTGAAGGCTGCAATGTTTGCCATTCACAACAAATCAGGCCGATTCTGGCTGAAGTCGAGCGCTATGGGCCTTATTCCCGTGCAGGAGAGTTCGTCTATGATCGTCCGTTTCTGTGGGGTTCCAAGCGGACTGGCCCGGACCTGCACAGGGTAGGCGGAAAATATTCTGATGACTGGCACCGGATTCATCTTATCGACCCCAGAGAGGTGGTCCCCGACTCGATCATGCCGGCCTATCCCTGGCTGACAACACGCAATGCCGATGCCAACAGGGAGATAAGACAAAAAATGCGTGCGCTGCAAAAACTGGGGCACCCCTATTCTGACCAGGATATTCAAACTGCCCCGGAAGCGCTGGCGGGCCTCAAGGAAATCGATGCCCTGATCCGCTATCTGCAAGGACTCGGCACAGGCTCTGGTGGATTCAAAACAGCAAACTCGAAGGAGGCGCTATGACCTGGTTCATATTTGTCGGTGACTTGCTGGTGATGCTGTTCATGTTCTGCGTGGTCGCCTGGGTTTTTCTTTACTCTCCCCGCGACCAGATTGATAAATCGGCAAGAATTCCATTGGAAGATGAAGAATAATCATGGCTGATCTGCCCAATAACTTCTGGAGTGGCTGGATCATTGTAATCACAACCGTCTCCCTGCTTGGGCTGGTCTGGCTGGTGATTACCAGTTACTTCTTCCAGAACGAGAGCGCAGAAGAGCACGGCAGCGAAGAAGGCCCGGTTTGGGATGAAAATTTGCGCGAAGGCAACACCGCCCCGCCGCTGTGGTGGTTCTGGCTGATTCTGGGTATCCTGATTTTTTCTGTTGTATACCTGATGCTGTACCCCGGCATGGGCGCCTGGAAAAGCATGCTGGAGTGGTCACAGGACAGTCGGCTGGAATCCAGCTATGACAACTACAACGATCAGTTTCTACACAAGAGGGAGGTTATCGCACAACGCTCGATAGCGGATCTGCAAAATGATATTCCTCTGATGGATACGGCGCAAGGCATCTTTGCCCGTAATTGTGTCGTATGCCATGGCCCCGGCGGCCGCGGACAGGCCTCCTTGTTCCCCAACTTGAAAGACATCGACTGGCAGTGGGGAGGGACGCCAGAACAGGTCGAACAAACCATCAGACAGGGCAGGATTGCCGGCATGGCCGGTTGGCAGGATGCATTGGGGGATCAAGGCGTGGTACAAGTCACCGAATATGTCTTGACCATGGCAGACAAATCGGCAGAACCACACCCCGGAAAGGGCAGGTATTTACAATTCTGCGCTGTATGTCATGGCGCCGAGGGTAACGGCAATGAGCAGTTGGGCGCCCCGAAACTCAACGATAATATCTGGCTGTACGGCGGTTCATTCGACGATGTCAGGGAATCGATATCCGAAGGAAGACAAGGAATCATGCCCGCCTTTGAAGGGCGTCTGGACGATGCCCAGATAAAGTTACTGGTTGCCTGGCTGGCTCGCTGAAATCAAGTCATGGGTTGATCCACCGGGATCACGTCAGGGAAGCCATCGGCCCGCAACTCATCACCGGCCTCCTCTTCCAGCATTTTGACCACGTGCGGTGTCCAGGCATCGCCGCCATACTGGTCCCTGGATGCCTCGAACAGCGACTTGACCAGATGGGTCAGCTTGAGCGGCACTTGATACTTCTCCCCCAGATCGACCACAAACCCCAGGTCCTTCAATCCGAGATCGGTGGTAAACCCGGTGTTCAATGATCCATTCAGGATAACCGGCGCCCAGTCCTCAAATTCACGGCTGGTCCCGGAGCTCGCGCAAATGGCCTGATAACACTTCGCCAGATCCAGCCCTCCTTTTTTCGCCAGCATCAATGCCTCGCCTGCCGCCACCAGGTCAACCAGGCACAATAAATTGGAAATCACCTTGATCAGGGACGCGCTGCCAATATCTCCGGTATGGATGACCTGGCCTGTCAACAGCTCAAAAAGCGGCAGATACCGCTCGAATAACGCCCTCTCCCCGCCAACCAACACCGTCATTTCCCCTTTTGCGGCCCGATGTACACCGCCTGTCAACGGGGCTTCCAGCAGCGCGACCCCGTTCGCTGCCGAGACTTCCTGCATTTTCCTGATCTCGTCGACGCCGGTCGTGCTCATTTCGATCCATGTGCTGCCCAGGCGCATGGCTGCCAGAGCGCCGCTTCCGCCCGTCATGGCCTTCCCGGATGCGGCGGGAGACGGCAGACAGGTGATCACGGGGTCACACCTTTTCGCCAAATCCGCAACAGAAGCGGACGCAGCAGCGCCTTGCCGGACCAGGCTGCTCGCTTTGGACGGGTCGAGGTCAAATACCACGATTGACTGATTCGCTTTCAGCGCCACCGACGCAAGCCGGGCGCCGAGCTGTCCCAGGCCGATAAACCCCGGATTCATTGCCGGATTCATTGGGGGCAATTTCGCGGAATCAGGAACAGGGATTGAATTTCGCTATTTCTTTTTCAGACCGATTTTCGCCCTGGCTTCATCGGCAGACAATGCGCGCCCGCCCAGTCTGTTTATGATCTCAACCGCTCGTTGCACCAATTGACCGTTGGTTGCCAACACGCCGCGGTCCAGGTAAATGTTGTCTTCGAGACCGACCCGGACATTGCCGCCCAGCACCATGGCCTGGGCGACCATCGGCATTTGCATTCTGGAAATACCGAATCCGGCCCACACCGCATTATCCGGTAGCGCTTGTTTCATAGCCGCCATGGTTTCGGTGTCGGCTCCTGCGCCCCATGGGATGCCGAGACAAATCTGAAACATCGGCGGAGCGTCGATCAATCCTTCGTCGACCAATGATCTGGCCAACCGGATCTGGCCGAGGTCGAATACCTCCAGTTCAGGTTTGACCCCGAGTTGCTGGGTCATTTCCGCCATCCTCCTCAAATAAGCGGGCGTATTCAGATACAGGTCATTCGCGTTTCCGAAAATCATGGCGCCGCAGTCCAGGCTGCAAATATCCGGCATGCATTCAACCACGTGGGCGAGTCTCTCTTCTGGCCCAACCATGTCCGTACCGGGTCCCGGCATCGAGGGGTCTTCCTCACTCGGCACCCAGTCTCCCCCCATTCCCGCGGTCAGGTTAATGACGACATCAACCCCACTGTCCCTTATACGCTCCACTGTTTCCCGGAACAGCCCCACATCCCTCGACCCCTGTCCGGTTTCCGGGTCACGCACATGAACATGCGCAATCGCGGCGCCCGCTTTGGCAGCCTCGATTGCCGCGTCGGCAATCTGTTCCGGTGTCACCGGCACCTTGTCACTTCGCCCTGTGGTATCGCCTGCCCCGGTTACCGCACAGGTTATGATCACTTCGCTATTCATATCGATGATTACCCGTATGTAAAGCGGGCATTCTATCAGATCAGATTATTGAAAAAGCATCATCTGGAAATGTTTTCAAGCTGCTTGCTGATCGCATTCAGCTTTGCCACTATTTCGTTTTGCCGGGCCTTGAGATCCGCCAATTCAGCATTTTGATCCCCTTCATGCTCGGCTTGCATCGCAGACACAATGATCCCGATAAACAGATTCAACACCGTAAACGATGTGCACAATATGAATACTACAAAAAAGATCCAGGCCATCGGAAATACTTCCATCACGGGCCTCACAATGCCCATCGACCAACTCTCCAGGGTCATGATCTGGAACAACGAGTAAGCGGACAATCCAAGTGAACCAAACCAGTCCGGGAAATCACCTCCATACAGCTTCGTCGCCATTACAGAAAACACATAAAAAACCAGCAACAACAAACAGGTTATGGACCCCATTCCGGGTAATGCCGCAACCAGCCCTCCCACAACCCGTTTAAGAGACGGCACAACACTGATCAGGCGGAGCACCCTCAAAATCCGGAGCGCTCTCAATATGGAAAGATTTCCACTGACTGGAATCAACGAAATGGAAACCACCAGGAAATCGAAAATCCTCCACGGGTCGTGGAAGAATCTGGATCGATAAACAAACATTTTAGCCAAAACTTCGACGGTGAATATCCCCAGAATGAACTTGTCCAGAATGATCAGGGCCGTCCCCATCCGGCTCATCAAACCGGCATTGGTCTCCATCCCCAGGATAATCCCGTTAATCACGATCAGCGCAATAATGAAAATCTCAAACTTGCGGCTTTCCAGTAATACTTTCATATTTTTCATATCTTTTCTGTTTCTTTTGTTAAGACTGTCACCTTGTTGCACGCCTTATGTCCGTTTGTGGACTTGACCCGCCACTCTCCGTTACCTGTGGAAATTTTCTCAAACTGAAGGTATGATTGGATGCATGCCATGAATAATTGATCGGAGTCCCCGGATACATTGATCAGGAACATAAAATTTCAGATTGGCCAGGTAGTGCGCCACCAGGTTTATGGTTTCCGCGGTGTCATATTCGACGTGGATTCAGAATATAATAATACGGAAGAATGGTATCAATCCATACCGGAGACAGTAAGACCCCACAAAGATCAGCCTTTTTATCATTTGCTCGCTGAAAATCAGGACACTCAGTATATCGCCTACGTATCAGAGCAAAACCTGCAAATTGATGATAGCGGCCTGCCTGTCAGTCATCCCCAGGTGGATGACATATTTGAGAAAACTGAAAACGGCCACTATACCGTTCGTTACAACCGGACTCACTGAAAACATCCATTCTACACATCTATTCCCGGCGTTTGGCCAGATAGATGCCCCGCCACACCAGGCCTGCCGCCAACATCAGATAGACCACTACCAGATGCAGGGGCAGTCCGTGGTGACCGAATCCCTCCATTGCCAGCCCGCCGGACACCGAGCCTAAAAGCGCGCCCACACCCCACATCAGCGCGAATGCAGCGGATCCGTTTATCAGATCCACCCCCTCAAACCGATCTCCCAGCGAAGTCAGCGTTACGGTATAGACTCCATAACCGGTAGTCCCCGCCAAAATTATCACAGGCCACATCAACAGGGTTCCCATCACAGTTGGCAGGATTAACAGCATCAGTGATGTAACCAGCGCACAACCCCCCAATACCAGTCGATGGGGAAATTTATCCGCCAACCAGCCAACAGGGAACTGTAATACCGTATTACCGACGATCAACGCCGTGAGCAGCAAAGCTGAAACAGTCAGTGTCAAACCGGATTGAATCCCATAGACGGGTAGCAGTGACAGCGTTGCCGCGTCAAAAATGGCAAACGCAAAAACACAGGCCAATAACATGGGAGCCATCGGTGCAAAATCAATAATGCCTGTCTTTCTGGATTTTTCCTGGGTCGTGAGCTTCCCTTCCCGCAGCAGACAAAGCGGCAACACACCCAGCAAAATCACAATCCCGCCAGCAATGAACGGCGTCCAGCCCTGTATGCCTATCCAGCTTATTATGGCGGGGCCGGCGCCAAAACTGGCCGACAGAACACTGCTGTAGATTGCAACAATTTTCCCTCTATGAGCGCTGCCTGCAAACTTGACTATCCACATTTCGCTCAACACAAACAGCGTGGAAATCGACATTCCCTGAAGTGTACGCAGGATGAACCAGGATTCCAGGGTGTCGAAAACCTTATAACTGATCACCAGGATACTGGTTGCCAGGGCCGCTGCAATGGCGACATTTCGCGACCCGAATTTTCTGGCTGCAATCGGAATCACCGGCGAAAACAGCAGGATTCCAATTGGCATCATTGCCGAATTTATGCCTATCATCCTGGCGGAAACTCCTCTCGACTCCAGGATCAGTGACAACAGGGGATAAGTCATGCCGAATGCCAGACCGAACACACAAATGGCCGCACATGCTGCAACCAGATTGCGTAAATTCATTGACGAAACCATCTATGAATCGACCGCCTGGCGAGTCTTGACATCGTCCAACCAGCATCCTTCAGTAACCCGGTCATTGCCATCCAGATCCTTGTGTGTGACCACCCTGGAAAACCCCCTGTCGATCATTTTCTCTCTCACCTGGCTCGCCTGCAGGTAGCCGTGTTCAAGTATCAGCCAGCCCCGGCATTCAAGGAATCCGGGGGCGGCTTCAACAATTTCGCTTAACGAAGCGAATCCCTGGTTCTCTGCGACCAATGCGCTGGTCGGCTCAAAACGCAAGTCACCCTGGGTCAGGTGAATATCATCAGGCGCAATATAAGGCGGATTAGAGCAAATCAGGTCAAACCGGCCTTCTTCGATACGATCGAACCAGTTGCTATTTATCCACTGAATATTTTTCAACCCGAGGTTCTGTTGATTGGATTTTGCGACCTCAAGCGGAGACTCGTTCAGATCTGTTGCAACGATCTCGGCTCCGGGCAATTCCGAAGCCAATGCCAGAGCCACTGCACCGCTGCCCGTACCCGGTTCGAGAATTCTCGGCTTGTCGATCCCGGCTACCGCGGACAGGGATCTTTCGACCAGTAGTTCCGTCTCGTGTCTGGGAATCAACACCCTGTCATCCACTGTCAGATCCAGCGACCAGAATTCCCGGGAACGCGTAATATACGCAATCGGAGCGCCTCTCATGCGCATCGATACCAGTGATTTGAATTCTTCTTCCTCTTTCCCGGATAGTTGTCGGTCGCCGTTCGCGATCAGGGATGCCAAATCAATACCGAGCAGATAACACAGGATTATCTTCGAATCCGGGGCGCCGCTCCCAACCGACGACAATTGCCTGTCAGACCAGCGCAACCACTCATCGACTGTCATCGTGTCAAAGCCGACAAGAGACTGACAGGCCTTCAGGCCTGATCCAAATCTGCCAAAAGGTGTGCCTGATGTTCGGATATCAACGGCACAATAACCAGATCGACACGTCCCTTGAGCACTTCATCCAGCTTGTACAATGTCAGGTTGATGCGATGGTCTGTGATTCTCCCCTGTGGGAAATTATAGGTCCGGATACGTTCAGACCGATCACCACTGCCCACCAATGACTTTCGGGTACTGGCCTGTTCACGCTGCTGCTGTTGAATTTGTGCTTCCAGCAAGCGGGATTTCAACACAGCCATTGCACGCGCCCGATTCTTGTGCTGAGACCGTTCATCCTGACATTCGACCACAACCCCGGTAGGCAAATGGGTGAGGCGTATGGCAGAATCAGTTTTATTGACATGCTGTCCCCCTGCCCCGGAAGCCCTGAACGTATCGACACGAATATCCGATGGGTCAATCTCGATTTCATCCATTTCATCCGCTTCCGGCATGACTGCAACCGTACACGCGGAAGTGTGAATACGACCCTGAGACTCGGTTTCCGGTACACGCTGCACCCGGTGGGCGCCCGATTCAAATTTCAGTCTTGAATAAGCGCCCAACCCCTCGATTCTGGCGATAATTTCCTTGTATCCACCATGTTCACCTTCACTGCTGCTCATCACCTCTACTTTCCACTTACAACTTTCTGCATAGGAGTAATACATTTTATAAAGGTCGCCGGCGAACAGCGCAGCCTCATCTCCGCCGGTTCCTGCCCTGATCTCAAGAAATATATTTCTGGAATCATTCGGGTTCCTGGTCAGCAAAAGCTGCTGCAGGCTGCTTTCGCATGTCTCCATCGATTGCTCCAGGGTGGGTAGTTCCTCCCTCGCCATGCCCCGGATCAGGCTGTCTGAATCTTCCAGCATTGTTCTGGTTTCTGTCATTTCATCATCCAGCTTCCGCCAGGTTTCAAACGTTTTGACAATAGGCAGTATTTCCGACAATTCGATCGACAATTTGCGAAACTGGTTCTGGTCGGAAATAATATCGGGATCAGACAAAAGTACATTGATCTCTTCATGACGATCAACAACCTGAAGTAACTTTTGTTTGGTGGAAGAATGCATTGCAGGACTGCGACAGGAAATTGATTATAGATTGAACAGCTTCCTGGCTGCTGCTATCACGCTTTCATCCCCTTCAATATCAGCCTGATTGATGACCTGACTGGGGTGATGGGCTACCTTGTTGGTCAGGTCGCGTGCAAGCTGCTCAACCACCCGGGCAGGATCCGTACCATTTTCCAATCTCTTGAGTGCGCGCTCAAGTTCTGCCTGCTTCAACTCGTCAAGCCCTTCCCGGAAAGATTTAATGGCCGGAACCGAATGCAGGGAACGCATCCAGCGCATGAATTTGACGACCTGGAAGTCGATAATGTTTTCGGCTTCTTTTGAGGCCTGCAAGCGCATCGACCGGTTCTCATCGACAATCGACTTCAAGTCATCAACAGTATACAGATACGCATCTTTCAACCGGGCCACCTCTGCCTCGACGTCACGTGGCACAGCAAGGTCAAGAATGAACATCGGAGCATGTTTCCTTTTCCTCAACGCGGCTTCGATTGCGCCTTTCCCGAGTATCGGCAAAGTGCTGGCAGTCGAGGTCACAACTATATCCGCTTCTGGCAATCGATCCGGAATTTGTGCCAGGGAGATCGCCTCACTACCCACTTCCCTGACCAGTGTCTGTGCTTTTTTTACCGAACGATTGGCAATAATAATGTACCGAACCTGATTCTGCTTTAGATGACGGGCAACCAGTTCTATCATTTCTCCGGCGCCAATCAATAACACCGTTTGATCTTCGAGTCGAGTAAAAACCCGTTTTGCCAGGCTGACCCCCGAATATGCTACGGAAACCGCATTGGCGCCAATATTGGTATCTGTCCTGACCAGTTTGGCCACACTGAAGGTGTGCTGGAACAGTCGATTCAGAATCTTGCCGGTGGCGCCGACCCTGGCTGCCGTCTGAAACGCATCTTTCATCTGGCCGAGGATCTGGGGTTCACCCAGCACCATCGAATCAAGACCGGATGCCACCCTGAAGGCATGCTTGACGGCTTCTTCGTTGGGAAACTGATAGACGATCTCTTTCAGGATTGAAGGTTCAAGCCCGCTGTAGCCGGACAACCAGGCAAGAATCTCCCCTCGGTTATCCTGCTCCTGCCTGCAGTAGATTTCAGTACGATTGCATGTGGACAAAATGGTAGCTTCACTGGCGCCGACTGTTTCGGTCAGTTCAGTGAGCGCCTGCTGGATCAGGTCTGAACTGAACGCGGCCCTCTCCCTCACTTCGATGGGAGCAGTATTATGATTCAGGCCTAATGCCAGCAGGTGCATGGTTCAGATTGAGCTAAATGGAAAAGTTTTGTCGGATTCCGGTAAAATCAGGGTGCAATAGATGTTGCAATTCAATTGGTACAGTCGCATATTATATTCCGGTTCGATAAATAAATCCCTGCGAACCTGTATGCGAATCGCTGTCAGGCTCAAGTCCATGATCTTACGATCCATCAAATATTAATGGCGCCTTATACTCCAGCATCCCTTTCAATCCGAACATTGAGAACCATTATCCTTGCCGGACTGCTCGTCGCGCTCCTGGGCTGCCAGACGACCCGGAAAGACATACAGGAAGACGAAATCGGAGCGACTGATACAGAACTGCTCTATAACGTAATCGTGGCGCACATTGCGGCGCAAAGAGATCAACCTGAAACCGCGCTGGAATACCTCTCCCGGGCAGCCTTGGCAATGGCCGGAACGCCGTCTGATCACCGAGTCCATCGAGATTGCCATTGCCAACCAGAAATATCAAAAGGCGGTCGACCTTGCTCAATTACTGGATACTCTGGAACCCGATGATTATCTGATCACCCTCTCTGTCGCCAAAGCAAAATTTCGTCTTGGTGAGATTGAATCCGGCCTTGACCTGCTTGCTGACCTGATCAGAAGATGCAACCAGAATCATGGTTATATTTTTCAGGCTATTGCCTCATTGCTCATCTCGGAAGAGAATGTTGCCTTGTTCGCCCAATTCCAGAGATTGGTCGAAACCCGTTCTGACAACCCGGGATTCCAGATGACGGCTGCTTTCGTCGCCTCAAAGCAGAATCAGCCGGACCGGTACGTCGAACAACTGAACAAGGTACTCGCACTCGAACCTGACTGGGAATTTCCTGCTATCCTGATCCTGATGCAACTCAGTTATGGCAGCAGTGATGTTGCTGCTGCTGCCGGAGAAAATGAAACTGCAGCAGACAGATTTGTCAGCAGGTATGCAATTGAACACCTGGAAGCTCATCCTGAACAAATACAGTTCCGCCTGCAGTTTGCACGCCACCTGATCCAGAATGGCGACCTCGATTCCGCTCTTGATCAGTTAAACATCACGCTCGATAAAAATCCGGATTCATTGGACGCACTTTATGCGGCAGGAGTCGTCTATTTTGAAAAGGATGATCTGGTCAACTCAAGGGAATTATTTGTCCGCTGCCTGAATCTGGACCCGGGTAACAATCAAGCACGAATATATCTTTCTGACATCGAATACAGGCAAGAAAATTATGTTGCCGCATCAAACTACCTGTATGGCGTCACCTCACAGCAATATTATCTGGACGCACAGATCAGACTGGCAATCATTGTCGCGAAACGGTATGAAGTGGAATCGGGGGTCAGGCACCTTCAACAAATTGATGTAGTGTCCGATGAAGACAGAATCCGCCTGATATTGCAACAGGATTTACTACTAAGGGAATATGACCGGTATGAAAGATCAAAACAAGTGCTGGACAGGGGTTTGAAACGATTCCCCGATCATCCTGACCTGCTCTACAACCGTGGTCTGGTGACCGCAAAATTAGACCTGCTTGAATTACACGAGCAGGACATGCGCAAGTTGATTGAAATCGAACCGGACAACGCCCACGCCTATAACGCTTATGGATATACCCTTGCTGACAAGACCGACCGCCTTGAAGAGGCGATGGCCCTGATTACAAAGGCAAATGCCCTGCTGCCGGATAATCCATTCATCCTCGACAGCTTGGGCTGGGTTCATTTTCGACTGGGCAACAACAGCAAGGCAATCGATTATCTTCTGCTCGCACTGGGTGCACTTCAGGACGCAGAAATCGCCGCGCACCTCGGTGAAGTATTGTGGGTCACCGGAAACAGAGAGGAAGCGCGTAAAATCTGGGACAAAGGGATTGAATGGGAACCCGAGAACGGAGTTCTGAAACAAACCATTGAACGACTCTCGCACTAACACCCGAATTCCCGGATTATTCGCAATCGTTTTGATTGTCATTCTGGCTGGTTGTACGACAATACCAGAACACAAACCGGTATCGGAAGAGCAGCTTCAGCAGCTCTGGCATCAACATCAGTCAATCAATGCTCAAATTTCGAGTTGGTCGTTGAAGAGCAAAATAGGTGTCAAGACCGGAAAGAAGGGAGGCTCTGCTACATTAAACTGGTCGTATGCGCCCGCTGACCAGAACATCGAATTATACGGCCCATTTGGTGGCGGCCGGATTCTCATTGATGCGTCCGCGACTTCGGCCACGCTGAGGGATGCCGGAGGACATGTGATTAATGGTGACTCCCCTGAACAGGTTCTCTATGAACAACTGGGTTGGCATATCCCTTTTGATGAATTGGAGATGTGGTCCCGCGGGCTACCGGGTGAGGGTGCGAGAAATTTAAAAATCAATGGTTCCGGACGCTTGCTGAGTTTCAATCAGGGGATCTGGCATGTTGAATACGATCAATATCGCTCAATTCAGAAGTTCACATTACCGTGGAGATTTACGATCTCTTCGCTGCCCGGAGAAGTCGAATTTTTTGACGATAATGGTAATTACCTTGGGGATGAGTTAAAGGTCAAGGTTATTCTGAAGCGCTGGTGGGACATCAAGTCGAATCAATAGTGATGCCCGGAAACAATCCCGATTCTCTGGTTTTACAGTCGCATGCAAAGATAAACCTGTTTTTGCATGTGACGGGGAAACGCGACGATGGTTACCATGAACTGGAAACCGTATTCCAGTTCCTTGATTACCGGGATTTATTGAGATTCGAGTTGACCGGTGAGCCAGGAATAGTCCGAATTGACGATCATCCTTATCTCCTGCCTCAATCCGACCTGATTATCCGTTCAGCCGAACTGTTGACTTCGACCCTGGGTTTGAAAAACCCTGCCGGGGTCAAAGTGACTCTGACCAAAGTGATACCACCCGGTTCAGGCATGGGAGGAGGCAGCTCGAATGCGGCAACCACACTGCTTGCATTGAACAGGTTGTGGAATCTGCATCTGACCCGGCCTGAACTTCAGTCGTTGGCGAAACAGTTGGGCGCCGACGTGCCGGTTTTCATCTACGGACATTCTTGCTGGGCCACAGGAATCGGCGATGAGTTTGAAAGATTCGACCCTGAGGAACACTGGTACTGTATTTGTGTTCCTGAAGTGCTTGCCTCCACTGAGGTGGTTTTTCGCCACCCCGACCTTTGCCGCAATCACCCGCCTGTTTCAAAGCTCGAATTTCGCCAGGGTAAGGTCTGCAATGACCTGGAAGCCGTATCCAGAAGCCTGTACCCCGAAATAGAAGAATCCCTTGAATTGCTGAATCAGTACGGTCAGGCCAGAATGAACGGCAGTGGCGCTTCAGTTTTTCTGCAATGCGAATCCGAGGTCATCGCAAGACAAATCCGGGACAGGATGCCTGACCACCTCCATTGCATAGTGGCCCGTAGCCTGAACAATATCCGTGACTGCTGAACGGATCAGAATCTTTCTCCGAGATTATGCCTGGCTGCATAAAGCGCTATGAAGTCATAGGCGATAAACGCACCGAGCAACGAGGTAATCTCTGCGTGGTCGTAGGGAGGAGAAACTTCGACCAGGTCCATTCCCACCAGGTTCAGTCCTCTCAAACTGCGAAGAATCTGTAATGCCTGGGCTGAACTCAACCCCCCGCAGACCGGCGTACCCGTACCCGGAGCAAAAGCCGGGTCAACACAATCAATATCAAAAGTCAGGTAGGTTTTCCTGTTGTTGAGGATTTTCCTGATCTGTTTGACCAGGGCCTCGACACCATTGGCATGAACCCAGTCGGCATCAAAAATATTGAAGCCGAGGGGCTCATCATTGGTCGTTCTTATTCCTACCTGGACAGATTCTTCAGGGATGACCAGGCCTTCCTTTACAGCGTGGAAGAACATCGTGCCATGGTCTATCCGGCCGTCTTCATCATCCCAGGTATCGGTATGGGCATCAAAATGCAATAACGAAACCGGACCATGCTTCTTGACGTGTGCACGCAATGTCGGCAACGTAATGAAATGATCACCGCCAAGAGACAGCACCGCCGTATCCGTATCCAGTATCGATTCAATATGAGCCTGAATCTGATCGGGCACGGTTTCAGGGCGACCATGATCAAACAGGCAATCTCCATAATCCACTATTTTCAGCAACTCCATCGCATCAAATTCCCAGGGCCAGTTCCGTTGCCAGGCGACTTCCGTAGATGCCGACCGAATTCCTCGCGGACCGAAACGCGTACCTGGACGATGAGTCGTCGAAGTATCAAACGGAATCCCTGTTATCGCAAGTTCTGCATTGCGAAGATCCTTGGAGTATTTGCGCCGGGCAAAGCTCAATACCCCGGAATAATTCGGTTCCGGGTTGACACTACTGAGGGAATCAGCAGTAATTGCCTGATCGATATAATTCGCCATCCCGATTGTCTACAGTAAATTGAGTCCGGGAGTCTATCAGGACAAGTTTGTCAAATCGAGTTTTATCGTTTGATTTATCGTGTTTGTTCGCTACTAATCGATTGACACTCACTGACTTGGCAATCACAATACACCGATTTTTTTCGAGGCAACTTTTCAGGGAGAACCCGGTTATAATCACGCCGAATGGAAATTAGTGTAATTCCCAAACCTGAAGATTCAACGATTCACTGAAATTGGGGTGTAGCCAAGTGGCCCAAGGCACCAGGTTTTGATCCTGGCATTCGGAGGTTCGAATCCTCCCACCCCAGCCAGAACAGTAAAAATCAGTAAATAAAACTATGGTATCACCAGAAAATTTGACGCTCTTCTCTGGCAACGCCAATCCCGAGTTGGCGACTCAGATTGCCGAGATACTTGGCGTGTCGCCAGGCAGGATCATGGTCGGACGATTCAGCGATGGAGAAATCAATGTCGAAGTAATGGAGAACGTCCGTGGCAGCGATGTATTTGTCGTTCAACCAACCTGTGCGCCGGGCAATGACAACCTGATGGAATTGCTGGTGATGATGGATGCGATAAAACGTTCTTCCGCCGGCAGGATTACCGCTGTGATCCCCTATTTCGGCTATGCCCGGCAAGACCGCAGGCCACGCACTGCCCGGGTCGCCATTTCCGCCAAGCTGGTGGCTGAAATGATCGGTGTTGCGGGAGCGGACCGGATACTTACCATGGACCTGCATGCTGACCAGATCCAAGGGTATTTCGATATCCCTACGGACAATATTTATGGTTCGCCGGTTTTGATGGGTGAACTGTGGCGCAAACGACTGCCCAATCCGATTATTGTTTCTCCGGATGTCGGGGGTGTTGTACGCGCCCGGGCAATGGCCAAGCAACTTGGCACCGGTCTCGCCATTATTGACAAACGACGACCCAAATCCAACGAAGCCAAGGTCATGCATATCATCGGTGATGTATCGGGCCACTCATGCATTCTGATCGATGATATGGTCGATACTGCGAATACCCTTTGTGAAGCAGCCCGTGCATTGAAGGAAGATGGTGCGATCAAGGTGCTCGCGAGTTGTACCCATCCAGTGTTGTCAGGTCAGGCAATCGATCGAATCATGGATTCAGAAATCAATGAATTGTTAGTGACAAATTCGATACCGCTGAGCAAGCAGGCACAGGAATGCACAAAAATTACTCAACTGAGTGTGGCCAAGCTACTGGCCGAGTCGATTCGGCGCATTGCCACGGGTGACTCGATCAGCAACCTTTTTATAGATTAATCAATTAAATCAAGAGTAGAAAAATGGCAGATCAATTTGAACTTACTGCAAGAATTCGCGCACGCTCGGGCACAAACCTGGTACGGCGTTTGCGTCGTGAAGGAGATGTTCCCGCAGTACTGTATGGTGGTGGAAAACCTAACCTCAGCATTGCAGTCAACCACGATGTACTGTACCACAGTCTGGAAAAAGAAGAGTTTCACTCTGCTATCATCATCATCAATACGGATGGCAAGAAGGAGCAGGTGATTCTTCGTGATGTGCAACGTCATCCTCACAAGATCACTGTCCTGCATGCGGATTTCCAGCGTGTCGACGAAGACAAGCCGCTGACCATGTCATTACCGATTCACTTTATCGGTGAAGAAGAGTGTGTGGGCGTCAAAACCGGTGGCGTAATCAGTCACTTGATGAACGACGTTGAAGTTTCATGTCTGCCAAAGGATTTACCCGGAAATATTGAACTGGACCTGACCCACCTTGGTTTGCACGAATCGCTGCATCTTTCGGATATCAAACTGCCGGAAGGGGTCAATATTACTACCCTGATGCACGACGAAAGTCACGAGCATGACCATGCGGTGGTATCTGTGACAGCACGACGGGTTGGAGTCGAATCAACCGAAGAGGACATGGCTGATGAGACTGCAACAGATGATGAAGAAAACGTTGCTGACAATTAGAGTGACTGATCCTGTAAATCTGCCCGGTTCCGGGTAAATGTAACCCGATTAATGTGAAGCCCACTGGAATAGCTCTGATAGCGGGGCTGGGAAACCCGGGAAGTCAGTACGCCGCAACCCGACATAATGTCGGGTTTTGGTTTATGGATCGTCTGCAACTGAGATATCCGATAAACTTTTCGTCAAATAAAAAATTCAAGGCGAAGACAGGCGAGTTCAGACATCAGAACGAAGTGGTTCGTGCGGTTGCACCCAGCACATTCATGAACCTGAGTGGTGAGTCAATTGCGCCCATGGCATCGTTTTATCGAATCGAACCGGAACAAATACTGGTCATCCACGATGATCTCGATTTTGATCCGGGCGTGGTGCGATTCAAAGCAGGGGGAGGACATGGTTGCCACAACGGCCTTCGTAATATTGCCGACAGGCTCGGTTCCGGTAACTTCCCGAGAATTCGCATTGGCATAGGTCATCCGGGCATTCATCGCGACGTATCAAATTATGTACTGACCAGGCCTCCATTGGCTGAGGTCCGTAAAATTGAAGATGCCATCGACAGGGCGGTCGCAGTCATGCCGGAAGTTCTGGCCGGGAATTACCAGCAGGCGATGAATACGCTCCACCGGGATTCACCAGGCCCCGAACAATAACATGGGCATTAAATGCGGCATTGTGGGGTTGCCGAATGTAGGCAAATCCACATTATTCAATGCGCTGACAGGTTCCAGCCAGGCCCAGACTGAAAATTATGCCTTTTGCACGATTGACCCCAATGTCGGTATAGTTGAAGTACCCGATTCCAGACTGGGTAAACTGGCGGCAATCATTCAACCTCAAAAGGTCATTCCGACGACTGTGGAATTTGTAGATATCGCTGGACTGGTAGCGGGCGCTTCACAGGGAGAGGGTCTGGGTAATCGCTTTCTTGCCCATATTCGGGAAGTGGATGCGATCGTTCATGTCGTACGCGCTTTTGAAGACGACAATATCACGCATGTGTCGAATCAGGTTGATCCAGAATCAGATATCGAGACGATCAATACAGAATTGATACTGGCTGACATCCAGACCGCCGATAAGGCCATTGGGCGTGCTGAAAAAGCAGGCAAATCCGGTAACAAGGAACAAATCGCACTTGCGAAGTTGCTCAATACGGTAAGGGAACATCTGGATGATGGCGCCAGAATCAGTTCAATCAACCTGACCCCTTCAGCGCAACAAGCCCTGAAACCGTGCTGTTTCCTGACTGGCAAACCGGTCCTTTACATAGCCAATGTCGGTGACATCGGTTACGACTGCAATCCCCATCTGCCTGCCATCAGGCAGTTGGCGGAAAGTGAATCGGCACAAATGGTCGTGATATCCGCTTCGCTTGAACAGGAACTGACCGAATTGGTTGAAGAGGATATAGCGCCGTTTCTCGAAGAGATGGGGCTGCAGGAACCCGGATTGAATCGCGTCATTCGCTCCACTTACGCCTTGTTGGGTTTACAGACTTTCTTTACCACAGGCCCCAGGGAAGTGCGGGCATGGACCACTGCAACCGGCGCCACTGCCGCTCAGTCGGCAGGCGTCATCCACAGCGACTTCGAACGGGGCTTTATATGTGCGGAAACGATCGCCTGGGATGACTATATCCGATACGATGGAATGCAGGGGGCGAAAGAAGCGGGCAGACTCAGACTCGAGGGAAGAAATTATATCGTCCGGGATGGCGACGTCATACATTTTCGATTTAACGTATGAATCAGCTTGGCTACGAAAAACTTGAAACCCTGCTCGATGAGTATCTTGACCCGGTACTATCATCCCGCCGAACCTCTGAAGAACCGGTACGGGGCCTGCTCCCGCTTTCCCGACCTCACCAGGATTTCGCACTGCACTGGACAGATGTAATCCGAAAATCCAATGCCGAAATGGCTTATCAGTTCGTACAAAGGGTTCCAATGGCGCTTAAATTGATGGATACCGAGGGAACGCGCCAATGGCTTCTGCACGCCATGGACATTTATGACAAGGAAGGCTTGTATCCCGGCAGTGCGGTACTGGAGAAAATTGAGTCTTTCGCACAGGAGTTTCGCCTCAATCATATCACTGTGAACCTGGAGCAGATACGGGGAATTCTTGAAACGATCGTATGCGGACTTTCTGGACGAACACTTAATATTGAGCCCGGTAACAGCGTCTTTACTGACACTGAAACACTCTATCTTCCGGCAGCGCTGAATTACTTCAACCAGCGTGAGGATAATTACCGGTTATATAAAATCATGGCGGTTCACTTGTGGGCGCAGACATGGTTCGGCACATTCAGACGCCCTTCCCCCGACTCTCCCCATCTCGGCCAGATACTGAATGAGTTCCCTGACAGCGGACGCGCCCTGAAATTATTCAATATACTCGAATCCTGGCGGCTTAATGCCTATTTGGAACGGGAGCTGCCCGGACTTGCCAGGGAAATGGTTCAACTGCATCCGGTAGCCGTTCCCAGGGACGCCACCTGGAAAAAGATTATCTCCAGGCTGTCGCAACCCGATGCCACCGTGTATCAAACCCTGGAAGCCACCGCTCAACTTTATGAACTGCAACTCCCCTGGCCGGAGCCGTTTGTATATCAGGGCGGGTTGAATCCCGATGCCGCGGAACTGACTATCGAACAGCGCATGAAAGCAGAAAGAGCCAAATTGCAATTAAGTCTGGATGAACTCCTGGAATCGATTCTCAATGAACAAAATTCTGATTCAGACCCGTTCCAGGCCGAAGGCTCGCAGTTCGATGTTGAAGTCGATGAGCAGGGCAACCCTCAAGTCACACTTGATGGAGAACCGCTCGACACACCACCAGACATCGAGAACCTGTTGACCTCCATGTTCCAGGATTTTGATGACGTTCCGGATGACTGGCTGACTCCAGCCGGAGATGGTAACTATGACGACAGAAGCAAGCCGACCAACAGCGCCGAAGACGTCTGGAAAGGCACCTATCACAAAGAGGGCGCCTTTCTGTACGACGAATGGGATTTCCGTCGGCAGACCTATCGCAAAAACTGGTGTGTGCTGCGCGAATTGAAAACCCATCCACACTACGATGATTTCGCAGAAAGAACCCTGGAACGCCACATTCATCTGGTTGCGGATATAAGAAAACATTTTGAAGCCCTGCGTGGCGAAGACAGGATTCTCAAGGCGCAATCCGCTGGAGATGATATCGATCTGGATGCCCTGGTCACCGCACACGCAGACAGGCTTACAGGCGTTGAAATGACTGACCGGGTATATGCCCAGATGAAAAAACAGGAAAGGGATCTGGCTGTAATATTCATGGTGGATGTCAGCGGATCAACCAAGGGATGGATCAACGATGCAGAAAGAGAAAGCCTGATCCTGCTTTGCCAGGCACTGGAAATTCTGGGAGATCAGTACGCCATTTATGGATTCTCCGGGATGACTCGCAATCGATGTGAAGTCTATGAAATCAAGACCTTCGGTCAGAGCTATGACAGGGAAGTACGTGCCCGGATCAGCGGCTTGAGGCCCCAGGATTACACTCGGATGGGAGTAGTGATTCGCCATCTCACCCGAATCCTCAATAATGTGGAAGCGCGTACCCGGATTCTGATCACATTGTCAGATGGCAAACCGGATGATTATGATGGATATCGTGGAGACTATGGAATCGAGGACACCCGCCAGGCGCTGCTCGAAGCGCGCCATACCGGCATTCATCCATTTTGCATTACCATCGATACCGAAGCCAGCGATTACCTGCCCCACATGTATGGCCACGCCAGCTTCGTTGTGGTTGATGAAGTCCGTAAACTCCCCCTCAAGGTGGCAGACATATATCGGAAACTGACTACCTGATTTCCCCCGGATTTGATCTTGACATGGAACAGGCCGGATGCTATACAGTATTATTAAACTGATTAGTCAGTCAGTTTTTGTGGCGCATCTGCCCAAGGTCGCTTTCACTGCCAGGCAGAATGATGCCGAAATCTTTTTTGATCGGAGAGGATAAATGTGTACCGTATGCGGATGTGGAGATACTGAAAACAGTCGACGTCCCGGGCGCCTTTCCCGCCCGCATTCCCACGACCACACGCACGTTCACACCCACGACCATTCCCACGACCATTCCCACGACCATTCCCACGACCACGAGCACACTCCTGGTCAGACCCATCATTACGGCCAGACCGAGTCCGGTTTGACGGTCGCCGGATTTTCCCAGGAAAGACTGATACAGATCGAGCAAAATATCCTGTACAAAAACGATGGTTATGCCGCGTCAAACAGGCAGTGGCTTGCCGCGCACGACTTGACGGCGCTGAATCTTCTTTCCAGTCCCGGCGCCGGGAAAACGACGCTGCTGGTCGAGACCATTCGCGAACTTGGGAAATGGCTTCCAGTCGGAGTTATCGAGGGGGATCAGGAAACCTCGAACGATGCCGACCGTATTTTGCAATCGGGCGCCAGTGCGATCCAGATCAATACCGGAAAGGGCTGTCATCTGGATGCCCACATGATCGGACATGCGCTGGGTGAATTGGACGTGACGACGGGAGGGGTCGTGTTTGTGGAGAATGTGGGCAACCTGGTTTGTCCTGCGATGTTTGATCTTGGAGAACACGCCAAAGTCGTCATTTTGTCTGTGACGGAGGGCGAAGACAAGCCGATCAAATATCCGGACATGTTTGCGGCTGCGGATCTGTTGCTGATTTCAAAAACCGACCTGCTTCCCTATGTTGATTTCAGTGTCGCACAGGCGATCGAATACGCAAGCCGGGTCAATCCGGATGTGGAGACGCTTGAGGTTTCAGCGAAACAGGGTGTTGGCATGACGTCCTGGATCGACTGGATCATGGATCAATGCACACAGACACAATCCGGACGTCATACATCCCGTCGGTAAACAGACATGCACGAACTTGCGCTCGCCAGGAACATGATTGAGATCGTGCAACAGTACGCGAGCGAAAATGGTCCGGGTCGTGTAAAGAATATTTCAATACGGCTGGGAGAATTATCTGCAATGTCAAGAGCTTTGCATTTCTGTTTTGGCGCAGCCTCCCAGGGCACGTTGTGTGAAGGCGCCACCTTGCATATTGAAGAAATCCCCCTGACTGTCTGGTGCCAGAGCTGTAATCAAAACAAGTCCCCGATCGGACGATACAGTTTCCGCTGCATGGATTGCGGGATGCCGACTCCAAAAATCGTGACTGGCAAGGAGATGGAGCTTGTTTCCATTGAATTATCCCAAAGAGCGGAAGACAGGATGTTAAAACCCGTCATGCCCGATCATCAGCAGGGCAAATCAACCCATTTCCAGTTTCAAGGTGTTTGAATATGACTGAAAACAACGACCAGTCAAAGTTTGTTCCGTTTCAGCACCAGGGACCACACCGGGAACAGGCCGGTACGCACACGATGTCTCCGAACAGGCATAACGGCGCATTCAAGGCAGAGGGAATTCTGACCTTCATGGGCGCGCCCTATTGTCCCCCCGAGCGGGACAGGATTCGTGAGGCGGGAGCGAAGATCTGTTTCCTGGGGGCGCCCTGGGATCAGGGCACGATTGTCAGAACCGGTACGTCAAGCGGCCCCCACGGAATACGCGAAGCTTCATCCCAGTATTTCCCCTATATGTTCGAGTATGACGTTGATCTGATGACGTTTTTTAATGTCGTGGATTGCGGAGACATCCCGATTGTCCCAGGCAACAATGCCCTTTCGCAACAGTATATGGCGGATTATGTGACGGAATGCCTGGAAGGCGGCGCAAAAGTGCTGCTGGTGGGGGGCGATCACTCCGTCCCCATTCCCGGAGCAAGAGCGCTGTCCCGATATTTATCCAGGCATCGCCCGGAAGGGAAAATGGGATACCTGCATGTGGATTGTCATCTGGATGCCGCCGTGGACTGGGCGGGAATTGAAATTACCAATGCCTCGGGACCAACCGAGACATTTAAACTGCCGAATGTAGACGGCAGAAACATGGCCCACATGGGTTCAAGGAACGGACTCAATCCGAAGGACTGGATGGATTTCTGGATTGACAACGATATGCCAATCATACCCATGTCCCAGGTGGTCGAGGAAGGCATTGACAAATGTGGACGGTTTATTCTTGATCGGGCGTGGAATGGAACAGATGCCGTTTATCTGTCATGGGACACAGATTCCATAGACTGCAGCACCATGCCAGGCACGAGTTGTCCGGAGTGTTACGGGATCAAGGCGCGTGAAGCGATCCAGTTTGCCAGAATTGCCGGCGAATACGGTGTCGATGTGATCGAGTTGGCGGAGCTGTCCCCGATTTTTGACGTCAGTCAGATGAGTGCGAAGCTCGCCTGCATGTTGCTCTATCATTATCTTGGCAGCAGGGCGGTAACCCTGCGTTCGAGAAACGAAACCCCCTGATAGCCAGAGTCACTATACTGGTAACTTATAAACAATTGAAATTGCAGCAGGAATACTAATGAACCCCGCAAAAGCATTCGCACATCTTTTTTCCCCGCTTGGCGGGGAAGGGTCCGACAACTATCGTTCGCCCGGCCAGATTTCATTTCTGCGTGCGCCATTTGTTCCGGCCGACAGCGAGGAGATGAAAAATTCAGACACACAATATGCGTTCGTTGGCGTACCTTATGACGAAGGAAATGTAGGGAAGCCGGGATCAGAAGATGGCCCCAGGGAATTTCGGGTCGCATCACTGGATTACTTTCCATACTGGTTTGAGTTCAATGTTGATCTGCATGGTTCTGCAATCGACATTGGAGACGTCTCCATGCCACGTGTAAGTCCGGATGTGGCGCGCAGCAGAATCTACGATGCGGTGCTCAAGGTTTTGCATGCGGGCAAGACCCCTATCGTTTGCGGCGGAGATCGCTCCGTTTCCATTGCTGCTGCCAAAGCGCTGTCGGATTACCTCGGAAAAGACAAAAAAATGGGGTATATGCATCTGGGTGCTCATCTGGACATGTCCGATTCCTGGGCAGGAGAGAGTCATGTCAGTACCTGTACCATGGCCCGCATTACGGAACTTGAAAACCTGAGCATGGACCATGTCGCGCACATGGGTGCAAGAAATTCCTTTAACCCGAAAGATCAGATTGATCTCGCCAAAGCCAGGGGACTGCGGTTTTACCCGATGTTCGAAATTCTCGACCGGGGTGTCGATAAAGTGACGGAAGAAGCGGTCGAACGAGTATGGGGAGGAACCGATGGTCAATATCTGAGCTTTAACTTTAACGTGATGGACTCATCCGCGGCGCCGGGAGTGACGGCTACAGAACCGGGTGGTCTTGAATCCCGGGAGATCATGCGGGTCGCGTCACAGATCAGCGCGCGCGGCGGCATCAACGTGATTGACGTAACGGAATTATGCCCGATGTTCGATGTCAGCGGCTCCACATCCAGGATGGCGGTCTGTGTGGTCTTGCGTATCATGGCGGGGATTGCATACCACCATGGCCGGACCCTTGATCCGTCACTGCGTCGACCCGGTTGGAAATACGGGGGTTGAGGTAATCCCCGTGTTTAATTCTTACACTTGATCCAAACAAATAGAATGAGGTAAATACAAATGGCAAACATGACAAAAGCGGCCCCTGCGGTCCAATCTCCTGAGTTTCTGGCGCCCTCGCCTGTAACCAGAAGAACCTTTCTCGGCTATACGGCCGCCACTACAGCGGCCCTGCTCGGGGTAAAACCTGCCCTCGCAGCCGACGAACTGAATGTACTGGTATGGTGTGATCATGCCGACGACAAGCTGATCGAACCGTTTGAGGCGGCACATAATGTCAGGATCAATGTGAAAACCTATGAAGGCACCGGTACGGCTCTATCCCTTATTGAGCAATCCAGGCCCGGAGACTGGGACGTGCTGGTGGTTGACGCCCCCGATGCACCGACTGTCGCTCGCCGGGGAATTCTGGCGCCCCTTGATGACGGAGATTTTCCATTGGGTGACCTGTTCTCTCCCCTGACTTCAGCCGGCTTCAATTATGTCGACGGAACGCGTTACGCAGTGCCGGAAAAATTCGGGTATTACGGGGTCGCGTACAACAAGGAGAAAGTAGACCCCGTGGATATGCGCTCAGCCCAGGTTATGTGGAATGACAAATACAAGGGCAGGATTGCGGTGTACGATTATTATTTTCCGACCATGCAGTTGATCGCGATTTCAATGGGAATCGCCCCGGACAAGATCGGCATGGATGATTTGCCGACTATTCGCGAAAAGCTGCTTGCAATGAAGCCGAATGTCAAGATTATCGGTGATATCGTCAGTGTGCAAAACGCATTGGTCAATGGTGATGTTGACCTGATCCTGAACGGCGCCGAATTCGTGGTTTCCGGTTTAATGCCGACGATCCCGGCGCTTGACTGGACTATTTTTGATGAGGGTGGATTGATGTGGATTCAGGGTATCGGGGTGTTTGAAAGCTCGAACAAAAAGGATCTGGCGAAAGAATTTGTCCAATACATATTAAGTCCTGACGGCCAGGGTCGACTGGCGACTTCCGAATGTTATTGGGCAATGCCTGCAAACAGCCAAGCCGTACTGGATGACAGCCAGAGGAAAATATTGCGCTGGGACGAGCAGGCCGGGTTCCTGGACCGGTCCGTACCTTCGACCATCAGCCAGCCGGATATTGATTCTGCCATGCTGGATATCTGGACCGAGTTTTTACAAAGCTGAAAAATGACCGCAACCAGCCAATGACATGAGCGCAAAACGGGACTGGACAAGGTGGGCTGTCCAGCCGGCAGTGGGTTTTACACTGGTCTTTTTCTTTCTGCCGCTCATGATCATGGTGACGGTAAGTTTCTGGCAGAGAATTTACGGGAAACTGGAAGCCACCTGGTCGATTGCCAATTACGCCAAGTTTTTTGGCGCGGATTACCTGCGTGATTCGTTACTGAATTCGCTCGAAGTCACACTGATTACCACGTTTTTAAGTGTACTTCTGGCGTATCCGCTGGCCTGGATTCTGGCCTATCGGGTACCCCTCAAATGGCAAAAGGTATTGTTGATTCTGGCTGTGCTTCCATTCTGGACGGCCTATGTCGTTCGCTCGTACAGTTGGCTGCTGGTCATCTCGGAAAACGGAATCATCAATGTGACGCTGATGGCGATTGGTATCATCCAGGAACCATTGGAACTGGCCTACGGGCGTAGCGCCACCATTCTTGGTTTTGTCCATTTCTTCACCATGCTGTTGACCCTGACGATTTATGCGAATCTGGTCCAGATCAAACCATCATACCAAAAAGCGGCATCGGACCTCGGAGCGAATCGGTTTCAGGTCTTCTTCCATGTCACTCTGCCTTTGAGTATTCCGGGTGTAGCGGTAGGGGCGTTCATTACATTTGTGATCGCGATTGGCGACTTCATTACACCCCAGATTCTGGGTGGAAGCACGGAGGTTCTGGTGCCGCAGGCAATCATGTTGCAGGTCTCCCGGGCAGCCAACTTTCCGATGGCGGCTGTAATGAGCCTGACTCTGACTGTGGTGGTGGTCATTGTCTATCTCATGGTGCAGAAGCATCTGAAAATGGATCGGATATAGAGAAAGCGGATGTTCAATCGGATCAGCAGGTTTTCATCCACCTCGTATTTGCTGCTCGCGCTGCTGTTTATTTATCTCCCGGTGGTTGTACTGGTGCTGTTTTCGTTCCAGGACGGGTTGTTGCCGGTATTTCCGTTTAATGGGCCGAGCCTTCAGTGGTACGAGAAAATGCTGGAGAATGAACGGCTGGTGGAATCGCTGTACAATTCCGTGTTGGTCGCAGTCTTGTCGTCACTGCTAACCACAATTATCGGGTTTCTGGCTGCCTACGGCCTGGCTCGTCATCGCCACCGCTTCGCAGCCGGTATCCAGTTCCTGTTAATGGCCCCGCTCATGGTTTCCTACCTGATTATCGGTATCGGGTTGCTGATCACGTTAAACATTTTCGGCATACCGAAATCCCTGGTAGCAGTGGGGCTGGGGCACATGGTGGTCAACCTGCCACTTTGTTTTGCGATCGTCTATTCCCAGTTTGGCGATCATCTGAAGAATATCGATTGCGCGGCCAGGGATCTGGGGGCTTCCGACTTGTCTACGCTAACACTGGTTATAGCTCCTATTATGAAGCCGGCGCTGCTGGCCTCGTTCTGCCTGTCTGCAACACTGTCCTGGGATGAATTCATCATTGCCTTCTTGCTGAGCCGTTTCGATGTCACATTGCCGGTCATCATATTTGAGATGTTACGGGCCGGACTGACCCCTGAGGTAAATGCGGCGGGTACCATGGTGTTTGCAATATCGATGGCGCTGGTCGCCGTTTCCGCCGTTGTCATGTTCTTCAACACCAGGAATACAGGATAATGAGCGATCCGATCCTGGAACTGGATAACATCACCAAGAAGTTCGGCAGGTTCACTGCCGTGGACAAGGTCAGTCTGAACATGGACCCCGGTGAATTTCTGGTTCTACTCGGTCCTTCCGGCAGTGGAAAAACAACCATATTGTCCATGATCGGTGGATTTACTGTACCGACGACCGGGGTGATTCGTATTCATGGAAAGGACATGACGACCGTACCGCCAGCTGGCCGACCCACAGTCACCGTATTTCAGGATTATGCGCTGTTTCCGCATATGCGTGTTATTGAAAACGTGGCGTTTGGATTGAAAATGCGTAAGTTTGGCAAGCGGGAGAGACATAAAAAAGCCAGAGAATCACTTGAACTGGTTGGTCTCGGCGATTTCAGTGACCGGAGTATAGATCAACTCTCAGGAGGACAGCGCCAACGGGTCGCGTTGGCCAGAGCGATTGCGGTCGAGCCGGTTGTCCTTTTGCTGGACGAACCGCTCGGTGCACTGGACCTGAAAATCAGGCAGCAAATGCAACAGGAACTCGTGCGATTGCAAAAACGCCTTGGAGCGACTTTTGTTCATGTCACCCATGATCAGGAAGAGGCGATGAGTATTGCGGATAACATTGCTCTGGTAAATGGTGGGAAAATCGAGGATTATGGCCCCCCGGAACGGGTCTATCTGCGCCCTGCGACATTGTTCACAGCCAAATTCATGGGCGAGAACAATACATTTGAGGGATTCGTTACTGCGATGGATGATTCCGGAATTTCGGTCGATTCCGAAATTGGCGAATGCACTCTACCCCGTTGTGACTCTATGCACAGTTCGACCCGTATCGGAGAGAAGGTGCACTTGTCGTTGAGGCCGGAACAGATCGGTCTGGGTGACGGCAATCAGGGCAACCTGATCAATCTCGGCCAGGCCAGGGTCGAGGAAGTGATTTTCCAGGGTACGCACCGATTGTGCCGGGTCGTATGCCAGGACGAGAAAGAAGTACGCATGCTGCTTCGTCTTCGTCCCGATGAAAAAGTCAAGGTGGGTGACACGATTCAAATCCACGCGAAACGTGACGATGCCGTTTTGCTGGTCCGTTAGTATCAGTTTGACCACTGTCCATGACTGGAAAATCGCTCAGAAAGCCGGGTCCCAAGGGACAGAAGCGGGCAGATCATCTGATGGAAGTGGCTATCGACCTGTTTTCTGAAAGAGGGTACAGCTCGGTAACGATACAAGATATTACGGAAAGAGCGGGTGTTGCGCACTCGCTTGTCTATTACCATTTCAAAAACAAGGAGGAACTGTTCAACAAGGCGGTGAATAATCTGATAGACAAGCAGATTCGACAATATCAGGCCAGCCTTCAACAGCACACGGACCCCAGTGAACTGATCGAAAAATGGATCCAATACAACATTGATCACTCGGCTGTTTTAATGAAGCTCGTCCGGATCATGTTTGACCGCTCTGGCTCCCAAAACGCTACGCCGTTCGCCAGGGATGCTATCCGGCATTTTTATAACGAGGAGCACAATATCCTGTCCAGAAGTGTGGCCCAGGGTGTCAGGCAAAAACAGTTCAGGCAAGTAGACCCGGATAGCGTGGCTTCGTTTATATCCACGCACATTGACGGAGTGTTTTATGGTGCATGCACACAGGAAAATTTCGATATCAGAAATGAGATGGAACGTATGAGAAGCACACTCTGGAAAATTCTGTACGACCGGGAGGAAACACCGGCCTGGTCTGGACAAACATCCGGGTTGGGACGTGCGTAGGGGACGGTCTCCGTGCCGTCCCGCTACCGATGGATTCACTTGCGACTGCCATGTGCTGACTGCTAGACTCTCAAGAAAGATGTTCCTTCCTTTATTTCTTGATCCCTGACTCCCTGACAAGATCTGATTACGATGAAAACGACCCATAAACTGACCCTGGAAGATGCCAGGCTGATTATCGAAGCGTGCCGCCAGAAAGCGCTGGAAATCGGTGTGGACATGGATATAGCCGTCACCGACGATGGCGGTCACCTTATCGCGTTTGAGCGGATGGACAATGCCAGGGTGACCAGCATCGAAATCTCGATCAGCAAATCATTCACCGCGTCGGCGGCCCGAAAGTCCACCCGCGATTACGGCAAGGTCAGTGGTCCGGGGCAACCCGCCTTTGGAATCAATACCAGTCACCAGGGTCGTTTCATGATCGTCGCGGGAGGACTGCCGATTTTCGCGGGAGACGACATTGTAGGCGGAGTCGGATGCAGTTCAGGCACCCCGGACCAGGATGAAATCGTAGCCCAGGCAGGCGTAGACCGATTCCTCGAATCAATCGGATAATCGCGGCAGTTCCCGCCACTACCTCGTCATTCCCGCGGAAGCGGGAATCCACTCCGGGCGGGCACGGAGACCCGCCCCTACGATGATGTCAGGCACGGGAATTGTCATTCGATATACGGGTAACTGCAAGTTAATGATGCGTAGGGGCGACTCCCCGTGGTCGCCCGCGTCATTCCTGCGGAAAAATTCCAGTAAACTTCCAGTAAATTTCGGTGGTAGCGGTTCGGTTCCGGGGGATGGATTACAATCAGACGAGTGCTGAACTTGCAATCAGCCGCATACTGAACTTACAATCAGCCGATGCCGAACCTGGAATTCTATCCCCGGTCCATCGAGCCCCGACTTGTCGAAGCCCTTGAGGATTCGCCGGCCGTCCTGATTCACGGCCCGCGTCAGTGTGGCAAGACAACACTTGCCCAGATCTCTTGTGCACCGAACACTCTGTCCTGGTCTGGCGGTCCGCATGTCCGGGGATACTCCTCGCAAAATCGGGATTACAGCTATTTCAGCTTTGACGATCCAGTCACTAGAGACGGCGCTCGATCCGACCCGATGGGCTTCGTCGCCGCACTGCCTGATCACGTCATACTGGACGAAGTCCAACGTGTTCCGGAATTATTTGAAGCCATCAAGATAACTGTGGACCGTCAGCGGACGCCGGGCCGCTTTTTGCTGACAGGGTCCACGAACGTGCTTCTTGTTCCCCGGTTGTCAGAATCATTGGCGGGACGTCTGCAAATGGTACCGCTGCATCCTCTGACACAGTATGAGCTTTACCAGCCCACTCCGTCTCACCCGGATGCAGGATTTCTCGACGCTCTGTTCGGAGCCGGGTTTCCGGTGTTCCGGTGTGAACGACTCGGACAGCAACTTTCCCGGAAGATTATTTCCGGGGGTTACCCTGCGGCGTTGACACGTCCGACTGAGAGACGTCAGGCGAACTGGTATCGCGGCTATATCGAGGCTCTTGTACAACGCGATGTGCGCGATATCAGCCGGATTCGCTCGCTGGATGTCTTGCCACGACTACTGCGCGCCGCGGCCGCACAGACAGCCCAACTCTTTAACCTCAGCAGTCTGGCTGCACCCTTTGAGCTGAGCCGGACTTCCATAGAGAGCTATGTCACACTTCTTGAGAGACTTTTTCTGCTGGAACGGGTTCCACCCTGGCACACCAACCATCTGACGCGACTGGTCAAGAGTCCGAAGCTGCATCTCACCGATACCGGCCTCGCCGCTGCCATGCTCGGCGCCAATACCGGGACGCTGACAGCGAGCCGGGGTTTGCTGGGACATCTTCTGGAAACATTTGTGTTCCAGGAATTGCGACGACAGGCAAGCTGGCACGATATGCAGACGGAATTCTTCCATTTCCGGGACAAGGATGGCGCGGAAGTGGATATCGTCATTGAGCAGCCATCCGGCTTGGTCGCCGGCGTAGAAATCAAGGCGGCTGCAACGGTCAAGCCGACTGACTTTCGGGGACTGCGCAGACTCAAAAAGGCGGCCGGAGACCGTTTCGCCCGCGGCGTCGTACTCTATGACGGAGAAACCAGCGTACCTTTTGGCGAACGCCTTCACGCTGTGCCAATTTCCCGATTATGGAGGAAGCCGTAGCCCACTTCATCAAGCATCGAGTCCGAATCACTGTATAAGCGACTGCGTAGGAGCAACCCGCTGTGGTTGCCCGTGAACCATCAAGTAATGAGGCCGCCGCTCGAAAGCGGCGGATACGTGGATAAACCTGCACAAAAGCATCGCAAATCCTATCCCGGATATTTCACTAAAGAGACGGCAAGGCCTTTGTAATTCGATATAATTCAGTTAGTTAAGCCGATATCGAAGGAGGCCTTGCCGTAACACAATGTTATCCTAAATCAATCCGATTTTCATCCGTCAAACGCCGCAAAGTGGAGGTGGATTTCAGCGGTGGTTCAATCAGCGGGAACGGCGGCATCCCCTTGCTGGCCGAAGTGGACCGGCGCTTGGGGCTGACCCGTTCACTGGCGCATTCGCTGGGAGATAGCCGCCGCCGGGCCAGTTGCAGCCATCGTCTGGAGGATTTGCTCAAGCAGCGCATCTACGCGCTGGCCTTGGGATAGGAGGATCTGAACGATCATTGTGAGTTGCGCCACGATCTGGCGTTGCAGACGGCAGCTGGTCGGGTGCAATCCCTGGCCAGTCCGTCCACGCTGTGCCGATTGGAGCGACGGGCGGAGCGGAAGACGGCGATGGCGATTCACGAGGCGCTGTTCGAGCAGTTCGTAGCGGCCCACCCGAATCCGCCGCGTCGGCTGATTCTGGATTTTGACGCTACGGATACCCTGTTGCACGGAGATCAGGAGGGTCGGTTCTTCCCTGCCTATTATGACGGGTACTGCTATTTACCCTTATACGTATTCTGCGGTCGTCACCTGCTGGTGAGTTATCTTCGTCCGAGCGGGATAGATGCGGCGCGCCCTGCCTGGGGGATTGTGTCGTTGCTGGTTCGGGCATTGCGGGCGCGTTGGCCGAAGGTGGAGATCATCTTTCGGGGCGACAGTGGTTTTTGCCGTTGGAAGATGCTGCGTTGGTGCGAGTCGCGTGGGGTCCAGTATATCGTGGGGATGGCTCGCAACCGCCGCTTGCAGAAGAAGGCGCAAGGACTGATGGAGCGGGCCGAGCAAGCGTATGAGGCCACGGGCCGGAAACAACGGTTATTCGGTTCGGTGTGGTATGGGGCGCGCACCTGGGACCGGGCGCGGCGGGTAATCGTAAAGGCCGAGCAGGGTACCCGTGGAGCCAACCCCCGTTTCGTGGTGACCAACCTGAAGCAGACCGACCGTTATCTGTATGACCGGATGTACTGTGCCCGTGGGGACATGGAGAACCGCATCAAAGACCAACAGATGGACCTGTTTGCCGGACGGGCATCCTGTCACCATTTCTGGCCCAACCAATTCCGGCAGTTGTTGTCGGGGTTGGCCTATACCCTGATTGAGGGATTGCGCCGTCTGGCGCTGAAGAACACGGCGTTGGCCGTGGCCAGTCCGAACCGCATCCGATTGACCCTGTTGCGGATCGGGGCGGTGGCGCTGCGCAATACCCGGCGCATCCGGTTGCTGCTTTCCAGTGCCTGTCCGTATCAGGAACTGTTTCGTACCGTGGCCTGGCGTCTGGACTCTTCCTGACTCTCCGTGAGTGCTGCCCCGGCACCATGACAAACAACGGGGTAGGGGAAGGTGCGTCCAGAATCCGCCAAACCGCTCCAAAATAACCGATTCAGGCCGAAATACAATCGCAAGCGCCGGGGGGTTGACCCGAATCGCAAAAACAACCCAATCTCACCCTACTCGTGCAATATCCGGGCTAGCTTCAATGAGGCCGCCGCTCGAAAGCGGCGGATACAAATGACAATCATCGACAAAATCCTTGACATCGCGGGCTTCAATGAGGCCGCCGCTCGAAAGCGGCGGATACACCCTGCAGGCTATTGAGGATCTGCGCGGGCGGGTAGCTTCAATGAGGCCGCCGCTCGAAAGCGGCGGATACCAGGAACAACAATCATTGTCGTCGTCCGATAATGGGGCTTCAATGAGGCCGCCGCTCGAAAGCGGCGGATACACATGTTACTAGGAAGAGATATTCTGCAATACCTGGCTTCAATGAGGCCGCCGCTCGAAAGCGGCGGATACAAGCTCTGACCTGGTTTAACAAGGCGAGGTTGAAAGAGCTTCAATGAGGCCGCCGCTCGAAAGCGGCGGATACGCTGGTCGCTTTCCCCGACAACACAAGCGTTTTTTGCTTCAATGAGGCCGCCGCTCGAAAGCGGCGGATACATCAAAATGGCAACAGAAAAACAAGTTAAATATCTCGCTTCAATGAGGCCGCCGCTCGAAAGCGGCGGATACCTATAGAGGTATAGACATGAAAACTCAAAACATCATAGCTTCAATGAGGCCGCCGCTCGAAAGCGGCGGATACATCGTAGCCTCTACTGTCCCGTCCGGTGTAAGTTTGGCTTCAATGAGGCCGCCGCTCGAAAGCGGCGGATACTTCTTTTGCTATCGTGGCGCTTTCCCGATCGATATATGCTTCAATGAGGCCGCCGCTCGAAAGCGGCGGATACCCGTGCGCGACGGAGAGCGAGTACAGAACGAGAATATGCTTCAATGAGGCCGCCGCTCGAAAGCGGCGGATACCGCAACCGCTACGGCAACCTCCCTCGCGGCTACGTGCTTCAATGAGGCCGCCGCTCGAAAGCGGCGGATACATTTTTCGCCGCGCAGATCGAGACGATAATGACCTGCTTCAATGAGGCCGCCGCTCGAAAGCGGCGGATACATCTGATCAGATTTCATGATGCCAGATCCTCCCAAGGCTTCAATGAGGCCGCCGCTCGAAAGCGGCGGATACCCCCTGCAAATTAGAGGAAAATAAAATGTACTACACAGCTTCAATGAGGCCGCCGCTCGAAAGCGGCGGATACAACTTTATTCTTGATTTTTTCAACTCCCACACCTTGGCTTCAATGAGGCCGCCGCTCGAAAGCGGCGGATACGGCCCGCCGGACAGAGCGCAGGCACGAATCAAGGAAGCTTCAATGAGGCCGCCGCTCGAAAGCGGCGGATACACAGCGCCGCCTGTTTGCTGCCATCGGTCGTGTTCATGCTTCAATGAGGCCGCCGCTCGAAAGCGGCGGATACGCCGTGTCGGGCACAAGCTCATACTGCTTGCCTCCCCGCTTCAATGAGGCCGCCGCTCGAAAGCGGCGGATACAGCACTCTCGCAATGCAAGCTGCGCCAATGCTTCCCGTGCATGTTTGCGAGAACCTTTGGCAATAATAACCCATTTTCCGGCTTTTATGTTGAATCGCGATCCGGGAATCGGTGTAACTCCATATTTTAAAAAAACATTTTGTGAAGCGAGCGGTTCCAGAAGGATTGGCGCCACACGACCTCTCGTCAACGAGCGGCAGTTCTTCAAACGATGACAACTTCCCGCTTGACCGGGGAAACTTTTCGCTTTCCCAGTGAAACAATTCGAGGTTCAAGCCATTCCGCAGTTCCGACATCAATAATCACTATATGATCATCACCATGATGAATCAATTGATCGCAATCAGCAAGCAGTTGCGCGTAGCGAGTCTGTGACAACTGACATTGAAACACTGACAACTGAACCCACTCGCCGTATCCTTGCATCATTTTGTATACCTTGCGCCAGCGTTTGTTGTTGGCAATATCATAAACGACGAAGTAGATTTTCTCGTAACCTTTCAATTTCAAGATCCCTTTTATTGGTGGATTTTCTGCAAAAACTACCGGTCAACGCGTGAGGAAATTCGGGTACTCCGGTATTTCGCCCAACAAAAAACGCGCCAGCAGCCTCGCTTGCATCTCGAACAATCGGCGGTACTCAACCGTATATCCAAAAATCGGATGGATCACTTCCCGGTCCAAGCGGCGCTCGAAAATCGCGATGAACCGCTTGCGTCCCTTGTTCGTGAGATTCACTCCGATCGGAGTCTCGATGAAGTCCGACTTGTCGATTTGGCCGTTATTGATCGCTGTGATGACACATGAATCAACTATCAACGACCGGAAAGGCTCCATCATGTCCAGTGCTAATGCTGGCCGACCATAGCGGGGCTGATGAAAAAACCCACGAAATGGATCAAAGCCGACCGCGGAAAGAACGACCACGAACGCCCGGGTCAGCATGGAGTAACCGAAGGAAAGCAGGGCGTTGACCGGATCGGTCGGAGGTCGCCGGTTGCGGCCTTCCATACTGAAACTCAATTCCGAATCGCCGGACATCTTCAACATGTTGGGGAAAGCCTGAAAGTAATGCGAGGCCGCCGCGCCTTCGACCCCGAGCAAGGATTCGATTTCCCTGGCCGAGCTAACTTTGTTTGAAAGCAGCCTCATGGATTGCAGCACAGGAGCTGCCCCTTCCTTATCGACCCAGTTTCTGCGTAGCAGCACACGGCTATTCCTGATTTTTGCCATAACCCAGCCTTTTGCCAGTCTCAGGCAAGCGGATTCGTCGAAAGAAGCCCGGTATTGCGCCGTTCTAAGTTCGACATTCGAATGCCCGGCGCCCATGGAATGGCCGAGAAACCATCCCCCATAGGATTGCCAGGTAATGGGAATCTCGCGCCGCATCAATTCGTGCAAGGTTGGCGTGGTGACATATACATTACCCATGAGAACCAGTTGGGAAACTTCCGCAAGCCGCGCGTAGACCGGTTCTTCGTCGTCCACCGTGATTGCCAGCCGGTCACCTTGCTTGGCGACTTTCGCGCGATTGGCCTGGACATAGACCGGCAATGCGTGAGTGCGGCGCACGGCGACAGGGCGCACATCGTTTCCGGTAGCCCGCAACAGATTGACTTCATCCGGCATACAGATTCCCACCAGAGAACATCGGTTGCACTTGGGACTGTTTTGCAACGGAGGGGGAATCTGTCCGCCCTCGACAACCAGACGCAAGTCACCTATTGATTGTTTCGTCAGCATCCGCAACGACTCGTCGAAGGCCACTCGAACCCGCTCTTTTGAACCAGCGAAGTAAAGAATGCCCGCGGAACAGCGATACCCATGTTCCTCCAGCAACAGACCCTGGGCGCATAGCTGCACACGTTCCGGATCGTAGGCTTTCTGCTTTACATGAGGTCGTTTACCGCGCTTGTACTCCACCGGAACAACTTCGCCGCCGGGGGTAGGTTCGACCAGGTCCACTTTCGCGACCAGATCAAGCTTCGCCGATGAAAGCTCGACAGAACGGGCAGGCTTGAGATCCTCGGGTTCGGTCTCAAGGTCCGGCAGAGGCTCGGGCTTCCTGTCCACCCGGCGGTGAACATGGCGGCCTTCAACCGTATCTGGAGAATCCGCCCATTCCTTCTGTACCCATTCGAGATAAGCCAACCGCGGGCAATAGACGAATTCGTTCAAAATCCGCACCGGAATCAAGGGGCTTTCCGGGTGTTTGCTTACATCGAACGGCAAGGAAAATTGCAGCGGGGGATTGCCGGACTCCTCGGTTTCGGTAATCAGATGGTCCGGAATGGGGCGGATCGTTTCGATGGACATGATAGGGTGTCTCCATGGAATGCGAAGGCGGTTCAAACAATCTACTTTAGCACCGGTCTGGTCGGAACAATCCCAAACCGAAATGGCAGGCAAATCCAAGCGCCAACGGCCCATTGACGGGAACAGCAAAGGTAATTTCCCAAAAGCTACCTTGACGGTCTGGCTGACTCTGGTTGCGCTTGGATAATCGGAATCGACGAAAGTCAATCGGGCGGCGATTCCGGCTCCCAACTTTGATAGTTTGTACAAGCTTCAAGTCGTTGATTTCAGGGAGCTCGCGTTTTTCACACTCGCGTCTGATCTGATCGGCAACGCTGAAGTTCTTTTTAATGTACCACGGGTGCAGGTACGGCGTTACCGAAACCCAGCGCTGGCTGTCCGCTGTCAGTTCACTGTAAACCTCATGGCCACCCATACCTTCCAACAACAGTCGCCATTCGCACCCGTTGGGATTCCACAATTTTCTCTTGCGCCGTGATAATTCCCCGATAACACGCCAGGCTCCTTCGTCAAAACCGGCGGGCACATGAAGCACCACCCTGTCCAATCGGCCATTCCCGTTGCTGTCAAACGGCAGATAGAAGGCGTGCTGATGCAGGTTGCCTTCGGGTAAATCGTGACCGGAAAACATCGGAGGAACGAGACGCTTCCCCACATCATCTTTGCCAAAAGCACTCATCACAGTCCGGCGCATCAGTTCGCCAATGCGCAGGCTGTCTTCCACACGTGGCAGTGGCTTGCCGAGCAGCAAGAAGCTGGCGGTAGTAATAATCCTTGGTGGCAGTTGCGAGTGACTCCTCGTCTTTCTTTGTGGCCGTAGCGCATCCAGCGGGCGGATGTAGTTGATTTTTTGTGAGGCGGGTGGCGCACTCCAACCCTGCTTTTGCAAGTCTGCCGTATCCAGAGACAAGGCTGCAAGCAATCCATCCGGTAGTGTCTTCACCAACCTTTTGGCTTGTTTTTTGCCCGCACAGAACTCCTTGCACCGTTGGGCGTACTTGTTGGCGGAAACAGGAGAATGAACGCTGACTATCTCGCCATGCAGTTCGCCTGTTGCACGATCAATCGGGGCGTCACCGGGTTTGCAATTGGGTTCCGGCAGATACTCAACCCGGCGAGCCTCTACCCAGGATTCCGACCGACCCAAAAAACCCATCACGCCCAGCAAGTCATCCAGTAGTTGGGCCTGTTCTTCCGGCAAATCAATTCCTGGCCAACCTGCATACATAGGCGTATCACGATTTACTGCGACAAAGGCATCATGCACCAATGAAGTTTTTTCCCTTCTTTTCTCTACTTTCCCCTGTGGCATGTAATGTCGGGTATGGCTATGGCTGGCAATAGGCAAATGAAACTCGGGCGTTACCTCAGCAAGCGTCTCGATAAGAGTGCCCAAAGTGGCTTTGTCGTGTTTACCTGTGATCTTGATTTTGTGATGCCAGATCGCAATCAGCGCACGCAGCAAACGCCAAGGTTCCGGTGGCCAGTCCACATCACCCTCGTTGACGTGCCGGCCCCAAGGGTTACCGTGATAACGCCCAGCCAGAAAACGAAATTCAAGAGCGAGCATGGCAACTACTTCTCGTAGGTGACGGTAGTGGTTTGAAAGTCAACTCCTGCACCGGAAATCAGGTCCGGCAGGGATTGTTTCAGATCGCTCAGCGAGGGCAACTCAAATCCATTGGGGCGTTGTACTTCAATGCTCTGACAATCCAGGTCGCAGGCGGTGCGCAAACGCAGACCCGTTTCAAGAAACTTCCTCACCTTGAACAAGGCCAACGCGACCAGAAGCGTTTCGACTTCCCGGGAAAAACCATATCCTCGAATCTGCGCCAGATCGAGGTTGAAGTAGGCTGTGATTTCAGGCGAAACAAATTCATCTCGGGAGAAGGGCACATTACCGAACCCTTTTCCAGTATCACCCTTGGGATTGACCGCATCATTCTTCACGCCCCCACTCGCAGCCACCTTGACTTCCATGGCTTCAACAAAACCAGATAGAGCGCGAGGCAAGCGCAAGCGGCCGCCAGCCAAGTCCTTCTTCGCCAGAAAGACACCATGAAGCAGAGCATTGACATCCAGCCTTAGCAACACGTTTGCCAACTTGCCAAGATCAACCATTCCTTCTTCCATGTCAGCAAGTTCGTCTCTGAGCAACTGAAAAACCTTTTTGTCCTTACCTTCGAGAATGTAGGGCGAGTTTATTCGGTGCGCCTCAAGAAGCGAATTAGTAAGCGGTCTGGATTTTTTGTCCAGTACCTTGACGACAGATAAATTTCGCAACTCCGGCACCCAGTCATCATCAACCTTGTCCCAGCAAACGGCCTCCAAGCGGTTGGCCATGCTCTGCGCGGATTCCACCAGCAATATTGATTCGCCGTTCGGCCCCTCATATTGCGCGGCCCCAATCTCGGGGAAGCCGGTGGATTGAAAACGTGTGCCTTGCACAGGCTCAAGCTTCGCTTTGAGCAATACGCGCGGAGCATCTTCAAGAGCATTCAGGTTCAGGGACATAGTGATCTCCTCTGTTTGTTGTAATGTGGAATCAGGGTTAGGTAAATAGTCAGACTTATGCTGGTTGAGTAGCTTCTTTGTCACTGAGTGCCGCTTCAGCCAGTGCGCCAGTAGCGCCAAATCTGAGTGGAATCAATAGCGCCGCCGCAAGTCTGCGCGGATCAACACCCGCTAAATTGGGCAATTGATTAAACGGCATCGCTGGCTCAAGGTCAGAACTGCGTAATCGTCTCCAGGCGATCTTGATCGCCTGTTCCGCGTGCGTTGGATCGCCGCTGGCTAACTTGGCAAGGATCTGAGGCGCGGCAGGTAAATACACGTTCTCTGGCAACCTTTGCAATCTTTGCAATCTTTGCAATGTAGTGTTGGGTGTCAGCGCCAATTTACACAAGGCAAAGGCGGCAAAAATCGCAACATCACCTGGCTTGTGTTCGGTGTCTGCCGGAATCTCGCACAGTGCAAGCCCTGGAAGCAATGCGGCAATTTTTGTATCCATCCGATCACTATTGAGAAAATCCATCAAGTCGACAAAACCAATTCCTGCAACGCTATTTAACGGCTTGTCCGTAAAACCCAATCGGGCAGGTAGGGACAATCTGAGGCTCAGCAATTCAATCAAGGTGGAAACCAGATCCTTCTGCACGGAGATCTGAGCACGAATAAGGCAGGCAGGGTCTTTCTTGTGCTTCTCGCTTTTGCATGCTTTCATCAACCACTCGTTGCCGTTTGCATGGTGAATCGGGAATAATTGCGAGCGCAAAGGCAACACCTGTTCCCCGATGCCACGCAAGCCCGCGAGCGCACATGCAATACGAAATTCGGGGCATTCGTCGTTCGCTTCCTGTACCCACTGCGCCGAAAGTTGTGGTACGGGAGGAACAGTGTCGTGCGCTTTGACGCTACGTGACAAAGCACTCTGAATCTCGCCCAGCAAGACCAGTAGAGATTGGGTCTGGCCGGGATTCGGTTTACGTTGCGCCATTACGAACATCGTGCTCTCAAGCCGGTGGCACAACTCGGCAAAGCGGTTCGCAGTATTTTTTTCCTTTGAGAAACGACGAAATTTTGTCAGCCAGTCATTGCGATCAAGCTCATCAATCCATCCGCTTTGAGGATTGGTCGTAACTTGCACACGCTCCAAAGGCGTGGCGAGATAGGCTTTCCCGGAACGCATCAACAAGCCATATCGCTGAAACCGGTCCACGCCGCGATAACCCCCCAATCGGTGCACGGCCCGCACAAAATCAAACGCGTCTTTGGCAGGGCGGGCGCCAAGTGCAACGCGTCCCTCAGATAACAGTGCGCGGATTTCCGTGTAGTTAGCCGGATTGCTCCACAACGGCATCCACAATTCACCTCTCGATTTTGATGCAGCAGCATCACCTGCGCCCAAGTTACCACTGCCCGCAGAAACCGTTCGCACCGTAAAGGGATAACTCAGGATTCCCGCGCCAGATTGTTCATTACGACGCACCGCTGCGGCGGCAAAAGGCAAGACCCCCTCTATCATCAGCACGAAATCCCACGGATTGATAGCGCCATTTGTTTCATATCCCGTTGTAGAGTTTGGGCCACCAACTTGTCCGGGAGAAAATTGACCAATCGCTTGTTTGACCAATCCGGGTGCTGGTTTTGCAAACAAGGCAAGATCAAGCAGGTCGGCAGACTTGGGGGTTGCTTTTCCGCTTTCCGCATCAATAAGTTCGAGCAGGCGTTGCATAAAGTTATTGGTGAAATCAAGCCTCCCATCATTTCCGCCCGTACCGAGCAGAGGCGGAAATTTTTCCTTTTCTCCTGCCAACAGAATGGATGCGTCGAACCATTCCAAAGCATCGTCAGGCAACAGGCCTCGCAGACGACTCAGAAGTTTGGTTTTTGCTTCATTCTTGGGACTTGCCTCGCGTTGCAAACCTTCAAGTTCAAGAGCGCGCTCTGCAACATACAGAGATAGCCTAAAAGCAGAAAGACGCGAGATATTGCTCCCTTTGATTTTTAGCAATGATGTCCGATTGTCATTCTGATAAAACCCGCTCCCGCCGTTCCACGGAGCCAGAACCGGGGTCGGTGCATAGCCGTCAAGCAGATAACGAAACAGAATTTCGGCAGGTTTCCTGGAAGTCAGGTGCAGATTTTCGCCAACCCAAGCAGCTTTGATTGCAGGGTCAAAGCTGCTCAGTATGCGTAATGCCCCCAACCCCTTGAGATAACTGGCAAGCGGCGTGGGAGTACAACCCGTCAGCACGATTTCATGGCATTCAGTCATGGCCCCATACCCCCTTGCTTTTGCTCCTCTGCCGATGCGCGCCAGTCGGCAAGGCGCACCAGAGTTTCCAGCCAGGCAAGGCGGAACGGCCCATGTTCTTCCAGTAACTCAAGGGTTCGGGCAGTCCAGGAACGCCCTTGCTCCCCTTCGCCCAATTCCATCAAGGCAAGTTTCAACTCAACTTCTCTGCTTTGCTCCCCATCAAAAGAGAGTGTCGGAAGCCGGTCGCCTTCCCAAACGCCACGCGCAAAACGCACATCGTTTGGGTCGGGTTGTGTTTCATTCGGCATTGCCCGCAGGCTCATGCGCACCTTACCGTGGTGAGCCGCTATCAGGTAAGTGATCAAATCAATTTTGCTGTCCGGGTTGTTCGGGTTGTCATGTTGCGCCAACCACGCCAACGCTGATGCCAGTTCATGGCGGAAACAGGACCGGGAATGTTTCATTGGGCCAGAGTGATTTGACTTGGCGAGGATACCTTCAGGCGCTTCCGGGCAGCGGTGCATGGATTTTTGAAACACTTCATGCGCCTTGCCGACATCATGCCAACGCGCTGCACGGATGACTTCATCAGTGTAGGTGTTCCCCCCCAATACATCGCAGAGTGATCTGGCCGCGCCAGCGACATTGCCAAGGTGAATCGCAAGCAACACAGGGATTTTGGCGCTAGATCGCCCATCATCTCCGAAGCCTTCATTTTGATCGTATTGCTCACGTTCAACTATCGAAACTGCTTTTTTACCATTGTTAATGAATCCGAGTGTTTCATCATAGCCACCGTCTGCCGCAGCCAATAGCAGGGTCATACCTGGACGGAGCGCACTTTTTAAGGATTGCCACTGCTGGGTGAGACTGTCCCAATACCAAGCGCAGTTGATGTTCTTTGCCTGCCCCAGACTGACAGGGCAAAGTTCGTTGCGATGCGGTGCCGATTGCGCTTCCGGCTTGTTCGGGTCTTGTCCGAAGTTTCGCCAGAACACTTGCAGACCAGGGGGGCTTTTGTCCCTGATGTAGTCGGATACATCCACATCAAAACCGGACAGGTCCGGATCGGTGTTGAACAAATCCAGTAGATCCTTTCGCCGCAAAACGGCTGACAAGGGACGCCTTTCGTCGGTTGGCGGCAGGTTCCCGAGGCCGACATCGTTAAGTTTTGCTAACTTATTCCGCGCATATTGAAGCGCTTCGCTCTCATAAGGCAAAGCGTCCGCACCATCTACAATGTCAATCCAGAATACTTGCGCGGGATCATCTACCTTGTACTCGCCGTAGCGATTACAACGGCCAAATCGTTGCACCAGAGACGACCATGGCGCCAATTCGGTGAACAATATCTTTGAGGTTATATCGACCCCGGCCTCAATAGCCTGGGTGGCGACAATAATGCGGTCTGTGGTAGATGTGCTCAGTTTTTCATTTTGTCGGCGCCGTTCTGCCGGGCGAAAACGCGCATGAATGAGCAAATCGTCATGCTCCGTCCGAGCTTGCTGAATCTGCTGAAATAGATGCTGGGCGCGATCTACCCGGTTCAGAATGACCAGTGTTTGGCTGTCCGGGCTGTGCTCGTTCAATATGGTTTGGCTTAGCTCCTCAATGTAGGTTTTATTCCCGTCCTTCCTATTAGCTTCTGGAGTAAGGGATACGCCAGCGCGACGCAGGGCTTTTCGCGCGTCAAGCCGTTCGGCAGCTTGCGTACAGTCAGCGTCAGTCAATTTCAACGCATTGAAATCAGGCAACTGGGCGGCGAGATCAACCGTCTCCAACCAATCACGTCTGAGTGTGGCCGAGAGCCAAATAGAACAGCTGGATTTCGCGAGCGGGAACTTGCGACGGAAAGCCTCCAACTGAGCCGATGTCGTCAAGCCCGCTCCCATGAGTTGCACTTCATCAAACGCCCAGAGGCAATCATTGTGAAGCAGAGCGAAATGAATCGGCCATTGGTAACGACTCATGCCGTAACCACGCATCAAGGCGCGAGAAATCAACATGTCCTGCGTGCCTATCAGAACCATATCCTCTTCCGGGCGCTCCGCCCAAGTCTTCAGGTCCGGTTCTCCACCCATCAGAAGGTGAACCGAAACCTTGCCCTCACCGGAGTCTCCCAGAATATTCAGGTTTCGTAGCCAATCGCAGATGTTATTTTCAGTCTGCTCCACCAATACCCGCATCGGCAGACACCAAACCAACCGCCGGGGAGTGGCCTCATCAATACAGGCATTTCGCCCACCCTTGCGCCAACCGCGCTTGTAGAGCCAGGCCATGGTAACAGCAGCTGTTTTCCCCATACCAGTAGGGATATCCAACAGTTCCGGCCAAGTAGAAATACAGGCTAACCGTTCCTGATATGAGTAAGGCCTTCGCTCGCCATGCGCGAAAGCAGCCTGAAAGAGATCAACGTAATTCTCATTACACATCATCAATTCTCATATTTTCGTCACTCTGCCCACAATCGTCATTGTATCACTGCCGGAGGCGCTTATCGGATACGGTTTGGCGCCTTATGAAAGCGGCGCTGGGCACCGGACATGAGGTCGTCCAGATATTCTTCTTGTTTCAAGCGTTGTCTTTGCGCCTTAAGACCTCGATAGTGACCCTGGAAATCTCGTGGGCGCTCCGCCTCAATAATTCGTTCTCGTATTCGGTCAGCATTCGGGGAGCGGGAGCGGGCGGGCACGGTGACCCGCCCCTACGATGATGGTTTTCGCTCCCGTCAGCGCGGGAAGTCATGTCGGACGGCTCGAAAACAGCTGCTCGAGCGCGCTGAAAACCCGGTTGTCGAGTGTCCCGGTCAGATCCAGTGAAATGGATTCGCTAAAAAACTCATCCAGACCCAAGGCAGTGCTGATCGCCTTCAATTCAATCTGGCCGGCGCGCTCGATCCGGCTTGCCACCTGTTTCAGGTGTCGTTCAAGGTAGAATGGATCGTTGTGATTGCTGGTTGCGCTTTCCATGGGGGCGCCATCAGAGATCATGACCAGGCACTTTCTGCCTTCAACCCGATTGAGCAGACGATGCTCTGCCCATTGCAACGCTTCACCGTCCAACCCTTCCTTGAAGTGAATCGGATTCATCAGTGATGAGATCGAATATCGGGAACGCCGCCAACTGGTCTCGGCATCCTTGTAAACTATATGCAAACGGTCATTAAGGCGGCCCGGATATTCAGGAGACCCCGATTTGCGCCATACCTTGATCGACTCGCCTCCGGCCCAGCCTGCGGTAGTGAATCCCAGTATCTCGACAGATACCCCGGCAAACTCCAGCGCCCGGCAGTAAATATCCACCATAATGGCGACAGCCTGGAACCGCTGTCGTTTCATTGACCCTGAGTTGTCAATCAGAAAACTGACCACGGTATCGCAATGCGGCGCCTGTTTTTCCTGCTTGAAAATCCGGTAATAACCGGGCTTTGTAACCAGTTGGCTTAATCTGCGGCCATCCAGATATCCCTCTTCTTCACCATCATGCCATCCCGACCGACGCGGCAACGCAAACAGACGCTGTAACCGCAGGGCCAATCTCGATATGTTGACCGCCTGGGCGGTGATCATTCGATCCAGTTCTGCCCGCAGTTTTCTCCTCTGTTCTATACGATAGAGGTCCTTCGCTGCCGCCAGCCTGTCAAAATCCGTGCAAAAAACATGATATTGGTCCTCCTGGCCCGCCCCCTTTTCCATTCGATCGCTCGTGCCGATTTCTGATACCACATAGCGGTCATCGGTTTCATCAACCGGCGGAAGCAGGGTCCTGTCCCTGAGTGCGGCCAGATGCCTGCCAATCATGTGGCCGCCAATGGAAAGTGCGATTTCATTGACCGCCTGTGCAATATTCAATGCGTGGCGAGCATATTCCTGCTGATCATTGATCCGGGCTCGAAGCATCACCAGATCATCACCTATGACCGGCGCGAGTCTGAATCGTACCGACTCGATCAAACCTTCAACCTCTTCCCCCTGAATCCGGTTGGTCAGTCGGGAACGAACGATCCAGGTCAGGCTGTAAATCAACAGTCCGAGTTCGTTTTCGACAAGCCCGTTTCCCCGGCTTTGGCGGCACCATTGATCGAACGCTTCATCGACATTACGCTGAATGCCGACCAGATTTTGCCAGAGGAGCGCCTCGCATCTCAGCTGCTCCAGAATATCGAATGCGAGCCTCTCAACAGGCTCCCCGGGGGACAAAGACTGGTGCAACAACAGGTTGCTGTGAATCAATCGTAGCGCAATGCAATCGGCCACTCCACGATTGCGGGAGAAGGAGTCCTTGAGCGTATCAGCCAGCAGATGTGGTGCGTGGAGCGACAGGGTACGGCCTTTCAGGAAAAGGGTCTGTCTCTTGTATTCTGCCTCGGGATTTGCCGATAACGCACGGATTGAAGCGGCACAATGGCGCTCAATCAATCGACGCCGTACTTCTTCTGCCATGATGCTTTTACAAATCTGATGCTGTTTCAGAACAATCGGCTTGTGTGATCGCGTAATTCAGGTCTTCACCAAATGCACGCTGATAGTATTCTGCGATAATTGAATACTCAGCCTGGTCGCACTTATTCAGAAATGACAGAAGAAACGCTTTTCCGATATCGGCAAAAATTTCGATATTCTCTGCCCAGGTTATTACTGTTCTCGGCGACATTACAGTAGAAATATCACCGGCAGAGAAGCCGTTACGGGTCAGGCCCGCCAATCCGACCATCGACCTTACGGTTTCAATACGATCGGAAAAAGTCGGCACCTGGGCCAGAACAATATCCACCTCCTCATCCACGGAAAGATAATTCAGGGTGGTAACGATATTCCATCGGTCTATCTGTGCCTGATTCAATACCTGGGTGCCGTGATACAACCCGTTCAGATTGCCGAGGCCGACCGTATTGGAGGTGGCAAATAATCTGAACCCCTGATGGGGGCTGATCACCCTGTTTTGATCCAGCAACGTGAATTTTCCATCGCGCTCAAGAATACGATGAATCACGAACATCACATCCGGGCGGCCTGCATCAAACTCGTCGAAAACCAAAGCTACAGGACGTTGCAGGGACCAGGGAACAATCCCCTCCTGAAACTCGGTAGTCTGCTTGCCCTGTCTGATCACAATCGCATCCCGACCGACCAGGTCCAGTCGGCTGATATGTCCATCCAGATTAACGCGGACACAGGGCCAGTTCAGTCGAGCGGCGACCTGTTCTATATGGGTTGACTTGCCCGTTCCATGGTAACCTTGCACCAGCACCCGACGATTTTTCGCAAATCCTGCCAATAGCGCCAGCGTGACATCATGATTAAAACAATAACCGGGATCAATTTCAGGCACATGTTCATCGCGCTGACTGAATCCCGGGACTTCAAGGTCTGTATCCAGTCCAAAAGCGGTTCTTGCAGAAATCATGCAATCCGGGGTTTGCTCCAGTTTATTCGGTTCTGGCATAAGGTTGGGGGCTCCTGATTATATTTTCGGGAAAATTTCCCGAATTCTGGATTCTAACGACTTTTGTAAATCTCATGCAGATTAAATGCGAGTTAAAATTCACCGACCACAATTTTATGACATTCACTTCCATTTTCACTGATTTTACGGCCAATGGCTGAAAACCACTCGATAACCGGAGTTTTGATAAATAACCTTGGCACCCCGGCATCCCCCGGAGTGCGTGATGTTCGGGCATTCCTGAAGCAATTCCTGAGTGATCCCAGGGTGATCAGGGTTCCCCGGCCGATATGGTGGCTGATACTCAATATCATCATATTGAACACCCGCCCGAAGCGGTCTGCCGAAGCCTATCATGAAATCTGGACCGATCAGGGTTCACCACTGCTTGCCATCAGTCAAAGCCAGGTCAAGCGGCTTCAATCCCGGGCACAATCCGGTTTTCCACATGTCAGGATTGAGCCTGGAATGCGATATGGCACACCGTCGATTGAACAAGGCTTGAACAGGCTGCGACAGGCTGGCGCTACACGATATCTGATCATACCGATGTATCCACAATATTCCACGACCACCACCGCCTCAACGAAAGACGAGGTGCTGAGGGTGTTTGAATCATGGCAATCGATTCCTGAGTTCCGGTTTGTCTGTGACTATTTTGATGAACCGCAATACATTGAAGCATTGAGCCATTCTGTCGAAGAGCACTGGCAAAAGAATGGACGGTCCAGCAGGCTGCTGATGTCTTTTCATGGCATACCGGAGCAATATTCACAACAGGGAGACCCGTATCGGGGACAATGCGAATCAACCGCAAAATTGCTGGCGGAAAATCTGCAACTCAAACCGGATCAGTGGATGCTTTCCTTTCAATCAAGACTGGGGCCGAAGAAATGGCTGGGGCCCTATACTGACCACACATTACGGGAAATGGCCAGACAGGGTGTAGAATCGGTCGATGTGATTTGCCCCGGATTCAGTGTCGATTGTCTGGAAACACTGGAAGAAATCGCGATCAGCGATAAACAACTGTTTCTCGATTCGGGAGGCAAGGCCTATAGTTATATCCCCTGCCTGAATGACAGACAACAACATATAGAAATGATTGGTCACCTGATAAAAAGTCATAGTCAATGAACGCATTGTTAATCATCGCACATGGCAGCAGAAATGCCGAATCGATCAGGGAAATCCAGGATTTGACCGACCGTTTGAAGAATGCGACCGATGATTTCGATCTGGTTGAGTGCGCCTTCCTTGAAATGGCCGAACCGGATATTGCTACCGGTTTGACCGGTCTGATCAAAAAAGGCGCAAAGGAAATTGTGGCGCTCCCTTACTTTCTGGCCAAAGGCAATCATGTCATCCGGGATGTGCCTGATGAAATCCACGGGGTGCAATGCCAGCATCCTGATATTGAAATCCGTCTACTGCCCCACATAGGAAAATCACCGGGTATGACAGACCTGATAACAGAGCACGTCGAATTCGAAGACGGATCAGGATGAACAACTGACCGAAAGTCGAGCGGCCCATTCCGGCGGCGGGCTGGTGTAGTCCTGAAATTCCGGTTGCTCATCAAATGGTCTGCCGAGCATTCCAATCAATTTATCTATTTCGGAATAATCCATCTCATCCCTGGCTTTTTGAATCGCATTTTCTGCCAGGTAGTTCCTCAACACATACTTCGGATTGACATTTTTCATCGCCCGAATCCGGTCCCGGCCATTCGTTTCCTCAATCTCGATACGCTTCCGGTATCTGGTCAACCAGTCCATCAAATCCGCACTGACAGCAGCGCCATTCCTGCCGGCATCAGGGCTGCACAACATCCGGAAGGTATTGGTGAAATCCAGTTTATCATGCTCCATCACTGTCAACAGGTCATCATACAGCTTGCCGTCTCCATCTGTTTCCTTTAGTAAACCGAGTTTTGCTGTCTTCAATTTCAGGCAGGCATTGTCAAATATCTCTTCATACTTCATCAACTCACAGGTCGCTTTTTCCACAGCTTGGTCAGGGGTCTGATCGAACAGGGGCAGCATTGCCTGGGCAAGACAACTCAGATTGAACAATCCGATCGGCCCTTGTCGATTGAATGCGTATCGCCCCGTATGATCTGAATGGTTGCATACATGACCCGCCTGATAACGGTCCATGAACCCGAAAGGCCCATAGTCAATGGTTATTCCATGGATGGACATATTGTCAGAATTCATCACACCATGACAAAACCCTACAGACTGCCAACGTGCAATCAACCGGGCTGTACGACCCACGACCGTTGCGAACAATGACAGATACGGTTCGCTGTCATCCTTTAATTCAGGGTAGTAATGATCAAGCACAAAGTCTGCAAGAATCTTCAGATCGTCATAGCGATTCTGATAAAAAAGAAATTCAAAGCTGCCGAAACGCAAGTGACCAGGTGCAACCCTGATCAACATTGCCCCTGTTTCAATCTGCTCGCGATATACGTGTTCGTCACTGCCGAACAATGCCAGCGCCTGGGTTGTCGGGATGCCCAGACCGGTCATCGCAGCGCTGCAAAGATATTCCCTGATAGTCGAACGCAACACCGCCTTGCCATCGCCCTGCCTTGAATACAGCGTCCGTCCACTGCCTTTCAGTTGCAGGTCCCATAACCGGTTATCGCAGGTTCTGATCTGTCCCAGCAAAAGCGCTCTTCCGTCCCCGAGTCTGGGTACATACTGTCCAAACTGATGGCCGGAATAACACATCGCCAGCGGGTCAGTACCCTGCCAATCCGAAATCCCGCTAACCAGATTGACACAATCCGGTCTTGATAATTCCTCGGGTTCCAGTTCCAGCAAATTGGCCACTTGAGCATTGAAATGGATCAGATATTGATTTTCCAGGGGCTCAGGCTTATGTCTCGAATAAAATATCGGGGGCAAAGCGCCATAAACATTATCAAACCGGAGTGATTCAAATGTATTCATAGCATAAATCCGCCAGGTTGGAATTGCCCTGGGTCAGTTTTTATTGTCATTGGATTTAAGTAATGATACAAACTGGAAAAAACAGTAAAGATTCGATTGAAATCAACTCCGGGTTAGGTGATGATCGCCTTCCTGATTTTCCCGTATTTTAACTTTTATTTTTAATTACGAACATGACGAGAGTGGAACAAATCAAGGCCGTGGTAAATGAATGGGCGACCAACCCGCGATGGACAAATGTAACCCGAGGTTACGGCGCAGAAGATGTGGTTCGTCTGCGTGGTTCTGTCCAGCCTGTATTGACATATGCCCAACGTGGCGCCGATAGACTCTGGAATCTGATTAATGGAGGCGCCGACAAGGGTTATGTGAATTGCCTGGGAGCGCTGACAGCAGGTCAGGCGGTACAACAAGCCAAAGCAGGGATTGAAGCCGTTTATCTGTCTGGCTGGCAGGTGGCCGCTGACAATAACAGTTCCGAAAACATGTATCCGGATCAATCACTGTATGCCTATGATTCGGTGCCTGCTGTGATCCGCAGAATCAATAATTCCTTCGCCCGTGCAGATCAGATTCAATGGTCACGTGGCATTGATGAATCAAGTGATGAGTATATTGATTACTTCCTGCCCATTGTCGCGGATGCTGAAGCCGGATTCGGCGGTGTTCTGAACGCATTTGAACTGACCAAGAACATGATCATCAATGGCGCTGCCGGTGTGCATTTTGAAGATCAACTCTCGGCGGTTAAAAAATGCGGGCACATGGGTGGAAAGGTACTGGTTCCGACTGCAGAAGCGGTCCAGAAGCTGATTGCAGCCCGGCTCGCCGCAGATGTGCTTGGCGTTCCGACCCTGATTCTTGCACGCACCGATGCGGAGGCAGCGAATCTGCTCACTTCAGACTTTGATGACAGGGACAAGCCCTTTCTCACGGGTGAACGTACTTCTGAAGGTTTCTATCGTGTAAAAAACGGTACAGAGCAGGCAATTTCCAGAGGTGTATCCTACGCTCCCTACTCAGATTTGATCTGGTGTGAGACCGCAACCCCTGACCTGGGGTTTGCACGGGAATACGCCGATGCAATACATGAGAAAAATCCTGATCAGCTTCTGGCCTACAACTGTTCGCCATCATTCAACTGGAAGAAAAACCTGAGTGACGGGGATATCGCTGGTTTTCAGGAAGAAATTGCAGCCATGGGTTACAAATACCAGTTCATCACGCTGGCAGGCATCCATAACATGTGGTATCACATGTACGATCTGGCTTATGAGTATGCCAGGGGAGAGGGTATGCGCCATTATGTTGAGAAAGTACAGGAGCCTGAGTTCTCTGCTGCATCCAGGGGATACACTTTTGTTGCCCACCAGCAGGAAGTCGGCGCCGGTTACTTCGATGATGTGACTACCACCATTCAGGGAGGCTCATCCTCAGTGACTTCATTAACCGGTTCCACTGAAGAAGACCAATTCTGATTGCACCGTCACCATTACAACCAGCGTCTGTACACAGTGTACGGGCGCTGAAACGTCATGTGCGCTGAACGTATTAATCGTGACCTGGCCAAGCAGGTTGCTGAAACCATTTTATATGGCTTCAATCGACATTACATCCGATTCAGGGAAATCACCGTCGAGGCAAAACATCGTTTCGAAACGGCGGACTGGGAAGGTGAGGTTCAGGCCCGCAAGGACAGAATCTGGTTTTATGACCGGCGGGTCGATGAAACCGTTGACTATATCAACCATAATCCCGATCTTGATCTGGAACATCTCGACCAATCCCATTGGCAGGATATCAAGCGCCAGTACATGTGGCTGCTTTACGAACACAAGCAACCCGAACTTGCAGAAAGTTTCTACAATTCGGTTTTTTGCCGCCTGTTTGATCGCAGTTATTTCAACAATCGACACATATTTGTAAAACCCGGCAGTGCAATTGATTTCCTGGACATAGATGATCCTGTCTATACCAGTTACTATCCTGATGAGACCGGTCTGAAGCCGACGTTCAATCAAATTCTCAATAGTTTTGATCTTAAAAACAGTTGGCAGGATTTACAAAGAGATCTGGATTTATTGGTCGAGAACTTCGGGCCTTGCCTCAAATCCACGGTCAAACCCCTGCCCCACCGGCAACTTCAGGTAATATCCTCCCTGTTTTACCGGAACAAGGCCGCTTATATTGTTGGTCGGGCGCTAATCGGACATGATCGCCAACCATTTGTAATACCGCTGCTGCTATCGCAAGACCTGGAGCTGTACATTGACACCATCATCACCGACCAGGATGATGTTGCGCTCATTTTCAGTTTCACCCGCGCCTACTTCATGGTCAATACCTCTGTACCGGCTGGCATGGTTGGCTTTCTGCACAAAATTCTGCCCACACGCAGCAAAGCGGACATCTACACTTCCATCGGCTTCCAGAAGCAGGGCAAAACACTATTTTACAGACAGTTTCTCCATCATCTGCAACATTCAAGCGACAAGCTGATTATTGCGCCAGGTATAAAAGGAATGGTGATGAGCGTATTTACATTACCCTCCTTCCCATTCGTGTTCAAAGTTATCAAGGATCATTTTGCGCCGCCCAAAAACATTGATCGCTCTACCGTCAAAAGAAAATATCAAATGGTAAAATTGCATGATCGTGTTGGCAGGATGGCTGACACACTTGAATTCTCCCACGTTGCATTTCCGATTGAGCGCTTTTCCGATGAACTTCTGGAGGAATTGAAAGCGTCCATTCCGGGCAACATGAGCATGGAAAATGACTTTGTTATTATCCGGCACCTGTACATAGAAAGAAGAATGGTGCCATTGAATATCTATCTGGATACCGATGATAATGAAATGATAGAAAAAGGGGTCAAAAGCTATGGTGATGCGATAAAGGAAATGATCGCGGCAAATATATTTCCCGGCGATATGCTGCTGAAGAACTTTGGTGTTACCCGGCATAACCGGGTAATATTCTATGACTATGATGAAATCTGCCACATGACAGAGATAAAAATCCGGTCAGTACCAAAGGCAAGGACCGAAGAAGAAGAGTTTTCATCTGAACCCTGGTTTCAAGTGGCGGATAATGATTTCTTCCCTGAACAATTTGAGCATTTCGTAATCAACCGCCCCAAAGTGCGGGAACGTTTCCTGATTCATCATCCGGAGCTTCTGGACCCGTCTTATTGGAAGACAATTCAAAATGATATTATTGCGAAGAAACGTCATGACGTATTTCCATATCATCAAAGGAAGCGATTTTGTATCCGGTATCCGGACCGCTACTCCTTGCCACCGGCAGATTGACATTTCTCCAGACTTTCAACAATGAAAACAGCAGACTTATCAGATGAATATCCGGGAGTACGGATTTGTGATCCCGTATTCCGGTCTTTTGGGGGGAATTCACAATTTTATGGTGAAATCCGCACAGTAAAATGCTTTGAAGACAATACCTGTGTTCGCCGGAGTCTTTCAGAAAGAGTCGATGGCGCGGTACTGGTCGTTGATGCGGGAGGGTCGCAACGATGCGCCATGCTGGGCGACATGATGGCCCGGATGGGTGCTGATAATGGCTGGGCAGGTGCGATTTTTTATGGAATGATCAGGGATAGTGCAGAAATAGACAAGATGCCGTTCGGGGTAAAGGCACTCGGAACCATCCCCATTCGAAGTGTCAAAGAAGGATTGGGCAAACAGGATGTACCGGTAAAATTTGCCGGGGTTACCTTTACCCCGGGGGAGTATGTCTATGCTGACGAAGATGGAATCATTGTCAGTTCAACACAATTGCGAATCCCCGCCTGATCGTATATTTCCAGTTGCAAATTCCGGGATTGATGTCTAGGAAAGCTGCTTTTCACGAATCTCGTCCAGAGTCTTGCAGTCGATACACAAATTAGCAGTGGGTCGTGCTTCGAGCCTTTTCAAACCTATCTCTTCTCCACAGTTTTCGCAATATCCAAAATCCCCGCCAAACAGACAGGAGATTGAGCTTTCGATTTTCTTGATCAGTTTCCGGTCCCGGTCCCGTCCTCTTAATTCCAGTGCCATGTCGGTCTCCTGACTGGCACGATCCGTAGGGTCGGGATGATTCGCAGTTTCATCCTGGATATTGTGCACGGTACGGGAAGTTTCATCAGTCAATTCGGCTTGCCATGCCCTCAGGATTGCCTCGAAATGCTCAAGTTGTCGTGGTCCCATATATTTTTCAGATCTCCCTGATTTATAGGGTTTGATACCATGAATCAGTAATTCAGGTTTTCTTTTTGCAGCCATGGATAAAATATTTATTTTAAATCAATACGTTAAGACAATTTCAAGTATCTGATTTGATCTTAAAAATCAGGGACGGTTTTATACCAAATGCCGCAGTACATTGCAATGAAAAATCAAGACCTGTTAGCGCAAAGTAGTGGTTTGAATACAGATGTAATTTGTTGGATGATTTGACCCCTTCAAGGCTCTTGAAAATCAATAATTCTATTCTTCCTGTTTGGATCATCCGCGATGCTTTGGTCGGATTTCAGACTTTCCCGGATTTCCTTATCCTGGCTGTCGCGCGCAATCGCCTGGCTTCGGCGGGAGTAAGCACAAGCGGGCGATAAATTTCGACACGATCATTGTCTTCCAGTCGATGTTCGTGTTCCCTCCTGAATCCATAAACGCCCACCTCGACCTTATCCAGATCCAGGTCTGTAATTTTCTGCTTGATGCCTGACATCGCTATGGCCTGGATGATCGTCGTCCCCTCGGGGCAGGACAGCTCAATTTTTTCCTGATGACCAGGCAACGCATAGACCACTGAGACGGAAATCTCTTTCATACCATGTCGGGCGAATATATTTCTTCGGCGCGCTTGACAAATGAATCAACCATCGAGTCCGCAATTCTTCTGAATACGGAACCCACCACAGCCCTCAGCAAGCGGTTGGAAAAATCGAATTGCAGATTCAATTGAACCTTTGAAGCATTTTCTTCCAACTGGATGAATTCCCAGTTTCCATTGAGTTTGCTGAATGGCCCATCAACCAATGTCAATATGATTTTCTGAGTTCCAACCAGTTGATTACGAGTGGTAAATGATTTTTCGACTCCCTTGTAAGCAATTTTAATCGAAGCAATTACTTCTTCACCTGTGCGACTGATTACCTCTGACCCACCACACCAGGGCAGAAATTCCTGATACTGATCAACATCATCAACCAGTATGAACATCTTCCGGGCACTGTGCCTGACCAATGCTGATCTCGTTACCGTGTACATTTAGACCTTATGTCGATTCCAGACAAATTCCAAGCGGTAGATTATACTGCACGAACTTCAGGTCGCTCTGTTTCACGCACTCCCAATTCATCCAAATGGCCAAGTCCAGGAAGAAAACGCAATCCAATACCATTGCCGTCAACAGGAAGGCAAGGCACGATTACGACATCGGGGAACAATTTGAAGCGGGTTTAGTCCTTGAAGGGTGGGAAGTAAAAAGTCTCAGGGATGGACGTGCTCAACTCAAGGAAAGCTATGTATCAATCCATCGGGGTGAAGTGTTCCTGACGGGTGCACACTTTTCCCCGCTTGCCAGTACATCAACCCATGTCAAGGCGGATCCGACACGCCACAGAAAACTGTTACTGCACAACAAGGAAATCGGCAAATTGATTGGCGCCACAGAACGGGCAGGTTATACCATTGTCCCACTGAGTCTGTACTGGCTGCGCGGAAAAGTGAAGCTTAAAATTGCACTGGCAAAAGGGAAAAAACAATACGACAAACGCCAGGCAATAAAACAGCGGGACTGGGACAGACAAAAGCAGCGTCTGTTCAAGAACTCTGATTAAACCTGTTTCGACTGACGCCCGACCACTTGCCTGCCAAAGGCTTAAGTCAAACGGGCTAAAAACCCCTGTGCTTCTTGATGCACTCGTAGGCCTGGCGTATTTCGTGGGTTCTCCGGGTGGCAATTTTCATCATTTCCTCCGGCAATCCCTTCGCCACCAGTTTGTCAGGGTGGTGCTGGCTGATCAACCGCCGGTAGGATTTTTTTACCTCGGCGTCGTTGACATTTTCATCTACCTGCAGCACCGCATATGCATCGTTTAATGAAATCGAGGCACTCTTCTGACGACTGTGATGCAGCTCGGCGGAGACTGACGCCATGATGGATTCCATTTCATACCGGGGAAACCCGATTTCGTCACTGATCCGACGCAGCAACCGGTTTTCCTCGGAGTGCAGGACTCCATCGGCATAAACGGCAAAACAGAGTATTTCAATGAACATCCGTTGCAGGTTTGAGCGTCGGCCGGTTTCCTGCTGGAATTGCACGAGGACGGCGGACAGGTCGAAGTCCTCTGCCTTGCCTTGATTAAACAGGCTCCTGGCTGTCTCGCGCTGACTGGGAGACAGATTCATTTCCGCCATAATGCGCCTGGCCAACCGGATTTCGTCATCCGTGACTTTGCCATCAGCCTTGCTGATATGTCCCATCACGGAGAAAGTTGCGGTAAAAAAAGCTGCCTGAACGCGAAACTGATGTCCCCGTGGGAGCCCGCCTGGCTGTTCCAGGTTAGTTTCTAATCCCCGGTCAAATTTACGACCGATTGCCGCGCCTAATACCGCACCGAGCGGACCGGCCAGCATAAAACCGAATGCGCCGCCGGCGAGAGTTCCCCACCATGACATAATCTGTTCACCTATTTCAAATTGAGTCAGTGAATTAATATTATATATGGTGCATTAATAAAATTAGCGTGAAACACTGCAAATAAATAATTCTGTCGCACATCTGCGCCTGTGATATAATCCTGAAGCTATGGGGGTGACTGGTTTCGACGTCGGTCACGAAGCCATCGGAGCATGTCGAGGTGTAGAGTTCCTCGTAAATCCAGCTACACAACAATAGTTGCCAACGACGACAACTACGCACTAGCCGCTTAGGTCGGCTGGTCCTTTCACTCAGGCTCGCCTTCAGGCTGAGGTTGGAAAGGTCAAATCATGGAGGCTCGCCAGGCAGTTCAGTCCGTTAGCTGTCGGTTAAAACCAATCGGGCTCGCTGACTTGCAAGTACGTCTGCCTCCTGGCCGGTCAGTCAAAATCGAAGCGCAGACTAAACATGTAGTAGCCGGTGAGTGTAGGGTCTGCGGACGCGGGTTCAATTCCCGCCACCTCCACCATCCACGCAATTTGTGCCTGGCGTTCGCCCAGGCATTCCAGTGTTCGTGCAACCTGTTCGCCCTGACAGGCTAAGTCCACATGGCCTCAACCGGCACAGCCCACATCCTGTCTCCAAACGGAATTACTTTTGTGTTCCGGTAAAGTACTACACCGCAAATAAAGTCGTTCTCTGCCTGTTGCCGCAACGTTTCCAGGCCAGGCCCGTCAGCCTGTGATGTAGTGCTCGAGTTGGTCAATCGTGAACTGTTGTTCCTTAATCACCACCTTGACCAGGTCTCCGATCGATATCATGCCGACCACTTCGTCTCCCTGAACAACAGGCAGATGTCGAAAATCATTATCGGTCATGATCGACATGCATTCGGAGATTTCGCTTTCGGGTGAGACGGTAACTACGTCACTGGTCATGATTTCGCGGACCAGAGTATTCTTGGACGAACGGTTCTCCAGGATCACTTTTCGCGCATAATCCCGCTCGCTCAGGACCCCGACCAGGCGACTGCCATCCATGACCAGTAATGCGCCTATTCCTTTTTCAGCCATGAGCTTGATCGCATCCAGTACCGGCTGATCAGAACGTACACTCCAGATTTCCTTGCTTCTTTGATTCAAAATCTCAGAAATTCTGCTCATATCCGCCCCCTTGGGTTATACATATCGAACATATCATATCAAAACAGCCCGATATTGATACAGTGCAACTCCTTATATTTGTAAATTAACCGGCCTGGCGAATCATAGTTAAGAAACGATCGTTTCCTTGTCAATATCTTGTGAATCGGATGACGGCAAGTCAATCGTCATTATTTCCCGGCGTTGGAGACGTAGGCTTCCAGGTATTCGCGTGACAGCTTCTGCGCCTCGGCAATCTCGTCGCCAGTCATGTTTTTGGCGATCCTTTCTTTTACTTTTTGTGCAGAGTCAAAGCCTTGTGCAGCAGCAACGTTGAGCCAGGCATAAGCTTGAACGTCATCTTCGGGAATCCCTTGCCCGCTGTCATACATGACACCGAGATCGTACTGCGCCTGGGCATCTCCCTGCTCGGCGGCCTTTATCAAAGCCTCCAACTCCTCTGCGGCAAGTACAGAATATGTAAATAACAGCAGACAGATTAGCAGGGACCTGAACATGATTGAATTATATCCCTTCCATCTCGGTGTGTGGATGCGTGGATGCGGAGGGCGGATTCCCGCTTCCGCGGGAATGACGAGGGAGGCGGGAATTGTAAATGTTCAGTAATTCGTTGACAGAGGGAGTCGCTGTAGCCCGCAGTCAGGATCGGCTGATATCGAACTCGAGTTGGTCGTCTTTGCAAGTGACGATCACCTGTCCTCCTTTCCTTAATTTCCCGAAAAGCAATTCTTCCGCCAGCGGTTGCTTTATTTGCTGTTGAATAACCCTGGCCATTGGCCTGGCGCCCATGGTGGCATCATAGCCCTTGCTGGCAAGCCAGTTTATGGCCGGTTCCATGACTTCCAGACTGACCTGTTTTTCCGCCAGTTGTTGCTCAAGCTCCAGTAAAAATTTCTTCACAACATGGGTGATGGTCTTGCTGTTCAATCCATCAAATCGGATGATGTTATCCAGCCGGTTCCTGAACTCCGGAGTGAAGATTTTTTTGATGGCCGTCATATCATCAGAACTGTTGTCCTGTTGCACAAATCCCATGGATTCCCTTAGTGATTGTTGCGATCCGGCGTTGGTTGTCATGACGATGATCACATTTCTGAAATCGGATTTTCGGCCATTGTTGTCTGTCAGGCTTCCATAGTCCATCACCTGAAGCAGAATATTAAAGATATCCGGGTGGGCCTTTTCGATTTCATCAAATAACAGAACCGAATGCGGGTGTTTATTAATCGCGTCGGTAAGCAATCCACCCTGATCAAATCCAACATAACCCGGTGGCGCACCAATCAGGCGCGACACGGTATGTCTTTCCATATACTCGGACATATCGAACCGGATAAATTCGATACCCAGTGTACTGGCAAGCTGTTTGGTGACTTCGGTTTTTCCGACGCCGGTCGGACCTGAGAACAAAAATGATGCGATCGGCTTCTCGGCATTACCCATTCCGGCCCGTGCCATCTTTACTGAAGAAGCCAAGGCGGTAATAGCGGAATCCTGCCCAAAGACCATCATTTTCAAATCACGCTCAAGGGTTTTCAGCGACTTCAAATCCGATGTGGACACATGTTTGGGAGGGATTCGGGCGATGTCGGAAATCATGTTTTCTATTTCCTTGATCCCGACGGTTCTCTTTCGGGATTTACCCTCAGCCAGGCGGGTTTTTGCCCCTGCTTCATCAATCACATCGATTGCAGTGTCCGGAAGTTGACGGTCAGACAAATACCTTGCTGAAAGTTCTACCGCGGACCGCAGCGCCGGATTGGTATACTTCACATCGTGGTGCTTTTCAAAACGCGATTTCAATCCTCGTAAAATATCCACTGCCTCATCCACACTGGGCTCAACTATGTCGATTTTCTGGAATCGTCTGGATAGTGCCCGGTCTTTTTCAAATATGCCCCTGTACTCCTTGTAGGTTGTCGAACCAATGCATTTAAGTTCTCCGGACGCCAACACGGGTTTGAGCAGATTTGAAGCATCCATGACTCCGCCAGAGACAGCGCCGGCGCCAATTATGGTATGAATTTCATCGATAAACAGGATTGATCCCTGCTCCTTGTCAAGAGCTTTCAGAACTGCCTTGAATCTTTGTTCAAAGTCACCCCGATACTTCGCACCTGCCAGTAAAGCACCCATATCCAGGCAGTATATTGTACTTTCGCTGAGCACAGAAGGAGCTTCCTTCAATACAATTTTTCTGGCCAGACCCTCTGCAATGGCGGTTTTGCCAACACCTGCTTCACCGACAAACAAAGGGTTGTTTTTTCTGCGCCTGCAAAGAATCTGAACCGCACGGTCGAGTTCTTTTTGCCTGCCTATCAACGGATCAATTTTCCCATCCATGGCCAGTTTATTAAAATTGACCGTATAGGCCTCCAATGGACCTTCTGACTCGTCTTCCGGTTCTTCAACACTGTATTCATCGCTTTGTTCAGGCGAAGGAAGACGTCCTGTCTCCGAAATTTTTGTGATCCCGTGAGAAATAAAATTGACCACATCATATCGGGTAATTTCCTGTTGACTCAGGAAGTAAACCGCAAAGGACTCTTTCTCCCCGAATACGGCAACCAGTACATTATTGCCTTTTACCTCCTTGTTTCCTGAGCTCTGAACATGCATGATGGCCCGTTGAAGGACTCTTTGGAATCCCGTACCGGGTAGAGGCTCGAAATCTTCGGAAACAACAGAAACTTCGGTTTTCAGATATTCGGCCAGAGATTTGCGAAGCTGTTCGATATTGCCTCCGCAGGATATCAGGGTCTGCCTGGTTTCCCTGTCATCAAGCAAGGTGAGCAACAGGTGTTCGACCGTGATAACTTCATGGCGCTCTTTACGAGCCAGAGATACTGCGTGGCCTAATGCAATTTCAAGTTGTTCTGACAGCATCGGAAATTATCAGTCATGCCCGTTCCAGAGTACATTGTAAAGGGTGCTGATTCTCATTGGCAAATTTCAAGACCAAACGAACCTTGGTTTCGGCGATCTCCCGTGGAAAGACACCACAGACTCCAATGCCTTTTGTATGCACATGCAACATGATCTGTTCTGCCTGTTCCTGATTCATTGAAAAATAACGCATCAGCAGATAGACCACAAACTCCATCGGGGTGTAATCATCGTTGAGTAATAAAACCTTGTATAACGGGGGCTTTTTAGGTTTTACCTCTGATTTTTCTACAACCAGCCCGGTTCTGGAACCCGGATCTTGATTTTCATGCTGATTCGGTGGTGTACGGCCAGCATCCCCACCCGAGCTCGCTGGCAGAGCCTGTGGGTATCTGGTCGAGGTTCTCGAAGATGTATCCGGAATTGACTCAAAAAGCGCCACCACCACATCCTCCACAGGCGCCGCTGCCGCCTACGGCTTGAAAGACATTATTGAAAACAAATGTTGCGTTTACACCATCATCCACATAATCCACTTCCGCACCACCAAGAAAGCTCAACGCGAAGGGATCCACCACCAGTTTGAAACCATTGCCGTCATTCATCATACTATCCCTGGCTTCTGCATTTTCAGTGAAGGTCATACCATAATTCATCCCTGAGCAGCCGCCTCCGGAAACATAAATCCTTACCGCGGATGCATCACCATTGGTATCGTTGATCAGTCTGGAGATTTTGTCTTTGGCCGCGTCCGTAACAACCAGATCTGACTCCGTTAGAATCTGACTATATTCACTCATACTATATTCCTCTGATGATTGTCGGCGCCTGATCAATTGACCTGTTTGTACTTCTTCAATTGCTGTGGACCGCAGAATGAATTTCCACTATTGAAAATTAATCAGGCGGTATTATCTATATAGTGATATTGTATACGATATCAAGCAATCGACAACCCTGAAATTACTCTTGGGACCACTCTGACACAACTGACTGTGGATCCTATCCATACCAGGCCCGACCATGACTCATACAGTTCACTGCACATTTTTCGACAAACAAGCCGAAGGCCTCGATAAACCGCCCTATCCAGGGGAGCTGGGTCAACGGATTTATCACAATATTTCCCGCGACGCCTGGCAGCAATGGCTGGAAAGGTCGGTAATGATCATCAACGAATATCAACTTAATTCTGCCGATCCTTCGAATCAGGATCTGATTGAAAAACATCTGGTCGGATTCCTGTTCAATGAAGGTGAGCACGGGCAAAGGCCGGAAGGCTTCAATCCTGTCTGATGATCACATCCGGTCCGGGCGGGTAACACGGGGTCATGGTCATGGCCATAACCATAACAGTACAGTCAACGTCGGGCGTGAGAAAAAAGCCGGAAGAAGTTATCCGTCGTCCGCTCTGCCAGATCCGCCAGCGGAACCGATAAAAAATCCGACAGATATTCTGCCGTATGACGAACGAAACTCGGTTCATTGACTTTTCCTCGATGGGGCACGGGTGCAAGATACGGACAGTCAGTTTCAATCAACATTCGATCCATCGGTGTTTTTCTTGCAACATCCCTGAGTGATTCGGCATTCCTGAATGTCACAATACCTGAGAATGAAATATAAAAGCCGATATCCAATGCCCTCCTCGCCGTCGCCCAGTCTTCAGAAAAACAATGCATTACACCGCCACAGTCCCCGGCTTCCAGGGATTCCAGCATATCCATGGTGTCATTGGCGGCTGAACGACTGTGGATAATCAGTGGTTTTCGGGATTCCCTTGCTGCATTGATGTGATTTTCAAACCGCCTTTTCTGCCAGGGGGAACCTTCCCGGGTTCTGTAATAATCAAGGCCCGTCTCTCCAATTGCAACCACATCTGGATTTTGAGCCAGGTCGACCAGCTCGGCACACTCCGGGTCATGACAATCCGTATTGTTGGGATGCACCCCCACCGATGAAAATATATTCCCGTATTGTGCAGCCAGCTTCTCGATTTGAGGATAATCCTCAAGGTTGACGGCTACGCACAACATATAATCGACCTGATTATCTTTTGCCCGGGAGATCAGACTCTCGATATCCAGACAAAGTGGATCAAAGTTAATGTGGCAGTGGGAGTCTACGAATTGCATGGAAATTGAATCAGGTCACCGTTTTTTGCAGGGTCAGCAAAAGATCTTCGATCACAAGTTGTTCGTTCAGCGGATCACGTGAAATGCGACGGTAGCGGCTGATTCTATCATAAAGCCTGTACAGTCTCTCGATCGAAGCGGTCTGTAAGTCCTTCTCGAAACCATTGATCCAGTCAGGCCTGGATTCAGTTTGCCGCCATTTCACCAGGTCAATGACAAATTGCTGTAACCAGATGAGCGCCTGATCAAGATCCCTTTTTGAAATTTTATCCGCAAGTTCCAGGGCAGGAATTCGCCCTGACAGCAAGCCGATCAATCCTTCAAGGATATTTTTCTGTATTTCAAGCAAACCTTCATCCGCCAGAAATTTTGCATCCACCGGACCACCTGCGGCCAGCTTCAGGGCGATGCGGCTGGACTCCCTGGTCAGATCCTGCTCAAGCCATTTCAACGCCGTTTCCTGTTTTGGGGTCACCATGGTGTGACCAATGCAGCGACTCCGTATGGTCGCAGGCAATCTCTCGGGCTCGGCGCTGACCAGAATCAACACGGTTTCTGAGGGTGGCTCTTCAAGCAATTTCAACAGCGCATTGGCTGCGTTTATATTCATCGCGTCTGCGGGCAGGATCAATGCGACCCGGATCGCAGAAATATGCGCATAGGTAGAAAAACGATCAATCAGTCTGCGTATCTGATCTATTGAAATGATTTGTCCGGGTTTCGCTTTCCTGTCCCTTTCCTTGCTATCCTGATATCGATCACTGTATTGGGAAATCAGCGTTAACCGACCATTTACAGCTTCAGTTTCAGTCGTCAGGACATGAAAATCAGGATGCGTCCCGGCTCCAAAAAGACGGCAATTCTGGCAATCACCACACGGCTCGCCAGATTCCGGCGAAGGTTCATGACAAAGCAGATGCTGGCAGTACTTCAAGGCAAACTCACGCTTGCCTATGCCTGACCGACCGGTTAGCAGCAGCCCATGATGGATTTGCTCGAGGTTGCGGGTTATTCGGCGCCAGTCTGTTTCCTGCCACGGATATATCATGCTCAAAACTCAAAGAACCCCTCGGGGTGAACGGGACAAGAGAAATGACTCCATGTGCTCACTCAACACTTGTTGAGTCTCTTCGATACTGTGACTGGCATCAACCAGTTTTATGCGATCAGGAAATCGTTGTACACGATCATGATAGGCTCGACGAACCCGCTCCTTGAATGCGGTTTTCTCTTGTTCAAATCGATCGGATTGATCTCTCCGACCCTGGGTCCTGCTCAAACCCACTTCCACTGACACATCGAATACCAGAGTAAGATCGGGTTGAAATCCGTTTTGCACCCACTCTTCAAGCCTTGCTATCCTGTTCTCGTCTATCCCCCGGCCACCCCCCTGATAGGCATAGGTCGCATCGGTAAATCGATCACATAAAACACATTTTCCTGATTGTACTGCCGGAAGAATGACTTGCTTGAGATGCTCCATCCTGGCGGCGAACATCAGTAATAGCTCAGTATCACCACAAATCGGGGTGTCCGGCTGATGCAATAAAATCTCTCTAAGCGCCTCGCCAGACCTGGTTCCACCGGGTTCCCGGGTGATAATTACTTCCAGTCCGGCATCGTTCAAAAACCGTGCAAGAAAAGGGATATGGGTCGTCTTTCCGGCGCCATCCACTCCTTCTACAGTGATGAACAATCCCTTATACATGTCTTATTTTTTCAGAATATACTTTTTCACTGCTGCATTGTGCTCTTTCAGGGTTTTCGAGAATTGATGCCTTCCCCCTCCGGAAGCCACAAAGTACAGAAAATCTGTCTTCACGGGATTGACCGCAGCCATGATAGCGCTCTGCCCGGGCAAACTGATTGGAGTCGGTGTCAGGCCGTATCTGGTATAGGTATTATATGGCGTATCGGTCTTTAAATGTTTTCTCCTGATTCTGCCTTTGTACTCATCACCCATTCCATAAATGACCGTGGGATCTGCCTGAAGACGCATGCCCAACCGTAATCGATTGTTGAATACAGCCGAAATCAGCGGTTGCTCATCCAGTGCCTGGCTTTCTTTTTCAATAATTGATGCGAGAACCAGAGCTTCGTTACGATTATTGATCTGAATATCATCGCCACGCAGTTGCCAGGCGTGGTCCAGTTTCTCTCGCATCAGTTGGAAAGATTTTTTATAAATCGACAGGTCGATGTCACCATTGCGATATTCATAAGTATCAGGATAGAACTGCCCCTCGGGATGTAACCCGGGATGACCCAGTTTTTCCATTATTTGATGATCGGTCCAGTCGGTTGTTATTTTTTTCAGCTTTGGCGCGTTGTTGATTACCTTTCGCATCTGCCCGAATGTCCATCCTTCAATAATGGTGATCCGAACTACGGTCTGGCCTTGCCCTGTGACCAGCCTGTCAACGAATTCGGGGAAACGGATACCGTCAGGAAACTTGTACTCGCCAGCCTGGATCAAGTGTCCGACTTTTTTGAACCGGACATACAATTTGAATGTATAAGGTTCATAGAGAATGCCTTTGTCAACCAGGTTCTGCGCGATATCCGATACCGATTGTCCCCGTTCAATCGGGTATATATCGTCACCAAATTGGAGGGGTCTCACAATTGAAAATAAATAAAACCATGCTACCGCCAGCCCTGCCACCAGAATAACGCCCAGAGCTGCCCGGCGCACCCTCCTTGATCTTTGTCCCGTCATTGGCCTGTTTTATCTCTCACCAGCCTGTGGATACTGTTTCGGTGGCCGCCGGAAATATCAGATCCTGCTGAAAACCAGCGTTCCATTGGTTCCACCGAACCCGAAAGAATTACTGAGAGCAACGTCGACATTCTTTTGTCTGGCTTCATTCGGCACAAAATCCAGGTCACACTCCGGATCCTGATCATTCAAATTAATGGTGGGTGGGATAGCTCCTTCGTAAATCGACATGACGGTCATTATGGCTTCCACTCCGCCCGCAGCGCCGAGCAAATGACCAATCATCGACTTATTGGAACTGACCATCAGGTTTCCGGCATGATCGCCAAAAGTAGATTTGACAGCCATGGTTTCAGCGATATCGCCCTGGGGAGTGGATGTTCCATGAGCATTCAAATAGTGTACTTGATCCGGGTTTTTACCGGAATTTCTCAACGCATTGATCATGCAGCGCGCTGCGCCCTCTCCTCCGGGAGAGGGGCTGGTCATATGATAGGCATCTCCACTCATACCAAACCCGGACAATTCCGCATAAATCCGGGCGCCCCTTTGTTTTGCATGCAGGTATTCTTCGAGTACAAGCACTCCTGCCCCTTCGCCCATCACAAATCCGTCGCGACCGATATCCCAGGGACGACTTGCGGTAGCCGGGTCATCATTTCTTCGACTCAAAGCCCTGGCTGAAGAAAATCCGGCAAGGGATGTAGGGGAGATAGGCGCTTCAGCTCCGCCAGCAACCATCACATCGGCATCACCATATTCAATCAGACGGCTCGCCTCACCAATCGCATGGGTTCCGGTACTGCATGCTGTGACCATGGAAAGATTCGGCCCTCTCAGACCAAACCTGATTGACAGATTTCCAGAGATCATGTTGATGATGGTCATTGGGATATAAAAAGGCGAAATCCGGCGAAATCCTTTTACCCGGGAAAGGTCAGTAGTCGATTCAATCGTACTGATCCCCCCTATACCCGAGCCTACGTAAACACCGATACGATCCGCATTGGTCTCACAAACCTGGATTCCGGAATCTGTGAATGCCTCCACGCCGCAAGCCACCCCGAGTTGCATGAACCGGTCCATCTTTCTGGCATCCTTTTCTGAAATATACTTCAGGGGATCAAAATCCTTGACCTCGCCTGCAAAACTACAGGAGAAGGATGAAGCATCAAAATGCGTAACATGCGCAATTCCGTTATCTCCATTCAGCATGGCCTGCCAGGAGGCTTTCACTCCTGTTCCAGTTGGAGTAATTGCCCCCATTCCCGTAACTACGACACGTCTATTGTTCATTCATTCCCAAGATCAGGGTAACCTGCATAACACAAGATCAAATCTTCTCGAAAAACAAGAAGTCACGCCCCGGGGGGACGGATAGCAGTTTGATTGGTAACCCGAACTGATCAGGAACTGCTGTAAATATTGATCGACTTATGATGATCGGCAGACAATAAAGACAAAGTCAGGATTCGGAAGTGGTGACTTTGATAAAATCTACAGCGTCTTTGACCCTGACAATACTTTCAGCCTTGTCATCAGGAATTTCAGCATCAAATTCTTCTTCCAACGCCATTACCAGTTCGACGGTGTCCAATGAATCGGCGCCGAGGTCATCAACAAATGATGCCTCTGGAGTGACCTGATCTTCACTGACACCAAGTTGTTCAACAACAACTTTCTTTACACGTTCTTCAATTGTGCTCATTCGAGTTTCAGCCTCCAAATAATGAGTAATGAATTATAACCTGACGTCACAAACATACCTGATCTGAACCATGGATATCAATGTATGAAAGAATCAGAATTTTGATCTTTCCGGACAGGGGGATAGTAAACAATCGACCGAAACAAGTCCAATGATTATTAACTGATCAATTCATATACAGGCCACCATTGACTTGAATGGTTTCTCCTGTGATATACCCCCCCATGTCCGAGGCGAGGAAAAGAGCGGCAGAAGCAATATCCTCAGGCGACCCCAGTCTGGCTAACGGAATATTTTGTATGATTGAATTTCGTTGATCGTCGTTCAATTCCCTGGTCATATCGGTTTCGATGAATCCGGGCGCAAGGCAATTCACCGTTATGTTTCGAGAGGCGACCTCCCGGGCAAGGGATTTTGTAAAGCCGATCAACCCCGCCTTGGCGGCCGCATAATTTGATTGACCTGCGTTCCCTGTCAGTCCAATTACAGAGGTGATATTGATTATCCTTCCACAGCGAGCCTTGACCATGCCTCGCACACTGGCTTTGCACATGGTATAAACCGATTTCAGATTGACATCCATAATGTCATCCCACTCTGACTCCTTCATTCTCAATAAAAGATTGTCGCGGGTGATACCTGCATTGTTGACCAGTATCCCGGGGCTGCCTGATTTCTGTGTAATCATAGTCAGCAATTCGTTGACCTGTTGATCATTTCTGACATCAAGTTTGCAGCCCTGACTTCCCGGACTCTGCAAGTATCCGGTAATTGATTCGGCGCCTTGTTCTGTCGTTGCGGTCCCGTAAACGATTGCGCCCTGATTGACGAATGTACAGGCAATCTCCTTTCCGATTCCCCGGGTGGCGCCTGTCACCAGGCATACTTTATTCTTTAAGAGATTATTCATTAAATTTTAATCAGGGCAGAACCCCAGGTAAACCCGCCGCCAAATCCCTCGATCAAAACATGATGATCTGACTGGATTCTGCCGTCCCGTACCGCCTCATCCAGCGCCAGGGGGATTGATGCAGCAGAGGTGTTGCCGTGTCGCTCGATTGTTACCACCACCTTCTCAGGCGGAATTCCGGCACGCTTGCCTACTGCATTGATGATTCTGATATTGGCCTGATGAGGAACCAGCCAATCCAGTTGTTCGATCTCCATATTATTGGCCGTGAGTGTTTCCCCAACAATATCGCTCATTGCCTTCACTGCCCAGCGAAATACTTCACCCCCTTCCATGATTGTAAATGCATTACCGGACCTGACAGCCTGGTAATTCCTGGACACACCTGCCGGAACACATAACAGATCCTTGTATTTGCCGTCACTATGCAGATGAGTGGATAAAATTCCGGGCTGATTGTCCCTGCGCAATACAACGGCGCCTGCCCCATCTCCAAACAACACACAGGTTCTTCGGTCTGTCCAGTCGATAATTCTGGAGAAAGTCTCAGCTCCGGTTACCAATGCAGTCTTAGCGCTTCCTGTGCGAATGAACTTGTCTGCAATATCGACTGCAAACATGAATCCGGAACACACTGCCTGCACATCAAATGCAGGCGGGCCTTCGATTCCCAGCCGGTGCTGTAATAAACAGGCCGTGCTTGGAAATACCTGATCAGCAGTGGTCGTAGCAACCACGATCAGGTCAATTTCCTGGTTTGATATGCCCGCAGATTCTATCGCAGCCAACGCTGCGCGTTCGGCCAGGTCACAGGTAAATTCATTTTCTCCTGCGATTCTTCGCTCCCGAATGCCCGTCCTTGATTGAATCCAGGTATCATTGGTTTCAACCATTTTCTCAAGCTCGGCATTGGTCAATACCTTTTCAGGCAGATAACTGCCCGTACCTGTGATTCGCGAGTAGGTCATCTGTCGGTGATTGCGATCGCTATTGGCTGGAAAACTGCATCAATGCAAGGTTTCTGCCAACGCAAATTGAATTTTTTCTACCAGATTATTTTCGACTTCTTCGATGGCAACCTCAATCGCATGACGAAAACCGAAACTATCGGTTCCGCCATGGGATTTGACCACCGTACCCCGTAATCCCAATAAACTCGCGCCGTTGAATCGACGATGATCCAGTCGTGTTTTAATCGCTTTCAATCCAGGGGTCGCCAGTAGTCCTGCGCCCCTGGTAACGAGATTACGGGTAAACTCCTCTTTAATCACACTCATGATCATTTGCGCGACCCCTTCGGATGCCTTTACTGCGACATTTCCGAGAACGCCATCGCATACTACCAGGTCGGTTTTCCCCAGATAAATCTCATCCGCCTCTACAAATCCCGAATAGTTCAGTTTGCTGTTTTTGAACAACTCCGCAGTCGTCTTTATCGTATCGGAGCCTTTAATTTCTTCTACCCCGATATTCAACAAGCCCACACTCGGGTTCGTATTTCCACTCAGACAGCGTACCAGTTGCGATCCCATTATGCCAAACTGCAATAGAATTTCCGGTAGTGTATCGACATTCGCTCCCAGGTCGAGCATATAAGTTTGACCGTCACGACGAGGTAACGGCGCACAAATTGCAGGACGGTTGATACCTGGAATGGTTCTCAAAACGAGCCGTGCGACTGCCAGTAACGCGCCCGTATTGCCAGAGCTTATGCATCCATCCGATTTACCTTCCTTGACCAGATTGATTGCCACACGCATTGAAGAGTCTTTTTTCTTGCGCAGGGCAGAGGTTGGGTGCTCGTCCATTGCCACCACTTGAGTAGCATGCTGTATCGTGATTCGATCATCGATAAATTCACGATAGTAACGATGGTTTTTTATCTCTGCAGTGATCTGATCCTGATTCCCTACCAGAATCAACTTCACCTCCTTGTGCGCTTTCAGGACATCGAACGCCGCAGGGATTGTGACACCCAGACCATTATCGCCTCCCATGGCATCAATGGAGAGAGTTGTCATTTACTCGAAGCTATAAACACCAGAGTAACGATACAGGCCACCCCCTGGAAAATGTTCTGCAAGCAGAATGTCAACTTCCGGCTCTGAATTCAACTACTTTCTTACCACGATAATAGCCATCGGCAGTAATGTGGTGACGTCTGTGCTCTTCTCCAGTAACGGGATCAATCGACACGGTCGGTTTTTTGAGTCCATCGTGAGAGCGGTGCATACCACGCTTTGATGGTGTTTTGCGATTTTTTTGTACAGCCATGTTGTCCTCGATTCTGAGAATAGAATTTTAAATTATCTGACAGGTCATGCGTGCGTCAGAGGCAATCACATGAAAATAGATGCCGAATTATAGTCTTTTCTGGATTTCCCGTCAAAACCCGAATTTACCCGGTGCGGTGTGCGGTCTGGACAACCACCGGGGGATTGTCCCGGCGATTGCGGTTCCGGCTGTCAGGTCTGGCACTTCGGACAGTAAAATGTGGACCGTTGGGAAATAACCTTCCTTTTGATCCCGGTTGAACATTTCAGACATTGGTCTCCCTCTCGTCCATAGACGGATAATGATTGCGTAAAGTATCCCGGCGCCCCGTCCACTCCGACAAAATTCTGCAGGGTCGTACCCCCCTGCCTGAGCGCCTGCATCAAGATGGTGCGGATGGCATCCACCAATGCCTGGTAACGCGCCAGGGATATCTTCCCGCATTGTCGAATCGGACTGATTCCGGCCAGGAACAACGCCTCACATACGTAGATATTTCCCACTCCAACGACGATCCTGCCATCCATCACGAATGATTTTATCGGCGTAGTGCGTTTTCTGGACAACTGGTACAAACCATGCCCGGTAAAAGCATTGCTTAACGGCTCGATACCGAGATTTATCAATCTGGGATGCTGCAACAGGCTGTCCGATGTGTAGAGCAGGCAGCCGAATCTCCTGGGATCACGGTATCGAATTATCTGTCCATACTGGTTAATGATATCGAAATGGTCATGCTTGCCCGGTAATTCATCATTCAGTAATACACGCATGGAGCCTGACATTCCGAGGTGGACAATCAGCCCGCCCCGGTCAAAGTGGATCAGAATGTATTTACCTCTTCGTTGCATCTCGACGACATCGACTCCGCTTACTTTTCTCTCCAGGTTTTCGGCAATCGGCCACCTTAAATTTCGTTGCCTTACCTCAAGCCGGGCAATCTTCAGCCCCTGCAGGTAAGGACGAATTCCATTCAGTGTGGTTTCTACTTCAGGGAGTTCAGGCATGTTGTTGACAACTTGAGGGTTACTCTATATATAAGGCTACCGTCTTTTTCCGGCCACTCACAACATGACTTTCTCTGTTACCAACAAACGGAATGATACAACTTTCGTTGTCAATAACAATGAAACCATTCTTGATGCTGCACTGAGAGATAATCGGATCTATCCTTATGGATGCCGCAGTGGCGTCTGCGGCGCCTGTAAATCCAACCTGATCAGCGGCAGTGTTGATTACGGCGACTATGAAGATTTTGCACTACCGGATACAGAAAAGGAACAGGGAAAAGTCTTGCTCTGCCAGGCGAAACCACTCCAGGACGTGGTGATTGATGTCGAGGAGATCATGACCGGCGCCAATATTCAAATCAAGGTATTGCCTTGTCGGGTTGGAAAAATCGAACTACTGGCACAGGATGTAATCCGGCTTTTCCTTACTCTTCCAAAAACCCAGGAATTCAATTTCATTCCGGGACAATATATCGATATCCTTTTGAAGGATGGACAAAGACGAAGTTTTTCCATTTCAAATTTACCGCAGCATGCGATGGAGCATGGTTTGGAGCTGCATATCCGTAACGTGCCGGATGGACACTTCACGCCCCGGGTTTTCGATTCGATGAAGGAACGCGATCTGCTACGGTTTGAAGGCCCGTTCGGCACCTATATTCTTCAGTCCGAGGAAGATATCCCGATCATCATGATTGCAGGTGGTACCGGATTTTCTCCCATCAAGGGGCTCATTGAAAATGTGATGGAACGCAATCCCAACCAGAGTATTCACCTGTTCTGGGGCGCTCGCGATGAGCAGGATCTCTACATGGATAGTCTGGTAAGGCAATGGCTCGTTTCCTGCCCGAATCTGAAATACACCCCTGTGCTATCAGAAAGCAAGTCTGAATCATGGAACGGCGAAAAAGGTTTTGTTCATGAAGCCGTCTGCAGAACCTATGACCGGTTCGGGAAATTTGACATTTACGCCAGCGGCCCGCCGATCATGATTGATTGCGTACGCAACAGTCTGTTGGAAAAAGGCATGGATCCGGCTCGCTTCTATTTTGATTCCTTTGACTTTGCCATCCAGCCATAAATAACCCTGCCTGGTTGGATTAGTCCGGTTCGACCCGCTCCGGCTATCGACTTAGCGTACGACTGGCATTGCACTGCTGTTTGATTCATTGCTGACTGCCCTGGAATTGTCACCGACCAGTACTATATCGCCTTTTGCCATTTTGATCCGTGTGTCAGGATCGGTCAGCAGACCGGTAGCCCCTTTCTTGAAAAAGTGTAATGCCGCATCGGTTTCCCCCATTTGCTCCAGCAGCGATGCCAGATCAATACAGGCTTCATCCTGTGCACCGGCCTGGATTGATTTTTTATACAGATCTTTTGCTTTTGTAAAATTTTTTTCATAACGATACAGACGTGCAAGTGCAAGCAACAACTCAGGGTCGTTATTGTGCTTTTTACTGAACGATTCAACCAGTTCAATCTGATATTTGACAAAAGGGCTATTCACCTTGCCATACAGATTGATCAGTTTTGTATCAAACCTTCTGTTAAGCGCTGTTCGAAGCTCTTTTTCCGCCTCTTTCAATTTGTCGGCTTTTATCAATTGATTGACGTAAGTGATGACCATATCCGGGTCTTTTTTCTTTTCCGCAGGTAATGATTTCCAGGTTGTAGCCGATCGCTTCGAGTCCCCCTGCAGCAGCGCCGGTGATGAAACCAATTGCTCGAAGGCATACTGTTCCCGGATTTTCGTTTCCTCCTGGGGAAACGCTTCGAGTTTCTTCAACGAGGTAACCAGTTTGGTCAATGAATCCCAATCCTCCAGTTCCTTGTAAACATCCGCCAGCAACCTTGCCACAGCCACATTCCTGGGAGAAGTAGAGCGCAGTTTCTCAAGATAATCTCTGGATTCAGTTAACGACCCTGCATGATACAGAAGCCTCGCACGAGTAAGATTGATCGCCAGCGCACTGGAGGGATGCCTGGCAAGCGCTTGATCGAGAAATCGGTTCCTTCGGTCCGTCGAGCCTTGTTGTTGCGCCGCATAGGCTGCGCCAAGGTAATTGATCAATGGGGTTTTATTGTATTCGAGTTCATTCAGCAACGCCGATTCGGCCTTCGGCCAGTTTCCTTCGATCAGGTACGCATAGCCCTGCATGGTGTGTTGCTGTGCACTGTTTTCCTTGTTCCGGGTTCTCCATTTCCGATATTTCTCTGGCGCTCGAAACAGGCTTGCGACAAAGTTGAGCAACAGATACAAAAATACAAAAGTCAGGAATATGATACAAATGAACAACAGCAAGGGCAGTCGAATCACCCAGGGCGCCCGGGTCAGGACAACATAGCCCGGATCGTCGACGGCCAGCACACCCAGGCCAACTGAAACGAACAATGCGATAATAATGGTAATCAACAGTTTCATAATCGCAGTCTGGTAACTGAGTGTCCGTTATTATTGCTGACCGCCAGACTCGCTCCTGCCCAGAGCGCGAATAGCGGATAACGTCGCTGAAATATCGGGAATCCCGGTATCCCGATACGATGATCCAACCCGGTTGAGTCGTTCGATCCAGTCCAGGGTCCCGGCGGCATCAACATTGAAATTTTCCCTGACCCACTTGCGGGCAACATCAATCCTGTTGGTAAACAATTCCGGGTTTTCCCGAACCAGCGCGACCTGGGCCGATTCCAGAATCAGCCTGGTTCTTTCATAGGTCATTTTACGTATTTGTGCAGAAATCACTGGCTTGACAGGGCTGGCGTTTTTCTCTACCTGGACAAGGTCTCCCAAATTCGTCAGCAGCGCGGCTCCCGCATCTATCACCGGTTTCAGGTAACGATCAAGCGTCGTGGTTTCGTCGACGTCACCTTGCGAATCAGTTCCCCGCGACTCATCCTCCTTTTCCCGACTTGCGTCTGAATCGACATCCGCATACATTACGATGTCGCCTGAAAGCGGTAACGTATCGACCTGTGCAGACAGCGCCGACAATTCGTTCAACAGGCCAGACACGTCAATCGACGGCACACTGTCGAGCGCAGCAATATCTGAAGACAGCAGTTGACGAACCTCATCCACGCCGGAACCGGAAAGTTGTTTCAGGCGTTGATCCGCAAGTTGCAAAGCCTGCTTTGCCAGACCGGTCTCGCCTGTGAACCGCAGGCGTTGATGAGCAATGAGAATGAGTTGTTCCGTTTCTTCAAGAACCCATCCATCAAGGTCGCTGTCAAGTTGCGTACGCAGCGCCGCAATCTGGCCCGAGAGCGCACCCACTTCCTTTTCAATCCGCTCGCTAACCACATCACCCTGATTTCCCATTTCGTCCCGGATGCCCTGTATCTGTGCATGGATATCCGCATCGGACCGGTGAAGAACACCATACTGCCGACCGAGATCCTGGAAATGTTCATAGTTACGGGCAAACGAATCTCCCAGTTCACGAACCTCGGTACCGATGTCGGTTTTCAGCCCGGTTTGCGTTTGCTCAACCCCGTCGATACGCCGCTCAATCAGATTCAATCTGGTTTCCTGTTGTACGGCATCCGATTGCGAGTCCACTGCGCCCTGATACCAGGCATATCCTCCCACGCCCATCGCGAAAGCGCTCAAAATCAATGCAATCCATGAAACAGCCTGGCCTCTCGAACCGGGGCGAGTGACAGGCTTTTCAGGCGCAGGGTTGTTACCGGTGTCCCGGTCGGCCGATTCCGGCTCGGATTTCAGGCTTGATGGCGCGTTATCGGCCGATGTCGTGCGAGTAGCCCGGGTCACAGGTATTTTTTTCCTGACCGGGCTTTTTTTTACCTTTGCGGATTTCTTCTTCGACGGGGTTCCGGTTGCCGGATTATCATTGGTTTCGTCTTCTGCCATTTTATTTTCTGCCTGTTCTACCTGTTCTGTTGCCTTTACCATTGCACCTCTGCCCTGGATTAATCCTACCGCAACGCACTGTGATTGTCATCTTGAGCAAATTCCAACATGGCATCAATCAGGCACCCATTCGAGGTTCCCCCGGATACCCTGACACAAGTGATACCGCGACTTATGCACTGATATTTGATGCGTTCACTGATCGTGATCACCGGCGAATCAGCCAACAATGCTGAATTTTGCGGGCCAAGCAATTTCAGCAGTCCAACGAGAATCGAAACACTGGTAATCATCACCACATCAATTTCTCCGGCGGACCATATATCAATGATCGGTTGTATCGGCCTGCTCGTGGTTCTCCTCGTGTAACATTGAACAAAAGTAACCTCGGCGCCGAGCTTTTCCAGTTCAACTTTTAACAGATCACGACCGGATTGCCCTCTCAAAATGGCGACTCTGGACTCTTTCAGATCAATGCCACTCTCACTGTCTTTTAATGAAACCAGCAATCCCTCGCTGTCAGCGCTCTGCCTTGGGATGAAATCAATATTCAGCCCCTCGTCTCGACCATGTCTGGCGGTTTCAGGCCCCATCGCTGCGATCTTCAGACCTTCGGGGAGTAAGATATTTTGCTGTTTCTTCCTGGCAACAAATCCTTCTATCGCAGCAGCGCTGACAAAAACCAGCAGATCAATATCCCCAATGCCGTGCAACAGGGCATCCAGGGCAACAAAGCTGTCCGGGGTTGAAATCTCGATGACCGGGAACTTTATCGCTGTCCCGCCATGTTCTTCAATTGCCCTGGCAATGGCGTCACTTGAAGGACAGGGTCTGGTAATCAGTACTTTAAGTCCGTCCAGGGATTTATTCCGCATGGTTATAGGCGCGGTCGAGAATGTCCTTCGCTCCCTGATCGATCAGGTCCTCCGCCACTGCAATGCCCAATTGCACAGGGTCTGAGACGGAACCGGGCTTTTCAGACCTCAATATTATCGAACCATCCAATTCCCCGACCAGGCCGCGCAGGGTCAACCGCTGGCCTGATCGCTCGCAATGAAATGCGACGGGCACATGGCAACCCCCTCCAATACGCTTATTCGCGCTACGCTCTGCCAGTGTTTCGGTTGCAGATTGTTGATCATTCAACGGCAGAATCAATGGATGAATATCAGGGTCATCGACACGGCATTCAATCCCGACCACGCCCTGACCGACCGCAGGAAGGCAGATTGAAGTTGGAATGACCTGGGCTATCCGGTCGTCCATTCCCAGCCGCTTCAGACCCGCCACGGCCAGAATGATGGCATCGTACTGGCCTGAATCGAGTTTCTGCAAACGGGTATTGACATTGCCTCTCAGGTTTTTCAATTGCAAATGGGGATAGCTGGCTTTTATCTGGCACTGTCGTCTCAAACTGCAGGTTCCAACCACAGCGCCTTTGGGCAGTTCCTCCAGGGAATTGAAATTTTTCGAGACCAGGGCATCTCCGGGATCCTCTCTGGAACAATAAACCGGTATGTGCAGCCCTTCGGGAAGATCGACTGTGACATCCTTCATCGAATGAACGGCCAGGTCAATTTCCCGGTCAAGCAACGCGATTTCCAGTTCCTTCAGAAACAAACCTTTACCGCCAACCTGAGATAACGGAATGTCCAGGGTTTTGTCGCCTTCAGAGATAATTTCAACCAACTCAACCTGCAGGTCCTGACGAGCGGACAGCAGTGCGTCCCGAACATGGTTTGCCTGCCAGATTGCGAGTTGGCTTGTACGTGTCCCTATGCGAACAGTTTTCATGATATCACCAATAAAACCATTACCCGCCCCCGGATATCTTGAGTCTTAATGCTTTAATGCCGAAAGACGCCAGACTCTTGTCCGATTCCACCATCTCGTCATAATTTGAATAGGGGCCAAGCCGCACACGGAAAAAGTCGCCCCTCCCCTGGATGGTAACTTTTTGTATCTGCGACGCATGCCCCCAAAGCGCCAATTCGGCTTTCAGTCGATTGGCATCATTTATTTTCTTATAAGAGCCTGCCTGCAGCATATACACGCTTTTCTTCGGCGCCGCCTGAATAGCCGCAGAAGGGTCGGATTTGACAGTCCCGGTTTCAGCCGACGAAGTCGTTGATGGCGGCGGCGAAGGAATTGGCGGAGCACTATCCGGCACTACCATCTCAATCTCGGGCAATACCGTAAAGAAGTCGAAACTGGTCTTTTGCACTACCGGTTTGTCTTCCTTGCCATTCTTCTGAACGGAGGTTTCCTGCTCATCCTGTCTGGATTGCTGCAAGGATTGTTCGACCACCGTGCGGATTCCGGTTCCAACTCCAGTATCCGCAACCCGCATCCCCTGCCAGAGAATGGTTGCCAGTGACCCGATCATCATACCGATTATCAACATCCCGAAACCACGTGGTAATCCACGCCTGGGTGACGCTGAACGTTTGCGGATCTTTCGTTTTGCCTGAGGCATGGTCTTTTATCCCGGGTACTGACTACATTCTGTCCGGCGCTGTTACGCCAAGCATTGCCAGACCATTCGCAATCACGATCCGCACAGCGTCAATCAACCCCAGTCGCGCCTGCCTTAATTCATCTCCACTGGAAAGAAACGGGTGGGCGTTGTAATAGGTGTGGAAGAAATGGGCAAGATCACGCAGGTAATATGCCAGTAGATGGGGCTCATAACTACTGGCTGCAAGTTCAACCACTTCCGGAAAACGCGACACAGCAACCAGAAGGTCCATTTCCTGAGATTCAACCAGCAGGCTGTAGTCAGCGGTGAAATCGGTCAAGCCAGGCATGTTTTTTTCCTCGAGTTGCCTGAATACACTGCAAATTCTCGCATGCGCGTACTGGATGTAGTATACCGGATTATCCGATGACTGGGATTTGGCAAGATCAAGATCGAAATCCATGTGCTGATCGGGTTTTCGCAACACATAAAAAAACCGGGCCGCATCGTTGCCAACCTCATCCCTCAATTCCCTCAACGTAACAAACTCAGCGCCTCGTGTAGACATAGAAACTTTTTGATTGCCACGATAAAGCACCGCAAATTGTACCAGTAAAAATTTCAGGCGCTCAGGGTCATTGCCCAACGCTTCGAAAGAAGCCTCGATCCGTTTTATATAACCATGGTGGTCCGAGCCAAAGATATTGATAATGCGATCAAAACCACGCTCCGCCTTGTTGTAGTGATAGGCAATATCAGAGGCAAAATAGGTATGAGCGCCGTTGGCTCTGACAACGACACGAGACTTTTCGTCACCAAAATCGGTTGCCCTGAACCATTTGGCGCCTTCTTTCTCAAAAATATGGCCGTTACTCTCAAGTGTTGCAATAGCTTGATTGATGTCACCTCTGTCCAACAGGCTTCGTTCCGAAAACCACTCCTGAAAAACTACGCCAAATTCCTGGAGGTCCTGACGAATATCCTCCACCATCGCATCACAGGCAAGATCAAATACTGTTTTATATTCTGTTGGCCCCAGGTTCTGCTTGCAACGCTCAATCAGAGTATCGACCGACTGCTCAACATCTTCCGGCAGGTTGAGGAAAAGCGTCCCGGTATCCATACTCAAGGCATCCCCTTTCATTTGCCTTAATCTACCGGCAATATCCTTTACATATTCACCCTGGTAGGCATTGGATGGAAAAACGGTTTCGAAGTGACACAACTCGAGATAGCGTATCCACACACTCAATGCCAGAATATCCATTTGCCTGCCAGCATCATTGATGTAGTATTCGCTATGCGTATCATAGCCTGCTGCATTTAAAACACGAACCAGCGCATCACCGAAGGCAGCTCCCCGACCATGGCCAACGTGTAACGGGCCCGTAGGATTGGTGGAAACAAACTCCACCATGATCCGCTGACCATGACCTGAATCACTCTTGCCATAGTCATTGGCGTGATCCCGTATAAGAGTAATCAGATTGTGATAAGCCTCACGCCTGAAATAAAAATTTATAAAGCCGGGCCCGGCAATTTCGACTTTCCTGATCAATTCCAGGGCCAATTGCGACGCCGGTATGGCTGCAACTATTTCTTGTGCCAGAACACGGGGGTTCTGTTTGAGCGGTTTGGCGAGTTTCAACGCAAGATTGCAGGCGAAATCACCATGGCTGGAATCCCTGGTGCGCTCAACACTGATCAAATCAACCACTGGCTTATCCATGACAGCCGGAATTTTCAATGCGCTGACTGCCTGACAGAGAAGTCGTATGACCGTGTTTTTCATGTTACGGGATGTCGGTAGAGCCTTTGAAATGAGGAGCGATTGTACCTTTTGACCATATCAAACAGAAGAAAAAAACTGGAATGTAAAATATTCCTGAATGCTATTGATTATTATTTGCATTTAGAATATGGTACGCATCCCAACAATTATATTACCTGCAATTATCATGCAATCAAGATATCTTGTTATCGCATCCCTGCTTTTTATAGGACTTGTGGAAACAGTTTATGCCAGAGAAGAGGTCAACGTATACTCCTACCGAAACCCGGAATTGATTCAACCCATGTTTGATCGGTTTACCGAGGATACGGGTATTGCAGTCAATGTTGTTTTCGCTAAAAAAGGCATGCTGGAAAAATTGAAAAATGAAGGTGAAAACAGCCCGGCCGACCTGGTATTTACAGTCGATATCGGTCGCCTGTCAGACATCAGGAACGCAGGCCTGACCCAGGCAGTCATGGATCAAAGCCTGTTCGACAATATTCCGCAAAACCTGAGAGATGCTGAAAATCACTGGTATGGTCTTACCGCAAGAGCCCGGTTTATCGTCACTTCCAGGAACCGGGTCGCTGATGGCGCCATCTCGACTTATGAAGACCTCGCCAAACCCGAATTCAAGGGCCTGATCTGCACCCGGTCCGGGAAACACCCCTATATGGTCGCGTTGACAGCTTCGATGATCGTGCACCATGGTAGTAGAAGGCGCGGAACAGTGGCTGGGGAAAGTAAAATCCAACCTGGCGCGCAAACCGGAAGGCAATGACCGGGGGCAGGTAAAAGCGATCAAGGAAGGGGTATGTGATATCGCTGTAGTCAACCATTACTACATGTACAAAATGATTTCAAACCCGGAACAAAAGCCGTGGGCAGACGCAGTCAATGTCGTGTTTCCAAATCAGGATGATCGCGGCACACACATGAATGTAAGCGGTATGGCGATGACCAGGTATGCGCCAAACAGAGACAATGCACTGAAACTCATGAGATTTCTGGCGAGTGGCACGGCACAGTCGATGTATGCAAAGCTCAATGGGGAATATGCGGTCAAACCAGGGACTGAGTTGGTTGAAGCGGTTGCGGCATGGGGCACATTCAAGCAGGACAACGTCAGTCTGACGGCGGTAGCGGCCAATCGCGCAGAAGCCTCAAAAATTGCCGATCGTGTCGGATACGACAATTGAGTATTGTGTCGACAGTGTTTCGATAGTCTATGGCTTCGTCATCCTCATCCTCATCCACACCATTGGGACTCATAACCAACGCAAACCCTGATAATTCAAGGTCTGGCCATGGTGTCAGTTTTTGGGGGACAGGCACTATTTGCATGGTGTTTGTCGCCCTGTTACCACTCATGGCCATCATTTGGGTGGCCTTTTTTCCAACGGAAAATATATGGCCCCATCTGATCAGCACATCCCTGCCCCGCTACCTGTTGAATACCATTGTATTGATGGCCGGTGTCGGGGTATCGGTTTTTCTGACAGGGGTTTCTACCGCCTGGCTGATCAGTACTTATTCATTTCCCGGTGACAAGTATTTCGAATGGATGTTATTGCTGCCACTGGCCGTACCCGCCTATGTAGTTGCTTATCTTTATACCGACCTGCTCGAATTTGCAGGACCGGTACAAGGCACGCTTAGAGGAATCTTCGGCTGGGAACTGGCCAGGGATTACTGGTTCCCGAACGTGCGCAGCATGGGGGGAGCGATCATGCTGATGGGTCTGGTGCTGTATCCTTACGTTTATCTGATGGCGCGGTCTTCATTTCTCGAACAATCTCCCCATTTACTCGATGCCTGCCGCCTGATGGGACGATCCCGTTTCAATACATTTCTGTTTGTGTCCCTGCCCATCGCCAGACCAGGAATCGCGATTGGCACCGCTCTTGCACTGATGGAAACACTGAACGACTTCGGTACGGTGGATTATTTTGCCGTTCATGCCCTGACTGCGGGCCTGTTTGATGTCTGGTTGAACATGAATAACCTGGGTGGAGCTGCCCAGATTGCACTGGTTATGCTTGCTTTCGTACTGATCCTGCTGGCTCTCGAACATGTCGGGCGAAGCAAAATCCGTTTTTATCAGAGCACAGGCAGATTCGCTCATCGGGAAAATATCCCGTTACGTGGTATCTCGAAATGGATTGCCTTCACCATTTGTTTTCTGCCGATCCTTGCTGGATTCCTGATCCCCTTCGCCATGCTGATCAGTTATGGAGTACGGTATTTCGATCAATCCTGGTCCGGAGAGTTTCGTCAGTACGTATTCAACAGCCTCAGCGTTTCCATCATCGCTGCGGTAAGTTGTGCCGCCATTTCCATTTTGATTGCCTATTCCCGGAGAATCATCACCCCACCCTGGTTCACTTCATTATCGAAAGTCTCATCTATTGGATATGCCGTTCCCGGCTCGGTTCTGGCAGTGGGTATCGTCATTTCCCTGACCACAGCTGAAAACTGGATTGACGGTTACTTCAGGTCGCATTTTGGATTCTCTACCGGCTTGCTGTTGACCGGCACCATCTTTGCGTTGATCCTCACCTACATTATTCGCTTCCTTGCGATTTCCACAGGCAGCATCGACTCCAGTTTTTCCAAGGTTCCAGGGTCCATTGATATGGCTGCCCGGACCCTGGGCCACCCCCCATTCAGAGCTCTTCGCCTGTTTCATATTCCATTGATCAAAAGCGGTATTTTTACTGCCATGCTGATCGTATTTGTCGATTGCATGAAGGAATTGCCCGCAACCCTGCTGCTGCGCCCTTTCAATTTTGAAACGCTGGCTACCCATGTGTATCTGTTTGCTTCGGATGAAATGATCGAACGCAGTGCATTGTCTGCGTTGATGATCGTCCTGGCGGGATTGATTCCGGTTATTGTGTTGAGCAAAACAATTTCGTATTCTCAGTTACTGAAACAAAAAGCCGACTGATTCTGATTCCCAATCAACCTGACACCGCATCCTGGTCCATGTCCCCTATCCTGAAAGTGGATGACATCAGTTGTCAGTACGAAGGCGAGAGCGCAGTCAATCATACGTCCTTTGATCTGGATAAAGGTACACTGGCCTGTCTTCTCGGCCCGAGTGGTTGTGGAAAAACCACTGTATTAAGAGCGATTACAGGGTTTCAGAAACTGGCCAGCGGCTCAATCACCCTCAACGACACCTGTATTTCCAGCGCCCGGATCAATATTCCCCCTGAGAAAAGAAATATCAGCATGGTGTTCCAGGACTATGCCCTCTTCCCGCATCTCACTGTAGAAAAGAATATCGAGGCGGGACTATTTGGGAAAGATCCATCATCCAGGAAAGCCGCCGTTGAAGAAATACTGGAATATGTCCGATTATCCGACTACAGCAAGCGTTACCCCCATGAACTGTCAGGAGGCCAGCAACAGCGGGTGGCGCTTGCCCGGGCGCTTGCGCCCAAACCGTGGCTGCTGTTGATGGATGAACCCTTTTCCAATCTGGATTTTGAACTGCGTGAAAAACTGGGACACGAAGTCCGGGAATTATTGAAGGAAATCGGCACAACCTGTATTCTGGTTACCCATGACCAGCAGGACGCATTCACCTTCGGCGATGTGGTCGGGGTCATGAATGAGGGTCGAATAGAACAATGGGGTACTCCCTACAATATCTACCATCAGCCTGAAACCCGGTTTGTCGCCAACTTTGTCGGTGATGGCGTGTTTCTGAATGGTACTTTAGTATCTGACGGTAAAATTCAATGTGAACTTTCACAGTACGGTGAACGGGATCTGACCGGTGACGTATCCGATGACAGGATTCAACATGACCTGCAACAAATCAAACCCGGCTCAGGGAAAGAAGTCCAGGTATTGATCCGGCCCGATGACATCATTCACGACGACGACAGCCCCACCACAGCCAGGATCATAAAGAAAGCGTTTCGGGGAGAAAGTTATCTTTACACGCTGGCATTACCGAGTGGCACCCGGGTACTCACCCTCGTTCCATCCCACCATGACCACGGTGTCGGAGAAAGTCTGGGAATCAAGCTGGACATCAACCACCTGATTTACTTTGATCGTTAGCCCCTCGCCTCAATAAACCGGATCGTACATTAATGATTGAATGTGTTCGGTCATGTTTTCCGGGGGCGCCTCCTGTGCAATGCCATGTTGGTATGCATGGTCGGCTATTGATCTGGCAATAGTGAGGGAAACCTCGCGAATTTGATTGATTTCGGGATATATCGAGCCAGCCTTGAGATCTTCTTCAGTCACCGCACCGGCCAATGCTTTTGCGGATTCCAGAAAGATCGAGTCCGGTATCGTCCTGGCCCTGCATGCAATCATCCCCAGCCCGACACCTGGAAAGATATAAGAATTATTTCCCTGCCCGGGGCGAAATGTCCTGCCACCGTGGACGACTTCGCCAAATGGACTGCCGCTTGCGAAAATTCCTCGCCCATCCGTCCATTGATAAGCCTGTTCGGCGGTACATTCCGCACGACTGGTCGGATTAGATAACGCAAATATCCCCGGCCGGGATTTAATACTGGCCAGTTTTTGGATGATTGCCTCGGAAAACATACCGGGGCGTCCGGTAGCGCCAATCAGTATATCGGGTTGATGAACATCCAGCGCTTCGACAAATTCATAATCGGGCAGATCATGGGCAAAGCACTGAATGTGATTCGCCAGATTTTCTCTGGCCCTTGTGACCAGCCCTTTACTGTTGAAGTACCATAGACGCTGATGAGCCTGTTCATTGGTGAGACCTTCTGCCATGAGCGCCTTTACAATCATTGATCCTATTCCTGATGCTGCAGAACCGGCGCCCAGAAAAGTGAACTTCAAATCCTTGAATGGCACACCCGATATCCGGGTAGAGGAGTACGCCCCGGCCAGAACGACCGCCGCTGTGCCCTGTATGTCATCGTTAAAACACAGTGTGTTGTCACGGTATCTGTCAAGCAATGTAAACGCATTTTGTGCAACAAAATCCTCAAACTGAATCAACACGCCGGGATAAGCATCCCTGGCAGCGATGATGAACTCATCCATCAAATCAAAATACTCTTCACCCCGACACCTTTTCTGTCTCATGCCGAGATAAATGGGATCATTGAGCAGTTCCTCATTATCGGTTCCAATGTCGAACATGACCGGCAGAGTCTGCTCTGGAGGAATCCCTGCACAGGCGCAATACAGGCTCAGTTTTCCGATCGGGATGCCCATACCGTTGGCCCCCAGGTCCCCCAGCCCGAGGATTCTTTCTCCATCTGTGATCACTATGATCCGCACATCCCTGTGCGGCCAGTTATCCAGAATTTCACGAATTCTGCCACGATCCCTGGTGGTAATATAAAAACCCTTTTCCCTTCTGAATATATTCGCAAACTCCTTGCATGCCTGCCCAACCGTAGGGGTATAAATCAGCGGCATGATCTCTTCAAAGTTTTCGATAATCAGGCGATAAAACAACCGTTCGTTGCGGTCCTGCAGTGCAGACAGATAAATATACTTCTCCAGGTCACTGTGCTTGCGACGTAAACTTGCCAATGACCGCTCGATCTGGATTTCCATAGAACCAATCGCGGCTGGCAGCAAGCCCCGCAATTTAAACCGATCCCGCTCTTCCTGCGTAAATGCCGTCGATTTATTGTGGGCAGGACTAAGGAGTAAATCCACTCCAGTCAAACCCTGATCGGGTTTCATTTAATTCAAAACTCAGAACACTTTTGATTTGCCAGCATTATATACTTGATATTGACTGCCCGCATTTACTTCAGTCAATGTAACCATACAATACACCTTGCCGCGATATGCCGATTTCAATGGGAACCCGCTACGACCTGAAATGACTGACCCTTCGAACAAACCATCGGTTGATCAGATTGACCAGTGTTTACCGCAGACACAATGCACATTATGCAGCTATCCTCGCTGCAAGGAGTACGCCTGGGCAATTGAGCGCAACGAAGCAGAGATCAATCAATGCCCGCCTGGAGGAGAAATCACCATCACTGCACTCGCAAAACTGCTCGATAAACCGGTTGTCGAACTGAATACCGATTACGGAGAACACGAGCCCAAGGTGATTGCATGGATCAGGGAAGATGAATGTATCGGCTGCAAATTATGCATCAGAGCCTGCCCGGTGGATTGCATAGTCGGTGCAGGAAAACTGATGCATACAGTGATTGCCGATGAATGTACCGGGTGTAAACTATGTGTTCCGGTCTGCCCGACTGACTGCATCGACCTGGTTCGGCCTGATTGTAAGGACAATGAAAATGTCAATGACACGCCCAGCCCCTGGCCTGGTTTTTCTGCCCGCCAAATTGATCTGGCAAGACTTCACACCGATCAAAAACTGATCAGAATTGAAAAATTCGATAACGCTCGCAGGAAACAAAAACTGACCCTGGCGCGCGAAAAATTGCAGCAGGAAATTCGCGCTGCCGTAAAAAGAAAATCCATGCAAAACCAGCCGTCATGACCCCCGGACAAATTACCACAGCATTTAACCGGCTGCAAAAACAGAACCCTGCGCCGACGACAGAATTGAACTATCGGAATGATTTCGAGTTGTTGATCTCGGTGATACTGTCCGCGCAAGCCACCGATACATCAGTCAATCTGGCCACCAGCAAGCTCTATAAAGTGGCCAATACCCCGGTTGGCATTTGTAATCTCGGCGAATCCGGCCTGAAAGGCTACATCAAGACTATAGGCCTGTTTAATGTCAAGGCGAAAAATATTATCAAAACCTGCAAGCAATTGATCGACCGGCATGGTGGTCAGGTTCCCCGGACCCGGGAAGAACTCGAAGCGCTGCCAGGGGTGGGCAGAAAAACCGCAAACGTAATTCTGAATACGGCTTTTGGTCAGCCTGCAATTGCCGTCGACACCCACATATTCAGAGTATCCAACCGTACAGGTATTGCATCGGGCAAGGATGTGCTGTCGGTAGAAAAAGCGTTGCTGGAAAGAGTACCTGAACGATTCAGACTGAACGCCCACCACTGGTTGATTTTGCATGGTCGATATACCTGTATTGCACGAAAGCCTAAATGTAACGATTGTCTGCTCAATGATTTATGTGATTCTGCTTTTGAATTTGAGACTTAAAGGCGACACAACCACCTAATATCAGGTACACTCCGAGCATAAAACCAATCACACCAATCAAAACACCTGGTCTGGAAAATTCACATGGACATGGCAGTACAACACAATTTCAATGACACCCTGAAAGCGAATGGCTGCTTTCCCTTGAGACGTGCGGCCCTGTCCGAATTACAATTGAATATCGGTTACCTGTGCAATCAGGCGTGTGAGCATTGCCATGTCCAGGCGGGTCCCAAGCGTACCGAAATGATGACCCGGGAAACCATGGAAAAGGTGCTCGACTGGGTAAAACGCAATCCCGTTCGTTCCGTCGACATTACCGGAGGGGCGCCGGAAATGATTCCCGGCTTCAGGACACTGTGTGATGGATTAATCGAAAACGGTATCCGGATCACGTCGCGTTGCAATATCACCGTGCAGTTCGAAGCCGGTCAGGAAGACCTGGCGGCATGGTACGCTGAGCGCAAAATTCGGCTGGTCTGCTCCCTTCCCTGCTATACCCCGGAAAATGTTGATCACCAAAGAGGTAAAGGGGTTTTTGGTAAAAGCATTGCCGGATTACAGGTTTTTAACCAGTTCGGTTATGGTCGGGACAAGGATCTTGTATTAGACCTGGTCTACAACCCGATTGGACCGAATCTGCCGCCGGACCAGGTCGGATTGCAATCGGATTATAAAACCCGGCTGAAAGAGGACTTCGGTATTGATTTCAATAATCTGCTGACGATGACCAATCTGCCAATCAACCGGTTCAGGCATTTTTTGAAACGAACCGGGCAACTCGAAAGCTACGAACAACTTCTGGTGAACAATTTCAACCCTTCCACAGTGTCATCGCTGATGTGCCGCTATCTGATCAGTGTTGACTGGAAGGGCTATGTATATGATTGTGATTTTAATCAAATGCTCAAACTGCCGTTGGCGGCAACGGGTAGAAAATTGCTATGGGACATCGATATGCAGCAATTAAGCAACGAATCAATTACTGTTGGCAGCCATTGTTATGGCTGTACCGCCGGAGCCGGGAGCAGTTGTGGCGGCGCACTCGACTAAACATTCGATACGCTCAGGACTGGGCAAATATCCAGAGCAGCGTCGCATACCTGGCCAGTTTCCCCAAGAGAATCATGGTTGCGCTGGGCCAAAAGGAAAGCCGTAAATAACCCGCCGCCAGACACAATGGATCTCCGACAACCGGCATCCAACTGAAAAACAAAACCGGAACCCCCCACTTTTTTACACGCTTCAGGGATTCATCTTTCAGCTTGAAAACTGAACCAATCCTTTCGTGCCATCTGGTGCGCGAAAGTCCGCGATGCAGAAACTCTCCAACCCAGTAGGTAATGATCCCGCCCAGAGTATTGCCAGTCGTCGAGACCATCAGCAGGGACATCACGTCATGTTGATCTGAATGGTACATGGAATAGAGTAATACCTCTACTCCTCCTGGAACAAGAGTCGATGCCAGTAGTGAACCGAAGAATAAAAAGGCCAACCCGGAAGACATCAAGTCATGGGTTTGGCTGTGTTTATCGAGCGATCAACAATTTTCAGAATTCTGGATAATGCACCCTTGTTTTCATCAACAAACTCCTTGCCATAAGATCCATATTGATACCTCAGCACAGGATCATTAACCAGCCTGATGATCACTTCGGTCAGTTCCTTTGTATTCATTACCTGAACCCCCGCTCCCTTCTCAAGTACCATGTCAGAAATTTCCTGGAAGTTGAACATGTGGGGACCAAAAATCACAGCCACACTCGCTGCACAGGCTTCCAGCAGGTTATGACCTCCGGCTGGAACCAGGCTGCCACCGATGTACGCGATGTCACCCGCCGCGATCAGTAATGATAATTCGCCCATGGTATCTCCAAGATAAATATCGACATCTTTATCAATCACCCCGCTTGATTGGGTCCTTAACACGGTTTTGTATTTCGACCGCACACATAATCTGTACACCTTTCGAAAACGTTCCGGGTGTCTTGGCACCAACACCAGCAGCAAATCAGGAATAGCGCATTTCGCTTCGAAAAAAGCGCTGAGCACCTGCACTTCCTCGCCATCCCGGGTACTTCCTGCGACCAGTACGGGTCGATCACACCCCAGGTCGCGACGCACGGATTGGGCAGCTTCCATAATGCTTGCTGGCACATCAAGCTCAAACTTGATGCTCCCGGTTACCTCGACACAATTCTGATCAGCGCCCAGGCTGACCAGCCTTTCTGAATCTGTGAGAGATTGAACGGCGAAATAATCAACCTTCCTCAATGTCGGGGAAATCAGCTTTTTGAACCTCAGATACCCCTGGTAGGATTTCTTCGAGATTCTTACATTGGCATAAACCACCGGAATATTCCTGTATCGGCATTCAACGATATAATTTGGCCAGATTTCCGTCTCCATGATTATCACCATACCCGGATTCAACCAATTCAGAAATCGTTTTACTGCGCCAGGGTAATCATAGGGAAGGTAGCAGTGGTCAACCGTATGACTGAAATTCTTCATCACCCTGTCTGACCCGGTTGGTGTCATGGTCGTTATGGTAATTTGTTGATCGGGGTAATCCTTTTGCAATGCGTTGATCAACGGAATCGCCGCATTCACCTCGCCTACAGAAACCGCATGAATCCATATCCGGTTGTCGCAATCAGAGGAATTGCCGGACTGCAATCTGAACCCGAATCGCTGCGGCAGTCGATTGATGTACTGACGATTCCTGGAAAACCTGATGATCAAACGGATCAACACTACAGGGAACGCGATATACAAGGCAATCCGATAAAGTGTCAGCACGGGATTTTCAACAATTGGCCCAGTCCCTGGGCGTCAGGTAATAATCTGACAGTCTCGCCTCTTCACTGCCTGGCTCAGCCTTGAAATCATATTTCCACTCCACCCTAGGTGGTAACGACATCAGAATTGATTCTGTTCGACCGTTGGACTGCAACCCGAACAATGTACCACGGTCATAGACAAGATTGAACTCAACATACCGTCCTCTTCGATATCGCTGAAATTCCTGTTGTTCTCGAGTGAAGACATAATCCTTGCGTTTCTCCACAATGGGCAGGTAGGCATCCGTGAAACTGTTGCCGATGCTTTGCACAAAAGCAAAGGATTTTTCGAAGCCGAGCTCATTGAAATCATCAAAAAACAACCCTCCGATACCTCGTGTCTCATTGCGATGTTTGATGAAAAAATATTCATCGCAGCGTTGCTTGAAAGACTTGTAGTAATTATTCCCGAACCTCTGACAGGCATTGCGGGCTGTTTTATGCCAGTGCACACAATCCTCTACAAACCCGTAACAGGGCGTCAGATCATAACCTCCGCCAAACCACCAGGTCGGATTATCTGACTTATGATCTGCAATGAAAAACCGCACATTCATGTGACTTACAGGAACGTAGGGGTTTACCGGATGCATCACAACAGATACGCCGGCTGCCTCGAACGGCTTGCCTGCAATCCCCTTTCTGGACAATGTTGATGCCGCAGGGAGTTGCTTCCCTGTTACATGGGAAAAATTGACCCCGCCTTTTTCAAACACATCACCCTCTTCGATTATCCGGGTAATACCACCTCCGCCATCTTCATGGCGCCAATTGTCCTGACGAAACGAATTACCCGGTTCCAGACTCTCAAATACGGTGCAAAATTCGTTTTGCAGGAATTTGAACCAGGCCACAACTTCACCCATGTCCGGAAATCCATCTCCCTTGTTAACGTGACCGCTGTTCACGAGGCGATACTTCTACCCCTGATTACTGCACCGCTGATCGCATCACGGATGACAGAAGGCGTTGTGTCTGCGCCAATCTCCCCCTCCACTATACAATCCACTTCACCACCCAACTCCAGGTGGACAGACTCGGCGGTTCTCAGGGCTTTTCGTCGGGCACGATTTGCACTGGTGGAAATAATCGCCATCTCTGCACTCCCGCAGAGCATACGAACCCCGTGATGCCGGGAGATTCTGATTGCAATCGATGCATGTTTTCCCACGACCCAGTTTGAAACGCTTTTTCTTGCGGGCAAAAGCCAGGTGTAAGGGCCTGGCCAACTGGCTAAAATCTCCTGACGTGTGGCCACGGGGAAAAATTCGACATATCTCATGACCCTGGCAAGATGGTCTGCAACAACAATCAAACCCTGTTCTTTATTTCTTCGCTTGATATGAAGGATTCGACGAACCGCCCAGGAATTACCCGGGTCGCACCCGAGTCCATAACAGGATTCTGTCGGATAGGCGACAACGCCTCCCTGTCTGATTATGGATGCCGCATCGTGTATTGATGCCAGGTTCAATTTATTTCCAATGCTTTATAAAATTTTGGGCCTTTTATCCAATGATTCTTGAAGAGTCCGGTTTTTTTCTATAACACCCTGGGCATTCACTTCTCGCTCATTCCTGACTCTGGCCTCAATATCAGAATTCGAGATTCCCAATATCTGTGCAGCCAGATAGCCGGCATTTTTTGCTCCCGCCTTGCCAATTGCAACACTGGCAACGGGGATGCCACCCGGCATCTGCACGGTCGATAACAGTGCGTCCTGACCATTAAGTGGTCCCCCATCCATTGGTACTCCAATCACCGGTTTGATGGTCAGACTCGCAACCGCACCTGCGAGGTGAGCGGCAAGACCCGCTGCTGCAATAAACACCACGCAACCACGGCGCTCCGCCTCTTTCACATAAGTGTGGGTGGCGGATGGAGTACGATGCGCTGAAGTAATCCTTACCTCCCAGGGAACTCCCAGATCATCCAGCACATTAAATGTAGAGCGCATCACTGGCAGGTCTGAATCAGACCCCATTAAAATTGCCACAAACGGTTTGTTCATCTGATATCAGGGAAATGAGTTAATGTCGTTAAACTGATCTGAGCCAAGGTATTTTAACTGTTGTCAGATGCAATTTGGGAAACTATCAATGATTCAGGATTTAATCAATCGCAAGGTGACCGATATCGCCGCGAAACCAGCTTCCTGACCAACCGATTCTGTCGGTTGCCTGATAAACCCGATCCTGACACTCTCTCACGGTTTCGCCAAGCGCAGTTACGCATAACACCCTGCCACCATTGGTCAATACCTGGTTATTGTGTAACCGGGTTCCTGCATGAAAGATTTTCAGATCCTCCGAATCCGGCCCATCCAGACCTCTGACCACCTCACTTTTTTTATATTCGCCGGGATAGCCGCTGGCCGCCATCACCACACCCAATGCCGGTCGGTGATCCCAGACTGCCACTTCCCGGTCCAGCTTTTGATCGAGTGCAGCCAGACAATGCGCCACGATATCTGATTGCATTCGCATCATCACGGGTTGGGTTTCCGGGTCTCCAAACCGGCAATTGAACTCCAGAACCCTGGGAATTGAATCATTCCCTATCATCAAGCCTGCATACAGAAATCCGGTATAAGACACGCCTTCGGCTCTCAAACCATCTATGGTCGGCCGCATGATACTGTTCATCACGCGATTATGCATTTCATCGGTTAACCCGGGTGCAGGAGAACAGGCTCCCATTCCTCCTGTATTTGGACCGATATCCCCGTTGCCGGCTTTTTTGTAATCCTGGCTCGAAGCCATCGGCAAGATATTTTTCCCGTCAATCATACAGATGAAACTGGCTTCCTCTCCGTGCAGGAATTGTTCGATCACAACCCGGCGCCCGGCCTCGCCAAACTGATTTTCGATCAGCATGACCTTGATCGCCTCTTCAGCATGTTGCCTGTTTTCTGCAATAATCACCCCTTTACCTGCTGCCAGGCCGTCCGCCTTGACCACTAACGGACAGGAAGTTGTCTCCAGATAATCAAGCGCCGGTTCCACATCAACAAAGCTCTCAAATGCCGCAGTAGGAATCGAATGCCGGGCGAGAAACTGCTTGGAAAAGGTTTTCGATCCTTCCAGTCGTGACGCTGACTTACTAGGCCCGAAACATTTTAATCCGACTGATTTGAACGCATCGACGATACCGAGCACCAGAGGAGCTTCCGGCCCGACGATGGTCAGTTCAATTTTGGTATCCATTGCAAATCGAATCAATCCATCAATATCTGTGGCAGGCAGATCGACATTATTGATGCGATCTTCCATGGCAGTTCCTGCATTGCCGGGTGCAACGAATACCTCGGTCACCAGGGGCGATTGAGCTGCCTTCCATGCCAGCGCATGTTCCCTGCCTCCTCCACCTGTTATCAGTACATTCATGCTGTTTGATTAACTGATTTGACCATGCAATTGCATTATCTGAGATTCACTGCCTGGAGAATGTCATCACCTGTGCCATAGGCCTGATCAGGGCCTGCTGAAAACAGAACATAACGATCGACTTCCTGTGTTAAAAGAATTTCATTTCCCCAGCCATCGTAGTATTTGCCCTGATTTAACCTTTCGATAAATTCAGTCACTGCTGTATTGTTGTCAACACGGCCTTGTGCGACGATGAGCAGTTTCAGGGATGCCGCCAGATAGCTTAATGTCAATGATGATTCCACCAACTCGGCCTCGCTGTTCGGGGTCACTTCCATCACAGACCCGTCCCTGTTCATCTGTGAACCGGAACCGGGCAACACGCTTTTTATGTCATCCCCGTATTCATCCACTAACTGGCGGGCGACATGATCACCTACCCACCAAAACAGTATCATCATGATAACAATACCCACCCAGACGGCGCCCTTGCTGACCCCTCCCCTGCGCAAGTAGTCAACTTCCATCTCAGGATTTTCAACTACCCTATGTATTCCGGCAACGGCTTTTCTATAGTAAAGATAGTTAGCCGTACAAGGCCAGACAAGCAGCCAGACAAGGGAAAATCCCGGACTACTGGTAATTGTTGTCAGGCTCATCCCGACAATCATGTAAAATCCAGCCAGCCCCCACATTTTTCGGTACAGCGCCCAAAAGAAAAAGAAGAAAAAAGCCGGCCAATGCCATGTCAATTTGAATGATGGGGTATGAGGACTCCCAAAACGGGCAAACTGGCGCCGGTAGTAATCCGAATTTACACCGACAAATCCCATCAGAAGACTCTGCATTTTCCCTTCCTCAGTCCTCCCGGGGTCATATCCATGAGCAGCTTCATGCTTCCGTCCGATTGTATCGCAGGTTGCTTCTTCGACTATTTCCTCGACTGTTTTATCAATCCTGATTTCTTCAATCCGGCATTGCGCCCCGATAATTCGGATATTCTGGCAGAGTTCTGTCGCCTGACTTTCGCTGTACTCTTTTTTAAGGGGTGTCTGATGTCCCTGCAAAACCCGCTCCATCGCAGTCGTGGTCGAGTTGAACAAACCTGCCAACCCTTTCAGTACTTCTTCACGACTCCGTTCAGGAATCACGTTCCCGCTTAAAATGACCTTGTATTTAGGCTCCTTCACTATTTTTCCTGGAAAATTCAGATTCAGTGCCGGAAGTGACGTGTTCCGGTAAATATCATCGCAATGTCATGCTCGTCTGCTGCCGCAATCACCTCGGTATCGCGCCTTGAGCCGCCCGGTTGAATCACCGCCCTGATACCCGCACGAGCTGCATTATCGAGACCATCGCGAAATGGGAAAAACGCATCCGAAGCCATCACTGCTCCCTCGACTTTCAATCCCGCATGTTGTGCTTTTATAGTTGCAATCCTGGCCGAATTGACACGACTCATCTGCCCGGCGCCAATCCCTATGGTCGCATTGCCCGAAGCATAGACAATGGCATTTGATTTTACATACTTCGTCACTTTCCAGGAAAACAGCAAATCCCGCATTTCGTCTTCATCGGGATTGCGTTTCGTAACCACATCAAGATTTTGATAAAGAACGGAATCAATCTGCTGTACCAGTAACCCTCCATTGACTTTCTTGAAATCCAGGGTTCCGGCGCCGGGCATGGATGCCGTCCCGCTCCCGGTTACACATGTCAGCACTCGGACATCCTGCTTGCCACTCAGCGCCTGTTTCGCCCCATCCGCTATTTGTGGAGCAATGATCACCTCAACAAACTGCTGCCCGATAATAGCCCTGGCGGTTTCAAATTCCAATTCAGTGTTAAAGGCCACTATGCCGCCAAATGCGGATTCAGGATCAGTACGGTAAGCACTCCGGTAAGCCGCCTCCTGCGAATCGCTGACCGCGACTCCGCAAGGATTTGCGTGTTTTACAATGACACAGGCGAAACCATCTCCATCTGAGAACTGCTTGACACATTCGAGCGCTGCATCGGTATCTGCAATATTATTGTAGGATAATTCCTTTCCCTGAATTTGCATGGCAGCCGAGATGCCCGCCGGGTCGGGGTTGCGGTCGATATAAAACGCACCTGATTGATGAGGGTTTTCGCCGTACCGCATATCCTGTTTTTTGATATATTGATGATTGAGTGTTCGAGGAAACCGGCTGTTGCCCTGATTCGATAACTTGCCCAGATAGTCGGCGACTGCACCGTCATAGTCTGCAGTATGTTCAAATGCTTTTGTTGCCAGGTCAAACCGTAACCGGTCTGAAACAGCGCCATCATTGTTATCCAGGTCCTGCATGACCCGAATGTAATCATCCACATCCACGACCACAGCCACATCGGCATGATTTTTCGCCGCTGCACGCAGCAATGCAGGACCTCCAATGTCAATCTTTTCAATCGCCTGCGCCAGGCTGCAATCGGGCTCGGAAATAGTTTGCCGGAATGGATACAGGTTGACCACCACCAGATCAATCGGCTTGATATTGTTCGATGCCATGATCTCTTCATCTATGCCGCGTCGACTTAAGATTCCTCCGTGGATTGCCGGATGCAAAGTCTTTACCCTGCCATCCATCATTTCCGGGAATCCGGTATATTCACCAACCTCGACAACAGGAATACCTTCCTGTGCGAGCAGGCTCGCTGTTCCACCGGTCGATAATATCTCTATGTTCCGTCTGGACAGGTCCCTGGCCAATTCAACAATGTCCTGTTTGTCAGATACACTGATCAGTGCTCTACGGACGATTTTAGTCATTCTTCAGGTACCATTTTATCTCTTTCCTCGCATTGTACACACTCGACGTCACCCTCACCTTGATGGCGATCAATCTGTAACGATATCTACGGTAAACCCGACTGCTTTTTCGTGGGGTCTGGCAAGATCAAACAACAGGGATGTCAGTTCACCTTCACCAACCATATTTTCACTACCAGCCGCCAAATAGGAATCCGGGTGGAAAGACCTGCGTCCGACTATCCGTCCTGCCCGGTCTGACAAAGTAATCCGCAAATCAGGATAAGGCTGAGAATATTGGGCCTTGTTAAACAGTTTCACGGTGACACGAATTGCACCGGGTTGATTCGGATGTGGATCAATTTTGGTGTGGGTAAGGGCAAACAGGCCAGGAGATTTCAGTGGCGGAAGTTCACAACTTGCGATCTTGCAAAAGCCAGCCAGATACTTGCGAAGGGACTCATCCTGGGCAAACTTATCCACATAAAAATATTTTATTTGCAACGACAACAGAAAAAGAAGACCGACAGAAGCAATAAACCAGATCAGTGTAGTAAGGGGTTTACTTCGATCCTTTATATATTCATGAGCTGTATTTTTGCTCCTCCAATCCAACGGCACCTCTTCCAATACGGGATGTACCGGCAATTTCTCCAAGGCCTTTTCTTCATCGAAATGAACATGCTGCCTTAGACTTTTACTGACGAAAGGGGTTTCCTTCAAAAAGTCTGATCTATTCTCAACAGGGTCTCTGAAATTATCAGCGTCGATGTCGATTGAATCGTCGAACATCAAGGGTTCAGTCACACCATCAATATTCCGGACGCCATCTTCCGGCGGGTCACGGCTGTCCCTCCTGGGAAGGGGCATGTCCTCCTCTTTACCTTCCTTATCCTCCTTAACCTCCTTATCCTGCAATCCCGGGGATTCAACCGGCACAGAGGTAAATCCCGTTTCAGTTTTTTCAACTGAATTTATACTTGAATCAAAAACTTCACGGCAGACACCACAACGAAAGAGTGCAGACTGACGGTTCAGATTTTCCTCGGACAAACGGAAAATGGCATTGCAATGCGGGCAATAGCAATAACGATTATCACTCATATACTTGACTTGCAATGCAGGGGAATACAAATCTGCCCGGCTCCGGGCAGCGCTGCATCCACCAACAATTGAACAAAACTAGACAATGGAAAACTTCTTCTCCAGATAGTGAATATCACATCCCCCTTTGATAAACCCGGGATCCTGAACCAGTTCCCTGTGCAATGGGATATTGGTTTTTATTCCTTCAACCACCATTTCCTGCAGTGCACCACTCATTCTCGTCAACGCTTCGGTACGATGCATGCCATGGGTAATCACTTTGCCGATCATGGAGTCATAATAGGGGGGGACTACATAGTAACTGTAAACATGGGAATCAACCCGAACCCCCAGGCCTCCAGCCATGTGGTACTGGGTAATCTGTCCCGGAGAAGGCATGAATGTTTTTGGGTCTTCCGCATTGATGCGGCATTCGAATGCATGTCCGTTAAACTGAATCTCATCCTGCGTGAACCTCAGTTTCTGCCCATCTGCAACACGAATCTGCTCCTGCAACAAGTCAATGCCTGTGATCATTTCTGTTACCGGGTGCTCAACCTGGATCCGTGTATTCATCTCGATAAAGAAAAATTCCCCATCCTGATAAAGAAACTCGAAGGTACCGACACCCCGATATCCGATCTGCTTGCAGGCATCAACACAGATTCTGCCGATTTCATCCCTTTTTCGCTCACTGATGCCGGGGGCCGGCGCTTCCTCTATCACTTTTTGATGATTTCTTTGCATTGAACAATCACGATCACCCAGATGAACCGTATTGCCATGGGTGTCTGCCAGCACCTGGATTTCGATATGCCTGGGCGTCTCCAGAAATCTTTCCATATATAAAATATCATTGCCAAAAGCGGCGGCTGCTTCCTGTCTGGTGGTATTGATTGAATCGAGCAGCCTGGACTCATCCCTCACTACCCGCATTCCCTTACCGCCGCCGCCGCCGGTAGCCTTGAGTATCAGCGGGTATCCAATCTGCTTTGCCAGGGCTTGCACTGCACCCATATCGTCGGGTAATGGCCCATCAGACCCCGAGACACAAGGCACGTTTGTTGAACGCATCGCTTCAATGGCGGAAATCTTGTCGCCCATTGTTCTGATAGTCTCGGCAGTCGGTCCAACGAATACAAATCCGCTTTGCTCAACCTGTTCTGCAAAATTTGGATTTTCAGAAAGAAAACCATAACCGGGATGGATCGCATTCGCCTCTGTCACTTCCGCTGCTGAAATTACCGATGCGATATTCAGGTAACTCTCAGCAGCAGATGCAGGCCCTATGCATACTGACTCATCTGCCAGGCGCACATACTTGGCGTCCCTGTCTGCCTCGGAATGCAGTGCCACCGTCAATATATCCAGTTGCCGGCAAGCACGAAGAATTCGCAGTGCGATCTCACCACGATTTGCAATAACCAGTTTTTTGATCTGATTCATCATATAAAACAACAAAACAAATCAGACAATGAGAAATAATGGTTCGCCAAATTCAACCGGGTCTCTGTTCTTCTTGTAGATCGCTTTAACCGTCCCTGCCACTTCCGCTTCCAGGTGGTTGTAGGTTTTCATTGCCTCGATAATGCACAGGACATCTCCTTTTTCAACTTCCGTTCCAACAGAAACATAGGGGCCGGCATCCGGGGATGATGCATTATAAAAAGTCCCGACCAACGGTGAATTAACCACAATTCCGGCTGCTTCGTCCACTCCTGGAGAAGCAGTCTGGGCGACAGTCGCTGGCATTTCCCTTGCTGTTTGTGAGTCAACCGGAGGCGCCGGAACATACTGCTGTGTTGCAGCCGGAACAGTACCAGCGCGACTCAGTCTGATCGTGCTGTCACCTTCGGTGATCTCCATTTCAAGCAACGCGGAGTCTTCCAGCAGTTCGATCAGTTTTTTTATTTTTCTCAAATCCATCAGTTTCTCCGGATCAGCCGGTAATAATCCTATTTATCCTGACCAGGCGCCTCAAACGTCGACACGGCAAAGTGATATGCTGACTCATAGCCCGCAGGACCGAGTCCGGCGATCACCCCCCTTGCGATATCAGAAAAATATGAGAATTTACGAAAAGATTCTCTGGCGTGAACGTTGGACAGATGCACTTCCAGGAAAGGAATCTTGACCGCACTGAAGGCATCTCGCATCGCAATACTGGTATGTGTGAACGCAGCGGGATTGATGATGATAAAATCCACACTTTCATCAGGTGCCTGCTGAATCCAGTTGATAAGTTCATTTTCAGCGTTACTCTGCCGACATTCGAGTTCAACACCATCGGTGTTTGCCAATTGTATCAGCCGGTTATTGATCTCAGCCAGACTGATAAGCCCATAATGCCCAGGCTCCCTGAGCCCAAGCAAATTTAGATTGGGTCCATGCAGTACAAGAATTTTTATCATGGCAAACTGACAGTGAACAACGGGTTCAGATTATCGCAAATATCTATTTTAGAGTCCAGTTCGGCGAGATTGACTGAATTTTATTGAAAGTTAAAGAAAATAATGAATCAACACCCTGATTGGTGGGACCCCTGGTCTTGCCAGCCCTATACAATTCCGGAATCGGACAAAGCCAGAATTACCGCGGCTAATCTTCGCGAATACGCCAGGGTTCTATTCACCGCAATCGGATTGGCGGGTGGCGTGGCCTGGCAATACAGTCAATTAAGGAAACACCAGGAAAAAGAGATGGATGATTTCGCCGGACTCGGCATCAATTCAGAGGAAAATTGGCAGAATGCACACGTTGAAATGGTTGAGGAACTGGGTGTCAGGCATTTGTTATTACGAATCCCGGTATGGCAACCCGACCAGTGGGATCGTGACCTGAAATTTCTGGAAAGATTTGAGGCCAACAGATTTGTGATAAATATACTGCAGGACAGGGAGAGCGTAAAAAATGCCGATTTATGGCAACGTCGGCTGCATGAAATTTTCAGTGCGTTTTCCAACCGCTGTAACATATTCAAAATTGGCAATGCTATGAATCGGTCAAAATGGGGATGCCGAAATACCAGTGACGCACTTCGGCTGTTCAGAATTGCAGATGATGTCCGTGCGGATTATCCGCATATCAAGTTGCTGGGTTCATCCATCATTGATTTCGAACCTCTGCCGATGCAAAGAACATTGTTCAATTCCTATGGATACAACATGGACGGTTGCGCTGCATTGCTTTATGTCAATCGCCGCGGCTCTGCTTATGGCAAGCAATATCGTTACTTCAACCTTGAACGTAAAATTCGTCTTAACAAGGCAATGCTCAAACTGTCCAATAATACCCGGGACAATTTATGGATCACGGAGACAAACTGGCCACTTCTGGATACCGCACCCTGGACACCCAATTCCGGACAACCGGGAACGACAGTGGATGAAGCCACCCAGGCCGACTACCTGAAACAGTATTTCAGGGTTTCACTCAACACGGGCTGGGTCGAACGTGTTTACTGGTGGCAATTGATCAATCCTGGCTACGGGCTGGTGGATTACCGCCAGGGAGGCTTGCGAAAGATGCCTTCTTACCATGCCTTTAAATCGCTGCTGGCTGAATGACCAGAAATTCAGGAACTCACAGACCGCACTCCTTTTCCTGATGCCGGTTTCGATTGACACTGCCAACAGTTTCAGCGTAGACAAAATCTCTCTGGCCGGACGGAATATTGTCGTTACAGGCGCGGCATCGGAAATCGGCGGCGCGGTCAGTCTGGCGGCGGCGCAGTCGGGTGCGACCATCGTGCTGCTTGATCGCAAACAAAGGGAATTGATTCCGGTTTACGATCAGATCTGCGAATCGGGATACCCGGAACCGATCATGGTTGAAATTGATCTTCGTCGTGTACAACCCGAAGGGTTCGTGGCGCTGGCAGATTCCTTGAGCCGGACCTGTGCAAAAATCCATGGTCTCGTGCATTGTGCGTTGTGGGGTGCGCCGCTGACACCGGTCGCACACAGTGATATGCCTGTGTGGCAGAAGATTCTGGATCAACAGTTGATACGCCCGATGTATCTGACCCGCTCCCTGTATCCGCTGTTAAAACACGACAATCCGGTTTCGATCATATTTTCGGTACTGGCAAGCGGACGCAGCGGCTCAGCCTACTGGGGAGCAACCGGCGCCGCATTCGCAGGAATCGAAAACCTGTCTCAAACCCTGTCCCACGAATGGGAAAACCGGAATATCCGTATCAATACACTGGATTGCGGGAAAGTGAAAACCGCGCTTCGGAAGCAATTCTACCCGGGCGAAGATATCGGGCAATTGCGCGACCCGGATGACTGCGAAATCATTCGGCATTATCTTTATCTGCTGTCAGATCACTCTGAACACATCACCGCCAGTCAATTGGTGGTCCCGCCCCTGATGCCTACCGGATCCTGAATTTTCGCTTTTTCGGAACCTTCGGTGTGAATATCCTGCCTTTATCCTGATTGCCGGAAACGAGGGCGATGGTTTCCGGCGGGAGCTTGAGAAAGGAACCTGGCTTTAGCCCGCGAGGCAGCGCCACAGCGCCATATCTGATTCTGTTCAATCTGTTCACCCTGCAGCCGATGGCCTCCCACATTCTGCGTACTGCACGATACTTGCCTGACGTGATCGTGACCGAATACCAACTGTTGGACTGTTCTCCCGCCTGCCTGCTCAATGCGTAAACCCGATCAAAGCGAATCAGCGCGCCATCGATTTTTATTCCTGATTTCAGTTTTTCGATACCGCTTCCGGTCACTTCACCAAATACGCGGCACAGGTATTCGCGCTCAAGTCCAAGCCTGGGATGCATCAGATGATTGGCAAGCCCGCCATCATTGGTGAACAGCATGATGCCACGAGTGTTGATATCCAGCCTCCCTACCGCCACCCATCTCTGTCCTTTGATCGCAGGCAGATTGCGGAAAACTGTCGGGCGGTTTTCGGGATCGGAGCGGGTGCATATTTCACCTTCAGGCTTGTTATAGAGCAGCAGTTGTTGCGGGTTTTGCTGATTCCTGTCATAGGGCATTTTCAACGGTCTGCCATCAATACTGATCCGGCAACCCGCTGCCACCCGATCACCGGGTCGGGCTGTTTTTCCATTTACTGAAATTTTTCCCTGAACAATCCATTGTTCGATTTTTCTCCTTGAGCCTATCCCGAGCGCCGAAAGATATTTTTGCAGCCGCTGTTGTTCAACCGTTGCTGGCATCACTGGTCTGCAAATCCGACAGCGCTTCCACAGGCGCAGAAAGTCCTGAATCTTTTGCCAGGTCCTCTGCGACTTCTGCAAATTCACGCTGCTCCATCAAGGGAGGCAGATCACTCAGGGATTCAAGATTGAAATAAGCCAGAAATTGCGGCGTTGTCACGAATAGCTCAGGGCGACCCGGAACATCCCTCACTCCCGCCTGCCTGATCCACTCCCTTTCCAATAATCGCTGCATGATCTCGGTACTCACTGACACCCCTCTGATCTCCTCGATATCACCGCGTGTCACAGGTTGGCGGTAGGCGATTACGGCCAGCGTCTCAAGCTGCGCCTTGGAGAATTTCGGAGGGCGACTGGCGTACAGTTTTCTGATCCATTGGGCATACTGAACCCTGGTTTGCAGTCGATAGCCGTTGCCTGTTTTTTTGACCTCGATACTGCGGGATTCATAATCACGCTGCAATTCCCTGATCGTGGATTCCACTTCATCCGGTCCGGGCGTAGCTTCCTTGTCAAAAACGGATTGAATCACCGACACACTCAATGGGGTCTCAGACACAATGAGCAGGGACTCGATTATATTTTTCAGCTCGGAATTGATTGCTTCACTGTTCATTTCTTTTCACATAAATCGACCCGAACGACTCATTCTGCACAACGACCAGCATATCATCGCGCATCAACTCGAGTATCGCCATAAAACTGACGACCAGTCCGGTCCTCCCCTGCTCAAGGTTAAAAAATTCTTCGAAGCGCACAAAACGTGAAGTGTTGTGGATTTTATGCAGAATGGATGCCATTTTCTCCCGCATTGTCAGACCTTCCCTGTCTATTGAAAATTTTCGATTCAGCCTGGAACGCTCAATTACATTTCTGAATGCAACCACCAGATCATTGAGTGACGCCCTTGATTCAACCTTGACAGGTTCAGGATCCTGGAAACCGACACTGACCAGGTAAAGCTCCCTTTCCAGTCGAGGTTGACTGTCGATATCCTGCGCAGCCTGCCTGAATCTCTCATATACCTGCAATCGGCGAACCAGCACAGCTCTGGGGTCATCTTCTTCAGAGTCCTCTTCGGGATACAGTTGAGGTAAAAGCATGCGGGATTTAATTTCAGCCAGCATGGCCGCCATCACCAGATATTCTGCCGCCAGATCCAGGCGAAATTTACGCATCAGTTCGACATACTCCATATACTGCCTGATAATCAGCGCAACCGGAATGTCCAGTATGTCGAGATTCTGTTTTCGGATCAGATAGAGCAACAAATCCAATGGGCCCTGAAAGGTTTCCAGAAATACTTCCAGTGCATCCGGAGGAATAAACAGATTCTGAGGCCACTTTTCCAGCGTTTCGCCATTGATCAGTACAGGTGCAGGCAGCTTACTGTTGCTGATACCGGTCATCGACTACCCGTATCTGGTTCCGACCGCATCCCTGACAATCTGCATGGTTTCAAGAGCGGTCTCGCGAGCCTTCTGATTGCCTTGATGAATTATTTCCTTCACCAGGGCCGGATTCGATTCGTAGACCCGGGCACGCTGCTGTATTTCTTCCTGTTCTTCAAGAATCTTTTTGATCAACGGTTTTTTACATGCAAGACAACCGAAAGATGCTGCACGACAGCCGGAATCAACCCATTCCCGAATTTCCGCATCACTATACACCAGATGCAATTGCCATACCGGGCACTTTTCAGGGTTACCAGGATCTGTCAGCCGAACCCTGGCAGGGTCCGTCGGCATAACATTGATTGATTGTTCGACTCGCTTCGGATCATCCCTGAGGGCGATAATATTTCCGTAGGACTTTGACATTTTCTGACCGTCAAGCCCAGGCATTCTGGCCGCCTCAGTCAATAGTACTTCAGGCTCGGGTAAAATTGCCTTGCCCTTTCCCTCGAAAAATCCGGTCAGTCGGTCTTTCTGATCATGATTGATATTGGCTTGCTCTCGAATCAGGCTTAGCGCTTCTTGATGGGCCTGTTTATCGCCCTGCTCCGAATATGCCCGCTGCAAGCGGAAAAAAACCTTAGCGGATTTTTTGCCCATTTGCTTGATCGCCTGATCAACACTGGCCTTGAAATCGGGGCCGCGCCCGAAAAAGTAATTGAATCGACGTGCAACTTCCCGAGTCAATTCAACATGGGGAGCCTGATCTTCTCCCACAGGAACATAAGCCGCACGATAAATCAGAATATCTGCGGACTGCAGCAGTGGATAACCCAAAAAGCCGAAGGTTGCCAGGTCCCTGTCCTTCAGTTTTTGTTGCTGGTCCTTAAAACTCGGCACCCGCTCCAGCCAGCCCAATGGTGTCACCATCGACAACATCAAATGAAGTTCTGCATGTTCGGGCACTTCGCTTTGTATAAAAAGGGTGGCCTGCTCGGGGTCCACTCCCGCTGCCAGCCAGTCGATCACCATATCCCAAACATGCTCCTTCATGGTTTGCGGCGTGTCATAGTGAGTGGTCAGTGCATGCCAGTCCGCAACGAAATAATAGCACTCGTAATCGCGCTGCAACCTTACCCAGTTCTTCAACACCCCGTGAAGATGCCCAACATGCAGTCGACCGGTTGGGCGCATACCGGACAGCACCCGGTTATTATTACCATTCAGGCTGTCGTTTATTGTTTCGTCTGAAGTCATTTCATGCGCTTGATTTTCGCTGGATGAAGAAGTCGATATCACCTTTGCCTGCCCGGAGGACTTCAGGGATGCCACTGACCAGATTTACGACCGATGTAGGTTTATTCTCACAAGGCCCGCCATCAATCACCAGATCAATATCGTGCTCCAGGATATTGCGAATTTCTTCCGCATCGTTCAGCGGCAGAACCTCCCCCGGCAATATCAATGTTGAACTCATAATCGGTTCCTTTAACGTATCCAGCAACATTTTCACGATAGGGAAATCGGGCACTCGCAATCCGATTGATCGTCGTTTCGGGTTTTGCAGACGCCTTGGAACTTCCCGGGTGGCAGCGAGAATAAATGTATATGGTCCTGGAGTAAAGCGTTTTAACAGCCGATACATGTCGTCGTCCACTGATGCATATAAACTCAATTCCGACAAATCCTTACAGACCAGAGAGAAGTTGTGTTTGCTGCTGACCTTTCTGATCTTTATTACCCTGTCCATCGCTTTCTTGCTGCCAATAGCGCATCCAAGGGCATAGCTTGAGTCTGTCGGATAAGCGATCACACCACTTTGTTTGATGATTTCCACTGCCTGATGGATCAACCTGCCCTGAGGGTTGACAGGATGAATCGAAAAATACTGTGCCATGTTTTAGTTGATCGCTTTACTTGATCAGTTTTGCTGCAGGCTGTTACCGTTTCTTCTGCGCCTTCGAGACCTGGTTTTATTCCCCGGCCCGGGCTGACCGCTTCGGGTCTTGTTCATCGGTTGATGCTGTTTGCGGTAGGTTTGGGAATTGACATGGGCATGCGCAGGGTCATCAGAATCAACACATCGGGCAAACTCGCCATCTTCCTGCTTGCAGGTCCACCAATTGACGATTTCGGGGTCTATCTCCCCGATTTGACTGCGTAGAGACAGGAAATCATAAGCTGCCCGAAACCACCTTCGTTGCATTATCTGGCCTGTTGCCGCAGGCTTTCTGAGTTCGAGCGCTGCCTGCAATTCCCAGATGCCGATGGCCGAGCTTTTGGCTCTCCAGGGCACCGAAACCGTTCGGTCCTGAACTTTTAAAACTTTTTCCCCGGCAATCAGACAGGCCGGATCACCTCTCATACCGGACTTGTGCTGCTTTCCCAGTTCCTGCTTGAACGGACCCCACAACAGAACGGCGAAAATAAATCCGGCAATGACAGGTTGATCGCTGGAAACACGTGCGTCGGTGTTTTTTAACGCGGCATTTATCAGCGCTTCCAGTCGGTGTCCGTCCTTGTACTGAATAGCTCGGAAGGTCTGTGGAAAAAGAACCTGCGTGAGGGGAGTCTGACGAAGCGCCTGCCAGGTTTTCCAGCCACTCTGGTAGTGAAACAACTTCAATATTTCTTCAAACATTCGTGCAGCAGGCACATCTTCGATGAGGGATGCGTATTTATTGATCGCGCTTATCACGTCAGACTCTACCACCAGGTCGAGTTTCGCCTGAAACCTTACAACCCTGAGCATACGTACCGGGTCTTCGGCAAACCGGGTTGCGGTATCACCTATTACACTGAGTTTCCGTGCCTTTATGTCTTCAATTCCCTGAACAAAATCAAGTACGATTTCCTCACCCGGATCATAATACAGCGCATTGATTGTAAAGTCCCTGCGGGTCGCATCTGCATCTATTGAACCGTAAACATTGTCGTCAAGAATCCTGCCGGTGCGGATGGTTCTGTTTCTGCGGCCAGCGGATTTTGTCCCGCTTCCGGGCGAAGCACGGTAAGTCGCAACCTCAATCACTTCCCGATTGCGCCAGCCCCTGCCATAAGTAATATGTATCAGTTTGAATCGCCGGCCGATGATTCTGGCGCGATCAAAGAGTTTTCTTATTTGTTCCGGGCTTGCATTGGTGGTGACATCGAAATCCTTGGGCTGACGATTCAGCAATAAGTCCCTGACACAGCCGCCTACCAGATAACCGTCAAAGCCAGCACCCTGAAGTCTGTCGATGACCGCCAGGGCATTGACACTGACCCGGGATCGATCAAACCCCAGTTCAAGAGCGTCGTATTCAACTGGCCTCAAGAGAAATCGTGGCGAGTTGAATTGGAACAAGTTGAATCGTAACAAGTTGAACTTTACTGATGTTTCATGCCATCGGTCAGCCGTTTCCATGCCATCGGCAAAATGATCATGGCAAGTATGATCTTCGCCAGATCACCCAGCAGAAAAGGCGTTATTCCCCATGCCAGAATCGGCTTGTCCCAGCCGAGAACCTGTCCCAACCAGATCAACCCGGGGATATAGATAATGATATTACCGACCAGCATTGCCAGGAAAGTGCTGACAAATTTTCGGTCCCAGCCTTTTTCGGCGAGGTAGCCAGTCGCAGCGGCAGCCAACACAAAACCGATCAGATATCCCCCTGTCGGCCCCATCATGTAAGCAAGTCCCAGGCCTTTTTCCGGTGTGCCGGCAAACACGGGCAAGCCGAACGCTCCCAGCGCCATATAAAGGATGACTGTAGAGGCGCCGAGTCTCCATCCATATATCATGCCAAGCCCCAAAACGATAAAGGTCTGCATGGTCATCGGTACTGGATAAAACGGGATTTTCAGTTTTGCTGACAAGGTCAGTAAGCCGGCGCCGGCAATGACCAGGATCAACTTACGCATCCATCCTGGATTTTCCCATAATGTGTCCGCCAGAGTAGGAAATTGAATTGATTGCGTCGTCATGGTTTACCTCGTAATGGAATCAGAATTATAAGGATACGATTCTTGAAAATGCCCCTTACCGGATATATTGCGAGGCAATATTATACCATTTATCCGGCCTGAACAGAGCCGGGAAATCAGCTAACGACCTCTGGCAAGAATTGCACCGAACAACAGAAGAGCCATAAGTATAAACACCGGTTTTTCCCCAAATACAGTATAGGGGGTAGTACCGGTTCGCGGTTGCATCGATCCCTTGAGAACCTGCTGGACAAATTGTGGCGCATAGCCGTCAATCCCTCCTTTCCAGTTGATCAACGCTGACAACCCGTTATTGGAGGAACGAAGCATCGGGCGCTCACTTTCACGGGCGCGAAAGCGGGCCATTTGCAGTCTCTGGTGAGGAGCAAATGAATCACCAAACCAGATATCCTCGCTGACATTGACCAGAGCTCCGGAAATGGCAACCTGGTCTTTCGACACATCGGGAAATATATCTTCAAAACAGATTGATACTGCAAATCTGTTACCGGCTGCCATCAACGGTGATTGTGGTTCATTCCAGGGACTGAAATCAGACATCGGGATACTCACCATTTCCGCCAACCCACCCAAAACATTACGCAGTGGCAGATACTCACCAAACGGAACAAGGTGCTGCTTTTTGTAGATCATTACCTGATGGTCAGTGACTGCAACCACACTGTTATAATCACGCGTCTGCCCATCTGTTTCATCGCGATACAGGATGCCGAAAATAAAATCCGCAGGATGCGCCTGAAGCTCTGCCCAGAAACCGCCTGAAAGCCGACTGGTATAATCCGGGACCGCTGCTTCGGGCCAGATAATCAGATCCACATCCTTGTGTTGCTGACTCTTCGACATGTAGTCTGCAATAGTACGATTTGTCAGCGCATCATCCCATTTTTGTGTAATCGGCACATTGTTCTGGACAAGCGCCACTGAAATCGGTTCTCCCTCAGCCCGGGTCCATGCAGTTTGATTGAGTAACCACCCTCCTGCCCAGACCGCAATCAATAACACTCCGGCAATGCCGTTCGATATCGACACATGCCTCAATATCGAGGCCAATAGCCCTGAACTCAACAACACGATCAATCCGACCAGGTAGACCCCCCCTATCGGCGCATAGTTTGACAACGGGGTGTCGAGCCAGGCGTAGCCGGTTGACAGCCACGGGAATCCGGTAAACATCCAGCTCCTGAGCCATTCAAACAAAATCCAGGATACCGGCATGATTATCGATAACCGAATCGTTGCATTCCATTTCGAGAAAAATGACTGCACCCAGCCGCACAGCATCGGGAAAATTGACATGTAGCATATAACCGCAAACACACACAGGCCAGCAATGACTTCAGGCATACCGCCGTAGGTATGAATACTGACATACATCCATGAAATGCCGACTCCGAACATGGAGATGCCGAAGGCGAAACCGGACCACACGGCAACCCGGGTACTGCTCACTAGCCAGATTCCAAACAGGATGGCAATACTGACCATGCCTAAAGGCCACCAATTGAATGGGGCAAAAGATAAGGTGTTGAGGATGCCTGCAACCAGAGCAAGCAGAATATTAATCATATCCCAGGAAAAATTTGCCAGTTTTGACCATACCCGTCAACCAGCCGGATATGATCTGCTCAAGTCAATCCGAATTCTCCAAGCACCTGCTGTTCCTGGGCTTCCATCTCCTCGGCTTCTCCCTGAACTTGATGATCGAATCCACACAGGTGAAGCGTACCATGTACGACCATGTGAGCAAAATGGTTTTGCATGGATATATCTAGTTGATTTGACTCATTTTTCACAATATCGAGACAGATAACAATGTCGCCGAGATAGGGATACCCAACTCCAGCCGGATTTTCAAACGGGAATGCCAGCACGTTGGTCGGACTGTTCCTGCCACGATATTTTTGGTTCAGTCGAGTCATTTCCTGTGCATCAACGACACGAACAGTCAGGTCCAGGTCATCGCAGGCCGCTGCTGCAAGTGTAGCGGCTACCCAGGATTCAATACGGTGATCAATCTGACCGAGCGATAACAGGGCCTGTGAATCACTGACAGCCAGTTGCAAATCCACAGCCATACTGATTATCCCTGGTTACTGCTGCTCTCGTAGGCTTCCACGATTCTCTGGACCAGCGGGTGTCGAACCACATCCTGGGGTTTGAAATGAGTGAAACTGATTCCCTTGATGCCGGCCAGTACATTTTGCGAGTGCCTGAGCCCGGAAAGCTGGCCTCTGGGCAAATCAACCTGGGTGATGTCGCCGGTGATAATGGCTTTGGAACCGAACCCGATTCGTGTCAGGAACATCTTCATTTGTTCCACTGTTGAATTTTGTGCCTCATCAAGAATGACGAACGAATCATTCAGTGTTCTGCCGCGCATATAGGCAAGAGGAGCCAGTTCAATAGTACCCCGGGCAATCAATTTTCCGACGCGATCAAAACCCAGCATTTCGTAAAGCGCATCAAACAGCGGGCGCAGATAGGGGTCGATTTTCTGTCCGATATCCCCAGGCAGAAAACCGAGTTTTTCACCCGCTTCGACGGCGGGGCGAACCAGCAGGATTCTTTCAATCTCATTTTCTGCCAAAGCATGTACGGCGCATGCTACCGCCAGATAGGTTTTACCTGTACCAGCCGGCCCGATACCAAAACTTATATCGTTATCGCGAATACTGCGCAGGTAGGCTTTTTGCCTGAGATTGTGTCCTCTGATCAAATTCTTTCTTAATCGAATGATGACCTCATCAGCATCATCAGCATCATCCGGGTCAGTTTCACTCTGACCGATTTGGTTTTTTGCGATCACCGGCAAGTCAGGATCAGTGGTATTTGTTTCGTAATCATTGGCATCAACCAGCGCCAGCCGCACGTCAATGGATGAAATCGATTCTTCCTTGTCTTCGGTCATGGCGAACAGCTTCTTGACCACGGACACGGCGCGCAGGGAATCAGAAAACATTCCTTCGACATTGAAATTGTTGCTGCGATTGGTGATTTTGACATCGAGATGATTTTCTATTTGTCTCAAGTGGCAGTTGAGTTGACCACAAACCGCCGACAAGCGATCGTTTTCCGCGGGCAGGAGTTGGAAATTGATGGATTGAATCGTCAAATCGGGTAAGTCTGCGGGTTAAAAACAACCGATTGATTAACCGTAGGCGACAATACACCCCGGAGCGAATTGGGCAAGGCTTCGGTGACCTCCACTCGAACAAAACTGCCGGACAATGACGGGTCACCGGGGAAATTGACCACCCGGTTGTTTTCTGTGCGCCCGGACATTTGTTCGGGGTCTTTTTTCGACGGTCCTTCGACAAGAATGACCTGGCCCGTCCCGACCATTGCCTGGCTGTACCCGGCAGCATATCCGTTGATTCTTTTCTGCAAGGCAGCGAGTCTGTTTTTCTTGGTCTGGATGCTGACATCATCGACCAGTTGGGCTGCGGGGGTTCCAGGTCGCTGGCTATAAATAAAGCTGAAACTGTGGTCGAACCGCACCTGCTTGATCAAGTCCATCGTGTCCTTGAAATCCTGCTCCGATTCACCTGGAAATCCTATAATGAAATCAGAGGAAAGCGATATTTCCGGACGTGCCGCCTTTAGTTTCCCGATCCATTCAAGGTACTGCCCCGCGGTATAACCCCGCTTCATCAGTTTCAGAATTCGGTCCGATCCACTTTGTACAGGCAAATGAAGATGGCTGACAAGTTCCGGGATCTGGCCATGGGCTTCGACCAGTTCATCGGTAAACTCGATTGGATGGGAAGTGGTATAGCGGAGTCGGTCAATACCTTCCACCGCCGCAACATAATGCAACAATTCAGCGAATTCCATTATTCCGCCATCGTAGGTGATACCGCGATACCCATTCACATTCTGACCCAGCAGACAAACCTCGCGTACGCCCTGAGAAGCCAGTCCAACCACTTCGGTAATAACATCATCAAAGGGGCGGCTGAACTCGGTGCCACGGGTATAGGGCACGACACAAAACGAACAATACTTGCTGCATCCTTCCATGATCGACAAATAGGCCTTGACCCCTTCAACCCTGGGCGGTGGCAGACAGTCAAATTTTTCTATTTCAGGGAAGGAAATATCGACGGCATGCCGACGACGCTCACCGATTACCTGATCAAGCATCATCGGTAGCCGGTGCAGGGTTTGTGGGCCAAACACCATGTCCACACAAGGCGCCCGTTTCATGATCATCTCACCTTCCTGGCTGGCGACACAACCACCGACACCTATCACCAGGTCCTGGTTCATTTCCTTAATTTCCTTCCAGCGACCGAGTAATGAAAACACTTTCTCCTGCGCCTTTTCACGCACCGAACAGGTATTCAACAACAGCATGTTGGCCTGTACAGGATCATCCACCCTCTCATAATCATGGCTGGATGCCAGCAGATCTGCCATACGCGATGAATCATATTCATTCATCTGACAGCCAAAAGTTTTAATGAAAAGTTTCTTACCCATGTGTACAGGTCAGGCCAGTCGGTTCTGCCGGTCGGAATTGTCTGTCAGTCCTGCGTGTCAGTGGAAATCAATTCGGCCTTTTCAATTATCACAGGCTCAAGCGGCACATCACTGTGACCCCTCACCTTGCCTGTGGATACCCTGGCCATGCTTTCTACCACATCCATACCACTGGTCACCCTGGCAAAAACGGCATAACCCCATCCCTGTTGGGTCTTTGCGGTGAAATCCAGAAAGGAATTATCAACCAGATTGATGAAAAACTGGGAAGTGGCCGAATCGGGGACAGACGTTCTTGCCATAGACAAGGCGCCTGCGGTGTTTTTTAAGCCATTGTCTGCTTCATTGACAATCGCCGGACGGGTCTGTTTCTGATTCATATCGGGCGTAAATCCACCACCCTGCAAAACAAACCCTGGGATAATTCGATGAAATATGGTGCCATCGAAGAAACCGCTTTCTACATATTCAACGAAATTCCTGACCGTGACTGGCGCCTCATCAGGATAAAGCTCAATTTCAATTTCACCCATACTTGTAGTCATTTTTACCATGGTTTTGTTTCCTGTCTCGGATGAATAAGAATGCAGACTGGCAAAGCCTGCCATGAATGTCAGTAACATCAGACATATAGTTACAAAGTGTGATTTTCCGGAACGCAGCAGCGTGATAGTGTTGGTGCGGGATGTCATGGTCCGGTTAGTCATTGGCGCTTGATCAGTTGCTGGATAAAGTCCCAGTGCTTTTTATCCAGAGGTGTAATCGACAGTCGATTGCCTTTTTGCAAAATTCGCATGTCAGACAATTCAGCGTATTGCCTTAGTTGCTGCAATGGTATCAACTCATTCAGTTTTGATTCGAATTTTACATCGACCATCAGCCAGGTCGGCTTTTCCGGATTACTTTTTGGATCATAATAGTGTTCATCCGGATCGAAGGCAGTGTGGTCGGGATAGGCTTCACTCACGATTCTCATGGTGCCGACAATACCGGGAATCTTGCAACTCGAATGGTAAAAAAAAGCCTGATCTCCGACTGACATTTGATCCCGGATATAGTTCCGGACCTGATAATTTCGGATTCCATCCCACGGTTCAACATCGACCCGCTCAAGGTCATCGATCGAGAACGCCTGAGGTTCGTTTTTCATCAACCAGTATTTCATGTTTCAGTTTATCGTAAGTGACGAAAGTAATAGACCTGTTTATCTGTGACCACGGTAGTCAATGGAATATCCCAGGGCTCGACATCGATTCGTTGTACTTTTTGAATTTCGTGGGCTATTCCGATCAGTTCTGGTTTGGCTGCATCGGTATTCGTGAGAAATTCGAAGGTCCTGTCATAATGACCCCCTCCCATGCCAAGTCGATTACCGGTTTGATCAAAAGCGACCAGTGGCGCCAGCACCAGGTCAAGCTGCTGAGCTGTGACAATCCGGGTTTCTGCAATCTCCGGTTCCCTGATTCCGAACCTGTTTTCCGTGAACCGGGTTTGCGGTGTCACTTCTGCGAAAACCAGTTTGTTCCTTTCTCTTTCAACAACCGGCACATAGGGAATTTTCGAATTTTCCCAACACCATTGCATTACCTTGATGGGATCGATTTCGCCGTCATTTACCAGATACATGGCTATAGTCTGGGCAGTTCGGAAAGAAACAATGGACAACAACTGACCCAGCAACCCGGCAGACGCGGCGCTTTGCCGAGCCGGGTCCAGGGTACTGCGTTGTCTTCGAATTTCTTTTCGTAAGGATGACTTCAGCTGCACCGGGCGCATTATTGTCAATTCTGACTGAACATAGTCACAGGATACCAAGGGTTTCACCAAGCCTGGTGAACCTTGTGATTCGGAAGGTCGCATAAGAAATTAATCAGCATTACCCGCGTGTGCCGATGCTCACTTTACCTTGAACCGAGAGATTCAAGTGGGCACAAAGAACAACTTCGGGAATCGCGCCAGCGTTGGCTGTGGTCATACTCACCCATCGTTCATATTAGCGCCCGGGGTGTTATGTTAGGTTCTAAGGGATCCGGAGAACACGTCGAACACCGCAGGTAACGCAGTATAAGTTTAACAGAGAAAATAAAAAAACACAGCCACAGACTAACCAATTACCGGATTATTTGTCCGGTCAATATGGCATGGCGACGCTGTCTGGCAGCAGGTCATCAAGTATTGATTTCCTCGATTCTGCTGACCGCCTTGTCGATACGTTCACGCAGGGAATCCAGTCGCGTATTGATAGTGTCCTGAGTAACGACTGATTTTTGCAGTTGCAACAAATCGTAGCTGATGTTCAACCCCGCCATCACAGCGCAACGGTCCTGACCCAGAATCCGGCCTCCTTTGGCAATGGAGCGAATTTGCTTGTCCAGGTAAGCGGCGGCCTCGACCAATCCCAGAGCTTCAGTCTCATCAGCGCATGCAATCGTAAATTCACGGCGCATTACGCTGACCTTGACATTCAGCTTTTCCTGCTCAGGTAAAACTTTCATTGGTTTTCAGGTGGCCGGATAGTCAGGATCATGACTGGATGGATTTCAGTCGAGCGATGATGTGTTCCATTCGACTGCGCGCTATTTTGTTTTTTTCCTGTAATGCAGCAAATTCGTTGCGCATCATTTTCTGGTCCATTCTCAATATCTCATTTTCGCGACTCATCTTCTCACACATTTCGATCATATTCTCAATGCGCCGCTCGAGCTTCTGAATGGGGTCTTTCACTTATGGGTTCCGTAACAACATTTTAATTTTCTTGCCTGACCGCTCTTGATAATATCCACTAATGATATTATCCAATGACTTAAATGTCATTTCAACAGAAAATCTATCGGGAACTTGATCGAAAGCTGAGGTCAACCACCTTCAACAGTGGCGCCCCGGAAGCGCATGGACTGTTGACTGGCTTGGCTTGCAGAGGGATTTCTGTACAGGAACTTCAGAATAAACTCTATTTATTTCAGCTCAATAGTGATCAGGATTTAATTCTGCTTCAGGGATTATTCGAGCTGATACTCAGAGATTTACAGTCATCCACGCTGACATACCATCTATTGCTGCCTGGTGATGACACCAGCCCTGTAGTCAGGACAGATGAAATTGCCAATTGGTGCGGGGGATATATGCAGGGCTTTTGCCACGATGGTGACACTGCATTTTCTGACAGCAATGAGACGATTCGCGAAATTCTACAGGACATCATGAATATGGGCGGCCTGTATCTCGATGAAACCAGCGTGGAAGAAGCCGAAAAGGAAATAATGGAAATTGAAGAATATCTGCGGGTGGGTGTGCAGCTGATATATGATGGAATTACAGGCATCGACAAATCCGGGTTCGGCGGAGTCCCGGACAACGATGAGATGCATTGATGCGACCCTGGTTATAAATAAAAGAACAGGAACAAACAAAATGAACGAAAAACATTTCGCTGACCGGCGACAGGATTTGCTGAACATGCTGGGGGATGGCATTGCCATACTGGCCACAGCACACCATCAATCCCGTAATAGCGACGTTCTGTTCTCCTTCAGACCGGATAGTGATTTTTATTATCTTACCCATTTCCCCGAACCGGAAGCCATCGCCGTATTTGCACCCGGGCGGACCGAAGGAGAATTTCTGCTTTTTTGCCGGGAACGTGATGCAGGCAAAGAGCAATGGGACGGGCTACGGGCTGGCACTGAAGGCGCGATCAGGCTCTATGGGGCAAATCAGGCTTTTCCGATTGACCAGTTCGATGACCAACTGCCCGGATTGTTGGATAATCGTGAAAAGATATATGCCTTGATCGGTCGATATCCCGAATTGGACCACAAGCTGTTGACCGGAACCAATATCGTCAGGGGCAAACGCCGGTCAGGCGCCCATACACCCGGTGGATATATTGACTTGCGAAATATTCTTCATGAAATGCGGTTGATCAAAAAAAGGGAAGAAATAATAATGATGCGTGCGGCCGCGAAGGTCGCTGCAGCGGGACATGTTCGTGCGATGCAATATACCACCCCAGGCAAGAAGGAATATCAGGTGCAGGCTGAACTGGAATGTGAATTTCGACTGAGGGGTAGCGAATATCCAGCCTATCCTTCAATCGTTGCAGGAGGGGAAAATGCCTGTATCCTCCACTACATCGACAATAATTGTGAACTGCGTGATGGCGACCTGCTACTGATTGATGCTGGTGCTGAACTGGATTGTTACGCCTCAGACATCACCCGGACATTTCCGGTCAATGGCAAATTCTCCGGCGAACAAAAAGCATTATATGAAATTGTACTCGCCTCCCAAAAAGCGGCCATGACACAGGCCCAGCCTGATTGCAGCGTGAATGATTATCATCAGGCTGCGGTAAAAGTGCTGACCGAAGGCATGGTTGATGTCGGTTTGCTGAAAGGCGAAACCGGTGAGTTGATTGAAACCCGGGCTTACGATAGATTTTATATGCATCGTACCGGGCACTGGTTGGGCATGGATGTGCATGATGTCGGCGACTACAAGGTTGACGGTCAGTGGCGATTACTGGAGCCCGGCATGGTATTGACTGTCGAGCCCGGCATTTATATAACTCCTGCCGAGGATGTGGATTCACGATGGCACAATATTGGTATCAGGATCGAGGACGATGTTCACGTGACCAATCACCAATGTGAGATTCTGACCGGGGATGTGCCGAAGGAAGTCGATGAAATCGAAGCGGTGATGGCGGATAAATGACGGCGCCTGCCATCACGATGAAGAATCTGGATTCGATATCGACTGCTGACACAACTGACCTCTTCGATGTCATTATCATTGGCGGAGGACTGGTCGGGGCAAGTCTGGCCGTGGCTCTGAAATCTTCCGGGAAAAGGATACTGCTGGTTGAGTCAGAATTATCCGGTTGCCATGACCGGCCTGATTCTGACCAGCGCACCATTGCCCTGACCCACGGTTCAAAACTTGTTTTCAGCGCAATGGGAGTGTGGGAGAGTATTGCATCCCAAAAGGCGGAATCCATAAAGGATATACACGTCTCCAATCGGGGTCACCTCGGACAAACCCATCTTTCTCATCACCATGTGGGGACAGATGCATTGGGTTATGTCGTGCCCGCTGGTGTACTGAGCCATACACTCTGGCAGGATCTGCAATCAACTTCCAATCTGACGCTGTGTTGCTCTGGCAACGCATCTGAAATCGTCCAGAGCCCAACCCACTGCACTGTAACCCTGGCACTGCCTGAAACCACCAGACACGTCACTGCAAGACTGGTGGTACTCGCAGACGGCGGCCGATCCGGTATTATTGATCAGTTGGGTCACAAACCACAATCACGTGAGTATCCCCAATCGGCGATACTCAGTATTGTCAATGTTGACCGGCCTCATCATGGACGCGCCTACGAGCGTTTTACCGACGAAGGACCGCTTGCGCTGTTGCCTCACTCGACACTCGGAGTCCAGGGCAGCGACCAGCACAAATACGCGGTAGTGTGGACCACCGAAAAAGAAAACGTGTCAACAAGGTTAAGCCTGGATGATCCGTGTTTTGCAGATCAACTGCAAAAAACATTCGGTGATCGTGCCGGACACTTCAGCTGCCCTGCCAAAAGAAGTGTCTACCCGCTCAAGCGCGTGCACCTGCCCGAACCGTATTCAGGTCGTACTCTGATAATTGGTAATGCGGCTCATACCGTTCATCCTGTTGCCGGACAGGGATTCAATCTGGGACTGAGGGACGTGGCCGTTCTGGCAGAAGCCATACACCATTGCCCGGATCAGGAACTCGGCAGTCAGTCCATGATCAAAAAATATACGGAATCAAGAACCCGCGACATACGAATGGTCGAACAATTTACCCATGGCCTGGTTGCATTGTTCACCCATCACTCTGCCGGCGTTTGTCTGGCCCGAAATCTGGGACTCGCAGTGATCGAGAACCTGCCCCTGGCCAAACGATTTTTACTCAGAAGAAGCATGGGCATGACGACGAGGCAATCACGACTCATTCTCGGACTGCCACTTGCCAGCCAGTCAATTGACCCGCAGATACCATGACAAAATCCGACCAGGTCTACGATATAGCGATCTCGGGCGCTGGCATGGTGGGCGCCACTGCCGCCTGTCTGTTTGCCCGATTGGGATTGAAGGTCGCTCTGCTTGATGAGAAATCAATCAGTCCAATGACCCAATGCTCTGATCAAACTCAATACGGTCGGGTCAGCGCTGTCAACATTGCATCCAGAAATCTATTCGTCGCACTTGATGCCTGGCCCAGTATCATCGGTAAACGAGCCAGCCCCTACCATTCCATGCGGGTATGGGAGAATGACAGTGAAATTGAAATTTCCTTCAATGCACAGGCGATGGGCCAGCAACAACTGGGGTTTATCATTGAAAACAGCGTCATCATTTCGTCACTGATCGAAAAATTGAAACAGAATTACAACGTCACGCTGTTTGAAAACACCCGGCTCAGCGGACGTGATGTCGAAGCAGACAAATTGACGTTGTTCACCGAAAATAACCAGATCCTGCAATGCAGATTATTGCTGGGGGCAGATGGCGCAGAATCAAATGTCAGAGAAGTCAGTGGAATCGACTCACAGGTTTTCGACTATCAGCAAAATGCCATCGTCACCCGGGTTGTGACTGAAAAGTCCCACCAGACCACAGCGTGGCAGAATTTCCTGCCCACAGGACCGGTCGCATTACTGCCTCTGCAGGATGGAACAAGCTCTATCGTCTGGTCTTGCGACAACACATTTGCAGACAGCATAATGACAATGAATGACACGCAATTCTGTGAAGCGCTTGGCTCATGTTTTGCTCTTCATGTCGGGGCGGTAACAAGCTGTGAAAGTCGCCTGAAATTTCCCCTTGTACAACATCATGCCGACACATACATCGCAAATCGCACAGCGTTATGCGGTGATGCTGCGCACACCACTCATCCACTTGCCGGACTGGGTGCAAACATCGGTTTTATGGATGCCGCATCTATCTCTGAAGTGGTAAGCGCTGCCAGAGACCGGAATATTGATATAGGCAATCATTCCGTACTGCGCCGCTACGAACGATGGAGAAAAGGGGAAAACACATTGGTACTCGAAACCATGAAAGGCTTCAAGACACTTTTTGCGAAAGAACAGGAAGTCTTCCGAGCTGCCCGCCGGACCGGACTGAGTCTGGTCGATGGCATCGCTCCACTTAAAAATCTGTTTGCCGGATTTGCCATGGGGCTATCCGGAGATCTCCCCAAAATCTGTAGATAAGCGATGTTTTCAATATGCGGCTCCTGCTTTGGCCGGCCGTCATTTGATCAACACATTATGCTATAATCCGACAAGTGGATAGCACCGACTTAAAACAGGCAGGCCTTAAAACCACGCTACCCCGCTTGCGGGTACTGTCCGTTCTTGAAAAAAGTGAAATACGCCACCTTTCTGCGGACGAAGTCTACAGAAGCCTGCTGGAGGATGACGAATCCATTGGTCTGGCTACCGTGTATCGGGTGTTGACCCAGTTCGAAGATGCCGGTCTTGTCATTCGACACAATTTTGAAGGCGGACACTCCGTATTCGAACTCAACGATGCTGACCATCATGATCACATGATATGTGTAAAGTGTGGCAGTGTGACTGAATTTTTCGACAGAAGAATAGAAGATCAGCAGGAAAAAGTAGCCCACGATCATGGTTTCAGAATCCAGGATCACTCGCTTACGCTTTTCGGCACCTGTAAGCACTGTAATAACCCCTAAACCAGACTGACAGGACCAACAATAGTGAGGACTTTGGTTACCGGCTCATTTGCCTACGACACAATCATGGTTTTTGAAGACCAGTTCAAAAACCATATTCTGCCCGATCAGGTACATATTCTTAATGTTTGTTTTTTCGTCCCCGAAATGCGCAGGGAATTTGGTGGTTGTGCCGGCAACATCTCCTATAACCTGCATTTACTGGGGGGGGATGCAGTACCAATGGGCACCACTGGAGAGGACTTTGCCCCCTATCGAAATCACCTGATCCAAACAGGCCTGAATCACAAACATGTAACCGAAATCCCGGATACCTACACCGCGCAAGCCTACCTGACAACAGATACCGACAACAATCAAATTATTGCATTTCATCCCGGCGCAATGAGTTTTGCCCACCATAACAGGGTTTCGGATGCAGTCGGGATCAGTCTTGGCATCGTTGCTCCGGATGGAAGAGATGCGATGATTGAGCACTCTGCACAATTTGCAGAGGCGGGCATTCCTTTCTTCTTTGACCCCGGGCAGGGTTTACCGATGTTCAGTGGTGAAGAGATCGACACATTCATCGGCCAGGCAACCTATGTGTGCGTGAACGATTATGAATCTGAAATGCTGATGGAAAAAACAGGCAAATCCCTGGAACAGGTGGCGCACGAAGTCAAGGCGTTGATTGTCACCCGAGGCGGCAATGGTTCCGATATTTATACCAATGGACAGCAGTTGCACATTAACCCGGTTGCAGTTTCACAAATCAAGGACCCCACAGGTTGTGGTGATGCATTCCGGGCAGGGTTACTGTTTGGTATCGCCAATCAATGGGACTGGTTATCAACAGGGCGACTCGCCTCATTGATGGGAGGGGTCAAGATTGAACAATCCGGTACGCAGAACCATGCACCGACAAAAAGTGATCTCGAAGCACGCTACAAGGAAAACTTCGGCGATGAAATAATGCTTGGCTGAAGCAGCCGGGTAAACATACAGGCAGTCAACTGCCCCTTTCATTGATGTCCATGACATCAGATATGTCCAGTTCGTTTTTACTGGTATTTCTGGCGCCATCGTTACGCATCCGGTTTACCAGACTCAGGTACTCTGCCGACACATCGCCAGTGATATATCTGCCGTCAAAACAGGAGGTGTCGAATTCCCTGAGTTCCGGGTTGCATTCCTGCACAGCGCCGATCAGACCATCGAGATCCTGATAGATCAGATTGTCTGCACCAATTTCATCACACACTTCTTCACTGGTCCTGTTACATGCCACCAGTTCTGACCGGGAAGGCATGTCAATTCCATAAACATTGGCATACTGTACAGGAGGGGCCGCGGATGCAAAATATACCTTTTTAGCGCCTGCTTCACGAGCCAGTTCAATGATCTTCTGGGAAGTGGTCCCGCGAACAATCGAATCATCAACCAACAGGACATTCTTTCCGTTGAATTCGGAAGCGATGGCGTTGAGTTTTTGTCTCACGGATTTTCGCCGCTGTCCCTGGCCCGACATAATGAAGGTACGACCGATGTATCGATTCTTGACGAATCCTTCACGATATGGAATTTTCAGCATCTTGGCCATTTCCAGTGCAGCGGTGCGGCTGGTATCAGGGACTGGAATAATTACATCAATGTCATGCTGCGGCCAGTCCCGTTGGAGCTTATGACCGAGACGCTGTCCCATATTGATTCTTGACTGATAGACCGAGACATTATCAAGTATCGAATCGGGTCTTGCCAGATACACATACTCGAAAATACAAGGTGCATGTTTCTGGTTTTCAACACAGACTAAAGAATGTACCTGACCCTGCAAATCAACCAGCATGGCCTCCCCGGGAGCAATATCCCTGACCAGATTGTAGCCAAGAACATCCATGGCTACACTCTCTGAAGCGAAAATGTGAGAGGTCTCACCTTTGTCTTTCCGGATTCCGTATGCCAGCGGACGGATTCCACAGGGATCCCGAAATGCGATGATGCCCACTCCGACGATCATTGCGGCGACTGCATAAGCCCCCCGGCAGCGGCGGAATACACCTTTGATAGCATTGAACACATCGTCAGGGGCGGCACGTAAGCTGGACTCCCCTATCGCTTTTTTTAGTTCGTGGGCAAAGATATTAAGCAGCACCTCGGAGTCGGAAGAGGTATTCAACTGGCGCAGGTCCTGTTTGAACAATTCATTTCGAAGCACATCGGCATTGGTCAAATTACCATTGTGGGCGAGTGCAATACCAAATGGCGAGTTGACGTAGAACGGTTGTGCTTCAGCCCGCGAGTCGTTTCCCGCAGTCGGGTAACGGACATGACCAATGCCCATGGCGCCTCGCAGTTGGACCATGTGTCGGGTATGAAAAACATCGCGGACCAGTCCATTGTCCTTGCGCAGATAAACCCGGTCCCCGTCACTGGTTATGATACCCGCTGAATCCTGACCGCGATGCTGTACAACAGTCAAGCCATCGTATAGCGCCTGGTTGACAGAAGTGTTGCCCTGTATACCAATAAGTCCGCACATAATCGTAATCAGTTTGTAATTGCTGCCAAATATTCAGCAATATCGGCCGGTAATATAATGCGTATCAATTCTATCACCGGAGTAAAATAATCTACCAGCAGTGATTCCTGCCACCAGGGCTGGGAAGTGAAATCCATGAAGGCAGCTACAACTATCAGCAGAGCCACTATCACGACCCCTCTGAGCAACCCGAATAACAGACCCAAGGAGCGATCAATTCCGGATATTCCCGCTATTGCCAGCAAACGATACAACAAGTGACTGACAATGGAAAATATTATCAGGGAACCAATAAAAATACCGGCAAAAGCGATGACCACGCGAAACGGCAGTTCGGTTATGTGGTTTTCCAGGTAACCTGCCCCTGCGTTCGCATTGGTATAGGCAATCCATAATGCACCCAACCATGAAAACAGCGACAGGATTTCCCGGATGAATCCCCGCACCAGACCTATCGACAATGAAACAGCAACAATCACGAGAATGGCACTGTCGACGATGATCATAAATTTATTAATCCGGGAAGATCAAGCTCGATTGATCAGGGTGTCTGTCTGGTGACATAAACCTTCTCATTGGTCAGTGTTTTTAGCTGAAGACTGGCTTTCTCGGCCAATTCCCTGCCGTAGTAGGGTCCGGTCCATACGCGAACCGCTTTGCCAAGAGATGTCTGTACTTCAGTGTGCTGCGCTTCGAAACCATTATCTGCAAGCAGCTTTGATATCGAATTGACATTCTCGATTTTGGCATAGGTACCCACTCTCACAATCCAGGGTTGACTGGTTTGCTGATCGGTATCGGTGGTCATGACCACTGCTGCCTGTTGCCCGGAACTGCTGTCGTTTTGTTTCGGCTGGTCACTTTCACTGGTAGCCGATGATATGGCGGAACTGGCTGTATCATCTGGCTGTGATTGCGCTTTGTCGGACCCGTTAACCAGAGGCTCAGTTATTAAAATGGGCGCCTGGCTGTCTGTCAGGCTGCCCTGTTCGGTTATCGTGTCACTGTCATCACTGCTTTGGGAGCCGCTTTCAGTAGAAGGCAGATGCAACAAAATCGGAATAATCACTACCGCAAATGTAACGATAATGACTGTACCTGTGAGCCGATGACTAAGTTTATATTCGGGTTGCGGTTTTGGTTGTTTTATCGCCATTTATCGCCTTCCAGAAAACCGAGTATATCACCGACCATGTGAAATGAGCCAAATATTACCACTCTGTCTTTTTTGTCTGCCCGGCTTACTGCATCGCAATAAGCGCTTACAGGGCTGTCATGGCAAACCGGTACAATGTTCTCCAGAACTGAAGTTATTTTCCCGGCAAGCGTCTTTGAAGACTGGCCCCGGTCTCCGGTTAAAGTAGCCAATATCCATTGATCGATCACAGCAGCCATCGCAGCAATGATTTTATCAGCTGCCTTGTCTTCCAGCATACCAAGCACGGCAATGGTTCGCCCCGGACAGGGATGATGTTTCAGATATCCTGCCAATTGCCGGGCTGAGTCTTCATTGTGCGCAACATCGACGATTACGGCGGGAGATTGCCGGATGACTTGACAACGTGCTGCCAGACTGATGTTATCGAGCCCCGGCTGCAGATCCGAAATTTCCAGGCCAGTATGCGTGCTGCTGATTGCCAATGCAGCCACTACGCCTCCGAGATTGGCTTTCTGATGCTCTCCCTGCAAGGGTGTGGACAACCTCTCAACCCGCTGCCAGGGGACAGGAATTGCGGCATGATCACTGCTCCAGTTGATGGTTTTTGATTGTGCTTCGATAAAATAATCCCTGTTCGCCGCAATCAGACAGGCCTGTTTCTGATCAGCGATATTAATCAGACTGGCCGGTATATCACTCTCGGCACAGACCACCATCCCGTTTTGCTTGATCACACCTGCTTTTTCTGCTGCAATAGTCGAACGGTCCGTGCCCAGCCAGTACTCGTGATCAACCCCTATCGAGGTGATTAAAACCAGATCACTATCCACCATATTGACCGCATCGAGTCTCCCCCCCATACCCACCTCAAGCAACGCCACCTCGACCTGGCGCTTCTGGAAGATTACCAGTGCGCACAAAGTACTGTATTCGAAGTAAGTCAGCGAAATGTCGTTACGATATTGTTCAATGAGACAAAACGCATCACAGATTTCATGGTCGGAAACTTCCTGTCCGCAAATTTTGATCCTTTCGTTATAGCGAACAAGATGTGGAGAGGTATAAGCTCCGGTGCGTTTGCCACCTTGTTGAAAAGCCGCATCGAGCATGCTGATTGAAGATCCTTTGCCATTTGTACCGGCCACGACAATCGTGTATCCGGTACATTTGCCTGCCAGGTTACCCCAGACCTGAGTGACTCGACCAAGCGTTAGATCAATTGTTCTGAAGTGTTGCTTCTGAATATGTACCAGCCAGTCTTTCAGGGTATATGTTTCAAATTCCACCTCATTCAACCCGCTCGCAAGCCAATGCCGGTAATCTCAGGAATCAACCGCGCCATCCAGGAGCAGGTCGGAATTGTCAACGCTGCCAAATCCCAGTTTGTCGAGCAGGGACACGATCTGATTGCCCATGTTGCGACGATCAACAATCATGTCAATAGCGCCATGCTCAAGCAGAAATTCCGATCGTTGGAAACCATCAGGCAGGGTTTCACGGACAGTTTGCTCGATCACTCGAGGGCCGGCAAATCCGACCAGTGCATTGGGTTCTGCAATGATGATGTCACCAAGCATCGCCAGACTGGCAGACACACCCCCCATGGTAGGGTCTGTCAATACCGATATATATGGAATACCCTGTTCTTTCAAATTTGATATTGCCGCTGTGGTTTTTGACATCTGCATTAACGAAAACAAGGCTTCCTGCATCCTCGCACCCCCGGAAGCAGAAAAGCAGACCAGTGGCTGATGATGTTCAATGCTGGCGTGTACGGCCTGAACAAAGCGCTCACCGACCACTGAACCCATCGAACCGCCCATGAATTTGAATTCAAACGCCACGGCTGTGATGTTCGCCCGATTGAGTCGGCCAATGGCACAAACCAGTGCTTCGGACGATTGACTTGATTTGACTGAATCGACAAGACGGTCCTTGTATCTCTTGCTGTCCTTGAATTTCAGGACATCGACCGGATGCACCGACTCGCCGATCCACTGAATCGAACCTTCATCGAGAAATGATTTGAGACGCGCTCTGGCATCAATACGCATGTGGAAATTGCATTTCGGACAGACCTGCAAACCCAGTTGTAATTCCACACCATAAAGAACCGCCTGACATCCGGTACACTTGTTCCATAAACCTTCGGGGACACCTTTCTTGCGAATCCTGCCAACCGTTTTGATTTTCGGCGGAAGTATCTTATCGAACCAGTTCATCGGGTTATTCCGATTCAGTGACTATTGCGGGTGACAGTTCAAAACATGGGTGCAAAAGCGGGTGATCTTTTGCAGATCCTTGCGGCCATCGGTTTCCACCCCACTACTGACATCCACCGCATAGGGCCGGACCACGGATATCGCCTGTTTGACGTTCCCGGGGTTCAACCCCCCCGCCAGTATAACCGGTTTACGGCCCTGATATTTTACTGATCCCCAGTCGAATGTCTGCCCGCTGCCGCCATAAACGCTAACTGCCTGACTATCCAGCAAAATGGCCCGGGCATCGGGATACCTGTCTTCGATCAAGGGTAAATCCAGGATTTCACCGACCCGTACTGCCTTGATATAGGGCACTTTGAAACTGCGACAGAATTCTGCCGATTCATCACCGTGAAACTGAATGTAATCAAGATGAACCGAATTCAGTATCGTGGTCAGAAACGATTTTTCGGGATTGACCACAACGCCCACCTGGGAAACAAAAGGTTTGATCACCCGGTTGATTGAAATTGCCTGTTCAATCGTCAGGTTCCTTTTGCTTGGCGAGTAAAACATCAAGCCGATCGCATCTGCGCCCGCATTGATTACATGAATCGCTGTTTCGGCTGTGGTCACACCGCAAATTTTGATTTTTACTCGCAATGTCAGTTCGTTGGTTCAGTGTATGGCGTATTCTACCAAAATCGGCATACTTCAGGCGGAGCGGGCAGATTGTATATCTTATCGTATTGTGCCGAGACAAAATACAAACCGTCTGCAGGCGCCGTTATCCCCCCGGTTTTACGGTCCTGACTGTTCAACACCTCTCTGGCCCACTGAACAGGTTCGAGTCCTTCACCAATTCGAGTCAGCACACCCATGATATTCCTGATCATGTGTTGTAAAAATCCATCTGAGGCAATATCAAGCCATATCCAGGGTCCGACCTGATCAAGGGAAATCAAACTCACCTGTTTGACCGGGTTCTTGTTCTGACACCCTGCGGCACGAAATGCACTGAAATCATGTCTGCCAACGAGTTCCCTCGCCGCCTCCTGCATTGGTTCCAGTTCCAGCGGCGCACGATGCCAGGTCACCCTGCCGTGAAGATAGCTGGGCCTGACCGGTCTGTTCAGCAGAACATACCGGTATGAGCGTTGCCGGGCGCTGAATCGGGCATGAAAATCCTGACGGACCGGACGGGCCCATATCATGGATATGTCGTCGGGCAGATAAGTATTTACACCCCTGACCCACTGTTCTTCGATTCGATTGCTTGATGTGTCAAAGTGAACAATCTGGCCGATGGCATGAACCCCGGTATCGGTTCGACCCGCGACAACCACATCGATACTTTGGTTGGCGACCCTGCTGACCGCCGACTCGACAGCCTGCTGCACCGACGGAGCATGGTTTTGTCGTTGCCAACCGTGGTAGCCGACGCCACAATATTCAAGACAGGCTGCAATTCGAATCATGCCGTTTTATTGGCGCTCTTTGGGTGGATTAACGGAATCAGGAAAGTCGACTAAAACGAGCTCCGATCTGAAAATGCCTGAACCAGCGTACCCGGATCCATGTACTCGAGTTCTCCCCCTATCGGTATCCCACGCGCAAGCCGCGTAACTCTGGTTGATCGTGGTTGTAACAAATCCAGTAAAAATCCAGCAGTTGCCTGACCCTCCAGGGTCAGGTTCGTAGCCAGGATAACCTCGTCAACCGACTCCTTGTCAAGCAGCGTGCAAAGCTGATCAAAACCCAGTTGTTCCGGACCGACATCATCCAATGGTGACAAATGCCCCATCAGAACGAAGTACATACCCTGATAGACCCCGGCCTGCTCAATGGCCTCAAGGTCGGCTGGGGTTTCAACTACACATACTGTTTTTGGATCCCGTTTATCCGATGCACAGATCGGGCAAAGATCTGACTCACTGAAATTGTTACATCGCATGCAATGGTTAACACTTGACAATGCGTGACGTATTGCTTCGCTGATCTGCCTTGCCCCTTCCCGGTCTCTTTCCAGAAGGTAAAACGCCATTCTCTGGGCGGATTTGGGGCCAACACCCGGCAAGCGCTGCAGGGCCTGTTTCAACCCTCCGACTGAACGCGGGTCCGCCATTAAAACGGCAGGTTCAATCCGGGAATATTCAACCCCGACGCAAGGCTGCCCATTTTCTCTTCAGTGGTTTTTTCAACTTTGCGTACCGCGTCATTGAATCCGGCGGCAAGCAGGTCTTCCAGCACTTCCTTATCATCATTCATCAGTTCGGGATCGATGATGATTCTTTTAACATCGTATCGGCAACTCATGATTACTTCCACCAGACCTGCGCCGGATTGACCTTTTATCTCAATACCGGCCAGTTCCTGCTGAGCCTTTTGCATGTTTTCCTGCATGGCCTGCGCCTGTTTCATAATGTCACCAATCTTGCCTTTCATGTTATTTACCTGCCTGAAGTAAAAATATTGAATTAATGAATTTTTCCACTTATGCCAAAATCATCCAATGAATTGCGAATAGCGGCTAATGCGCCTCGAATTTCATTTTCGCCCAATCTGCCAATACAACCAATCCTGAAACTTTCCGCAACCGTGAGTTTGCCGGGATAAATAACATAACCCTGTTCTCTTAATCGATCATAAAAATCAGTGAAATTGAATTTATCATGTTCAGGCATACTGAATGTGACGATAATAGGCGCCTGGAGATCATCTGGCAGGAGCGTTTTGAAACCCATCTCCCGCATACCGTCTATCAAAGTATCACAATTTTTCTGATAGCGATCCCCTCTCCCCTGAACACCTCCTTCTTCATCAAATTCTCTCAATGCCTGATCAAACGCCAATAAGACATGTGTAGGCGGGGTAAATCGCCATTGCTTTGTAATATTCATCGACACCCATTGATCATACAGATCAAGGCTGAGTGAAGGCGAATTTCCTTTGCTCTGTTGCAACGCTTCCTCTCTGGCAATACAAAACCCCATGCCTGGCACACCTTCCAGACACTTGTTGCTTGATGCTGCTACCGCATCAAATTTAAACGACCTGCTATCCACAGGTAATGCCCCAAAAGCACTCATTGCGTCGACAAGTAATCCCCTGTCATGTTCCTCAACTATCCGGGCGATTTTTTCCAAAGGATTGAGAATCCCTGATGTTGTCTCACAATAAACCACAGCAACATGGGTAATCGAAGGATCAGTTCTTAAGATTTGATCCAGTTTATCAGTATCTACAGGCACATCTTCCGCAAATTCCAAAATTCGGCGTTCCCTGGTGTAATAGTCGCAAATTCTGGCAATGCGATGCCCATAGGCGCCATTGACACAAATTAACAACTTGCCATCTTCAGGTACAAAATTGCCCACCATGGCTTCGACAACGAATGTCCCGCTGCCTTGCAGGGGCACAGCCACATGTGTCCCCTGACCATTTACGATTTCCACTAACCGGGTCAACATGCGTTGATTTAAATCGATGAAGTAAGAATCTCTGGATCCATAATCGTGAAGCATTGCCTCTTTTACTGTTTCTGAGGTTGTCAATGGCCCAGGAGTCAACAGAAACGGATCGCCTGCAGGCGATGCTGCACTGGTTATTGAATTCATTAGTTACCGGATAAAAATGTTGTTCAGGATTTTAAACGACCTGATTGATATTTATACTTGCTTCAAATAGTATTTGCCGGGAGCCTTTCCGGGAGCGGCCGTAGCGAGAACCCGACTGGTTGGCAGCAGGATAGTCTATTCGCGGACAGGCTCCCAGGTCAATAATACAAATGTTTTTAAATTGATCAGAACCCGCCACAACGGGTTTTTCCAGAGTTCACATTATGTTATGAAATTTTCAGGCAAGACAGCATTGGTTGCAGGAGCAGGCGGCGGAATGGGGCTGGAAATAGCCAACCAGCTTATCGGTCGGGGCATTAATGTCGGCATGATGGATATCAAGCCCGAACCTGAGTTGATAGAATCAGGTCCCGGGGAGTCGGTCTACCTTGTAGTAGACCTGACTGATCAGCAGGCCATAGCATCCGCAGTACAACAATTTCACGACCGCTTTTCAGGAATTGATTACCTGGTCAACAGCGTCGGTGTACTATGGTTTGGCAAGGACAAATCTGCAGAAGAGATCGACATGGAAATCTGGGACCAGGTGATGAACATCAATTTGCGTACTACTGTTTTACTGGTCAAAAGTGTGATCCCTTTTATAAGAAAATCGGGAGGGGGCGCGATAGTTCATTTTTCCTCAATCGATGCATTAAGTGGCGACCCGATGCCCCAGGATGCCTATGGCGCTTCGAAGGCAGCGTTGATACGCCTCTCAAAATCCCTCGCAATTCAGTATGCAGGCGAACAGATTCGTTCGAATGTGATTCTCCCTGGCCCAGCTCTGACACCGATGCAGGACAGGTGGCAGAACAAACCCGGATTGCAGCAGAAAATTGCTGAAAATATCCCACTTGGCCGTCTGGGACAACCCCGGGACATGGCCAACGCCTGTCTGTTCCTGTTGTCTGATAATGCCTCTTACATAACAGCGACTACCTTGATCGTAGATGGTGGCATTACGGCACTGCCCTGAATACTGACATGTCATCTCTTGATTTCACACAATCCAGAAAAAAGTTATCTGGCAATGAGGATTTTAATGGATTGAAACAGTCGGTACCCACCCTGCCCTCGAGTTGGTATTTCGACCCGCAACAGTATCAGCATGAGCTTGATCGTATATTTCATCGCAACTGGATTTATCTTTGCCATCAAAGTACATTTACAGCCCCGCGGTGTTATCGGTCTTTCAACATTGGCAATCAGGGTATCTTACTGGTTCGCGATGAAAATAATGAAATACGCGGCTATCACAACACCTGTCGCCATCGAGGTTCACAGTTGTGCACAGAACCTGAGGGTAGATTTGCGTCCCGACTGATTCAATGTCCCTACCACCAATGGGCATACAGTCTTGATGGCCGACTGATGGCTACCAGTTCCCATTCACAAGCCCCCGACTTCAAAAGGGAAGATTACCCATTATTTCCTGTTTTGGTAAAGGTATGGCGAGGTAGTGTGTTTGTATCACTGTCAGATGACCCTCCGGACTTGTTCGAGGGTTTCAGCAGAGAGAGCGACCGAACCGAAAACTGGCCAATGGATCAGTTGGTTGTCGGCCATAGATGGGAAAAGAGAATGCAGTGCAATTGGAAAGTATTCTGGGAAAATTTCAATGAGTGCCTTCATTGCCCGAACATACACCCCGAACTGTGTGAAATCGTGCCGATTTTCGGGCGGCGAATCAGTCAACCCCGCGACCATCCGGACTGGAAGGCCAACCGGGACAATCCGGACCCGAAGTATAAAGGGGGACTACGCGCGGGGGCGAAAACCTGGTCATTCACTGGTGCAGCGCTTGACAGGACGATCAGTGGTCTGACCGAAGAGGAAGTCGAGCGCGGGCAAAGCTATTTTGTCTGCCTGCCCTCGGTTTATATTGCAGCTCATGTCGATTATATGAGAACCGTTCGAATCCTGCCGCTTGGCCCGGAGCAGACAGAACTTTCGGTAGAGTGGCTGTTCGAGGCCGAAACCCTCGAACAGGCTAAGTCTGATATCAAAAACATCACTGAATTTGGCAAACTGGTGATGATGCAGGATACCGAGGCTTCAGAATTGAATCAGCGGGGATTGCGTTCAAATCGGTTTGAACGAGGGGTATTGATGCCCGAAGAACATTACGTAAAAGGGTTTCACGACTGGGTAAGGAACCAGCGGGGCATCGGCTAAAGCCTATCACAGGGTCAGGTGCGATTCCGCCAGGACTGGGTTTTTTGCAATACTCCTCGTGATAACAGGCCGTGCAGTAACCTGACCCCGGCATTGGTATAAAAAATCATCATCCCCATCGCAGCGGCAGGAGCGATATCTCCTGCATCATCCATATTCAGTACCGCCACCGAAGCCAGCCCCGTGTGTGGACCATACAAAAACACGACTGCGGAAACCGTCGTCATTGCATTCACAAAAAGGTAAATACTGATATCCAGTATGGCAGGCAGACACACCGGCACGGTGACCTTACCCAAAGTTTTGTAGAAAGGAGCTTTCAACGATGCCGCAACCGATTCAAATTCCCGGTCCATCTGCTTGAGGGCCGTGACTGCTGTCAGATGGGACACGGTATAAAAATGGGTAATCGTGCTGATCACCAGAATCGCCATGGTGTGATACAGAAAATTTAATGGGTTGTCGGGCGAATTGAAAAAGAAAATATAGGCAAGCCCCAGCACCAGTCCCGGCACAGCCATCGGCAGCATGGCAAGAAATTGAAACAGGTTTCTCCCGGATTTGAATTTCCTTCCTTTTTCCACCATGAACGCGCCGAGGAAAACCACGACCGTGCCGATAACCGCAGTCCATATCGCCAGTTCAAGGGAATTATAATAAGAATCCCAGCCACCTCCATCCATCAAATCAAACTGATAGTTGGTCAGCCCGATGGTCAGATTATAGGGGTAGAACTCGATCAGGGCAGCGTATTGACAGGTCGCCAGTATGCCGAGGATAAATATACTCACAACAATGGCATAGCAGAGCATGATCCGGTCAAATACCTTGTCGGGCCTGGGTTCGAGTGCAACAGCCCGTGAAGAAAGCAATGCCACCTGTTTTCTCTGAACAATCCGGTCCACGCCAAATGCCAGGGCAGCCGGCAAAAGCAGCACCAAACTCACCACAGCGCCCATTTCAAAATTCTGTTGCCCGATGACCTGTTTGTAGATATCGGTTGCCAGCACGTTAAAATCTCCACCAATCACCTTGGGAGCGCCGAAATCGGTGATCGTCAATGTAAATACCACAAACGCCGCGCTGATCAATCCGTATCGAGCCCCGGGTAATGTCACGGTAAAGAAAATTCTTGTCTTGCTGGCCTGCAGGGAATCTGCCGCCTCATAGAGTCTGGCATCCGCGATCGACAACGCAGTCGTAATGATAATCAATGCATGAGGCAGAGTAAAAAATACCTCGGATATGACAATGCCTATCGGCCCGTAAATTTCATTGCCAAACAACAGCCAACGAATCATCCCTTGTTTTCCGAACAGGTAGATCAGCGCTATACCCGGTAACAACGATGGCACCAGTATCGGTACCATGGAGATCATTTTGAACACTCCCTTGAATGGCATGCAACTCCTGTTCAAGCCGTAGGCGAGCAGAAATGCAATCGTGACCGAGATCAGTGTCGTGATGAACGAAACAGTCAGGCTGTTCTGTATTGAATAAGTCAGCGATGGCGTATTGAAATACTCAATATAGTTTGCCAGCCCGATAAATTCTCCATCATTGTTTTCAAAACTCTTGGAGAGGATGGCGTAGAGTGGAAGGGCCAGCGCCAGTATCAGGTAGCAGGCAATGACTGCCATGAACAAAAGCATTTGCCGGTCATCACGACTCGACTTTGCCTTGACCACCTGATTGCCTGCATTCACGGCCATGGCCTGCTATGCAGGATAAATGCGTATACTTTCAGCAGGAAGCGCAATCGAGATGATCATGCCTTCAGCAAGCTGTTCACGACGAACCAGATTGGCCGAAAAGTCAGCGAGCAGCCGGCTCGACTCCATTCCATTGATCGATAATTCCGCACGCACAAATGCGCCCAGGAACTCAATCACCTCGATTCTGGCATCAAGCCTGTTTTGATCTTGTCGACCGACCGCAATGTCCTCCGGGCGAATGGATGCAGTAATCGTATCGCCGACCTGATTTTCACCGACAGCACAACTCAAGGAAACCTGCCCGACGCTGACCTGCTCCTGACCGGTCACTGTGGCCGGGAAGAAATTCATCGTGCCGATGAAATTTGCGACGAATCGGGTTTGTGGCCAATTATAAATCTCCTGGGGCGTACCAATTTGCTCGATTACGCCATCGTTCATCACTACAATGCGATCTGCCATGGTCAGCGCCTCCTCCTGATCATGCGTCACCATAATCGTTGTGACCCCCAGTTTTGCCTGTAATTCCTTTATCTCATGGCGCAGTTTTACCCTTACCTTTGCGTCCAGCGCAGAAAGCGGCTCATCCAGCAACAGTAACCCCGGTGAAATCGCAATCGCTCTGGCCAGGGCGACCCGTTGTTGCTGGCCTCCGGAAAGTTGCGATGGATACTTCTTCCCCTGATCGGGCATGCCGACCAGATCCAGAAGCGCACCTACACGGCTGTTTATCTCACTTCTTGGAAGCCTCTGACTCTCCAGACCATAGCCGATATTTTTCTCTATGGTCAAATTTGGAAACAGTGCATAGGATTGGAATACAATTCCAAAATCCCGCATCGATGGAGGTAACGATGATACATCCTTCCCTGCCTGTTCCACCTCACCCCAGGTCTGGATATCGAGCCCGGCAATTGCGCGCAGCAATGTTGTCTTGCCACATCCCGATGGCCCCAGAAAACAGACGAACTCCCCCTCATTAACCACCAGGGAAATTTCCTCAAGCGCGGTAAAATCACCAAATTTCTTGGTTAACCTGGAAATTCTCAGGTAAGGTTCACAATCAGTATTTTCAGGCATGGCAGAAATTCTGTTTTGCATATTGGTCAATTCGGTTGTCTGGCCCGGCTGGCTGGCAAGACGCAGAATTTGTGAACCAAGAATACTGCCCGACCCCGACAGTGCCGGGAATCGGGCAGGAACCAAGCTAGGTAATTATTATTGTCATGTTAGCTTTTGGGCTCTGATTTGGAGTCATAACGGGCCTGCCACTCGGCCAGTATGCGTTTGCGATTGCTTGCAGCCCACTCAAAATCATTGTCAATCATTGCTTCGGGAATGTTGTCAGGGAAGTGTTCTACCGGTTTCGCCAGCGCCTGTTTGCCAATTACCGCATAACCTTCGTTATACATCATGTTCGCCTTGTCAGTAATTGACCAATCGACCAGGGTTTTGGCTGCTTCCAGATTATCTGTTCCCTTGACAATCGCTGTTGCCTCCATATCCCAGCCAATACCCTCTGATGGAATAATGATTTCCAATGGTGCGCCCTTGGCCTTTGACTTTGCGCCGCGAAAAGCAAAGGAGACTCCAATCGCGACCTCACCCGATGCAGCCTGTTTGCAGGGTTTGGAACCGGAATGCGTATAATGGTGGATATTTGCATGCAATGCATCCATAAAAGCCCAGCCACCTTCTTCACCGAAAATCTGCAACCAACTGGAAACATCGAGAAATCCAGTGCCGGAAGAGTTGGGGTTCGGCATCGCGACATGACCTTTGTACACCGGGTCGGTCAGATCCTTCCAGGAAGAAGGCATCGGCAAGCCATTGGCATCGGCTTCTACGGTATTGACGCATATTGCGGCAACCCAGGCATCCATACCTGTCCATGAAGGCGGGGATGCCTTGTCAGAAAACTTGTCGTCCAATCCTTCAAGTCCTGCCGGTGCATAGGGTTCGAGCATGCCCTCACCTTTCATTAGCAATAAACTGGTTGCAGCCAGCCCCCAAATGACATCGGCCTGGGGATTTTCCTTTTCCGCCAGCAATTTTGCGGTGACGATCCCGGTCGAATCCCGCACCCAGTTGATCGTGATATCCGGATGATCCTCATTGAAGCGTTCGGCATACTTCTTCAGATCTTCCGCCTCAACTGCGGTATATACGGTTAAATCGGTTGCAGCAAATGCATTAACCGAGATCAACCATGCCACTGCAATGCTTGTAAGCACATTGAATCTGTTTTTTCTCATGATTTATCCTCCTCGTTGGATTTCAGGTTGTTTGACACTGCCGACCAGCAATATCCGGCTGTAAATCTTCCGCCTCGAACAACTTTGGCGATAATATATTAACTTAAATATTACAAACATTGAAAATACCTTCGGGTATGCACTGCACTTACCACAACCGAAGGCGTAACCCAGTATACCCTGATTGTCGTTAAATTCTAATGATTTTATTACAAATCATACTTCGCAACCGTTGTTCCATGCAGTTTATCCTAAGTTGCCTGGAGGTGCCCGACGGCATAGGCAATCAATACCAGTCTGGTATCCGGGGTAGTTCTGTCTGCAGGAATCTTCAATGCATCGTTTATGCTCATGAAACAAACCTGATCCACTTCTTCCTGTTGCAACACAAACGGACCTTCGGACAAACATGAATATACCGAGCCCCAACTCTTTGCTGACGGGATGGAATCATTGTCCTCGAAATAAATTTTGAATTCAAAATCAAGTGTTGGCTGAATACCGAGTTCTTCCTGCAATTCCCGACCTGCAGATTCATCATAGCTTTCCCCTGCTGTCATCACACCACCGGCTGCAAGGTCGATGCGCCCCGGATACCAGTCCTTGTGCATCGTTCGGGTCTGAACAAGAATCTCACCATGGGCATTGAAAACCAACACAAAAGTAACCCTGTGGAGTAATCCGTATTTTCGCATTTCATCCCGGCCCACCGTCTTTACCATCCGGTCCTTAGCGTCAACGATACACACTGACTCGGTAGGGAGGTTGGATTTTTGAGCTGTCATGATGGATTTCCCGGAATGCGTATTATACCGCCAGTACCCTCAACGGTATCAGAGTATAGCGGACCGATACACTACCGGACACCTGACCGTATTAGGATACCGGGTCTATGACTGCTATACTGTGGCCCAGACCATCAACCCATAATAAATGACATCCGATACGCTGTCGCCGGACAATTTCTGGCATTGTAAACCAACCTGGCGTGCCAGCGCGAAAAATACCTTCTGGTGCCTGGTGGGGTGTTCGATTGGTGACTTTGGCACCATCGCCTTCTTCCAGATAACCGGTATTCCCTGGCCTGTGCTGATGATCATGATATTGGCAATCATCAATGGATTACTCACCAGTATTGCTTTGGAAACCGTCATTCTCTGGAGAAAAGGAATGTCACCGGCGATGGCGTTTCATACGGCAACAGGTATGAGTATAGCGTCCATGGTGGCAATGGAAGCCACAATGAATCTGGTCGACTGGTCCATGACGGGCGGGGCGGTGCTCACCTGGTGGGTCATTCCGATCATGCTGGCTGCGGGATTTGTCACCCCGTGGCCCTATAACTACTGGCGATTGAAAAAGTGGGGTAAGGCATGCCATTGACCGGCCGGAAATCTGGAGCATCGCAATGTCTTCTTCTGGTACTACAACTGGAACTCAGGAATTACTATTTTGCTGCGTTGGGTATGAATTATGCGGACTTGATCACCCGCTGACAATCTAGTGAGATAATCCTATGCTTGTAGGCGTTCCGAAGGAAATCAAAAATCATGAATATCGTGTCGGCCTGACGCCCACCAGTGTACGCGAAATGACCAGACACGGGCACCAGGTCATCGTAGAAACCAATGCAGGGATCGGCATCAGCGCCTCGGATCAGGAATATCGGAACGCAGGCGCGACCATTGTTGACAGTGCCGCAGAAGTATTTTCCAAAGCCGATTTGGTGGTCAAGGTCAAGGAACCCCAGCCAGTGGAGCGAAAAATGCTCAGGGAAGGACAAATCCTTTATACCTATCTGCACCTGGCTCCAGATCCGGAACAAACCCGGGATCTGGTGGACAGTGGCGCGACCTGCATCGCATACGAAACCGTAACCTCTCCACACGGCGGATTACCCTTGCTGGCGCCGATGTCAAAAGTGGCCGGACGCATGTCAATTCAGGCAGGCGCTTACTGCCTCGAACAACCGCATGGCGGGCTGGGGATGCTGCTTGGAGGAGTCCCCGGGGTCGACCCGTGCAAGGTGGTTGTTCTCGGCGCCGGTGTAGTCGGCACCCATGCCTGTCACATTGCTGTCGGCATGGGCGCTGACGTCTGGGTACTGGACAACAATTCGGATTCGATACAAAATCACTGGCTACAGTTTGGTCGTTCAACCAACTCTGTTTTCTCCACCTCGGATGCCCTCGAGAAACATGTAACGGATGCGGACCTCGTTATTGGTGGCGTATTGATACCCGGCGCCGAAGCGCCGAAACTGGTCACCGCTGAGATGGTCAAAAACATGAAACCGGGATCGGTGATCGTAGATGTTGCCATTGACCAGGGAGGCTGTTGTGAAACTTCGAAAGCGACGACCCATGCAGAACCTACCTTTGTAGTCGATGATGTAGTGCATTACTGCGTTGCCAATATGCCCGGTGGCGTTCCACTTACTTCGACTTATGCACTTAACAATGTCACTCTGCCATTTGCAATCAGCCTGGCGAACAAAGGGGCAAAACAGGCATTACTGGATGATCAGCATCTGCGCAATGGCCTGAATGTGCATGCCGGCAAGGTCACCTGCCGTGAAGTGGCAGAGGACCTGGGGTATGAATATATCGATGCCGCCAGTGCGCTTGGCAGTTGACGTCTCCGATCATTTTCTTTGATCAAATTTTAACTGTATTTCCAGAGGAACAGCTTAATGACTAGAATGACAACATCGGAAGCTTTTGTGGAAACAATGGCAGCCAATGGTGTAACTGACATCTTTGGGATAATGGGGTCTGCATTCATGGATGCGATGGATATTTTTGCACCCGCAGGCATCCGTTTGATTCCGGTTGTCCACGAACAGGGGGCAGGACACATGGCCGATGGCTATGCCCGTGTAAGTGGTCGCCATGGTGTCGTCATTGGTCAGAACGGGCCAGGCATCAGTAACTGCGTTACGGCGATTGCCGCTGCTTATTGGGCACACTCTCCTGTTGTCATGATTACCCCGGAAACAGGCACCATGGGCCAGGGACTGGGCGGATTCCAGGAAGCCAATCAGTTGCCGATGTTCCAGGAATTCGTGAAATATCAGGGCCATGTAAACAATCCTGCCCGAATGGCGGAATATACGGCGCGCTGTTTTGACCGCGCCATGTCGGAAATCGGTCCTACCCAGTTGAATATTCCACGGGATTATTTCTACGGTGAGGTCGATATCGATGTTCCCGAACCGATGAGAGTCGATCGCGGGCCTGGTGGAGAAAAGACTTTGAATGAAGCGGCGGAAATGCTGAAAACCGCTAAATTTCCGGTCATAATTTCAGGCGGCGGTGTCGTGATGGCAGATGCCGTGGATGAATGCAGGGCACTTGCAGAACGGTTGGGCGCAGCCGTGGTAAACAGCTACCTGCACAACGACTCTTTCCCGGCCAGCCACCCGTTGTGGTGCGGACCACTGGGTTACCATGGTTCAAAAGCTGCGATGTCGCTGATCAGCAAAGCAGATGTGGTGATTGCACTCGGCACCCGGCTTGGCCCATTCGGTACTTTACCGCAATACGGCATTGATTATTGGCCGGCGGATGCAAAAATCATCCAGATTGATGCGGATCATAAAATGCTGGGGCTGGTAAAGAAAATTTCCGTCGGCATTTGTGGAGATGCCGGGGCATCGGCAAAAGCATTGTCATCACGCCTCGAAAATCTTTCCCTCGCCTGCGATGCAACCCGTCAGGAACGAGCCGAAACCATCGCTGCCGAAAAAGCGGCATGGGAAACAGAACTCGATGAATGGATGCATGAAAAGGATGACTACAGCCTGGACATGATCAAGGAACAAGGCGAAGAAGAAGGAAACTGGCTGCATCCCAGACAGGTTCTTCGTCAACTGGAACTGGCCATGCCGGAAGATGCCATGGTCTCGACCGACATCGGCAACATTAATGCAATCGCCAACAGCTATCTGCGATTCGAACGCCCACGCAGTTTTCTGGCGCCAATGAGCTGGGGTAACTGCGGCTATGCGCTACCCACCATGATTGGCGCCAAGTGTGCCGCACAGGATCGACCGGCTATCGCTTACTCGGGTGATGGCGCCTGGGCGATGAGCATGTCTGAAATCATGACATCAGTGCGTCATAATATTCCGGTTACCGGTGTCGTATTCCATAATCGACAATGGGGCGCCGAGAAGAAGAATCAGGTGGATTTCTACAATCGCCGGTTTGTAGCCGGAGAACTGGACAACGAAAGTTTTGCGGAAATTGGCAAGGCTATGGGTACGGAAGGTATCGTCGTCGATCAACTGGAAGACGTTGGCCCGGCCCTGACCCGGGCAGTGGACATGCAGATGAATGATGGCAAGTCCACGGTCATTGAAATCATGTGTACACGCGAACTCGGAGACCCGTTTCGCCGGGATGCATTGTCAAAACCGGTCAGGCATCTGGCCAAGTACAAGGATTTCGTGTAGAGACAACTGCCCGTGGTTGTCCAATTTCGCTGGGTTGATGCGATTTATTGACCATGAGAACTTTTGAGATCCTGTTTGATCGGGCCAGAAAATCCCGCAGACGAATCGTCTTGCCTGAATCTGACGATCCCAGGATCATTGAGGCAACAATGGAAATTTCCCGCCAGCAGGTTGCCGGGATAATCCTGCTCGGAAACCACAAGCTCCCCTCGAATACCGACCATGTCGAAGTAATCGACCCGCAAACCTCTGCCCGGAAAAGTGACTATATAAAGAAATTGCTGGACCTCAATCAGCGCCGGGGAATGGTCCGGGCAGAAGCTGAAGCCCGGATCAAAGACCCGCTGGTGTTCGGCATGATGATGGTTGCATCCGGTGATGCCGATGGGTGCGTGGCAGGCGCAGTCAATCGCACCTCGGATGTGGTTAGAGCCGCACTGCAAATAATTGGTACCAAACCGGGGATCAAGCTGGTTTCAAGTTTTTTCATCATGCAGCACGACCTGCCCCATCAGGCTGTTCAGGGCACAACGCTGTATGCAGATTGTGCTTTGGTAGTCGACCCCGACCCAACCCAACTTGCCGACATCGCGGTCGCCTCGGCAGATAGCGCAATTTCCTTGCTTGGACTTGACCCGACAGTCTGCCTGCTCTCATTCTCGACCGCCGGAAGCGCCAGCCATCCGAAAGTGGACAAGGTTGTTCGGGCAGGCCGAATCATCAGCAAAAAACGACCAGACATCGCGCTGATGAGTGAAGTACAATTTGATGCGGCGGTAATACCTGAAATCCTCGAACGAAAAGCGCCCGGCATAAAGGTACAGGCGCCAGCCAATGTATTTATTTTTCCCGATTTGCAGTCGGCAAATATCGGCTACAAGATAGCGCAGCGAATCGGCGGGGTTAATGCGATTGGACCTGTCCTGCAAGGACTAAACCGTCCGGTGAATGATTTGTCGAGAGGATGCAGCGTTGATGATATCGTACAACTGGTTTGTGTCACTTCTGTGCAGGCCAGCGCTCAGACGACTCAGTAATCGATTCAGGACGAGCATGGCAATCGGTCACAAACGGACACCATGAAATTCGATTTTAAAGCGATTCATCTTGAAAAACGCTTCCCATTGGCGATCAGTCGCGGCATTCTCACCGGTTCGGACAATCTTTTTGTCTCAGTTACCTGGCAGGATGTTACCGGCTGGGGTGAGATTTGCCCCGGGAAAAGTGAAGGTGTAGACAGTGTGGAATCCGCGCGGACCAGACTGGAATATTTTCTGACGAATGACCTGGAACCGTCCGGTCTGCAACCGTTGTCCATCCATCAGGTCTATGATCGGGGAATTCAACAGGGATTACCCCTGTGTGTATTGGCGGGGCTCGATATTGCTCTTTGGGACTGGCTGGGTAAAAAGGCCGGACTTCCCCTTTATCAGTTGTTGGGTCTGGGCAAACCGACGGTACCGACTTCAATGACCATAGGCATCAACCCCCCGGATGTTGTCAGGGACCGGGTTCCCTTGCTACTCGAAAACACCAGTATCCGGTTTTTAAAGATCAAACTCGGATCGCCAGAGGGCATCGAAGCAGATCAGGCGATGTTTACCCAGGTACTCGAGAGTACCAAAAAGTATCGAGCCGGTTTGCGGGTGGATGCGAATGGAGGATGGTGTACAGACGACGCTCTGTTCATGATGAAATGGCTGGCAGCACGCAACACGGATTATGTAGAGCAACCATTAAAGGAAGGGCAGGAGGAAGATCTACCCGGGATTTTCAGGAACAGACCCTTGCCTGTATACCTGGATGAATCCTGCCGGGTTTCCAGCGATATAAAATCATGGTGGCGGCATGTAGACGGAGTAAACCTGAAACTGATGAAATGCGGCGGCATTACTGAAGCGCTTCGAATTATCGCAGTGGCCAGATCATACGGCCTGAAAACAATGATTGGATGCATGGGTGAATCGTCGATTTCGATTTCGGCAGGCGCCGCCATCTCCGGGCTGCTGGATCATGTTGACCTTGATTCACATTTGAATCTCGAACCGGACCCCTGCACTGGGGCAACCCTGGTAGATGGCATTGTCATGCCTAACGACCTGCCTGGCCATGGCGCCACTCTCAAACCAGAATATCATGCTTGAGAATCATCAGAAACTGGCGATCTACATGGAAGATAACCTGGACTCGAATTACGGGAAAATGGGATTTGCTGTAATGCGATACAGTCCCAACCCTATCGTCTGTGTCATTGACTCGAAACACAATGGCAAAAAGATCAGCGAGGTTTGTGGATTGCCTTTTGACTATCCGGTGACGGGTTCAATTGAAGAAGCGGTCCGGATGGGCACTGAAGTGCTTGTTCTGGGCACGGCTCCTTCGGGCGGGCGGGTACCCCGGGAATGGGACGAGCCACTGTCGCAATCGATTGAAAAAGGCCTGTGTATCATCAATGGATTGCATGACAGTCTGAATGACCGCTATGGCAGCCGTCTCCTGGGACAGCAATGGATATGGGATGTAAGACAGCCTGTAACCATTCCGGATATTGCCAGCGCCCGCTGTACATCACTCGACAACAAGCGCGTATTACTGGTTGGTACAGACATGGCCATCGGCAAAATGACTGCCGGACTGGAAATTCACAAATGGATTTGCGACAACCATGCTGAACTGAAAACCGAGTTCCTCGCTACCGGACAGGTAGGGATAACCATTACCGGGAAAGGTATTCCATTGGATGCCTATAAGGTTGACCATGCCTGCGGAGCGGTAGAAGCCATGGTGCTGGAAGCAGGAAACTCCGACATCGTCCTGATCGAAGGGCAGGGTTCGATTCTCCATCCCGGCAGCACGGCCACCTTGCCGCTGATGAGGGGTAGCTGTGCAACCCATCTGATCATGTGTCATGGAGCGCACATGAGTCGGTTGCGCCACCCCGAGTCGGTTAAAATACCGCCACTGAAAGAATTTATCCATCTCAATGAAGAGTTGACTTCAGTTTGCGGATCCCTCACCAGGGCCTCAACCATCGGCATCGCACTCAATACCTCGATGGTCAGTGAACGCGAGGCATTATCAGAAATCGCCAGACTTGAGGACAAAACCGGCTTGCCGGTCACTGATGTTGTTCGTTTCGGGCCAGAAAAGCTCGGCAGACGATTGATTTGACCGACTGCTGGCATAGCGAAAAAGATCAAAATATTTTCCCTTATGATCTTTTCCGTATCCCAGTCTTTGGCACAAGTCGTTTGTCGAAAAGAGCGACAATCAATCCTCCGGCAACGATAAATGCACATCCGATAAATGAAATGACATCCGGCCAGTCTCCCCAAATCAGATAACCAACAATCAAGGCAAAGGGCAATGACGTGTATTCGAAAGGCGCGATGATGGAAGCCTGGCCAATCCGGTAAGCCTGTGACATAAGATAACCACCGCCAGCAATGATGCATCCGCATAGCGCCAGCAACTGCAAATCGACCATACCCGGCATTCTCCAGGCTCGCAGCAAAAACCCGACAGTCGGATCGTCGCTTTCATCGAACCGCCCATTACCGAAAATCACTCCGATCACGGAGCTTACGAGAATGAAACTGACCTGAATATAAAATGTCATGGTACTGGCTCGATCCTGCAGGCCCAGTTTTCTGGTAACCATCTGCATCCCCGCATACATCAATGCCGCAAGGATGGGTAACAATGCGTTAATCCGAAATATGCCCGCACCCGGTCTCACCATGATCAATACCCCGATCAACCCGATCGTGATAGCAATCCAGGTGGTAAACCCGACCTTTTCTCCCAAAATTGGCTGGGCCAACAGACAGATAAACATTGGCGCAACAAAAAACAGTGCCACGGTCTCCGCGATCGGCATCGTTGCCAGTCCCAGGAAAAAGAACATATTGGCAAAAACCAGGAACATTCCACGCAGGAGATGCATCCCGGGCCGTCGGGTTTTCAGTGAATCAATCCCGCCACCGAAGAAGACGAAAACAAGCACGACAAAAAGCGCAAAAACTGCACGAAACAGCATAATCTGGTGCAGTGCATAATGAGGACTAAGCCATTTAATGATGGAATCGCTTAATGTCAGAAAGACAAGCGCACCTGTCAGACACAGGATTCCTTTAATATTGTCAGACAATTCAGCCTTGACTTGCGCTCAACGAGGATTTCAGTTGTCTGCGACGGGAATGAAGCACGAATTCAGTATAACCATTGGGCGTTTCCCTCCCTTTGAAAACAAGATCCAACGCCGCCTGAAACGCGATGCTATTATCAAAATTTCCTGACATCGAAGAATAGACCGGATCATGTGAGTTTTGTCGATCCACCACCCCGGCCATTTTTTCGAATACCTTGCGCACTTGGCTTGAAGTGGTTATGCCGTAATACAGCCAGTTGGCGATATGCTGGCTGGAAATTCTCAATGTCGCCCGGTCCTCCATCAATGCAACATCGTTGATATCCGGAACCTTGGAACAGCCTATCCCCTGATCAATCCAGCGTACAACATACCCCAATATGCTCTGGGCATTGTTCTCCAGTTCCTTGATTATTTCGCTGTGATTGACTGTTCGATTTTTCAGAATGGGGATGGTAAGGATATCTTCCAGGTTCGATCGTAAACAGGATTTCAAATGATCCTGGCGGATATTGACATTGACATAATGATAATGCATCGCGTGCAAAGTGGCCGCTGTCGGCGATGGCACCCAAGCCGTATTCGCGCCTGCTCTTGGATGTGCAATTTTCTGCTCCATCATTGCCATCATGTTGTCTGGTGCGGCCCACATTCCCTTGCCAATCTGACCATGACCAGGCATACCACACTCAAGCCCGATATCAACATTCCAGTCTTCATAAGCCAACAGCCAGGCTGACAATTTCATGTCGTTCTTCGGAATGACTGCCCCGGCCTCCATACAGGTATGAATTTCATCGCCGGTTCGATCAAGAAAGCCGGTATTGATGAAAATGACCCGCTCCCTGGCTGCCCGGATACACTCCTTCAGATTAACCGTAGTACGACGTTCTTCGTCCATGATGCCTATCTTCAAGGTTTCTGATTCCAGGCCAAGCGCCTGTTCCACATGTTCGAACAACTCGACCGCTGCTGCAACTTCCTCGGGACCATGCATCTTTGGTTTGACGATATAGACGCTTCCCTTGCGGCTGTTTTTCAACTCGCCTGTTCCACCAAGATCGTGCATCGCACCGAGTGCCGTAACCATCGCATCAAGGAATGTCTCCGGGATTTCCTCTCCCCGATAAGTGACCGCATCGGTATACATGTGCGTCCCCACATTACGCACCAGCATCATGCTCCTACCGTGCAAACTAAAAGGTCTGCCATCCGGGGAAATGTACTCCAGATCGGGATTAAGTGACCTTTCCACCTGCTTGCCTTCTTTGCGGATTTTCGCTGTAAGGGTCCCTTTCATCAGGCCGGTCCAGTTACGATAAACCCGGACTTTATCTTCGGCATCAACCGCAGCGACAGAATCCTCACAGTCAATAATTGTAGTCAATGCTGACTCAATCCTGACATCATATATATTCGCCAGATCCCCTCTGCCGATAAAATAGCCCTCGCCGATACAGACATCGATATACAGATCATTGTGTTTGAACAGTATGCTCTCAGGCGACTCAGGATCACCACGATAGCCTGCAAAGCATTCGCGCCAGCCCAAACCTGTTTCACTCCCGTCTCCCATCACGACAATGAGTCTCCCGGATTTAACCTTGTACTTGACCGCATAGCCATGGCTGCCCACCGCCAGAGGAACCGCGTCGTCGAGGAACTCCCGTGCATAACGAATCACCTGGGCGCCCCGTACCGGGTTGTATCTGGCGGTTTTTTTACAGCCTTCTACTTCAAGAATGATATCTGTTCCATACAGAGCATCATAAAGACTGTTCCATCTTGCGTTAGCTGCATTCAATGCATAACGTGCGTTGTCTACAGGCACGACGAGCTGTGGCCCTGCAATTTCACTGATCTCTTCGTCCACATTTTCGGTGGAGACTTCAAATGGCTCGCCTTCCGGAACGAGATAGTCAATATCACGCAAAAAGGCTTCGTGCGCAGTCACATTCAGCGGGTCTTTGCTGTTTCTGTAATATTCATCAATCTGACGCTGTAGATCATCGCGCTTGTCGAGCAGCGCCTTGTTTTTCCCGCCGAGTTCTTCAACTATATTTGCGAGCCCACCCCAGAATCTTTCCGAATCCACTCCTGTTCCTGGCAGGATTTCATCTTCCACCAGATTGTATAGTCCTTTATCTATGGTTAATTCCTGAAAATCGACTGATGTGCCCATGATATAAATCCCTACTCCTCTCTCAACCCGTCCAGACAACCGGAAAGGCGGGATGCTCCATCGGTGCGCCAGCAGTCAACGTGACCTCTTCAAAAGGCGGAGATGTGGTCCATGGACGATCAGCATAGACAGCATCGTTGCCCAGCCAGCGGGTCGAAAATCCGCGCCGTCGTGTTTTCAGACCGATAGTGGACGGGGCGCCATGGATGGTTCTCATGTGAAAAACGATACAGTCACCGGGCTCAAGATCCCATGACAGGATATTGTACTGGCTTCGATTACCATCAATATCGGGAATCGTTTCGAACCCGTCATATCCGCTCGCATAGTTTTCATGGTTGATGAATAGTCTTGGATAGTACATCACCCCGGAATTGTGGGATTGCGCAACAAACTCCGGGCAGGCTGTTTTTGGAACCGGGTCGAGTGGCAGCCAGATCGAACATAACTGATTTCCCTCGACACCCCAATATGGCAAATCATGGTGCCACGGTGTCACCTCCCTGGTGTCTGGTTCCTTGACAAGTACATGCTCGTGATAGATGCGGATGGAATCTGAACCAGTCAGTCGGGCTGCAATTTCCGCCGCTGGAGAACCCATCACAAATTCCCGGTATTCATCGATTTTCTGCCAGTTACAATAATCATCGTAAAAGCCTCCAGGCTGACCGCGAGCGGTATATTGCGTACTGTTTGGTCCGGGGTTATCAAAATTTTTCTCCACTCCTCTAGCCAGTGACTCCAGCCATTCGCGGGGGAACGCCTTACGCAGGCAAATTGCTCCATCGCGTTGGAATGTTTCAATCTGGCATTGTGAAATTTGTACGGGAGTCATTTTATTCACTTCAGAAACTGGTTTCATGCAACCCACAGACCAGGGGATCTCCAGGATTGGCGCGCCCCCAGAACAGCTTGCGAACCGCCTCACTGTTTTGCATGTCGGGGGATTCGGAATAACAGATCACCGGGACCAGTCTTGGCCGCTTTCCGCTGACTTGCGTGACGCGATGAAGTGTCTGCCGTCCACCGAAAATTAACAATGTACCTGGAGTAAATGGCAGTTTCACTACCTTCTGGCGGTCTCCATTGAGTACATTACTGACGATACCGGTTTCATTCTCCAGCCCTCTTATCAGAGGCACATACTCAAATTCCCCTCCGGATTCCGGCGCCTGAAGCATAAGCGTGACTGTATATTCGGATTCGTCAAAATGCCAGCCATGCATCCCCCCCTCGACAAAAACATTTACTGAACAGGCTCCAAACGGATCCGCAAATCGATAAAACGGGTTTTTGTCCAGCACGTATCCAACAAAATTCTTCAGCGGATCCCATTGGTACAGACGTTTGAGCAACGAATCCTGCGGTATAAGATCATAGGCTATCGAACCGACAAAGGTTTGCTCCTGCCGATTGATTACGGAACTCCGGTCTGTCCCATCATGATTATCAGTTAAATATACATTGTGGGTACTGTCACAGAAATAGGTATCATGAATATATCCCCCTGCTTCCCTGACAAGGTGATCCTGAGCATCCGGCAACACAAAATCCGGCAGTAAACAAAGACCGGTCTTCCGATATTGATCGCGGCATTGTCTGGCAAATTCAACCCCGGTCTCAGTATCCAACTGATCAACCGGATAACGGTGCAAATCAACTACTGTAGAGAATTCAGGCTGGGGCATGGTTTTTTATGACAGGATTTGGTCAGGGAGTTGCGATAATGGCTGGTACTATTTTTTTATGCCCTATTTTAATCTCAACAACAAAGTAGTGTGCAAATATTTTCGTTTCAATAGCGAAAATAAAGTTGTTGCTGCGATGACGGTTGGTTTCCCCCCACCGCATCAGTCTGCGCCTGCGGCTTGGCTTCTGCGATTCCCCCTGATAGCCGATCCTCAACTTGATCGGGGAGGGGAGTAATTATGACAGATCGTTCGTTACCACTTGCAGAGCACCGGGTTGTCTACCGCGGGTTGCGGAGGAAAGCGGCTGGCGAGAACGGCGGACAATTCGGCTTGGATATCCTCCCAGCCCGCCTGGTTGAACCGATTAAAGTGTTCTCCGGGATCGTTGTCGAGATCGAACAACTCGCCCCAACGCGGACGATGTGGATAGATCGTAAATCGCCATTGATCGGTAGAGACGGTCTGGTTATACAGTTCAGGCTTCGCCGTCGGGTGATATTCACCAAAATTGTACGTGCGGAGATGGTGGCAGGAATCTGAAAACAACGGCGCCAGACTTTTACCATCGAATTGATTACTGTCGAATTGCACGCCGGAAATGTCCAGCAGCGTTGGCGCAAGATCAATATGGTTGGTCAGGGCGCGGGTGGTCTGCCCTGGCCGGATACCTGGCCCGCTCATAATGAACGATACCTCGGTCAACTGGCGATAGGGCGGCGGACCCTTATGCAGAAGGCCATGATCGCCGAGAAGCTCCCCATGGTCCGAAGTAAACACGATAAATGTATTGTCGGCCCGGCCACTGCCTCGAAGAGCGGCCAGGATAGCGCCGATACCGTCATCAATCATTTCTGTCATGGCGTGAGTGTATGCAATTGCCTTGCGCATGGATTGATTGCTGATATCCCGGGTTGTAATCATCGAACCGGCTTCCATATCCTCGCGCGCAGCCCAGTACAGTTCACGAAATCCCTGTCCTTGAGGATAAAGCTGATCATAATAAGGTGGCATTCTTGACAATTCATCTCCCTCAACCCGTGGCAAAGGCATATCATCCGGGTGATATCTGCCCGCATAAGGCTGCACCGGATCAAACGGGTGGTGAGGATCCGGGTAGGAAACAAACAGAAAAAACGGAGCATCCCCGGAACAGGATTGATTCAGGAATCGGACGGCGCAATCCGTAATCCAGGTATTGTAATGCAGTTCGGCAGGAATTTTGCTCACCCATATCTCATCCATGTCTGCGGGCGGCGGATCATCGGCGCTTTCCGGCATCAACCATTTTGCCGCATCCGGATGGTTTTTATTCAACCAGTCGGCATAATGTCCTGCCAGGTGAGCGGTATCCGATTCACCCAGCAGCAGGTCGATTGTCTGATAACCATAATACGGACCACGCCAGCCGACAGACTCCGGCTTTTCCCAGAACGCTCTTGAATCCGGCATGTTTCTGTCAGCAGGGGCGAGCAAGGGCTGCAGATGCTGCTTGCCGACGCTATGGGTCGTATAACCTGCATTCGCCAGGGAATCAGTCAGTAAAGGCACATCGCAGGGCAGGGCCATCCCGTTGACCGCCAGCCCGTGATGTCTCGGATACAACCCGGTAATCATGGTGGCCCTGCTCGGCGAGCAAATCTGCATCGGCGTTATATGCCGGTCAAACCGCATCCCTGCGGCGGCAATCGCATCGATATTCGGCGTATTCGCTATGGCATTGCCATAGCAGCTCAGGCTGTCAGAGCGCTGCTGGTCGGTACAGATAAAAATGAAATCAGGTAAAGTACGCACCTGCAGCGGCAATCGGTATTGTCAGATCTTGTCGATCAGTGACTTTATATGACCGATATGAGCCGCAACGTCTTCTTCCAGAATTGCCACCTCTTCCAGAATCAGTTTGCGCAATTCTTCCACACTTTCATGAGCATCCATCAAATGTCCCAGTTCTGCAACCGCATTGCGGAATTCCGCTGAACTCTCAAAAATAACTTCCGTTTTGCGGGTACCACTGTCAACCATGGTCGATTTCTTTAGCTGCGGAAACCGGTATTTCTTACTCACCGGCAGAATTGACCCCTTCTTGCGATTGTAGGTTACACGCAGAATGTCTGTTTTATCAGTCATAAAAGTCGTAAACCGTTCAATTTGCTCCGGGTTACGAATCCCCATGGCGTCAAGGGCGGGAAATTTGCTCATGATGTTTTTCTCTTTATTTTCTATCAAATGGTCTGCACTGGTGGTATGGCGGTGGGGGCGACAGGTGCAGTCGGTTTGCCCTGACCCAGTTTCTCGAAGCCTTTCAGAATTTTCTGCGTCTCCGCCTCCTCGGCCTGGAGTCGCTCCACACTTAGATGGCAGGTAATCTGGTGACCGTCTTCCAGTTCAAGCACCGGAGGAGTTTGCCGGTCGCAGGTACCCTCGATTCCACACGGACAGCGATTATAAAACGGGCAACCCACAGCGGTGATTTCAACCCCCTTGGCAATGCCCACCGCCATTTCGCGCTTCTTCATGGTATCTTCGAGCCAACCCAGTCTCATTTCCGGAACGGAACTGATCAACAACCGGGTATAAGGATGAAAAGGAGGTGTCAGCACCTCATCGGTCGGACCCTGTTCAACCACCCTGCCAGCATAAAGCACGACAATTTCATCGGCGAACGAGGCGACAGTAGACAAATCATGACTGATAAATACGAATGAGACGCCAGTTTTGTCGCGCAGCGCCGTGAGCAACTTGATGACATTAGCGCCGACTATCGAATCCAGCGCAGACGTGACTTCATCGCATAACATCACCTCGGGATTCGCTGCCAGTGAACGCGCCATATTGACCCGTTGTTTCTGGCCGCCTGACAATTCCATCGGGTAACGACTGGCAAACTCCGCTGGTAATTCAACCATCTCCAGAATTTCCGTCACTTTGGCATGCCTCTCCTTACCCTTAAAACCATGATAAAACTCCAATGGCCGACCAATAATGTCACCAATCACCTGCTTCGGATTCAATGCGGTATCGGCCATCTGGAACACAAACTGGACCTTTTGCAATTCTTCCCGCTTGCGGTCAAGCAAAGCACCTTCAAGTTCTGTGCCTTCCAGTATTATTTCGCCTTTTGCCTGCGGCAACAATCCGGCCATGACCCGGGCCAGGGTTGATTTGCCACAACCTGATTCACCGATAACGCCGACAACATGACCATTTTTAACTTCCACATTCACGTCCCTCAGGACCGGCACCTTGGGCTCACCGTCTACGATTCCGCCATACCCCGCGGTCATGTCTTTTACTTCCATTGCCGCATGTTCGCGATCATGTTCACTTCCCACTTCGACGCCCATTCCTGCTGTAGGAGTCGGGCGTACCGCCGCCATCAGACGTTTGGTATAGGCATGCTGCGAGTTATTGATTATCTGGTCGGCTGAACCCTGCTCCATCACTTCGCCACTATACAGAACCACGATATGATCGGCCACCTGGGCAACCACCGCGAGGTCGTGAGTGACATAAATTGCGGCGGAGTTTTCCTCCTGGATAACTTTCTTGAACGCTTTCAGGACTTCGATCTGGGTGGTCACATCGAGCGCAGTGGTCGGTTCGTCGAGGACCATCAGATCCGGTTTGCCGCACAGCGCCATGGCCGCCATCAGCCGCTGTAACTGGCCGCCGGAGACCTGATGGGGATACCTGAAGCCAATACGGTCCGCATCCGGCAACTCCAATGCATGGTACAACTCGACTGCGCGCCGGGTTGCATCTTCCTGGTCAAATATGCCGTGAAGAACAGCGGACTCTGTAACCTGCTCACCGATGGTGATCGCAGGATTAAATGTGGCCGCTGCACTTTGTGCAAGGTAAGCGACATTGGCGCCGCGTATCTCGCGGGTGCGCAACGGCGCCATGGTCAGCACGTCTTCGCCATTTAACAGGACTTCACCGCCCGCAAAATGCAAGCCGGGCTTTGTGTAAGCCAGGGAAGCAAGTGATATCGTAGTTTTCCCTGAACCCGACTCGCCGATCAGGGCTACCACTTCACCTTTATGAATATCAAAATCAACCCCTTTGACGATCGGTATTTCTACCCCGTCATCATTGGTTGCGCTGATCTTGAGGCCTTTGACTTCAAGCAGTTTTTCTCTTTGCTCCATCGTTCTACACCATTTTCTTTGCGAGGCTGCCGCCGGACTTGGCGGAAATATCATCGACGATCAAGTTGATAGCGATGGTGAATGTTGCGATTGCGAAGGCTGGCCAGATGGCCGCATAGGAACCGTAGGTCAAACCACCCAGGTTTTCACGCACCATGCTTCCCCAATCCGACGCCGGAGGTTGAACACCCAATCCGAGGAAGCTCAGACTGGAAATAAACAACACGACAAACACCAGCCGTAAACCAAAGTCGGTCGCTAACGGCATGGCCGCATTGGGCAGCACTTCAGCTTTTATGATCCACCAGACTCCTTCTCCTCTCGCTTTCGCCGCTTCCACGAAATCCTGCACCATAATGTCCTGACCGAGAGCTCGCGCTATCCGAAATACACTGGTGGCATAGATCACCGCTGCAGTTCCGACCAGTATCGGAATCGAGGACCCCAGCGCGGCAATCACGATCAGGCCGAGCATGATGGTCGGCAACGATAATATCGCGTCGTTGACCCGGCTGATACCCATGTCAATCCATCCTCCCTTGACCGCGGCCAGTATACCGAGCGTGATCCCCATCGCGTATGCAAGCAATGTGGCTGCAAGTGAAATCCCAATGGTATTTCTGGCGCCGAAAATAACCCTGGACAGGGTGTCCCTCCCCAGATAGTCCGTGCCCAGATAGAAATTGTCGTAGGCATCCAGGAAACTGTCATCGCCTTCCATATCCATTTCATGGTAGGGCGCGATAGATGGACCGATGATGCAGATCACCAGCCAGAAAGCGACCACTGCAACAGAGGCTTTGCCCACCCATGACAGTTTGATCCGTCTTTTTGGCGGGGCATCGGGTAACTCATCATAAGTATCCAGCTTCGCGATAACCTCTTCTTCTTTGGTTTTCATGTCGTTATTGTCAGTCATGGTTATCTCCCCCTCTATTTCGGGTTTCTGAGACGAGGATTGGAAAGAATGGATGCCACGTCCGCAATCAGTATCAGCGCCACGTAGGTCGCGCAAAATATCATCGCACACGCCTGAACCAGAGGCAGGTCACGGGTCTGTACCCCGTCCACCATCAGTTTGGCAAGTCCGGGATAAGCGAATATGGTCTCAACAATGACCACGCCGCTGACCAGATAGGCCAGGTTCAGGGCAATAACATTGACAATCGGGCCAATCGCATTAAAAAAGGCATGCCGGAGTATGATTCGCCGTCGAGGCACTCCTTTCAATATCGCCATTTCAATGTAGGGGGAATTCATAACGTTCAGGATACCTGCCCGGGTCATTCGGATCATCTGCGCCGAGACCACGATTACCAGGGTAATCAGCGGCATCGCCAACGCCCCCAGTAATTCAAAAAAGGTTTCATCACCGGTCATGTATGCAGTTGAAGGCAGCCAATGCAACTCGACCGCCAGGATCAGAACCAGAATGGTGGCGATAAAAAATTCGGGTACCGAAATGGTGCTCAGGGTACCAAAGGTGACCATACGGTCCAGCCAGGTCCCCGGATGCATCGCGGCCCATAACCCGAGCGCGATGGACACCGGTATTGAAATCACCGCAACCAGGCCTGACATCACCATGGTATTACCGAAGCGGCCTTCAATCAGGCTTAAGATCGTCGCCCCTCCCGCCTTGGATATACCCAGGTCGCCGGTTGCCATGTTTCCCAGCCAGGAGAAATACTGGATGTACCCCGGTTGATCCAGACCCAGTTCCTTGCGCAAGGCTGCCAGGGTTTCAGGAGTTGCGCTCTGCCCCAGCAGAATCTGTGCAACATCGCCGGGCAGGATACTGGTTGCAAGGAAAACGATCACGGACACCACCAGCAAGGTGCCAAAACCGATTACGATTCGGCGCAAAACCATTTGCGTCATCATAAGCTATGTCCCTCCATAATTAATGTTCTGATAGACAGGCTTAAAAAAACAGCCTGCATAAAGAGTTCTTTATGCAGGCCCAGATTAAGCATCAAACCGAGAATCTGTATCTCGTATCTATCCCTCGATTCAAGTCAGCCAACAGAATTCAGGCCACTCACATGCGCCTAGTTGACCCAGTGGAACAGTCGGTATTCCCATGATGTTATCTGCAACACCATCGTTGATGTTGGAGAAAGCGGGAATGACCATGCCACTGCCCTCATGGATCAGGGTTTGCATTTCGCAATACATCGCATGGCGCTTGACCGGGTCGGTTTCCGCCAGTGAGAGTGTAAGCAACTCACCCATGCGTGCGTTGTTCCAGTAAGTGTCATTCCAGGCCGCGCCAGGTCCGAACTGAATCGCCATTTGTGAATTGGCCGTCGGACGCATGTTCCAGGTCACCACATTCAGTGGTTCTACCATCCACACGGCGCCCCAGTATCCGTCAGTAGGCACTTTCTTGATCTGCAGGTCGAATCCGATTTTTGCACAGTTCGCCTGGGCAAGCAGACAGACTTCCTCTATGCCGGGCGCCACCGGGGCAACATACAGTTCGGCGCCACTGACTCCCGACTTTTCGAAGTGAGCCTTGGCTCTGTCCGGGTCGAACTCACGTTGAGGCAGTTCCGAACAAAAATCCGGCCCGTGCGCGTACATGATCGGCGTATCGTTTCCGAGCGAACCCTTGCCCTTGAGGATTCTTTTCACGATGCGCTCACGGTCCATAATATATTGCATGCCCTTGACGAAATCATCGTTGTCACCCGGCGCGGTATTTTTCAGGATACAGATAGCAACCTGGAGCGCCGCGGGTGTCGACAGCAAAGTGACGCCGTCGGCTTCTTCCACCTGGCGAAACGCCTTGGGTTCAATGGTTGAAACCATCTGCATATCGCCGGCAAGCAGTGCATTCACACGAGCGACCGGGTCGGTTATTGCAGTGATTTCGCAAGCGTCCAGATTAGCGCCTTCGCGCCAGTAGTTTTCGTTACGCTTGTGGACTGATTTCACACCGGGTTCAAACGATTCCAGAGTAAATGGACCGGTGCCGATACCATCACCGGTGGTGCCATTCTTGACAATTTTGGTCTGAAACAATCCGAGCAGGGTAGGTAAATCAGCGTTCGGTGAATTCATTACCGCCCGAACTTCATGGGAACCCATTTTTTTCCATTCTCCTACTGATTCCAGAACAGACTTGATAACCGAAGTGGAGTCGTCACCCAGATGGCGGTTCATACTGTAAACCACGTCGTCCGCGGTCAATGGCGTGCCATCATGAAATTCGACGCCCTGGCGGATTTTGAAGTTCCATTCGGTCGCGTCACTGTTCGGTTCGAATGTTTCCGCCAGTTCAGGTTGCGGAACCAGTTCATTGGAATGCTGGATCAGGCTGTTATAGGTCGCGCGTCCACGGGTATAGTCGATGGTCGAGGTGAACTGCGGCGGATCCAGTTGATCGTCCGGGCCGTGCAGGTTGGAAGCGAATCGAACGCTGCCGCCTTTTTTCGGGGTCATAGCCATCGCTGCCCCGCCGGTACTGAGCAGGTTCTGCGCAGTAGCCATCGAAACACCGGTTACTGCCATCAGTTTCAGTACGTCGCGTCGGGAATAGCGGCTTTTTACCGCCTTCTCGACCAGTTCCTTGTCATGAGTTGATAGATCAGAATAACTGACCTCTCCCGGGATGTTTACAGGGTCTATCGATTTTTTCATGTTTTAATTCTCCGGTTGTCTGGATTTGTATTTATACTGATGGCACGCCAGCCGCGCTGCACCAACACAGCCCTGCAGTCTCAACCAAAATGGATTTAAGGGCTTTAAACAAATCCATTATACACAAAATTGCTGCTTCTGCCAGCATCCAACAGGAAAACAGACCAAACACGCCGTTTCCAGATAATTTGACATCTCGGAAATCGACTCAGGACTGCTGCTTTGCCTGCCATGCAGACCCGCACTGGCATAATTGGGATAAAAACAGAATTCCACCATGGTTCTTGCAGTTTACTGCACGGAATCATCGAAATTATTGTAATAATCATCAAACCCGCCATCACTACTTTCAATCCGACCCGAAACAAGTGATTGGTTCCATATATAATACAATCCCGGTGAAATGCTCCCGATAATGCCATAAACAAGTAAATGCAAAAAACGTCGCGCATCCCACGATCAGTGCTTGACCGAACACTCGACAACCTCGTGTCAGGCTGGAAACGGTTTTCACAATCGGGCCATGCAGGTGTTTTCAGACTGCATCCGGACCTGCCTGACCGTGACCTGAAACAATTAAGAATACAAATGCAGGACTGCCTGGAAAGCAGGGGCGGAGAAGTGTCAGCACGCGCCCGGGCCGCCAGCTTGGGACAAGCCTATCTCGAACTCAATGATCAGGGACGATACCGTTTTTTCAGGCTGCTGGTCGAAGAATTCGGGATTGACCGGACTGCGCTGAAAGCCATTGCCAGGGAATACATCGAAAATCCCGATGATCCGGAGATACCGGAAAAAATGAGAACCGTATTGCGGCCACCCTGGATCAAACTGTTCACACAATTCAATGCCCTGCCCAGCGGCATCCGGTTTCTGGTTGACATGCGGGCCGATATACTGCGGCTCTCCGGGCAACACAGCGAGCTCGAAGCCTTGAGTCAGGATTTGAAGAACCTGCTGATATCCTGGTTTGACATCGGCTTCCTTGAACTGAAAAGGATCACTTGGGACGAGCCGGCTTCGTTACTGGAAAAACTGATCGAATACGAAGCCGTACACGAGATTCAATCCTGGGATGATCTGAAGAACAGGTTGGATATCGACCGCTGCTGTCATGCGTTTTTTCACCCGGGAATGCCCGATGAGCCCCTGATTTTCGTACAGGTTGCGCTGGTCAACGGGTTATCCACGAATGTCAATGAACTGCTCGACAATGCCGCGCCGGTAGAAGATCCGGAAAACGTCGATACTGCGATCTTTTATTCGATCAGCAATACGCAACCCGGACTGAAAGGAGTCAGCCTCGGGGATTTCCTGATCAAACGAGTGGTTGACGACCTGATAAAAAGTTTCCCGAACCTGAAAACCTTTTCAACCTTGTCGCCGATTCCGGGATTTCTGGATTTCGTCAGGCAGCAACTGGGAAATGGCCGGACATTGATTTTCAGTGACAGCGAAACAACCATCCTGAACCCGCTGATCATCGATAGTCGGAATGATTGGGTCAAAAATGAAAAAATCGCAAGTACGGTAAAACCCTTGCTGATGAGGGCCTGTGCGGATTATCTGGTCAATCAGAAGCGAGGAACCGGAGCCAGGGATTCAGTAGCGCACTTCCACCTGAACAATGGCGCCAGGATTGAACAGATCAACTGGCTGGGGGATCAGTCGGAACAGGGTATGCAACACTCCTTCGGGTTGATGGTGAACTATCTGTACAAGCTGCCCGATATTGAAAAAAACCATGAAGACTATGTCGGACAGGGGAAAATACGCTCTTCACCGTCGGTCAAGGCATTATTGAAGCAGGCCCGCTCATAACCGTAGGGACAGGCCACTGTGCCTGTCCGCCGGTGGGGAACGGTGGCGGACAAACCCCGGAGAATTACGCCGTATTTACGACCATCCCTGCAATGGCCTCATGCATAATCTGCAAGCCCTTATCAATGTCTGACCTGTTTATGTTCAGGGCGGGTGCAAGCCGAATCACGTCCGGCCCTGCATTCAGTACCAGCAATCCCATTTGTGTGCAGGTCGCCACCACATCCCGCGCCTGACCTGCATAGCGTTGATCCAGTTCGCAGCCGATCAGAAGCCCGAGACCCCGGATTTCCCTGAAAACGTTGAATTCCCTGTTGATTTCCGTAAGGCCGCTTGTTAAATGCTGACTGGTCATCTCCACATTTTGCAGCATTTCCGGTGTATTGATCAATTCGAGCACCTTGCAGGCGACGGCGCAGGCCATCGGGTTCCCGCCAAAAGTACTGCCATGAGTACCCACGACCAGGCTTTTTGCAATCCCGGCTGTAGTCAGCATGGCGCTGACCGGAAAACCGCCCCCCAACGCCTTGGCCGTGGTCAATATGTCCGGCGTCACACCCAGTTTCTGATAGACAAACAGACTTCCGGACCTGCCCATACCACACTGTATCTCATCGAAAATCAAAAGTGCGTCGTACCGGTCACAGCATGACCTGAGTGTCTTCAGAAATTCCACGGTAGCTGGCCTGACTCCGCCTTCACCCTGGCACGGCTCAACAATAACCGCACAGACACGGTCCTGTTTCTCTGCAAAATAATCCCTGACAGCTTCGGCATCATTAAACCCGCAATGTGAAATACCTGCAGGTTTTGGACCGAAACCACTGCTGTACTGTGGCTGGCCGCCTGTGCACACAGTAAACAGCGTCCGCCCGTGGAAGGCATTGTCGAAAGCCAGGATCTGGTATTTTTCCTGGTCGAAATTGTCCACTGCATAACGTCGCGCCAGTTTCAATGCAGCCTCATTCACTTCGGCCCCGGAATTTGCCAGAAAAACACGTTCGGCAAAGGTTGCAGCACAAAGCGCACTGGCGAGGTTCAGGGCAGGCTGATTGGTCAGGACATTACTGACATGCCAGAATTTGCGGGCCTGCTCAATCAGGGTATCGATCAATTCAGGGTGTGCATGTCCGAGCGCAGAGACCGCAATGCCCCCGGCAAAGTCGATATATACATTTCCCTGGTTATCCCACAGTCGCGAGCCTTTACCATAGGCCGGCATGATTTCCATGGGCGCATAGTTCGGCGTCATCACCGCATCGAAGGCATCGCGTACCGATGACTTTTCTTCAGGTGCGTCATTTACAGTTTTGGTTTTTGGTTGTATCGTAGCCATAATTCCTGATTGATCGGTTATTTCACATTAATCTTACGAAAGGCTGGAATTTTAACTCTGCCGATAACAGAATATCAGATTATTTTTTGACTATTAACCCGTATCGAGAATGCAGGCATGACTGAACAGTTACTTGAACGAGAATCAATGGAAGTGGATGTGGTGATTGTGGGCGCTGGCCCTGCTGGCTTGTCAGCCGCATACAGATTAATGCAACTGGCCGAACAACAGGAAAAGGAATTGTCCGTCGTTGTTCTTGAAAAAGGCTCCGAAGTCGGAGCACACATCCTGTCTGGCGCTCTGTTCGAACCACGGGCTCTGAACGAATTGTTTCCGGATTGGAAAGAACGCGAGGCGCCTCTGTACACTGAAGTGAAGAAAGATCGGGTACTGATGTTCAGAAACAGTAACAAAGCATTGAATCTGCCGCTCTGGATGGTGCCCGCCCCGATGCACAATGACGGCAACTACATTATCAGCCTTGGGGAATTGTGTCGCTGGCTGGCAGAGCAGGCCGAGGGCATGGGGGTTGAAATATTCCCGGGATTTCCTGCTTCGGAAATCCTGTTCCATGAAGATGGCAGCGTCAAGGGCGTAGCCACCGGAGAAATGGGCAGGAGTTTAACCGGCGAAACCAGGTCCTCCTACGAACCCGGCATGGAACTGCACGCAAGGGTCACCCTGTTTGCAGAGGGATGCCGGGGTCATCTGGGCAAACAACTGATAGAAAGATTTGATCTGGCAGCCAATGCGCAAACCCAGCACTACGGCATCGGAATCAAGGAACTGTGGAAAATCAATTCCGACAAACACCAGCCGGGACTGGTTGTGCATGGAGCAGGCTGGCCATTGACCGAGCACGGAGCATCCGGTGGCTCCTTTCTATATCACCTCGGAGACAATCTGGTTTCGATGGGATTGATTACTGATCTGTCATACGACAATCCCTGGCTCAGTCCGTTTGATGAATTGCAACGCTTCAAGCACCACCCCGAAATCAGGCAATATCTGGAAGGCGGCGAACGCATCGCCTATGGCGCCAGAGCGATCACAAAAGGAGGCTTCAATGCACTGCCCAGAATGCACATGCCAAACGCCTTGCTGGTCGGCTGCGATGCCGGCACACTGAATTTTTCAAAAATCAAGGGTTCTCACACCGCAATGAAATCCGGCATGATTGCGGCCGAGGCGGTTTACCACAGCCTGCATGGTGATGGCAGTCTCGAAGATTATCAAACCCGCTTCAGGGATTCCTGGCTTTATCAGGAGCTTTATCGATCGAGGAACTTCGGCGCGGCGATACACAAACTGGGTAACTGGCTCGGAGGGACCTATAATTTTATCGACCAGAACCTCTTCGCCGGTAGATTGCCATTTCGGATCACCGACCCTGTCGCCGATCACGAGACATTGAAACCAGCCAGCGACTGCACACCCATTGAATATCCAAAACCAGATGGCGTATTGAGCTTTGACAAGACTTCATCGGTCTATCTGTCCAACACCAACCATGAAGAAGACCAACCGGTCCATCTGCAGTTAAGTGAACACAATCTCGCCGTAGAGACAAATTACAGGGTCTATGCCGGGCCGGAACAACGCTTTTGTCCCGCAGGCGTTTATGAATTCATTAACACTGAAACGCAGCCTGAATTACAAATCAACGCCCAGAATTGTGTACACTGCAAAACCTGCGATATCAAGGATCCGACCAAAAACATCAACTGGGTGACACCCGAAGGAGCAGGCGGCCCCAATTACGCTGCAATGTAGTGCCGGTTACGCCACCCAATCGCGGGCGTTCAGGAACATTCTGATCCACGGGCTGTATTCGCCCCAGTCGTCGGGGCGCCAGGAATTTGAAACGGTTCGTAAGACTCGTTCCGGGTGCGGCATCATGATTGTGAATCGGCCATCAACGTTGGTGAATCCGGTCCATCCATTTCCAGAGCCGTTGGGGTTGTATGGATAGACGGTGGTCGGATTGCCATGATTGTCGATATACCCTAAACAGACCTGACCGTTGAGCTTTATCCTGACCTCGTGAAGCGGCTCTGCAAATCTCACCCTGCCTTCTCCATGGGCTGAAGATACGGGTATTTTCGAACCTGCCATGCCGCGAAGCAGAATCGATTTTTCCGAGCACACCTCCACCATCACAAAACGGGCTTCGAACTGCTCGGAATGGTTGCGGATGAATCCGGGCCAATCGGAAGCGCCGGGAATAATGCTCTTGATTGACGACATCATTTGACAGCCATTGCACACGCCCAGGGCAAAACTATCCGACCGCTCGAAAAAACGCTCGAAGCGCTCCTTCAGTTGCGGGTTGAACAAAATCGATTTTGCCCACCCTTCACCTGCACCCAGCACGTCACCGAATGAAAAGCCGCCACAAGCAGCCAGTCCCTTGCAATCGTCGAGAGTCGCTCCATTGATCAGATCCGTGGTGGTAATGTCGACCGCATCAAACCCGGCGCTGTGAAATGCTGCGGCCATTTCCAGTTGTCCATTGACCCCCTGCTCCCGCAGTATTGCCACTCTTGGACGGGTCAGACTGATTTTCGGCGCCATATCTGCCGCAGCAGGGGTCCGATCCGGGATATTCCCGTCACAGGAAAAACTCAAGTTACAAAACAATCCCGGGTCTGTCTCATCCTGCAGGCGTTGATATTCCTGATCGGCGCATTGCGGATTGTCTCTGATGCGCTGTATATGCCAGGAAGTCTGAGACCAGATCTGATGACACTGGATTCGACTGCGGGAGAATATTTCTTCACCCCGTCTGATAATCCGTATGCTGCCATCGGCAGCGGGTTGCCCGAGTCGATGCAGACAATCCGTCATGCCTGAGGATCTTGCGCAATCCAGAATTTCGTCACGCTGCGCCTGGCGGGTTTGAATCACTGCGCCCAGTTCTTCATTGAACAGGAGTGCCAGTGTCTCTCCTGTCAGGGCGCCGAGATCAATCAACAACCCGCAACGTGAAGCAAAAGCCATTTCACATAAAGTCGCCAGCAACCCGCCATCTGATCGATCATGATACGACAACAGACAGGAATCACGATTGAGTTTCTGGATCAGGGCAAAGAAGCGCTTCATCCTGATGGCATCATCGAGATCAGGCGCCTCGGACCCGACCTGATTAAAAGTCTGCGCGAGGACACTCCCTCCCAACCGATTTTTTCCGGCTCCCAGATCAAGTAACCATAAATCGGTCGGTTGATCGCCTGTCTGAAGAACGGGAGTCAAGGTTTTGCGAACATCGGATACAACGGCAAATGCGCTGACTATCAAGGACAGTGGAGAGACCACTTTTTGTTGACAGCCGTTCTCATCCTGCCATACCGTTTTCATTGACATCGAATCCTTGCCCACTGGAATTGAAATTCCCAACTGCGGGCACAATTCCATGCCAATTGCGCGGACGGTGTGATAAAGCCGGGCATCATGACCTTCTTCGCCAGCAGCCACCATCCAGTTTGCTGACAACCTGATTTGCCCGATGTCATCAATACAGGCGGCGGCAAGGTTGGTAATCGATTCTCCAATCGCCATACGGCCGCTGACTGGCCCATCAATCACCGCGAGAGGAGTTCGTTCACCAATGGCGAAAGCTTCACCGGCGTTACTTCGATAACCTGCACAACTGACCGCAACATCCGACACCGGCACCTGCCATGGACCTACCATCTGATCCCTAGCAACCAGTCCGGTGACACTGCGGTCGCCAATAGTCACCAGGAAGGTTTTGTCCGCCACCGCAGGGAATGCCAGCACCCTGTCCACGGCCTCGTCGATGGTGAGGCCGGAGATATCAAATTCGCCAGATGTTTTTATTTCGGTGACCGCGTTTCGAAACATTTTCGGCGGCAAACCGAAAAGCACTTCCATCGGCAAGTCTACCGGGGAAACCATCTCCCCGGAAGCGTCTGAATCCTGTCCCCCGAAGTACGAATCCGTAAGCCTGAGCGTGGATTCGGTCGTTGCCATGCCTACCCTGGCATACAGACACCGCTCCCGATGGCAAATCTGTTCGAACTCCTGGTATCTGTTCCGGTCGATTGCAAGCACATAACGCTCCTGGGATTCATTGCACCAGATCTGCATCGGCGACATGCCGGGCTCGGTATTCAATACATTGCGCAGTTCGAATCTTCCGCCTGATTCACAATCGTGTACCAGTTCGGGTAGTGCATTGCACAATCCGCCCGCTCCAACATCATGGATGGAAATAATCGGATTGTTCTCGCCCATTGAGCAGCAGGCATCAATCACTTCCTGGCAACGTCGTTGCATTTCCGGGTTGCCGCGCTGCACAGAAGCAAAATCCAGGGATTCGGAGCTGTCCCCGGAAGCAATACTGGATGCCGCTCCACCACCGAGGCCAATCAACATGGCTGGTCCGCCAAGGACTACGATGGGCGTGCGGTCAGGTATCGGTTTCTTGACAACATGCCCGGGGCGTATATTGCCCAGCCCTCCTGCGAGCATGATCGGCTTGTGGTAACCGTGGCGTTGCCCCGGCTTGTCTGTCGCCTGTTCAAAAGTTCGAAAGTAGCCGCATGTATTGGGGCGACCAAACTCATTGTTGAATGCCGCTGCCCCTAGCGGAGCCTCAATCATGATTTGCAGTGGCCCGGCGATGCGCCGTGGTTTTTGCTGCGGCAACTCCCAGGGCTGTGCGAGTTCAGGCAGCCGCAGATGGGATACCGAATAACCGACCAGCCCCGCTTTCGGTTTTCCTCCCCGGCCAGTGGCGCCCTCGTCCCTGATTTCTCCTCCCGAACCTGTGGCGGCGCCGGCAAATGGAGAGATGGCGGTAGGATGGTTATGCGTTTCCACTTTCGCAACGAAGTGTACCGGCTCTTCAACAAACGAATAAAGACGCGATCCGGGGTCCGGGGCAAACCGTTCAGTTTCAGTGCCTTCAAGTACGGCCGAGTTATCTCTGTAGGCCGACAGCGTCCAACTGCTGTTTTGATTATGAGTATTGCGAATCATCGAAAACAGGGACCTGTCTTGGTCGATACCGTCAATATTCCACTGCGCGTTAAAAATCTTGTGCCTGCAATGCTCGGAATTGACCTGGGCAAACATCATCAACTCCACATCGGTGGGATTCCTGTCCAATTCGGTAAACCGCTTCAACAGGTAGGCCTGCTCTTCATCGCTCAGTGCGAAACCAAATTCCCGATTGGCTGATTCAAGAGCCTGCGCCCCCCCTGCCAGCAAGTCGATCACCACCAGGGGTGCGGGGGCAGATTGGACGAACAGTGCACAGGTATCCCGCTCACTGTCGAGCAGAGACTCGGTCATTGGATCATAAATCACTCCAACGGCGGATTCCGGGGCCAGATTATCGAGCCCGGCAAACTGCCATTGAATACCGCGCTCAACCCGCCTGATCGAACCCAGACCGCAAAGATGAAATATATCAGTCGCTTTGCTCGACCACGGAGAAATCGTCCCCAGTCGCGGGACGACATACCGCGTCAGTTGTTCGCTCACTTCCGGCCGGGTTGCAGTGGTCAGCCGGTCACCTGCAGTATCGACATTGAGCAACTGTGCAACAATGTCAACCTGCCCGGATCGAAGCGCTTCACTGTTATCGACAAAGTAATAAAAATGTGCGTCGATGCGGGTACACGATGGCGCGAATTGCTGAATCCGTGCAAGAACTTTTTGTTTGCGAAATTCAGATAGCGCATCAGCGCCTAGATAAATCAGCACACAATTAAATCCTTGATTAAGAAATTCCCGGGTCCTGCAATAACAGACATCGGTTGTTCAGGGTTCAACCGCCTTGCAATCGTCCAACACCTGCAGTTGTCATCGCCTCTCTAAGTTGATCATGATACTGTTCAGAGAACTCGGTCAGCGGCAAGCGAATCCCCTTGCCGACATAACCCATTTCATGCAAACCCCATTTAGCCGGAATCGGATTGGATTCAAGGAAAAGCGCCTCGTGTAACGGGTCCAGCCTCCGATTGATATCCTCAGCAACGCCGAAATCACCCTGTACTGCCGCAGCCAGCATTTCATGCATCAACCCTGGCGCAACATTGGCTGTCACCGAAATACAACCATGACCACCGGCCTTGACCAATTCCAGGGCAGTGTCGTCATTACCTGCATAAACAGCAAAGTCCGGGCCGCAACGCTGATTGAAATCCGCCACCCGGGGAATATCCGAAGTGGCATCCTTGATACCCACAATATTGGGGATTGCCGCCAGTTCAACGACCGTATCATTCAGCATGTCGAGAGAGGTTCGTGACGGAACGTTGTAGAGGATTTGCGGAATGTCAACCGCCTCAGCGATATACTTGAAATGCTGGTACAAACCATGTTGAGTCGGCTTGTTGTAGTAAGGAACAACCAGCAGACAGGCGTGAACACCCAGTGCTGCGGCTCTGCTGGTCAACTCCACGGCCTCTGATGTCGAGTTTCCGCCGGTACCGGCGATGATCGGTATCCTGTCATTGGCAAAATCGACAGTCCTGGAGATAACATCAATCTGCTCATCAATAGTCAGGGTCGCTGCTTCCCCCGTGGTGCCAACAGAAATAATCCCGTCGGTCCCATTTTCTACATGGAAATCCACCAGTTTCTGAAGGCTGGGGTAATCAACCGCACCATCATCCAGCATCGGCGTAATCAACGCCACCATGCTACCTTTCAGCATTTCTTCCTCAAGCGGATTGAAGTTTCAGGAACGATGATCTTACTGTTTTAAGAATTGTTAAACAAGCCGTAATCTGCCCTGATCTCAATTCAATTCAACGCTTCGGCCAGACCGCCCGGGCCAATGCCCCTACCAGTTGTTTCTCAACTCACGCAGTTTGATAAATACGGTTTGTGGACCGGGTGTGTCGCCGATTTCAGGAAATTTCAACTGCAACTGTTCAATCACCTGCGGACTTTGTAATCTGAAAAACGTATTTATTTCCTTTTCCTGCGCCAGATTGGTCACCAGCGCTTTTTCAGGGTTCTGCTTTGCTGTTTCAGACAGCAGCGATTTCGCGGCCTGATTGCCCGGTTCCCGATCAAGGGTGAATTCGAGGTTATTATGAAGGTAGTCATGACCCGGATAGATCAATGTGCTATCTGTTAACTGCACCAGCTGTTGTACGAAGGTTTCATAAAGCTCCTTCGGGTGACCGCCGTTATGACAGTTTCCGGCGCCTGCATTGAACAGCGTATCGCCGCTGAACAGCGCCGGGGTCTGGGTATGGCTCAGCAGGCAGACATGGCTCATCGTGTGTCCCGGCGTGTCCAGCACTTCCAGTTCTACGGTTTTGCCTGCCTTGATGACATCTCCGGCCTTGAGACCACGGGACATTTCAGGAATCGCTGACCGGGCACGATGATGAGCCAATACCGGTGCGCCTGTGGCGGCCACCATTTTCCGGTTTCCTCCAGTGTGGTCACCATGCTCGTGGGTATTGACAATTCCGGTAATATCCCATCCCTGGTCTTTGGCATACCCCAGGCACTTTTTGTGATCCAGCGGATCAATTGCCAGCGCTTCGCCCGTTTCCGGACAGGCTATCAGATAATTGAAATTCCGGTAAGCATTACCAGTCCAGATTTGTTTGATAATCATATTCGTCTCTTATTGTTGGAGAAAATTGCCAACCCATTTCATGATTTTAGCTGAATCGGTATTGTGTTGTTCAAGGGAACGAATTGTGCGCTGGTAGACCTCCTGCCCGATCAGTTCCTTTCTGAATTCTGCCCTGAAGGCACAGAATTCCTTGTTGAATTCCGGATGTCCCTGGATGCCGAGCATTTTGTTGTCCGCAACAATCATGCTGTTGGGGCAAAATTCATTTTCCGCGATGGTTTCAAATTCCGGCGGCACATCCACCACCTGATCCTGATGGACGACAATCAGATTGTACAGATCACCATCCAAAGCCTCCGACGATGCGTCGGAATCATTCATCCATGATTTTCTGTCCGTAATTCTTACTGTCTGAATACCAAAACCCCAGCCGGATTCGGACCTTGAAGCTCTGCCGCCGAGGGCATGGGCCAACAGTTGATGTCCGAAACAGATTCCCACCACGCGAACATTTTCATTCCAGCAATCAACAACAAACCGCTGCAGGGATTTTATCCATGGCAGGTCTTCATACACGCTGTACCGGGACCCGGAAATTACATAGCCGTCAAATTTTCCGGGCCGTGGCAGTACTTCACCTTCAAAACATCGAATCTCAGTCAACCGGATATTTTTCGAACCCGGATCAAGGGTGTTCTGAAACATTCCGGCATAACTGCCATATTGCTCACGGTCAGCTTCCTCTACGTCATCACACAGCAGCAGCCCGACATTAAGTGGTGATTGATTCTTCATAGTAATTTTGGTTTTACTCCGGCAAGGTAATTTCCTGGTTTTACAGTCCCCGCTGGCTTGCTCATCAGCCGGGTTGTTCATCACATTGCTCAAGCAGTCCCGAGATTTCTTCAATAATCCGGACCGCCAGTCGATACTTATCGGTTCGGGCAATGGTGGACTTGTCCACTTTATCCCTGTTCCTGTTCGCTTCGCTCCTGAAATACAACAACGTGACTGCATTGTCCTCGCTGTCGAATACACTTTCATTGCCAGCAACATCATTGGCAACGATCATATCGACATTCTTTGTCTTCAGCTTGTTGTATGCATTATCCACCAGATTCTCGGTTTCAGCGGCGAATCCGACCGTAAAGGGCCTGTCAGCCAATGCCGCCACCTGCGCCAGGATATCCGGATTCCTGACCAGGGTGATGGTTGTCTGCTCGTCGTTCTTTTTGGTTTTCTGCGATGCCGCCTGCACCGGACGATAATCTGCTACCGCAGCCACAGAGATAAATATATCTGCTGTGTCAACATGTTGCATGACCTGATCACGCATCTGTTCTGCCGAAATCACATTTATTCGCCTGAGTCGGGACGGTGTTTCCAGATTAACCGGGCCGGATATCAGGGTCACTTCAGCGCCGAAGTCGATGGCTGCCCGTGCAACGGAGAACCCCATTTTTCCGGAACTGTGGTTTGTAATTCCCCGTACCGGGTCAATCGCCTCCCAGGTTGGGCCTGCTGTTACCAGAACCGATTTCCCCGCCAGCAACTGCGGAATACCATCACCGAGTATCTGTTGAGCGATTTGTTCCGGTTCAGTCATCCGCCCCGGACCATTTTCTCCACAGGCCTGGTTGCCCTGTGCCGGCCCTATTGTGCGAATTCCCCATGTTTCCAGTATTTTCAGATTTTCCCGGGTCGCCCGATTCTGCCACATTTGCTGATTCATGGCAGGGGCGATGATCAATTCTGCTTCAGAAGCAAGAATCAACGTAGACAACAGGTCGTTGGCTTCTCCATGTACCACTTTTGAGATGAAGTTTGCTGTAGCCGGGGCAACGACAATGGTTTCAGCCCATCGCGCCAGTTCGATATGCCCCATACCCGACTCGGCATCAGTGTCCAGTAAATGCTGGAAAACAGGATGCCCGCTGACCGCCTGAAGAGTGAGTGGAGTAATAAATTCCTTCGCCGCCTCAGTCATCACGACGCGAACATCCGCACCCCGTTCCAGCAGCCTTCTGACCAGGTCCGGTGATTTGTAAGCCGCAACCCCACCTGTCACACCAACCAGAATTCTTTTGTTTCTGCGTATTGTCGCAGCAGTATTCATAATGTAGAGTTCAGGGTGAAAAAGGAAGCCTCCCATGCGGGGACTTCTGCCTGCCAGCAACACACTGATTTTGTATAGTTCCTGTATCGTAGTTCAAGTGTGGAGTTTAACTTATTTATATGGAAATTAATCATGACAATAAAGGAGTGGCCAGAGTTGGAACGGCCGAGAGAAAAACTTTTACATCAAGGCGCGAGTTCACTCAGCGACGCCGAATTGCTCGCCATATTTCTTCGCACCGGCGTGCCGGGAAAATCCGCAGTGGATATCAGCCGGGATTTGATCGGCCAGTTTGGAAATTTGAGAGGAGTGCTGACCGCAAACCAGGAGCGGATATGCCAGATGCCGGGGCTCGGCCCGGTAAAATTTTCATACATGCAGGCAGCATTGGAATTGGGGAGACGCTTTCTTGGTGAAAAAATTCAACGCCAGGGCGTGATGACCAACCCTGAGTCGGTCAACGATTTTCTCAGTTTTCATCTGCGCGACAGGGGTCGGGAAATTTTTGCGATTCTGTTTCTCGACAGCCGGCATCAGGTGATCAAATACGAAGAATTATTTTATGGCACACTGGGCAGCGCTTCCGTCCATCCACGGGAGGTGATCAAACAGGTCCTGCACCACAACGCAGCCGCGATCATCATTGCCCACAACCACCCGTCAGGTATTGCCGAACCCAGCCAAAGTGATGCCGACATCACCGTCAAGATTCAAAAAGCGTTACAACTGATTGATGTCAGGCTACTGGATCACATTATTGTTGGCGATGGTGAATTCGTTTCGTTGAGTAACAGAGGCATCATCCAGGGAGGATGACCAATCAACTGAACCGCCTGCATGGCGATATCATGGACTGGACATGCGAATTTATGGTTATAATTCGCCGTCATTCACGATACTGTTCAGGCCGTTCATGAAATCAAGAGAGCGACGAGTAGGCATCACTCTGGTCCATACCGGCAGCGGAAAGGGAAAATCCTCCAGTGCATTCGGCGTTGTATTCCGAGCCGCCGGCTGGGGACTGAAAGTCTGCGTGATTCAATATATCAAAGGCAAATGGAAAACCGGTGAACAGCTTGCCGCAGAAAAATTTGATAACATTGAATGGCATGTGATGGGGGATGGATTTACCTGGGATACCAATAACCCTGAACAGGATATTCAAACCAGCAGGAAAATCTGGGAATTCAGTAAGGAAAAAATCCTCTCCGAAGAGTTTGATCTTGTCGTACTGGATGAAATTAACTACTGTTGCGGTTTTGGCTGGATCACTGGTGAAGAAATTGCAGAATTCATCACCCGCCAGAAACCGGGCTGGCTCTACCTCGTCCTGACTGGCAGGGATGCCGCGCCGCAAGTCATCGAAGCAGCTGATACCGTGACTGAAATGAGCAAAATCAAGCACGCTTTTGACCAGGGCATCCTGGCAGCCCAGGGAGTGGAATTCTAGGCGATGAATCGCTACTCGATATTCAGCCTGATCCGCAATGCGTTAAACTATCACCAGGACTGGCAACGGTCATGGCGCAGCCCAACGCCTAAAAAGGAATATGACGTGGTGATCGTCGGCGGCGGCGGTCATGGTCTGGCAACCGCCTATTATCTGGCCACGGAATGTGGAATCAGCAATGTTGCGGTGATCGAAAAAGGATGGCTTGGAGGCGGCAATACGGGCCGCAACACGACCATCGTACGCTCCAATTATCTTTGGGATGAATCCGCAGGGATATACGAACATGCAATGAAGCTGTGGGAGGGTCTGAGCCGGACCTTGAACTACAACGTGATGTTTTCCCAGCGTGGACTGCTTCATCTGGCGCACAATGTCCATGACATGCAGGAAATCGGTCGCCGGGGACATGCCATTTTCCTGAACGGAATCGATTCGGAGTTCCTGACTCCGACCCAGGTAAAACAGATGGTGCCATTCATCAATCTGAATTGCCGCTACCCTGTGATGGGCGCCCTGTTGCAAAAACGCGGGGGCACGGCCCGGCATGACGCAGTAGCCTGGGGTTATGCCAGGGCGGCGGACGCTGCCGGTGTCGACATTATCCAAAACTGTGAAGTAACCGGATTCCGGCAACACGGCAACATCATTCAGGGGGTGGAAACCAGTCATGGTTTCATTGCTGCCAGAAAGGTCGGTTGCGTGGTAGCGGGACATTGCAGCGTACTTGCCGAAATGGCAGGCTTCCGGTTGCCAGTCGAATCCTTCCCGCTCCAGGCGCTGGTATCCGAACCGGTCAAGCCGATCCTCGATTGCGTGGTCATGTCAGGCAGTATTCATGCCTACATCAGCCAATCCGACAAGGGCGAACTGGTGATCGGCGCTGGCTCGGACGCATACAACTCTTACTCTCAACGCGGTGGATTTGATGTCATTGAGGAAACGGTTGGTCCTGTGATTGAGCTTTATCCTGTATTTTCGAGAATGAAAATGCTGCGCCAATGGGGGGGTATCGTCGATGTGACGATTGACCGCTCCCCGTTGATTTCGAAAACCCCGGTTGAAAACCTGTTTTTCAATTGCGGTTGGGGAACAGGCGGATTCAAGGCAACCCCGGGGTCAGGACATGTCTTTGCCCATTCGATTGCCCGCGGTGAAATGCACCCGATTGCAGCGCCGTTCTCTATCAACCGGTTCAATACCGGCGCGCTGATTGACGAAGGCGCTGCAGCAGCGGTGGCACACTGATGTTCATTCTTGACTGCCCCTGGTGCGGCAAACGCGACCAAAGCGAATTTACAGCCCATGGCGAGGCGCATATTTCGCGGCCCGTGCAACCTGAACAATTATCTGAAGAAGAATGGGGGGACTATGTCTTCTTCCGTAAAAATACCAAAGGCGTCCATTACGAAAGATGGGTGCACAGCCATGGATGCCGACGCTGGTTCAATGTCGCCAGGGATACCATTACCGATCAGATTCACGCCACCTACAAGCCCGGCGAACCGCGCCCCGGGGTGAAGGAATGACCACTTCAGGCAGAACCGGAAAAAATCGACTGGCTGTCGGCGGCCGCATCGACCGCAGCAAGACTATCAGTTTTTACTATGACGGCAAACCCCTGTCGGGATATCCTGGTGACACTTTGGCATCAGCCCTGCTGGCGAATGGAATTCATCTGGTGGGCCGCAGTTTCAAGTATCATCGGCCGCGGGGAATTTACAGCGCAGGCTCCGAAGAGCCGAATGCACTGGTGCAACTCGAATCAGGGGCGCATACCACCCCCAACATGCGTGCCACCGAAGTGGAACTGTACGAAGGACTCAGCGCCGCCTCACAGAATTGCTGGCCATCAGTAAAATTTGACCTGGGGGCGATCAGCTCGCGGCTGTCCCGGTTGCTTCCAGCCGGCTTCTACTACAAAACGTTCATGTGGCCGGCATCAATGTGGATGACCTATGAGAAATATATCCGCAAGGCTGCCGGGCTGGGCAAATCTCCGCTTGAAATCGACCCTGATTTTTATGACAAAACCTATGCTCATTGCGATGTGTTGGTAACAGGAGGCGGTCCGACCGGTATTCAGGCCGCCTCGGCGGCGGCGCAGACAGGCGCGAAAGTCATTCTGCTGGACGAAAAAAACGAATTCGGCGGGTCGCTGTTGAGCGAAAACACGGCAACCATCGGTGGTGGTGGCGCCATTGAATGGGTCGCAGACCGCATCACCCGGCTTGAAGCGCTGGACAACGTTACCCTGCTGTCACGAACGACCCTGACCGGTTACTACGACTACAATTTCCTGGTAGCCAATCAAAAGGTGGGTGAGCATCTCGGCCCGGCCAGCGTCGGTAAATCTCCCCGTGAAAGACTGTGGAAAATCCGTGCGAAACAGGTCGTGATCGCAACCGGCGCCATTGAACGTCCTCTGGTATTCGCCGATAACGACCGCCCCGGAGTGATGCTTTCCGGCGCCATTCGCAGTTACATCAACCGGTTTGCCGTGTTACCGGGAAGAAACATCGCATTGCTGACCAACAATGACAGCGTCTGGCAGACCGCGCTGGACGCACAGGACGCGGGTGCAACGGTATGCGTCATCGACATTCGGGAAACTGTTTCATCCGCGGCTCAGGTACGGGCAAAGAACCAGGGTATCACCATCTATCCGGGCCAAACCATTGTGGGAGTCGACTATGCGCGGGGTAGAATCAGGGGAATCGAAGTCATGGCGCTCAGCGGGGACGGAGCATCCGTGACCGGCCCCAAACAGCGTTTGTCCTGCGATCTGATCGGAGTTGCAGGAGGGTGGACACCGACTGTTCATTTATACAGTCAGGCGAAAGGGAAACTCAAATATCTGGATGATCTGCACTGCTTTGTCGCCGACCGGATGCCGCCCAGCAACTCAGCCATCACGGCTGGCGCCTGCAATGCCGACTATCGCCTGGATGACTGCCTCAGCCAGGGGTTCAGGGCCGGGTGCGAAGCGGCCGGTAACGCGGGATTCGGAACCGGCTCGGCGCAACCTCCGGCGGCCGGGGTCAGCCCCCTGGAAGCGAATCTGTCTGAATCATCCGGGGGATTGCGGCCATTGTGGATACTGCCGTCCGATCATCCAATCGGACAGGGCCGGAAAAAGCATTTTCATGAACTGCACAATGATGCGACCGTGGCCGACATTCTTCTGGCGGCTCGCGAAGGATACGAATCAGTGGAACACCTTAAACGCTACACCACAACCGGCATGGGAACCGACCAGGGCAAGACTTCAAATCTGAACGCATTGACCGTAATGTCTGAAATTCGCGGTATTCCGGTTCCCGAAGTCGGCACGACCACATTTCGCCCGCCATTCACCCCACTGACTTTTGGCAGCATCGTGGGGCATGATCGACGGCAGTTGTTTCTGCAAACCAGAAAAACCCCGATGCACGACTGGCACCACCGGCATGGCGCAGTTTTTGAAGATGTCGGAGACTGGAAGCGACCCCGCTACTTCCCGAAGGCAGGAGAAACCATGCATGACGCAGTTCAGCGTGAATGTATCGCAGTGCGAAAAAGTTGTGGAATTCTGGACGCTTCAACACTTGGCAAGATTGACCTGGCGGGTCGGGATTGCGTCAGGTTGTTGAATATGCTCTATACCAACGACTGGAGCAAGCTGGCGCCCGGTCGATGTCGCTATGGTTTGATGCTGGATGAACACGGCATGGTATTTGATGATGGCGTGACCAGTTGCCTCGGCGAGAATCATTATCACATGACCACCACAACCGGGGGCGCTGCACGGGTCATGAACTGGATCGAGGAATGGCTGCAAACCGAATGGCCGGAGCTGGAAGTGTTTGCGACAAGTGTGACCGAACAACCGGCCGTCATTTCGTTGAATGGCCCTGATTCCGCCAGGGTGCTTGGCGAACTGGTTGACCTGCCGCTGGACGATCAGTCGTTCCCGTTCATGTCGGTAAGGGAAACCAGGATTGCCGGTATTCCTGCCCGGATATTCCGTATCAGCTTTACCGGTGAATTGTCATTCGAGATCAATGTCCCGGCCAGATTCGGCCTCTCTTTGTGGACAGCGCTGATGGACGCCGGAGAAAAATACGGAATCTGTCCCTACGGCACCGAGGCAATGCACGTACTGCGAGCCGAAAAGGGATTCATTATTGCAGGACAGGACACCGATGGCACAGTTACGCCGATGGATCTGGGCATGAACTGGATCGTATCGAAAACCAAGGCCGAATTCCTGGGGAAACGTTCACTTGACCGTTCGGACACCGCCCGACCGGGCAGGAAACAACTGGTCGGCCTGTTGACCGAAGACCCTGATCTGGTACTGCCTGAAGGCGCCCATGTGGTTGAAAAATTAAAGAGCGCCCCACCGATGGATATGCTGGGTCACATCAGTTCCAGCTATATGAGTCCGAATGTGGGCCGGTCTATTGCCCTTGCATTGATCAAGGATGGTTTTAATCGCAAGGGACAGACTCTCGATGTGCCGATGCTCAATGGCAGCGCTCACAAAGTCACCGTGACTGACCCGGTATTTCTGCCCGCAACAGCACAGCTTGCCGCCGATGCTTCGCCGGAAAGTTCTGCACCGGCCAGGCCAATCGACAAAACCGGATTGCAGGCAACCTCACCAGCGTGCAAACTGACTCCAATTGAAGGCAGGAACAGCCTCAGGGAGGAGCCCTGGTGCGGCAAGATAAATTTGCGCGGCGACCCCGAAGACCGACAGTTTCTGATAAATGCAGAGTCCGTACTGGATATCCAACTCCCGCTGACACCCAACACACAACACGCATCAGCAGACCAGATCTGTTACTGGACAGGTCCGAATGAATGGTTATTGCATTGCCGATTGAGTGCAACCGGGCCGATTGTCAAAGCCCTGAAAGCGAAACTCCGGGATACTCATTTCGCAGTAACAGAGATCACAGATTACTACACAGTCCTGCACCTGGACGGACCCGATTCCATTGCATTGCTCTCAAGAGCCTGCCCGCTGGATTTGAATCCTCAGGAATTCGCAGTCGGCCACTGCACACAAACCAGATTTGGTCATGCCAGCATACTTCTGCACAAGACAAGTGACATCCCCGCATTCGACATCCAGGTACGATGGAGCTACACCGAATATGTCTGGGACTATTTATCAAGCGCCATGCAGGCCGTGTGAATCAGGTGAGTCAAGTTTTCGTGGTCCAATCGTTGACAGCCGATCAATTTAACACGGTTCGTGAGGGATACGACCCGATAGCGAATCGTTCCAGCACGATCAACAAGGTTTGCTATGTCGATCCGCAGTTTTTAGCCGTCGAGAAGCAGGAGATATTCAAAAAGTCATGGCAATTCGTTTGTCACGAAGAAAAACTCAAGGAGCCGGGAAACTATGTTACCGCTGATGTGCAAGGTCAGAGCATTCTGATTACCAGAACCGCTGAAGGTGAATTAAAGGCGTTTTATAATGTTTGCCAACACCGGGCGCATGAATTGCTGAAAGGGGAAGGGAAAACCAGGTTAATCACTTGCCCCTATCACGCCTGGGTATACAAGCTGGACGGCACACTGTTCGAGGCTCGTCGCAGTAAACTCATAGAAAATTTCGACAAGTCAAAGATATGTCTGACCGGGGTAAAGCTGGAAGTATTTTGCCACCTGGTGTTTGTCAATCTCGACCCTGAAGCAGCGCCAATGCACGAGCAGACAAGCGACCTGGAGATGGAAATAAACGAGTATGCTCCAGACCTCGGAAATCTGACCTTTGCCAGGCGCTTGACCTATACAATCAATGCCAACTGGAAGTCTGTGGTTGATAACTTTCTGGAGTGCTACCACTGTCCAACGGCGCATCGGGATTTTTGTACGCTGATTGACATGGATACCTATAAAGTGACCACCCATGGAATCTGGTCCAGCCACATGGCTAAAGCCAGGGTATCGGGAAACGATGCATATAACATTGAAGGCGCTGATGTGACTGATCATGCTGTCTGGTTTCTGTGGCCCAATATGACCCTGATGCGATATCCGGGTCGAGGAAATTTCATGGTGTGGAGGTTTTACCCGGTGAGTGAAACAGAAACCTGTGAAGTGTTTGACTTTTTCTTTGAAACAGCCAGTCCGACCAAAGCGGAGCAAGAAGCAATCCAGTTTATTGATGGTGTATTGCAACCAGAGGATATTGCGCTCGTGGAGAGTGTCCAGAAAGGAATGGAGACACCCGCGTATGAGCAGGGACGATACCTGGTTGATCCTGAAGGCAGCGGTATGAGTGAGCACGCAGTACATCATTTTCATGGATTGATCATCGATGCCTACGCCGGGGCGGTTAGAAAATGAATGCCCCGGATTCTACTCGCTTACTTGGCAAAACCGCCCTGGTTACTGGTGGTAGAAAAGGGATCGGTCGCGCGATTGTGGATCGATTCGTAGCAGAAGGTGCGGTGGTGATGACCTGTGGGAGAGGAGAACGTCCGGCAGATCTTCCTGATTCGGTATTCTGGATGACCGCCGATGTTTCTCAAACCAGCCAAGTGATCGCCCTGAATCGACGTTTCAAGGAAATGCTCGGACCGATTTGTGTACTTGTCAACAACGCTGGTATGCAGCTTGAAAAAAACATACTCGATACATCAGACGAAGACTGGGAATCCGTGATGGGTGTCAATGCAAAGGGTACGTTTCTGACTTGCCGGGAAATGATACCGGACATGGAAACGGGCGGCTCGATTATCAATATCGGATCCATCTCCGCAAATCTGGCAGACCCCGGTTTGGCCCTCTACAATGCATCGAAAGGCTTTGTTCATAGTTTGACCCGGTCCATCGCCGTGGATCATGGGCCCGCCATCCGATGCAATGCGATCTCCCCAGGCTGGATTATGACTGAAATGGCGGATGCCGCATTCGACATTGCAGACAACCCCTCCAATGCCAGAAAAGATGCCTTGCAGCGTCATCCGGCCGGACGAATGGGACAGCCAACTGATATCGCCAGTATGGCCGTATGGCTGGCTTCCGACGAATCCGGATTCGTCACTGGACAATGTTATGTAGTGGACGGAGGATTGACCGCCGCTTCTCCATTAAATCCCTCGTTGTTCTGATTGCTTCGTGCCCAGCCATACATCGCAGGGACAGGACCCTGTGCCTGTCCGTCAAAAAACCCGTTGCCGATCACTCCCCAGAGACGCTGCCTCACACCCTGAACCAGGCGTTTTTACTTCGACACATCTAGATATTATTCATCCTGCACTGACAACACTGTCAAACCGATTCTATCGCATCCCCTGAAATGCGATTGGAAGGCTTCCCATCAATACCAACAGGTACGGACCCATTCAACGTGACTCGGTAAAATTCCCTTTCAAAATCCGTATCGTAAACATCGCGGACAGCCAGGTGTTGTGTTGATCTGTTATCCCAAAAGGCGATACTGCCTTCTTCCCAACGAAAGCGAACGGTAAACTCCGCTCGTATACAGTGTTCCCATAGATACTCTAACAACATATTGCTTTCTGTCTTTGTTAACCCTGTAATTTCCTTGACGAATTGCTGATTAGTATATAAAGCATGTTCTCCTGTCTCTGGATGCACTGTTACTAAAGGGTGTTCGGCCATTAGAGATTTATCATCAACTTTACGATTGTAGGATTCGGCGTTTTCTCCACCATCCGCCCTCTTGAATCGATGTACGGCGCGCAGCGTGGCAAGAAACGCCTGCATCACAGGTGACAAAGCCCGGTAAGCTGCGACCATATTTGTCCATTGGGTGTCACCACCATAGGGTGGTACGACCACCGCTCGAAGGATAGAACCGAAAGGCGGGTTTATTGCCGCAGTTATATCAGTATGCCAATCTGTCCATACTCGCGGGGCCGCAGGACGGCTGGCGGATGCTGTGCGATGTTTCGTTACTGGATAAATTTCGGGGTATTCTGCATCGTTCCCAAACACGATATGACCTGAAGTCAGCTCACCGAACTGTCTGCCAAAAGCAATATGCTGTTCGTGACTTAACGGCTGATTGCGAAAAAATATTACCTTCCAGGTATTCAAAGCGTCCCTGATTACTGAGATTTGCTCCTCTGTCAGAGGTCTGGATAAATCAACACCGCCAACTTCCGCACCTATATGGACGGTCATCGGCTTAACGGTTACTCCAGTATCAGTCATTTTCCCCTTCCCCTTGTTTATCAACGTACTGGATCATTACTCGGTGGTCATCTCAAATTGCCCGTCTGACGGTTCTTCCCGTAACGAGCATATATTCCCGTCCGGGTCCAAGAATTCACCTACTGTCCCCCATATCTCTCGCCTGATTTTTACCTCTACGCCTTTTTCGAGAAGTTCCTGTGCCGAATCATCGACGCTTTTCACATTAAATCTCAACCATACCGGATTTTGTGTAGCATTTTTGCCGGACGAAACCGCTTTGCCGCCGGTTTCGATCATGAGATAAGTATTCACACCCAGACTTAACACCGTAAGCTTTGAATGTTCATCGTCAAGGGCTCCTGTTATTGGAAGGTCCAACACATCTGAATAAAATGCTACACATTCATCATACTTCTCTGTACAGAGTATCAAGCCTGTTCTTTCATACTTCATCATCTTCCTCGTCAAACGAATGGGGTTTCTTGTTCATATCTATTTACAAATCATGTAACGGTAGCCCGAACAATCCATAAATAAAATCAGGTATGTCAAAACGGCAACTCGATTCCGGGCCTGACCGAAGCAAACAGATCCCTGAATTTCTGCTGTATCAATGCAAGCCGGTTTTCATTGTCGGCTTCGAATCGCATGGTGATGGCCGGGGTCGTATTCGAGGCCCTTAGTAAACCGAAGCCATCATCAAAATCAACGCGCAGGCCGTCAATCGTATTTACTTTTGCATCGTCGAAGTGTGCGGCCCTGACCAGTTCTTCAACCAGTCGATGAGGTTCGCCTTCGTTCATTTCCAGGCGCAATTCAGGTGTATTGATGGTATTCGGAATCGAATCGAATATCTCACTCGGATGGATTTCACTTCGGGTCAACAGTTCACATAACCGGGCGCCCGCGTAAATTCCATCATCGAAACCGCCCCAGCGATCATTGAAAAAGATATGACCGCTCATTTCCCCGGCCAGAATCGCCCCGGTTTCCCGGAGCTTGCTCTTTATCAGCGAATGACCGGATTTCCACATGGTGGCCTTGCCTCCATTGCGTTCGATGACTTCCGGCAATATGCGTGAACACTTGACATCGAAAATGATTTCCGCGCCCCGGTGAAGTTGCAGCAGTTCCTGTGCGAACAATACCATTAGCCGATCAGGCCAAATCACCTCTCCGTTCGCTGAGACGACCCCAAGCCGGTCACCATCGCCATCAAAGGCGATGCCAAGATCAGCATCGTGTTCTTTCACCGTCTCGATCAGATCTTTCAGGTTTTCAGGCTGTCCCGGATCAGGATGATGATTCGGAAAGGTTCCATCCACCTCACAGAACAGTTCAATCACTTCACAACCGAGCACGCGAAATATTTCTGGTGCACTGTCACCGGCCACGCCATTGCCACAATCCAGAACCAGTTTGAGCGAACGCGACAGGGAAACATCCTGGATGATTGCATCGCAGTATCGAGGCAGTATTTCCTGGTGGGTCAACTCCCCCTGACCGGTCCTCAAATCATTGTTCAGGATTCGCCGCCTGATATGTTGAATCGCTTCCCCGGACAGAGTGGCGCCATCAATCATCATTTTCAGGCCGTTGTATTCGGGTGGATTGTGGCTGCCGGTGACCTGAACCCCGGTTCCGCCTGTCAATCCAGCGGCAGCGAAATACAGCGCCGGGGTCGGCGCCTGTCCAATTTCAATCACATTGCAGCCGGTCGATAAAATGCCCCGATTCAGGGCTTCCACCAGCTCCGGCCCGGTCAAGCGGCCATCCCGGCCTGTCACCGAAGCGCCGACACCCTGATCAAGCATCTGGCTGCCAAGCGCCTTGCCAATCCATTCGACCGCATCCGCAGTCAGTGAAGTGGCAACCACGCCGCGAATGTCATAGGCTTTGAAAATCTCTTCCGGCGGATTCACAAGGCGTTATTCCTGTGGCGGGCAAGCACATAGACCCGTCCCTGACATGGCGGTTGGTGGATTCCCGCTTCCGCGGGAAAGACGATAAGGGCAGGGGGCGATCAAGGCAGGCGGATTAACCGGCTTTATGAATCGCGCGCCTGTCTACTGCGAGCGCTGCTTCGTGAACAGCTTCAGATAATGTAGGGTGAGCGTGGATGGTTCTCGCCAGATCTTCCGAACTGGCCTGATATTCCAGTGCCAGTACACACTCATTAATCAGCTCGGAAACATGCGGGCCGATCATGTGCACGCCCAGCAGTCGATCCGTGATTTTGTCGGCAACCATTTTGACAAAGCCGACGGGCTCTTCCATGGCTCGTGCACGACCATTGGCGGCAAACGGAAACAAACCTGTTTTGACCTGGATTCCCTGCTCCTTCAACTGTTTCTCGGTCTGTCCCACCCAGGCAATTTCAGGCGCGGTATAGATCACCCACGGTACGCAGTTGAAATCGACATGGCCCTTTGCACCGGCAATGCGTTCGGCTACGGCGACGCCTTCTTCCGAACTCTTGTGGGCCAGCATCGGACCACGGACTGCATCACCAACAGCCCATATATGAGGCATCGCTGGTTCTGCATCGATCATCCACCTCAATGAACCCCCGGCTGTCTATGGCAACGCCGCAGTCCGGCGCAATCAGGCCATCGGTTGCCGGCTTTCGTCCGACCGCGACAATCAGTCGATCGACTTCAATCTGAAATGCCTGATCCTGCTGTCGGTATCTCACCTGCAGGCCGTCGATTCCTGCATTCGTCCCGTCAACCGTTTCAACCATGGCGCCCAAACGAATATCCAGACCTTGCCGGGTCAGTTGTTTTTTTGCTTCACGCGCGACCTGATGATCCGCTACCGGGAGAAAATCTTCCAGCGCTTCCATGATAATGACCTGCGACCCGAGGCGATTCCATACACTGCCGAGCTCAAGTCCGATTACGCCAGCGCCGATGATTCCCAGTCGGTTGGGCACATGGTCAAAGCTCAGCGCCCCGGTCGAATCCACCACGAACTCATTGTCGAAAGGGAGATTCGGTAATTCAATCGGGACAGAGCCCGGTGCAAGGATAATTTCACGGGCGGTCAGAGTATCGGTCACAACGCCATCACGGTCGAGAACATTGACCCTGCCGTTGGCTGCCACCTGCCCGAATCCATGAATCGAAGTGACCTTGTTGGCCTTGAATAATTGCGTGATGCCCCCCGTCAGTTGTTTGACGATGTCCCGTTTTCGAGCCTGCATTGCGGTAATATCCAGAGACACGTTTTCGACCGTAATGCCATGGGCGGGAAACTGATGCGTAATTTTGTGGTACTGTTCAGACGAATCAAGCAGTGCCTTGGAAGGGATACAGCCGACATTCAAACAGGTGCCCCCCAGACTGGCTCCACCCGCGGGATTGATTTCGTGGTTTATCTGATTATCAATGCAGGCGGTATTCAATCCAAGCTGAGCACACCGGATAGCCGCGACATACCCTCCCGGTCCTGCGCCGATCACAATAACATCAAGATCATCCGACATGAATTCGTCCTCCGGGCATGTTAATCGAGTTTAACAATCGAGCAACAATCTGGCAGGGTCTTCCAGCATATCCTTGATGGTAACCAGAAACTGAACCGCTTCCTTGCCGTCAACAATCCGGTGGTCATAGGAGAGCGCCAGATACATCATGGGTCGAATCACCACCTCACCATTTTCTGCCATCGGACGTTGTTGTATCTTGTGCATACCCAGTATGGCGCTTTGCGGTGGATTGACAATCGGAGTGGAAAGCAAAGAGCCGAACACACCGCCATTAGTGATGGTAAAAGTACCACCGGTCAGTTCATCCATCGCGATCTTCCCCTGTTTTGCGCGGGAACCGAACTCCTGTATCTGTTGCTCGACCTGGGCATAGTCCATTGATTCGCAGCTTCGCAACACTGGAACAACAAGCCCCCTTGGAGAAGCTACGGCAATACCGATGTCACAGTAGTTATGCTGAACAATGTCAGTGCCCTCTATATAGGAATTGACCAGGGGAAATTTTTGTAATCCGGCCACACTTGCCTTGACGAAAAAGGACATGAACCCAAGGCGGGCGCCATGTTTTTCCAGGAAAGCTTCCTTGTATTTTGATCGCAACTCCATCACTGCCTGCATGTTTACTTCGTTGAAGGTTGTCAGCAGGGCAGCACTTTGCTGGGAATGCAGCAGCCGGCTGGCAATGGTCTGCCGCAGGCGGCTCATCGGTACACGGTTCTGTTGACGCAGGCCGCCTGCAGAATCCGGGACAGGGGACGCGGTCATGGCGGGCTCAGCAATGAGTTCTGAAGACTTGCCCTGGCTGGCATCGCCAGCTACTGCTGTAACACTTCCCTGGTCAGACACTGAGCTGTCGACAGTGGCCAAATAATTGAGCACATCTTCCTTGATTATTCGTCCACCACGACCTGAACCGTTGATTCGTGCCGGGTCCAATCCGTTTTCATCAATCAACCTGCGCACGGCCGGGCTGAGTTTCTGGTCATCATCGGATGGGAGACTTTCGTTTTCACTGCCACCCTGCGATGGACTGTCAGAAATCGGGGTATCGGCCGTTGCAGCGTCGATATCAGTGAGAGCCTGCTCAGCCATATCCGTTAAAGCTGCGAGATCGTCCACTTTCGAGCCCGTTTCGATACGGGCGAGCACCTGCTCACCCAATACTGTGGCGCCTGTCTGTTCGACGATTTCGCTCAAGATACCGTCCGCAGGCGCCGGTACTTCCAGCACTACTTTATCGGTTTCCACTTCAACCAGTATTTCATCCCTGTATACACGGTCACCTGGCTGCTTGCTCCAATCGAGCAGTAACGCATCGGAAACGGACTCAGGGAGTACCGGCACTTTTATTTCAATGGTCATGATTGATGTCTATCCGAAAAATTGTTGCCAGATTCATATACTAAACTTTTACAGCGAGCGCATCCTGAACAACCTTCTGCTGCTGTTTCTGATGGAGCTTGAAGAAACCAACCGCAGGAGATGGAGATCCTTCCCGTCCCACATAACTCAATTTCTGGTTCCGATTCAATAATTTTCTCAGGTAGTAGAAAATCTGATACCAGCAACCCTGATTCTTTGGTTCTTCCTGACACCAGGCAATATCTTCGGCGTGAGAATATTTCTCGATTTCTGCCTTCAATTCCTGGTCCGGGAATGGATGAATCTGCTCCAGACGAATGATTGCAACATCCTGCTGGTCCCTGTTTCGTCGGGCTTCCAGTATATCGTAGTAAACTTTTCCGCAGCAGATAATGATCTTTTTTACCGAATTCGGGGGCAGTGGATCAATCTCAGGCAATACTGGATAAAACCTGCCTTGAGCCAGATCATCAGGTTCGCATACGGCCAGTTTGTGCCGCAGCAGACTCTTTGGCGTCATCACGATCAATGGCCGCCGAAACGACCGCATCATCTGACGACGCAACATATGAAAAGTTTGCGCGGGAGTCGTAGGTACACAGACCTGCATATTGTGTTCTGCACAAAGTTGCAAAAACCGCTCCAGCCTGGCTGAAGAATGTTCCGGTCCCTGCCCTTCCATTCCATGGGGTAAGAACAAAACCAGACTGCATATCCTTGACCATTTTGCCTGACCACTGCTGATGAACTGATCAATAACAACCTGGGCGCCATTCACAAAATCACCAAACTGGGCTTCCCAGATAACCAGTGTCCTGGGTTCTGTCGTTGAATAGCCAAACTCGAAGCCAAGCACTGCCTCTTCGGAAAGCAACGAGTTTATAACCAGAAATTCGTTACTGCTTTCGCCGACATATTGCAGCGGGATATGGGTACGGGGCCGGGATTGATCATGCAGTGTGGCATGTCGATGGGAAAATGTTCCCCGGCCGGCATCCTGCCCGGACAACCGAACCCGGTAACCCTGATCAATCAGCGTGGCATAGGACAATAATTCCGCACAACCCCAATCCATTGGTTTTTCTCCCCTGGTCATCGCGATCCGGTCATCAAGAATGCCTTGAACCCGTTTGTGTACGACGAAATCATCCGGAGACCGGGTCAGGGCTTCCGCCAGTTCAACCAATCGCTCAGGGTCGGCGCCGGTATCCACTTCTTCCCGCCAGTCCTCCCCCATATAAGGCTTCCAATCCAGCGTCAACAGGGACTTGTTCGGGTCAATCACCTGACCTGCGACCACATGACCTTCATCCAGCCGGTCCCGGTATTGCTGCACCATCTGATCGGCTTTCGATGGTTCTATCACGCCCTCATCCACCAGTCTTTCTGCGTACAATTGCCGCGGGGTTTTGTGACGCTTGATTTTTCCGTACATGATCGGCTGGGTAACCGCCGGTTCATCGGCTTCATTATGGCCATGCCTTCGATAGCAAACCATATCCAGTACGAAATCACCACCAAATTTCATGCGATATTCCATTGCCGTCCGGGTGGCAAAGATAATCGCATCAGGATCATCACCGTTGACATGAAGTATCGGCGCCTGAACCAGTTTTGCGATTTCCGTGCAATAAAGCGTAGAACGTGCATCCAGGGTGTTGGTGGTGAAACCAATTTGATTATTGACGATTATATGAATCGTACCGCCGGTGGAGAATCCTCGTGTAGCAGCCATGTTCAAGGTTTCCATGACCACCCCCTGTCCGGCGAATGCGGCATCCCCATGAATCAGAATTGGGATCACCTGCTTGCGTGCAGTATCCTTGCGTCGTTCCTGGCGGGCTCGGACCGAACCCTCTACAACTGGACTGATGATCTCCAGGTGGGATGGATTAAAGGATAGTGCGATATGTACATTGCCGCCCGCGGTCATGATATCCGAAGATGCTCCCTGATGATATTTCACATCGCCTGTCCGGGTATCCGCACAGTCAGTTTCATACTCACCGTCGAATTCGCTGAACAATTCACTGGGAGCCTTGCCCAGAATATTGACCAGTACATTCAACCGTCCACGATGAGCCATTCCAATCACAACTTCCTTTACTCCATTGGCGCCAAATTGCTGAATCAAATCCGACAGCATCGGAATCAGCGAGTCACCGCCTTCCAGCGAAAAGCGTTTCTGTCCCACGTATCTGGTATGCAGATACTTTTCCAATCCTTCCGCCGCCGTCAGGCGCTCCAATGTCTCTATGCGGAGATCATCCGGATAGCGCGGTCCCCGGGATTCAACCTCCACCTGCCGCTGTAGCCACATCCGTTTTTCCAGGGAATGCAGATACCTGGTTTCGTAACCGATGGAACCACAATAGGTCTCCTGCAGAAAATCGAGAATTCCTCGCAAGGTCATTCGCCCACCCTCGGCCAGGTCTCCGATGTCAAATTCGGTATCCAGATCCTGCGCACTGAGATCATAGCGTTCCAGCTGGATTTCCTCAGTGCTGCCTCGCGGCATCACACCTATCGGGTCAACATCTGCCCGCAAATGACCCAATGAGCGATAGGCCGTGATCAGCTTGGATACCTGGGCCTGTTTATGTTCCAGACCCTCGAACCAGGTCTGATACCCGGTTTCCTCAGAAGGATCGAAGCTGATGACCATTCCCGGTAACGATGAAAACACGGTCTGCCACTTCTTTTGCTGGTCGGACAACGAATCATTCGTGCCCTGATCCGAAATTTCCCGGTACAGGGATTCCAGATAACCGGCGTTACCTCCGCTTAAAAAACTCAAATCTACGTTGTTTGCGCTACCTTTATCGTCAGGAGATTTCATGATGTGGAATGATTATTATCAAATTACCGGGCAGTGTAACCACAAGTATACCAAAGCAATTACACTTGACCACTCCGATTTCAGAACTATTGCACTTTTTTAACATGCCATTGCGATACGCAAAGATTTTCTGTCAAACCGAAATTCCTGCGTCCCGGCAATCGACCTTGATGTAAAATCCCCCTCGACTCACTGGTTTCCAACCATCATGACCAGACCGGATTTGAAACAACGCTATAGCAGGCAGACCCGCCTTCCACAAGTAGGCGAGGCGGGGCAGGACAAATTGATCAATGCCACAGTGTTGATTGTCGGCATGGGCGGCCTTGGCTCACCCGTTGCATTATATCTGGCTGCAGCAGGAACAGGCCACCTCAAGATCGCGGATTTTGATATGGTGGATGAATCCAATCTGCAACGACAGATCATCCATCAGCATAAAGATATCGGTCAACTGAAAACCGAATCCGCGGTTTCTTCATTGCGGGCAATCAATCCGTACATTCATATCGAAACCCTTGATTATTCGCTCGGTCATGAGGATTTTATCGAGCACTGCGACAATGTCGATCTTATCGTGGATTGTACCGACAACTTCCCGACCCGGTTTATTCTCAATGATGTCTCGCTTGCAACCAGGATACCTCTGGTCTCCGGTGCGGCGATTCGGTGGGAAGGTCAGGTCACGACTTTCGACCCGCGTAACGAACACAGCCCATGTTACCGGTGTCTGTACCCAAACACAGGAATTGAAAGTGCAACCTGTGCCATGGAAGGTGTGATCGCACCGATCACCGGGGTGATTGGCACGATGCAGGCGATGGAAGCGGTCAATGTCCTGCTCGGGCATGGGCAGCTTCACGGAGTAGTCTGGTTGTTCGACGCTTACACGATGGAATGGCAGAAAATGCAACTGCCCAAAAACCTGGACTGCCCGGCTTGCGGGCGGCCCCGGACAGCCTGACTTTCAGGGCTGTTCACCCACAGACCGGGGGAATCGGCAATACCCAAATGCAGGGGCAACCCTCTGTAGTTGCCCGATATTGCAGATGTCCGTCCCAACACGGACAGGCAAGGGAGCCTTTTCCTGAATCCCGACCCGGTCCGGTACGCCGGGGGGCACGAACCGTCGGGAAGATCAGTGTAACCTTTATTTCGCGGGTATGACTTCCTTCGATTCGAGTATTTGCATAATCATTTCAACGCACCGGTGGACATCATTTTCCGAGGTGTTAATCACCAGTTCTGCATTTTCCGGTTCTTCGTAGGGAGATGAGATACCGGTAAAATCTGGAATTTCACCTTTGCGCGCTCTTTGATACAGGCCCTTCACATCCCTGTTTTCACACACTTCCAGAGGGCATTGACAATAGATTTCGATAAAATCCTGATCATGGTCGACCATCATTCTGACCCGTTGACGATCAATCCTGAAAGGAGAAATAAATGCGGTCAATGCAATCACCCCTGATTCGATAAACAGTTTTGCCATCTGACCGATCCGGCGAATATTCTCGGTTCGATCACTGTCGGAAAAACCGAGATCACCACACAAACCATGGCGCACATTGTCACCGTCAAACACGAAAGTCCTGTGCCCTCTTTGATAAAGCACCTCCTCAACTGCGTGCGCGAGGGTGGATTTGCCGCTGCCTGACAGTCCTGTAAACCAGATGATCGCACTGCGGTGACCATTGAGCTGCTGTCGCCGACTACGGGATACTGTCGACTGATGCCACACGGCGTCGGGCGATCTGGATTGAGGCATAGCGGTCAGGTTGAAATTGTGCTGGCTGTGCCAGCCCACGCATTCGCGATGACACAAAGAATTTCAAACATCATGGTGGCGCCGACCAGCGCGGTATTGCCGCTGGGATCAAATGGCGGCGCCACTTCAACGACATCCCCACCGACCAGATTCAATCCATCGAGTCCCCTGATCATCATCAGCGCCTCTGCGGTCGAGTAGCCGCCGACTTCCGGGGTGCCGGTGCCCGGTGCGAATACCGGATCGAGGGCATCGACATCAAAGCTGATATAGGTCGGACCATCACCTACCACTTTTCGCGCTTCTTCAATCACCGCCTTGTAGCCCATCTCGAGATACTCTTCCATATAAATCACCCGCATACCGGAATCATGGCTGAATTTCCAGACATCGAGATCGTTCAATGACCCGCGAATACCAATCTGTATGGTCCGTTTCGGGTCAAGCAGTCCCTCATTGACAGCAATCTTGAAGGGTGCGCCGTGGTGGAACTTCGATCCAAGGTAATCATCTCCGGTATCACAGTGTGCATCGAAATGGACCATACCGACCGGCCGATCCTTCGCCAGCGCCCGAAAGATCGGCAGGGTAATGGAATGATCCCCCCCGGCTGAAAGGGGAGTGACACCAGCCTCGACCACGCGATGATAAAAAGACTCGATTTCGTTGTGACTGCCTTCAAGGGTAAAGGGTTTTTGTACCCAGGCATCACCAATGTCGCATATTCTGCATAGCTCATGAGGGCTGACACCGGTCGCCTGATTCATTTTTCGGATCAGGCTGGACTGGTTACGCATTTCCCTGGGGCCATGGCGGGCTCCCGGTCGATTTGTCACGCCACCATCAAAGGGAACACCAATCACACCGATATCGACCTGTTTCAGATCCTCACTGTACGGGCAACGAAAAAATGTCGGAATTCCGGTATAACGCGGTCGGGTAATGGGGTCTGCATATTCCGGGTAGTCGCTCATTTTCGTCCCTGCCCCGCCATATCAATTATCGCATGCAGCAAGACATTGCATCCGGCTTCCAGATCTTCGGGGGTCGCAGATTCCTCTTCGTTGTGGCTTATTCCACCCTCGCAAGGCACAAAAATCATTGAGGTTGGAGTGATCTGGCATACCTGGCAGGCATCATGGCCCGCACCGGAAACAATTTTCTGATGACCGTAGCCGAGCATTTTAACTGCTTTTGATACCGCTTCTATACAGCCCTGATCAAACATGACAGGAGGCTTGTACCAGATTTCTTCGCATTCGATTTCAAGGTTATGATTTCTGGCGACGGCCTCGACCTGGATCTCCAACGACTTCGCCATTTGTTTCAGCACACCCTCATCGGGGTTACGAAAATCGACTGTGAGCATTACTTCGCCGGCAATGGTATTACGCGAGTTGGGTGAAACCGTGAGTTCTCCAACCGTGCCCACCGCTTCAGGCGCATGCTCGAGTGCAATGCTTTGAACAGCCTGAATCAGAACGGCTGCCCCGATCAGCGCATCTCTTCGTCCGACCATCGGTGTCGGCCCCGAATGAGCATCCTGCCCGCGCAGTGTAATGTCGAACCAGCGTTGGCCCTGCCCCCCGGTAACCACGCCAATCTGATTTCCATCACGCTCCAGTATCGGCCCCTGTTCTATGTGCGCTTCGAACAGCGCGGCCATCGGGTGGTTGCCGCATTCCTCCAGACCCATGTAACCAATTCGCTCCAGCTCCTGCTTGATCGTCCTGCCATCTGCGTCACTGCGCGACCAGGCATACTCCTTTTCGAACAAACCTGCAAAAACCCCTGATGCCACCATCGCAGGGGCAAACCTCGATCCCTCTTCATTCGTCCACATCACAATTTCCACCGGCGCTGTGGTTGCGATGTTGTTTTGATTCAGGGTACGTACCACTTCGAGGGCAGCAAGGACACCATAAACCCCATCGAATTTGCCGCCATGCGGCTGGGTGTCGAGATGACTGCCGACGCAAACAGGCGGCAGTTCGCTATGAATCCCTGCGCGCCGGGCAAAAATATTGCCCATGTCGTCTACCGTGATGTCCAGGTTTTCCGCTTCACACCATATTACGAACAGATCCCGACCCTGCCTGTCTTCATCGGTCAGCGCAAGCCGCCGGGAACCGCCTTTTTCCCCTGGCCCAATCTGCGCCATGGCCATAATACTGTCCCACAAGCGTTGACCGTCGACCCTGAGATTTTGTGTGGTTGTCATATTCGTATATTCGGTCAGACGGGTTCCCGACGCAATGCCTGACACAGGCAGTGCACTCCCCCTCCGCCGAGGGTGAACATCGACATGTCGGGAGCAAATACCTGATAACCCAGCGCACGCAATTTCTCGTTCAGCCCGACACTGCCCGACATCGACAATACCTTTTTGTTACCAAGAGCAACGAGATTGACACCAAGGTTTTTGGCTTCATTGAATCCCACATCGACAAAATCAAAACCTTTCTTTTTCAGCCAATCGATCACCCATCCTTCAAGCGCATCCAGACAGGTCACCACGAGCTTCTCATCGAGTGGAACAACCAGACCGTCCATGTGAACAAATAGCGCGGGAATCGGCGCCACTTCACAATCCCAGCCCTCGGCGCGAACAAATCCGGCAACCTGCTCAGCGCCTGACTGTTCCGAACGCTCTTCGCAGTGACCAATCAAAACCGTACCGGGTTCGAGGATAACGAAGTCTCCGCCTTCAAAATGTCCGGCCGTGACAAATTTCCAGATCGGAATATTATTCTGCTGATAAAACCGGATTGTGGTGACGTAATCCGCACGGCGGCATTTCAACTGCATGTGGCAAATCAACGCGCCCCACGGTGTCATCGCACTGGAATCCCGGGCGAAAAAATTCCTGTGTAATACCGGATCCGCCTCCAGATAGTGACAGGTAACGCCCGCTTCTTCCTCATAGATCCTCACCATTTCCCGATGCTGGCCAAGGGCAAGTTCCAAATCGAATTTGAAACCGGTTTTATGCATGTTCCTGAGCGTCCGCCCGATCAGCGGCCCGGCTTCAACCCACTTGAAATAATCGGGTTTGCCCAGCAACACATCGGTCAGAACGCCATAGTCATTGTCGATACCCCAATAATCCGGAGAATTCTGTTTATTTGTCATTATTTTAAAAACCTGTAATTTCCAATTCAGTGAAAAATGAAACTCATCAGGAGGTCTGATCAGGCCACTGATAATACTCCATCGGCATCAGTGAGTCATTCTGTTATATAACTTGACTGACTATTACTTCGGCGCTATTGGTAACATTTATTTTGATATTGAAACTGTCAGCTACCGGCTGAGCGGGATGCAGCAGGTAATCGGGTTCACAGTTCACGAACAGGGACGAGGTTCGATCATTCAGCATCAATTCAATACACAGGATTTCCGCCCTTCTGCCCTCTTGCCAATTATCCCAGTGGAACACTGTCCCAGTGGAACACCCCCTGAACCGGGGCAACTTACTCTTCAACCTGAGCCCGGCTGAATCAAGTTTTCGAAGAAGAGGATCCATTTCAACACCGTCCGGGGGCCAGTCTTCGAACGTGAGAATCAATCCCATTGCTTTGGAACCACCTGGCTCCAATCCGGGAAGGGTTTCATCGGCTAGAGGACCGAAAGAGTAGAACGCAGACAGTGCAATGACGATGACGAGAATCAGGTTCATCCCTGACATTGTATATTATCTCCATTTCATCGCCAAATCATAGACAATTTTCAATATCTGCGATAGGGCCAAGGAATCAGTAGAGGTTGTCATTCGTGTATGTGTTCAGTCATGCGCTGACAGAATCAAGTGATCACGAAACCCGAACAGAACCCGTGATTTCACACTGGAAAATGATAAAATGACCTTGCCGAACTGTGCTGATGTCTAATAAACGCAGGCTATGGGTTAAAGTATCAGGAATAACGTGTTATACGCGTAGCTTGATTTCTCTGTATTGATGCTGTAAAAGTGTTGTTATAGCCGGGAGTAAAATTCAACTGCTTTTAACTGCTTTTAACTGCTTTTAACTGCTTTTAACTGCTTTTACATGTTAAATACACCATGTAAGCATGGTAAATTTAGCATAGAACAGCATGTAGCGATACGATAACGTGTTAATTCGATACATTAAGTTTTTAAAACCATCAGATTGATTTATGGCAGCAGCATCTGAAACAACTGGCCATGAATCAACTGAACACAATAAAAAGATGGTAATCGGACAGGTGGCCCTGGTATTTTCATTACCAGTCTGGATTTTTAAATCAAAATTATTTACCCAATTTTACTAACGGGAGTGCAGAAATGAGAAAATTGAACAAAAAGCTCGTCGGAGCGCTGATTGCCAGCGCGATGGGAGTGAGCGGTACAGCCCAGGCGGCAGATATCGTTATCGGCGTGCCAAACTGGCCTACCGTGGCCATGACTGCGGATGTCCTGAAGGTGGTCATCGAAGACAACTTTGGGCTCGAAGTGGAATTGCAGAACGGCACCAACCCGATCATATTCGAAGCAATGGACAGTGGCTCCATGCATGTGCATCCGGAGGTCTGGATGCCCAATCAGGTCAACCTGAACAATACCTACGTCAAGGAAAAAGGCACGGTAGTCATGAATCCGAATTATGTGGGTGGCCCTCAGGCGATGTGTGTGACTACTGGAACAGCAGAGAGCACCGGTATCAAGGCGCTGTCCGAACTGGCTGACCCGGAAATGGCCACCAACTTCGACAAGGACGGCAACGGCATGGGCGATATCTGGATTGGCGCTCCTGGCTGGGCTTCAACCAATATCGAGAAAATCCGCGCAAAAAGCTATGGCTACGATGCTACCATGGACCTTCGGGAAATGGACGAAACCCTGGCTTTGGCTGAAGTGGATGCCGCGATCGCAAAAGGGGAGAATATCGTATTTTTCTGCTATAAGCCGCATCACATGTTTACACTGTATGATCTGGTGATTCTGGAGGAACCTGCGGCTGACGATTCGCAGTGGACGCTCATTCAGCCAACCGATGATCCGGACTGGCTGGAAAAATCCAGCGCCCCCACAGCCTGGCCGGTGGCCCAGTTGCATATTCACTACGCGGCAGTCTTGAATGACACTCATCCTGAGGTGGCGTCATTGTTGTCAAACGTGGCTCTGGATGGAGATTCGCTGTCCGACTGGGCTTACGCGATTATTGTAGACAAGGTGGATAACGCCGAGTATGCGAAACAGTGGGTGATGGATAACGCCGATCTTGTGAATTCATGGTTATAGTCAACCGCCACAGGTTGGTTTGAATCGACGGGTGACACAATCATATGTGTCGCCCGTTTTTCTTGGTGGACAACCAGACTTATCATTGAGGGACATACCGTGAAAGACGTGAACAAACCAGTCATATTTCTTGATGATGTATGGAAGATATTCGGTGATCGTGCCGATGAGGCCATGCAAGCCGTGAAAGATGAAGGGTTATCAAAACCTGAAGTGCTTGAACAGTATGGCTGTGTAATCGGGGTCGCAAAGTGTACGTTCGAAGTCAATTACGGTGAGATTTTCTGTGTAATGGGGTTGTCGGGATCCGGCAAATCAACCATGGTGAGACATCTTAACCGACTGCTCGAACCGACCTCCGGCCAGATCAATGTGCTCGGCAAGGACATGATGTCACTGAATGAAACCGAACTGCGTAAAATGAGGGCGGCGCATATCGGTATGGTGTTTCAGCACATGGCGCTGTTCCCGCACCGTACAGTTCGCGATAACGTCGCGTTTCCGCTGCAAGTGCAGGGAGAACCGAAGTCCAGACGCTGGGAAGAATCCCAGCGTTGTCTCAGTATGGTCAACCTGGATGGATATGAAGACCGTTACCCGAGGGAACTGTCAGGAGGCATGCAACAGCGCGTCGGTCTGGCCCGGGCATTGGCTTCTGACCCGGAAGTTTTGTTGATGGACGAACCGTTTTCGGCGCTGGACCCGCTGATTCGGCGCCAGTTACAGGAGCAGTTCATGGCGTTATCTGCCGAACTCGGCAAAACAACGGTCTTTATTACCCATGACCTGGATGAAGCCATCCGAATAGGTAACCGGATCGCAATCATGAAGGATGGCGTGATCGTCCAGATTGGAACCCCGGAAGAAATAGTGACCAATCCGATTGATGATTATGTAACCGATTTCGTCGAAGGCATTTCCACTCTGAAATTGATTTTCGCCCACACGATCATGGTGAAAATGGATGAATATCAAACCGAGCGGGGAGATGATTTGTCGAAGTCACCGAGAACGTCCCATGACACCGATCTTTCCGGATTGATAGACCTGTCCGCGACTACCGATCAACCCATCATAATTACAGATGACGGAAAAGATGTCGGAGTGGTCAACAAAACAACGCTTCTCAAAGGCATAAAAGGGGGTGACAACTGATGAAAGAAACCGGAATTGTGCCTGAGGCAAGTACACTTGGGAGTTCGGTAAGGGATTTTGTCGGAACCAGTGAATCCTATTATGAAAAGGAGTTTGACAAGATCCAGTCTGCCACGAAATTTCCGTGGAGCTGGAATACGATGGCTGCTGTAGCCGGCCCTTTCTGGGGATCGGCGAGAGGACTGTGGGGTTATTTCTGGACTTTCATGGTACTCGAAATTCTCGCTCTTGTGCAGATTGGTAAAGGGTTGTGGGGCCAGCTTGGGGCGGAAAAACTGGCCAGGGCTGAAAAACTGACCGCAAAATATACCGAAACAATAGCGCAGGCGGATGTCGCACAGGCGGCAGGGGAAGCCGGCGCAGCGGCCATTTATACGCGCGCTGAAAACCTGAAAAAAGTGATTGACCGCCTGATTGACGAAGCCGCCGCAGCCTCGGCAGGGGCACTGGGTTATCTGCTGGCCGGCATCGCGTTGTTTATTATTTTCCGGGTGGTTCAGGGTTTTTACGCGAATCTCAGATACGAGCAACAATATCTGGTCTGGCGGGCAGAGCCGAAAACCACTCAGTCCGGTTTTCATTGGTCCTGGGCAGGGTTTGGCGGGTTGCTTTGGCTGGCGATCGTTCCCCTGACCCTGTACAAGTTTACGGTCGGCAAAATAGCTCCCGCCCTGACCCCCTGGGTGGGGCTGTTTCCGGTCGAGAAAAAACAATACTTTTCACCGATCTCCACCTGGATGGATGATGGATTTGACGATATTTCCCTGAAATTCGGTGACGTTTTCGATGGCGTGGTCGTGACTATAAGAGCCGTACTGGATGGTCTTGAAACGGTATTTGTCGATACTCCCTGGCCAGTCGTAATGACCGTCATACTGGTTACCGCATGGCGCCTGGCTGGCCCCCGGGTCGCCATATTTTCTGCGGCTTCGCTGGCTTATCTCGGTCTGTGCGGTTTGTGGGAGACCAGTATGATAACGGTGGCGCTATTGGGGGCAGCCGCCTTTTTATGCCTGTTGATCGGCATTCCTCTCGGCATCTGGTTCGGCAAGAGCCAGCGCGCTTACAATGCCGCCCTTCCGGTTCTGGATTTCATGCAGACCATGCCGGCATTCGTGTATCTGATTCCGATTATCGCTTTCTTCGGTACCGGCAAGCCGCCCGGCGTACTGGCAACCCTGATTTTTGGTATGCCGCCCGTAGTCAGGCTGACTGCTCTTGGCATGCGCGGTGTACCGGAAAACACCAAGGAAGCCGCAATCGCATTCGGCGCTACCAAGTGGGAACTGATGAAGGATGTTGAAATTCCCCTGGCGATGCCATCCATCATGACCGGAATCAACCAAACCATATTGATGTGTTTGTCGATGGTGGTGATCGCGTCATTGATTGGCGCCAAGGGTCTCGGTCAGGACGTACTGATTGCACTGCAATATGCGGCCAAGGGACAGGGAATGCTGGCGGGTCTGGCGATTCTGTTTGTCGCCATGGTGATTGATCGCATCATCCAGGGGCATTATCGCCGATCTACCCAGGGACATTGATCCGGGTTGAACAGGTGATTGTGGATGAACGGACAACCACGGAGGGTTGCCCCTGCGGGTATGGCTGGTCCGTGTGCACCAGTTGTGGATTCCCGCTTCCGCGGGAAAGACGGGTGGGAGTGGCTACACGGAAGAAATCAGAAAAACCACAAAAAGCGCCACCAACCCGACTGGTATCAGCACTCCGACCCAGTCTTTGGGCGCATTCCTGTTCTGTTCCAGTTGAGGTTTGATCCGAGGCAGAAACCAGAACAACAGCACTACCATAAGAATACCAATTACCACTTTTTCCCAAGTGTCCATTTTCTGATTACCTGATGATTTTTCAGAAAGCTGGAAGGCGGGTCACTGCGGGCGGCAGTGCGGCGACCTTGCCTGCACGGGTTTGAACACGATACGTTCCCCAGTGGCTGGAGGTCAGTGGCAAGGATTCAAATTCTTTCATCATCCGGAAATATTACCATTTTGATACCCGGCTTTCATTACTTTATGAAATACGAATATGACACTGCAGGAATTGGTGAATTTCCTGTTAAGTAGTATGATTGGTGTTCTCGGTATCAGATTGAGGAAAGGGTTTTGAAAGCACTGGCAGATATTTGTATTATTCCGATCGGAGTCGGGGTATCGGTTTCCGGGTACGTGGTGGCTTGTCAGGAGATTTTTGACGAAACCGGTCTTGATACCCGATTACACGCATACGGAACCAATGTTGAAGGCGAATGGGATGATGTGATGGCGGCATTGAAACGATGCCATGAAAGGATTCATGAAATGGGCGCACCCCGGATCAATACAAGCATACGACTGGGAACCCGGGTTGATCGTGAGCAGTCGATGCAGGACAAGATTGACAGTGTAATTAATAAGATGAAATAGCGAAAAAATGAAGAAACATATAATTGCAATAGCAAGCTGGGCCATGGCAATCTGGATGTGCAAGGTGTTCTTGTTCTCAATTCCCTACAAATTTACCGGCCACCCCGATACCCAGCATATATTCGGCACCATAGGCGACTGGATGTCAGGGATTCTGGGTGAAAGCCTGGGTTTGCTGTTTGCCAGTTTCGGCCCTTATGCCGTGGGCAGTTTCGAGATGTTGACATCACTGGTATTGCTGCTCCCCGGATTGATCTGGCTGCTTGCTATAATCGGTGTTGGTAACGTTGGGGGAAATCCAGTCAGGGCAAAAATTCACCGCATTGGCGGTGCGATGGCCGCTCTGGTCATGGCAGGCGCGGTATTCTTTCACTTGGCCACGCCGCTGGGCATTGTAGTTCTGCATGAAGGTAAATCCGATGGCGGATCCCTGTTCTACGCAGCGCTTTCCATTCTGGTAATGGGTGTTGTGATGTTCTTCATAAACGGGAAGCCAGCCCGGTAATGCCTGCAGAAAACCGGATATCCTTTTTCTGGCATTAACTTCGGTACAAATTTGTGAAGATTACCGCCGTAATGGTGGCAACCTACATTATCGACTGTTGTCTTATAGGGACAAAACCCTGTAAATATTTTCAGCTTAACTCTCCCTGGTTTAACGAGAACAAGGGAGTGTTTTCGAAAATGGATTTGGACAGATTGATTCCCGAACGCTGGCGGCTGGAGCAAAATTATGACGATGGCGTGTCGGACCCCGCATCGTTTCCGGTATTTCTGAAACCCGAATGGAGCGAAAACGCGAAAGGAGTCTATCGAGCGGACAACCCGGAAGAGTTACGGTTGATTCGACAGAAAATCTCCACATCGACGGTGCCCTATCTGCTGCAACGAGGAGCAAGCCACAAGCGGGAGTTCGAGATATTCTGTTTGCGGGATTACCGGAACAAAAACCGGTTTTCGGTGTTTTCGATTACTGAAACAATTAATCGCAAGGAACCAAACCCGATAAACAGTATCAATAACCCGGATACGCACTATCGGGATCTGACAGATCAATTCACCGAAGAGCAGAAAAAGGCCGTGTATAGCATACTGAATCAGATTGGCTCGTTCGCGATATCACGACTGAGTGTTCGCGCTGATTCGCCGGAACAACTGGTCGCCGGGAACTTCCAGGTAATTGAGCTGAATCTGTTTACACCAATGCCGATTCATATGCTGGACCCAAGGTATAAAATCAGGGATTTATGGAAAATGATTCGTCGATACATGATGTTTCTTGCACGCCTGACCCGGGTACGGGAAATGCATCTTGTGGAAAAACCGGTTTATACCCGAATCATGTCCTACAACCGGAAAAGCATTTTCGCCAAATTTACCAGGGGAAAAATATGAGGAAGTTGAAAGCAATGATCTACGCATGGATCAGTGATCGATACATGCATGATTGCAGTAATTTCAATACGCTGGCTGTACGCAAAGGCTGTAGGTCGAAAGCCCAGGGGCGGGCGGTTTTCGAAAAAAACAACGTCCCACATGCACGCGGCATGGTTTTCTTCTGGCCCTGGTCCGCGCACCGGTTTGCCCGGCGACACGGCTTTCCACTGGTGATCAAACCGAATGTAAGCGGCTACTCACGCGGCAGCTATTTCCCGATACGAAATTACCGGGAACTCTATCAGGCGATTTTCCGGGCAAAGATCTGGTGGCCAATGACGATGATAGAACAGTACCTCAAGGGAGCCAACTATCGGGTTTTGACTGAAGGCAAAGGGCTGATTTCCGTGATTCGTCGATACCCACCGTTTGTCACAGGCAACGGGCAGGACACCATAGAAGTACTGATTGATAAGGAGAACGTGACTCGTAAGGAAATGAATCTGCATCCGACCATTTTCCCGGTATCGAAAAACCGGAATGCGATCCGGCATCTGCGAAACCAGAATCTCGACCTGTCATCCATTCCCCGGGAAGGTCAGCAAGTCGAAATTTTTCACCGGGTTGCACTCGCGCCCGGGGGTGTGGTCGAAACTATAGATCAGAATACCATCGCGGAAGAAAACAAGACACTATTCATGGATGTCGTCAAAATGTTCGGCGCCAATGTGCTCGGTATTGATGTGATATTTGAAAAAGGAATCGAAATCCCTCATTCAGAACAAAAATGCATTTTTATCGAGGTTAATTCCCGTCCTTATATCAAAATGCATCATTATCCGCGATACGGCAAGGTCGAAAACTTCAATCACGCTCTGACAGAACTGGAAAAACTGGACATCATTGATCAGGACATTTTCTGAAAATGTTGCCCGACAGCCGTACCTTCAATCAGTATCTGGGGCTGCACTCCCTGCTGATAGGGATATTCCCTTTCTATATTCCGGTTTATCTATGGAATCAGAAGTTTGGTCTGGGGGATATTTCGGTGTTTATCTCGCTGGCCGGAATCGGGTTTTGTTGTGGCTTATGGGTTTGGGACCGGATCAGATTGAAAATAAGCTTAGGACCATTGATTGCGCTGTCATTGATTCTGGAAATCATCCTGCTTATTAATGTGCATCTGCTGGAAATGAACCGGCCGACATTACTGGTACTGGGCGTAACTTACGGGATATACAATAGTTTTTACTGGACCACCCTGCGTGCACTGTTTTTTGATTTGATTGATGTTGAATCATCCGGTCGAAAATATGGAAACCTGCAAATTCTTGTTGGTTTTTCGTTGCAGGTCGGCATTCTGATTGGCGGCTTTCTGCTGGAAACAACCAGTCTCATCTATATGCTGATCGTGTCCGCAGTGGTTGCAGTGATCGGTTATTTCGTTGTCACCTGGAATCGACCGGGCTATCCGATCATCCTGTCCCAGCATGACTGTTTGAGTCTGAAAGATGTAGTCCGGTTCAAGGATAATGAAAACTCACGGCTGATATTCCTGCTGGACGGATTTTTTCTTTTTGCAGAGAGTTTCTACTGGGTAATTACACTGTTTTTGCTGGTCCACGAAAGTTTCTCCCGACTCGGCATCATGGTGCTGTCACTGGCCATTATATTCGGCATTATCTTCTATTTGCTTAAAAACACCATTGATCGACTGGGGCGTAATCGAATATATCGGTTCGCAGTTATTTTATATGCGTTATCCTGGGCTTTCAGGGCGTTGACCGACGACACTCTGAGCCTGGAAGTGCTCTACCTGTTCCTGGTGGTTATTACTTTTTGTACCGCCTTTTTCAGACTCGCCATGAACAAGCGATTCTTTGATCTGGCAAAACTGACCTGCTCGCACGACTATCTTGTCTTGAAAAGCTACTATTCCCAAGCGGCGATTGTCGTCATTTTTGGCCTGATGGGTTACTTGTTGTACAGTATCGAACCCGGCGCCTGGTCATTAACTCCGATTTACTGGATTTCCACCGTCTTTGCGCTGATTTACCTGATTTACGGAATACGGCGCTACAGCCAGTAGATCCGGTCGGGTCATCCAGGGTCAAAATCTGCCGTGAACTGCGTTGGCGGCCACTTCGCTATACGATTTAGCATCGAAAGCGATAGGATTGGTGCCAGCCGAAGGGTCAGCAACCGCCATTTCACCAATTTCATCGAGCCGATCATCTCCAATATTGATATCCTGCAGGGTGTTCACAATACCAATGCTACTGCGCAGTTCCATGACCCAATCGAGAAATGGATCAAATCCCGGTTTAAGTCCAAGATAGCGGGAAAGCCTCGCAATCGGTTCCAGAATGGCGGATCTATTGGCTATCAGCACATAAGGCATCAGGATGGCATTCAGCGTTCCATGATGTGCGTCATAAATTGCCCCCAATGGATGAGCAAGCGCATGCATGGCGCCGAGACCACGCTGAAATGCGGTCGCCCCCATTGAAGACGCCACCAGCATCCGGGTTCTCGCTTCGATGTCATCACCGTGGGCAACCGCAACAGGCAGATTTTCCTTGATAAAACGAATGCCTTCCACCGCAATCCCTTCGGCCATCGGATGAAATAGTGGAGAACAAAATGCCTCGAGGTTATGGGACAGTGCGTCCATGCCTGTCGCTGCTGTCAGCATCGGCGGCAGACCGACGGTTAGTTCGGGATCCAGTATCACACAATCCGGGCACATGTCGGGATGAAATACGATGACTTTACGATGCTCGTCCTGTTTGACAATGACCGAAGCACGACCTACTTCCGAGCCGGTACCTGCGGTAGTGGGAATGGCCACGACCGGAGCAATCCTGCTGGCATCTGCGCGAGTCCAGTTATCACCTATGTCTTCCAGATCCCACAAACTGCATTTCTGCCCGGCGATAACGGCAACCGCCTTACCGGCATCCAGTCCGCTGCCGCCCCCGAGGGCGATAACACTGTCATGCTTCCCGGCCTTGTATGCAGCAACTCCATCACTGATATTCTCCCCGGAAGGGTTGGATTTGACATCACTGAAAATCCGAATTCTCAACCCGGCATGATGGCAGATATCGACGATATCCCGGACCATCGGTAATGCGGCGACACCCGGATCGGTGACCAGCAGTGGCGCAGCCATATCGTGTGTTTTACAGACTTCAGCTATTTCATTGACACGTCCGGCGCCGACTCGTATGGCGGTAGGATAGTTCCAGTTCATGTTCATGTTGATGGTTTGTTCGTCAGGTACTTGACAGGGTCAGTTGTTCTGATCAAAAGAGGATGTCAATCCAGGGTGATCGAAAGCGGGCAGTGGTCCGATCCCATCTGGTCATTCAGATACTCAATCTGCTTCACCCGTTTCATATCGGACCGATCCATCAGGAAATAATCAATGCGCCATCCTACATTGCGCATCCGCCCGCGGGAAATCATGTGCCACCAGGAATACACGTCGGCAACACCGGGATTTCTCTCTCTCCAGACATCCACCCAGCCGTCTTCGACCAGACCATCCATCCAGGCGCGTTCTTTTGGATGAAAGCCGATATTGCCATCGTTCTCTTTTGGACGCGCGAGATCTATTTCATTGTGGGCCACATTCATATCTCCGCCAACCAGCACTACCCGGCCCTGTTTACGCAGTCTGGACATACAGGTGTGAATTCGGTCATAAAACACCAGCTTTTCCTGCCAGGCCTGCTCACTCTTGCCACCGTTCGGAAAATAGATCGAAAACATATCCCAGTGATTTTCGCGCAAGATAAAGGAAAAATGACAAATCCGGCCTTCGTCTGCATTAGGCGCGCCCGGCACCACAGTTGTGAACTCTACTCCTTCAAGCAATTCATGCAGGGAATTCTTCACCCATAACGATGTACCTGCATACCCCTTTTTCTGTGCACTGCTGTAGTGCTGGTGATAGTCGTCGTGCGAGGTTAAAAACGGGCTGAACTGATCTGTAGATCCCTTGATCTCCTGAATCATGAAAACATCAGGATCATGGATTGCGATGAATTTCTGGATTTCCCCCTTGCGTTCAACTGCACGGATGCCATTCACATTCCAGGTAATAATCTTCAATTTTCCGGGCACAATGTTGAAAACGCAGATTGTACACAGCGAATGCGTCAACGGATATACCCGAATAGTAGAAAGCCGGGTAATATGCTATCTTCAACACGCCGGAGAAATCCGGACCGAGACAACCCACCACCGGATGAGACAGCACGCAATCAAGAGTATGTCGTTAAAGATAAATAGCAAGTTGCCTGACGCAGGAACAACCATTTTCACTATCATGTCGAAAATGGCGCAGGATCATGGAGCAATCAATCTGTCCCAGGGGTTTCCGGATTTTGAACCCGATGAAGGTCTGATCAATCGTGTCGAATATCATCTGCGCAGCGGCAAGAATCAATATCCGCCGATGATTGGCATACCCGAGTTACGTGCGGGCATTTCCGACAAGCTGAAAATCAACAGTCAGATTGATGTTGACAGTGAATCAGAGATCACCGTAACCAGTGGTGCAACCGAAGCTCTGTATTGTGCGATCCAGTGCGTCGTGCGACCTGGCGATGAAGTAATCGTCTTTGACCCGGCTTACGATTCCTACGAACCCGCAGTTTCCCTGGCCGGAGGCAAAACCATCCACATCCCGATGACCCTGCCAGACTACGGTATCGATTGGCAGGCAGTGCAACAAAAACTCAACAGTAACACGCGCCTGATTATTATCAACTCGCCGCATAATCCGAGCAGCAGCATATTGAAACGGGAAGATCTCGATATACTGGCCGCGGCAATACGCCCACTGAATTGTTTTGTGCTTAGCGATGAAGTGTACGAGCACATTATTTTTGATGGCAGGACGCACGTCAGCGTACTGACTCATGATGAGCTCCGGGAGAGATCAATGGCGGTCTTTTCCTTCGGTAAAACCTATCACGTGACCGGCTGGAAGATTGGGTATTGCATTGCCCCTGCTGAATTGACCGTGGAGTTTCGCAAGATTCATCAGTTCAATGTGTTCACCACGTCGACACCGATGCAGTGGGCGATAGCGGATTTTCTCGAATCCAACCCGCAAAACTATCAGCAACTCAGTGCATTTTATCAACAAAAACGGGACTTGTTCTGTCGGTTGATCGAGTGCTCGAGGTTCAAGCTGCTGCCTTCGGCCGGCACTTACTTTCAACTTGCCGATTACAGCCGGATTTCGGATCAGACAGATATCGATTTCGCCAACTGGATGACACGGGAAAAAAGGGTGGCGGTGATTCCGTTGTCACCGTTCTACGAGGAGCCGCCGGACAACAGGATAGTTCGATTCTGTTTTGCCAAGCAGGACGAGACTCTGAAACAGGCCGCAGATATTATCAATACCCTGTAAGATTGCTGACTGTGCATTATGAAAATTAGAGGCTTTTTACAAAAGTGACCGCCGCTCTCAAGGTTGCCATTGTTCAGGACGAGATAAGCTGGCAGGACCCGGCGGCGAATCGGGTTCGTTACCAGCAGCATTTCAACACCCTGGGAAATACCGACCTGGTGGTGCTGCCTGAATTTTTCAGCACCGGGTTCTATCTCGATCCGGCCGAAAAGTATGAAACCATGTGCGGGGAAACGGTCGCCTGGATGATCGAATCGGCCAAGTCGATGGGAGCAGTGATCACGGGCAGTCTGGTAATCAGGCTGGAGGATAAATTTGTCAACAGAATGATCTGGGCACGCCCCGATGGCGGCCTGGACTGGTACGACAAACGCCACCTGTTTCGCTTCGGAGGCGAACATCACAACTATTCCGGCGGCCATGTACGCACAATTATTGAATTGAATGACTGGCGCGTAGCGCTGTTCGTCTGTTACGACTTGAGATTCCCTGTATGGAGTCGAAATACCGGAGACTATGATGTGGCGCTATTTGTTGCCAACTGGCCGGATGCCAGGCAATATGCCTGGGATACACTTCTGCGGGCACGCGCCATTGAGAATCAGGCCTATGTACTCGGTGTAAACAGATTGGGCGCCAATCCGCTCGGAGATACATTTTCCGGGGGCAGTGCAATTCTTGATTATCTCGGACAACCGATTGTGGATTGCGGGAATCGGCTACAAACCGCAAGTGCAGAACTTTCGATCACGGCATTGAAGGAATTTCGTCAATTTTTCCCCGCTTCGATGGACCAGGACAGCTTTGAGATCAGGCTCCCGGATTAACCGTTCCAGATTTACATTAAACATTAACACGTTGGCTGTCAGCTCTAATATGCGCCTTGTCAGCCACACCAATCAGGAGATCCTTTATGTTGGAAATCTCAGGCAGAAAAAATTCCAGTAACGTTATCCCGGTCATGTGGACTGTCGGCGAGTTACAACTTGAACACGTCCGGCACAACATCGGCGGCACATTCGGCGGGCTGGATTCGAATGAATACGGTGCAATCAATCCCAACCGTCTGGTTCCTGCAATGAACGATAACGGCTTTATCCTGTGGGAGTCCAATTCCATAATTCGATACCTGTGCAAGCAATACGGCAACGGCTTCCTGTATCCCGAAGACCCTCAGCAGTGTGCACTGGCGGACCAATGGATGGAGTGGTTCAAATCGACTGTAATGCCGAGCATTTTTCCTGCATTCTGGGGCTTGATCCGAACGCCGGAAGAAGAACAGAACCATGAGCAGATCATTGCAAGCGCCCGACTCACGGGGGAAAAACTGGGAATCCTGGAACACCACCTCGAAAACAGGCAATTCATCCTGGGCGATGATTTCACCATGGCGGACATCCCGCTTGGAGCCATCCTGTATCGTTATTACCACCTGAATATGGAGCACGCGCCCCTACCCAACATCGAAGCCTGGTACAGCCGTCTGCAACAGCGGGACTCCTACCGGACCCACGTCATGATTCCATTCGGAAGTTCTCTCAAAGAGTGGCTTGAACTGGAAAAGGCAGGAGCCTGAAAGATCGAATCCATACCCCCGCGAATGTCTCTCCCCAAGGGGCTTTCGCGACGGGTCTGTCAGGTAAAATCGCGCGGAATCACTTTCTCCCAGCTTCGCCGGTTGAATTCAGCATCGCCTGTATAAGCGGTCACCGTTGCCCGCAGATAATAGTTTTCTGCATCGCACTGGTAACTGCTTTCGCAAACCGTCCGAATCTGCCAGTCATCCCTTTGCATATAACAGGTGAAGACGCTGTTTGCCTTTGAAGTCAGTGGGTCGTCAGGACAAATACTCCAGATGTCCTCGTGAGTATATCGTGTCCGCATACCATGGCCTGCCACCTGATAATCGCCGGAATCATCGTAAACCCGGTAATGGGTCCTGTTCCGCTGCAAATCCTTTTCCACTGAGCGCGCATAATCGGGCTGGCGGTAACACGGGTAATCCGATCCTGGATCCGCATCCGGCTCAGTAGGCTTGATGCGATCGTTTCCCCGCCGAACCGGCAGTTCCAGAAAAGAATCCTGACCCGGTTTTATACTCGCGGTAACCACATCAGGCGGCGGCATCACCATCGGCCAGTATGCCGTCGAGATCGATATCCGCAGTTTGTGGCTCTCCGGGAAACGATAGCCGCATTCGTTGAGAAGCAGTTCCACGTCTTCATATTCTCCTGGACGCATGGCAACCGGATTTTCATTTCCCGAGCGATGCGCAAGATTGAGCACACCCCAGCTTACCCGGTGGCTGAGTCCATCAGGGTGCACGTCACTCAGCCTGATCGCGATATTGCCAATCGGTTTATCAATCGACAACCTCAGAAATATCCTCGGACGGCCCAGAACATCGATGGATTGATCCAATACTCCGGTTTCAAAAACCAGGGACCCCGAATCGTCGATACGCTGGTCTCCCGACAGTTCTGAATCGGGCTTGAGCGGGAACGCCTCTCCACAGGAAACCCCGCAATCCTGGGGAGAGCATATCGACATCGCTCCCGCGTTTTGCGGCTGGTTTCTCAGGGCATGATCGGCTGTCAGGTAAAGCGTGGATGTTGAAATATTTGCTGACGGCCAGTTGTCTTCGGTGACCCAGCGGCCCGGTTCAAAATCACGAAATCCTCCAGGGCGCACGCCTTCCGAAATATAGGCAGTATAGGCCGGGGTCTGCATGACCTGACTGTCCTGCCCTCGTAACCACTGGTTCCACCAGCAAATGGCCTGTGCAAGAAAATCCATTCCCGGCTTTGGCCATGCAATATGCGGATATTTATGTATCCACGGACCATTGATCGCCCGTGACAACCGGTTGTTCGCCGCCATCGCGGGAGGAGCATTTATATACAAATCGGCCCACCCGCTGATAACCAGGGAAGGAATCCTGATATCCTCGTAATTTTCCCTCACCGAACCGTGTTTCCAGTATTCATCCCGACGCTGGTGAGCCAGCCAGATTTCCATCGGATATGGCTGGGTATCCAGACGATGCTTCCACATTTCCTTCCACCTGTCGCCCACCAGCAAAGGATCCGGCGGGCGGGAGGTATAACACAGCATCGTGCTGGACCACATGAAATTGGAGTAGAGATGGCACCCGTTTTTGTAATGAATATCATCATTATAGCGGTCTACAGTCGTACCTACTGCGATCACCGCCTTCAAGGGCGCCGGTTGAAGCGCGGCAACCTGGAGGCTGTTGAATCCACCCCAGGAAATACCCATCATGCCGAGGTTGCCATCGCACCAGGGTTGACTTGCGATCCAGTCAATGACCTCAAGCGCATCGGCGAGTTCGCGGGGCGAATATTCATCATCAAAATCGCCATCGGATTCACCCGTCCCGGAAATATCGACCCTCACACCGGCGTATCCAGCCTCCGCAAATACCGGATAATTGCCTTCATCCCGGTACGCGGTTCCATCGCGCTTGCGGTAAGGCAAATATTCGAGAATCGCCGGAACCGGGGAGCCTGAGGCGCCATCGGGGAGCCAGATGCGGGCAGACAGGTGACGCCCGTCGTCAAGCGGAATAAAAACATTTTCGAGTTCTGTTACAGGCATAGTCAGGATTCGGGCTGTCGGGCTGGCGCTCGCGACAGTATACTTGTATACCAGCGTAATTCCATCTAACCCGACGTGAAAAGACACATATAATGAAAAACAATGATCCAAAAACTGCCCTGATCACCGGGGCTGGCAGCGGAATCGGCCAGGCAGTAGCGGTCGCCCTGGCAAATGCAGGATACCGGTTGACATTGAACGGCCGTCGTCTTCAGCCGCTGGAAGAAACTGCCAGGATGACCGGGCTGTCTGATCATCAGGTCCTCATTGCTCCTGGAGATGTCTCGGATGCCGATGACGTGCAGCGTATTTTCAGCGCAACAGAAGAAACCTTTGGCAGACTGGATCTGCTATTCAATAATGCAGGGCGCAGCGCACGCGGGGCGCCGATGGAGGAACTTTCCATCGAAGAATGGAAAGCCGTGGTGGATGTCAATCTGACCGGTACTTTTCTATGTACTCAGGCTGCAATCAGAATCATGAAAATCCAGATGCCCAAGGGTGGGAGAATCATCAACAACGGCTCCATCTCCGCCCATGTACCGCGACCGTTATCGGCGCCCTACACAGCGACGAAACACGCGGTCAGCGGATTGACGAAGTCCACCTCGCTGGATGGGCGCGAGCATAGTATCGTCTGCAGTCAGATTGACATCGGTAATGCCGCCACCGCGATGACCAGGGCCATGACCAGGGGAGTCCCCCAGGCAAACGGGGCAATTGCAGCGGAACCTACCATGAATGCAGACAGTGTCGCCAAAGCCGTAGTTTATATGGACAGCCTTCCGCTGACCGAAAACGTATTGTTCATGACCGTGATGGCCAATCAGATGCCTTTCGTGGGTCGTGGCTGAATGAAACCGGAATACGCCAGTGCCTGCCCGACCCAGACTGATCGCGCACCGGATCCGGGTCAATCGCCGGAGGCAGATGGTGGCCTGACCAGAACCTGTCCTTCCGGGTGCAGGGACTTTTGTGCATAACCGTAAATGATTTCAAACGTGATAATCAACTTCTTCCCGTGTTTCATTTGTTTCAGCAGATTACTTTCAAATTGATTGAATCGATGCTTGCCAGTCAATGATTTTCTGCGCTCGGCATGCAGATTGATAAACCCTTCACTTCGCAAATCCGAGATCACTGTCATACAGTCAGCGTACTCGACCTGTATCCAGTCCGTATCTACGATGGGTTTCTCAAAACCGGTTTTCAGCAGCATGTCCCCCAGGTGGTGCATGTCGATAAACGGATGAACATGAGGGCAGATATCCACCTTTTTCCAGGCGTGAACAATCTCAGCCAGTGTGTCGGGGCCGAATGCGGAAAAACAAAAAATCCCTCCCGGTTTCAAGACCTGTTTCACTTCCCGGATGAATGGTTCGAACTCAAACCAGGTCCCCTGCAAATTACTCACCACACAATCAAACAGGGCTCCGGGGAAGGGCAGACCGATGATTGGGGTGACTGACTCGCCGTTGGACAAACCGGAATCAAACAGACTTGAATACTCAACATTTCCAACTTCCGGAAATTCAAAACAGCCATGCTCGAAATCGATCACCAGAATGGATTCCAGCGATGGCCGCGCCAGCTTTGCGCGTTCCTCCAGTTCCCTGCGGATGGGTTGTATCAAATACGCCATACCAGCATGGTTCCCGGAAAATTTTCTCCTCGAAATCGTGAATTTTTCCAGATCGAGTTTCAATTGGGTACGGGCTCTTCCAGGGGTGAGACTTTTTCAGATATAAAATCGGTTAGTCTGTGTAACAATCCATTCCTAAATTAACACAGGAGGACTGCCTGATGCAGCAAATGCGTTTACAGATTGATAGAGGTCAAGGGGTACAACAATGAATCCCGGAGACTCAAACAATAGCGAACAAAGGCTGGTCAGAAAAACAGAGGACCCTTCACCAAATTTTGATGGCCAAAGTATTTGGGTAATGCGGTGTAGGCATTGCAAACACGAATACGGGGTAAATGGTTGCGATGCTCATATAAGACGGTGCCCGAATTGCCAGGGTGGCGCTAATGGTTTTCTCGTAGCTCCCCAATGAAAACAGTCCTGCTAACGAATATGGCGTCTCACCATCAAATGGATTTTGCGCGGGCTATGACGGAGTTGTTGGGGGTCGATAATTTCCGCATCGTGTTCCAGAAACCGGTATACAAAGAACGTATTGAAATGGGATGGTCTGATGACAGTGGTTTTAACGAACCATTTATCATCCGGTTCTGGCAATCGGATAAAACGAAAATAGAGGCGCTCCGCTGGATCGATCAGGCCGACATGGTGATACAGGGGCACTTCCCGATCAGATATGTGCGTGAGCGCATCAAACAGGGTAAATTGACCTTTGCCAAGCAGGAACGGTTTTGGAAAAAACCCCCATCACTGAGACGCAGGATAACACGGCTCCCGCGCCTGTACAAAAACTACTACTCGGTCAACAGGACCAACTATCACCTCCTGGCGATTGGCGCCTGGGCAGCACAGGATTTGAATGATATGGGTATTTTCGAAAACCGAAGCTGGAAGTTCGGATACTTCATGGATACGCCTGAATATCGGGTGAAAAAACAACGGGGCGACGAGGTTTCATTGCTTTGGTGCGCAAGCTTTTTACCTGTCAAGCAACCGCACAAAGCGCTGGCAATCGTCCGTGGACTGCGTGAGCGGGGCATGACGGTTCATTTGACGATGATCGGCGATGGCAGCCTGCGCCCGTCGATTGAACAGCGCATTAGTCAATCGGATGCTGGTGGCTACGTCACCCTGACGGGTTGGCAAAATCAGGATGGAGTCAGGCGGCACATGATAGACTCGGACCTGTTTTTGATGACCTCAGACCACGGCGAAGGCTGGGGTATGGTGGTAAATGAAGCTCTGGGCTGCGGCTGCTGTGTTATTGGCAACTGCGAATCGGGGGCTGCGTCCTGGCTGGTGGAGCATGGCAAAAGCGGGTTTTTATACCGTGACGAAGCCTTGGGTGAAATGCTGGATGAGGTCGCCGCAACCAGTCGTGACCGGCTGCTGGATATGGGTCGGCTGGGCCATCAGCGGATGATGCATGAATGGTCTGCCCGGATAGCGGCCGGGCGGGTGATTGATTTGTCCGAGAAGTTGCTTAGTGGAGATATTGAGTCTGCGAGACATTTGTTCAGGGACGGGCCCTGTTCTATGGCGTAGAGACTGTGCCGGAATCACCCCTCCTTTCCTGACCGAGTCGAGGACAGACTCCTGGTTCGCAAATGTGCCTGATATGGTACTATATTTGCTACCCCAGGGTTTACGAGAAAATTGTTAATACCAGTCATTCAAAATGTCCAGTAAAGATCAAAACCCGTTCATCGAGCTTTGGCCCGCCACTATTCTCAAGAGCAGGCTGGAAAATTATCAGGCGGTCAATACCGAACTGATCAGACTGTTCCGCCAGTATCAGAAGGATCATTCGACGGGCTCGGGTTCCAGTTTCATCAGCCCGGATAATTTCGCAAACGATATTGATAACCAGGCACTGGATGTTCTCAAGTCATTCATTACCGACGGTGTTTATCAAATATCCAGAAACCTCAACGAAAAGTACTGGACACGGTTTGCGCTAAAAACATTGAGGGTCGATGTAACTGGCATGTGGTTCCAGATCAGCAATGGATTCACCTTCCATGAAACCCATGTCCATGGCAATTGTTCGTGGTCTGGCGTGTATTATGTTCAGGCCGATTCAGCCAGCAGGTCGAACGACGACCGGATGCCAAATGGAATGTTGAACGGCGTAACCCGGTTTTACGGACCACATCTGGAAGAAAGCGCCGCCGGGCACGGCGATTGGGGCAACTACTATCTTCAGGACAATACCTGGACCAGCTACCCACAGGACGGTAACCTGATTATATTTCCTTCATACCTCAAACACATGGCATTTCCCTACAATGGTGAAAAGGATCGGATTATCGTGTCGTTCCACGCCCAGGTGAATTCGGATTCCGAAGTAAAATACAAATACGGTTTTAATTGAAAGATTGACGAAAAGACCGGGATGTGCGCTTGCAACAAGAGCGTAAAGTACGGAGACAGGGGTTGCCGACCAGGCAGTTCCACGAACAGTTGAATGAGCGCCCGATATCGCTGTTGGCAATACACCTGCAATTGGTATAGGATGGACAGGTGAACCAGGATAATGGATCATCTGGTTTGGTAATCAATAATCACTGACTTTGGAGATAAACACAATGAATTTCAAGTTTAATCAGGCCGCGTTGACAGCGGGTATGGTACTGAGCCTGTCGGTTCCGATGACAATCACCGCGAGCGCGGATGAAGTAACCGTCGCTTCATGGGGGGGTTCCTATCAGGATGCCCAGAGCAAAGCGCTGTTCATGCCCGTAGCCGAAGCGATGGGTATTACCATTAACGAAGAATCATACAAGGGCATCGGCCAGGTGCGGACCAAAGTCGCGGCAGGCGCTGTCCCCTGGGATATCATTGATACGGGTTCAGGCGGTGGTGCACGGGGGTGCGAGGAAGGAATTCTGATACCACTGGACTACGACATGATAGATGTTTCCAATTTCGTGGCGGATACTACGTTGTCCTGTTGTGTGGGAACAATCGTATTCGCAACTGTGGCGGCCTGGAATACGGAAACCTACGGTATGGATGGTCCAAAAAGCTGGGCTGATTTCTGGGATGTCGAAAAATTCCCGGGTACCCGTTCGGTTCGTGGAAAAATGCATGGCATGCTGGAGCCGGCGCTGATGGCGGACGGGGTACCAATGGATGAGGTTTATTCTGTTCTGGACAGCGAAGAGGGAATCAAGCGGGCGCTGGACAAAATTCGTGAACTCAAGCCCCATATCGCGGTATGGTGGGGATCGGGCGCTCAACATGCGCAGTTGATGAAAGACGGTGAGGTTGACATGACTACCGGTTGGAATGGTCGATTTGACGTCGCCATCGCCGATGGCGCGAAAGCGGCGTACAGCTACAACCAGGGTCTGCAGGATTACGATTGCTTCGGTATTCCCAAAGGAGCGCCCAACCAGGATCTGGCCATGAAAGTGATCGCCAAAATGAGCGAAGCGGAATATCAGGCGAACATTCCGCAATACATTACTTACGGGCCCACCAACTCCAAAGCATACGAAACCGGTAAGATAGATGATGAGTTGGCTGGTATGCTGCCATCTCATCCTGACAACGCCGGCAATCTGCTCCCGATCAACCAGGAATGGTATGCGAAATGGGAGAAAATCGGATCCGAGATGTATGTCGATATGATGACTGAATAAGGAAGATCATCAAGAACCTGAGGAACCCCGCAGACGAAAGGCGGCATTGAACGCCGCCTTTCGTCTGCCCCCGGTCTCCAACCAGATAAGCGGTAAGGCTGATGACTGACACCGGGTCCGCCAGAGCGTTGCCTATCCATATACGCTCCGTAACCAAAACCTACGGGAGCGTTTTTGCCCTGGACAATGTCGATCTTGATGTCCGAAGCGGTGAATTCCTGACATTGCTGGGCCCTTCAGGGTCGGGCAAAACCACATTATTGATGGTCCTCGCCGGCTTCACCCGTCCGGATTACGGCAGCTTGAAGTTTGGCGCTCAGGAAATCATCCGAATGCCGCCCCATCTCCGTGAAGTGGGCATGGTTTTTCAGAACTATGCATTGTTTCCCCACATGAACGTGGCGGACAACATCGGCTTTCCATTAAAGTTGCGCGGTGTTGCAAAAGACCAGATCGCACAACGGGTGGAGGATGCGTTGGCTACCGTGCAATTGGATGGTTACGGAGACCGTCAAATCACCCAACTGTCCGGGGGGCAGAAACAACGCGTGGCGCTGGCCCGGGCGATCGTGTTCGAGCCGCAGATTTTGTTGATGGACGAACCGCTTTCAGCGCTCGACAAGAAATTGCGTGAGCACATGCAGATCGAACTGAGACATCTTCATGAAAAGCTCGGTATGACGACCGTTTACGTGACCCATGACCAACGTGAAGCATTGACCATGTCAGACCGGGTGGCGGTGATCAATTACGGCAAACTGATTCAACTCGATGAACCACGAAGAATTTATGATCAACCGACCAACTCATTCGTCGCCAATTTTATCGGCGAATCCACTCTTGTTCCGGTTGAACGCAGGGACGGGAAGGCCTGTTACAACGGAACGCCATTGGAAATCACTGATCCTGAAATGGCAAAAGGCGATCTGTTAATGCTCAGGCCCGAACGATTGATCATATTGAACCCGGAGACCGGCTCCAGCAGCGCCAGCTACAATTGTTTCAAAGGCAGGGTGGACGAAATAGTCTATCAGGGTGAAAGTTTCATAACCTGGGTAACGCTGAACGACGGCACTAAAATTACGGTACGCAGTATCAGTCAACAGCAGACCCTGTCGGCAGTGCCCGACCGGGGTTGTGAAATTATGCTGGGGCTGCACCCGGATGAAACTGTATTGATTGCCAGCGACGGGGACAACGCGCAAGAACCATAACTCAAGGTCTTCGAACGAGGAACCAACCGATCAGATGAACAGTCACCCGATCACAGCGGGCATCAACGCAGAAGGACTGCGGCGCGACAGGATTCGTGAAAAGCTGACGCTGTTCGGTCTGTCCGTTCCGGCTCTGATTCTGGTTTTGGTTATTATCGTTGTCCCGGTGGGCTGGCTGTTCTGGCTTTCGCTGTTCAATGATGAAGGAGCCTTGTCCTTGAGCAATTATACCCGAATGCTCGACAGCAAATCGTATACTCGAATTTTTCGCACCACATTCGAAATCAGTTTTTTCACCACCCTGATCTGTGTACTGATTGGTTATCCACTGGCTTATTTCCTGGTGCAGTTGCCAAAACGCTGGGCGGCACTGGGCATGGTAACGGTGTTACTGCCATTCTGGACTTCGTTGCTGGTACGGACATACGCATGGCTGGTTGTACTTCAACGAAAGGGGCTGGTCAATCAGTGGGGGATGGATCTGGGCTGGTGGGATGAACCACTCAGGCTGGTGCATAACCTGAACGGCACATTGATCGGCATGGCACACATCATGCTGCCATTTCTGGTACTGCCGTTGTTCGGCTCGATGAAAGCAATCGACTATGACTACATGAAAGCCGCTTCCAATCTTGGCGCCAATCCGGTCAAGGCGTTCTGGCATGTCTTTTTTCCGTTATCCCTGCCAGGTCTATTCGCAGGGATGATTGTCGTATTCGTCCTGTGTCTGGGATTTTTCATTACTCCGGCGGTGCTCGGTGGCGGCAAGGTCATCATGGTCTCAATGAAGATCGAAACACTGATTGACCTGTTCTTCAACTTCGGCACCGCCAGCGCTCTCGGTGTTGTATTGCTCGCGCTCACCCTGGCCGTACTGTTTCTGGCACACAAGCTGCTGCAACTGGATCGGGTGCTGGGAGGAGGACAGAACACATGAACTGGCTAAGCCGTCCGGCCTCCGATACCCAGATTACTCATGGCAGGCGATTGTGGTTATATATTGTCGCCGGGGTGATTATGGCCTTTTTAATCATTCCCACGCTGATCGTCATTCCAATGTCGTTCTCCGACTCGCAGTATCTGGAATTTCCACCACGCAACTGGTCAACCAGGTGGTATGAAAATTATTTCGGTTCCAGCGCCTGGATGACGGCGACATGGGTCTCTTTCAAGGCTGCTTTTCTGACAGTAGCCGTAATCACTCCGATTGCCACCATGGCAGCATACGGGCTGTACGTTTCCAACCTCAAGGCGGCAAGATTCATCTTTGTGCTGCTGATCACGCCGATGATGGTGCCGGTTATCCTGATTGCGATCGGTGTGTTTTTTGCTTATACCAAGCTGAAACTCAACAACACCATGTTCGGCCTGGTACTCGCCCATTCGGTACTGGCCTTGCCAATGGCGCTGATCGTAGTCAGCGCCGGACTCAAAAGCTATGACATGAATCAGGAGCGCGTGGCGCGCAGTCTGGGCGCATCCAGACTCAAGGCGTTTTTATTGGTGACCCTGCCGCAAATCCGGTTTTCCGTAGTCACCGCCGCATTGCTGGCGTTTATCGTATCTTTCGATGAGGTCATCGTGGCATTGTTTATCTCAGGCGGAAAAATGTCTACGATGACACGAAGCATGTTTCTTGCATTACGGGACCAGATTGATCCGACCATTGCTTCCATATCCACTATCATGATTCTGGTCACGACGGCAGCCATGATCATCGCCCAGGTATTCGGCAAATCGGACCAGGAGAAGAACACCTGATACCGCTATCCAGGCATCGCTGGATTAGCGAAGGGAAAAACAAGTTGATTTCCTCATCACCAGACCACTGACTGATTAACTCGTTCGTTCAGGCTCATCTCTGGATTGAAAAACGCTACTCCATGAATACAGAAGCCGTCTCGGAAATTCCCGAACCGCATTCGATGTGCGATGTCAGCATCGACGGCGGGGTGAATACCCTTGTGCGGCGCCACGAACCTGCGCCAGTTCCTGGACAGCAACGGCTTGGGGTAGGCGCCTCCCGACGTCCCGGATCGGATTGACCGGGTTCCTGCCGGGACTGTGCGGCATCCCTTTCCGGGGAACGCCGCCATACTCCGAAGGGCGGGACTACCGTGCCTCGGTCTTGATCCAGTAACTCTGCCGCTGGAACGGGTAGTCCGGCAGGGATATCCGGCGCCTGGTCTCGCCCGCAAACAGTCCCTCGAAACGGATGGGCAATCCGGTTTCATAGGCCTGCGCCGCCATGGCGGCAAGACCGCCGGCATCTGCTGTCTCCGCGGAGCCCGATGTCTGGTCGGGACAACCCGGCACCACGGCGGGCACGCCGCCTCCACCGGCATCCGGCCAGGATTCGCACAGCACCGAACACAGGGCGGCGTCCGAGCCGATCCCGACAATTGCATCCACCCCAAGCTCCGCCAGAGTACCGGCCCCGATGTGCGGGGCAACCGGTTCGGCAGCCTGCGCCTGCCAGTACTCCCTGTTCAGGGCGGTGCCGGACCCCGGCGTGCGTCCGGTCACGCCGCTCACGAACATGACCGCGGGCAGGGACAATGCGATTCCGGCGATCGCATCCATGAATTCACCGAGTGCGCCCGAGTGCGCGCCCACTTCCGGCAGTGTTTCGACCAGTACTCCGCGCGCGCACGCCAGGCGCAATCCGTCCTCGAGTCCGAACACGCCGGCAGCCTGCGCCGCCGCAATTTCTCCGGCCCCCTGTCCGAACACGATTCCCGGCTGCACGCCGATGCTGGACCACAGCGCCGCAAGCACGCATTCGAGCACGTAGGTCGTCGGCTGCCGCCAGGCGGGGTCGTCGGCTGCTGCGCCCCCGGCCCGGCCGATCATTCCGTCAAGCAGGGATTCGCCGCGGATTTCCCGGAATGCCGCCTCGCAGCGCTCCAACACCTCCCTGGCGACCGGCTCGTTCCGGTGCAGCGCCTCGACCGGGATGTCCTGGGGGTCGGCGTCGGCAGCGAAGACGAACGCCACCCTGGATGGCGCCGGCCGCCCAGGCGGCACTTCCGTCGCCAGCAGCGACTCAAGCCCTCCGCGCAGGGAATGCGCATCCCGGAACACGATACCCGCACGGTGTGCAAAATGGCTTCGTCCCGTGCCGGCTGTCCAGGCCATGTCGGCCAGCAGTGTTCCGTCGTCGGACCCTTCCATCCCGGGGCCGCCGGCGTGTCCATCGAGCCAGGCCAGATACCGCTCCGCGAGATTCCGTAGCGCCGCCTCCGACCTGCCGGACAGCGGCAACAGGCGGCTCGTGGCGCCGCTCCGCGCCGACATCCCGGCTTCCGATGACGAATCCGGCAGGATTACGGCAACGGGCCGTGCGGCGCCGGCCGGCACGGCATCACTCCCGGAGCGGGTTTCGTCGCCCGGCGCATCGTAGCCTTCCAGCACGACATGGGCGTTCGTTCCCGAAACCGAAAAGGCGCTGACGCCAGCCCGCCGGGGCCTGCCGGCTTCGTCCGGCCAGTCCATCCTCTCCGAGGTGATCCGCACCGGCAATCGGTCCCAGTCGATCTGCGGGTTCGGATTGTTGAAATGCAACTGTCCGGGAATCGTGCCGTGGCGCATGGCCAGTACGGCCTTGATCAGCCCGGTGACGCCGGCGGCAGCTTCCAGATGGCCGATATTCGTCTTCGCGGTACCGATCAACAGCGGCCGCCCTGGGTCCCGCCCCCGGCCGTAGACCGCTGCCGCGGCTTCCACCTCGATGGGATCGCCCATTGGCGATCCAGTGCCATGCGCTTCCAGGTAGTCGACCTCCGCAGGTTGGATACCCGCCCGGGTCAGGGCCGTCTCAATCGCCTGCACCTGGGCCGGGCCGTTCGGAACCGTCAGGCCGGCACTTGCCCCGTTCTGGTTGACGGCGGTACCGCGAATCGTAGCCCAAACCCGGTCGCCGTCCGCCTCCGCGTCCCGAAGACGCTTGAGCACCAGTATACCGCAGCCCTCGCCCCGGACATGGCCGTCCGCCGACGCATCGAAGCTGCTGCATCGTCCGCTCGCCGAGAGCATGCCCAGTTCCGCCATGTACCTGGTGGTCTCGGTCGACAGGATCACTTTTACGCCCCCGGCAAGGGCAAGATTCACTTCGCCGCGCTCAAGCGACATGACGGCTTCGTGAACCGCGGCCAGCGACGATGCGCAGGTCATGTCCAGCGGTATCGCCGGCCCCATCAGCCCAAGCACGAAGGAGATCCGGCCGGCCGCCACGCTGCCAGCCGTGCCGAGATAGTTCACCTCGGTGCCGCAGGCACTCATCAGGTCGCGGTATTCGCTGCCGCTGATTCCGGCGTAGACGCCGGTGAGGCTGCCTTTCAGGCTTTCGGGATCGACCCCGGCATCCTCGAGCGCATGCCAGACGGTCTCAAGCAGCATGCGTTGCTGCGGATCCATCATTCGCGCCTCGATCGGCCGGATACCGAAGAACCCGGCGTCGAAAAGGTCAATCCCCTCGAGGAACCCGCCGCACCGGTTGATGGCGTTCCCGGCCTCGGGATCCCCAGTGATGCCGGCCCAGGATCCCGAATCCCTCCGTCCGTCGGTAACCGCATCGTAGCCCGCCTCAAGCTGCTGCCAGAAGGACTCGATGTCCGGCGCGCCGGGAAAACGGCCGGCCATGCCCACGATTGCGACCGCTCCGTCGTCGGATGGCATCCGGTCCGGTTCCGGTTCGGCCCGCGGGGCTGGCGCCACACCGGTACCTCCGAGCTCGCCGGCCAGATGCCCGGCGAGCGCAGCGATGTTCGGGTAATCGAATACAAGCGTGTTCGGTACCGTGTAGTGTTCGCCGAAAGCCCGGTTCAGGCGGTTGCGCAGTTCCACCGCCATCAGCGAATCCATGCCGAGGTCAAAGAAGCCGACGGATGGTGTGGGGGCCGAGGAAAGGCGCAGCACCGCCTGCACTTCCTGCTGGAGGAAGGAGACCAGCACGCCCTCGCCCTCCTTGGGCCGGGATGCCTGCAGCCGCGACACCAGGTCCTCGGGCGCCTCCGCTTCCTCGGTACCGGCATCCTTCGTGGCGGCCAGCAGTTCGTCGAGGAACGGCGGCTTGTGTTCGACCGCCTCGGCAAACACCGGCCAGTCCACCGCCACCACCATGGACGTGGCAGGATCGTTCCGGACAAGTTTGTCAAACACCTTGAGGCCCTGCTGCGGGTTGATCCAGCCGGCGCCGCGCGCCGCGAGCCTCTGGGCAATTCGTTCGCGCTGTTCCTCCGCCTCCCCAAGCCCCGACCAGGCGCCCCAGGCGATCGCCTGGCCGGGCAGGCCAAGGGCACGCCGGTGCGCCGCGAGCTGGTCGAGAAACGCGTTGGCCGCCGCGTGGTTCGCCTGGCCGGGATTGCCCATTACGCCTGCCGCGCTGGAAAACAGGACGAACATGTCCAGGTCGCGGTCCGCCGTCGCCCGGTGCAGATGCCAGGCGCCCAGCATCTTGGGCCACAGCACCGTTTCGAACTGCTCCCAGGTCTGGTTGCCCAGCGCACCGTCCGCCAGGACGCCCACGCTATGGACGACGCCGCCGAGCGGCGGCAGCCCGGCATCCATCCGCGCCAGCATCGCGTCGATTGCCTCCGTGTCCGTCATGTCGGCGAGTTCGACTCGCACATCGATCCCGCGCCGTCGCAGCGCCTCGATCGCTTCAACGATTTCGGGATCGGGCGGGCGCCGGCCGTTCAGCACGATCGTGCCGACGCCGCGGTCGGCCAGCCAGCCGGCCACCGCGCAGCCGATGCCGCCAAGACCGCCGGTTACGAGGAAGGTCCGGTCGCCGCGCAACCGTCCCCGGGCGAGCGGCGAATTGGTCAGGACGATCTTGCCGATGTGCCGCGCGCCCTGCATGCACTTCATTGCGCGGCCGGCCTCGGCCACGGGCCATCGGGCGTGGATGAGCGGAGTCAGTTCGTCGGCCGCGAGCCGTTCCAGAATCCGCCGAACGAATTCCCCGGCACGTGCAGGCTCTTCCTCTTTCAGGACGTCGATCTTGAGGATGGCGTAGGACACATCCGGGCGCACCGCCGCCATCTCGTCCTCGTCCAGGATGTCCACCCGGCCCATTTCCACGAAGCGGCCGCCTTTCGCGAGGCAGGACAGGCTGGCGTCGATGAAGCCTTCACCGGTCAGGCTGTTCAGCACGACATCGACCCCTGCGCCATCCGTGGCCTCGAGGATATGCCTGCCGAACTTCGTCATGCGGCTGTCGAATACGTGTTCCACTCCCCGGGAGCGGAGGTAGTCCCTCTTCCGCGCGCTCGCCGTCGCGAAGACCTCCGCACCCGCCGCCTGTGCCAGTTGGATTGCCGCGAGGCCGACACCGCCGGCGCCGGCGTGAATCAGCACGCGGTCGCCGGCCTCAAGGCCCGACAGCTCGAACGACATCGCCGCCGATACGAATGCCGTGGGCATGGTCGCAAGTTCGGTCACCGAGAATCCCGGCGGAGCGGGCACGACCATCGCCTCAGGGGTGACGGTCTCGGACCCGAAATTGCGGAACGTCATGCCGACAATGCGGTCTCCGACAGCGACGCTCGTGACGCCGTCGCCCACCTCTAGCACCCGGCCGCAGAACTCCCCTCCCATTGAGTCCTCGACGAGGCCGATGGCGATGAAGACGTCCCGGAAGTTGAGCCCGAAAGCCTCGATCGCGGCACGGACCTCTCCCGGTTCCAGCCGGCGACCGGGCGCCGACACGACCCGGATTGCGTCGAGGGAGCCGCCGGCGTCGGGCTCGAGTTCCCATCCCGGCTCGTCCGGCAGGACAAGCCGGTCCGTAACCGCCGCGGCCCGTACCAGGCGCGCGCACTGGCGGCGGCCGAACCGGTAGGCAATGTGGGTTTCGGCATCCGGATGCAGCAGTTCGTTCACGAGTCCGTCCAGCGGCATCCCGTCGCCGGGGTCAAGATCGATCATCCGCGGCTGCAGGTGAAGGGCTTCCCTCGCCATGACCTTGCCGAGCCCCCACAACGCCGCGCCGGCAAGCTGTCCGCCGCGCTCCTGTTCCAGCACCTGGGCACCGCTCGTGATGAGCCAGATTCCGTTCGCCGGAGCGGCATCTGCGTCGAGCAGGCCCTGGCCCAGCGCCAGCGCGCTCCCCAGGGCCCGCCGGGTATCGGCAACCATCTCCACTGACCGTGCTTCTGCGCCATGGCCGTCCAGCGCAGCGCAATGGACAACGCCCTTCAGTGGCGGGTCTTCGGGCAGGTCATCGAACAGGGCTGCCCAGGAATCGCGTCGGTCCGGCTCCACCACGGCGTCGGCCGCGGTATTGCCGGATTCCCCCGGCGCCGGGCCAGCGATGACCACGGTCTGGTTGCGTTTCCGTAGTTCCCGGGCCAGTTCGTCCACTGCGCCGCCCCGGTCCTCCGCCAGGACCCACAGGCCGGCCATCTCGTCCACTTCCGCCGGTCCCTGGGCCAGGATGACGCCGCGGTCGGGGTTGGCGTTCGGGTCGGACTCGTCGAAGCCGAGAATCGCGATGTCGACGTAACCCGCGTCCGCCAGCGCCCGGCGCCAGATGTCCGGCCTGGCAAGCGCGTGCTTTGGCCGGTACGAATCGGCGAAACGCCACCAGCCGTCCAGCTGCCCGAAGGTCAGGTCGAGCCAGCCCTGGCTGCGCAGGTTTTCCAGGGCGAGCAACTGGCCTGACGGGGCGAGCAGCCTGCGGCAATGTTCAAGCGTCTCGTCCAGGTACCGTGTTGCATGGAGCACGTTGGAGGCGATCACCAGGTCGTAGCCGTGGTGTTCGAAACCCTGCCCGATCGGATCGGCCTCGATATCCAGCACCCGGTATTCGATCGACACCTCGGCGCCGCCGAAAGTCGACTCCGCCTCGTTGAAGAACCCGGCCGAAATGTCGGTATAGACGTAGTCGTAGCGACCCTGTGGCAGTTCCGGGAGCACCACGGCGGTTGCCGAGCCGGTGCCGGCGCCAACCTCGATGATCCGCAGCCGCCTGCCGGCCGGGAGATTTTGCAGCAGCATCGCCGTCGTGTCGGCCAGCATCCGGTTCGCCGCGCGCGCCACCGGGGCCTTCTTGTACAGATCGGCCGCGGTCGGTTCGCCGCTGCTGAACAGCAGGGTCAGCGGATCCATGTCGCCGCGCAGAACGTCGGCCAGCGAATCCGCGCTGCGTCGGAACAGTCCGATCTCCGTCGATCCGTGGGCGAATCTCGACGCCATCTGCGCAGCATACCCGTCCGGGTCAGCCGGCAGTCCCTCGGGCAGCGGATCGCCGGATCCCACACAGACGGCAAAGCCGCCGTCCGCCTCTTCCAGGATGCCGACCAGTGCCAGCTTCTCAAGCATCCGGCGGAACAGGCGCTCGTGTTCGGACCCGACCCCGAGCCGCTGCCGGAGTTCTTCGGATTCAACGACCTTGCCCACGGCACGTTGCCATCCCAGCCTGTCCAGGGCAGCCAGCGCGTAGGCATGGGACAGCAGTTCCAGTTCCGCAAGGAGGGCGGCGCGGTCTTCGGCTTGCACATTTTCGGCCGCCAGGTATTCGGTGAACAGCGCGGCGCCCCCGGCAACGGCAGAAGGCGCGGCGAGGAAGTCGGCGGGAAGCATGCCCGGCGCCAGGATGCTATCGCGCCAGACAACCTCGTAGAGCAGGTCGTCCGCCCCCTCCACCGCCGCCAGCAGCGCCGCCCGGGTGGCGCGCTTCACGGTAAATCCGGCCAGCTCGCCGACAGGTTCGCCGTCGCGGTCGTAGAGGCGAAGATCGGCAACCACGACTTCCTGGGGATCCCCGCCGTCCGCACCTGCTGGCGCATCCGCGGGGGTTTCCCGCATGCGGACATGACAGATCAGCCGGTCCGGCAGCCGATCCCGCAGCCACAGATGTTCCCAGGCAAACGGCAGATAGGTCATGGCCTCGTCCCCGGGCGCGGAATTGCGCGCCGCGCCCATCACCTGGAAGCAGCCGTCGAGCAGTAACGGGTGGATGTCGAGGGTGTTCGACCCGAGCGCCTCGGGAAAGGCGATCTCTCCAAGCGCCTCGCCGGGCCGGCTCCAGACCGCCTCAAGCGTCCGGAACGAGGGGCCGAGATCGATTCCGACGGCAGCCTTGGCGCGATAGAAGGCAGGCACATTGACCGGCGCCAGGTCCGCTTTCAGGCAGTCCGGATCAAAGCGCTGCATCGGCTCAGTCACACCGTAGCCCGACGCCGCAGGAACCCGGCCTTCGGCATGCAGCACCCAGCTATCGTCGGATCCGCCCCGGCTGTAAATCCGGACAGGGCAGTCGTGCCCTTCTCCGGGCGGATCGACCAGCACCTGTATCTGTCGGCCCGCGCCAGTTCCGTCCTCCTGGCCTGGTTCGACTTCCGGGAAGACCAGCGGGCTGTGCAGCTGCATGTCTTTCACCGCCACCGGTCCGGCGTCCCGGCCGGCCGAGGCGCAGGCCGCCATCGCGCCATACAGGGCGCCGGGCGCGATCAGCCGGCCGAAGACGTGGTGATCATTCAACCAGGCGGGATCCGACGGCAGCAACTCCGTCTCGAACATGACTCCGCCCTGGGCCAGTTCGTGGCGGCTGCCAAACAGCGGGTGGCCTGCCCTGGCGCGTCGGCGTTTCGAACCCTCGACCCAGTGGCGGTCGCGTTGGAAGGGGTATCCGGGCAAGGCGATCCGGCGCCGCGATTCGCCCGTGAACAGCCCCTCGAACCTGAGCGGCAATCCGGCTTCGTAGGCTGCGGCTGCGGCGGCGGCGAAGGCGTCGTCGACATCGGCCTGCGGGATGTCCGTGCCGGGCCGGAGCAGGCTCGATACCGTGACGGGAGGGCCGCCCACGGCAGTTTCCGGCCAGGCCAGAAGCGTCATCGGGCCGAGAACGCCCTGGGGCCCGATCTCGATGACCGTGTCCACACCCATCTCCGCCAAGCTCTCCACGCATGCACGGAACGCAACCGGCTCGCGCACCTGGCGCCGCCAGTAGGACGCATCCGGCGCCTCGCCCTCAGCCAGCGCACGGCCTGTCAGGCTGCTGACGAAGGGCAGCGAAGGCGGTCTCAAGTCAATTTCCTGCAGAACCGCCCCGAGATCATCCATCGCCGGCTCCACCATGGCGCTGTGATAGGCGGGGCTCTTGCGCAGGCGCCGGACCCGGATTTCGTCAGTTTCGAAGTGCCGTTCGATGGCCTCGATTGCCGCGATTGGGCCGCTCACCACCTGATGGGCGCCGTTGTCGGCGGCAATGCTGATACTCGCACCGTCCACAGCTGCGTTGTGCTCGGCCACCGCTGATGCGACCCGCGATGGCGGGGCGAACACCGCCGCCATCGCCCCTTCGCCGGGCAGGGCGCCGATCAGTCTACCGCGCGCTGCCGCAAAGCGCAGACCGTCCTCAAGGCCGAAAACGCCGGCAGCATGGGCCGCCGCAATCTCGCCGAGGCTGTGGCCGAAAACGACGTCCGGCCGCACGCCGATACCCGCCCACAGCGCAGTGAGGGCGCACTCCAGGGAATAGATGGCCGACTGCTTCCATTGCGGATCATCCAGATTGCCGGGGGCGCCGGGCCGGCCGAACATCACGTCGAGCAGGGATCCGCCGAGGTCCCCGCGCAGCAGCGCGTCGCAGTGGTCGAGCACTGCCCGTGCGACGGGCTCGGTGTCGTAGAGCACTTCGCCCATGCCGACCCATTGGCTGGCCTGCCCGGTAAAGGCGAATGCCACCTTCCGTGCCGTCCCGGGTGCAGTTTCCGTGTCGTTGCCGCCAAGCGCGGACAGGCCCTTGCGCAGCGATTCGGCATCGCGGAAGACAAGCCCCGCACGGCGGTCGAAATGGCTCCGTCCGCAGCCTGCCGTCCAGGCCAGATCGGCAAGCAGCGCGGCTTCGTCGGCGCCCGGTTCGCCGGTCCGACTGTCGAGCCACGACAGATAGCCGTCCGCCAGTTCACGAAGCGCGCCATCCGACCGGCCCGACAGCGGTAGCAGCCGGGCACTGCGGCCGGCCGGCGCCGCAACGTCCGGCAAGGAGGCCGGAACCGTCTCCGGAAGCGATACCGCGACCGGCCTGAATGCGCCGGGGGCCCAGCCCTCTACCGGCCCGTCGACGCCGTTCGTTCCCCCGTACCCTTCCAGAACGACATGGGCGTTGGTGCCCGACCAGCCGAAACCGCTCACGCCCGCCCGGGGCGGGCGGCCGTCCGTCTGCGGCCAGTCCGTCGGCGTCGCCGTCACCTGCAGGGGCAGGCTCTCCCAGTCTATCCCGGGGCTCGGCGTGCTGAAATGAAGGTGTTTCGGGATCATTCCCCGGTTCATCGCCAGGATGACCTTGATGATGCCGGCAACGCCCGCCGCCGACTCCAGGTGGCCGATATTGGTCTTCACGGAGCCGATCAGCAACGGACGGTCGGCAGTGCGCCCGCTCCGGTACGCCGTACCGGTCGCCTGCGCCTCGATGGGGTCGCCGACTTCCGTACCCGTGCCGTGCGCCTCCACATAGTCCACTTCGGCGGGAGTGAGCCCGGCGTTGCGCAGCGCGGCCGCGATCACCTTCTCCTGCGCCGGTCCGCTTGGCACGGTGAGCCCCGGGCTCGCGCCATCCTGGTTGAGCGCCGAGCCGCGGATCACCCCCCAGATACGATCGCAGTCCTCTTGCGCATCTGCCAGGCGCTTGAGCACGACGATACCGCAGCCCTCGCCCCGCACATAACCGTTCGCCGCCGCATCGAAGGTGGCGCAGCGGCCGTCCGGCGACAGCATCCCGGCATTGGCTCGCAGCTCCAGCAGCCGTCCCGAGAGGATCGTGTGCACTCCGCCGGCCAGCGCGAGGTCCGCCTCGCCGAGACGCAGGCTCGTCACTGCCTGGTGAATCGCCACCAGCGAAGACGAGCAGGCCGTGTCCAGTGCCAGCGCCGGCCCCTCCAGGCCCAGGGCATAGGAGACCCGGCCGATGGCTGTGTTGAACGAGGTTCCCGTGACAGCGTACAGGCTGGCGGCAGGCTCCGTGGTTTCGCTGGCATCGAGGATCAGGCCGCGGTATTCGTTGTTGCTGATCCCCGCGTAAACGCCGGTGCGGCTTCCCTTGAGCCGTTCCGGATCCATGCCAGCGTCTTCAAGCGCGCGCCAGCAGGTCTCCAGCATCAGCCGCTGCTGGGGATCGAGCATCTGCGCCTCGACCGGCGAGATGCGGAAGAAGGGGGCATCGAACAGGTCGATCCGGTCGAGATAGGCGCCGAAGCGGCATGCCCTGGCCTGGACATCGGAATCCGCGAACAGGGCGCCGATGCGGCCGTCGCCCGAACCCGGATCGCTTTCCATCACCGCGTTGACGCCTTCGTCGAGCAGCCTCCAGAAAGCCGGTATCCCGTCGGCCCGGGGAAACCGGCACGCCATCCCGACGATCGCGACCGGCCCGTCACCGCCGGAACCCATTTCTTGCGCCCCGACGTCTGCGTTCGAGAGTGTGTCGGGAGCATCCTGGGAAACATTTCGTTCCATCATTTTTTGCCTGATGCCGATTGGGGGTTATGGCGACTTTCCGCAGACCATCTTTCATCCGATCGCAAGTCGGATGCTAATGAAAATTTTGGATAGAGTCAATCATTAGAGTTGTCCAACGGATGCGTGAAGACCCTTGTGGAGTTGGGAGTGGATGCCATCGTGGAGATCGGCCCAAAAGCGCCGGACCCGCCCACTTTACACCCGGATTACGGGAACCGCCTGTGGGTTCTCTATACGGACCGTCACGATATCCACGCCATGGTATTGCTGGTGCTGAATTGAAGCGGAGAGATGTCTAAGCAACCGCAGTGAAACTTCCCGGTCCACCGATTCCTCGGTCAGTTCACCAAGCCGTACAACTTCTTCCTGAAGATTTTCTCCCACTCCCATCTCGGTGACGAACTCGAGAACCGCGCCGTCGCCTTCCTTCCGCGCAAGCAATAGCAGTTGTCGTTGTTCTCTCTTCTTCTTGCCCTCATCCCGTCTGAGAAGCGTCAGCATGGTTTCCTCGCAGACGGCATCCAGGCGATTCGCCATCGCTTCATTCCAGCCGTTGCCGGAAGAGAACCTGCCCAGAAATTCCCTCACCCTCGGCAGGGCCTGGAGCTCAAACGCCACCTTGAGACGGCTGGGGCGGGGTCCGGTCATCTCCACGAAAGCGGTCATCAGTATGGCAACGAGGCCACCGGCCGTCATGCCGTTGTCCAGAAGGCCTCCCGCAAATTTCGAAAAAAACTCCGGATAGATCGCACCACTCTGAAAGCCGACTCCGACCCAGAACGCCACTCCGACGATCAGACCCTTGCGATAGTCAATCCCTCCCTGGACGACTACCTGCATGCCGACAATGAAGAGCATCGCTATCATGACCAGGAGAAAGGTCGCGAAAACCGGCCCTGGTATCGCCAGCACCAGAGCGAGCGCCTTCGGGAGGAACGCCAGCGTCAAAATCACCGAACCGGCGGCTATTCCAACATGACGGGCCGCGACCCCGGTAAGCTGGGCCAGTGATGCGCCCGTCGAGTAAGCTGTGTTCGGCACCGTCCCCGCGAGACCACAAAGCAGGTTGCCCAGGCCGTCCGCGGCTACCGCACCCTGCACAGCCCGGAAGTCCACGGCCCGCGGCCGATGCCAGGATACGCGCTGAATGGCGACGGCGCTGCTGATCGTCCGGATTGAACCGATTATGGCCGCCAGCAGGAATCCCGGGAGCAGCGCCCAGAATAGCGTGCCGAAGTTTAAATCGATTCCGGGCCATTCGATCCGTGGAAGACCCAGCCACTCAGCCTCCGCAACACGTACCGTGTCGTACAGGCCGAAAAAGCCCGCGACGAGCGAGCCCGCGGCTACACCGATAACCGGCGCCCACAGGCGAAATGCCCCCCTGGCCTTGAGCGTTATCCCGCAAATGAGGAGCACGGTTACGAGAGCGCTGAGCGGGGCGCCAAGAGGCGGGCTGTCCTTTGGGACATCCGTCAGCAGTTGGAAGACGGTCGACATCACCGAAACCGGAATCAGCATGAGTACCGTTCCCGAAACGACCGGGGTCAGGATCCGCCGAAACAGTGAGAGCCGGCTGGAAATGAGGATTTGAAAGAGCGCCGAGGCAGCCACCAGAGATGCAAGCAGACCAGGCCCGCCTTTAGACAGCGCTACGATGCAGACCGCTATGAAGGATGCGGAACTCCCCATCATCAACACATGCCCCATACCGAAGCGCCCGGCCCGGAACGACTGAAGCATCGTGGCCACACCACTGATCGCGACGGCCGCAAATACGGCCCATGCCAGGTATGCATCGGTCTGGCCGGCTGCCCGCATGACGAGCGTCGAAATCAGTATCGTCACAGAAACGTTGAGAACGGCCAGCTGCAGTCCAAGACCGAAGGCGATTGTCAGTGGTGGTTTTTCATCAGTCTGGTAGCGGAGATCCATGGACCTTTATGAATTTTCCGAGCTTTGAAGGATATTGTGAGCCTCCAGGAATTCCCGCATCATAGCAACGCATTCCCCCGGCTTTTCAATTTGAAGCAGGTGTGTCGCTTCGGGCAAAAAATCATAATCCATTTCCGAGATGTGACCCAGGTCGAGAGTCGGCAGAAATGAGTATGGCAACAACGGGTCGGACCCGATAACTTTTGTCGGGCAACGAAACGACTCAAAATCCACCAGCACGGCAAATGCCCGGGCATAATTGATCACCTGCGCCTCGTACTCGCGGGGGCACCGAAGCTCAAGACCGCCCCCCGTCACGGATTCGCGAAACGTCGTCCTCGCCACAAGCTCGAGAACTCCAGGCACGGTACGGCTATAGACAGGCAGATAGCGGAGGAAATCCACGCATTCTTCTACGGAGTTGAACCGTTCCGTGCGGCGTTGGGTCATCTCGCTTTGGCGCCTGGTGGCCACATCGAACTCTTCAGGATATTCTTCAGGCTTGCACACCGGGGGATCGAACAGAATACGTGCTGCAAACCCGCTGCCGCAGGTGGGCGACAGGAGCGTTGTCAGGGCCGAAACGGAATGGAACACGCCAATGACCGGTTTCTTCCCGTAGCGGGTGTTTATTTCTTCGAGTATTCGGTCGTGATCCTCAATGAAGACGGGAAGATTGTGTTTCCGTTGGGAGCTGATTGTATTCCAGCCATGGTTCCTGAGATCATAGACGATCAGGTCGAAGTCATCCTTGAGCAATGACCAGAATGGGTAGTAGAGATCAATCGCGAGACCATTGCCGTGGCAAAGAACGAGCCTCGGGCCCACCGGATTCCCATGACACCGCAGAATGATGACGGCGCCGTCGTCCATGTGGACTTCATGAGTGGAAATCGGTTCGGGTATTTCCCAGGCTTCCGAGGTTGTCATCAGGTGAATAGCCTTTTTGGAGAGTCACCATTCAAGCGGTTCGGCGACCCGACACGCGGCAATTCGATTCGTGTGCAATCGCCGCAGCGAACTCTGCATTACCCAGATTATCAAGTCTCCATTCGCTGGTGGGAAGATGGGGAAACCGGAATACATCCTTCTTTGCACCACGCCGCATGGCAAGAGGGATCTCGAACCGGGACGGGTCCAGGGAAAAGCCCGTCCCAAGAGCCTTGATCAGCGCTTCCTTGAGTGTCCAGAGCGTGAAGAACAAGTGCAACTTTTGGTATCCACGCGCTGAAGCAAGCTCGGCTCGTTCGTCCGCGCCGAAAACGGTCGTGATGATTCCGTCGAGATCCTGACGGGTCACGCGTTCCTCCACGTCCACGCCCAGTCTTCTTTCACGCGCGATCGCGATCAGCCCATGTTTGCCGCTATGGCTGACGTTGAAGCTGATGGGGGCTGCCATCCCATCCACCAGGGCAAATGGTTTGCCATGATCATGGGGGACAAACCTGAGTTGATCGTTATCGCAACCGAGCCGGGTGCAGAGAACCGCGCGTAGTGCGGCGCGACACAAAGCGAACTCTCGGCGAGGGCGGTCATGTCGATATCGACGCCAACGGTTCTGTTCTTCCGGGTCAAGCCATGAAAAAGCGCGCGCCTCGCGGCTCGCGTGCGCCGACAGATCGATGTGCATGACGACAATGTCATCAATTTCGTGAATTGGACGGAACCACGGACCGAAAGTCTCTGCAGACATGATTATTCAATCTCTTCTGCGAGTACTGATTAAGGAGTTTGCCATACGGCACACTGGCAGGCGCGCCGCAGGTACCCCCGGCTATCAGCCAGGCAATCTCCGCAGCGCTACTGGAAAACCGGGTGATTCAACCCGAGGGCGGGAAAAATACCGAATCCCGATGCGGCGCTCAACTGGCATTGGCTTCCAGGTGGTTAATGAGGTCCCTTAACCTGGTAAAATTGTTTGCAGCATCTTCGGGAGAGATCTCGACACTGAATTCCTGCATGACGGTCTTGAGAAATGTTACGGCATCCATCGAGTTCACTCCCAGTTCGCTGACAGGCACGTCCAGCATCGCACGATCCTCAATACCCAGATGCGTCTCAACGAGACTTCCCACACGTTCTTCAACCGATGCCATAGTAGTTTCCTCTAATAATGTATTTAAGTACTGAATCGAGAAGGTATCCGGGCTATCGGATCAACATGTCGCAAGCCATCAGATTACCTTGTCAACGTTTTGAAGAATGGATTATATAGAAAAGCGCCGCTAAAATGTCAACACTGATTTCGGCAAATCCGACCAAAAGAAGAACGCCTGATACCGCCATCCGCATCGACGGATTAGCGGTTGAAACAGATCTCATCACCCGTAAGGGAAACCGAAACATGGTCGCCAGGCATGAATTTACCGGTCAATATCTCCTGCGCCAGTTGATTCTCTATCCGGGTTTGTATCGCCCGCCTCAACGGCCGTGCCCCATAAACCGGATCGAAACCGACTTCAACCAGTTTGTCCAGCGCCTGATCAGAGATTTCCAACGTCATGTCCCGCTCGGCGAGGCGACTTTCAAGATACCGAATCTGGATTCGCGCTATTTCCCTGAGTTGAACTTGTTGTAACGGGTGAAAGACCACCATATCATCAACCCGGTTGATGAATTCCGGGCGAAAGTGTGTTCCAACCACACCCATCACGGCTTCTTTCATCTCATCATAATGATCCCTCTGAGAACTGCCGTGACTGATTTCCTGAATCATTTGAGACCCCAGGTTTGAGGTCATCACGATTACAGTATTCTTGAAATCAACAGTCCGGCCCTGTCCATCGGTCAATCGGCCATCATCCAGGACCTGGAGAAGAACATTGAACACATCCCGATGCGCTTTCTCGATCTCGTCAAGCAGGATCACAGCATAGGGGCGGCGGCGAACCGCTTCGGTCAGATATCCACCTTCTTCATATCCTACATATCCCGGTGGCGCACCAATCAGCCGTGCCACAGAGTGCCTTTCCATGAACTCCGACATATCGATTCGCACCATAGCCTCTTCACTGTCAAACAGGAATTCAGCCAATGCCTTGGTCAGTTCAGTTTTCCCCACACCGGTCGGACCCAGAAACAAGAATGAACCATAAGGCCTGCCCGGATCGGATAACCCTGCCCTTGAACGGCGAATCGTATTGGATACTGCGGTAATCGCCTCGTCCTGACCAACCACCCGCTCATGCAGGTTGCTTTCCATCTGCAACAGCTTCTCACGTTCCCCTTCCAGCATCCTGGATACCGGAATACCGGTCCAGTTGGCTACTACTTCTGCAATCTCGTCTTCACTTACATGACTGCGCAGCAGAGTCGTTTTCGGTTTGTCGACCGAATCTGCAGCCTGGATCTGTTTTTCCAGTTCTGGGACACGCCCGTACTGCAATTCGGACATTCGAGTCAGATCCCCGGCCCGTCGTGCAGCCTCGAGCTCAATACGAACGCGGTCGAGTTCCTCCTTGACGTGCTGACTGCCCTGGACAGCCGACTTCTCTGCATTCCAGATTTCCTCCAGATCGGCGTATTCCCGAGTCTGCCTGCCGATTTCGGTCTCAAGAATGTCAAGACGCTTCAAGGAGGCTTCATCGTTTTCCTTCTTCAACGCTTCGCGCTCGATTTTCAATTGAATCAGCCTGCGCTCCAGCTTGTCCATGGATTCCGGCTTGGAATCAATTTCCATACGAATCCGACTCGCCGCCTCATCAATAAGATCAATCGCCTTGTCCGGCAAATTGCGGTCGGTTATATATCGATGGGAAAGCGTTGCTGCCGCAACAATCGCCGGGTCCGTAATATCTACGCCATGATGAACTTCGTAGCGTTCTTTCAGTCCCCTCAAAATGGCGATAGTGTCTTCAACACCCGGTTCGTCTATCAGTACTTTCTGAAATCGACGTTCCAGCGCCGCATCTTTCTCGATATATTGTCGATATTCATTCAGGGTGGTCGCACCGACACAATGCAACTCACCCCGCGCCAGCGCAGGCTTCAACATATTGCCCGCATCGATGGCGCCTTCGGCCTTGCCGGCGCCAACCATGGTATGCAGTTCATCGATGAACAGGATGATCTGTCCTTCCTGTTTCGACAAATCGTTGAGCACCGCTTTCAGGCGTTCTTCAAACTCACCCCGATATTTGGCGCCAGCAAGAAGTGAACCGAAATCAAGCGAAAGCACCCTTTTGTTCCTGACGCCATCCGGCACTTCTCCATCTACAATTCTCTGGGCCAACCCTTCGATGATGGCAGTTTTACCTACACCCGGCTCGCCGATCAACACCGGGTTATTTTTGGTCCTTCTCTGGAGAACCTGAATCGCCCGCCGAATCTCATCATCACGGCCAATCACAGGATCCAATTTGCCCTGCTCGGCGCGCTCGGTCACATCGATTGTATATTTCTCCAATGCCTGTCGACTATCTTCCGAATTCTCGCTGTCAACAGACTGACCTCCACGCATCGTGTCAATCGCTTTTTCCAAAGATGTCGGGGAAGCCCCCGCATTGCGCATCAGCTTTCCGAGCGTACCTTTGTCATCCACTGCAGCAAGAAGAAAAAGTTCACTGGTAATAAATTGATCCTTGCGTTTCTGCGCAAGTCCGTCGCAGACATTGAGCAATTTTGCGAGACCGGCAGATAAATGAACTTCCCCCTGGTTGCCTTCGACCTGGGCAAGTTTATCCAGCGCATCACCCAATGAAGATCTCAACTGGCTGACGTTGACATTACTGCGGGCGAGCAGATGCCTTGCATTACCGCCGTCCTGGTCGAGCAGGGCCAGCATCAAATGCAGGGGTTCTATAATTTGATGGCTGCGCCCGACCGCCAGGCTTTTGGCCTCGCCCAGGGCCAATCTGAATTTAGTTGTCAGCTTATCAAATCTCATCACTTAACCTCAATCATCACACAATGATCTCATTTTCGCGGCTATTGAAAGCCACGCGTCCGATTCCGCCTGACTATCGTCAAACAGTGCTCTTGTGAACCTTAAATGGGGATAAGTGGCTGATAGTCAAGCAGGGTTTCGTGAGACATATTGACCCAGTAAATCGTAGTCCGTCGAGCCGGTCACCTCGACCCCGACAATATCGCCGGGCAACAATTCCATATCACAACCCACGATTTCAACCACGCCATCGACTTCAGGGGCATCTCCCTTGCTTCGACCCAGGGCTTGTTCGCCGTCCACGGTATCGATCATGACTCCAATCTCCTTTCCCACTTTTTGTTGCAGCCGATGGGCTGATATCGCTGCCTGGTGCTGCATGAAGGCAGCATGCCGCTCTTGCTTGACCGATTCCGGCACGTGGTCTTCAATTGCATTTGCCGCTGCGCCCTGCACGTCAGAATATTTGAAACAGCCCGCCCGGTCGATCTGTGCATCATCCAGAAAATCCAGTAATGTTTCAAAATCCTGGTCTGTCTCCCCGGGAAAACCAACAATAAAGGTGCTGCGAATAGTCAGTTCCGGGCAAATCCGGCGCCAGGTTGCAATTCGATTCAACACCTTTTCACTATGCGCCGGTCGTTTCATCGCTTTTAGCACTGACTGGCTTGCGTGCTGAAACGGAATATCGAGATAAGGCAAGAGCAATCCATCGGCCATCAGTGGTATCAGATGATCGACATGAGGGTACGGGTAGATATAGTGCAATCGCACCCAGACCCCCAATCGACCCAGTGCTTCCGTTAAATCCTGGATGTGCGACCTGATCGGACTGGCGCCATGAAATGACGTTTGGTACTTCAAGTCCAGACCATAAGCGCTGGTGTCCTGGGAAACAATCAGCAACTCCCGCACCCCGGCGCTGATCAGAGCTTCGGCTTCGGCTATCACATCACAGGCCGGGCGACTGTTGAGCTTCCCCCGCATCTGAGGAATAATGCAAAACGAACAATGATGGTTGCAGCCCTCCGATATTTTCAGATACGCATAGTGTCTGGGAGTCAGCTTCAAACCACCCGGTGGAACCAGATCCTGGAAAGGGTCATGGACCGGGGGCAAGTGCTGATGCACTGCCTGCATGACTTGCTGCGTTGCATCAGGGCCGGTTACCGAAAGCACCTCGGGATGGGCCTGTTTGACGATATCGCCTTTCGCACCCAGGCATCCAGTAACGATCACCCTGCCATTTTCAGCCAGCGCCTCACCAATGGCTGCCAATGATTCCTCGATCGCATCATCAATGAAACCGCAGGTGTTGACGATGACCAGGTCCGAATCATTGTATTGCGCCGAAATTTGATAACCCTGCACACGCAACTCAGTCAGAATCCGTTCCGAATCCACTGTCGCCTTGGCGCAACCGAGGCTGACGAAACCGACCTTGCCCGGCAACCCTGCCACCATGATCAACCAGCCGCCAAGCGGTGACTTTGACACATATTACAGTTTAATTTCCGGACTCGGAAAGATTGTCAGCCTGGCCTTCAGCCAATCGTTGTTTCCTTTTTTGCACACGCCGCCGTTTTGCATCAGAGTTTACATTTATGCTCATTTCGCCGTACAGGACCTGTTTCAGGAAACGGCATGAGAACTGGAACAGTTTATCTTCATCCTCTGTCATATCCTGCTTCTCCTGACCATCTATATCAAATATTTCTGTAAATCCGGGACTTTGCAGAAATGCACGGAAGTTATCGATATCATAACTGCACATATCAAACAACTGCAGCGAACGAGGCGTTGGCGCACCCACAGTGGGTCCCGAAGAACGCTTTTTAAGAACGATATCCCGCCACTCCCGATTTTTCTCGTCATACTCCACAAGACCCTGTTCTTCACGATACTCCCTCACGGTCAGTGTACGGGGTTCCTCATGTCCCTTGCAGTGAGGTTCCTTGACCAGAAAGTAAAGATCCTCGACCTCGGCCGCACCCTGTTTTCTGACTCCCATGGAACCCAGGGCATAATAGCGACAGGCCGTAGGTCTGTCTTCATAAACGCTGCAACCCTCCTCCGTCAGGAACACACAGGCAGTAGATCCGGGCCGGGTGGCCAGTTTCAAACCGGGCATATCATGGGCATCCATTGGAAATGGCATGGTATATTTCGCAACCCACTCAGAAGATGAAATATTTTCCCGCCGCTTCAGTCGCTGGATATCATATGGCATCAAGGTGATGTCGATATTCTTGCAACATTCATTAAAACAGGAAATGTTTTTATGGCAATGAAATTGAATTTCACTGTCCAGGGTCAATTCAACCGGATTGACAGGACTTTCATGAGGAATTTCTTCCTTGATTTTTTCGAGATCTTCCAGCGACATTTATTGGGCAACTCCGTAGAAACAGATGTAAAATCAATAACACCTGATAATAACGCCTGCACCGTGTTCAGGCAATTTAACCTGGCTGATATGCCTGATATTTGTCACAATCCACGCTGAATCCGAATCTTTTATCTGAATTTGCCCAGTTTTCGAACATTATCCTGTCCGCGCGTCGAACGACCCACACTGATTTGCCAACAATATGCCACTTGAAATAATTATTCTAGCAGCCGGACAGGGCACAAGAATGCACTCTGATTTACCAAAGGCGCTTCATCGGGTAGGCGGTAAGCCAATGCTGCAACATCTACTCGAAACGGCAACCGGGCTTGCGCCTGCACGGATCCATGTTGTCGTCGGGTATGGTAAGGCACAGGTCATATCTGTAATCGAAGAATACTGTCCCTCCCTGATTTCAGACAAACAGCCAAAATGGGTCGAGCAGGCCAGACAGCAGGGAACAGGTCATGCCGTAATGCAGGCATTACCGGATATTGCGGGAGATTCATCGGTACTGATTCTGAACGGTGATGTCCCGTTAATTTCTCTGGGAACGCTCAAACGAGTCATTGCACACGGTGAGAATCTGAACCTGCTCACCGTATCCCTCGATGATCCTCACGCAATGGGTCGGATTATCCGAGATGACCAGAATGCGATTATCGGCATAATTGAGGAAAAAGATGCCACCAATGCACAAAAAAAAATCAAGGAAGTCAATACAAACTGTCTGTGCGCCAGGGCGCACCAGTTGAACAGGTGGCTGACTTCGATCAATTCCACAAACGCACAAAATGAATTCTACCTGACCGATGCAATCGAATATGCGGTCCGGGACGGAGTAAGCATACAAAGCATTTCTCCTGACTCCAATACCGAAACCCTTGGCGTAAACAGCAAGGCCGACCTCGGTCGACTGGAGAGAATCTACCAGTTGCAGGTTGCTGAAAAAATGATGAAGCAGGGTATCACACTGTTGGATCATTCACGCTTTGACCTGCGCGGAACCTGTGATTTTGGCAAGGATTGCGTGGTTGATATCAACGTGATAATCGAAGGACGGGTCAAACTTGGCGACGGTGTGATGATCGGGCCGAATACAATCATCCGGAACACGACCATTGGCGAAAACTGCATGATCGAGGCCAACAGTTTGATCGATAATGCCGTGGTCGGGAGAAATTGCCGGATCGGCCCATTTGCACGAATTCGCCCCGGGACTGTGCTTGAAGACGAGGTACGAATCGGGAATTTCGTCGAAGTGAAAAACAGCCAGATAAAGGATCAGAGTAAGGTCAATCACCTATCCTATGTAGGAGACAGCGAGGTCGGCAAACACGTGAATTTTGGCGCCGGCGTCATTACCTGTAATTACGACGGAGCCAACAAACACAAAACGGTAATTGGCGATGATGTGTTCGTCGGATCATCCAGCCAACTGGTAGCGCCGCTCACGATTGCCGACGGGGCGACCATTGGAGCAGGCTCGACCATTACCCATGATGTGACCCGCGATTCGCTGGCAGTCGCTCGTGTACGACAGCGTTCGGTCAGGAACTGGAAACGGCCTGAAAAGAAATAGACGCCAGCCGATAAATGTTATTGACAGGAAACAGGCTATGTACGACGTAGGGGCCGGTCACTGTGCCGGCCCGGCCATCATGTTATCACCCGGAAACAGGTTATGTGCGGGATAGTCGGTGCAGTCGCAAAGTCTGATGCCCTTCCGATCCTGCTGGATGGACTGAAACGTCTTGAATACCGTGGGTACGATTCTGCCGGCATTGCGGTGATCGACCCGGACAGGAATATTTCACGCACCCGTACCGTCGGTAAAATCATCGAACTGGAAAAGGCGCTTTCCAGTTCCGACATCATGCATGGCACAGCCGGGATCGCCCATACTCGCTGGGCAACCCATGGCCCTCCCACGGAAATCAACGCCCACCCCCACATGAGCGGTAATCGAATTGCGCTGGTCTGCAATGGCATTATCGAAAACCACGACAGCCTCAGACAAACGCAAATCGCAAATGGAATGGAATTTCACTCCGACACCGACACCGAAGTCATCGTCAACGAAATACATCGACATATCCAGGACGGCCTTGATCTTCTGGAATCGGTCAAGGCGACGATAGCGGTACTGGAAGGCGCATTTGCCTTTGGCGTTATCAGCGCAGATGATCCAGACCGCCTGATCGGAGCGCGAAGAGGCTCGCCGCTGGTGGTGGGAATCGGCCAGGGTGAATCATTCATTGCTTCAGACATGTCCGCGCTGATTCCGGTAACGCAGGAATTCTTCATTCTCGAAAATGGCGATATCGTCGATATCAAGGGCGATAATATCACTATCATCGACCAATCAGGCCAGCCTCAACACAGGGATATAAAAGTCAGTGCATTATCGACAGACGCCACTGAACTTGGAGATTATCGTCACTACATGGAGAAGGAGATTCATGAACAAGGGGTTGCGATTGCCAATACCCTGGAAGGACGGCTCACCGGAACCCGCATCCTTGAGGCCTGTTTCGGCAACGGCGCCGACGCTGTCTTCGATCATACCCGGTCGGTTCAGATAATCGCCTGCGGAACCAGTTACTATGCGGGCATGGTAGCCCGCCACTGGTTTGAGGAGATTGGTGTGCCCTGCCAGGTCGAGATTGCCAGTGAATTTCATTCCCGCAGTCATGCTGTGCCTGACGATTGCCTGGTGGTCGCCCTGTCCCAGTCCGGCGAGACCGCCGATACGCTTACTGCCCTCTCCCTGGCTAAATCAGTGGGCTATAAACATTTCCTGGCTATCTGCAACGTTGCGGAAAGCAGCCTGGTCAGGGAAACCGACCTGACCCTGATGACCCATGCCGGACCGGAAATCGGGGTAGCCTCGACCAAGGCATTCACCACTCAGTTGGCTGCACTGCGCCTGCTGACCATCGCTGTTGGCCGCAGATTCAATCTGACCGAAGAGGATGAAGCTAGGCTGGTCAAGGAACTGCGGGAACTACCCGGCAAGGTAGAGAGTTCGCTGGAGCTCGAACCTGACATCCGGGTCATTGCAGAACAGTTTGCAAACAAGCATCATGCCCTGTTTCTGGGGCGTGGCGTACACTACCCGATTGCTCTGGAAGGAGCGTTGAAACTAAAGGAAATTTCATACATTCATGCGGAAGCCTACCCGGCCGGAGAACTGAAGCATGGCCCGTTGGCGCTGGTGGACAAAGAAATGCCCGTCATCTCGGTCGCACCCAATGATCGACTGCTGAACAAGCTCAAGGGCAACATCGAAGAAGTGCGTGCACGAGGCGGGAAACTGATCGTTTTCGCCGACTCCAACGCCAGAATGACCGATCAGGAAAATCTCCAGGTCACCAATGTAGCCCCTGTCGACAGCTCCATTGCACCTGTCATTTTCACTATTCCCCTCCAGCTTCTCGCCTACCACGTTGCGGTGATCAAGGGTACCGACGTGGACAAACCCAGAAACCTGGCCAAGTCGGTTACTGTGGAATAGGTACCGCCAGTACACTCCTTAGATTGCAAAATAATTGCTGTGTCAATAACACGAGACCTGGAATTATTAATCAATGAGAATAAAAAACATATTTGTACACCAACTCAAGATTCCATTTAAGCCACTCGGTAGTCTGTGGATTGGGCGAAGAAAACCGCCCTGCCTGGATAGTACAGTTGTCGTTTTAACTACAGAATCAGGTCAAACAGGTGTTGGAGAAACCTGTCCTATTGGCTCGGTCTACCTGCCCGCATTCGCACTTGGGGTACGAGCGGCTATCGAAGAAATGGCTCCGGCGCTCATTGGAGAAGATGCAACGAATATCGCTCGAATCGCTCAGGTGATGGATGGTTCGCTGTTTGGACATGACTACGCAAAAGCAGCAATCGATATTGCTTGTTGGGACCTGCTGGGAAAAAGTATGGGTTTAAGCATTAGTGCCATCATGGGTGGACGACACCAGATCACGATTCCAGCTTACGCCTCCATTCCACTAGATTCACCAAAAGAAATGGTCGCCTGCACCAGGGAAAGACGTACGGAAGGATATCAGCATTTCCAGGTAAAGGTTGGAGGTGATCCCATTGAGGACGTTGCCCGTGCCAGGGCAGTGCTTGGCGAAGCCAGGAAAGGTGAAGTGTTTATGGTCGACGCCAATCGCGGCTGGTCCAAACCTGACGCGTTACGCGCGGTGGCGGCATTGAATCAGGGACCAAAATTCGCCGACTGCTATATCGAACAACCGTGCGCCACATACGATGAGTGTCTGGTGGTCAGGTCGAAATGCCCGCAGCCGATGATTCTGGACGAGGTTATCGATACCATTAAATATCTTGCTAAAGCAATCAAGGATAAAGCATTGGACGGCTTGGTCATTAAAATCACTCATGCGGGCGGCCTGAGTAAAGCTCGCTTATTGCGGGATGTTTGTCTGCACCATGGAATCAAGATGCGAATAGAGGACACCGCCGGCACGGAAATTACCCGAGCCACCCAAGCGCAATTAGCCGCAGCAACACCACCTCATATGTTGTTGGGGTCCTACTCCTTTCTCCATTCACTACCTCCTTCGGCACAGGGGACACCTGAGCTTTTGGATGGCAGGTTACACTTAAACAATGAACCGGGTTTGGGAATCACCCCTGATATGAGTGTATTGGGGAAACCCGTGGCATATTACGAGTAAGGAGACCATAAAATGAAAATGACTAAAATCTCCGTCTTTCAAGTGAATCTGCCTTTCGATAAAGGGGTATATAAACTTTCCGGTGGTCGTACCTGGGAGGCCATGGATACGACTGTAGTACGTATCGATACCGATACTGGTGTAGTGGGTTGGGGAGAAACCTGCCCGTTCGGGCCCAATTACATCGAGGCATTCGCTCTGGGCGCTCGAGCTGGAATCAAGGAGCTTGCTCCCTCACTTCTCGGCCTCGACCCGTCTCAGCCGAATGTGGCGCTCTCAACCATGAACCATAATATGCTTGGACATCCCTATGTCAAACACGCGATAGATATGGCCTGTTGGGATATATTGGGTAAGCGCGCCAACCAACCGCTTTACAAATTATTCGGGGGAATGTTGACCAAATCGGCACCTGTTGCTGGAGGGATTCCAATTGAGCATGGGGAAGCTATGGAGAACAGACTTGTCGAGTTGAGACGACGCAACTGCAAACAATTTTCCTGTAAAGCAAGTGGAGATGTTGAACAGGACATCACCTACATCAATGAATTGGGTGAATTGATGCATTTCGGCGAGTCGGTCAAATTTGATGCCAATGGTGGTTGGCGAGTGGATGAGGCGATCAGAGTAATGCGTGCTACGGAAAAGATCGATATTTACTTTGAACAGCCCTGCGCGAGTTTTGAAGAGTGCAAAACCGTACGCCAATCCTGCGGTAGACCCATTGTATTGGACGAGTGTGCTTTGACATTATCCGATATTTTAAAAGCCTGGAATGAAGGGGTTTGCGACGCGGTTAATTTGAAAATAGGCCGTGTCGGTGGGTTGTCTCATGCCATGGAAATTCGAAATCTGTGTGTATCACTGGGGATTCCTGTTCATATCCAGTGTACAGGTGGGAGTAGTATCACCCAGGCGTCGATTGTGCATTTGGCTCACTCGACACCAACCGATCGACTGCTCTGGATATGGGATATTGGCGACCTGGCCAGCTTCGCTACCGTTAAAAACCCGATTCTAAAACAAGAAGGCAAAATGCGAGCCCATGAATTACCGGGATTGGGAGTTGATCCGATAGCTGAAGTCTTGGGAGTTCCGTTGGCCGAGTATCAATAGCGTAGATTTGTCGCTATGTATATCTGAACAAGTCATCCGGCGAGTAATCGGCTTCCTAAGGAAAAAGCACTTGTCTTTCATCAAAAACAGCCTTCAACTCAACCGGCAAAGGGATTGTATATCAAGAAGCGCTTCTATATAATGTTAGAACATTTATATTTAATAGTTAGTAACTTTATGAGCGCATCAAAATATCAACCCCTGGAAAACCATCTGAAAACCTGTGGTTTGAGGGAAATACCGATGGCCTTTAAGGAAATCGAAGCTGTTATCCAGGATAATCTTCCGCCTTCAGCCCGGAAGCATCGGCCCTGGTGGAGCAATAATCCCTCAAACAGCGTTATGACCAAATCCTGGCTTGCCGCAGGATACAAGACAACCAGGGTAAAACTCGAGAGCGAGTGCCTGGTTTTTGTCAGAGACGATACGCTGGCCCCCCCTCAAACGCTGCCCCCGGCTTCCGGAAATGGTTCGGTCGGGCATCCGGTTCTGGGCTGCATGAGCGGCACTGTAACGGTGGCCGATGATCTTGACCTGACGGATCCGGCCATGCCGGAATGGGCGGATATGGCTCAGAATACAACCGTATAGAAATGAATGATCTGCTTCTTGATACCTGCGCGGTTATCTGGACGGGAAACGGCGACCCGATTGATGAGGATGCCATAGCCCAGCTTGACGCAAGCCACCGTGAAGGCCGCCGAATCTGGGTCTCGCCATTCTCGGCCTGGGAACTGGGCTTGCTGGTCTCCCGCGCACGGCTGAGACTGGAGCGTCCGGTGGCGACCTGGTTCGAGGACTATGTGACCAAAGGCCGGATCACGCTTACCGGGATTTCTCCACGCATTCTTGTGGACTCGTCATTTCTGCCAGGCACATCGCCAACCGACCCGGCTGACCGGATCATTATTGCCACTGCCCGCGCAATGAACCTGTCCATTGTCACCCGCGATTACCGGATCCTGGCCTACGCTTCCGAAGGCCATGTCCGGGCGTTGCGCTGTTAGGCCAACGCCGCCGCTTGTCATTTCCGCGCAGAGCCTGCCCTCGACCCCGATTGGGGGCGGGAATCCATATCCAGCGCCAAAAGCAGTGGACCTGCACAAACACTTGACAGAGTGCCTGTCGTTTTCGATACATGAATACGTGGCAAACTCGGTCAAACTGGGTATTATGCAGGCTCAACTGGAAACAAATGTACCAATCCTGTCAGGCGCGTTGACCCCACATAATTATCAAACTCAGGAGGGCGCGACGCACACAAACCCCTGGTTTCGTCTTATGATATATTGACCCAAGATCAGCGAATTCATCCTGAGGCATATTTTATGGCGACCACACGTATCGATATGAGAGTTGACGCAACCCTGAAAGCAGCAGCAGAAAAAGCAGCGGCCCTGAAAGGGATACCCAGTTTGACCGAGTATGTTGTACGGTTAATTGAGAAAGACGCCAAACAAGTCATCCAGGAATACGGGGCCATCACGGTTGAAAATGATGTGTTTGACCGCTTTATTGCGGCCTGTGATGCGGCTGAAGTTCCGAACAGGAAACTGCATGAAGCGAAGGAACTCACTGCAAATCGAAAGATTTTGTGAACCCTTGATTGATAGTGAGTCCACTGTAACCACTCCGACCGTCTCATGGCATTTCCCGTCGCTGCTCTTCATTGAATCCGGAGGCCTTAATCATTAGAACGTATCGAGAAGAACGCACATTACTCCCCGGCTCCGTCATCAAGACCTAGCACACGGCGACTGAAAGCGGGATTGTTATAGGCTTCCGGCCAGCCTTCTCCTTCACCCGTGATTCCAAGACGTCGGCGCGCTGCTTCCAATTTCTCAAAATCAATCCCACCGCTCTGGTCACAACGCACCAGTTCAGAGAGGCGCGCTTTCGCCTCGCGTATCTCAAATTCCATGATGGATCGTTCCTGATTGTGGTTTGGTTGTCACCAGTATGCTGTGATGGATTCCATCATTCAAGACTTTTGTGTGACTACAGGAAAATTTCCGTATCCGATCACAATATGTCCATGTTTTGGTCATCCTGAAAATGTACCCGTTACGCGGGTTGCGAGATTCCTTATAAAGGGGCTTGTGAATTTAGAAGAATGAGGTGCGCTGAAAAAGGTGGTGGGAAGAACGCGAGGAGCCGCTCAGGAGCCTTATTTTCTGCAGTGTGGAAGCTGGGTCTAGGATGGGATACCTATCTTCTCCCTAAAACGTTATAATCGGTCTTTGGACCGGGAAATATGTAGAGACGAATAACGGGATTTCCCACATCAAAATGGTGAGAAATTGCTCCTTATTCGACGTGCCCAAAAAAATGGGAACGATTCGCAACAGTAAATCCACTAATGACTACTCAAAATATTCTTGCTTTGGCTCTCCCCGTTCTTCTTGGATTTCTTGTTTGGTTTTTCCAGCAACTCGTGCAACGTTCTTGGAATTTATATGAAGAGAAACGACGGGTATATCTTGATTATATATCACTAGTGGATTCCCTGTTTGAGGGTGGTGATGCGAGTAGAAGAAAGGAGTATATGATAGTAGTTCGTGGTGTCTGGCTAATAGGTTCCGATGAAGTAATAAAAGCCATAGGTGCTTTGCACACAAAGATAAAAACAAGTCAAGGTCACAAGCATTCCGACGAACTGTACTCCGAGGCAATAGCCGCGATACGCCGGGATTTGTATCGGCGTACATACCTTCCACCAGGGAAAACCTCATTGGGTACCGAGGATTTTCCACTTGAAAAATCTGGCACCCAATAACGACAGTTGAGAAGATACCCTGAAGGCGGTGCTCGAGACATGGCCATTGTTGTGAGTTTGTTGCATGTTATGGTACGTTGTTTTTTCATTGAGGCCTTAAGATGGTAGCCCTTGTGTGGGAAGACACACCTCATTTACCATCCCCCTCCAGCTTCTCGCTTACCACGTTGCGGTGATCAAGGGTACCGACGTGGACAAACCCAGAAACCTGGCCAAGTCGGTTACTGTGGAATAGATTTCGTAATAGAAACAAAGAACAATGTCTGCGTTGAATGAATTTATTTCCGGTTTGCCGAAAGCTGAACTACACATGCACCTGGAAGGGAGTCTCGAACCTCCACAAATGTTCAAATTTGCAAAACGAAATAATGTCGATATTCCTTTTAAAACGGTGGATGAGATACGGGCAGCCTATAATTTCACCAGCTTGCAGGATTTTCTGAATATTTACTACCAGGGAATGAACGTTCTAAGGACAGAAGATGATTTCCATGAGTTGACTTTAGCTTATCTTCAGCGTGCACATCTTGATAATGTAAAACACGTCGAAGTCTTTTTTGATCCTCAAGGGCATACTGTTCGTGATATTCCTTTTTCTGTAGTTATCGAGGGTATTCTCACTGCTTTTGAAGAGGCGAAATCAAAATTGAATATATCTTCGAAGTTAATTATGTGTTTCTTGAGACATCTGAATGAAGATGATGCCTTTAAAACATTAGAAGATGCCGACCCCTACCTGGATCATATCTGTGGTGTTGGCCTGGATTCATCAGAGGTTGGCAATCCGCCATCCAAATTCGAAAGAGTATTTGATCAAGCTGGTAAACTGGGTCTTAAACGTGTCGCTCATGCCGGGGAAGAAGGCCCGCCGGATTATATTTTTCAGGCACTTGATATTCTACAGATTGATCGTATTGATCACGGTAATCGTGCAATGGAAAATCCGATTTTAGTAAAGAGGCTTGGAGAAGAAAAAATTACATTAACCGTTTGTCCTCTATCCAATAAAAAGCTGTGTGTTGTACAGGACATGAAACAACACCCGATTGGAAAAATGTTGCAGGCTGATATTCGCGCCACAATCAATTCTGATGACCCTGCTTATTTCGGAGGTTACATTAATGATAATTATCTCGCCGTATCTGATGCGCTTGGACTGGATTCAGTCAGTTTGGAAATACTGGCGAAAAACAGTTTCACAGGTTCCTTTCTAAAGGACAGGGAGAAACAATCCCACATTGATTCGATCAACCAATACATTAATGGCTTTGCTGCAACCAGCTAGATAACGCGTCAATATTGCTCATGGCAATGTGCCGGGGAATTCAGGCCGTCAATCCGGCATAGAGATCGGCAAAGCTGGCGTTTATGGCCTGCTCGAAAAAGGCCACATCCTCCATCTGGATGCAAAGTGGCGGGCAGATTCGCAGCACATTCCTGTAGGCGCCGGACTTGGATGCCACCAGTCCGTGCTTGCGGGTGAGCTGAAAGAGTTGGTCCATCTCCCCGGTTGCCGGTTCCTTCGTTGCGCGGTTCTTCACCAGTTCCGCTGCCATCATGAGGCCCCGGCCCCGGACATTGCCGATGAGGTCGTATTTCTGTTCCATGTCCTTCAGCACCTTCAGCATGGCCGCGCCCACTACCCTGGCATTGTCGATCAGTCTGCATTCATTGATTACGTGCAGCACCGCCCTCCCTGCTGAGCAGGAAACCGGGTTGGCCCCGTAGGTGTTGAAGTAGAACTTGCCCGCCATGGCTTCGGCGATGTCGCGCTTTGCCACCACTGCACCCAGTGGGAATCCATTGCCGATGCCCTTGGCCAGGACCACGATATCGGGAACGACACCGTCATGCTCGAATGCCCAGTATCCCTCCCCGGTGCGACCGAAGCCCGATTGGACCTCGTCCACGATGCAAAGGCCTCCAGCGGCGCGTACCCGCTCGAAGGCGCCCCGGAGATATCCGTCAGGTGCGGGAACGATGCCGCCGTAACCCTGGATCGGTTCGAAGAACATGCCGGCAATACAGCCGCTGGTGCCATAATGAACGGCCTGGTCGATGGCGTCGAGATAGGGCTCGACACCTTCTCCATGAATACCCCGGTACTGGTCCGGGTTGGGGACGAACTGGATGCCTCCCAGCAGCGGGACCGGGTGGCGGAAATTGCTGATCCCGGTTACTGACTGGGCGCCCAGGGTAGGGCCGTGATAAGCGTTGGTCAGCGAAAGGATATCGTTTGCCTGTGTGTGGGAGCGGGCAAGCAGGAGCGCAAAATCGATTGCCTCGGCGCCGGAATTGGTGAAATGAACCACCCATTCCTCTCCCTCCGGGAACCTGGCGGCCAGTTCCTCGGCGAGATGGGCCGGTACCGGGTGAAAGAACATGGTGGTGCAGTGCTGGATCTGTGCCGCCTGCGCCTGCACGGCCCGGGTCACGGCCGGGTTGTTGTAGCCGATACTGACGCAGAGGTTCTGGCTGAGGCAGTCCAGATACTGGTTGCCCTGTTCATCCCAGAGATACTGGTCCTGCCCGCGCTGAAAAATGAGCGGGGTCCTGTAAGGGACGAAGGCACGTTGTGAGGCGGCGTAATACCGTTCCCGGCGCCTGACAATGGCGTCGGTGTTCCAGTCCACGGGCAGGGTGAAATGATCCGGATCACCGTTGATCCGATCGGAGATTCGCGTAGTGGTCTTCATGGGCGGGTCGGGTCCAGAGTTTGATGGCCCAGGCAGCCGTCGATGTACCGGTCGCACAGCGCCTGGGCGGATTTACGGGTCAGTCGGTCCTTGCCGGTCGCGAGGCTGTTCCACAGGCCATCGTCCAGAATATACAGGCCAAGGGCGCATTGTGCAGCGACTATTTCGATTCCGCGCTCCTGGGCCGCACCTTCGAAGAGTTCCCGCACGATGGCGGTGACACGGCAGCATGTACGCCGGATGGGGCGGGCGAAATCGGGGTGGTAACGGCTCGCATTGGTGAATGCCTGCCAGGCCGCCGCCATTTCCCAGCGATAGGTGGGTGGCGTGAACGAGGAATGCGCTACTAATCTGAGTCGCGCCTCGGCCGTGAGGTCTGTATTCGCCGCGATGGTGGACTTGATGGCAATGGATTGCCGGTACCATTCCTCCAGGGCAGCCAGGAGGAGTGCCTCCTTGCTGTCGAAGTAATGGGCAATCAGGCCGCGTGAGGCTCCTGCCTCGGCGCATATCCGCTCCACGGTAGCGCCGTGGATGTCATGACGGGCCACAGCTCGGATGGCGGCATCCAGCAGGCGGCGGCGGCGGTACACGCGGTTTTCCGCCTGGGTTCGACGTCCTGGTTTACTGGCGGGTTTTCGAGGATTCGGTTTCATCGGCAACGGGATTCGCACAGTAGATCAGGTTGCAGAAAAAGTTGGACGTTCATCATAATTATGACTATTATTCAATAAAACTTTGTCCGATACAATCCTGTTTCATGGCGCCCGATTCCGCGAAGCCTGCCCGTACGACTGGAGGGGGTTCAACCCCGCCTGCAGGAGATGCTGCCGGACCGGGCAGCAGGGCAGGACGTCGGCAGCGGGTGGCGGCACGCAGGGACGCCCGCCCGCAACGGGCCCCCTATATCCAACGCCGGATTGCGACCTACGATGTTCTCTCCGAGGAGGGCTTGAGCCTCATTGAGCAAAACGCTGACGCCATCCTGCGTGATGTCGGGATGGAGGTGCGCAACGACCCGGAGGCGCTTCGTTATTACCGCGAGGCGGGGGCGGATGTACGCGGCGGACGGGTGCGTTTCGAGCCCGGTCTCTGCCGTCAGATCATCACGGAATCGGCGCCGCGTGAATTCATCCAGCATGCACGAAACCCGGACAACAATGTAGTCATCGGGGGAGACAACACCGTACTGGCGCCGTCATGGGGTCCCCCGTTCGTGCATGACCTCGACCGCGGCCGGCGCTATGCCAGGCTCGGCGATTTTCACGACCTGGTGAAAATCCACCAGACCATTCCCTGGCTGCATCATTCAGGCGGCATAGTCTGCGAGCCGGTGGATATTCCCACCAACAAGCGCCATCTCGACATGCTGCTCGGGCATTTCCGGTACTCGGACCGGGCCTGTTTCGGCGCGCTGATCGGCGAGGAGCGGGCGGGGGATTCGGTCGCCATGGCGAAGGCGGTGTTCGGCGAAGAATTCGTCGAGCAGCATTGCGTGCTCTATTCTGTGGCTAATACCAATGCACCGCTGGTTCTGGATTCGGCCATGTCCGGCGCCCTTCGGACTTATGCCGCCCACAACCAGGCGGTGGCTTGCACCCCTTGGACCCTGGCCGGAGCCATGAGTCCCTGCACCGTGGCGGGCACCCTGGCCCAGGTTCTGGCGGAAGCCCTGGCGGTCTGTGCGCTGACCCAGCTCGTGCGGCCCGGTGCGCCCTGTCTCATGGGCAGCTTCGCCACTGCCATCTCCATGCAGTCCGGTGCACCCACCTTCGGTACCCCGGAAGCCGCCAAGCTGGTGCTGGCGTCGGGGCAACTCGCCCGCCGACTGGGTCTGCCCCTGCATACCGTGGGAGCGCTGTCGGCCTCCAAGCTGCCCGATGCCCAGGCGGAGCAGGAGGCGGTGATGGGCCTCACCATGGCGGTGCTTGCCGGGGCGAACTTCATCAACCACGCCACCGGCTGGCTGGAGGGTGGACTGGTGACCAGTTACGAGAAAACCATGATCGATGCCGACCTCTGCGGTAAACTAATTAATTTCTGCAAGGGGGTCGATCTCTCCGACGAGGCCCAGGCCCTGGAGGCGATCTATGACACCGGGCCCGGATCCCATTTCCTCTCAAGTTCCCATACCCTCCGTAACTTCGAAGGCGCTTTCTACCGTTCCAGCGTGGCGGACAACAATTCTTTTGAGCAGTGGCAGGCGGATGGCTCCCTGGACGCGGCGGCCCGTGCCAACCAGCTCTGGAAAAAGGCCCTCGAAGATTACCGTGAGCCCACCCTGGATCCTGCCATCCTGGATGGCCTGGAGGATTACGTGGCCCGGCGTAAGGCCGAAATGCCGGATCGGTGGTATTGAATGATTGGCAGCCCGCGTCCATGTCCGGGGACCAGCCCGTCGTCGTGGTCGACGGGTTCCCTGGAATCGAGGCCGGATGGCTGTCGGCCGGATCAATGAGAACATGACGAGTCATACCCGGGTCGCCATTGTCGGCGGTGGCATCTACGGCTGCGGCCTGCTCCTGCAATTGGTGGAGAAGGGGTGGCGCGATGTGACCCTGATCGAGAAGTCCGAGCTGACCGCTGGCTCCACCTGGCACGCAGCGGGCTTCTGCACCCACTACAGCTTCAGCCCGACCCATCTTTTCATGCGTCAGTTCAGCACCGGGCTCTATCGTCGGCTGGAGGAAGAGGGAGTCGAGCACACGGGCTATCATCGTTGCGCGGGTCTGCGCTTGACCCACGATCCGGATCGTATGGATGAATTCCGCCACGGGATTTCCGTGGGCCGGCAGATGGGCATCGACTTCGAACTGATCGGCCCATCCGAGGTCGCCGGGATCTTCCCGCTCATGAGAGTCAGGGGATTGCTCGGCGCACTGTTCGAGCCCACCGACGGTTATGTCGACCCGGCCCAGACTACCCAGGCCATGGCCCGTCTGGCGCGTGCGGGCGGTGCGCGCATTCTCCGGCAGAACCCGGTGGAGGCCATCGACCGGACGCCCACCGGGGAATGGCGCCTGCAGACACCGAAACACGAAGTGATCGCCGAGCACGTGGTGATCGCCGCCGGCTTCTGGGCCAACGAGGTGGGCAGGCTGCTCGGCCTTGATCTGCCGGTCACCCCTATGCTGCACCAGTATATCGTCACCGAAGACCATCCTGATATCGCGGCCTGCCCACCGGACAGTATTCCCCTGGTGCGTCACCATGACTACCAGTGGTACACCCGCCGCGAGCGCGATGGCCTGATACTCGGGGCCTACGAGGGGACGCCCCGGACCTGGTCGGTGGACGGGGTGCCGAAGGATTTCGGCATGGATCTTTTCGACCCCGAACTTGAGCGGGTGGCTAACCTGTTGGCAGATGCCATGGATCGGATACCGGTGCTGAACGAGGCGGGGATCCGGACCACGGTGCACGGTCCTGTGAGCTATTGCGCCGATGGTCAGCCGCTGATCGGCCCTGCGCCGGGGCTGCGAAACACCTGGCTTGCCTGTGGCAGCGGCTTCGGTATCGGTGAAGGCGCTGGTGCGGGTAAGTTGCTGGCGGAATGGATGGTTGAGGGGCAGCCGCCCATGCACATGGGCATCTTCGACCCGCGGCGCTTCGGTGATTACGCCGATCGAGACTATCGTGTTGAGAAGGCGGTGGAGGTATTCGCCATGCAGTTCGCCACCCATTACCCACTGGAGGAACGGTCTGCCGGCCGGCCGAGGAAGACCACACCGATCTATGACCGCCTGAAACAGGCAGGCGCACAATTCGGCTGTGTTTACGGCTGGGAGCGGGCAAACTGGTTTGCTGCTGGTGATGAGCAGTTTACCCTCAGCTTCCATCGTACCGAATGGTTCGACGCCGTGTCGCGGGAAGTCAAGGCGGTATCAGAACACGCCGGCGTGATCGATGCTTCCGGTTTCAGCAAGCTGCTGATCAGCGGCGCGGACGCCGCCTCGTTTCTTGATCGCCTGTCCGCCAACCGGTTACCGGACAGAGCAGGCGAAATCCGACTTTGCCATTGCCTCAATTCGAAGGGTACGGTGGAGTGCGAGTTCACCATCACGCGATTGGAAGACGGTGCGTATTACCTGGTCTACGCGGCTGCTGCACAGAAGCATCACCTGGACTGGCTCCTGGGGCTTTTGCCCGATGATGCCGACGTCGAGATCGGGAACATCACTCGGACCCGGGGCGTACTCGGGCTCGCAGGCCCCGCCTCACGGGATATCCTGTCGAGGTTGACCGACACCGATCTCGGTAACGAGGCTTTTCCATGGCTGACTGCCAAAACCATCAGGGTGGCCGGAAAAGACGTGATGGCCATGCGCGTCAGCTATACCGGCGAACTCGGCTGGGAATTGCATCACGATATCGACGATCAGGTCGTACTGTACGAAGCCCTGAAAGGGGTCGCTGGCATCGCGCCGCCCGCGGACTTCGGTTTTTACGCCATGAACAGTATGCGCATGGAAAAGGCCTACAAAGCCTGGGGCAGCGAACTCACGGTGGAAAACACTGCCTGGGAACTCGGCCTGGATCGTTTTGTAGTTTTCGGGAACCGTGATTTTATCGGACGTAATGCATTGATAAGACAGCAAAGAGACGGTATCGAGCGCCAACTTTATTACGCGGAAGTGGACACCATCGACGCCGACCCCATCGGCGGCGAAGCCGTGTTCCGGGAAGGCGAACAAGTCGGTGTGATAGTGTCCGGTTCCTACGGGCACCGGGTTGGCAGGAGTCTTTCATTCCTGCTGCTCCCGGCCGATATGGTGAAACGGGGAGGCCCCCTTATGGTCGAGGTGCTGGGCCGGATGTGTACTGCGCTTCTGGTGAATGAACCCGCTTACGACCCTGAAAACAGACTCCCCCGGGGATGATGCTTAAGATGACGATGCCGGGCTGGATTTCGAGCGTGCTATAATCAATAGCCATGGCATCCGATTTTCCCAGACCGCCTTTATGACGCCGCTCTCGGCCAGACAGAAAAATTTCCTGTACAGCAATCTGGTATACGGCAGACTGCGTGTCTTTGCCAAGCCGTGCTATGACCTGATACTTGGCTCAATACTCATAGTTGAAAGAGTAATTGATTTTTTCTTTCCAAAGGACGATTCCAACATCAGTAACGTAACTCTCATAATCAAAACATTTGAGCGGCACTATGCGGTAACACGGTTAGTCAAAAGCATTAAACGCCGTTATCGACAAGCCAATATTCTGGTCGTCAATGACAGCAAAAACCCGAAAAAACTGGACGGGGTGGATAATCTCATCATGCCCTACGATACTGGCATCTCGGTTGGCAGGAATGCCGCGCTTGAACACATCAATACCCGATATTTTTTACTGCTGGATGATGACTTTGTATTCAGCCGTCGCCAGAAACTCGGATTCCTGATTTCCCAGATGGAAGAACATGACAGCATCGACATACTCGGCGGCAGGTGTATTGATCTTCCCTTTTATATCATACACGGCTTTCAGGACGTCCCGGTTCCCTCCCCCGCAGAACCCAAAACCCCGCTCAACCGGATGCTCGGCGAAAATCGTGTGGTAGACAAGGTTCAGAATTATTTTATTGCCCGCACCGAATCCGTTCGCCGGGTGCGCTGGAATGACGATTTCAAGGTCCTGGAACACACCGAATTTTTTACCCGCGCACGCGGGCGGATTACCACGGCCTACAGAGACGACATGCTCATTCTCCATGCCAAAACGCCCTTTGACATTGCCTACCATCGCCACCGCTTTCGCGCCCGGGCGACCTCTTGAATATATCCAAAACAAAACCATTCCAATGACCCTGTACAATAAAATATATGACGTGGTGAAAAGAATACCGGCTGGCAATGTGACCAGCTATGGGAAAATCGCCAGGATGGTGGGGTGTACCGCCCGTCAGGTCGGCTATGCCATGGCGGCTACCCCTGCGGACGAAGACATCCCCTGGCACCGGGTCATCAACAGTAAGGGAGAAATCAGCGCGCGCAAGGAAGGGGATGGTGACCACCAACAAAGAATATTGCTGATCGATGAAGGTGTCGTGTTTGATAATAATGATCGAATCGATTTTGAGCGGTTCGGCTGGATTGAAGCGGAGTTTCCATTTGCAGACGAAGAATGGATGCTTGTGCAAGACACGGATAATCCTTAAAGCCGACTGTATGCAATGGTGAAATTCAACAATGTCTGATCGACAAATTGTAATCAGCAGCGGCGAACCGGCGGGTATCGGACCTGATATCGTTATTCAGGCGCTGCAACAGCCGATATCCGGTCGTCTTGCCGTAACCTGCGACCCGGACCTGATTTGTAAGCGGGCAAGTCAACTGGGGATCGATATGGAAATATCCCTGGTAGATAGCCGGTCATCGATCGATTCCCATGAACCCGGTCGTATCCAGGTGATACCGGTATCATTATCGGCGCCGGTAATCGCCGGAGAATTGAATCCGGATAACAGCCAGTATGTAATTGATTGCATCGACAAAGCGGTAGACATGTGCCTGGATAAGCGCTTTCAGGCAATGGTCACCGCCCCTGTGCATAAAGGCGTTATCAATGATGGGGGAATCCGGTTTTCCGGTCATACGGAATGGATTGCAGAACGAACCCGATCCGCTTCGCCGGTCATGATGCTGGCCAGCGACTCCCTGCGAGTCTGCCTTGCAACAACGCATTTGCCTTTGCATCAAGTACCGCAGAACATTACCCGACACGGTATCGAATCGGTTATTGAAGTGATGAACTCCGGTATTTCAACGTTGTATGGCATTCCCGACCCCGTGATTGGCGTGTGTGGATTGAATCCCCATGCAGGGGAAGGTGGTCACCTTGGAACAGAGGAAACCACGATTATCGAACCGGCCCTGAATCATTTGCGGAAAAAAGAGCTGAACCTGGTCGGCCCCTTGCCCGCAGATACGGCTTTCACCCAAAATGTTTTAAGCACCCTTGATGGAGTGCTTGCGATGTATCATGACCAGGGGCTGCCAGTAATCAAGCACAGTGGATTCGGAACCGTGGTCAATGTGACGCTGGGTCTGCCGATTATCCGTACATCGGTAGACCATGGTACCGCTCTTGATCTTGCAGGTCTCGGCAGGGCCAGTGAAACCAGCCTGCTGTGCGCGATAAACCTGGCTCTGAAATTCGTCGGTCAGGCGCTGACGACCAGCAGGTGATACCTTGAGCAAACCCGTTCCACGCAAAAGATTCGGTCAGCATTTTCTGACCGATTCACAGGTTCTGGACAGAATAATCCAGGCGTTTTCGCCCCAAGACAATCAGGTGATCCTGGAAATTGGCCCCGGCACGGGCGTGTTGACCGAAATGCTGCTGGAGCATGTCGATCATCTTGTTGCGGTTGAGCTGGACCGCGATCTGGCTGTGTTGCTCAACCAGAAATTTGACCCGGAGAAATTGACCGTGATCCAGCAGGATGTGCTGACGCTGGATGTCGAATCGCTGTTTTCCGGTTACGCAAACCGGCAGAAAATCAGAATCATAGGCAATCTCCCCTACAACATATCTACCCCGCTTTTATTTCACCTGATCAATAACGCAGGATTCATCAATGACATGATGTTCATGCTGCAAAAGGAAGTGGCTATGAGATTGTCTGCCGGTCCTGGTAATAAACACTACGGTCGCCTGTCGGTCATGTCCGGTCTGGCGTTGCAATGCGAATGTCTGTTCGATGTCGGCCCCGAATCCTTTACCCCCCCTCCGCAAGTCAATTCGACTGTTTTAAGACTTTATCCGGAACCGATACGCAAGCGCATTGATGATAGCCGCAGACTGAACCACATTGTCAGACAGGCCTTTTCCCAGCGTCGCAAAACCCTGAAAAATTCATTGAAAAATCTGGTTTCCGAATCCCAGTTTTTAAATGCAGACATCGATTCATCCCTGAGAGCCGAAAAATTAAGCGTTGAGCAGTTCATCACCCTGTCAAACGCCTGACCGCAGGTGGAAGCGAGGAACTCCGTCATTCCCGTATTCGCGGGAAAGACGATGGTTTGGTACGGTCGATAACGGTATGTGGGCAGGCACGGACCTCCCCGATCAATGCCTGCCCTCGACTCGATCGGGGGGGGCCGGGGCCGGGGACAGGCTCTGCCCCTACGATGTCGGTCGTCGCCTCGTTTCCCCCAACAGATCCTTCTGCTTCGATACGATCCATTCCTCCACTTCCCGGTTGATCTGACGCGCTTTCTTGCCATTGCTTACAATCACCGGGCCGATCACGACATCAATCGTCCCCGGGTATTTCAGAAAGCTTTTTCTCGGCCAGAACAGTCCCGAATTGTGGGCGACCGGCACCACCGGATAGCCTGATTTTGCCGCAATCATGGCGCCCCCGACCTGAAATTTCTCCATCTTCCCCGGCTCCCGGCGCGTCCCTTCAGGGAAGATAACCAGCCAGCGACCTTCCTTCAGCCTGATCACGCCCTCTTTTACCAGGGTATCGAGTGCCCGGATTTTCTTCGAACGATTAATCGCAATCGGACGGTTCAGGGCCAGACCCCATCCAAAAAACGGGATCCACAACAATTCCTTTTTCAATAAATAGGATTGTGCCGGGAAAATCAACTGAAAAGCCAGCGTTTCCCATGCGGACTGGTGGTTCGATATGATAATGGCAGGGGTTGTGGGGATATTCTCCGCCCCTGATACGCGATAGTGAGTACCGCAAAGTATTCCAAGTGTCCAGATATTGAACCTGGCCCATAGTCCAATCACTTTGGTGCGAGTCAGTGGAGGCAATGCAAAACACATCAATGCAAGCAAACAAACCACGACTGAACTCAGTATCTGACCTGCAAAGTAGAACAGGGATCTGAAGAACAACAAACCTGTTTTCATTTCTCACTGGCGCCCTGGCGCCGGGCGTTGATTTTAGTCACTCAAGCGGAAATCGGAGTCAGTATGTGATCAACGAAAGAAGCCAGATCGCTGAATCGCGGCACCCGGCCAAATTGTTCCTGTAACTCGATGGATTCAAGTTTCTTCAGTGTACTGAGGCCTTTACCGGTCTCGACCAGAACCGGCCTGGCTCCTGCGGATTGCGCCGCCTGTAAGTCGCGTAATGAATCTCCTACTGCGTAAACGTCATTCAAATTACATTTCAGGCGTTGCGCCAGATCCAGCAGCATTCCCGGTTTTGGTTTCCTGCATTCGCAACCATGCTCGTCGCTATGAGGACAGAAAAACAATGCGCTGATCTCTCCACCGAAATGACTCAGTTCATCCAGCATTTTCTGATGGATCCGGTTCAGGGTATTGACCGAATAATATCCGCGCGAGATTCCTGACTGGTTGGTTACAATTACCACCTGATAATCCTGCCTGCATAACCGGGCAATCGCCTCAAGGCTGCCGGGGATCGCAACCCACTGTTCAGGTGATTGGATGTGGGTATCTGAATCCTGGTTAATCACGCCATCGCGATCCAGCACGATCAGTTTGCGGTTTTCCACGTCTTTCAATCTACCTTCCCTGTCAATCGACTGTATCCGGTACGGAATCATCACTGGTTTGTGAAAAATCAGAAACCCGAATCCGGCCATCGATTATTTTGCTTTTCCTTTGATTGACTTTCTGCATTTTCTGCCAGAACACATGATTCAGATCAAAATCCGCAGCGATCGCATTACCCATCAACAGTATCAACAGGTCCGCACATTCCTCGGCCAGTTCTTCCTTCGATTTTCCCTTGCTGACACAAGCAGAAATTTCTCCGAGTTCCTCTGCCATCAGCGCGATCCGATATACCATCTCCTCGCCGCCGGTTTCGTTAAACCGGTGTTTCCGATGGAATCCACGTACCTCGTCCATCATTTGGGTAAATGAGTCCCTGTTCATGATTTGATCCTGATTTTCGAAATATCCGCGACCCCCAGGAACAACTGACGAATCCTGGCCAGCAGCGCCAATCTGTTGCGGCGGATGGCTTTATCTTGATGCATAACCATGACGCTGTCAAAAAACTGATCCACCGGGTCTTTCAATTCGGCCAGTTGGGCCAGTCCCCCGGTATAGTCGTTCGACTGGAAAAGGGAGTGCACCTGATCCTCGATTCGGTCAAGTGTGGCTACCAGATCTTTCTCAGGCAGGTCACAGACCGCGGTCAAGTCGAAACTCTCCACGTTAATGGATACATCGGCCTTCGACAGCATATTACTGATCCGTTTGTTGGCCGAAGCCAGAGATTGTGCAGCACTTGAGTTGTCGTTGAAAAAAGTATGGATTGCTTCAATACGCCGTGCGAAATCCACAGGTCTGGTCGGTGCAGGTCTGGCGGCGGATACAGCCGCATGCTCATCGGCACTGTAGCCCTGCAATTCAAAATAGCCTTTGGAACGCTCCATCGTGAAACGATAAACCCGGTGGACCAGAATGTGGCGCTGGTTGTTTTCATCCTCCATCGAAGTATCGGTCTCCTCAAAATAGAGTTTCGATGTTTCGTCATAGAGTGTATTCAAATCAAGATCAAGCTGATTTTCCACTATGATCCTGTACACCCCGAGCGCCGCCCTGCGCAACGCAAACGGGTCCTTGTCCCCACTCGGCGCTTCACCGCAACCAAACAGTCCAATCAGGCTGTCAACCCGGTCAGCCAGGGCGACGCAAATCGCCACCGGATCAGACGGTACCGTATCTGCGGCGGTTCGCGGCTTGTAATGCGCTTCGATCGCATCGGCAATGGATTTCCCGTAGCCTTCATTGTCGGCATAATATCTGCCGACCGTGCCCTGTAATTCCGGGAACTCGCCGACCAGGTCGGTAACCAGGTCCGCCTTGCAAAGTTCGGCAACCGTATCCACGGCTTTTGGATCAACATCGAGTTGCCCGGCAATAAAACCGCTGATCGACCGGATGCGCGTGACCTTGTCATGGATCGAGCCCAGCCGGTCATGAAACAACACCCCGTTTAGATCCTTGACCCTGTTTTTCAATGGAATTTTCTGATCGGTCTGCCAGAAAAACCGGGCATCTGACAGTCTCGCCCGCAATACCCGTTCATTGCCCTGTCGTACCCGTTTCGGTGATTTGCTTTTTATATTGCTTATCGTAACGAACACGGGTACCAGCTTGTTTCGGTCATCAACCACATGAAAATATTTCTGATGGCCCGCCATGGTGGAGATCAACACGGCTGAAGGCAATTCCAGAAACTGCCTGTCAAACTCTCCCGCCAGGGCAACCGGCCATTCCACCAGGCTGGTCACTTCATCCAGGAGACCCTGCTGGATCACGATCCCCGCACCGGCTTTGCTGGCTAGCCGTGTAGCCTGCTTCTTGATGATGGTTTGACGTTCATCGTAGTCTGCAATAACCCGGCCATCGGTTTTCAGCAATTTGAGATATTGATCGGCAGAAGGTATCTCAAGATGGCCGGCACTGTGAAAGCGATGCCCTCTTGTCGTACGACCGGATTCAAGTCCCAGCGCTTCAACCCGCACCAGGTCACTGCCATACAATGCAAGCAGCCAGTGAACAGGCCTGACAAATTCTGCTTCATTTTTGCCCCATCTCATTCTTTTCGGAATGGGTAAGGACTTGATGCTCTGATTCAGACACCGGGTCACAACCTCATCTAGCCTGCTTCCTGCCAGCCTTTTTTCAAATACCAGCCATGCGCCCTTTTCGGTTTGCCTGGTCTTCAGTGCAGACAGTGGAACACCAAAGGATCTGGCGAAACCCTGTGCAGCACGAGTCGCCGCCCCATGTTCATCGTAGGCAGCCTGCAATGCAGGGCCCCGAATCGTTTCTACCCGGTCGGGTTGCCTCTCCAGCACATTCCTGACCGTGACCGCCAGACGTCGAGGGGTCGCATACCATTTCATATCAGCCGGATTGTCTTCAACCAACCCTTCACTGATCAGTTCCTGATAAAAGGTCGCGGAAAACGATTGGGCAAGACCTTTCAGCGCCTTCGGCGGCAACTCTTCGGTACCGAGTTCGATCAGCAGCAACTTTCCTGCAGCAGAGGAGTTTTTTCCACTCGACACTATCCTTTCTCCGGGCTGATCCTTGATTTCAATCTGCCCCGCCCGGCTTTCCCCCTCGGGAAATCGAGAATTTCCCGGCTGTCGTAGTACTTATCGGCTACTCCCCTGGCCAGATTTCGCACTCGACCAATGTATCTCGCCCTTTCAGTAACACCGATTGCGCGGCGGGCATCCAGCAAATTGAACGTATGGGAAGCTTTCAAAACCTGCTCATAAGCCGGCAGGGACAGATTTTTATCCAATAGCTGACGGGCGGTGGATTCCGCACTGTCGAATTGTTCTTTCAGGATCCCTACATCAGCATGATCAAAATTGTAGGCAGACTGCTCCTGTTCGTTTTGCAGGTACAAATCTCCGTATTTGTATTGACTTGCAGTATCGGATTTGCTGACTTGATTCCAGACAAGATCGAATACGGACTCCACCCCTTGCAGAAACATCGCAATACGCTCCAGTCCATATGTGATTTCTCCGCTCACGGGCCTGCAATCGCGGCCTCCGACCTGTTGAAAATAAGTAAACTGGGAGATTTCCATGCCGTTCAGCCAGATCTCCCAGCCCAGACCCCAGGCCCCCAGAGTAGGTGACTCCCAATCATCTTCAACAAAACGAATATCATCTTTCTGCATATCCAGCCCCAGGCGGGTCAACGAACCCAGATACAAATCCTGAAAATTATTTGGAGAAGGCTTGAGGATTACCTGAAACTGGAAATAATGCTGCAATCTGTTGGGGTTGTCACCATAGCGGCCATCCGCAGGCCGACGGGATGGCTGGACATAGGCTGCACGAATCGGCTCCGGACCCACTGCCGCCAGGAAGGTTGCAGGATGAAATGTACCCGCCCCCACCTCCATGTCACAGGGTTGCAGGATTACACAGCCCTGTTCAGCCCAGTATTGCTGCAGGGTCATGATCAACTGCTGAAATGTGAGCATACTGTTCAAAATCCGGATAGTTCAGGTGAACGGATCAGTCCGTATTGTCAAATTGGCGGATTCAATTCAGTGATTTCCGCCAGATCCTGGCACAGACGATCCAGAGCCCTGAGTCTATCGCCTTTTAGTTCGATGCGCATTATCGGACGCGCCTTGTTTTCAAGTACCAGGTAGTCACCGTCAGCCTGGGCGCGATGAAGATCATCAAAGCCGTATTCCCGCCCCGGCACCGGCAAGGACTCAAGTCCAGGCTCGGTAATCTGAATAAAGCAACCGCTCGCAGGTCCGCCCTTGTGTAATTGTCCTGTGGAATGCAGGTAGCCCGGGCCAAATCCCAGCGTTGTGGGCAAATCAAACCGGTGAGACAACTGCGTCCTGATTTGCTGAAGTTTTTCCTCTACCTGATCCAAAACCGGCAACCAGGCCAGAATGCCAAGATACTCAACCGCTGACATGCTGGATTGAAAGTGGCCTAATACATCCACAAGCTGACTACAGCAAGATTCGCCCAAAATGACATCACTGGCATAAAAAATACAATAATCATTTTCCAGTAAAACCCTGAGTTCAACAGATCGATTATTTTCGATGAATGTCCGGGTTTGGCCTTTTGCCTGTTCAACGTCCGGCTGGTTAAAGGGATTAACATCCATCATCGCCGAAGCCAGGGCAGTCGCCATTTGCCAGCGAAAAAATTCGCCGGCAATATCATAAGGTTCCCTTAACGTCCAGCTCATATCTGCATCCGGAGCCGACCGGTTAACTGACCCGCAACCAAATCCGATATTTATTGTCAGGCAACGCGCTGGTGGCTTCAATTTACGCTCTGAATGCGTTTCGCCATAAATCGGAATCAGTCCAGTGCCATTTTTTCCGGTACTTTCGGCAATCAGCTGTTCGATCCAGATTGCCAGAACCTGAATCGGTTTTGCGATATTCAGATGCATCAGATTCTTCCCCGCCAACACGCCGCCCCCCAACAATTCAGCCAACTCGATGACCGTTGTGTCGTCACCTGATTTCACCTGCTCACAGAACTGCCTGAGGTTTTCAAGCAATAAACCCGGATCAACGCCAATCAGCGCCGCCGGAACCAGGCCAAAGAAACTTAAGCCGGAATACCGTCCTCCTATATCCCCGGGATTCAGGAATACACGGCAAAAACCCAACTTCCCGGCAACTTGAGCAAGTGGAGATCCTGCATCCGTAATCGCAATAAACCGATCACCCGGATGCTTCTGAATTGAACCTGCTTTCTGGTAGAACCAGGCCAATAAATCCATAGTCTCCAGCGTGGTACCGGATTTGCTGGAGACAACGAACAATGCCCTTTCGATGTCGAGATCCAGAGCATTGATTTGCGCAGGAGAAGTGGTATCGACTACGGTCAGTTGCAAGAACCCGGCCCGACTTCCAAATACGCCGGAAAAAACTTCAGCAGCCAGACTCGACCCACCCATGCCCAGCAGGACAGCATGATCGTACCTGCCGGACTTGCAGACCCCCTCTGCCCAGGCGGACAATGAATCGACATGCTCGTCCATCCACTCAACCGCATCCAGCCATCCCAGCCAATTTGCCGGATCATCTCCGTGCGCCAATGGTGACTTCCACAGGGTCGTGTCCTTTTGCCACAATCTGTCAATCATCTTTCCGGGATTTTCCGGCTGGCTCGGAAACGTGCTCATGTCAATATCTACAATCCGAAATTCTCGAGTTCCTGTTCGAAATGACGGTACAACAGCGGTCGATCATTCCAGTTTTTAAGGAACCGCGCCTTGTCACGCCGCAACGCTCTTAGATGAAAGAGCTTAAAACGGTGTTGTTTCGCACTATCAAGGTCAATCACAACCAGATCATCATCGTGTACCAGCAGGTTGGTTGCTTTCATATCACCGTGAGAGAAATCATGGTTCAGAAATACCTCAAATATTGCCCGCAATTTTCCCTGAATGGATCGAGGCGGCGCTGCCCTGTCTTCGATGCCGAGATAGTCTGTCAGCACGATGCTATCCACGAATCGGCAGATATACCAGGAGCGTCCGGCAAAAGGGCCGAACCGGCTCTCAATCATAGCAACCGGCTGTGCCACCCTTATACCTGCACTGCTGAATTTATCCGCCATCTCAAGACAGATTCTGGCACGGCTGATTTGAAAGTTTCTCCGCAGCAGATGCCAAAGGTTTTTAGTGTTATATCGTTTGACTATCAGGTCACCAATTTCTGATTGCACCCGGTACAGCGTCGTGGTCCGATCATCCTTGATCGTGATTGCGCTGGTCAGCATGCCCCCTTTTCGGCTGCCCCTCTCCAGTTCTCTCAAGAGTTTTTCCAGGTCGACGCCAGCCTTGCGGGCTTCAGCGCTTTGAAACCGGATGTTCAACTTCATCGACGCAACCGATTCCCTCTGTCAATGGTCAGATCAGGATGTAAGCGCCTGCTCCACATCTGCGTATTTCTGTGCAGTTCTGGTTATGATCTCTCCCGGCAGTTGCGGGGCCGGGGGGGTTTTATTCCAATCCAGGGTTTCGAGATAATCCCTGACAAATTGTTTGTCAAAGCTCGGCGGACTTGTCCCGGGTCGATATTGATCCATCGGCCAGAAACGGGATGAGTCAGGGGTCAGGACTTCGTCTATCAAATGCAATGTGTTGTTCTCATCGAGGCCAAACTCAAATTTGGTATCGGCAATGATGATGCCGCGAGTACCTGCAAATTCTGCTGCGAGAGTATAAATCTCCAGACTCAAATCCCGAACCTGCCCAGCCAGACTTTCCCCAAGTAGTTCGACGGTTTGCTGGTAGCTGATGTTTTCATCGTGGTCACCCGCTTCAGCTTTAGTGGAAGGGGTGAAAACAGCTTCCGGCAACCGGTCTGCCTGCCTCAGATTCAAAGGCAGGGCGATTCCGCAAACTGCTCCGGTATTTTGATAGTCTTTCCAGCCCGATCCGATCAGATATCCTCTGACAATGGCCTCGATCGGCAGCGGTTTCAGCTTCTTGACGACTATGCTGCGCCCGGCAAGTGCAAGCCTGTCCCCGGGGTTGGTCACAACCTGATCCAGCGCCTTGTCACTTAAATGATTCGGAATCAAATTCGAGGTCCGCTCAAACCAGAAATTCGCAATTCGTGTCAGTATTTCGCCCTTGCCTGGGATCGGTTGGGGAAGAACGACATCAAAGGCAGAAAGACGGTCACTGGTGACGATCAATAAATGCTCATCATCTACAGCGTAAATATCTCTTACCTTTCCCCGATTCAACAACTCGAGGTCAGCAAGGTCGGATTTAAACAGGGTCTGGCTCATATTCATTGTATACAGGATAGGATAAAGTGATTCATTGAAGGGATTGTTGAATTTTACAGGAACATCATTTTGGAATTGGCGCAATGGACTGAACCCGACGAAATCCTTTCGGTAAAAACTTCCCTCGTTTCGCCCGGCTATCGACATAGTTGTCAAAATCCGCAGGTCTCATGTTCAGGTAGCGTTTCCCACTGTCGATACGCAGGTTATGGCCTTCCTGAAAAACAGTTACGTCAACCACGAACTCTTCGCCCGATTTAAACTTTGCTGGGGGAATACTGATCAATCGAATGCCCTTGCCCTTGTTCAACCGAACCAGTTCACCCACTGTAAAAATCAACAACCTGCCAACGTTGGTCACCACTGCGATCCAGTCATCGTCAAAATCAGCGATCGGCCGGGGCATCAGCACACTTGCCCCGTCGGTCACCCGCAATACCGACTTGCCTGCCTTGATTCGGGCATTGAGGTTCGAAAGTGTCGCAACAAACCCGTATCCCGCATTGGTGGCGAGCAGGTATTCCGATATTTCATTACCCATCATCATTCCCTGGAAAGTCGCCCCGGGTCGGGGAGTGCAGCTACTGCTCAACGGCTCGCCAAAGCTGCGGGCAGAGGGCAGATCATGAGCGGCTATCGAATAAGTCCTGCCATCGGAATCGATCGCAACCAGAATATCGCTGGTTTTTCCCTTGACCGAGCACAGGTGCCGATCTCCGGTTTTGAAGTTCAGCTTGTCGATATCGACTTCATGACCGGTTGCAGCCCGAATCCAGCCTTTGGCGGACAACATCACGGTCACGGCTTTTGCCGGGACCAACTCATTATAATCCAATGCCTTTGCCGCAGTACGCTGGACAATCGGGGATCTTCTGTAATCACCATATTCCTTGGCATCAGCCCGCAATTCATCCCTGACAACGGCTTTGAGTCGAGACCGGGATTCAAGCAGGTTACCCAGATCCTGCGCTTCCTTTCCCAATTCGTCCTGTTGCGTACGAATTTTCATTTCCTCGAGTTTGGCGAGATTGCGCAAACGGGTATCCAGAATCGCATCCACCTGTAGACTGCTTAGATCGAATCGCTCGATCAACCTGGCCCTGGGTTCGTCTTCATATCGAATAATTTGAATTACCTCATCCAGATTCAGAAAGACAACCAGCAGTCCCTGCAGCACGTGAAGCCGGGCAAGTACCGTGTCATATCGAAACTGCAACCGACGTTTGACTGTGGCAATGCGAAAATCAAGCCACTCCGAGAGCAGCTCTTTGAGATCAAATACCTTTGGACGACCGTCCAGGCCAATCATGTTCATGTTGACGCGATGACTTCTTTCAAGATCGGTAATGGCAAACAGGTGCTGCATCAATGCCTCCTGATCAACCCGATTCGAGCGCAATTCGATAACCAGCCTGGTTGGGTATTCATGATCGGACTCATCTCTCAGGTCCAGTACCATCGGTAATTTTTTTGCCAGCATTTGCGCTGCGATCTGTTCCTGAATTTTCGAACCGGAAACATGATAGGGCAAAGCAGTGACGACAATGTTGCCGTCTTCACCTTGCCAGGCTGCCCGTTGTTTGATTCCGCCATGACCAGACCTGTAAATATCGCGTATTTCAGTTCGGCTGGAAATAATTTCAGCCTCGGTAGGGAAATCCGGGCCTTTTATGTCCTCACAAATCCGGGTCAGTGTGGTTGCCGGATTATCCAGCAGTCGTATGCAGGCAGTCACCACTTCGCGCAAATTGTGGGGGGGAATGTCGGTTGCCATACCGACAGCAATACCTGAACCACCATTCAGCAGCACATTCGGCAAACGTGCCGGAAGCTGCCGGGGTTCGTCCAGGGTGCCATCAAAATTGGGTACCCAGTCGGTAGTGCCCTGATCCACTTCTTCCAACAGCAACTGGGCATATCTGGTCAAACGGGATTCAGTGTACCGCATTGCAGCAAAAGATTTGGGATCATCCTGACTGCCCCAGTTTCCCTGGCCATCGATCAGTGGATAGCGGTAACTGAATGGCTGCGCCATCAAAACCATAGCTTCATAGCAGGAGGTGTCGCCGTGAGGGTGAAATTTACCCAATACATCACCCACAGTGCGGGCGGACTTCTTGAATTTAGAGGTGGCATGAAGACCAAGGTCGGACATGGCGTAGACAATCCGGCGCTGGACCGGCTTCAGCCCGTCTGCAATACTGGGCAGAGCCCGGTCGAGAATCACGTACATCGAATAGTGCAAATACGCTTTCTCGGCAAACTCGGCCATCGGCACGGTTCCGATTTTGACGGGTGTTTCGATCTCCAGATGCCTGGATGAGGGCTTTCTCGCCATATTCGGGATTCAGACTTCCAGAAGCCTCGGCATCATTTCGACCAAGTTGCAAGGGCGGGTGCGGTAATCCAGTTGGTGGCAAATCAGTTTATCCCAAGCCAGCCTGACCGCTCCGGGTGATCCCGGAAGTACAAAAACATAAGTTCCGTTTGCGACCCCGGCCAAAGTACGCGATTGCAGTGTCGAGGTTCCGATTTCATCGTAAGACAGGAACCGGAACATTTCTCCGAATCCATCAAGCACCTTGTCGAGCAACGGCGCAACTGCTTCCGGGGAGCCGTCCCTGCCACTCACGCCGGTACCCCCGGTCATGATCACGACCTGTACTGCCGGATTTGCAATCCATTTCGAAACCATCGCCCGGATTTGATAAATATCATCTGCAACGATTCGCTTCTCATGCAATTGATGACCTGCGTCAGTCAAACGACTTACCAGTGTGTCTCCCGATTTGTCATTACTATCGGTTCGGCTGTCGGATATCGTCAAAACCGATATCGTGGTTGCAATGAACTCACGTTTTGCTTTATTTGACATGGTTTATCTCTGCGACAGGCTGGTTAAATGCTATAGTATCGAAACACTTCACGTCTGTTAATTTTACCTGAATAAAATGGTCGTTACAGTAAGAACCTTTGCCGGCTTCCGTGAAGAGCTTGGCTTTGACAGGAAATCAATATACCTGCCCAAACCAATCACTGTGGAAGGGGTGTGGGAGCTGATCAGTGAATCCGACATCCCGCTAAATCTGCTTTGCGCGGTTAACAAGGAATACGCCCTGCTCGACAAAATGGTCGCTGATGGAGATGAGATTGCCTTTTTCCCACCGGTCAATGGGGGCTGAAGTGCAGATTGAAATTCGGCAACAGCGATTTGATCCCTGGCAGGAGCTTGCCCGTTATCAGAACGAGAGCGGCCTGTTGCCGGGAAGTTACGGCGCCTGTGCAACTTTCGTCGGCGCCATGCGGGATTTCAATCAGGGAGAAAATGTCAGAGAGATGGTTCTCGAACATTATGCCGGCATGACGGAGAAACTGCTGATCGAACATGCCGAGACGCTGGCGCTGCGCCATGACTTGCTGGAACTTCTGATTTTGCACCGTGTCGGCAGAATTCTGCCGAATGATTCAATCGTCCTGGTGGCGGCGTGGTCTGCACACCGGGAGGCAGCATTGGATGCCTGCCGCGGAATGATGGAGTACCTGAAATCCCAGGCCACATTCTGGAAAAAGGAAACCCTGGTTGATTCGGCTGATTCTGTCAGGCAGCGCTGGGTCGATAATGTATCCGGTTAACGCAGGATTCTCCGGGCAATTGACGGGAATTACAAAAACGGCTCCACCATGCTGGCCAACTCTGCATGGGAAAGCTTGCCGAGCCTGTTACTCACGAGTTGGCCATCGCGATCAAAAATGGCAGTAAACGGGAGTGCGCCGGCATTGCGGTTGCCATGGGAGACCAACAATTCACTGCTGTCGACAATCGACACCAGCGACGGGTAATTGATACCGATCTGGTCACCGAAGGCGCGGGCCGAATCGAGTAAATCATGGGCAACACCGATAACCTGTACGCCCTTTGCAGACATGGAGGCATTGAAATCAATCAGCATCGGGATTTCTTCCAGGCAAGGCGGACACCATGTTGCCCAATGGTTGACGACGACGACCTGCCCGAGCCATTCCTCGCCCGTGCGGATATTCTTGCGGGTATCCGGTAATTCCAGTTGCTGTAGCACGGAAAGTACTGGCTGGTTGTCAGTCGAGGAAAATTGCTTTACCCCGAGATAACCTCCAGCCAGCATGAAGAGAAGACTGAAGATGCCGATCAGCCAGTTTTTTTTCAACAGATTTCTCCCAACTGGAATTGCATTGCAGTTACAGTTCCGACAGCAGAGCCAGAAATGCTTCACTGTCCATGTAGCCGTAAAATCCCTTTTCAGTCAGTAATTGCCCGTTCTCATCCAGGAATAATGTCGCGGGGGGACCAAAAACCCCGAATTTTTGCTTCAACTGTTTCTTCGATTCGTCCAGCGGGTCGGTCACGTCAATTTGCAGGGCGATAAAATCGGCCTCCAGTTTTTCCTTGACCCGTAGATCGGCAAAAGTGGTTTTCTCCATCCGGACACAATCAACACACCAGTCAGCATAATAATCTATCAGTACTTTCCTGTTATTCGAACTCGCGACCAATAGTTGCTGCTGCAATTCCGCCAGGTCAGATATCCGGATAAACGAATGACCGCTGATTCGGTCAGACTGAGTAATATCCGTGGAGACTTCCACTCCGGAAGTATTGTTGAACAGTGAGGGCGGCAATGGCCTGAAAATGTCCCTTTGACCGGTCAATCCGCCTGCGATCAGCATGATGCCCCATACCAGCAATATGATTCCTGCACCCTTTTCGAGTCGCTGCCAGTTTGAAGCCAGGCTGTCATTTCGCCGGGTCGCGCCCGCAAATACGCTGAGCATGATGAAAAAACTCCCCCACAGTAACAGAACCGGGATTTGCGGGAGCGTTCCCAGAATGTAGATCGCCAGCGCGATCAACATGACCCCGAAGCCGTGCTTGATTTTTTCCATCCATGGGCCGGCGCGTGGAACAAGATGTCCCGCTCCGACGCCCAGCGCAATCAATGGCAGACCCATTCCGATTGACATGGTAAACATCAGTTCAGCCCCCAGCAATGCGCTGCCGCTGGTAATTGCAATACCGAGTACAGAAATCAGCACAGGGGAGACACAGGCGCCGATAATCAGCGCGGAAATCAGGCCAAGCATGAAAACCAGCGGGACTGACCCAACCAGGGTTTTGGTTCGGCGCTGAATCCTTTCCTGGATGGCGCCCGGCACCTGAAAATCGAACACGCCAAACATGGCGATAGCCATGATGACCAGTAATGCACTCAACAGGCCAATCGCCCAGATATTTTGAAAGTATGCCTGTAGCTGGTCCCCTGTGGCGCCTGCAAGCGCACCCATGGCGGCATAGGTCACCGAGGTTCCAAGAACGTAGGAAATAGCAATCAACCCACCTTTTGTTCGGGTCAGGGATTGGCCCTGCCCTGCCAGAATGCTGGACAAGACAGGAATCATCGGTAGTACACAGGGGGTAAATGTGAGCAAAAGTCCTGCGGTAAAAGCCGCCAGCAACAGAGTCAGCATGGACCGGTTTTGCGATTTGTCCTTATCGAAGCTGTCTGCGGATTCCAGGTTGGCCGCAAGATCATCCGCCAGACTGGAAAGGACAAACGTCTGATTGACGGGGGAGTAGCAAATCCCGTCATTGGCGCATCCCTGATAGCTGGCATGTAGTGTCACACCTGCAATGTTCTGGCCAAATCCGATCGGAACCAGTAAGTCGGCATCATATATCTCCACCACGCCAAAATATTGGTCCTGCTTTGTTTTGGCCTCTGGAAGTCGAATCGAGTCGATCGAATTTCCGGCTTGCGTGGTAAATTGAATTTTATCCCGGTACAGATAATAACCCTCGGCAACCTGGAATTGTGCATTCACGCTGTTTTGCGAGACGGCTTGTATTGTCAGCCTGAAGGCTTCATCAACTGGCAGAAAATCCTGTTGTTGAAAGTTGGATCCCAGCAGTGAACGTATATCTTTTGCCGGGGTCAGAGTCGAACTATTATCCTGTAAATCCTGTGCATGGGATGCGAAACCACCCCAGAATAGTAATATCAGGACGAACGGAACCAGTAACCTCATAATTCTGAATGATCCTGCAATCAGCAGGTTTTTATTAATGCTCAAAATATGTATATCCGATCTGCCCGATGTCAACCCGTAGTAATGTAAAATAAAACAAATGAAAGCACTATTTTTGATTTTCCTCGTTGTCCCGCTGGTTGAAATATACCTGCTCATCGAAATTGGCTCCGAGATTGGTGCGGCGACGACGATATTTCTGGTGGTGTTCACTGCAATACTAGGCGCATTTCTGGTCAGAGTGCAAGGGTTTTCGACCCTTGTCAGGGTGCAGGCGCAACTGTTGAAGGGTCAAATACCCGCGCTTGCGGTGATAGAGGGAGTGTTTCTGTTTGTTGCGGGTGCATTATTACTGACACCCGGGTTTTTCACCGATACTGTGGGTTTTATCTTCCTGACCCCGCCCCTGCGTCGACGGATCATCAAGGCCATACTGAAAAGAGGATTGGTGCGTGGTGTTGATTCTGTGGCCAGGCAAGCCCGGTCCGGAACCGAATCGACAAATGGCCCACGGCCGAAACGGGTGATAGAAGGCGAATACAAGGATTTGGACTGATCAAATCCTGACCAGACAGGTCCAGGTCACCAAGGTTCAGAACCAACAATCAGGTATCGATAATTTGTCTGCATTTCAAACTCTCAGCTATCAGGAAATGCGGGAATGCACCATCGAAGTGCTTCGATCAGCAGAAAGCACCCGGGCGGATGTACTGCTGATCGAGTCCCATGGCGACAAGGCGATCCTCAAGGATTACTCCGGTTCGAACAAGGGTTTCAGGCTATTTATCGCACCTTTACTGGTTTACCGTGAAATCAGGGCGCTTCGGATTCTCGATGAAGTACGGGGTGTGCCCGGATTCATCAGAAAGCTGTCCGGCCAGACTTTTCTGATCGAGTTTATTCCTGCGAAGCGAATGTGCGTAGTAAAAGAGGGGATCAACTGGGTGCAATTTATCCCAAGGGTCGAGGCGCTGGTCAACGCACTTCACAAAAAAGGGGTGGTTCATGGCGATCTGCGAAATGTAACAAACATCCTGGTGGCCCCTCAGCAGCGCCCGGTTTTTGTCGATTTTGTTTCGGCGGTCCATTGCGGCCATCGCCTCAATATATTCTCCCTGATTCTGTTCAAACTGTGCCTGAAGATCGATCACGGAGCCGTGTTCAAATTGAAGAAGAAATATGCCCCGCAACTGATCACACCCGAAGAACATCATCAGTTCGCAAATCCGGGCCGAATCGAGAAGGTCGCCCGATGGCTGTCTGTGCGTATCCGTAATCTGGTACAAAGAATCTTTCCCTGAAGACGGGGCCTTGCCCCGGACAGCTGAAATTTTTTCCGTTTTGACTCTTGACTTTTGAATCTTCGTGACTATATTAGCACTCACTCAGAGTGAGTGCTAATAAAAACAGTTTTCACTGTCTGTCACTCACCAATTCAACTTAAAAAACCAAACAACAGGAGAAATGAACGTATGAAAATCCGTCCGCTTCATGATCGTGTCGTTATTCGACGAGTCGAAGACGAACGAACCAGCCCAGGTGGAATTGTCATTCCTGATTCTGCTACCGAAAAACCAATGCAAGGCGAAGTTCTGGCAGTAGGAAATGGCAAAGTACTTGAAAATGGTGACCAACGAGGTCTCGATGTCAAAGTCGGCGACAAAGTGCTTTTTGGAAAGTACTCAGGCACTGAAGTCAAGGTTGATGGCGAAGACCTGCTCGTGATGCGTGAAGACGACATCATGGGAATTATCGAAGGTTAATTCATTATCATAACTGAAGAACAAAAAATTTGAGGAATTGTAGAAATGGCTACTAAAGAAGTCGTATTTGGCGAGAACGCACGCTCTCGCATGCTCAAGGGGATAAATATCCTGGCAGACGCTGTAAAGATCACCCTTGGGCCCAAGGGCAGAAATGTCGTGCTGGATAAATCATTTGGCGCACCCACTGTAACTAAAGACGGTGTTTCGGTTGCCAAGGAAATCGAGTTGAAAGACAAGCTCGAAAACATGGGTGCACAGATGGTCAAGGAAGTTGCATCCAAAACCTCCGATGTTGCAGGGGATGGTACAACCACTGCAACCGTATTAGCCCAGTGTATAGTGTATGAAGGCATGAAAGCCGTTGCTGCTGGTATGAATCCAATGGATATCAAGCGCGGAATTGACAAGGCGGTTATTACAGGTGTTGAAGAACTGCAGAGTCTTTCCCGACCCTGTACCGATCACAAGGAAATTGCCCAGGTTGGAACCGTATCAGCAAACGCTGACAGCAATATAGGCAACATCATCGCTGAAGCCATGGAGAAAGTCGGCAAAGAAGGCGTGATTACCGTAGAAGAAGGAAATGCGTTGGAAAACGATATGGAAGTAGTGGAAGGTATGCAGTTTGATCGAGGTTACCTGTCTCCGTACTTCATCAACAATCAGGACAACATGTCGGTTGACCTCGAAAATCCCTTCATCCTGATTCACGACAAGAAAATCTCCAACATCCGTGACATGCTGCCCACCCTCGAAGGCGTCGCCAAGTCCAGTCGCCCGCTGCTGGTGATTGCAGAAGATGTGGACGGAGAGGCGCTGGCCACACTGGTCGTCAACAATATCCGCGGCATTGTCAAGGTCTGCGCGGTCAAGGCGCCGGGCTTCGGCGACCGCCGTAAAGCGATGCTGCAGGATATTGCCGTTTTGACCGGTGGCCAGGTGGTCAGTGAAGAAATCGGTATGAATCTTGATGCAGTAACCCTGGAAGAACTCGGTCAGGCCAAGCGTATCCAGATTACCAAGGAAAACACCACGGTAATCGATGGCGCCGGCAGTTCTGATGAGATTGAAGGTCGTGTAAATCAAATCAGGGCTCAAATTGAGGAGGCAACCTCTGACTATGATCGCGAAAAAATGCAAGAGCGTGTAGCCAAACTGGCCGGCGGTGTTGCAGTGATCAAAGTGGGCGCCGCTACTGAAATTGAAATGAAGGAAAAGAAAGCCAGGGTCGAAGATGCACTGCACGCAACTCGCGCCGCAGTTGAAGAGGGCGTGGTTCCTGGCGGCGGTACAGCGCTGGTTCGCTGTGTCGACGCTGTCTCCAGGGTCAAAGGCGAAAATCAGGATCAGGACCTGGGTGTCAAGATCGTACTGCGCTCGCTGGAAGAACCCCTTCGTCAAATCGTCAGCAACTCCGGTGGAGATGCTTCTGTCGTGCTCAATGAAGTGGCCAAAAACGAGGGTAATCATGGTTACAACGCCAGCACAGCTGAATATGGCGACATGATCGATATGGGAATTCTCGACCCAACCAAGGTAACTCGTACCGCATTACAAAACGCGGCTTCCATTGCCGGATTGTTGATCACAACCGAAGTGATGATTGCAGAATCGCCTGAAGAGAAGGCTGCACCTGCAATGCCTGACATGGGTGGTATGGGTGGTATGGGCGGAATGATGTAAGTTCCTCCTTTTATGGACTGGGAAAGGCGCCTTGATGGCGCCTTTTTCATTGCGGTTTCTGGTACGCTCACGGATCTGATAGATACGTTTCATCCCCGAATTCCGATAACGCAGATGAACAATTACTTTGATTTAGGTGGGCACAGCCGCCCGATCTCGACATCATCCCCTGAGGCACAGATTTGGTTTGACCGGGGTCTCAACTGGTGCTACGGATTTAATCCTGAAGAAGGGGTAAAGTGTTTTTACAAGGCGCTGGAACATGATGCCCGCTGCGCGATGGCATATTGGGGAATCGCGTATGGATCGGGACCTTTTTACAACCTGCCGTGGCGTGACCTGGGCCAGCAGGAAATAAACCAGTGCACCAAAGTCTGTTTCGACAGCATCCAGACTGCCCGCTCGCTGTGCTCTGGAATATCTGATGTGGAAATTGATTTGATCGAAGCATTATCCACAAGACATCAATCCAACCACAGCGTATCGTTGGAACAGTTTGATGCCTGGGATGATGCTTATGCTGATGCAATGCGGGCAGTTTATCACAAATATCCTGAGGACCTTGATGTCACGGCATTGTTCGTCGATGCCATGATGACACGAACGCCGTGGAAGCTGTGGAATGTAAAAACCGGTCAACCTCCTGATGGCGCCGATACTATGGAGTGCCTGTCAGTGCTCGACAAAGCCATCTCCCGGATGCGCAAGTCAGGTAGTGCGCCGCATCCGGCTATATTGCATCTGCATATCCATTGCCTCGAAATGTCGCCCATGCCGGAAAAAGCGCTGGAATCGGCAGACGCCCTGGAAACCCTGTGTCCTGATGCCGGGCATATGGTACACATGCCAAGTCATATCTACATCCTGTGCGGACTGTATGAACGGGCCAGAGACGTCAATGAAGGGGCAATTCGAGTAGACCGTAAATATCTGAAGTATGCCGGGCCTTACAACTTTTACACTTCTGCGCGTTGTCACGACCTGCACATGATGATGCTCGCCTGTATGTTTCTTGGCAGGTTTCAAGATGCCATCCAGGCTGCGGAAGAATTGTGCGGAACACTGCCGCAGGATGTGTTGGAGATAGAAGGACGGCCGTTTCTGGCCATGCTTCTGGAAGGATATTATTCGACAAAAACGCATGTCCTGGTCAGATTCGGGAAGTGGCAGGAAATCATTAATATGCCGATGCCACAAAACCCGGCGCTTTACTGTGTTTCAACCGCCATGCAGCATTACGCCAGGGGCATCAGTCTGGCTGCGCTCGGACAATTCGAGCAGGCCAACTCGGAGCGGGACGAATTCCACCAATCGCTGAAGATGATTCCCGAAGACCGCAAATTCTTCAACAATCCAGCGCTCGACATTCTGGCTGTTGCCGAAAACATGCTGAACGGCGAGATCGAATATCACAAGGGAAACCACCATCAGGGGTTCGAATATCTGCGAAAGAGCGTACAGCTATGCGATAATCTCGCCTACTCCGAACCCTGGGCCTGGATGCACCCGCCGAGGCATGCACTCGGCGCTTTACTTATTCAGCAGGGATACTATGCAGAGGCTGAAGAGGTGTACAGAACCGACCTTGGATTGAACAATAAACTGGACCGTTGCCACCATCACCCGGACAATGTGTGGGCGTTACACGGATTGGCAGAATGTCTGCGCCAAAGGAGTGAAACCAACGAACTGCGCACAGTGACAACCAAACTCGATGCGATGATGGCAAATTCCGATTTCGCGATCACCTCTTCGTGTTGCTGTCGAATAAATACCGAAACCTGACCGAACCGAACATTACTCCCCCCATGAGGGGGAGTCGGCGAAACAAGGGCCTGTCCCCGACTCCGACCGGGGAGCGGGAATCCACAACCTGCGGCATGGCAATCTGCCGGACTGCTGGTATAATTTGGTTCCGTATAGACCACTGCCATAAATTGCCCCGTATAATGGAATTGGACCGTATTTCCGGAAAATCCGTTGCCCGATAGAATTCTGGTCACAGGTGGCGCTGGTTATATAGGTTCCCACACAGTTCTGCAGTTGGTGGAGGCGGGAAATTCGGTTGTCGTTGTGGACAATCTTTACTCAGGCCATGAATGGGCAGTGGCCCGACAGGCCACGTTTTATCAGGGAGACATCCAGGACAGGAAGCTGATCAGGAATATTCTGAAACAGCACGAGATCGAAACGGCCATGCACTTTGCAGCCCACACTGTGGTCTCCGAGTCGGTTCAAAATCCCTCAAAATATTATCACAACAATGTACTCGGTTCGCTCAACCTGATCGAAACCTGCATTGAACAGGGGGTAGCCCAATTCATATTTTCCTCAAGTGCAGCGGTTTACGGCGCTGCCGGGAAAGGGACAGTCAATGAAAACGACAGAACCAGCCCGATCAATCCTTATGGCACAACCAAATTGATCACCGAATGGATGCTGCACGACTTCGCAGAGTCGACCGGGGGCGATTTCAACTACATTGCGCTACGGTATTTCAATGTCGCAGGAGCCAATATGGGCGGTAAGCTGGGGCAGGCGACACCGGAAGCCACCCATCTGATAAAAGTGGCCTGCCAGACCGCCTGTGGCATTCGTCCCGGGATGTCCATATTCGGTGATGATTACGATACCCCTGACGGGACTTGTATCCGGGATTATATCCATGTCGATGACCTCGCGTCCGCTCATCTTGACGCCTGGCGTTACCTTCAGGACGGGGGCAAAACCCGGATTCTGAATTGTGGGTATGGCAATGGATTCAGTGTCAGGGAAGTCATCGAATGCGTCAAATCGGTCAGCAATATGGACTTTGAAGTGGATGTCCGGCATCGACGGCCCGGCGACCCGCCGCAACTGGTTGCAAACAGCGATAAAATCAGACAATTACTCAACTGGCAACCACAATACAATGATCTTGAGATGATTTGTCGCTCTGCCTGGGAGTGGGAAAAGCGACAAGAACCGGCGCCGGTCAGCGTCCCGATTACACAACATGATTGACCGGAATAACTCAACCGCATGAAGCTGGCATTCTGTCTGTTCAAGTATTTTCCCTGGTCCGGATTGGCGCGGGATTTTCTGAGAATAGCGCTGGAATGCCACAGGCGTGGTCATGATCTGCACGTTTATGCCCAGGAATGGCAGGGAGCGCAGCCGGCTGGAATTCCAATCAATGTGCTACCAGTTTCGGCCCTTGCCAACCATACCCGGAACAGGTCGTTTTATCAGCAGTTCAGTGAAATAACCGCCCGTCAGCATTTTGATGCAATTATTGGCTTTAACAAGATGCCCGGGCTGGATATGTATTACTGTGCGGACATTTGCTATGTCAGCCGGGCTAAACGCCATGGCAGGTTATATCAGTTATTCAGTCCTCGATTCCGTCATTTCCAGTCATTTGAACGAGCCGTATTCGATGCGGATTCAACCACCACCATCCTGTCGCTTTCGGAGCGTGAAAAGGGCGTGTATCAGGAATACTACGGGACTCCGGGAAGTCGATTTCAGCCAACACCGCCGAATCTTGATTACGAGCGCAAACCATATCATCGACCGGAAGCCGTGCGCCGGAAAAAGCGCGAAGAGCTTTTGATAAAGGATAACGAATCTCTGCTTTTGTTTATTGGCTCCGGTTTCAAGAGAAAAGGTCTTGATCGCGCCATCAAGTCAATGGCCGCGTTGCCAGAAGCGCTTCGTCACAATACTACGATGCTGGTAATCGGACAGGATAAGGCAGCCGGTTACCGGCGTCTGGCAACCAACTCCGGTCTGGCCGAAAAAGTTCGCTTCCTCGGCGGCAGGGATGACCTTGTGGAACTGATGGCTGCAGGTGACCTGTTGATTCATCCAGCCTACGAGGAAACCACAGGCACAGTGCTGATCGAGGCCGTGGTATCCGGGCTGCCGGTTCTGGTTACGGATGTATGCGGCTACGCACACCATATTACCGACGCAGAAGCGGGTGTCGTTTTAGAGTCGCCATTTGTACAGCAGAAACTCAATCAAAAATTGCAATATGCCCTGACCACCGACAATCGCGCCAGATGGCGTAAAAACGGCATTGAGTATGGGGGAAATCCGGATCTGTACCGAATGCCGGAAACGGTCAGCGACCTGATTGAGGAAAGGGTGACTGAGCGCATGATTTCCACTGGCATTGGTCCCATAACTGTATAGTCAGTATCAATCATGCGTATCTGCTATGTTTTCAATTGCTGCTTCACCTGGATGATTCCGATGACGATGAATCGGAACACAAAAACTTAGTGAGGGCTCAGGTGTGAACCGGTAGTGACCCGGACTACATTGTGCTCACTTTCAGCCATATCTTACGGAGAAGATAGCGAAGGGGAAACCAGAAACCGATAGTTTGAATTTGATAAATTTGTAATCTGAACCATCTTTTCCTGCGTGTCGCCTTGTTCTGATTTCTTCCTATACTGTCAACTTTCGATTCGCTGGATGATTTGGAAACAGGGGGAGGTGATATGCCATAGGTTTGAAATGAGCCAAACAGGTATGGGTATTTCATATCCAGATCAATGGCCATGCATCTTGGATAAAAGTTTGTGAATATTTGCGCAAATTTCCTGTCTATCATATAGCCAGCCGTGCTGCTGGGGATGCGCTTGTAGTAAATTAAATCAAAGCCTTTTGGCAGACTTTCCTTGATAAAGAATGGTCTTCGTTTATTCATGTACAAACGAACGATATTCCAGTCATCAGGGAGGCAACCGGGAAGAATTTCCAGCAACTCGGGAAAATTATCCGAGAGAACGGCGTCATCTTCAAGGATCACCCTGGCTGATTCATCGGTGTCCAGCATATCCGCCATACATTGCAGGTGGCTCGCATAGCAACCAATTTCCCCATCACCAATGGGGCTGTCCTTAAAATACGGTTTCCATTGATCAGGGATATTCGCACCCCGAAATGCCGGGAATCTGGTAAATGCAAGACCCTGATCATCCAGCTGGCGCGTTATAGCATTGAGCCGGTCGCGGTCTTCATCCAGGTTAATAACATAAATCGGTATCTGGCTCATTGCGTATTCCCGCCAGGTAAATACTTGATCCATTTGAAGTTCAGGATGCTGGGCTTGTGCGGATATATGATCCTGCCTCTGAAACTATAACATAGTCTATATGGCGTGTGGTTGAGACGATCTTAAGATGAATTCCGGGTTAAAAATGAGAGACCTGGAAAGTGGGTATTATTCATCCGGCACTGACAAAGGTGGTCAAGGGGGTGCGAACCGGGAATGCCGTATAGACATCAATATGCCCTCGCCCGCATATTGCATGAACTGTACGAGGTCAAGGGGGGTTTTAGTCTGGAGCGGAATACCGACTCCACCGTCTCCGGATCACCAGTTGTAAAACATCGTGCCCTTGATCTGTTGGGATGTTCCCAACTGCCCTTTGAAGTTGTGGAACGTCGTGTCTCCGATCCGATGGGACGTTCCCAACTGCCCTCCGAAGTTATGGAACGTCGTGTCCCCGATCTGATAGGACGTTCCCAACTGCCCTCCGAAGTTGTGGAACGTCGTGTCCCCGATCTGATGAGACGTTCCCAACTGCCCCCTGAAGTTGTGGAACGTCGTGTCCCCGATCTGATGGGACGTTCCTGAGACTCCGTTATAACAATTGTGGAACGTAATCGTTCCGATCTGTTGCGAAGTACATTGAGCCCATGCGTGGGTCGTCAGCGTGATAAGCGCGAGTGTTGCAGTCAGGATGATGTGCCGTCGGAGGGCCATTGGGTGAATCCTTTTTGAAACGTGGCTATGAGTTTAACATGCAATTCGCATTCGCAGGGAGTGTTAGGGGCGAATGAATGTCGGGAGTAAATGAATTAGTTTCCTGACATTCAATGGAGTATCATCCGCAGCCACACACCTCCCCACAGGCTAATGGACCCGTCTTCGTCTTGACTCAATTTGTACCTCCGGAACGCTTTGGCAATTCACCTGTGTGGAACTTGGCTTCGGGACCAAATTCAGGAATCAGGCAACATCCCGAAAGACAGTTTTTTATCCCATATTCCGGACCTCGGTTCATAGGAAGCATCCGGCATCCCGAGGCCATTCACAAAATCCGTTACACCCTCTTCAAGATTAATGATGCTTGAAAATATAATTTTGATTCTCGTGTTTTTGAATCATTTTATAGTTCAAGCTGCTCATTAATGCAGTAACCTTTTTTAAGTCTCCGCCCAGTCCTGGAATTATTTCTACCCATATCAAGGGTTTAAAGTTATTAATCGTATTGACACTGCCTTTCAAGACCAGATATTCCATCCCCTCAACATCGATTTTAATTAAATCCAGTTTATTGATTTTATTGATGTTGGCTTGCGTGTATTGATCGATGGTAGTCAATTTTATGTTGCCATCAACGTGTTCAGGCATCCGTGATTCATGATCCTGTTTTTCTACAGGATCAAGTTGTGTGCCACCAAAATTAGCCGCATCAAAGGCTTTTACTTTTGCCGTACCTGTTTCATCAGAACAGCCGATGTTATTGGCAATAATGAAGTCGTCTGCATTATTAATCTCGATATTTTTGATCAGGATATTGTAATTTATCGTAAGTGGTTCAAAGCAATGAATGACCGCTTTCCTGTAGTGAAACCAATATAAGCTGTGATTGCCAATCATGGCTCCCACATCATAAATTACTGCATTTTCAGGAATATGATCACTTACATCATCCAGGATTTGTCTTTCACAATAATTCAGGGTATCTACGATGTGATATTGCACACCGTCTCTGTGACCATAAGGAACGTACAATTTCACTCCATCATATAACTCAATTATGAAGTTATTTTTACTTAAATGCTGATAGTACGTTATCCTTTTAATATCCTCATCTAAAATTCTAAAGCATTTCATCCTCTTGATTACAGAATCAAGTGGTTTCGCTAGCAATGCCTTGATTATGCGATGTGAAAGTTTCTCCATCTTCACTGGTGCTTTGGTGAGCGGATATCCGCAACGGTACTACTGTTATTCCTGAAATACAGGATCAGGACATTTATTCTTCAGAAGAATCGGATTTCCTGAAACGGCTCATAATCCTGGAAAACCAGCCTGGTTTCGATATATTGTTATCTGCCCCGATTGCGGCATACTGCTTGAGGTGTTCACTGTCCGGGAAATTGAGTTCGAGTACTCTGCGGGCATCGTTTGACAGATCACTTATTCCCATCTTCTGGTAGCTCGACATCATCAGGGCAAGCGCCTCTTCGACGGAAGGGGTTGAGGCATAATTCTGGACGACCCCTTTGGCCCGGTTGACCACTGCCACATGGGCATCCCTGGAGTAATAGTATTTCGCCACCGCAATTTCATTTTTCGCCATTGATTCAAGCAAGTGTTGGGCTCGCACCCGGGAATCAGGGGCATACCGACTGTCAGGGAAACGTGTATACACCTCCTCGAACGCAGTCAATGCATCATACATGGGCGACGCATCCCGGTCACTCAAGTCATCATACCCAAGGAGCCTGCCAAGTAAAGACGGGTCTTCCTCAAAACCTGTCAAGCCTTTCAAATAATAGACATAGTCTACAGAGTCATGGGTCGGGTTAAGCTTGATGAACCGGTCTGCGGCCGCCAGAGCCAGCCCGGTCTGATCGGTTTGATAATAAATATAGACCGTGTCGATCTGGGCCTGAATTGCGTAATTGCCGTAGGGGTATCTCGCCTCCAGCGTCCGCAACTGTCCGAGGGCCGTTTCCCAATTGCTTTTATCCATGCTTTCTCTGGCATCGCTGTACAGCTCCTCAGCAGTTTTATCCTCTTGATCCTCTTCATCCTTGTCGAACATGGCACATCCGGTTGCCAACAGGCAGGATAAAATAATGGCAAACAGCCGGACAGCCACTTGCCTGCTCCACTGATAGTCACTGAAGAACCGGTTTCGCGTAGGTACAGAGCCTGTCCCCGGCCCCCGATCAGTGCCTGCCCTCGGCTTGATCGGGGGTTGAGGGCAGGCATTGATCGGGGAACTCTGTGCCTGTCCAGTTTTGATTGTCATTAGCACGGAATCATCGATTATGGCGTAGAATTGGATTTGCTTGATCCGGGTCGAAATTATAATAATTCAAGTACCCATTGTGCCATAACTAATTCGACATGTCGGAAACTGAATCACATCTAATTTTCCATTCCACTGTGCAAATGCAGGGAGAACGTGTGGACAAGGCGCTTTCGGGATTAATGCCTGAATATACCAGAAATGCAATTCAACAATGGATCAGGCAGGGCCGGGTGCTGGTAAACGGGAAGTCGGCAAAGCAGAAATTCAGATTGTCGGGGGACGAAACGCTGGAAATTCATGTTCCAAACGCCACCACTTTGGAATATCTTCCTGAACAGATCGACCTGGAAATCCTGGATGAGGACGATCAGATCATGATCATAAACAAACCCTGTGACCTTGTCGTTCATCCGGGTGCAGGCAACCTCGACGGTACATTGCTCAACGGCCTGTTGCATCATAATCCCGAACTGGCAAAACTGCCCAGGGCGGGAATTGTTCATCGGCTCGACAAGGATACGACAGGATTAATGGTGGTGGCAAAAACAGAACAGGCCAGGCAGCATCTGATCGCTCAACTCGACAGTCGAAAAATGAGTCGCCAATATCTCGCCATAGTCAACGGCGTCATGATCTCGGGAGAAACCATCAACCAGCCAATCGGCAGGCACCGCAAGGACAGGCTACGCATGTCTGTAACCTCGCAGGGCAAGGTCGCAATCACCCATTTACGTGTGATAAAAAAATATCGTCACCATTGCCTTGTGCGGGCCAATCTGGAATCCGGGCGTACCCACCAGATCCGCGTACATTTGAGTTGGAGGGGCTTCCCGATTATCGGTGACAGGCTGTATGGGCAACGAACCCGGTTACCGCCAGGGGCCTCCGAGCAATTCATACATTGTCTACAGACGTTTAAACGACAGGCTTTGCACGCCGAAAAACTCACATTGATCCATCCCCGAAATCACACCGCGGCAAGCTGGCAAAGTGAACTGCCCGAAGATATGAAAGCCCTGATAGCCCAGCTTGAATACGACAGCGCACAACGATAACGCAAGAACTCCCGGTTAAACCAGGCAAGCAATCAGAAGACCCTGGATTTTCAGGGCGCTACCCGCATTTACTTTCGCCACAACTCAGGCAGGTCATGCAGCCATCCATCAATACCATGGCTTCGGTGTTGCATTTGTTGCAAAGTATTGCGCCGTCAGGAAATTCGTAGTCTTGTGAGGCTTTAAAATGCCGGGTATGCCTTTGTTCATACTCTCTGCGCTTCTGGTCGACCATAGCCTGCTGATGCTCGTCCAGACCCGACTCAACAATCACGCCGATCATTTTCAGATGGGATTCGATAACATCACCTATTTCGGCAACCAGCGAGGGCATAAACCTGCCGCCTCGTTTAAAGTAGCCGCCTTTGGGATCGAATACGCTGCGCAACTCATTGACCAGGAAAGCAATATCGCCTCCTTTTCTGAAAACCGCAGAGATGATCAGTGTCAACCCCGAAATCCATTGGTAGTGATCCATGTTTTTCGAATTGATGAAAATCTCGAAAGGCCGGCGCTTTTCGTAGGGAGTGCCCGGGTTTAACAGGATGTCGTTAATGGTAATGTAAAACGCATGTTCAGAGACCGGTGTCTTGATTTTGTAAGTATTGCCAACCAGCATATCAGGCCGAATGACCTTTTCATGCATCTGAACAACTCTGGCCTGTACCGGATCAAGAGCAGCCGGCGGCCCGGGAATCGGCTCTGTCCGATTGGCAGTCCCGGCGCTTTTCTCCTCCGGTTTTATTACGTTGTAGTCAACGATTTTTTGACCTATTTTTATACTCATTAAAATCTCGACAGGGTTTGTTGTTTCATTGGCAATGATTGCTGGCGGCGATAATGGGGCGTTGAGGCAATGCGGCCAATCTGCAAGCTGAACTGGACTCTCCGTTTTTTCTCCTGATACCGAATCTGGGATTTTTTACCTGTGCTGTTCAAGTTGTCGGACTGGATGTCAGGATATATTGCCGGGTTCAATAGTCGCTAGAATCGTCCGTAATATCCTTCTTTCAAGGCATCAAACAAATTCGCTGCGGTGTGCAATTCTCCATCATACTCGATTTCTTCATTACCCCTGACCTCGACCACATCGCCATTTTCGAGGGTAAACTGATACTTTGTGTTCTTCAGATCTTCTTCTTTCACCAGCACGCCCTGAAACACTTCAGGATTGAATCTGAATGTCGTACAGCCTTTCAGTCCTTTTTCCCAGGCATACCGATAAATGTCCTGAAATTCCTCAAATGGAAAATCCGTCGGCACATTAGCGGTTTTTGAGATTGAGGAATCGATCCACTTCTGGGCCGCCGATTGTATGTCAACATGCTGTTTCGGTGTGACATCCTCACTCGTGATGAAGTAGTCGGGCAGCCTTTCACTTTCATTTTCCCCGAAAGGTACTGCGGCCGGGTTCACCAGGTGACGGTAGGCCAGCAATTCGTAGGAATAGACATCTACTTTTTCCTTGGTTTTCTTGCCTTCACGGATGACGTTTCTGCTGTATTTGTGAGCAAAGCTCGGTTCGATTCCGTTGCTGGCATTATTCGCCAGAGACAAGCTGATCGTACCGGTGGGTGCGATCGAGGTATGGTGAGTATAACGACAGCCGTTGACTTCAATCTCTTTTCGCATTTCCTCGGAAAACTGCTGCATGTAACGACTGTATCTGGCCATCAATACCGAACCTTTGACAAGATCGCCTTCACGGAAACCATCCTCTATCATTTCCGGGCGTTTGGCCAGCATCTCTCTGGTCACCGAGTATTCCTGCGCAAGTACGGGTGCAATTCCTTTTTCCTTTGCCAGAGCCACACCCACTTCCCAACCAACCACGGCCATTTCCCTGGCAACCCGCTCTGTAAAAGTCAGTGATTGCTCATCGCCGTATCTCATCTGCAACATGGTCAAGGTGGAGCCCAACCCGAGAAAACCCATGCCGTGACGACGCTTCGACCTGAGTTCTTCGATTTGACTGGCGATCGGCAAACCACTGATTTCAACCACATTGTCCAGCATGCGTGAAAAGACGGCGACCACTTCCTTGTACTCGTCCCAGTCGAACTTTGCTTCATCGGTAAACGGATCCCGGACAAACCGGGTCAGATTCACCGACCCGAGCAGGCATGCGCCATAAGGCGGAAGCGGCTGTTCTCCACAGGGATTGGTCGCACGAATATTTTCACAGAACCAGTTGTTGTTCATCTCATTGATGCGGTCCACCAGGATAAATCCTGGCTCGGCATAGTCATAAGTCGAACTCATGATCGCATCCCACAGTTTTTTCGCACGAATGGTGCGGTAGACACGGCAGGCGACATCCCCGACTTCGTTGGTCACGTAATTCTCGGTATGGGGCCACTGACGCCAGATAATCCGGAGTTCCCCGCACTCGACTTCATGCCGGGTTGCAGGAAATGATAAAGGCCACTGTGCGTCCTCGTCGACCGCCTGCATGAACTCATCGGTAATCAGGCATGACAGGTTGAATTGACGAAGCCGTGCGTTTTCGCGCTTGGCGCGGATAAACTCCAGAATATCAGGGTGAGAAATGTCGAAGGTACCCATTTGTGCACCACGGCGTCCTCCGGCAGACGATACCGTAAAACACATCGAATCGAATATGTCCATAAAAGAAAGCGGGCCGGAGGTATAAGCTCCGGCGCCGCTTACAAAGGCGCCCTTGGGGCGCAAGGTGGAGAATTCGTATCCAATCCCGCATCCAGCCTTCAGGGTTAACCCTGCTTCGTGGACACAGGCCAGAACACCATCCATCGAATCCGGAATGGTGCCTGAAACTGTACAGTTGATCGTGCTGGTTGCGGACTTGTGTTCCAGGGCGCCTGCGTTGGATGTAATTCGGCCTGCCGGGATCGCGCCGCGCTGCAAGGCCCAAAGAAATTTTTCATGCCATTCCGTTTGCTTCTCGCGGGTGCGTTCAACCTCGGCCAGGGCCCTGGCCACACGATCACAGGTCGCCATGACATCCTGGTCAACCGGCTCGCCCTGCATGGTTTTCAGCCGATATTTTTTATCCCATATGTCAAGCGCTGCGGGTTGAAGGATAATCTCGTCCAGCGCACCAGACTCGGCATTATGGTTTTTTTTGCTGGCTGCGCTAACCATTTGGGACTATCTTTTTTATCCTCAGTAATCCCATATATTGTGGAATTAATTGGTTTAAACCACTATATATCGATTTTGTTAATAAATCAAGGCGACCCATATTAGACAGTACCAGGAATGTTGTCAAGCAGAATGTACAAGTTTCAGGCAGGCATTCTCCATGATACCCGGACACATCATCAGCCACCAAGCGCCGATAACAAAAACGGCGCCACACGATCCCGGATCAGGGATTGAGCCGCATCGTTGGGGTGGATCATGTCAGGCTGCATATACTCTGGATCCAGCGCCAACTCACCGATAAAGAACGGCAACAGTGGGACCCCGGTGTCCGCAGACACGTTCTCGTAGGCCCGCTCGAATCGCGTAGTGTAGGCTTCGCCGTAGTTGGGCGGAATACGGATACCGAGCAGCATCGCGCGAACACCGCGGGATGCCGCAATCTCCACCATTTGGCGGAGGTGATCCTCAATCACCCGGGGGCGGATACCGCGCAGCCCATCGTTGCCACCGAGTTCAATCAACACCCAATCCGGGGCGGTGCGCAAAATTCCGTCGGCGATCCGGGCCAGCCCCCCGGCCGTAGTATCGCCGGAGATACTGTCATTGACGATGTGAATGCCGTGCCCACCGCGGGCGAATTGCTGATTGGTCAACTCCACCCAGCCAGGGCCTTCCAATCCATAACCAGCGCTCAGACTGTCGCCGATCAGGAGAATTTTCGTGGTCATCGCCGACGCCGGCAAGGCTGCCAGAAACAGGTTCAGCCATGTGAGAAATAACCAGCCCGCTATCGCAGTACGGGGAGACACATCCAGTTTCATCATGATTGCACTTGCCGAAGGGAACCTCGGCCCCGAGGTGGAAAGCCTGTTCTTGTTTGACCGCATCCAATATTAAAACAGGGAATTATATATAATTCCCTTGAAGCGCAATATATAGAGCTGCATTTTAATGGAATAGTCTTATGTTACGGTGATCCTTTCGATGAAACATCCTGACGTGCCAGTGCGCGCGGAAAAGGTCGACAAGACCGTGCCGGTCGCATCCGGCACTCTCAACATACTGCAAAATATCAATCTCGAGGTGGCTGCAGCGGAAACCCTGGCCATCGTGGGCGCTTCCGGATCGGGAAAATCCACTCTGCTCGGTTTGCTCGCGGGACTGGACCAGCCCAGTGAAGGACGCATCACATTGGCTGGCAATGATATCACCGCCCTCGACGAAGACGGCCGGGCAGCCATTCGCGCGGATCATGTGGGTTTCGTATTCCAATCCTTCCAGTTACTGCCGAATCTGACAGCGCTGGAAAATGTGAGCCTGCCCCTGGAAATCACCGGCGCGGACGATGCCATGCCCCAGGCAACAGAAATCCTGCAACGGGTAGGACTCGGTGCGCGAACCACCCATTATCCACGCCAGCTTTCCGGCGGCGAGCAGCAGAGAGTCGCGATAGCGCGGGCATTCGCGACCCGGCCCGCCATTCTGTTTGCCGACGAGCCGACCGGCAACCTCGACACCGAAAACGGACGCCGTGTAGCTGATCTGATGTTCACTCTCAACGCCGAGCATGGCGCCACCCTGGTTCTCGTTACCCATGCGGCCGAGTTGGCCGAGCGGTGCGACCGCCGCGTCAGCATGGAATCCGGACAGCTTCATTGCACATCCCGATGAGACCGTACTACGCACACAGCATGGCGATTCGGCCATTGTACCCTTATCATTGAAGCGGAAGCGCCGATGGGAATATCCCGGATACTGACATTTTCACTCCGCTTGATGTTGCGGGAATGGCGCAGCGGCGAACTGACCATACTGCTGCTTGCGCTGGTGGTGGCCATCGTCAGCCACACTACCATCGGCCATTTCACAGACCGGATCAGCCGGAGCATGCTGATCAATGCCCAACATGTCATTGGCGGTGATCTGGTACTGTCCGGAAGCAGGCCGTTCGATCCGGAGGTGCGGGCCGAAGCAGGTCGGCGGAATCTCGAAATTGCGGGCACGCAGCGCTTTATCACGGTCGCGGGCAACGACGACATTCTTCTGGTTGCGGTCAAGTCTGTGGACGACAACTATCCTCTGAAGGGCAGCCTGCGGGTGACCCGCGAGATCTACGGCGCTGAAGAAGCGGTGACCACCGGCCCGACGCCCGGTGAAGCCTGGGTGGAGGCCCGGGTCCTGCACGCCCTGGGAGTCGAACCGGGAGAGAGGATCATGATCGGCGAAGCCGCCTTTACGATAACCCGGATCGTGACCTATGAACCCGACCGCGGGAACAGTTTCTACAGTTTCAACCCGCGGGTGATGATCCATCAGAACGACCTTGAGGATACCGGAGTCATCCAGCCCGGAAGCCGGATACGGTATCGGAATATGTTCGCAGGGGACACGGACCAGGTGAACGGCTTCCGCGCATGGCTGGAACCGAGGCTGAAGCCGGGGGAACATATCCACACTCTCGCCGAAGACCGGCCCGCACTGGATGAAACCCTGAACAAGGCGCGGCAATATACCGGCCTGGCCAGTCTGGTGGCGTTGCTTCTGGCCGCGGTGGCCATCGCCAACAGCGGGCGGCATTACAGTGAACGCCATTATGACACCAGCGCATTACTGCGCTGCCTCGGATGCAGTCAGAACGATATACTCAGGATTTACGTGTTTCAACTGCTGCTATTGGCGCTCGTCGGCGGGGTTCTGGGCAATCTGGTCGGATGGGCGGCCCAGGCCGGCCTGATTGCGGCGCTGGGGGGATTGCTGCCTGAAAATGTCCCGGGTGTCGGCATCATGCCGGTATTGTCAGGCCTGTTTCTTGGCTTCGTGGCGCTGCTCGGCTTTACACTGCCATCGGTATTACGGCTGCGCACGGTCCCGCCCCAACGGGTACTGCGGAAGGAGCTGACCCCGCTGCCCCTGTCCGCGAGGCTGGTATACGGCGCGGCGCTGGTCCTGATTGTAGTCCTGATGTGGATTTATACCGGCAATATTGTCCTTACCCTGGGAATGGTTGCGGGCAGCGCTGTGGTGATCGCCGTTGCCGTGATGGTGGTTGGCGGGATATTCCGCTTGCTGGGACGGTTGCTTTTTCTGGCTCCCGCCAGCATCCGCGCCGGTATCCGGAATTTCCTCCGCCGACAACGGGGAACCATGATCCAGACAATAGTTTTCGGATTGACCATCATGACCATGCTGGTAGTATTGATGTTGCGGACAGAACTGATTGCCACCTGGCAGGAGACCGTGCCGGAAAACGCCCCCAACCATTTCGTGCTCAACATTCAGCATCATGAAACCGATGCCTGGACCGACTTCACCGCCCGGCGCGGGATTACCGCTGACCGCTTGTACCCGGTGGTTCGCGGGCGGCTGATTCGCATCAACGGTGTACCGGTTCTGGATCACGTCAGCAAGGAGGAACAGGACGATGATGGCATCCATCGGGAACTGAACCTCACCTGGTCAAAAGACCTGCCGTCGGACAACACGCTGACCGCCGGGAAATGGTGGCAACCCGATGATCGCGGTCATGTCCGCGTTTCGGTGGAAAGCGAATTGGCGGAGCGCCTCAATATCGTCATCGGGGACGAACTCATGTTTTTCACCGGCGACCGCAACTGGACGACAGAGGTTGTCAGCCTGCGCAGTGTGAAATGGGGCAATTTCAAGCCCAATTTCTACATGATTTTCAACCCGGGGGCGCTGGATGCCCTGCCCACTACCTGGGTCGGCAGTTTCTTCCTCGAAAGTGAGCGCAAGAAACTGCTGGTGGACATGGTGCGCTCCTTTCCTTCAATCACGCTGCTTGAAGTGGATGCCATCCTCACACAGGTCAAGTCGATTATCAGCCAGGTCACGCTGGCGGTAGAGTCCATTCTTCTTTTCGTTCTGGCGGCGGGATTCATGATCACCCTTTCGGCGGTTCAGGCCAACATGAACGAGCGGCTTCAGGAAGGCGCTCTGATCCGGACCCTGGGGGGAAGCCGCAGACTTCTGCGCATCAACCAGTGGAGTGAATTTGCCAGCATGGGATTCCTCGCCGGCCTTATTGGCGTACTGGGGGCGGAACTCGTGATCGCACTGCTGTACTGGCGGATATTTGACCTGGACTACACGACAACATGGTGGGCATGGGCCCTTGTGCCGCCCGCATCCGCCATACTGATCGGGTTTGCCGGCATCTGGAGTAGCCAGCGCATTCTGTCCCGTCCCCCTGTCACGATTCTGAGGGAGGCTGACGCATGATTCCCCTGGCGTCAGACAAGCCTTCTCCGTGATTTCCGGACACATCGGTTTATAATATATCAGTGATGGAAATTGAAAAACCCCTGGAAATTCGCGTTTGCGCCTCTATCGATGACGTTCCCGGTCAACAGTGGAACAGGCTCGTTCGAGGGAATTACCCCTTTCTTAATCATGGGTTTTTATCCGCAGTGGAGCGCTTTGACTGTGTCGGTGAACAGGTCGGATGGATTCCCCGGCACCTGACCTGCCAGCAAGACCAGACTCTGGTTGCCGCGATGCCGGTCTACGAAAAGCATAACTCCTGGGGCGAATTCGTGTTTGACCATGCCTGGGCCGACGCCTTCCACAGGTACGGAATCAAATACTATCCGAAACTGATCAATGCGGTGCCGTTTACACCGGCTTCAGGTCAGCGCATTCTGATCGATGGGCAACACGGGGAAAAATGGACGCAGGCATTGGTCAGGGCAGCCAAAACCCTGGCCCAGGATTATGGATACAGCGGGGTTCATTGTCTGTTTCCGGAAACCTGCGACTATCATTTGCTTAATCGGCTGGATGCGGTCTCCCGCTATGATTGTCAGTTCCACTGGTACAACCGGGGCTATACCTGCTTTGAGGATTTTCTGAAAACCCTCAAATCCAAAAAGAGAAAAAACATCCTCCATGAAAGACGGAAAATTGTCGATGCAGATGTACAGATTCAGTGGCTTGATGGTCATTCTGCAACGCAGGAAGACTGGCTCGATTTTACCCGGCTATATCAAAAAATCTATGACCGGAAATACGGTATGCCTGCCTTCAACCTGGCCTTCTTCACCGCGGTCACCGAGGCCATGCCCGACCAGGTTCACCTGGTATCTGCGAAAGTGGATGGGCAAAGCATTGCGGCAGCGCTGATGTATAGTGACGATACCACTTTGTATGGTCGTCATTGGGGATGTGATCGCTATGTCGACAGTCTCCACTTCGAGGTATGTTATTATCAGGGCATTGACTATTGTATTCGGCACGGGCTTGAACGATTTGACCCCGGCGCCCAGGGCGAACATAAAATCGCACGTGGCTTTGAGCCGACCCGGACCCATTCCCTGCACTGGATGTCCAGGAGTCCGTTCAACCTGGCCATTCAGCAGTTTGTCCAACACGAACAGGTCGGTGTGCAACACTACATGGAGGCGGTGGCTGTACATTCCCCATTTAATGCCACTTGCAAGGAACCATGAACAGCGAGCCTCACACCGCTCCATATCCAAAGACAGATATGATTGCTTTATACCGCCATGGAAGGTAATATCCAGCCCCCGAAAATCAGGTATCCCGGTCAATGTCTGACCGAGACAGGTAAGCACTGTGCGTACACCCCTAATCGCTGGAAACTGGAAAATGAATGGCGACAAGGCCATGGCCAGGACCTTATGTGAAAGGATCGTCTCGGGCGCCCGGAACGGGGGGGGTAATGGCGCCAATAACAGAGGCAATCCCGATATTCTGATCTGCCCTCCCTTTACACTGCTATCAACGGTTGATTCGATCATTCAGGACAGTGTCTGCCAACTGGGCGCCCAGGACATGGAATCGAATGCAAATGGCGCTTTTACCGGTCAGATTTCCTCGACGATGCTGCTGGATTGCGGATGCAGTCATGTCATCCTGGGACATTCAGAGCGTCGCACCCTGTGTGGCGAATCGGATCAGGCAGTGGCGGACAAAGTGGGGCGGGCGGTTGCCGATGGGCTGATCGCGATATTATGCGTCGGTGAAACCCGGGCAGAACGGGAATCAGGCGCCACTGATCAAGTGGTGCAACGGCAGGTCCAGGCAGTGATTGACACAGTGGGCATCAAGCAATTCAAGGATATCGTGGTTGCTTATGAGCCAGTCTGGGCAATTGGTACCGGGCTGAGTGCAACGCCGGAACAGGCCCGGCAGGTCCATCAGTTGATTCGCCGGCAAATTGCCCGGCATGATGCCGGTATCGCTGAAGGCTGCCGGATTCTTTATGGCGGCAGCATGAAGCCGGACAACGCAGGCGAGTTGCTCGCTAAATCGGATATTGATGGCGGCCTGATTGGCGGCGCTGCATTGATAGCAGAAGACTTCCTTGGCATTTGCTTACGATGCTGACCAAAACGAAAAGTCAAACGTAATTAAAAAATCATGGTTTCAAATCTCTTACTGGTCGTTCATTTGATTATCGCAGTTACCATCATAGTTCTGGTACTGCTTCAACAGGGTAAAGGCTCGGAAATGGGGGCGGCGTTTGGGGGTGGTTCTTCGCAATCACTGTTTGGCGCAAGAGGCTCAGCCAACTTCCTGAGTCGCATTACTTCTGCCCTGGTAACCGCATTTTTCATTACCAGTCTGGTATTGGCGTACCTGTACACGCGACAGGGTGAAGACACCAGCATACTGAGCGAATCCGTCATCAGCCAGACTGACGGACAAGTTGAGGAGACGATGGAAACACTCGAAAACCGATTGAAACAGGCGATGGAAACAACTATCCCTGAAGTGTCGTCAGAAAACACGGCAACGCAAGCCGGGGAGTCTGATATACCTGCAATACCGGATCAATAAATCTCAAACAGCCGAAGTGGTGGAACTGGTAGACACGCAGTCTTGAGGGGGCTGTGCTTCACGGCGTGAGGGTTCGAGTCCCTCCTTCGGCACCAGTTGTGGTCATGATCATGAGTGACCATCTCATTTCAGAGTTGCTAAAAGGGGACATTACAGCTTTTGCGTCAACAGGGAAAATCCCTTGTATCCCCGATTCCGCTTTGCTATCATCCACCGTTGTCAACTTTCTGGTGATTCATCATGCTTGACAAACGTTTCGTCTCTCGTACATTTAATCATCAAGCCATGACTATCACTTCGGGTGCGGGAGCAAGCCGACCCGCCATCGCCGACTGCCGCCCCCCCCCGCCTGGACGGCGGTTCCAATCCTTATTTATGTATGCCGTATCCGTCGCCAGTTGGCGGGTTTCGCGCTGCTTTTCATCGCTTACGGGTGCCTCAAGACATCGCTCGAGGCGTTTGGAATCTTCCAGCCGACTTAAGAGCATTTCGTCAATTGCAGGATGGCCTGCAGCAGTTGATCGATGAAGACATGCTTGATCACTATTTTGGTGCTGTTGTACATGAGAGCCGAGTGCTGACAGGGTTTGACCGCACCGGACCAAATTCTGAAGGTCCCGTCGGCATATGTCGATGGCTACGCCAAAGCACACGCTATCGACCGGGAAACGGCGGACAACTACATCGCCCATACCCTTGTCGGCGACCCGGTCATGGACGCGCTGGTGGAAGAGATGGCAACTCTGCCCCGGCATCAGATCCACAAATTCATTCAAGCGGGGATAGAGGAGGATCGCGATGGTCTGCGCAAAGCGCCACAATTACTGCGCGACTTCTTCATTGACGCACCCCAGCCTGCCCCGGACTGGCTTGATCAAGACGCCTTCGGCCCGGGTATCCGCGTCTTTCATAGACACTCGACCCTCATCCTCTCGGCTTTTGTCGCGGGCGTGCTGATAGACGGCTTTTCGACGCTGATAAGCAAGTCCTTCAGGCTGACTGGGCGCATATTCGATAATGGCGTCTGGCGGCTCAAGCAGAACAACCGGCATCAGGTGGAGATATTCTTTCCCGGCGGGCTGGAGCGGTATGGTGACGGCTGGAAACTGTCGGTGCGCATCCGGTTCGTGCATGCACAGGTTCGGATGCTGCTGAGACAGACCCCGGAATGGGAACACGAGGCATGGGGTGTACCGATCAGCGCCGCGCACCTGGGCTACGCGGCCGCGTGTTTCGCAGCGCGGACGGTCAAACACTCGGAGTCGCTGGGAGCATGGTACAGCACGGAGGAGCGGGCCAGTTTCCATGCTGTCTGGCGCTACGCCAGTTATCTCATGGGCATCCCCGAATCCATCCTCTTCACCGATGAGAGTGAGGCCCTGCACATTTATCGGATCGGTAATATGTGTGAGCCTCCTCCCACCCAGGATGCGATCATCATGACAAATGCGTTGATCAACTCCGCCCCGCTGGTCGCGAACATCAATGATCCGGTAGAGCGGCGGAATCTGGTGAGGAAAGTCATTTACCCGATATCACGGGTACTGGTTGGCAATGAACTTGCCGACGAACTGAACTTTCCCCGCAATAGCAGATTATCCTTTCCCTTGCAGTTGTTTCGTATCGACCAACGCATCCAGAAGCTGAAGGCGGGGTTCCGAAAGAGTGCGGCCCATAATTTTTCTACGCTTCTCGGGGCGTCGGCCTATGACGACGCGGGCATGGATTACCGTCTGCCTGACCATGTCCACGACGAACGGTCCAGCAAGTGGTGAGCGGTCCGAAGCACCGAAAACTATTCACGCAATTCACGCCCCGGGACTGGGCACAGATTCAGGCCATAGTAATCCCAGGTCCGATTGAGGATTCCCCTGGATCCCAAACTGAATGTCCCCTTACAGTGTGGCAATAGACAGTCCGGCGGTCAACCCTGAAAAGTCCATGCTGACAGACATCAACCGAAGTCTGATCATCAGGCTTGTCCTGTTTCACGTCGTTATCATTGCGCTGTCGAACTACACGGTTCAGTTCACCGGCACATTTATGGGATACACTTTCACCTGGGCCATGTTTGTTTTTCCTGCGGTCATACTGGCTACCGACCTGACTGTTCGATTATCCAACAAATACAATGCCCGGATTGTGGTTGGCCTGGCTTATGTCCCGGCGATCATGATCAGCGCCCTGATGGCGGATTGGCGAATCGGAATGGCCAGTGGTACCGCCTATCTGGTGGGTCAATTACTCGATATTACTGTTTTCCAGAAAATACGTGAAACGGCAAAGACATGGTGGCCCGCGCCCCTGATCTCGACACTGGTCGCCAATGTTATTGACACTTATACTTTTTTCGGTGTTGCCTTCCACCGGTCCGCCGATGAATTCATGGCAATCAACTGGTTGGAGATTGCCACCGTGGACCTGTGTTTCAAAATTGTCGTATCAGTCGTGTTGTTTCTACCCGCCTATGGCGTTTTACTGGACTATCTGAAAAAACGGACCTGACCGGATATTGGGACAAAAGGCATGGGCATAACCCTGCGGATATATATGATTTGATTACAATGTTCAATATATCCTGTCGATACTAGGTTATTTCAGGTTAAATGATTTAAAATAACAGCTTTGTGTCAGAACAGGTCTGATCAGGTCAGTGAACCGACCAGAGGTTTATTTTGTTAACCGAATATTTACCCATCCTGTTATTTATCATCGTTGGCATCACCGTCGGTGTGGTTGCCATTGCGGCAGGCAAAGTACTGGCCCCGAACAAACCTGATGAACGAAAGAATTCGCCCTACGAGTGCGGATTCGAAGCGTTCGAAGATTCCAGGATGAAATTTGATGTCAGATATTATCTGGTTGCCATCCTGTTTATTATTTTTGATCTTGAAATTGCGTTTCTGTTTCCGTGGGCAATTGTGCTCGATGAAATTGGTGTGTTCGGATTCTGGGCGATGATGTTGTTTCTTGGAGTTCTGGTGGTCGGGTTCATCTACGAATGGAAAAAAGGCGCGCTGGAATGGGAGTAAATTAAATGGCCCTCGAAGGTACCTTGCAGGAAGGATTTGCGACAGCCAGGCTGGACGAATTGATTAACTGGGCGCGAACCGGTTCGTTGTGGCCGATGACTTTTGGCCTCGCCTGTTGCGCGGTCGAAATGATGCAGGCGGGAGCTGCCCGCTACGACCTTGACCGTTTCGGTATTATATTCAGACCGAGCCCGAGACAATCTGATGTGATGATCGTGGCGGGCACATTGACCAACAAGATGGCGCCGGCGCTGCGCAAGGTATACGACCAGATGGCCGAGCCGCGGTGGGTCATCTCGATGGGGTCTTGCGCCAATGGCGGTGGTTATTACCATTATTCCTATTCCGTGGTTCGAGGCTGCGACCGTATCGTGCCAGTGGATGTGTATGTCCCAGGTTGTCCGCCTACCGCTGAAGCATTGATTTACGGTATCCTGCAGTTACAGAAAAAGATCAGGAATACCAACACCATTGCACGCCCCGCAGTGGTATCAGCAACCTGATTTTCAAGAGCCGCCTTCCAATGAGTCAAATTGCCGGAACCACTTCACCGGGAATAATTACAACATGATGAGCCTGTCCGCTTTATCCGAGCGCGTGACCGGATTGTTAGGTGAGGATCTGGTCGCCAGCGAAATCCGCCTGGGCGAGTTGACCTGTGAAATCCGGTGTCAGGCGATTACCGATGTCTGCCGACGCTTGATAGATGACCCGGAAACCCGGTTCGACCAGTTGATTGACCTGTGCGGCATGGATTATTCAACCTATGGCAAGGAGGGCGGCGATTCCTGGCCGGGAAGTCGATATGCAGTGGTTTATCATTTGATGTCAATTGACAACAACCAGCGTATTCGACTGCGCTGCAACCTGGATGACCAGCAACCGGTCATTGACTCGGTGGTTGAAATCTGGACTTCGGCTGACTGGTACGAACGCGAAGCCTTTGACCTGTATGGAATTATTTTCAAGGGGCACCCCGACCTGCGCCGCCTGTTGACTGATTACGGCTTTATCGGCCATCCGTTCCGCAAGGATTTCCCGCTGTCAGGTCAAGTGGAAATGCGTTTCGATGAAGAACAGGGACGGGTCATCTACCAGCCTGTCACTGTCGAGGACCGTATCCTCGTACCACGGACCATTCGCAAGGATTCATTCGCTGAATCTGACCAGGGTGAGGCGCCGGACTGATGGCGGAGATCCGAAATTATACGATGAATTTCGGGCCGCAACATCCCGCGGCGCATGGCGTGCTCAGAATCATCATGGAAATGGATGGTGAAGTGATTGAACGCTGCGACCCGCATATCGGGTTGCTGCATCGGGGCACGGAAAAACTGGCGGAGACCAAACCCTACAACCAGAACATCGGTTACATGGATCGCCTTGATTATGTCTCGATGATGTGTAACGAGCATGCCTATGTCCTGGCAATCGAGAAAATGCTCGGCATCCATATCCCGCTCCGCGCACAATATATCAGGGTGCTGTTCGATGAGATCACCCGCATCCTGAATCACTGCCTGTGGCTGGGCGCCCACGCGCTGGATGTTGGCGCCATGACCGTGTTCCTGTACTGTTTTCGCGAAAGGGAAGACCTGATGGATTGTTACGAGGCGGTATCGGGTGCGCGGATGCATGCCACTTACTATCGGCCCGGTGGAGTTTATCGGGATTTGCCCGACCAGATGCCAAAATACGCCCCCACCGAACGGCATTCTGAGGAAGAGACCCGGGCACGCAACGAGGACCGCGAAGGCTCACTGCTTGATTTCATCGAAGCCTTCACCCGGAAGTTTCCAGCCTGTGTAGACGAATATGAAACCCTGTTGAGCGATAACCGCATCTGGAAGCAGAGGACTGTGGACATCGGAATTGTTGACCCTGAACGGGCAAAGGCACTGGGCTTTACCGGTGCGATGCTGAGAGGCTCCGGAGTGGAATGGGACTTGCGCAAGAAACAGCCCTATGAAGTTTATGACAAAATGGATTTTGATATTCCGGTGGGCGTCAATGGTGACTGTTATGATCGCTATCTGGTGCGGGTCGAGGAAATGCGTCAGTCCAATCGCATCATCAGGCAATGTATTGACTGGTTGCGCAATAATCCTGGGCCGGTCATTCTCGATGATCACAAGCTGACCCCGCCTTCGCGGGAAAACATGAAAGGCGACATGGAATCCCTGATTCATCATTTCAAGTTATTCACCGAGGGTTATTGCGTACCTGCCGGAGAAGCATACGCGGCTATCGAACATCCGAAGGGGGAATTCGGTATTTATCTGGTTTCGGATGGCGCCAACAAGCCCTACCGGATAAAAATCCGTGCACCCGGGTTCGCCCACCTTGCTGCCTTGCAGGAAATGTCCAATGGTCACATGCTGGCGGACATGGTCGCGATCATTGGCACCCAGGACATCGTGTTCGGAGAGATAGACAGGTAAGCCATGGCATCAGACTGTACAAACAACTCCCTGCTTTGCGATGCGTCAATGCAACAGATCAACCATGAACTGGGTAAATATCCGGCGGACCAACGTCAGTCTGCGCTCATGGCAGCCCTTCGAATCGCCCAGGACGAACATGGCTGGCTGAGCGAGGAGTTGATCGAATTCGTTGCCGGTGTCATCGGGGTGCCGCCGATCAAGGCTTATGAGGTTGCGACTTTCTATTCAATGTATGACCTGAGCCCGACAGGCAGACATAAAGTGTGCCTGTGTACAAATATTTCCTGCATGTTACGTGGCTCGGATGAAATTGTCGCTCACCTGCAGCAAAAACTTGGAATCAAATTTGGCGAAACCACTGCGGATGGTCAGTTCACCTTGAAGGAAGTGGAGTGTCTGGCGGCTTGTGCCGGTGCGCCGATGATGCAGATAGGTCATGATTACTACGAAGATTTGACCCCTGACAAGGTCGACCGGATTCTTGAGACGCTGACATGAACATGCCATTGGTTGCCGACCGGTTCAGTTCCTTGCGCATGGCGTGCAATGTAAGCCTGCCTGACCCTTCTGTCGAAAAACCATGGACGTTGCCAGGCTACCGTGCGAACGGTGGTTACCTGGCATTGGAAAAAGTACTTTCCGGACAGATACCGCATACCAGGATTATCGATACCATCAAGCAATCGAACATTCGGGGTCGAGGCGGCGCTGGATTTCCGGTGGGTGTGAAATGGAGCTTCATGCCAAGGAGCTCGGCTGACCAGAAATATGTAGTCTGTAATTCAGACGAAGGCGAACCCGGCACCTGCAAGGACCGGGATATCATGCGACTGAACCCGCATGCCCTGATTGAGGGAATGACCATTGGCGGTTATGTAATGGGCGCCACGGTGGGATACAACTATATACGTGGCGAGTTCTGGGAACCCTATGAGGTCATGGAGGAGGCGATTAAAGAGGCTTATCAGGCCGGCTTTCTGGGTCGCAACCTGTTCGGCTCGGGCTTCGATTTTGATCTGTACAATCATCTTGGCGCTGGCGCCTATATCTGCGGCGAGGAAACCGCATTGCTCAACTCACTGGAAGGCAAAAAGGGTGAGCCACGCTTCAAGCCCCCGTTCCCCGCGGCATTTGGTCTATACGGCAAGCCGACCACGATAAACAATACCGAATCCTTTGCTTCTGTGCCAGCGATCTTAAGAGCCGATGGCAACTGGATGGATGGCGACTGGTTCAGGCAACTGGGCGTTGAAAATTCCGGAGGGGTGAAAGTGTTCTCGGTGACGGGTCATGTGGAACGACCCGGAAATTATGAAATCAGGATGGGCACGCCTTTTCGTGAATTGCTGGAAATGGCGGGCGGGGTATGGAAGGGCCGCAAGTTGAAGGCAGTTATCCCCGGCGGGTCGTCGGTACCGGTGATGCCTGCAGAAAATATCATGAAAGCAAACATGGATTACGATTCACTGCAAAAATGCGGATCCGCGGTAGGCGCAGGCTCCGTGATTATTATGGATGAAACCACCGACATGGTGAAAATTCTTGAGCGTATTGCATATTTTTACTACGAAGAATCCTGTGGCCAGTGCACGCCGTGCCGGGAAGGCACAGGTTGGCTGTATCGCATTTTAAAACGAATCGATGCGGGTCATGGCAGGGCTGAGGATCTGGATACCCTGCTTGATGTCGCCAACCGGATAGAAGGCCGCACCATCTGTGCTTTGGGTGATGCGGCGGCCTGGCCTGTGCAAAGTTTCCTTGCGCATTTTCGCCACGAGTTCGAAGCAAAGATCAGGTAACGACAAGCTATCATGAGTACTATTAAAATAGAAGTTGACGGCAAGGAACTGGAAGCCCAGCCAGGGGAGATGCTGATTCGTGTCACCGACCGCAATGATATTTACATTCCCCGATTCTGCTACCACGACAAACTGTCGATCGCAGCAAATTGTCGAATGTGCCTGGTGGAAATAGAAAGAGCGCCAAAACCGATGCCGGCCTGCGCGACTCCGGTTAACGCTGGCATGAAGGTTTTTACCCGATCAGAACTTGCCCGCCAGGCCCAGAAAGGCACGATGGAGTTCCTGTTGATCAATCATCCACTGGACTGCCCGGTTTGTGATCAGGGTGGAGAATGCCCCTTACAGGATCAGGCGATGGGGTATGGCAATGACGATTCGCGTTTCATGGAACCCAAAAGGGTAGTTCCGAATTACGACATCGGACCCCTGGTCGCCACTGAAATGACACGCTGTATTCACTGTACACGCTGTGTGCGCTTTGGAGAAGAAGTCGCCGGGGTGGTTGAAATGGGTATGCCGGGTCGGGGCGAGCATGTAAAAATCAGCACCTTCCTGAGTCGCCCGGTTGATTCTGAAGTTTCGGGCAATATTATTGATCTGTGTCCTGTTGGAGCGCTTACATCCAAGCCCTATCGATTCGCAGCGCGCTCATGGGAACTGGAAAACCATTCGGCTGTCAGTCCACACGATTGCCTCGGAACCAATATAAATATTCAAACACTTCGAGGCCAGGTTGAAAGGGTCCTGCCGATCGAAAACCCCGAGATCAACGAATCCTGGCTGGCAGACCGGGATCGTTTTTCTTATGAAGCGGTCAACAGCGAGCAGCGCCTGAGCGAACCGATGATCAGGGAAAACGCCAGTTGGCGGAAAACCGACTGGGAAACCGCCCTGACCTTTGCCGCCGAGGGACTGCGAACCATTATCAATGACGGGTCAGCCAATGACATCGGAGGAATTGCAGGCGCCACATCGACATTGGAAGAGTTTTACCTGTTGCAGAAGTTGCTGAGGGGGTTGGGCAGTGAAAATGTTGACCACCGGTTGCAACAGTTTGATTTCAGGGACGATGATTTAAGCCCGGCTTTCCCTGCATCGGAAGTAGCTGTCAGCGACTATGACAAACAAAAGGCTATATTGTTGATAGGTTCCAATATCCGCAAGGAACAGCCCTTGCTTTCCCTGAAAATCCGACAGGGATTTCAATCCGGCATAACCCGGGTCAGCGCCATCAATCCTGTGGATTATGATTTGAATTTTGGTTTGGTGGAATCCATCTCCTGTGTCGGCAGGGCGTTGATATCCCGGCTGGCAGGACTTGCAATGAGCATTGCCACAATCAAATCGATTGACCTGCCTGAAGAAATCCGGGCGCTTGCTATTGAAAATTCCGGTATGCAGCGGTCAGCACAGAATCTGGTTGATGCGGGTGGCAACAGTCTGATCATTCTGGGGGCACTGGCCCAGCAGCATCCGGACGCCAGTGTGATCAAGGCCATCGCAAACTGGATTGCTGATACAGCAGACTGCAAACTGGCAATCCTGGCTCCAGCCAATAGTGCGGCCGGGCACATTGCAAATTGTCTGCCGCATGGGAATGGTAAAAATCTGCATGACATGCTGACTGGAGGACTACAGGGTTTTGTACTGCTCGGCTGTGAGCCGGAACTCGACAGTATCGACGGAAAAGCAGCGGTATCGGCGATGAACAGGGCGCGCTTCGTGGTTCAAATGAGCGCATTTCAAAGTGAATCCGTCAAAAATTATGCAGATGTGCTGTTGCCGGTAGCCGCCTTTACCGAGACTGCCGGCACATTTATCAACTGCGAAGGCCGGGTTCAAAAGGCCGAAGTCGCAGCCAGCCCCGTGGGTCAGGCCCGGCCTGCCTGGAAGGTACTGCGTGTACTGGGAAATTTCATGCACTGTGATGGATTCGAATTCATCACACTCGACGATGTGATGGCGGAAATCAGCTCTTCGATCAGAATCGACGATATACAACCGAACGCGCGTTCAAGTCAGTACAGAGTCAGTCCGTTGTTGTCTGCCACCGATACAGACGGACTGTTGCGAATCACAGATATGCCAATGTATCGCGGTGATGTCACATTGCGTAATACAAAGGCGCTCCTGCGCACCGCAGATAATCCCGCGCCGGCAGCATCGATCAATCCCGCCACTGCACGAAAACTGGATCTGGATGAGGGTGACGAAGTGGTCGTACAGGAACTCGACAAAAAAGGACCAGGGAAAGCCCGATTACCGCTCAGATTGAACCATCGCATGGTAGATGACTGTGTCCATGTTCCTGCGGGGTTTCATGAAACGACGAACCTGGGAGGCCATGCCAGGGTCAACCTTATGAAGGCGCATAAGGTGAAAGCCTGATGTATGATTTCTTTTTCTCGATGACAGGCTGGCTGCCGGACAACTTGCAGTATTTCGTCTGGGTCATGCTGAAGATTATCGTCATCATACTGCCTCTGATGGGATGCGTGGCCTGGTTTACTTTTGCAGAACGCAAGGCGATCGGGTATATGCAGACTCGGGTCGGGCCAAACCGGGTCGGGATCAAGGGCTGGGGACAACCGATTGCGGATGTCGTCAAACTGATGTTCAAGGAGATCATCATACCGAGGAAATCGAACCGATACCTTTTCCTGATCGCCCCTGTTCTTTCCCTGGCGCCAGCGCTTGCAGCCTGGGCCGTGATCCCGTTCTCCGACTCGCTGGTGCTGGCCGATATTGATGCCAGCCTGTTATATGTGCTCGCACTGACATCAATGGGAGTCTATGGTGTGATTGTCGCTGGCTGGGCATCGAATTCCAAATACGCTTTTCTTGGCGCCATGCGCTCCGCCGCGCAGATCGTTGCTTACGAAATTGCCATGGGGTTTGCCCTGGTTGGGGTGCTGATGGTTGCAGGCAGTCTTAATTTAAGAGAAATCGTGATTCATCAATCCGGCGGCTTCTGGCAGTGGTACTGGCTACCCCTGCTGCCGTTGTTCATAGTGTATTTCATTTCCGGTGTAGCAGAAACCAATCGGGCGCCGTTTGATGTGGCGGAAGGCGAATCGGAAATTGTCGCCGGATTCCATGTGGAATACTCCGGCATGGGTTTTGCGGTGTTTTTCCTGGCGGAATATGCCAACATAATTCTGATTGCCGCACTCACTGTATTGATGTTTCTGGGAGGATGGCTGCCGCCGATTGAGGTGGCGCCCTTCACCTGGATTCCGGGTCTGTTCTGGTTTGGATTGAAAACTGCCGCAGTGGCATTCATGTTTTTGTGGCTTCGTGCAACCTTTCCCCGTTATCGCTACGATCAGATCATGCGTCTTGGCTGGAAAGTCCTGATTCCAATCACCCTGGTATGGATTGTTGTGATCGGTCTTGGAAAGTTTTACACGCCGCTCAGATTTGTTTTTGAATAACGGTACGAGAAAATAATTACAGGTATTCAACATGAGGCTGGACCTTAAGCAGCTATATAAAACCTTTTCACTGAAAGAACTGAGAAAAGGATTGGGTGTGACCGGTCGTCAGTTGCTCCGCAAGAAAACGACGATCATGTATCCGGAAGAAAAAACACCGAAATCACCGCGGTTTCGAGGCCTGCACGCGCTGCGACGCTACCCTAATGGTGAGGAACGCTGCATTGCGTGCAAACTGTGTGAAGCAGTGTGCCCGGCATTGGCCATTACCATTGATTCCGAAGAACGTGAAGATGGTACCCGTCGCACCACTCTTTATGAAATTGACTTGTTTAAATGCGTTTACTGCGGGTTTTGCGAAGAAGCCTGCCCGGTGGATTCGATCGTGATGACTGATATTCTTGAATTCCACATGGAAGAGAATGTAGAGCGGGTAATCGACAAGCAGGGCCTGCTGGAAGTAGGTGACAGGTACGAAGCCGAGATCGCCGCCGCACGCAAACAGGATTCAACATACAGATAAATCGGGCGATGACATTTCTGCAAACAGCCTTTTATGTATTCAGTGCGATCCTGGTACTTGCGGCCATGATGGTGGTGACTATCCGCAATCCGGTCAAATCCGCATTGTTCCTGGTACTGGCGTTTTTCAGCGCGGCCTGTATCTGGATTACATTGCAGGCCGAGTTCCTGGCCATTGTCCTGGTGCTGGTCTATGTCGGAGCAGTGATGGTATTATTTCTGTTCGTGGTGATGATGCTGGATATCGATCTCGCCAGACTGCGTGCAGGATTCACCCGTTATCTACCGATTGGCTCACTGATCGCAGTGTTGCTTGTTGTTGAAATTGCACTGGTGCTGCATGGCTCCTTTGACGCAGGCGATTACAACAATCCGGCCGACTTTGGAGCCAACTACAGCAACTCCAAGGCACTGGGCGGGCAGCTATATACCCTCTATGTCTTCGCATTTGAAATCGCTGCGCTGATTTTGCTGGTTGCGATTATTGCAGCGATTGTCCTGACCATGAGGAGGCGACCTGAAACAAAATATATCAACCCCGGAGAACAGGTACTGGTGAAACGTGAAGACCGTCTGCGAATCGTAAATATGAAATCAGAGCCCTCCCCCCCGGCGGACCGTCACCAACCATGATTCCACTATCCCACTATCTCATTTTAGGTGCGATCCTGTTTGCCATCAGCGTTGTCGGTATTTTTCTGAATCGCAAGAATGTTGTGATCCTGTTGATGGCGATTGAACTGTTGCTGCTTGCGGTCAATATGAATTTCGTTGCCTTCTCACACTACCTGAACGATATTGCGGGTCAGGTGTTCGTGTTCTTCATCCTGACCGTGGCCGCAGCAGAGGCCGCGATCGGACTTGCAATCCTGATCGTATTGTTCAGGAGCAGACAAACCATCAATGTTGACGAACTGGATTCATTAAAGGGATGAAGAATATCTACCTTGCCATTCCCTTGATTTGTCTGGCCGCCTCGATAATAACCGGATTGTTTGGCAAATTCATCGGGCGTCGAGGCGCCCATTCGATCACTATTGTCGGTGTGACCATCGCCTTTGTATTGTCTGTGTGGGTCTATGCCGATGTTCGAAGCGGCCACATCGTCAACCTGGCAGTGTATAACTGGGCGATCAGTGGCGGCATTCCTTTCCAGATCGGATTTTTGATCGATGAGTTGAGCGCGACGATGATGGTGATTGTCACCTTTGTTTCGCTGATGGTTCATGTCTATACCATTGGCTATATGGCGGAGGACCCGGGTTACCAGCGATTTTTCTGCTACATATCGCTGTTTACTTTCTCCATGTTGATGCTGGTCATGTCGAACAATTTCCTTCAGCTTTTTTTCGGCTGGGAAGCGGTGGGACTGGTGTCTTATCTGTTGATTGGATTCTGGTTTGATCGGGAAACCGCGATATTCGCCAATATGAAAGCATTCCTGGTGAATCGCATCGGTGACTTCGGATTTCTGCTCGGAATCGCTGCGATTCTGGCGGTCTTTGGCTCGCTGGATTATGCGACCGTATTCAGCAGCGCTGAAGGAACCGGGGAAGCCACCGTAACCTCGCCCTTTGGCGAATGGAAATGGATCACGGTGATTTGCATTCTGCTGTTTGTCGGGGCTATGGGCAAATCCGCCCAGATACCCCTGCATGTCTGGTTGCCGGATTCCATGGAGGGCCCGACCCCGATTTCGGCATTGATCCATGCAGCCACCATGGTAACGGCGGGGATTTTCATGGTTGCCCGCATGTCACCCTTGTTCGAACTGAGCGAGACCGCATTGTCGGTAGTATTAATCATCGGCGCCACCACTGCAATCTTAATGGCTCTGGTTGGCCTGGTCCAAAATGACATCAAAAGAGTGGTTGCATACTCGACCCTGTCGCAACTCGGTTATATGACTGTGGCGCTGGGTGCGTCGGCTTACGAGATTGCGATCTTTCATCTTGGTACGCATGCGTTTTTCAAGGCGCTGCTGTTTCTGGCTGCAGGCTCGGTCATTATCGCCATGCATCACGAGCAGGATATGAGAAAAATGGGTGGATTAAGGGCGATCATGCCGATTACCTATCTGACCTGTCTGGCCGGCTCGCTGGCACTGGCCGGAATCCCGCCATTCGCCGGATTTTTCTCCAAGGATGCGATTATCGTAGCGGTACATCACAGCCAGACCGCAGGAGCGCAATATGCCTATATCGCAGTGCTGACCGGTGTATTCATCACTGCGTTTTATTCTTTCAGATTGTTGTTCATGACTTTTCATGGCAGAAACAGATCAGATACGCACATCAAACTGCAAATGCATGAATCACCTGCAGTAGTGACGCTGCCCCTGATTGCGCTGGCCATTCCTTCGATCCTGGCGGGCCTGATTTTCTTTGGCCCGGTGATCAGCGGGGAACACTTCGGCAACTCCCTGTTCACCCTGGACAGCCATGATGTCACGCAGGAAATTGTCGAGGGTTATAACGGCAGGACCGGAGTCATGCTGATACTCAGCGCTATCTTACATGGCATGCTGACTCTCCCTTTCTGGCTGGCAGTTGGTGGAATTATCAGTGCCTGGTATTGTTATTGTCGCAATCCCGCATTTCCGGCAAGAATTGCAACAACAGCGGGGCCGATCTACCGCATTTTGCAAAATAAGTACGGCTTTGACAATTTCTATCAGGCCCTGTTCGCAAAGGGCTCGGTGATGTCGGGGAAACTGCTGTACAAATATTTCGATGCGGGATTGATTGACGGGGCGCTGGTGAATGGAACCGCCAATACCGTGGCTGCCATATCAGTTGTCATGAGAAAAATCCAGACCGGTTATACCTATCACTATGCCTTCGTGATGATTATCGGATTATTCAGCCTGGTCACGTTGTTTATCTGGTTTTGAGCATGACGCTTGACTGATGATGCCAATTAACGAAGTCCCGTATGGAAAATAAGCTGCTCAGCATACTTATCTGGTTACCTGTCCTTGCTGGATTGCTGGTGCTGGCGACCGGGGATGATCGACGTGCGGATATGGCGCGTAAACTCACCCTTGGATTTTCGATTGCGATATTTCTACTCAGCATTTCGCTGTATACCGGGTTCGACAGAACCACTGCCGAGATGCAGTTTTTCGAGCATTACCGGTGGATAGAACCATTCAATATTTTTTACTCAATCGGAATTGATGGCATTTCGATGCCACTGATACTGTTGACCACACTGTTAACCGTGGTAGTCGTGATTGCTGGCTGGCGGGTCATCCAGCAACGGGTTGCGCAATACATGGCTGCATTCCTGATTTTGGAAGGCATCATGATTGGCGTGTTTTCTGCTCTGGATGCGGTTTTATTCTATGTTTTCTGGGAGGCCATGCTCATTCCGATGTTTCTGATAATCGGAATCTGGGGTGGTCCCAATCGAATCTATGCAACGATCAAGTTTTTCCTTTTCACCTTGCTGGGTTCACTGCTGATGCTGGTGGCCCTGATCTATTTGTACAATGCCAGCGGCGGAAGTTTCAGGATTCTCGATTTTCACTGGTTGCCACTGTCACTGAATGCCCAGATATTGATCTTCCTGGCCTTTTTCGCCGCCTTTGCTGTCAAGGTACCGATGTTTCCGGTTCATACCTGGTTACCCGATGCCCACGTCGAAGCGCCGACCGGGGGATCCGTCATTTTGGCCGCGATCATGTTGAAGATGGGCGGCTATGGATTCATTCGATTCAGTATGCCGATTGCGCCCGACGCCAGCCATGAACTGGCGTGGCTGATGATCGGACTCTCACTGATCGCGGTGGTTTATATCGCACTGGTCGCACTGGTGCAGCAGGACATGAAAAAACTGATCGCCTATTCGTCGATCTCCCACATGGGTTTCGTTACCCTGGGGTTCTTTGTCTTCAACTCGCAGGGAGTAGAAGGCGCATTGATGCAAATGATTTCCCATGGATTCATTTCCGGCGCCTTGTTTCTGTGCGTTGGCGTACTGTATGACCGGTTGCACTCACGTATGATTGACAGTTATCGGGGTATTGCGACTCCAATGCCTGTATTTGCCGCATTCATGGTATTGTTTGCGATGGCTAATACCGGACTACCGGGCACCTCCGGGTTCGTCGGGGAATTCCTGGTCATCCTTGGCTCTTTCAAGGTCAATCCCTGGTTCGCCATCATCGCTGCGCTAACCCTGGTGTTTGGCGCCGCCTATACCCTGTGGGTGATAAAACGGGTCGTATACGGAAAAGTACTGAACGATGAGGTCGCTGCACTGGATGATCTTGACCCACGTGAAATACTGATGCTTGGAATTCTTGCACTGATGGTGCTGGCAGTGGGCGTCTGGCCGAATCCAATTCTTGATGTGATGCATGTCTCTGTTGAAAACCTGCTGCAACATGTCGAAATCTCAAAATGCCTGATAGAGTGCCGTTAATCCGCCAACCACTATGAATCTTCAAACCCTGAATTTTGCACTGGCGCTGCCCGAGATTATAATCGCATCCATGGCATCGGTTATTCTGATGCTTGGCGTGTTTATCAAGCATACCCGGGGGCAGAGTGTCTGTTTCTGGTTGAGCATCGGCTCCTTGCTGGTGGTCGCTGCCCTGATCATCAGAGATTTTTCAACTCAGTCAGTCACTGCATACAACGGGCTGTTTGTCGACGACCCGATGTCTGATCTGCTCAAGATCGCAATCTGTATCCTGTCTGCCGTCATTTTTATTTACAGTCGGCAATATAACGAGCACCGGGGCATTTTCCAAAATGAATATTACGTGCTCGGACTTTTTTCAGTTTGCGGGATGATGGTAATGGCTTCGGCGAATCATTTGCTGACGCTGTACCTTGGCCTGGAACTGATGTCGCTGTGTCTTTACTCGATGATTGCCTTTTACCGGGATGACGTTCTGGCCGTTGAATCGGCAATGAAATACTTCGTGCTGGGTGCATTGGCATCCAGTATCCTGCTTTATGGCATGTCTCTGCTTTATGGTTTGACCGGCACACTGAATCTGACCGAAATGAGTGTCGCAGTAGCCTCTGTGCCACAGAATAATCTGGCGCTGATCCTCGCCACCGTATTCGTAGTGGTTGCCCTTGGATTCAAACTTGGCGCCGTACCGTTCCATATGTGGGTTCCGGATGTCTATCATGGTTCTCCTACTTCAACCACCGCATTCATTGGCGCGGCGCCCAAGATTGCTGCATTTGCAATCATAATCAGACTACTGGTGGGAGGGCTGGAAGATCTCCAGGGAATGTGGCAGCAGATGTTGATCATCCTGGCATTATTGTCAATCATGGTCGGTAATATTATCGCTATCGCCCAGGACAACCTGAAAAGAATGCTGGCCTATTCAACTATCTCGCACATGGGGTTTTTCCTGTTGGGCATCCTGAGTGGAACAGACGAGGGATATGGCGCATCACTGTTTTATGTTCTGGTTTACGCCACCATGAGCTGTGCTGCATTTGGACTGGTACTTTATCTGTCGGATAAAAACTTCGAGTCTGATCAGTTGAATGACCTGAAAGGCATGAGCAAAAGAAGTCCATTGCTGGCGCTGTTTATTCTGATCCTGATGTTTTCGATGGCCGGTGTGCCGCCTGCAGCCGGTTTCTTCGCAAAACTGTCGGTCATACAGGCTTTGGTCAATGCCGACCTGGTCTGGGTAGCCATTGTAGCGGTGATACTGGCAGTGATAGGGGCCTATTATTACCTGAGAATTATCAAACTGGTTTATTTTGACACGCCGCAATCTGACCGGGTGATACTCCGGAAAAGGGACAGCCAGGCGGTATTGGCATTCAATGTCATCATCATTGTCGCTATATTGCCCTGGATCGGATCACTCATCTCACTATGTGATCAGGTCATCCTTAAATTCGTCCACTGACCATTTCCATTCGAAGACAGCATAAAGCAGCTGTATTCACGCATTCAACATCCTGCCTGAACGATGAAAAAAAAGTTTAATCTCGGCATCCTGTTCGGTGGGCAATCCTGCGAGCACGAAGTCTCGGTTACATCCGCCAGGTCAATCGAGAAAGCCATCAACCGGGAAAAATATCATGTCCACCTGATCGGAATTGACAAATCCGGCCACTGGCATCTGGGAGATGAAGTCGAGGCCCTGACGTCATCGGGGTCGGTCATTCAACTGCAGCAGGGTCAGAACCATCCAGACACCGCAGTTTCACTGGAACTGCACAGTAGCGGCAACCTGGTTGCACAAGCCGGTTCGACAATGCAATCTCATGCTCCAGTCCAACCCCCCATGCTTGATGTCGTTTTCCCGGTTCTGCACGGCCCTTTTGGTGAAGATGGGGCCATGCAGGGCGTGTTGGAAACGGCCGGGCTGCCTTATGTGGGGTGTGGTGTTGCCGCTTCTGCTCTGGCCATGGACAAGATCCTGGCGAAGCTGGTGTTTGCCGCCAGCGGTATTCCCCAGGCGCCGTATATGATTACAGAGACGGTTGAATGGCGGCAGAATCAAAACCGGATCATCGATCTGGTCGAGCAAAAACTTGAATATCCGATGTTTGTGAAACCAGCCAACATGGGCTCAAGTGTGGGAATAAGCAAGGCCGGTGACCGTCATGGGTTGATAGATGCCGCCAGTCTGGCATTTCAATTCGACAACAAGATCGTGATCGAGAATTCCATGGAAAACTGCAGGGAAATCGAATGCTCGGTGCTGGGCAATGAATGCCCGCAGGCATCCGTACCGGGTGAGATCATTCCGGGCGCAGAGTTCTACGATTATCATACCAAGTATATCGACGACAAAAGCCAATTGGTTATTCCGGCGCCACTGGATGATGAAACAACCCGCAGGGTTCAGTCGCTTGCGATTGAGGCTTTCAAGGCGATTGACGGGCGCGGACTGGCGCGGGTGGACTTTTTTGTCAACAGGAGCACGAATGCGGTCATACTGAACGAAGTCAATACCATGCCGGGATTCACCCCGATCAGTATGTACCCGAAGCTTTGGGCCGCCTCCGGTATCGCTTACGAAGATCTGATTGACAAGCTGATCGAACTCGCTATTGCACATTTCGAGTCGAAACAATCACTAAAACGTACATTTTAAGTTATCTGAAGATCAGGATTTGATATTTGAGCGCTGCCCACGAATTCGAACAATTCCTCAAAACCCATCCGAAAACGAAATTCCTCGATGCGTTTTATTGTGACCTGTCCTGCGTCATTCGCGGCAAACGCTATCCTGTAGCCGAGGCTGGCAAGGTATTCGAGTCGGGCATGATGAGTCCAGGCTCGACTTTCCTGCTTGCGGTAACCGGTGAGTCGATGGATCCGGAAGGAATGGGATTTTCCGATGGCGACCCAGACGAACTGGCGATCCCCGTTCCGGGTACTCTGGTACCCGCACCGTGGACACAGATTCCCACAGCCCAGGTGATGCTCACCATGCAGGGACTGGATGGAATTCCATACTATTTCGAGCCTCGCAACGTGCTGGCCAGAGCGCTGGACCATTTTGCCGAACTCGGACTTCGTCCGGTGGTTGCATTCGAACTGGAATTTTATCTGCTCGAACCGGACAGGTCGGATGGATTGAAACCGCCGCGAAGCCCGCTGACCGGGCAACGCAACGAATCCACCCAGGTTTACAGCCTGGAGGATGTGGAGGATTTTGCCTTGTATCTCGACGAGGTGATCTCGTCCTGTGCATTACAGGGCGTGACCACCGGCGCGATTTCAGCAGAGTACTCGCCAGGACAATTTGAAATCAACCTCAAGCACAGTGACAATCCAATGAAAGCGGCAGACCACTGTGTCATGTTCAGGCGGGCAGTAAAGGGAATCGCACGAAAACGGGGTTGCCAGGCGACCTTCATGGCCAAACCCTGCGCTGATAACTCCGGCAGCGGACTGCACCTGCATGTCAGTCTGCTGGATGAAAAGGGCAACAACGTGTTCGATGGGGAAGGGGAATATGGAACCCCGGAGTGCGCCAGTAAGACGCTGATGCACAGTATCGGCGGTTTAAAGGACATCATGGCGGAATCGATGGGGATTTTCGCCCCGAACATCAATTCCTATGATCGATTCGTGCCGAATACCTATACCCCGGTTACTGCAAGCTGGGGCTATGAAAACCGCAGCGTAGCGATACGAATCCCGAAAAGTCCGGGTACCGCCCGTCGTATCGAACATCGTGTTGCAGGCGCAGATGCCAACCCTTATTTAACCCTTGCCGCAATACTGGCCGGCATTTACCATGGCATCACCCGGCAGATCGACCCCGGACTACCCAGCTCAGGTAATGCCGGGGAAAGGATTGACCCCGACATCCCTTTCGATTTGATTGGGGCCCAGAATCGCAGCCGCCAAAGCCGGGTTTTGTCAGCCTGTTTCGGGGAAGAATATATTCGTGCCTATACCAGTTGCAAGTTGAATGAGTATCGTGGATTCATCGAATCCGGAGACGCTCAAAGCCAATGGTATTTGTGAACATTAAATGCTGTCTGTAAACATTGAGTCGTAAAATGCGTGATCCGAGATATGACATCCTTTTTGAACCGGTCCGTATAGGTCCGGTTACGGCGAAAAACCGCTTCTATCAAGTGCCCCATTGCAATGGCCTGGGGTATCTCTCTCCGAAAGGTGAAGCCGCCTTTCGTGGTATCAAGGCCGAGGGCGGCTGGGCAGTGGTGTCCAATCAGGAAACAGATATCCACCCGGCCTCTGATTCTTCTCCTTATGTCGAAGCAAAGCTGTGGGACAGGGAGGACATGAAGCGACTGCGCTTGAGTGTCGATGCGATTCATCAACATGATGCTCTGGCGGCAGTCGAACTCGGTTTCTACGGACACGCCGCACACAATGGGCAAAGCCGCCTGCCGACAATGTCTGCATCGGAAATGATTATTGGCTCAATGGACCCGATACAACCGTACTGCATGGGTAAAAAAGACATCGCCAACGTGCGGCGCTGGCATAAAAAAGCCGCACTGCGTTGCAAACAGATCGGCTACGACATCGTTTATGTTTATGCCGCCCACGACATCGCCCTCCCCTTTCATTTTATCTCTCCAAAATACAATCGGCGCACCGATGAATACGGAGGCAGCCTTGAAAACAGGGTTCGATTCCTGCGTGAGTTGCTCGAAGATACCAGGGATGCGGCCGGCGACGATTGCGGGATCGCCTTGCGTTTCGCGGTCGATGAGTTGCTTGGCGATACCGGCCTGGTATCCGGCGCCGAAGGGCGGGAAGTGGTGGAAATGCTGGCTGAGGTTCCTGATATATGGGATGTCAACATCAGCAGATGGGCGAATGATTCGCAATCCTCGCGATTTTCTGAAGAAGGCTTTCAGGAGGAATATATTCGATTTGTTAAACAAATTACCGGCAAACCGGTCGTGGGCGTAGGCAGATTCACCTCGCCGGACGCCATGGTTTCGCAAGTAAAACGGGGAGTGCTCGATATGATTGGCGCCGCCCGTCCGTCAATTGCAGACCCGTTTTTACCGAAAAAAATCGAGCAGGGCAGAATTGATGACATAAGGGAATGTATCGGGTGCAATGTCTGCATTGTCAGTGACAACACCATGATTCCGATCCGTTGTACCCAGAACCCGACCTCGGGAGAAGAATATCGTCGTAACTGGCACCCGGAGACAATCAATGCAAATTCCTCTTCTGATGCTGTATTGATTGTCGGCGCCGGTCCAGCCGGACTGGAAGCGGCGATGTCATTGGGCAGACGGGGTTGCCGGGTTGTGGTTGCCGATGCGGCAGACTCTCCGGGTGGCCGGGTGATAATGGAAAGCAGGTTGCCCGGACTGTCTGCATGGAAACGGGTGGTTGATTACCGGCTGGGTCAGATAGAGAAACTGGATCAGGTTGAAATCTTCCTGCAAAGCAACCTGGACAGGATTCAGGTGCTGGATTTCGCAAAAGAACTCGATATTCAGCGCATCGTCATCGCCACTGGTTCAAAATGGGATGATCAGGGCGTGGGGCGCAACCACTATCACCCGATTCCCCGGGATGAAGATGCGGTCGTACTGACTCCTGATGACATCATGGCAAACTCAACGACAGCGGGGCATGTCGCGGTTTATGATGATGATCACTATTACATGGGCAGCGCAATCGCCGAAGTGCTGATCATGAACAACGCAAAAGTGACTTACATAACCCCCGCTGCAGATGTTTCCGCATGGACGCACAATACCCTGGAGCAGGGCCGCATCGAATCCCGACTGTATGACCTGGGCGTGACCATAAAAGAGAAATTTCTGCTCAGTTCAATACAACGGAGAGACGCGGTCATCGAACATGTTGTCAGCGGTCAAAGTCAGCGCCTTGATATCGAGGCGCTGGTTATGGTGACCGCAAGATGCCCCCGGAACGGTTTGTATTTTGATCTTGAACGCGACCACGATGGCCTGGAGTCGGCAGGTATAAAATCAGTAACGCGAATCGGCGACTGTCTGGCCCCCTCGACCATTGCGGCTGCGGTATATGAAGGCCATCGCTATGCCCGGGAATTTGACGATAACGTGGACATCGACGAAGTCCCGTATAAAAGGGAACATGTACAGATCTGATCATTTTCAGACTTGATCACCGGGGGTTCCTGTTCGCAGGTCAGCGATCAGGGGAAAGGGAGCATTGCCCGCGATCCGGGTTCGGTTCGACTTCGGTCAGGTTGAGGATCTGTTTCAATTCACTGGCGCCTCCTGTGTACTTACCGTCGATCCATATCTGTGGCACGGTGACCGGGGTTTTGGGACCGATGATCGGTTTTACCCTTGCCAGCATTTCATACAGTGAGCGAGGTTCTTTCACGACATCATGGTATTGGTAATCAAGCTGCGCCTGCTCCAGGTATTCCTTGGCGCGAACACAATGGGGGCAGGATGCCTTGCCAAAGATGTGATTGCCCTGTATCGGAGTACTACCGACGGCTTTCTCGATCACGGCCTGGGTCAATACTCCCCGGTTGAGCGCCGCGCCCTGGGAAACCAGTTTGCCCTCCACCAGTACAATCGGGGCATGCCAGCCGCCTTTGGGCAGGGGTATCCACCATTCACTGAGCCAGTCGCGCATTTCAAGCTCCACTTTGATTTCACTCAAATCGGAATCAATACAGTCCTGAATAATGTCCTTGGTCAATGAACATTCTCCACAGGGAATACTGACCTTGAATGGACCCCAGGCGCCCGCCCAGCGGAACACGGTTATATTCACCGGGGTATTTACGGGAGCGCCGACTTGCTTTGTCATGGTTAAAACTCCAATTGATTACTGGGTATGCAGTACAAGTATAATACCTGATCTGCACCGGGAATTACTGCATCAGGCAATTCGGGCGTCCGGAGGCAATAGCTGTGATCCGGGCGCTGACGAACAGCTCACCGTCAATGTCATGCCTGACATGATTTGCATTCTGCCGGATTCTGGTTTCGATTGAGGTCGCTCCGGCCGCCACGGCCATGTCGTAGGCTTCCTGTCTGGCGATTCTGGTGGCTTCCTCAATCGCCGGTTCCAGATTCTCGAACCGAATCGGTTGATCCTTGTGGAACAGGTAGAACACGCCGAATTGAGGCTGGGCCACGGTCACATGAGCGATCTGCACGACGGCGCCAAGCACCGCGCCGATGGCATTCGCAGTCTCGGCATTTTCGGGTAAATTCAGGGCGACATCGAGTTTTTTCGCCACATCCGGGAAATAATCGGCCGCCGGTCCGCCCACGGCGACAATTGGATAGCCCTTTGAAAATTCCAGTTTGAACAGCGGATTCACTTTCGAGGAGCGGCCCTGCCCAAGTACGATATCGGACAGCAGCCGGGTCAGATTCTGTGATTGCGAATCCGCCAGTTTGCCGTGCTGGTTGAGACCTGCTTCTATCAGTTTCTGGCTGATTTTGCTGGTCACCAGATGGAACACTTCCTGACAGGGCGATACCGCGTCACCATCCTGCCAGTTGCCATATCCATACAGGTGGCGCATCTGTCTGGCCCATATCTTCGCCCCGAGCTCAGCTGCCCGAATATCCCAGTGGTCACTCATGCCGAGCACATGGGTCGCGTCTGACGGGGTAAATCCGCTGTAGATCACCAGTCCCATCCGTTCCATTCTGGCAACCGCCCGCAGCATACTCCGGTTACTGTCGATCAGCGTTTCCAATTCAACCGGCCCTTGTTGCAATCTCTCCCAGGCTTGTTGCTCGACTTCATTCAACTGCCGTAACAACGCTTCATTTTTCTGCAACGGCAGAGCGAATTTGTTGTTTCTCGGGCTGGGTGAGCCACTCTCCTGCCGCTCAATGGCCGACATCACCTCCGGGAACTGGTGCACCAACAGGCTCATCGGCACCACCCTTCGTCCGGAAATATTCAGGCCGGACCTGAATCCGAGTTCGCTATCGCCGCCCAGGCCAATCGAAAACACCCGGATGGCCTCAACCATCGGCTGCCAGGCGCCGATCCGGGCGCCGTCTTCACACAACTCCGGCTGGCCATCGGTGACAATGGCGATATCGGTGGTGGTTCCGCCCATATCGACAACGATGGCATTTTTCTGTCCGCTCAGGGCACAAGCCCCGATCACGCTAGCGGCCGGCCCGGACAGGACGGTGGCAACCGGCTGCAAGCGGGCGGTATGAGCGTTGACCAGTGAACCGTCCCCCTTGACAATCATCAACGGCGCTTCAATTCCCTTTTCATTCAGTATGGTTTCGACGGAATCAATCAGCAATTGAATGTACAGAATCATCCGGGCATTGAGAGCGGCGGTCAGAGCCCTCCTCGGGGCACCCAGACTGGAAGCCAGTTCATGACCGCAGGCGGCGGGTTTGTCGGTCAGTTCATGGACCAGGTCACGAAGCTGTTTTTCATGGGCGGAGTTGCGAATCCCGAACATGCCTGATATAGCGAACGCAGACACCCTGTCATTCTGTTCAAGAATCCTGTTCCTGGCAAATTTGATATCCAGTGGTTTTAACTCCTCACCGATGGCGCCATGACCACCATCAATCAGGGAAATCAGATCCCGGTCGACTATCTCTGTCAGTCCGCTCTTGTCTACCTGGGCCTGGTTGTAGCCCGGCAATAAGACTCCAACCGGCGCCCCGCGCCCTTCAACGACCGAGTTCGTGGATAAAGTGGTGGAAAGCGCAACGAGATTGACTTCTGCAATACAGGAAGGCGGCAAATTAGAAATCGCATTGTCGATACCGATGGTCAGGTCGAAACTGGTCGTCAGGCTTTTGTTTCTTGCCAGTACGGCCTGATTTTCATCCACGATCACCGCGTCAGTATAGGTGCCTCCAGTATCAATCCCGAGTTGATATGCCATAACAGTTACAATGAGAAATAAATCGGGCCTGGCAATTCCGCTGTGAAATCAGCCACGCCCGACTTGTCCCGCTGCGCGATACAGCAGCCCGGGTCACGGTCAAACTGGACCAGAGGGCGCGGGACCGGTGACCGCGCCCGATTTTATACCGGATCAGCCAAACATGTCAGCAGAAATAGCTTCATACCAGCCAAGGGACTCCTCGTAAGTCGCCTTGCGCAACTCGGCGGTCTCACCCACCTGTGAGATAAACCCGTCTATCTTCGCTATTTTCTCATCAGTCGCATTATAGGTGGCGCCGACCTTGATGCCGTCGTCGGTCTCGATAAGCGACCAACAGGTATTGGAGAACCGGGCCGGAAAGACATCCGATCCGCTCAGGGCGCCCCGCACCGCCATGGCGCAAACCTTTGCCTGACTGTTGGCCGAAAAGCCGGATTTGGGCATATCACCCTGCTGCGCGGCATCACCAAGCACATGGATATTTTCATCCATCCGACTCTGCATGGTGTGTGGTACAACAGGCACCCAGCCAGCATCGTTGGTAATCCCCGCGGCTTCGGCGATACGCCCCGCCATTTGGGCCGGAATAACGTTGCACACGTCCACTTTGGTGGCCTCACCGTCGATCACGACCTCCATTGAGTCAGGCCGCACCTCAATCTCCTGGGCGCCGAATTCTGGCCAGATTCGTTCGACCATGCCTGCATAATGGCGTTTCCATCCGTCTTCGAAAAGAGCCTGTTTGGAAAACTTCTGTTTCGGATCAACGATCAGAATTTTTGCCGTTGGATTCTTTTGCTTTAACACATGGGCTACCATCGAGATCCGTTCATAGGGTCCCGGCGGACAGCGATACGGGTTCGGCGGCGCTACCATGCAGTAGGTACCACCCGCTGGCATCGCTTCGACCTGTGCTCTCAGGAGTTGTGTCTGCGACCCGGCCTTGTAGGCATGCGGCATCAAATTCTGTCGCGACTGATCCCAGCCTGTCACGGATCCGGGTTTGAAATCTATCCCCGGAGACAGAATCAGACGGTCGTAGGAAAGGCTGCCGCCGCCGGCGAGAGCAACGGTGCGGGCGCCTGCGTCGACACCAACGGCCCAGTCATGCACGACGTTGATTCCATGAGTGCTCGCCAGGGCGCCATAGCTGTGCCCGATCGAATCAAAGTCACGAAAGCCCCCGATAACGAGATTCGAGAAAAAACAGGAATAATAAGCCTTGGAGGAATCAATCAGGGTCACGTCGATCGAACCCTCGGAATCCTTGGCGATATAACGCGCCGCTGTCGCACCACCGGCGCCGCCGCCAACCACGACTACACGGGGTCGACTCTGACCCAGTACTGCTGGCGCCGATAGCGCTGCCGAAACAGTGACGGCCGAGGTAAGAAGTTGTCTTCTGTTCAATTTCATATTTCCCCCTTCTGATTTATGGTTAATTATTCAAATTCCGGAAATACGCGGCTAATGAGGCAATCTCTTCGTCAGACAATCGGGTGGCGATCATCTGCATTGTAGGATGGACACGCTTTCCGTTCTTGTATGCCTGCAAGGTTATCACGAAATCATCCATCGGCCAACTTGTGATGGAGGGAATCCCTGCATCCACTCCGTCGATCCGGTGACAGGTTGTGCACTCGCTCGCCAGGTAAGCGCCGTATTGCGGGTCTCCCTGGACTAACAGAATCTTCGGGTCAAGACCGTATTGAGCCGGTGTCGAGGTTGGTTGCGCCACGGGAACATCGGCCAGAGAACCAGAGAAGGTGCGCAGCCAGGACAGCAGATCCGACCGATCATCGGCTGCCTGCATACCCTCGAAACTCATTCGTGTCAGCGGCACCGTGTTTGCCGGACTTGTCAGAAAGGCATCCAGTGTCTGCTCGGTCCAGACCAGACCATTCGATCCCGCATCCTTGAGTGCGCGGGAATATTGAAAATCCTTGACCGAACCGGCCCGGCGGCCGAAGATTCCGTTCAAATGCGGTCCGATCCGGTGCTCGGCGCCTTGACCAGCCTGATGGCAACGTATGCATTGCTGGTAGAGTTCAGCCCCGCGCTTTGCATCCGCGCCCCATGCGCCCACTGCCGTGAACGCAATCAGCGCCAGCATCGGCGCCAACAACAGGATACTGAGACGTATCCTGTATTGATGTCTGATTTCCTGCTTGCTTGTGGCTCCGCCCCGGTTATGTTTCATAAATCTGTCCGATTCGGTAATCGGTTTTGTCGGATCTCACGGACGAATAATACCACGGAGTATGTAAAAAACGATGAATTCAATCGCCGAACCGAGCTGCAATACTGGAATAAAAGGCCGCCATATGAAATCTGGCATGATCAGGCTGATACCGGAATCGCAATCCTTCGGGGCAGGCAAGTCTGGCTGCGCAGCCCTGGGTCAGACATGAATTCCGCGGTTCCCCCTTGAGGTAGCCGTAACATCGCTCAACATCATAATACTGTCCGGTAAACGCATCGACCGGACAACTGCTTAAACACGGCTGATCCGGACACCTTGCACATATATCCTGATCCGCTTCGACTGTGACCATACCATCTGGCACGGTCGGAAAAGCGACCGCAAATCGATAAGCATGCCAAAGACCATACTGCGGATGAATCAGCATTCCAAGTCTGGAGGAACGCAATGACTCCGATTTTTCAGCCCATTGCAAAAACGGCTGGTACGGTGGCTCACCGAACGGAAACAATGCCAGACCGCCGAAGTGTGCAGCGATTTCATGGCCGATCCGCTCGCTCCAGCGATTCAACGGCTCCGGATTTCCGTCAAGGCACTCATCGGAAGCAGAGAAACATTCCCACAAAGAAGACCCCGCATTGCCAAACAAAATCAGCGATTGTGCGGCATCGGTTCCGATGTCAGGTACATTGTCCTGATCGGCAACGACAAAACCGCCGCGCGCAACCAGCCCGTATTGGCTGGCGTAATTTATAATTTTATCGAGCATCATGGCGAGCTTGATGTTAGTATCGGTTTGCGTCTTTGGAAAATCATGGTTGTACGGCACATTACCAGAAATTCGACCGCAAAATCACCCGGAGTTTTCAATAAAGCATGTTCCCAAGCGCTGAAAACAACTGAAAACCAGCAGGTCACGATCATGCAACAAGACCAATTGAACCGTGGAAACATAGTGGCGTTTCTCACCGATATTTTTAATCGTAAAGGCGCTGATTCCTACCTGGGAGAAGAAGTCACGATGTCCGGGCACATGCTTCAGGCAGCTCAAAACGCGGAACGCGCCGATGAATCAAATGCCATCATTGCTGCGGCCCTGCTTCATGATATCGGGCATTACACCGGAGAATTCCCGGAAAATTATATCGACCTCGGCCTCAACAACCGCCATGAATCAATGGGGGCGGCAATTCTGGAGAAATTTTTCCCCGAGGAAGTCACGCAACCGGTCAGATGGCACGTTGAAGCGAAAAGATATCTGTGTGCAGTGGAACCCGATTATTTTTCCGGGTTATCCGAAGCTTCCGTGAAAACCCTCGAACTCCAGGGCGGGCCCATGAATCCGTCCGATGTCAGGGAATTTGAAAAAAATCCGCATTTTCAGGCAATCATCCGGGTCAGGCGCTATGACGACAATGGCAAGGTCCCCGGAACAACCACGCCTGCCATCAGTCATTATATGAATATCGTCCAGCAGGTACTGGATGACAATGAGTGACCGACAGTAAACCGTTTTTACAGGTCAGGCTTTCGGCAGCGTCACTCCTGTCTGGCCCTGATATTTCCCTCCCCGGTCTGCGTAAGACGTTTCACAGGGTTCATCAGATTCAAAGAATAAAACCTGGGCGATGCCTTCGTTGGCATAAATCCTGGCTGGCAGGGGAGTGGTATTCGAGCACTCCAGCGTCACATAACCTTCCCATTCCGGCTCAAACGGGGTCACATTGACGATAATTCCACAACGTGCATAAGTGCTCTTACCCAGGCAGACAGTCAGCACATTCCGGGGGATGCGAAAGTATTCCACAGTTCTGGCAAGCGCGAATGAATTAGGAGGGATAATGCAGACATCCCCGGTAAAGTCTATAAAGCTGTTTTTGTCAAATTGCTTTGGATCAACAATTACAGAATTGATATTGGTGAATATCTTGAACTCGTCAGAGCATCGGATATCGTAGCCATAACTGGACGTGCCGTAGGATATCCGTCTGTCGCCATTTGATTCGCGCACCTGTTCCGGCTCAAAAGGGTCGATCATTCGATGGTTCCGGGCCATACGCCGAATCCATTTATCCGATTTAATGGACACCGCTAGTTCTGCTGAATAACGATATTCGGAAATTTCGAACTGAAATCCTTTTTGCGCATTGCCAGTTTTGCGGCAGCATTACGTGCGATCTTCTTGTAGTTCCGGGTAATCACACCATCCGGGTCTGCAACCACTGTGGGCTTGCCGCCATCCGCATCCATCCGAATTATCCGGTCCAATGGTACATCGCCCAGAAAATCCGTGCCGTACTGCTCTGCCATGCCTTTACCGCCACCGCTTCCAAATATATGTTCTTCGTGCCCACAGTTGGAACAGATATGCGTGCTCATGTTTTCTATCACACCCAAAACCGGGATATCGACTTTCTCGAACATTTTGTAAGCCTTGCGTGCATCCAGTAACGCAATATCCTGGGGGGTGGTGACAATGACCGAACCGGATACCGGCACTTTTTGTGCCAGGGTAAGTTGTGTATCACCCGTTCCCGGCGGCATGTCCACGATCAGATAATCAAGATCATCCCATTGAGTATCGTTAAGAAGCTGTTCCAGCGCCTGGGTGACCATTGGCCCCCGCCAGATCATCGGTGATTCCTCATCGACCAGAAAACCAATTGACATCGCCTGCAAATGATAGCTGTTCATCGGTTCCAGGGTCTTGCCGTCCTTTGAGGTCGGCTGCCCGCTCACACCCAGCATCCTGGGCTGACTCGGGCCATAAATATCCGCATCCAGAATGCCCACCCTTGCCCCTTCTCCAGACAATGCGAGGGCAAGATTGACAGATACGGTGGATTTTCCGACTCCCCCCTTACCGGAAGCCACTGCAATGATATTTTTCACATTCCTTAATGGCTTGACTCCTTCCTGCACCTCGTGGGAAACCATGTTCGAACGGACTGTCACTGTCGCTTCGGGCACTACCGCTTCGATGAGTTTTTGCAGTTCCGGCTCCCAGCTTTTTGCCGGATAGCCTAAAACGATGTGAATTTCCAGATCATCCCCGTTGATTTCGATTCGATTGACCGACTTGCCTGAAACCAGGCCCTTGCCGGTATGAGGGTCAATCACCCCTTCGAGAAGTGCTTCAACCGACTCCTTACTCATTGCTGTCATAGCGCTGTAACCTGTTTGGGGGAAAAGATGGTGTTTAAATCCAACCGTTCAAGGGTGACATCAAATATAATACATTGTATCTCAATACGATCATCGACTGACGCAATTTTTTCTGATCCTTAAGGTTTCCCATGATATCCCAAGAGAATCATCGCACAAGAAAGATAATGATTACCTGTGCATTACCGTATGCCAATGGGAAGGTCCATCTGGGTCACCTCCTGGAACATATTCAGGCGGATATCCAGGCTCGATTCCAGCGCATGCGTGGCAATTGCTGCTACTTTATTTGCGCAGATGATGCCCATGGCACACCGATCATGTTGAAAGCGGAAGAGGAAGGGATTTCTCCCAAACAACTGATTGATCGGGTCCTGGTCGAACATAAGCGTGATTTCGATGATTTTCTGATTTCATTTGATAACTACTACACCACCCATTCCCCGGAAAACCGGTTTTACGCTGAATTGATTTACAGCCGGTTGAATGAAAACGGACATATCAATCGAAGAACCATCAAGCAGCTTTATGATCCGGAAAGGAAAATGTTCCTGCCCGACCGATTCGTCAAGGGAACCTGCCCTGTATGCCGTGCGGAAAATCAATATGGTGATAATTGCGAAGCATGCGGCAGTACCTATTCTTCCTCGGAGTTGATCAATCCTGTCTCTGCCGTGTCCGGCGCCACGCCGCAGACGCGGGAATCCGAGCAACTGTTTTTCAAACTGGGTGATTTCAAGGACTTCATGACCGAATGGTTTGAACAGGGGCATACTCAAAAAGAGATCGCCAATAAACAAATGGAATTGTTCGCGCAGGAATTGGTCGAATGGGATATTTCGCGCAACGCCCCGTACTGGGGTTTCGAAATACCGGGTGAGAAAGATAAGTATTTCTATGTCTGGCTGGATGCGCCTATTGGCTATCTGGCGAGTTTCAAAAACCTGTGTGATCGGGAAAACCTGGATTTTGATGAGTTCTTCCGCAAGGACAGTGAATGTGAACTGTATCATTACGTTGGCAAGGATGTTGCACGCTTTCATGCCCTGTTCTGGCCAGCCGAGCTCCATGGCGCCGGGTTTCGCACCCCCAGCGCAGTATGGGTGCATGGCTTTTTGACCGTCAATGGCCAGAAGATGTCGAAGTCCAGGGGAACGTTCATCATGGCTGAGACCTATATCAACCACCTGAGCCCCGAATATATTCGATACTACTTTGCCGGCAAGCTGGACAATACGATTGATGACATTGATCTCAATCTGACCGACTTCCAGACTCGGGTGAACTCGGACCTGGTCGGCAAGCTGGTCAATATCGCCAGCCGTTGCGCTGGCTTCATCACAAAGACGTTCGATGGAAAGCTGAGTGATGCCCTTGACGATGTAACCATGTTTGAGGAATTTGCCGAAGCCGGAGGAAAAATCGCGGCATCTTATGAAAGTCGCCGTTACAGCCGTGCAATTCGTAATGTCATGGCTCTGGCTGATCGGGCCAACCAGTACATAGACGCTGCAAAACCCTGGGTTTTGGTGAAAAATGACGATACCCGCGGCCAGGTACAGTTAATCTGCACCCAGGGTCTGAATCTTTTCAGATTATTGATGATTTATCTGAAACCCGTATTGCCGAAAACTGCCGGTAATGTGGAGTTGTTCCTGAATGTTCCACCATTAAAATGGGAAGATGCCGGGCAGCCGCTGCTGAACCATCGAATCAACAGATTCAAACCCTTGTTGACCCGGATCGAAGACAAACAGATTGAAGCTATGGTTGAAGAAACCAGGGCAGAGCCAAAACTTTCCGGGCCGCTCACTGACATGCCTGTAGCCGATCAAATCAGCATCGATGATTTTTCCAGAGTAGATCTGCGAGTCGCGAGAATTGTGGACGCGAGCCATGTCGAGGGGGCGGAGAAACTGCTCCAGCTTACGCTCGACCTCGGCGGAAAGAACCGGAATATCTTTGCAGGGATCAAGTCCGCCTACCGGCCCGAAGACATCAAGGGAAGGTTAACCGTGGTGGTAGCCAATCTGGCGCCGAGAAAAATGAAATTCGGGACATCGGAAGGCATGGTGCTCTGCGCCGGTCCCGGCGGCAAAGACCTGTTTCTGCTCAGTCCCGACGAAGGCGCCATACCCGGAATGCGTATAACCTGATGACTGAAAATTGCACGAGTGGCCTGCCTGACCACGGACTGAATAGACGGACTGAATAGTCAGCGCATCACGAAAGGATTTGCCATCGGCTGGCTTGATGTATTGATCCAGACTGTTTTTGTCCGGGTATAGTCCAGCACCGCCTCAATGCCTGCTTCGCGGCCAAATCCACTGTGACCAAATCCTCCGAAAGGCGCAATAGGGGAAATTGCGCGATAGGTATTCACCCACAGGATTCCTGAGCGGATTTTCGAACTCACCCGATGGGCCCGCGCCAGATTTTCTGTGAAGACACCCGCCCCCAGTCCAAATTTTGTGTTGTTGGCCATGGCTATCCCTTCATCTTCATCCTTGAACCTGAGTGCGCTCAATACAGGACCGAACATTTCATGCTGGACGGTTTCAATTTTCTGATCAGGACAACCCAGGATAGTGGGTTCGTAATAAAATCCCTTGTCGAATGAGTCAGGTCGCCTGCCCCCATAATGCAGTTCGGCGCCTTGTTCGCAGGATTTACCTACTGCCGCGACAATACGATCCAATTGCGCCCTGGTTGCCAGAGGACCCATCTGGGTATCGTCCGCCAACGGGTCACCGATCCGGATCTGTTTCGCCCTCTCTACGACACGAGCAATGATTTCGTCGTGAATTCCTTCCTGTATGAACACCCGTGACCCGGCTACACAGCTTTGCCCGGAAGCGCCGAAATTGCCAGCGATAATGCCATTCACCGCGCCTTCCGGGTCCGCGTCGTCAAACACTACGATAGGGGATTTCCCGCCCAACTCCAACGAAACCAGGGCATAGTTGCGACTGGTATTTTCGATCACTCTCGAAGCCGTCCCCGGTCCGCCGGTGAAGGCCACCTTGGCCACATCGGGGTGGCTGGTCAGGGCCCGGCCACAGGGTTCGCCATAGCCGGTAATGATATTGATCACCCCGGGCGGGAAACCTGCTTGATCGACAATTTTTGCGAACTCGAACATCGGAGCGGGCGCATCTTCGGAAGCCTTCAAAACAACCGTATTACCCGCCGCCAGCGCAGGACCGAGTTTGGTTGCGGTCAAAAACATCTGTGCATTCCACGGTACCACTGCAGCGACTACACCGACCGGTTCACGCGTAGTAAAAACATGCATATCGGGCTTGTCAATCGGCAGCGTTGCGCCTTCGATCTTGTCGGCCATGCCAGCGAAATAGTGATAATAGTCACAGACATATCCTGTTTGACCCCTGGTTTCCTTGAGCAATTTTCCGCTGTCCCTGGTTTCAATATCGCCGAGATGATCCGCCTTACCCGCAACCAGGTCACCCAGCCTGTGCAGGATTCTCCCGCGGGCAGTCGGTGTCATGTTTGACCAGGGACCGTCAAAGAGCGCGTGTTTAGCAGCATCGACCGCCCGGTTCACATCGTCTTGCGTAGCGGCGGGAGCCTGTGCCCAGGGTTCTTCATTGGACGGATTTGTCGAAATCAGAGTCCCTCCGTCTGAAGCATCACTCCATTCGCCATTAATATAATGCTGATATTTCTGCATGGTCAATTTTCGCCTGTTTGATGTTTGTTGAGAAATGATAACACTTGAGTGGCCAGTAAATCGGCGTGCTCAACCGGCGCCATATGATAATGCCCGGGATTGATAATCAACTCCGGGTGAGACAGGTCAAAAGCCAGCGCCTGCGACATCTCGGGAGTGGACCCGGTCTCAGCCGAGCCTGTGATCACCAGGGCGGGGCGTTCAAACTGATTCAACGCATATCGCTTCATTTCAGCTTCCGCGTAACAAAAGAAATAATAGGCTTTCAGGTAGCCATCGTCATTGTGTTGCGAAAATATTCGACGGATGTCATCCATTATATCCGGATTGCGGTTACTGTATTCTTCGCTGAACCAGCGCTTGATCGCCAACTCGACCGTCGCCATCGGACCCTGATCCCGGGTAATCAGATAACGGCGTCTGACCGCCTCGCATTGCGCCTCGGTTCTCTGATATACACTATGCAAAAACACTGCATGGGTCAATCTGGAACCATACAACGATGCCACTGCCTGGGTAACCACGGCGCCGAGCGAAAACCCGATCAGCGCAAATTGGTCAATTCCAAGATAATCGACCAGATCCATGAGCTGATCGACAAAATCCCCGGCAGAACGAGGCCCGTCGGGATTGACTGAATGACCATGTCCGAACAGGTCAAAAGTCAGCACATCATGGTCTTGCGATAAAAGCGGAATCCATGTCTGCCACATGTCCTGATTCAATCCTACACCATGTATCAGAACAATAACCGGTTTTTGCCTGTCTTGTCCGGTCAGCCTGTAGCAGGTTCCCCGGTGAAACTGTACCTCGGCGCTCATATAACCTGAGCCTTCGATCAGGTTGAAAATGCGGGCATGACCTGATCAATGAATAATTGCAGTGTTTTCTTTTTTTGTGCGTGATCCATGCCATTGTCCAGCCATATCGAAAATTCATCATAGCCGAGGGATTCATAAAACTTTAATCGTTCAATCACTTCATCAGGGGTTCCGATAATGAGATTCCTGCGCATGTTTTCCGGTGAAAACATTTCGATTTGGGCACGTTCCTCAGCGCTCACTGGCTCCATTGAGCCATTATTGACTTCACGATTATTCTTGAACCAGCCTCCGAAAGTGCAATACCATTTACTCAATTGTTCAGAGGCCAGGGTCAGGTCAGCCTCAGTTTCACCCACATGGATATGTCGTAATACCATGATTTGAGGTCTTGGAACATCCGGATTGTGTGCCAACGCCGTGTTGAACTTTGCCATCAGATTCTCTACTTCATGATCGCCCTGCCATAACGGCGTAACTTGCAGACTACAACCGTTGGCCACTGCAAAATTGTGCGTGTCCGGGTCGCGCGCGGCAATCCAAAGCGGCGGATGGGGGGTCTGTACGGGTTTCGGGATCGAAGTCGTGGCAGGAAACTGCCAATGCTTTCCGTTATGAGCATAATCTCCCGCCCACATTGCCTGCAATGTCGGGATCATTTCCCGCAATTTCTCGCCAGCGGTCCAGGCATCAAGTCCCGGATGCAGTCGTTCGTATTCAAACTCGTAAGCGCCTCGGGACAGACAGATATCGAGACGGCCATGTGTAATGATGTCTACCATGGAACTTTCGCCCACCAGCTTGATTGGATGCCAGAATGGAGCGACTACAGTGGCTGTACCCAGACGTACATTACGGGTTTTATTCGCCAGATCGCAAATCTGGGAAAACGGGTTTGGCGCAATCGTGAAATCCATACCATGGTGCTCACCAATCCAGATTGTACTGAAACCATTCTGGTCCGCCATCCGGCATAACTCGACGAAATTCGAGTACAACTTCTGATGGGATGCAAGCTCATCTGTTCTTTCCATGTGAGCAAACAAGGAAATTTTCATCGTGTCATTGCTCCAGTATCAAGATTTTAACTATTGCCTATTCCGTGAGTGTCCTGACCGCACCATCACGGTGGCCGCCGAAATATACGCCATATCTACCACATTCGGATTCTGAAATATATCGTTGAAGCATGGTATGAGTAGCAGTGGATTTGATACGGCGCCACGGAATTTCTTCGGGCGACCAGAAATCACTCCCTGATAATTCAGTGCTTGCCTTAGCGCGATAGTAAATGAACTGCTGCCCGGATTGTTCGTGCTCAAAGACCGCAAACAACGAACTGATACTGATCTCGATACCCAGGTTCGACAGGATTCTGTGCAGCTTGCTCAAAGACCCGGGTTCCCCACTCATCCCGCTTGCCGGAACAGTTAATTCTCCCGTCTCGGCATCGTTGATCAATAATAATTTGCCCTCATACTCGACAATTGCCCCGACAATCACATCTGCACTTGCAGCAGCCGCCTTTAACGCGGATTGCTCCAGGCCCAGCCTGAGGTAACCGCCGCGCATATAACCCAGGCCGATCTTGTCGTTATAATCAAAACTCAAAATCTCGCCCAGAATTATGACATGGTCCCCGGCATCGATTACCTGACTACGCCGGCAATCGAACCAGGCACAGGACCCATTCAACAGAGGGTAACCGGTTAAGCTTTCAGTCCAGCCTGTAATATCAAATTTATCCGGCCGTTTCGAGGCAAACAGTCCCGATGTCTCGATCTGTTCCTCGGCCAGTATGTTGACAGCAAACCCCGGGGATTCCGTAAACACCCTGAAACTTTCGGCGGTTTTGTCTACGCACATCAACAATATGGGCGGATCCAGCGAAACTGAAGTAAAGGAATTGGCAGTAAATCCACGGGGAATGCCTCCTTTTTCCCGGGTCGTTACAACGGTCACTCCGGTCAGGAATGTGCCAAAGGCGTTTCTTAAATCAGTTAAGTCAGGCTTTCTCAAAATCCGCAGCCATTTATTATCGTCATCAAATAGTCAAACCGGGGTGTAATTCGATTGCGGGAATCACCCTGTCATATTCCAGGATTCAGGACATATTCTAACCGATTTATAAATTATTAAACATTTGTGTGATATTCTCCCACCCGCATCCATCAAGGCATAGGACATGACAGAAGACAACCGCAAGGCGCGTGTCGTAATGGCGACAGACAGCGAATGGCAGATTATCGGCGAGCGGGCGGAGAAGGCCCGCATGTCAACTTCAGGCTTCATCGGTGACCGCGCCATCGCAGCCGCGCAAGGAGAGTCCGATGACAACCTGCCGACACCGATTTGGCGCAGGGTAGCGCGGGATGTGCTGCTCCTGTCCCGTGTCGAGGAGCTACGCTATCAGGAAGCGGGTGAGACCGGGGCATGGGAGGAGATCGTCGCCGCAGCCGAAGCGCCCCTCACGCCTCCCTCGTAATCTGGTCTGATTACCAAGGAATTTCAATCATACAAGTGATTCCCACACCCGCTAACACGGACAGGCAGTGGCCTGAGGTGTACTGACTTTGGTGGACCGTTGTATTAAGCGTTGCGTAGGGGCGGGTCCCCGTGCCCACCCGCCAACCTTGGATTCCCGCTTACGCGAGAATACCCCCAACCGGCTCACCACAGCAACCGCAGTCCCAGTCCGGCGCCCAGGTCCGTCTCCTCCCCGACCGGTTGATCCATACCCAAATACAGGTCCAGTTGCAGATCAACCACCGACTCGTTACTCCGCCCCGAAGATACCCGGTAACCAAACCGCACTTTCTCCGGATGATCGTCTCCGGCCAGCGTCAGATACGGACTCCCCACCCGTCCGCGCCCGTAGGTGTGCATTCCGTAAGCCGCCTGCGCCCGCCATTGCCTTTGGGTGTCGTCGAAGTCCCGGTCATTCCAAAATCCCTCGTCAAACAGCAGGGACGACCCGACATCGCCGGCATCCAGTCCCAGGCTCGCGGAAAGCCCCAGGGCGCTGCCCGGCCTGGGGTCCCAGTCCACTGACACCGACAGGGATCGGTCTTGCAGTTCTTCCTGTGACCGCAGGGTCACTGTGCGCCCTTGCATCGAACCCCCAAGTCCACTCGGGTTCGACCAACGGATTCCGGCGCCAATCTCTACTCCCCGGCCTCTCTCGGCGTCCCCGCCGTCCCGACGCAGTCCAATCTCCAGAGACGGTCGCACGGTAGCGCCATTCCCCAATTCCTGTGTCTTGCTTCCTTCAATACCCAGTCGCGCACGGGTGACTCGTCCCGATGTAGAACCAATTCCACCAACCGGGTCGGACTGCGTCCGGGTGCGGCGGACGTCTCCGTTCAGGGAGAATTCGACTCCGTCCAGAAACAGCCCTTGCTCGGTCAACCGCTCACTATCGAGGTTACGCCGGAATCCCGCCGCCAGCATCCGCCAGGCCGTGTCGGTAGTAGTTGATTGATCCGCGCTTTGAATCTCCATATCACCCCGGCCCCAACCCAGGGCGCCCCACAGCCGAAGGTCTTGCGACAGTTCCATGGAGCCATACGGAACCAGAGTCGTCAGACTGTGTTCGACTTGTCCCCGGTCTTTCGCCACCAGCCAGTCATCCTCGCCGAGATTGCGGGACAATAAAGCGCCCGCTAGCCAGGGTTGACCTCCCGACAATCGTCCGCTCATATCGTGACCCAGAAATACGCTGGTCACTTCCCCGTCTACTCGAATCCCGTCTTCTTCGCCTTGATAATTACCCAGGGCGCCGTTCCCCCAGAAACCCGCCAGATGGCCGGTTCGGGCACGACTCGACAGGGTGAATGCCGCTCCTTGCAGCAGGTCCGAGCGCGTGACTTCAAGACCTTCGGCGCCGACCCGGCCCAAGGATTCTACCCGCCCAAGAACGCCATCCAGAACCTGGCCGGTTACGGTACGGCCAAAACGCAACAGGGATACCGAGGACGATGTCGTCGCCATCGGTTCGATTGGCTTTGCGGGCTCTGGTTCGGGTTCGGGTTGTGGTCGCGTTCCCGAATCGTTGTCAGTGACGGTCAATGTGTGTTCGATGTTTGCGCTCTGGTTCAGCGTGTAGCCTTCACCATCGACCAGGGTCAGGATTACAGTCTCGTCTGACTCGGCTTCTTCATCGTCGGTCAGGGTGACCGGGATGACCACGCGGCTCTGCCCGGCTGCAACCATCACCGAACCGATGCGCGGGAGGATCTGGAAGTCCGCGTCTGTACCCATCGAGGCGGTGCCCGCTACGGTGTAGCGGAGTGTCACGGCATCAGTGGGCGCCGGAGTCAGCAGAATCTCGACTTCAACCTGGCCATCATCTTCGGTAACCCGGTGCGACACGGAGCCGAACGAGACTTGTGGAACCTGCGGGTCGGTCGGGTCAGTCGTCGGGCCGGTCGGACCGGTCGTAGTCGTGTCGTCATCATCATTGATCGTCACGGTGGCCGAGGACGGGCTGCCTTTGGTGATTCCGAGCGGTACAGTCCCGATAGCGATGTTGAATGTCTCGTTGTCCTCGTCTTCGTTGTCTTCGGTAGTCGGAATGTTGAAGGTGGCAAAGCCGGTATCGGCCGGAATGGTGACGCTGGTCTGACTGTTGTTGTAGTCGCTACTGCCCGCCGTGCCGTTGGTATAGGTAATCGGGAGGATCGTGGCGGTACTGCGCTGCGGATTGATGTTGACCCGGACTCTGATCTCGTCGCCTTCGTTTCCACTGTAGGCCGAACTGCCGAAACTCACGGTCGTGGCGGTCGTGCCATCATCATCATTGATCGTCACAGTGGCTGTGGACGGGCTGCCTTTGGTGATTCCGGACGGTACAGTCCCGATAGCGATGTTGAAGGTCTCGTTGTCCTCGTCTTCGTTGTCTCCGGTAGTCGGAATGTTGAATTCGGCAAAACCGGTATTGGCTGGAATCGTGACGCTGGACGGGCTTTTGCTGTAGTCGCCGTTGCCCGCCGTACCGTTGGTATAGGTGATCGGGAGGATCGTGGGGGTACTGCGCTGCGGACTGATGTTGACCCGGACAGAAACCGGATCGCCTTCGTTTCCACTGTAGGCCAAACTGCCGAACCTCACGGTTGAATCGTCGTCATTGATCGTCACGGTGGCCGAGGACGGGCTGCCTTTGGTGATTCCGAACGGTACAGTCCCGATAGCAACAGTGAAGGTCTCGTTAGCCTCGTCGGCGTTGTCTTCGGTAGTCGGAATGTTGAAGGTGGCAAAACCGGTATTGGCCGGAATCGTGACACTGGACGGGCTTTTACTGTAGTCACCGTTACTCGCCGTGCCGTTGGTGTAGGTGATCGGGAGGGTCGTGGCGGTATTGCGCGGTGGACTGATGTTGACCCGGACGCTGATGCCGTCGCCTTCGTCGCCACTGTAGGTCGAACTGCTGAAATTCACGGTCGAAGTGGGTAGTGGGCCGTCATTGTCGGTGACGGTCACCGAAGCCGAGGAAGGGTTGCCTATCGTGTAGAGAGCGCCAGGTAGAACTTTTACCGTAATCGGTCCGTTCAGCTCGGCGGTGGAGTCGGCATCTGTTTGGACAAAAAATTGTGTTCTGGAGGTTCCACCCAGGAAAGGACGTGTCCTCGCCCCCTCCCCCTCACTCCCCGACGAAAGGAAGTTTGCGTTCGGCGCGTCCGTGACTTGCAGATTCACGGCAAATGACCCGTTGTGTGGCGATGACAAACTCACCCAGAAACGTATTCTCGTACCCTCTGCCACTGACGCGGGACCATCCCGAGTGATGGTGACCGACGGCAGTGTCTGGGCGAAGACATTCGGCGCGAAAGCGCTGAGCAGAGGGAGAATGAACAAGACTGACAACAGGCCAAGCCGCAACCCGTGCAGGGTGGAACCGGCGTTGGCGAGAATGCCCCGGCGCCCCGAAGCAGAAACCGGACGGTATGGAGTCCCCCGATCAGGGGCGCTCATGACCGACGCACGGGCGCGGGTTGGGCCGAACCAGCGAACCAGCGAACCAGCGAACCAGCGAACCAGCGAACCAGCGAACCAGCGAACCAGCGAACCAGCGAACCAGCGAACCAGCGAACCAGCGAACCAGCGAACCAGCGAACCAGCGAACCAGCGAACCAGCCGATTTTATGCTACCTCCACCCTTTGTCAACCCCTGGAAACCCGTTTCTCCCGAACTCCGACAACTGAGTAAACGAATAAATCGTGAATACCGGCCCGTCATCAACCTACCCTCAATGAATATGAATCAAAAAAGCAGATCGGCTTTTCAGCCCCATCTGCCCACAGAGCGGAATCTATCACAAAAAACCGGACATTTCTATTTGCTCTTAACACCGTCGAGGAGGCGGATGTGATATTGCTGACCGATGCGACCATCGGCCGATTCTACACGCGATTGTGGGGAAAAGATTGTGTGGCTGCAAATCCGGACAATCCGGGTATTTGTCGGCATGGCCCACAATCTCCTTGCAGTCATCCCCGGTCTGTGACATATATCGGTCAGGCGCCGCCGGACACAACGGGACACAACGTTCACGGCAGTGGCTAACCAACAGGAATGGGAGAGATGGACGATTTGGAAGAAATTCGAATGCCCGACTTCTTTTATAGAGCCGATGGCCGGTGGTGAATGCCGCCCGCGCCTGGATCGCGCTTGAACATCCATCCCCGGACAGCAACCCCGCCTTTCCCGGCTGTACACTCGAACTGAACGGACCGCCGAGCCTGTTTTCCGCGATCACGGAACACGACTGGATACTCGTGGTTACGCCGGATGGTGAATTCGTACGCACCGGGCAGGTCCTTCGTGTTCGTACCGATACCGATAAGGCAACCGTTTATTTCTATCGCCTGCTGAGCGCAAGCAACCAGGTTGCAGTCAAGACCGCCGGTCTGATATTGCCTGAGATTGCTGTCCGTCGTCTGCAATGGGATACTTTTGCAAGGGCTGTGGAGATGCTTGCCGGCAGGGCCGTTGACGATGCCCTCCTGATTGAAAATCAAGCCTATATCAGGGAGTTGCTTCAGCTGGCGGTGATGGACGAGCTGCTTGGACCGGCCAACGGGCCAATTGAACAAATCGTCGATATGAATGTACGCGACCGGTATCTGGTCGGTAGACTCTCGCCAATGAAATCAGGCATTGCAGGAGAAGAGCCATTATCCATCGAAGCCGACGAGGGAGAGCCCGGTGATCCTGATGTGCATAAGGGCAACCAATCTCTCGTCCCGTCCAGTTTCGGAATGACCGTTTGCGTCGACAGCAAAGTCGACATCATTGAAGTCGAGGCGCGATGGGGGCGTTACCGCCGCGACTACGAAATCGAAGTTTTCAAGACAAAAACAGATCACGACACCAAAGACAAAAATCATGAACACAGAGCGAAGGTATGGCAACGCGTCCCCTGCGGAGGCGTCATCAGTATCGACTTGCGGGAAGGGCCGGTCCAGCAAGTGTCGCCAGACGCCGACAACCCGAAAGTTCGCATCCATGGCACAGTGCGCGGTAACAGCGTAAACGGCGATCGTCTGGTTACGTTATTTCTCGTCAACACACAGAAAGAGCCTGATGAAAACAAGGACATTGCCTGGGTATTCCAACCGGAGCTGATCGTTCGCACACCCGCCGATGCGCGCCGGAAAAACGCATTCTGCCGCAAAGTGTCGGTTCACAGGAATGCCGACGACCCGGAGCATGATGCACTCGAAATGATTTACCGCAAACATGTCGAATTCGCGGTTGGTCACGGCGTCGCCGTACATGCCGAAACTGCCCCCGGGGAAACTGATCGCGTGATCGAGGTGCGCACCGTCGTAATACCCCAATACGAAGTTCCGGTAGCCGAGACGCCAGGACTTCGTCCCGGGGACCGCGCCGCGATGCGGGAGATGGTCGAGAACGGATTTCTCGATATGGCGCAGCTCGCCGGGATGGACAGGCCGAGGCTGATCAAGGCCCTGACCATTCTTGCAGACGACTACAGGGCATGGATAGAAGAGCAGCGCGACCGCATTGGAACTGACGTCTTTGGTTTTGGCGAACACGCGGATGCAGCCCTGGAACGTTGCTCTGACATTCACCAACGCCTCGAAAAAGGCATTAGCCTACTGGACGCTGAGGGAGATGGAACGGCCCTCGAAGCGTTCAGATTTGCCAATCGCGTGATGGCTGAACAACGTATACACAGTATCTATTCACTGGCACGGCGGCGCCGGGAAACAGTCGAACTCAAGGATTTCGACGAACCCGGCAACCGGTCGTGGCGTCCGTTCCAGCTTGCCTTCATCCTGCTCTGCCTGCCGTGTCTGGCCGATCCGGCGCATGCCGACCGAACCAGTCCGGAACAGGCGTTGGCCGATTTACTCTGGTTCCCTACGGGTGGTGGCAAGACCGAAGCCTACCTTGGTGTCGCTGCCTTCGCGATGGCGATTCGACGCTTGCAGGGCGTAACCGGGGGATACGACAGCAGTCGTGGTCTGGCAGTCATCATGCGTTATACGCTCCGCCTGCTGACGTTACAGCAGTTCCAGCGTGCGGCGACGCTGATCTGTGCCATGGAAGTCGTTCGGAAAAAAGCGCTCGCCTCCGGTGACGACAAGCTTGGCGCCGAACCCTTCACGGTCGGCTTATGGGTCGGAAACACGGTCACGCCTGGTACGACAGCAGGCATCCACTCGGCAATAGAACGCATTCGTGATTCAGGTAAATACGATGCAAGCCGAACGTCGCCGGCACAATTGACGAGCTGTCCATGGTGCGGCACGGAAGTATCGGACAGGCGTGATGTTGAAGTTGACAAAATTGCCCTGCGCACGAAGATCTACTGCGGCGACAAGAAGGGGCTATGTGCCTTCTCCAGGGGGCAGTCGAGCAACGAAGTCCATCCCGGCCTGCCGATCCTCGTCGTCGACGAAGAGATTTACCACCGTCCGCCGACCATGATGATCGCCACTGTCGATAAGTTCGCCATGATGGCCTGGCGTGGCGAAACACGTACCCTGTTCGGGCGTGCGACAGAGGAGTGTCCACGGCACGGCCTGCTCTGGCCGGATGCGAAATGCACCGGAAACCACCACACACAGGGCGGCCTGCCAGCGACCAGAGTCAAGAGCATCCGGTCGATCCGTCCGCCGGATCTGATCATACAGGACGAATTCCATCTTATCAGCGGACCGCTCGGTACCATGGTTGGCCTCTACGAGACAGCTGTAGACGAACTCTGCGCCTGGAATCTCGGTGACAAGATCGTAAAACCCAAGATTATCGCTTCAACCGCGACAGTCCGAAAAGCGAAAGACCAGGTCAACAACGTCTTTATGCGACGGAGCTCAATCTTCCCACCGAGTGGGCTCGACGTTGCGGATAATTTCTTCTCCGTACTAAGACCCATCAGCCAGAATCCGGGGCGCCGATATGTAGGCCTCTGTTCTCCCGGAAGCTCGCGCCCGGCGATTCTTATCCGAATTTACACGGCCTTTCTGACCGCTGCACAGGCGCTGTTCGACAGGTTCGGCCAGATAGCCGATCCCTACCTGACGACGGTTGGCTACTTCAATTCGCTGCGCGAACTCGGGGGCATGAAACGCCTTGCGGAAGACGACGTGCAGACCCGGTGTTTCCGGGTCCAAATGGGCCTGGTTGATCGCCCCGGTCTCGCCCAGCGTAGTGTACGTCATATCCGGGAACTGACATCCCGTGTTTCGAACCGGGACATCCCCGGATATCTCGACCAATTGGAAGTAAAGTTCAAAGCTGATTTCGACAACGTGAAGGGGAAGTTCATCACACAATGGGATGAAGGTGAGACTCGCTCCATCGACATTGTCCTGGCCACGAACATGCTTTCGGTCGGCGTTGACGTGAATCGACTCAGCCTTATGGTCGTCAATGGGCAGCCGAAAGGAACGGCGGAATATATCCAGGCTACCAGCCGAGTCGGCCGATTCTTTCCGGGGTTGATCTGCACGGTGCTTGCCTGGGCACAGCCGAGAGACCTGTCCCATTACGAAACCTTCGAGCACTACCACTCGACTTTCTACAAGCATGTCGAAGCCCAGTCGGTAACACCGTTCTCGCCCCGCGCCATGGACCGCGGCCTGACCGGAGCAATGCTGAGCGTCCTCAGACTCGAAAACACCCGATTCAATTCCAACACAGGAGCGGGCGCACTCAATCGCGCCGACATGGACGAAGTCGTTCACGTCATCGACGTAATGGTCAGGCGCGCGTGGTTCATATCCGGGCAATCCGCCGTCGGAGAACGCGCTTGTGCCGAGATCAGGGAACGTATCGACGAATGGGTCACAGAAGCGGACAAGGGCGGCCGAACCCTGGCCTATGAAAAGAAAGGCAGAAGCAAGGACATGATAGTGCCGCTGCTGCACCGGCCCGGTATTAAGCCGCGGAATAATTTCACGATCCCGATATCGATGCGCGAAGTCGAGCCCGGCGTACGGTTGGTCATGAACTCGACAAGGTTCGATAATCACGGCCCTGCCTGGACGCCGCCACCGGCAACCGGTGATGAGGGGGAGGACATATCGTAAACGATACAACCCCCGTCGGCGAAATCCGCTCAAGTCAAATACTCTGGAACTACGGCCCGGGAGCATTGATCGAACTGCCCAACCTGTCCGTGGTCACGATGGGGACCGATCGATGGCAAAAGGACCGGTGCATACAAATCGAGGAAGCCCGACTATTGTCGGCGGTTCAAAGTGTGCTCGGTCACCAGGTGGAAAGCCTGCGCATGCCTCCGTCCAACAGAAGTGAGGACGATCATCAAAACGACGAAGTACTGATTGGTATCCCGGTCAGACCATTTCCGCGCTGGCTGCGCTGCGTCAAATGCGGCCTGTTATCCGAGTTTGATCTCGGCCTCTTCAAGATCAGGAAGAATCGATTCCGCCCGGAGAACACGCGGTTTGTTCACGGGAACTGCAAGGGATCAAAAGGTAACCTGCCCTCCAGAGACGCGGATGCCGTGCCAGCGCGATTCCTGTTCGCCTGCAGAAACGGTCACCTCGACGATTTTCCGTGGCGCTACTTCGTGCACAGTGGACCATCAGCCTGCACGGGCACGTTGCGATTCTTCGAGAGCGGCGCATCTCTGCAAACCGGAAATCTGTGGGTCAAATGCGACCAATGCAGTACTTCGCGCAACATGGCCCTTGCTTTCGGTAAATCCGGTGAGGAAAACCTGCCACGATGCCGCGGGCGCCACCCGCATCTCGACCACTACGACGATGATTGCAGGGAACAGGCGCGGACCGTACTGCTGGGCGCAACCAACAGTTGGTTCCCGATCACACTGTCCGCGCTGGCGATTCCGGTCTCGCGGGATCCGGTCCACCAGCTTGTCCGCAATTGTGGGGATTATTTCAAAGCGGGAATCAAGGGACCCGAGTGGGAGGCGCTGACCGATCCCGCCCCGTCCAGGGGCGGGCCACATTTCCTGAGCAAACCGGCGCCCGTGCCGACCGGATTTGAGAACCGGATTTCCGGCATCCTGTTGCTTGAACGGTTGAGAGAAGTGAATGCGTTGCTCGGTTTCACACGGGTCGAAGCGCCAGAAGAGGGCGGTCCCGACGAGCGTCCGCTCATGGCCAGACTTTGCAGTGGAGCGCCAACATGGGTTCCCTCCGGCCAAGTGCACGGTGAAGGAATATTCATCCGTTTCGATGAAGACGCACTTCGGAAATGGGAACAACGGGACAGCGTCCGGGCGAGGGAGATTAAACTGGTATCCGGACACAAGAGCTGGCGGAACTCGCGAAAACTTGATCCCAACGAGGACTATCCAGGTGTTCGCTACACGCTGTTGCATACGGTCGCGCACCTGCTGGTTCGTGAACTCGCTCTTGAATGCGGCTATAATTCCGCCAGCATTCGGGAACGAATATACGCCGATAACGATAGCGAACAACCGCAGGCCGGTATTCTGGTTTACACCGCTGCCATCGACTCCGACGGCACGCTTGGCGGGCTGGTAGACCTTGGCAAACCCGAGAATCTCGGCAGACTTCTTATGCAAGCCCTGTCGCGAGCCGAAGTTTGCTCGTCAGATCCGCTCTGCGCGGAACACGAACCGGACAAAGACCGATCACTGCATGCCGCCTCCTGCCACGCATGCTCTTTCGTTTCGGAAACCTCTTGCGAACGCCAAAACCGTTACCTGGACCGTGCGCTGGTCGTCCCCACACTGGAAGTTACCGATGCGGCATTTTTCTGTTGAGGATCGATTGAAGTACTGACCTTCGTCAGCTTTAACTTAAGTTCTCAAGCTCGGCTTTATGGGCCTGTGCCATGTCAAGCATACTATTGAATACGAAATCGTATTTCGGCATTTTACCCGGATTCATCGTTGCGCCAAAGCCCTCCTGGTCATGACGTCTGTAGATCCAGCAGTTCGCAAGACCATGTTTATTTGCCGGTGCATGGTCATGGAACATGCTTTCCGCTGTATGCAGTATGTCTTTGCGTTCAAGTCCGAGTGCTGCAAGTCTATCCAGAAAATAGTTGAAATTGCGATCGGAAGGTTTGTATGACCCACAATCTTCAGCAGTGTAAACAGCATCGAATTTAACTTGCAGACGGGCGTTGCTATAGGCGAAGCTTGCATTGTCGACGTTAGACAGGATGATCAATTTGAAATGTTGCTTCAGATAGGTGAGCGCCTCGACGGAATCTGAAAAAGCAGGCCAGCGCTTCACCGATTGGCCGTAAGTTCTGGCTTCCTCGTGCGTATGATCGACACCCCATTCTTCGGCGAGGCGCTTGTAAACGATGGATAGTAAATCCTGATACAGCATTCCGGGTGTCTGCGCTTGTTGCGCAGATTCGTAGCGGGCGTGCGCTTCCAGAACGACGTCGCGTGACAGGGTGAAATCAGCTTTCTCTATCAATGAAGCCAGGCCCGTCATCATTCCTGATTCCCAGTCTATCAGAGTACCATAGCAATCGAATACCAGCGCTTTGTAATCAGATAGTTTCATATCTCGACTGCGTAGTTGAGAGCAGACAGTAGGCGGTGTCGGGCCGACGGGCCCGGGTCTAACGTTTGGAGTACTGTGGACGCTTTCTGGCCTTGTGCAAGCCCACTTTTTTGCGTTCAACTTCCCGCGCATCGCGGGTAACAAATCCTGCCTGCCGCAAGGAACTGCGAAGCTCTTCATCGTAAGTGATGAGTGCACGGGTGATGCCGTGTCGAATAGCGCCAGCCTGACCACTGTTGCCGCCACCGCTTACATTTACCCTGACATCCACCTTGTCGAGCATTTCAACCAGTTCCAGAGGCTGGCGAACAATCATTCGCGAGGTCTCGCGTCCAAAGTATTCTTCCAGAGGAACCTTGTTGACAACAATGCTGCCGGCGCCGCGTTCAAGATAAACTCGAGCTGTTGAAGATTTACGACGTCCGGTTCCCCGCCAGGTTTCTTGAGTCTGTGCCATATCAAATACGATAACGTTTGATTTAATTCTGAATTTTCATTCTGTCAGATTTCCAGAACCCTGGGTTGCTGGGCCTGATGTTGATGCTGCTCTCCTGCATATACCTTGAGTTTTGAAAACATGGCCCTGCCAAGCTTGTTGCGCGGCAACATGCCTTTAACTGCACTTTCGATCACACGGGCAGGGTGATTTCCGATCATCTCACGAAATGAAGTCTCCTTGATCCCTCCCGGGTATCCTGTGTGGCGATAATACTTCTTCGCATTGGCCTTATTACCTGTCACCGCAATCTTCTCTGCATTCACTACGATAACATAATCCCCGGTATCGACATGGGGGGTATATTCAGCCTTGTGCTTGCCTCTCAAGCGATGTGCGATTTCAGAAGCCAATCTACCCAAAACCTTGTTATTGGCATCAATCACGAACCAGTCGCGTTTTACTGTTTGAGGATTTGCTGAGAACGTTTTCATTTGTTATAAACGAAATTCAGGTAAAAAACGGAGCGCGGATCATACTAAAGACAGAAGCGTGATACAAGTATCCCGTAACTTTTTTCAGGTATTTAAACTCAAATGCGCCACACAGGCTATATCAATAACTCAATCCAGTGCTTGACAGGCTCAGAACTGACATTGTTCAAGTGAACCTGGCAACCGACATTTGCCGTGCATACGATATCGGGATCGTTCTCCTGTAACGCAGCGATTTTACTGGTTTGCAGTTGTCCTGACAGTCCCGGTTGCAACAGAGAGTATGCGCCAGCCGAACCACAGCATAAGTGGGAATCCTCCACTGCACAGATCTGATACCCTGCGCGCTCCAGAATTCGTTCTACCTTACCCTTGATCCTCTGACCATGCTGAAGCGTACAGGGGGAATGAAAGGCTACCTTTGATCCGGCAGCCTTCACCCGATGGATCGAGTCGGGCTCTCTCTCGACCACCTCCGAAAGATCAAGGGTTTTCCCGGATATGAGCCGGGCCTTTTCATAATATTCTTCATCCTCCGAGAACAAATTTTCGTATTCCTTGATCGTGACAGCACATCCACTGGCAGTCACAATAAAACCATCCACTCCCTGATCGAGGTAAGGCCACCATGCATCAATCAGTTTGCGTGCATGTTGTCTGGCCTTGCGCTCATTGGTCGTATGCAAGTCCAGGGAGCCACAACACCCGGCAGCCTTCGCTTCAATCAATGATATTCCCGACCTTCCCAGTATCACTGCGGCTGCGGCATTGGTATCCGGTGTCAGGGTTCCCTGCACACACCCGGCCAGAACGATCATTTTTCTGGAATGCACCGGCTTTGGCCATCGAATTCGATCTTCGGCCAGGGGTTTCGGTATCTTGTTTTTGAGTATCCCGGGCAAAACCGGCCTTACAAATTGTCCTGCCCGAAGCAAAAATGAAAACAGTCCCGGACGCGTGATTATTGCAGCAAGCACAGCCCTTGAATAATTTTCCGACCGCTTTGCCGGCACGCGTTTGTCTAAGAAATACCGCCCCGTTTCCAGTAACTTCCCATATTCCACCCCTGATGGACAAGTCGTCTCACACGCCCGACAGGTCAGGCAACGATCAAGATGTACCCTTGATGACTTGTTCACCTGTTCACCTTCAAGTAATTGCTTGATCAGATAGATTCTTCCCCGCGGACCATCTCTCTCGTCTCCCAATAGCTGGTAGGTGGGGCAGGTTGCATTACAAAAACCGCAATGCACGCATTTGCGGAGAATCCGGTTCGCGATTTTACCTTTGGAGGTAGCCGCAATTTCGCTTGTCAATGACGTTTGCATGGTTATAAATCTGCGTACATTCTCCCGGGATTCAGAATCCTGTCCGGATCAAAGGCATTCTTCAGGCGTTGATGGTATTTCATCATTGCCGGATCAATTGGATCGAACACTTCCCTTGCTCTGTCAGCATTCCTGAACCGGGTAACATGGCCCCTGTGTGAACGGATGTGTTGCTCGAAATCGCTTTTATCCTGATCACCGCAAACCCATCGTACCGCCCCTCCCCAATCGATCAGTTGTGGCGATAGCGGACAATTCACTGGAGTTGCAGGCGCCACCGAACCGCGTACGACCTGCTCGCTGTTTTGAAAAAACTCATGACTGTGTTGCCGGACACTGTCCCAGAACGAGGCCCCCTGGTCATCCACCTCACCTCCAATCTGTCTTATCGCCGAATCAACCCCGGCATCCGAGCCTGACAGCCGCAATCGGGTCCTTCCCCCGACCCAGCAGGCCGCTGAAACCGGTAAAGGTTTGCGTGCCAGTGAACTGATCAGTTCCAGTGACTCATCGGGCTGCGCATGTTCCAGTCTGACTGTGGTTTCACGCAGCGGACACGGCAACACCTTGAGCGATACTTCCAGAATGACACCCAGGCATCCCATGGCGCCGACCATCAATCGGGAAACATCAAAACCGGCCACATTTTTGATTACCTGGCCTCCGAATCGAAGCACCTCCCCTTTCCCTGTCAACACCTTCATACCCAGAACAAAATCACTCACCGACCCGGCGTAGGGACGACGGGGCCCAGCCAGACCGGTAGCAATGGCTCCGCCCAGAGTCGCGAATGGTGAAAACAGGGGTGGTTCGAAACCCAGCATCTGATTCTGACTGGCCAGGGTTGTTTGAATTTCTTCCAGTAATGTTCCCGCCCGTGCAGTGATCACCAGTTCCGTTGGATGATAATCAAGGATCCCGCCATGCTGCCTGGTTGAAAGCGTCTCTCCTGTTATTTCCCGGCCATAAAAATCCTTGCTCCCGCCACCGCGAATCGCCAGAGGCGTGGATTCCCTGTGAGCACGGAATACACACTCCTGCAATTCCTTTTCCTGATCCCCCCCCACTAAAAACGATCCAGTTCGGGGAAAGGCAGTTCTCCTGCATGGACATGCATGGCATTATGCTCTGCACATCTGGCAAGGGTGGGTATGGCTTTCCCCGGATTGAGTAACCTGGCCTGATCGAAGCATTCACGTACTGCATGGAATTGCCCACGCTCCTGATCGTTGAACTGGATGCACATTTCACCGATTTTCTCTACACCCACGCCATGCTCGCCGGTGATGGTGCCGCCCACCGCAATACACAATTGAAGAATTTCACTGCCCAGTTTTTCGGTTTTTTCCAACTCCCCGGGCTGGTTGGCGTCATAAAGAATCAGCGGATGCAGATTGCCGTCCCCCGCATGGAACACATTGGCAACCGGTAACTGATACTGCTCGGAGAGACTGTTAATTTCAGTCAGCACGTGGCCCAAAGATTTACGCGGAATAGTGCCATCGATACAATAATAATCCGGTGAAATCCGACCGACCGCAGGAAATGCGGCCTTTCTGCCTGACCAGAACAACTCTCTCTCGTGCTCATCCCTGGCAACCCGACTCTCGACAGCGCCATTTTGATCAAACATTTGTTTGACACGCTCAATTTGATCATCCACTTCAGTCGGCGTGCCATCGAGTTCACACAACAATATCGCGCTGGCCGCGGTTGGATAACCTGCCTTGACAAAGTCTTCGGCAGCGCATATCGCCGGGTTATCCATCATTTCAATACCCGCTGGAATGATGCCATTACCGATAATGTCAGCCACGCTGTCCCCGGCATTCTTAACCGAATCGAACACCCCCATGATGACTTTCGCCGTATCCGGTATCGGCAATAATTTCACGCCCACTTCAACCACAACACCCAGCATTCCCTCGGACCCTATCATCAGTGAAAGCAGGTTGAATCCCGGATTATCCAGGCTGCATCCACCGATCTCAACAAGATCACCTTCCATGGTCGCTATCTTCAAACAGGTAATGTTGTGTAGTGTTAATCCATATTTCAAGCAGTGTACCCCACCCGCATTTTCTGCGACATTTCCACCGATGGTGCATGCGATCTGGGATGAAGGGTCCGGTGCATAATAGAGCCCGTGTTTTTTGACCGCATCAGAGATTGCAAGGTTTCGTATCCCCGGTTCAACCCTTGCAGTGCGGTTGGCCAGATCCAGCTCCAGCATCCGATTCATTTTTGCCAGACTCAGAACAATACCCTCCCTGTGGGGCAAGGCGCCCCCCGACAGACTGGTTCCACCCCCCCTGCTGACTATTGGAAGAGAGTGTTCCCTGCAGATTGCCATGGTCCGTTGAACCTGCTCAACGCTATCGGGTAATACCACCAGCTTTGGGATTTGCCTGTAGGCGCTCAGTCCATCGCACTCATAAACCCGCAACTCGGTCTTGTCTGAAACGATGGACTCCGATGGCAGGACATTTTCGAACAGTCCCCTGATTTCATTTGTGTTCATTGAAGTCGTCAAGAATATTTACGTTTCCCCTGTCTTTGGTTTGTGTTTGCAGGATATAACAGGAGAGGAAGCAGAGCAAATCCCTTTCCCTGGACCACGACGAAATTTCGATGTAGGCCAGAGCCTGCCCCCAACCGTAATCGTAGGGGCGGGTCCCCGGCCCCCGATCAGGCCGAGGGCAGGCCTTGATCGGGGAGCGGGTCTCCGTGCCCGCCCACAGAATCCCATAACCCGCCCCAAATTTCGTCATTCCCGCAATAGCCTACCTTACCCTCGCGAGGAACAATCAGGTATCATAAACACCAATCCACCCTATGAAGCGATGGATGGATTATCCATTCAGCGGAGACTTCCAACCATCCCGGAATCTGAATGTATTGACGAACCCGCCTCCCAGCGGCAACACAATGAAGACCGGATGCGCCGCGCCGACGCCTGGATCAAGCGCAGCAAGCAGGATGATACGGAAGACATCGAGCGCTTCATGTTTTTCTGGGTTGCTTTCAATGCGGCCTATGGCAATGAGGCGGCACTGCGTGATTTCGTCGATGGGGAGGAAGGAAGGGAGAGCGAATCCCACTACTTCATGGTATTTCTCAAGAATATTGTGGAACAGGATGTATCAGGCGCCTTGGAAAGAATCGTATGGGGAGAGTTCTCCGGCCCGATCCGGACAACCACTACGTGTTCCACCCCTTCTGGAAGTCGGTCTGGGACCTCAAGCCGGAACGTGACTGGAAGAGACACTTCAAGAGCGAAAAGAACAGAGTGAGGAAGGCCCTGTCGAGACGGGACGTCCTTCCCATCCTGTCGGTCGTGTTCCGCCGTCTCTATACATTGCGCAACCAGATATTCCATGGTGGCGCAACCTATCCCAGCGGCTTCGGTCGCACCCAGATCCGGGACGGAAGCCGGATCATGGCCTCCCTCGTGCCGGCGATCATCGACATCATGAAGCAAGATCTCAGCCGCGACTCAGACTCGGAAACCTGGGGAAAGGTCGCGTATCCGCGTATCAACGCTGAACCGGAATAGCATCCTTCGTTCGCCTGGCGCCAATCACACCAAACCCTCCGGGAATCCACCGCCCGCAAGATACACACCCGCCATCACCACCGCCCCGCCACCCGAACCCCGAGGCGGTGCGGCGGCGGGGCGTTGCCGTCACCGTGACCGTCGCTATGCCATCCGAAATCGGGAGACTCACCGGCAATCCTCCGACGCCACTGCTCAAGTCTGAATAGTCAAAAGCGGGCAATGAAGGTCAGCCCGACTTCGTGTTGCGGCCGGGTTCCCGCTGTACTGCCTGCCTTACTCCGTTGCGTTTCCACCAGAATATCCCGATAGCCAGCTTTATCTTTTTGTCCGGCAGGTGTGGATTTTGCGGCATTCGAATTTCGCCGCGTTATCCGGTCGTCGAGATGATCTCTGCGGTGATGGCCGTCACGCTCGGAGTCGTATATGAGCCTGACTGGCAACTTGCAGCCGTGATGGTTTTTGTCTGTACCTTGCTCACATTGAGCCTGATCGATATGGATCACCAGGTCTTGCCGGACCTGATTGTCCTGCCGCTGCTGTGGGCCGGAGTGCTGTTCATTTCCCTGTCTCTTTTTGTTGACCTGCATTTAGCGGTATGGGGCGCGGTTGCCGGGTATCTGGCGCAATGTTTGTCTTTATTTGTGCCAAATGAACGGTTTGCGGCTCAGATCAGTGGTGATATCGGAGACATTCATGACTTGTGGCACCATCTCTATGGTAAGCTTCCTGGCCTCTTTGTATCGACTAAACCGTTATCTGAATTCGATATATCGTCCTGCAATTATCATTTCTTTTCGCTTAAAAGACCTTGGCGAGGGGAGCGAAGTGGAAGCTATGGGCGAATTTCACCATTTGGGAGACAAACAAATTCGTTAGCGCCGACAAAACAACACAAAGGAGATATAAGAAAACTTTGGCGATCAAGACGAAAATACCAGTAGAGGATGCTCCTTGGCAGCGTCAGAATGTTTGCCGATTGCGAGTCCTGCCGCACCCTTTCCTGAACTAGGCCGGAGGTTGAAACCTCCCCAAATTTATTGATCAAGCTTCGTCTCTCTTTCCTGATGAATGGGTTTGCGGGGAGAATATTGAAACTGGGGTTGACAGAACTGAACGGCGACCTAGTCGATGTGATCGATCATAAATTGTCGAGATCGCCAATGTAAATGATCGTCTATAGAGTCGCCTAGAGGAGTTGCCGGAATGTAGTCAACACTGGTCTCGAACTTCATTTAACCGTTATCCTTGTGCATTTATTTGTTATTTCTCAGCCTGCCAGTACAAAGTTCTGGTTGTTCAATGCTGGCTCACGTCGCCTTCGAACCGCTTACCCTGTGATACAATTTCAGGGCGAAATTATTAACACTGCCAACTAAGGAAACGTTTCTTGAAAAGGTAAGTTGTCTAACCGGAGTAACCTAGAACCAAATCGACGCGGAGATCAAATCACCAAACGCATCAGACTTGGTGATAGTTAGCCATTAAAGCAGATAAGGAGTGACACATTGTACAACGATGAATTAACCGAGCAAACAATCTCCATAGACAGTCTATACTTGGACCCGAACAATCCAAGGTTTTGGGATCAGCAGAGCCGTCGACAGATTCCTGATACCCGGGCAACAGAAGAAACAATTCAACGACGAGTCGAACAGTCCATCCGGCGCCATGATATCGAAGAGCTTCAGTTTAGCATCTTAAGGAATGGCTTCCTTCCACTAGATAGGATTGTTGTTCGTCCACTAGAGTCGCACGACGATAAATTTGTAGTAGTTGAAGGAAATCGTCGTCTTGCCGCCCTGAAGCTCTTACGAGAAAGAATCAGAGAGGGTCTTGTCGCAGAGGAAAATATTTCTGAAGAATACTTGAGTAATCTGTTAGATCAAACAAAAGAACTTTCGGTTCTAGTTTATAACGGTTCCTATTCCAATGATATTTCCTGGATTTTCCAAGGAATCAGGCATATCGGCGGAATACGGCAGTGGGAGCCGGCTCAACGCGCAAAACTAGTTGCCGACCAATTTGACAACGGTTCCTCCACCTTTACTGAAACCGGGCAAAAATTCGGACTTAGTGCCAGAGCCGTGGGACGATTGTATCGCTCCTACAAGGCTCTTGAACAAATGCGAGCGGATGATGAGTATGGCAAGAAAGCCAGAAACAACTATTTCAGTTTGTTCGAAGAAGCCTATCGAAATGCGGACGTCCGAAAGTGGCTAAATTGGGATGAAGAAGAGTATCACTTTCAGCATCTCGAAAACCTTCGTATGTTTTATGCTTGGATCTGCCAGGACGAAGAGGATGAACCAGAACAGAGACGAAGAATCCACAACCCGAAGCAAGTAAAGTGCCTAGGGACTTTGATAGCTGGCGATCATCAGGCGCTTATATCGAAAGTAGATCGCCACGAAGTTCCCATTGAAACAGCGGAAATAACTGCACTCAATGTACAACCAGCGGATTCGTGGAAGGAACGCCTATTAAACAGCCTGGATGTGATTCGATCACTTCCAACCGAAGTGATTACAAAAAATCCTAGGGATTATGGTGAATTATTGGCGGATATGATCAGAGAAATCCAGCAGTACAAGGTTATGGCAGATGCATTGTTGGTTGGGGATGATGAATCTGAATAATTCGAGTCGGACTTTTTTGATTTCCAAGTTGGTTCCGTGCGTGGTCTCTCCCTCCGCACCAAAAGTCTTGAATTTGTTTGACGCGTTTATAGCTCATGTGAGTGAGGAGAAGAAATGGGGGCCCATTCGCTCCACTGAATTTGTGACAAAGCATTTCGGCCATTTGTGTGATTTATTAGAGAGGCATTTTAGTGATTGGGATGTGCAAGGAATTCCTCGACCGATCGCGCAAACTGACCAAGAACGTGTATTTGTTGCGTGGCCACACGAACAATTTCGACGCTTTTCCGGTTTGGAGGAAACCATTGATAGGAATTTCTGCGAAGTATTCGAGTTTATTCAAAGCTTGAGCGGGAGGCCATTCCTGATAATTTGCGCATTATGGCTAAAGTGTATGAAGTTTCGAACAATTTACATAAGTGATGCAAAAGGGGATGAAGGAGTAGACTTGCTTGGCCTGCTTGATCAAGGTGGGCTACGGGCGTTGATTGCTGTTGTTCAGGCTAAAACCTCAAACGAGGCAGTAACAAAAGGCACAGTGATGGCGGAGTACGGAAAGTACAAGTCCCTCATTCATACCGAAAAGTATATGGAATACCGTAAAGCCTTGGATATCGATGGTAGTATTCAGGGCAGCACATGGACTTACGTCATTATGGCGAATCAAGCGTTTAATGGCCCAGCTCGTGTGGCCGCGCGTCAATTGGGGATACTGCTGCGGTCCCTTCATCAGATTAGTTTTGACATAGCGAAAGAATATACAAAGAGTCAGATTGAGTCCGAAGTAAATAGGATAGTGAACGCGGAAGAGGGTGCGCCGAGAGTGGACTTGACGACAAACTTTTATAATCAACTGAGGATATAGTTGAGCATGCGTAGACCGGCGCAATTGCAAATATAAAACGCGCGGATAGTGGAACAGCGCACTAGACCATGGCTGCCGCTTGTATAGATTTGACTAGGCTGGGGTTCAGTTGAAACCTACACCATCGAGGGCGCGGGGGCATGAGGGTCACACACAGATGAAAAGGTTCCGGGAACTTGAACAGGTAGAGGAACAGGTCGCCAACGAGACTATACAGGGTGGCGGTGGCAAGTACGAAAGCGACACCCGGTGGGCGAGGAGGGTCGTGCGGTGATTCTGAGGGAGGCGGCAGGTTCCTTGCGATGTGCCTCCACATTGACGAAGTTTAGGACGGCAATCAGGACGGAAACGGGGAAGGCTCTCATCCTCATACTATTTCAACCCATACACCATGCGGAGAAGGTCGGCTGCCTCGTCCCGGTTGAAGGGAACGTCAAGTCTCCCGGGGACTGTCTGATGGACCATAACCACCTATTAGATGAGTTTGTCTCTATGTCCATCCCCGGCCAGCACGTCATCGAGATCAGATTTGGCCAGCCTCGGCTGCGCGTACAGTCACGCCGAGTCTCCCGCCGTCATATCGCCAGCCTCGATGGCAGTGTTGCGCTCACGGCTGGATTGTCTGAGTTGCCTAGAGGCGAGGTGAAGCAACGAACTGTGGAACGTTTCCCATGACGCCTAACCAGTTGCAGAGTCTGTTCGCCAATCTCAAGGTTTGGCACGTGCAAGGATGGCGGGCTCCAAACAAGCCCTTACTTGCATTATGGGCGATTGGGCGGTGTCTACGGAACGAGGCGCGTCTGGTGCCATACGATGAGATCGCCCATGAACTGGGGGGCTTGCTGCGTCGTTTCGGGCCACCGCGTAAGCGCGTAAACCCGGACTTGCCATTCTGGCATCTACAGCACGATGGTGTCTGGGAAGTACCGGAGGCCGGCCGTATCACTCAGACACTGAGCGGCCACGCGCATATCGCCTCATTGCGTCGGGAAGGGGCGCGGGGCGGATTGCCAGCTGATGTGTTTCTGTCGCTTCAGCAGGATAGAGTAACGGCACTCGACATTGCGTATTCACTGCTCGACGCCCACTTTCCGGATACCCTGCATATTGACATACTGCGCGCGGTTGGGATTGACACTGGGTATGTGGCACCCGGTGTGTCGGATGTCGGCATCCAGGGAAGACAAGGAATCGGACAGGACTTCAAGCAAGTTCGGCGCAGGTTGCGTGATCCGGCGTTCTCCAAGGCGGTTCTGGGCGCATATGGCGAACGGTGCGCCGTATGCGCCTTCTCCGTTCGCCTGCATGGTGTGCCGGTGGCGCTGGATGCAGCGCATATCAGGTGGCACCGGGCTGGTGGCCGTGACCGAGACAAGGTAAGCAATGGGCTTTCGCTATGTGCCTTGCATCATCGGCTATTCGATGCCGGTGCATTCACGCTCTCGCCGAGTTATACGGTCGTTATTGCGACTGCAGCGGTGGGCCCCGGTGCAGACCGAACCCTTGAGAAGTTTTCGCACTGCTCGATCCTACTGCCCGAAAACACGGAAGACTATCCAGATTTGAGATCCTTGAAATGGCATCACCGCGAAGTCTTCGGTCCCGTCATTGAGAGCGTCGACTATTAGGTAGGAGTCTGGCGGCTTCCCTTCATCCCGCAGGCACTCGTCCCCACCGGAACCAAGCCGGAGGGATTTCTGCGCTTTCCTACCTTCACGCTCGGAACGACCCAAGAATTACTAGGCACACAGGGTAGCCACAAGTACGCTGTCGGCCCTCGGCGACAAGTCGATTTGCACACGAATTCGTCTTCTCGGTAGCAGATCGATGTAATAGTCCTTCACGTATTCCAAGCGCAGGAACTGGATATCGGACGGTCGGCAACGTGTCAATGTCCGTTCGTGCCGTCGCGCGGAATTATGGAGATGACGGGTAACCGCAGGAATTCGAGTTGAGTCTATTACAATGATATATTGATCCGCCGCTCCGGATACGAACCAGTCTTCCCGCCTCGTCTAGGAACCGTGTTAAGACTAGGTGGAAGTGAGCATTCCCAAGTGCAGATTGTGCACAGTTGATACCGAAGACGGAGAATAGAGAAGTCTCAAGGTTCAGAGTGACAAACGCCTACGGTCAACGTAGGTCTAAGGTTCTATGGGTTTAAATTTTATTTGACTTCCAAACAGACTTCCATTAACTTCCATCAAAGGAAGAAAGCCATGAGCAATTTCTATTCATTTTCAGCAATTCGAGGGATGCAAGCAGGTCATCCATATTACACAGTGATGATTCCGCTATGTCAGGTACCGCGAATTTTCAGTTTTGACGATGAGACATTACCGCCAGACCTGCGAACCCAGCGTGTGCTCTCGAAGGCTCGGGTTCCCCAGATCGCCGACTACCTGTCGACGAACTGGGATAATTACATTCTTTCATCGCTCTGCGCGTCGGTGGATGGAGACCTGAATTTCAAGTCGGCGTCCGATGATCTCTCGTTGCGCAATGTGGGAATTCTAACCATTTCCATGGACGCTCGCATTCTCCTGAACGACGGACAGCATCGCCGTGCCGCAATCGAAGAGGCACTCAAGACGAGGCCTGAACTTGAAAATGAGACTATTTCCGTTGTGCTGTTCGCTGATCGCGGACTGGGGCGCTGTCAGCAAATGTTCGCCGATCTCAACAAAAACGCGGTGCGTCCGTCTGGCTCACTGAACGTCCTCTTCGATCACCGCAATCCCCTGGCTCGTCTGTCGGCGCATGTCCTGAGCGAGGTTGAGTTTTTCAGGCGCTTCACCGATTTAGAACGCAGTTCCATCCCGAACCGGGGGACGGCTCTCTATACGCTTTCCAGCCTCAACCGCGCCAATGAATGGCTCGCAGGGAAGACCGCAGACCGCTTTGGCGAAGACACTCCCGCACTCGCGGCGGCCTATTGGGGTGCGCTCTACCAAGCAATGATCGACTGGCAGCGCCTTGATGCGGGGTCCTTAAAATCCTGCGATCTGCGTCAAGCGACGGTCCACGCCCATGGCGTGTTGCTGCAGTCCTTCGGACTCCTTGGTAGACGTCTCCTAGCCGAAAAGCCGAAATCGTGGCGCAAATACCTTTCAAGCCTCAAATCCTTGGACTGGTCGCGCCGGAATGCCGATCTCTGGGAGGGTCGAGTGATGAATAGCGCGCGGATGAACGGCCAAAAGCGGGCGGTCCTGCTCGGCGCCAATGTACTCTGCCAAACTGTTGGTCTGCCCCTCGACGAGCGGGGTCGCCAAGCCGAGTCGAGCTTTGGTGAAAAGGAGGCTGCGTAAGTTGGCGACCTTGATTGACGACTTTGATTCGACATCCGAATCCGAAGTTCCCGGCCGCTCCATTATGGACATCGTAGAAGAAGTCCGCTGGCTCTATGGCAGCGATGACCGCCCTTGGGTGATCGGTTATAGTGGCGGCAAGGATTCGACCTGTGCACTGCAACTCATCTGGTCGGCCTTGTCAGGATTGCCGAAGAAAAAGAGAAAGAAGCAGGTATATGTCTTGAGCTCCGACACACTGGTCGAGACGCCTGTCATCGTCGACTATATCGATAATACGATCTCCAACATCAACGCAGCTGCCAAGGCGCAATCGATCCCAGTTGAGGCACACAAGGTGGTACCGGATATTTCCGACAGTTTCTGGGTTAACTTGCTGGGACGCGGCTACCCGGCTCCATCCAAACGATTTCGTTGGTGCACAGAGCGGCTAAAGATTGATCCTGCAAATGCGTTCATCAAAGAGAAAGTGGCAGAGTTCGGCGAGGTCGTCATGGTGCTGGGTGTACGCCGCGCCGAAAGCGCAACCCGCGCCCAAGTTATGTCACTTCATCGGATCAAGAACAGCGTTCTCTCCCGCCATACGACATTGCTCGGTGCCTATGTATATACGCCAATTGAAGCATTTAGTACTGATGATGTATGGAGCTATTTACTCCAGAACAGTAATCCGTGGGGCGGAGACAATCGCCATCTCCTCGCAATGTATCGGAATGCCCAAGCGGGCGAGTGCCCACTCGTGGTGGATAAGAACACTGAAAGCTGCGGCAACTCCAGATTCGGTTGTTGGGTCTGCACTGTGGTCACGAAGGACAAGGCCATGGAGGCTATGATCGACAATGGCGAGACATGGCTAGAACCTTTGCTTGACCTTAGAGATGAACTCGCGGCTACCCAAGACCCGTCGGAGAAGTCGAAAGTCCGCGATTTCCGACGGCGGAACGGAAGTGTGACCTTTAAGGCTGGCAGCAATGAGATGATCCCGGGACCCTACCGGATATCCTTCCGAAAGAGCTTCCTGAAGAAACTTCTGGAAGCGCAAATGGAGGTGAACCGGAACGCTCCGCCAGGAGAAAAGACAATACTCATTCATGATGCAGAACTTCTGGAAATCCAGCGCCTTTGGCGATCCGAAGCTGGCGATTGGGACGACACTATCGCAACTCTTGTGCACGAGGTTCTCGGCCGTGAGTTGCCCATCGAAGACGACGGCGCTTACAAGTTCAACGGCGAAGACGGTGCAATCCTGGAAGAGGTGTGCGAGGAATATTGTGTGCCGCCGGCACTCCTTGCTCAACTCTTGGAGGTTGAACGATCCGTCCGTGGTTTGAAACGTCGAGCCGCCGTCCACCAGAAGATCGGCGCAGTGATGGAGCGCGAGTGGCGCGCTGAGGACGACGTGATCTCCGAGCGTAATATAAGGATGCGAAAAGGTGCGTCATGATCCTCGAGACGCTGACTCTCAATAATTTTGGCCTGTACGGCGGCGAGTATCAGTTCAATCTGTCTCCGGCCACCGATGACGAACGCCCCGTGATCCTCGTACTCGGTCACAATGGCGGTGGCAAGACGACTTTCCTCGAGGCGGTTCGACTCGCCCTCTACGGCAAGCGCGCCCTTGGCGCTCGGGTGGCGCGCTCCGACTATGAAGCCTATCTCCTGCGGCGCATTCATATTCTCGCTGAAGAACGGGCCGCCTCTGTGACATTGTCGTTTTCGCGCCATGAAGAAGGGCGTACTGTGCATTATGAAGTTCAGCGTGCTTGGGCGGCACGCGACACATCAGTCATTGATTCCATCGAACTCACCTGCGACGGCATGCTGGTCAATGACATTCCACCCGAGGATTGGGATCATTATTTAGAAGATATGATCCCGTCGGGTATCTCGCAGCTCTTCTTCTTCGACGGCGAGAAAATCCAGGACATCGCTGACGACACCTCCACGGATGGGGTGAGAGATTCAATCCGTTCCCTTCTTGGCCTAGACCTGATTGATCAACTCCGCAGTGACCTTGCGCTTTATACCGCGCGACGGAATCCATCAAGGGCAAATGTGGACCTCGAAGCGATTGAGCGCGATTTGAAGGCGGCAAAGACAGAGCTTGTCGTCCTGGAAGAAAATGCAGCCCAGGACCGCGCCGACCGTGGCCGGGCCGATCGGCAGATCGCTAAAGCGCAAATGGCGTTTAACACCGAGGGTGGGGCCGCCGCGCTGGACCGGACTGGGCTGAAACAGACCTTGCAAGAAGTGGAGAAGCGGATCGACTGGTTGCAAAGCGATTTAAAACGTCTCGCCGAGAGCACGTTGCCTCTCGGTCTTGCCCCGAATCTGTTGGGTCGATTGAACGACGTTGTTTCCCAACGTGGTTTTTCAGCCAGTACAGAGGCGATTGGGGAGTTCCTCGACGCTTTTCAGTCCAGCGACAGAACCAAGGCGTCAAAGCGACCGTATTGGACCAAGAGCCATTTCTCAGCCCTAAGTGCATTCCTCGACGAGGCTTGCGATGATTCTGACGACATCACGCTCGACGCAGATCCGGCCTGGGTCAAGAACCGAATCGATGTGATCGATATGGGTTTGAGGGGCCAAGCGGCTGATCTTGGCAGAGAGTTTGATGCGGCGCGGCACCGCCAAGCATGGCTTAAGAAACAGCTACGGAACTTCGATGAGAACGCGGCGCACGAGACTCTCGAGATCCTGAGGACGGCCGAATATGAGCGTGGGCGTGCCGAGGCGCAACTGATGGAAAAGGAAAAGGCAATCTCAAGTCTGCGTTACCGGATCGGTCAACTTGAAAAAGAGCGGGACCGCGCGCTTGATGTGGAACTCGACACAGCGCTGGCGTTTCACAAGATCGATCTAGGCGAACGCGCTAGAGCCGCCCTTGCGGTCTATGAGTCTCGTGTCCTCGAACGGCGGATTGTTTCGCTTTCCAAGCATTTCGTGGAGTGTTTTAATGGGCTGATCCGGAAGAAACGGCTTCTCAGCAGTGTGCAGATCGATCCGAACACGTTCGACATCACGCTTATCGGGGCCGAAAGCGTCGAAATCCCCAAAGAGGCGTTGTCGGCAGGTGAGCGGCAGATCTTCGCGATCTCCATGCTTTGGGCGCTTGGCAAGACCTCGGGGCGCGATTTGCCAATGATTATCGACACGCCTCTGTCACGGCTCGATCAGGCGCACCGGAAATCTCTTATGCGCGATTACGTGCCCGTGGCGAGCCGGCAGATAATCCTTTTGTGTACCGATAGCGAGTTGACGCCGGATCTCGATAAACTGATCTCGCCCTTCGTGGCTCGCCGCTATGAGATCGGCGTTTCCCTGAGCGATCATCGAACCCACATAACGCCACACTCGCCGGATGTAGTAAATGCACATTAGCAAGTTTCGCGTGTCCAGTGAGGCGACCAGCCGCCTGCGCGTACTGCGTCAGCGAGCAGCGCTTACGCCTAACCTCCTTTGCCGTATGGCCATGGCTATGTCTTTCGAGATGGGCAAGGTCGGTCCGGCCTCGGAGATCGAGGAAGGTCAGGAGTTCAACGCCTATACGCTTTTCGGCGGAGACCAGCCGATCTACATCACGCTGCTAAGATGGGTGGAAACCGAAGACGGGGAAGAGGTCGATGACCGAGAATTAGTCCTCCGTTTGCGTACACATATTGATCGGGGTCTGTCAGCAATTTTTACGCGGGTGAAGTCTCCGGGTGACGCCGCACGGCTCTTGGCAGGAGATTCGGCAGCCCGATGACCAGCCCGGTCTATCTCGATCACAACGCTTCGACACCAATGGACTCCGTCGTCATCGACGTGATGACGGAGGCCATTCGCACCCATTTTGCCAATCCGTCGAGCGGTGAACATGCGGCTGGTGCTGCCGCCTCTCAGGCAGTCGAACATGCTCGGGGAACCATCGCAAAGGCCATCGGCGCCCGTCCGACGGAGATCATCTTCTGCAGTGGATCAACGGAAGCGAACAATTTGGCACTCATGGGGGCATTCCCTGATTTGAAGGCAAAAGGAAAGACCCAAATCATTACCTCCGCCATTGAACACCCGTCGGTCATGGAACCACTAAGGCAGCTCGAGGCTGTAGAAGACGCGGAGATCGTCCGTGTGGCGGTAGGTGAAGATGGTCGGGTGTCCCCAGGTGCAATCGAAGAAGTCCTAGGCAAGAACACCGGCCTGGTAACTATCATGGCAGCGAACAACGAGACCGGGATTCTCCAACCCATCGATCAGATTGGCGCCCTCTGTACAGAGCGCAATATCCTATTCCATACGGACTATTCGCAGGCTACCGCCTACCGTGCGCTCGATGTCCTAGCAGCCAATGTTCATCTTGCGAGTTTCTCTGGGCACAAAATGTACGGGCCGAAGGGCATCGGGATCCTTTATCGGCGCTTACGAAAACCGCGCGTGGAAATCACGTCCATCATTCACGGCGGCGGCCAGGAGCGAGGCCTACGATCAGGCACCTTGAATACGCCAGCGATTGTCGCTTTGGGGGCAGCGTTTGAACAAGTCATCCGGTTTCGCGCTAAGGATGTGGAGACCATTGCGGAACGACGTGATGAACTCGTTGATGGATTGCTCCAGATTGGGGGAGTCTACACAAACGGTGACCGCGCCCAGGTCTTGCCGAACACGGTTTCGCTTTCGGTGGAAGACATCGAACCGCTAGCATTGATGCGTTTGTTGAAGAATGAAGTCGTATTCTCCGCATCGAGTGCATGTTCAACGGACCGCATAGAAACGTCTCACGTGCTGAAGTGTATGCTTGGCGACACGCTGCGGGCGCGTCAGGCATTTCGATTGGGTCTTGGGCGCGGTACCACCGATGCGGATATTGAGCGGGCAGTCTCCGCGTTCACGTGGGGCGTCACCCGACTTCGATCAGGACGCTTAACCTGAAACGGTGTCGTCGCCAGACCGCCAAAGATCGGCATAGGCAACGAGGAATTCATCGACGCTGCGGGGTCCACCCATGGCGTCCCGGAGGATTTCGAACCCTTTAGCTGCGTAACGGTTCATGAACCTTACCCCGTCCTCGCTCAGACCCAAAGGAGAGCGAGGGTCGAGCAGTTTGACGGTCTCCTTCTCGATTAGATCGCGGTTATTCGAATCGAGCTTGCGCCTGCGGATTTCCGCCTCAACTAAGAGCCCGAGCAGGTAACTGTCATAGGCTTGGTAGGCCTCTGGATACTTCGCGCCAGCCGCAATGAAAGGCTGCATAAACTGGGAGTCGCTCGCCATCTGACCAGCGCGAAGCCCCAGCATGAGGCATGAGTAGAATTTGTCGATGTCCAGGAACCGAACACCTTTAATCGAGTGATCATGGATCTTGGAAAAAAACGCGTCCGCGTCTTCGGTCAACCGGAGGCTCATGTGGTTTCCCCATCGGTCGTTTGGCGTCTGAATTCTTCAAGTCCATAATGGGTCTCGACACGTCCATTCGCAGTTTGTCTAAGCGTGATGAACTGTGCGTCTTCACGCTCGTAAAAATTCTCTGCAAAGGCAGCTTGTTCGCTTGAAATCACAAACAGGATCATCTGTTCGAACAACGTTGGAATGACGCGGCTGACCTCTTCGCGCACCTCAAGATCGAGCGAGACGGCCGGACTGTCAACGATGAAAGGCAATTCAAATGGCGCCTTTGAAAGAAGGGCCGTCAGGAAGGCGTATGCGACCGACAGGCTCTGTCCCTCGCTCACATCGTCCTTACTCGACGCTTTGTTTGAACTCAGTTCCAACGCGCCGTCGATCCGTTCAACACGAAGGTCTTCCATCTGAACAAGGGTTGCGAGCCGATCATTGGTTTCTTTACGAATGACTTCGCGCAGGCCTGTTAGCGCCTTTGCCTCGACACGCTCCAGCTGATCAAGGAGTCGGTCGCGCCGCAGTGACAGATGATAGGAGGCTTCAACCTCATCAAGGGTCGCTTTGCAGTCATCGCAATATCGGCGGGCAAGCGGGATATTGGTTCTTTTGGTGCATTGGTGCGCCCTCTGTTTCACTGGATCAGCAGTTTCAAGACCTCCAATCTCTGTTTCAAGCGCCGTCAGTTTGACCTTTATTTCACCTTCTCGCTCCGTGAGCGGGCGCATATCCTCATCACCGCGTTCTTCGGCCTCCAGTTTCAAACGCGCCATCGCCTTCTCATTGGCTTGGCGATCTTCTAGCTTCTCTTGAAGGATTTCGCAGGAGTCGAGAAAGCTAGTCTCGGTCGCCGCACTAGAATTGAGGCGTTCTTTCATGGTCGCGATAGCAGATATCTGATCCTGCGCCAGATATTGTTCCTTTCGCTGGATAAGCACAGCGCGTTCCGCCGGTCCGATTGGTCGACCGCAGATGCACTCGCCTTCGTCAGCAACCTCCTCGAAAAAGTCCGAAGATACGCTTTTCGGGAGCCGCGCCCGAGTCAAGGTTGCCCCAAGATCCGTGAGGCAAGACGTAATAACCGATGAAAGCGTGGCGGGATTTCGATAAGCCAGGATTGCTTGGCTTGTCGATGACTGAATATCGCCAGCAAGATCTTCGGCTTCGGCAACCAGCTTAATACGGCGTTTCTCTAGGTCGCCGTTACGCGCAATGTGTGACTCAATTTCCGTGCGGACCCCTTCCAGTACTTTTTCGAGTTCGACGTAAGCGGATCTTTTTTCTCTCAGAGATTCTTCCAGTGTCCTTAATTGATGCGTTGCATCATCCACCAACTTCCGATACCGCGAAACTGCCTTTTTCGTTTTTCCCGAGGTGCGCTCCAAAGCATCTTGACGCTTCGTCACCACGTGAGCAACATGCTGCCGTAGAGTAGCGATATCGTCGAGTTGATATAGCGTTCGAATCGCGCGATCGGCGGCCGCCTTGTTGAGGTCGCGGATATCGCGCGCCAGTTCACCATCAAAAACGAATAGCCTGATGAACTCCGATTTCAAGATGTGTTTAAGGTCGGGAGGAAGAACCAATCCACGCTCATGGCCACCACCGCGCTCTACGGCTCTCAAGGTCGAATACTGATAGCTCCCGTCTCTGAAATCGAAATTAGCGGTCAGACGATAATGGTTCGGAGGTCCGCCGCGTCGTCCTTCGATGAGCAAACCAAGTTCGAATACGCCGGTTTCGACAGCGTCACTGGCCCTAAAGCCGCAGACTTTTTCGGGGCTGAGCTTCTCCTCGCCTAGCACTGCGCGGATAAGGGTCATGGTGGAAGTCTTGCCGAGCCCATTCGGCATCTGAATGAGCGACCAGCGCGCTGGGGGATTGCCGAGCTCAAAGGACTCAACCCCTTCGCCAATCCGCAGGTTTTCGCATCGCCAGTCCGTGATCCTAATCTTCATCTGTGCGATCCCCAACATCGATTTGGTCCAAAAGATCGTGAATGTCGGATGGATCGAGATTGTCGAGCATCGCATTCTCGATAAGTGCCGCTAACGCATTCTTATAAGTCTCGTCCATACCGTCTTCGTTGCAAACGACCTCGACCGCCTCGCGGACTGCTTTGTCGATCATGATGAATTGGCCTCCACACTCTCCATTCAAACCGCCGCCAGCCCTTGAAACCAAGCGCGCCGCTTGTCGTCTGTCGACAAAGGTGCATCGGGCGGCAGTGGCTCATCGTCATCGTAGGTCCTGATGAAATCGACGACCGTTGCGCGCTTGTTCCTGTTTTTGGGATCGATTCGAAGGCATCGTCCAACCCGCTGTACGGTTTCGATTGGTGCCTTTGCGGTCGCGAACAGCACGATGTTGTTTACGGACTGGATATCAATACCCTCAGAAATTCGCTTGCAGGCAATAAGACAATCTAGCTCGCCTCGGGCAAAGCGTTTAAGATTTTCCCGGTCATCATCACCGTAATATGTATGATAATCAATCCGCTCTTGCAGCAAAAGTGGTTGCAGTAGTAATCCGTAATCAGCCTGTTCGACAAACAAGATGCATCGTCGAAGGATACCAGGATTACGTGCGACATAGTCTTCAAAGAGCGGAACCTTCTCCTTGGATAGCTTCTTAATCCGAGCGAGGTCCATGTAGAGCTGCTTGCGATCAGTATCACCGTCGGATTCACGTCCGTGCTGCCGAACGAAAGCAGCTTGTACCTCGGCTCGATCATCGTCAGAGTACTGAAACTCAATGGGGTGGTAATCCAGTTCGCATAGAATGCCGCGTCGGATCGCATCATGGATTTCGAACCGGAAGATGACAGGTCCGATTTCACGCTCGATGAAATCGTTCCCTTCGTCGTCGTATTCGCGCGTTGGAGTCGCACTCAGTCCTAATCGGTAGGGGAATTGCCTAAGTTTTTCATTTAGAGATGTGACCAAGCTGCTTTCGCCGAAACCGTGTACCTCGTCGCAAATGATTAGTGTTTCCGAAATACGTTTCGGTGATAAGCGAGGAATGATATCAGCGAGCTTGCGACGGTTCGTTAACAGGCAGGCAGGCCGCTTCGACAGCCGGAACTTGTCAGCCTCGTAATAGTTTCCGTAGGCTCGATAAACCAAGTCGACCTGATCATGCTTAACAAGTTCGCCGTACCACTGATCGAGCAGGTCAGTACCATATGCCGCGATGATAGTCGAGCGTACGAGTGCGCGTTCTCTTAATTCGGCGTCTATTATAAGTGCCGTCCGGGTTTTCCCCGTGCCGGTTGCCATGGCGAGGACGCCGGCGCGCGCTTTCATGAACGCGGCTAAAGCGTCGTTTTGATGCCGCCACTTGCTCTGGGCCGAAAGCTTTAAGCGCTTCGGGAGGACGTAAGGGCGCACAGTCTTTTTTGCGAACTTGACGAGTCTCTTCTGAATCGCAGTAGGGAGTTCATAGCTACGCACATTTGGGTCGTGTTTGTTCCAGATCCGATCAAACGTCTTCGCTATCGAATTTGCGTGAGCCGCATCACGGTCGTCCGTCCAACCAAGATGGATGTGCAATTTCTCGAAATTCTGGAAACCTCCGACAGTTTCGTTCGGTGAACCATTGAAGGCGATGTAGTTGCCCTGTGAGTCTTCGAAAACGCCGATCTTTATGTGGAAGTCACCGCTAAGTTTCGCTGTGGGGATAGCGATGCGCATGTCGAGGAACCCGTCGGCGATCATCCATGCCAATACCCTGAGTGGTTCTGATTTCGCTACACCTTCCAAATCGTCGATCACGCCGTTGAGCGTGGAAAGTATCTGGGGGTCGGACTTAGCGTCCTCTCCCTGCTTCACCGCGCTCCAGTCTTCTGGGGAAAGATACGGGCTGGTAATGAGTCGCATTTTGCCGCCGTTCTCGGCGAAGGTTGCGAGGCCTTCAGCAACGTAGGTTAGCCACCCAGAGGTAAAATAGCCGACGCCCCGGTCATATCGAACTGCAGTGCTCATGGCGGGCATGTATAAATCACCGACAACATCATCTTCAGACGTGTCGAGCGACTCAGGGAGATCAAGATCACGCAGACTACCCGGCCCACAACTCTCTTCCGCTTGGTTTTCGTCGTTTTGCTCTGCCCTCATTTGTCATTCCGGCAACGTGAATTGGGGTAAGGTGGATACGCTCTCTACTACCTGAGGCAGGATGTCGTATTATCACATACTAACATCAGGAGCGTACCCACCATGTCAGTGTCGCAACATCCCCCCGCTTCGCCCACTGATGTTTCGGACCTACCGCTCCGAATAGTAGAGGCGGTTGTGCGGATGCCTGCGATTCCCTTGATCAAATTGAATAAACACATAGTCTGCTTTTTTCCAAAATATCAGACACATGCCTTATACTTATTCCCAGTCCTCGCGTCCCTCCGAAGGGAGGAACGTCTACACGCCCTGAACGCTATATTGCTACTTTGAATTTTTGGCACCGCTCAGATCAAATTTAGTATCCGAGGTGACGACTGGCCGTGCAGGAAAGCAGACATACTCTCGCCCGGATTCATCCTGCATTGCCCGGATGTTCCGGAAGATTGCCGCTAAGTCATAGCCGAAACGGGTTGCTTGCGCGTCGTGCACGGCCCTCACCTCAGAGATGACCGGGTCAGTCTGTTGATTCAGCATGGTTCACTTCCATCAGTTCGTTTGGTGTGCAGATGACTGGTGCTCATAGCCTGCTTGTCGTGTCGATGCTTTCAATCCACGGCCTACCCAAGTTGCGACTTTGCATCCCCAAACCTGGAATCCCTTGAATTTCTTGGAAGTTCGATTTCCTACACTCATTTTTCCCAACTACAGTTCATCAAATTTGTTTAAGGGCCGATTAACTGTCAGCCGATTGCGAAACATCGTTTCGGGTTGCGTGTCATCCTGGGTAAGCAGTAATAGCACTCCGTGTAACAAAGTAATCGACACTGACGTAAAGGGGAAAACCCCACAACCGGCTCAGTCTCTACTTTCCCCGGCCGCGAGAAAATCGCTGTAAGCCTGGTCCCAATCGATGAACGGAAACGCTTCTTTGATCGCGTCGATAAATTCCTTACAGTTCAGCGTCTCGAAAGTCACGTCCTTGTAGTTCACATCGAGCTGCATCTTCTGAAGGAGATTCCGGGCTTTTGGAAAAATCCGTTCCAGTTCTCTGTTGAGCCAGACCCTTGCCTCCTTCTCCCCGATTACCAGAAACTGGCCACGCATCGCTTCAGGCGGATCATTGCTCACTTTCGGCACGTAATAATCAACGATTTGCTTCCGCGACTCGACGAGTTTTTCTTGCAATTCATTTTCCACAGTTTCCTGGTGGGTCTTCAAGTCCTTCCGAAACTGGTCAAGCCTTTCCTCAAGATCCGCCTTTGCAATCTTCAGCACAACGCGCCCATGGACCTTGCCGAGCGAGGGCGTGAAATTCCTCCGTATCTCATTCAGACTAATTTCAAGTTTTTTGGACGACAATCTGCCATCCTTTTCAATCAGATCGAATGTTGTCTTTAGCCGACCCTCAAGGTCCTCTGAACCACCTAATCTCTGGATGCTCGGCGGAATGGCAAGGCGGTGACGCTGAATGGCTGCACCACTCAGCTTGATTTCGACATATTGCATGTACGCACTGTAAACACGGACTTGCCGGGCAACATCGAAATTTACAGGCGGTGCTTCCTCCAGACTTTTCTGGACATTTTCGAAGTCTGTGTCCTCAACCTTTTCAGATGGCATTTCCACGGCCTGTTCGTGTATCCGTTCACGCTCCTCATCTGTCTTAGCCATCGCAACGGCAATGACCTTTGCACTTGGGGATAGTCGGGCAAGAGCTTCCTTTACCTGCTCTTCGGATAATCTCATCGCATTTTTTGCCGTGTCGGGTTTCTTATCCGCCTCGAGATACAAGGCATTGGGGGTGAAGATGTACCCGGTATCGTCGATGACCATCAGTCCTGTACGTAGACCCGATATTGTGCGAATCTTAATCCCGGCATCCCGCAAAACCTTCACAGCATCGAGGGTCCCGAATCCCATCCGCATTACACGCTCATCGAAGTCGAGACAAACGGTGATCATATCAGGGCCGATTTTTCGGGCGCGAGCAGCGAGTGCCTCGGCTGGCTCTTCCTGTATTCCGGGTGCTGCATAACAGACGTTTTGCACAGCCCGCGTGATTTTACGCGCCAGTTGACTCGAATCGAGTGACAGAAACAGATTTTCAGGCATATCAGTCAAGTTTTCTCTGCCAATATTCCTATCACAACTGCATCACACTATTTTTGGAGCAATCATTTTCGCGGAATGAATTTTACGTTGTGCCGGACGAAGTATCCCTTGTGAAGAAGATACTCCTCTACAATCTGCTCCAATATGTCCTCTTTCGTCGCCATTATTTCTGGTACTCAATAGTCAATTTCAATTTCAGCCACAACTGCATTAATAAGACTGCGTATTCGAGAACGAAGTCTATCGGACCGCGCATAATAAGGCCAATGATCGTCGTAATCTCGGTTCGAATTAGCCGTGACCGTGACCGCATCGTGACCAAATCCTATCTGGAGCGTGGATTTTGTTCAGGACCGTCTGTTCCGGGGTTTCTTCCAGTCCGCACCACAGGGTGAATTGAAAAGAGGAAGTGTATCCCAGGGTAACAATCTAGCGTCAAATGTACATCATTCACTCAAGCCAGCCGGACACCTTTAATTTCGCCTCGACAATATTCTTGTATAAATCCATACTGGCTACCTTTCCGCATTGTTTTGGCAGATCTATCACGATCTTCTTGAACCCTCGAACCATCTCGATCAGTTCATATTTCTCGTCAGTGCTTAGGCCCAATTCCTTGTACTTGGCTCGCGTGTCCAGATCGTCGCAGAACTCTTCGAAGATGGCTGATCGGGCCTGATCTGCGGTCATTACACCCTTGAAGTTTGGTGGAAGGGGAATATCTTTTGCATTCTCCAAGTCAGACCACATCTTGGAGATCAGTCTCTTCACCTCGTGGGTCTCCGTTTCCTTTCCGCGTTCCCGGATCCTCGCGGCAATGACATCCTTGAGTTCCTGCTGGGTGTCCAGCAACTTGCGCAAATTCCACCTGATTTGTTTGAACTGTCGTATGTCGAAGGGAATTTGACCGACAAGATCCTCTCGACACATCCAGATCACCGGCTTTTTGTAGTATGCGTATCCCGCCTCGAATATCACGCTTCCCCTCAGACCGGTTTTGCGATCGTGGGTCAAATCGACGACCATCATGTCGGACTTGTCGATTTCAGCCAAAATAGTTTCGTCTATCTTGTCTACTGCTGGATCGTGATCGACTCGGTAGGGCTTCAGGCCGTGGTGCTCCAAGGCCGGCTTGATCACGATGTCAAAGAGTTGATTCATCTCGTTTGTAGAATCTTCGTCGGACCCGAACCACATGGCCGCGAAGCATTGGGGTCTATCGTCACGTTCGATGTTATCGCTGTCATTCATCTTGTAGTGGGCAGAATCCCTGTTTTTCCATACTGGTTGTACCTGTTTGATTGTGGCCCAGGCTGATTGTACCTGCAAATGACCATAACCCGGTATTCGGGCATCCTGACCAGTCCGAAAATATCCGGTTTCCTGTAAGCCCGCTCATGGGCTTTTCCCGCCCGGCCCCTTGCCACGGCATGGTTGAAATCCGGTTCCGATAGCGATTCGCGGCCTACAATCCAGAGCTTGGCGCGGGGAATGCTATCACCGGATCCGGTAGGCCGGCGCCGATCGTGCGAGCTGAAGAACATTTGCGATAGTGTTTTGCACCGCCGACACAAACCCGGGACAGAGCGGTTCAAGACCGCCTCAGGTACCCCCGGGCAAGGAGCCGCATGAAAGAATCTCGACCGCAGAACACGAAGGGTACGTGATAATTTTTCGAAAGTTTGCCCATCTGCTCTTTGAGGTCTTCTGAGGCTTCCGCGTCGGTAACCAACAGCACCACGGCAATCACCTGGTTCGCCTCGTTTCGCGAGCGGAACGCGGTCTCAAGTTGCTCGGCGACATCCCCGCCAACCTCGCCGCCATAGTCCTTGACCTGCACCGGGATTATCCAATCGCGATTCTCTTCGAACGGATTCGGTATCACGATCTCGATATCCGCACCGCGCTCGTCCCGCCCACCGGTATGGTGTACGGATACCGGGAACAGGGGCTCAAGCGCCGACTGCAGAACGCGCTCCCACTCTTCGCTCCGCACCGTACTTGGCAGATTCGCGCCGATCCGCTCCGCCATCAGGTTCAGAGGCTCCGTGATCAACTCCGAGACCACACTTTCGGCCTGTTCGGCCGGTTCGACTCCTTGAGAGAAATCTCCCGGTTGCCGTTGAGCTTTAAGGATGGTGTTCAAGCATTTCCGATGCGGCGTGATGTTCCACATTCGCGACTGACAGCGAAAACTCCGGCGAAGAGCTGCGTGAACTAACTCATGGGTGTTGGCTACGCCCCCCTTCGGCCCCACGACCTGCACCGGACGAATGTGACCAAAGTCATCGTGATTCCGGTCAATCCTGAAATCGTACTCGCCCGTAATCCTGCAAATCGTGAACAGCCCATCCACCGGCATGTTGGGAACCACGACTAGGTCGTTGACCTGCATGTAATCTTCTCCTGCACCGTTTCCCATCCGCCAGTGCCTACCCGCTTCCCGCTGTTCGGGCGTCAATTCAACGCTGTTCGCCCAACTGGTTTCGATAACCCGAAGATCCTGACTCTCGTCCGACCCCCATCCCTGGCGCAGTCGTCCTGCGCTCAGCTCATCCTGTATAAACCGCCTCGACTTCTCATCATCGCGGCACGTGCGCATTGCCCAATAGTTCATGCCACCTCCTAAAATTGTAATTGTTCATAACCAACCTGAACCGTGATTCTCCAAACGAATGAAGCCTTCCAGTCCCGGATCGGCATTGTCCATTCTTCGATGCGTTTGTCAACGTGATTATCAGAGCCTTGACATCCTCCCCGACCTGAAGGCCGGAGATTCCTACGGCGCTCCAAGCGCGGGGCATTGAGCGATGGCGCGGGAAATGCCATCGCCGGAGGCGGGCCAATGATCGTTCATATTGTCTGGTGCATCCAGATGGCCACCGTGACCGGCTCGGCCATCGTCCTACTGATCGCCGGGTTGCTGGTCGCCCTGGTGGGATGGGTCCACGGGATTTGTGTCATGCTGGGCTTCGGGGGGTGGTTGTGAGCCAGCGATCAGAGGGTGGCCGAATGTAACAGCTTAACAACATAACAACTAGCTGTTAAGGTGTTACTTAATCGACGGGTACCCATACTTCCTGAACAGGTCGTTTATAGCCTCCCGAAACAGCTCTGCCTGTGTTGTATCTTCCCCATGAGCGATCAGTTTCAACTGCTTTTTAACGGCCGGGTCGATATAGGTTACCAGGGTAACCGGCCCTTTCCTGGTGGTCTGGCCGGTCACTTTATTTTCGTAGAAACTATTAGGAAGTTTACCCTCACTCGTACTAGTCATAATCTCGAACAACTCTCGATCCATAGGTACTACTCTTTATCAGATGGAACTAATTGTTAAAAACATGGAAGGCAAGAGACTCAAATTACAGGGAATTGGTGTCATAATGAAATCATGGAAAAACTTGCTCAATGGATCACGCAAGAAGCTATTAACTTCGGTGCACGTTCTTTTAAGGAATAGAGAATGAAGACTATTAAATTACCTAAGGGTTATAAGCTCGGTAAGGTCATAGAGCCTCTTCCTGAGTGGAACCCAGAATTGATCCAAGAAAATGGATTAAATGGGATAAGGACTGTGAGAGTTGGTGAGGGTGTAAACAAAACTGTGTAAATGGTCATCCATTATAATTTCTCTTTTAGGAGGAGACGATGACCAAGCCCAAGCGAACTGAAAAACAAGCATCCCTGCTCGACGAGCTAGTGGAAGATTTCAAAGGAGACCCGGAAGCGATTATGGGTCAACATGGTCTGATGAACGAATTGCGGAAGCGCGTAGTGGAGGCCATGCTGGATGGAGAGATGACCAGTCACTTGGGTTATCGTCGCCACGACCGGTCGGGTCATGGTGGCGGGAATTCTCGCAATGGTCATTCTACGAAGAAGGTTCAAAGCAAAGACGGTGAATTGGAGTTGGAGGTTCCGCGGGATCGGAACAGCCGCTTCGAGCCACAGGTTGTGCGCAAAGGACAGCGCTGTATGCAGGGTATAGACGAGGTCATCATTGCCTTGTACGCCAGGGGGTTGAGTACCCGGAGTATTCAGGAGGAGTTGAAGGAGATGTACGGGGCGGAGGTATCTGCGACCCTGATCTCGAATGTGACCCACAGCGTGCTGGAAGAGGTACAGGCCTGGCAGACGCGGGCTCTGGACCCGGTCTACCCGATTCTTTACTTTGACTGCCTGTTTGTAAAATCACGTCAGGACGGCAGTATCCGTAACCAGGCGGTGTATCTGGCTCTTGGCATCAACCTGGAAGGCGAGAAGGAACTGCTGGGGATGTGGCTGGGTGAGACCGAGGGCGCCAAGTTCTGGCTTAACGTGTTCAACGAGCTGAAGACCCGCGGGGTACAGGACTGCTTCATCGCCTGTGTGGATGGACTCAAGGGACTGCCGGAAGCCATTGAGACCGTGTATCCGCATACCCAGGTTCAGTTGTGTATCGTGCATCAGGTTCGCAACAGCTTGAGGTATGTCACCTGGAAAGATCGCAAGCGGGTAGCCGCTGACCTGCGGGCGATCTACACAGCGCCTACGGTGGAGGCCGCCAGAGTGGCCCTGGGTGCGTTTGCCGAACACTGGGATAGACAGTATCCGGCAATCGCGCCGGGCTGGGAGCGGAACTGGGAGCGCCTGACGCCGTTTTTTGGCTATCCGCCGGAGATCCGCAAGGGGGTCTACACCACCCATGCCATTGAGTCGCTGAATTACAGTCTGCGCAAAATCATCCAGGGGCGAGGGGCCTTTCCCCACGATGACGCGATCCGGAAATTATTGTACCTCGGGTTGAAAAACGCATCAAAAAAATGGACCATGCCGATCCGGGACTGGAAGGCTGCACTGAATCAGTTTATTATTCTATTCGGTGACAGAGTGCCTCTCTGACATGATCCACGACCATTTACACAGAAATCTTTATACCCTCGTCCGATAAGGCCCCTGTCTATGGTAAGCAGCCTGAGGCTCTCCTCCTGGGTCTGGACAAGCAGCAACTAATCAAATGGATCCTTGTGGCCGAGTGGCGTCTTTAGTGCACGCGCGGCATGGTACATGGTCATTGGCAGAAGCGTTATGTTCTGATCTTCCAGTGCTTCGAGCACGTCCTCTGGGAGAAACGGCTCTTTTGTGCCCCCGACGGGTGGCGGGCATTATGCTTGAGCCGTATTTCCCAGATTGACACCGCACTTACATATAACTCTGTCTCGGCTATCCGTCGTCGAGACCCAGCACGCGTCGGCTGAAGGGAGCTGCGACAGCACTGACGAAACTACCGGTCTGCCCACGCATGGAGTCGGATTACCCGGCGACGCTTTTGCCCTGTGCCCTTTTAAACCTAATCTTCCGGGTATAGCCGCAAGCCGGGAAACCCGCACATCCCAGGAAGCGGCCGTACCTGCCCATCCTGGCTTCCATCCAGTTGTCGCATTCAGGGCAGGCCTCGATGGACTGGCCGCAGTCGCGGCACTTGAATTTCTCGCCGGTCTTGACCAGCAACCCTTCCCGGCATACCGGGCACGGCCGTTGACTGTACTCGCAGTAGGGATAGTTCGAGCAACTGTAGAAAACACTTCCATTCTGTCTGTTCTGACGTCTTATTAGCCGTCCCTCGACGCAGATCGGGCAGGAAACATCACGCTCCGGCGGCCTGCCGAAGACCGTGACGTCGTAACCGCCTCCAGTCAGTTCCGTTGCAAAAGAAGAAGGCGGACCGCCCTCGGCGAGCAGGAAGGTATGGCGTCTGGCGCGGGTGATGGCAACATAAAGCAAGCGCCTCTCTTCAGCGTTCGCATGCGCTTCCAGCGCAGCAAGCACCAGGTCGAGCAGCGGGTCGTCTGTAATTTCGGCAGGAAAGCCGTATTTTCCGGAATACAATCCAAGCACCACGACATAGTCCGCTTCCAGCCCCTTGGACCTGTGCACGGTCTTGTACGTGAATTGCAGGCCGGGGTACTGTCGCACCAAGCTCGACAGGTTGGGTGGTCGCAGATGGTTATACCGTCCCAACAGCAATACGGTCGGGATTTCGTCGTATCCGGCGGCATCCTCAGCAATCCGGTCGAGCGCCTCTTTCAACAGTGAAAGTTTTTGTTCGCCCGGAAGTGCGATGTGGACACATGGACCTTCGGCCCGATGTATTGATCGGACCGTCTTTTGGATCTGCGCCGGGTTGCGCAGGATGAAGTCGGTGGCGACCGCGGCGATGCGGTCGGTGCAGCGGAAAGTGGTCTCCAGAGAGAGCCGTTCGCTGTCGCCGAAATGCTGCGAGAACTCCCGCATGATGCCGATGTCCGATCCGGCGAACCGGAATATGGCCTGCCAGTCATCCCCCACGGCAAACAGTTGTGCGCCTGGCGAACCATCGAGCAGCGCCTTCAGCAATCGAGCCCTGTCGGCTGAGATGTCCTGGAATTCATCGACCAGGATGTAGCCGAACGGACTGCGGTAGCGGCCGGCCTCGACATGCTCCGTGGCTCTGGCGATCATATCGTAAAAATCGATCTGCCCTGACTGTGCGAGCGTCTCCTCATGGCGCTCGAAGATTGGCCTGAACACCGCCAGAAAGGCTTCGGCCCGTACCCGATCCTTCATGTTCGCGGCTCGTTGCTTGACCTGTTCATGCGATAGCCGCGCGCCCTTGAAATACCGAAGGAAAGTCGCCACCAGACGCATGAACGGATCAATCCAGCCTTGTTCTTCCAAAGTGGCAAATGCCTCGGCAGGCGGGATCGGAGACAGGGTCACGCCGCAGGCCCGGAGTTTCTTCTCAAGATTCCGAAGCAATGTACCGGCGGCGCACTCATGGCTGAAGGTTTCGACCAGGATGGTGCCGCGCTTCTCGTGCAACTCCTTTTTCCACGCCATCGACTCCAGGTACTCTTCCTGTGGCACATACGGAGCGGTCTTGCCTTCGGCGTCGATTCCAAAATGCTCGATCCAGATACCAGCATCCGGCAAAAAGAAGTCGGGTCGATACGGCCCCTTCTCCGATGTGCCGGTCTCGTGTTCATAGGGACGTTCGTACTCGTAGTTGACGCCGTTGAGGTACAGGTAATTAGCGATCTCGCACTCCTCGAAGCTCTTGACCTGCTCTCCCTTCAGCGACCGGATTTCGTAGCGGCGGATGTAGTCATAATATGCCCCCCAGGTCTTGAACTCGTGCGGGCTGTGATAAGGTGCGAACTGCTCCCGGAACCAGGCCAGTATGGTTTGGGAGATACTCCGGTCGGCGATCAGTTCGGCGACGATTTCTTTCAGCAGACCAATCAGCGCCTGCTCATCTGCGGCCACCCTGGTCAACGCCGGACGCTGGCCCTCCACTTTGCCGATGATCGCCAGGCCCAGGCCGTGGAAAGTGCTCACCGTGATGCCCTGCGCCGAGGGGCCGTCGAGCCGCTTGCGGATCCGCTCCTCCATCCCCTTGCGGGCGTCCCGTGCAAAAGCCATCAGTAGCAACTCCGAAGGGCGCCGGTAGCCCCTGTGCAGCAGCCAGCCTGCCTTAGCCACAATCACCGAAGTCTTGCCGCTGCCGGCGGCGGCGATGACCAGGTTCCGGTCATCATCGACGACGACTGACTTGCGCTGCTCCCCGGTGAGCGGCCGTGACTCGATTCGATCGAACAATTCCTGCGACCGTTTCAATTCGTTCGCGACAAAAGCGGCGTTGGCCTGCCCCCGAAAACGATCAGGGTCCTCCAGAAAGTCCAGTATCACTTTCAGCATCCGGAATTCCGGCGTATCCGACAGCGCGTTCGGCCAGCAGCCCGTGAATGGTCCTGCCGCGCTTTGCGCTTCATTCCTGAGTTGGTTGAACGCACTGTGCGTCAGGTAAGTCGCAGGCTCTGCAAGCTGCGCCAGCCTGTCGCAGACCGAACGAATTATCCCGATCTGAGGTGCAAGCTCCCGCTGCCACCAGCGGGTTCTGGCAATCTCCAGTGCCTTGACAAAGTCCTGTGCGACGTCTGACGACAAGCCCGACACGACTGACTCGCCACCGTCATGACAAAGTTGCACTGTGGACCAGATCCAGCCGGTTTTGATTTCGGCGGACTCGATCTTGCCAAGAGAGATTTCCGAAGAGCGGGATCCGTACTCCAGCCGCAAAGCGTTCGCATCCATCGTAACGGCTCTGGCGTACCGCGGATGCAGGATCGCGAACAGCAACGTCGCCAGTCCAGTACAGGCGACCCTATGAACTTTTATCATTCATTAAGCAGGCAATGTATTTTTCCTGGAGAATCATAAACGATATTTTTAAACAAGTAATAAAGTAAAAAAGTTCGTTTTTGGTGTACTGCTTTGATTGATGGCCCCAGGCCCGCAAAGAGTTGTACAGGGAAATTATCCGTCAGGATAGTGAGATCATCCAGCAGTCGTGATAAGATCAAGCAATGAGCGACAAAATCGATAATCTGGTCCTGGAACACCTGAAGGCCATTCGCGCGGATACAGGAAACCTCTCTGCCGATATGCGAGACGTAAAGGAGCGGCTTACTGAATTGGAGCGGGGCATGGCCATGGTGCTGTCCGGTCAGGCCGATGGATACGGCTCCCAGGTTCGCCAGCAGTCCACAATTGACCGGCTGGCCGAACGCATTCAGCGGATCGAGAAAAGGCTGGAATTGGCCGACTAGAACCACGAACTCCCGCGCTGTCAGACCCAGCGTTTCCGGTCCTGGGACATCCAGCCCGTAATTTCGTCATTCCCGCGCAGGCGGGAATCCACATTACGATCATCAACCGCACTCGCACCGGCAGCTCCCGCTTATCCGTTGATTTCGTCTGTTCCTACGGTTCCGGTTCCGATTTAGTCGGGCCCAGAGACGCCATAAGCGTGTCAGCGTGCTCCTCACCAGACGACGCCTGAATTGGCCGACTGGTTCATATCCTGATACACTATATGTTATGGAAAATCAACGTCAGTACAGCCGTCTCGATCATCTTGTCATCTGCGCCTCCCGGACACTCGATACGCTGTGTGTCAAAACCCGATCAAAGCCTGCCCCCGACCTGATCGGGGGCCGGGAATACCCCGCCACCGCCGCCGAAGACGCTCACATGAGCGCCCGCGACCGTACCCTGGCGGGTCGATACATGCGAGTCAACCATGTTGGTGAAATCTGTGCCCAGGCGCTGTACCAAAGTCAGGCTTTCACGGCCCACAACGATACAACCCGTAAACAGATGCAACAGGCTGCTGTAGAGGAAACCGATCATCTGGCCTGGTGCGAGCAGCGCCTCGATGAACTTGGAAGCCGTAAAAGTGTTTTGAATCCATTCTGGTATGGGGCTTCGTTTACGATTGGAGCCGTAGCCGGAATGGCTGGCGACAAATGGAACCTCGGCTTCGTTGCGGAAACCGAAAAACAGGTGGTTGCCCACCTGGACGATCACCTCGGCAGACTGCCGGACAAGGATGAGCGAAGTCGTCAGGTCATATCACAAATGCGGTCGGATGAAGCCAGCCATGCAGAGCAGGCTGTCAATGCAGGAGCCGCCGAGCTACCCACTGCAATCAAGGGATTGATGACACTGGCATCCAGATTCATGACCCGCACCGCCTACTGGATTTAACCCGGATCCTGGACGAACAAAGAAGTAAGGCTGCGAGTAAGCGATAATGCGGAAAACAGCTCAACGGGAAAATAGCTGATTGAGTACAGATTGGTCGGGGTGAGAGGATTTGAACCTCCGGCCCCTGCCTCCCGAAGGCAGTGCTCTACCAGGCTGAGCTACACCCCGATCCGTGTTGACGTTATAACGCCTTAACCGCCTTGCATCAAGTCACAGGGGTGCGATCAGCCGGGCAGGCACAGGGACTGATTCAGTACAGTCTGTACCATACCGGCAGTAACAATGGTATCATGGGCTGTCTGAGTTTACGTCGGTTATGCTGCTGGTTGCTGGCTGAAACGGGATGATATGTTTCGTCAAAACCCAGTAACAGCCCGTTCGGAGGAAACACAGCATTTTGAACAGGAACCCTGGATTTTAGCCAAGCCATGCCCGGCATATTGATTCTTTCCGCGCCATCCGGTGGCGGGAAAACCAGTCTTGCCAAAGCACTGGTGGCATCGCGCAACGATGCAGGTATCACGGTATCCCATACTACCCGCAAACGGCGTCCGGGAGAAAAAGACGGTGTTCACTACTATTTCATCGACAAACAGACATTCGAAAATATGATGGAACAGGGTGATTTCATAGAATACGCCACTGTTTTTGATCATTATTACGGAACTTCGGTAAAATCGATCAAACACCAGATTTCAAGCGGCAGGCATGCTATTCTGGACATTGACTGGCAGGGCGCCAGAACGGTTCGGGAAAAGTTTCCCGGCGCCGTGTCTGTGTTCGTGATGCCACCCTCACTCGAGGCGCTTGAACGGCGCTTGTTGGAACGGGGACAGGATGGCGAGGGTGTGATAGCGAGAAGAATGAAAGAGGCGGCTGACCAGATCAGCCACAAAGACGAATTTGATATAATAATTGTGAATGACAATTTTGAAAATGCACTGAAGGAACTGGCGGATATTCTTGGTCGGCTCGCAAACCTGAACACATCCGGGATGACCGGGGATTCTCAAGTCATGAATAATCAGGTCATGACAGATAATGAACGATTAATTTGATTCAAGAGGTTTTATAATGGCGCGTGTTACTGTAACCGATTGTCTGGAGCATGTAGACAATCGATTTGATCTTGTTTTGATCGCAACAAAAAGAACAAGACAATTGACCCTGGGGGCCGAACCCCTGGTCGAGCCGGAAAATGACAAGCCGACGGTGATTGCCTTGCGGGAAATAGCGGAAGGCCTGGTGACCTCATCGATCCTGGATGAGGAGACCACTATCCCGGGGCTTCAATTTGATGATGATGGAGAAATGATCAAAATGGATGATGAAGCAATGGAAGAAGCCATACGTCAGGCCATGCTTGGGCACACCGATGGAAATGCAGATGGTACTGGCCCAGAGGTGGAAGAAAAGACTAAGTGACCTTCTGGAGAGGCACAGTTCCGCTGCCTCCCCACAGAAGGACAACCTGTTCAATGACCTGAACGGGGTACTGGAAAGCTATCTTGACGAGTCTGTTGTCCTTGAGATATATCGGGCAACCATTTATGGCGCCGAAGCCCATAAGGGCCAGAAGAGAAAAAGCGGCGAAGACTATATTCACCATCCTATTGCGGTTGCGCGAATTCTTGGAGAGATGCGCATGGACAGTCGTACCATCATCGCTGCAATCCTGCACGATGTGGTCGAAGACACCGACATCACCTTGCAACAAATATCGCAGGAATTCGGAGAAGACATATCAATTCTGGTTGACGGGGTCAGCAAGGTCAGTCAACTGGAACTCGAATCAAGGGAGCACGCTGAAGCCGCCTCTTTTCGCAAGATGTTCATGGCCATGGCCCAGGACATCCGGGTGATTATTATCAAACTCGTCGACCGCCTGCATAACATGCACACCCTGGCATCATTGGACGACATCCGCAAACGCAGAATCGCACGCCAGACCCTGGAGATTTATGCGCCTATGGCCAATCGTCTCGGGATGCGTGAACTGGCGCAGAAACTCGAGGATTTGAGCCTGATCAACCTGTACCCGAAGCGTTTCAAGGCAATCGAGAAGAAACTCAGGACTTCCAGACGCGGTAGAAAATCCGTGGTCAACGAAGTCTGTAAAAACTTACAGAAAAAGCTGGAAATGAACGGCCTTGTTGCAGATGTCTACGGCCGCGAAAAAAATATCTACAGTGTCTATTGCAAGATGCAACAGAAAAAACTGTCACTCAAGGATGTCAAGGATATCAATGCAATTCGAGTCATTACTGAACGCCGACCGCATTGTTATCAGGCGCTGGGGGTCATTCATCAGCTCTATAAACCGAGGCCCGAAAGCTTCAAGGACTATGTTGCAATTCCCAAGATAAACGGCTACCAGTCGCTGCATACAGTGGTTGTCGGACCGTATGGACAACCGGTGGAAGTCCAGATTCGAAGTCGGTCGATGCATCGAACTGCGGAAAAAGGGGTGGCATCCCATTGGCTTTACAAAACAGCAACCACCGGGGAGCACGCACCACAGCAACTGGCGCAGCAGTGGCTGAGCAGTTTTCTTGAGTCCCAATCCATGTCGAGTGATTCGGGAGAATATCTTGAACATCTCAAAGCGGACCTGTTTCCGGATGAGGTCTATGTGTTTACACCAAAAGGAGATATCAAAAGGCTGCCCCGGGGTTCGACGGCGCTGGATTTTGCCTATGCCGTACACTCTGATATCGGTGACCATTGTGTGGGTGCACAGATCAATCAGGCGATGGTCCCTCTGCACGAAATTCTCTCGAATGGGGATCATGTCGAAGTAAAAACATCGCAATCTTCACGACCGATCCCTTCGTGGCTTGACTATGCGGTCACTTCCAGGGCCAGGGCTTCAATTCGCCATTATCTGAATCAGCAAAAAAAGAAGGAATCCCTGAGGCTCGGTCGAAAACTGCTCCGTTCCGCGCTTACCAACCAGGGTTATCGCCGGCCCAGGATTTCGAAATCCGATAAGGTCAACCTGTTAAAGCATCTCGGACTGGATGATTGGGAGCAACTTCTGATAGACATCGGTTTTGGCAGGCGATTGCCCAGACTGGTAGCAAAACAATTGATCGCGGAGTCTGCGGCGCAACATCACCCCGAATTACCTGAGCACAAGAGCCCTGCGTTGACCATAAGGGGAACCGAACGATTGTTGATCACTTATGCCAATTGTTGCAATCCGGTCCCTGGGGATAAAATCATCGGAACCACAACCAGTGGCAGGGGACTCGTCGTCCATCGCTCCACTTGCAAGAACAGTAAAATTATCTTCCGCCATCCCGACAACCTGTTTCATCTCAACTGGTCGGATGACACCAAAGGCAAATTCCAGGTGCAGATCAACGTAGAAGTGAAAGATACGCCCGGTGTACTTGCCAGGGTGAGCAATATCATTGCCAAATTCAATTCCAATATAAACAATGCCTCGGTGGATCAACGGCATAATACTTCCTTCATGACGTTCACTATTGAAGTCTCGGACCGGCAACACCTGGCCAGTATCATGCGGCGACTGCGCAACGAATCCAGTGTTGTCAAACTGGCGAGGGCCTGACTGAACATGTCGCCACATAAAATTATCTTTGTCTGTCTGGGTAATATATGCAGATCCCCCACAGCGGAAGGAGTGCTCAGGAAACAGGTATCCGAAAGGGGGCTGGAGAATCTGTTCGAAATCGATTCAGCGGGGACAGGTGACTGGCATCTGGGACATCCTCCTGACAAACGCGCCATTGAGGCCGCCCTGGCCCGGGGTATCGACTTGTCACCCCTGCGCGCGCGACAGATCACCGCCAGCGATATGCTTTATTACGACACCATCATTGCGATGGACAATCAGAATTTTTCCAGACTGAAATCTTTGGCGCCGGCCGATCACCGACACAAGATCCGGCTTCTTTTACAGTACGGAAACTCTGGAAATCGGGAGGTACCCGATCCCTACTACGGAGGCGACCACGGATTCGACCTGGTGCTTGACCTGATTGAAGAGTCCTGCCAGGAATTGCTGGATCACCTGTTACCCGATCGACGATGACCGCTGGCATCGCTCTTGATATTGATATCGGCGATCAAACGCTGAAAGTGATTGATGAAAACGACTGCGTTTGCAAGACCTATCCTGTTTCGACAGCCGCACGTGGAGCGGGGCAACAAATGGATAGCGAATGTACTCCCACAGGCAAACACGTCATCCGTGCCAAGATTGGGGCCGGCCAGCCGCTGAATACTGTTTTTCGTGGTCGCAGGCCGAGCGGTGAAATATACCGGACAGGCATGCAGGACGCCGAACCCGGCAAGGACTGGATTCTGACCCGGATCCTCTGGTTAAGCGGATGCGAGCCTGGATTTAATCGTCTCGGAAATGTTGACAGCATGCGTCGATATATTTACCTGCATGGCACACCTGATGAGGTTGAAATGGGTATTCCGGGTTCACACGGTTGTATACGGGTTCGTAATCATGATCTGCTTGAACTGTTTGACATGGTTTCAGTAGGCACCATTGTCACTATCCGTGCCTGAACCGGATGCGCAAGCCGATTGACCTGCCTTTGGGGCCGCTGATGGTGGATGTGGGCGGACTTGAACTTACCGACGATGACTTTGATCTACTTTCATTGCCTGCTGTCGGTGCGGTGATTCTGTTCAGTCGAAACTTTGAATCCCGGCCGCAGGTATCAGCGATGATCAATCGGATCAAATCAATTCGCAACCCCGCTTTACTGATCGCGGTGGATCAGGAAGGGGGCAGGGTGCAGAGATTCAGAAAGGGCTTTTCAGCCCTGCCCGCTGCCCTCGAATTCGGCAGGATTTACGACCATGACCCGGACCAGGCACTGGCGATGTGTCAGGATACAGGTAAGGTGATGGCCCGGGAACTGATTGAAGTCGGTGTCGATTTCAGTTTCGCACCGGTACTTGACTGTGCAAACAGCAATAGCAGCGTGATCGGCGATCGTGGCTTTCATCATCACCCGAAAGTGATTTCGGAACTGGCCGGCGCCTTTATCAACGGTATGAACACCGGGGGAATGGCGGCCATCGGCAAGCACTTTCCGGGACACGGTGGAGTCATTGAAGACTCGCACGCAGAGTTGCCGGTCGACAATCGCACCATGAAGGAACTGGAGGGCTGTGACCTGATACCCTATAAAAGTCTGGTTGACAGACTGGGGGGTATCATGACCGCCCATGTGCTTTTTCCGAATATCGATGTTGAGTTGCCGACTTATTCACCATTCTGGATACAGTCGATACTGCGGAAAAATCTGGGATTCAGGGGCCTGGTTTTCAGCGATGACCTGAGCATGAAAGGAGCCGAGGGCGCCGGCACACCCCTGCAGCGGACACAACGTGCATTGCAGGCCGGCTGTGACATGGCGCTGCTCTGCAATGACCGTCCGGCCGCCAATGAAGTCGCCCGAAAACTGGGAATACCGGAGCCAGGCACGCAAGACCCGGCCAAAATCAATCGCATCGAAAGAATGCGCGCCTCTGGCGCCGCCTCCTGACATGGGCTGTTAAGGGCTTGTCCCCGACCCGGTCAGGCAGTATACTGACGAACATAGCGAAAGTGCATTCCGGGCAGTTCGCATATCCACGTCGGGTTGTAGTATGCACTTGATTCTTCGATAATTTTTCCATCTTACAAGAGGAGGCATACCATGCGATTTTTCGCAAAAATCCCGGCTTTCATCGTTGCGGTCACTATGGGCATAACCACCGCCGCACAGGCGGAATCCCTACGGCTCCTGACCTGGGGTTCGTACGCTCCGGAAGAGTTGATTCAGAAATTCGAGGCGGAGTATCCAGACATTGACGTAGAGATCACCTATTCAAACAATGAAGAGATGATCGCCAAATTGCGGGCCACAGGCGGCGCCGGTTTCGACCTGGCGCAACCCAGCCATGACCGCATCCATGCCGCGCATCTGGAATACAACATTTACAAACCACTGGACTTGTCCCGGATCAACACCGATGTCATGGAACCAGGTCTTCTGGACGGCGTGAAGGCGAATACCACGATTGACGGTGAAGTGTACGCGGTTCCGCATCAGTGGGGGACTTCCGGATTGATGGCGGACATTTCCAAAGCCCCTGACCTGAAAAGCTGGGCGGATCTGTGCGACCCAAAATATAAAGGCAAGACTTCCATGCGCCTGAAGCGAACCATTCTGCTCGGTACCGCATTCGCCATGGGCGAAGACCCGTTTGCGGCGTATGCCGACTTGGACAAGTATCAGTCGATTCTCGATGCGGCTGTCGAAAAACTGATCGCCTGCAAGGACAATATCAAGGCTTACTGGGTAGGCGGTGACGACCTGTCGGCAATGATGCTGTCCGGCGAAATAGTCGCTTCTGAAACCTGGGACTCCACTGCCTACAGACTATTCGGCCAGAATGAAAATATCGTCTTCGTCCCACCTGAAACCGGCGCATTGGCATGGATTGATACTTTCGCCCTGCCGCGCAAGGGCGAAGCCGATGATGCCGCATACAAGTGGATCAACTTCGTATTGAGGCCGGAAAACGTCACTGTGATGTCTGCGAGCTCCGGAGCTATTGCAGCGGTCAAGGGTGGTCCCGACCTGTTGCCGCCCGACAAGAAAGCGGCGGTGACTGCCGCCTTCAGCCCGGAAGACATTGCCAATCTGCAGTTCTTCGCGAACATTCCTCCGGGCATCGAAGACATGGAAGGAAAGGCTCTTGAAAAAATCAAGGCGGCCACTGGTAACTAGAATTATTTGACTGTCTGTTCGGAGACGTTGTGCCCGATTTCATGTCTGCGCAACGACTCTCCGGACAAACTCATATTTTCCTGCCCGGTGGATGTGCGCCTTGACCTCTTCCACAGTCCGAGACCTCGAATGCATTGATCTTTGCAAGGACTTCGGCTCCATCCGCGCAGTGAAGAATGTCTCGTTTGACATTCCACAAGGATCGTTTTTCTCAATTCTCGGACCTTCCGGTTGCGGCAAGACGACCTTGATGAGAATGGTTGCCGGATTCGAGACCCCTGATTCCGGAGAAATCAGGATTCGCGGCAAATCTGTTGTAAATACACCGGCGAACAAGCGTAACGTCAAGATGGTGTTCCAGCATCTCGCTCTTTTCCCGATGATGAATGTTTATGAGAACATTGCGTATGGCCTGAGGTGCAACGGCGTGCAGAAAACCGAAATAGAACACAGGGTGAAGGATGTTCTGAAACGGGTCGCACTGCCGGATGTCGCGGAACGGGAAATTCACGAATTGTCCGGCGGACAGAAACAACGTATCGCGATCGCCAGGTGCATGGTCCTGGACCCGGACGTTCTGTTGCTTGACGAACCGCTTGGCGCACTGGATCTGAAGTTACGCGAAGCCATGAAGATTGAACTGAAACTGTTACAGCACCAGTTCAACACGACGTTCGTCTATATCACTCATGATCAGGGCGAGGCATTGGTGATGTCAGATCACGTGGCCATTATGAACCAGGGTGAATTCGAGCAAGTAGGCACGCCCCAGGAGTTGTACCATGCCCCCGATACCGCCTTTGTAGCGGGGTTTGTGGGTGAAAGCAACCGCTGGACGGGACAGGTGGTCAATTTTGACGGAGAGACCGTAAAGGTCGATACGGACGGCGGACTGAGCCTGATCTGTAATGCGTCCGGATTAACCACGAGACAAATCGGGCAATCGGTAAAAGTGTTCGTGCGACCTGAATTCATTCGGTCCGGGCGGGTTGGGGGAGCATCGACAAATTCGCGGGAGGCAAAAGAGAACACCCACAAGGGCAAGGTGGACAGTCTTTTGTTCAACGGCGCCAACAGCCGGATTCTGGTTCGGGATCGGTCCGGTCAACTGATTGAAGCCGATGTAACCCTGACCGGCGGAACCGACGACTTTCGTCCGGGTGAAGAAGTCAGGCTGGTCTGGTCTTCAGGCCAGACAATGTGCTTCGCGGCGCAATTTGACTGAGCCGTGCATCAGGATCTAAAACGACTCTCGCTGTTCTTGCTGTTCCTTCCCTTCGGATTGTGGATTACCCTGTTGATCGTAGTACCGCATATCGGCATGGCTGTCCTGTCATTACGCGAAAAGGTGGCCCCCCGGGTGTACGAGTACGGGCTGGGCAACTACATCGAATTCATCAACGAGCCAATCTACTGGAACACGCTGTTGCGGACTGGCTCCATGTCGCTGATTGTAACGATTCTGGCGTTATTGATCGGTTTCCCGATCGCTTACTACATCGCGAAGGTCGCCGGATACCGGACACGGGGCGCCTTGTTTCTGTTTTGCCTCATTCCTCTTTGGGTCAGCGACCTGATCAGGGCATTCGGGTGGATTCTATTACTGCGGGAGACCGGAGTGATTTCCGGGTTTTTGCAGTGGTCGGGGATTGTCGCTGAGCCGGTGGAGTTTCTGTACAACGACGTCACCGTCATTATCGGCCTCATCTACACGGTCATTTTGTTCATGATCGTTCCGATTGCTTCGACTCTGGACGGCATGGATAACTCCATGATTGAAGCCGGCTACAATCTGGGTGGCAGCGGGTTCACTGTGTTGAGACGCATCATCATTCCCTACGCCATGCCGGGCATCGCCTCCGGGTGCATCGTCGTTTTCATGCTGACTGCGGGAAGTTACCTGACCCCGATTCTTTTGGGCGGCAAGAACTCAAGCTGGTTTACCGAGCAAATCTATGACCAGTTCATAACACGGTACAACTGGGAGTCGGGAGCGGCATTCGGCTTTTTCCTGCTGGCGTTTACGTCCATTGTCGTCTGGTTGGGATTGAAACTGACGGGTCAGACGCTGACCAACACGGTAGCGAGATAATCAGGACAGCCCATGCCTCGAATCGACAACCCCGGCAGGTTTATCTGGTTATACCGGGCCTATATCCTGGCTTTCCTGATCTTTCTGGTCTCTCCGCTGGTGGCCGCAAGCATATTTGCGTTCAATGATTCCCTGTTTCCGACCCTTCCATGGCAAGGCTTCACCCTGAACTGGTTTTTCAACGATTCAGAACCGCAGTTGGGCGTGTTTCATGACCGTCGATTACTTCGGGGACTCTATTATTCATTCATTATCGCGCTGGCGGTTTCCACGTTGTCCGTATTCGTCGGCGCTTGTAACGCATTCCTGTTTGAGCGTGGCAATTTCCCCGGAAAAAACTTTTTTTATATCATGATGATCCTGCCGCTGGTGATTCCGGGGGTCATCTTGGGAATATCCATCCTGGTTCTGGCGAGCGTCGTCGCCAATGGCCTTGAGGACAACTACAACATCGAATTCGATTTTTTGCGCCCCGGGATTTTCCTCGTCGTCTTTGGCCAGTTTTCATTCATAACGACCATAACCACCCTGATCATCGCGGCCAGATTGAAAAAATTCGATATTGCAATGGAGGAGGCCGCCCTGAATCTGGGCGCCAGTTGGAAGCGGGTACTGGCAACCGTGACCTTGCCGTTTCTTCGTCCGGCGATGATTGCGGCGGGAATTGTGGCGTTTCTGGTATCGTTTGAGAATTTCAACACGACCTTGTTCCTGGTCGGGTCAGAAGCTCCGCTTACGATCACAATGTATGACCGCATGGCCAAAGTAGGTTCCACGCCGGCGCTCAACGCCATGTCGTTCCTGCTGATCGTGGGCTCGGGAATGCTGGCGCTGTTTTCCGTAGTGGTTCAGAGGGACAAATCCCGAAAATGATCAAACAGTCCGACGGAGTACACGGTAACCGAAGCCGAATTCTAATAGCGCACCCCCGGACTGCGTCCATTTCGCTTGCCTGCATCCCCAGCGCTCGAAACATACTATCTTGCCGGGCAGGAGATGCAGTTCAGATTATTCGATCATCGTAATGAGCGCCGCCAATCTCCCTTTCGAGCAATCGGAATACGATGCCCGTATCGCCAGAACCCGCGCTGAAATGTCTGCGCGAGCTTTGGATACCCTGATCGTCAGCGACCCGTCGAACATGAACTGGTTGACCGGTTACGACGGCTGGTCATTCTATGTCCATCAATGCGTGATTCTGCCGATGGAGGGGAATCCGGTCTGTTTCGTTCGCGCACAGGATGCCAACGGCGCAGTACGCACAGTCTGGATGCCCGATGAGGATGTTCACGGCTATGACGAAATACGGGTGCAGAATCCACCCCTTCATCCGATGCAGGAGCTAGCGGAAGTCCTGAAGGAGCGCGGCCTCGAATCAGGCCGCCTGGGGGTCGAAATGGACAATTACTGGTATTCCGCACGCGCCCATGCTGAACTGACCAGCGGATTGCCCTTCGCCGTCCTGACAGACAGTACCGGCCTGGTCAACTGGCAACGTGCGATCAAGAGTGAGAGGGAACTGGGATACATGAAAATCGCAGGCCGGATCGCGACCCGGATGCACGAACATATTCTGGAGCGTGTGCAACCGGGACTACGCAAAAACGAGATGGCCGCAGAGATTTTTCACACCGGTTGCATAGGGGTAGATCACCACGGCGGAGACTACCCTGCAATTGTGCCATTGCTGTCTTCCGGCGCGGACGCCTCAGCGCCGCATCTGACCTGGACCGATGATCCTTTCAAAAGCGGAGAAGCGACGTTTTTCGAGATAGCGGGCTGCTACCGGCGCTACCATTGCCCAACCTCGCGCACCGTGTTCCTCGGCACGCCCCCGAAAAAGTTCCTGGAAATGGAAAAGGCGGTGGTGGAGGGCATCGATGCAGGGCTGGAAATGGCTCGACCCGGCAATCAATGCCAGCAGGTCGCGGAAGCGTTTTGCCGTATTCTGGAAAAACGCACCGGCATCAAAAAAGCAAGCCGGTGCGGCTACCCGATCGGCATTTCCTATCCCCCGGACTGGGGTGAACGCACCATGAGCCTGCGGCCGGGAGATGAAACCGTCCTCGAATGTGGAATGACGTTTCACTTTATCCCTGCCGTCTGGCAGCAAGACTGGGGCATGGAGATTACCGAAAGTTTCGTCGTCACCGGGCAGGGCGCCGAAACTCTCGCCCATGTCCCCCGCAAAATGTTCGTGAAAAAATAACCCACACGAAACCGCCGTGCTATAGTACGGCTATGTTTAATCCGACCACAATACGCGAGGACATTCGCCGACTGGGAGTTATCCTTACTTCCGCCGGCCTGTTGAGCGCTATCCTTGAAGGTGGAAGGCTACTGGTAGCCGCTGTCTTGGTGTCAGGTGGTGTGCTGACGCTGGTAGTTGGCAACCTGGAGATAAAATCATGAATGTAACGTTGTTAATGGCTGGGGCGATTGTGTTTGCCGGGGTACTGCTACTCGCTTGGTTGGCGTACCGCGAAGAACGCCGTAACAAATCCTCCTGATTCTCGGCAACAGGACGAATACCGTAAACGGCAAGTTCTAGCCTGTTCATGACTCGTTGCCAAGCGTATGTGCGGTGGATTTGATTTTTGCCACCATGTTGACCAGACCATTGGATCGGGCTGAGGACAGATGCTCCCTTAATCCTATCTGATCAATGAAATAGAGCTCCGCGCCGCTTACTTGATTGACCGGCTGGTTGGACAGAACGCGAATCAATAACGCGATTATTCCCTTGGTAATAATGGCGTCGCTGTCTGCGGTAAATCTGATCCTGCCCTGTTCGAGTTCGGCATGCAGCCAAACCCGGCTTTGACAGCCCGGAACCAGATTGCCTTCGTGCCGGTATTGCTCCTCTATGAGTGGCAGTTTCCTGCCCAGGTCGATAATATATTCATACTTGTCCATCCATTGGTCAAAAATACCGAACTCTTCGATTATATCGTCCTGTATCTGGTCGATGGTCGCCATTTTTCTGTCCAGTCACAACTAACCGGTTCATAATAACAGCGAAGCGGCCTTGTTAATACCAGCAACCAGATGATCGATATCATCACGATTGTTGTACATGGCAAAAGAGGCGCGCGCTGTCCCCTGGATACCGTAAAAATCCATCAACGGCTGGGTACAGTGATGCCCGGTTCGCACTGCAATACCCAATTGATCGAGGATCGTGCCAACATCGAATGGATGGCTATCAGCGAGCAGGAAGGAAATCACACTGGCTTTGTTTGCGGCAGTACCGATAATCCGTAACCCGTCAATGCCAAGCAACTGCTCGGTCGCATAATTGAGAAGATCCCGTTCGTGAGCGGCAACTTCGGACTCTTCGAATTGTGAATAGTAATCGATTGCCGAGGCAAGGCCGATGCCGTCTGCGATGTTTGGCGTACCTGCTTCAAACTTGTGGGGCAGAACATTGTAAGTGGTTTTCTCAAACGTCACTCGCTCGATCATGTCGCCCCCACCCTGATAGGGCGGCATGTCATTGAGAATCGAATCCTTGCCGTACAGGATACCGACCCCGGTGGGGCCGAAGACCTTGTGGCCTGAAAATGCATAAAAGTCGACATCGAGCGCCTGAACGTCGATATGCATGTGTGGCACGGCCTGGGCGCCGTCAAGCAACACCGGCACGTCGTGACTGTGGGCAATACGAATAATGTCCTGCACCGGGTTGATAGTACCCAGCGTGTTTGAAACATGGACAACCGCAACCAGGCGGGTGTGTTGGTTCAGCATCGATTCAAATTCCTCAATAATCAACTCCCCATGCTGATTGATCGGAATCACCCGGACCTTTGCTCCTTTCTGTTCACAAATGATCTGCCATGGAACAATATTGGAATGATGTTCCATAGTGGAAATAATCACTTCGTCACCCGGCTTGAGGAATTCCCTGCCAAACGATGAAGCCACCAGGTTGATACCGTCGGTGGTTCCCTTGGTGAACAATACTTCGTGTCGATTTTTCGCGTTGATAAACGAACGAACGGTTTCCCTTGCCTGTTCATACGCTTCGGTCGCCTGCTGGCTTAAATGATGAACCCCGCGATGGATATTGGCATGCTCCAGACGATAATATTGGTTCAGACGATCGATCACCTGATTCGGCTTTTGCGAGGAAGCTCCGTTATCGAGATAAATCAATGGGTGGCCATTCACTTCACGGCCGAGCACCGGAAATTCCTTGCGGATCTGTTCTACGTCAAACAGTCTGGATGGTTGTTGATTGTCCACTTTGGCAGGTCTGTCCTGTGCTGAAAATTGCTCAAGTATGCCCGCGCTAATGTACCATAAATGGCCCCCGGCAGGCAGAATATCCGTGTCAGATAATCTCTAGCCGCCCAGTACCAGGCCGCCATTCACGTGAAGCATCTGCCCGGTAATGTAAGCCGCATCCCTGGATAAAAGATATTCTACCGCCCCCGCTATATCATCGGGCAGCCCGACCCTGCCCAACGGAATCCGTTTGATGATTTCCTCGAATTCGTCAAGCGGGACGCCATCGCGGGTGCCCTGATCCTTTTTGATATAACCGGGCACCACACAATTCACCGTAATCCCGTCACTGCCCAACTCCAGCGCTAATGCTTTCACCATGGTTTCCAGGCCACCCTTTGATGCGCTGGAAATCGGGAAGCTGCGCATGTCGGTTCTGAACGAATGCGCGGTGAAGCTGCCGAGCGCAATTATTCTGGGCTGATCCGAGTCCAGCAGGTGCGGACGGGCAGCCTGAACCAGATCGAAAAAGCTGAAAAGGTTTCCCCGAAAAGCGTATTCAAGATCAGTGCGTTGACCCTGGTCCAGCGATTTCAGAGTCGGGAAACCGGCATTGGCAACAATCCAGTCAACCTGCCCCCATGTTTGTTTCGCCCGTTCAATCAGCTTTTCAGGTACACCCGGTTCGGACAGGTCTCCAAGCATCGAAACCGCTTGCCCGCCTGCGTCGACAATTTCCTCCACGACCCGGTCACATCCTTCCTGATTATGTCTGGCATGAACTACAATACCATGGCCGGGTCTGGCCAGGCGCCGACATGTCGCCGCACCGATTCCAGATGAAGACCCGGTCACTACGATGGATTTTTCTATCATTATAACGTCACATTATACAACACAATATTGACCTGTCCCGGCAGCCGGATTACCGTTAACACAACATGAGATACATTGACCAACCAGACTTCCGGATATCACGGAACTCCGGACAGGATGCCTGACCGGATATGGCGACCCGGACTTCCACTTCCCGGACAAGATTGGGTGTCGATATTGGCGGTACGTTTACCGACCTTGTGCTTGAAACCTGTTCCGGTTTCTTTTCCGAGAAATTATTGACGACGCAACAGGCTCCTGAAGAAGCGATCCTCGAGGGTATCGGAAAAATAATCTCCCGGGCAGGAATCAAAGCATCGGACCTGGAGATGATCATCCATGGCACCACCCTGGCCACCAATGCTCTGATTCAGCGCAATGGAGCGAAAACCGCCTTGATTACCACCGAAGGATTTCGCGATGTAATCGAAATGCGAACCGAAAACCGTTTCGAACAATACGATATCAACCTGACCCTGCCGGCGCCGTTGATCGAACGTCGGCATCGTTACACGATCAGGGAAAGACTAAGTGCCCAGGGAGAGGTTTTAAGGACGCTGGATCCAGATGAAGTGAATGCGCTGGTTGACCTGTTAAAAGCACGGTCCTACGAAAGTATCGCGATCGGATTGATTCATGCTTACACCGATGGCCGTCACGAGCGGATCATACGGCATGCAATCGAGGAGGCGATGCCCGGTATATCGGTATCCATCAGCAGCGAAGTTTCTCCGCAAATGAGGGAGTATGAGCGCTTCAGTACGGTTTGCGCAAATGCCTGGGTACGCCCGAAAATCCAGTCCTATTTGCATCGTCTTACTCAACAACTGGGGGAGACAGGGGTGACCTGCCCGTTGTATTTAATGCATTCCGGTGGTGGCCTGATTTCAGTCGGGGACGCCATGTCCTTTCCGGTCAGACTGATTGAGTCCGGGCCTGCGGGAGGGGCCATCTTTGCCGCTGATATCGCCCGCGCCCATGGCATTGCAAAAGCATTGTCATTTGATATGGGCGGCACCACTGCCAAGATCTGCATGATCCGGAATGCAACCCCCAAAACCGCGAATGTCTTCGAAGTCGCGCGCAGCTACCGCTTCAAAAAAGGCAGCGGCATGCCCATCTCCGTTCCAGTCATCGAGATGGTGGAAATTGGCGCCGGCGGAGGCTCCATCGCTCATGTTGACAGGTTGCGGCAAATTCGGGTCGGCCCGCAAAGCGCGGAATCCGACCCCGGACCGGCCTGCTACGACCGCGGAGGGGAAAACCCCACGGTAACCGATAGCGACCTTCTACTCGGCAAACTCGACGCCGACAATTTTGCCGGTGGAACGATTCGACTGTCGCTCGAAAAAGCGACATCGGCAACGCTGGAAAATCTGGGTCATCCCTTGGGTCTGGACGCCACCCAATCCGCTTTCGGGCTATGCGAAGTGATCGATGAAAATATGGCCAACGCGGCGAGAATCCATGCCGTCGAGAACGGCGAGGATCTCAGCGAGTTCTCGATGATCGCATTCGGCGGCGCGGCGCCCCTGCATGCTGCCCGGCTTTGCGAAAAGCTGAACATGGATTCCTGCCTGATTCCTTCCGGCGCCGGGGTCGGCTCCGCCATCGGTTTTCTGAAAGCGCCTTTTGCCTTTGAAGCCGTACGCAGCGACTACCAGCGTCTGTCCGGTCTCAATTTGAACCATGTCCAGGAGTTGGCGCGGCAACTGGTCGATGAAGCGGGGAAACATGTATCCGGCGGAGACGGCGGAGAGGCCACGGTTGTTTTGGAGTACAAGGCATTCATGCGATATACCGGTCAGGGTTGGGAAATTCCGGTCTGCCTCGATATTGAAAAAATCGATGACTGGAACAGGAGCTATCTGACCGGGGAATTCGAAAAAGCATACGAAACCCTGTTCGGGCGTACTGTGGCAGACCTCGATATCGAAATTACCGGCTGGGCCGCCAGGGAAAGCCGGATATCTTCCGGCTGCCCTCAGATGCAGCACAATCCAAATCCGCAAGCTCTGTCAGGTGACCGCAGACGGCCGATTTTCAGCGTCATCAGCAAAACATTTGTCGATGCTGCCCTTTACCAGCGAGATCAGATACAATCCGGCCAGATTGTTTCAGGTCCCGGCGTTATCACTGAAAACGAGACCACCGTGATCGTGCCGGAAGGCTTTGACTGCCTTATGGAAAATGACCGTTCCCTGCTCATCAGGCGACAAAAACCGGATCCGGCGCCGTCCGGACCCTGCTCCGGATAAATGGATGCGATGAATACGATGAGATCATCCAGCAAAACAGGTAATACTGCGATCCGCAATCAGGTGATGTGGAACCGCTTGATCTCAATTGTCGAGGAACAGGCACGGACCCTGGTTCGAACCGCCTTTTCGACCAGCGTCCGGGAAGCCGGAGACCTGTCTGCCGGGATTTTTGACCGCCAGGGGCAAATGCTGGCTCAGGCGGTCACAGGAACCCCCGGACATGTCAATGCGATGGCGGACGCGGTGCCCCACTTCATTGCCCAAATCGGCAAGGAAAATATCTTCGAAGGCGATGTCTATGTCACCAATGATCCCTGGAAAGGCACCGGCCACCTCCATGACCTGACCTTTGTATCGCCTTCGTTCTACAAAAACCGGCTGGTCGGATATTTTGCCTGTACTGCCCATGTCGTGGATATAGGCGGACGGGGATTCACTGCAGACGCCGCGTCAGTATATGAAGAGGGGTTATGCATCCCGATCATGAAGTTTGCCGAGCGCAAAGTGGTGAATCATCAACTGATCAACATTATCAGGAACAACGTACGCGTTGCGGATCAGGTTGTTGGCGATATCCATTCCCTGGCGAACTGTAACCAGACCGGACACAATCGGCTAATCGACATGCTGGGTGAATTCGAACTCGACGATATTGACGATCTATCGAGCTATATTCTGGACCACAGTTACAACGCCACACTGGACTGTATCGGCAAGCTGGAACCCGGATTCGCGGAAAACACGTTAACGGTGGATGGCTATTTCGACCCAATCCATCTTGCCGTTCGGGTTTCATTTGAAACGGACCGGATTGTAGTGGATTTCGATGGCACGGATGGATTGAGTTCACGGGGCATCAATGTGCCGATGGTGTATACCAAAGCGTATGCCTGCTATGGCATCAAGTGCGTCCTGGCGCCGGATATTCCGAATAACTCAGGCTCTCTGGCGCCGTTCACAATAACAGCGCCGAAAAACTGTATTTTAAACGCAAGCCACCCTGCTCCGGTCTGCGTCCGTCATGTCATCGGGCATTTTGTCCCCGATCTGGTGATGGGGGCATTGCATAAATTGCTGCCTGGACAGATCCCGGCGGAAGGGGCCGCAGCCTTGTGGAACATTCACTTGAGTACCCGGCCTGATGAACAACACCGTGCTGATCATCCGGACGATACTGCGGAGATACTGATGTTCAACAGTGGCGGCTCCGGCGCTCGACCGACGTTGGACGGTATGAACGCCACCGCTTTTCCAAGCGGCGTTCATACCATGCCGATTGAAGTCTCTGAACAGGTGGGGCCGATCGTTATCTGGGAAAAGCAACTCAGAACCGACTCCGGAGGATCGGGCAAATATCGCGGAGGTCTCGGGCAGACCATTGTGATCGGCGCCAGGGAAGGCTACGAATTTCATTTCAGCGCGATGTTTGACCGGGTTGCCAATCCGGCACGGGGGCGCGAAGGCGGCCTGGATGGAGGTCATGGATCGGTTCGACTGGATGATGGTACGGTGATGCGGGCGAAAGGGACGCAATTCGTACCCGCCGGACGTCTCCTGGAACTGCAGTTACCCGGTGGAGGCGGTTACGGCGACCCCGCAGAGCGTGATCCCGAAAAGCTGGAACAGGATATTCAGCAGGACTATGTTTCCCGGAAAAAAGCCGAAACTGACTATCGGCAAGTGACTACAGGTTGTGAGAACAATTAAACGAAGCGGCGGTGAAGTTCTGATTGACGGCTTGATTGGTCACGGCGCCAGTCGCCTTTTTTGCGTACCCGGAGAAAGCTATCTGGCTGTGCTGGATGCCCTCCACGACCGCCAGAATGAAATTCAGGTAATTACCTGCCGCCAGGAAGGCGGGGCCGCTTTTATGGCCGAGGCGCATGGGAAAATGACCGGAAAACCCGGCTTGTGCTTTGTTTCCCGGGGACCCGGGGCATCGAATGCGATGACCGGGATTCACACCGCCTTTCAGGACTCCACTCCACTGCTGATGTTTATCGGGCAGGTTCCCCGCGCCCATACCGGCCGTGAAGCTTTTCAGGAACTGGATTACAGGCAGGTCTACGGCGGTGTCGCCAAAAAAGTGACGAAATTCCACGATGCTGCGCGTATCCCGGAACAACTCGGCCAGAGTTGGCATTGCGCCATGAGCGGCCGCCCTGGCCCTGTCGTCATCGAGCTTCCGGAAGACATGCTCAGGCAGTCGGTTGAAGTGGAGGATCTGGCTCCGGCCACAACCGCAATACCAGCCCCGGACCCGGCCTCGATGGAGCGGGTCAGCGCCATGCTTGCACAGGCGACACAGCCTGTACTGATGGTTGGCGGCGCTGGCTGGACACCCGCCGCTACCACATACCTGACCCGATTTGTCGAAAGACATCACTTCCCGGTTGCCACCATATTCAGACGCTCGGACAGTTTCGATAATACCCATCCAAACTACATCGGCGAACTGGGTCTGGCGCCGAATCCCGCTCTTACCAAGCTGATCCAGGATGCAGACCTGATTATCGCGGTGGGCCCCCGAATTGGCGATATCACAACCGCCGGCTATACTATTTTGGATGCGCCCGCCCGGGCAAATTGCAATGCGCGGCAAAAACTGGTTCATGTCCATATCAGCGGGGACGAAATCAATTCTGTGTTCCGTGCAGACCTTGGTATCGTCAGTCAGCCCGAACAGTTTTTCAGAGCGGCCTGTCAGTTGGAAATCGGAGCAAGGGGCGATCAACAACTTGTAGAAAAGGGCCATCTGAATTATCTCGATTTCGTCCATGAACCCCGAAATACGGGAGCAACAATGCGCATGGACAGGATTTGCCGGTTTTTGCGCAAACGATTGCCTGCCGATTCAATCATTACCCTCGGCGCTGGAAATTTCACCGTCTGGGCGCAACGCCACTACCAATACCGGCTACCCCGCACCCAGCTTGGCTCAACCAACGGCACAATGGGTTATGGCGTACCTTCGGCGATTGCTGCAAAGCTGGAAAAACCGAACTCCATCGTCGTCTCGTTTTCAGGAGATGGCTGTTTTTTGATGAACGGACAGGAACTGGCCACTGCGGTTCAATTTGGTGTGAATGTTATTTTCCTGGTCGTCAATAATAATTGTTACGGTACAATTCGAACTCATCAGGAACTGCGCTATCCCGGACGGCCGTCAGCTACATACCTGAGAAATCCGGATTTTGCTGCTCTGGCCAGAGCCTACGGCGCCTTCGGAGTAACGGTGACAAAAGCGGAAGAATTCGAAGAAGCGTTTGAACAGGCGCTCAAGGCAGCCACCCCTGCCGTGATCGAGATCCAGACTGACTATTGAAAATGAGGTTATCATGATTGAAGGCAAGGTTGCTGTTATAACAGGCGCGTCTCAAGGCATCGGCCATGCATGTGCTGACCGATTCGTAAAAGAGGGCGCAAAGGTAGTGTTGTCTGATGTGGCTGACGATGCTGGTCAGCAGGCGGCACGTCAACTTCGCGAGCAAGGCGGCGATGCGGTTTACACGCATTGTGATGTAAGTCGAAAATCTGAAGTGGAAGACTTGTTTGATTTTGCAATTGAGGAATATGGCCGGGTGGATACTGCCATAGCCAACGCAGGCATCGTGCACATGGCTGATATCCTGGAACTGGAAGAGGCGGATTTTGATCGTGTCATCTCGATCAACCTGAAGGGGGTGTTCCTGACCGGTCAGGCCGCAGCCCGGCGGATGGTGGAACAGGCCCCTGACGATAATGGTTCGAAGGGAACCATCATCAATATGTCCTCGTTGAATGCGGTATTGGCGATCCCGACTATCGCACCTTACGTGGTTGCCAAGGGAGGCGTTAATCAATGGACCAAATGCTTGAGCATCCGGTTGGCCGATCAGGGTATCCGGGTAAACGGAATCGGCCCGGGCTCGATTGCCACGGAAATGTTCAATACCATATCGGAAAACCCCGAAAAATATCGCCAGATCATGTCCCGGACGCCGATGCTGCGCCCAGGGGAACCCGATGAAGTGGCCAAGCTCGCGGTCTTTCTGGCCAGCGACTATTCCAGTTATATCACCGGCGAAACCATATATGTCGATGGTGGAAGACAAGGGCTCAACTACTTTGTCCCTGTTCCGGACTGATTGCCCCCAGATTGTTGCAAGTCTGTTCAATCACACGGATCCGCTAAACCAGATTTGATGAATCAAATGAATCGTGAATCCGACCACATTGCCGCGATACGCCAGGGAGTCCGAGATTTATGCAAGAATTTTGACCCGGCCTACTGGCTGAAACTGGACCGTGAGCGGGGTTATCCCGCTGAATTCGTTACCGCCCTGACTGACGCTGGATACCTGTCCGCGCTGATACCCGAGGAGTTTGGCGGGGCCGGTCTGGGCCTTGAAGAAGCTTGCGCCATTCTTGAGGAAATCAGCTTTTCGGGAGGCCATCCCGGCGCCTGTCATGCTCAAATGTATATCATGGGTTCGGTTCTGCGCCATGGATCTGAGGCCCAAAAAAAGAAATACCTGCCGGCAATAGCAGACGGTTCGCTTCGATTGCAGAGTTTTGGTGTAACCGAACCGGATACGGGTACGGACACAACCAGTCTGAAAACGGTTGCAGTCAGAAAAGGCGACCGATATGTGATAAATGGACAGAAAGTCTGGATAAGCCGGGTACAGCATTCTGACCTGATGTTGTTACTCGCCCGCACCACGCCCGCTGACAAGGTCAAGCGCAAAACCGATGGCCTTTCGACTTTCATCGTCGATATAAACCAGGCGGTGGAACAGGGTCTGACTGTTAAACCGATCGATTCGATGATCAATCACCATAGCTGTGAATTATTCTTCGACAACCTTGAAGTGCCGGCGGAAAACCTGCTGGGAGAAGAGAATAATGGTTTCCACATTATCCTCGACAGTATGAATGCGGAACGCATCCTGATCGCGGCGGAGTGCATCGGCGATGGCCGTTTTTTCATTGACAAGGCGGTCAGTTATGCCAATGATCGCAAGGTATTCAACCGGCCGATCGGGCAGAATCAGGGAGTTCAATTCCCGATAGCGCGCTGCAGTATTGATGTGGAAGCCGCCGCTTTGATGGTGCAAAAGGGCGCCCGGCTTTTTGACAGGCAGGAAAAATGCGGGGCGGAAGCCAACATGGCCAAGCTCCTGGCTTCCGAAGCGAGCTGGAATGCCGCAGACATGTGCATGGAAGTTCACGGGGGGTTTGCATTTGCCAGGGAATATCACATCGAGAGAAAATTCAGGGAAACACGTCTTTATCGAACGGCGCCCATATCCACCAACTTTATTCTCGGCTTTGTGGCGGAGCATGTCCTCGGGCTTCCGCGCAGTTACTGATGCTCCCCCTTCAGGACATTCTGGTGGTTTCCATCGAACAGGCGGTAGCGGCGCCGGTTTGTACCGCGAGATTATCCGAAGCGGGAGCGCGGGTGATAAAAATCGAACGGGAAACGGGAGATTTTGCGCGCGGTTACGATAACGTGGCGGGCGGCGACAGCTCCTATTTTATCTGGACCAATCTCGGCAAGGAGTCCCTGACCCTGGATTTCAAGAATCGGGAAGATCAGAAGCTGCTGCATAAAATAATCGCCCAAGCCGACGTCTTCGTACAAAATCTGGCGCCCGGCGCCTTGCAACGGGCCGGATTTGGCAGCGACGCGCTGCGCGCCCGCTACCCTCACCTGATCACCTGTGACATCACGGGATACGGCAACAATCCGGCAGTGCAGAACATGAAGGCTTATGATTTTCTGGTTCAGGCCGAGAGCGGGTTGGTCAGTATCAGTGGGGGTAAAAATGAATGTGGGAGAGTTGGTGTATCGATTTGCGATATCAATGCAGGAATGAATGCCCATGCCGGCATTCTTGAAGCCCTGATCCGGAAGATGAAAACCGGCGAGGGTTCGGGGATCGAGGTCTCACTGTTCGGCACGGCTGCAGACTGGATGACAGTTCCGCTTTTACACTATGACTATGGCGGCAAAGCCCCTGCCCGTGCAGGACTTAACCATCCCTCGATCGCACCTTATGGCGGCTATCGAACTGCCGATGGACAGACGGTGATTGTCGCGGTCCAGAACCAGCGGGAGTGGGCAGGATTCTGCAAACAGGTACTGGGACGGGCAGAACTGGCGGACGACCCGCGTTTCATGGACAATAGCCATCGTGTGAATCACCGCGATGAGATGGACAGGATCATTCTTTCGACAACTGAAGCGCTGACACGCGACGAACTGGTCGAAAAACTGGCGGGCGCGGATATCGCGTATGGCGCGGTTAACGACGTTGCCGGGCTGTCTGCTCATCCTGCATTGACCAGACGGTCCGGCCTCTCCAGCCAGGGAGAAGTCATTCACTTCCCGGCCCGACCGATTCAGCATAAAAACGGTCTGTCAAATCAGCGGGACCCGGGGAAACTGCAGGCGCCGCGCATCGGACAGCACAACCAGAGCATCCGCAGGGAGTTTGCCTGATTCATGGAGACCGGATCACCAACGCTGACCCTGGACCCGGAAATCCTCAATCAATGGATCGGTCAATGCCGGGAAACCCGGGATCGTATCGATGCCCGGCCCGCCAATTTCCTGAAAGAAACCCTGAACCAGGACGGGCGGGACTATCGGAAAGGCGACATTCTCCCGCCAGGCTGGCACTGGATGTACTTTCTACAAACGCAGCGACTCGATCAACTCGGCGGCGACGGTCATGCTCCACTCGGCGATTTCATGCCACCGGTGGCGCTGCCGCAAAGGATGTGGGCAGGGTCGCGACTGAAGTTTCACAGCCCGCTGGTCATTGGCGAGAAAATCTTCAAAACTTCCACGATCAACAGTATCACCAGAAAATCCGGCAGCACCGGCGACCTGTGTTTTGTCATCATACGGCATCGGTTTTTTTCAGGATCAACATTAAAACTCGAGGAAGGGCAGAATATTGTCTATCGCAGAAATGCGCCTCCGGGAGCGCCGGCAAAACCTCATATCCCCGCCCCGCGCGATGCCGACTACTCCGTCACCATCCAGCCCACCAGCATCCTGCTGTTTCGTTATTCCGCGCTCACCTTCAACAGCCATCGAATTCATTATGACCTGGATTATTGTCGGCGGGTCGAAGATTTTCCCGCTCTGGTGGTGCACGGGCCACTGGTCGCCACCCTGATGTTGAAAGCAGCACAGACCCGTGATAAATACAGAATCGACCATAACCTGGGTGAATTCAATTTCAAAGCGCTCAGCCCGCTGTTCAGTGACCACGATTTTTCAATTCACCTTAAGGAGCACAATGACCACTGCGAAATCTGGGCCACCAATCCGAATGGAAATCTGGCGATGAGCGCGACCCTTACCCTGAATTAACTCCGCGAGTTAACTCCGCCCGGTCACCGGATGTCGGCAATTTTTGTGACGCCAAACCTCCTTAAGTACGGCACAGGTCCATGAAATTATCGTAAAGCTGTCTGGCATTGCGGGCAAATGAATCCATACTGGCATCGCTGTGCGCCTTGATATCCGTAAGGCCGGTCGGCCCCAGGGAATTTTCCAGCGCCTGCCGGTATGCTGGAATCGCGCCCCAGTTGCTGACCGTGTCCGGCTCGATTTCGACATGATACTGCATTGACCACGCTTTATCGCCTACCCGCATCGCCTGTACACGGCAAATTTCGGAAGAAGCCAGAACGGTCGTGTTTTCCGGTGGCTGGGCAACACAAACCGAATGCCATTGCAGACATTTCTGGGTGACCGGCATTTTCGCGAAAATCGGGTCTGACTCACCTTCTTCAGTCAATTCCACCTCCATCACGCCAATCTCAGGGGGATTTTGCGGCCCACAAGTGCCACCGAGTGCATCCGCGAGAAGCTGATGCCCCAGACACAGTCCGAGATAAGGTCGCTTTAATTCGTTAACCCATTTTCGAATTGCCAGTTTCTCGGCAATCATCCATGGATTCTGATCTACATCCCATACATCCATCGGGCCGCCCATCACCCATAGCGCATCATATCGCTCCAGTGCAGGTATCGAATCACCCGCGTCCAATTCAACGGCATGCCACTCGATACCATCCTCTTTGAGAAAATCTCTCAATATGCCGGGATGTTCACAATCTATATGTTGGAAAACCAGGAGATTCATTTTTCAGGCCAGGAGAATACAAGCCACTGGAGTATACCCGGTTAAAGCATCAAACTATAATATAATCCAGGATGTCAGCAGTGCTGACATCCTGACTCTGATCAAAGGAACATTACCGACATGACATCCAAAAAAACCCTGTATCTGGCAAACCCGTATGGCTTCTCTGCACAGCAGCGCACGGGACCGCTGCAAGATCTTATCGCAGCCCTGGAGTCGGTCGGCGCCGAAGTCTGGGAACCGTTTGAGCGTAACAACCAAAGCGGCCTGACGAGTGCAGGGGCTTTCTACCAGATCGGTCAGGCTGACCTGTGTGATGTACGCGATTCAGATGGAATATTCGCGATAGTCAACGGCTGTCCCCCGGACGAAGGTGTGATGGTGGAACTTGGTATGGCGATCGCCTGGCAAAAACCGGTGTTCCTGTTCCGTGATGATTTCCGCCGATGCACCGACAGTGAGGCCTACCCGCTCAATCTGATGCTGTTTACCGGTCTGCCGGAACACGGCTGGGAGAATGCCTGGTACAGCTCGGTTGACCAGATTGCTGATCCCGACAAGGCGCTGGCTCAATGGTTGAAGGGTTGACGAGCTACCTGGCTGCGATTTCTTCCAGCTTTTTCGCTCTGATCACCTGACCATTCAGACCGGCTTCTTTGGCAGTACCACCGTAAGCTACAGTCATCAACTGGCTGTAATAAACTACTGGCATGTTGAATTTCGTGTTGTAGGTCTTGTTGATCTGCTCCTGATAAACCTCGACATTCATCTGGCAGACCGGGCAGGGGGTAACGATCATATCGGCGTCATGGTCGTAGGCCGATTCAACAATTTCCTTTATCTGAACCTGACTCTTCTCGGGCTCCGAGAAGGCCAGCGCACCGCCACAACAGGTGACTTTTTGCTCATATTTGTCTGCTGCTTCGGCGCCCATGGTCTCGACCATTTTATCCAGATACATGGGATTCTCGAATGACTCGCCATCAATTCCAAACGGACGGTTTGTCTGACATCCGACATAGCCTGCTATTTTCAACCCATCCAGTGGCTTTTCAACGGGGGCCTCAAGCTCATCGTAACCGAAATCCTCAATCAGCACTTCCACCATATGACGAACCCCCCTGGCAGTATCTTTGGTGATATCCACCTTGAGGCCCGCGTCGGCCAGAATGTTCTGTGTATCTGCCAGCAGTTGATCCGATTTTGACAATCGCTCCACCGACTCCTTGGCGCCGATCCAGCATGCGGCACAGGTGGCGACGATATCCTGACCGGTATTGTGTTGCTGGGACAGGGCAATGTTTCTCGCATTCATCACATGACGAGGCAACTCCCCGCCTTCTCCATAGCCAATCGATGCACCACAACAATTCCAGTCGGGAATTTCGTTCAGCTTGATATCCAGGGTCTTGCACATCGATTCCACCGATACCATGTAGTTGGATGCCGATGAATATCGTTCTGACGAACAGCCCGGGTAAAACGAATATTCTTTTCTAGCCATTTGAATTTAATCTCACCTAATTGTATCCCTTACGTTTATCCTCAATCTCGTAAGCCTTTTTAAGCATCTGCTGAAGCTGGGATTTCTGCTTTATACCTCCTGACAAGAAAAATTTGAAAGGATTGAGGCGCCTGGTCAACAGCATTCCGAGACCTACGTTTCGCATCGCGAAGGAATTCCTGACTCCTTGTCGGAAACCGTTCATGAAATACAGCTTGATTGACATGCGGGTTTCATTTACCCGACCTGTGACGCTGATATTATCCCAGAAAATTTTTGCAAACCGTTTTGTCGGGTTCATTTTGGGCGCCAGCCCGAGTCGATTGGCATAATTCGCCAGGCCATGCATGATATGGGTAATCGGCAGGCCTCGCGGACAACGCATAATACAGTTGTAACAGGAAGTACACATCCACATTGACCCACTGCCGAGCACCTCTTCCCTCTGTCCTGCACGGATCATCATGAACAATTCCTGCGGGGGGTGGTCCCAGGCATTACCCAATGGACAGGAACCTGAGCAGACACCGCACTGCATGCACATCTTCACCCAGTCCCCGTCCTCTACATTGGCCTCGACTTCCTTTAAGAAACTGTTTCGATATTTCTCGATCATCGCCGCGTTGGCAACGGATGGCGCTGTAGCGGTATTCATGTTACTAAAAACCCTTGAATGGATTCATACCGATTTCGTCAATTCGCGCTGCGTATTCATTAATCAGTTGAGGCACACGATCAATATCGGTAATTTCAATTTCATACGTCCGAACCCGATCGGATTCAAGCTGCAACTGGGCAAGGGTATCATCGACCTTGCTCATGCGCTCGTGGGCAAGTGTCGAACCACCGACGAAATGACACTGATAGTCCTCGCCTTTTTTGCAGCCCATCAGCATGATACCATCAAATCCTGAATTCAGCGCATCCGTTACCCAGATTAGATTGACCGAGCCTAAGCAACGAATCGGCACAACACGCACAAATGCGTTGTATTCAATACGATTGTGGCCCGCCATGTCCAATGCCGGGTAGGCGTCATTTTCACAAGCCAGAATCAGAATTCTCGGTTTTTCATCAAATTCGTCCGGCATATCTATAATTTTGATTTGCTGTCCTACGGTATCAACTGAATAGTTTTCAAAGGAAATTACCCGAACAGGGCAAGCGCCCATGCATGTGCCGCATCGTCGGCAGCGGGATTCATTGAATACGGGGTAGCCGGCCTGGTCTTCATCAATAGCGCCAAACGGGCATTCGACGGTACAGCGTTTGCATTGTGTACAGCCTTCACGACGAAACGAAGGGTAAGATAAATCTCCCGATCTCGGATGAGCCGCACGACCCACTGCAGCTCCTTCCACTGCCTGTATGGCTTTCATCGCCGCTCCAGTGGCATCTTCAACAGACTGAACGATGTCCATTGGTCGGCGAACCGGGCCACAGGTATAGATACCGGTTCGACGGGTTTCATAAGGGAAGCAGATAAAATGCGAATCACTGAAACCATGTTTCAGGTGAGGCATGTCCGGTCCCTGTCGATAATCGAGATTCAGGATTGAATCGACATTCACCTTGACCTGGCCCGTGTCAGTCGCGGTTTCGGCAGGGGCACTGATATCGATCCCGGAATTTGGTACCTGTCCGGTTGCCAGAACCACCAGATCTGCCTGGACAGTCACCTCCTGATCAAGAATAAAATCCTGCAGTACCACATTGAGCTGTTCTGGATCGGATAGATCTGAAGCTTTGCTCACTGAATGGACAGCGCCGTTGGTAAAGATGACCCCTTTCAGTTGTGCAGACCGGTAGAAGTCTTCGCCATTTCCGGGTACACGCAGGTCGCTGTAAATTACATTGGTCTCGACATCGGGATTCTGATCCTTGAAATACATCGCCTGCTTGATGCTGACGTTACAACAATAACCGGAACAGTAGGGCAGATGCCCCTGCTTGTCCGAGCGTTGACCGGCACACTGAACAAATACCACACTCTCGACCGGCTTGCCATCAGAAGGCCGCGTGATCGCTCTGCCATCAGCGGTGCGGGCCAGGGCCTCAAGTTCGGTCTGATCTACCACATTGGCAGTCTGACCATAACTGAATTCGGGTAATTGATTGGCATCATAGCGGGTGAAGCCGCTGGCCTGAACGATGGCGCCAACATTTTCAGTGCTGGTTGATCCGCTTTCCATGGAAATATCCACAGTGAACTGTCCGGGTGAACCGCTGGTCCGGGTGACCGTGGCATTCACAAAGACCGTGATATTGATCGCGGTTTCAACCTGACTGATCAATTCCTCAACAGGGTTGATCTGTGGATGTGCATGGGGCTCCCTGGAAGGCAATACACGATGGAAATCCTTCACCCACCCTCCCAGAACGGTCTTTTTCTCGACCAGTAACACCTCGTAATCCGCTTTGGCCGCTTCAAGTGCAACGGTGATGCCGCTGATGCCGCCGCCGACAACCAGTATCCGTTTGTTGGCGCCGCGCGTGGGATTGGAAAAGGGCTGTTTCATGTATTTGGCTTCGGTACATGCCATGCGCACATAGTCGTCAGCCATATCCTGGGTCAACTCCCTGGCCTCCGGTGTATCCGGCTGACTCCAGATCACCCCCTCACGCAGATTCGCCCTGGCAATGGCGACATCTTCCATATTGAATGCTTCGGTTTTTGCCCGTCTGGAACAAGCCCCCAATACAACGTGGGTAATATCCTGCTCTTCGATATCCCGGCGAATCAATGACAGCCCATCGCTGCTGCATAAATAGTCATGTGATCTGGAAATGTCGGCGCCGCACTCTGACCCGGCAACTTTCACCAGTTGGTCGGTATCCAGTCGCTCTCCAAGACCACAGCCCTTGCAGATATACGCTGCTGTTTTTATTCCGTTCGACATTTGTGTTATGCAGCTACTTTATTGATAACCTGGATAGCACGAAGCGCAGCAGCGGTTGCACTTTGCACAGATCTGTTCACATCCAGGGGGTTGGTTGCGCAACCGGCGCCAAAAACACCTCCGTTAGCAGGGTCCAGTTCGATAAATCCGCTGGTATCCATGCTCAGACCATGCTCGGTGTTGATCACCGAAGCGATATCGAGATTCGGCTCCATCCCGACTGCCAGCACCACCAGATCGTGGGTATTTTCGTATCGACTGTAGCCATGGGTGTCCACGCCTGTCAGAACAGGCTTGCCGGTTCCTGGATCCCTGGCAATGCTGGCGACCTTGGATTTGATAAAATGTACTTTTTCATCCGCACGCACTTTCTTCTCAAAATCTTCAAACCGGTCGATAGTGCGAATATCGATATAGTAAATCGTCGCCCTGGCGCTTTCATCGCTGCCAAACTGTTCACCGATATAGGTGCTTTGTTTCAATGAAGCCATGCAGCAGATTCTCGAACAATGTGACAAGTGGTTTCGATCACGCGAACCGGCGCATTGAATAAAGGCGATGTCCTTCGCAGGCTCCCCATTAGAAGGTCTGATCAGTTTTCCGCCAGTCGGACCATAAGGGTCCATCATCCTTTCGAGTTCGACACTGGTAATTACATCTTCATACTGCCCATAGCCATAGGGTTCTATACGGGCGGCATCATAGGGTCGCCAGCCGGTTGCAAATACGACCGCGCCACATTTGATGTCAATCGTCTGTTCCTGCATTTCCAGATCAATCGCATCTACCGGGCAGGCGGCTTTGGCCTTCTCGCCCTGTTCACTGTCGACGATAGACGGATCAAGGACATAGCGTTGGGGATAAGCTGTATTGTGGGGCAGGTAGGCTGCCTTGATTTTGCTTAGTCCATAATTGTGAGGATCGTCAATTTGCGCATCCACCGCTTTTGAACAGGCGCCGCAAGCCGTGCAGTTTTCCTTCACATAGCGAGGGCGAAGCCTGATAGTCGCAGTATAATTTCCAGAATTTCCGTTCAGGGTTTCCACTTCCGCCATGGTCAGAATCCGTAAGCGTTTGTTTGCCTTGATCCTCCGGAAATTGATTTCCTGCCCGCAACTCGGACGGCAAAGCTTGGGGAAGTATTTGTAGAGCTGGGAGACCCGTCCACCGAGGGCAGGATTTTTCTCGACCAGGATGACATCCTTTCCGCATTCAGCAGCTTCGAGGGCAGTGGTGATGCCACTGATTCCGCCGCCGACAACCAGAATAGTTTCATTTGTGGCAATGATATCGTTCATGCTGTGGTTGCTTAGCCTGATCCCGGGCGTATTGTTGCAACCCTTGACTATACGAGTTTCTTATATATTAGGCCAGTATCTGGCTTGCCTTTTCCAACAAATATTTCCAATACAGCAATAGAACATGTTTATTTCCATCATTCAAAGACGGGAATTTGATACACTTGCCTTCACTCCTGCAAATATGGCCGAAAACAAGCCGGGCGCCCCTTCCTGGAAGACCCGCAATCAACAAACCAGATCCCTGTAATATATGACTCCTGATCCTGATCTTACGGAATATCATATTCCGGACGAGCCATTCTATTCCCCCCAGAGAAACGAGGTGGAGTTGTTTGAAGCTGCCTGTAAAAATGGTATCCCGGTATTACTGAAAGGCCCGACAGGATGCGGCAAGACCCGATTCATGGAACACATGGCATGGAAATTGAAACGTCCCTTGATTACCGTTTCATGTCATGATGATCTGACCGCTTCGGACCTGGTCGGTCGATATCTGATCGTAGGCGGTGAGACGCGATGGTCAGACGGCCCCCTGACCCGGGCAGTCCGCGGTGGCGGAATCTGCTATCTCGATGAAATCGTTGAAGCGCGCAAGGATACTACCGTCGTCATCCATCCGCTGGCGGATGATCGCAGAATTCTGCCGATAGAAAAAACCGGCGAACTTCTGGTCGCCTCCGATCGATTTTGTCTGTCGATATCGTATAACCCTGGCTACCAGAGCGTACTCAAAGATCTGAAACAAAGCACCCGACAACGTTTTATTTCGATTGAATTCAATTATCCCGCGGCCAGACTTGAAACCGATATTATCGTACAGGAATCCGGCCTCGACAGACAATTGGCAACTCGTCTGGTGAAGTATGCAGGAATGACCCGAAACCTCAAAGGCAGTGGCCTGGAAGAAGGGGCAAGTACTCGATTACTGGTACATGCAGCAAAGTTGATGGTTAGTGGTATCAGCCCAAAAGATGCCTGTCGCGGTGCGATATCGGAAACCCTCAGTGACGATCCGGACATGCTAAAGGCTGTGAGTGAACTCAGCGCTTCACTGTTTTAATGCTGTTTCTGAACGAAATTACCCGTCCCGCTGCACAGAAATACAACCATGTCGATAGATAGTCAGAAACAACTGTCCGCCAGCGCCGCACTTGAATACATTCAGATGGGAGATGTCGTCGGTGTCGGCACAGGCTCCACCGTGAACTTCTTTATCGATGCCCTGGCGTTGATCAAGAACAAAGTCGATGGAGCTGTAGCAAGCTCTGAAGCGACCGCCGACAGATTGCGCACTCACCGCATACCAGTACTGGATCTGGGTCAGGTCGGCACATTGCCGGTCTATGTGGACGGGGCCGATGAGGCAACCCGGCATCTACATCTGATAAAGGGTGGCGGCGGAGCGCTCACCCGGGAAAAGATTGTTGCCCAGGCATCGGAAAAGTTTGTTTGCATCGCAGACCAAAACAAGCTGGTTGACCGGCTGGGTGCGTTTCCATTGCCAATCGAAGTAATACCGATGGCGCAAAGCATGGTCGCCCGCAAGATGGTCAGTTTTGGTGGACAGCCCGTGTTGCGCACCGGCTTCATCACTGACAATGGCAATATCATACTGGATATAAGAAATCTGGATATCGAAAACCCGGTGGACATGGAAAGGCGAATAAATCAGATTCCAGGCGTGGTCACCGTCGGCCTGTTCGCACTGCGTGGCGCCGATGTGTTGTTATTGGGAACCGATTCGGGCATTCTGACGTTCGAATGAATTTTTTTATTTCCCTGCTGAAGTTTGCAAACAGTGCATTGCTGGCTGGCCTGCTGGCGATTTCAGTTGCGTTGACAGGGCCGATAACCCTGGCGGATGAACTGCCTGAATTGGGCGACAGCGCGACACAATATCTCAATCCCCGTCAGGAGAAGCAGATCGGACAGGCGTTCCTGCGTCGTTTGATCAATAGCCCCTCGTTTCTCGCTGATTATGAATTACAACATTATCTGCAAACCCTGGGGGACAGCATTGGACAACACGCTGATCTTCTCGGGACCAGACTCACCTTCAACCTGGTCAAGGACAATGATCTGAACGCATTTGCTGTGCCAGGTGGCTACATTACTTTCTATACCGGGCTGGTTTTATCGACCGATGACGAAAGTGAGCTGGCCTCAGTGCTGGCGCACGAAATCGCTCACCTGACCCAACGACATTTACCCAAGCTTATTGCCAGAGCCAACCAGAACAAACTTCCAGCATTGGCAGCGATTCTCGGCTCGATACTGATCGGCGGGCAGGCAGGTGCAACAGGAGTCACCCTGACCGGCGCCGCGATTGCATCCGACAAATTAGCTTTTACCCGGGATTTTGAGAGAGAGGCTGACTCGATTGGTATCAGGCTGTTGGCTGAATCCGGTTTTGACCCGAATTCGATGGTCACATTTTTTGGGAAACTGGAACAACATAACAGCCATAGCAGTACCGGCGTACCGGAGTTTCTGCGCACCCACCCGCTGTCTTTCGCCCGAATCGCTGAATCTGAAGTTCGCGCACAGAGCTATCCCGAACAAAAACATGTCAGCAGTTTTGAATATTTTCTGGCAAAGGCCCGTATCCGGGCGCTTTATGTAGAACGTCAAAAAGACTCCATACCTTATTTTCTGGATCAGATCGAATCAGGTTCAGCTGAGATTAAAGACGCAGCGAAATACGGCATCGCGATTGCATATACACAAAACCGCAAATTTGATAAAGCCCGGGAATTTCTGGCCGGGTTACTCTCCAGGTACCCGGAACACCCCTGGATTCAATCTGCCTGGGCCGAACTCAGTATTTTGGATAATCAGGTAGAGGAAGGCATTGAGGGATACCTCGACACGATTGAGCGCCACCCCGACCAGCGCTATCTCAGTTATCGGCTGGCAGAAGCGTACCTGTTCAACAACCAGCCCTCTCTTGCGAAAAAGGTTTTGCGCTATCAGATCAGAAGACATAGAGATGACTACAAGTTGTATCAATTATTGTCCAAAGCCAATGGCGGTCTCGGTAATATTGCAGAGGCCCACCAGGCAAACGCGGAATATTTTGCAATATTGGGGAATTACAAAAAAGCCATCACTTCAATTGAACTGGCCTTGAAGGAATCCGGTACTGAAGGATACCTGGGACAGAGTCTGGCTGCGCGACTCAAGGAACTGAAAGAGAAACTCGCACTGCAGAAAAAAATCGGGTGATACGGATCAGCGCATACGTCCTCGGATGTTTTGTGATACTACTGTAGTGTAGCAAGCGACTCGCCGAAAGTTATGAAATCTTCGCGGTCACTGAAGATTTCCAGAAGTTTTTGGCTGTCACCATTACACGCGAATGAAGCGGCCAGAAGTCGGCTCGGTGTTAAATATCTTTGACGCTCCAGCCAATCCCGGGACACCGGACACAAATTGTGTTCGTTCAGCAAGCTTAACGCGACACCATATCGATCCAGCGTCCAGAATCTTCTGTTCTCGTTCCTTGGCATCGTCCTGGACAGCCAGGCGCCATGATCACCTGAAACAATGAATATGGATTCAGGGAATTTCAACCGTAATTCATTCAGGCGCTCCAATGCATTCTGTACTCGTTCTGATTCGATAGAGAGCGTTGACTTGTATTCCTCAAAATCTGCTGCATTCCCGGTCACATAACTCAACTTCGTATGACCGGGAATAAGAATATAGAAACCGGAAAATACAGGGGTTTTTGCGCGAGTTTCCGCTTTTTCGATTATATCAAATACCCGTTCTTCCCATATTTCATCTCCTTTAGCTTTCTCATATCCCAACTCATTAATCTTCCGAAAGATGAATTGAAATCGTTCATTGCACAAGCCTAGAAGTTTCTCCCTGCAGATAGCGATATCGCGGAATCTTAAAGTATAAATATGCTGTAGATGATAGTGATCAACATGTGGTCCTTTTTGTCCCAAATAGCCATTCGCATACCCGGTTTGAATCATGTAACCGTTTTTTCGCAAAAGAGAGGACAACGGGCTTTGAAAAACACCCGAAAAATAGAGTGATCTGCTGGATTTCTCAGACCCTATGACGCCAAATCCAAACAAAGCGTCCCATGATTGTATGGTTGGAACGCTCTCTACAAAACCGGTTTTGCCGGCATAAATCGAATCGTCCAACTTCTCCAGGTAGTCTGCCCCTGAACTTCTTTCACCCAGAAACTCTTCGGAAAATTCTGAATTTATAAGTGAATCGAACATGACGACATGGATGTTGGGCGTGCGGTCAAGCGCAATATCCGCAACATCCATGTTTGGATGCAGGGTTGCCGAAGATTGTTTCCACAGCATGAGGTCTGCGTGGCCAAAAAACGAAACATGTAGATAGGGCCAGCATACTGACTGTGACCCCGGCAATATTCGACTGACAGACCCGGTAATACACCGCAATTACGAATGGGAATGCAATAATGAAAAACACATACAGCTCATCCAGTTCAAGTTGAAGGGACGCACCCCATAACCAGAAAAACGGGAAGGTAACGACCGCGAGAACCCTGAATTTAAACCGGGTCAGACCCCTTATGTTTCTCAATCCACAAAAATAACAAAAGCACAGCAGCCAAACCTGTAAACCAGGCCGAGAAAAACAAAATTTCATATACGAAAAACGAATTCCCTACCTTCCAAAACCCGAACGATAACAAGTTGGAAACCAGATAGACTTGCAGAAGCAACCAGGACAATACGAGATTTCGATTGTTGTCCAGGCGCGCTCCGAACAATCGCGCCATTACTGACTTGCTGTTTCGCCAGAGGCTCTCACCGCTCATAGGCATAGATGACCCTTGAACTGGATTGCATTGCATGGATAGCTACATGTTTGTTGATATCCTGCAAAATTCGCTCCAGATTCGCTTGCTCGTAATCAACAAAAATATCTTCCCGGTCACGCAGCAACCCTTTAACCATCGGGTCTGATTTCGGAACAAATTCGATTAACCCCTTTGGCGCGAGCCCACAAACCCAGCGTAAGAAAAATTCAATCGGTATGTTTCTGCCAATCACGATATGATGAATCAGCGCAAAGCAGAAAAGTCCGCCTGGTGACCTGAGCCGCTGTTCCAGCGTCAATCTTTCTCTGTGCATCCAACCCATATCGGGTGACGGGTTAGTAATATCGAAGTACAGAATCTGGATCGGCAAAGAGTTCTCTCGTGCATCCTTAAAGGCGATGTCTATGGCGCCGCAATCAACGTCCGTACCGATTACCCGCTGTGCACCGGCGTCTACTGCCACCCTGGAGTATTCACCGGTATTGCAGCCCAGGTCCAGAACCTCCCGGATATCGTTTTCCATGATGAACTCGCGTGCAATACGTGTTTTGTCTGCCTGGGAAGAGTCACTGTAACTGTTGCAACCCGAATACTGCTGCCAGTAGGACTGTCGCTTGCGTTGCAGTTTTGTAATGAATCGCCTCAAGCTATCAAAGAGCGCAATCAGGTTCCGCCGTGGAACCGGACGATGGCGCTTGCGTTTGACAACGGATGTCGTTGCCCGTACTTTCTGCATGGCCCATGCCTGCAAGTGAAGATGCATCAGTACCTGCATTCGAAAACGGGTAGTGGCAGGCAGCGCTTTGGATACTTCAACTAAATCCAGGCCTTCAAGCCGACCCCTGAACCAGGTGTTGTAATCAATGCCCGCATAGGCCGAAAGGCACAACGGAGCCAGAAAATGTTCGCAGAATTGTTTATACCCGATAAACGGCTCTCCTTCCTTGTATTCAGTAAAGGAAAGGACATCAATGAAAATCGGTTTGGTATTTATGAATTGCACATTGAACGCTGACGCATCCTTTAGTGTATAGCCGCACTTCAAGCCATCAATGAGCAGGCTCAATGTTAAGCGACCCGCTTCCTTCAGAGATTCGAATGACCATTCATAGGGATACGTAATGAGTGGAATCCGCGAATGTTCCACCCACATTTCCCGAAGGAATTGACATCGTCAATGGAAATTCCAGCAGAAACCGCCTCTTGAGAGGGGATTTCTGTTGTTTCTACAATTTGCGATCCTGCACGTTTTTTATAAAAATCGGAGTGTATAAACCTGCGGACACGTGAGGCGGCGCCACTTGAAATTCCTCTGAAAAGATTCGATCTGAAGCAAAAAATACATGTCCATCGGGATCACGAAACGATCCGTAATCTCTACTCATCTTCAGCTTTTATCTGATCATCCTTCCAGTCTGTGCGTTCTTCTCACTCTTGTCTTTTTTCTTTATACCGAAAATTCCAAGTAATCTATAATACCAGTGTCTCCAGAAAAGCGCAGCGCCAGCAATTGCCGCGACGATAGATTGGAGCACAAGACTCACGGAACCCGGGTCAAGATACGCATGCGCGGAAGTACTGAAAAAAGATAATAGCAGGACCGGTAAAAAGATTGAGAATCGTGTTTTGTATGTCATTGTCCGAGTTTGAGCGCCTTCATTGATGGATTGGGATTATAAGCCGGGATGATATAAAAAAACAGAAAAGGTCGGCAATCCTCATATTTACCAACCCCCTCAAGCTGCGTTTGTTCAGCGCATACGCCCTGGAATATATCGACAATACCAGGCCGCAACAAGCATCCATACAGAGGCGCCCAAAAACACGACAGGCAGCGCAAACACTTTCAGCAAAACAGCATAGATTCCGGGCGTTGCCAGTTGAGATAAATCCCGGTAAGTCAAAAAGACGGCTGCCATTTCGGATTGTTCCCTTCCGTGCACCGCACGAAAAAACAGGATATTGCCCATGCCGTCAAGCATGGTCGCGCCGAAGGCGCTGATCACCAGTAACACCGAAGCAACCGCAGGAGTCGAAGTGAAACCATATACCAGAAGGGTCAGCATACTGGTGGTGACGAAACCTGCGACCAACAGCTTCCTGACACCATATCTCCGCCCCACCCATCCCCAGAAAGGAACAGTCAGAGTCCAGGCTGTGCCGATCGATACGATAGCGGCGCCCGCCAGTTCTCCAAGACCCGCTTCAACCGCATAGATCGGCACATAAATGACAAACATGGTCCACCAGCAGGAACGCGCCATGGTCAGACCGTAAGCCAGTCTTAATCGGGGCTGATCGATGAACCGCTTCAGGAACTGAAGCGGGCTGACATCCCGGGAGCCCGATTTCCTGATTTCAACCAGGTGCAGACCCAGCATCCGGAAATAGATAACCCCGAGAACCGCAAACACGGCGCTGAAAATAAAAGGAGCGCTATGCGCCAGGCGCTGCTCCATGAAAACCCCGAGAACCGGCCCGATGGTCAATGCGAGAATGCTGGCAAACATCCGCAATGGCTCAAACCGGGTCAGTTCACGACGGGGAATCCGCGCCAGCACATATAATGTGAACGTGATTTCTATCCAGACAACCGAGGCCACATGGAAGAGCAGCCCGGCGACAAACAGAACCGGTTCTTCAAACGACAGTAATACCGACGATACGAACATCGCCGCGCTGCCACACAGGAAAGATTGATAAGTCCCGATTTTCGAAATGATCTTCGGTAACCCCAATGCGGTCAGGATGCCCGCAATGCTGACTATGAAAAACAGGGTACTGGTACGCTGGGCATTCTCCATAATGACCAGCGCCTGTAGGGGAATCACCGAAAGCAGAATGCCTCGTGACAATGTCTGGACGAAGAACAGTCCCGCGAACTTTGTGTAATCACTGCCGATCAGGTTCACCTCAGGGTCTCCTGCAGGCGAGAATTAACATGGCGAAGATCGCCGACCGGGTCTTACTTCAACATTTTTTTGTGTATATGTACAGTAGAAAGGCTGCTGCGCTGTCATGTCGGATTGCCATTCGACTCCATAGTTTCGTGTTTCCGCGGATCATGTTGTCGGATCAGCAGCCTGAACGGGTATTCGGTGGCGTGAATCCGTATGCAGTTTTTCGCTGTCGGGATAAACACTGACACCGGGCACTGTCCCTTCCCTTAACTCCTGCTGGATTCCCTGCCAGTATTCGACGGTAAAAAGTTGAGGATGCTGTTCTGCAAAAACCCTCCTCAAGTCCCGGTATGGCAGACACAGGCCGACCAGAATTTCTTCCGGAAGGAAGATAAAACCGTCCTCGAAATACCAGTCCGGAATATCTTCCTCTCCGTCCTCGCGACCCAGGTTGGTGCGAATCTTGACATCAACCAGGATTTCCAGCGCATCATAATCAAACAGGTACACTTTTGAATAGCGCGAAACGCCATAATTTCTGGCATCAAGGTCTTTGTTGAAAATATTGGCCGCAGCGTTGTTCTTGATGCAATAGCCGAGGTTTCTGACCACGGTTTCAGCCTGTCTTCGGGTGGCGCTTTTCAGAAACACCGGCAGCGGTGTCAGCTTCATTTGCACAATCAGATATTTGAAAACCACTGCATCTTCTTGCGCGGTCACACTGTTGCCGGCAAATTCCAGCAGTTTGGACAGCATCGACGACTCAAACCAGAGTTTGTCAATGCGGAGGTTATAGTAGATGATGGCATCCATCATACTGTCGGTACGATTGATGTCATGAACCCGGGAATACTTTTTCAGAACCGATTCAACACCCTCGAAATCACCCCATTTGTAATCTTTTGTCGGGGCATCACGAATCACCTTCAGGATATAAGTCGAATCGGGCGCGGTGAATGCAATCGCCACGGTACCCTCGGCGCCCACTGCATGATCCAGTTTCTGGCCGGTAGTTCTGAATTCATGTTCCAGTTCCTTCATAACCACCACCTTGCCAAGATGATTGTAGCCGATAGTCGTGTACTGCATTCCCAACGGACGCATTGGCATGATGCTCTGTAAAAACAGGCACAACTCATGGTAATAGGTATTGGTCACATGAAAGTTCGCCAGCGTCGAACTGAACATATTATGTGCATAAGTTGAACTGGTAATCAGCGCATCGACATAAATACCTGCATCATCATTAAGCAGGGCGATAATGAAAGGGGCATACTTGCCATCACCAAATTCCACTCTTCCGACCAGATAGGCGCCGCGGTTTCTGTAGAACCCGGCGTTGAACATCTCGATACTGCGGACCGAGCGGGCGCCCGGCTCAAGCAGGCGATAATTCCGGGCCATTCGATCCAGAATCAGGGTGGCATCGCGGTCCAGGTCTTCATACTGTATCGGAAACGCTTCGAGATTCAGTATTTTCCTGATTGTGTCAATGCCCGGAATCCGGTCAACCGGATATCTGATGATGTATTTTCCGCGTACATCGTCGAGGGGTCGATTGCGCTGATGACCGGAATAATCCTCCGCCCGCCACTCACCGAGATAAATTTTTCTACGGACCGAATGGCAATAAGCCAGCGCCAGATCTTCAGTGTAGCGATCCTTTATCAGATCACGATAGGCTGACTCGACCAGATCCCAGTTTGTATCACAGCTCGATATGTCCGGCAGATTGACCTTGAAGTCGGCAGCCAGCTTATTCATGCTATCGCGATACAACTGTAATCGCTGCATGCTTAATTTCAGTGACTCGGAATGATTTCTTTGCACGAAAGCCTGTTTTGATCGATCAGGCACACTCAAAAAGGTACTGTAAAACCGATCAAACTCCTTCAGCAGCAGCCGGGCCACTGCTTGTACACGCGCACTGTCCACGGTCAGGACATCGTCAACCAAACAATTCTCTACTCATGATGATCCGCCTGTTGAAAGGGCTGTACCTTTGCATGATTTTCGGATGGCGTTTCGACTATTTACCGATTGCGTTGCCATCCTGAATGGTTTTATTCAACAGGCAGACGCAGGCATAGATTGATTTTAGGGCGGGAACCGGGGTCCGGGTGATTTCCGCCAGTTCGATCACGGCTCCGAGCATGCCATCAATCTCAAGTGGTTTGCCGGCTTCGACGTCCTGTAGCATGGATGTCTTGTGTTTGCCGACTTTCTCAGCGCCTTCGATCCGCTTTTCCAGTGTTACCCTGAAACCGGCTCCTAGTTTTTCGGCAATCTCCTGTGCCTCCAGCATCATGGTTGCCGCCAGCTCACGGGTCAGCGGGAATCGGCAAATCCCTTCGAGTGTGCCATGAGTCAGCGCGCTGATGGGATTAAATGAAAGATTGCCCCATAACTTCAGCCAGATCTCTGAACGGATATCGGTCAGAACCGGGGATTTGAAACCGGCCTCGGTCAACATGTTTGAAACCCGGTTAGCGCGCTCCGAGTCCGAGCCATCCAGTTCACCGAGCGGGAAACGAATGCCTTCGACATGTTTTATTACACCGGGTTCGGAAATGGTCGCCGCCGGATAGGCAACACAGCCGAGAAGGGTTTGCGGATCGATTGCACTGGCCAGTGTCCCGTCCGGGTCCACCGTCTGTACGATCTGTCCGGCGTACCGTCCGGGCAAATTTTGAAAATACCACCAGGGAATGCCGTTTTGCAACGTCACCATTACCGTCTCTTCGCCGAACAAATGGGGAAGTTTGTCTACAACCGCCGCAATCTGGTGAGACTTTAACGCCATCAGGACGATATCCTGCTCCGGCAGTTCGGCGATGTCATCGGTTGCGGTCAGGTCTTTGGCAACCAGCGTCTCATCTCCCTGTATCAATTTCAGGCCGTTGGCCCTGATTGCCTGCAGGTGAGGGCCACGAGCGATCAGCGACACCTGTTGTCCGGCATTGGCCAGACGGACACCCAAAAAACCGCCGATAGCGCCGGCGCCAACAACACATACTTTCATTTTAATATGATTACCTGAATAAAATCGCGGCGATTCTAGCCGAATTGTTCGCCTGCGGCCAGTGCGCTTGATGCGGCATACTCCGATGCAGCGACCTTGCCTGCGTCTGCCCGTACCCGCTTGAGTAATATGGAACCGTCACCGGCGGCGACCAGGATTCCCTCGCCGGATATTGCAAGTACCGTGCCTGGTCGCCCTGTTTCAGTCGAGACCCCGGCATCATAAATCTTCAGCGTATTGCCATTGTGTGTGGTCCATGCGCCGGGCTGTGGATTGGAGGCGCGGATGATGTTGTAGCATTGTTGAGTCGGCTCCCGCCAGTGGACCCTGGACTGTTCCTTGCCGAACCAGGATTCATACGTCCCTTTCGACAAATCCTGGACGATTTTCGGCGCGGTTCCGGCCTTTACCAGATCCAGCGCCTCAATCATCGCATCCACCCCCATCGGAAACAGTTTCCTGAAATAGACATCGCCCAGTGTTTCATCAGGATCTATCCCACATTCCTTTTGCAGCAGGATCGGACCTTCATCAAGACCATCATCCGGCCAGAAAATACTCAATCCTGTGCGGGTGGCGCCGGTTGCAATCGGCCAGTTGATCGAAGATGGACCGCGATGCATGGGCAGCAGTGACGGATGGTATTGAAAAGTTCCAAATTTCGGGGCATTCAAAACCGCCTCAGGTACAAACAGCAGGACATAAGCCATCATGCAGACATCGGCTCCAAATGATTTCATCAGGGCCAGTGATTCATCTGTTTTCCAGGAAGCGGGCTGGTGTACCGGAATATCATGTTCCAGCGCCAGTGCCTTGAGAGGATCAACCGGACGACCCTCCTTGTCGGGGGCTGTACACACCGCAACGACATTCTCATCGCGCTCAAGCAGCCTTTTCAATACGGCCTCACCGAATACCTGCTGACCATGCACTACGATTCTCATTTCTTAACTCCTGTTTCTACCGTGCCGCCAGCGCTACACCGCACCTGATTGTTTGATGGCTGCCATTTCTTCTGCACAATACCCGAGTACGTCCATCAGGATTTCATCGGTGTGCTCACCGAGTAACGGGGAACGTTCGACCTCGACCGGGGAGTCCGACATTTTGATCGGACAACCTACCGTAAGATACTTTCCCCGCTCCGGATGATCCACTTCGACAATACTTCCGGTTTCCCTCAAGGAAGGTTCTTCCGACAACTCTTTCATCGAAAGTATCGGGCCGACCGGTATATTCAGGGGATTACAGATTTCCATGACCTCGAACTTGGTTTTGGTCATCGTCCATTGTTCAATCGTTTCAAATATTTCGTTCAACCGGAACAAACGAGCTTTCGGGGCAGCATAGTCGGGATCCGTTTTCCATTCCTCCTTGCCGATCACATCGCATACGTTTGCCCATGCCGCCGCCTGGGTAATGAAGTAGGTATAGGCATTGGGGTCGTTCTCCCAGCCCTTGCATTTCAATATTCGCCCAGGCTGGCCGCCGCCTGAATCATTGCCAGCGCGCGGCGTAGCGACGCCAAATTCGATGCCTTCGCCGTGTTGTGAATATTCGGTAAGGGGGCCGTGTTGCAGACGTTGTTGATCGCGCAGTTTTACCCGGCAAAGGTTCAGCACGCCGTCCTGCATCGGCGCCAGTACCTTTTGACCGCGCCCTGTCTTTTCACGCTGGTAAAGCGCGGACACCAGTCCCAGAGCCAGATGCAGCCCGGTACCTGAATCACCGATTTGCGCGCCTGTCACCAATGGAGGACCATCGGGAAAACCGGTCGTCGAAGCGGAGCCGCCCGCACACTGCGCCACGTTTTCATAGACTTTGCAATCCTCATAGGGTCCCGGGCCGAAACCCTTGACCGACCCCATGATCATCCGGGGATTCAATTCCTGGATTCTTTCCCATGAGAAGCCCATCCGGTCGAGCGCGCCGGGGGCGAAATTCTCTACCATCATATCGCATTCCCTGATCAGCCGCTCAAGCACCTTTTTGCCTGTTTCATTTTTGGAGTTCAGGGTGAGTGAACGCTTGTTATGATTCAACATCGTGAAATACAGTGAATCGGCGCCTTCAACATCAACCAGTTGTTTGCGTGTCGCATCACCGACTCCGGGGCGTTCCACCTTGATCACATCGGCGCCGAGCCACGCCAGCAACTGGGTGCAGGTCGGACCCGACTGAACATGGGTAAAGTCAAGAATCCTGATTCCTTCGAGAGCTTTCATATTATTTCATCTAAAATTAATGATTGATCTTATGCCTATTTGTACATTGTCTGGGCTTTGGTGCCTGGCGCATATTCATCGGGATCAACCCAGACATTAACCACCGCACAGTTGCCGGTTTTTGCGATGGCTTCACGCGCCCGTTGCAGCGCCGGCTGAATTTCACGGGCTTCATGAACTTCTTCACCATAGCCGCCGATCATTTCCCCGAACTTGCCAAATGGAATGTCGCCCAGCTTGTTGCCGACATTGCCCCGTTCCGCGCCATATTTCGTTATTTGCCCGTATCTGATCTGATTCATCGCCGAATTGTTACCGACAACAGCGAGATAAGGAGCGCCGAACCGCTGGGCTGTTTCCATATCAAAGGATGTCATGCCAAACGAACCATCTCCATACAGGCACATGACCTCTTTATCCGGATTTGCCAGCTTGGCCGCCATCGAAAAGCCGGTGCCGACACCAAGCGAACCCAATGCTCCCGGGTCCATCCATTGGCCCGGATTTCTCGGGCGTACGGCCTGTGCTGAAATGGTCACGATATCGCCGCCATCGCCGACATAAATCGTATCTTCACCCAGAAATTCATTGATTTCCCAGGCCAGCCGATAAGGATGAATCGGATTTTGATCGGTCGTAAACATCGGCATCAGTTTTGCCAGTTTGGTCGCTTCAATTGCGCGCAATTCAGCCATCCATTTTTGCCTTGCCTGACGCGCCCCCTTGTCCATCCGGGCCGATGCCGCCTGTTCCGTTGCCGCCAGTATCGCCCCCGGATCACCCGCCAGCCCCAGGCTGATATCCCGGTTTTTTCCCACTGTCGCATAGCTTTGATCGATTTGAATCAAGGTCGCCTTGTCTGAAATCCGCTTGCCGTATCCCATTCTGAAATCAAAAGGAGTGCCTGCAATCAGAATCACGTCAGCGTTTGAAAACGCGTCCCGGCGGGTACGGTCGAAATGATGAGGGTCGTCATTTGGCAACATCCCCCGGCTGGCGCCATTCATGTAGGCAGGAATATCCAGCGAACGAACGAAATTGATTGCATCCTGATGCCCGCCGCTGCTCCAGACCTGTTGGCCGAAGAGGATGGCTGGCTTTTCCGCCTTGACCAGAATATCGGCCAGCTTCTCGATATCCGCAGGGTCGCCGATTGAGCGTACCGATGCGCGATAACTGCCGGGCTCAGGTATTACGGCGCTCTCCGATGGAATTTCGCGGTCCAGGATATCCCTCGGGATTTCGAGATAGGACGGACCATAGGCGCCATTAAAACATTCCCGGGCAGCCATCGAAACCATGTCGGCCACCCTTTCGGTGGAAAACACGCCTGAAGCAAATTTGGTAATTGGCGTCATCATGTCGACATGAGGCAAATCCTGCAACGATCCCATTTTATGCTGGGTCAGTGAACTCTGGCCTCCGATATGGAGCACCGGGCTTTCAGAACGAAACGCGGTCGCGATACCGGTAACCGCATTGGTGCAGCCGGGTCCGGCGGTCGTCACGACACAACCGAGTTTCCCGGTCTGGCGGGCATAACCATCCGCCGCGTGGGCTGCGGTCTGCTCATGGCGAACGTCGACTATGCGGATACCTTCATCTATACAACCGTCGTAGATATCGATAATGTGACCGCCGCACAGTGTAAAAATGGTATCCACACCTTCATTGCGCAAGGCCCTGGCGACGAGATGACCGCCGGAGATGACGTTCCGATCCCTGCTTTTTTTGGCAAGAGTATCCGTTGCGGTATCGGATTGTACTTTTTGGTCCAGTTCTTTGTTCATGATCATTTACTCACGTTTGATTTTGTGGATATTCGATTCCTCTGGAATCGTTCAGCCTTTTCATTCAAGGTAATCGACAAATTTATCGACATGGTCAGCGAGATACATCGCATGGTCTTCAACCAGGCGTTTCGCCTTTCGCGCGTCACGGGCTTCAAGAGCTTCGATAATCCTGATGTGGTCGACAATTGATTCACTGGTTCGATTTCGCTCACCAATGGTTTTTCTTCGAATTGCGCGCATGTGGATGAACAAACCTCCGGTAATGTCGATCAACAGGTCACACTTGCTTAACTGGATCAGGCGTTGATGAAAAGTGATATTGGTTTCGGAGTATTCATCAATATGGGCGCGTGCCATGTTTGCATCATCGAAGGTAGCGAACAGTTTGCGCATTGACGCCAGTTCCGCATCGGTCGCTTTTTCTATCGCCATTACAGCCGCGACACCTTCGAGCGCCGCCCACACCTGAATGATATCCAGTATCTGTTTCTTTGTTTTCCGGATGACAAAAATTCCCAGCCTTGGAATCGTCTCTACCAGTCCCTCTTGCTCCAGACGTGTGATCGCCTCTCGCACCGGGGTTCGACTGACTTCCAGGTCACTGGCCAGTTTTCTTTCGTCCAGGACAGGCGCCTCGGCGCCGCTGTAAATGTCCATCCCGGAGATGGCTTCTTTTAACGCCGCATAAACCTTTTCCTTGAGCATTGGATTGGTCTCCAATGGTTTCAGGTTTACTTTTGAATTAGCCATTTTCGCGCTTCCGGTTTTCCTGTGTGCCTTGTGTATTTTGTATACCAGAGAAATCATCCCTGGGTGACATTCGTATTACTCTCGACATTTGATTAACTGGTTCCGGCAGCCTGGTTCTTGCCGCGCATTCGATTACGGATAATCGGATAGAGGATCAACGCGACGGCTATGGCAATACAAACTGCGGAAATAGGACGCTCGAAAAAGACGGACGGATCGCCGTGAGAACCGATCAGAGTCTGTCTGAGAGACCGCTCCGCGAGTGGTCCGAGGACGATGGCCAACACCGCCGGCGCCACCGGGTAATCCAGTTTTCTCAACAAATATCCGACGATACCGAACAGGAACATCAGCCATACGTCATGCATGGTCTGGGTTGGCGCATAGCCGCCAACCACACAAAGAATGTAAATAATCGGCGCCAGTATGGTGAATGGCACGGTCAGAACACGGACAAATATCGGGATAAATGCCAGGTTAATCAATAACGTAACCGTGTTGGCGATATATAACGATCCGATCAGACCCCAGACGAAATCAGGGTTTTCAGAAAACAGCAACGGCCCCGGACGCAGGCCCCAGATAATCATCCCGCCGAGCAGAATGGCAGTTGTCGGAGAACCCGGAATGCCCAGTGTAATCATCGGCAGCATGGAACCCGTTGACGCGGCATTGTTTGCGGCTTCTGGAGCGGCAACCCCTGAAATATTGCCTTTGCCGAAGGAATCCGGATCCTTTGAAAAGGTTTTCGCCAGACCATAAGACATTAACGAAGCGGGGGTGGCGCCGGCGGCAGGCAGCGTACCGACGAAAAATCCCAGAAATGATCCCAATGAGGTCGTTCCGATATATTTCCTGACATCCGGCAAATTCGCCAGCGTGGATTTTATCGACATTTTTACATTGTGCACAACGACCTTGCCGCGGGTGGACTCGAGCGTCCACAACATCTCGCCAATACCATAAATTCCTATCGCCAGAACCAGAAAGTTGACCCCATGAAGGAATCCGGAAATATTGCCAAAAATCAGTCGTGGCTGACCAGAGATAATGTCCAGACCCACCGATGCGAGAACCAGTCCAATCAGAATAGAAAAAATGGTCTTTGGTATATCATCTCCACCAAGTCCGATGAAGGTTGCGAAAGCCAGCACCATCAATGCGAATTCTTCTGTTGGCCCGAATTTAAGTGCAAAAACAGCAAGCGGCGGCGCGAACAATGTGAACAGTACAACTGATATGGTGCCTCCAATAAATGAGGCAATCGCCGCAGCGGTCAGAGCCTTGTCCGAGTGGCCGGATTGCGCCAGTGGACGACCATCGAAAACGGTGGCTACCGCAGTCGAAGCGCCAGGTATACCCAATGTTATGGAACTGATGGCGCCGCCATACATAGCGCCATAATAAATCGCGGCGAGAAATATGATCGCCGCAGTCGGGGGCACCAGAAAAGTGACGGGCAGCAATATGGCAACCCCGTTTACCGACCCCAGGCCGGGCATGGCTCCTACCAGCAACCCGATCGTGCAACCGATCAGAATCATCAGGAAATTGGTGGGTTGCAGCGCATCGAGCAACCCGGTCATCAATAGCGGTAATACTGAATCAAGCATTAATTTAGTCCATCCGGTGTCGAATTGTATTTATTTCCATAACCCCATCAGGAATACATCAGATCGTAGATCGGGTAAAACCATGTCTCAGTCCCCGCCTTGGGCAAAGGTATTTTCAGCGCCCATTCAAACAGGCAGAATATGAACACCGGAACTGCAATCGTCAACACAACAGTCAGCAGCCAGGTATGACGACCCACGAAACGCAGATAAAACAACAGGAAGAACAACAATGACGCGTAAATCCCGACCAGATGAGTCCCCACCAGCAAAAACAGAATCGCGCCGGCGGAAATCCCGACAACCAGCAATGCATCCCGGCTGATATAAGGCTCCAGCGAGCGCGATTCCGGAGTGATCCGACGAAACCAGCGATAGACCGTAGCCAGGGAGGCCAGCAGCATCCCGGCAGACAACCAGAAAGGCCAGGCCCCGGAGCCAGGACCACGATCCTCGATCCAGCCAATATTCAGTTCAGCGCTTTTCAACATCAGAGCGATTGAGCACAGCGCACAAATGAGCGCCATCAACAACTCAGCGGCTCGTACTGTCATGATTCAACCTCCTTCTCTGGCCGGCCCTGGGCTGCAGGAATTCCGGGACAGCGCGGTGAATGCAAAATCTGTCACAAATTGACCGGGACACCTGACGGGATACCTGACGAGGCAAACAGCGCCTCGCCAGACAACCCTGAACAGCGTCCTGAATGTGTCAGCCCCTGAACGGACGACACATTGGGTGACAACGAATTATTCGCCGGTAATTGCAGATGCGCCGACTGCTTGGATCAGATTTTTGTGGAGTGCAATCTGATCTTTATGGTAGGCGCCAAGATCACTGCCCGACAACCAGGTATCGCAGGCCAGACCATCATCCGTGCAAAATTGCTGCCATTCAGCAGAATCGAACAGTTGCTTGAACAGATCGATATAGAAAGACTGCGCTTCGGCTGACATTCCCGGAGGGCCATTGATCGAACGCTGCATGTAGTATTGCATGTCCACGCCCAACTCTTTCGCGGTGGGAATATCAGGGTATGCCGGAAGTCGTTCCGCCGTGAATTGAACCAGAGGTTTGGTATTACCCGCACGATAGAATTCACTTTGCTCGGCAGGATTGTTGACGGTTGAGTCAATGTGCTTGCCTACCAGGTTTTTAGCGACCGTTCCACCACCCGGGAAGGGAATATAAGTCACGTCATAACCAAATGTCTGTTCCATCATCGCTGTCAGAATGGAATCTTCCTGACCCGTACCTGTTCCTCCGACTTTCCAGGTGCCGTCTGTCGCTTTTACTGCCGCAATGTAGCTGTCCAGATCGGTTATATCGGCCATGTCGGAATGAACCCACAACAGGAAGTTATCCACAGCCATACGCCCGACCGGGGTAAAGTTACTGACATCAACGCCAAGGTCCGGCTGGATGATCGGTGTCGTATAAAAACTGTTGAGCGTAACCAGTACAGTATGATCGTCGCCTGCCTTATCCTGCAGATAGCGCAATGCTTCACCACCGGAACCGCCAGGCTTGTTTATTGGAATAAAAGGGCGAGGTGAAAGATCTTTTGATTCAATCAACCCCTGTAACAATCGTGCAATCTGATCTGCACCCCCACCTGCGCCAGCCATGATAATCAACTCAACGGGTTTTTTCGGTTCCCAAGCTGATGCTGACTGAGAATAGCCGGTTCCCGCGCCAACCACTACAAGAAGGGCTGACAAAGTTACGGCTTTTGCTAGTTTAATCATTAATAATCTCCAAAAAATGTTGTCCCGAACCCGGCCGCAAACATAAGGATCTGCAAACAGCTGTCGGGAAGTAATTTTCATTTGGTATCTGGTATACCACATACCAATTCCAAGAATAACCAACCTGATTCCCATTGTAAAGCACTTCAGGTACAAAATTCCATACCGGGACGGTCAGGCGGCATCACCACCATCACTTTTGAGTGACCCGCCAATACTACTCTATCGGGATCAACAAATCCAAACCATGTCACACAGGTCGTCATATCCACGCTCCCACCCGTCTTTTCCGCGCCTCCGACCGGAAGCAGGAACCGGGTTTGTGGATTTTAATGTGTGTTTTCCGATTTCAGTATGTCGAAAATGGTGGCGCCGATATGGACCGGAGATTCAACGACGGTCACCCCGGCTTCTGCGAGCAACGTCATTTTCCCTGCGGCCGAACCCGCATTATGTTCAATGATGGCGCTGGCATGTCCCATACGACGTTCACTGGGGGCATGTTGCCCGGCGATATACGCAACCACCGGCTTTGGACAGGACTGTTCCGACAGATACTGTGCAGCCTGCTCTTCCTCGGTTCCTCCGATCTCACCAATCAGAACGACCCCATCGGTTTGCGGATCATCGTTGAACAACTTCAGACAATCAACAAAATTAATTCCATGAACCGGGTCGCCGCCAATACCGATACAGGTTGACTGACCCAGACCCACCGCAGTCGTTTGCGATACCGCTTCGTAGGTCAGTGTACTTGAACGGGAAACCACACCGACACTTCCCGGCTTGAAAATCTCTGCCGGCATGATGCCGATTCGACAATCTTTCGGGGTGATGATGCCGGGGCTGTTCGGACCAATCAACGTGGAATTGCCCTGCTTCAATATCCGCACCACATTGACCATATCCAGTACCGGAATATGTTCAGTGATACAGACAATCAGTGTCATTTCGGCTTCAATTGCCTCAATCATGGCGGCGGCGGCGGATTCCTTCGGCACGAAAATGACGGTTGTATCGGCGCCGCTGTCGACTTTCGCCTGCTTTACGCTGTCGAAAACCGGCAACCCCAGGTGACGACCTCCCCCCTTGCCCGGCCTGACCCCTCCTACCATTTTTGTGCCGGATGAAATCGCGCGCTCAACATAGAAGGTGGCCTGACTGCCGGTTATTCCCTGACAGATGACACGAGTGGAAGAATCGACCAGAATGGACACAGGCTATCCGTATTCCCTGCCAGTCAGCAGCGCTTTAAGTCGCCCGACCAGAGAATGGCCCTCGGTTTGCGGCGACCGTTTGCTGGCCGAACCCGCGGTCGCAGCGATTTCAACCGCTTTTTGCGCGGCCTGGGCCATGCTTTCGGCAATAAAAATCTGCGGTATGGATTCCTTTAACCGGCGTTTGGCCAAATCCGCATTAGTGCCCGAAAACCGGACAATCACAGGGATTTCGATGGGTGTTGACCGATTAATCAGTAAAAGCGCGTCGGCGATCGTATCACACCGCATGATCCCGCCGCCAAACACATTGATCAGCAGACAGTCCACAGACGGGGTATTCAAAACCTGCTCAATGGCGCTGCGGCTGCGCGCAATCTTTGAATCCGGCGGCAAATCCAGAAAATTCGCCGACTCGCCGTCCAGATATCTGATAGCGTCAATCGTCGCCATCGACAACCCCGCACCGACTGCCAGACAACCGATATTGCCATCCATCCTGAAATAGTTGAAACCATGCTTGCTGGCCTGCAACCGATCATCCGGCCGCCAGGCGTCCTGCGCCAGATATCGGTTTTGTTGTTGTCGGAACATCGCATTGTCATCCAGCGCAATCTTCGAATCGAGTGCGACCAGATCCCCGCCGGCGACGGCTAAAGGATTGATTTCGATCAAACTCGCATCCCGGCCAATAAACAGAGCGTGGATTTTATGCACAATCTGTTTTGCCTGGTCAGCCAGTTTACCGACCAGGTTGAGGTTGCCGGTGAGCGTTTCAAGTTGCGCCTGTGTGGCGCCGGTATCATCTTCGATGACCAGCTTGTATATCGACTCCGGTTCCTGTGCCGCAACCGATTCAATATCGGACCCGCCATGGTTCGAATACAGCAAAACCACTTTCCCCAATTTCGCGTCCACCAGCATCGCCATCGAAAGTTCACGCTCGAATTCCAGCACCTTTTCCAGATAAACCCGCTCAACGACTGCGCCGGCTGGGTCGGTTTGCGCTGCCTTCAATATATTTCCAAGCATTGCATTGGCATACGGATGAACATCCAGATGATTGTTTACCTGATGTACGCCACCGGCGGGATTCAAACCCCGAAACCGATCCGCATCGACAAAAGAACCACGAGCGCGGCCGCTGGAGAGAACCTGTGCCTTGATCATCCAGCGTTCGCCGCCGAGGCGTGTCGCGACCTCTTCGGCCTGTTCCGGAGTAGCTGCAATTTCCCCGGGAGGAATCAGGATTCCAGCTCCTTCCAGGAGGCGTTTGCCCTGATATTCGTAAAGGTTCAATTAAATTCCCGGTACAGGTAAGCGTGACATCTAATCGGGTTCGGTTTCATCCGTCAATACTAAACCAAAAGAACAATTTTTCCAAAATGACTGCTCGATTCCATGGCCCGATGCGCCTCGGCGGCCCTCTGCAATGGATAAATATCAGACACAAGTGGCGTGATTTTCTCTTCGGCCATCATCGGCAGGACCGTGTTTGCAAATTGAGCAATGATCGCGGCTTTTTCAGCTATTGGCCGGGAACGCAGCACAGAGCCGATGATTCTCTGTCGCTTCACCATCATCAGCGCCAGATTAAGTTCGGCTTGTATGCCGCCAAGAACGCCGATCAGCATCAGCGTTCCACCGACGCCCAGGGATTTCATATTGGCCGCCAGATAGGGCCCTCCAATATGATCCAGAATTACATTGACCCCCCGTTTTTCAGTTCGCTCCCTTACCTTGTCGGCAAATGATTCGGTTTTATAGTCGATAACAAAGTGGGCGCCGAGCTCTTTCACTCTTTCAACCTTGCCGGTAGATGCAGTCACAATAATATCAGTATCAGGTGTCAATGCCCGGCAGAGTTGAATTGCAGCGGTATTCACTCCTCCACCCCCTCCATGCAGCAACACCGACTGATTATTGCCGAGGCCCCCGATCATGAATATATTGAGGTAAGCGGTCAAATAGGTTTCACAAATACAGGCAGCCTGGACGAAGTCCATATTTTCAGGTATCGCCATAGCATGGTCGGCATGGACCGTGGCGAACTCCGCATACCCGCCGCCGCCGATCAACGCCATTACCCGATCTCCAACCTTCCATCGGGATACATCCTTACCCGTTGCCGCCACGGTTCCGGCAACTTCGAGGCCGAGGATTTCCGAGTCCCCTTCCGGGGGCGCGTAATTACCCTGGCGTTGAATGACGTCCGGTCGATTGACCGATGTGGCCACGACCTTGATTAAAATCCGGCTATCCTCCGGTGTTGGCATATCGGCATCACCGAACTCCATCATTTCCGGACCACCGAAACCTTTCAGCAAAATTGCTTTCATATTGTCATTGATTCCCTGGATTTCGCCGCCCGCCCCCGGACTCACCTGGCCTCCTGAGGATGGACAGGCTGAGGAGATTACGGGTTGATCCGGCTGGTATGATTGATCACATTTCTATATGATTTGCCATTATATGGAAACACGGTCAACAAAAGGAAGGATAAGATTGCATTAGCCAACGGAATTTTCCGGAGAACCCTGTTGAGTCGATTTGTACCCCGCTTTCTGCAAGGAGCCGAAGGCATGCTGGTACTGATGGCCTGCGCCATGGCAGTCAGTTTGTACGGCTGGTTTACGTTGTTGAATAACTTTGTCGTAGAGCGTGCGGCTTTTACCGGCAGGGAAATTGGATTCCTGCAATCCATTCGGGAAGTGCCGGGCTTCCTGTCCTTCCTCGTCATCTTCCTGCTGCCGTTCATGCGTGAACAAAACCTCGCATACCTGGCCCTGGCCATGCTCGGCATCGGCACGGCGATAACCGGATTTTTCCCCACTGAGCTGGCGCTCTATGCCACCACATTCCTGATGTCCCTGGGGTTTCACTATTATGAAACGATCAATCAATCCCTGACGCTGCAACTGGTAGACAAGTCAGAAGCGCCGGTTCATCTGGCCAGGCAATTGAAATCATCTTCCATTGGCACGCTTGCCATATTCATTGTCATTATCCTGTGTTTCGATCAGAAAGCGTTAGTAGCCATTCAGCAGATATTGGGAATGGAAGCGTCATTCGAAGGATTTACCCTCGGCTTTACCCCGCTTTACCTGATCGCCGGAATTTTTACCGTTGCCGTGGCCATCTTTTGCAAACTCCATTATCCCCTCTACCAATCCCGTGAAGTACAACACAAAGCCCTTTTTCTTCGGCAACGCTACTGGCTGTACTATGCGCTCACCTTCATGGGAGGCGCGCGCCGACAGATTTTCATGGTCTTCGCCGGATTCCTCATGGTCGAGAAGTTTGGCTATGACGTGACCTCCATTACCCTGCTTTACCTGGTAAACCTGCTCGCAAATATCTGGATCGCCCCCTATGTTGGCCGGTTCATCCAGAGAATGGGAGAACGAAGGGCGCTGATCATTGAATATGTTGGCCTGATTGCCATCTTTGCAGGCTACGCTATTGTCAGCGATCACCGATTCGCGGCCGGGCTATATGTGCTGGATCATTTGTTTTTCGCTTTTGCCATAGCCATCAAAACCTACTTCCAGAAAATTGCCGACCCGAGGGACATTGCCTCCACCGCGGGTGTCAGCTTCACCATCAACCATATTGCGGCAGTCGCCATTCCCGCGCTGTTCGGCCTGATCTGGATCGACGACCCCGGCCTGGTGTTTTACCTCGGCTCCGCCATGGCCGCCGTCTCACTGCTACTGGCGTTGATGATCCCGGTCAACCCGAAGCCGGGCAGGGAAACCACAATACGCCATACAACATCCGTGCTCAAACCGGAGTACCATCTAACCCGAAACATCAAACCGGAAAAATCATGAAATTACACATTTCCCTGAATGTAGAGGATATGGACAAATCCATAGCCTTCTATTCCTCCCTGTTCGGCAAACCAGCCGATATCGTTCGCGACAACTATGCCAAGTGGGATGTGGACGATCCTTCGGTCAATTTCGTCATCGAGTCAAATTGCTGCGCGGCAAACTCCGGTCATATCGGCTTCGACCATATCGGAATTGAGGCCGATGACCGGGATCAACTGGCCACTCTGGTCGAGAGAATCCGGCAATCCGGGAACCCCTGGCTAGAGCCGGAAAGCACGACATGCTGCTACGCCAGGTCGGACAAAGCCTGGGTCCGGGGAGCCGCCGGAGAACCCTGGGAAGCTTTTCTGACCCATGACCACGACAGCGAGGAGTACGGTCACGACCGCACCCACCTGCTGCCGCTGAAATAAATCTCCGGCCGTTACCGGCGCAACCCGGATTTCGAGACGCCACGGAAGGCGGCCCGATCAACCGCCGATATACGACATTTCCACCTTTTGGGAATGACTGTGCGCCGGGGCGGTGGATGTCGTTCGACTCCTTTGCATCGAATACTGATCATCCCGATTCAGCCAGATCGCCTCGATTCGTTGCCTGATACCTGAATCTGAATCTTCGGTGGCGAGCAGCCCTTTCAAATCAAAGCCGGATGTTGCAAACAGGCAGGTAAACAGCTCTCCAATGGCGGAAAGCCGGGCCCTGACACAGTGATTGCAGAAAGGCTGGGTGATTGAAGAAATAACGCCGATCTCACCCGAACCATCGGTAAACCGCCACCTCTTTGCAACTTCAGACCTGGAATTCAGGTCTATCGGTTCGATCGGATACCTGGATTGAATCAGGTCAATTATTTGATTGGCGCTAAAAACGTTGTCAAGCCGCCATTGATTATGGTTCCCTACATCCATGAATTCGATAAAACGTAAAATCACGCCTGTTCCCTTGAAATAATCAACCATGGGTAATATGTCAGGGACATTGATATCCTTTTGCACCACCATATTCACCTTCACCGTATCAAAACCAGCATTTATTGCACTATCCACTCCCCGCAAAACATCTTCCATCGGGTAGGGAATCTGGTTGATGCGCTGGTAAATTTCCGGCGTGAGTGCGTCCAGACTGACGTTGATACGTTTAACTCCAGCCTGCCTGAGTGATTGCGCTCGCGATGCGCTCAGCAGCGAAGCATTTGTAGTAATCGCGATATCCCTGATTCCATCCACCCTGTGAATCTTTTCAACCAGGACCTCCAGATCCTTTCTCAATAGAGGCTCTCCACCGGTCAGTCGAATTTTTTCGACTCCCAGGCTGACAAATACCCTGACCAGTCTTTCGATATCCTCGTAACTTAACAGTGTGCTCTTTTTCAAAAATTGGTGGCCTTTGCCAAAAACATCTTTCGGCATGCAGTAACCACAGCGAAAATTGCACCGGTCCGTAACCGATATGCGTAAATCATGCAACGGCCGTCGGAGCTTGTCTTTGGGCACCGTGGTCAACCTCCCTGGATTGCAGGCCAGACCGTTAACACGTCACCTTCTTCCAGTTTTTCATCCCGCGCATCGAAAGGGAGAAACACGCCATTTCGCATCACCGTTCGCACCTCTGCATCCGGCACATTAAACCGTTGCAGGATCTGATTCGGTGTGATTGAACCGGATTCGTCCAGCTGGATAGCATTTCCTTCAATGTTTTTTGGCAGATACTCCATCAGATTGGAGAAAAATTTGACCGTGACTTTCATTTTATCCTGCCCTGGTGAACCCTCTACCCGCCGCCACGATGGAGGTACTTTTTAAATCTGTCGATAAATTCATTACGTTCGGCCTGCGAAAAGTGTTCGAACTCGATTCTAACATCCACAACCGGTAATTCCAGTGAAGCAATGCGGCGGGTTTTTTCCTCCCTCATGGTCAGGCGCGCCGTTCTGCCGTCCAGTGTGATATTGAATCTGAGCTCTCCCGGCCTTGCAGCCTGATTCGGTAAAACCCGGTAAGGCGCGACTGCGGAGGCCAGACTCTTTACCAGTTCGAGATGGGTAAAGCCCATCTGTGCGGAGTAATCGAATCCTCCAGCCTTGCTCATCCCCCGGCAACCGGAGGCCATATAGCAATTGTGTCATCCGGTTTCAGTGGAAGATCCCGGTCAACCTCATTCAGATACACCCCATTCAACAATACCAGGTGAACTTCGCGGCGAGGTACGAAATGTTGATCGATCAACTGATTCGGTGTCGTGTTGTCCGCCACTTCCAGAACCGCCGCGTTCTTTACCGCATTTTCTGGTAAATAACCCGACAAGGTTGCGAATAGCTTGAAGTGAACCCGCATCTGCAACGCCTCTGACAAGATTTCCGGGAGAATCAGATACTTCTCGCAGTATCGAAGACTTACCCCTGGGTCACGGCCAGATAGGCTTCCATAATCATCAACGGGTTATCAATCAGCCGATCTTTCCATTTCCCTAAAGGAAACCGACCCTGCACCAACCCCCGAATCACTCCGATGTGCTGAGTCAGCCCGAGCGTATTGGCGCCGATCAGGCGGTCTTCTTCAAATTGAAGCTGGATATAACGGAAATGATCGAAGTCGACCAGTCTCGCAGTGTCACCGCCATCAACCCCTTCCCATTGACCGTAGGAGGAGGATATCAAGCCGATAGTGTCCAGTACATTCATCAATACGCTGCCCTGATGATGGATGGAGCCGTATTCGACCATGTTGGCGGCAGCCACATAGCCATGTTCAACCGCGGTCGGCTGAATCGCCTGAACACTGTATTCGCCGGTAGAGAAATCCCGTCCGCAGGCAACATCGCCGGCTGCGTAAATATCCTCGATGGATGAGCGCATGCAGTCATCTATGACAATCGCTCCATTGGACATTTCGATGCCGGAATCTGCCAGAAAACCGGCATTACCCTGCACGCCCGTAGCACAAATCACCAATTCGGCCTCAACTTCTCTGCCGTCGCTGACCTTGACCCTGGCGTGATCGCCGGAAGATTCGATGGCTTCAACCTGAGAACCGGTCATCACGTTGACCCCTTTATCGGTACACCATCTTTGCAGCAGTGTGCCGCAGGTCTGATCCAGCATTCTGGGCACCATCCGGTTCCCCATCTCAATCACCGTCAGCTTCGCGCCGGATGAAACCAGCGCTTCAAGAATGATACAACCGATAAACCCGGCGCCAATCAATACAACGGATGAACCCGGCCTGATTGTGCCCGATATCTTTCTGGAGTCCTCCAGCGTCCAGCAACTGGTGACCCTTGCGTGATCAATACCCGGAATCGGCGGGATAATCGGACGCGATCCGGACGCGACCAGCAACCTGTCATAATCCTGGCGGCCCCCGCTCGCGAGTGAAACGGTCTTTCCCGCGGGGTCTACGGATTCGACCGTGTCAACCACAACCTCAATTCCCTGTCCGCTGAAATGACCCTCCTGTTTTCTCAGATAAGTGCCGGACTCATCGATGTTTTCCATCAGCAGATAAGGAATCGCCATTCGGGAATAGGGCGGTTCAGGCTCGTCGCCAATGATGGCAATACGCGCAGACGGATCCCGTTTGTGCAATGTCTCAGCCGCCACCACCCCCGCGGGGCCGGCGCCAATGATGACGTGATTCATGCGGGCAGCGCGAACTTCTCACGCACTTCGGCAGTCAACTCACCCTCTTTGGTCCAGCCGCGCAGCGAATAATATTCCGGCAACATTTCATCGAGACCGCATGTCTTTCCCTCCGCAGGCCCGGTTTTGGCCGCTTCCTTGAGCAATCTGGGTGGCAATGTATCATCCTTGCCGGTCAATCCGGCCTTGATGTTGTAGTCCCGTTCCAGATTCCAGATGCGTTCACCGGCTTCAAGCAATCGCTCCACAGACCAATCGCCCTGGCAGGCGGCATCGATTTGCGGCGCCATGTTATCCAGTGACCAGGCAAAGGTGGTAAATACACACAGCCCCATCGAATCCACCGCCGCGGTCGCATCCTGAAACGCCTTGACCAACCCGGCCTTGCCTTCAGTAACCAGTGGGTCGGTTTTCTCGGGAATACCCAACACCTCGGAAGCTACGGTATAACTGCGCAAATGACAGGCGCCGCGATTGGAAGTCGCATAAGTCAAACCCATGCCCTGAATACCACGCGGGTCATAGGCTGGAAACTCCTGGCCCTTGACCGTCATCGACAACTCTGGATGACCATACTTTTCGCACAGTCTCTTTGATCCCATTGCCAGGTCCCTGCCAAAACCTTCACCGGCCGCAACCTTGTCAACACACCAGGTCAGCGCTTCCGCCGACCCGAAGTTGAGTTCCATGCCACCGGTGTGCTCGGTCGTAATGACCCCCATATCGAACAGCTCCATGGCGGCAGCCACCGTGGCGCCAAAGGAAATCGGGTCCATGCCGTCTTCGTTGCATATAAAGTTGGTGTAGGTCAACGCGTCGAGGTCGCCAACGCCTGTGTCAGCGCCCATTGCCCAGGCCGCTTCATACTCGAGTCCGCCGGAGTTTCCCCAGTATTCGGGTTTGTTTTCGACTGAGAAATGACCCTTGTCGATGGTCGAAATCCGTCCGCACGCTATAGTGCATCCAAAGCAGGCGGCGTTGGTCGTCAGATTCGGCTTGCCATCGCTTTCACGCGGCTCCAGCATCGCTTCCGCTGAAATATCATTCGCCTGTTCAAACTGGACATCCCGCATATTGTTTGCCGGCAGGGCGCCTATTTCATTGATCACGTTCATCAGGACCTGGGTGCCCATTGCTGGCAGGCCCTGTCCTGTCACCGCATTTTCGGCCAGTACCTGCTTTTGTTCGGCGACACTTTGCATGAATCGTGCAGGGTCCTTGATATTGCCGACCCCGCGGGTGCCGCGCACGGTAACTGCCTTGAGGTTTTTCGAAGCCATCACGGTGCCCACACCGGAACGACCCGCCGCGCGGTGCAGATCATTGATCACCGCGGCATACAGACATCCCGTTTCCGCCGCACGTCCCACCGCAGCGACCCGCATCTGGGGATCCCCGTGTTTTGCATGAAGTAACTTGTCCGTCTCCCAGACGGATTTACCCCAAAGATCGGCAGCGGGCAGTATTTCCGCCTTTTCATTGACGATATTCAGGGTAACGGGAGATTCGGCCTTGCCTTCGAATATAATCATGTCCCAGCCGGCCATTTTCAATTCCGCGCCGATGAATCCGCCGGAATTGGAACAAGCCACCGCCCCGGTCAACGGGCTTTTGGTGATGACCGAATAGCGCCCGCCGGTGGATACGGGCGTCCCGGTCAGGGGGCCAGTCGCAAAAATCAACTTGTTATCCGGACCGAGAGGATCACAGCGCGGGTCCGTCTCCTCGACCAGATAACGGGTTGCCAGTCCACGCTGTCCGATATAGTCTCCCGCCCAATCCATATTGAGCGCTTCTTCACTCACTTCACCCCGGGTTAAATTAACCCTCAGTATTTTTTTGGTCCAACTCATTGTATTGTCCCCCTAGTTCACAGCTGCGTTGTCTGTCTTTGCCGCCCACGCCCTCATTTTCTCGAGTCCGGTGGCATCTGCGTCAACATAAGTAATGGCGGCGGTCGGGCAGGCGCTGGCGCACTTGGGATCACCGCCGCAAAGATCGCACTTGATGACCTTGCCGGTATCCTGATTGTAATTCACCGTCCCGAACGGACATGCGATAGTGCAGACCTTGCAACCCACGCAGGCCGAATCGCTGACTATCATCGCCCCGGTTTCCCGGTTCATGGTAATCGCCTCAACCGGGCAGGCGTGCAGGCACCAGGCTTCATCGCACTGGGTGCAGGTATAGGGTACGAACCGGCCTTCGTCATGGAAGGTAAAAACCTTTATCCTGGATTTGGCCGGGTTAAACACTCCTTCGTTCTCGTAAGAACAAGCCATTTCGCACTGCAAACAACCAGTACATTTTTCAGGGTCTATATTCAGTGATCGTAGCATTTTGCTTCTCCCAGATAATTATCATTACATCAAGGAACGATATCACTAAGGAGACGTTTCAACAAGTCCGGTGTTGCCCGAATTTTTTTCGAGTTCACCAATCAAGCCTGGCAGGAGACAACCACGGTAGGCGAGCACCAAAGCTAATCCGGCGAAAAATCAGATTTATCAATCGTGTGCCCCCAGGTCCGTTTGGCAGACAGGTACCGTTTGTTCCATTTACTGATACCGGCGATGTGCTTCTCGGGCATCATTTGAGTCAGACCGCAGCCAGTCAGATCCTCTATTTTCTTTGGATTGTTTGTCAGCAGCCGTAATGGCCTGTTGCCGAGAAAATACAGGATCAGCGCCGCTGCATCGCTGAAGTCCCTGGAATCAGTTGGCAGGCCAAGCGACTGGTTTGCCTGATAGGTGTCTTCTCCGGCGTCCTGTAACAGATAAGTCGCTGCTTTAGCCCACAAACCAATACCCCGCCCTTCGTGCCCGGCCATGTAAACAATCATGCCGCCACCGCTATCGTTTAAGATTCGGGTCACTGCGGATTCAAGCTGGGGACCGCATTCGCACCGTTCAGATCCAAACACATCACCCGTCAGACAATTCGAATGGACGCGAACAAGCGGGTTTTCAGTATTTTGTGGATCACCAATCATAAGCACGCTGTTCACAGCCATCGAACTGGCCAGCTTGGCAAACAGATTTTGCTTCCCGCTTTCCCGGAGCGTGGACGCGAGTTCCTCGACTTTGCCAAGTTCAGTACTGCGAACCGTCGCATACCAGTCGGGCTGACAATTCACCCCGCCGATTTTGAGCGGTAATGCAATCGGACCAAGCAGATTGATGACCGGCTCATCCGCTGGCGTCGTGTTTTCACCCGAAACGGGGTTACCATTACGGTTGATGCACAGGAGTTTTCCGCTGTCAATGAGTTGTCGGCGGACATCAGGATCAAGGTACGTAAACATATTTTAATTATTGGTCTGGTTGGTTCAGTTGATATACTCTGCCTCAAGCGTACCTCACAATGCAGCCAAAAACAGTATTCCCGAAGCATCGGTCCGATCACATAATGTCTGCATCAAATTCCGCCACACCGTTAAGCAGAGACTCGTTGCGACCGCTGATGCAAAGAAATGATGCGGCCGGACTGGTCAGGATATTTCAGCACACTATGGCGATCATGATCACTATTATAGCGCTGGCGGTTTCCGACGGCTGGATAATGACGGGGCTGCTGACCCTGACCCTCGGTATTTTGCTGAATTTTTTATTTGCTCCGTTGCATGAGACCATCCACAAAACCGCCTTCGATACCCCGCAGTTGAATGTAATCGTGGGCTGGGTCAGCGGAATGGCCCTGGTACTGCCACCAAGATATTTTCAGTCATTCCACATGGCGCACCACCGTTATACGCAAATAACAGGCAAGGACCCGGAGCTGGATTTTGACAAACCGCAGACAGTGCCGCAATACATTCGACACCTGAGCGGGGTGGATTACTGGCTGGGGCAGATAAAAGCGCTGAGCCTGTTTGCCATTGGCAATCATCATACGCACTTTGTGAGTGATGCCAAACGACCTGGAATTGTCAACGAAGCGCGGACATTTACAGGCATCTACATTTTATTGTTTTCTCTCAGCCTGCTGTTCGACTCCGTCATCCTGTGGGAGTACTGGATTTTGCCGATGTTGATCGGGCAGCCATTCCTCAGAGCGTTTCTGCTCGCTGAACACGCGCTGTGTCCGTACGTCGCCGACATGTTGCAAAACACTCGTACGACATTAACCGGTCGAGCGATGCGGTGGCTTTGCTGGAACATGTCATTTCATGCTGAACACCATGCCTATCCCGCAATTCCGTTTCATCACCTGCCTGCGGCGCATGCTGTTCTCGGACCCCATATCCATATCGTATCCGACGGTTATGTCAATGTGCACAAGGACATTGTGCGGGCGTTTCAGCAACCGAAATGAAACAAAGTCCGCATACAGCAACTGGTTTGCACGAGCAATCCGGGCCAACACTGTTTTCGAAGGCTGATTGGGTGTATAGTGGGACGAAATCAACAGGTCACCCGACCGGATACTATCGAAAGTAAATCGCCGTAAATTGAATCCACTTTCAGATAACCCTGTTAACCAGCCTTGCCAGATAACCATGTCAGATAATCAACAAATCCATATCACCGTTATCCCGCAATATCTTTGGGATCAGTCTCACCCGGAAAACAACCAGTACGTGTTCGCCTATACAGTGAATATGGAAAATACCGGGCAGATTGGCGCGCAATTGCTGAGTCGCCACTGGATTATCACGGACTCGGAGGGAGGAACCGAAGAGGTCAGAGGACCGGGGGTTGTAGGCGAACATCCAAGCCTGAAACCCGGTGAAAGCTACCAGTATACCAGCGGCGCCATCCTGAAAACCCCGGTCGGCACCATGACCGGCAGTTACCGGATGCGGGATGATAACGGCGATCTGTTTGACGCAATGATTCCGGTTTTCACGCTGTCTGCGGAAGTGGTGTTTCATTAACGGCCAACAAAGCCCGAACCTGAAGAAAGACCAGATGAATTTCAAGCCAGTGCTGTCAGCGTTCGTGCTGACAATCGGACTGACAGCCACCGCCGCCGCCGAAAAATGGGATATGCCGATGGCTTATTCGGCAACCAACTTTCATTCCCGAACCGGGGCGCAGTTCGCCACTTGCGTGACCACCGGCTCCGGTGGAGCGCTGGAAATCGTGACCCATCCCTCCGGGTCATTGTTCAAGGGCAATGAAATCAAGCGTGCGGTTCAAACCGGCCAGGCACCGATCGGAGAGCGGCTGTTATCCGCCCATCAAAACGAAAATCCGCTTTTTGGCGTGGACTCGATTCCGTTTCTGGCCCCCTCTTTCGAGCAGGGCGAAAAGCTCTGGGCCGCATCCCGCCCCACTCTGGAAAAACTGCTGGCCCGGCAAAACCTGGTGCTGCTGTATTCAGTGCCATGGCCACCGCAGGGACTGTACTTCAACAAGGCGGTCCATTCGATTGCCGATACCCGGGGACTGAAATTCCGTTCCTATAATTCCACGACCGCCCGCCTGGCTGAACTCGCCGGCATGTTGCCGGTACAGGTTGAAGCGGCCGAGTTGAACCAGGCGTTGGCCACCGGGGTTGCCGAGAGCTTTGTTTCCTCAGCCGCCACCGGTTATGACCGCAAGGTCTGGGAACATCTGACTCATTTTTATGCGGTTGATTCCTGGCTGCCCCGCAACTCGGTTTTCGTCAACCAGGATGCCTGGGACGGCCTGGACGAAACAACCCGGAACGTAGTGCGCGGTTGTAGCGATATAGCCGCTTACGCCGGTTACTGGCGAGCGGTTGAATATACCGCCTTCACACTGAACAGCTTGCGCGCCAATGGCATGAAAGTTGAAGAACCCGGCGATCAGTTGCGCGCTGACCTGCAGGACATCGGCAAAACCATCACTGCCGAGTGGCTGGAAGCCGCGGGGGCCGAAGGCCAGGCGATCGTTGACGCCTTCAACGCCGCCCGGTAACCGCCGCCCCCTGTCCCCGATGGCGGGCGATTCCCTGCCCGGCAACACGCGGCGCCCTGGACGCCTTGCCGGGCGCCTGTTCCGGTTTCTGGATGGTCTTTACTTCTTCGGCGCTGTTCTTGCCGCGATTTCCCTGATCATCCTTCTGATGATCATCGTACTGCAAATGACAGTGCGCTGGAGCGGGTTGATTTTCCCGGGCTCAACCGACTATGCCGGATATTGCATGGCGGCGGCGTCATTTCTCGCTTTCGCCCACGCTTTCAACCGCGGCGCCCACGTTCGCGTCCGCCTGTTACTGTCAGCGCTGGGCTCTTATCGTCATTACGTCGAAATCTGGTGTTTTGCCGTCGCCTCGGCCCTGGCCTGCTATTTTGCCGGGTACGCGGTCCGGACCGTTTACTGGTCATACCGGCTTCAAGACATCAGCCAGGGGCAGGACGCCACCCCGCTGTGGATACCGCAACTGGCCATGGCCGCGGGGACGATCTTACTGGCTGTCGCAGTCATCGATCACCTGGCGCGCTTGATTCTTACCCGTGATCACGGGATCAAGACAGAGACCGTGCAATAACAGGGCGACATGACACCATGGAACAGCTTGGACTGATCGCCGTCTTTCTGTTTGTTCTGCTCGTCCTGCTGGGCAGCGGTGTCTGGGTTGGCTTGGCGTTACTCGGCGTCGCCTTTGTCGGTATGGAATTGTTTACCGACCGGCCCACCGGGGACAGCATGATCACGACCATCTGGACCGCTTCATCCTCGTGGTCCCTGACTGCGTTGCCGCTGTTTATCTGGATGGGGGAAATTCTGTTCCGGACACGCTTGTCGAAAGACATGTTCCAGGGGCTGGCGCCCTGGTTGAGAGGGCTGCCCGGCGGCTTGCTGCATACCAATATCGTGGGCTGCGCCGTGTTCGCCGCTGTCTCGGGATCCTCAGCCGCCACCCTGTCCACGGTCGGCAAAATGTCGATACCGGAACTGCGCCGCCGTGACTACCCTGAGAATATGATTATCGGGACGCTGGCCGGCGCCGCCACCCTGGGTCTGATGATACCGCCCTCACTGATCCTGATCGTCTATGGGGTAACGATCAACGAGTCCATCTCAAAACTGTTTATCGCCGGAATCCTTCCGGGCCTGGTGCTGGCCGGCCTGTTCATGGCTTATACCGCGCTGCAATCCGTCTTCAACAAGCAGTATCATCCTGAAATCGAGCAACCCCTGCCCCTCGCGCAGAAAATCAGGAACTCCCGCTTCCTGATCCCGTTGATCCTGCTGGTCGGCCTGGTGATCGGCTCCATGTACTTGGGTCTTGCCACCGCTACCGAAGCGGCCGCCTTCGGGGTCACCGGCGCACTGCTGCTGGCTGCCGGTCAAGGCTCCCTGAACTGGAAAACGTTCAGCGAAAGCCTGATGGGCGCCACCCGCACCTCAGCCATGATCGCCCTGATTCTGGCCGGCGCCGCGTTTTTGTCGTTGTCGATGGGCTTTACCGGCCTGCCGCGCGACCTGGCTGAATGGATCGGCTCATTGAATCTGAGCCGCCTCGAATTGCTGATGGTATTACTGGTATTTTACATCATCATCGGCTGCTTCCTGGACGGCATCTCCTCGGTCGTGCTGACCATGGCGATTGTCGAACCGATGATTCGTCAAGCCGGTATTGACGTTATATGGTTCGGCATTTTTATTGTCGTAGTCGTCGAGATGGCCCAGATTACACCGCCAATCGGGTTTAACCTGTTCGTCCTGCAAGGCATGACCGGGCACGAAATGGGCATGATCGCGCGCGCGGCCCTGCCGATGTTCGCCATCATGATATTGATGGTGTTTATTTTGATCCTCATCCCGGAAATTGCCACCTGGCTGCCCGAAAACATGTAATTCCGTTCATCCCGCCGATAGCCCAGTGGGGAAGCCATCGTACCGCGCTTGACAGCCGAAGAGACAGCAATTCCCTGTCCACTGCTCCCGGTCGGCAGTCTTTAGCCCGGTGTTTCCGGTTTTCCCGGGCATCAGAATTAATAATCAGGCATAGTAACGGATAACGAGGATGCCGAGCGCCACCAGGCAGGCCGCGGCGATACGCCGGCGGCCGAAAGGCTCCTTCAACAGCAGCGCCCCGATCAATGCGGCAAAGATCACGCTGGTTTCCCGCAATGATGATACCAGCGCCATGGCCCCGATGCTCATCGCGTGGATGACGAGGCCGTAGGCGGCGGCGGAAGCCAGCCCGCCAACCAGTACCCCGGCGCGGTTCTGAACGACATACCCAAGCCACGCGCGCCGCTGGGTCATGAAGAGCCACAGGCAGACCGGCAGTCCCTGGAAGACGAACAGCCAGAGGATGTAGGACAGGCTGTTTTCCACCGTTCTCACCCCGGCGCCATCGGCAATGGTATAGGCCGCGATCAGGACCGCGGTGACCGCCCCCCAGCCAAGGGCCGGAAGCGAGCTTCGCAGATGATGTCCGCCGAACAGCGAAAGGGCCATGAGGCCGGCGCTGATCAAAAGGACGCCGCCGAGAGCTCCCGGGGACAGGACCTCCCCGGCGAACCAGGCCGCGCCCCCGGCCACCAGCATCGGCGCCATGCCCCGAAAGAGCGGGTACACCAGCGACAGGTCGCCGCTTCGGTACGCCTGGGCCAGGGTGAAATAATAGATCGTGTGTATCAGTATGGATGCACCGAGAAAAGGCCAGGCCCCGGCAGGCGGCAGAGGCACCCGCCAGACCAGGCACAGGCTTGCGATGGCGGCGACCAGCATGTAGGCCGCAATACTGTAGAGCGGCGAACCGCCGGATTTCGCCAGGGCATTCCAGCCCGCGTGCAGTACCGCCGCGCACAGGACCAGTGCGATCAGGCCGGGCGACATGGCGCCTCAGGGCAGCGTGGCGCAGGCGCCCGTGGCCGCATCAACCGGCCGGCGATGCCGGATTCATCGGTGGTTGAAGCGGGACTTGCAGTGCAATTTTGCCCATCACGCCGACACATGCGACCAGGCGCGCCAGGCGCGGACATGCAGGACGGGATCGTGGACACGAATGATATCGACCCCCTTTTCACAGAGCGCCAGGGAGATTCCCAGAGTTTCGGGGTCACGGTTGGCAAATGATTGATCGGAAAAGCCGCCGATAAACGATTTGCGGGAATGTCCGACCAGCAGGCGCAGCCCGGTCTGTTTGAAACTCATGCAGCCCTGCAACAACTCGATCGACTGGAAGGCGTTTTTGCCGAAGCCGATTCCCGGATCGAATATCACCCGGTTCAAATCGATCCCCGCGTCCAGCCACTGATCGATTCTACGATCAAGCCAGTCCTGCAACTGGCTGACTGCGCTTTGGCCGGCCAGCAGTATTGCTGCAGGGTCAGCGGGAATGGTAACGCTGTGCATCGCCACCACCTGGCATTGACTCTGTTTTGCCAGGGCCAGAATATCCGGATTTTGCAGGCCGGTCACGTCGTTGATGATTTGCGCTCCGCGGTCAATCGCCTTCTCCAGGGTCTGCCAGTGTCGGCTGTCGACGGAAATGGCCGGTCGAATCTGTGAACCGCAAAATCTCCGGTCAAGTGCGCTCAACACCGGTTCCAGCCGCCGCCATTCTTCGTCCGCGGATACCGGGGCCGCGCCGGGCCGGGTAGACTCGGCGCCGATATCGATAATCTGGACATGGTTCTCGATAAAGTCTTCAATCCGCTGATCCAGCGCCCCCTCGTCCGCCCATTTCCCGCCATCGGAAAATGAATCCGGGGTGATGTTCAGAATTCCCATCCATAACGGTACCGGCCCGACCCTTTGGCACAGTTTGAAAACCGTCTCGCGCTGACCCGGTATGATCAAATCCGGTTGCAGGTGCATGAGCGGGGTCAAAACGAAGGGGCGTTCGGACAGGCCGTAATGGGGAATGGTCAACGCCGCTGTTTCCAGGGTCAGGCCGTGCCACAGCAGGATGTCGATATCAATCGGGCGCGGCGCCCAGCGCCTCGCAGGCTGCCGGCCAAGCTGACGCTCGATTTCCCGGATCAGGCCCAACCCCTGCGCGGGACTCCACCCGGCCCGGCCCGCGATGACGCAGTTCAGGTAAGGCTTGTTCCATGACGGCTCGGCATGGTCCGGCAACCATGCCGGGGTTTCCACCAGTGCCGAGATTCGCGATAACTCGAACCCCCTGGATTGCAGGTGATCGATCGCCTTTTCGAGATTTTCCCGGCGATTTCCGAGGTTGGAGCCCAGTCCGAGCCAGATCGTCATTGGCGCGGGTTTCCGGTAGTATCGACGGCGATTAACTGCGACAATATCGCGCTTGTAGTGGTGTTGGCATTCACACCGCAAATTATAAGGCAGCTTCACGTTCCCGCAATCATGCGCATATCCGAAATTTATATTTATCCGGTCAAATCCCTTGCCGGAATTTCACTCGATTCGGCGCAATTGAATGAAGCCGGATTCGAGTATGACCGCCAGTGGATGGTGACCAGACCCGATGGCGCGTTCATGACTCAACGTAATTACCCGCAAATGGCGCTGGTCGAAACCAGGCTCGATCATGGCAAACTGACGCTGTCTTCATTCGGCATGGAACCGCACATCGTCTCTCCGGTTAAAAAAGACAATGGCAAAAGGATAAACACAAAGGTATGGGGAGATCCGGTACAGGCATTGGAACACGACGAACAAACCAGTGAATGGCTGAGCCAGGCGATCGGTGTTGATTGCAAGCTGGTCTCGTTCCCCGACGATGAAATCAGGCAATGCGACCCGGCCGTATCGAATGCCGGAGAGCATACACTGTTCGCGGACGCGTTTCCCCTGTTGCTGCTCTCCCGGGGTTCGCTGGACGACCTCAACGCGCGGTTGGAAAATCCGGTGGGAATGGATCGCTTCCGACCCAATATCGTGGTCAGTGGATGTGAGCCGCTCGCTGAAGACAACTGGAAAAAGATCACCGTCGGTGATGTTCGTTTACGGGTAACACAGGCCTGTGCCCGATGTTCCGTACCGACAGTGAACCAGCAGACCGGCGTATTGTCAGGACCGGAACCGATCCATACCCTGTCGAGCTACCGCCAAAGGGCCGACGGTGAAGTTTACTTCGGCATCAACCTGGTCCCCGAAACCACCGGCGTGATCCGTACCGGAGACCGCGTGTCCATTCTGATTTAAAGAAATTCGGATGAACTTTCAAACCATTGAAATGGTCCGTCACGGGCCGGTTGCCGTGATCACGCTGAACCGGCCGGACAAGCTCAACGCGATCAACAAAACCATGCTGGATGAGTTGAATGCGGCGCTGGACCGGATTGAACAGGATGAAAAGGTTTATTCCGTAGTCCTGAATGGCAATGGCAGGGCCTTTTGCTCGGGTTTTGACTTGCAGGCGGGCATTGAAGCCAATCGTCAGGGTGAACGGCAGTGGCGCGAGGCGCTGCAATATGACCTCGATGTGATCATGCGCTTCTGGAGCCTGTCGAAACCGACTATCGCCGCGGTGCATGGTTATGCGCTTGCCGCTGGATTCGAACTGGCCCTCGCCTGCGACCTCACGGTTTGCGACGCGGACAGTGTTTTCGGGGAGCCGGAACTGCGTTTCGGCAGCAGCATAGTGGCGCTGCTGCTGCCCTGGTATACCAATCCGAAGCGAGCCAAAAAGGTCTTGCTGACCGGGCAGGACCGGATGACCCCGGCTGAAGCGTTGCAAATGGGCATTGTCAATGAAATCACCGGGCCCGGAGAGGCGCTGGCCCGCGGTCTGGAATTGGCCGGGGAAATCGCGATGATGGACGTGGATTCGGTCAGGCTGACCAAGCAGGCATTGAACCGCAGCTACGAAATCATGGGGATGAATCAGGCCCTGCAGATGGGCGTAGAGACTTCGATAAAAATCGAAACGACAGAAACTGAAGTCAGACGGGAATTCAACCGGATCCTGCGCAGCGAAGGACTGAAGGCGGCGCTAAGCTGGAGAGAAGAGAGACTGAAATCATAATGGCTCACCGCCTTGATCCACTTTTGAGGCCCGGGTCGATGGCGCTGGTGGGCGCGTCCGGCCGACCGGACAGTCCCGGCCGGGTGCTCGCGGACATGGTGATCAATTCACCCTGGCGCGGAGCGGTTTATCCGGTCAATCCGGGCTATGAATCGTTATTCGGTGTCCGCTGCTATCCGGACCTCGACTCATTACCTGAAACAGTGGAGCATGCGGCGCTCGCCGTCTCCAATGAAAAGCTGGAACAGGCCTTGCTGGACGCGATCAGGCACGGGGTCCGGGCGGCGACGATTTATTCCAGTTGTATCCTGGAAAAGGATACCGAACCACGGTTGCACATAAGGATTTCAGAGCTGGCGAAACAGGCGGGGATTGCCATTTGCGGAGGTAATGGCATGGGCTTTTACAACATCTCCGACGCCCTGTATGCGGGACTCTTCCCGATGAACAGAAACCGGCACCACGAATTGCCCGGGAACATCAGTTTTATCGCTCAATCGGGGTCCGCTTTCGCCGCGTTAGCGCACAATGGCTGTCGCCTGAAATTCAACCTTTGTGTTTCCTGCGGCAACGAAATGGTGACCACGGCGGCCGATTACATGGATTGGTCGTTATCCCGCCCCGACACCCGGGTGATTGCCCTGTTTCTGGAGACCGTGCGCGAACCGAAGGCGTTTACCGATGCGCTGGAACGGGCCATGCAACTGGACATACCGGTCGTTGTGATGAAAGCCGGAAAGTCCCCTCTAGGCGCCCGCATGGCAAAAACACATACCGGTGCGATTGCCGGCAACCATGCCGCTTATGAAGCCGTATTTGATCGCTACAACGTCATCGAGGTCAGCGACTTCAATGAAATGGGGGCCACGCTGATGATGCTTCAATCCGGCCGCCGGGCCGGCGCTGGCGACCTGGCTACGATCCAGGAGTCAGGCGGGTTGATGGAACTGGTGGCGGATATCGCCTGTGATCTTGGAATCAAATTTGCCTCGATCAGCGAAAACACCAAAACGGCTCTCCGGGAAAACCTGGAACCCGGACTGATCGCCGATAATCCATTGGACGCCTGGGGCTCAAACCATGATTTCGAAAACCGGTTCTATCGGTGCATGTCGGCCATGATGCAAGATCCGGCCGTCAGTGTTGGCCTGTTCTTTTCCAATTTTCGCGATGACTACTACCTGTCCGAGGCTTTCTATCGATTGATGGTCAGGGTTGCAGGGGAAACCGACAAGCCGGTCGCGATGGCAAACTGTCACACCGATATTGACAACCCGGACCTGTGTAAAAGGACCGGTGAGGCGGGGATTCCCTTTCTTGACGGCACCCGGTCGTCGCTGCTGGCGGCCAGGCACCTGCTGACCTACCGAAACAGGCAAAAAAACCCGGGGCCGCCGCCAGTCGGCCTTGCCGATACCGGGAAAGCGAATAAATGGAAAAAAATTCTGCTCGATCATGCGGGCGACGTCCTGGGTGAGCGGCAGACGATGGAACTGTTTGCCGATTTCGGGATCAGCACGCCGCGATGCCGCAGTGCACAAAGTCGGAACGAAGCGCTCCGGGCGGCATCTGAGATCGGCTTCCCACTGGTCCTTAAAACGGCCGCAAGCGGTATCACCCACAAGAGCGATCAGGACGGCGTGGTCACCAATATCAACGACGCACAGGAATTGGAACGGGCATACGCGGCCCTTTCACGACGTCTCGGTAACCGGGTATTGTTGTCCGAAATGGTGGCCCCGGGAACAGAAGTCGGCCTGGGAATGGTCAACGATCCCCAGTTTGGTCCGTTCATCATGGTCGCGGCCGGAGGGGTTCTGATCGAGTTGATCTCGGACTCTCAGGTAGCACTTGCGCCCGTGACTCCGGTCAAGGCGGAACAGATGATCGCGTCCCTGAAAATAGCGAGGCTGATTGAAGGCATGCGCGGCAGCCCTCCGGGTGACCGGCGCGCCCTGGCCGAGGCGATTGCTCGCTTGTCCGAACTGGCTTTCGCCTTGCGGGAGGTCATATCGGAAATCGACATCAATCCGGTCATCGTCAATCAGGCGGGAGCCTGTGCGGTGGACGGCCTGGTTTCAGTATCCGCTTCCAGCCAGGCCAGAAGCCGCCTCTCGAACCGGGAAGCAGCTTCCGTATAGTCTGCATTGCCGACATGATCTTTCAACCGGGTCACGGACAGATCTTCGATACCACAGGGAGTGATCCAGTTGTATGGAGTCAGATCCACATCAATATTGAGGCTGAGCCCATGGTAGCAGTATCCTCGTGAGAACCGCAGTCCCAGCGCCGCGATTTTTTTACCTTGAACATATACGCCGGGAGCGCCGGCCCGGGGAGCGCCTTCCACGCCCCAGGATTCCAGGAAATCGATGGTCACCTGCTCCAGGGCGTTGACCAACGCTCTCGGGCCAATGTTCATTTTCTTTACATTCAGTAAAAGATAAACGATCAGTTGTCCCGGACCATGCCAAGTCATCAATCCGCCCCGGTCGGTATGCACAACCGGAATATGACGGCCGGCCGCTTCGGGCAGGTCGTGACAGCGAACTCCCTGGGTATACACCGAATGGTGCTGCAGAAACCAGATTTGATCTCTGGTCCCGGCATCCCTGGTGCGGGTAAACTCAATCATTTCCTGCCAGACTTCGTGGTAATCACACACCCCTTTATGTCGAATGACCGGATTCACTGAGTCGATGGGGCTGATTGCGCCGGCTTCTCACTTGCAGCCGCTCTTCGAGAGTTTTCAGGATTAAGTGACAAAATCTGAATCATTTTAGATACATTATCGGATAAGAGTAAATCGGGTTGTTCTTATGAATATACTATTTATAACCGCAGATCAATGGCGCGGCGACTGTATTTCCGCTGTCGGTCATCCCTGTGTAAAAACCCCCAATTTTGATCAGTTGATTCATGACGGTATTTTATTCAGCAACCACTATTCGGTAACGGCGCCTTGTGCACCGGCGCGAGCCAGTCTGCTTACCGGCATGTATCAGCAAAACCACAGGGTGGTATGCAATGGCACGCCTCTGGACGACCGCCACACCAATCTGGCCCGTGAACTTCGTGCCGCGGGCTATCGTCCCCTGTTGTTCGGATATACCGACACCAGCCCCGATCCAAAGCACCACAGTGAAGGTGAGGTAATCAAACACGGCTACGAAAATATGATGCCGGGATTCGAAGAAGGTCTGCTGCTGACGGATGGCAACCCGGTTCCCTGGTTGCAGCATTTGCGGGACAACGGTTATTCTGTCAATAACGCGCTCGAAGCGCACCTGGGGATTAAATCGGATCGTGACCGGGATGTTGCAACTCCGCTGTATCGGGACGAGCATTCCCAGACGGCGTTCCTGACGGACCGGGTCATCGACCATATTGATTCGGCAGACGCCGACTGGTGCATACATTTATCCTATTTGCGCCCGCACCCGCCATTTGTAGCCACTGCGCCGTGGAATACGATGTACTCCCCGGACCATGTCCCCGCTCCTGTTCGCGCGCCGAACCCCCGGCAATACGAAAAACTGCACCCCTGGATCAAGGCGGCATTGTCCCGGACCTGTGACTGGTTCGGCCCCTGGATTCAACAGGAAATCGGCATCGGCCACTATGACCGGGAAATGCGGCGGATTCAGGCGACCTATTATGGTCTGGTCAGCAAGGTGGATCACTATATTGGCAAAGTGATCGAGCATCTCAAATACACCAATCAATACAACAATACACTGATCGTGCTGACCGCCGACCACGGCGAACTGCTTGGCGACCACTGGCTGTTTGGCAAAGGTGGATTTTACGACTCTGCCTATCACATTCCATTGATTATTCGGGACCCGTCACAATCTGAAAGCGCTCGCGGGCGCACTCTCTCACCCTTTACAGAGTCAGTGGATGTGATGCCGACTATCCTGGATGCGCTGGAACTGCCCATACCGCGTCAGTGTGACGGCCACTCGTTAATGCCGCATATACGGGGTGAAGGAACCTGCGATCTGCGTGAAGAAGTTCATTGGGAATACGATTTCCGCGATGTCGAAAACGCCATACCTGAAAACCTTCTCGGCATTGCCATGGACGATTGCCAAATGAATGTAATACGCGACCAGCGTTATAAATATGTCCACTTCACCGGATTACCGGCATTGTTCTTCGATCTGAAAAACGATCCCGGAGAAACGAACAATTTGATGGATGATCCTGCCTGCGCCAGCGAAGTGACGCGCTTGATGCAGCGGATGATTTCATGGCGAATGCACAACGACGAACGGACGTTGACAAACATCAATGTATCCAGAGAAAAAGTTTTCCGGCGTAATGGATAGTAGGGGCAGGCCACTGTGCCTGCCCGGCTCAGATCACCATCAACACCTCGGGATGGGAGGAAAGATAACGATACAACTGATCCATCTGCTGCCTGCCTGAGGCCCGGATCCGGCAACTGAAGGAATGATACCTGCCGTGCTTGCTTTGCTTTTGATGGATACTCTCCAGTTCATCCGGCAGGATGGATTGCAGCAATACGTCGCGCACCAGCTCGAGATTATTCTCCCGGGCAGACAAAAAGATCTTCACGTCGATAAAACAGGGGAACGTCAATCCCCGCGGACTCTCGCTTGCCGTCACTCTTTCCCTCGCGTTTCTCTTCATTTCATTCTAGCACAGCCTTGCCACCGGGCGCGGATGCGCAACTCGCTGTACACAACTTGACATGCACAGCACAATGTTATTAAGCTTTTGGCAGTATGTTATGCACATAACGCGTCCAGATACCCCTGTAAAGGGGGAAACCACCGACACTCCCGGAAGTCACCTGGAATGATACAGCCGGGCAGCAAATCCTTGCGGAAGATTGCGGTCGTCGGGCGGGGAACGGCGGGGGCCCTGGCGGCCGCCAGCGTAACGTCTCTTCACCCCGACAGCGACCACGAGCTGCATCACATCTATGACTCGCGCATCCCGGCAATCGGGGTGGGCGAAGGCAGTTGGCCGAGCCTGGTCCAGCAATTGAAGCAACTGACAGGATTGCCCCACGATACCGTCCAACAGCGCCTGAGGGGTACCCGCAAGTACGGCGTTGCATTCGAAGGATGGGGGCTGCGCAACCAGAACTTCACTCACTACTTCATGCCGAAAAAGGCGTCCTACGCCTACCACCTGTCCGCCGACCTGCTGGCGGACCTGCTGCGCGAAAGCACGCATGCGCGCCACATCGACGCGAAAGTGCTCAATATCTCCAGGGTGGCGGACGGTGCGCAAGTGCAATTCGAGGGTCTGGCGCCGGAACATTACGACCTGGTTTTTGATGCCCGCGGGTTTCCGGGGGAACTCAACCCTGACCATCACATTAATATTCCCTTCATACCCACCAATACGGCGGTCATCCGCCGCTGTCCGGCAATCATCGGGGAAGAACGTGACAGGCCGGCTCTCACGCATACCTATACCCGTGCGGTTGCGCGTCCGCACGGCTGGGTATTCGTTATACCGCTTACCGCGCACACATCTTACGGGTACATTTTCAACCGCGGCATATCCAGCCTTGCCGATGTCGAATCGGACTTTGACGGGTTCCTGGAAACCGATGGCGTATCGGAATTCGAGCAACGCGCCGTCATTCGGTTTCCCAACTATGTCCATCGCCGGATATACGATGGCGCGGTGGCCCGCATCGGCAACGCGGCAGCCTTCATGGAACCTCTTGAAGCGACGGCCATCGTATCCGCCCAGCTGCAGGTCGGGATGGTTCTTCATATTCGCCTCAACCGTTCGGTAGAGAATCTGGAGCGCGACGCGCCAGTGGTCAATCGATTTCTCATCGACAACATGCTCCGCTACGGCCTGTTCGTAGGCTGGCACTATTCCTGCGGCTCGAGGTACGACAGCGAATTCTGGCGCCATGCCCGTGATCACGCCTGGCCACAGTTCCGCAAGGCAACGGCTCCCGAGGTCGTGGATTGTTCCGCACTCCGTAAATTCGACGAAATGATCGAACGGATGAACCAGCCCGCCATCGACAAGGAAGACTGGAACCGGATGTGTGCGGTCCCCCTTACCAGTTATGCCCAGATGTTCCGGGGGCTTGGCCTGACTGCCCCGGCTCTTGACCGCATTGACTCGGGAATGGAATAATGCATCCAATCAACAAGACTTGAGGGGTGGGTGATACAAGGGTCTTACAGGGGTCTGACTGAACCACTCTTGAGCATTCTGAGTAACCATTATGGACGCAGCAGCAGTTTCCACAGACCGGGCGGTTGAGCCGTCACTATGGAATGCGTTCCCGCATTTCCTGCCCATTGCGGTCTTCCCGTTGATTTTCGCAGCCGCCGTCTACGGCGGCTGGTGGGTCGCGGGACCGCTCGTCTTTTTCATGATTGCGGGCCCGCTGGATCTTGCCTTTGGCATGGACGGGAGAAACATGGACCCCAGGGCCACACCGGAACATCGTCTGATCTGGTACAACCTGTCTGTCTGGCTATGGGCGTTGCTCTGGCCGGTGGCATTCGTGTTCACGCTGTGGCAGATATGCATCGCCGGACACCTGGCCCCCTGGGAAGGTGCGCTGATGGCGATCATACTGGCGGTGGAGGGACAGGGAGTATTCATTGTCGGGCATGAACTGATCCACCGGCGCATGACGTGGGAGCGATACATTGGCGAATTCCTGCTTGCTTCCGTCTCGTACCCGCACTACTCCACGGAACATTTCTATATCCATCATGCCTGTGTCGGCACGCCGAAGGATGTGGGGTCCGCGCCTAAGGGACAGAGTTTCTGGCGGTATTTCCCGCGCGAGTTGGCAAGCAATATCCTGTGCGCCTGGAAGGCGGAGCGCGGACGGATGGTTCATCGACAGCTGTCAACCTGGCATTTCAGCAATCCTTTCTGGCGATACGGTCTCGAAACCGCTGTCTGGTACGCCTTCGTCTGGTTGATGGGGGGATGGTGGGCTGTCCTGATCTACCTGTTCCTGTGTCTCGGGATCGTGTTCTCGATGAAAATCAGCAACTACATCCAGCATTACGGCCTGCGCCGGGTCCGCCTGCCCAATGGCCGGTACGAAAGAGTCTGTCCGCGGCATTCATGGGGGACTGACTACAAGTTCAGCAACTGGATGTTTTTCAACATGCAGCGTCATCCCGACCATCATGTATCGGCGGGCCGGCGCTACCCGTTGCTGCAGCATCACGGGGCCGACGAATCTCCCCAACTGCCGGGAGGCTACGGCTCGATGTTCGGCCTGGCCCTGCGCCCGAAGCGCTTCTTCGAGACGATGGACCCGCTGGTCGATCAATGGCGCGCGCGCTTCTACCCCGAAATCGAGAACTGGGACGCTTACGACAGCCCGGTTTCCGAGGCGCGCCCGGAGGCATTCGATGCAATCGTCGAGATTTTCGGCGCCGCCCCCCGACTGGCCAGGGCGATCGAGCGAGAGCCAGAACTGCTCGACAGCCTGAAGGACAACGAATTTACCGATCTGGAGCTCCCAAAGGGCTTCGGACCGGATCCGGAATTTGAAAGGATTGTCGGTCGCGGCCTTGTACGTGTCTACTGGACCCATGAGTTCGGTGTTGCACAAATGAAGGAGCAGATTGCTGAACTACCGGTGAAGGACGCCGCCGACGCCGCGGAGACCGCGCGGAACTGGTCGAACAACAAGGTGTTTCAGATCGGCATGCACACATTGCGCGGTAATCTGACGCCCACCGAGGCCGGGGTCGCACTGGCCCATGTCGCGGAATCCTCGATCGACGCCGTTCTTCAGGCCGTCGTGGAGGATGTCGCCGACCGCGTCGGCATGCGCACATTGCGCCGCAATCCGGCGCCGGCCTGGACCGGAGCCATGGAACCCCCGGCTGAAGCCGGCGACCACCATCCTCCGCACGCAGGCGGAGTGGCCGCGGTCGTCCTCGGCGATCTGGCCAGTCTGGAAGTCGCGCCCCGTGCATCGCTTGATATCCTGTTCTTATATGAAGGCGGTTCAGCCAGTCATCACCAGGCCCTGTGCCGCCGTTTCCAGGAGGCGCTTGGCATCCTGACTCGAACCAGCCTGTTGTTCGAACCGTCTTCAAGGAGCGAAAGGAGCCCTGCCGTGTACGCGCTTGACGACTTCACGCAACACTACCGGACCGCTTCGACCGGCGAACTGCTGGACCTGGTCCGGGCACGGTGTATCTTTATCAGCGGGAACCCCGAAATCGGGCAGCGTTTCGATGAGGCGCGGCGCGCCTTACTGACCCATGGCCCTGCACGGGATGCCCTGATCCGCAAGTTGCGCGACACAGCGGAAGATGAAGCCGTGCCTGAATGCTCGCTGACCGCCTGCCTGCAAAGGGGGCTTCGGGATGTCGAGCGCGCCGCCGGGTTGCTGCAACTGGCATGCCCTTCGGTTCTGCCGGACAGCCTGACAACCGACAACGCGGCATCCGTATTCAAGGCAGGACAGGCGCTGGGAACCATTCCCGGCGAAGTTGCTGAGCAACTCACCGGGGCTGCGATAATGTGGCGGAACCTGCACGGCATCCGGAAACTGATCCTGGAGGATGGCGCATCGTTCGAGTCCATGGCGGACAAGGCCAGGATGGTCGTGGCGCAGTCCTGCGACCAGGCCGATTTTGACCGGTTGACCGTAGCGGCCCGTGAAGCAGCGGCCGCTACCGAAAGCGGGCTTGCCACTGTAATCGCGCAGACAAGCTGAGAATACACCGGTAAACCGCACACGGAATAATGGATAAGCGCAAGCGGCTGAAGGCGACTGCTGCCGATTGCAGTCCGATAGAACGACCGGCGCTTACACCACATCTTGAGTACCGTTCTATCGGCGACGGGCAGGTACTCCTGGTTTCCGAAACCTTCAATACACTGCTGCACGGACAGATTTACGGGGATATCCTGCCACTGCTGAATGGCTGCCGCCTGCAGGAAAGCATCGTCGATGCCCTGGATAATGTGCATCCGAAGTCGGACGTGCGCAAGGCTATGGCATTTTTGGCCAACAAGGGTTACATCGTTTCGGGCGATCATGGCATGGAACGGGGAAAAGCGGCTTTCTGGTCCTCGCTGGGCGCATCCCCCCGCCGGGTCGAGGAACTGCTGGGCGCTGCGGAGGTTGCAATTGAGGGTGACGACGGCCGTCTCGCAACGCGGCTTGAAGCCTTGGGCGTTGCCACCGGTTCCAGCAAGCCGACCCTGTCCGTCTTCGTGGGCGCCGATTATCTGGATGACGCGTATGATGCGATCAACCGGCATCACCTGGAATCAGGCACACCCTGGACGCTGATCCGGCCCAGGGGCATACAACCCCTGTTCGGTCCCGTCTTCCGGCCCGCGGAAGCAGGCCCCTGCTGGGCATGCCTCTCCTACCGGCTGCGAAATCACCAGGAGGTCCATTCCTTCTTGCGGAACCACTGTGGCGAGGCGGCAGCCTTCCGTCCCAATGTGGCTGAACCTGCTGTACTGGATATTGTCTACGGAATTGTTGCCATTGAGATCGCCAAGTGGTTGGCGCTCGGGAGCGCCGCGCCGCTGCAGACCTGCGCGATCACGCTGGACGTTGTCAGCATGAAAAGTGAATTTCACCCGGTCATGCGCCGTCCGCAGTGCCTGGCCTGCGGCAGCGAGGCGTACCGCCGCGCCGACCGGCCGGCAACGCCGGTACAGTTGCAGGCGAGCCCGAAGAGACTTCGCAACAGCGGCGGCGCCCGTACGGTGTCGCCTGCGCAAACCCTTGAAAAGTATCGGCGCCTGGTCAGCCCGGTCAGCGGAATCGTCACATGGGTTGAGCGCACGACTCCCGAGACGGATCCCTGGTTGCACGTACATTGGGCCGGCAGCAATCTTGCGCTGAGAATCAAGAGCCTGAGTTCGTTGCGGCGCAGCCTCCGAAGCAAGAGCGCAGGCAAGGGGAGTACCGCTGAGCAATCCGAGGTGAGCGCCCTGTGCGAGGCGGTCGAGCGCTACTCCGGCGCCTTCCATGGAGACGAGATTCGCTGCCGGAGGCGCCTGTCGGATTTCCCCGGAACTGGAGACGGACCGGTAATTCACCCGAATGAGGTCCAGCTGTTCAGCGATTGGCAACTGGACCATGCAGAAGAGATCAACGCGCGCGGCCATCCTTACAATGTCGTTCCGGACCGGTTCGACCCGGATAGGGAGCTGGACTGGTCTCCCGTGTGGTCGCTGACTCGGGACCAGCAATGCTATCTGCCGACCTCCATACTTTACGGCATGACCCCGGAACAGCGCGGAACCTCGGGGCTTTGGGCCGACTCCAATGGCTGTGCCGCGGGCAACACCCTCGAAGAAGCCATCTTGCAGGGGTTCTTTGAACTGGTCGAACGTGATGCTTTCGCAATCTGGTGGTACAACCGACTGCAAAGACCCGGTGTGGACCTCGAAAGCTTCAGTGATGAATACCTGGCGTCCGCTCCCGCTTACTACCGCGGCCATCACCGTGACATGTGGGTACTGGACCTTACCGGTGATCTCGGAATTCCCGCCTTCGTCGCACTGTCCCGCAGGACCGATAGCGAAACGGAGGACATCATCTATGGCGCCGGTGCGCACACCGACCCGCAGATCGCGGTCCTGCGGGCCGTTTGCGAAATGAACCAGTGCCTGACCTGGGTTCCCCGCCCGGGTAATGACCACGCCCGCTACGGAGTCGATGATCCGATGTGCCTTTGGTGGTGGAAGAACGGGAAGCTGGCAGACCACCCCCATCTCGGACCTGCGCGTGATGACGGGCTGCGCCGCGCTTCGGATTATGCGGCGCCGGATACGGCGGACCTGACAGAGGACGTAAAATGGTGCCGTGAGTTGATCGAAGCCAGGGGGATGGAGTTTCTGGTGCTCAACCAGACCCGCCCCGACATCGGCATGCCGGTGGCGCGCGTGATCGTGCCCGGCCTGCGTCACTTCTGGGAACGTTTCGCGCCGGGACGCCTTTACGACGTGCCAGTGGAGATGGGCTGGAAAGAATGTCCCGCGCTGGAGACTGACCTGAATCCCGTTCCCGTGATTGCGTAAGAGCCCAGTGGATGTTGCAGATGGGTCTGCCGCCGGCAGGAATCGTCCGGGCCGCGCTGTATGCGGACGCCATCAGAAGCTGAACGTGAATTCCGCGCCCAGATAGCTGTCGCGGCGGCCATGAGCAGGAAGGCCGCGATTGCGCCGCCGAATCTCATCAGCGCACGCGTCGAAGGGCTGGCTGGGTGAATTCGCTGTCAGCAAGGTTGGAGCGAAACCGGAAATCGTTCCATTTGAGCACCGTGCCCGCCCCGGTCAGGTGATTCACCATCGCCTGCTCCCCTGCCCGCCAGTACTGATCCAGATATTGCCGATAGTTCACAAAAGTGAGCGTCTTCAGGTGCGAGCCTCTCCGGTCGTAAAGCTCCATTCTCCAGGTCCGAAACTCGGCCGTGTCTTGCCAGATGACCTTGCGGCTGTAACCGGATTTCTTGTCCAGAGGAACCTGCTCGGTCACTGTACAGGTGAGCTCGCCGCAGAGCTCTTCGCGAAGAAACCGGTAGGTGTATTCCTCCACCTCCGGAGAGCTCATGTCCTCGTAGGAAAACTCGCTCCCCATGAATGCCCCCGTACGCGACGAGGCGTTGATGCGCTTCACCCTTTTCAGGGCCGGCAGATACAACCACTGGTCGTCCGGTGTATTGATGTGAGCGTGGGTCAAGAGGGCGGTTCCCCGCACATCCCGCGGCCGATCGAACACAAACAGGCTCTTGTCGCCGTCCCCCGCCACCTCCAGAACCTTGAAACGCATCTGACGGATGCTTTCCCGGCCTTGCCGGTCGCTCAGCACCATCGTCATTTCCGCGGTGTAATCCCCAAAGCCGTCGTTGCGGGCGCTCGCTTCACGTGCAATCATCAGCCCCTTTTCTTCCGGCGTTTGGTCTTGTGCAAGGGTCGGCGCATTTGGCAGGCAGAGGCATGCCAGCGACAGAACCAGGATGCCGGACAAAGAGCCCGGGGTGCGTGGGAAGCCTTTCGTCCGGCCCTGTCTGAAAACCCGTTTCTTGGCGGTTTCGTGGTCGAAGAACAACCTTACAGACTCCGTGATGGACACGTTTCATTGTACCTTAATTCCCCGGAAAAGGTGAAGTTCGAGAGCCGCCGGATGCAGCCGTGGAAGGGGTCCGGGCCAGAACCGTGAGACGAACGGACTTTGCCGCAGCCCCCGGTCAAAATGTGTACCGAACCGGCTTTCCGGCGCTTCCGCGATTTGGACTTTTCAGGCCGAAATCGCATATAATCCCTCCTCATTCACTCAAACCGAATGAAATTTTCTTTGTCCCGGCCTGATCTCTACGAGGAGACTTCTCACCATTGTGTTCAATAATCCATTCGATTCATTTCAAAATACGGTTGCCAAGGCAAAGGAAGAACGCGAACAACTTGACCGGCTGCTGACAATTTCCACACCGTGGGAGCGCCTGCTTGTCGCCGTCATCGCCCTGCTGTCGGTCATCTTCGCCGCCTGGCTCTTCTTTGGCAGCGTATCCCACAGCCTTGCGGTAGACGGCGTACTGGTTGAGCCTGTCGAAGACCTGCCCGGGGACAGCCGTTCCGTGCAAGCGGTCATCTGGATCAGGAGCGATGCCGCAGCGCATATCAGGGCCGGGATGCCGGTGGCGATCGAGTTGGATATGGCGGATGGAGAAGCGGGCGCATTGGACGGAAAGATCGCGGCAGTTTCCGCGGTAGCCTTGTCCGATGAGCTGGCGATGGTTGAATCTGCGGCGCCGGTGTCCATGCGGCGCATCGATATCGTGGTTGATGAAGACCTTGATTCCGCCTCCCTTGCAGGCAGGGGATGTCGGATTGTCATCAGGCTTGGCATGCAATCCCCGGTCGCACTGTTTCGTACGGGGCGATCATAGGATGCCGCCGCGCGCCTCCAGGGGGCTGGAAGCAAAGCCATCCCGGAATTCGTGAAAAGAAGGGTAACCACACCGATTCTGCTGCAGATGCACGCGTCTGAATGTGGCGCCGCCTGCCTCGGCAGCATACTGGCCTACTTCGGACGCTGGGCGCCGCTTGTCGAGTTGCGCGAAAAATGCGAGGTGAGCCGGGACGGCAGCAGCGCCGCGAGCATCGTGCGCGCCTCCAGGCACTATGGTCTTGAATGCAGTGGACTCAGCGTGCGCGCCGATCAACTGAAACAGCTGCCGTTACCGCTGATTCTGTTCTGGCAATTCAGCCATTTCGTGGTCCTTGAAGGGTTTGATGACCGTTATTTCCATCTCAATGACCCGTCCACGGGGCGACGCAGACTGTCCGCTGAAGAGTTCAACAAGGGCTATAGCGGGATTGCGTTGCGATTCGGGCGCGGACCGGATTTCAAGCCCGGCGGAGATCGGCCCGGTCCGTTCAGGCAATTGAACACCTTGCTCGCCGGATCATGGAATGTGCTTGCCGGAGTGATTGCCTGCGGACTGATGCTGACATTACTGGCGCTGATTATCCCCGCATCTATCCGTGTTTTCGTGGACGATGTTCTGGAAAACCACGGGCCCTGGGGCGGATTGGTGACTGCCTTGCTTGGCGGCGGTGTCCTGGTCTACGTCCTGTCCCTGCTCAAGCACCGATTCCTGAAGCGGCTCGCGGTCCGGATTTCGATCATCGGCTATGATCAGGGCCTGTCGCGGCTGCTGCGGTTACCGGTGGAGTTTTTTGAACACCGGCTGGCAGGCGATTTAACGGATCGGGTCTCGTCCATCGATAGAGTCGCGAAGAGTCTGACGGACCAGTTTCTTGTGCTCATTATTGACATGGCAATGAGCGCGGTGTTGCTCCTCGCAATGCTGGCCTACGATATCCTGCTCACGCTGATTGTGTTGTTTCTGGCCCTTCTGCACGGAATTCTGGCCCATCTTCTCAATGCGCTCCGGGCCGTTCGAAGCCAGGCGATGAGGCGCGAACAGGGATTTCTGATTGGCCTCGTCATGCAGATGCTGAGGCATTCGGACAATCTGCGTATGACGGGGTCAGATGACCGGTTTTTTTCACGTTGGGGCGGTCAACAGGCGCGCGAACTGCACGCGCGCCGGCTTTGTTCCGAACTGGGCGCTGTCAATACTGCGCTTCCGGGCCTGGTTGCAACGCTTCGCGGCGCAGCGGTCTGCGGCATCGGGGGAAGTCTGGTCATGGCCGGGGAAATGACTCTGGGGACGCTGGTTGGATTCTATATCCTGGCCGAGATGTTTCTGGCGCCTGTCGGGCGCTTTTTAGAGTTTACCGACAAGCGCCAGTCGCTCGAAACCGACCTGCAACGGCTTGAGGACATCTCCAAAACCGACGAAGACCACGTTTTCAGCCGCCGAAATCCGGATTTGGAGTCAATTCCCACATTCAACGGCCGGCTCCGACTTACAGGCCAGCTCGAATTGCGAAATGTCGACTTCGGCTTCAACAGGAGCCTGCCGCCCCTGGTAAAGGATTTCAACCTCGTGATCAAACCGGGCCAGCGAGTGGCCGTAGTCGGCCCCAGCGGTTCCGGCAAGTCGACCCTGGCGCGTCTGGTTTCGGGTATCTATCAGCCCTGGTCGGGCGAAATCCTGTTCGATGGCCATCCGCGGGATGAGATTCCCGAAGAAGTGTTGCGGCAGTCCATTTCCATGGTGGATCAGGAGATCGTGCTCTTTTCCGGATCCCTGCGCGACAATATCACCTTGTGGAACCCGGCCATTCCGGATGAAGCCATCTTCACCGCGACGCGGGACGCCCGGATCCATGATGAAATCCTGATCAGGCCGCATGGGTATGCAACCCGGGTCGAGGAAGGCGGGGTGAATTTCAGTGGCGGCCAGCGGCAGCGGCTGGAAATCGCCCGTGCGCTGGTGGGCAATCCGACAGTGCTCATACTGGACGAGGCGACCAGCGCCCTTGACGCCGCGACCGAGGAATATGTCGATGATGCCTTGCGGCGGCGCGGCGTTACCTGCCTGATCGTGGCGCACCGGCTGAGTACCGTGCGCGATAGCGACGAAATTATCGTGCTCGACCGGGGCGTTACGGTGCAGCGCGGCACACACGACGAGTTGATTGCGGATCGGGAAGGTACGTATTACAAGCTGGTCAAGTCAGGTTGATGCAGGACACAAAGCCAAAATACCGGTCATTGGCCGAACTCGCGTCCCGCTCCGGCGCCACTGTGCCCTGCACTGGCAACCTGCCGGTGAAACTCGACGACCCGGACAGCGTCTGGTTCATTGACCAGGGCGCCGTCAATCTGTTCCTGGTCGAATTCAAGGATGGAGTCGAGCAGGCAGCGCCGCAACATCTACTGCGCCGCGAATCGGGCCAGTTACTGCCGGGTGTTGCGCCGGACGAACGGGACAGTGACGAAGGCGCCACGCTCAGCCTGGTGGCCAAAGGGTTGCCGGGCGCCCACCTGAAACGCCTGCCGGCATCCTTGCTGTCCGGGGTTCATCCAGCAGAACTGGCGGAACAGACTGATACCTGGCTGACCGCGATAACGGACGCACTTTCGCGTTTTGCAAACCCCCTGCCGCGTCCGACTGTACTGGCCGAACCTGGTCTGATGCAGATCCCGGCCTCTTGTACGCTATCCGTACGGCGTGGTGTGGTATGGGTATCCAAACCACCGGACGGCGCGATGCTGTTCATGGATATTGTCGACCAGGCAGAACTTGCCGGGGCAAGCGGCTCAGACGAAGTCCTGTTGCCACTGACAAGGACAAGCTGGCTCACCTTGTTCGACGAGACTGCACTGTCGGGCAAATCAACGGCAACACTGGCGCAACAGGGCCTGTTGCTGCCGGCGCTCGCCTCTTTCCATGCAGCCGCTTTCGCTCTGGAACGCCTGAACCGCCAACTGGCCGTTGTCGATGATGTGAATCTCGAACGCGCGCGGACGACCAGCCGACGCACTGCCGAAAATGCTGCACGGCAGCGGCTGTTCAATATCTATGACCTGCCGATTGACCGGGATGCGAATGTCGGGGACACGGCTCTGGCGGATGCCCTGCAGATCATCGGCCGCCATGAAGGAATCCATTTCAAGGTTCCAGCGCGTTCGGGTCCTTCCGACTCTCCGGTCGGCCTCACTGACGTTCTGGCTGCCTCGGGAGTACGCGCGCGGCGCTTGCGATTGAAGGGCGAGGACAAGTGGTGGCGCGGCGACAGCAACGCGATGCTGGCATTCCGCGCCGGGGACGGACAGCCCGTAGCGCTGCTGCCGGGAGCGTTCGGGCGCTACCGGGAAATCGACCCGGTCAGCAAGCGCAGCGTTCGGGTTACGGCGGACCGCGCCGGCGCACTGGAGACAGAGGCATGGATGTTCTATCGGCCATTGCCGTCGGAGGGGGTGAAACCGGCAGACCTGCTGGACATCGCCCTGCATGGATCGGCCAGGGATATGGCGTGGCTGGTCGTTGCCGGGCTTCCATACGGCCTGATCACACTGCTGCCGGCGCTCGCGCTTGGATTCGTTGCACACGAAGTCGCCGCGGGTGGAAGCGCTGAAGCGCTCTATGCCGCAGCCGTGGCGCTGGCAGGGTTTGGCCTGCTCGGCGCCCTGCTGCACCTGTTTCAAAGTACGGTGATGATGCGGCTTGAGGGGCGCTCGGCGTCACGGGTCGAAGCTGCCTTCTGGGACCGTCTCATGCGCCTTCCGCCAAGCACTCTGCACCGCCATCCGGTCGGCGATCTGGCCATGTCAGGAATGACATTCCAGAATCTTCGCGATGGCCTGCAGGGAATCATCGCCGATGGCCTGCTGTCGGTCATTTTCCTGCTTCCGGTTTTTGCCGTCATCTTCTTCTACGATGCCGCACTCGGGATCATTGCCCTGGTCTTCAGCCTGGCTTCTCTGCTGATCACCGTAGTCCTCAGTTTGCGCCAGATTCCGCCTTATGGGCGAATGATCAGCGCATCACATCGTGTAGTCGGCAGGTTATTCCAGATCGTGGGCGGTATCGCCAAGCTGCGCGTGGAAAACGCGGAAGGATCCGCTTTCGCCGTCTGGGCACAGGATTATCGCGAACAGAAACGCGCGGAGACCGAGTTGGGCGCGCTGGAGGGACATTCGCGGGCATTTGGCGCAGCGCTCCCCTTTCTTGCCGGCGGGGTACTGCTTTTCGCGGTGGTGTCGGTAAGCGACCGGAACATCGCGGTCAGCGATTTCCTCATCGTGTACACAGTCTTCATCGTTTTCCAGCACGCCATCGCCCGGTTCGGCGAGTCCATCGGCGCCATGGCCGCCATGCTGCCTGCTTTCGATCAGATGCGCCCCCTGCTCGCTGCTGTTCCTGAACCCGAGAGCGAAGGGGAGCCGGTTGAATATTTGGGCGGCGACATTCTGTTCGACCAGGTTTCGTTCCGCTATGATCCCGACGGCCCGTTAATTCTCGACGGCGTCACGATTCACGCCCGCCCGGGTCAATTCATCGCGATTGCCGGCGAGTCCGGCGCCGGCAAGAGCACGCTGTTCCGGCTTGCGCTTGGAATCGACCGGCCTGCCGCTGGCGCAGTGTATTACGATGGACGCGACCTGCGGCACCTGAACCTGAAACAGGTGCGCCGGAAAATTGGCTCGGTGCCGCAATCAGTTGGACTCCATCCCTCGGACCTCTGGGACAATCTGGTCAGCCACCACCATGAAGTTACGAATGCAGAAGCATGGGCGGCGATCCGGACCGCCGAAGTCGAAAGCGAAATCAAGAGCATGCCAATGGGCCTGATGACCATGGTCGGCACCAGTGGAAATGTCCTGTCAGGCGGCGAAGGCCAGCGCATCACAATCGCCCGCTCGGTGATCGGCAACCCGCGGATCATGCTGTTTGACGAGGCAACCAACTGGCTGGATAACGAAAGCCAGGCCAGGGTAATGCACAACCTTACCGGCCTGACCTCCACCCGGGTCGTCATCGCACATCGCTTGTCCACGCTGGAACAGGCTGACCGTATTTACGTGTTGAAGGCCGGAAAAGTTGTGCAAAACGGCTCCTTCGACGAACTCATGGAGGTCGACGGAGTATTCCGGGAACTGGTCAAAAGACAGATCGCCTGATCCGGATATGCAGACCATCCAGGCATTCCGGTTCCATGATTTTACTGCCCGGAATTCAAAACCGACAACGACCCGCGATGATGGGGAACATCCATGAAGAAACCCTCTGACGCAGCAGATTTCCTCGTATCGAGAGCTGGCGAAGACATTGACTTTCGGGAACGCCTTCTCGCGAAGCCCAACGAAACGATCGAGAAGGAGCTTGGCGTGACGCTGGACGAAGGGCACGAGATTCATGTGCACGAGGACACCTATACCTCCACGCATGTGGTGCTTCCACCACTCGACAGACTCAGTAAAGCCGAACGGCAGGAGGCGAAAACCGGCGCAACCTCACTTGAATTTCTTCGCAAGACACTCCACGACCCCGCGCCGGACGTCCGCCCCCCCACCCCCGGGCGGGCGAAAGCCCGAATGAGCGACGGCGCCTCCAGTGCGCTTGGAATAGCGGGTAGGGAATGCATCCGCCGCGGTCTTGTTTTCCTGGAATCCACCATCGATGAGAATGGGGCGTGGCCCTGCATCCGGTTCAATATCGCCGATCCGGGCATTCCGCGGCATTTCGAACGGCCTCCTTTCATTTCGGCTTTCTGTGCACTTGCCCTGGAAAGCTGCAATGAAGCGCGGGCCAGGGCCATGCGCGCCGCAACCAGGGCATACCTCGTCAACACGGTTGAACATCCTGGATTGTGGCGCTACTACCGCCATCTGCCCCAGGATCTTGACAGTACCACGCTCTGTTCACTGGTCATTGGGGCGCACCCCTGGATATTGATGGGAAAGAACGTTCCGCGAATACTGGCGAATCGCGACGAGGAAGGTCGTTTCATGACCTGGATACTGGAGGAAGACGAACCCGATGTTGTGTCGGGTTTTCGTATCGAAGCCGACCCCGTAGTCAATGCGAATGTCATTGCCTATCTTGGCGACCACCCCGCAACCAGGGATGCCCAACGATGGTTGGCAGCCCTGATTGCCGAAGGCAGCCTGGAGGGTACGTCCAAATGGTATCCCGATCCGGTCACGATCTGCTATGCAGCCGCTCGTGCCATGATTCGCGCGCAACCTGCCCTCAACCAACTGCGCCCGGTACTTGCGGACCGCATCATGAGCTTGCGCGACGGGCAGGGCGAATTCGGCAATATTCTTCAGACCGCCCAGGCAGTGTCGGCGCTCTACAATATTGGAAACCCTGGAAACATCGACGCGAAACGCCAGATGGAACGTTTCATCGGCTCCCAGTGCGAAGACGGCAGCTGGCCGGAACTTCTCGCGTTTGGTGACCAATCGCTGAAATGGGGCGCGATAGGACAGATTGGGCATGGCTCCGAATCCGTGACCTCGGCCTTTTGTATCGAAGCGCTGGAGTGTCTCGTCAAAATCCTGGAGACCTGATGGATATTGACGAAGCCATCACGCTCACCCAGGACCGTCTCGCTGAAGAGGGAGGCGCCATGAGCGAGTTGCTCGGGCACTTTCGAAATCGTATTTCTCCGGTACTTGTCGGAGATTCGCAATGGGAGCGCGTACTCGAATGCGCCAGGAAACTCCCGATCACCATGGGTGCGCTTCCATTCGGATTTGAACTGCCCCTGCAAGAGCACAGGCCAGAGGCTGATTTCGGCGTCTCCCTGGCAAGTGGAACCAGAACGGCGGCGTTCTTCCGGGAGCGCGCGCGGGTCGACAAGATGGATGAAACCGCGAGAGCGGTCACACAGTTGTTCCGGCAAATGGATTTTGAACACTCACCCCTGCGTGAAATTGTCGGCCGCAAGCTGATGCTGGAATATGACATCGGCTCGATACAGGACGATGAATATTCGCTTCCGGGAATGTTCCTGCGGCCTGGCGAACGCCCGATCATCGGCCGCCGCGGGCAGGCGGGGGATGTCGATCTTGTGGTTGACTCGCTCGTTTCCTGCGCAGGCTGGAAGATGAATGACGCCGAGAGGAAGAACGTCGAACGAGTCTACCTGATGCAGCCGGGAGATACGCGCATGGATTCGTTCGGTGTGTTCCCGTCTCGCTCACGGGCAATCCGCCTGGCGGTCATGGGCTTCAAATCACCGCAGGCAATAGAACGCTATCTTGAAAACACGGGTTGGCCGGGTCAACGCCCGGCTGTCGAATCAGTGATCGCACGCTTCAGGGAACGCGTGAATATTGTCAGGATCGGGTTGAATATTGACGTGCAGGAGGAGGGGGTCGGCCCGGTGCTCGGCCTCACCCTCATTGTCAAGCAGAGATATACAAAAGATTCACGTTACTGGCTTGACGGCCTGACTGATTGGGATCCGTTCCTGGAAGCCATGAGTCATGAGGATCTCGTGGTTCCAGAGAAGCTTGCAGCGCTCGCTGACTGGGTTTCGAAACCGACAACGCTTTTTGCGAAGTCTGGGCGCTACGTGCTGCTGCGCGGCATTCACCACATAAAACTGGTCATATCCGGTAACCGGCTTCGAAAAGTCAAAGCCTACGTGTTCATGGTGCTTTCCGGAGCGGTTTCCTTCTAGCAAACCCCAAAACCGGCTCTGCGAACCCCAACAGGGGTCGCTAGTCCGGTTCAAGCTAAACACCAATACGGGTACGGATTCTCCCGCGCCCTGACCGGCTGCTCGCCGGCAATTATGAGTTTACCAGCAGCAGCAAAGGCCAGCCGAGATGGCTTCGAGTTGCTCCTCGGTGATATTCGGATCCGGAGGCAATGCAAGATGCACTGTCTGCATGTCGCTCTCGTGGACCTCAATGTTCATCGATTCGGGAATCGTAATGCCCAATTCCCCGCTGATGGTGGTTTTTGGATCTGCAAGCAACTGTTGCCTGAAATTGGCATCCAGGGAGGACTTGTCAACAATCTGCTTCAGCATTTCATCGCCGCTTCTCATGATATTGTTCCTCATCTTATAACTGACACTTTGGTTAGTGTACACAACTATGGCGCATAGTCAATAATTTGTGCGGGTTCATAACCTATGGGGCTGTAGAATCCCGATCCACCGCCGTCAACAGCGCCGGCAAGAGCGTCAGGTCTGCAATGAAGGCAAAGGCAATAATCATTGCGGTCAAGACCCCGACCTGTGCTGTGGGGACAAACGGAGAAAACACGAAAATCAAAAAGCCGGCCACCAGCACAATCGTCGTTGTGAGCAGGGCCCGGCCAGCCGTGTCAAAGGCGTAACGCACCGCTTGTTCGGGGTCATGGCCGTATTCAAGCCGGGCACGGCGGTACTTGCTGAGAAAATGCACCGTATCGTCCACGACAATACCGACGGTCATGGCTACCACGACAGATAACGAAAGCCCCACCTGTCCGACCGTCAACCCCCAGACGCCGAAGCCGAGTACGGCAGGAACCAGGTTCGGAATGATACTTATCAAGCCCAGCCGCAGCGACCGGAAGGCGAACAGGAGAATGGCGGAAATCAACAGGAGCACGACCATTGTCCCGATAAGCATGGCGTGAATGTTGCGCTGCCCGATGTAGGCGAACAGCGCCGCGGGACCGGCGCTGTTGACGCCGGCCACATGCGGCGCGTTTTCCTTCAGCCAGGCCTCGGCGCGCGCGTTCAGCTCAAGCAACTCTTTCGAATTCAGTGTGGTCGCCGATACCGCCACTCGCGTGGCTGATTTGGACCTGTCAATCTGATTGTTCAGATTCAGTCCCTGTGGGAGCGAAAGCTCGTAAAGCAGCAGGTATTGAGCCACCAGCTCCCTGGTTTCCGGAAGCCTGTAAGCGCTCGGGTCGTCTCCGTGCAGACTCTGGTTGAGTTGCCGAAAAGTATCGGTGATGACCGACACATGGCGCACAGGGGGCTGCTCACGGTACCAGTCGGCGAAGTTCGAAACCTCGGCGAGGAAAAGGGGGTCGGTGGCGCCGCCCTCAACAGACGCTTCCAGAGAGTATTCAAGCAGGGTATTACCGCTCAAGTGTTCGTCCATGAAATCCGTATCTTGCCGGAATTCAACGCCTTCATCGAAGAAATGAACCAGAACATCATTGAGTTGGTTGCGTGGAATGGCGAAAATCATCGTGCATACAACCACCAGCCATAGCCAAAACAGCGCCTTTCTGTAGCGCAGCACAAAATCCGCCAGGCGGCTCATTGTAAGGCCGCGGAGGCGATGGCCCTTTACGGCCCGAATGGGGAGAAATGAAAGCAGGGCCGGCAGAAAAGTGACGGAGAGAATGAAGGACGCGGCGATACCGAAAGCGACGAAGTTGCCAAGATGCCGGTAGGGCGGCACTTCGGAAAAATTCATGCTCAGGAATCCGAGCGCCGTCGTGAAACTTGCCAGAAACACTGGATACAGGTTGAGCCTGATGGATTCGACGATGGCGTCATGCCGGGAATCCCCGGCGCGCAAGCGCTGCTGTAAGGCCACCAGCAGGTGTACAGAGTTTGCTACTACGATCATCAGCACGATAGTTGGCGCCGGCGAGATTGGCGGGGAAAAGGGCAACCCGACCCATGCGCCCAGGCCCATTGACGCGAGAATGGAAAAGACGGTGACCATTCCAGTCCCCACCACCCCCACCCAACCCCGGGTCAGGATGCCGAGGATCAGCGCCATTAGCGCAAGACTGGCAGGCAGAAAGATCATCTGACTGCTGATCGCGGCTTCCAGAAAGGTCTGATTGATCATGACCGTGCCGACGATGCGAAGATCCATGTCGGGAAATCGTTGCTCTGCTTTTGCAGCGACGGACCTGGCGAATCCGGCAACTTCGTCCACGGCCCCCAACAGGTCTTCCTGCGGCAGTTCAACGGTGACGTTCACAACGCTGACATTCGTGTCCCGAGCCAGGATACCGCCCGCAATACGCGGATCGGACAGAGAGATGTCACGGATTCGTGAGCGCGCCTCGGCTCGGCTCAGATCCTGCGGATCAACCAGGTCCCGCACATACAACTCGTCGCCGACGGCGGTCGTATATTGAAAATTGGCAAGCGAGTCGACACGCCTCGCATAGGGTGTCTGCCAGGCGGCTTCCGTGAGCCAGACAGTGGCCGAAAGCGCGTTTTCCGACGTGGCGTCGCCATCGTCCGGAACAATCAGGAAAATAATATTCTCGCTCTTCCCATAGGTGTTCTCCAGCGCTTCCAGCGCCAGAAGCTGCGGATTGTCCTCGTCGAAGAAAATGCGATAGTTGGCCGAGAATTCGAGCCGGGCAATGCCGCTTGCCGCGCCCGCAACCAAGAGCAGCGTGACCAGGATAACCGGCCAGCGGGCCGCGAGCACCCTTTCGGCAAATCGTGTTGCGAAGGGTTCTCTTTCCATGCCGTGTTTGTTCACAGGATCGTGCGATCAGTTCCGGGCGCCCTGGAGGCGAGCGGCGAGCGCGCCGGTTCGCGGCCCGGAATCCAACTGCGCCGGGAGCGGCCTGATTGGGCCGCGCGTTCCAGGCCCACTGAATCCAGACCAGAATTGATCAAGGTATTAGCCATCCACGGCGGTACAGACTGAAGGTCATAGTAGAGAAATATAGTCCACTGGAACGCAATGTCAATAGAGTGATGGGCTTTCACAAGGCCGGGCGCCGGAACGCATTCCAGTATAGCCGGCCAACGGGCGCGGATGCACAACTACTGCAATGCAACAGGTATAATCGCCTGCCAGCCAACAATCTACAATGAAAAATCCGGGTCATTCACGACACCGGAGAATCAGCATGAAATCCGCAGGCATAATCCGCCCCCTGTCCATACAGGAAGCCAGAAAACTCGCGCTTCATTCGCAAAGAGTGTTGAACGCCAACCGGCGCGGCAAGGCGATTGACGCTACCTGCGAGGCAATAGATCACCTCGGTTATGTCCAGATCGACACCATTTCGGTCATACAGCGGGCCCATCACCATACCTTGTGGGTGCGCAATCCGCGCTACCGGCAGGAGCATCTCAGCCAATTGATGCAACAAGGCAGAGTCTTTGAATACTGGTCCCATGCAGCCGCTATTTTGCCGATCAGCGATTATCGGTTTACATTGCCGGCGAAACGCGAATTCGCTAACGGCAAACGATGGTGGAATGAATGTGATCCCAAAATCAAGCGCCAGGTGCTGGACCGGATCACTCAGGAAGGCCCTTTGCAGTCAAGGGATTTTCAGAACCACGGCAAAAGACGATTGTCAATGTGGCAGTGGAAACCCGCTAAAATCGCATTGGAGCAACTGTTCATGGAAGGTCGGTTGATGGTGCTTCGGCGGGACGGATTCCAGAAGGTGTACGACCTTGCGGAGCGGGTGTTGCCCGACCGGGTTGACACCTCGATGCCGGATAGGGGTGAATTCCTGCGCCACCTGATACTGCGTTATCTGAAAGCCCATGGCTACGGAAGCGCATCGGAAATAGCCTGGCTCAGAGACGGTCTAAAGCCGGCCGTCCAGACTGAATTAATGTCGCTGGCAGAAAATGACGAAATCATTCCGGTACAGCTCCCGGTCAAAAAACCGGGGCCGGCTTTGTTTGCCTTGCCGGATTATCCCGATCTCGTCAACAAACCGCTGGCCCGGTCCAGGGTCCGGATTTTGTCCCCGTTCGACAATCTGGTTATCCAGAGAAAGAGAATTAATACCCTGTTCGACTATGACTATCAACTCGAATGTTACGTTCCAGCAGCAAAACGAAAATACGGCTATTTTTGCCTTCCCGTTCTGTGGGATGGGGATCTGGTGGCACGCATGGACTGTAAGGCTGATCGGCCATCGCAGACCCTGCTTGTCAGGAATATCGCGCTTGAACCCCGTATCAACCGGATTGAGGCTTTCTACGCGGGTTTTGCCAGGACGTTGACCGGGTTCATGACGTTCAACCACTGCGATGGCCTGCTTGTGGAGAAAGTGCCTGACCATGGGCTGCGAAGTGTTCTCGATTCCGCTCTCGACCCTACGATCCGGAACTGAAACCTCCTGTGTTCCATTCTCTGTCAACGCACAGCAAGGGAATCATCATCACCGCGCTCGGTGTGATTGCAATCAGTCCCGATGGATTGCTGAACAGACTGATTACCGCCGACGTGCTGACGATTACGTTCTTCAGGGGATTGTTTTACAGTTTCGGCATGTTGCTGGTGCTGACGATCCACTATCGAACCCGGATTACCGTGGCGCTGTTTGGCATCGGGTGGCCGGGAGTATGTCTCGCGGCGCTGTATTTCGTCGGCAACCTGAGTTTCATTTACTCGATAACGCATACCGCGGTGGCCAATACCCTGTTCATTATCAGCACAACCCCCCTGTTCGCCGCGCTGATTGCCTGGATAATATTCAAGGAGAAGGTGATGCGTCGGACATGGATCGCGATATTTGTTGCCGCGGCCGGGATTGCCGTCATTTGTTCCGGCAAAAGTATCATGCCGGACGCGTATCTGGGCAATATTGCGGGCCTGTTTGCAGCGCTCACCCTGGCGGCCAGCTTCACCGTGGTTTCAAAGAATCGGAATATGGATTTGCTGCCTTCGTTTGTATTCGGAGGTCTTTTATCCGTTCTGGTTTTATTCCCTTTCGTATCCCCGACGCAGACTTCCGCCAGTGATTTGAAATATCTGTTCCTGATGGGCTTTGTTATGCTGCCGGTAGCGGCCAGCCTGATGTTTATCGGACCCAAATACATCAGCGCGCCCGAAGTCAGTTTGATGATGCTGCTCGAATCCATCTTCGGACCGCTCTGGGTCTGGTTTGCGCTCAAGGAACATCCCGGCAACCTCACCCTTGTGGGTGGCTCGATTGTATTGATCACCCTGATCATGCATGGTTATCTTGGCATCCGGGATAAAAATCACAGATAAACACCTCAGAGAAAATCCACCATGAACAACCTTGAATTATGTTATATGCCGGCAACGGAGATGATCCGGCAATTCAAAGCCCGGAAAATTTCACCGCTTGAGGTGATGCAGACGATTATCGATCGCGCTGAATCAACCGAGCCGGTGGTAAACGCGCTCAGTCATCGATTTTTCGATACGGCAATGAACCAGGCAAAAAAGGCGCAGGAAAAATACGCCCGTGGAAAACGCACCCGCGCGCTGGAAGGGCTGCCGGTCGGCATCAAGGACGAAACTGAGGTCAAGGGTATGCCATGCTCGAGTGGCTCCCTCACCCGCAAGGATTACATTGCGGATCGAACCTCGGCGAACAACCAGCGGATCATGCGCGCCGGCGGCATCCTGCATGCCCGTACCACCACCCCTGAGTTCTCCTGTGCCGGCTACACCCATTCAAAGCTCTGGGGCATAACGCGCAATCCATGGAATCCGGCTTTCACTTCAGGGGGATCATCCGGTGGCGCATCGGCCTCGCTGGCCAGTGGAACCAGCAGTCTTGCCACCGGCTCCGACATCGGCGGTTCAATTCGTATCCCGGCATCGGCAACCGGGCTGGTCGGTTACAAACCCCCTTACGGGCGTAACCCCGAAGACCCGCCGTTCAACCTTGACCAATACTGCCATACCGGGCCGCTGGCGCGTAACGTGTCCGATGCCATACTTCTGCAAAACGTCATGTGCGGACCCCACGACGAAGATATCGCCTCACTCAAGCCCAAACTGGTGTTACCCGAAACCTACAAACCGATCAGGGGATGGAAAATCGCCTTTTCGATGGACCTTGGGATTTTTGAAGTCGACACCGAAGTACAGAAAAACACCCTGCACGCGCTGGACGTTTTCCGCAGTCTCGGGGCCAGTGTAGAAGAAGTGGACCTGGGATGGACCGACGAGATTCTACGGGCGGGAATGGACTATCTCGATCACATTTTTGGGGTGTCGATGGCCGAAGCCTGGCAGGAACACGGCGACCTGCTGACCAACTACGCAAAACAGTTTGCGGTGCGGGGAAGCCAATCGACCGCCGAAAAATTCTACAGAAGCCTGGAAGTCACCGCGGGGATGTACCAGACCTTCGGGCCGTTGTTCCGCAAGTACGACCTGTTCGTTTGCCCGACCAACGCCCTGGCGGCGGTCGCGGCGGAGCACGACCAATCCCGCGACCCGGTTTTTATAAACGGCAAGACAGTTGACCCGCTCCTGGGCTGGGTGCTGACCCTCCCTTTCAACATGATGAGCCGCTGCCCGGTCATCAGCATGCCATCCGGTCGAACCCGGGATAACGTGCCGACAGGTATTCAACTGGTTGGCCCGACCTATCAGGACAAGATCGTGTTCCAGGCCGCCATGGCATTCGAAAACGAGGTGGGGCAGTGGTATACCCATGCTGAAAACCGGCCTGCGCTATAATCGGTAACCCGCGGCTGCCCCTGGTTTTCAGGCCCGCTTGCTACCCTTCCATTTTTCCTTGCGCTCGGCTTTCATCCGGGCTTTTTCCTCACGCTCACGCTTCACTTCGATCATTTCAGCCTCGATCATCGCCGGCGTCTCCCAGGTGATCCGACCCAGCCTGCCATCCCTGATATCAGCAATGACCACCTTGGCTGCCCGATCGAGGTCCACTTTCCCGCCTGTGACCAGGCATCCCCGCCGCCGCCCTATCTCCGTCAAAATCTCCTGCTCCGTCGTTTCAACTCCCTCCAGTCGGTATCGCTCAACCAGATTTGAAGCATAGTTCTCCTTCATGTAACCGATTGCAAAAAGCGCGATTTCGACATGGGAGATGGCGGTATCCCTGATCGCTCCTGTCACCGCCAGGCGATATCCGGCGTTTCGATTTTCGACATTCGGCCACATCAATCCCGGCGTATCCAGCAAAACGAATCCTGGCTGAATTTCAATAAATTGCTGTTGCCGGGTAACCGCGGGCTGATTTCCGGTTTTAGCCACCGCTCTGCCTGCCAGGCGATTGATCAGGGTTGACTTGCCGACGTTCGGAATCCCCATCACCATGGCGGTGATTCGTGCGCGAGAGCCGCCATTGGCAACATACAATTTCCGGCACAAGCCGGGCGCCCGGGCAGCGCTGCGGCTGTTGCGCAGATCCGCGGGCAGAACCCGGACGCCCGGACCAGACTCATAAAATCCTTGCCAGACCTCAGTTAACTCCCGATCTGACAGGTCCGTTTTCGTCATCACCCTGAGACAGGGTTTGTCTCCCCGCAACCGCGCCAGCATCGGGTTGGCGCTACTGAACGGAATGCGGCCATCGAGTAATTCAATGAACACGTCCACTCTGGAAAAAACCTCCCGGATCTCCTTGCTGGCCTTGTTCATGTGGCCCGGAAACCACTGTATGCGCTGGTCTGTCATCTTTCAACTCTGGACGCCAATTCCGGTATTTCGTGAAACCCGGCGGTCAATCTGGCACAATTCGTCACTTATGTGTATCCTGTTTCTCGCCATTAACCGACATCCCGACTACCCGTTGATTATTGCGGCCAACCGGGATGAATACCATGACCGTCCGAGTCAGGCCATGCACTATTGGCCCGACCACCCGGAAATACTGGCCGGGCGTGATCTGGACAAGGGCGGAAGCTGGCTTGGAGTCAATCATAAAGGCAGTTTTTGTGCGGTCACAAACTTCCGGACCGGGGCGCCTGTTGTTCCCGACCGGCAAAGCCGGGGCAATCTGGTCCTTGAGTTTCTGGCCAATGATTCCAGCGGCTTGACCGGGGATGATTTTACAGAATACCTGAAACGTGATTCTATCAGGTTTAATCCGTTCAATCTCATATTTGGCAACCGGGCCGCCATCCGGATTTTTTGCAGCCAGGACCATTCATTGAAAACGCTGACCGATGGTTATCACAGTGTCTCCAACGGTTACATGGATCACGAATGGCCCAGGATGTCTTCCGGCGTAAGAAAACTGACCGAAACCGTCGAAAAGCAGTCACCGCTCGGGATAGACGAACTGAACGAAATAATGCACGATCAAACCAAAGCGAGGGATGACCAGCTACCGGATACCGGGTCAGAGAGAGAGTTTGAACGATGGGTCTCATCTGTCTTTATCCGTGGTGACGACTATGGTACGCGCACCACAACCTGCCTGTTGTATTCCACGCAGGCGATCACGGCGCATGAAATCAATTATGATCGACAGGGGCAAAGTATCGGGAATCAGGTATTCACGCTGGCTACCTGAGTGTCGGTACTTCATATCAACAACCGGGATTGAAACAACATGAACTGGCCAAAAAATCAAATGAGCGTCCTGCTCGAACCACTGCAACCCTGTTCCACTTCCCCGATGACCGGATTTACCCGTAACGGATGCTGCGAGACCGGCCCCGGCGACCACGGCTCGCATACCGTGTGCGTGCAGGTTACCGATGAGTTTCTGGTCTTCAGCAAGGCAAAGGGCAACGACCTGAGTACTCCGATGCCCCAATTCGGCTTTTCCGGCTTGCAGGACGGGGATCGCTGGTGTCTGTGCGCCCTGCGATGGGTCGAAGCGCTGCAAGCCGGCGCGGCTCCCAGAGTGGTCATGCGCGCCACCCATGAAAAAGCGCTGGAACACGTCCGGTTTTCCGACCTCGTCAGCCATGCCATTGATGTGTCCTGAACATGGGTGAGACAAAACAGCATGTCGCGGTTATCGGTGCAGGAATTGCCGGAGTAAGCTGTGCACTGTGGCTCCAGAAAAAGGGATTCAAGGTTACCCTGGCAGACGGCAATGAGCCCGGTTCGATAACCTCTTCCGGTAATGCCTGCTCCATCGCAGATCACGCTTGCATCCCGGTCAACGACCCTGAGCTGATCAGGCGGTTGCCATTGTTGATGTTTGGCAGGGAAAGCCCGTTAAGCATTGATCCCTGGTATGCCCTGACCCACCTTCAATGGATGCTGTCCTTCCTGAAACACTGTCGGCAGCGGGAAGTCAGAAAAACCATCAACGCACTGGGCCTTATCCTGAAGAACACCAATGCCGGGCTGGATCCGCTGATTTCGCTGACCGGAACCGGCGATCTGTTCGCCATCAACGGTTGCCTGCAAGTTTATGAAACCGCTCTGGAGTTTGAAAAAGACCGGGTCCGCCATCAGATCCGGGCAGATCAGGGGGTTGAATTTTCTGAAGTCAACCGCGATGAAATTATTGATCTCGAACCCAATCTGAATCACAGGTTCGAAAAAGGCATCATTTTCAGGCATACGCGACAAACCCTCAATCCGAAAACCCTGGTAAGCCGGTTTTTCCAGCACTTCATAGAGGCGGGGGGGAATTTCGTTTCCGACCATGTCCGTGGTATTGCCCACACCCCGAACGGCATCCGAATTTATCTTCACAGCAAGAGTTCTTTGTTGGCGGACAAGGTCGTGATCAGTTGCGGCGCATTTTCCAGACAGATCAAGGGTTGCGGTTCAGAAAAACTCCCCCTGGATACCGAAAGGGGCTACCACATCCAGTTTGCCGGCTTGCAGGATATGGTCAACCGCCCTGTGTCCTGGGTCGGAAGCGGATTTTATGCAACCCCGATGAACGAAGGTTTGCGCGTTGCCGGTACAGTGGAGATCGCCGGGTTGTCACCAAGTAAGAACAGGAAGGTTCTGGACTACATGATCCGTAAATCCCGACAAATGCTGAATTTACCTGAAAGCCCGACCTCCGACTGGCTTGGCTTCCGGCCCACCATGCCGGATTCGCTCCCCGTGATCGGCCCCTCGACCGACTCGCCCGACACCTGGTACGCCTTCGGCCATCATCACCTTGGCCTTACCCTGGCGGGCATAACCGGCAAGCTGATCGCAGAACTGATTGCAGATGAACCACCCTGCATGGACATCCAGCCCTTCTCCCCGTCCCGCTTCAATTGATGCCCCCTGTCAAATACCCCTCATCGAAAATACTTCATTACATTCGACCTGGTCTGTTCCCAGCCCTGATCAAGCACCCGGATAATTTCTTCCGGTAAAGGCCCGCCTTTAACCGCAGCCAAATTATCCTGCAGATGATTTAACCGGCTGGCGCCCAGAATGATTCCATCACCCTGTGCGTCAGAGAGTCTGGAATGATGAACCAGCCATCTGAGTGCTGCATCTGTCGGGGTAATCTGATGTTGCGTACATATCTGTGTAAATCTGCTCAATGACTCGAAATACTCTGCTTTCCAGTAACGCCCCCGGTAGCTGTCAAAGTATCTGAATCGACCCGGTGGCGGTGATTCAGACAATATTTTATGTTTTCCGGTCAGCAGCCCCCCTGCCAAAGGGTTGTAGACATAAAAACTTATATCGTAGTTACGCAGGCAGTCAAACAGTTCGCTCTCAACATCGCGAGTCAGGGCGTTGTACATTCCCTGATAAACAACCGGGATCATCCATCTTTTGTGACGACATATCTCGACCACTTCTGCAACCTGCCAGGCTGCGAAATTACTTAAGCCAAACCTCTTGAACTTGTCTTGCTGATAAAATTCGGCACAAACTGACAAGGTGTCTTCAATCGGCGTCTGTATATCCGGAGAATGCAGGTACAGCAAATCAACCGATTCCCTCTGCAACCGCTGCAATGAAGTATTAAACTGAGTACGAACCTCGTCCGGTTTTAACCCATCGCCGTCCCAGGGATTGACCTTGGTGGCAATCCTGAATTCGCTTTCACCTCTACCGTCGAGCATTTTCCCGAGCAGCCGCTCAGTATTTCCCTGGTTATACTGGTAAGCAGTATCCAGCTCATAACCCCCCTGGTCAGCAAACAGCCCTGTCATCCTGAGAGAATCTCTCTCATTCACCTGGTCCGAAAAAGTCATCGTCCCGAGAATAATTTTCATCTATCCAGATCTCTCATAACTTGAATTTGAGATAACGTCACGAAGGTAGTACCATAATTATAGCTTACTGAACCGACAACTCCATGACCGACGACGAAGCGCTTCACCCTACCTTGCATGCAGGACTTAATATTGACGGTTCGCCGGAATCCATTGGGCGTATGCCGTGCCCTGAGCGCGGAAAAGGGTCCGTTCAATGGCCGTATATATTGATGTATTTCAGGCAAATAACCCGCAGGCAGGACGCAATGTTTTTATCATTGGCAACCAGGCATTGGTCATGGATCATTTCAATCATCTCCGGGAGTTCCTTGTCGAGGTCGCTGGACATTTCTTCCAGTACGCGCCAAAATGCCGTTTCAAGCCGGACTGTAGTGCTATGTCCATGAATTCTGAAACCTCTTTTCTGGGGGGCGAACTCATTGATCTGGTCCGTCGAACACGCGGCAAACATATGGGTCAACGCATCGGTCGTTTCTATATATATTGACATAATCTGATCCCCACCCGGTTGGCAATAAATACTACCGTTCACTTTTATTGTATAGGTATATTATCTTGATCGTAAAGAGATGCTGAAATGGAGTTTTTCCGAAAATCACTTGACCCAGTAATTGCCCTCGCTGCAATAGCGGTCCTGGACGTTTTCCTTTTCGTACAGATAGGCGCCTGGACCGTGGGCGGGGGTGAAACCATGATGACCGGCCTGATAGCCGAATTCTTTATCGGCGATGCGATCGAGCGAATCCCGTTCTGGCAACTGGTGTTTCAACCGGATGCAAGTTACTGGAAAATCTACATCAGCCTGGGCATGCTGTTCGGCGCCATTGTCGGGGCTTTGCTCAGCGGTGAATTTTTTATTCGTTATCCGAGAAGGCTGTCTGAATGGATCATGATCACGATCGGCGGACTGCTGATGGGAGTTGGCATACGGCTGGCCTTTGTCTGCAATGTCAGCACCTTCTTTGGTCTGACGCCTGAAATGAACATGGGCGGGTATCTCGCAATCAGTGGCATTATCGCTGGCGCCTGGGCGGGTTCCCTGATCTACAAGCGCGTACTGGGTATGTAAAATGGGAGTCATCGCGGAATGTCTGCTGGCTTTTGTATTTGGTTCGGTGGTCGGCCTGCTGGTTCAACGCTCCCGATTCTGCAATACCGCTGCGCTGCGCGACGCCATGTTGTTCAAAACCTTCCGCAATACCAAGGCGTTACTGGTTGCCATGATGATTCTAACCATCGGCTTCACCGGCTTCATAACCATTGGCGAAGGCAACCCGATGCGGTTCGATGTCGGCCTGAACCAGGTTGTCGGACTGTTCCTGTTTGGTATCGGCATGGTGCTTGCCGGCGCCTGCACCGTTTCCACCTGGGTGAAGACCGGTGAAGGCAATATCGGCGCGCTGTGGGCTCTGGTCTTTACCTTTGTCGGGATGTTTCTGTTTTCTTTGGTATGGTCCTTTACCTACTGGCCTCCGTCGCCGGCGACCATGAGTGGTGAACCTGCCCTGCAGGGACTGCAATTTGGATATGCCAATGCTGGCACACTTCAGGAAAAAACAGGCATTCCGGCGATTTTCTTCGGCTTGCTGCAATTCGCTGTATTATTGGCAATTTACCGGGCTATACTGAGAAAAGAGAAGCCGGCAACACAAAAACAGACCATTTAACTGACTTAAACTTAATATACGGCATGGGATTATTTACTAAAAGAAAACAGGAACCTGAGTCCGGGAGCACGACGGAAGTCGTCCTGGATGACGGACAGGCGATTGCAATAAATAACGTGGTCGATTGTATTGGCGACTCCTGCCCGAGGCCACAGTTGATGACCAAAAGCGCCTTGAACAAGGCATTGAGCGGCTTTGTTCTTGATATTCATGTTGACAATCCGACATCGATGGAAGCCCTCCCGGCGGTGATTACTGAAAATGGAGGAGCTCACCTGGCGACATTGCGCCAGAAAAAGTACTGGCAGGTGCTGGCCAGAAAAACCTGAGTGGATAAAACGCCGTGACCAGACAACTTCAGCTTTCCCTGTTTACTGGACTGACCGCAATCCTGTCTGTTTTTTGCCTGGTTTATATCCTGACCACATCACCGGACTACCTCGGCAAAACCAGTCATGGCACCCCTTTTTTCACCCCTCCCCTGATCAATCCTGAAACCGGCGAAGCGATTGAGCTGGATGAGTTGATCAGACATTACAAATTCGGAGATTAAACTTTTGGATATTGGAACCACGCTCCACCTGATTACCTTCATCGTTGCGATGTATGCCATGTACATAAGCTTCGTCCGCGATGACCCCTGACGGATTCGAACCATGACGCACCTCAAAATGATCTCTTTCTGCACGCTCTGCCTGCTGGCGGCAGTCGTCCTGAGCGCAGTGTTGTTCCCGTATAGCGCGATGACCCGCGAACAGGTGATGTCCGCGCAGCAACCCGTACCGATGGAAGATTTCGACCTGATCGACCTTGGAGAAGACTACGGCCAACTATCCGTGTTCGACCTGATCGGTTATTACATTGACAATCCGCCAAAACCTGCGACTTTGGACAATGCGCCCAGGAAAAAACATTTCGGCGGTTGCTAGCGCCGCCGCGTCCGGCATGATCGGCCTTGTCCTGACCTTGGGAGCGGTTTACGGGAAAAATCCGGATGGGCTGTTTAAAGTATCGAAACAGTCTGAAATCAAAACCCTTGAAGCGAATGGCGTGAAGCTGGTTTTTATAGACACCCGTTCAGTAGCAAGCTGCTTGTCGAGCGGGTTTGCCGGAACATGGTGTATGCCTCCTGATCACTTCCTTTATCCGGATGGGCGACTGGCAGGTTTTCGGGATATCAACTGGCTGGTTGGCACTTATGGCTTGATGGAAGACAGCGTTGCCATCGTGTTCGGTGATGTTGAAGAAGATGTGCAGTTTGTCGCCGGAGCGCTTTATCTGAGTGGAGTATCCTCAGTAAGATTATGGAAAGGAGCGACCAGCGGTATTGGTGAACTGACTGGAAGCGGAAGCAACGTCACACGGGGGTTGTTGCGACTCAACTACTTCGCGAATCCGGTGCGCGATCAGTACATTGCCCTTGACAGCGAACTGCGTTCCTTTTTCGGGCAAGGTTCCGACCTGTCCAAAAGCTCTGCCGGAACCGGGTCGGGTCAAGTCTTTCAGGTCGTGGGAGACGGGTCGGAAACGGGTCGGCGACTGGTGGTTGCCGAAACTCCCCGTCAGGCGCTGATTACATTCGTGCAGAGCCTGCTGCTGACTTCCCCGGACGGACTTCGGGTTCATATTGACGGCTTGCAGGGAAGGTCGCTTGAAGACATGGGCTATCACGCCATCCCGGGATGGCGAGATTATTTCACCCGGGTTCTGCTTTTCTCCTTCGCGCTTCTCATTGCATGGGGTGGTTTCAGGTTATGGTCGATGTTTTACTCCCGGACCAGAATATGAGCCTGCTTTTTATTGTGACCCATCCAGCATCCGGCGCTTACCTCGCCGGCCTCGGAGCAGCCTGTATCAGGCAGCAGGTTGACTTCATGCTGTTCTTTACCGGAGATGGCGTGATTACGCTGCATCGCGACCAGGAATGTCTGGAATACATATTAAATCACGCCGAAGAAGCCGTTGCCTGTGAGTTTTCCTGGCATCAGAAAATGACCAGATCAGATTTGCCCGATCACACAGGGCAGTCAGACAGACCACAGCAGGATGCTGGGGCTGGCTGAAAAAGTGGTGTCACTATGAACCACGGCGCGAGAAAAAACAGTAGTCGTCATCGCACGCCGGGATCCGGTCGAAGCGATGCGTGTGGCCGCCGGCATCACCGTGTTCGGCCACCGGGTTTCACTGGTGTTCGCCCATGGCCTGCTGGAGTTGTCACCAGAAATAGTGGAAGGCGCCGAGCTGATTGAACTTGCGGATGTGGCGCCATTCTCTTTGTTCGATGATCCCGAAGTTCTGGACTTACCCGCGCATTTGTTTGCAGACCTGCTTGAAAAATCGGACGCAGTTATCAATGTTTGAATCTGGCCTGTCTGCCGACGACAAATTCTCGATTCTGGTTCTTGAAACAGAACTTCATGACCGGAATGGCGTACCCGCCGCCTTGCAGGAACTCGGCAGGAACTCACTCGTCACTGAGGTCACCGTGAACCCTGCAATGGCAAAACCAACCGATTGGGATTCAGCATTGCAAGCAATACTGAATCATGATCAATGTATAACGCTCTGAGTAAGAGCTCACCAATAATGAGGGGAAGACCATGAAAAATCTTATAAAAATGATTGCGCTGGCAGGCGCAATGAGTATCAGCCTGACCGCTCTGGCTGCTGAACCGGTAGTCGACGCGGCCTGGGTCAAGGCACATTCGTGTGACGGGAACGTGCGCGTGCTGGATGTTCGGAATCCGCTGGATGGAAGTTCGAAAACCGATTACCTGAAGGGACATATTCCTTGTGCCGTACATACCAATTACCTGAAAGATGGCTGGCGGTCGACGGTTAACAATGTTCCGGCGCAACTCTCCAACCCGGATGATCTGGCAAAAATCATCGGCGGTCTGGGTATTGACAACGATACCCATGTGGTGATTTCCCATAATGGCAAGAATGCGCTGGACATGGGCAGCGCTACACGTATTTACTGGACTTTTAAAGTGCTGGGACATGACCGGGTGTCTATCCTGAATGGGGTTACCGCGGCTACACCAGTGATCCGGAAAATGAAATTGAAAAAGGCAACAACAAGCCCGAACCCAAAACATTTACCGTTTCACTGCGTCCGGAGATGATTGCCACCAAGGAGGACGTGAAAATGGCGATCGATGATGGCTCTACCGCGTTGGTTGACATTCGCCCCACGCATCAGTTTCTGGGCATCAACCGCCATCCCAGATCAAAACGCTTCGGCACCATTCCTTCAGCCAAAAGCTTTCCTGAAAGTTGGGCGACCAACAATGGTGGCGGCTCCTTCCGCAGTGCTGCAGACCTGAAACAACTGTATGCCGCTGCCGGCCTGGAAACAGGTGGGAAACAGATCAACTTCTGCAATACCGGACACTGGGCCTCGCTGGGATGGTTTGTTTCCCACGAACTGCTCGGTAACCAGGAAGCGACTATGTATGACGGTTCGATGGTCGAGTGGAGCGCCGATGAAAGCCTGCCGATATATCGACAGGTAACACTTGAATAATGCCATTCGAGCGCTTTGCCTGATTCTCGTTTCTGCGGCTCCAAATGGAATCGGCGCCGCAGACCCCACCCGGAATTTGAACAACAACCTGTTATGCCCCGCAGAATTACTGGTTTTACAGTCTGATGTGAGGCAATACCAGGAAACGTATAGTCAGAACCCCAGGAAAACCGGCCTTGAGAACCGGGCCAGAGTTGCGTTATCCACCCTGGCTGTGATTTGTCGGCGGTATCTGGATGTCAGGCAGGCAAGGCACCCGGACCGTGAAGCAAACGACCGGGAGTTCATTGCCGATATTCGTCAACTGTCAATGGATTTTGCCGACAACAGAATTGAGCCGTTTGAAACCCGGATCAAAGCCCTGATTGAGCAAGCTCCGCTGCCGTTGCAACTCTTCCGGATTGATCGGGAAGGGCCTGACGATGAAAACCAGGCTGGTGAAATCTATCGACAATATTGTCACGGATGTCACTCGAATACGGACCCGTCAAGCCCCAATCCGGCGTATGGACTGGCAGACATGGCCAGACAACTGCCTGAAAACGAGTTTGTCGCCCGAATGTGGCTCGGGGTCAAGGGAACCCCGGATATTGGCCTGTCAAATCCGCTCACTCCACTTGAAATCAGCGCCATGCGGCGGTATTTACTTTCCCAGTAAACGCTCCATGTCTGCTTTCACACTGCAAGCCGATTCAACCGCCTGCATAGCTGTCCTGTGCATTCTGGCAAGCACACAGGAACCCTCCTCCATCAGGTACGGGCTGTAAACAGGCCTTCCTTCAGGTGAAATTCTTACGGCGAACTTCCTGGATTGTTCACCGCAGAGGCCTGTCTGTGGCCAGTTGAAAACTGGCCACGAAGAACTAAACGGGGGTAACGTTATCCGCTTGGGGACCTTTCTCCCCATTAGTTATTTCAAACGTTACCTGCTGACCATCGTATAATGTTTTCCTGCCTTCGCCATTAATTGCACGATAGTGGACAAAAACATCAGTTTCCCCTTCTCTCTCGATAAAGCCAAAACCTTTGGCATCGTTAAACCATTTTACGGTTCCGGTTACCAGATTACCTGACATACTAACCTCTTACTTCTATTAATGAGCCGCTTGGCGGCTGAAAAAGCCAGCTTTCTGATAAAGCCGTCTTCGAACAATACGAATAGATAACAAAACACTCTTATCACCGTATTCAGATGGAAGTGTAGCACTTTTGCAAACAATGCAATAAGTTTATTTGAAATTATGGTCAACTATATCGAAAGTAAAACCGGATGTGACCGCTTGTCAATTCAGCCCGGTCAGGGTGTGGACCAGGGATTCGACAGGGACATTTTCATCCATGCCGGATGCACGATGGTGATATTCAACGATCCCGCGCTCAAGACCGCGCTGACCCACTGTGACACGATGCGGGATGCCCAACAATTCAATATCAGCAAACATGACACCTGGTCTTTCGTCCCGGTCATCAAGCAATACTTCAAAACCAGCCTGATGTAATTCATGATAAAGCGCATCGACCGTGTTGCGCACGCTGTCGGATTTCTTAATGCCGACAGGCACAATAGCAATTTGAAAAGGCGCAATCGATTCGGGCCAGATAATTCCCCTGTCATCGTGATTTTGTTCAATCGCAGCAGCAATAACGCGGGTAACGCCAATGCCATAACACCCCATTGTCATTTCAACCGACCTGCCAGATTCATTGAGTACGGTAGCATTCATCGTCTTGCTGTATTTGTCGCCAAGCTGAAATATGTGCCCTACTTCGACCCCACGGGCGATGGTGATTGTGCCATTGCCATCCGGACTCGGATCACCTTCTACCACATTTCGAATATCAGCCACTTCTCCTGGAGTGACATCCCGGTCCCAGTTGATACCAAAATAGTGCTTGTCGTCTACATTGGCGCCCGCACCAAAATCAGACATCGCGGCAACACTTCGGTCAATTATAAACGGAATGGGCAGATTGACCGGCCCCAGCGAACCGGGTCCAGCGCCGATGACATCGCGTATCACTTCTTTATCAGCCATTTTCAGGGGCGAGGCAACCTGGCAGAGTTTTTCAGCCTTGATCGGATTGAGTTCATGGTCTCCACGAACCAGTAATGCAACTACCGTGGATTCACACTGGTCTGACGCTTCAACCACCAGTGTCTTGATGGTTTTTTCAATCGGTAAATTGAATCTTTCAACCAGGTCAGCGATCGTTTTCACATCGGGCGTCTCGACCAATACCATTTCCTGTTCGGCAGGGCCACGCTTCACCTTCGGGGCCACGGCCTCGGCCAGGTCGATATTGGCGGCGTACTGACCATCGCTGGAAAAGGCAATCGCGTCTTCACCAGAATCCGCCAACACATGAAACTCGTGAGAGGTGTCTCCGCCAATACTCCCGGAGTGTGCGGCCACAGCGCGATATCGCAATCCCAGGCGATCAAAAATTGCACAATATGTCCGGTACATTACATCGTAGGTTTCCTGTAGTGAGGCTTGGGTAGTATGAAAGGAGTAGGCATCTTTCATGATAAATTCACGTCCGCGCATGACACCAAACCGCGGACGGATTTCATCTCTGAACTTGGTCTGAATCTGATAGAAGTTCATTGGCAATTGACGGTAGCTTCTGATCTCGTTCCTGACCAGCGAGGTAATAATCTCCTCATGGGTCGGTCCAAGACAAAAATCCCGGCCATGGCGGTCCTTCATTCGTAATAATTCAGGGCCATATTCCTGCCATCGACCAGACTCATTCCAGAGTTCTGCCGGCTGGACGCCCGGTAACAAGACCTGCTGGGCGCCAGCGCGGTTCATTTCTTCGCGCACGATTGCCTCTACCTTGTTCAATACCCGTATCCCCATAGGCAGCCAGTTGTAAATCCCTGCTGCTACCCCGCGAATCAGTCCCGCCCGGAGCATAAGCTTATGAGATATGACCTCTGCGTCGGTGGGCGTTTCCTTGAGGGTTGCCAGTAATAGTTTTGAGGTGCGCATGACTTTTGAATGGATGGGCAGCAAGCGTTAGTTCGAGGGGTTATACTTGCATTTAACGATATATGCAAATACCGTGAACCGGTCGGTTTTCTTCAGGCGGCGGTAAATGACTTGCGAAAAAAACGCAACCAGTTGAGTCCCATAATTTTTTCGATATCCTCGCTGGTAAACCCGGCCAGCTCCAGCCCCCGGGCAATATTGCCGAAATGGGTTGAGTTACCAAACCATTCCGGTTGATCGGGCCAACCGGCATTGGATGCCGTCCCTTCGCCATAGTCGGTGACTTTACTCCAGCGGCCATTTCGCATCCAGGTTACCACTGAATCCGGCTGGCCCTGGCATAAATCCGAACCAATACCTATGCGGTCAATTCCGATTAACGAAGCGGTATCGGCAACCATGTTACAAAACTCTTGCAGGGTACAATCCGGTCCTCGCTTCAAATGAAACGGATATAAACTGAAACCAAGCATACCCCCGCTCTGCCCAAGCGCCTTGAGCACTGTGTCCGATTTATTGCGCAGAGCCGGTTCAAAAGAGGACGGATTCGCATGGGTAATGGCAATCGGGCGATCAGAAATATCAATTGCTTCCAGGGTGGACCGTTCGGCGCTGTGTGACATATCTATAACCATGCCAACACGATTCATTTCCCTGATGATCTGCCTCCCGAATCGGGTAATACCGCAGTCGTTCTCTTCATAGCAGCCGGTCGCAAGCAGGCTCTGATTGTTATAGCTGAGTTGCATGAAGCGCACACCGAGCTCGTGAAAAATTTCAACCAGTTGATAGTCATCCTCGATAGGTGAGCAATTCTGGAATCCAAATATGACCGCCGTCCGGTCGTTTTTTCCAGCCTCCAGAACAGCCGCTGCACAATCCGCTTTGACAATCAAGTCACTATGTTGCTCGAACAATCTGTTCCATTCGCCAATATTTCTCAAGGCTTCAATGCAAGTCTCATGGTATGCAATCGTGACATGGACACAATTCAGGCCTCCCTGGCGCATTTGTTCGAATATTTCCCGATTCCAGTTGGAATACTGCAATCCATCAATGATCAACATAGTCTTAAGCTTTCAGGTAGGTGGTTTTCACCTGGGTATAAAATTCGGCAGCATACTGTCCTTGCTCGCGAGACCCGAAACTCGAGTTCTTCCTGCCACCGAATGGCACATGATAATCGGTTCCCGATGTCGGCAGGTTGACCATCACGCAGCCTGATTTTGAATGTTTCCTGAAATGGCTGGCATGTGAGAGAGACCGGGTAATGATGCTGGAGGTCAATCCGAACTCCGTATCATTGGCCAGTTCCAGCGCATGGTCGTAATCATCTGCCTTGATCACGCAGGTGATCGGCCCAAACACCTCATCCTTATTGATTTGCATCGCGTTGTTTCCATTTATGAACAACGCCGGCTTCATATAGTATCCCGGGGTGGATAATTCAATACGGTCTCCGCCATAAATCAACTCTGCACCTTCTTGCTTGCCAATAGCCAGATATTTCTGATTTTGATCCAGTTGTGCCTGATCCACCACTGGACCAATGTTGGACCTTTCGTCCAGAGCATGACCGGTGACCAACCGGCCCATGGCTTTTTCCATGGCTTCGACAAATTGATCATGAACGCCTGCAGTGACAATTATCCGTGATGACGCGGTACATTTTTGTCCTGTACTGAAAAACGCCCCGTTTACCGCACACGCTACCGCAATATCCATATCCGCATCATCGAGTACTACCAGCGGGTTTTTACTGCCCATCTCCATTTGCACCTTGGTCAGGTTTTGTGCTGCCGCCAATGCAATTCTTCTACCTGTCGCGAGCGAGCCGGTGAAAGTGATGGCATCTATATCGCTGGAAGTAATGATTGCTTCCCCAACCGACCGACCCGCTCCGAGCACCATATTCACCAAGCCAGCGGGCAGATCCTGATTGGAGATTATCTCCATTAGCGCAACCGCACTGGCTGGTGTCAGATTGGCCGGCTTCCAGACCACGCCATTACCATAGGCAATGGCAGGCGCGAGCTTCCAGCAGGGAAGCGCGGTCGGAAAATTCCACGGTGTAATCACACCAATCACGCCAACCGGCTCTCTGGTCACCTGAATCTCTACTCCAGGTCGGACAGAGTCACAGAAATCCCCCATTTGCCGCAAAACTTCAGCAGCGTAATATGTGAAAAACTGCCCGGCACGATAGACCTCTCCTTTTCCTTCGGGCACGGTCTTGCCCTCTTCCCGGCACAGTAATTTGCCCAACTCTGTGGAACCATCCATCAAGGTCCGGCCGATCGCCATCAGCACGTTGTAACGCTGCTCCAGCCCGCTGTCAGCCCAGATGGCCTGTGCTTTGCGGGCAGCGTCGACAGCCTCCTCAACCTGTGCCGTACTGGCCTGGGAAAACTCACCAACGACATCCCGGGTATCTGACGGGTTTACGTCCGGTATATTGTCGATCCCATCGACCCATCGGCCGTTAATATAATTCCGTGTTTTCATTACCAAAAGTACCTGTTGTCTGCAATGTCGATTTGCCCTGATGATAACGTGATTATCCGGGATTACAACCTCGACAGCCGCACCACCGTTAAATCCTGTTACTTTCAGACAATGATTGATTTGTTGGGTTGATTATTCTACTTCCATGCCCCACAATCGTTTTCATGAGCACAGTGACCCTTTCCCTCGAACAGGTACACCAACTCGCCTTTGATACACTCCATGAATCCGGCTGCAACAGTGAAAATGCTGAAGCAGTGGCAGATACAATCACCTCTGCGGAACGTGATTTATGTCATGCCCATGGATTGTTCAGACTTCCCGGATATGTTGCATCACTTAAAAGCGGCAAAGTTAATGGTAATGCGCTACCAAAAGTTGAAAAACTTGCTGCAGGCGTGCTTCGTGTTGACGGCGATGACGGCTATGCGCCTCTGGCGCTGAAAACCGCAAGAGATCCGCTGGCCGAGTGTGCCAGGGAGAACGGCATTGCAGCGATGTCCTTGATCAAAATCCATCACTTTGCAGCGCTTTGGGTTGAAATCGAATCCTTGACCGAAAAAGGTCTGGCTGCGATGGCCTTCACTGCTTACACCCCTTCGGTGGCGCCCGCTGGAGGAACAAAGCCTTTTTATGGGACCAATCCCATGGCGTTTGGCTGGCCACGACCTGGTGCGCCACCTATGGTCTGGGATCAGGCTACGGCAACCCAGGCGCGTGGCGAAGTGATGATCGCTGCCCGCGAAGGACATGAACTACCCCCTGGTGTGGGTATTGACAAGGATGGTAACCCGACCACCGACCCGAATCAGGTGCTTGCGGGTTCTCTGTTACCGTTTGGCGGATACAAGGGTGCATCAATCGCGTTGATGATTGAACTGCTGGTGGGTCCTTTGATTGGTGAGCGCTGCAGCTTCGAAGCGGCTGTGGCAGACAACAAGGATGGCGGCCCGCCTCGCGGAGGTGAACTGCTGATCGCAATAGACCCTTCAAGGTTTGGCAATGCTGAGGACCCCTTTGCCCACGCTGACCGACTTTTCGGAGCGCTGCTTGAACAACAGGGAACTCGACTACCGGGCAATCGCCGTGTGAAAAACCGCAAAATCTCGGCAACCCGGGGGATCACTGTTTCTCAATCCCTGATGGAGAAAATTCAGCGCCTCCAGGCATAACAACAACTATTCGTCAAAAGAGACACGGCGGCAATCAAATATCAAGGTTTGAAACCGAAAATGCATTTTTCTCGATGAATTCCCTGCGAGGTTCGACGTGGTCTCCCATCAGCGTGGTAAAAGTTTCATCTGCACCTACAACATCTTCGATAGTAACCTGAAGAAGGCGGCGCACCGCGGGGTCCATGGTGGTTTCCCACAACTGTTCGGGATTCATTTCCCCGAGTCCCTTGTATCGTTGAATCGAGAGACCTTTTTTCGCCATTCCCATCATCCATTCCACCGACTTGGAAAAACTGTCGAATTCTCCCTTGCTGTTGCCCCATTCGACTACAAACCCTTTCCCGAACTCCTTTAATCTGGCGCCGTGAGCAATCAACGACCGGTATTCTGCACTATTGAAAAGGCTCGCGGGCAGATCAGTGGTTTCTTCCAGACCAAATTGCTGTATTGATACAGTCAGGGTCGATATGGTTGAATTTCCGCTCACTGAATAGCGAACGGTGTCGCTATTATCCGCATTCAGCACTATTTCCAGGGCGGTTGCTATTCGGGTTATGCTTTCCCGGTCACCCAGTTCCTGTTCCACAATCGGTCCGATTGATAACAGCGCTTCAAGGATTTCCCGGTTATAACGTCTGGACAGCCGGTCTATGATTTGCACAGTAGAATTGTTTTGGGTAACCAGCCTCTTCAGTTCGGCTCCACTTATAGTTTTACCCGAGTTTATAGTATTACCCAGGGCATGCAGTTTTGCGTTATCTGCAATTATGCTCATCAAGTGATTCACCATTTCAGAATCATCCTTTATGTAGATTTCCTTTTTCTTGATCTCCAGTTTATATAACGGCGGCTGAGCGATATAGATATATCCTTTTTGTATCAATTCCGACATTTGCCGGAAAAAGAAGGTGAGTAACAATGTCCGTATGTGCGAACCATCGACGTCTGCGTCAGTCATGATGATGATGCGATGGTAACGTAGTTTTGAAATATCGAAATCTGCCTTGCCTATTCCAGTTCCAAGGGCAGTGATCAGGGTTGTCACTTCTTCTGAGGAAAGCATCTTGTCAAAGCGCGCCTTTTCTACATTCAGAATTTTACCCTTGAGCGGTAAAATAGCCTGAAACTTCCTGTCTCTGGCCTGCTTCGCGCTCCCTCCCGCCGAATCTCCCTCGACCAGATACAATTCGCATAATGCAGGATCCTGCTCCTGACAATCTGACAGTTTCCCAGGCAAACTGCCCAGGTCCAGGGCATTTTTACGTCGGGTCATTTCCCTGGCTTTTCTTGCGGCTTCCCGAGCACGTGCAGAATTGACAATGCGGTTGGCTATGATTTTTGCTTCTCTGGGATTTTCAAGAAGAAAATTGCCAAGCGCTTCGGATACTATGGACTCGACCGAACCCTTCACCTCGGAAGACACCAGTTTATCCTTTGTCTGGGAGGAAAATTTCGGGTCGGCGACCTTGATCGACAAAACAGCGGTCAAGCCTTCTCGGCAATCATCGCCACTTAAACTTACTTTTTCTTTCTTGGCCAGACCCAGTTCGGTGACATAACCGTTCAGGGTGCGTGTCATCGCGCCCCGAAGTCCTGCCAAATGTGCACCACCATCTGTTTGTGGTATATTATTGGTATAGCAAAAAGTGTTTTCCTGATACGAGTCATTCCATTGCATCGCGAGATCAACCAGAACACCATCCTTTTTACCAATAGAAGTAAAAACTGTGGGATGTAATGCGGTTTTATTTTTGTTCAGATGTTGCACGAAAGCAGCGATCCCTCCTTCGTATTCAAATACATCCCTGGCATCCGAACGCTCGTCGGTGAGTTCTATGCGTACTCCGCGATTAAGAAATGACAGTTCGCGTAGTCTTTTCCGCAAAATTTCATAGTGAAACTCAATGCTGGAAAAAGTCTCCGTACTGGCTGAAAAGGTGATCGTTGTCCCTGTTTCCCGTGAATTTCCTGTGACCTCCAACGGTGTCTGAGGTTCACCGTGTATGTACACCTGTGTGTAGGTTTTACCCCCTCGACTAATCCGAAGGACGAGTTTTTCCGACAGTGCATTTACGACAGACACCCCCACGCCATGAAGTCCACCGGATACCTTATAGGCTTCCTGATCAAATTTTCCTCCTGCGTGAAGCACCGTCATGATCACTTCCGCAGCGCTTATCCCTCCTTCTTCTTCAAGTATACCTGTGGGAATCCCCCTGCCATCATCACTGACGGTAATGGAGTCATCGTTGTGTATCACCACTTCGATTCGACTGCAATACCCGGCCAATGCTTCGTCTATGGCGTTATCCACGACTTCAAATACCATGTGATGAAGTCCTGTGCCATCATCCGTATCGCCAATATACATGCCTGGACGTTTGCGGACGGCATCCAATCCCTTCAGCACCTTTATACTACTGGAATCGTAGTCATTCGACATAGAAAAACAACCTTGAATAAAACAACAATTTTACCACAGACAGGGCTTCAACTTATTCGGATGTGTTTGCTTCAAATGTTTCACGTGAAACATTAACCTGAAGAGATTTGCAGATCCGGTCTTTTATTGATGAAACACCGTTGCCTGGGCAGTTGGGCTGATTCAGTACATCGGTCAGGCACAAGGGGCCTGACCCAACAGAAGGATTATCCCTGATCTATATTCTTATGTCGAAATCAAGATTTCTGATTCAAATGTTTCACGTGAAACACCATCGACCTTTATAGTCGCATTGGCATCACCAGCCAGACTGACGGTTCGTCACCTGGCTGTTTCATAATGCAGATCCCTTCATTTCCCTGAATATGGAGTTCAATATCTTCTGTGGTGATCGCCTTGGCGGCATCTATCAGATAGCTGATATTATAGCCGGTTCCAATAACAACTCCATCGTAGTCGATTTCGAGCTCTTCCACTGATTCTTCCTTTTCCATATTGCTGGTAACTAACCGCATGTTACCTGGTTCTATTGTGATTTTAACGCCTTTGGCCCGGTCTGTGGTCAATACTGCAGCGCGTGTCAGGGTTTCCAGAAAATCAGATCTGTTTACGCTGATTACGATGTTCAGTTCAGTATCCAGTACGCTTTTGAATTCCGGGAATTTCCCGTCTATCAACTTAGTGATGAGAACGGGTGCTGAGCGTACGGATGACTCGGGATGGCTGAAATTCCTCCCGGTCATTTTAAGATGGTTCCTGCTGACCTCTATGGTAAGGTCAGATTCATCATCACCATCAAGAAAACGGGCAATTTCCAGTACCGCCTTCCTGGGAACAATAATCTGCCTGATCTCTTTTGAATCCAATGTAATGTCTGTGTTGGTTTGAGCCAGACGATGACCGTCCGTCGCAAGTACCTTCAAATCATTATTCTGCATCTCCAGTAAAATCCCATTCAGGTAATATCGAACATCCTGAACACCCATTGCGAAAGACGTTTTGGCCAATATTGTTTTTAACGCCAGTTGACTGATTTTAAAACGGTCCTCCCAGTTATCTTCAGAAATTCTCGGGAAGAAATCGGCATCCAGAGTATTCAGGGTATACCGACTCCGACCGGATGATACAATCATTCGATCTTTGTCAAGTTCCATCGAAATAATCGCATCTTCCGGTAAGATACGTGTAATATCGAAGATTTTACGAGAAGATAACGTAAATTTACAATCATCTCCCTGGACTTCATCAATGGTTTCGGAAATTTCCATTTCAAGATCAGTCCCTACAAGATTGAGTTTTCCTTCTTCCAAACTAAAGTATAGATTTCCAAGTATTGGTAGTGTTTGTCTTCTTTCAACAACACTGCTTACTCGACTGAGGACAGGAAAAAATCTTTTTTTGGAAATATTGATATTCATATATTATTTAATAGAATTAATAATTAAGAACTGTGGATATGTGAGTAACGTTAAAAACCGATTGGGGTTCAATTACTTGTTACCTGTTTTATATGTGGGTAAATGTTGGAAGGATATTGTAAAACCAATTAACAAATTGTGGGTAAGTCTTTTCCACAATTTTATCCACAGAAAAACAACGAATATCAACAAAAACGACACATATCTATGCACAGTGTCCTGAAAAACGCGAATTGAATCGAAAGACATACAGCCAGGGATGGGTGAATTGGCCATCATGATTGTACGGTCATGGCTAAAGACCCAGCAATCGTAGAAGATTCTGATAATCTTCCCTGACCTTGTTGTCAGTTTCCCTCAGATCTTTAACTTTTCGACAGGCGTGCAGTACCGTGGTGTGGTCCCTGCCGCCAAATCGATCGCCAATTTCCGGCAAGCTCATGTCTGTAAGTTCTCTTGTCAGGACCATGGCTAATTGACGAGGTCGCGCTACCGTCTGGTGGCGTTTTTTGGATATCATGTCAGAAACCCGTATCTTGTAATGGGCTGCTACCACTTGCTGAATGTTCTCGATATTGATTTTGTTTTTACGATATATCAGGATATCCGCCAGCGCATTTCTTGCCAACGGCATATCGATACGATGGCCGGTAAAATTGGCGCTGGCGATAATCCGATGCAATGCGCCTTCCAGGTCCCGGACATTGGAGTGAACATTACTGGCCACAAAGAAGGCAACGTCACTGGGAAGAGATATACCTTTCAGCAGCGCTTTCTTCTCTAAAATTGCAACCCGGGTTTCCAGTTCCGGAGGTTCAATAGCCATGGTCAGTCCACTGACGAAACGGGATATCAGGCGATCTTCAATATGATTGATCGCGTTTGGGATGCGGTCACTGGTGATAATTATCTGCCTCTGGCCGCCCATCAAAGTGTTGAATGTATGGAAAAACTGTTCCTGTGACTGTGGTTTTTTGGCAAAAAACTGGATGTCGTCAATCAACAATGCATCCAAAGATCGGTAGTAATCCTTGAAATTGGCCATCGTATTGTTCGTCAGCGCCTTGACCATATCGTTTACAAACAGTTCTGAATGCACATATATCACTTTGGCCCTGGGGTTTCTTTCAAGGATCAGATTGCCAGCGGCCTGCATAAGATGGGTTTTACCCAGGCCCACACCGCCATATATGAAAAGGGGATTATAGGCAGTACCAGGGCTTTGGGCCACTTGAAGCGCTGCCGCTCTGGCCAACTGATTGGATTTACCTTCGATATGGGTAGAAAAGACAAAGTCGGAATTCAATGCTCCACTGGAATATGGCGTATCAGAATCCAGACTCTTGCTGATAGATGTTTGATTCTGACCGGCGCCACGATTTGAATCGAAAGGGCTTTCCAGACCGTAGCTCCCGATTTCCAATCGAATATCATTGATTCCCGAATCCATATCCAGAACCACTTTCTTGACTTCCGGGAAAAGGTTGAGTTTTACATGGTTCAGAACATAACGATTTGGCGCCAGTAATTTCAGCGTTTTTCTGTCATAAAATACATGCAGCGGGGCTAGCCAGGTGTCCACATCCTCTTCTGACAGAATTTCTCTTAGTTTTTGCAGACAGGGATTCCAGAACTGAGGATTGGTCACTGCTTGTTCTCTCGATTAATCGATACTTTTCTTCATTTGGCAATTCTAATCTATTATAACTTATTGATTTGTATGATAAACATTAAGATATTTGCTTTCTTTGCCGCAAATGAGCTGATTGCCCAGACAGCTTTAGTCTAATCGTAAAAGCTGAATTTATCCACAAAAAGAAAGATTATATACAATAAAATTGAAGGTAGTATGTCCTTGCATCCGATGTTTGTCGTCGATATAAGATGTTGCAGTGATATTCACGGGCGGGTAGAGTTGCGGCTTGCCAGCCAAGAAATTAAACAGACGTTCCTGAGGCATCATTAATCATGAAAAACCAGGCAAAAGCCGTAGTTATAGGTGGGGGCGTCGTTGGCGCCAGTACACTTTATCATCTGGTGAAAAAGGGATGGACAGATTCCGTACTGATCGAACGAAAGGAGCTGACCTCAGGTTCGACCTGGCATGCAGCGGGATTACTGCCATTATTCAATATGAGCTATTCGGTGGGGAAGCTGCATCAATACTCGGTTGATTTTTACCAGGAGTTGGAACAGGAAACAGGATTATCTACAGGATTCAGGCAGGTAAGCAATATTCGGCTGGCCTGTACTGAAGACAGAATGGATGAATATCGGTACTATGCCGGAGTAGGCAAAACCGTAGGGGTTGACATCCGGTTTCTTACCCCCGATGAAGTCAAGCAGGCATGGCCAATGTGTAACATCGAGGGATTGGTTGGCGCCATACAACATCCGCAGGATGGCTATATTCAACCCAATGACCTGACTACAGCTCTTGCCAGGGGCGCCCGTACCCGGGGTGCAGAAATTTATCGGCATACTTGTGTGAACGCGATTGAAAAAGATGGAGAAGGATGGCTGGTTATCACCGACAAGGGAGAAATTTTCTGCGAGCATGTGATTTCATGCACCGGCAACTTTGCCAGAAAAACCGGGGAAATGGTGGGGCTGGACATTCCTGTGATTCCGGTACAGCACCAGTATATCGTCACTGAAGCCCATCCTGAAATTCTGGCGCGCAAAGCGCAGGGTCTGCCAGAAATGGGTGTGCTCAGGGAATCGGATGCGGGTTACTACCTGAGAGAAGAGGCGGGCGGATTATTGCTCGGACCCTATGAAACAGGCGCTCCGTGCTGTTATGTGGATGGTCCTTCTTCGGATTGTGAAAATGAATTGTTTCAGGAAGATCTTGATCGATTGATCCCCCATATCGAAGCGTGCATCAATCGCGTCCCTGCGTTTGGGGAAGTGGGAATCAAGCAGATGTATAACGGCGCAATCGCATATACCCCGGACGGAAACCCGATTGTCGGGCCGGCCTGGGGGCTGAAAAATTTCTGGCTCAATGAAGGGCACAGCTTTGGTATTACCGCAGCCGGCGGCGCTGGTTGGCAACTGGCTGAGTGGATTGTCGATGGCGAGCCTACTGTCGACATGATGGGGGTGGATCCCAGAAGGTACGGATCTTATGCCGCTCGCGGTTATTTGCTTGAGAAAAACGAAGAGGCCTATCGTAATGTGTTTACAAACCATTTCCCTGACGAGGAACGGGCGGCGGCAACACCTTTGAAAACCACGCCGTGTTATGGTCGTATGAAGTCACTGGGTGCGGTTTTTGGACATATCTATGGCTGGGAACGACCGAACTGGTTTGTACCTGGAGACTATGAGTTGCCCGCTGACCAAATCAGTAGCGGTGACGTTTTGCTGGGGCACAACACATCTCCTGCGCTGGAAGATGGACGTGTGGTGGAGCGATATTCATTTCGCAGGTCGAATTACTTTCCATTTGTAGGGCAGGAATGTCGTCATGTCCAGGAAAAGGTGGGCTTGCTGGACATGACGGCTTTTTCAAAGTTCGCAGTGAGCGGCCCGGCAGCGGCGGACTGGCTGGAAACGCTGGTCTGCAACCGAATACCAAAGGGAATCGGTCGAATCGGCCTTTGCCACATGCTGTCACTGAACGGCGGTGTGCGTGCTGAGTTCACCATTTATAAAACCGGCCATAACAGATATTACATCGTATCAGCCGGCGCCATGGAGCGCCACGATTGGGACTACCTGACTAAAAACAAACCTTCAGACGGCAGTGTTGATTTGCAGAATATCACCACCCAGTATGGTGTATTGGTGATTGCAGGTCCCAAATCCCGGTCACTGCTGCAAAAATTGACGGATACGGATTTATCGGATGACAAATTTAAGTGGCTGAGCGGGAAACCGATCAACACAGGCGCCGCACAAGCACATGCGCTGCGGGTAAATTTTGTCGGTGAACTGGGATTTGAATTACACCACCCGATTGAAATGCAAAACTACATATTTGATGCGGTCATGGCGGCAGGAGAAGAATTCGATATAAAACCATTTGGCATTCGCGCTATGGACAGCATGCGGCTGGAAAAATCCTATCGTCTGATCCCGCGGGAAATGTCGATAGAATACAGCGCATTTGAATCGGGGCTGGATCGCTTCATTCGATTGGACAAGGAAGGCGATTACATTGGGAAACAAGCGCTGATTGAGTGGCGGCAACGCGGATTCAACAATGCCTTTGTAACACTGGAAGTGCATGACATTACTGATGCTGATGCCCGCGGTTCCGAAGCCATTTACCACAAGGACAAACTGGTCGGTCGAGTGACATCGGGCGGTTATGGTTTCAGAATTGAAAAATCCCTTGCGCTGGGGCTTGTTTCACCGCAATTCGCTGCAGTCGGCACCGAACTTACGATAGAAATTCTCGGTAGTTTGCATCGGGCCACGGTGATTGAAGAGTCACCTTACGACCCGCAAAACCTGAAATTGCGATCTTGATATTAAGCAGGCATTGTCCGAATCGCGTAAGTCATACAGGTTACCGCCTGTAGTCCGGTTGTCCAATGCAACGCCAGCCTGAACCAGGAAACCAGTTTCCGGTTTACGGGTGCGTGGTGGTCGGCTGCCTGATTGTCGCCCTGTGGAGTTATTACATCGACCCGGTCATCAATGAGGACGGAGTCCGGTATGTGTTGACGGCAAACGCCTTTGCCGCCGGAAATTTTCAGGATGGGCTTGCTTGGTACAAGTGGCCTTTTTATCCGCTGATACTCGCTGTCATCAGCAAAATCACACCATTGTCCGCCGAGTCTTCAGCGTTGATATTTGGTGCGATAATGCGCGCAGTGGGCGGAATCGCGTTTATCCGGCTCAGCGAAAAACTGGGAGCCAACAAAATCCAGGTCTGGCTGGCCGGGTTTGTCTACCTGTTTTACCCGGGATTGAATGAAATACAGTCCATGATTATGCGGGACATACCCTATATCACCTGTTTTTTGTGGATGGTGGTATTTTTCGTGCAAGCCTGGCAGCGTCCGAACAAGCGGGATCTGATCGCATTTATCCTCACTGGCTCGCTAGCCACGATTTTTCGTGTCGAGGGAATGGTTTACCTCGGTGTTCTCCTGTTCTGGATGCTGATTTCCGGCAGATATACCCCGGCGTGGCTGACCCGGAAACTGGCAGTCGTTGCCGCTCTTGTGATTGGGTCACTATTCTTTTATGTCGCTCTGTACTGGTTGTATGATGGCAGGATAGCGGTTGCCCGCGAGCTGATCCCGAAGATCTGGCTGCCGCCTAAAACCGAGTTGCTGAACTATATTGACAACCTGGCCCCCGGGATGTGGCGGTCCGCTCTGGAAAAAGGGCTTTACCCGGCAGCGGCTGCACTGCCTTTTGCGAAAGCGATTTACAATTTCCTGGAAATTCTGACGGCGGGCTATTTTCTGATCCTGGTTGCCGGGTTTTTTGTCCGGCCGTGGCTGGACAAACAGAAGCCTGACTTTGAACAGGTGTGGCTGTGCTGGAAAATCGTCGTTGTGATCAACATCCTGATATTGATTGCTTTCGCGGCGCTCAGATTTCTGTACAATGACCGTTACCCGCTTACCTTGTCGGTGATGACCATGTTGCTGGTCCCGTTCGCGGTCACCGCGCTTTGCCGCACTACGGCGGGCAAAATGAACCGGAAGACATGGATCGTCTGTGTCGCAACCGGTTTTGTGCTGCTGATAAATTCCCTGGAGGGGTTGGACCGGTTTACCTCAAAACATCATCTGCGGGAAGCCGGGACCTGGATCAGGCAACAATCCGGGGGGGATTATCACCGGTTCCGCATCTACAGCAACAATCGAATTCTCGACTATTACGCGGGGCAGGATGTATTTCTGTCCGCCTGGCATTATCTTGGCGCGATATCCAGCCCGGAGACCTTGAAAGACAGGATGGATTTAATAGCAATCCGTGCTGGCAGGAGTGATATTGACGGATATTATCAACACGTACTTTCCCTGATCGGCGAGACTCCCGCCATGACTTTCGAAGACCACAAGGGTGACCGGGTGGAGATATTTGATTTCAGAAAAAAGCAACCCTGACACCGGCGGAACGGTCGGTGTTTATCGCTGGGCGACACAGGCGAGCGACCGGTGAATACATCTGGCGACCTCAGCCAGTTGCTCCTCGGTTATGACAAGTGGGGGCAGCAGGCGAACAACAGTAGGCCCTGCTGGCAACGCTAAAACTCGGTGTTTCAACAGGTTCTCAATCACCGGCCGGGCTTTTGATTTAAGCTCGATTCCCACCATCAACCCAAGATTGCGGATTTCCCGCACCGCTGGCAGGGGTTGACTTTCAAGCTGATCCACAAGATAGCGGCCTTTTTGCCGAGCCTGCACTGGAAGTTCCTGGTCTTCGATAAACTTGATGGTCGCGAGCGCTGCAGCACAAGCCAGCGGGTTGCCACCAAAAGTAGAGCCATGTTTCGATAGCGCCGGAGAGATACGGTCACTGCAAAGCACCGCACCCATAGGAAAACCGCCAGCAATTGCCTTTGCCAGAGTCAGGATATCCGGCTGCACGCCGGAATGCTCGCAGGCAAACATTTTTCCGGTGCGGCCGAATCCGGTCTGCACCTCATCAACGATGAATAATACCCCATGGGTATCACAAATTTCCTGAGCAGAGAGAAGATACTGTTTGTCCGCCGGGCGTACCCCGCCTTCTCCCTGGACTATTTCGAGAATAATGGCGGCGGTATCTTTGTCAACTGCCTGGGCCAGTTTTTCCAGGTTGTTAAATGGCACGAAGCGGTGACCGGAGAGCAGCGGTTCAAACTCGTCCCGATACTTGAAAGTTGCACTCAGCGCACCCATCGTGCGCCCGTGAAACCCGCGCATGGCGCTGATAAAACCATTTTTACCGGTGGTAATACGAGCGAATTTCAAAGCGGCTTCGATGGCTTCTGTACCGGAATTGCAGAGGAAAACACGATTGAGCGAGCGAGGGCTGACAGATACCAGTTTTTCCATCAACTTGCCACGTATGTCATTGTAGAAAATACCCGGGCATGAAACCAGCGTATCTGCCTGGCGCTTCAATGCGTGCGCGACAACCGGGTTTGCATGACCGATACTGGCAACACCAATTCCGGCAGCACAGTCTATATACTGATTGCCCTGATCATCCCAGACCAGCGCCCCCTGACCGCGTACCAAGTTTACGTTTCGTTTCGGATAGACCTCAAAACCGAATTTTTGTTCGAGCAGCATAGTCGTTTTGGTTATTCAATCCATGTGCCGCCACCAGCCAGAGCGCTTGTTATCGGCCGCTCAATTCTTCCATCACAAATTATGATTCTGGTCATCCCATTTCGTACAGTCATGTTCAGGGCATGCAGTTTTCGCTTCATTCTGCCCTGCGCCTGTTGTTCACGAGCACCGAGTTCTGATCGATTCAGTTTTCGTATCAGAGAAGCCGGGTTGCTGACATCTTCCATCAAGCCAGCAGCCTCTATAAGCTGTATTACCGTATCTGCCCCGAGAGCAAGCTGAAGTTGAACGACAATATCATCATTCTCCGAATTGACTGCATTCCCATTTTCATCACAAATGGGAATAGTCAGCACGGGAACATAACCGTTGTCCATCAACAGGTTAATGAGTCGGGTATTAATACTTTTCGGCTTGCCGGAGCAGTCTCTTTTCAGCATTTTTCTGCCATTTTCCATTACCCGGATGCCTTTGTTACGTACTCCCTGGACAAGTCGTCCATCCAGCCCGGTCAAACCTACCGCGTTGATGCCATGCTGCTGGAATAATTCAACCAGACGTTTGTTTCGCAACCCGCTGTACGCCATCAAAATCGCATCGATGGCGTTGTCATCAGAAAAAACACTGCTATAGCCGGAGATAGAGGTCACCACTTTTTTAGTGAAGTCCATTTTCTCGACAATATGATCGCGAACTGCATTTGCTCCGTGAACCACGATAAACGGCTGGTTGAGCGTAGACATGTCTTTTACGACTTCGGACAGGTTTATTGCCTCACCACCACCAATTTTTATGATAATCATGTGATCCTAAACCAGGTTGATGGTGTAAAGATGGTTATTTGGTATTCTACGCCAGTGATAATCGCCTGAATCGTAGGGTTGTGAGCAGACAACACGGACCTCGTTGCAGGTTGTCCTGCACAACTGGAAGTAGTCAGGGTTTTCGGCAAACTGACTGTATATCCGGACGTTCCTGGAATCAGCAAGGAAAAAATTCATTGCCCGAACATAACGGGTTCGTCTGTTGATGACCATCACCCCTCGCCGGGTAGCTTCCGAAATATCGCTCAAGCCGAATTTCTTGATCGTGTTGAATATCTTTTCTGCACCAATTCTGCCTTCGGCCCTTATTCTGACACCGCGCAGTTCGCCATTAAACAGGAAGACCCGACTACCATCATAAAATGGCATGTTGTTAAGAATCGTGATTCCCTCGTTGCGAAAAGCGCTTCTTGCGTGTGCCAGAAACAACGTGGTTTCGGGAAATGAGCGCGTGTCTTCCCAAACTGGCTTGATGCTATGGTGCAAGGACCAGGAACGATCTTCATTCAGCCAGGCACATCCCCAGCCATGTCCCTGGTATTCCGGGCTGTTTTTCGATAATGCCTTGAAGGCGTCAAGATGGGCCCCCGGTCCCACCCCCGCCCGGCATTCAATCAGTAATAACCGGCACACGGAGCAACCCGATTCAGACCGGGTGCAGCCCGGCGAATCCCAGCGCTGTCTGTTCGGGAAAGCCACACATCAGATTAAATGCCTGAACCGCCTGACCTGATGCGCCTTTCATCAGATTATCGATGGCACTCATTACCACCAGGCGATTGTTGTGAGGGTCAATTTCAAACCCGATGTCGCAATAGTTGGTTCCGCCCAATAATTTGGGTTCGGGATAGCGATAAATTCCAGTTGCGTCCTTGACGATCCGGATAAAAGGCTCGTCTGCGTAATCCTGCCGATAAATTTTCCATATTTCTTTCTCCGTCATCGGCCGCTTCAGAAAAACATGGCATGTGGCAAGTATGCCACGGACCATTTCAATGGCGGTGGCGGACAAGGAAATATCCGTGTGCTGTCCCAGTTCCTGAAGTATTTCCGGAATGTGGCGATGCCCGGTCGGTTTGTATGACCTCACTGCACCGGACCTTTCCGGGTGGTGGCTGGCTTCAGATATGCTATTGCCCCCTTCGCTGGAACCAACCTTGACCTCAATCACAGCACCGGTTGCGAGCCCGCGTTTGAAAACAGGGAGCAACCCGAGCAAGGCGGCGGTCGCATTGCATCCGGCGCCTGTAACCAGAGAGGCGTTGCGGATGGCGTGCCGATTTATCTCCGGGATGCCATATACGAATTGGCTTAGATGGTCAGGGCGACAATGGTCGCGGCCGTACCACGCACTGTATACCTGTGCATCATGTAATCGAAAATCACCACTCAGATCGATAATTTTCGGCGCAAGGGACTTGAAATACTCAATTTTCCGCATGGCATGACCATGCGGCAGACTCAGAAACAACAGATCGCATTGATCAAGATCAGCAAGTGAACAAAACGGGAGGGTGGTTAATTTCCGCAGGTTCGGATGAACCCGGCTCACCTTCTTTCCTGCAAACCGCTCCGACGTGACCTGGTGCAGGTCGGCTCCCGGATGGTCAAGCAATAATCTGATCAACTCACCGCCAGCGTAACCACTGCCGCCTGCAATCGAAACCCGAACGGAAGAGGTGTTGTTTTGCATGGTCTGAGGGGGTCAACCGTCAGCACTGGAAATGACATGATCAACGACCTTGCCCGGAATATTGACACCAGTAGTTTCGATGCTGTTTCGAAATTCCATGGTGTAGTTTACTTCATTGACCAGATAGCCGTCATTGGATTCAAACAGGTCGACAGCCAATACGCCACCGCCGACCGCATTCGCCGCTTGCAGGCAGAGCTCGCCAAGTTCAGGGGTGACCGGGCAACGACTGGCAATCGCTCCACGGGCGGTATTTGTGATCCAATGCAGGGAGCTTCGGTATATCGCGGCGATACAATCGTCACCTACGACAAACGCACGAATGTCACTGCCTTTTTTATCGAAATACTTTTGTATGTAAAATATGGAATGATGATAGCTGCCAAGAACGGTTTTGTGCTCGAGAATGGTTTCCGCAGCGTCCCGGTCGTTTACTTTGGACAACAATCTTCCCCAGGAACCCACAGCAGGTTTCAGTACCACCGGATAACCGAGTTCCTCAATGGCTTCAAGGGCAGACTCAATCGTGAACGCGATTCTCAAGTCAGGTTGCGCAACATGATGATCCTGCAACGCCACCGCAGTCAGGATCTTGTCACCACAGGTCAGGGAAACGTCATAGTTGTTAACGCAGGGAATCCCGAGACTCTGATACAGTCTGAGCGCATGAAGCGCCCGCGAGTGATTGATGCATCGTTCAACAATCACATCGACTTCGGGCCGATGTGTCAAATCGAAATAAATCTGACGGTCGTCAATCATCGCCAGATCGACATTCTGGCGCTTGTTGAATTCGCTGATCAGAAGTTTTTCCTCTTTTCTGACCAGCGAATGCAGGAAGCCGACAGTTATTGACCCCAATCTTCCTCTGCCTCTGGGGCTTCTACAAGTTCTACCGGCTCCAGTGAGGTGACCTCGAGTTCTGACCCGCAATCATCGCATTCAAGCAACTCACCTGTTACAACATCATCTGCCAGGTTGATATCACCACCGCATACAGGGCATTCGCTCATAATAATTTCCAGGAACAATCAAAATACAATAATAACTTGAATCCGGCCAGCAGCGTTATTGCTGACAAAGAGGCACATTGTACGCAAGAAACAGAAATTGACAACTGCCCGCGTTACCCGGTTCAGGGAATCATCGGGCCTGTGTAGTTAGAATTAGTTGATAAAAACCATTAGAATCGCTGTTTTATACCAGCTTTCAACCCGGTCACATGACAATTCAATCTGATTTATCCAAATACGGCATAAAAAACACCACGGAAATCATCTGTAACCCGGACTACGAGATGCTTTTCGAAGAAGAAACCCGAGCGGATTTAAACGGCTATGAGAGAGGTAAACTCACCGAAAGCGGCGCCGTATCTGTCGATACCGGGATATTTACAGGGCGGTCGCCCAGCGACAAATACATTGTGTGCGATAATGAGACACGGGATTCTTTCTGGTGGGCTGATCAGGGTAATAATGACAATAACCCCTTGTCACCAGAGAACTGGGAAATCCTCAGAAACATTGTCACCGAGCAGTTGTCATGCAAACGACTGTTCGTTGTGGATGCATTTTGTGGTGCAAATCCGGGCAGTCGACTTGCAGTCAGATTTGTCGTGGAAGTGGCCTGGCAGGCTCACTTTGTAAAAAACATGTTTATCCGGCCAGAACCGGACGAGCTTGAAGACTTTAACCCTGATTTCGTTGTGCTGAATGGCGCCAAGGCTACGAATCCGGCCTGGCGGAAGATGGGGCTGAACTCGGAGAATTTTATCGCATTCAATCTGACTGAAAAAATGCAGATTATTGGCGGCACCTGGTATGGCGGCGAAATGAAAAAGGGCATGTTTGCGATGATGAATTATCTGCTTCCCCTGCGCGGCATGGCATCGATGCATTGTTCTGCCAATGTCTCCGATCAAGGTGAAACAGCCATTTTTTTCGGATTGTCGGGAACAGGCAAAACCACCTTGTCTACCGACCCCCGGCGCAAATTGATTGGTGATGATGAACATGGCTGGGATGATGATGGCATTTTCAATTTCGAAGGCGGCTGCTATGCCAAAACCATCGGGTTGAAAGAAGAAACCGAGCCCGATATTTACCGCGCCATACGCCGGGATGCGTTACTTGAAAATGTGACGGTTCTGCCGGATGGCACGATTGACTTTGAGGATGGCTCAAAAACACAAAATGCCCGTGTCTCCTATCCGATTTACCATGTAGACAATATTGTCAAACCGGTATCGAAGGGAGGGCATGCGTCAAGGGTGATCTTTCTTTCTGCCGACGCCTTCGGAGTGTTGCCGCCGGTATCGAGATTAACTCCTGAGCAGACAAAATATCATTTCCTGTCTGGTTTCACGGCCAAGCTGGCAGGCACGGAAAGAGGGGTGGATGAGCCGACCCCGACCTTCTCTGCCTGTTTCGGCGCAGCATTTTTGAGTTTGCATCCAACCCGGTATGCTGAGGAACTGGTCAGAAAAATGGAGGCATCAAATGCCCGCGCTTATCTGGTTAATACAGGCTGGAATGGCAGTGGTAACAGAATTTCGATAAAGGCCACCCGGGCGATCATTAACGCCATATTGAATGGCGATATGGAGAAAGCCACATTCACTACGATTCCCTTCTTTAATTTATCAATTCCTGATGTTCTGGAAGGGGTTGATGGAAATATTCTGGATCCAAGAAACACGTATACTGACGCGACCGAGTGGGTTAGAAAGGCAAAGTCGCTGGCTGCTTTGTTTATAGACAATTTCAGGAAATTCGAAGCGACCGATGAGGACAAAACCCTGGCAGCGGCAGGCCCCGTGTTGTGAAAATTCAACCAAAATCCATCAACCATCGACATGAAAACCAGAACCTTGAAGCAAGTAACCCAAATCTACCTTTGCCAGCCACCTGCTGGAGAAGAGTTGCATTCCTGGTCTGCTTGACAATAGCGGCCAGCGCCATGAGTGACCAGTCAATCAAAGCGGCTCGTACGGCATACGTTGAAGGCCGGTTTATCGAGGCCGCCGAACTTGCCGAAGTCCTCGAAACCTCCGAAGGATATGCCCTGGCGGCCAAATCTCTGGCAGTATACACCTACCACATAGCCGAAGACGGCAGGAAGCAGACTTTGTTTGATCGCGCCACGCTGCTGGCAGAAGAAGCGGTCCGACTGGACGCGACCAACCCGCATGCGCATATCCAACTGGCGCATGTCATGGGCCGATACGCGCAGACAGTCGGTAAGCTGGAAGCGGTCAGTAAAGGGTATCCGAAGAGGGTGCGTAAGGCGATTGAGAACGCACTTCGGCTGAATCCGGAGTTGGCGGAGGGTCATTTGAGTTTGGCCTCCTGGCATTCGGAAGCCGTCATCAGTGGAGGATTTATGGCCAAAGTGCTTTACGGCGCTTCTAAAAAGGACGCACTTACACACTACGAGAAAGCGTTCAAGCTTGCGCCCGACGAGAAAGTGACGCTCGTTGAATATGCTTTCGGCCTGTTGCTGCTGGACGACACTGCAAACCGCAGGCAGGCCCGTAATCTGCTACTCAATGCGATCAAATTGCCATCAAAAGATGCACATGATCGAATTTTTCACCAAAAAGCGGTTGAGCGACTGGCGACTCTCAACATCCAATAGCCAAAAGGACGAAATATAGTTTATCAGGACCGACAGAAAAATCCGGGAGAGTCAATTTCAATCGCCCCCGACCTTCGGTTGCAATGGATTCTGGCGCGGGATACAATAATTTTCGCTGATCAACACCAGGCAGGAGACAGGCTGATATGAGGATGTTTGCCTCGAAAAGGCCGCCAAACAATGATTTGGCCTACCAGACGGAAATTCTGCAAGGTGTTTCCCGTACTTTTGCACTCACTATTCCACAGCTACCCTGTCCGTTGTGCGATGTGGTAGGCAATGCCTATCTCCTGTGCCGAATCACGGATACTATTGAAGATGAGCCAGCGCTGTCCGTAACGCAGAAACAGGCTTTTCTGGAACGTTTTGTCGAAGTCGTCGCTGGTCGCGAAGAGGCAGAGTCCTTCGCCTTCGAACTCAGTACGCTGCTATCGTCTTCAACTACCGTAAGCGAGCGCGACCTGATTGCTAATACGCCCCGGGTCATTCGCATCACCAGCGGATTCAACGCTGCCCAGCGCGGTTCCCTGGAACGTTGCGTGAGAACAATGTCGCGTGGCATGACGGAGTTTCAGCAAAACGCAACACTTGATGGCGTGAGTGATCTTTCTGAGCTTGATCGTTATTGCTACTATGTTGCTGGCGTAGTCGGAGAGATGCTGACCGAGCTGTTCTGTGACTATTCAACCGAAATCAGCGAGCGGCGTGAAGATTTGCTGGAATTGTCGGTTTCCTTCGGACAGGGGTTGCAGATGACGAATATTCTCAAGGATATGTGGGATGACCGTCGACGCGGGGCGTGTTGGCTGCCACGGGATATCTTCCTTGCGTCCGGCATTAATCTGGGTACCCTGTCAGCCGGGCAGGCCGACCCTGGTTTTCTCAAGGGGATATCCGAACTGGTGGCCATTACTCACCACCATCTGACCAATGCGTTACGCTTCATCATGCTCATCCCTGCCTGTGAAACCGGTATCCGTCGGCACTGTCTGTGGGCGCTCGGGATGGCTGTTCTTACCCTGCGCCGGATTTACGCGACGGCTGTATTTCGGAGCGGTCAGGAAGTGAAGATATCGCGTCGCAGCGTTTGGGCAGTGACCGTGGTCACCAGCTCTGTGGTGCGTTCGAATCTGGCTTTGAAATTTCTGTTCAAGGCGTTGACCCGAGGTCTTCCCGGCACTGAAGTCAGACCTCTTGAGCAGGCACGGTTGTGAGACGATCTGCGGGGCGTCTATGAATAATTCTTTGAAGTTCGGGCCTGGGCGCCATTGCCAGCGGGTTGCGTTTGGTAGTAAAGTCTGATTGTATGAAAGCGAACAAACAAAATTGTGGCGGCAAGGGGATAAAGAAGAAAACGATGCGAGTTATTTTAGCCCAGCCCAGAGGATTCTGTGCCGGCGTTGGCCGCGCAATCAAGATTGTTGAAGAAGCGCTGAATATATACAAGTCCCCGGTTTACGTACGTCATGAGATTGTCCATAACCGACGGGTTGTGGAAAACCTGCAAGCGCAAGGGGTTCATTTTGTGGAAGAGATTGAACAGATTCCTGACGAGGCGATTGCCGTGTTCAGCGCTCACGGTGTTTCGAAGGAGGTTGAGCGAGCCGCATCGGCGCGGGGCCTGCATCCGATTGACGCCACCTGCCCGCTGGTCTCGAAAGTGCACAGGGAAGGCCAGCGCTATGCGTCGAAAGGCTATGAAATCATCCTGATTGGTCACCAGAACCATCCTGAGGTTGAAGGCACCCTGGGCCAGATTGTGGGGAAGGTCTTTCTGATCAGTGATGTCAAAGATGTGGAAACGCTACAGATACGCGACCCCGAAAAAGTGGCCTACATTACTCAGACCACATTGTCGGTTGACGATACCCGGGAGGTGATCGAGGCATTACGACAGCGTTTTCCGAAAATTGCCGGGCCGGACATCAAGGACATTTGCTATGCGACCCAGAACCGCCAGGCGGCAGTGCGTGCACTTGCCGCTCAGGTTGACCTGATGCTGGTGGTGGGTGCACGGAACAGTTCCAACTCCAATCGGCTGTGCGAAGTCGGCAATAACAGCGGGGTGCCGAGCCACCTGGTAGAGGACCCATCGAATATTGATCCTGGTTGGCTGAACGGATGCGAGGCGGTTGGCATTACTGCTGGCGCTTCAACTCCGGAGGAACTGGTGGCGAACCTGATCGAGAAATTACGAGAGTACGCTGATCTGGAAATTTCGACGATGGATGGCATTGTGGAGAATGTACACTTTACCCTTCCTCCCTCTTTGCAGTCAGCAGAAGGCGCCAGGCGATAGCATCCGCCGGACCCGGCTCCGTATCAACGTGCCCGTTTCAACCCGGTTTGGGTAAAGTCCCGTTCGTCGAGGTCGGTCCGGTACCGATTGTCCGACCATATCATGACGGTGCGTTTCCCTGTGAGGTGATTGGTCATCGTCATTTCGTCCGCCTGCCAGAATTGATCCAGATATTGCTTGTATCCGTCGGAGATGAGTGTCTTCAGATGCGCACCCCTGCGGTCGTAGTACTCCACCTTCCAGACCCGCAACTCGTCCCGGTCGCGCCACACAAGCTGGCGACTGTAGCCCGAGCTCTTCTCTGTCGGGAAGCGCTCAATGACTGTGCACGTCAGGTCGCCACACGATTCGTCGCGCAAATAGCGATAGGTGAACTTCTCCACCTCAGGGGCGCCCATATCCTCATAGGCGAATTCGCTGCCCATAAAAGAACCTGACCGATTCGAGGAACTGATACGCTTGACTCGCTTCAGTGCGGGCAGATAGAGCCACTGGTCGTCCGATCTATCCCGGTGGGCGTGAATGAGCAGCGCCGTCCCCTTGACGTCGCGGGGCTCATCAAATACGAACAGGCTCTTGTCACCATCGCCATCAACTTCGAGGGTCCGGATGCGAAGCTTGCGTCGTATCTCCTGCCCCTGCTTGTTGTGCAGTACCATGGTCAAGCTGGCCATGAGATTGCCAAAGCCGTCCTCTCTCTCTCTCGCTTCGCGAGCGATTTCCAGCCCGATTTCTTCGGGAGTTGCCGCGTGCGCGAGCGGCGGCGCGACGAGACAGGCCAGGAAGACCAGAAAGGCCAGGAACGGTGCGAGAAACCGGAAAATTGACCGGAAAGGACAGGTAGAGATCATAATTTCCTCTTGTCAAGAGCCATAAGCAGAGGGGGGAGAAGCAAAAAGTCGGCGAGCAGCGCGAAGATGATCGTAATGGTGACCAGAAGGCCGAGCGCCCAACTGACTTCAAATCCCGACGAAGCGAACACCAGGAAGCCCAACGCGAAAACCACGGTCGTGGTACATAACGCATGACCGACTGTGCGAAAGGCGGCGCGTACGGCCTCGGGCGGGGGAAGGCTCTCGCGTCGGGCCTTCAGATACTTGCTCAGGAAATGGATCGTGTCGTCGACGATGATTCCGAAGGCCATCGCGGTGACCACCGAGGCCGAAAGACCCACATTGCCGACCAGATAACCCCAAAGTCCGAAGCTCATTGCTGCGGGGATGAAGTTGGGCACGAGGCTGACGAGACCGAGACGCACGCTCTTGAAAACCAGGATCAGAATCAGCGAGATCAGGACCATGGCGATCATCGTGCCGCGCAGCATGCTCTTGATGTTCCGTTGCGAAAGGTGGGCGAAGACGATGGTGATGCCCGATGCCTCGGTCGCAAGGTCGGGTGAATTCATACGGAGCCAGGCCTGTGCACGCTCGTCGAGATCGCGCTGGGCCTGGGATGTGAGGCTGCGAAGCACCACGGTCATCCGTGAGGCGGATTTGGCAATGTCGATGCGGTTGTTGAGGTCGCCGCCAAACGGAAGCGAGAGCTCGTAAAGCAGCAGAAATTGCGCGGCGAGCTCCGGGCTGTCAGGCAGCCGGTAATAGGCCGGGTCATCGCCGTTCATGTTCTTGTTCAGACGTTTCATGATGTCCGGAAATGCCTGGACGTAGATTACTTCGGGTTGTCCGCGGTACCAATCGGCAAAGGCGTCGACCCTGCGCAGATACCCGGGATCGGTAATACCGCCATCACGCCCAGCGCTCAGCGAGTATTCCAGCGTTTCCATGCCGGTCAGGTTCTCTATCACGAAATCCGTATCGCGTCGGAACTCGTAGGTTTCATCCAAAAGCTTTGTCCAGTTGTCGGTCAACTCGATGCGGGGAATGCCCGAGACCAGCACAACTACCACAAGTGTGGAGGACCACAGCAGGATCGAGCGGCGCGCGACGACGAAGGCGCTGAAGCGGTCGAAGTAGTCAGGTCGTTCGGCGCGGGCAGGGCGCACGCGCAATGGCAGGATCGACAGCAACGCTGGCAGGAGAGTCATGGAATAGACAAAAGCGCACAACACGCCAAATGCGACGAGATTGCCCAGCACATGAAAAGGCGGTGAATCCGAGGCATTGAGGCTGAGAAATCCGATTACGGTCGTGACCGTGGTTAGTAACACCGGCCAGGCATTGATACGAAGCGATTCCACGACCGCCTCGTTCTTGTCCAGACCACGCCTCATACCCAGTAAGGTGGCCGCGGCGATGTGGACCGAGTGTGCGACGGCGATCGTCATAACGATGATCGGTACGCCGGAATTGACGGGATTGAACACTGTGCCCAGCCAGCCCGAGAACCCCATCGTGGTGACAATGACGGATACAAGCACGAGGAGAATGGCCAGGGTGCCGAATACCGAGCGCAGCAGGAAGGCAGTGGTAACAGCGATAATCAGCAACACGATCGGCGTGAGCGTTTCGAGGTCGTCCTTCGTTGCATCGGCGAAGGTGCGGTTCATGACGACATCGCCGGTAAGGTAATATGCGATGTCCGGATGGCTTGCGCGTGCTTTATCCAACAAGGCAGCCAGATAGTCAGTTATCTCGACCACCGCGGGATCCGGGTTTTCGGGCAGGGAGAAATTGATCGCCAACCCGCCGACGCGCCCGTCACGGGAGACCAGACGGCCAGCAAGCTCGGTCGCGTTTAATGCGATCTCCCTGATTTGACTGAGATCAGTGTCGCTCAGCGATTGTGCGTCATCGACCAGCGGATCGACGATCAGATCGTCACCAAGCCCTTTGCTGTGGGAGTAGTTGGTGAGAGAGTCGACCCGGGTGGAATAAGGCGTGCGCCACGCGTCTTCGGTCAGCTCTTCAATGGCGCCGAGCGCCTCGCGGGTGAATACTGAGCCTGCTCCAGGCGCAATCGCGATCAGCGCCGCATTGGATGTGGAGTAGGTATCCTCCAGCGTGTCGAAAGCGATGAGTTGCGGGTTGTCTTCGTCGAAGAGGCTGCGGTAGTCATTGGTGACACCGATGAAGCGGGCGCCCGCCCCCATTGCAAGCATGGTCAGCATGGCGAGTGCGACGACCAGCCAGCGACGCCGAAGGATCAAATCGATATAGCTGTCCAATCCCGGACCAGATGGAGCGTGTCGCACCGCTCACCAGGGGGTTGATTTTGATGTATGGACATGGTCGGGCATCCTGTAGCTCAGTCCATGCTTGTCGTACACCGAAATCTCGAGAAGCTGGGAAAAATTATTTAATCTGACCTCCCTGTAATGAAGGAGTCGCTTGAGACGTTCTTTCGTCCGGAAAAGGAACAGTGTTCCCGGGGCAGCAGAATTCTTTGGGAACTCGAAGCGTTCGGCAAATTGTTTTCCGATGAGTGCTCGTGAAAGACGGTAGGCCAGGGTTTTCAGCCTTTCTTGTTCAATCGGATCTTTCACACCCGCCACATTCGGAATAGATTGAATCAATAAATTTGCAACCGCTACCGAATCGGCGTCCGGCTCCGGCTCACACAGATAACCCACCTTGTATATTTCTGCCGCCTCGGCGGCGTTGGTATAGAGGATGGTTTCAGGGATTCCCATGAGATAGCCGGCATAGCGCCAGACAGCAAGGAAACTCTCTTGCTCTTCGTCGTTGTACTTTGCACCCACTCGCAGCGAGTATTCCAACAGACGCTTGGAAAAGACAGAGATGGCAAAACCCAGATGTGCGGCGCTAACCGGCGCGCCCCAAGCTTCATGGTTCCAATCGTCCGATTTTGACAACAGGCCCCTTATTCGGGCATGAACAAATCGAATACGCGTGGACAGCTTCCATCCATCGTTCTCTCTATGCAGGCCATCAGGATAAAATATTTCCATCATGTGGCGGTTATTCTGCTTGAGGCGCCTGGTAGTCTCCCCCACCCGTCCGGTAATCTTGAAAGACTTGGCGATCAATGTTGAAAAACCCTCTACCAATACCCCGGTAACAAATGCGACGAGCATGAGGTCTACATTTTTGTTAAATGCGCGAATCGCCGGGTTAAAGGCCTGATAGTCGAGCCAGGGAGGCGGAGTGTTGATTTTATCAAAAAAATCTCGCAGTTCTTTCGGGGCGCTACGCAGAACGTCATCATCCTGCTCGAGACCGGCCCCGATGAACCGATGCAGGTCTCGAGGAGGCATCCCGGCAACAAGTTCCTCCATCAACGTGTCCAGATCAGCATCACCCATAGTGGTGTGCCTGAGGTAGTTATCGACAAACACCTGACTATACTGGCGAGCTTTTTCATACTTGCCTGTGTACGCTGAAGGTATGACCATATGACCATATGACCATATGTATTCATCAACTATTCCCCCGATTGTTAATGATACTACCGTAACAACATTACCACTAATTTTGACAAATTACCATGTAGCGAGCAAATGAACTGTCCCAGACTGTGTGAAGGGGTGGTGCTGACGCTGCGGTATCGACAGCGCCAGCAAGACACGCGCGGATACGATTCGTATCCATTACCTTAACCACACGGCCTGCGCGGGTTGTGACTTGCGTGACCCATGCACTCAAAGTCGCTTTCGGGTCATCGTGCGCAACGAGAACGAGGCCGTTATGGAGCGGATGGCGGACCGCCTTGCCACCCGACCCGAGGTGCTGGATCGTCGCCGGGAATCGGTCGAACATCCCTTCGGCTCAACCAAGCAGTGGATGGGCCAAGGCGCATTCCTGACACGTCGGCTCGACCATGTCCGAGGGGAGTTCAGTCTCACCGCGCTGGCCTACAACCTGCGCCGCGCAATCAACCTCGCGGGCATTCCCGCGATGATCGACGCAGTAGCCGATTGAACCCCGGTTTCACCCCCTTCCAGAGCCACAATCGGCCTGAATCCGGCCATCAGATGGTCACAGCAGTCCCTCATACGACCGAAACGGTCAATGGCCCGACTGATTGCGGCCCGGCCATCGCCAACCCGCCAACAGGCTCGGCCTTGATCCTGCCGGACCAAGCGGAACACAACCTAGGCTTTTCACACGCTCTGGTCCGGTTCTATAGAATGTGATCCGTCCGGTTTCGACAGGCATTGATGCATTACAATAAAATGCCTGAACATGCCTCCTGGAAGCCGCGTTGGAAGAACTGCAGGAAAAACTGAATGAAGGTTGCCGACAAATGGGTATCCGGATCAGCATGGCTCAACAGCAACAATTACTGGATCACATCGCTCTGGTCGCAAAATGGAACAGGCGCCTGAATCTGACCGCGATCACCGATGGCTGCGACATGGTTGTCAATCATGTTCTGGATTCGTTGGGCATCATACCCTATATAAATGGGGACAGGATACTCGATATTGGCACTGGCGCAGGATTTCCCGGGGTTCCGCTGGCCATTGTTGACCCGACAATTGAGATAACATTGCTGGATAGTCGGGGAAAGCGGATCGAATTTTTACGTTATGCCTGCCATAGCCTGAAACTTGACAACATATCACTGCAAAAAAGTCGGGTGGAAGATTATCGGCCACAACAAAAATTTGATACGCTTGTAGCCCGTGCATTTTCATCGCTGGCCAGACTTGTGGAGTTGACCGGACGATGCCGGTCTCAAGGCGTTCGTCTGCTCGCACTCAAGGGGAAGTTTCCGGATGGTGAGATTGCGGAATTATCCAGAGAAGTCAGAACACGCGTTGTTGCGATTGAAAAAATCGATATTCCCTGGATGGATGCCCAGAGGCATATCGTCATATTCGAATTTTAAATTGACCAGAATCATCGCTATCACAAACCAGAAGGGCGGGGTGGGCAAAACCACGACTGCAATCAATCTGGCATCGTCACTCAACCATGCAAAGAGCCGTGTGTTGCTGGTGGACATGGACCCACAAGGCAATGCTACAGTGGGATGCGGTATTGCCATGCGAGAGTTGGAAAACAGTGTCTACGAAGTATTGGTCGATGATTGTGATATTGATGACGCGCTGACCGTTACCGAATACGGGTTCAGGATCCTGCCTTCACATCCTGACCTTTCGGGCGCCCAGGTTGAGCTGGCTGAGCATGAACAACGCGACTACAAGTTGAAAAATGCCCTCGCCGGCGCCGTCCATAATTTTGATGTGGTATTGATTGATTGCGCACCGGCGTTGAATGTCCTGACTGTGAACTCATTGACCGCAGCCAGCGAAGTGCTGATTCCCGTGCAATGTGAATATTATGCCCTGGAAGGGTTGACCAGTCTGGTTGAGACCATCGCACGGGTCAAGGAGAGATTGAATCCAGGGCTGGAAATCCTGGGTCTGTTTCGTACAATGTATGATGGCCGAAACAATCTGGGCATAGAGGTCTCGGAGCAACTGGCGGAACATTTCCCCGAAAAACTGTTTCGCACGATTATTCCCCGCAATGTGCGATTGGCAGAAGCCCCGAGTCATGGCAAACCGGTTTTGGAATATGATCGCGGTTGCTCCGGAGCGCGGGCCTATACGGCGCTGGCGTGCGAGTTGTTGAGACGCAGGGCAAAACAGATGCCAGCGGATGTGATGTGATGTTGACGCAGGCCAGAGTGAACGACAAATGGTGAAGAAAAAAACCAGATTGGGTCGGGGTCTCGGTGCATTGCTTGGAGATGTGCAAGCAGCGACTAACGTACGACCATCCTCCGCAGTCGACAAAAGTGGCAATAATGATGCGCCGGCAAACGCCAACAGCAGCCAAACCGGTTTTCGTGAAATCCCGATAGAGCAGTTACAACGGGGCCAATACCAGCCCCGGATTCGCATCGACAAGGCGGCCTTGGTTGAATTAGGAAATTCGATCAGGGCACAGGGTGTGTTGCAGCCGCTCCTGGTCAGACCCGCAGGTACAGGCCGCTATGAAATAATTGCAGGGGAGCGTCGCTGGCGTGGGGCACAGTTGGCCGGATTGCAGACCGTGCCCGCTGTCATTCGTGAGATTGAAGACAGGACCGCGATGGCGGTGGGATTGATCGAGAACATTCAACGGGAGGATCTGAATGCAGTTGAGCAGGCCAGAGGTTATCAACGATTGCTTGACGAGTTCGGCCTCACTCACCAGGAAGCTTCTGACGTGGTCGGATGTTCGCGTACCACGATCACCAATTTACTCCGGCTGCTGTCACTGCATCCTGATGTGCAAAAGATGCTCGAAGAAGGGCAACTGGACATGGGGCACGCCCGCGCCCTGCTGGGACTGGCCGAAGCAGATCAACCCCAGGCTGCGAAAATGGTTCTGAATAAAAAGCTTTCGGTTCGACAAACCGAGTGGCTGGTAAAATCAATAAACCGGCCCGCTCCTCCCACAAATGCTGAAGTAGAGCAATCCACCGTTGACATCAGACTTCTGGAAGACGATTTGTCAAAAAAACTGGGCGCAAAAGTCGATTTACAGCATGGCGCGAAGAAAGGCAAACTGATTATTCATTACCATTCTCTGGATGAACTGGATGGTATTCTGGAAAGGATAAAGTAGCGAAGAAAGTTGATACTCCGGGCAGATACTCTTATAATCCGATGCTTGTCGCCTCTCAGCATAGCCCGATTCTTGAATGAGAGCGCGCAAGCCGAAATTGATGCGAAAGCGCTCTATTGAGAAGGGTGAAGCACCAACCCTGCTTCCGGATCTCAAACGGGTTTTGGTTTTACAAAGTATTACCATGGTCATGCTTTTGCTTGTGATTGCAATATGGCTGGTAGTCCGGGTTGGAGATGCAACACAGTCTGTCACTGTCTGGCCCAGCCTTGGGGCGACAATTTATGGGGCAATACTGGCTTTAACAGGTACAATCCTGAGCGCCAGGAGTGTAATGCGTGGATTTGGTCAGGGTGGGGATCAAACAGGCGGATCTGCAATGGTGTCGATTTATGCCGGGTTGCTGAACAAGCTGGTGATAGTCGGTGGTGGAATTGCTTTTGGGCTGATTTTTCTGGGGCTTCAACCTATCTATGTGGTGACAGGTTATATGGTGGTACAAATATCAGGCGCCGGGGTATTGATCAGTCGAAAAACCCGGTCTGGTGAGAGAGGAAGACTCAAATCCGGGTAGTTGGCAACAGTTTAGCGAATAGAAAATCAGATGGCATCGTCAGGAACAGTTACTTCGACTGAATTTATTCGGCATCATTTGACCAATCTGACCTTCGGGCGGCATGCTGACGGTTCGTGGGGTATGGCTGAGACCGGCGACCAGGCGGCCGAAATGGGGGTTATGGCAGTCCATGTCGATAGCCTTTTCTGGTCGTTTGCGCTGGGAGTGTTGTTTTTGGCGATTTTCCGCAGGGTGGCAAACAGGGCAACGGCCAGCGAACCGGGAATGTTGCAGAACTTTTGCGAATGGATTGTCGAATTTATTGATGGAAACGTTCGTGGTTCGTTCAACGCGAAAAATGATCTGGTGGCGCCGATGGCGTTAACCCTGTTTTGCTGGGTCTTTCTGATGAACCTGATGGATCTGGTTCCGGTAGAGGTGATCCCGAGATTTCTTGAGTTGTTTGGCATTCATTTCCAGAAAGTGGTGCCAAGCACGGACCCCAATATAACCTTTGGTCTCGCCTTGAGCATTTTTACGTTGATGATTTACTACAGTATCAAGGTCAAGGGCGTGTCCGGATTTGCGGCAGAATTGACCATGCATCCGTTTGAAGCAAAAAACCCGATTCTGAAACTGTTGTTCATTCCGGTGAATTTTTTCCTTGAATTCATCAGCATGATTTCCAAACCAATTTCTCACTCGCTGCGGCTGTTCGGTAACATGTATGCAGGCGAGATGATCTTTATTCTGATTTCATTGATGTTCGGCGCCGGCATCACCCTGACCTTGTTCGGGGGTGTTCTGCAGTTTATCTGGGCGGTTTTCCACATCTTGGTTATTACCCTGCAGGCCTTTATTTTCATGGTATTGACCATAGTGTATATGGACATGGCCCATCAACATCATTAAGACCGGTACTCTTTATTAAATTCAATCCAACTAATATTTTCGGAGATCGAGATGGAACAAGCACTTCTTTACATCGCTGGCGGCATCATGATGGGTCTGGGCGCCTTGGGCGCTGCCATCGGCATCGGAATTCTCGGGGGCCGTTTTCTTGAAGGCGTTGCCCGTCAACCGGAGTTGATTCCGATGTTGCGTACCCAGTTCTTCATCGTCATGGGTCTGGTTGATGCGGTGCCCATGATTGCAGTGGGCATTGCGATGTATGTTCTTTTTGCGGTTGCATGACCAGGAACTCTGTTTATTCTTGACGCGCAATACGATTATTAACGCAATAACATGAGGCTTAAGCGAGATGAATCTTAATCTCACACTGGCTTTCCAGGTGCTGTTTTTTATTGGCTTTGTCTGGTTTTGCAAGAAGTATGTCTGGGCGCCGATCATTGGTGCACTCAATGAACGGAAAACCCGGATTGCTGATGGTCTTGCCGCAGCCGAAAAAGGCCAGATGGCAGAAGCCGAAGGACATAAAGAGGCTGAGAAAGTGATACTGGAAGCCAAAAATCAGGCTAACGGGATTATTGGCAAAGCGGAAAAGCGGGGCACTGAACTGATTGATGAAGCCAGGAATGGGGCCAGGCAGGAAAGCGAACGCATCATGAATGCGGCAAGGGCTGAAATTGACACCGAATTGAACAAGGCAAAGGATGTACTGCGCGGTCAGGTGAGCCAGCTTGCAGTGATCGGGGCACAAAAAATTCTCGACAGGGAAGTGGATGCCAAAGCCCATGCAGACATGCTGGATGATCTGGCCGCGAAGCTTTAATACCCGAACAAAAATATATCATGCCTGCTCAAAGTAATGTTGCCAGACCCTATGCCCAGGCCCTGTTCGAACTGGCGCTGGAACATGATGCATTATCTGACTGGAATGAACAGTTACAACTGTTGGCAATGGTGGCAGGCGATCCGGTGTTGGCTGATTTGACCAATGATCCCCATATATCATCGGAGCAACTGTCTGATTTGATCATTGATGTATGTGGTGACAATCTGAATCAGGGAGGGGAAAATCTGGTCAGACTGCTGGTCAGGAATAATCGGGTCAATGCAGTCAGTGATATTGCTCAGGCGTATGCGGTCCGCAGGGCGGATGCCGAAAAGGTGATTGTGGCACAAATGACGACCGCGGCTCCAATTGACGAAAGACAACAGAAACAATTTGCTGAGGCGTTGCAGTCAAAACTTGGGAGAAGTGTCAATCTCGAATTTGAAGTCGATGAAGAACTCATCGGTGGTGCAGTGATCAGGGCCGGAGACATGGTAATAGACGGTTCGGTCAAAGCACAACTTGAACAACTTGCGGGTGCTTTGGGTACCTGATTCGTTACGGATCGGGTCTGGAATACCTTAATCAGAGGAAAATGTAAAAATGGCCATTCAATTGAATCCGTCTGAAATCAGCGAACTGATTAAAGATCGAATCAAAAACTTCGAAGCTGATACCGAAGCGCGTACGGAAGGAACGATTGTCATGTTGACTGACGGCATCGCCCGCATCCATGGTCTGAGTGAGGCGATGCAGGGTGAGATGCTTGAATTCCCCGGGAATACCTTTGGTCTTGCCCTGAATCTTGAGCAGGATTCGGTGGGCGCGGTTGTACTCGGTGATTACAAGCATCTTTCAGAAGGTGACACGGTAAAATGCACCGGCCGGATTCTTGAAGTTCCGACCGGGGAGGCATTGCTCGGGCGGGTGGTCGATTCGCTTGGCCGGCCGATTGACGGCAAGGGGCCGATCGAAAATACGATATCGTCGCCGATTGAAAAGATTGCACCCGGTGTTATTGCCCGGCAGTCGGTTGATCAGCCGGTGCAGATCGGCCTGAAGTCCATTGATTCCATGGTGCCGATTGGCCGGGGTCAGCGCGAATTGATCATCGGCGACCGCCAGACAGGCAAAACTGCTGTGACCATTGATGCCATCATTAACCAGAAAGATACTGATGTGAAATGTATCTATGTTGCGATTGGCCAGAAAGCGTCCAGTATTGCCGGTGTTGTACGCAAGCTCGAAGAGCATGGCGCAATGGAACACACTATCGTGGTTGCCGCACCGGCATCCAATTCGGCTGCGGAACAGTTCATAGCGCCTTATTCCGGTTGCTCGATGGGCGAGTACTTCCGTGACAAGGGCGAAGATGCACTGATCATTTACGATGATCTGACCAAACAGGCATGGGCCTACAGACAGGTTTCGCTGTTGCTGAGACGCCCTCCGGGGCGGGAAGCCTATCCGGGCGACGTATTCTATCTGCACTCGCGTTTGCTTGAACGTTCAGCCAGAATCAATGCGCAGGCGGTGGAAAAGCTGACCGACGGTGAGGTAAAGGGCCGAACCGGTTCGCTGACCGCAATACCGATAATCGAAACCCAGGCAGGCGACGTTTCCGCCTTCGTGCCGACCAATGTAATCTCCATTACCGATGGACAGATATTTTTGGAAACCGGCCTGTTCAACGCCGGTATGCGCCCGGCAATCAACGCCGGTTTGTCGGTATCACGGGTAGGTGGCGCAGCCCAGACCGGCATCATCAAGAAGCTCGGAGGGGGTATTCGACTGGCGCTGGCGCAGTATCGTGAACTCGAAGCCTTCTCACAATTTGCATCGGATCTCGACGAAGCTACGCGCAGGCAGCTGGAACGGGGCGAACGCGTTATGGAAATGATGAAACAGGGCCAGTACTCGCCGATGTCGGTCGCGGAAATGGCGCTTTCATTGTTTGCCGTCAACCAGGGTTATCTCGATGATGTCGCCGTTGGTGATATCGTTGCCTTCGAGAGCGCGATGCAGGCTTATGTCAAATCAATCCACAGTGACCTGATGGAGGAAATTAATCGGGACAAGGCTTATTCCGATGAAATCGCGGACAGACTCAGTGCTGCGATTGAAGATTTCAAGACAAACGGCAGTTGGTAATCACGTTACCTTAACAGCAGCATTAACGGGAGTTTGTAATGGCTAGCACCAAGGAAATACGGAACCAGATCAAGAGCATCGGCAGTACCCGCAAGATTACCAAGGCGATGGAAATGGTTGCTGCGAGTAAAATGCGTCGTGCCCAGAATCGCATGAATGAGGCGCGTCCTTACGCGAATAAAATGCGCAGTGTCGTCTCCCATTTGGCAAATGCGCATCCTGAATACATGCATCCTTTTGTGGTTAATCGCGAAGAAGTCAAGACGGTCGGTTTTATTGTCATCTCCAGTGACAGAGGTTTGTGCGGAGGCCTGAATGTCAACGTTTTTCGCAAAGCAGCGAGCGCCATGGCAGAATGGCATGACAAAGGCGCTCAGGTCAGGGTATGCGTTATCGGTAAAAAAGCCAGCGCCTTTTTCAGGCGACATAACGCGGAAGTGTTGAGCGAAGCCACGAATCTCGGCGACGCGCCCGAACTGAGTACGCTGATTGGTGCGATCAAGGTAATGATGGATGGTTATCTGGACGGCAATATAGATCGTGTGTTTGTGGTCGGCAACGAATTTGTAAACACCATGATCCAGTCTCCCAATATCGAGCAGTTGATCCCGATTGTGGCAAGCGAAGAGCAGGAACTCAAACATTACTGGGACTATATTTACGAACCGGACTCGAAAGAATTGATAGATTATCTGATGTCGCGTTATATCGAGTCGCTGGTTTATCAGTCTGTGGCAGAAAATTCTGCCTGCGAACAGGCGGCGAGAATGGTGGCGATGAAAGCAGCCACGGATAATGCAGGGAACCTGATTGATGAGTTGCAGTTGGTCTATAACAAGGCCAGGCAGGCGGCAATTACCCAGGAGTTGTCAGAAATTGTGGGTGGCGCAGCAGCGGTCTGACCGCAGGCCCGGGTGATTCTGGCACTGATGTACAAGAAATTGAAATATTACTAGAGGACTTTTCGAACCATGAGTTCAGGAAATATCGTAGAAATCATCGGCGCGGTGGTAGATGTTCAGTTCCCCCGTAACACAGTACCAAAAGTATATGACGCACTGAAAATAGATGAAGCAGGTCTGACCCTGGAAGTTCAGCAGCAAATGGGAGACGGCGTGGTGCGATGTATCTCCATGGGGTCTTCCGACGGCCTGAAACGTGGTATTGAAGTCAGCAACACCGGCGAGCCCATTTCGGTTCCGGTTGGAGTAGGCACCCTGGGGCGCATCATGGACGTGTTGGGCAATCCGGTCGATGAGTGCGGCGAGATCAAATCGGACATGCGAATGCCGATCCACCGTCCTGCACCTACCTACGAAGAACAGGCGGCCAACGTTGAACTGCTTGAAACCGGGATCAAGGTGGTCGATCTGATCATGCCGATCGCCAAAGGCGGCAAGATCGGACTGTTCGGTGGCGCCGGAGTGGGTAAAACCGTTACCCTGCTGGAGTTGATTAATAATATAGCAACAGCCCACAGTGGCCTTTCGGTATTCGCCGGAGTTGGAGAGCGAACCCGGGAAGGAAATGATTTCTACCACGAAATGCAGGAAGCGGGCGTGGTCAATGTCGAACACCCGGAAGAGTCGAAAGTGGCCATGGTATATGGTCAGATGAATGAGCCTCCGGGCAACCGGCTGCGAGTGGCATTATCCGGGTTGACCATGGCGGAATATTTCCGTGATGAAGGCCGGGACGTTCTGATGTTTATCGATAACATCTATCGTTATACCCTGGCTGGAACTGAAGTATCGGCACTGCTTGGGCGCATGCCTTCTGCGGTCGGTTATCAGCCAACCCTGGCGGACGAAATGGGTGTGCTGCAGGAACGCATTACTTCTACCAGAAGTGGTTCGATTACCTCATTTCAGGCAATCTATGTGCCCGCGGACGACTTGACTGACCCCTCACCCGCGACTACTTTTGCGCACCTTGACGCGACCCTGGTACTTTCCCGGCAGGTTGCTGAACTGGGTATTTACCCAGCAGTGGATCCATTGGATTCGACCTCCCGAATGCTTGACCCTCTGGTCATCGGAAATGAACATTACGCAGCGGCACGGGCAGTTCAGGGTACGCTGCAACGCTATAAGGAGCTGCAGGATATCATAGCGATTCTGGGCATGGATGAATTGTCGGAAGAAGACAAGCAGGCGGTGGGTCGAGCACGTCGTATGCAGCGTTTCCTGTCCCAGCCATTTACGGTAGCGCAGACGTTTACAGGAACACCAGGAAAATATGTTACCTTGAAAGACACTATAAAAGCTTTCCAGGGTATTGCCGAAGGTGAGTACGATCATTTGCCGGAGCAGGCCTTCTATATGGTCGGAGGAATTGATGAGGCGATCGAAAAAGCAAAAGAGTTAAGCTAGATTTAAACCCGATGTTCCAATTACAATTTAAGGTCAATGGCTACAATACAAGTTGAAATCGTCAGTGCTGAACAATCAATCTGGGACGGCGAGGGCACAATGGTGTTTGCTCCGGGGATTCAGGGCGAACTTGGCATTGCGCCGAGGCATTCCCCACTGATTACCCGGCTCAAGGCCGGGGATGTACGGGTTGAGCAGGAAAGCGGCGAACAGTTGTTTTTCTTTATTACGGGTGGTCTTCTTGAAGTCCAGCCGTATCTGGTCACCGTATTGTCAGATACCGCAATGCGGGCTGACGAGCTTGATGAGGCTGCCGCTCAGGAAGCGATGAAAAAGGCAGAAGAAAAACTGAAGGCAACCCCTATGGATGACACAGATTATGCGGAGATGAAAGCGGAACTGGCCGCTTATGCGGCTCAGATCCGAGCGATAGACAAACTGAAGAAACTAAAAAGCTGATCCCTGACCTGCTGTTTATGACGAAGGCGCACACCATCAGCGCTGACCTGTGCAGAGCGCACTCAGACTCGCCTGAACCCGGACATATCCAAATGGAGTTCCCGTCTGTTACCCAATACCGGGAGCTACCCTTTTGCTGCTAGTAGCCAGAATCATTTTCACGCTGCCTGGCGTTGCCCTGGCGCTCCTTGGTTTCGTCTCCCCGACTCATGCGACTGAATTGACTGGAACGTATGACTCGATGGAGCATCGTTTCAAACTGGTTGAGATAACGGATGGTCTTGAGCACCCCTGGAGCGTAGCCTTCCTGCCGGATGGGTCGATGCTCGTGACCGAACGCCCGGGACGACTCCGGCGCATATTAAACGGACGGTTGGACCCGAATCCAGTCATCGGTATTCCGCCTGTCTATAAGAGTGGCCAGGGTGGCTTGCTTGATGTTGTGCTGCATCCCCTTTTTATCGAGAACAGGCTTGTCTATCTATCCTATGCGAGCCCGGGCCAGGGGGGTGGCGCGACCGCTGTTGCACGCGGCAGGCTTATCGACAACCGCCTGGAAGATGTTGAAGAACTCTATGTCGGGTTGCCGCGGGTCAGCGGGGGGCGCCATTTCGGTTCCCGACTGCTGTTTGCAAATGGTTATCTGTACATAACTGCGGGTGACCGAGGCAATAAAGACCGGGCCCAGACACTGGATGACCCGGCCGGCTCAATTATTCGCCTGCATGAAGACGGGCGTGTGCCAACAGACAACCCATTCGTCGGGAGAGTGGACGCGGAACCCGGAATCTACGCCTACGGCAACCGCAATCCACAGGGCATGACGCTGGAGAAGGCGACCGGGCGGATTTATGCAGTAGAGCACGGCCCGAAGGGCGGGGATGAACTTAACCTGATTGAGCCTGGAGTGAATTACGGCTGGCCGGTGATCACCTGGGGCCGAAGCTACGCCGGCTTCAAGATCGGGGAGGGCACTCATAAGGCAGGCATGGCCCAGCCCGTCCATTATTGGGCGCCGTCAATCTCGCCTTCCGGCTTGATGATTTATGACGGGGAGCGCTTCCCGGCCTGGCAGGGCAGCTTTTTCACAGGAGCGCTTTCCGGCCGGCTGCTGGCCCGCCTTGAGGTCAAGCAGGGCGAAATAGTAGTGGAAGAGCGCCTGCTTTCGGATTGGGGAAAGCGTATCCGGGATGTTCGCCAGGGGCCGGACGGCCTGATTTATTTACTTACGGATCATCCCAACGGCATGCTTGTGCGTCTTGAGCCGGTTGACTAGTCCCTGCGTTCAGCGCCTGACAATCGTCTGATCAACTCAAGTCCTTTCTGGGCAATCGGGTGACCAGGCTTGAGGTGTCATGGCGGTTTCCACCGGCGGCCTGGATTTCGGCGTAGTATCCATCAATAATCCGGGTGATGGGCAGTTCCGAGTTGTTCCGTTCGGCCTCTTCCATGCACAGACCCAGATCCTTTCTCATCCAGTCAACTGCGAATCCGAAATCAAATTCGTTATTCAGCATGGTCTCATGCCGGTTGATCATTTGCCACGAGCTTGCTGCTCCTTTTGAGATGACATCGAATACCTTCATGCCGTCCAGCCCCGAATTGACACCAAAAGCCAATCCCTCGGATAACCCCTGAACCAGTCCGGCAATGCATATCTGATTGACCATTTTGGTGAGCTGTCCTGAACCAGCCCCGCCCATCAGCAGCGCTGACCGTGCGAAGCAGTCGATGAGTGGTTTTGCGCGATCGAATATTTCCTGATCGCCTCCAACCATCACCGTCAACAAACCGTTTTCGGCGCCCGCCTGCCCACCGGAAACCGGTGCATCAAGAAAACCAAAGTCATTTTTCCTGGCATGATCGTACAACTCTCGTGCGACATTGGCAGAAGCGGTAGTGTGATCAACAAATACTGCGCCAGACTTGATTGAATTGAATGCGCCATCAACGCCGGTGGTCACACTGCGTAAATCGTCGTCGTTACCAACGCAGCAAAACACGAAATCAGCTTCTGAGGCAGCCTGGGCAGGCGTCAATGCATTGGCGCCGCCATAATCTGCAACCCATTTCTCGGCTTTTGCGGTTGTTCGGTTGTAAACGCAAACCGGATAACCCGCGGTTGCCAGATGTCCGGCCATCGGATATCCCATAACGCCAAGACCAATAAATGAGACTTTGATACTGTTCATATGAATAAATTATTTCGGTACAGGAGGGCGGTGACAATAACCCAATTATTGGTCCAAAACAATCGAAACAGTGTCGAATCGATTATCGGACAGGCACAGTGGTCTCTGCGCAAGGCGTTATTGCAGATGCAGGGACGGGGCGTTATCCCCGTAGAGGCAACCCCCCGTGGTTGTCCGATTGTCAAATCCTTCGTATCAGCACAAGTGCTCCAAGCAGGAACACTAAAACAGGAACAGTAGCGCCGAGCAAGGGAGGGAAGCCACTGGCAAGAACAAAGTAGCCAAAGCCTTTGTTAACGACATAAAAACCGATACCGAGCATGATGCCAACAAACAGATTTTGCCCAAGGGCTCCGGAGCGCACATTCACGAAAACGAAGGGTATGGCGAGAATAACCATCATTGCTGTGGAAAGCGGCAACATGATTTTGTTCCAGAAAGCAAGCTCGTAAAGGTCAGTTTTTTGCTGGGATTCATTCAGATGCTGAATGTACCGGTTCAACTGTACAAACGAGAGCTGTTCCGGTTTGATCAAGAATACCGACAGGATTTGCGGCGTAACCCGGGATTCCCATTTTCCGGAGCCAGCGGTCAAAGTCTCGGTCCTTCCTGAATCCGGGTCAATCCGGGTGGTCTTGACGTTATCCAGCAACCAATGATCCTCGACGAATGTGCCTTTTGTGGCCTCAACCAGCGAATTCAGTTTTCTGTTTTCATCGAATTTGAATAATTTGATTTTCAGCAGCGTCAAGTCCGGCAGCACCTCTTTGATATTCACATAGGTTTGCGAGTCGCGCATCCAAAGACCAGAGGTGGTATGCTGTTTGATATCCTGTTGCAGTGTTTCTGCCCGGCCCCGTTGTGCACGGGTTTCAGTATAGGGAGAAATCAACTCGCCGATGAGAATGGCTGCGATCACGAAAAACGCTCCGGTTTTCAGTGTTGCAAGGGTGATTTGAAATATTGAAACACCACTGGAGCGCATCACGACCAACTCTGAATCACTGGCCAGTATCGATAACCCGATGATTGTACCGAGCAACGCGGCCATTGGAAACAGTTCGTAGATCATGCGAGGGATTGTCAAAGCGACATAAGTAACAGCGGCCGCCAGGTCGTAATTTCCTTTTCCCAGGCTGGAAAGCTGATCCAGTAAATTGACAAACGTGAACAACCCGAGCAACACCAGCAAGGAGACCAGGGTATATTGTAAAATTACCAATCCGAGATATCGGTCGAGAATCGGCATCAGGCTCTCAAACCCGGCAGCAGCCTCAAGTTACGGCTACGCCTTTCGAAGAAATAAACGGCAACAGTTAAAAACAGCAGATGAATTGCCCACAGCGAAAGATGCGGGTGCAACACCCCGCGTCGTATCAGAGCAATACCCAGCCCAATCGCATTGAAGTAAGAAAAGTAGACAAGTAATGCCGTAATCATTCCGGGAAATCTCTTGTTTCTGTAGGAAGTGGAAGAAAAACAGAGCGCAAAAATCATCAGCACCGGTAACATGGCGATTTTCGAGATTCTCCAATGTAGTTCACCCGCGGCCTCTCGCAAGCGTCCCGATTGCTCAAGCAGGGTGGTCGTAGGGCGAGCCTTGACCGGCAGTCCAATATTGTTGGCGCTCGGTCGTGGTTTCAATCGAATGGCATAAGACTCGAAATCCAGCGCCGTATATTGGCTGTCTCCGGCGGCGCCACTGTATCGGGAGCCATCAGTGAGCACCAGAAAGTCGGCATTGGTTTGATCATCTATGGTTTTGTAGCCAGTCTCGGCAACGACGACATCATCCTGATTTTCGCCTGCGGTATAAATGAAGATATTTCTGAATGTGCCGATTTCCGTGTCATGGCTTTCCACGAAATAAATGCCTTTGCCACGGTTGGTTTCGGTAAATACTCCTGGGATAATACCAGTGACATCAGAACGGTTTTTATAGTTGAACTCGATTACATGCCCGGCTTCGGCCGATAGTGGAGAAAGATAGAATGATAAGGCGCCGACCACGGAACCCACAATCATAAACAGCACAATGACGGGGCGAATGAACGTTGCCAATCCCATACCGCAGGCGCCGATAACAGTGAGTTCGTTATCGCGAATCCATCTGCCCATGACCAGTAATATGGAAATATAAATAACCAATGGTACAATCAGGTCGAGATAGGTAATCATCTTGAGCGACAACAAAACAAAAACCCTGTCCATGGCAATGATTCCCTCAGCTGCCTGATCCAGGAAGCCAACCAGACGGATAACGAAAAATATTGAAACCAGAATAGTGGCAACCCCGGCACAGGTTTGTAAAACCTCGCGGATGAAGGCCCGATGGATAATCATGCAGGTTTTATAATGATAGAATCATGTTGATGAATAGACCGCTCTATTCTACGTAATATCAACCGAGACATTAATATGGAATTCTCTGCGAAGACATTGAATCTGATCAAGCAGCCTTCACAATGCATTGTTGCAGGTGTTTATGGAGCGGGCAAGCCCGGATTATCACCATCTGCCAGAGTTCTCGACAAGGCGACAGGAAAGCAGTTAAGCAAATTGCTTGCCCAGGGGGACTTGTCGGGCAAACCCGGTTCCACACTCATGGTATATGGTCCGCGGGAAGTAAATGCACAAAGAATATTACTGCTCGGTCTCGGCAAGGAGAATGAGTTGACAAGTCAGGTCATTCGCAAAGCCGTGGTTGCGGCAATCAAGCAACTCGACAATGGAAATATTAAATCCGCAGACCTGGCTCTGCTCGATGCATTCGATGATGGCCCGGACGTGACCCGCCAGACCAGGAACATGGTCGAAGCCATTGATGCAGCGCTCTATCGGTATGATGAAACAAAGAGCGGCAGGAAAAAAGCGCGCACGTTGAAGAAAGTAAACATCATTGCCGGCCGGTCCAGACTGGCGGCAGCAAAGCAGGGTGTTGTCGAGGGCTCCGCGATTGCCCGGGGTGTCAGTTATTGCCGGATGATTTCTGACCTGCCTGGCAATATATGTACTCCCGGCTATCTTGCCCGTCAGGCGCAATCACTGCAGAAAAAACACAAGATCAAAACCACCGTGCTTGACGAAGCACAAATGAAACGCTTGAAAATGGGTTCGTTGCTATCAGTATCCAGAGGCAGTCGCGAACCGGCGAAATTGATTGTGATGGAATATAAAGAAGGTGATCCTGAAGATAATCCAGTGGTTCTGGTTGGCAAAGGACTGACTTTCGACGCCGGAGGAATATCGATCAAGCCATCGGCTGCCATGGATGAAATGAAGTACGACATGTGTGGTGGCGCCAGCGTATTTGGCGCACTGATTGCAGTATCGCAAATGAAGTTGCCAATCAACGTGGTCGGACTAATCCCGAGCAGCGAAAACCTGCCCGATGGCGCGGCCAACAAACCTGGCGATATTGTAAAGAGCATGTCCGGTACGACCATCGAAATACTCAATACCGATGCCGAAGGCCGACTGATTCTGTGTGATGCCCTGACTTATGCGGAACGGTATAAACCGGTAGCAGTGGTGGATGTTGCAACCTTGACTGGCGCCTGTATCATTGCCCTGGGCCACCATGCAAGCGGATTGTTCAGTAACAGTGACAAACTGGCTGAACAGTTGCTGGCTGCTGGTGAAGACACCGGCGACAGAGCCTGGAGGCTGCCGCTTTGGGAGGAATATTCGAATCAGCTAAAAAGCAATTTTGCAGATTTGGCCAATATCGGTGGTCGAAGTGCGGGCTCCGTGACCGCGGCCTGCTTTTTGAAGCACTTCACCGAAAAATATGACTGGGCCCATCTTGATATTGCTGGAACGGCCTGGAAATCGGGTGACTCGAAGGGCGCGACTGGCCGACCTGTCCCCTTGTTGGTAGAGTTTTTGATGAAGCGGGCCAACCAGAATTAAAACGGCGCTGTCATCAATACCGACATCATGCAGGCCGAACACCCGTTGGATTTCCTGAACAAGTGACCATCGACAAGTCCTACAATCCCCATCAAGTCGAAACCAGGTGGTATGACTACTGGGAGAAAGCCGGTCACTTCGCGCCTTCAGGTACCGTTTCCGACGCGTATTGCATCGTAATTCCCCCACCAAACGTCACCGGCAGCCTGCACATGGGCCATGCTTTCCAGGATACGATTATGGATGCCCTGATTCGCTACCATCGTATGCGGGGTGACAATACGCTTTGGCAGCCAGGTATGGACCACGCAGGTATCGCGACCCAGATGGTGGTCGAACGGTTGATAAATGCAGAAGGGAAAACACGCCATGACTATGGCCGCGAAAATTTCATAGAGAAAATCTGGCAGTGGAAAAATGAATCCGGCGGCATGATTACCAGCCAACTGAGACGGATGGGGGCATCTGCTGATTGGGAGCATGAGCGGTTCACCATGGACCAGGGACTAAGCCGCGCGGTCAGTGAAGTATTCGTACAGCTATATAACGAAGGCATTATTTATCGTGGCAAGCGACTGGTGAACTGGGACCCGGTGCTGCATACCGCACTGTCCGATCTCGAAGTCCTGTCCCGGGAGGAAGACGGCAGCCTGTGGCATTTGCGCTATCCGATTGCAGATGGTGATGGCTATCTTACTGTGGCCACCACGCGGCCGGAAACCATGCTGGGAGATAGCGCTGTCGCAGTCCACCCTGATGATGAGAAATACAGGGCGCTGATCGGCAAATGGGTTGAGCTTCCATTGACTGGACGTCAGATTCCGGTCATCGCTGATCACTATGTGGATCCAGGTTTTGGCTCCGGTTGTGTGAAAATCACTCCTGCCCACGATTTCAATGACTATCAGGTATGGACCCGACACAGGGATACCCGATCAATCCATGAACAAATCCACCAGGGGTTGATCAATGTATTCACCGCAGATGCCAACATACGGGAAAACATCAACGATAAGGATCTGCACGAAGGCGAATTGATTCCAGCGAACTATGTCGGCCTGGACAGGTTTGCGGCAAGAGACGCGATCATTGCCGATCTTCGTCAACAGGGCCTGCTGGACAGAATAGACGATCACAAACTGATGGTTCCCAGAGGAGACCGCACAGGGGCGGTGGTCGAGCCGTTTCTGACCGACCAGTGGTATGTCGACCTTACCCGTGAAACCCTTGATGATGGTCGACCGGGCGGAAAGACCCGAATAGTAATGCCGGCGATTGATGCGGTGAAAAGCGGGGCCATTGAATTTGTTCCATCTAACTGGAGCAAAACCTATTTTCAATGGATGGAGAATATCGAAGACTGGTGCATTTCGCGTCAAATATGGTGGGGGCATAGAATCCCTGCATGGTATGACGAAAACGGAAATATCTTCGTGGGCATGGATGAATCGGCGGTCAGGGCAAAATACAATATTGCCGATGAGGTTGAATTGCAGCAGGACGAAGATGTGCTGGATACCTGGTTCAGTTCGGCATTATGGCCATTCTCCACGCTGGGCTGGCCTTCGATCACAGATCGGCTGAATACATTTTATCCAACCAGTGTGTTGGTGACGGGTTTTGACATCATCTTCTTCTGGGTGGCAAGAATGATCATGTTTGGAATACGGTTCATGCACCAGGCGCCGTTTCATCAGGTATATATTCATGGCCTGATTCGTGATTCGCATGGACAGAAAATGTCGAAATCCAAGGGCAATGTGCTCGACCCGATTGACCTGATCGATGGAATCGAGCTTGAAGCACTGGTGGAGAAGCGAATACAAGGTATGATGCAACCCCACCTGAGGGAAAAAATAGAGCAGCAAACACGCCAGGACTTTCCGGATGGTATCCCGAGTTTTGGCACAGATGCGTTACGCTTCACTTTCATGGCACTGGCATCAAATGGCCGCGACATCAATTTTGATCTCGGCAGGACTGAGGGTTATCGCAATTTCTGTAACAAAATCTGGAATGCGGCACGTTTCGTATTGATCAATACGCAGGAGCATGACTGCGGCCAGTCCGGCAGCGATGTGATGCTGTCAATGGTCGACAAGTGGATGATATCGCAGTTGCAACGCAGTGAGCAGAAGGTGCAGGAATCAATGGAGAGCTATCGTTTTGATCTGGCTGCCCAGGAAGTCCATGATCTGATCTGGAACAAATATTGCGGCTGGTATCTCGAGTTGAGCAAACCGGTACTGAACAACTCCGACAGTGCGCCGGCATTACAGGCTGGTAGCCGACGAACCCTGGTCCGCGTGTTCGAGGCGATTTTGCGATTGGTTCATCCGTTCATGCCGTTTATCACCGAGGAAATCTGGCAGCAGATTTCGCCTTTGGCAGGCAAGAGAGGTGAAACCATAATGACTCAGCCTTACCCCAGGTACGACTCATCCCGAATCGATCGCAATGCGGAGCATGAAATGGGCTGGGTAATGCAATTCATCCTCGGTATCAGGAAAATAAAAGGCGAGATGGATGTTTCGCCCGGTCGATGCGTACCGGTTTTATTGGCTGGGGCCACGTCGCGGGATCTGGAATTGCTGGAGAGGAATCGGGCATATCTTGATGCAGGGGGTAAAATCGAAAGCATAGTTGTGCTTGCTGAGGCGGATACCGAACCCGAGTCGGCAGTAGTCATTGCAGGAGATATGAAGATATTGATCCCCATTGCCGGGTTGATTGACAAGCAGGCAGAAACAGACCGTCTCGGTAAACAGGCGCAACAGATTGACTGTGAGCTTGTTCGGATCAGTGGAAAATTGGACAATAGGCAGTTTATCGATAAGGCGCCCAGGCAGGTGGTCGAAAAACAAAAACAAAAATTGATTGATCTTGAATCGAAACGCCGGGTCATCAAACAACAGTTGGAAAAGATTTCTTCCCTGTAGAATCAGGAGGCAACATCCATATCACACCGTTTTGTGATGTCGAATCATAGAACCAATGATTGATAGGAAACAGGTCATGAACAAGGTAAGATTTAACACAGGATATTTCATTGGTTGACTTGTAGACCCGGACATGAATTTGAGCCTGAATAAAAACCAGTACAGCAAGGAGGAACTGCTTGCCTGCGCTCACGGTGAGTTGTTTGGTTCCGGCAACGCACAGTTGCCTCTGCCGAACATGTTGATGTTTGACCGCATAACCCATATCGATGATGACGGTGGGGAATTCGGCAAGGGATGTGTTGTTGCCGAACTGGATATTGTTCCGGACTTGTGGTTTTTCGACTGTCATTTCGAAGGAGACCCGGTTATGCCAGGTTGTCTGGGCGTGGATGCATTGTGGCAACTGGTCGGCTTTTCCCTGGGTTGGAGAGGGGGCAAGGGCAATGGTCGGGCACTGGGCTCCGGTGAAACGAGATTCAGTGGACAAATAACCCCTGACAATAATCTGGTGACTTACAGAATCGATTTCAGACGGGTGGTTATGCGCAGCCTGGTGATGGGGATTGCAGATGGAGTGGTTTTGGTGGATGGCAGGCAGGTATATGTCTGCAAGGATCTGCGGGTAGGGCTTTTTCAAAATGTGGACAAATTTTGAATTGTTAAAGTGTGGTGAGTTTTAAATGAAAAGAGTAGTAATAACCGGTTTCGGTATCGTTTGCAGCCTGGGAAATAACAAGGATGAAGTGAAAAACGCACTGATGTCGGGACAATCAGGCATCGTTAATTGTGATGAATATGCCGAACTCGGTATGCGCAGCCAGGTCCATGGCGCCATCAACATTGATGCAAAGTCGATAATTGACCGAAAGCTATACCGTTTTATGGGAGATGCAGCCGCCTATGGTTACATTGCCATGCAGGAGGCGATAGCTCATTCGGGACTTGAAAATGGAATGGTCAGCAGCGAACGAACCGGGCTGCTGCTTGGAACCGGTGGCGCCTCGCCTGAAAATATTGTCAAGGCTGCCGATGCATTACGCGAGCGCGGTGTCAAACGTGTCGGCCCTTACATGGTGACAAAAACCATGGCGAGTACGATCCCCGCATGTGTCGGTACTGCATTCAGGATAAAGGGGGTCTCCTATTCAATCAGCTCAGCCTGCGCTACCAGTGCCCATTGCATAGGTCATGGTGCAGAACTGATTCAGCTCGGGAAACAGGATATCGTGTTCGCCGGAGGCGGCGAAGAAGTTCACTGGTCGTTATCGGTACTGTTTGATGGCATGGGCGCCCTGTCCTCGAATTACAATGAAACTCCGCAAAAGGCATCCAGACCCTACGACCGTGACAGGGATGGATTCGTCATTTCGGGAGGGGCGGGCGTGGTTGTGCTTGAAGAACTTGAACACGCCAGAAGAAGAGGAGCGAACATTTGCGCTGAACTGGTGGGCTATGGGGCGACTTCTGACGGATTCGATATGGTACAGCCATCGGGCGAAGGTGCGGCCCGATGTATGAAACAGGCGATACAGAAACTGGAAAAACCGGTAGAGTATGTCAATGCCCATGGCACCAGTACTCCGGCCGGGGACATCAAGGAACTGGAGGCGATTGCCGATGTTTTCGGCGATGATTGCCCGCCCATCAGCGCCACCAAATCGCTGAGCGGTCATGCGTTGGGCGCCGCCGGTGTAAACGAATCGATTTATACCCTGCTGATGATGGAGCATGGCTTTATAGCGGGCACTGCCAACATCAGGAATCTGGACCAGCAGGCACAGGGATTCCCGATCATGGTCGAAACCAGAACGGATTTGACCCTTGATGTCGCGATGTCCAACAGCTTTGGATTCGGCGGCACAAATTGTTCACTGGTCTTTCAGGGCTGGCAATAAATAAGGACCGGAGTCGTCGATACGCAACCAGTCGGCCAAAGGTGGTTGTGTCATGAGGTACCGTGACCGAAAACAGATAACCGTCTGGCTGATTGCCTGTGCCGCCCTCGTGTTCATCATGGTTGTGCTGGGTGGCGCGGTGAGGTTGACCGGCTCTGGACTGTCGATCGTGGATTGGCAGCCCTTGATGGGAAGCATCCCGCCATTGAATGAACATGCATGGAATCAGGCGTTTGAACAATATCGGCAATTTCCTGAATACAAACTGATCAATCACTCGATCACACTGGCAGAGTTCAGGTTCATTTATCTGATGGAATATGCTCATCGCCTGTTGGGAAGACTGATCGGACTGATATTTTTAGCGCCTTTCCTGATATTCCTTTTCTTGAGAAAATTACCGGCTGGATTGACCACAAAACTCTGGCTGCTTTTTCTGTTGGGTGCTGTGCAGGGAGTAATGGGCTGGTACATGGTTAAGAGTGGCCTGGTTGATATTCCCGCTGTCAGCCAATATCGGCTGACTGTGCACCTGATCATTGCCGTGGTGATTTATGCTTACATGGTTCGCCTTATCGTCGGATTGCATTCGAAACACCTGTCCTGTTCAAAATCCGCGGCCAGGCTCGGGCCGGTTTTGCTGGGGATGATTCTGCTGATGATCTGCAGCGGCGGTTTTGTTGCAGGCACCCACGCGGGGTTTATTTACAACACCTTTCCAATGATGGGTGAGCAGTGGATTCCTGATCAGCTTCTGGCGATATCACCGGGTTGGAAGAATCTCTTCGAGAACCCGGTTACTATTCAGTTTATTCATCGTTGTCTGGCGGCGGCGCTGTTGATCCTGATCGTTTTGTATGCCGGTATACTGGCCAGGCACCGGCATTATATGATCAGGGGTTGCGCCATCGCCGTCTTTCTGGCCGGGGTGGCCCAGGTGATGCTTGGCATCGCCGCGCTACTGCTAAAGGTTCCCGTTGCGCTGGGTGTGGCCCACCAGGCCGGTGCGCTGATTCTTTTGACAGCGGTGCTCGTCGCTGTATTTTCAGGTCATCCGCCTGTTTGCGGCGCCCGGCAAAACAAAGCCGTGGCGGCATATCCCCGATATCTGGAACATTCCTGATCCGTTGCTAACCGTTTGCCAACCGGTCGGCATGGAATCGGATATGATCTCCAATAAATGAAGCGATAAAGAAATAACTGTGGTCGTAACCGGGCTGTATTCTCAGGTCAAGCGGCTGCCCGGCTTTTTCACAAGCCTGTCGCAGTAGCTCGGGTTTGAGCTGATTTTGCAGAAAATCATCTGCCGTGCCCTGATCCACCAGAATTTCTCCGCTGCGCCAGCCCTGTTCAATCAGGCATACCGAATCGTATTGTTGCCATGAGTCATGATCATTACCGAGGTAACCGGACAGCGCTTTCTGCCCCCACGGGCAGTTAACCGGCGAGCAGATCGGTGAAAATGCTGAAATCGATTTATAGATTTGCGGGTTTTTCAGCCCGATGACGAGAGCCCCATGTCCACCCATCGAATGCCCCGTTATACCCTGGGCATCCTGCCTTGCCGGGAAATGTTCAAACACCAGCGACGGCAACTCTCTGGTGACGTAACTGTACATTCGGTAGTTCCTGTCCCAGGGCGGTTGTGTCGCATCGACATAGAATCCGGCGCCGGAGCCGAAATCATAGTCATCATCTTCGCCCTGAATGCCGGCTCCGCGCGGGCTGGTATCGGGGGCGATCAGGATCAGATTATGCTCTGCCGCAAATCGTTGCGCACCCGCCTTTACGCTGAAATTTTCTTCCGTGCAGGTTAGGCCCGACAGGTACCACAAGACGGGCAACGCGACGCTCTTTGCCATGCCCGGCTGAAATACCGAGAATTGCATCGCTGTTCCGGTCTCAATCGAATCATGACGATATACGCCATGGACGCCGCCAAAGCAGCGTTGTTCACTCAGGGTTTTCAAGGTTGATTCCGGAATTAAAACTCAACCACACTTCGAATCGATTCTCCTGCATGCATCAGATCAAACGCGTCGTTGATCTTGTCCAGCGGCATTTTATGGGTAATCAGATCGTCGATGTTTATTTTCCCATCCATGTACCAATCGACAATTTTGGGCACATCGGTTCTGCCGCGCGCCCCGCCGAACGCGGTACCGCGCCAGACCCGCCCGGTGACAAGCTGAAAGGGCCGGGTGCTGATTTCCTGGCCTGCTCCCGCCACCCCGATAATGATGCTTTCACCCCAGCCTTTGTGGCAGCATTCCAGCGCCTGGCGCATCAAACCGGTATTGCCGACGCATTCGAAACTGTAATCTGCGCCGCCACCGGTAAGATCAACGATATAAGGCACCAGATCACCCTCGACCTCGGTCGGATTGACAAAGTGCGTCATGCCGAATTTTTCAGCCAGGGCCTGTCGCTTCGGGTTGATATCGACCCCGACAATTTTGTCAGCCCCGGCCAGTCGTGCGCCCTGGACCACATTCAGGCCGATACCACCCAGACCAAAAACAACGACATTATCGCCCGGCCGCACTTTGGCGGTATTGATCACCGCGCCAATCCCCGTGGTGACACCACATCCGATGTAGCAAACCTTGTCAAAGGGCGCATCGGGTCGAATTTTCGCCAGTGCAATTTCAGGCAAAACAGTGTGGTTGGAAAAGGTCGACGTTCCCATATAGTGAAACAGCTTCTGATGACCGATCGAAAACCGGCTGGTGCCATCGGGCATGATGCCCTGCCCCTGGGTGACACGAATCGCTTGACACAGGTTGGTTTTGCCGCTGGTGCAATATTCGCATTCCCGGCATTCAGGTGTGTACAGGGGAATAACGTGGTCACCTTCGCTCAGGCTGGTAACGCCTTCGCCCACCGCAACGACCACTCCTGCTCCTTCATGCCCCAGGATCGCCGGAAACAGTCCCTCAGGATCGGCGCCCGAACGGGTAAACTCATCGGTATGGCAAATCCCGGTCGCCTTGATTTCGACCAGTACTTCGCCCGCTTTTGGACCATCCAACTCGACTGTTTCTATTTCCAGAGGTTTGCCTGCCTCGTAAGCTACCGCTGCTCTTGTTTTCATCTTTCTATCCGGGTGAAATTCAGGTTATTTTATAAAAACCCGTCAGCAACATTCAAGCCGACTTTCAGGAGGCACGGAGTTTCCACGGGAGTGTCAATTTGGGCTTCAATCAGCGTCGCTATTTGGTTACGATCACGGTTCCGGACTGTATCAGACACGGATCGGGCAACGAACAGGACATCCGGTAACGGATCGATTATCCATGAGGAGTAAATATTGATGAGTAAACAGTACGATTTTATCGTGATTGGCGGAGGCAGCGGCGGTATCGCTTCAGCCAGACGGGCAGCGCAATACGGAGCGCGGGTTTTGTTGATCGAATCCGGTCGGCTGGGGGGCACCTGTGTCAACGTCGGATGTGTACCCAAAAAAGTGATGTGGATCACATCACAGATCGGGGAAACACTGGCAGTAGCCAGGAATTACGGGTTTGACGTCAACAAAAACGACTTTGACTGGTCGGTCATCAAGTCCTCCAGGGATCGCTATATCAAGCGGCTGAATAGCATCTACGGACGCAATCTGGATCAATCCAGTGTGGAAGTCGTGAAGGGAGTCGCCAGGTTTACAGATGACCGCACCATTACCGTGAATGGGGAGGACTATTCGGCCCGTCACATCCTGATAGCCACTGGCGGGAGCCCCACTGTTCCGGACATTCCGGGCGCACGGCACGGCATTACCAGCGACGGGTTTTTTGAACTGGATCACCAGCCCCGGAGGATACTGGTGATCGGCGCGGGCTATATTGCGACCGAGTTGGCCGGATTGATGCACGGACTGGGCAGCCGCGTGTCGATCCTCTTGCGCAAGGATAAACTGCTGCGGACATTCGACCACGATATACACCAGATGGTGATGCAGGAGATGGTTGCGTCGGGCGTTGAAATTCTTCCCAACGTCGCAATCGGTTCATTGGTCAAAAATTCCGGCAGCCTCGGATATCGCGACCTGGATGGATCAGGCAAGGACGGTTACGACTGCATTATCTGGGCGGTTGGTCGCCATCCCAGTGTGGAGCAGCTTGATCCTGAGGTTGCCGGGGTCCGTATGGATCCGCGCGGTTATATTGAAACCGATGAATTTCAGAACACCACGGCAAGCAACATTTATGCCGTTGGCGATGTGACCCGAAGGGCGCAACTGACGCCAGTGGCAATCGCGGCAGGGCGCAGGTTGTCCGATCGGATCTTTGACGACCAACCGGAGGCGAAGCTCGACTACAGCAATATTCCCACGGTTATTTTTTCGCATCCCCCAGTCGGCACTGTCGGCTTGTCAGAAACCCAGGCCCTGGAAAAATACGGCGCTGATACCATCAGGATTTACAAAAACCAGGTCGTTGACATGTATTTCGCGGTCACTGAACACAAACCGCGAACATTGCTGAAACTGATTGTGCAAGGTGAAAACGAGAGAGTGGTCGGCTGTCATGTGGTCGGTCGAGGCGCCGATGAAATGATCCAGGGATTTGCGGTCGCAATCAAAATGGGCGCAACCAAAAAGGATTTTGACAACACGGTCGCCATTCACCCCACCGCGGCAGAAGAGATGGTGACACTCAGATGATGTCCTGCTGATCTGCCCACTGCCCTGGAACCGGGATTCTTCACTCCGGGCGTTGCATTTTGCGGGGCGTCACTGATTACCGCTATTTCGGATTAAACCGGGAAGGTCTCGGGAATCGGGAGGATATATCAAAGCGCGTCAGGTCATGGTGGCTTCGGGTATATTCCTCGGCGGCATTGCGCTCCGGGTTGTAGTCCCAGCTTTGAACCTTGCCGATTGTCAGTGCGCTGTGCACTCTTCTTCGCCTGTTCTGATCATCAATCACTTTTTGCCGCAGTTGTTCTGCATTCCAGTGTTCTTCGGCCTGATTTTTCAAATCCCCGACCAACGCCGCAAAAGCCGGGTCTCCGGCGAGATTGGTGGTTTCTTCCGGGTCATTTTCAAGATCAAAGAGCTGGTCCGGATCGGTTGGGCAGGTAATGTACTTGTAGTTGGAAAAGCGAATCATCAGCATCGGGGCAGCGGTTCCTTCAGCCAGATATTCACTGACCGTTCTGTCTGGATCATTGGTCTCGTCACCTGTACACAACGGATACAAACTGCGTCCATCCAGGGGGTCGATAGCATCCGGCTTGTCGATATCGACACCAGCCGATGCAATATCCAATAAAGTCGGCAGCACATCAACCAGGGAAACCGGTTGGCTTACAGTCCGTGGACGTAATTCAGTCGGTTGGTAAATGATCATCGGAATACGACAAGCCCATTCCCTGAACGACATTTTGTACCATAAACCATATTCACCGAGCATGTCACCGTGATCTGCGGTCACAATGATGGTGGTATTCCCAGCCAGCCCGCAATCGTCCAGCGTGTCCCGCAATCGTCCCAGCCATTCATCCACGTAGGAGACATTGGCGTAATAGGCGCGCCGGGCATTGACAATCTGCTGATCGCTGAGATCAACCGAGTCAATCGCAATCACGTTTTCCAGTCGTTGGTTATGGGGGTCGGGCTGGACTGACGGCCGCGTAACCGAAGGCAGCGAAATATCCACATCGTCGTAAAGGTCCCAGTATTTTTGCCGGGTTGCGTATGGGTCATGCGGGTGGATAAAACTGGTTACAAGACATAATGGTCGATGGTCTTCGGACCTCGCATGATCGTAGATTACGCTCATTGCCCGGGCGCCCACCTCATCATCATAAGCCAGTTGGTTGGTGATCGCTGCCACACCGGCCTGAATCACACTCGACATGTTGTGATACCACAGGTCAATACGCTGATGCGGGTCTGTCCAGTCTGGAACCCAGCCGAAATCCGCAGGGTAAATGTCGGTTGTGACACGCTCTTCAAAGCCATGAAGCTGGTCAGCGCCAACAAAATGCATCTTTCCTGAAAGACAGGTACGATATCCCATCATGCGCAGATAATGAGCGAAAGTCGGTGTCGTCGATGGCATGTAAGCCGCGTTGTCATAGCCTCCACATTTGGATACATTCTGCCCGGTCATGAAGGCATATCGTGCCGGTGTACAAAGCGGGCTACTGGAATAGGCGTTCTTGAACAACACTCCCTGGTTTGCCAGAGTGTCGATATTTGGACTGAAGACCTCATCGTTTCCATAGCATCCCAAAGCCCTGGCGGTCAACTGATCAGCCATGACAACCAGTATATTCTGCTGATCCTTATGCAAACCCATAATTGATACCGGTCAATAATTCATGTCATTTTTCCGGGACAGCGGCCCACATCGCGGCAAAAACAAGGCTGATGAAAGTGCCAATGCCGACGGTTATTCCAATTGCTTCCAACGGCGGCGTCCAGGAAAAAGTGAGTACACCGAATACCAGTATAGTGGTGATACCACATACCCAGATGGATTTGAATGTCGTATCCCACTCATCGTCATTCTCAGGAAGTCGATTGAAAAACAAAGCATAGTCCAAACCCAGACCGACCACAAGCAACAACGAAATCAAGTGGAAAATACTAAGCGGATGACCGCTGAAAACCAGAATGGCGGCTACGGTTACTGCTGCTGAAAATGTCGGGACCATGATTTTCAATGGTCGTGCCAGGCTTTTGAAACCCAGAGCCAGGGATACATAGATAATCGCAATACAGGCAATCATGGATAACGCCACCCGGTTTACGCTTTTGGCAACCATAGCTGTCGATGCGGATTTCAGGTTCATGTAGTAGAGCTCTTCGTGCCGGTCGGAAAAACGCATCATCGCTGCTTCATCCTGGACACCATGCAAGAGGATCACGCCTGCCGCCCCGCCTTCGAATTCAAACAGTAACGGATTAAGCTTTTTCCCGGCAGGGGTGTCTTCCAGACTGGCCACATCCAGCAATTCAAGTTCGTCAATCGAGCGAATGTCTTCGATCGCAGGATCGAATACATCACCTCGAAAAGGAAAATCCGTGAGCGCTTCCGCCAGGTTATTGCTGATTGAATCAACATCCTTCAACTGGGCCTTTCGCAGTGACTGTTGTTGACGGCTCGGGAGAAAATGCGAAGCCATATCAAAACCTTCGAGAAAGTCGTCCTCTACCAGCTCATCGAGATAAGGTTCCAGATATTCGCTCAGTTGTAATATGCTTTCCTTGTCAACTGCGGTCATCATCATCATGTTGCCGCCATACCAGAATCCGATATCCTCTCGCAACATTTTCCCCTCCGCCAGCCTTTGATCCTTAATTGGACTTAATGACTCAACATTCAGATGCAACACCGGCTCGTCTTGCAATAGCAACCCGCCAGCCGAAACCACAAGCATCACTATCACCACCAGGCGAAATCGGGTGGCTGACCGAGCCAGTGATTTCAATATACAATGGAATCCTGTCAATCCCGAAAGGGGGCTTTCCCGGCTACCCTTAATGAATGGCAGCACCCACCGTGAAAACAGCGCCGCCGTTACCAGGCCAACAATAGTGAAAGCCCCTACTTGTTGTAATCCGCCAAAGCCTGACAACAGAAATGCCCCGTATGCGATGACCGTGGAAAAAACGCCCAGGCGCAACGTCCGCCATACCTTTTGCAATTTATTCTTCTCGTGCTTCCGGCTTCCATTCATGCCGCCGGTCAGCAGGTGGATCGGGTAGTCCACGGCAACACCTGCCATGGTCACCCCGAACACCAGTGTAATCCCGTGAATTTGATCGTAAAACAACAAAATCGACGCAGTTGCTACTATTACGCCAATCAGTAATGGCAACACAACCAGCACAACCATGCGGGCGGATCGATAGGCCGCCCAGACAAACAAAACCACCAGCAACACCGCCACCAAGGTCAAGTGTTTAAAGTCCTCCCGGATGTGTTCTGCAGATTCGACGGCGAACACCGCAGGACCTGTCATGATCATATTCAATCCGGGTGGTTTCATGGCATTGAAGGCAGATCGAATTTCCTCTGTCACTGCCATCTGATTTTCCATCTTAGTAAAATCAGTACCGACTTCAATCAGGACCAGTGAGCGCAGATGGTTTTCAGAAAACCAGACCCCATGTAATTCCACCGGTTTTTTATGGCGGCTGATCTTGCCTTGCCAATTTTCCAGCAGATCAAAAATTTCGCCTGTAGGGTCCTTGCGCAGGAAGCGCTTTTCAAGAAGAGAAGCAGAGGAATACAAACCCTGTAATCTGGCATCAAGCGCCGACTTCAAACCTGATATCGAAAACTGCTCTGTCAGATTATTGTGTGATAGCAGATATCGATACTTTTCCAGAAAAGTGAGAACGTCATCGCTTAAATCCGATGCCCCATTGGTGATTTTTTCAAATGTCGCGGAAGCTTCCAGCTCTTCAACAAATTCATGGTTGAATTCAGCAAGCTCCGTTGAAGGCAACCCCGAAAAAGCCAACAGAATAATACTGGTTGATATCCCACTGTCCATTTGATGGTGTAACAGTTTTTCGAATCGGGTTTCAGGTTCCGGGAGAAAAATTCCAATATCGGTCGAGATGTTGAATCGAGTGAATATCGTGTATAGCGCGACTGCAAGAATGCATAGAATAATTATCGCTTTACTACGCGCTATATTCACTGTCGCTTACGGGTTGGCTGGTTGCAAAAGCTGGTAGGTCAGATCAACCGTGGACTGGTCGCCATCGGCTTGAATCAAGACCACTTTTTGTATTCGGGCATCACTTCCATAGAGCATTACCTGTTTGAAATATTTCAGTATTTCCGGGGTTTTCGGGGTGAGATCGAGTTTCCAGTCAGTTCGACTGCCATCCAGTTTGATTTCAAAGCCTTCATTGAGCCGATCAATGTCCCCGACCAGTATCGCCCGCAGACTTTCAACTGTGATCGTTAAAACCGGGTGGGATTTTACCGGGTATCTCTGGATTTGTACCATATCGTCGTGCTTTCCGACTGTCCCCGTCTTTTCTATCGACATTGAATCACCGTCAATCACGACTTTTTCGACAATTGGTGACACGGTATTTTTCTCAATATAATCCGGTTGGCGATACTCTATATGCCCTTTTGTAACCAGGTCTGTCATTACGAATTCCGAACGCCTGGTTTCCTTGAAAACCAGTTTTGCATGAACGATCCTGGAAAATTGATGCATCAGTCCTGACACATCCCATCCATCACTGTCTGCGATGGCCACAGGCGTGACAGTCAAAAATAAAAACAGCAATAAATTACGGACAGGCAAGTACGGAGTGCCTCTTGACTTCAATGGCAAGGCGCAAAGATAACACAGTCAGGCCATTTCTGTTTTATCAAGTCAGCAGTTGTTGCAGGATTTCGTCAATATATCGATATCCGTTTTCTGTGCATCGAATGCGGTCGCCGGATATTTGCAACAGATCCTGTTCAATAGGTCTGGCCAGAGAATGTGCGGCTGTCTCCATGCACAAACCGGTTCGATGCTCGAACATATCGAAATGAATGCCATTTTTAATTCTCAGCGCATTTAACAGGCATTCAAAAAGAATGTCATCCTGCGCTACCGTTGTTGGAAATCGATATTGTTTTCCGGTGTTGACTGATGATATGTATGACCCGGGTTGTTTCTGTTTCCATGATCGGGTGATGCCATCACAATCAGTCACCTTGGAGTGCGCCCCGGCGCCGATTCCAATGTAATCGCCAAATTGCCAGTAATTCAGGTTATGGATACACTGCCTGTCCGGTTTGGCATAAGCGGATACTTCATACCGCGTATAGCCGCTTTGATCAAGCTGACTTGCGATTGCGTCCTGCATTTCTGCCTGCATGTCTTCGTCCGGCAAATCGGGCGGGTATCGATAGAAATAAGTATTCGGTTCCAGGGTCAGTTGATAAAGCGACAAATGCTCTGGTGAGCAGGCAATGGCCCGGGCACAATCGTCGAGCGCCATGTCCAGTGTTTGCTCGGGCAGACCGAACATGATGTCGAGGTTGATGTTGTTGAAGCCCGTGTGTCGGGCATTGTTGATTGCAAGGTCTGCCGCTTCGGCATTGTGAATTCTACCCAGAGCATCAAGGTGGCGATTGTTGAAACTCTGCACGCCAATGGAGAGGCGATTCACCCCGGCTGCGAGATAAGTTTCAAACCGATCGTATTCCAGTGTGCCCGGATTGGCTTCCAGTGTAATTTCAATACCGGGTTCGAATTCAATTTTTTCATTTATGAATCCAAGCAGATCCGCAATCGACTTTCCCCGGAACAGACTGGGGGTGCCGCCGCCCATGAAAATCGAGCTGAGCCTGCGGTTCGGATTCAGTCTGCATATATCATTTTCGAAATCCGTTTTCAGGGTGTCGATGTAACGTTGTTCCGGAAAATCGCCTGAGAATGTGTGTGAGTTGAAGTCGCAATAGGGGCACTTTTTGACACACCAGGGGAAATGGATATAAAGGGAGAGTGGAATGGTGTCCATCCGCATCCATCAGGAATCCGGTTTAACTGACCACATTGACCGGACGGTCGTTCAGCCACCCGATCAGGTTTTCCGACAGGGCATTAACCAGTCGTTGCCTGGTTTCCCTCGAACCCCAGGCATTATGGGGCGTGATCAACAGATCAGGCCGCCGGCTTTGCAACAGTGGATGATCGGGCGGCGGCGGCTCAAGGTCAAGCACGTCAATGCCGGCTCCCGCTATTTCACCGTTTTCGAGCGCATTGATCAGCGCAGCAGAATCTATGATCGCGCCCCGCGCGGTATTCACAAGGATCGCGGATTTTTTCATTTTCCTGAACGCCTGGTCGTCAAACAGGTGATACGTGTCGGTGTTCAGGGGGCAGTGAAGCGATATGATATCCGAACGTTCAAGCAATTCATCGAAGTTGACGCGGCCCGGTTCGGGGTCACCCTCCGCCCCGGGTCTCTGGCACAGCAATACCCGCATATCCATCACTTCGGCAATTGCCGCGACTTTCCTGCCCAGCGTGCCGTAACCGATGATACCCAGTATTTTGTTGCTGGTTTCGATAATCGGATGGTCAAGCAGGCAGAATACCTCGCTGTTACTCCAGTATCCCTGTTGCACGTCATGGAGATACCGGGTCTGGCTGGTGAGCAGGTTCAGGATCAACGCGATGGTATGTTGTGCGACAGCCGGGGTAGCGTAGTGGCGGACATTGCAGACCACGATGCCCTGCTCGCGGCAGGCATCGAGAGCAACATTATCGGTACCGGTTGCCGCAATCAGGATTAATTTCAGATTCGGGCAGCGGTTCAACAGGTCACGGTCCAGCACAACCTTATTGGTAATCACGATTTGATGAGAGCTTACCCGCTCCAGGGTCTGCTCAACGCGGGTGGACGGATAACTGGTCCAGTCCACCTCGGGAATTTCGAGTCCGGTCAGAACAATATCGTCTTTGTCGAATGAGCTTTTGTCGAGAATCACGCCTTTCATGGTTTCAATCGGTTCCTGGAAGGTTAATCGGATTACATTACACTGAAACAAGAATATAAAATAGACTTTTCTTTTTCCACTATTGCCGGACAATGATGTCCGGCAGGTTGTTCGCAAACCGCGCTATGACAGTTTTGTTTCCTGATATTCAACAACGCATCCAGGCTTGTCAGGCTGAGATCATTCCTGCCGAAGGGAAAAAGCAGGCTGCGGTCGCCTTGATCCTGCGCGACCTCCCCTCGGACCCGAAAATGTTTTTTATCGAGAGGGCCAGACATGAAAATGATCCCTGGTCCGGTCAGATCGCGTTTCCGGGAGGGAATCGGGAAGCGGGAGACATCAGCCCGTTTGCGACTGCATGCAGGGAAACCGAAGAGGAAGTGGGGATTGAATTGTCGCCCCGGAACCTGTTGGGCAGGCTCAATGATCAGCAGGGCAGAAATAAAAACCAGAAATTGCCATTGGTGATCAGTTGCTTTGTGTTCAATATGGAGAGTGAACAGCAGACAATCAACAACAGCGAAGTGGAGGACAGTTTCTGGGTGCCGGTCTCACATTTGTTGAATGATCATAACAGGATCGACTATCGGCCGCCGGGATACTCAGACGAGATCTGGCCGGCTATCCGTCTCGACGGGCAGAGGGTGTTGTGGGGGCTGACCTGGCGTTTTGTGCGGATGTTTCTGAACCTGGTGGCCTGAACGGTATTTGCGTTATTCCCGCCGGGGGAGCCTGCGACCATTCAATGCGCCGCAGGATTTCAGCCTGGATTCAGGGCCGCAAGCGGAGTCCTCAACGCCTGCAGGGTTCGGCCGTTGCCGGCGTCAATCACGAATACGGCGAGGCCAAGATTGTCTGTATTCCACGTTTCATCGATATCCATTGATACCATACGGGCGCTGTCGCCACGGGCAATCGATACCGGTTCACTCAGGTGACGGACAACAAAATTATAGGTGATTGTCTTGCCCCTGTTCTCTCCGCCTTTTATTTCCCGGACAATATTGTTTTCATACACGGCGACAAACATTTCCGGCAGCCTGGTATCGGCTTCATTGCGTATGGCCAGATCAGCAACGACTTCCCCTTTCCCCGGAGATGATACATCCATGGTTATCTGAACGTCTGCGGTTTTTCGGTTGTGTATGTTGATCTGGTCGAAAACCATGCCGCCGCCCCGTGCTTCCAGCCCCGAGACCACAATCTCGGGCGTATAGATCGATCTTTGTTTGTTTATATGCGCAACCCAGCGTTGTCGATCAGTGAATTTTGCCTGGGAATAGGGATCTTCCCAACCCAGCTTGTTCCAGTAATCGACGTGAAAGGCGAGTAGCACCGCGTGAAGATCCTGATCGATATTTTCCCCCAGCAAAGTGAGAAAATTGTCAGCCCGAGGGCAACTGCTGCATCCTTCTGAGGTATATAGCTCGACCACAGGAGTGATATTTTCCCCGCTGGATACGCTGATACGGGCAGTATCTGTTTCGCTGGCTAATGCGGCAGAGGCAACCCCTATTAAAATTGTCAGCCCGACCGACTTCAGATAGTTCACTTTAAATTCCTCATTATTGTTCGAACAGTGACAGATATTGTCCATGGTTTTCGGCTTCCATGGACTCTTTCGGGATGAATCGCAGCGCTGCTGAATTCATGCAATAGCGCAGTCCTGTGGGCGCCGGTCCATCCGGGAATACATGACCCAGGTGGGAGTCGGCATGGCGGCTTCTGACTTCTGTCCTTCGCATGAACAGTTTGTAGTCAGTATTTTCGACCACGCAATCCGGATGGATCGGTCGGATGAAACTTGGCCAGCCGGTTCCGGAGTCAAATTTGTCGGTGGATGAAAAAAGCGGTTCGCCGCTGACAATATCGACATAAATGCCGTCACGTTTTTCGTCATTGTATTCGTTGCCGAACGGCCTTTCGGTTGCGTCCTCCTGGGTCACCCGGTACTGAATATCGCTGAGGCGATCACGCAGGGTTTTTTGGTCAGGTTTACAATAGTGTCCGGGGTCAGGCGATGAATATGGGGCCGTCATTATGCAAGTATTATTATGAGTGTTCAGTGGTTAAAGACTCAATACGATGCAGATAGTTCAATTCAATAAATCTTCCAGTTCTGCGATATCTTCAAGGACAGTATCGGTATGAATTTCGAGTTCACGGCGATTGTGCGAGCCGGTCAACACCCCGACACAACGCGCCACCCCGGCATTGATGCCCATGTTGATGTCTTTCGGACTGTCACCCACCATGATTATCTGTTCGGGGGTCAAATCGCAGTGACGACAAAATGCGTCCACCATGCCGGGACCGGGCTTCACTCCATAGCCACTGTCGGCGCCGCAAACAAAATCAAAACAATTCGCCAGCTTGAGTTTTTCTATCATAAACAAAGCATGACGCTCATCGTCCATGGTCGCCAGGCCTGATTTCAGGCCACGATCTTTCAGTTTAAGCAGAAACCCTTGAAGGTTTTCTATTGCTGGCACCGGGTTGCCCGCGGCGTGGGAGAATATGTCGCTGATTGCTGACAATTGCTGGCCAGTCAAGGGTTGCTCGAGTTGCCCGGACCAGAAATCCAGGATCTGCTGATTGCCGCCCGAAGCCAGTAATGAATCGGCGCCCCATTGGCCGGTCACAATATCGTACCCGCCGCTTCGCAAAAGTGATTCAGCGATTTGCGGCTGTCCGACGGACTCGGCGATACAGGTCGCCGCCTGAATATAAGCTACCAGCCAGGTTGCGTTGAAATCCAGCAGGGTACCATCCTTATCGAACAGAATTCCTTTAATCATGAGTCAGATGCGGATTTGACCGAGGGTACCCAGCAATAGCCGTCGGGGTCTAGTAAAAAGCATTCACGCAGGCCATGGGGCTTATCCGCAGTGGCCATCAATACCATGTGATTATTATCACGGGCTCTTTGTTCCGCCTGGTCCGGGTCGAGATCGTACAATCTCAATTCCAGGCCGCCGCCCCGTGCGCCGGATTCGGGAAGCAGCGAGGGTAACGGGTTTTCCCAATAGGTGTGGTCGCCGTGAAGCATAAACAACTGGTTATTAACACTGAGCAGGGCATAATCCCGCGATGAAATGATCACCGAAAAGCCCAGAACAGTTGTCAGAAACAAAACGGTGTTTTCAACATCGGACACCAGTAAATTTACGCCAAAGCCCTCCAACGCCTGCCCCGTTTCTTCGGCATCGGTCGGGTCGAATTTTTTCATGCAAACGGGTACTCCTATTCACTGTCATTCAAGGGGTGTCAGCGCCGAATATATCCCCGGAGCCAACAGCTCGGGTGGTTTTTTGTCAGTCATCGGCAATTGTGTTCTGATCGGACTAAAGATTTCCTTACGGCATCAATCGCAGCAATTCGATGGTAACGGATTGCTTTCCTGATACGCAAGCCTGCGCGGCGACCATCGCCGGATTCATGCTGGATTTGTTCTGCGATCTGCTTTTGTTCAACCATGAGCGCAGCGCGATGCATCTCAAGCAGCAAGGTGGTTTCCCTGCACCCATCGTTTTCATGCCCGGTACGACCCCTCCGGTCCGCATCACAACATAACGCAAATTTCTCGATCAGTTCAGGTTTGCGAAAACCATCAAAAGCTTCCAGCACCTTCAGGACTGTGGCGGGTTTTAATTGCTCAATTCGATGACAGTGCAAGTGATACTCACATACCTTCAAGGCAAACGTGCGAAACCGGGCAGGGGCGCCGAGGCGATTGCACAGCAATTCAATGGGTTTGAGTCCGCGTTTTTCATGACCTCTATGCCTGGGTAATTCGGCGCGGGGCGTGAGTGCTTTCCCCAGGTCGTGTACCATGACCGCAAAGATCACCATCGGGTCGCGGGTAAGTGCGCTGGCCGCATCCGTCGACATCAGGATATGAATTCCCGTGTCAATTTCGGGATGATATTTTTCAGTCTGGGGAACCCCGAACAAGGCATCCACTTCGGGCAGGATCCGCTGCAGGGCGCCGCATTCTCTCAGTTCTGTCAAAAACCGGGAAAACCTTTTCTCCTGCATGGCTTGATGCATTTCCTGCCAGATTCGTTCTGCCACCAGCGCATCGGCTTCTCCATTGTTGACCATTTCAGTCATCAGCCTGCGCGTATCCGGGCTGACGTGGAAGTCAGTGAAACGGGCGGCAAATCTCGCTACCCGCAGCAGCCGTACGGGGTCTTCGTTAAACGCATCCGACACATGACGAATCACCCTGTTCCTTATGTCTTGCCTGCCGTTGTATGGATCAACAAAATTCCCCTCCTTGTCCATGGCTATCGCATTGATGGTCAGGTCGCGGCGGCCCAAATCCTGTTCCAGGGTAATATCCGGATCGCTGAGGAATTCAAAACCATGGTATCCCCGCGCCATTTTTCGCTCTGTTCGCGCCAGCGCATATTCTTCGTTGGTATCGGGATGCAGGAATACCGGAAAATCCCGGCCCACCGGTTTGAATCCAAGCCTGGTCATTTGATCAGGGGTCGATCCCACTACTACCCAGTCGCGGTCCTGACCTGGCCTGCCCATTATCCGGTCTCTGACCGCACCGCCTACCAGATACGCCTGGAGTTTTTCTTCAGGGACACTCAAGTTTCTAATGGGTCAAATGAAAGAAGGTCAGCCTGATATCACCAGTCCGAACTCATTTCCAGCTATGGAGAACCATGTCAGCGCACTTTTCACCGATCATGATGCTGGGGGCGTTGGTATTACCGGAGGTGATATCCGGCATGATCGAGGCATCTGCAATCCTCAACCCATCCATACCATGTACTTTCAATTGGTGATTGACGACCGACATCGGGTCTGAAGTAGGCCCCATTTTGCAGGTGCAGCTCGGATGATAAATGGTAGTCGCGGTATTTCTGGCATGTTCAAGCAGTTGCTCGTCAGTACGAATATTTTCTCCGGGGTCGTATTCGTCAAGAATATGATTTTTCAGCGCTGGCATGGAAGCAATTTGTCGGGAGACCTTCATTGCTTCCACTGCGATTCGGCAATCGTCTTCAGTAGACAGATAATTTGGCTGAATGACGGGATGACGGTCAGGATCAGGAGTCTGGATGTTGACTGATCCTGTGCTCTGGGGACGTAACTGGCAGACAGAGGAGGTGAATGCTGAAAAAGGATGGGTTCCTTCTCCCGGATTATCTGAACTGAGCGGTTGAAAATGGAATTGAATATCAGGTCTTGAAACCTTATCCGAGGTGCGTGTAAAAATGACCACCTGACTCGCCGCCAGCGTCAACGGGCCTGTTCGGAATAAACAATACTGAAGTCCGATAAGCAGCTTTCGAATGGGGTTGTTGACCTCATCATTCAATGTCGGCCGGGTGGTTTTGTAAACGGCGCGAATCTGCAGATGATCCTGCAGGTTTTGCCCTACCCCCGGAAGGTGCTGTGACTGGGGGATTCCCAGGTCCTGCAACAACGCTCCGGGACCAATCCCGGAAAGTTGCAGAATCTGCGGTGAACCAATGGCGCCGGCGCTCAATACCGTTTCCTTTTCACTGTATGCGTGTTGCATCTGATTGTCCTTGCAAAACTCCACCCCGACAATCTGTCGGCCTTCGGCCAGCAACTTCGTGACATGGGCTTGTGTAATGACAGTCAGGTTGCTTCTTGACAATGCGGGCTTCAAATAGCCTCTCGCTGTACTCCATCGTTTGCCATTATGAGTGGTAAGCTGAAAATAGCCTACTCCTTCCTGGGATTTACCGTTGATATCGTCATTCGCCGGGATACCGTACTGAATTGCCGCTTCGATAAATGCGTCTGTGACCGGCCTTCGAAAATGGATGTCAGAAATTTTCTGGGGACCACCGGTGCCATGGTAAGGAATCTCGCCCCGTTCCTGGTCTTCAGACTTGATAAAGTAAGGTAATACATCATCAAATGACCAGCCCGGATTGCCCTGGTTTGCCCATTCATCAAAATCTTCCGGTTGTCCTCGAACATAAAGTAACCCGTTGAGTGAACTCGAACCACCCAGCACTTTCCCCCGCGGCCATTTCAACTGTCTACCGTTCAACCCCGGATCCGGGTCGGTGACATAACACCAGTCCATCTTCGGATTGTGCATCGTCTTGAAATAGCCAACGGGTATGTGAATCCAGGGGTTGCTGTCACGGGCGCCGGCCTCAAGCAACAGAACACGGTTGTTGGGGTTTTCACTGAGTCGATAGGCCAGAACGCAGCCAGCCGAACCCGCGCCAATGATAATAAAGTCATATTTATGCTCACCCGATCCGGGCTGTGATAAAGGCATTGGCTGAATCGTCCTGTCTGATACGCGCTGATTCGAGGCTAATTCTTGCGCGTGATGGTACTCATGACGCCATTATACTGAATTTGGAAACAAATTAATTAAACGCACGATTATTGTTCGTGCAGACAGTAGCCCGGCTTGATTATCATTCCAGAACAACAAGCAGGTCACCCGATTCGACTCGGGTTCCCGCGCTTACGAGCACCTCCGAAACCATGCCGGATTGCTCGAAAGACAGATGGGTTTCCATCTTCATCGCTTCAAGAGTCACAGCAGCCTGACCTTTTTCAACCATGTCGTTGACCGATACAGCAACGCTGACGACCATCCCCGGCATCGGGGCTGCAACCTGTCTGTCGTCATCAGGATCCGCTTTTCGATGGGAGATAATACTGGAAACCAGGCTGTGATCATTCACCACGACTTCCCTTGGTTGACCGTTCACCTCATAAAAGGTGGTCCGTGTACCATCCTGATGCGGATCGCCAACAGTCTGATATTTAATAATCAGCGCCTTGCCGAATTCATCATCTATGACAATTTCTTCCCTCGGCTTGAGTCCATAAAAATAAACCGGTGTGGGTAAATGGCTGGTATCGTCAAATTGATTTCGATGTTCAATCAGTTGCTCGAATACGCCTGGATAAAGCGTCCAGGACAGAGCATCTTTCATGGTGGGATTGTCCAGTCCTTTGGTCTCCAGAAATTTCCTGGCCTGGGCAAAATCCGCCGCCGGAAGGTTCTGCCCGGGTCGACCACTCATCGGTTTCTCCCCTTTTAATATCCGATCCCTGACCTTTTTGGGAAACCCCTGGTAAGGCTTGCCCATACGTCCGCTCATCAGGTCGATGACCGACTGCGGGTAAGCGAATTCCCGCTCACCGCTCTGTATATCAGCACAGTTCAGGTCGTTGGCAACCATGAACAATGCCATATCACCAACCACTTTTGAGGTGGGAGTCACCTTGATGATATCGCCGAACAGTTGATTGACCGACGCATAGGTTTCGCATATTTCCACCCAACGGTCCGACAGGCCAAGCGAGCGTGCCTGTTCATACAGGTTGGTGTATTGACCACCCGGCATTTCGTGTTTGTACAGGTCTGCCGATGCAGGCAGCGTTTCACATTCGAACGGTTTGTAAAATTCTCTGGTCGAGCGCCAGTAATCAGCGAGCAGATCAAGGTTGTCCGTGTTCAGCATGGTTCCTCGACGATTGTGTTGAAGCGCTGAGACGAGGGTATTCAAATTGGGTTGGGAAGTGCCTCCGGACATCGGCGCCATGGCCGCATCGGCGATATCCAGCCCTGCCGCTGCGCCATTCAATATGGAGGCGGCCTGAATCCCCGATGTATCATGGGTATGAAAATGAATCGGAATGTTGATCTCCTGTTTCAGCGACTGGATCAAAAGTGTTGCCGCATCAGGTTTCAGCAGTCCCGCCATGTCTTTGACACACAGGATGTGAGCGCCCATATCTTCAAGCTTCTGCGCCATTTGAAGATAATAGTCCAGGGTGTACTTTGTCCTTGCCGGGTCAAGAATGTCGCCGCTGTAACAAATTGTCGCTTCGCATATACCACCATATTTCTGCACACTGTCCATGGCGACCGCCATGTTGGGGATCCAGTTGAGCGCATCGAAGACCCGAAAAACATCCATTCCCGAATCGACCGATTGCCTGACGAATTCACGCACCACATTGTCCGGGAAATTGATATAGCCAACCACGCTGGATGAGCGAAGCAGCATTTGAAACAGTATTTTCGGCACTCTTTCGCGCATTTCAGCCAGTCGTTGCCACGGGTCTTCCTTGAGAAACCGCATGGACGTATCGAAGGTGGCGCCCCCCCACATCTCCAGGGAAAACAACCCGGGAGCAAAGGCGCCATAGTGTTCCGCGATATTCAGCATATCGATACTGCGCATCCGGGTGGCAAACAGTGACTGATGGGCGTCACGAAATGTGGTATCCGTTATCAACAGCTTTTCCTGCCTTCTTATCCAGTTTTGCAGCCCTTCAACCCCTTCCTGCAAAAAGATCTCACGACTTCCCTTGCAGGATATCGAGTCGGGCAAATCAGGAACCGGTACGCGATTACGCCGTTCAGCGACCGGTCGACCCCTGACCTCATCATTGCCATTGACGATGGTGTTGGAAATATAGGAAAGGATTTTTGAGGTGCGGCTGGGGTAGACCTTGAAATCCGTCAGTTGCGGCGTCTCATCAATGAACCTGGTGGTGCACTGTCCTTTTTCGAATGTAGGATGATCCAGCAGGCGCAACAGGAAGGGAATATTGGTTTTGACCCCTCTGACACGAAACTCGTTCAGCGCCCTTTTCATGCGTCTTGCGGCGCCATCGAAAACTCTCGCCCGTGCACTCACCTTGACCAGCATGGAATCAAAATAAGGGACCACAATTGCTCCAGAGAATGCACTCCCGGCATCAAGACGAATACCGATACCGCTGGATGACCGATATTCTGCCAACCGTCCGTAGTCCGGCATGAAATTGTTGGTTGGGTCTTCGGTAGTGACTCTGCATTGCACGGAATATCCATGGGTCTTGATCGCATCCTGGGACGGCAGGTCTACTTCATGACTATCCAGTCGATAACCCTGGGCAACCAGTATCTGTGCACGCACAATATCAATGCCGGTGACTTCCTCAGTCACCGTGTGTTCAACCTGAATTCTGGGATTGACTTCTATGAAATAGAATTTACCGGTCTGGTCATCAACCAGAAACTCGACGGTTCCTGCATTCTGGTAAGAAACAGCGTCTGCTATCATACAGGCGGCATTGCAGATATCTGTACGAAGACCGGCATCCAGGTTCGGGGCGGGTGCGATTTCCACTACTTTCTGGTAACGACGTTGAATTGAGCAGTCGCGTTCGAACAAATGCACCAGGTTTCCATGTTCGTCGCCGAGAATCTGCACTTCTATGTGGCGCGCCCGGGTGATCAGTTTTTCCATGAATATATCCCTGCTGCCAAATGCGGTATGGGACTCCCGTTGCGCCGCTTCGAACGATTGCCTGAAGTCTTCTTCGCCGTTGACCACGCGCATGCCACGTCCGCCGCCGCCATGGGCTGCTTTGAGCATAATCGGATAGCCTGTCGCGGCCGCTGTAGCCAGGCCATCGGTAACATCTTTTATTGCTCGATTGATACCCCCCAGTACAGTTACCCCGACTTTCCCGGCGATCAGTCTTGCCGAAATCTTGTCGCCAAGGGATTTCAGGGTTTCGATAGAAGGTCCGATAAATATGATCCCTTCCTCCCGACACCGCTTGGCGAACTCGGGATTTTCAGAAAGGAAGCCATAACCCGGGTGAATGGCATCAATGTTCTGCGCTTTTGCAAGGGCGACAATTTCCTCAATATTCAGGTAATTCCTGATCGGTTCCCCGGCGGCGCCCACCTGATAAGCTTCGTCGGCCTGAAACCGGTGCAGGGAATATCGGTCTTCGTAGCTGTATATCGCAACCGGCGTAATGCCAAGTTCACGAGCACTGCGAAATACACGGATCGCAATCTCGCTCCTGTTGGCTACCAGTAGCCTTTTGACCGGTTTTATTTGTCGGGGTGGAGTCATTTCAAGGGAAGTGGTGATCTGGAAATGATTATAACTTGAAACAGCGACCCGACAATCTATTACTTTATGAATACCCCATGAAGACTATTTAACTGCGGCCACAAAAGATCAACAATAGACGGTTCGAATCCCCGACAAATGAAAAACATGTACTTTGAAACCATACAAAAGCTGGAAAAAATGGGTGTCAATTCTGAATATATTCAAGGTTGGGCAGGTGGCTCCCTGGGAAATCCCAAGCGTGAAGAGCAACGAACCAACGATGCCTATGATGCGGGATACGAGGATGGTGAAGCGAATGTCACGAATCAGGCAGAAAAGTTCGTAGAATAGTGTCCGTGGACAGTCGTCCGTATCAACCTCCTGCCCCGATTCACATGGATCGACGGGTATATTAGCAGCATACATTTGCTGAAGTTCCCTCTATACTCCACAGTCAATATAATCTCAACATGAACTGAACAGCGGCCGCTGTTCAAGTTCTTCCTTCAGGATTATTTGCCTTGATCTACAAAAGCCGAGTGCTGCCGTATTTGCTGATTCTTGTCGCAGGGATTTTGTGGGGCGGTACTTTCTCACTGGCGTTGATTGCGACCTCCGACGGGTCACATCCACTGGTTCTGGCCACCTGGCAGGCGCTGGTGAGCGCGGTTATCTTCATTGTCGTGTGCCGAGCGCTTAAAATTCCTGCGTTCCGGCTTGCGAATCTTGGCAAGTATTTGTTTATCGGGGTCGTGGGTCATATCGCCCCCAATATACTTTATTACACCGCGGCGCCGCATTTATCTGCGGGTATCCTGTCGATTACGGTGTCTACCGTGCCGTTGTTCACTTATGAACCTCCAACTCCAGTTCGCCGTCTTTGCTCACCTTCTTATGTGGGCGATGAGATTTGAACGCATTGTGATCAAACGCGCTGTGGGGCTGTTGTGCGGGATGCTGGCCATCCTGTTGCTGGTGATACCGGACCAGGGATTGAGCAGTGATGACGTGAATTTCTGGATCTTGCTGGTGGTCTTGTGCGCACTGTTTTATGCCGCTGAAAATGTTTATATTTCTGAGGGCGTCAGTTACGAAACCAGTATTTTTGAACTGCTGTGCGGGGCGACTGTCGTGTCGCTGGTTTTTCTGGTCCCGGCTACCTTCTCACTCGGAACAGGGAATCTGTTCCCCTGGGTTTTGACCAGTTCGGGCTGGGCTATCACAGGCATAGCGGTGGTCAGTGTAGCCGCCTATTCGATGTTCTTTTACACCATCAAGACAGCGGGTCCGGTATTCGCGAGTCAGTGCGCCTACATTGTGACAATTGCAGGGGTGCTGTGGGGTATCGCCATTTTCTCCGAAGAGCACACTGTCTGGGTCTGGATGTCGGTCCTGGTCATAATGCTTGGAGTGGCCCTTGTGTCGCCATCCCGGCGAGTAGTGCACTGAATCCCGCGCGGACAACCATCGGGACCCGCCCCTACGATGACGGGTTGGGCGCGGAATTTCTAATTTTTTCGACCAGCGATGTTGTTGAAACCGGGTGCTCGAACCTGATCGAATGGACAGACCCGCCCCAGTTCCGTACTTCCCTGCCGCCCACTATATCTTCTATCTTCCAGTCGCCTCCTTTTACCAGCGCTTCCGGTTTGATCTTGAGAATCAATTCCAGCGGGGTGTCCTGATCGAAGGATACGACCCCGTCAACACACTCAAGGGCGGCCAGCACAGTGGCCCGGTCAGCCGTGGTATTGAGGGGTCGGCCAGGACCCTTGCCGAGTCGTTTAACCGATACATCCGAATTTATACCCACCACCAGTGAAGTCCCGAGAACCGCTGCGCTTTGAAGACAGTCGACATGCCCGCGATGAAGTATGTCAAATACGCCATTGGTGAAGACCATCGGGCGATCAAATTTCGAGATCCATTCATCGAAACCGGTTTGAGAGTCGTGTGAATAAATCTTTTGTTGCAGAATCAATATGTTCCCCGGGAGTCAGATTCTGAGCCAGTTATTCGGCTTTGATATACTCAAACACCTTGACGATATGGGTCACGCCAACGACGCTTTGCGTCAACTCGACTGCGGCCTGCGCTTCAGCCTCTGTAACCAGACCCAACAGATATACGTTGCCGCGTTCTGTGACCACCTTGATGTTGGTTAACGGCAGATCATTCGCATTCAGTAATCTGGCTTTCACCTTTGCGGTGATATAGGAATCGTTGGCACGGCTGTTTATATTACTTCGTCCTGACAGGTCCAGCTCATTGACCACTTCCCGGGTCTGTTCATATGACCTGGCCAAGGACTCTGCATACTGGCGTTGTTCATCGGTATGAACTTCTCCGGTGAGCAGTACAATCCCATTCATCGCCGTCACACTGATATTGACCGGAGAACCAAGTCTTTCGTCAGTCCAGTAAATTTTTCTTAATTTCAATTCCAGCACGTTATCGTCGATATTGCGCCCCACGGTTCGTCTTTCGGTGCTCAAGTCGATGGTGGTGATGACTGCGGTACCAAGCAAAAGAGGAGCACAGGCGGTGATGGATTGTACGGTCAGAAAAATAATCAGGCCGCATAAAATGTTTTTCCATGATTTCAGGGATAAACCGTGATGGTCGTTTGCCGGTGTCATATTGGTTTTCTCTAACAGAAGTTGAGCGGGGCACTGAACAATCAGAAAGATTGCCAGAGAACCGGGTTAGTCGGATTATACATCAGTTTGCTGAATGCCCCCTGATATTAACGGTTGCCACCTTTCAAAATGCATGCTTTATCCAGTCAATATCAAATTGATCTTTTGCCCCGGTAATCGCGATGACATCGAACCGGCATTGATCAAACTCATGGTTGTGGTATTTCTGTAAAAAGGATTCCGCGGTTTTGCGGATTTTATGTCGTTTTCTGCGGGTGATACTTTCTTCCGGCCCACCAAAGGACCGATCCCTTCTATAGCGTACCTCTATAAATACCAGATCAAGGCCTTGCCGCATGATCAGGTCGATTTCACCGCATTTTCTCGTGTAGTTGCGTATGACCAGCGAAAGCCCATTTGTTTCCAGATAGGATAATGCAATGGACTCCGCATCTTCACCGCTTTGTAAATGGGGGGCCTTCAAAGTCGTTATTTCCGGGCTTGCAATATTCAGGAAATTATTGCGTCGGCAGCAACGGCAAGGGCTCTGCCAGGCCGGATACGAATCTTGCCCAGGTGGGAAAGTGAACCGCATTCCCGTTTTGGTCAACACTGATTGTCATCGCCCTGCCATAGATCTTCATCCAGTTGTTCTGCCTTAGTCGCTGTAATTGGGGAATGATCTGATAACTCTGTACTCCAAGAGCGTATAACCGGTCAAGAGCAGTGTTACCGTAAGGGCGTGCTGGCAGCTCGGGTTGGTACACCTGGGGCAGGTCGACTTCGTCCACCTCCCCGGACACATCCATCTCAGGCGCATCCAGCTCAGGCACATCCAGCTCAGACACATCCAGCTCAGGCACACCGGATTCAGGGAGCTCTTCAAGGGTATCCGGATCCGTGGATTGATTTTCGCTGTCGTCCTGATTGTTAGCTGATTCCGCCATTTTCAGGGCTTTTTCTTCAGCTTTTTTCCTTTTGTATAATGTGACGCCGTCCAGAATCCACCGCATTTCTCCAAAGATCAGACCATCCAGATCCGCATCCACTGCCGGCTCCGGATTGCCCGCATAAACATAGGAGGTCCCATAAAGAGGGACATCATGGGCATGGAAAAAACGTAGTTGAGGTACGATCAGTCTGGCCTGGGTTGTGGTGGCTGCCAGGAATATGAAATCCAGGTCTGTATTGCGTCTGGGGGAAAATTTCAGTTTCAATCCGGTTTGTGCTTCGATCAGCCGATGGCGAACCATACTCTTGTCTATTCCCAGGAATTTCTGGACTACTCTGGCGTGATTTGAAACATCTTCCGGAAATGAGTTGTTCTTCAGAATCCGGCCGCCCAGGTTTTCCCAATGAGCGATAAACGCATTGGCGGTCCGTTCGCCCCATTCTCCTTCGCTTCGAAGCACGGTAGCATTCCTGTGACCGGTGGCGTAAGCCTTGCCGGCTACCTGGCGCGCCTCATTTTCCGGAGAAAGGCTGATGCCGTACAGATTGTCTGATGCCTTTTCAGGTGGAATATCCGCAAGCAGCAATGTATTGGTTTCAAGGTTCCGGCTGGCGAGCAGATTTTCTACCGCTATTCTTCCCAGTGGGCCGACAATGAAATCAGCGCCATCGGCTTCGGCGGCCTGATAATAGAAAGAAGCCAGCAGGGAATCAGCCCCGATATCATAAAGCGCCAATTCGGGTTTATCGCGGGAACTGTCATTGTAATGCGCCTCGGTGAACCCATCGTAAAATGCCCGGGCGGCCCTGCCGTCAGGAGAGGTAAGAGGTAAAAGCAATGCGATTTGTCGCCAGGAACTCCGGCCGGGCACAGTAAATGTATCGATTAGCACTGAAACCGCAGGGTGGTCTGGATAAGCCCTTCGCCATTCCTGCAATTCAGTTTCGGGCAGCGCCTCGGAATCAAGCGCCTCAAGCAAAGCCAGCCAGCCAGCCAGATTGGGGTCGATGATGTCTTCCATCAGCAGTGAACGATGCAGTGAGTCGAGTGACTGAAGTACCTGCAGCAGGGTTTTCCGGGTTTCCAGCCGGGCCTTTCCCGTGACCTCAAAATCCAGTTTCAGAAGAGTCTCGACCGCCGCCGATGGGTAGCCCGAGGCCAGTTGCGATTTTGCCAGAAGAATTTCCCGTTCTGCTCTATCCAGGGCTGAAAGTTGATCTGCCTCCCATTGCCCCGTGTCGTCATCGTCAACAATGACAATCGTCTCTTCCTCGAGAATACCATGACTTACTACAGTCGGCTCCGGCTCCGCTATGGATTCCTCTTCCTCTGTTATGTCCGTTCCTTCCATGTCCATTATTTCCAGGTCCGTTACTTCTTCTTCAATATCTGTATGTTCTTCAACAACCGGCGGTATCGGCAAAGTCTCCGGTAATGGTGTACAGTTGGCGAGAAACATACAGGCCAGGCCGAGAGCCAGGTTTGGGGCTGACAGTCTCGGTTTTCCGGGCATCAAACTGAATTTCGGGAACAATTTTGACTGGTTTTGGTAAAACGGGATCATGGAAGATTCTTGAATTGCAGTAGCGGATGAATACTCCCACAGTATAAGAGATTCGGTAATGAACGGCAAAACAGGGGCGCTGTATATTGTTGCCACTCCAATCGGCAACCTGGAAGACATCGGGTTGCGCGCAAAAGCCGTATTGGCGCGGGTCAGACTGATACTGGCGGAAGATACCCGACATGCGGCAAAGCTGCTGAATCACCACCAGATCAAAAACAGAACCCGATCGTTTCACGAACACAACGAAAACGAACAGACCTCCGGGATAATCCGGTTGTTACGGGAGGGGTCGGATATTGCGTTGATCAGCGATGCAGGCACGCCGTTGATCAGTGATCCGGGATATCGACTGGTTCAGGCAGCGCGAAACAATCAATTACCGGTCATTCCGATTCCCGGGCCGAGCGCCGTTATCGCGGCGCTTTCGGCTTCCGGATTACCGGCTGACCGATTCTGCTTCGAGGGATTCCTTCCGGCCAGGCGAGCACAGCGGTTGCAAAAACTGACGGAATTATCGACCGGGACAAGAACGCTGGTACTGTTTGAGTCGAGTCACCGCATTGTCGCAGCGCTTGAGGATATCCAGTCCTGCCTGCCGGCAAATGTGAAAATCACCGTGGCCCGGGAGATGACCAAGAAATTCGAATCATTCTATCATGGCGACATCGGAACTGTCCGCCGGCAGATCGAACAGGGCGACCCGCATCAAAAGGGAGAATTCGTCATCGTATTGTCCTGGCAGTTGCCTGACGATCCTGACTGGCAAAAAGCATTGAAACTGGCGGCGGCAATGGTTGAGTACATGCCTGCGAAGACCGCAGCGAAAATAGTCAGTGACACGTTCGGGGTGAGCAAAAACCGGCTGTACCGGCTTGTTCTTGACCTGAAGAAGGGGAGTTGATTTTGTGCGGCGTGAATCGGTAAAGGAGCTGTATACAGAGGACTTTCATGAACCGCAGTGGATACTTTGCGTGGAATACGCAGTCCTGATATACTGCTCGTTTCTCCTCGCCCGGCCGGGCATGAATCATGGCATATTTTGAAACGGGTTCTTCTGTTTCGGCCGACGGGCCGTCAGTCATTGCCCAAAACAGGTTCCTGATCGGGACGCTCACCCTGGGCCATCTGATCAATGACTGGGTCGCCGGGACGATCTGGATTATCGCCCCCGCAGTCGCGGTGAGCATGGGATACGGTCCTACCGAAATTGGCATCATCCTGGCCGTCAACGGAATCGCCGCCGGTCTGACCTATATCCCGGCAGGCATGATTGCAGATCGCGTTTCCAACCAGGGTTTCCTGATGCTGATTTCGTTCTGGTGGGTAGCAGCGGGGTATTTTGTCAGTACTCTTGTGCCCGGCTTCTGGCCCATAACCCTGTTGCTGGCCGTCGGCGTCATGGGCGATGCGTTCTGGCATCCGGTAGCAACCGGCGTGCTGGTCAAGACCCTGCCCAGCCGAAGAGCCCAGGCGCTGGGCATTCACGCCATGGGAGGCAGCATCGGCGCGGAAATCCTGGGCCCGTTGAGCATGGGGTTTTTGCTCGGATACTTCAGCTGGCAGACCAGCCTGCAACTGCTGGTGATCCCCACCGTGCTGATGGGAATGGCGTTTATATTCATAGCACCGAAGATTGCCACCACTTCCAGACGCAGGCTGTCCATGGCAGACCTGAAAAAACTGGCGCGGTCCTGGAGTTCATCCCGGGGACTGCTCATGGTGGGCATGATGATTTGCTACAATATGGCCCTGTTTGCGTTATTGTCCATGACGCCGGTAATTCTGCAGCAGCGATACGGATTCAATGCCTTCAATTCATCTGTCGTGTTTGCCGGGATGCTGGTGTTCGGCACCCTGTGCCAGCCGTTCATCGGCAAGATTTCGGATATTGCTGGCCGCAAGGCGCTGCTGATTGGAACGGTCGGCCTTGCCGCCGTATGCGCAGCAGGTGCAGGGCTGTTCTCCGGATTCTGGCTTTTCGCCGCTTCGTTGATCGGCGCCGCTTCGCTGCTGACGGCCATACGCCCGGTAATTCTTGCCGCTGCAGTCGAATTTTCAGGGGATTCGGAATCCACCACGATGGGGCTGGTGTTCGCCATTCTGGATGGCGTGGGGGCGCTCGGCGCCCTGTTGTCAGGACTGGTGGGTGAAATCGATCTTTCGCTTGCCTTCCTGCTGTCGGCCGCATTGTCGACCGCTTCGATCACGCTTGCCCTGATGCTGCAATTCTCCAAGGGTACGGGCCGGGGAGGGGTAGTTGCATAGTGCCGAGCCCTGAAACAGGTTGACTGACGTCGTTAGGGGAGAACTTCCATGATTCGCACAAGCATCCTGTTCGCCGTGACGGCATTGTTTCTCGTGACCGGCGTACGCGCCGAGACATTGACGATCCTGCATACGAATGATTTCCACTCCCGCATAGAGCCGATCAACCGATATGATGGCAGTTGTCCAGAGCCGGACAATGCAGCAGGTGAATGCTTCGGGGGAGCCGCCCGCCTGGCTACGGCCATCCATGCCGCGCGGATGGAGGCGCCGAACGCTCTTCTGGTTGATGGAGGCGATCAGTTCCAGGGTTCGCTCTTCTACAACTGGTACAAAGGGAAAGCGGCCGCTGAGATCATGAACACGCTTGGCTACGATGCGATGGCCGCGGGCAACCATGAATTCGACGATGGCCCGGAAACGCTTCGCGGCTTCATGGACGCGGTCGATTTCCCGGTGCTGATGTCCAACGCCGATCTATCGGCGGAACCCGCGCTGGCCGGGGCGCTGACGCCATCGACGGTGATCGAGCGCGGCGGCCATCGCTATGGGTTGATCGGCCTGGCTCCCGTGAATACGCCCGAACTCTCCTCGCCGGGTCCCAATATCCGGTTTACTGATCCAGCCGAAGCGGTTCGCAGTGAAATCGTGAAGTTCTCCGGCCAGGGGATTGACCGCATTATCGTACTCTCACATTCCGGTCACGGTACTGATCAGCGCATCGCTGCGATGGTTGACGGCATTGACGTGATTGTCGGCGGACATTCGAATACCCTTCTTGCGAACACTTCCGCTCCGGCCGAAGGACCTTATCCGACCTGGTTAACCAGCCCGAACGGCGGACGCACGGCTATCGTGCAGGCATACGCCTATGGGAAATATCTCGGTCGGCTTGATGTCACCTTCGATGACGACGGCGCCATCACCGAAGCAGTGGGTGAGCCGTTGCTGATGGATGGCACGATTGCCGAGGACGATGCGCTGAAGACTCGTATTGCCGCCCTGGCAGCGCCGCTCGCTGAAATCCGGGGCCGGGTCATCGCCGAGGCCGGGGCCTTGATCGATGGCCGCCGCGAGCATTGCCGTGCACGGGAATGCGAGATCGGAATTCTCGTCGCAGATGCGATGCTTGCACGTATGAAGCCTCTGGGCGCCGATATCGCGATCATGAATGGCGGCGGCCTGCGCGCCTCGATCGATCCGGGTCCGATCACGATGGGCGAGGTGATGACTGTACTCCCGTTCCAGAATCTGCTCGCTGATTTTGGCCTTGCCGGCGCCGACGTTGTGGCGGCGCTCGAGTCCGGCGTCAGCCAGGTCGAGGGGTACGCAGGGCGGTTCCCGCAAGTGGCCGGCCTGCGCTACAGTTACAGTTTGTCCGAAGGGCCGAATGAAGGGCGTGTTTCGGATGTCGAGGTAATGCAGGACGGAGAGTGGGTTGCGATAAATCCTGACGCACAATATGACATCGTTTCGAACGACTTTCTGCGCGTCGGCGGCGACGGCTACGTGATCTTCTCGGAGAAAGGCATGGACGCCTATGACTTTGGACCGGATCTTGCGGATGTCGTTGCCGAATATCTCGCCGACCACAGTCCGTACATGCCGGTACTGGATGGGCGGATCACCGTGAAATAACTTTCCCACCATGGTCGCAGGGACAATCCCCCTGTGGTTGTCCCATTCCCGCGCAGGCGGGAACGAGGTAGTGCCGGACATTGTTTTTTGACCGGGAATCCAGTAGGGTACATTGTGGGAGTTGGCCAAACAGTTGCGGTATCTTATGATATCGAGGAAAGTCCGGGCTCCAACGGGTAGAGTGCCAGTTAATGGCTGGGCAGCGTGAGTTGACGGCCAGTGCCGCAGAAAATATACCGCCTTGTATTGTATAAGGTAAGGGTGAAATGGTGCGGTAAGAGCGCACCGCGCTATTGGTAACAATAGTGGCAGGGTAAACCCCACTCGGAGCAAGACCAAATAGGGATCCATTGGTGTGACCCGCGCCGGATCCGGGTAGGTTGCTTGAGGCGTTTGGTGACAAACGTTCCAGATGAATAACTGTTCAAGACAGAACCCGGCTTATCGGCCAACTCCCTCCCCGGTCAAGCCGGGGACAGGCTTTTCAAGGAACAACCATTGGCAAGAGACAACACGGTCCCGTTACGAGACCCTGGCAAGGTAATGCGCCTCAACCGCATGGGCTGTTTTCACCAGACCCGGTTGAGTTTCATGCGCACGCTGCTTCGTTCAATCGGCAGCCAGCGGTGGCGTTTCCGGCGAACCCGCTGGGATGTTGATAATAAAGGGACCGGCATCGCGGTCTATCAGATCGAAGGGCCGGACCGCAGCTATTCGCTGATCTGTTATGCAAACGACCTCCCCCCTTCAATGCGGTCGGACCGGGTTATCGCAACCGAATGGGACGCCACATTTACACTTTTTGATGGGGCGCCGGAGCAATCCGATATTGAAAGACTGAAAGCCGCTGTTCCGAAACAGGAAGCAGGACATTGTTCGCAAACCGAACTGGTTCTGGCCAGGGCCAACCGCAGCGTGCGATTGTTCGAACATGTCGTCGATTCGCTTTCGCAAGGCCGCCAACCCGATCAGGAAATGATCGACAACGTCGGCTATCTGATGCGAACCACCGCAGTGTATGGCAACGGCAAATTTGGAGTCAGTGATCGTGAGCGGATAGCCGACCGGCCGGAATTTTCCTCCGCTTTTCATACCGAGTTGCTTGCGGTATGGCTGATTCGCGGGTTCACAGTGGATATTGCAGAGCATATTGCCCGCGTCAGGGGGGGCAATAATGCAGTGACGATGCATCCGAACTTAAGGCGCAGGCTGGGCGTTGGCAACTCAACCGGTCTTGGAATGGCCCCGTTCCTGGTACTTCATCCTGCGCTGATCCATAGCTGGATGTTTGCCAGGGAATCAGCTCTGTCCAGAGTCAGAAGCCTGCCGCACAGTACACCTCAGACCCGGAAAGAATTCAGTCACCTGATTTCGCGAATGATGCTTGGACTCGAAGACTGGAATACCGGAGATGTCCGGCAGCAGATGCGTATTCGGGCGCTTGAGAAGGATCTGGTGAAATTGATGCGGTATGTGAAATCTCCGGGGCTGTCGATAAAGCTCCCCTGGGATGCCTTGGTGACATGGTCGGAGCAGGCATTGTCCATGGAGGGGCAGGAGCTTGTAGTCACTCTGGTGATTGAACCCCACGGTGAATTGGTCGATGATCTTGGCTCAGGCATGGCCATTGACGAGGCGCAGTATTTTCCGGTTGATTGCAGTCAGACCATTGCTGAAGCCATTGACGTAATTGAACAGAAATACGCCTGGGCGCTGGCAGTCGATTATTCGAGCCAGGAGCAGACTGCCCGGTTCTGGTATTACTCCGAGGAGAAACTCGAACCGAGGCTCGGGCAACGCTACACAGAGCCGGGGGCCGAAAAGGAACACCCGCTTGCCTATGGGCGTGATGTTCGGGCATTGTACGAAGATCTGAAAAAAACTTCCGTGCAAGGTAAGGGCGAGAAAACACTGGCCGGTTTTCTGCTCGTTCATCCGGAGCATCGTCACAGTGTGCGCAGAATTCAGATAGCGGATCAGTTGGACTATGCCGAGATACGGGATAACCTGATATCCGCTGATCTGGTGCCGATAGACCTGCTCCGATGCAAGCTTTCATTTTTCGGGGCGAACAAATTCGACCCGAAGTCTGATCGCTGGATACGAATAAACATGTATCAACACGCCCCGTTCCCGGATGAGCTTGGAGAGTTCAAAGGGGATGGCTGGATTTATCCGCCGCTGCCTGGTCGATGAAACGTTCATTGAATGAAATCGAGCAGACTTGTCGAAAAGCGGCCAGAGGGAGCGGATTACCCTGGGGGATTGCCGATGAGACAGGCAGGGCAATTCGCTGGCTGCAAGCGCTTCAAATCGACGGGGTTTCGAGCCTGGCTGCATTACTGGAAAGTATCGATCATCATCGGCCGGTTGACTATGCGCCGGAATCGCTGGATGGGGTCTGGCATGGGCCGAACAATGTGTTGAGTCCGATCATGACCGGACTGGCCCTGAGTGATTGCATGGGATTGATGAAAGGGCGCAGCATAGAGACAGGCGAAATCGCCTGGCCGGTACTGGTTACAGGGTTTGTGGGCCATACCTTATTGGACAGGGAGCAATCTGTTACCATTAGCTGGATGTCAACCGGACTGTCGATTTGCCGTGACCGCCTCACCATTATCGGTGACAAGGGCGACCTGTACACTGACAGGGTTGGCAGGCTGATCTTTGAAAAAACCATTTTCGACCGTGATCACGGTGTTGGCCGGGTCCCCAGGATCGGTGATACACGGGTGAATGCGCAAGCCTGGGAAAAGCTCGAGAAACGGGCTCATCTTACCTACGTCAAGGCCACCGAAGCGTCACGATTGTCAGGGGCGGGAGCCGGACTGAATGACAATGACTGATTGATTCTCAAGGTCGGTCCGCGCAAGACAGGAGCGCCGCCGCAGTCAGGCCCGTTCCATGTATTCGCCGGTGTCAGTATTCACTTTCACTTTTTCACCCACGGTAACAAAAGTCGGGACAGTGACCTTGTGCCCGGTTTCCAGAATTGCGGGCTTGCCGCTGCCAGAAGCCGTCTGTCCCTTTACCACGCCTTCGGTATCGATCACTTCAAGTACGACGGACCCGGCCAACTCAATACCAATCGGGATTTCATTATGAAAATTGATCTGGACGTCGGCGCTGGGCAATAAAAACGGTATCGAGGCTTCGAGTTCTTCAGCGCTCAATGTGATCTGTTCGAAGTTTTCGGTATCCATGAAGACATAATCTTCACCATCAAGATAAAGGTATTGCATTTGTCGGGGTTCGACATAAGCCTTCTCCATTTTATCTTCTGAGCGAAATCGTTCATTGAGTTTGGTGCCATCTGATATACACTTCATCTCAAGTTGCACAAATGCGCCGCCCTTGCCCGGCTTGACATGGTTTTTCTTCAGTATTCGCCACAGCTTGCCCTGATATTCCATCAGGTTACCGATGCGAACTTCGAAGGCTGAGATTTTCACTGGAATGAGTTTCCTGATATTGGGGAACGAACGGGCCGGAATTGTATCCAGTATGGCAGACAGCATCAACATACCTGCACTTAAGGATTAGAAAATCGTGAGCGATAACAAGTCCTGTTTTGACGCACAGCAGTTTCTTGCGGCCGTTTCAGATCGGCCCGGGGTTTATATCTTCACCGATATACAGGGTGATACGCTCTATGTAGGGAAAGCGAAAAATCTGAAAAAACGCCTCCAGAGTTATTTTCGTTCGACTGGACTTGCGCCGAAAACCCGCCTGATGGTTTCAAAAATTGCCCACGCCCAAACCCAGCAGACCCGAACAGAAAGCGAAGCGCTGTTGCTTGAGTACAATCTCATCAAGGACAAGCGGCCGTATTACAATATCACCTTGCGGGACGGTAAAAGTTTCCCCTACATCCGGTTGACCGAGAAAGACACCTTTCCAAGATTCACATTCTACCGTGGACACCGGACATTGCCAGGCAGGTATTATGGCCCTTACCCCAATTCCGCTGCAGTAAGGGAAATGCTGGCGCAACTGCATAAAATATTCAGGCTGCGTCAATGTGATGATGCCTTCTTCAGAAACAGGTCGAGACCTTGCCTGCAATATCAGATCAAACGATGCAGCGCCCCCTGCACAGGTCGAATCGGCCCGGAAGATTATCAGGAAGACATCCGTCAGGCCAAGGCCATGCTGGCTGGCGACGACACCCGCCTGGTGGATGAACTGGCTACGATGATGGAACAGGCATCCGACAATCTCGATTATGAAAACGCAGCCGTCTGGCGTGACCGTATCGCCCTGCTGCAAAGGATAAGGGAGAAGCAATATATTTCATCGGATGCCCGGGATGCGGATGTGGTCGCCGTGGCAGCTGAATCCGGCATGGTCTGTTTTGGAGTTACCTCTATTCGTCGGGGGCGAAATCTGGGCATCCGGTTTTACCTGCAACCCAACGCTCTCGATAAAAACCCGTCTGAATTGCTGGAGGTTTTTCTGGCGCAACATTATTTTGGCTCGGCTATGCCCCGGGAGATTCTGTTGAGCGAGGCGATTGACAGTCGAAGTTCCTTACAGCAGATATTGTCCATTGAAAACAAAAGAAAAGTCGAAATCAAGCAGCGTTGCCGTTCTTACAGGGCAAGATGGATCGAGTCGGCCCGGTTGAATGTGGCGGATCATCTGAATCGGCACTTGAACCAGCGAAGCCAGATCAGTGATCAATTCAACGGGCTGTGCGATTTCCTGTCACTGGCCGAAACCCCTTCACGTATCGAATGTTTTGATATCAGCCATACCATGGGAGAAAAAACCGTGGGCGCCTGTGTGGTATTTGACCATAACGGTCCCGTAAAGTCCGACTATCGGCGTTACAATATCTCCGGTATCGAACCCGGCGATGATTATGCTGCGATGGAGCAGGTTCTGACCCGGCGCTATAAAAAGGTACTCGAAAACGATGGCAGGATTCCTGATCTGGTGATAATTGATGGCGGCAAAGGGCAATTGGGTGTGGCGCGAAAAGTCTTCGAGGAATTACAGATACTGGATTCGGTTGTGCTGATGGGGGTTTCCAAAGGCCCGGAACGCAAGGCAGGGGAAGAACTATTCCATCTGGTCGGTGCAGCGGCGCCATTTCAACCAGCGGGAACCTCTCCGGTGTCTCACCTGGTGCAACGGATTCGTGACGAAGCGCATCGGTTCGCAGTGACCGGACATCGCCTGCGCAGAGGACGCGCGAGGAATCAGTCTGCCCTGGAGCAGATACCGGGGATCGGAGATAAACGCCGGCGCAACCTGTTGCGGTACTTTGGAGGGATCCGGGAAATAAAGCGCGCCGGAGTTGAGGATATTGCAAAAGTTCCGGGAATCAGCCTTAATCTGGCGCAGCGGATTTTCAACGATTTTCATCAGTGAGTACATCATTGTCATGCTAAATATTCCGAATATACTTACGCTGTTCAGAATAGCCCTGATTCCTGTACTGGTGGTGCTGTATTTCTGGGAGCTGGAAATTCGATCAATACTGGTGACCAGTGTGTTTGTCACCGCAGCGATAACCGATTGGCTGGATGGGTTTCTCGCAAGGAAGATGAATGCCACATCGGCGCTGGGCGCCTTTCTTGATCCGGTGGCAGACAAGCTGATCGTTTCCAGTGCGCTGGTACTTCTGGTTTCCGACCTGGATGTGTTGGACCGCGTGATACATCCGCTGTTATTTTCCATCTCGGTGTGTATTATCATAGGCCGCGAAATCGTCGTTTCCGCGTTGCGGGAGTGGATGGCGGAACTGGGCGAACGCGGCGTGGTTTCTGTCGGTATTCTGGGTAAGGTAAAAACAGGATTCCAGATGGTTTCCATTTCCCTGCTGTTGTATGCCGAGCCCATACTGGAAATTCCTTCGTTCCGTGTTGGCGAGCTCGCTTTTTACGTTGCAGCGATTCTGACACTCTGGTCGGTGTGGACCTACCTGAAGGTGGCGATGCCCTGGTTGCTGGAAAAACCCGACAGCAAACAGAAAATCGATCCAAATTGACTGAAATCAGGATTACCTGCCAAATTGCTATTGACACCACCCGATGCATGGCTAGAATCAACAACCCCAAAAATTTGATTAAGCGGGAATAGCTCAGTTGGTAGAGCACAACCTTGCCAAGGTTGGGGTCGCGAGTTCGAGTCTCGTTTCCCGCTCCAGTATTTATGGCCTGCATGAATTGTCAGTGCCAGGGTTCTTGAGTTTTTGGGTCGGCGATATGGCGCAATGCAAAAATGTCATGGACAAAATCATAGGGGCTGAGTGGCAGAGTGGTTATGCAGCGGCCTGCAAAGCCGTTGACCTCGGTTCGATTCCGGGCTCAGCCTCCAGCATATATGATTATTTGGTACTGTTTGCCCGGGTGGCGGAATTGGTAGACGCAAGGGACTTAAAATCCCTCGCCCTATAAGGGCGTGCCGGTTCAAGTCCGGCCCCGGGTACCATTTGGCGCTTCTGCCTATTCCTGCTCCACATCGTCCGCCATCTCAGCCAGTGTGTTGAAAAAAAATCGTAATCCGGCCAGGTTTTCATCCGGGCCGTGGCTCCCCAATCCCCTTTTTCTTTCAAGCGCTGTCATCGAAGGCTGGCCAATGGGCAATCGCGTCTGCGAATGCCTGATCCAGTACATCCGTTGACCGCAGGCCAAACCGCTCCGCAATCTGCCGGTGAGTGATTCTCAACATATCGCAATAGCGCCTGTCCGGCACCTCCCGCTCAAGCGCATTCTCAATTTCAGCAAAGGCTCCAAGTCCGGCGCGGCGATCAATGTGCCCGACGCCATTATCGATCAGGAGCGACTGAAGGGCATCCCAGATGCCCGTTTCCCAGTCAATCAGGGTTCCATAACAATCGAAAGTCAGTACTTCGTATTGATCAATTTTTCGTGAGTTCATTGCGAAATGGATGAGATGGATAGGCGCCAAGAATCCGGACTTCAGTTGAGAAGAACTGCAATTCCTCCAGCGCTCTGGCAACTGGAGGATCGTCCGGATGGCCCTCAATATCCGCGTAAAACCGGGTGGCGGTAAACCGTCCGTCAAGTTGATAACTTTCCAGCTTTGTCATGTTTACATTGTTGGTAGCGAATCCACCCATGGCCTTGTACAGCGCTGCCGGCAGGTTTCGTACGTTGAACACAAAAGTCGTGATCACGGGCAAGTCGGACTCCGAATGGGAGATATGGGCGGGTTCACATGCCAGGACTATGAATCGCGTGACATTGTTTTCTGTATCCTCTATGTTCCTCTCGACGATATTCAGCCCGTACAGCTTCGCTGCGAGCGCCGGGGAGATCGCAGCTATGGAAGGATCATCCTGTTCCGCCACCTCCCTGGCTGCGCCTGCGGTGTCGCTCGCAACCCTGGAATGCCATCCCCGCTCGCGTATGACACGTCGGCACTGGCCGAGCGCATGAATGTGACTGTAAACAGACCGGATGTCGGAAACACTGGCCCCGGGCTTCACCATCAGCTGGAAATGGATCGGCATGAAATACTCTCCAACAATATATAGATTGGATTCCGGAAGGATATGATGAATATCCGCCACCCTGCCGGCAATCGTATTCTCGATAGGAATCATGGCGAAATCCGCCTCACCATCCGTCACCGAATTGAAGGCGTCCTCGAATGTGCGACATGGATGGGGATCCATTCCCGGATACATGTTCCTGCAAGCCATGTCAGAGTTAGCGCCGTATTCGCCCTGGAAAGCGATTCGATTCGTTGGTGCGAAGGCAGTCATTTGGCACAACCATACCACACATGCAGAATTTACGATGCTCAGGCGCAGATAAACGATCTTTCCTGATTTCGCATGTACAGTGACTTCTTGGTGTCGCTGGTTGATGATCCACTAAAAGGTGGTAAATCTGCCGATTACCCACGAAGATGAAAGTAATAGCATTCGATCATTGAGTATTTTTACTCAATGATGTAAATACTTCTTCTCTTTAAATTGGGTCCTCCCGAGGATTCTATTCCCATTACAAGCATTACTCACCAGGATTATGACAATGTTAATTCCCCGAAAAAAGACCCCGAGCCTGCGTGTTCAGACGCTCGATGGCGATACTTTTGATCTCTCAAGCGAATCCTCAGAACGCGGTACTCTGGTCTGCTTTTATCGAGGATTACATTGCCCGATTTGCGCCAATTATCTGACCGAGTTGGAAAAGAGGGTGGATGAGTTTGCCGAGCGCGGCGTCCATGTGATTGCTGTGAGTTCGGATGAGCAGGAACGCGCACAAGCCATGGCAGATAAAATCAAGGCTGGCAAGCTTCGCTTTGGTTATGGTCTGGATTTATCGAAAGCCAAAGAGTGGGGGCTTTATATCTCTACTTCACGGGGCAAGACATCCATCGGTATCGAAGAGCCTGCCCTTTTTTCCGAACCGGGACTCTTTCTGGTCACGCCCGAGCAAACTTTGTACTATGGATCAACACAGACCATGCCGTTTGTCCGCCCCCATTTTTCTGAACTGATCGGGGCGCTCGATTTTGCGATCAAAAACGACTATCCCGCTCGCGGGGAATATGTTGGTGGTGTGTGAATAGAAATAAGTAATATCTATCAAAGTTCGTATACAGGAACGACTGAGTCGCTCCAGACGCTATTCTCCATTGATTAAGCAGAAGCGTGATGAATACTGGTAGAAAAACAGGAAGCATTCGCGGCGCATCACGAACAAGTGATGGTGAGGGGAAATTAAAACTTGACAAAACCACAAAAGTTCCCATAATGGGAGGAAAAGGAAGTACATGCGTATAGTATCAAAACGGACATTGAGAGAGTTCTGGGAGCAACCCGACTATTCAGCTTCTAAGGGACAGTTAGAAGCCTGGCATGATGAAGTGTCAAAAGCTGATTGGTCGTCACCCCAGGAATTGAAAGCTCAGTTTGGCAACGCGAGTGTGCTTCAAGGCAGTCGGGTTGTTTTCAACATTAAGGGTAATGATTATCGGCTAATCGCAAAAATTAATTACGCTTATAGAATGGTATATGTACGTTTTGTGGGGACACACAAGATGTACGATCGGATAGACGCGGTGACAATATGAACATCAAACCTATTAAAACCGAAGAAGATTATGAAGCAGCTTTAGCGCGTGTTATGGAATTAATGGATGCAAAAGCAGATACTCCGGAAGGCGACGAGTTAGATATTTTAGGAACGCTTGTTGAGGTTTATGAATCCAGAAACTTTGCTATTGGCAAGCCGAATCCTGTTGAAGTCATTCGCTTTCGGATGGAGCAATACGGTCTTAAAGATAAAGATCTAGCGCCTTATATCGGTCGGTCGGGTCGAGTTTCGGAAGTGCTGAATTATCGTCGCAAATTAACATTGACCATGATTCGAAAGTTGCATGAAGGCTTGAATATCCCAACTGAAAGCCTGGTTCAGGATTATCCATTAAAAAACGTGCCTTGACGGTATCTTCTTCCATATTTTTTCGATGCATCCAAAAGAGGGTTTTGTAATATTAAGGATAAACGCGAGTTGTTATCATTTAGTAGCACAACGCCTGGAGAAATTGGCTGGTCCAAATTGGATTAGACAAAGGATTCCACAAGCAATGCGCAAGCGTTGGATGGAGCGCCAGGAGGAAGACCGTGCCGATGGAAGGTCAGTCTATGCTGCTATCCAATACGCAGATTTCATGGACTTGGCTAACGTGATTATGCGACGCGACAATTGGAGAGAAGTATTTCAAGAAATTTTTCGAAACCCACACGATATTGCAGTGTCGCTTCAACGGCTGCACCCTATACGCAAGGCAGTCGCACATAGTCGTCCTCTTGGTCGCGCCGATGTCTTAACTTTGGTTAGCGAAGCAACTCGCATTTTCCATGCCTTGGGAATGAGAGTTCTACACTAATCTTGCTGCGGTTGCATTTCATCATCTCAGCAATGATGGCTCTGGTCTGTTCTGCCGTCTTCACGAGGTACCCATAGGCAAGCCCTGGAAAGCTTCAACTATGAACATCGGCATTGATTGAGGTCGCAATCTTTTTTACGAAGGGAGAGCAGATTTGGGGTGCGCTGTATTGCCTTCTCCAATAGTAAAATCTGCTCGGATTGAAGTGTAATGACCTTGATGGACAGTTCAACTAAGCGACCCTTTGGTTTTTCTCATATTCCACTGGCGGGTGCAACCAATCCACTATATTACAGAGGACGCAGGAAGCACCATTTGCATTATTCACTCTACAAACAGGCACCCATTGGCTTACACTCGCAGGTATGAGAGATACCGGCTTACATTAGGCGGGTGGACTGATGTCAAACGCCAACCAGACACCCGAACAGGCGGCGCGGGATGTTATTGACGCGAAACTGTCGCAGGCAGGCTGGACCGTTCAGGACAAGGACAGGATTGACTTTAATGCCTCTGCCGGGATTGCCGTTCGTGAGTACCAGACGGATGTCGGCCCTTCTGACTATGTTCTTTTTATCGACAAGAAACCCGTCGGCGTGATTGAAGCCAAGCCAGAGCATTGGGCCCAGAAGATCACAACCGTCGAGAGTCAGTCCGGCGCCTATGCCGGCGCCAGACTGAAGTGGGTGAACAACAGCGAACCCCTGCCATTCATTTACGAGAGTACCGCCGTGTTGACCCGCTTCACAGACGGTCGCGACCCCAAACCCCGCTCCCGGGAGATATTCAACTTCCCCCGGCCGGAGACGATGCGGAACTGGCTTGCCCAGCCGACCTCTCTCCGCTCACGGTTCCAGGCATTGCCGAACCTGGATACTCAGGGGCTGAGGGATTGCCAGATTGATGCCATCAAGAAGCTGGAAGCATCCTTCAAGGATAATCGTCCGCGTGCGCTCATCCAGATGGCAACCGGTTCCGGCAAGACCTGGACGGCCATCACTGCGATCTACCGATTGCTCAAACACGTGGATGCCAGGCGGGTTCTCTTTCTGGTCGATACCCGGAATCTGGGCGAACAGGCCGAGCAGGAATTCATGGCTTACGTACCCAATGACGACAACCGCAAATTCACCGAGCTCTACAACGTACAACGCCTGAAATCATCCTTCGTCGCCCAGGACAGTCAAGTCTGCATCAGCACCATCCAGCGTATGTATTCGCTCCTTAAATGTAGTGAAATGGATGAAGCCGCCGAGCAAATCAATCCAGCCGAACTGGTTCAGCCAAAAGAGCCGATGCCGGTTGCCTATAACGAACGGATTGTGCCTGAGTTTTTCGACTTCATTATTATCGACGAATGTCATCGCTCGATATACAACATCTGGCGGCAGGTTCTGGAGTATTTCGACGCCTTTCTCATTGGCTTGACCGCGACGCCGGACAACCGCACTTATGGGTTCTTCAGGAAAAACATCGTCAGCGAATACGGCCATGAGCAGGCCGTTGCCGACGGCGTCAATGTCGGTAACGAGATTTATCTGATTGATACGGAGATCACCAGTCAGGGCGGCGAAATTGCGGAGGGTCAACTGATCGAGAAACGCGAACGCCAGACGCGGAAGAAACGCTGGGAAACGCAGGACGAGGATGAAAGTTATTCTTCCCGGCAACTGGACCGCGATGTCGTCAATCCGGACCAGATTCGTACCGTGATCAAAACCTTCCGCGACAAGCTGCCGGAGATTTTTCCGGGTCGTCGAGAAGTACCGAAGACACTGGTTTTCGCCAAAACCGACAGCCATGCCGACGACATTATCCAGATCGTGCGGGAGGAGTTTGGCGAAGGCAATGAATTTTGCAAGAAGGTGACCTACAGGACCGTAGAAGACCCGAAATCCGTCCTTGCCCAGTTCCGCAATGACTATTACCCGCGCATCGCCGTGACCGTGGATATGATTGCGACGGGCACCGATGTCAAACCCATTGAATGTCTGCTTTTCATGCGTGACGTGCGGAGCCGCAATTATTTCGAGCAAATGAAGGGGCGCGGTACTCGTACCTTTGAACACGATGATCTTCGGAAGGTCTCACCCTCCGCGACCAGTGGCAAGACGCATTATGTAATTGTGGACGCGGTCGGTGTCACCCGGTCACTCAAGACCGCCAGCCAACCACTCATCACCAAACCTGCGGCGCCGCTCAAGGATTTGGCCATGGGTGTGATGATGGGGGCCTGCGACGAAGACACCGTGAGTTCGCTGGCCGGTCGCCTTGCTCGTCTCAACCAGCAACTCGACCAGACAGATAAAGACCGAATCAAGGAGCAGGCGGGAGGTATTGAACTCACCGGAATCGCAGGCAATCTGCTGGCCGCCATTGACCTTGACCGCATTGATGAGAAAGCGCGTGAGATTGAAGCCCTGCCTGATGACTCACAGCCGAAGCCAGAAACCTGTAGAATGGCGCAGGAGCAGTTGGTCGCCGATGCCGCCAGTGTCTTCAACGGTGAACTGATCGAGTTAATCGATTCCATCCGCCGCAACAAGGAACAGACCGTTGACCATGATAGTCTGGATACATTGTCCCGCGCCGAATGGGCGGGCGATTCTCATGAGAACGCGGAAGCCATGGCGCAAGACTTTCGGCAATATCTGGAAGCTCATCGAGACGAAATTGAGGCTTTGACGATTTTCTACGACCAACCACATCGGCGCCGGGATTTGACTTACGCCATGATCCGGGAGTTGTGCGACAGACTCAGGAAAGATCAGCCGCGTTTGTCCCCTTTCAAAGTCTGGCGGGCTTATGCCCTGCTGGATAACTATCAGGGCAGCCAACCGGAAAAAGAATTGATCTCGCTGGTATCTCTGGTTCGGCGCGTCTGCGGCATGGACGCCAAGCTGTCATCTTATCGAGATACCGCGCGGCGCAATTTCCAGAACTGGATCATGAAATATCACAGTGGCAGTGGGGAGAAATTCAACGAAGAGCAGATGGAATGGTTGCGGATGATCCGTGAACACATCATCAATTCCTTTCATCTGGAGAGGGACGACCTGGAATTGGCCCCGTTCGATAGCAAGGGCGGCTTAGGCCAGATGTACAACCTCTTCGGCGATCAGATGGACGATGTGATTGACGAATTGAATGAGGCGTTGGCGGCGTGAACGAAATCGAAGTCCTTCCAAAGGGATGGGCGCGTTGTAAACTCCCCGATATCGCACACATTGTAATGGGGCAATCCCCAGATTCAAAAACCTATAACCATAATGGTGATGGACTCCCTTTCTTCCAGGGGAAGGCAGAGTTTGGTGATTTATTCCCAACTATCAATCTGTACTGTTCTCAGCCCAACAAGATCGCCAGGCAAGGCGCAACCCTCCTGTCGGTTAGAGCTCCAGTTGGGCCGACCAATCTCGCAAAGCACGAGTGTTGCATTGGTCGTGGTTTAGCAGCATTTCATCCCTGTGGAGGGATTGAGCCGAAATTCCTGTTGTACTTCTTTAGGAATATGGAACCCGTACTGTCGAATGAAGGGACAGGCTCAACATTCAAGGCTGTTACCAAGGGATTCGTTGAGGGTCTCGAATGCAATCTACCACCGCTACCCGAACAACACCGAATCGTCGCCAAAATCGAGGAGTTGTTTTCCGAACTCGACAAGGGTGTTGAAAGTCTGGAAAAAGTGTGGGAACAACTAAAGGTATACCGTCAGGCTGTGCTCAAACACGCATTCGAAGGCAAGCTCACCGCCAAGTGGCGGGAAGAAAATCGAGACAAGCTTGAAAAGCCAGAGCAGTTACTCGCCCGTATCAAACGCGAACGAGAGGTACGATACGAACAACAACTCGAAGATTGGAGGAGTGCTGTCAAGACTTGGGAGGGAAGCGGCAAATTGGGCAAGAAGCCAACAAAGCCGAAAAAGCTACCAGAAATAGCTGATATTCCCTGCAATGTGATTGCAAAATTGCCAAAGCTACCGAAATCGTGGGTATGGGAAAAACTTGGATGGTTGACCTGTGGGGTGCAGTACGGCACATCCACAAAATCTGTGGCGGTGGGCAAGGTACCTGTACTTCGCATGGGAAATATCCAAAACGCACAGTTTGATTGGACGGACCTTGTCTACACATCAGACAATGACGAGGTCGCGGAATATTTGCTGTACGATGGGGATGTCCTGTTCAACCGAACTAATAGTCCCGAATTGGTTGGTAAAACCGCAATATATAAAGGCGGACTCCCGGCTATTTTTGCCGGTTACCTTATCCGAGTGAATCACAACCGGACGATTGCAAACGGCCAATATGTGAATCTATTTCTCAACTCACAAGTTGCCCGACAGCACGGCAACAGTGTCAAGACCGACGGCGTTAACCAGTCGAACATTAACGGTGTTAAACTTTCAAACTACCCTTTCCCGCACTGTACGATTGAAGAACAGCGTGTAGTCGTCAGCGTGCTTGAGAAGACGCTGTCACTCGTTGATGAGACGGAAGCGGGAATCAGTCAAGATCTTCAGAAAGCTAACGTCCTCCGCCAATCAATTCTGAAGCAAGCCTTTTCCGGTAAACTCGTCGCACAAGACCCGAATGACGAGCCTGCATCTGTGTTGCTCGAACGGATCAAGGCGGAAAAAGGAGCTCAATCCCATACTACCGCCAACTCCAAAAGGCACCGCCACGCGACAATATGACCGGAAAACTCCCCATCAACATCGACGACCTGCTGATGCAGCGAACCATTGAAGGCGAGCGCATAGAGTACAAGGCCGGTTGGAACCCGGCGAGCGTGTTGCGCACTATCTGCGCGTTCGCTAATGACTTTCACAATCTCGGCGGTGGTTATATCGTTTTGGGTGTCGAGGAGCGCAACGGACGCCCTGTACTGCCCCCGAAAGGATTAGACCCGGAGCAGGTCAATTCGATACAACAGGAATTGCTGGAACTCGGATATTCTTCCATACAACCTTATTATCATCCGATTTCCGGGATATACGACATTGAAGGGCGGACTATCCTTGTACTTTGGGCGCCGGGCGGTGAAACCCGTCCATACAAGGCCAGAATCAGTCTGGCGAAAGGAACGCCGCCGCAATGGGCCTGGTTCATCCGTAAACACAGCAGTACCGTCCGCGCCAAAGGCGAGGACGAACGCGAACTACTCAGCCTCGCCGCAACCGTTCCATTCGACGACCGCTATCATCAGGCCGCGTCTTTGGGAGATCTGTCTTTACGGCTTATCGAACAGTTTCTTCGTGAGGTGGGCAGCGACCTGGCGGGGGAAACTTCTCTTTCCATGGAAGATTTGGGTCGGCGTATGAATCTGGTTGGCGGACCTTCGGAAGCGCCTTTCCCCAAGAATATCGGATTGCTGTTCTTCAACGACCGACCACATGATTTCTTTCCGGTCACCCAAATTGATGTCGTATGGTTTCCTGATGGTCCAGGGGGCGATCAATTTGAAGAGAAGGAATTCCGCGGACCACTGTGGATCATCCTGCGCGATGCAATCAGTTTCATTGAACGAAACTATTTGAAGGAAACCGTCATCAAACATTCGCACAAGCCGGAAGCGGAACGATTCTGGAATTTCCCCATCGAAGCCATCGAAGAAGCGTTAGTCAACGCCATCTATCACCGCTCCTATGAGGAACGGGAGCCAGTGGAGGTACGTATCACTCCGGAAGAACTGGTAATCCTCAGTTTTCCTGGCCCTGACCGTTCCATCCAGATGGAGGATTTTCACAAGGGGCAGGCGGTTAGTCGTCGCTATCGTAATCGTCGGATTGGTGATTTCCTCAAAGAACTGGACCTGGCCGAAGGGCGATCAACGGGCGTACCGAAGATCCTTCGAGCCATGCGAAAGAACGGCTCCCCGGATCCGGTATTTGAAAGTGATGAAGACCGTACCTGGTTTCTGGTCCGGCTTCCGATACATGAGCGGGTATGCCCGGAGCCATCCGAGCAAGATACCGAGCAAGATACCGGGCAAGGTACCCCACAAGGTACCGGGCAAGATACCGGGCAAGATACCGGGCAAGTTCCCCGTCATGTCCAGCAACTGGTTGTTGCCCTTACCGGAGAGTTGAGCCGCGCGGAATTACAAGCTGCCTTGAGTTTGGCTCACCGGGACCACTTTGTCACCGCCTATCTACGGCCCGCCCTCGAATCCGGGCTGATCGAAATGACGCTCCCCGACAAGCCAACCAGTCGAAACCAGCGTTATCGACGCACGGCGGCCGGGCATGCCCTGGCGCAACAAACCATAGACGAGGACACTGCCACATGAACACCGCCCCCATCGTCTCCAAAGTCTGGAGTTTTTGCACCACCCTGCGTGATGACGGGATCGGCTATGGTGATTATCTGGAGCAGCTCACTTACCTGATCTTCCTGAAGATGGCGGATGAGTACTCCAGGCCGCCTCACAACCGGGATGTCGACCTCCCGGAAGAATACAACTGGCAGAGCCTGCGGTCGAAGAAGGGCGCGGAACTCGAAGGCCATTATATTGCCCTGCTTCGTGAGCTCGGAACCAGGCCGGGCATGTTGGGGCAAATCTTCACCAAAGCCCAGAACAAGGTCCAGGACCCGGCCAAGCTGTATCGCCTCATTGACATGATCAACGAAACCGAATGGGTCACAATGGGCGCTGACATCAAGGGCGATATCTATGAGGGCTTGCTGGAGAAAAATGCCGAGGATACGAAATCCGGCGCCGGGCAGTATTTCACGCCGCGCGCCCTCATCCGCGCCATGGTCGAATGTGTGCGGCCCGAACCCGGCAAGCTGATCGCTGACCCGGCCTGTGGTACTGGCGGTTTCTTTCTTGCAGCCTACGACTTCATGACTGATCCGGACAACTTCAGTCTCGACAGGGAGCAGAAAGAGTTTCTGAAACACGAGGCATTTCATGGTAATGAGATTGTCGCCAACACACGCCGCCTGTGCCTGATGAACATGTTCCTGCACAACATCGGTGAAATTGAGGGAGGGGCGCCCATATCACCGAATGACTCGCTGGTGGCTGACGCCGGCAAGCGCTTCGACTATGTGCTTGCGAATCCGCCTTTCGGCAAGAAAAGCTCCATGAGCTTTACGAACGAGGAAGGCGAGCAGGAAAAGGACGATCTGACCTACAACCGGCAGGATTTCTGGGCGACCACATCCAACAAACAACTCAATTTCGTGCAACATATTCGCACGATGCTGAAAACTACCGGCCGCGCCGCCGTTGTCGTACCGGACAATGTACTGTTTGAAGGTGGCGCCGGTGAGACGATCCGACAAAAGCTGCTGGAAAATACCGACCTGCATACCATTCTGCGTCTTCCAACCGGCGTATTCTACGCGCAAGGGGTCAAGGCCAATGTGATCTTTTTCGACAACCGCGAGGCCAGCCCGAACCCCTGGACCAAACAGGTCTGGTACTACGACTACCGCACCAACATTCATCACACGTTGAAGAAAAAACCGATGCGGTATGAGAATCTGTCGGATTTCGTCCACTGCTACAATCCGTCGAATCGACACCAGCGCAAGGCAACCTGGAGCGAGACGGATTCACCGCAAGGGCGCTGGCGCAGCTACAGCATTGATGAGATAAAAGCCCGCGACAAGACCAGTCTCGACATCTTCTGGCTCAAGGACCAGAGCCTGACTGACCTGGATAATCTGCCTGAACCCGATGTTCTTGCCGAAGAGATCATTGAGAATCTGGAGGCTGGCCTCAGCAGCTTCCGTGAGGTACTTGCCCGGTTAAAGTAGTTAGAATAATTGACTTATTACATCATTGAGTAAAATTACTCAATGATGTAATATCAGTGAATGTCGGGTTATCAACGCCACTACGTCAATACACTCCTTTCACGCTTGCAAGAGCGCCCGGAACGGTTGATCGTTGTTTCGGGCCCCCGCCAAACCGGCAAAACCACGCTCGTCAAGCAGGCGTTGTACCGTACCGACCTCAGGTGGGATTATCTGTCGGTTGATGAGCCGGAACCAAAAGCGCCAGTAATCCCGTATTATGAGACAAGACAGGTCATCGGGCCGACTGATACGCGGGACCAGGAGTGGTTGGTTCACAAATGGGAAGCGGCGCGCAGGGAAGCCAATGAATCCGATCAGGGCTTCGTTCTGGCGCTTGATGAGATTCAGAAGATTCCTCAATGGTCGGATACGGTCAAGGGTTTGTGGGACGCTGACCGTGCGGCTGGATGTCCTTTGCATGTTGTGGTCCTCGGATCGGCTCCCTTGTTGGTGCAGCAGGGTTTGACGGAGAGCCTGGCCGGACGATTCGAATTGATCCGTGTCAGCCACTGGTCATTCAGTGAGATGGTGGATGCTTTCGATTTCGACTTGCCAGGTTATATCTATTTTGGAGGTTATCCTGGCGCGGCGCGCCTGATCAGCGACCAGCCGCGCTGGCGCGACTATATCCGCGCCTCCCTGATTGAACCGGTTATGGACCGGGATATCCTCTCCATGACGCGCGTCGATAAACCGGCGTTACTGAAAAGTACCTTTGAGCTTGGTAGTGGCTATTCCGGGCAGGTGTTTTCTTACAACAAGATGCTGGGGCAGATGGTTGACGCTGGCAACACGACAACGCTTGCACACTATCTGGATTTGTTGTCGCAATCCGGTCTGCTGACCGGCCTCTCCAAGTATGTTGGCCAACAACACCGGCGCAGGAGTTCAAGCCCCAAGCTGAATGTTCTGAACACCGCCTTCATGTCGGTGAACTCCGGTTATTCGTTCGAGGAAGCGCAGGCTGACAGAACATTCTGGGGGAGATTGATGGAAAGCGCTGTGGGCGCTCATCTTTGTAATACGGGGATGCCGGATATCAAGATTTATTACTGGCGGCACAGTTCTCATGAGATGGATTTCGTCCTGGAGCGTGGCCGCAGGCTGATCGGTGTTGAAGTAAAAAGCGGGCCTGGAGGCGGCAATTCCCGTAGTCTGGATATGTTCCGACAGAAATTTGAACCTGAACGCATCCTGCTCGTCGGCGAACAGGGCGCTCCGCTTGAGGAATTCCTGGCCCAACCGGCTTCTCACTGGTTTGATTCGATCTGATGCGTCCTGTCACCCGTCTTTGCACTGAAGTTGGAGTCCATGAGGACGGGCGGAGCAGACGTGAGGATGGGCAGAAGAGCCGCCCGCAACCGCTTTCTGTATACGAGAACTCATCCGCTTATGTGTTGCTTGGTAATCCCGGAGCAGGGAAAACGACCGTTTTTAATCAGGAAGCTGGGAGACCAGACGCTTGTTTTGTGACCGCGCGAGACCTGATCACATTCGATGTGGATGGCCATCCTGAATGGCGCAACAAGACACTATTTATCGACGGTCTTGATGAAATACGCGCAGGGTCCACGGATGTTCGTACACCCCTGGATCACATACGCGCCCAGCTTGACAGGCTGGGGAAACCCCGATTCCGCCTGTCTTGCCGCGAGGCAGACTGGTTCGGCGCTTCAGATCAGGATAGCCTGAAAAGTATCTCACCTGATGGTTGTATCAAGATACTCCACCTTGATCCACTTACAGATGATGACGTACTCAATATCCTGAGTGATGTCCGTAATGAAACGGATGCCCGGACATTCGTCAATGAGGCAAAAAGCAAGGGACTTGATCAACTCCTGAAAAATCCTCAGACCCTTGTCATGCTGGAGCAGACTGTCACTGATGGTAACTGGCCGAATAGTCGAACAGAAACTTTCGAGTTCGCCTGCCAGAAAATGCTTGTCGAGCACAACCGTGAACACAAAAACGCGACAAGGACAACCTCCGTCAATAAAAACCAACTGCTTGACGCTGCCGGTTTTCTTTGTGCCACACAGCTGATCGCGGGCAAGATCGGCTATGCGCTGACATCTGAAACAGAGGGCGCAAACTTTCCAGATATAGGTGGTCTTGATTATGACGATCACTCGTTGTTGAGACAGGTGGCGCAAAGAAAATTATTCAAGGCCTCTGGAGAAGCACGGATTGAACCGGTCCATCGCCATATCGCCGAATATCTGGCGGCTGAATATCTTGCCGGGCGAATTGAATCCGGACTTCCGGTCGGACGCATTTTCTCCCTGATCACGGGTGAGGATGGGGTCGTGATATCCGGACTGCGCGGTCTTTCCGCATGGTTGGCTGCCCGCTGTATCAGCGAACGCAGGGCAGTTATTGATCGTGACCCTTTGGGAGTCGTGTTGTATGGCGATGTCAGGGCATTTGCTATTGAGGACAAATTGCATTTGCTGGATGGCCTGCACCGGGAAGCCCAAAAATACCCATGGTTTCGTTCTTCGAACTGGATCTCATCCCCTTTTGGCGCCCTCGCCACGCCGGGCATGGAGAAGGAGTTTGAGAAGAGACTGATGGCGCCAGGTCGTGGTGAAAGTGATCAGGCGCTCATTCACTGTGTGCTGGACGCCATGGCCCATGGCGACAGATTCCCGGCGCTGGATGACATTGTGATCCGTATGATTCGGGATGAAACCCGGTGGCCACTTGTGCGCCGGGCAGCGCTGGATGTTTTTCGCCGTGAAATTGCAACCGATCCAGGTATCGCACCCCGTATGAAGTCACTACTGGAAGAAATCAGCCGTGGGGAGATTACGGACCCGGATGATGAACTTGCGGGTTGTATCCTGATAGAACTTTATCCGGGAATAGTGAAACCGGAAGATGTATTCGACCACCTGCATGCCCCAACCAATCTGAACTACACGGGTTGGTATCGGTGGTTTTGGAGCTGCGAACTTCTTGAAAAATCTTCGGACGAGGATGTTGGCAGGCTTCTTGATCAACTTGCATCCAGGCCGGATGGCTGGTATTTGACCATTGTTAAACATTCGTTCCGATACACTTCTATGCTTGGAAAGCTGCTAGCCAGGGGGCTGGAAGTGCACGGTGAATCCATAGAGGCAGGTCGTCTGTATAAGTGGCTAGGTATCGGCCTTGATCGTTATGGGTCTCACAATCGTGTAAAGGGAACTCAAGTCCAACAGATACGAGACTGGCTTTCGTCTCGCCCCGAAGTCCAGAAATCAATCATTTGTGCTGGAGAACAGGTTTGTCGGGAAAGTGAGGTTTTCGGAACCTGTTGGCATCATATCAGGGCGCGACTTTATCAGGCGGAACCACCGGATGATTATGGTCTGTGGTGCCTCCAGCGTATGTCAGCATTATCCGATGACGATCTTGCAAGGAATATGCTGCGAGTAGCTGTCAATTCCATAACCGATCAACGCAGTCATGAGGGGCTGTCACTGGAACTGATCGAGAAAACTGTAGCGGGAAATAGAAAGCAAAAAGCCTGGTTGAATGAATTTCTGGTTCCTCCTAATGAACACGATTGGCATCGACAGGAACGCTGGGGGCGCGAAAAAGAAGACGAAAGGAAAGAAAGAAACGAATGGGTACACTATGTGCGGTCTCATGAATCCGCATTGCGGGCAGGAACCGCCCGCCCTCGCCTGCTTCATGAACTGTCAGGCGTATATTTCGGCCATTTTCTCGATCTGGAAGGCGATACACCTGTTGAGCGGCTCCGTCATTTTCTGGGACAGGATGAGAACTTGGTGAAAGCTGTGCTTAAAGGGTTTGGCGGTTCCATGGGCCGAGAGGATGTTCCCACGATTGAGGAAATTATTCGGCTTGGTGTCCAGAATCAGCATCCCTTTCTGTATTACCCACTCCTTGCAGGGCTTGCAGAAAATTCCCGACATTCACCGCGATACATACTGCAATTAAGCGATAGCCAAATTGAAGTGGCGATTGCTGTTTATCTGACAAGAACCCCGGCCCGGAGCGATGCCCCCTGGTACAAATTGCTGTTGAAGTCACGCCCGGAACTGGTTTCGAGGATACTGATTCAATATGTGACGGCAGCGCTTCGCAATAAAAAACAGCAGGTAGCGGACTGGAAGGCTATTCTGAATTCACTGGTTTATGAGGAGGAGTACTTCCCGGTTGCCAGATTGTCAACCTCAACCATGTTAAAGGCATTCCCCGCCCGTTGTACGAATCAACAGCTTGAGCTACTGGACCCTTTGTTGAAATCATCCCTTCGGCATGATCGAGAAGCCTTGTTGGACCGGATCAAGGAAAAACTGAATTCCCGCAGCATGAATTCTGCCCAGCGTGTTTATTGGTTGGCCGCTGGCCTTCTGGCTGACCCGGAGCAATACCGGGAAGAATTTACAGGTTTCATACAAGGAAATGAGAACCGCACGAGACATCTCGCCAGATTTTTGTGGTACAGATATGAACAGTGGTCGCCTCTGATTGATCTGCCCGTATCCATTATTGGTCTGTTCATTCTGGTCCTGGGTCGTTATTTCGCGCCGTACTCATGGGAGTCTGGCGCGGTTTCCATGGCAATGCACGCAACGGATTTTGTATTGAATCGGATCAATCAGTTAGGCTCCAATCCTGCAAAAGAGGCTACGGATGTAATTGATGCATTATCAAAAAACGAAGACCTGATCAAATGGCGCGACAAGTTGCGAAGTGTCCAAGTTGAACAACGCGCCGCCCGTCGGGAAGCCGGCTTCTGCCACCCGGAAATCAGACAAGCCATTTCCACATTAAAAAATGAAGCCCCCGCCAATGCCGGCGACTTGGCGGCGCTGGTTCTGGATACTCTGCAGGACATGGCCCTCTGGATACGGAACAGCAACACGGATGATTACAAGCAATATTGGAATCTGGAACCTGGTTCCGTCCAACCCGAAACCCCAAGACATGAAAATGCTTGCAGGGACACGCTCCTGTCCGACCTGCAGCAACGCCTCGCTCCGTTGGGCATTGATGCACAGCCCGAAGTTCAATACGCAGACGACAATCGTTCAGATATTCGGGTTTCTGTGGGCGGCGGTAACAGCTTCGCAATACCGATAGAGATCAAGAAAAACACGCATCGGGACTTGTGGCGCGCGATACGTGACCAGCTGATTACCCGGTATACGCGGGACCCGCTCGCCGACGGGTTCGGGATATATCTGGTTTTCTGGTTCGGGGCTGACAAAACACAATCGCCACCAAGCGGCAAACGACCACACAGCACCGATGAACTGGCGCAGCGTCTCCGCGCAACATTGTCGCAGGATGAAAACAGGAAAATATCGATCTGTGTAGTCGATGTCGCCAACCATCAGTCTCCAGACAGGAGCATGAGTGCGAGAGATAAAAACCCGCGACAAGATCAGATCTGATTAAAATACAGTTGACATATACCAGGCAGAACATTACATTAGAGTATATGTTGACAACATATACAAGGTGAATCAAATGCAGAAGGCCAGCGTATTCAAGAACAATACCAGTCAAGCCATCCGGCTCCCGAAATCCCTGGCTTTTCCGGAGGGTACTAAAACCGTTGACGTGATTGCTGTGGGGCGGGCCCGGTTGATCATGCCGTCGAAAGACAGCTGGGATCATTGGTTTGAACAACTTGAAGCTGTCCCCGACTTTATGGCAGACCGCGAGCAGCCGACGGAGCAGGAGCGTGACTTGTTTGAATGATCAAATACATGCTGGATACCAATATCGTAAGCTATACGATCAGGAACAAACCGATAGAAATACGGGAGGCATTTACGGCACATCACGGGCAAATGTGTATTTCATCCGTGACTTTGATGGAATTGATCTTTGGCGCTGAAAGACACCCTCAGACCAGGACATTGATGTCGGCCATTGAAAGCATGGTATCTCGACTGGAGGTGCGGCATTTCGATGAGGCCGCCGCTGTTCATACTGGTGAGATTCGGGCGGAACTTGCTGCGCAGGGGAAACCGATTGGCCCGTATGATGCCATGATTGCAGGTCACGCCAGAGCAAGTGGATTGATTGTCATAACCAATAACACAAGAGAATTTTCCAGAGCGCCAGGCTTGCGTGTTGACAATTGGGTGACTCAATAGCGTAAATATTTCTTCTCTTCAAATTACTCAGCAAGAATCGGATGGAAACGCGTATGGAAGTGAGGTTAAATCATGGCAATTCATCTTGAACACATTAATATGATGTCCATGCCATCCGAACAGAATATGCGAAAAGCGGTAGCGGAAAGAGACAATACCCGCGATGGAAGTTTTTTCTATGGAGTTATCACAACGGGGATATTCTGCCAGCCTTCGTGTTCTTCCCGCCCCGCGAAACCTGAGAACCTGAGATTCTTTTCCAGTATGGAAACCGCAATAGCGGCCGGATTCCGGCCTTGCAAGCGCTGCTTCCCTTCACAGGGAAATCCACGAACAGACCGGCTTGTAGAAGTTGCTCGCCATATTGAAAAGCATGCTGACCAGCCATTGACGCTGTCGCGCTTGTCCGATATCGCCGGACTCTCACCCTCCAGATTACAGCGAGTATTCAAAGAAGCATTTGGCATTTCACCCAAAGCCTATCAAGACGCTATTCGAATGCGCTGCTTTAAACGATCTCTGAAAGACGGTGACGGCGTCACTGACGCGATTTTCTCAGCCGGATTTGGTTCCATCAGCCGTGTCTACGGCGAAGCGGCCCGCAATACAGGTATGTCACCCAAAGCCTATCGAGCGGGAGGCCCTGGCGAGACAATCGCCTACGCATGCCGCACCACGGCGCTCGGTTTAATGATCATGGCTGCGACAGACAAGGGGGTTTGTTTCGTGCAATTTGGCGACTCTGAAGGGTCTCTGCTTGCCAGCCTGAAAGGGGAGTTTCCTAATGCAGAGTTGAGCGCTTCACCGGCAGAATCTGCACCGGAACTGGATGTCTGGGTGAAAGCGCTGGACCAGCATATCAGCGAAGGAGCGCCCAAACCTGATTTGCCGCTCGACATACGGGGTACGGCATTTCAGATGAAAGTGTGGCAATTTTTGTTGAGCGTCCGGGAAGGCGAAACTCTTGGTTACAGCGAACTCGCTGCAAATATTGATCAGCCCAGGGCGGTTCGGGCTGTTGCTTCGGCCTGTGCCAGAAACCGTATCGGAGTACTGATCCCCTGCCATCGCGTCTTGAGGGGAGACGGAGGTCTTGGAGGATATCGCTGGGGTCTGGAACGTAAAAGAGCGCTACTTGACGCGGAAAAAGATCGTGGATCCGGTCCAATCTGAAACTGCATTAAGCAATCCCCAACGGCCTGAACTGGCTTCGGCTACCATTGAGGCGCTGGCCGATACCGGCACCTGGATGACCGGCCTTCCTTGCCCCGCTTCTGGACGTTACGGTACTTTGACAGCGTTTTGGCCGTGTCCTCCGCCCGAATCGCCCAGGGAACAGGATTGTGAAAGTCAGTCGCCACAGAAATTTTCTCCAGGTTGCCTTGACGCTTTCACGGGAGCGGGAGCAAACGGTGTCTCGTCCAGAAAGCGCTTCAGAACATTGGTAGTAATGCGGGCGATGTCGTTTTGATAGTCCGTGTGGGAAAGGCTGCCGGACCAGGCGATGGAACCGGTCGAGAAGACAGCGCCACCGCCAGGCGTTTCGAAAAACACCATCTCAGCCCGGATAATTTCCGCCTCTGTTCCTCCAAGGCCCGGAACCGGATCATTCATATCTTCAGGCGTCATCAGGTAAAGGTCCGAATGGCGCTCGGAGGAAGCGAGTACAAGCGTATGCGGCGGGGTGCCCAGTGCATGGTCCGTGGCGTCCAGCTCAAGGCCGGCGGCCCCGCCGCCTGACAAACCGTAATCACCGATAACGGGGCCTTCGACTCCCTCAAAAACAAAGGCCGCGCGCGGGTCGCGGCTGGCTTCTCTGATAACGTAAGGTGACGAGTAGTCGAATCCCTGAGAAACCATGCCGATTCCAACCAATTCATTGGACGGTCGGCCATTGCGGCGCCAAAGCCCCGTATATTCGCCCGTGAAACTGGCGTAGAACTCCCCCGGCAGGGGAGCAAAGGCGCGAATGCCATCTTCGGATTTTCGACACTCAATGACACCGGGCAGCGTCGGATGCCAGGACACCCGCCAGTAGAATCCATTGCCTCCAAGGTACATAAGACGCCCGCCGCCATCCAGCCAGGACTGGAGGCTGTCCAGCATCCCGGCGGAATAATACTCCGGATGTGTCCCGGTGATCACGGCTCTGTAGCCTTCAAGCGCCTTGGAGCCTTCGGCTTCAAGGTCTTCGTCCGTAATCACGTCAAACGGTTGGCCCAGTTGCTCGAGCCAGCCAAGTATGTGTGTGTCCGCGTTGAACTGCCACAGGTTTGAACCCGCGCCTCCAAGGTGGCCGATCTGTTTGGGTTGCATATTGACAATCGGCCTCAGGCGCGATGAATAAAATACGCCGCTCCCGTCATTGTGCAAATCATAAAAGCACAGGCCGATTTCGGGATGCATTTGCATGAAAAGATCGATTGGATTGATCTGGGTCAGGCGCCCGCAAACGATTTCCGTCTCCGGTAAATCAATCCCGATCCGATTATTCGCATAAGCCATGTAGCTGGCGGTTGGCAGGATAAACGCGACCGGCGCCGTCGTTGTGCCGCGGGGAGGGCGAACCGAAAAGGGAATGTAGTACTCCTCGCTTCCGCTATGAAGGTAAATGGCGTATACCCCGCTGGAAATGTGATCCGGCAGCCTGACTTCAAAATCGGTTTCCCAGGCGCAGTCGTAGAGGTCGTCATCGTGGAAATGGATCGCGGCATAATGCTCCGGCTTTTTATGCCAGCAATATTCGTCTCCGTTCCACGCATGACCGCATACTCCCCGCGTGGGAAGATTGACCAGATGGCCGTGCAGCTGGTTGCCTGATTTGTCGGTGATTTGCTCAGTCGATATGTCGACGGAGAAATCCCAGGCGGCAACCAGGTCTTTGCAATCCGTGCCCGCAGGATTTTCCATTTCTTCCGTTTTCAGGGAACGCGAAAAAACTTTCGGCGCCTCGATGCGGCCATTAAAGTGCTCCACCGCCGGGCGGTCCGTTGCTGGCCGTGCAGCGATCATGATCGGCGCCTCGATATCGGTCGAGACCATGCTGGCAGGAACAGTGCGGGACACTTTGCCTGCGTCATTCACTTTCGGGTAGGGCTTCAGTGGTCTCTGGACAACGGTGAGAGCGCCGTTTTTTGCATCGTAGCTGCCGTTGACCAGGTACCATCTTTCTGCAATGAGCGGCATTTCTGTAGAAATCCCCTCGCTCTTCTTTCCCTTTGCCGTGAATGCAAATGCGGCAGCGCCTTTCGGGTCGAGATACAGTCTGAATCCCGCTCCCGATTCCGGATCCTCCCGACTCAATATGGTTTGTGAACCACGACCTGGCAAGGTTGGCCAGATGAGTGCCTGCACACTCAATGAAGTCCGTGCATTGAACGGGGGCGCGCCGTTGACCACCGCACGGGAGCCTGCATTTATGGGTTGATATCGACCATCAAAAGGACCGCCCAGATCCAGCGAAACGGATTCCTCACGGTATCCCGGACCGGATGGATTGATATCGCCCTGAATGATCCGGACGAGGTTCGCGTCGTATTGTTCCAATCCTTCGCAACTGACCATTACCTCAATGCGTTCGCCCGGAGCGGCGCTGACGCGGTCGGCGTATCCAAGGATCCGGGTCATGTTACAGCTCCTGTTCGAGGTCCTGCCCGGTGTTCGCCTTCCACCGGAGTTTAAAGACTTCCCACTCCGCTTCGGCAAGGTCCGTGAACTCCAGGCCTTCCATGATTTCAACGGACTGACCACGATCAGCGGGCAGACGCCCAAGAACCCAGCGTTGGAAAGGCTCTTTCACGACCAGGACATATTTGCCGGACCTGGGACCGCCTCGCAGGAGGTTTAATACTCTCTGCAACCCCGGTCCAGGTATACCGAGCGGGTCGGCCCGAAATTCTGCAGCGTGTTTGAGATCGTCACGTGTGATTCGATATCTGGACATGGATCAAGCCTGCCAGGTACCGATAACCTGTTCGACGGTCTTTTGAAGCTTGTCGAACAGTTCGTCGATCTGATCCCGGGTAATGATGAATGGCGGGGCCACGACAATGGCCTGTCCGATGGGTCGGCATATCAGTCCATTTTCCAACGCCACGTTTGCAATCCGTTCCGCTACTGGCTGTTCGGGTGGAAATGGTGTTTTGTTGCCTTTGTCACCCACCAGTTCCAGCGCCCCCATCAATCCAACGCCGCGGACTTCGCCTATGTGCGGATGGGATGAAAACCTTCCAAGCCGTTCCTGGAAGTAAGGGGAGACGGCGACAATGTTGTCAAATACACCTTCATTCAGAATGATATCAATCGCTTTCAGCGCGATCGAGCAACCGACCGGGTGGCCGGCCGTCGTATAGCCGTGCGGGAACTCCTCGTATTCTTCGGCTGCTTCATCGAGTTTCCCGGTAATAGATCGGGAAACCAGGATTGCGCCCATCGGAAAGTATCCCGCCGTTAAACATTTTGAAGCGACCAGGATATCGGGTTCTATATTATAAGTCTGGCAACCCCAGACCCGTCCGGTGCGCCCGAATCCGCATATCACTTCGTCGGCAATCAGGGGGATGTCGTATTTTTCAAGGATTGGTTGCACGGCCTCGAAGTAACCCTCCGGCGGAGGGATCACACCGCCGGCGCCCATAACCGGTTCGGCGAAGAAACCGGCAATGGTGTCGGGTCCTTCCTCCTTGATCCGGGCTTCCAGGTTACGGGCGCATCGGGCGGAAAATTCGAGCTCGCTCTCTCCTTCGTCGGCGTATCGCCAGTGGTGCGGGCAATCTGCAAACAGGAAGCCGTCCAGCGGCAAACCAAAAGCGCCGACGTAATCCTTGCCGGTCATGCTGGCCGTAATTCCCGTAACGCCGTGATAGGCGTTTTTTCGGGACAATATTTTACGGCGGTGAGGTTTGCCCAGACTCCGGTTGATCATCCATAGCATTTTCACTACGGTATCGTTGGCTTCGGATCCCGAATTGGTAAAAAATACCTTGTCCATCGGCGTCGGCGCTATTTCGAGCAGCTTTTCGGACAGGGCTACGGCGGACTCGCTTACGCGCCCGAAGAATGCGTGATAGGCCGGGAACTTCCGGTATTGCTCGCATGCAGCCTGTATCAGGTCCGGGTGGTCAAACCCGACCACCATATTCCAGAGTCCCGAGTTGCCTTCGAGGTAACGCTTGCCATGTGAATCTTCGACATAAATGCCTTGCCCTCGCGACATCACGACAGGGCCGCTTTCCCGGAGAGTGCCGAGATGGGAAAAACCATGCAGCACCGACTGGAGGTCGCGCGCTTCCCAGGATTTGGAGCAATGTGAGTTATCAGGTGTCATATACGTTTCGTTATGTGAAATATCGGGATAGTCTGGAAGAATCGATTGCACGGCACACCAGGCCGGGCGGGCGTAGTGTCGTCATATCTTCGGCCGCCAGCATCGCGTTGATTACAGCTTCTTCGATTGCTTCGGTTGCCGCCATGTAAATCGGGTCGAACGATTCATCATTGATCATGTCCATTCTCAGCCTTGGCCCCGCCAGTTGAGGGATGGGGCCGCGATTGGCGGTGCTGAAGGCGAGAAAGATATCGCCTGAATTGTTGCCCCCGGGCGTTCCGTTCCGACCGATTCCGATCGCGGCGCGTTTGGCCAGGCGTTGCAATTGATGGGGCGCCATCGGCAGGTCAGTGCCGAGAATGACGATAATCGAGCCGTGCTCCCGGTCAATCAGTCGATCTTCCGTCATGGCGCTGCCAACCGGTCGACCCAGTACGGTCAACCAGGGCCGCAAACCATGGTTTGCCTGAACCAGCGACCCGAGAACAAACTTGTCGCCATCGATTTCCAGGCATCTTGAGGCGGTCCCTGTCCCTCCCTTGAACTCGTAGCAAATCATTCCGGTTCCACCGCCCACGTTTCCTTCGGCAATCGGTCCGGATGTTGTCGAGTTCAAAGCCAGGAGCGCGTCTTCTTCCGTTATATGTTGTCCGTTGATGTCATTCAGAACGCCATCATAAGTTTCAGCCACGACGGGCATGGCCCACAGATGTTCGGATTGCCAGGCATCCGCATAGTTTCGGATCATCCATTTAACGGCCGCATGGTGGACCATGCCGACGCTATGAGTATTGGTAATACAAATCGGTCCCGTGAAGTAACCGCCATCCCGAATCCAGTGAGTGCCGGTCATCTCCCCGTTTCCGTTGAGCGCATACATCCCGGCCCAGACCGGTTGCGGATCGAACCTGCGTCCCAGTGGAAGGATCGCGGTAACCCCGCTTCGTACCGGGCCCTTCCCCTGCACGAGCCGTCCTTCCCCTTCGATTCTTGTGCAATAACCAACCTCCACTCCCGGGACATCGGTAATTGCATTGTGTTTACCCGTTCTGCCCGGGAAAGGTAATCCAAGTTCACGTCCACGCAGCTTGCTCATTGATTATCGGATTCAGGATCGTTTGCGAAAATAAAGGCCCAGGGAGGCGATTACGAAGGAGAATACCAGCATTAGCGTGGCAATCGCGTTGATTTCGGGTTTGACGCCGCGCCTCAGCATGCCGTAGATAAAAACGGGCAGCGTTGTCGAATCCACGCCCGCGATGAAATAGGTGATCACCAGGTCGTCCATGGAGATGATGAACGCGAGCAGCGCTCCGCCAACAATGCCGGGTAGAATCTGCGGCAGTGTGACTCGCCTGAATGTGGTCCAGGGATTGGCGCCCAGGTCTGCGGAGGCCTGCTCCAGCGTGTCGTCCATTCCGGCCAGGCGAGCGCTGACTACGACAAAGACATAGGATATGAGAAACGTGCAGTGCCCGATAATGATCGACATAAGCCCGAGTTTTATGCTGAAGTTCACGAAAAACACCAACAATGCGATTCCGAGCACGATATCGGGCATGACCATCGGCATGTAGAGCAGACCCTGATAAAAGGGTTTTAACCGGAAGTGATGTCGATGAACGGCCAGGGCAGTGGCGGTTCCGACGATGGTCGCGAATGTCGTCGTACTTGCGGCAACCAGTAGACTGTTTTTGACGGCCGAGAGCAATTGATCGGTTGATTCGACATACAATGTCTGCTCGGTGAGTTTGGTCGGATAGCCAAAAATAGATAAGTACCAGTCGAGAGTAAAATCTTTCCACACCATCATGTTGACCGGGTGGCTGTTGAAGGAATAGACGACGACAATAATGATCGGGGCGTAAACAAAGAAGAGGAAAAGCAGTCCATGCAGACCCAACAGGCGTTTCAACCAGGGTTGCTTCATCCGGCGATCTCCGAGCGGCCGATTCGCCTTAGATAGAATACGATCAGCAGAAGCATGACCAGCATGATCATTACGGAAAGGGCTGATCCGAACGGCCAGTTCCTTGCCGACAAAAACTGTTGTTCGACCAGGTTTCCGATCATCAGGACTTTTGCTCCTCCCAGCAGGTCCGGGACAATGAAGTTGCCAAGGCTCGGAATGAAGACAAGAACCGCCCCGGCTGCGATTCCGGGAAGCGTACTCGGCAGAATCACCCTCAAGAAGGTTTGATATGGATTGGCGCCCAAATCAGAGGAAGCTTCGACGAGTGAGTGATCCAGTTTCTCAATGCTGGCGTACAGGGGCAAAAACATGAAAGGCAGCAAAATATACGCCATGCCGATCAATACAGCCGTTTCCGTATAAATGATGTCAATCGGTTCGGAAATCAATCCCAGGCCAAGAAGAGTGGAGTTCAGAAATCCACTTGGACGGAGAATCAACACCCAGCAAAACAGGCGCACGACCAGGCTGACGAAAAAAGGAAGGGTTACGATGAAGACGACAAACGTCCTCCATCGTGTCGGTAGTCCGCTTACCCAGAGTGCGGCAGGATAGCATATCAGCAGCGTGATGGCGACGTTGGTGAGCGCAAGCCGCACAGAGCGAAAGAATATTTCAGCGTAGACTGGATCGAATTCCTCCCATTCTAAATCGGCCCAGCCGAGAATCCGGCCATAATTCCAGTGATAGAAGTTCCATTCGACCCCCCCGTAAAGTCCGGGTTCCAGGAAGCTGAAAACAACCATGACCGCCAACGGCCCCATGAAGAAAACGCCAAGGAAAAGCGTCCCTGGCGTCAGCAGGGCGGCAAGCCTGCGATTTTCCCGTTTACTGGCCATTCTCAGGTTCAATGATCAAGTGGGGTGCGCTTCGGCGGTAGGCAAGACGAACCGGCTCACCCGGCTTGACGCGGCTGAACGCCCCGTCACTGGACCTGGTCGGCGTTGCGGAGATGGAGGCGCCGTTAGCCAGTTGGCATACATATTGGTGAGTTGCGCCCTGAAAGACCGACTGCTCCAGAACGGCATCCAGAATGGCCATCGAATCATCCGGATGTTCCGGCGCAATATCCAGATGTTCCGGCCGGATGATCAGTGTCGCATTGTCTCCGACTTTCGGTCCGATACCGACAGGAATGCCCAGACCGTCTTCAGTCACCAGTATCGGGTCTTTGACGGTATTCCGGATTTCCCCGGAAAACAGTGCGCCATCCCCGATAAACTCGGCGACAAAACGTGTAGCCGGTTGATGGTAGTGGACTTCGGGCGGCCCAATCTGCTCTATCCGACCCTGGTTTAAAACGACCACTTGGTCTGACATCGTCAGCGCCTCTTCCTGATCATGGGTAACGAACAAAAAACAGATACCCAGGTCATGTTGCAGGCTTTTCAACTCAAGCTGCATGGATTGACGCAAATTGCGGTCCAGCGCCGAGAGCGGCTCGTCAAGCAACAGGAGCTTTGGCTGATTGATGATGGCTCTCGCCAGGGCTACACGCTGTTGTTGACCGCCGGACAGTTGCGCCGGCTTTCGACGGTCGAAGCCAGCGAGGCCCACTCGCTCAAGCGCTTCCCCGACTCTTCGGTCGCGCTCGTTTCGCGGTACGCCCGACACCTCCAGCCCGTAACCTACATTGCCGCTGACGGACAAATGCGGGAATAGCGCATAATTCTGGAACACGGTGTTAACCGGCCGCCGGTAAGGAGGCACTCCGGTTACCAGTTCACCGCCGATGCGCACCTCTCCTGAATCCAGATCTTCAAATCCGCTGATCGCTCTTAAGAGAGTGGTTTTTCCACAGCCGGAGGGCCCCAGCAGAGTCATGAACTGACTCTGCCGGATCTCGAGTGAAATACCGTCAAGCGCTGTAATTACACCGCCTTCGGGCGCAGGGAATCGTTTTACAGCCTCCTTGACCTCAGCGATGGACTCCAACGCCTCTTCGGTCACTGCGCGGTACGAACCTTGGTCCAGACGCGATTGTACTTGCGCAGATCATTGCCCAGGTCTTCAAAGATCTGGAGTTTTGCAATGACTTCAGGCGACGGGTTTGTGTTCGGGTTGGACTCCAACTCCGGAGGCAGCAGGTCCCGTGCCGGCATATTGGCGGTGCCGTTGACTTGTTGCAAGGTGTTGAGCGCCGCGATCTCCGGTTGCATGTAAAACTCGAAGAAGCGGATGGCGCTGTCCTTGTTGGGAGCGTCTTTGAGAACGCAGATGTCTTCCTGATACATGGTTGCACCTTCTTCAGGAATCACAAAGCCCAGTTTATCCGGCTCTTCCAGCGTGTATAGAGTGGCTCCGACATACCAGTGGGCAGCCGCGATATCGCCTGCTTGAACCAGCGATACGATGTCGTAAGTAAAAGCGGAAATTTTATCCTTGCGTTCCAGCAGCCATGCTTCGGCTTGCTCAAGCGCGGCGCTGTCACCGGTGTTTACCGAGTGGCCATTTTTAATCAGGGCTACACCGATGGTTTCCCGCAGGTCATCCAGCATCGTGATTTTCTTGCCTTTATCAGGAAGCGCAAAAAAATCGTCCCAGGTCTTGATTTCGCCTGCTTCAGCCTTGTTGTAGAAAACTCCGACAGCGCCCCAGGCATAGGGAAGACAATAAGAACTTTCCGGGTCCACTTTGGAGCGCATGTTGGCAGGGTCAATGTTCTCAAACCCTTTCAACGTGTTGACTTTGGCATCATGCAATAAATCCAGTTTTTGCATAATGTCCCGCATGTGAACGGAAGGGAATACGATGTCGTAACCGGTAGCGCCCGACTGAATCTTTGCCAGCATTTCCTCGTTTGTGCCGTAAGTGTCGAGAGATACTTCAATCCCGGTTTCTTCGGTAAAGCGGGTCAGAACTTCCGGGTTGATGTAATCGCCCCAGTTATAGATATTCAGCTTGTCCTGGGCATAGGAGGGTTGGGAAACAGCGACCATTGCGACTGCAAACGCCAGGGCAGATTTTGCTGTCTTTAAACATCCGTATACAAATCCAGTGTGTAACTTGTGCATTTTTTACTTTCCTCTTGATTAGTGTGGTTTCGGGGGGTTCGGGGGGTTCAAATTCACCACAGAACCGAACTGCACGGGGCAGCAATCCAGCAATACTGTTGCATTATAGTAATCTATATGTCTTAATCCCGCAATGTAATTATTATTACATAACAGATCAAAAACTATCATGAGAGATATTTTTTCTTTATCAACACCTATCGTTTTTCCGAAATTCGAGGAAAAACTCAGGAGCGCGTTACCAGACCTTCCCCGTCTGGAAGCTCAGGTGGCGCAATACATGGTTCTGAACATCGGTGACTTGAGTTTCGAGACTGGAGTTTCAATTGCTGAAAAGGTGGGTGTCAGCGAAGTTACGGTGAGTCGTTTGTTGCGTCGTCTGGGATATCAGGGAATGCGCGGGCTGAAGAAAGAACTTCGTGACGAGTTATTCAATCGGGAACCCGTTCAGGAGAGTGAACGGGGAATCCGGGAAGTACCCGAGAGTATGACCCGGAACATGGACCTTGAATACAAGGCGCTCGGAGAAATTTACCAGCAAAGCGCGTCTCCCATGTGGGACAAACTTGTGCAGTCAATCATGGAAGCGGAGAACGTTTATGTGACCGGGTTTCAAGCCGTTCGGGGTATGGCGGAAGATTGCGCGCGGCGGCTGGGGATGACGCGCGGAAACGTGCGGTTTCTGGCTGCGCATGACGGCATGCTGACCGAGTGGCTCAAATGGGGTGACGACAAACCGGAAACGCCATCCCGATGCCTGATACTTATCGATGTGGTTCCCTATGCGCGGGAGGCGCTGATCCTCTCGAAGCTATGCAGCCAGGATGGTCATTCGTTAATCGTATTTACGGATGAGATGTGCCACTGGGCCAGGAGTTACACTGACATGGTGGTTTACGCGAGCACCCGGACCGGGCTTATTCTCGAATCAACGGTCGCCCTCGCCGCTGCGCTGAACCTGATGGTCAATTCGGTTGCGGGCCAGTATTCAACCACCCTCACCGAACGTCTGGACCAGTGGAAAACCTATACGCGAGCGCTTAAACTGTTTTGATACTTTGAACCATGACCGAATGAAACCGCCGCATCATCCCGTTATTCTGCTCTGGGCACACCCTCGCTCACTCTCTACGGCCCTGGAACGGATTATGCGGGAGCGCGGAGATTGCCACTGTTTGCATGAACCTTTCATTCATTACTACTATTCTCATCTGGGGCGTAGAAACCTGCCTCACTTTGATGCGGAGTCGAATCAGCCCCGGTCTTTCGACGACATCATCGGGTTGATTTACAGGGAATCCCGGAATCAACCGGTTTTCGTCAAGGACATGGCCTATTATGTGGCGCCGGAATTCATGAAACATCCTGATCTGGCAAGACATTTTCGCCACGCTTTTCTCATCCGTGATCCTTACAGGGCGCTGATGTCCTACTATAAGCTGGATACAGAATTTGTATGCGAGGAGACGGGACTGGAAGCACAGTGGCGTCTTTTTCGCTGGATTACAGAACTTGCCGGCGAAGAACCCCCGGTAGTCCGTGCCGAGGATGTACAGCGTGACCCGCGGGGTACCATCGGCGCCCTGTGGCAGCGCCTTGGACTTGAATATGTGGACAAGGCGTTTTCATGGAAGGCCGGAAAGGTTCCTCATGATTGGGAGCCGGTGGCGGCCTGGCATGAACGCACAGCGCGTCATTCTGCGATTGTTCCAGATCCGCGTGAGGATGTGGAAGTGCATGCGGAATTTTCGCAATTGGCCAGGCAGGCGCCGAAATTGCAGGAATTTCTTGAACGCCACTGGCCGTATTATCTGGAGCTTTCGTCCCGCAGCCGATCAGTTGGCGCTGACCAGAGATGCGCCGTCAGTCTCCGGACAGGAGCATGAGTCCGAGAGAGAAAAAGCCGAGTAAACCGAATCCCGCGACCAATGGAATCACTGAACTGTCGTAGGCGTAACCGATGAAATAGCCCAGGGCCAGGGAAATAAATGTGGTTGCTGACCCGATCAGGGAAGATGCCAGCCCGGCCACATGACCCTGTGGTTCCATGGCCAGGGCGTTGACATTGCCGAACAGCATGCCGGTACAAAAAAAGGTCACTCCCAGGTACACCATGAGCAGCCAGAGATCAGGTTGCTGGAACTGGCAGTAAAGGAAGAAGGCGAGAGACGTCACAATGGTTACCGTGAGACCGGCGCGACACAGGAAACGCATACCCAGACGCATCACCAGCCTGGAATTCACCATGGAAGCCCCGCCAATGATCAGTGCAAGCACCGCGAAATAGGCAGGGAACTGCGCTCCGAGACCATATATCTCCTGAAATATCTGCTGGGCAGAGTTCAGAAAGCCCACGAACGCCCCGAAAATCATCCCGCCCGCCAGGGTGTAGACCACGGTCACCCGGGTTTTCAGTATCCCGACAAGTGATCTTCGAAGTGCAGTCAGTGTCAACGGTCGTCGTCCTTCGGGCGGCAGGGTTTCAGGTTGTCGGAGATAAAACCAGACCAGGGTCATGCTGGACAATATCAACAGGGCAACGAAAATGCCCCGCCAGGAAGCGAATAGCAGGATGGTCTGTCCGAGCGCCGGGGCAATTGCGGGCACGAGAATGAATACCATCATCACCAGTGACATCAGGTGGGCCATTTCCCTGCCTGCGGTACCGTCCCGAATGATGGCAACCGTCAGGATGCGGGGGGCTGCAGCCCCGAGACCCTGCAGGAATCGGCCAAACAGGAGCCACTCAAAAGTCGGGGCAACCACGGCGATGATGCTGCCGATGATAAATAGTCCGTAGCCGAAGAAAATCGGGCTCCTTCGGCCCAGAAAATCCGAGACCGGACCATAGAACAACTGGCCCAGCGCCAGTCCAAGAAACAGGATGGTCAAGACCAGTTGCCGGTCATTGTCATGCACCAGGTCAAGGTCGGAACTGATCTCGGCGAGGGCGGGCAGCATGGCGTCAATAGCCAGCGCGACGAGGGACATGTTGAGCGCCATCAAGGCGACAAATTCTTTCTTCCCGATCATGTGTAATGGGTCAGGTCGGATTCCTTGAAATTGACTTCAGAGCCGTAGCTGGGTTTCCTTCATAACTGGATTGTAAACTGACAGTTTGGTCTTTCAAATGATTTAACCACCGCAGTTACTTTAAAAGCAGTTGATATTTTATTCGGAGTGCTGATAATACGGTCCGCAAATTCTTCGTACATTATTGGAAACAGGTATATGACTGGCCCGCGATAGATATCTGCAGCGACTGGATCAGCCACTGAAATCGGGGTTGGGCGGGCAGTCACCGGCTGCGCTGCCCCGGATACCACCCAGGAAAAAAATCCAGAAAATCCTGTCATAAATCATACAGAGTCTGATATATAATCCTTTTGGTTTATTGTACCTGTGTAATGTAAAGGCCTGATAGAAATTAGGAGATAATTTAATGAGTGAAACGAGTAAATGCCCTGTGAATCACGTACCGGACAATTCTGCTGGCGGTGGAACCACGAACCGGGATTGGTGGCCGGGGCAGTTGAATATTAATATTTTGCACCAGCATTCGCCCCAATCCATTCCGACGAATAACGGTTTTAACTATGCTGAAGAGTTCGAGAGTCTCGACTATTTTGCCCTGAAGAATGACCTCAATGAGTTGATGACGACATCACAGGACTGGTGGCCGGCTGACTACGGCCATTATGGCCCGCTCTTTATTCGCATGGCCTGGCATGTCGCGGGTACTTACCGTATCGGTGATGGCCGCGGCGGCGCCGGCACCGGCAACCAGCGCTTTGCGCCGGTCAACAGTTGGCCGGACAACGGCAATCTCGACAAGGCGCGCAGACTGTTGTGGCCGGTCAAGCAGAAGTACGGCAGAAAGATATCGTGGGCCGACCTGATGATCCTGGCCGGTAACTGTGCTCTGGAGTCGATGGGATTCAAGACGTTCGGGTTTGGAGGCGGCCGTGAAGACGTGTGGCAACCCGAAGAGGACATTAACTGGGGCAACGAGATTGAGTGGCTTGGGGACGACCGCTACTCTGGCGAACGCGACCTGGCAACGCCGCTTGGAGCCGTGCAAATGGGTTTGATCTATGTCAATCCGGAAGGGCCGAACGGTAATCCCGACCCGGTTGCGTCCGGAGTCGACATCCGCGAGACTTTTGCCCGCATGGCGATGAATGATGAAGAAACCGTTGCGCTTACCGCCGGTGGGCACACTTTCGGGAAATGCCATGGCGCCGGTGATGCCGCCCACGTTGGCGTTGAACCCGAAGGCGCCGACATCGAGGAGCAGGGTTTCGGCTGGATGAGCAGCCATGGTTCCGGGAAAGCCGGAGATGCCATCACCAGCGGAATCGAGGGTGCATGGACGACCAATCCAACCAAATGGGATATGGGCTATTTCGACAATCTGTTCGGTTACGAGTGGGAGTTGACCAAGAGCCCCGCCGGCGCGAACCAGTGGGTGCCGAAGGATAACGCCGCGGCTGACGCGGTGCCGGACGCACACGACTCGTCAAAACGCCATGCGCCGATCATGACCACGGCGGATATGGCCATGAGGACGGATCCGGCCTATGAACCCATTTCGCGGCGTTTTCATGAGAATCCCGAGGAGTTTGCAGACGCGTTTGCCCGTGCGTGGTTCAAGTTGACGCACCGGGATATGGGTCCCCGCGTCCGTTATCATGGCCCGGAGGTTCCGGAGGAAGAACTGCTCTGGCAAGACCCGCTTCCTGCGGTTACTCACAAATTGATTGAGAGCTCCGATACCGCTGATCTCAAGGGCAGGATACTGGCTTCCGGATTGTCCGTTTCCCAACTGGTTTCTACGGCCTGGGCATCAGCGTCAACCTTCCGTGGGTCCGACATGCGTGGTGGCGCTAATGGCGCGCGTGTGCGTCTTGCTCCTCAAAAAGATTGGGAGGTTAACCAACCGGATCAACTCGCGACCGTATTGCAGACCCTTGAAGGTATACAGCAGGATTTCAACAACGGAGCGTCTGACGGGAAGGCTGTTTCGCTTGCTGATGTAATCGTTCTGGCTGGTTGTGCAGGCGTAGAGCAAGCTGCAAGAAACGCCGGGGCAGATGTGACAGTTCCGTTCACGCCGGGTCGTGCCGATGCAGTACAGGAGCGAACCGATGTTGAGTCATTTGACGTACTTGAACCGACTGCGGATGGGTTCCGTAATTACCTCAAAGCAAAACACACCGTAACGGCAGAGCAGTTGATGGTTGATCGGGCACAGTTGCTGACACTGACCGCACCCGAGATGACGGTTCTGGTTGGCGGTATGCGCGTCCTGAATGCAAACTCCGGGCGGTCGGGGCACGGGGTCTTCACCAGTCGGCCAGAGACTCTGACCAACGACTTCTTTGTGAATCTGCTCGACATGGGCACAGCCTGGACGCCGACTTCCGAAGACTGTGATTTGTTCGAAGGGCGCGACCGTGCAACGGGTGAACTGAAATGGACCGGTACTCGTGCCGATCTGATCTTCGGTTCAAATTCACAGCTTCGGGCTCTCGCGGAATTCTATGCATGTGAGGACACCGGGCAACAGTTTGTGCAAGACTTTGTAAAGGCGTGGGACAAGGTTATGAACCTTGACCGTTTCGACCTTGCCTGATCCTGGAAAATGAGGGAGGCGTTTCATATTGAAACACCTCCCTTTCACCAGGCTCTGATTCAGGGCCAGGTTCATACAGTCGGGCGCTCAAGCTTCCGGTTCTCATAGCGCTTTCAAGACTGGGTGGATACTCCAATTTCTGACAGTGGGGGACTAATGGTGGAAAAACACTATATATCTGCACAGGATCTCCTTGAGGATTCCTACAGACTGGGGGCGCAAATAATCGAAAGTGGTTTTCGACCGGATTTTATTGTTGGCATTTGGCGTGGGGGCGCGCCGGTAGGTATTGCCATTCAGGAAATGCTCGAATATTTCGGAATCAGGACCGACCACATCAGTGTTCGAACTTCCTATTACACTGGAATTTCAGAAACAGCCAGCAAAGTGCGAGTGCACGGACTGGGCTATCTGGTTGATAATCTGATACCGGAGAATGCGTTGCTGATCGTTGATGATGTTTATGATTCAGGTCGCAGCATAGAGGCGGTGCTGAAGAAGATCGCTCTGCGAACCAGACGGAACATGCCGGAACAGGTAAGAGTCGCATCTCCCTGGTACAAGAGTGTAAACAATAAGACCAGCCGTGCCCCGGATTACTATGTCCATACCACTGAACAGTGGCTGGTCTTTCCGCATGAGATTCAGGGGCTGTCGGAAGAGGAATTGATACAGAGAAAAGGTGAGCTGATGAAAATAATACAGTCAGTCAAGGCGTAGGGGAGGGAAGGTTGAAGGGGAGTTGTAAAGAGTCGTGGTAAAGACAGAAAATACCGCATAAAAAAATATTGCATAATCTTTCGGGCTTGTATATTCTGATTTCGACATAAGCGGTTTAATTACGGTGTTTTTCTTTTTCTGAAACTTTTTTTAATCACAGGGCTTTAAGATGGTTGAAGAGAATTATGATGACGACGAGCTGGATTTATCATCGTTGCCCGACGATGAACTCGTTGAACAAATGCATGACGATCTGTATGACGGGTTGCGGGAAGAAATCATAGAGGGCACCAATATTTTGCTGGAAAGGGGCTGGCCTGCCACCCGGGTTCTGGATGATGCTCTGGTAGAAGGTATGCGTATTGTGGGTATCGACTTCCGTGATGGTATTTTGTTCGTTCCTGAAGTGTTGATGTCGGCCAATGCAATGAAAGGAGGCATGGAAATACTCCGTCCGCTGCTGGCCGAGACTGGCGCCAAACCGATTGGTAAAATGATTATTGGTACCGTGAAAGGGGATATCCATGATATCGGTAAAAATCTCGTTGCCATGATGATGGAAGGAGCAGGGTTCGAAGTGATCAATCTTGGTATTGACAACCCTGTGGATAATTACATGAACGCGATTGAAGAGCACAATCCGGATATCATCGGCATGTCTGCGCTACTGACAACAACGATGCCCTATATGAAAGTAGTGATCGATACGCTGGTTGAAAGGGGCATTCGTGATGATTATATCGTATTGGTTGGCGGTGCGCCCCTGAACGAGGAGTTCGGTCAGGCAATTGGTGCGGATGCTTACTGCCGGGATGCGGCGGTTGCGGTGGAAACCGCTCAAGCCAAGATTGCCGAAAAGCGTGCTGCGTAAAACCTCCCATCCGCACTCTTGTGATTTAGCCGATGGGCGGGGTCTGCTCCTCTGAAGGGGGTTTCCAGTGAAAAGAGTTCTGGTGATTGCATGTGGCGCTCTGGCCCATGAACTGGTCAGGGTCAGGAATCTCAATCTCTGGGATCATATCGATATCCAGTGCCTGCCTGCCGAATTGCACAATCATCCGCACAGAATCCCGCAGGCTGTGCAGAAAAAAATTCAGGATAATCGTGCAGACTATGAAAATATGTTTGTTGCCTATTCAGACTGTGGGACAGGGGGATTGCTGGATAAGGTGCTCAGACAGGAAAATGTCGAGCGATTACCTGGCGCTCATTGCTATGAGATGTTTGCGGGCAAGGAAAAATTTGGTCATTTGCATGAATCCGAACCAGGCACTTTCTATCTCACTGATTTTCTGGCCATACATTTTGACCGATTGATAATACGCGGATTGTCGCTTGATAAATATCCCGAGCTGAAAGACCAGTTCTTCGGAAATTATAAAAAACTGGTTTATTTATGCCAGAGGGAAGATGTCGAAGTCGAGCAAAAAGCTATAGAGGCAGCCGAATACCTTGGCTTGAGCTATGAAAAAGTGGTGACCGGAGACGGTCTTTTAGAGTCTGAACTAAAAGTTCAGGCTGTCGGCAGGGCGGGGGATTTTGCGACCACCCTGACCTGATTTTCCCTCACAATTGACTGGCAGGTTTTACCCGGAGATATCAAATGGCTCAATTGATTACAGTTTACTGGCGTGATATTCCCGCCCAGGTGATTGCAAAAGAGCGACGAAAATCGGAAAAGGTGCAGCTTTCCGAACGTTTCGCCCAGGCAATCGATGCAGCCGCGATGCGCGCGGGCAAGGCCGGAACCGATGCCTATCTCGAGGAATGGAGACGAGTTTCCGAGAACTGCGGCGATGACCTGAAATCCGCGGTAGAGGTAAGAGCGGCCAAACTGGAAGAATCGTACGACAGGGAAAAATTGATCGAGCTGGTACGTAATCACGGCAATAATTAAACGAGAACGCTTATGACCGATACGATTATCAGTTCAGCAACTCGCGAAGTGCGGATAGGCTTTGAGCGGCCATTTGTGATTATCGGAGAAAGGATCAACCCGACGGGGAGAAAAATCCTCGCGGAAGAAATGAAAGTCGGGGATTACAGTCGGGTGCAAAGCGATGCGCTGGCACAGGTTGCAGCCGGCGCCGCAATGCTTGATGTCAATGCCGGGATTCCGCTGGCCGATGAACCGCGAATTCTGGCTGAATCGATTCAACTGGTGCAGTCGATTACCGATGTTCCCCTCTCCATTGATTCTTCAATTGTGGCTGCGTTGGAGGCAGGCTTGCAGGTTTATCAGGGCAAGGCGTTGTTAAATTCGGTGACTGGCGAGGAAGAGCGGCTTGAATCCGTATTGCCATTGGTTAAAAAATACGGCGCTGCAGTGGTTGCGATTTCGAACGATGAGGCAGGAATCTCAGAAAATCCGGATGAACGTTTCGATGTCGCAAAAATAATTGTTGAACGAGCGGCGGATTATGGGATTCATTACAGTGATATTGTAGTTGATCCGCTGGTCATGCCGGTCGGTGCGATCAATAGTGCGGGTCGTCAGGTATTGCATCTGGTCAAGCGTCTGAGGGAAGAACTGAAGGTGAACACCACTTGTGGCGCTTCGAATTTCAGCTTCGGCATCCCGAATCGAAAAGGAATGGATGGACATTTTCTCAGTATGGCGATTGGCGCAGGAATGACCTCGGCGATCACCAACCCGCTTCATGAAGAAGTGATGCAAGGGGTGATGAGTGCGGATGTGGTAATGGGCCGTGATGTGAATTGTGCACGCTGGTTGAAAAAATATCGACAGCCGACGGAAGAAGGCGCAGGTGGTGGGCGTGCTAATCGCCGGCGCCGCAGGGGATAGCCCGGTTCCGTCCGGACTTTGAAGTGTACCTGAATGACAGAAATGGATCGCCATAGGACCGTGAGTTGTTTGTGCAAAGGGGTGCGCTATACTCTGTACGGCGAATGTCGTGACGTGATCAACTGTTTTTGCTCCCAGTGCCGCAAAACCAGTGGTCATCATTTTGCCGCGACCCGGGTTAATCTCGATCGGTTCGAGTTGAACGCGGACTCGACGTTAGGCTGGTATTCTTCTTCTGAAACCGCGAGAAGGGGTTTTTGCAATCGTTGCGGAAGCAGCCTTTTCTGGCAGAAATCCGGTCTCGACAGCATCAGTGTTACAGCCGGAACGCTGGACGCTCCGACCGGCCTTGAAACCGTAAAAAACATCTTCGTTGAAGATGTCAGTGACTATCACGAGTTGCCGGGTCTGCGAAATCGAAATTGAACGAAAAATGAATGAGGTCAGCCCAACTGTACAGGTCGTCTTTACGCCGACAGGCAAACGCGGGGAGATTGTCCGGGGAAAGTCTGTACTGGAAGCGGCTCAACAACTGGGCGTGGATCTGGATACCGTGTGCGGCGGTCGGGGAATTTGTGACCGTTGCCAGATCGATCACAGTATCGGTGAATTCGCCAAGTTCAGGATACATTCAAATGCGGGAAATCTGTCCCCCCCAAGTGCCAGTGAGAATGAATATTTTGACGACCAGTCCCCTTCGACCCGCAGACTGGGTTGCCAGGCGAAACTGCTTGGAGATGTGGTTATCGATGTGCCGCCGGAAAGCCAGGCGCATAAACAGGTGGTTCGCAAACGGCTGGATGTTCATGACATAACCCTGAATCCGTCTGTTCGATTGCACTATGTCGAAGTGCCGGAGCCGAACATGCATGATCCAACCGGGGATTTACAGCGTACCCTGGATGCGCTTGAGTTCGACTGGGGCTTGTCTGATGTTTTATTCGATTTTCATCTGTTGGGTTCACTGCAGAGCGTATTGAGGCAGGGGAAGTGGAAAATAACCATTGCGGTGCATCGCTCAATGCAGGCGATTGCTATCTGGCCCGGACTTAAAACAAAAATTTATGGCGTAGCCATAGATGTCGGCTCGACCACCATTGCGGCGCATTTATGCGATCTGATCAGTGGTGAGGCGATAAATTCGGCCGGACGCATGAACCCCCAGATCCGATTTGGTGAAGATTTGATGAGCCGGGTTTCTTACGTGATGATGAATCCTGGTGGCGAAGTGGAAATGACCCGGGCGGTTCGAGACGCATTACAGGGGTTGATCGAAGACCTGGTTGCCGGGATGGATATCGCGTTGACTGATGTGGTTGACCTGACGCTGGTGGGTAATCCGGTCATGCACCATTTGTTGCTTGGCATTAACCCTGTCGAATTGGGCGGCGCCCCCTTTGCTCTGGCCACTGACGCCGCACTCAATGTCACGGCCAAAGATATCGATCTGAAAGTTAATCCTGGCGCCAGGGCCTATATTCTTCCCTGTATCGCAGGCCATGTGGGTGCAGATGCCGCCGCCGCTACGCTTTCCGAAGCCCCATACGAGCGCAGCGAACTGACCCTGCTTGTGGATGTCGGTACCAATGCGGAAATCGTGCTTGGCAACAGCCGTAAAATGGTGGCGGCTTCCAGTCCGACCGGACCTGCTTTCGAAGGCGCACAAATCAGCGGAGGTCAAAGAGCAGCGCCGGGGGCGATCGAAAGAGTGCGAATCGACAGGAATACTCTTGAACCCCGATTTCGGATAATTGGAAGCGAACTGTGGTCGGATCAGCCCGGTTTCGCGGAGGAGACGTCAGCCACCGGCATAACCGGAATATGCGGCTCGGGCATTATTGAGGTGATTGCCGAGATGTTCCTTGCCGGTCTGATAAAGCCGGACGGTGTGATCGATGGCAATCTGGCCCCAAGAACCAGGCGGTTGATCCTGAATGATAAAACCTGGAGCTATAAACTTTATGATGAAGGCCGGATTCAGGTATTGATCACGCAGAATGATGTTCGGGCAATCCAGTTGGCGAAAGCCGCGCTTTACGCGGGTGCGCGGTTATTGATGGACAAATTGAACGTTGATTCTGTCGACCGGATTCGGTTGGCAGGAGCATTCGGGGCGCACATCGATGTCAAATATGCGATGGTGCTTGGGATGATTCCGGACTGCGAACTGTCCCATGTCAGCTCTGCCGGAAATGCTGCCGGAGCCGGGGCCACCATTACACTGCTCGATACCAATGCGCGTTTCGAGATTGAAGATACAGTCAACCGGATCCAGAAGGTGGAAACGGCGGTCGAAGCCAAATTTCAGGAGCATTTTGTAGATGCTTTGGCGATTCCGCATAAAACGGCGACATTCGATCATCTGAAACAGCAGGTCGATCTTCCTCAATCTGCTGCCATCGGATCAGAACAACCCGGTGGCGGACGACAGCGCCGCCGTCAACGCCGCCAGACGGAGCAGTGATATATTAAATCAGGGTTTTCTCAAAAAGAGAAAGCATCGCTGCCCAGGATTGTGCATCCGCATCGGCGTCATATCCCAATGGAATCCCGTATAGACTGGCATTTTGATCCGCCTCCTTGCTGGTGAAACCATGTTTTGCTCCAGCATGGATCAACACCTCATAATCCGCATTGGCCTCACGCATTTCCTGTTTGAATCCGGCAACGTCATCCATCGACACCATGGCGTCTTCTGCTCCATGACAAACCAGGATGCTGGCTTTGACTTGACCCGGTTCCGGGGTGTGGAATGATCCCAGTGCACCATGAAAACTGACTGCGGCAGCCAACGGCATACCCATTCTTGCCATGTGCAATGCCATGGCCCCGCCAAAGCAATAACCCACTGCTGCAGTCCGGTTCGAATCGACTTCCCGTTGTGCCACCAGCGTATCATATCCTGCCTGCAGACAGGCGGCGCCTGTCTCCATATCATCAAGCACGGCGTTCATTGCCTGGCCTGCCTGATCCGGGTTTTTCGCTTCCATGCCGTTACCATACATATCTATGGCAAGTGCGCAATAGCCCTGTTCCGCCAGCATGTCGGCCCGCATTTTTATATACTCATTCAGTCCCCACCATTCGTGGATAACGATAATCCCGGGCCGGGGTGATACGATATTCTGATCCCGGACGAAATAACCGTGATGAATTTGATCCCCATTCCGGTACTGGATCGTTTTGCCGCTCAAAGTCATTATCGAAGCCTTTTTGATTCTGAACCATATTATGCATTTGCCTGGATACGGTCAATAGCAAAAGACCCGTCCTGATCGGACGGGTCCCGGTTGTACGCCGCCAGATTATCCGCCATACCCCCATTTCTTGTGATGAGACCGAAATTCATCATGGCTTAGTGCATTATCGTTATTTTTATCACGACGCGCCATTAATTTGCTAAGCGGCTCAGCCAACTCGGAATCGGTCACCTGGCCATCCCCGTCCTGATCAAGATATTGAAAGTGGTCAACCATTTTGTTATGCATTACTAAGAGCCAAAACGGTTCAAACTCTGCCAACTGTAAAGTGTTATCCTGGTTCGCATCGTAGTCAGTCAGTGTCTGCTGACGATGCTCTTCAATCTCCTGATGAGTGATCGTGCCATCCTTGTCAACATCAATCTGATCGACTACCGTCATAATAACGTGCCATTTCCCGGATTTACCGCCGTGCTTGCCCCACCCATCGTGTGCAATGATTAATGTGGAGATCGAGATAGCTACTACGGTAACCAGTCCCCCAATCGCAAGCCTTAGTTTATTTTTCGCAAGTTTCATAATATATTCCTGATGTGCTGTGTTGGTGCGGGCAATATATCCGGCAAATCGGCATTTTTCATGGATCAAGTGTGGAGTAATTGTGGAGATTGAAGACCTCACTCCAAATATAATTGCATTCCCCTTTCAGGTCAGATTCAATCCGGGTCTCCCGGGTCTCTTGTTGCGGTACCAGAACTGCTCGTGAATCTGAAAATCACTCCGAAATTATTCTTCGCACTAAGCGTCACGATATTAATCGTGGTTGCGATCATGGTGTTGATGATTCGGTTCAGTTTTCACAGGGGATTTCTGGGTTACGTCAACCGGGCGGAATTTCGCCAGACCCATCAGGTTGCCGAGCAGCTGAAGGAAAGATACAGGCTGCATGGGAGTTGGGGTTTTCTTGAAAACAACGAACAAGCCTGGCAGGAGCTTATCCGGTCATCCAGATATCCGCAGTCCCGCTGGATCGACCAGAAGCATCATTCAAATAATTCTCGCAATCGCAGAAAATGGAACGACCACGACCAGCTTTTGGATATCAGCCCTCGTCTGGGCTTGACCGATCCTGATAAGAATCATATTGCAGGTCTACCGGATATTCCGATTGACAGTACCTCCCACACCATCAAATTGAATGGCGTGCCTGTCGGGATATTGCATCTGGCGCCTTTACGAAGATTGGAAAAGCAACTTGAACTCAAATTTGTAAAACGGCAAATCCACTCTTTTTATGTCATCGCGTTACTTTCACTTGTTGTCGCCGGTATTGTTTCCGTGTTGCTCGCCCGGCAGTTTTTGTCGCCCATTAAAGACTTGGCTCAGGCCACCCGCCGGCTGGCTGGCGGTGACCTTGACGTTCAATTATCCACCAGCCGGAAAGATGAGCTTGGCGAACTGGTCAGGGATTTTAATCGCCTGGCCGATACTCTCTCCAGAAACGAGCATTTGCGCCGACAATGGGTGATGGATATTGCCCACGAGTTGCGGACACCGTTAACCATACTTCGTGGTGAAATCGAAGCCCTGCAGGATGGCGTCCGACAGTGGTCTGATGGGGCGGGTGATTCGTTGCATGCTGAAGTGCTGCGCTTAAGCACGATGGTCGATGATCTGTACGAACTGTCCAGGGCTGATGAAGATCAGTTACATTATGATTTGCAGATTATTGATATCATTCCCTGCCTGACCGATACCCTTGAGCTTTTTCAGGGGCGATTTGATGAAAAGAAGATCAGGACGACTTTTTTGAATGAATCCGATACCGCTCATCTTGTCGAAGTCGACTGGGATCGGATGGTACAGTTGTTTACCAACGTACTTGAAAATTCGCTTCGCTACACAGCCCCGGGAGGGCAACTGGAGGTCAGGACCACTCTGGTTAAAGACTGGATTGTGATTGATTTCAATGACAGCGCTCCTGGGGTGCCGGATGACGCCTTACCGAAAATCTTTGACCGCTTGTTTCGCGTTGAACCATCCCGAAACCGCACTTCTGGTGGCGCCGGGATTGGATTGTCGATCTGCCAGCGAATTGTTCAGGGCCATCAAGGCGAAATTTCGGCCTCGCACTCCTTGTTCGGTGGCCTGATGATCTCAATTCGATTACCCCGAATTTCAAAGTCCTGATGTAAGTATGAACAGACCGAGGCGCCGCATACTTATTGTTGAGGACGAAATAAAACTGGCTTCCTTAATGTCCGATTATTTACAAAATAACGGATATGATACCGATTGTATCTACGCAGGGGATGAAGTCGAAGCCTGGCTGGGCGGGCATTCCACTGATCTGGTGATACTGGATATCATGTTACCCGTCATTGATGGTTTGACCGTATGCCGACAGATTCGACAAAAGAGCGATATCCCGATTATTATGGTTACCGCCCGAGTAGAGGAAATTGATCGAATTCTTGGCCTGGAACTTGGAGCGGATGACTATATCTGCAAGCCTTTCAGCCCGCGAGAGGTCGTAGCCCGGGTTAAAGCCGTATTGCGTCGCCCCCGGTCGGGATCATTGATAGATACAGCCGCAAATGGAGAATCAAAACTCAGGATTGATAAAAACAGATTCTGCGCAACGCTGAATGGAACCAGGCTCGACTTGACGCCTGTGGAATTCAGGCTGCTTCAGACTCTGGCTTCGCAATCGGGCCATGTGTTTTCGAGGAGCCAGCTATTGGATGCAGCATATAACGATTACCGCATTGTCTCAGACAGAACCATTGATAGTCATATCAAGAATCTCCGCAAGAAACTGATCATGCTGGAACCGGCGGTTGACTGGATTGAATCGGTTTATGGTGTAGGCTACCGATTTAATCAGGAAGCAACCTGAACCGACTGGTTAGACTACAGGCTCCTCTAGGCATTGATTTCATCAACTAACCGTTTAACCTGCATTTGATCGGTGGTTTTCAGCAGTCGTTCTACCATGGGTTGGATTTTGGAAGTATCAGTCAGTCGAACCTGACGTTTAACCTCGAGGATAGCCGACAAATCCATGCTGAAATCCCGTAACCCCATACCGAGAAGTATGCGGGTATAACGCACATTTCCCGCCATTTCACCACACATGGAAACCGGAATACGGGCTGCAATTCCTGCATCGATAGTGATTTTGATCAATCTCAGGATTGAAGGATGCAACGGGTCATAAAGATAGTTCACTTCATCATCAACCCGATCAATCGCCAACGTGTATTGAATCAGATCGTTGGTGCCTATGGCCAGAAAATCGAGCTTGTCTGCGAACAGGTCGGCTGAAATCGCTGCTGCCGGCACTTCGATCATGCCGCCAATCGGTACGTCAGGATCAAAATCATAACCCTGGAAACGAAGTTCTTCACGTACCTCATGCAATAAAATAAATAATTGATCGAGTTCTTCGAAATTGGATAGCATTGGCACCAGCAATCTGACCCGGCCGTGGATCGCTGCCCGGTAAATTGCCCGTAACTGCGGTTTGAACAAGGCCAGATCGTGCAGACATAATCGGATCGCACGACGCCCCAAAGCAGGATTGGTGATTAAATTGTTGGCACTGATCCCATCAATCTGCTTGTCCCCGCCAATATCCAGTGTTCGAAATGTGACCGGGCGAGAGGTTTGGTTCAGGATTTGACTGTATTTCCCGTATAGTTCTTCCTCGTCCGGAATCACGGCACGATTCATATACAGGAACTCGGTTCGATACAAGCCGACCCCCGCAGCATTCAGTGACTCGCTTTCCAGAATCTCCTCGGGTAGCTCAATATTGGAGTTCAATGCCACATCGATTCCATCCAGGGAGGAGGCGGATTCATCCACCAGGGCTTCCAGTTCCTGGAAACGGCGAAGAATTTTCTCCTTCCTTATGCGATAGGCTTCCAGCGTGGCTTCATCGGGATTGGCAAGGACCACACCCCGCTTGCCATCTATTATCAGCAGGTCTCCGGTACGCAAGAAGCGAATCCCGCCATGCAGCCCGACGATGGCAGGGATTTTCAGACTTCTCGCCAGGATCGCGGTGTGTGAAATAGGGCTGCCGAGATTGGTGATGAATGCCCTGACACTATGTTTGTTCAGCTCTATGGTGTCTGCGGGAGTCAGATCATTGGCTACAATAATTTCCGAATCAAATTCTCCTTCAGTACTTTCTACTTCGGGCCAGATGCCCCGGTCGCCCTGTTCATCCATCAACGCACCTTGAATGCGGTTGATAACCTGGGCCACATCGACTGACTTGCTGCTTAAATAAGGGTCATCAATCTCACTGAATATCTCTTCGAGATCATTGGCGTGCTGCTGCAGTGCGGCTTCAGCATTGATGCCCTGCTCGCGGATGATTGAAACAGGCTCCTGATTGAGCATCGGATCATCAAGCATCAGAAGGTGTGCGCCCAGTATGCCGCGAATTTCAGATGCTCCTTCATCGGGCAATTGGGCATCTATGGCTGCAAGTCTCTGGGCTGCACTTTTAATCGCCAGTTTGAGACGGTCGATTTCCTGTTCGAGGTTTTCAGGATCTATGTCGTAGTGAGGGACTTCCTGGTCGGATTGTCGTATAACCCTGGCGACGCCAATGGCAATGCCGGTTCCGACTCCGTTTCCATATAGCGCTAACACGATTTTTCCTGCCCCCTACTCCCCTTCATCGAAACAATTGTTGAACAGTGAGACAATTTCGTCGCTGGCAGCCTCAGCATCTTCTCCCTCAACCACCAGTTCAAGTGACGAACCCTGGGTTGCAGCAAGCATCAGTACACCCATGATACTTTTGGCGTCCACGGATTTTTGGCCATGGTGGAGGTTTATCACACTTTCATAGTCTGAACACAGCTTGACCAATCTGGCTGCGGCGCGGGCGTGCAATCCGAGCTTGTTGATTACTTCGATCTGTCTGTGCACTATCATTTTGTGATGTCCCGATGTCGAATCTGTACATCTATACCCTCTCCCGAAAAAAGCCGCATCAACTGTTCGCTGATAAAAACCGAGCGATGCTGCCCACCGGTACAACCTATGGCAACGGTAATATAACTTCGGTTTTCGCTGGCGAATCCCGGTAGCCACTTTCCAAGAAACCGGAAAATTTCTGTCGTCATATCATTCACAATCTGTTTGCTTCCCATAAAATCCTGAACAGCCTTGTCCAACCCGTTAAGCGATTTAAGGGATTCTTCCCAATACGGGTTGGGCAGGCATCTGACATCAAACACAAAATCCGCCTCCCGGGGAGTTCCATGCTTAAAACCAAATGATTCAATAAGAAACAATGGTGTAGGAGACAATCCACCACCTGCAAAATCACGGATCAGGCCGCGCAACTCATGGGGGGTCATATCAGTGGTATTGATGACATGATCAGCCCTGTCGTGCAGGGGGCGGGTCAATGTGCGCTCCAGACGCATGCCTTCAATCAACGGCGTACGGGCATCGGTGAGCGGATGTTTTCTTCGGGTTCCGCTATATCGACGAACAAGTCGTTGCTCTTCAGCTTCGAGAAACAATATCCGATAGCGGATACCATGTTCCTCCAGTGTCGACAAATGAGTATTAAGCTCCAGCAAATAACTCTTGTTACGGGAATCTATACTCACCGCAGCGCCTGAAAATCCGATGCCATCGGTGTTAATGGCCTGCTCAGGAAAATCGTTAATAAACTGATGCAACAGAGGTGCAGGCAGGTTGTCGATACAAAAATACCCGATATCTTCCAGTGACTGCAATGCGACACTCTTACCGGATCCGGATAAGCCGCTGATTATGATAATGTCAGTATCGGGTCTGGTCATCACTCCTTACGTTCCGGGGTCAAATTCGATGATCCTGTTGCAGGCTTTAATAAAATCCCCCTTCATTATGAAGTTGCATATTCACTGGCAACTCCAGTCGGAAACGAAAATGTGATAGAGCGCTTCCGCGGTTCGGGTTTTCTTGACATCGTCTGTAAATTGTTCATCATTGAACTTCTCCGCAAGCAAGGCAAGCAGGTTCAGATGAACGTCATGCGCATTTTCCGGAACCAGCAAACAGACCGCGAGCCAGACGGGCAGACCATCCGGTGCATCATAGTCGACCGGCTGTTTGAGTCTGGCGATTGAAATCACTGGTTGAGAAAGTCCTTCGATCCGGCCATGGGGCAATGCAATCCCATTTCCGAGCGCGGTGCATCCGAGGCGCTCGCGAGTATATAAAGTGTCAAAAATCAGGTCGAGACTTAGCCGGTTTTCATCATCGTCATCACTGGTATTGGCAATCAATTCGGCAAACTGCTCAAGCAATCGCTTTTTGCTGGTGACCTCCATGTCTGTAATGATCAGATCGCAATTCAGGAAATCTTTCAAGTTTACGCCGGGGGCAGTGAGTGGTTCACCGTTACAATGAGCCGCCTCATTTACTGAGTCAGTCATCCGGGAATATATTTGATGGATTCGGTGTTTCTATGGTGGTCAACCAGTTTTTCCTTGTGCTTAATGACCTGTCTGTCAAGTTTATTGGCCAGTGAATCAATCGCCGAATACATGTCATTTCCAGTGCTTGAAGCGTGAATCTTCGCACCTTTTGTATTCACAATGGCTTCTGCAATATGCCGGGTTTTCTCAACATGCAGTACCACACTTGTCTTGGTAACAGAGTCAAAATGCCGGGCTATCTTTTCTACTTTTTCTGATACGTGATTATACAGGGAATCGGTTATTTCAAGGTGTTGGCCACTTATAGATATTTGCATAAATATTGCTCCAATTTTGAGTGTTGATTATTTGATCCCGGCAACTTGCTCACCTCGATATCGCAGTTGACATGGATTCGGGTTTGCCGGAATCACGGATTGTTAACTGTTTTGTGTGGTACATATTTCCAGTTTACAGTAAAAAGACAAGGAATGCAGACGTGTTCCATTTCCGGGATCACATTCTGAAGTTATGACCAAGATAGACGTCCCTTGCCTTTTCATCGGCCATGATGGTTTTCGGCGATCCGGAAATCAGCACCTGCCCACGGTGTAACAGGTATGCCCGGTCACAGATTCCGAGGGTCTCACGCACATTATGATCCGTGATTAACACACCGATACCCTTTTGCTTGAGCATTTTGATGATGTGCTGGACATCCTGAACCGCGATCGGGTCGATCCCGGAAAAGGGTTCATCGAGCAGAATGAACATGGGCTCAAGAGCAAGTGCCCGAGCGATTTCCACTCGCCGTTGTTCGCCGCCTGACAATTGAATTGTCTGCTTGTTCCTGAGCTCCAGAATTCCGAATTCTTCGAGAAGTCCCTCGCTGATCTGGTGTTGCTCTTCCTTGCTGTATTTTCCTGCGATTTCGAGTACCGCCAGCAGATTCTGTTCAGTGGTCAACTTCCTGAATACCGAGTGCTCCTGGGGTAAATAGCCGATCCCTTTTCGTGCGCGTTCGTGCATGGGCAGGTGGGTGATATCTTCATTATCCAGACTGACCACTCCCTCATCGCATTGAACCAGTCCGATCACCATATTAAAGCTGGTTGTCTTGCCGGCTCCATTTGCGCCCAGCAATCCGACCACTTCGTGGTCCAAGACAGTGAGATCAACGCCATTGACAACAGCTACATGCCTGTATTTCTTTACCAGTCCTCTGGTAGCCAGTCTTCTCATGGAGTGACAAACTGTACTTCAATCATCTCCTGAAGCCGCTTGCGTAGATTTCACTCGCTTTCCTTCGTCTTTGGCTGGATAACCATCCTGACCCTGGAACTGTTATCCGGTTCGCTGCCGCTATCGGATTGTATGCTCTGACTACCTGTCGCTTTGATTATTTTTGTAATCAGATTGTAGGTGATTGTTTTCCCTGTAACGATTGAACCTTCCTGTTCCATCTTCGCGCTGTCATTCAGTATCACCAGGTCATTCGTCTTTTGAAGTGTAATTTTCAATGCCGAGGCCTTCACATCTTCACTATGTTCTTCAGGTTGCTGCTTGAAGCGTGCAGGATCACCAGTACAAATCGCCTGTTCCAATGCTTGTTCATCATCCAGGTAAGTAATCAGTTTATCACAATTCATGCGTATGCTGCCTTGGGTGAACATCACGTTGCCCCGATATATCCGTGTACCTTTGGTGAAATCCATTTCCATGTCATCAGCATCCAGGATGGCAGGCTGGTCTGCGTCACTGTCCAGCGCATAAGCTGTTTGAATCAGCAGATACAACAAAATTACGGCAATAGACTTGTTGAGCATTCTGGTTCAACCTCCTTTACAGTTTGTTTTTTAAATGAATCGTCATTTTTTCTGACGTAGCCACACTGCGTGGAATCCCTTCCCAGCTTTGTACAACACGGACATTCCCGATCAGTAAAACAGTAGATTGATTGTCATATAGCCACCCGGTTTCGGCATTGGTATGGCTCAGGGTCTGATCTGCATCATATTGCATGACTTGAGGATTATCCAGTAGCGAGCGGTCTCCCACGGGATAATGCACCAGCCTGTCTGCAATTATCCGATACTTCTTTCCGTTTTCACCGATTGCAGTCGAAGCCAGGTTTTCGATGTAATAATCCGGGCCACTCACCCTGGGTTGGTTTTTCGTACTATCCGGATTTTCCAGAATATCGAACTGAAGCCAGACAGACAACAAGGAGAAAATGATCAGGAATACGGCCAACATCAGGTTGTCCCTGAGCAGTTTCATCGGTTATATCACACCGCTGCGAAGCAGATCATGAGTGTTTAACGCCCCCAAAACGTGATGATCTTCATCTACCACGAAAAGACAATTGATCGCGTGGGGTCCATGTTGCGCAAAATCCCTCATGATCTTGACAATTTCTTCCGCCAATGTATCGGGGCTGATGGTAAATGGATCCCTGGTCATCAAGTCACTCGCTTTACTCTGGTATACACTGACTTCTTTTTCCAGCGCACGCCGCAAATCTCCATCGGTGAACATGCCCAGCAATTTGTTGTTCTGATCAACTACACCTACCATCCCCAAGGATTTCGAGGACATCTCGAGTAACAGCCTGTCCATGGTCGTCTGCTCCCGGACCAGGGGAAGTTCATTTCCACTATGCATCAGATCACTGGCATACAACAACAAACGCTTGCCCAGTATCCCGCCGGGATGGGTTCGGGCAAAGTCCTGGACAGAAAATCCGCGCAGCCTCTGCACCACTACCGCCAGTGCATCGCCCATAACCAGGGTTGCTGTTGTGCTCGCGGTAGGCGCAAGATTGTGCGGGCACGCTTCCTTGTCCACGCCGACATCCAGAATGGCGTCGGATTGATGTGCCAGTGTCGAGTCCCGATTCCCGCTCATCGCTATCATTTTGATTCCGAGTCGCTTGACGATCGGGATGATCGAAACCACCTCCATGGTTTCACCTGAATTGGAGATTGTGATAACCAGATCGTTGGTTGTCAGCATACCCAGATCACCATGACCGGCTTCCCCCGGATGCAGGAAAAAAGCAGGCGTTCCGGTACTCGCCAGTGTAGATGCAATCTTGCCGCCGATGTGACCCGATTTACCCATTCCGATGACGACAACCCGCCCTTCGCATTGCAGTATCATGTCGCATGCCTTGTCGAATTCGCCGTCAAGACGATCAAGCAGGGCAAACACCGCAGCGGCTTCGATCTCGATAACAGAGCGTGCGTGATTGACAGGATTAATCTCGGGTTCCGGAGTGGGCATGTTTGATAGGCTATGGCAACAGTTGGAGTATATCAAATCGATTGGATGTTTGATTGAGTGGTTGCGTGTAAAATCTGCCGACACAAAACGATCATTCTGAAATCGCTATGGAAATTCCAAGTTTAGACAACCTGTTCACCTTGCTGATGCTGATACTGTTACAGGCAGTGCTCGGATTCGATAACCTGTTGTATATCTCACTCGAATCGAAACGGGTCGAAGTTTCCCGACAGGCAACGCTTCGCAAATGGGGAATCGGCCTGGCTGTTGTGCTCAGGATTGTCCTTCTTTTCGTGATACTCAAGGTCGTCGAATTATTTCAGGAGTCATTGTTTACGCCATCATTTGGCACGGTATTTTCGGCTGACTTCAACTTGCACGCGATAATCGTTTTGTTCGGCGGCATATTTATCATCTATACTGCAATCAAGGAGATCATGCACATGTTGATCATGGGCGACCTGGACAAAGGGGGTGGTGCTGCAAGTTCCTTTGCCAGGCAACTGGTATTGATCGTCATCATGAATCTGGTGTTTTCTTTCGATTCAATCCTGAGTGCAATGGCGCTCACCAATGTATTCTGGGTAATGGCATTGGCTATTGTCATTGGCGGACTGTTAATGATCTGGCTATCCGATGAAGTAGCTTCATTTCTCGAAAGAAACAGAATGTACGAAGTGGTCGGTTTGTTTATCCTGTTCATTGTAGGCATTATGCTGTTGACTGAAGGTGGTCATCTGTCGCACTTGAAAATATTTGGCCACCCCATTGAACCCATGAGTAAAGCCACTTTCTACTTTGTCATTACGATCGTGGTGCTGGTTGATCTCGTCCAGACACGCTATGCCTCCAACCTGATAAAACTGAATGCAGCCGCCAGGGCGCAATCATAATTGAGAGAGAATGAACCATGACTGAATTACCGGAAATAAATGATCCCCAGAGAACTGAAATTGAAGCCGCTGTCTTCAGAAAATTGATCGATCACTTGCGCAGAAATCCGGAGGTGCAGAATATCGACCTGATGAATCTTGCTTATTTTTGCCGTAACTGTTTTTCGAAATGGTATATGGGCGCCGCACGGGATACTGGCATTGAACTCGACTACGATCAGGCGCGGGAAATCATCTACGGCATGCCGTACGGTGAATACAAGACCGCTTATCAGCAAAAAGCCACCCCGGAACAACTGGACAAATACGGGGAAAGTCAGAAAAAAGCGACGGAGTGATTTGTGGAGTCTGCACGCGCAACAAGGTCATTTGTTGCGCGTATAATAGAATCTGTGCGCAACAAGCGGGTTAGTTGCTTGGTTATCGTTGCAATCGAGAGAAGGTTCGCAGGTCCGGACTCTGGAACCAGAACGAACTGGCATTATCCTGTGCCAGGGATTCTCTCAAGTAATTTCAACGTGTCTGCTTGCAGCCGGAAGTTCCCGGTTTGGCACGGCTGCATTGATACCGATTTTTGTCGAGGATTCATACTGCTGTGCCATTGCATCGCAAGGCAGATTCTGCGCCAGCGCACCGGAGAGAAATTCTTCTGCAAATTCCAGGCAGAGTCCGCATTCTGTACCGACTCCCAGGCGCTTGCGCAGACACGCCGCTGATGAGACATCGCCGCGCTTCACGGCATCTTCGATTTCGCGGTGGCTGATGGAATTGCAGATGCAGACGTACATGTTCCTGCGGTTTAATAAATGCGAATCGAAGTATAAATGAGAATTGTTCCACATGCCAAATATGAATTGGATGACCGGCCCTGTCGGGAACAGGAAGGAAGACGTATTTTTGAGTGTCCGATTTTATTGAACAAGAATCAGAATCATTATTATTTACCTTATAATTCAAGCACTTGAAAATTATTTTCGACCCTGTTATCCTCGCAGAACATTCAAATGAAGATGGCGGTAGCAGTTGATTTTCCGTCGCCCACCACAGAGAAACCGAAAATGCAAGGAAATAAAACAGTAATCAGGCACCTGAACAATGTTCTGAAAAACGAATTGACTGCTATTAACCAGTATTTTCTCCATGCACGGATGCTGAAGGATTGGGGACTGACTGCGTTGGGCGAGCATGAATACCATGAGTCCGTGGATGAAATGAAACACGCTGACAGCCTGATCGAACGGATCCTCTTTCTGGAAGGTCTCCCGAATCTGCAGGACCTGGGAAAACTCATGATCGGTCAGGATACCCGGGAGATTCTCGAATGTGATTTGAGCATGGAGATGAAAGCACATCCGGATCTCAAGGATGCCATCCTGGAGTGTGAAAAAGCCGGGGATTATGTTTCCCGGGAGCTGTTCGAATCCATCCTGGAATCCGAGGAAGAGCATATTGATTGGCTGGAAATCCAGTTGGGACTGATCAACCGTGTCGGTCTTGAAAATTATCAGCAGTCACAGATGGCGTCCGGCTCAAACGCCTGAGCCTGCTACGATTCAAAACAGCGATTCGCCAGCCGGTTCGCTGCCACTGGCGCCCTGGTCTGCGCCCTCCTGACCAATCGCGACACCGGGTTCTGTGCCGACAAGATAATACTCCAGAAAACCCTCAGGATCATCCGGTGAGGTGGTTTTTGCTGTTTCCCTGTTGATAAAACGGGTGGTTATATTTTCAGGTATGACCTCGGGTTTCTCAGGGTAATCAGGCAACACGCGGCTCATGTAATCAATCCAGATCGGTAGAGCTGCACTCGCTCCGGATTCCCGTCTTCCAAGATGGGAAGGTTCATCAAAACCAACGAAAACCGTGGTGATCACATCAGGGCTGAATCCGGAAAACCACGCATCGCGAAAATTGTTGGTGGTGCCTGTTTTGCCCGCCAGGTCAGAACGGTTCAGTGACTGTGCCCGTCGTCCTGTACCGGTTGCAATAACCTGCTTCATGATACTCCGGGTCAGAAAGATATTCTGTGGAGAGATCACCCGGTCTGAATCCTGAGCAGGCAGCTCGACTTCAGCAAGGTTGCTATCCTGAGCAGGCAACTCGACTTCATCAGGGTTGCTTTCCCCGGTTTCAGCCGGACAGTCGTCACAAGCCGGATCAGGCAGGGAAACAGGATTGCCCTCGGCATCCTCGATTTTTTCGATCAGGTAGGGTGTAACCTTGAATCCTCCATTCGCGAATACTGCAAAACTCGATGCCAGGCTGAGCGGTGTAACACTGGTACTGCCCAGGGCGAGAGAGAAACTCCGTGGCATTTTTTCCGGGTCAAATCCAAATTTGGTGAGATGCTCGATAGTCGTATCCAGGCCCATTGCGCGAAGCAGGCGAACAGATACCAGATTGAGAGAAAGACTCAGCGCTTTCCTTAACCGGGTAGGGCCGAAAAACTTCTTGCTATAGTTTTGAGGCCGCCATATTCCTTCAAGATCGTCTTCGACGATGATAGGCGTGGCGCTCACCAGACTGGAAGTGGTAAAGCCATTATCGAGCGCCGCCGAATAGATGAACGGTTTGATATTCGACCCTGGCTGTCGTTCCGCCTGGGTGGCGCGATTGAACTTGCTCAGGTAATAATCAAACCCGCCGGTCAGCGATAAAATAGCTCCGGTGTGTGGGTCCAGGCTGACCAGTGCACCGGATACCTCCGGTATTTGAGAAAGCATCCAGTTGTTTTCTTCCAACTCCCTCAAATATATGACATCGCCTGCGGACAGGATGTCACTGACAGAATTCAGTTCAGGACCGATGCTGTTGGCGCCGATATATTTTCTGGCCCATTGAATGTTTTTCCATTCAACCATGATCATTTTGCCCCGGCTGTCGACTGCCTCAAAGGACTGGTCGGAAAGACCGGTCACGACGACAGGTATAATTTCCCTGCTTGATGGGTATTGCGCCAGTACGTCGGGCAGGTTCCGTACAGGGTTTATGACATCTGGTTGATCGGCTGATTCAGCAGGCAACTCAGTCAGGTCAATCTTGCCGACAGGGCCTTTGAATCCATGGCGCATATCATAATTGATGAGACCCTGTCTCAGTGCCTCGGTTGCTTTTTTCTGGTATTCGCTGTTAACGGTAACGGTGACGTTCAATCCCGACCGATATATTTCCTCGCCAATCCGCTCGAACAGGAGTTGTCTCGCCATTTCCGAAACATAAGGCGCCTGAAAATCGACGTCAGCGACATGGCGCTGGGCCGTAATCGGCGCTTTGCTTGCGGTCTCCAGGCTGAGTTTATCGATTCTGCCGAGTTCATGCAGTCGCGTTAAAACATGGGCGCGTCTTTCCAGGGCGCGCTGTGGATTGGATATCGGATTGTCTCTGGAGGGGGCTTTGGGCAAGCCTGCCAACATGCAGATTTCCGGCAGGCTGAGATCCTCAAGACCGACGCCATAGTAGATCTGGGCCGCTGCGGCGAAACCATAGGAGCGATAGCCGAGGAAAATCTTGTTAAGATACAGTTCAAGGATTTCATCCTTGGTCAAAGCCCGCTCCATCTTGAATGCCAGAAGGATTTCCTTTAATTTCCGGGTATAGGTTTTCTCTGGATCAAGGAAAAAATTTCGCGCCACCTGCATCGTAATCGTACTGGCGCCCTGGCCGCGCGTTCGGCTCATGAAATTACTGATCGCAGCACGGACAAGACCCGGGAAGTCCACCCCCGTATGGTGGTAAAACTGGTCGTCCTCGGTGACCAGTATGGCGTCAATCAGAAGTGGCGGCGCCTCATCAAGGGTAACAGGAATACGTCTTTCGTCGCCGTATTCAGCGATCAGTTTCTGGTCGGAGCTATAAATTCGAAGCGGAATATTCAGGGGTATATGCCGAATCTCTTCAACTGATGGAAGATCAGGCAGCAATGAGGTCGCATAAAGAATCAGCCCCGTTGCCATGGTAACTGCGAAAACAAATCCAATGGAGACGAGCTTGAGAGCTGCTTTTAGTAGAAATCTTACTGACACGGACGATATCCACAGGCAGGACTGTCGTATGAGAACCCTCTGATGCGAGTTATTGAAGTGATATCATGTACTCGAAACGTCATGGATGAAAATTCTTTCAAAGGGGCTGTTTTAGGGGTTATTATAGCCGTTATGGAGAATATTTATTTGATTGGCTTGCCAGGGTCCGGAAAGACAACCGTAGGCAAGTGTCTCGCCAGATTCCTGTATCTTGACTTCATCGATACAGATCATTTAATCGAAGAACGAACCGGTGTTTCCATCAGCCACATCTTTGAAATAGAAGGGGAATCCGGGTTTCGCAGACGGGAAACCCGGTTGCTTGAAGAAGTCAGCGACAGGACCCAAACCGTCATTTCCACCGGTGGCGGGATAATTTTAAGCGACACGAATCGGCAAATAATGCGCCAGCACGGACAAGTGATTTATCTCCGGGCTTCGTTGGAAATATTATGGTTCAGATTGAGGAATTGCCAGAATCGGCCCCTGTTACAATCCGCACTCCCCCGATCCAGAATTGCCGAGCTGATGAAAGAACGCGAACCACTTTACGTTGCACAAGCGGATTTGATCGTTGAGGTAACTTCGGACACGGCGAACAGAACCGCCCGTGAGATTGCTCAGTTGATCGATATTCCGCCAGCAGACCAGAAACCATGAAAACCGTCAGTATCGATCTTGAAGACCGGAGTTACGATATCCTGATTGCCCCCGGAATTCTTGATGACAGTAAACAGTTACGGCCATGGATTTGCGGCCAGCAGGTTTTTATCATTACCAACGAAGTCGTCGCTCCACTTTATCTGGAGAAAATAACAAACAGTCTGGCCGGCAAGTCGGTCGAGAAAATGATCCTTGAGGATGGGGAAAGCGTCAAGACGTTACATACTGCCCAGGAAATCTTCGACAGGATGATCTCTGTTCCGCTGGATCGCTCGGCCACTGTGATCGCATTGGGAGGAGGTGTGGTCGGTGATATTGCCGGATTCGTTTCCGCCTGTTATCAACGTGGTATTCCATTCATTCAGATACCCACGACGTTGCTTTCCCAGGTCGATTCATCTGTTGGCGGCAAAACAGCAGTCAATCATCCGCGAGGAAAGAACATGATTGGCGCATTCCACCAGCCGCAAAGGGTATTGATCGATGCGTCAACCCTGTCCACCCTGGAACCGAGGCAGTTTTCTTCCGGTGTTGCGGAAGTAATCAAATACGGGATGATCAACGATCCACCGTTTTTTACATGGATGGAGGACAATATCGATCTGGTGATGAATCTGAATGAAGATGCACTCGAATACATGATTGAACAATCCTGCCGCAACAAGGCAAAAATCGTCGAGCAGGATGAAAAGGAAGCCGGTATCAGGGCGTTGCTGAATCTGGGGCATACATTCGGCCACGCTATCGAAACATCGACACATTACGCAGGCTGGCTTCATGGCGAAGCGATTGCCCTAGGCATGATGATGGCCGGGTTCATGTCGAAAATACAGGGGGGGTTTTCCGGTCACGAACTGGCTCGATTGGAATCGTTGCTTGATCGGGCACGATTGCCGACTCAGCCGGATCGAGGTCTTTCAGCCAGGAAGCTGAAGGAGTCGATGATGCTCGATAAAAAAGTCCGCCACGGAAAACTGCGGCTCGTACTGTTGAAGGGAATTGGTCAGGCTTACATCACGGATGGATATGACAAGGCCGCACTAGACACCACACTTGAATACTTCGCACTGGATTGATAACGCATTAACGGTTAAAATGATCGGTTCGATGTGTTGGTCAGCTCGTTCAGTCCTATTATAAACAGTGGGTTTTCCCATATGGTTATCAAGGAAAATCATCACCTCCTCTTTAATCAATACCATCAAGTATACGAGTAATATTTTCAGGATTTTATGCAACAGCCGCTTAACAGATCACGTCCGGAAAAACACGGCTTGTACAACCCGGCCAATGAACATGATTCGTGCGGGGTCGGCTTTGTTGTCAACATAGACGGTATAAAGAGTCATGAAATCATAACCAGCGGTCTGAAGATATTACGTAATCTGACCCATAGGGGCGCAGTCGGCGCTGACCCGAAAGCCGGAGATGGGGCCGGCATCCTGCTGCAACTGCCCGATGAATTTTTTCGCAGCAGGATCAGGCAAACGCTTCCTGCCGCAGGACACTACGCGGTGGGAATGTTGTTCATGCCCAATTCCCCGACCGGGCAAGCCGAAGCGAAGGGAATAGTAGAGCGCTATGTGCTGGAAGAAGGACAAACGGTTATAGCCTGGCGCAGGGTGCCGGTCAATAATGCTGATCTTGGCGAGAGTGTATTGCCCACCGAACCTGCAATCTGGCAGGTCGTGGTGGGACGCGGAGCAGACCTGGCAACCCAGGATGACTTTGAACGAAAACTTTTTGTCATTCGCAAACAGATCGAGTGCCATATCAGATTGTCCGATATGCAGGGAAAGTCTGATTTTTATATCACGACGCTATCATCGAGGTTGATCAATTATAAGGGCATGCTGTTGTCCCATCAGGTCGGGGAATTCTATCCGGATCTGGTCGACAGGGAAATGAAATCCGCCATGGCTCTGGTACATCAGCGTTTTTCTACCAATACTTTCCCTACCTGGGACCTGGCGCATCCGTTTCGAATGATCGCTCACAACGGCGAGATAAATACCCTGCGGGGCAATATTAACTGGATGGCTGCCCGCAGGAGCACTTTGTTCTCGGATGTGCTGGGCGACGATATAGACAAGATCTGGCCTGTTATTCCTGAAGGCCAGTCGGATTCAGCGGCATTCGACAATGCGCTGGAGTTGCTTGTGGCTGGCGGTTACTCGCTCTCCCATGCGATGATGATGCTGATTCCGGAAGCATGGTCGGGCAATTCATTGATGGACCCGGGCCGACGTGCTTTTTACGAATATCATGCGGCATTGATGGAGCCGTGGGATGGACCGGCGGCAGTTGCCTTCACCGATGGCAAACAGATTGGCGCAACCCTGGATCGGAATGGACTGCGCCCGGCGCGATATCTGATCACCAAAGACAATATGGTGGTAATGGCGTCAGAAATGGGCGTGCTGGATATACCCGAAGAAAACATCAAACAGAAATGGCGGCTTCAGCCGGGAAAAATGTTTCTGATTGATCTTGAACAAGGCCGAATCGTCGAAGATGAAGAAATCAAGACGCAACTGGCTTCATCGCATAATTATCAGGAGTGGTTGAATCGTACCCAGATCGAACTGGGTTCGTTGCGTATTGCGGTGGGCGCGATGTCACCGGACCCGGACACTCTGTTGAAGACCCAGCAGGCCTTTGGTTATACCCAGGAAGACCTCAAGTTTTTGCTATTGCCGATGATTGAGCGTAGTGAGGAAGCGCTCGGTTCCATGGGTATGGATGCACCGCCCGCGGTAATGTCTGGCAAGCCTCGGCATATTTCCAATTACTTCAAGCAGAATTTTGCCCAGGTCACCAATCCTCCGATTGATCCTATCCGTGAAGAACTGGTGATGGCGCTGTTCTCCCTGATTGGCCCCCGTCCGAATCTGTTTGGTCAAAGCGATGGCGGGCAGGAAATGCGTTTGACCGTTGACCAGCCAGTGCTGACCAACAATCAGCTTGAACGGGTTCGGCAGATCGAAGACCATACCAATGGCGCATTTCGCACCAAGACATTGACGATCTGTTATCGGGCCAGTGAGGGAATGCATGGACTGGCCGAAGCGCTCAGTGTTTTGTGCGGCAAGGCTGAGCAGGCAATCCTGCAAAAGGGATTCAATATCCTGATTCTGTCTGACCGACGGATGGATGCCGACAATATTGCCATTCCCGCTTTGTTGGCGACCTCTGCGGTACATCATCATCTGATCAGGAAGGGATTACGAACCAAGTCCGGTCTGGTGATTGAAACCGGCGCCTGCCTTGAAGTGCATCATTTTGCGACATTGGCCGGATATGGTGCGGAAGCGATTAATCCTTATGTTGCATTTGATACAGTCAATTCGCTGCTCGGTTATCTTGCGGAGAAAATCAACTTCGAAGAGGCGCAATCGCGCTACATCAAGGCAGTTGACAAGGGGTTGAAAAAGGTTATGTCGAAGATGGGCATTTCGACTTTCCAGTCTTATTGCGGCGCGCAGATTTTTGATGTGGTCGGGTTGTCAGAAGAGCTTGTGGATGAATACTTTACAGGCACAAATTCACCGGTACAGGGAATCGGCTTGAACGAAATTGCAAAGGACATGTTCACCCAGCATCAGCGTGCTTATGGTGACCAGCCTCTGTACCGGGATGCGCTTGATGCCGGAGGTGATTATGCGTTCCGGATACGCGGGGAAAACCATGTATGGAATCCGGAATCGGTATCACGTCTGCAACATGCTGTGCGGGCGAATAATGCCGGAACCTGGCAGGAGTTTTCCGATCTGGTAAATCGACAGGATAGAGCCCTGTTCAATCTGCGGGGCCTGTTTGAGTTTGACTGGGCGGAACACGCCATTCCGATAGACCAGGTGGAACCGGCCGCACTGATTGTAAAACGATTTGCCACAGGCGCCATGTCGTTCGGGTCGATTTCCCAGGAAGCCCATTCAACGCTTGCCATCGCGATGAATAAAATTGGCGGCAAGTCGAATACCGGTGAAGGCGGAGAGGAAGAAGCGCGTTATCGGCCATTGAAGGACGGGTCAAGCAACCCGAAGCGATCTGCAATCAAACAGGTCGCATCCGGGCGGTTCGGGGCTACAGCGGATTATCTGGTTAATGCTGATGACATTCAGATCAAGATGGCCCAGGGCGCAAAGCCGGGCGAAGGAGGACAATTACCCGGTCACAAGGTGAGTCGTCAAATCGCCAGTGTGCGTCATTCAACCCCGGGCGTAGGACTGATTTCGCCGCCACCGCATCATGATATCTACTCGATTGAAGATCTGGCGCAACTGATATTCGATTTGAAGAACGTTAATCCTGAAAGCCGCATATCCGTGAAACTGGTCTCGGAGGTGGGTGTAGGTACGGTGGCCGCAGGGGTATCGAAAGCGCATGCCGACCACGTCACCATCTCGGGTTATGAGGGCGGCACCGGCGCAAGTCCGTTGACGTCAATCAAACATGCCGGCTCGCCGTGGGAAATCGGCCTGGCTGAAACTCACCAGACGCTGGTACTGAACAGGCTGCGCGGGCGGATTGCGGTTCAGGTTGACGGCGGGTTGCGTACCGGGCGTGATGTCGCAGTGGCCGCATTGCTTGGTGCTGATGAATTTGGTTTTGCGACTGCGCCGTTGATCGCACAGGGTTGCCTGATGATGCGAAAATGTCATTTGAATACATGTCCGGTCGGTATTGCGACCCAGGATCCTGAATTGAGGAAAAAATTCACAGGTCAGGCCGAACATGTTATCAACTATTTCTTTTTCGTTGCAGAAGAGCTTCGGAGAATCATGGCTGAACTCGGCATTGCCACAGTCAACGAAATGATCGGGCAAATGGACAGACTTAAAGTGTCGAAAGCGGTGAGACACTGGAAAACACAGGGCCTCGATTATTCCCGGATTCTGACCAGGCCGGAAGTGGGTGCGGATGTCGCGGTTTACAATTGCGAAGTACAGCAGCATGGTCTGGACAATGTGCTTGACCGGGAATTGATCCGGCGTGCAGGACCAGCGCTCGATAACGGCGCCGCGGTTCAGACCAATATCGCTATTGCCAATGTGAATCGAACATTCGGTTCGATGTTGTCGGGGGAAGTGGTACGAAAATATGGCCATGACGGATTGCCGGCAGATACTATCTGCATTGATGCAAAAGGCACGGCGGGGCAGTCGCTGGGTGCCTGGCTTGCCAATGGCATCACGATTACGCTTGAAGGAGAAGCCAATGACTATGTGGGAAAAGGGTTGTCCGGCGGTAAACTGGTCGTTTATCCACCGTCAAATTCCGGGATTGGAGACCGCAGGAAAAATATTATTGTCGGCAATACCGTATTGTATGGTGCGATTTGCGGTGAGGCTTATTTCAATGGCGTAGCAGGGGAACGATTCTGTGTACGTAACTCGGGCGCCATCGCCGTGGTCGAAGGAGTCGGAGACCATGGCTGTGAATATATGACCGGTGGCGTCGTGATCTGCCTTGGTGATACAGGCAGAAATTTTGCCGCGGGGATGTCGGGTGGTATCGGTTATGTGCTGGATCCGGGCGGGCGGTTTCCTGTGCGCTGTAATCAACAACTGGTATCACTGGAACAGGTTGATGCGGATCTTCGTTACGAAAATATGGACAATCCGCTGGAAGCGGATGAGGCGCGGCTGAGAAAATACATCGAGAATCATTATGAGTATACCGGCAGCGAAATTGCCAGGCAGGTCCTGAATGACTGGAAAGCATGTCTTCCGAACTTTACCAGGATAATGCCCCACGACTATGCGGCCGCACTGCTGAAACTTGAACAGGACAATCAGCCCGAGTACAGGAAGGCTCGACATGGGTAAGCCGACCGGGTTCATGGAGATCGAGCGCCAGGAACGAAAATACGAAGAAATTCAAAGCCGGGTTACCCATTTCAACGAGTTTGTCATTGAACTCGGTGAAAACGCACTGAGGGAGCAAGGTGCACGATGTATGGATTGTGGAATCCCGTATTGTCAGACCGGGTGCCCGGTCAACAATATTATTCCGGACTGGAATGATCTGGTTTACCGGGGAGACTGGAAGCGGGCAAGTGATGTTCTGCATTCGACCAATAATTTTCCGGAATTTACCGGACGGGTCTGCCCGGCTCCCTGTGAAGCCTCGTGTACATTGAACATTGAAGATCGCCCGGTTACGATAAAAACCATCGAACAGAGTATCGTTGACCGGGCCTGGGCGGAAGGATGGATACAACCGCAGATTCCGACCCACAGATCCGGTAAATATGTAGCCGTGATTGGTTCCGGCCCTGCCGGGCTGGCATGTGCCCAGCAACTGGCCAGAGCGGGACATTCGGTTTCGCTGTACGAAAAACAGGAACGAAGCGGCGGATTGTTACGCTACGGCATCCCGGATTTCAAGCTGGACAAACTGGTGATTGACCGTCGTATGTCGCAAATGAAAACCGAGGGCGTGAAATTTCATTCGGGTATTCATGTTGGCGTCGATATTCCGGTTTCATTCCTGTTCGAGACTTTTGACGCCATCGTTTTAAGCGGGGGCGCCGAGCATCCGCGTGACCTCGAAGTAGCAGGCAGGGAATACGAAGGTATCCACTTTGCGATGGATTTTCTGAGGTCAAACACACGAAGAGTGCAGGGACACACGGTTGATGAAAGTCAATTTATCAGCGCCGAAGGAAAGCATGTAGTCGTCATTGGCGGGGGTGATACCGGGTCGGACTGTATCGGCACGTCAATAAGACAAAAGGCCAGTTCGGTCACTCAAATCGAAATATTGTCGGAGCCGCCTGAGAAGGAAAACAAGGCTTTGACCTGGCCAAACTGGCCTCACAAGCTGCGTACCTCTTCGTCCCAGGAAGAAGGATGCAATCGCATCTGGGATGTCAAGACGCAGCATTTCAATGAAGACGGCATAGGCTGCGTTTCATCGATACAGTGCATCAAGGTGGCCTGGGACCGGGTAGACGGGCAGTGGGGGATGAGAGAAGTCGAGGGTTCGGAGTTTCTGCTGAAAGCGGACCTGGTTTTACTGGCAATGGGATTTCTTCATCCTGTTTATTCCGGGTTGCTTGAGGAGATGGGGATCGAACGGGACAACCGGGGCAACGTCAAGGCGCCGGAAAGCGGTGCAGACGCGTATCAGACCAACATCGAAAAAGTGTTTTCAGCGGGTGACATGCGACGCGGGCAATCATTGGTGGTCTGGGCGATTCGGGAGGGGCGCCTCTGCGCCCGGGCAGTCGATCAATTTTTACAGGGACATAGTGACCTGCCGGAATAAGTCCTGTGCACGCCACGATGTGCATCGACCGACGACTTTTCATGCCCATGAATAGCAATGAATGACCGGTTTTTGAGGGCATTGCGATGTCAGCCGGTTGACTGTACCCCGATATGGATCATGCGTCAGGCCGGACGCTATCTGCCGGAATATCGGCAAAGCCGCGCTCGAGCCGGAGATTTTCTGACGCTGTGCAAGGTACCCGATCTGGCCTGTGAAGTGACGCTGCAACCAATTCACAGATTCAACCTGGATGCCGCCATAATTTTCTCCGACATTCTGACGATTCCGGATGCCATGGGTCTGGGTCTGACACTGAATGAAGGAGTCGGTCCCCGATTCGAACGCCCGTTACGGTCGGCGAACGAGGTCGAAAAATTGCCCGAAGTGGAGGTGGAAACTCAACTGGACTACGTTATGGAAGCCATTCGGATGACTCGCAGGGAGCTCGAAGGCAAAGTGCCGCTGATTGGATTTGGAGGCAGCCCCTGGACTCTGGCCACCTACATGGTTGAAGGAGGGTCGAGCCGGGATTTCGCGCAGGTCAAGGGCATGATGCATGATCAGCCGGCGACCATGCACCGGTTGCTGCAGAAGATCACCGCGGCGGCGATTGACTATCTGAAGGCGCAGGTTATGGCGGGGGCGCAGGCTATCATGGTGTTCGACACATGGGGCGGAGTGTTAAGTACGCCGGACTACCAGGAATTCTCGCTGGATTACATGGCGCAAATCGTGTCGGCGCTGAAAACGGACCCGGCATGTTCCACAACCCCGATGACCCTGTTTACCAAGGGCGGGTCGGGGTGGCTGGAACAAATCGCACAAACCGGATGCGATGCGGTCGGACTGGACTGGACGGTCTCACTGGGTGAGGCCAGAATAAGGATAGGAGGGTCGGTTGCCCTGCAGGGCAATATGGACCCGACCGTACTGTATGCCTCCAATGACAAAGTGGAACAGGAGGCGAAGCGCGTACTCGAAGATTTTGGCTCAGGCGAAGGACATATCTTCAACCTCGGCCACGGCATTCACCCCGCTATAAACCCGGAGCGCGTGCAAACGCTGGTGGAGGCGGTGCACCGGGAAAGCCGGCGGTGATGGCAGGGTTTGGATAATGGTACTTGTTAACCATTTTGTGCTCAAGCAAACAAAGACTGGACCTGTAATTGTTCACGACGCTGTTCTGCCTGCCATAAGTCATATTGGCCTTGTTGATTGATCCAGCTTTCTGCTGAGGTATTGAAAGCGATGGATAGCCGAACCGCCATTTCCGGGCTGATGCCTGCGTGGCCATTTACGATTTGACTCAGTGTTTTTCTGCTCACCCCTAACGCCTCGGCCGCTGATGTGACGGTAAGGTCAAGAGGGTCAAGACAAAGCTCTTTTATAATTTCGCCGGGGTGTGGGGGGTTGTGCATTAACATAATATAGCCCTAGTGGTAATCTTCATAATTTACAGCCTCAGCATGCTCACCAACAAATTTAAAGGTAATCCGCCAGTTACCACTTACCGAGACTGACCAGATATTTGCGCGATTTCCAGTTAGTTGATGTAACCTGAGTCCAGGCAAATTCATATCCTGTGGTTTGGTTGAGGCGTGCAGCCTGCCAAGAATTAACCGAAGCTTTTTTACATGTTGAGATTGAATATTTCGTGTAGTGCCTGTATTAAAAAACTGTTTAAGACCTTTATGCTGAAAACTCCGTATCATCCATAAATTGTAACCTTATGGGTATCATTTAACAAATCTATTTACACAAATTTTTTACACCCTTGTACATCAGGTTATCGTATTTAAGTATAATGATTTCAATGTCCAAATTTTTACCACCACACTAAATATGACTTTGTCAAGGCCCGAATACCTTGTGCAGGGAGAATCTGCCCGATTGTTTCCTGTACTCTCCACAACTTCAAAGGAGGGTAGGGCAACTTCGATATTTCTTGCTTGTTTTTCGGCAGTTGACAAGTTCGGGAAAGAACTTTTAAGTTCAATCGGGAAAAGTACCGGTAAACGTACAAAACTCGACGCATTTACGGAAATTGTTTTCGACTGCGGTTCAGAAAATCCGTCAGAACGTCCCGATGGGTTGCTTATTGTTCGGACAGGGTCAAAAGAGTGGAAAGCACTGGTTGAGTCAAAAATCGGTAGAAACGAATTATCGGATGAACAGATTGAGCGATACCGCGTAATTGCAAAAGATCATGCAATTGACTGTGTAATAACAATTTCAAATCAATTTACGACTTCACCTCAGCATCATCCTGTGGAGGTAGTTCGGAAGAGCAAATCCAAAATACCCGTATATCACTGGTCCTGGATGTATGTACTGACAACGGTTGATCTTTTGCTCAGTAACGCGGAAATTCAAGACGTTCATCAGGAACATCTTCTTAAAGAGTTCCGCCGTTTCCTGAGTCATGAGAGCACTGGTGTCCGAGGGTTTGAAATGATGCCGACTGAATGGGCGGAATTGAACAAGCTGATCTCAGCAGGTGGTAAAATTCTACAGAAGTCAGATGTAGCCTCCTCTGTACTTAGTGCGTGGCATCAAGAGACCAGAGATCTTTCCCTGATTCTTTCACGCCATACTGAAACCCCAGTAATTGAGAAACTTCCATACAAACACAAAAAAGATATGGCCCTGCGTTTTAAGGACCAAATCAAGATTTTATGTGAAGAGAACACACTCAGATCCACTCTTTCCATTCCCGACGCGCCCGCTCCTCTTGAAATAGTCGCGGATTTACCGCGTAGAACAATAGACGTCGGGATGACTCTTCAGGCGCCTCAGGATAAAGTATCCCCGAAGGCACGCACGAACTGGCTCTTGCGACAGGTGAAGACAGACAAATTAAATGATCTTTACGTTCGTTTGAATTGGTCTCGTACTTCACAATCGACTACGGTCTCTCATATGGAATTGAGTCAAGACCCCGGGTTAGCAGATGTCCAGGCAAACGGGAAAAATTTACAGAGTTTTCATATCTTTTATGCAAAACGAATTGGCGCACGATTTACACAGCGTTCAAAATTCATTACCGAACTCGAAAATATTGTTCCTGAATTTTATCGGGAGATTGGTCAGCGCTTGTCCGCATGGAGGCCAAAACCTCCAAAAATAAGGGAAGATGTAACCAATTCAGGTGATGGCGCTACTTTTTCCCCGGAACTTTCAATCTCAAGTCCTGAAGAATAGTAAACCGGGAACTTTTAAGTTAGCCCCATAGCATCACGGTTCCTTTTAGACAACTACTATGGCTATGTTCTTTGGTTTTCCGACTGTCACTTCAAGTCTTGTTGTTTTGTCTGAATGAATTTCACGACCATCAATGTCCAATATCTGGTCAAAATCTGAAGTTGAGGCGGCGGTAGAGGATTACTTCGACATGCTTCGTTTTGAACTTGATGGGCAGGTATTTAATAAAGCGGAGCATCGGCGCGCACTGATGGCACGGCTTGACAACCGGTCGCACAGTGCTATCGAATTGAAACACCAGAATATCAGCGCTGTTCTGATTGAGATGGGTATTCCATATATCGATGGCTACAAGCCGCGATCAAACTATCAGAGGTCAATTTTGCCCGGTGCTGTTTGTGATTACCTTATGAGAAATCCTGAGCTTCAGAAGCTGTTCCAAGCAGACTCTGATTCCGCCCCCGTAATTCCCTCTGTCGATGACTGGCTTGCAGCGATGGATAAACCGCCACAAAAACCAATTGGTCCGGCAGATGCAAAAACCGGAACTATCTACAATCCTGCCGGGGTGAACTATCTTGAAAGGGAGGCACAGAACCAAAGACTTGGCAATGCAGGGGAAGAATTCGTCATGAATTTCGAACGTGCCAGACTTATCCGGGCTGGACGGGAGTCGCTGGCTGACCACATTGAGCGTGTCTCTGAAACACAGGGGCCCTCGGCCGGTTTCGACATACGTTCCTATGAGGAGAACGGATATGACCGTTTCATTGAAGTGAAGACGACAAAATACGGAAAAAACACGCCATTTTTCATCACGAGAAACGAACTTGCGTTCTCACAGGAAAATGCGTCCCGGTACTTCTTATATCGCCTTTTCAAGTTCCGTAAAAAGCCACGGATGTTTGCACTGCATGGCCGCCTCCAGGATCAATGCAGCTTGAAGCCGTCACTTTTCATAGCAAAAATGTCATGAAATTCCTTTTGCCGGGTGCCTCGGCAATATACATGGATTGTTCAGGACATGGGGACCATGCGGATGACGGTGTGCGGGAAGAAAACTCAAGGAGCAGTGAGAAATGAAATATGAGGTGGACAGTAGCTATCGGAATGCATCTTTGCATCGGCGTATTCAGACCACGCTCACGCGTCGGCACGATAAGCCTGTCATGAACAACATTTATAGAGCCGAATATATCGAGTGTTTGATCACTTTTACGCTTGAACCCGACTGGTGGCTTACCTGGGAGCGTGGCTGGGATTGGGCTGCATGGGACTGTCAGCACACATCTGGAGCCCGGCTTGAGGTCAAGCAGTCCGCGGCGAGGCAATCATGGGACCGTGAGAAAGTTGCACCGCGTCGCGACCCCCGCTTCGACATCGCGCCCCGTACTGGCTACTGGACAGAAGATGGGAGCCGATGGATGGATTCTCCAGGGCGGCCTGCGGACATTTATGTTTTTGCATGGCATGACGAGAGACGAGACGATTCTGCCGGTCACCGTGACCCTGGCCAATGGCTTTTCTTTGTCGTGGCAGAGCAAGATCTACCCAGGAATCAAAAAAGTATTGGACTGGCGGGACTTAAAGCACTCGTTTCCCCGTGCGGCATCGCGGAACTTAAGCATACAGTCGATAATACATGCCCCGCACGAGCGGCGCTAAAGGCTACGCTCGGACACGGTTAATCAGGATCAACCCACGGAAATCGCGTTTTTCATGGTTTCCATGGCCCGTTTTTCTATCTGACGGATTCTTTCCGCCGATACTCCGTACTCATCTGCAAGATCATGCAGGGTGGTTTTGTCATCACTCAACCATCGCCGGGTAACGATGTCCTTGCTGCGCTCATCCAGTCCTTCAAGAGCAGCACCGAGTTGTTGATTCTGTTGTTGCCTGTATTCGCTGTCTCCAAATACAACCTCGGGGTCATAACGACAGTCTCCGAGAAACTGGGAAGGCGCCAGAAAGGCCCCATCATCATCCTGGTCTGCGTTAGCATCAAATGCGACATCCGTACCACTTAATCTCGATTCCATTTCCCGGACGGTACTGGTGTCGACATCGAGATTATCTGCAAGACTGGTCACGTCTGCATCATCCATCCATCCCCACTTGGAACGGGACTTTCTCAGGTTGAAGAACAGCTTGCGCTGTGCCTTGGTGGTGGCAACCTTGACCATGCGCCAGTTGCGAAGCACATAATCGTATATTTCCGCCCGTATCCAATGCACCGCATATGAAACAAGTCGAACCTCCTGGTTCGGGTCAAAACGTTTGACGGCTTTCATCAACCCGATGCTTCCTTCCTGAATCAGGTCTGGTAGCGGCAGGCCGTAGCCCATAAAACCCCGTGCCACCTTGACCACATGTCGAAGATGAGACAATACCAGTTCGCGTGCGGCTTCCAGGTCACCGTCATCACGATAACGAACTGCCAGGTCGTACTCTTGTTCTGCCGTCAGAATTGGAGCTGCGTTGACCGCCCGCAAATAGGCAACCAGACTTCCACTGGCAGAAAGTTGCATCGGAATGGGTAAACTTTGGGTCATTGATCTGTGTAATCAGGTTTTGGTTATCTATTTTAGCACTCTATTGAATAGAGTGCTAATAATATTGAAAGTTCCGCAGAATGACTCATATTTCCACACCCTTAACCCGATTCCCCTTCAACCCATGTCCTGACTTTCAACTCCGCTTCCTTTGCTATCCGGTCCCGGGAATCGCTCGGGACCAGCAATTCAAAAACCATGACTCGAACCTGTATCCTGCCCAGACAGACAGTCCGCCATACACTCTGCAAAAACGTCAGGTCTCTCCCAAAACTGATTCCGGGAAATAAATTACCATCCTTGTCCGAATAGCGCAGAGCGACCGGCTGCACGCAGGCATTGCTGTCTATCGCGGACTGCATCAGACGTGGATAAAACCGATTGACGGAGTATCCGTCTGTGGTTGTGCCTTCAGGAAAGATCAGGACCGACTGGTTTTTTGATAGTGACTCTGAAAGCCTGGCGTTCGCATCCTTTGCTCCCTTGCCCCTGTCGATGAACAGTGTTCCCCCTGTTTTTATAATGAATCCCAATACCGGCCAGTCTTCTATTTCACCTTTTGCCAGGAATACAACCGGCAGTTTTGACCCGACCACCGAAATATCCAGCCAGGAAACATGGTTGGATACCACCAATACCCCTGAAACAGGTACGGCCCCACTGAATTCACATTGAACACCGACTGCCCGGACGACTCCCTTATGCCAGATCCGTGCGATTTTCTGGTAAAACCCGTATGTCAGAAAAACCGACAGGACGCTACAGGCTAACCCCGCAAGAACCAACAGGCAAAGTAAAAATATTTTGACTATACCGGCAATTATGTTCACATCAAAGTATATACCGTGACAGATCCTGGTCGTCTGCAAGGTCTTGCAGATGTCGCTCAACATAATCAACATCGATACAGACTGTTTGACCGGATCTGTCGGCAGCTTCGAATGAGACGGTTTCCAGCAAGCGCTCCATCACGGTATGCAGTCTGCGGGCGCCGATATTTTCGGTTTGTTCGTTCACTTGCCAGGCGATCTCGGCAATTCGCTGAATACCCCGTTCAGTGAACTCGAGTTGCAGACCCTCGGTTTCCATTAACGCCTGGTATTGTTCTGTCAATGAGGCATCAGGTTCAGTCAGTATTCGAACAAAATCATCACTGTTCAGTGCTTTCAATTCGACACGAATCGGAAGTCGACCCTGTAATTCAGGAATGAGGTCCGATGGCTTGGTCAGTTGAAACGCACCGGATGCAATAAACAGAATGTGGTCTGTTTTTACCATTCCGTATTTTGTCGATACAGTCGAGCCTTCGACCAAGGGCAGCAGGTCACGCTGAACGCCTTCCCTGGAGGCGTCCACGCCACCTTGTGTTGTACTGGAGCGGTTAACAATTTTATCGATCTCATCCAGGAAAACGATTCCATTCTGCTCGACCTTGTCCAGTGCCTGTACCCGGACCTCTTCTTCGTTGATCAGTTTTCCCACTTCTTCTTCGGTCAGCAGTCTTAACGCTTCCGCTACGGATACTTTCCGGGTGGTTTTTTTCTGTCCCCCCATGTTCTGGAACAGCCCCTGTAGTTGATGGGTCATTTCTTCCATTCCCGGGGGCGCCATGATTTCCACGCCAATGGAGGACTTGCTGATTTCGATTTCTATTTCCTTGTCATTCAGCTTTCCCTCTCGAAGCAACTTTCTGAATTTCTGGCGGGCGGCGCTGTCGTCATTAACCGGTTCTCCGCGGGCAGGGGGTAACAGCGTATCCAGAACAATTTCCTCGGCAATGTCCTCGGACTTGGTCTGGACTTTTTCCATTGCCAGTTCCCGGGTCATTTTCAGGGACATATCCATCAGATCCCGGATAATCGAATCAACCTCTCTGCCGACATACCCCACTTCAGTGAATTTGGTTGCTTCGACTTTTATGAATGGCGCGTTGGCCAGTTTGGCCAGTCGTCTGGCGATTTCGGTTTTACCCACCCCGGTGGGTCCGATCATCAGGATATTCTTGGGTGTGATTTCTCCACGCAGCTCTGGATTGACCTGCATTCTTCTCCAGCGGTTTCGCAGTGCAATCGCTACCGAACGCTTTGCAGCATTTTGAGCAATGATATGCTTGTCCAGCTCTTCGACAATTTCTCTGGGTGTCATTTCAGTCATGGCGGATTCTGTGGTCGAACTTAATTAAAAATCGAGGGTTTCAATCGTCAAGCAGTCATTGGTATATATACAGATCCGCCCCGCAATTCCAAGGCTTTTCTCAACGATCTCCGTGGCGGACAAATTCGAATTTTCGATCAATGCGAGTGCCGCCGCCTTGGCGAAATCTCCACCGGATCCGATCGCCATTACTCCCTTCTCAGGTTCAATGACATCTCCATTTCCAGAAATTATAAGCGATGCTTCACTGTTCGCTACTGCCAACAAGGCTTCCAGTCTTCGCAACATACGGTCAGTTCGCCAGTCCTTGGCCAACTCTACCGCAGCACGAACCAGTTGACCCTGATGCTTTTCAAGTTTTCCTTCAAAGCGTTCGAACAGGGTAAATGCATCCGCAGTTCCACCCGCAAACCCTGCAAGCACCTGTTTGTTATACAGGCGCCGTACCTTGCACGCATTGCTTTTCATCATTGTGTTGCCGATCGAAACCTGGCCGTCACCGCCGATTACTACCTGATTACTGGTTCTGACAGATAGAATTGTTGTGCCTCTGAACTGTTTCATTTGATCATTTCCTAATAAATCATTCGTGAACAAACAGGAATCCCGGGAAAGAGACGGGTATTTTACTTGACCAGTCTCAAATGAGAGGAAGGGTCCGGTTTTCCATCTGACTTACCCTCATGGACCGGGTGTTTTTTCAAACCACGATTGCCGCCCCCGGGCGGGACCGTGTCATTATCCTCGAATACGATTCCCACACCATTTTCCCTGGCATAGATTGCCATCACTGCAAATACAGGCACACAAACCTCAAATGGCTTTCCGGAAAAACGGGCCGAACAAATCAGGAACTCATTACCAAGCTCAAGTTCCTTCACCGATTGTGGATGAATATTCAATACGATTTGATCGTCCTTGATATAATCCAATGGTACGACAACATCTTCAATTCCGGTGTTCACCCGAATCTGCGGTGTCAGTCCGTTGTCAATCGTCCACTCGTAAATCGCACGAATCAGATAGGGCTTGGTGGAACCGGGCAGAACTGACCTGCGATTATCCGAACCGCCGCTTTTACTTTTATCTGAAGTTCCCATCAGGGTTGATTCAGGTAACCTTGCGCAAATTCGATTCGTAGTCGCTGAGGCTTTCCTGGAATGCAGGTCGTTCGAAAAGCGATTCTCCATACTCGATCAGTGGTGCGGCCTGTTTCGGCAAGGTCACACCCAGAGCGGGAATGCGCCATAGCAGGGGCGCAAAATAAGCGTCGATCAAAGTGTAGTCTGAGCCCAGAAAAAAGGGTTTGTCAGCAAAAATTGGAGATAGCGAAATCAGACCATCGTACAAACCTCTTTTCAGGGCAGCAGGGGGTTCAAGGGCGGAGGTTTCACCCAGGGCATAAATCGGTTTCAACCAGTCACGCGTCAGGCGCCAGACCATAAGTCGGGTTTTAGCCCGCATAATGGGGTCGACCGGCATCAGGGGAGGATGGGGAAATCGTTCGTCGAGGTACTCGACGATGACTCCCATACCGTAGAGCGCGACATCGCGATCGACCAGGGTAGGCGTTTCTCCATAAGGATTGTGCTGCCCCAGTTTATCGGGGTGATCATCCGAAGAAATATACTCGACCGCACAGTCGATGTCCTTTTCGACCAGAACGATGCGGCAACAATGGCTGAAGACGTCAAATTGACTCGACAGCAATGTCATTGCAGGGTGCCGGTCTACATACAAACCCGTACTTATCATGAATTCAGCATAGTTGGTGCGATCTAGTGCACATCCCGCCAGTATTCCCTTTTCAACATAAATGCAAGTATACCCAGCCCAGCCAGAAACAGCATAACCCATATACCATACCCGATTCGAACCATGCGGACAGGTTCTGCCATGTAATACAGGAAATTGGTCAGATCACGCATTGCGTGATCGTACTCTTCGACACTCATTTTCCCCGGACTAACCAGTTCCAGATCAATCACTTCATGTTGATTGCCATGACTGTCGGTCTCGATAGTTTTGCTGGCATGCTGTATCCCCTGCAATTCGAACAACGCATGGGGCATGGCAACATTCGGAAATACCAGGTTATTCCAGCCGCTGACAGTGGATTCATCGGTGTAAAAAGTACGAAGGTATGTGAAAAGCCAGTCCGGGTCTCTCAGCTTGCCGATCAGGGATAAATCCGGGGGTGCAACGCCAAACCATTCCGCGCCCTGTTTTGCGGTCATGGTCGTGGTCATGCTGTCGGCAATCTTGCCACCTGTGAAAATCATTTGAGACTCAACCAGATCTTCAGGAATCTCCAGGTCCGCAGCCATCCGGTTATAGCGCATATACTTCGCGCTGTGGCAGGACATGCAGTAGTTCACAAACAGTTTGGCTCCGTTTTGTAACGAGACCTTGTCCCTTAATGACACCTCGACACTGTCCAGAATGTTACCTTCGCCACTGGCTGCAAATCCTGCAGGCGAACTGATCGACAAAGCCAGAATCAGAATCAGTTTTTTCATCAGCTAACCCTCTCTGGAACAGGTTTGACTTTTTCCGGGCTTATGAAAGCCGGTCGGATACCCAGTATGAAAAGTATAGCAACGGACAGAATTGTGTAGATCAGTTTCAGGCTTGTTTCCGGTCCTGAACTCCAGCCAAACCACCAGTAGAAGATCGTGCCAATCAACATGACTACAGTTGTCAGGAACAGAAGTTTTCCAATTATTGTCAGCCCCTGGCCGGCAGCGCTGAAACTCGGGTACAACAGGAAATACGCGAAATAGGTCAATGTGAAAAACTGGGCCATTATGGTCAGGTCAGTGGTCGGCGCCTTTGTTCCCAACCATCCCAGAACAAGAAAGGCAGTCACAAAAAGCGCCAATGAAAACTTTGTTGTCCAACCTTTGTATCGTATGGACTTGACTGGACTTTTATCCAGCCAAGGCAGGAAGAAGAAAACGCCAACGGAAGCAAACATTACCAGCACCCCCCAGACCTGGGTACCCGCAAAACTGGGTACCGCCCGCAGGATCGCGTAGTAAGGCGTGAAATACCACACCGGTGCAATATGCTCAGGGGTTTTCAGTGGATTGGCCGGTTCATAATTGGGTTGCTCAATGAAATATCCGCCCATTTCCGGAAAGAAAAACACAACGGCGAAGAATAATGCCATGAATACGACCGTACCCAGAATATCCTTGACTGTGTAGTAAGGGTGAAAGGGAATGCCGTCAGCGGGCGCATCCTTGTCCCACTTGTTACCTTTCGGGCCTTTCTTGATCTCTATGCCATCCGGGTTGTTTGACCCGACTTTATGTAATGCAACGAGATGCAGAAACACCAACCCGACCAGAATGAACGGAATCAGATAATGAAACGCATAGAAACGATTCAGGGTGATATCTGAAATCACGTAATCGCCACGAATCCACTCCGACAACGCACCGCCGACTATGGGCAGGGTCTCGAACAGATTCACGATGACCTGGGCGCCCCAGAAAGACATCTGACCCCACGGCAGCAAATAGCCGAAAAATGCGGTAGCCATCATGGCGAGATAAATGACCATACCGAAAATCCAGATCAGTTCCCTGGGGCTTCGATAAGAGCCGTACAGCAGTCCGCGAAACATATGCAGATAGATTACGATAAAGAACATCGACGAACCCGTGGAATGCATGTAGCGCACAAACCAGCCACCCCACACGTCGCGCATGATGTATTCGACAGAATCAAAGGCCAGTCTGGCATCAGGCTTGTAGTTCATCGCCAGTAACACTCCCGTCACGATCTGCAGGACCAGCACCATCAAAGCCAGGCTGCCGAAGAAATACCAGAAATTGAAATTCTTTGGTGCGTAGTATTCGGTCAGGTGCTCTTTCATCACCCTGGTTGCCGGGAATCGATCATCCAGCCAGTTCATGAATTTCATCATGCGACCTCTCCGTCTTCGCCGATCAACAACAGATCATCGGACAGATATTGATAGGGAGGCACCACCAGATTGGTCGGTGCAGGCACACCACTGAAAACCCGGCCCGCCAGATCGAATTTGGAACCATGGCAGGCGCAGAAAAAGCCGCCTTTCCAATCATCATCAAATGTGACCACGCCAATTTCAGGCTGATATTTTGGTGAACATCCCAGATGAGTGCAGATTCCGACCAGAACAAGAATATCGTCCTTGATCGACCGATTCGGATTTCGTGCATATTCCGGTTGTTGATCCCGGTCGGAATCCGGGTCAGCCAGACGGTCGTTCACGCTCAGCAACAGGCTCAGAATCTCGGGTGAGCGCTTGATTATCCAGACAGGCTTTCCACGCCATTCAACCGTGATCTGCTGACCGGATTCAATTTTGCTGATATCCACCTCTACCGGAGCGCCCGCTGCTTTCGCCCTTTCGCTCGGCGCCATACTGCCGGCAAACGGCACCGCTAATCCTGCTGTGCCCGCCAGGCCCACACCTGCGGTTGCGATAGTCAACAAGCGTCGCCGCTTGTTATCCACATGGTCGCCAGTCATGTTCAAACCTCTGAATTAGGGTAAATTGTTTGATTTGTCCTGGCACCCTGTTCAACCCATGAATTCCAGAATTGACTTTTACCCGGACTTAAAAAACGCCAGATTATACCAGAACCTGACATGATTCTAAAATTATTGCCTATTCACTCATCCAGCAACTGCCTGACCGAATCGGGCAGCTGTTTTCTGGACCTGGCGCCAAGCTTGCTGAGCTTGTCGATGCGACTTACGATACTGCCTCTGGAACCGGTATGCAACCGGTCACGCGCCCCGTCATAGCTTTTCTGTACGGCATTGATTCTTTTGCCGAGGTCATCCAGCGATTCGACAAGCAGTGCAAACTGGTCATACAGACCTCCGGCGCTGTCAGCGATCTGTTGCGCATAGCGGTTTTGTTTTTCATTGCGCCAGATGTTCGCGACGGTTCGAAGTGTTGGCATCAGTGTGGTAGTCGATACCATCACTATTCCCTTGTTCCAGGCCTGCTGGAACAGTTCCGGTTCTTTTTGCAGGGCAAGCATCCAGGCGGGCTCTATCGGTATGAACATAAAGACAAAATCCAGGCTGTGAACGTTATCGAGACTCTGGTAGGATTTTGCGGCAAGGCTGGTGACATGCGATTTGATCGATACCATGTGGTCTTTCAGCGCCTGTGACTGCGCTGCTTCCGTGTCGGCATTGTAAAAAGCATCCCAGGCTTTGAGGGATACCTTCGAGTCTACCACGATATCCTTGTTGTCAGGCAGGTGGATAACCACGTCGGGCTGTTTGAGCCTGCCGGCTTCGTCACGATAGCTGGCCTGGGTTTCATACTCCCTGCCTTTTTCAAGACCGGATTCTTCCAGCAGCCGTTCCAGCACCATCTCACCCCAGTTTCCCTGAGACTTGCTTTCGCCCTTGAGTGCAGTGGCAAGCTGTACCGCATCCTGACCAATTTGCCGGGCCTGCTTCTGCAACTCGATGATCTGGCCCTGCAGACGGTTGCGGTCTTTCAGGTCTTCCTGATGGGTTTCATTGACCCGTTTGCGGAAGAATTCGATCTCCTGTTTCAGCGGTTCGAGGCTGGAATCAAGTGTTCGCTTGCTTTCCCGGTCAAACTTTTTCCGGGTTTCTTCGAACACCCTGTTCGACAACACTTCAAAGTCCTTTTGCAGTTGTTCGCGGGACTGCGCGATCTCCTGATTGAGTTCCTGGTAATACCTGAGTTGCTCTTCGGAGCGCATTTCTGCGACTTGAAGCTTCAGTTCAGTCTCGCGCAGCCTGTCTTGAACCGCATTCAGTTCGGTCTTGCGGCGCCCCCCGGCAACTTTGCAGACAACAAGCGATATCAGTAGTAGTCCGACTGCCGCCAGTAGCAGATTCAGGCTCATTTCCATCGGTAAACCGGCTTCCTGGAACAGTGGTCAGCCGACAAATTGACCGCTCCTTAGCCGGCGCGCCGGAGTCCGTGAAATTCTGGCTGTTGTGCGGTACACTGTTGTTTTCATCAAGCCATTATCTTCGTGTTCAGACTTTGGGTTGTCAGATCCTGTTAAATGAACAACAATCATGCCACGGGATGCGATCCTGTTCAATTTGTAATCATTAAGATACGTACCAATGGAGAGTTAATTTCATGACACGGCAGGTGACATGCACAAAACTTAAAAAGGAAGCCGAAGGGCTGATCCGTCCGCCCTGGCCTGGAGAGTTGGGTCAGAAAATATTCGATCAGATATCGAAGGAAGCCTGGCAGGACTGGCTGAGGCAACAAACCATACTGATCAATGAATACAAACTCAATCCGCTGGATGCCGGGCATAAAAAGTATCTTGCCAGCCAGATGGAAGCGTATCTGTTTGGTGATGGCATCGTATTGCCTGACGCATGGATAGCGCAATCTGAGAACCAGTGATGAGACTCATATCAGTGATTTTTGTGCTGGCTCTGGCCGCCCCGGCGATGGCAGGTAAAAATCAGGGCATTGAAGCCCCGGCCCATGTTGTTCTCAATGCGATTCCGGTTTGCTATGATTTTGGCTGCAAGAACAGCGCCGTGGTCGATTTGCCTGTGGTCGAGTGGCGGGAAGTCGAAGGCTGGTTCAGTCCGGGGGCAGAAACTCCCGAACAGGAACGCCAGCAGATAAAACAAGCCATAGGATGGATGGAAGTCCTGATAGGACGCTATACTCCGACCCACAAGGATCTTGCTTTTAATCTGCCGGTCGGACAGGAGGACCTTACTGACCTGTTTCCGGGTCAGCTGGATTGCATTGATGAAGCGGTGAATACCACCACCTACCTGCGCCTTATGGAGCAAAAAGGATTGTTACGACACCATACCGTCGTCAAGCAGGCTTACCGCAAGGCCCTCCTGGATCAACACTGGGCAGGACAAATCAGGGAAATCGATTCCGGAAACCAGTATGTGGTGGATTCCTGGTTTCAACCAAACGGCTTTCTGCCGGTAATTCAAAACAGTCCGGACTGGAATAAAATTTCTCCACTGACTGCGGTGGTGGACAACTCGCGAAGAAACGGAGATGAAAATCCGGATGTGGAACAGGACGGCCTGGCGGTGAAGAAAGATCGTTGCGGTCTCGGTTGTCAGGGCGCCAACAGTAAGACAAATTTTCAGGGCAGGATGTAGCTGTGGGCAATGTGATCGTCGGCATGTCAGGTGGCGTTGACTCTTCAGTGGCCGCCGCGAAGTTGCTTGAGGACGGTCATCAGGTTACCGGTCTTTTCATGAAAAACTGGGAAGAGGATGATGATCAGGAGTATTGTGCGGCCACAGAGGATCTGGCAGATGCACAGGCCGTGTGTGAAACGCTGGGAATCGAACTGAAAACCGTCAATTTTTCCCATGAATACTGGAATCGAGTGTTTCAGATCTTCCTGGATGAATATCGAAATGGACGGACCCCGAATCCGGATATCGTTTGCAACAAGGAAATCAAATTCAAGGAGTTTCTTCAATGGGCGATGCATCTGGGTGCGGATTTTATCGCTACCGGCCATTACGCCCGCCTGATAAAACAGGATAATGTCTGGTTGCTCAGAAAAGGCCGCGATGCGGAAAAGGATCAGAGCTATTTTTTGCATACGCTTGATCAGCAGGCATTGCGTCATGCGAATTTCCCGATCGGTGAGATGCACAAGCGGGCTGTCAGGGAGATGGCGAGAAAACTGGGACTGCCTGTCCATGACAAGAAAGACAGCACCGGAATCTGTTTTATTGGCGAACGTCGATTTGCGGATTTTCTTGGGCGGTATCTGCCCTCCCGTCCAGGACCGATAGAAACACTGGAAGGCGATGTTGTTGGTCGTCACAGGGGGGCATGTTTCTATACTGTCGGACAACGCCATGGGCTTGGAATTGGCGGAGAGGGCGAACCCTGGTATGTGGTCGATAAGGACGTCAATCGCAACGTCGTTACTGTTGTGCAGGGTCGCAATCACCAGGCGCTGACTCAAAAAGCGGTGCTTGTCGAACAACTGCACTGGGTGACAGGTTCTCCACCTGCCTTGCCGCTTGTGTGCAGCGCCAAAATCCGCTATCGACAGGATGACCGGCAGTGTGTTATTTGTGTGCCAGGGACCACCTGCACGCGGGTCGAATTCGACCAGCCGCAATGGGCGGTCACACCCGGTCAGTCGATTGTGTTCTACCAGGATGATGTTTGTATCGGCGGCGGCATTATCAGGGCAGCCCAGTACATGAAGGAAGGAGAACGTGAAGATAATCGCGTCTTTGCAGCCCGTAGTGACCGGTTATCCGCCGTGGCTGCCAACAAATCAGGTTTCTGATTCATTAAATTTTCCAGGCTCTTGACCCCCTCTTCAATAAATTCTCCAACAGACCGGGCGCTGGATCTGAATGCCCTGTCCGCAATATCACCGCTGGACGGTCGTTATCACGCCAAAACTGATCCCTTGCGTATTCACTTCAGCGAATTCGGACTGATCCGCGCCAGGGTGGAGGTCGAAGTAAAATGGTTGCTGCACCTTTCCAATCAGCATGCGCTCCCTGAAGTGCCGGGGTTTTCCGCGAGCAGCGTTGCTACCCTGCAATCGATTATTGAAAACTTCGACCTGGAGCACGCGATGCGTGTCAAGCAAATCGAGCGCACCACCAATCACGATGTCAAGGCGGTGGAATATTTTCTGAAGGAAATAATCAAGGGTAGTCCCGAGATCGAAAAAGTCAGTGAATTCATTCATTTTGCCTGCACCTCCGAGGATATAAACAATCTGGCGCATGGCCTGATGCTGCAGGGCGCGCGCGACCAGGTACTGATTCCAGCGCTCGACAGGCTGATCGATTGCCTGAAACGAATGGCGCAACGCCATGCCGACCAGCCTATGCTGGCCCGAACCCACGGTCAACCGGCCAGCCCGACCACGGTTGGCAAGGAATTTGCGAATGTGGTTGACCGGCTGCTTCGATACAGGAACCAGCTTTCGATGCAAAGGTTCTACGGCAAGCTGAATGGCGGAGTGGGTAACTTCAATGCTCACTTGTCCGCGTATCCTGAGGCAGACTGGCCGGCAATTTCAAAAGACTTTGTCAGCGGTCTTGGCCTGACCTGGCAGGAGTACACCACGCAGATTGAACCCCATGATTACATTGCAGAGTTCTGCCACATCCAGGCCAGGATCAATACCATTATTCTCGATCTTGACAGGGATATCTGGGGCTATGTCGCCCTCGGATACTTCAGGCAGAAAGTCATAGAAAACGAAGTCGGCTCAAGCACGATGCCGCACAAGGTGAACCCGATTGACTTTGAAAATTCAGAAGGAAATCTTGGGTTGGCCAATGCGGTACTCGGTCACCTGGCTTCAACCCTGCCGGTCAGCCGGTGGCAACGGGATCTGACCGATTCGACCGTACTACGCAACCTTGGAGTCGGGGCGGGCTACACGCTGATTGCGATAGAATCGACCCTGAAAGGCCTGGAAAAACTCGATTTGAATCAGACCGCACTGGACAACGACCTTGATCAAAGCTGGGAGATCCTGGCTGAGCCGATTCAGACCGTGATGCGCCGTTACGGTGTCGCTGAACCCTATGAAAAGCTGAAGCGGCTTACCCGGGGCAACCAGGGCATTACCCGGGCATCGCTGCATCAATTCATCCATGATCTGGATATTCCAGCAGACGCGAAACAATCCCTGCTCGAGTTGACACCGCAAAATTACATCGGCCTGGCTGCCGAGGCTGCTCGAAAAATTTGTCGAGACCTTGACTGATCCGATTCGACTATCGAAAGTAATGGCACAGCGAGGGCTGTGCTCAAGGCGTGAAGCAGACCGTTTTATTGAACAGGGGCAGGTTCGGGTCGATGGCCGGATTGTCTCTACGCTGGGCATCAGGATCCGGCCTGATCAGATCGTTTCCCTGGATCGGCAGGCGATCCTGGCACAGTCAGGGCAAGTCACGGTGTTGCTTAACAAACCACCGGGGTATGTGTCGGGGCTGCCTGAAAAAGGGTATCCTTCCGCCGTCAGGTTGATCACCGGAAATAATGCTCATATACCGGGATGCCGGGCGCCGGACCGGCATGGACTGGCGCCTGCCGGCAGATTGGATATCGACTCCACAGGGCTGATCGTATTTACCCAGGATGGTCGGATCGCCCGCTGCCTGATTGCTCCGGACAGTACAATAGAAAAAGAATATCATGCGCGGATAGAGGGAAATATTACCGGCGCTAAATTGAAACTGCTCAGTCACGGCCTGTCCCTGGATGGCAGGGCATTGAAGCCTGCGATTGTAACGCAACGCCACGATCTTGAACTTGGCATCATCCTGACCGAAGGCAGGAAAAGGCAGATCCGCCGTATGTGTGAACTGGTTGATCTCAGGGTTTCCAGTTTGATCCGGGTCAGAATAGGTCGAATCCGGCTGGGTAATCTTCAGCGCGGGAAATGGCGCCTGCTCAATCCCGCAGAAACATTCACTGTCTGATCGAGAACCGACGCTGACCTGATGTATTCACTGGCAAGATCGATTCTTTTCAGATTCGAGGCCGAAACCAGCCACCACCTGGCCATGACGGGACTTGCCTTTGCATCGAGATCGAAGATTCTGTCCAGCATGACAGCCGCAATGATGGGGTCTGGAAGACAGCTCAAGACCCGGCGCCGTCCGATAGAAGTCATGGGCATCGAATTTCCCAACCCGGTGGGTCTGGCTGCGGGTCTTGACAAGGACGCTGTCGCCTGTAGCGCACTGCATCAGACTGGGGTTCGGATGGATTGAACTCGGTACGGTGACGCCCTTGCCACAGCCAGGCAAGCCGAAGCCAAGGATGTTTCGATTGCCCGAACATTGTGCAATGATCAATCGACTGGGGTTCAACAGCTCAGGGCTTGACCGGTTTATTCACAACATCAAAAAAGCGGATCCAGCCATTGTCAAGGGTATCAATATTGGCAAAAACGCCGCCACCCCGATCAGTGACGCGGTCAATGATTATATCCAGGGATTGCACCAGGTCCATGCTTACGCGGATTATGTGGCCATCAATATTTCTTCGCCGAACACACAAAACCTGAGAGACCTTCAGCACGATGTAATGCTGGACACGCTGCTGCACAGCCTGAATCACACACGCCAGCAATTATCGGACAGTTCCGGTAAAGGAATTCCTTTGGTGCTGAAAATATCCCCGGATGTGACCGAATCCGGGGTCGATGCCATTGCCGCACTATTGAGAAAACATCAGATTGACGGGGTTTGCGCAACCAATACGACGGTTTCCAGAGAACAGATTGAATCGCATCCCCTTGCAAGCGAAACGGGAGGCTTGAGTGGTATGCCTCTGCAAACCCTGTCAACCGGAATCATTTCCTCGTTGTACAATAACCTGCAGGGGGAAATCCCGATTATCGGGGTGGGCGGGATTCACAATGCGGAGTCGGCACAGGAAAAATTGGATGCGGGCGCCAGCCTGGTCCAGCTTTATACCGGATTTATATATCGGGGACCGAAACTGATCAGCGAAATTCTCGATCAGTGCGAAGATTGATGATTGGCGCCCGCACCGGACAGGCGTATGCCCTCCCGGAGACCTGCCCCTACGCTACAGGGCCAAAAATCTGGATGTAACCATCGAAACTCATTCGCAACGCGACATAGAGGATGATAAACAGTCCCAGGTAGCCGATCCAGCGGTGTTTTTGCAGGATATCTGCAATCAGGGCCGCGGCCACGGTCATGAACACGACTGAAAGCGCCAGACCGAAAACCAATATCTTGGTATGACCATCCGCAACCGCCGCGACGGCGAGGACATTGTCGAGCGACATGGAAACATCGGCTACTACAATCTGGAAAATGGCCGAGCGCAACGGCGGGTTTTGTTCACCGGCGGTCGGAGTATCAATCATCCCTTCAGGAATCGATGGCGGCTCGTGAGGATGCCGCAGGTCCTGCCATAATTTCCAGCAGATCCAAAGCAGCAGCAGACCCCCGACCAGCAGCAATCCTTTTATAGCCAGTAACTGAACCGTGACCAGGGCGAAAACGATTCTGAGGATGACCGCAACCCCCACGCCATACAGAATCACTTTCCGGCGATAGTCCTTGCTGAATTTTGCGGCAACAAGCCCGATAATGATCGCGTTATCACCCGCCAGCACCAGATCTACAAATATGATCTGGACGAGCTTCACAAACTGTTCTGCAAAATCCAATGGCATTACCTCAGAAAAAGAACCCTTTTAACTTCTGTTGTCAAGGAAAGCAAGGTAAACCGGCAAGTCCGGATTTTTCAGGGCATTCCGGGGAATCCGATATGGTATTCTCGAATCATGAACAAGAATATTATTCTGTTGTTTGTCTGCCTGGCCCTGGTCATGGCCACGTCATCCCTGAACATGACGACTTCAGCGCTGGTCGGCCTCTCGATAGCTCCTACCAGGAATCTGGCCACACTACCGCTTGGAATAAACTTCCTTACCATCATGGTAGTGATGATCCCGATCTCGCTGATGATGCAAAGATACGGCAGGCGGGCTGGCTTTGCTGCGGGTGGCCTGAGTATCATTATCGGTGGCCTGCTGGCGGCAATGGCAATTTATCTGGGAAACTTCGAGTTGTTCTGTCTGTCTGCGGTCTTTCAGGGAGTGGCGATGTCAACCGCGCAGTTTTACCGATACGCTGCAGTCGAGGTAGCAACGGAATCCTATAAAAGCAGGGCGATCTCATGGGTACTGGTGGGGGGGCTGGCAGCCGCTTTTCTGGGCCCGTCGATAGCGAAGTATACCAGGGACATTCTGCCTGATGCCTTGTTTGCCCTCTCTTATGGCTCCTTTGCAGTTCTAGGACTTGGTGTCCTGATCTGTCTGGTATTTCTGAAAATACCGGCGCCGGACATAATTGAAGTCAGGGAAAAAGCGAGGCCACTGATTCGTATTCTGTTGCTGCCCACATTCATCGTTGCAGCGTTCTGCGCCATGATTGCCTATGGAACAATGAACCTGTTGATGACCTCGACACCGCTGGCAATGGATCACCGTGATTTCAGTTTCGATCAGACTGCAACGGTCATTCAATGGCATATCGTCGGTATGTTTGCGCCTTCATTCTTCACCGGCCACCTGATCCATCGATTCGGCGTCCTCCCGGTGATGGCTGCAGGCGTGCTGATGCTGTTTCTATGTACAGCCCTGAGCCTGAAAGGTGATGGTTATTCTCATTTTATGGTCAGCCTGATTTCTCTTGGTATCGGCTGGAATTTTCTCTTTATCGGCGGCACCACCCTGGTCACTGAGGTATATCGGCCGTCGGAGAAAGGCCTGGTTCAAGGGGTAAATGACTTTCTTGTGTTCAGTGGGGTCGCATCCACTGCCCTGATTTCCGGATATCTGCACCATCATTTCGGCTGGCAGAATATGAATTATGGAGTCATGCCGGTATTGCTGCTCGCCGCAGTTTCGATTGCGGTACTTGGCGTCATGCGCGCCAGATCATCGTTTATCGGGAGTGACAATCAAACGGCTGCGGGAAAATAGATCATGCCAGGCGAGTTTTTCGGGATGATAGATCGACCAGAGAAACCCTGTGCCGACCATCATCCAGGAGAATGACGCGGCAATAAAACGCAGCCATGCTGTTTTCCAGGTCACTGCCTGAGATTCATCCGGGGATTGATCGGTAACCATCGGCGTTAATTTTATCCTCCATGCGCGCATACCCAGAGTCTGTCCGCCATGGCGCCAGAACCAGCCGAAGAACAGGAAACAGATTGCAAGCAGATAACCCAGTCGAATAGCTCTCCCCAGTACCGGGTTCAGCGAATCCGGAATCAACGGAACAGGCTGCCATGCAATAAACACAATGCAACACAATAAAATCGTGTCGTAAATAATGGCCAGCAGCCGGCGCCACAACGGACAGGGATTGAAGCGGTCAGGGGTTGGCGTGACGGGCTGCATGGAACTGGCTTTTGAACGGGCTGGATACAGCGATGTTGCCACTAACTGACTCGCAATTTCCCGGTCAGCATCGACAGCACAAACAGGATGGTTGCCGCAACCACGATGGATGGTCCCGCCGAACTGTTGAGCAGCAGGGACGCACCGAGTCCAAGGACAACCGAGAGGCAGCCAAACACGCTTGCCAGGCAGGCCATCTGTTCCGGGGAGTTCGAGAACCTTCTGGCGCACGCCGCCGGAATTATGAGCATCGACACGATCAGCAGGACACCGACAACCTGCATCGAGACCGCGACTACAAAGCTGAGCACAACCAGAAATATCAGTCGGACTCTCTTTTCCCTGACACCATCGATCAATGCCAGGTCCGGCTGTATGATCAGGGAAAGCAACGACCGCCAGATTGTTCCGAGCAAGCCGATGACCATGGCCCCGCCTCCATAAATCCAGAAAACGTCCCGCCAGCTGACAGAAAGAATATCGCCGAAAAGATAAGCCATCAGATCCATTCGTACTGCAGGTATCAGACTGAGAACGGCAATGCCGAGGGCCAGTGTCGCATGCGCCAGGATTCCCAGGGTAGTATCTGTCGTCAGATCCTTGAACCGGTCCATGTATAACAGCAAAAATGACAGTGCGGTACATACTGCCAGGATGGAAAAATAGAGATTGAGAGCCAGTAGCAACCCCAGCACGACACCCAGCAGCGCGCCATGGGACAGGGCGGCGCCGAAATAGACCATGCGTTGCCATACCATCAGACAACCCAGTGGCCCGCATATTACAGCGACCCCAAGACCGCCAATCAGTGACCTGACGATAAACTCATCCATTGTCAGGCTTTATTGTCGCCGTTGGTTTGACCGACCTGGGCAGGGGGACAAATGTCTCCCTGCAAATTATGTTCGTGATCATGCGAGTGGCGATAAATACCCAGTGTCGCGGCATTCTCCTGGCCAAACAAGTAGACGAACTCCGGGTTTTTCCGCACGTCTTCCGACGTACCGGAACAACAGATATGGCGATTCAGACAGACTACTGTATCGGTGGCGGCCATCACAATGCGTAGATTATGGGAAACCAGGAGAACACCACAATGGGTTTTATCCCGTATGGATTGAATCAGGGTATAGAGGCTTGTTTGTCCACTGACATCGACACCGGCGGTGGGTTCGTCAAGAATCAGTAAATCGGGTGATTTCAATATGGCTCTTGCCAGCAGGGCGCGTCTCAATTCTCCGCCTGAAATGTCCTGCAGGGGTTTTTTCCCCAGTTGCTCACCACCGACCAGTTCAAGCGCCTGTTCGAGCTGGCGCTTTTCCCGGATGCCTGAAAGCTGGAGAAACCGTGTAACGTTGACAGGCACACTACGGTCAAGATTGACTGATTGGGGCACATAACCAACACGAATTTCAGGATTTGAAATGACGGAACCCCGATCGGGTTGAATGAGACCGAGGGCAATTTTCACCAGACTGCTCTTTCCCGCTCCGTTGGGACCGATCAGGGTCACAATTTCATTTCTCCTGACAGATAGAGTGATGTCGTCAAGAATTGTTCCGTTTCCACGAAACAACGAGACATTCCGCAGATCAACGAGTGTTCCGGATTGCATTGACAGGCCCGCCTTGTGGCGGGTTGGTTTGACAATTCGGGCAAAGGCCCAGGATTTCGACCGTTTGATGGATAATTTCCAATCCAGCCTTCCTGGCCTGACGGGAGATCACCTGTTTGATCAAGGGGTCATCGAGTTCCACAACCTGGTGGCACTGGTCACAGATCAGGAATTGGCTGATATGCCTTTGATCCGGGAAATCACATCCTGTATAAGCCTTGAGAGACTGGATTTTATGGATCAGCCTGTGTTTCAACAGAAAATCAAGTGTGCGATAGACTGTAGGAGGTTGTGCGTTCACTTTTTCGTTGCGCAGGGTTTCCAGCAGGTCATAGGCTAGTACCGGTTTATGGCTGGACCAGATCAATTCAAGGATTCGTTTTCTGAGATGCGTAAAACGGGTGTTGTTTTCGAGGCAGATGGCTTGCGCCTTTTCCATCGCAGTCTTGATACATGAATCATGGTCATGTTTCAAACTGTGAAAGCGAGGAGAATCGGGTCTGGTCATAGACTCAGCGAGAGTACAAGGAAGCACGGGTGATTGATTCCGGTAATGATATATTATAACATTGCCAATATTAATCCCATAGGCTTTCTGACCATGAACTCATTGATAAAACTGCCTTTGTATCACAGGGTTACTTCTCTCGCAAGCAAGCGGCTGCTGTATCCCGTTCTGTGTTTTATTATGCTTTCCTGGTCGACAGGGTTGTTTGCGGAGGCGCCCAGAGTCGCGGTTTCAGTGAGTCCGGTTCATTCCCTTGTTTCCGGGGTAATGCAAGGAGTCGGTGTTCCTGAATTGCTGATTCTGCCCGGACACTCCCCTCACGTCCAACCGCTGTCTCCATCTGCGGTCAAAGCTGCATACGGCGCCGATTTGCTGGTCTGGGTCGGCCCCGGTTTCGAAGTGACCATGTCGAAAATCGTAGGGCAGATCAAGCGGCAGGATCGGGTTAAATCCCTGATGGATGACGCCAGCCTTCACACCCTGCCACTTCGTGAACAGAGTATGTGGAGTGAGCATGGACATGGGCATGGACAGGAAGATGAAGAGGATGGGGATGAGGAACACGAAGGTGAGGAAGATGGAGATGAGGAGCACGAAGGCGAAGAGGATGGGGATGAGGAGCACGAAGCAGCCCTGGATCCTCATGTTTGGCTCTCAACCGACAATGCCATTTTGATCGTTTCCGCCTTTACCGACTGGATTTCCCGGATAGACAGTGATAACAAAGACCTGTACCAGAGCAACAGGGATAAGGTCATTGCCAGAATCCATCAAACCAGAGGGCAAATGTCAGAATTGCTGGAATCCATCAGAACAGTCCCGTACATCGTATTCCATGACGCCTGGCAATACTACGAGAACGAGCACCAGTTGAATGCGCAGACCTCGGTTTCCCGTTCAGCAGACCATGCACCCGTTATCCGGCAAATCCAGGACTTGAATCGATTGATCCGGGAACGTGATATTCGATGCGTTTTCAGGGAGCCCCAGTTTGAATCCAGAATCATCCAGACAGTGATCGAAGGTACCCAGGCCAGGGTCGGTGTACTTGATCCGGTGGGTGCAGAGTTGGCTCCGGGACCGGACATGTGGCACGAATTGATGTTGTCGATTGCCACATCGTTAAAAACCTGTCTGTCCGGGGAATAAAAGGGGGTTCGGGCCGGCACAGGGACCGGCCCCTACGGGCTGGCCGGGTAAATCGGGTAAATCGGGGGGATTTCTCAGGTTCGGGAGGCGGCTGCAATAGTATCGATAGAACTTCCCAGGGTATCGCTGAATTCGGCATCGGATTGGTGGACCGACAGCCCTTCGGTCAGCGCCCTGGAAAAACTCGCAATCATTCCTGTGTTCTCGCTCAGTCGGCGATTGGCTTCTTCACGGCTGTATCCACCAGACAATGCCGCCACTTTGAGTACATTGTCATGTTCCATACAGGATTGATAGAAATTGCTCTGCTCGGGCAGGGTCAGTTTGAATATGACATTCTGCCCTTCACTCAGGGTGTCCAGATTTGCCAGCAGTTCGTCCCTTAAAATAATTTCGGCCTCGGCTTTTTGTGGTGAGTTGATATCGACTTCGGGCTCGATAATCGGCGCCAGTCCCCTGGCAATGATTCGTTTGCCGATTTCAAATTGCTGCGCGACCACGTCCTTGATACCCTGTGCATTGTCGGTCTTGATCACAGACCGCATTTTGGTCGCAAAAAAACCGTTTGCCACCGCCTTGTCCAGTAACGCATCGAGGTCAGGCATCGGCTTCATCATCTGCGCCCCGGATTCGATATCCGCCAGGCCCTTGTCCACTTTCAGGATTGGAATGATTTGTTTCTCCCGCCAAAGATAATGAGACGTCAACTGGCCTTGCACTTCCCGCTCCATGGTGTTTTCGAACAGGATAGCTCCGAGAATCCTGTCTGAGGTGAAGTTTTCATTGGTCATGATCCGGGTCCGCATTTCATGGACCTTCGCATACATTTCATCTTCCCCGTCATACTGGTCCTGATCCACTCCATACATCATCAATGCCTTTGGGGTGCTGCCGCCGCTCTGATCCAATGCTGCTATAAATCCGGTTGAATTCATCAGCATTTCCAATTGTCGCGCTGTTTCAGTCATGAGTCCTGACTCGTTTTCTGGTTGGTTTATGGCTTCGTCCATATGAGTATAAATGTTTTATCCCTGCAGGTCACTTCCGTTCAGGTTATTGCCGGATCTCAAGGATATGACCCAGTTGTCTTCATCAAGCGACCGTTCGACTGTAAACCCTCCCTCCAGCGAATCCACCAGTTCGACAGCCAGGGTTTCGGTCAAAATGTATTCACGGTGCTCTCCCAGGGCAGCACACACTCTTGGCGTACCGGTAATGCACAGCGTAATCCTGTCTGAAATTTCCAGTCCCGCCAGTTTGCGGGTATCCTGTACCGTTCGCACCAGCTCGCGGGCAATGCCTTCTGTCAATAATGCGCTGTCGAGCGAGGTATTGAGCGCAACCAGATAACCCTGTCCCGAGCACGCTGCGAATCCTTGCGCAGATGAGGTCAGGATCTGAATATCTTCACGCTCAAATAAAATCCTGCGGCCTTCTATTTCCAGTTCAAATACGGTCCCATCCTGAATCTGCCGCGCAACCCGGTTTCCATCCGCCTCAGTCAATGCGGCTTTGATTGCAGGCATCAATCTGCCGTAGCGTTTCCCCAGCCGCGGAAAATTCGGTTTGATGGTATAGCTGATCAGATCCTCATCAGAGTTGATAAAGTCAATGGCCTTGATATTCAGCTCTTCCAGTATCTGTTGCTCGTGCCTGTTGAGCGCAGAGCGCACGGATTCATCCGTCGAACTGATCAGCATCTGTGCAAGCGGTTGGCGCACACGAACCCGGCTTTCTTCACGGGCAGAACGGCCGAGACCGACAATGGTCTGCACCACATCCATTTCATTGACCAGGTCATCGTCCAGGCACTCCACATCGTATTTCGGCCATGAAGTCAAATGTACGCTTTGCCTGTGGTCGGAGTCGTATTTTCCAAGATTATGGTAGAGCGCTTCGCTTAAGAACGGCATGAATGGCGCAATCATCCGCGCAATCAGATCAAGACATTCATACAGGGTCAGGTAGGCGGCCTGTTTGTCATCGCCATCGTCGCTTTTCCAGAATCGACGACGATTGCGCCGCACATACCAGTTGCTGACCTGATCAACCAGGCTCTCGACCGCCTGGCCCGCGCCAAACGCATCATATTTGTCCAGTGATTCTGTTACGGTTTTCAAAGTCTGGTGAGCAAGAGCAAGCACCCATCTGTCAATTTGTGGCCGGTCGGACAGGGCGACCTGTCGGCGGGTGTCCAACTTGTCCAGTCTTGCGTAAAGAATGAAAAATGACCATGTGTTCCATATCGTGTTGACGAAAGTCGCGGCGACTTCCCTGACAATTTCCACCGAAATCCGTTTTTGTGCGTCGGGTGCGGTACGCGCCAGAAACAGCCAGCGCAGCGCATCGACACCGACATCATCGAAAACCTCATACGGATTGACTATGTTACCCTGGGACTTGGACATTTTCTTGCCGTGCTCATCGACAATATGACTCAGACAGACGCAGTTTTTATAGGCCACGCTGTCATCGACCAGGGCGGCAATGGCATGCAGGGTATAAAACCATCCCCGGGTCTGGTCAATTGCCTCACAAATATAATCCGCTGGAAACTGTTTTGCGAAAAACTCCTGATTCTCGAAAGGGTAGTGCCACTGCGCATAAGTCATGGCGCCGGAATCAAACCAGCAATCAATGACTTCGGGAACCCGGCGATACTCACGTCCTTCCTTGATGAACGTGACATCATCGATCCGGGGGCGATGCAGGTCAATGTCCTGCATCGAATGACCGGTGAGCGCTTCGAGCTCTTCCAGTGAGCCGATGCAGATGAAATCCTCCTGACCATCTGTCCACACCGGCAACGGGGTTCCCCAGAAACGTTCACGCGACAATGCCCAGTCGATATTGTTTTCCAGCCAGTTGCCGAATCTCCCGTCACGAATGGTTGGGGGCACCCAGTTGATGGTTTTGTTCAGCGCCACCATTCTGTCCTTGATTTCGGTTGTTCTTATGTACCAGGCTTCCTTGGCATAGTAGATCAATGGATCTCCGGTACGCCAGCCAAAAGGATAATTGTGGAGTGTCGTTTCATTCAGGAACAGATTGCCCTGGCTGTCCAGCAACTTGACGATGACCGGGTCGGCCTGTTTGAAAAACAATCCGGCAACCGGTGCGGCCTGCTGTTTGAAACAACCGTCAAGTCCGACCCCATGCACGACAGGCAGCCCTTCTCTTTGTCCAAGCGCGAGATCATCTACCCCATAGGCGGGCGCCGCATGCACGATCCCGGTGCCGTCTTCGGTATTGACGAAATCCGCGCTGACCACGCGAAAACAATCGCCGGATTCAATATCCAGCCAGTTGAACAATCGATGATAGCGTAGTCCGATCAACTCGCTGCCCTTGACCGTTTTGATCACTTCACAGGGTTGGTCGTGTTCGGCAAAGTAGTGTTCGACCCGGGCACAGGCCAGAATCAGGACTTCATCGTTATGGCGCACCCAGGCGTAGTCAATATCAGTGCCTACTGCGAGCAGCAGATTCGAGGGTAGTGTCCAGGGGGTAGTGGTCCAGACCAGAAATGAGGTGTGATCTTCATCCTTGAGTCTGAAGCGAACGGTGATGGACGGGTCTTCGACCTCCTTATAGCCCTGGGCCACTTCGTGGGATGACAGGGTGGCGCCGATGCGCGGGTCGTAGGGAACGACCTTATAGCCCTTGTAGATCAGTCCCCTGTTCCAGATTCGCTGGATCAGGTTCCAGGTGGATTCAATGTACTTGTTATCAAGCGTGTAATAGGCTTCATCCAGGTTGACCCAGTACCCCATGCGGCGGGTCATCGCCTCCCACTCACCGATATAGGTCATCACCGATTCGCGGCAACGGCGGGTAAACTCGGTGATGCCAACCTGACTTTCGATTTCCTTCTTGTCGAAAATACCGAGTTGTTTCTCTATTTCATGTTCGACCGGCAGGCCATGCGTATCCCAACCGCCCTTTCGGGGCGCATGAAATCCACGCATGGTCTTGAAACGGGGGTAGATATCCTTGAATGTACGCGCCAGAACATGATGAATGCCCGGCCTGCCGTTGGCCGTCGGCGGACCTTCATTGAAGCTGAAATGCGGCTTGCCTTCGCTTTGTTGCAGAGTCTGTTCGAAGATGGCATTCCTTTCCCAGAATTCAAGAACGGATTTTTCCAGTTCCGGGCCATTATAGCGGCCTTGAACTTCATCAAATACTTTCTTGTTTCGCGTCATTTCCTTAAGATCCGGGAATGGAAATTTTGAATGTGGTCAGGCTGACGCATTATGCACACATGTGAGATTATCCACAATATCATGATTATTTCCCATAACCCCGGACAATACCGGAGGCAACCAGAGCCATCACCACTCCGCTTGCCAGACCTGCGCTATGGGCAGTGTTGGCGACAGCCAGTCCGAAAAATCTTTCAAGCAGTCCGGACCAGCACAGTAAGAACCAGCCCAGCATCAGCTTGATGATCACCGGATTGAGACGAATCCGGAATCGCGGATTGGTCAATGATTGAATCCATGTATAACCGAACAATCCATAGATGACTCCCGACATACCACCAAACAGCGGTCCCGACACCAGATATTGAGCCAGATTCGAGACCGTGCTGATACCGCATATCAGTGCGGCCAGTAACCAGGGTCCCTGTTGCCATTCGATTATCCGGCCCAGTTCCCAGGTCCATAACATGTTGAACACGATGTGAAAAATGCTGAAATGAAGGAACATCGGTGTTACCAGGCGCCACAACTGACCCTGCTGAATTTCAGGAAGAGTGGGTCGGATATATTCCGAGATCAGTAAAGGACCAACAATGATGTAATCCAGGCCGAAGGTCATCAGGGCGTAGACAATCACTGAACTACCGACCATTGAGAGGGTAAATGGCGTCGTGGAGGAGAACATCGGGGAATTAATGCCCATCCATTTCTATACGGTCGCTTTCTCCCAGCGTAACCTGTTTGTCGTCGAGGGTGATGAATTGTCTTCCCTTGATGGTTTTTTGCCGTGCCTGATAAACCGTACTTGTGCCGTCATCGGATATAACACGTATGTTGATGATTTTATTGTCGGCCTGATATTTAACAACAAATATTCCGGCCGCGATTAATAGCAGAATGCCCAATAGGGCGTAAGTCACGACACGTACAGACAATGCCCCCTGTTCATCTGGCGGTTCCGCTGTACGGGAAGCGGTCGGCGCCGCCTTGGTCCGAAACACGATTGCAACGATGATGATCACCGCCAGGGTAATCAGGATTTTAGTCAACATGCTAGCGTTGCGGAACGAACCCCGGGGCCGGATAATGAAATGCCGGGCTTATTTGTTTGAGCCGCCCCAAAGCCAGGACCAACTGACTTTCTTTTCGGTATGTCCCCGTTTTTCGATGGGGATGTAGGGGCGTTTCAGGTTGCCATGATAAAGCTGGCGGGGGCGGCCGATTTTCTGTTCATCGTCCACCAGCATTTCCTTCCAGTGTGAAATCCAGCCCACTGTCCGGCCTATTGCGAACATGACGGTGAACATCGAAGTCGGGAATCCCATCGCCTTCATGATGATGCCCGAGTAAAAATCCACATTGGGGTAAAGTTTCTTTTCGATAAAGTAATCATCCTTGAGCGCTATTTCTTCGAGTTTCATTGCCAGTTCCAGTTGTGGATCACGGACACCGAACTCTTGAAGAACCTCATGACAGGTCTGACGCATGACCTTTGCTCGGGGATCGTGGTTTTTATAGACACGATGACCAAAACCCATCAAACGGAAACTGTCGTTTTTGTCCTGGGCCTTTTTGATGTATTTGTCGATTTGATCGACACTGCCGATATCATTGAGCATTTTCAAAACGGCTTCGTTGGCGCCGCCATGAGCGGGCCCCCATAATGATGCGATTCCGGAGGCGATACAGGCGTAGGGATTGGCGCCCGAAGATCCCGCCAGACGCACTGTTGAAGTCGAAGCATTCTGTTCGTGGTCCGCATGCAGGATCAGTATCTTGTCAATCGCCCTGGCCAGAACCGGATTGATCTTGTAATCCTCTGCAGGATTGGAAAACATCATTTGCAACAGGTTTTCAGAATAACTGAGGTTATTGCGCGGCATCGGGAATGGCATTCCCAGAGAGTACTTGTAGGCATAGGCGCCGATAGTCGGCATTTTCGCGATCAGGCGATGAGCCGCCATTCTGCGTTGTTCAAGATCGGTAATATCCGTAGTGCCGTGATAAAAAGCGGACAGGGCGCCAACCACCCCGACCATGATTGCCATCGGATGAGCGCTACGCATGAAGCCGGAATAAAATTTCGCCAATTGCTGGTGGATCAGGGTGTGATGCCTGATGTCGGCATCGAATTCACTTTTTTGTTCCGGGGTCGGCAATTCGCCATACAGCAGGAGGTAACAGGTCTCCATGAAATCACTCTTTTTCACCAGTTCATCAATGCTGTAGCCACGATGCAGCAAGACGCCCTTGTCACCGTTGATGTAAGTGATTTCCGATTTACATGCTGCGGTAGAGGTAAACCCCGGATCATAAGTGAGGATGCCGGTATCACCGTACAGCGTCTTGATATCAACCAGCCGGTTGCCGGTTGCCCCTGTCCGCGCCGGCAATCGCCATGATTGTCCTGTTTTGTTATCAGTCAGGGTGAACGAGTCCACTTCCTTTTCTGTCGGCTGTTCTGCTTTTTTCATTGATCTTCCCAATAATTAATTTATCACTTCGATGTCATCATAGTAAGATAATCTAATTTTGGAGTAATGACAAATCTGTTTTCCCGAACCCCGATGAAAATCAAAGAAATAAAACTGGACGGACTGACCGGACAAATCGCAGCCCTTGAGATCGGTACGGCTTCCGGGTTACCGATTGTAGCGATTCATGGATGGCTGGATAATGCCGCAAGTTTCGAGCCGTTGGCCGGATACTTGAACCAGTATCGGTGGATTTGCCTCGACTTGCCCGGACATGGTCGGTCAGACTATCGACCGAACGGCTGCATCTACCATTTTACCGACTATGTCGCGGATCTGTTCTCGGTAGTGGAATCTCTGGGGCTGGAAAGGTTTATCCTGGTCGGGCACTCCCTGGGGGCAGGTATCGCCTCGATGTTTGCAGCCGTGTTTCCCGGCAGGGTGGATCGGCTGGTGTTGATTGACGGAATTGGTCCGCTGTCCGGTGAGGATGATGACAGCCTGTGTCAACTCAGGAAATCCATGGCCTACCTGGAAACCGGGAATGACAATGCTGCAAGAGCCTATGGATCATGGGATGGCCTGGTGTCAAAGCGATTGCAGGCGGGAAAAATAAACAGAAACAGCGCAGAGACGCTGCTGCGCCGGGGAACAGTGAGGGAAGGTGAAACGGTCACCGTTTTAAGCGATGGCCGATTGAAACAGCAATCCCCGATTTATATGAGTCAGGACAAGGTTATTTCAATTCTGAAAGGAATCCGCGCCCCGACCCGATTGATCCTTGCCGATCAGGGGCTGCTGGCCTCACACGAGTCGACCGGTGCGCGCATTGACGCATTTCAAAATCTGCAGGTGGTCAGGATCAGGGGAGGCCATCACCTGCATATGGATTGCCCCGAAGAAGTGGCAAGGGAAATCGAATCGTTTCTGACCCAGGGTCAATAATCCGGCTCCGACCTATAAATCATAGACCCATTCCAGCAGGGCATCCTGAATCCGGGTACCACTCCCGTAACGGACTTTGCCGGACTGGATTATCATCGCCACCGTGTACGGACGATTGCGCCTGGAATTGACATAACCTGCCATGCTGCTTACACCACGCAGCCATCCTGTCTTGATCCGGGATCTTCCCACCGCTTCCATTTTGCCGGGACGTTTGCGCATGGTGCCGTCCAGTGACGAGAGCGAAAAGGAAGACAGGAATTCTGCATGATAATTACTGTTCCAGCCATGCTGCAAAATCTGCGAAAGGTTTTCAGTGGTGATCCGACTGTCTCTGGACAACCCGGAACCGTTGTCGACAACCAGCTTCGGCATTGACATCGCGTTGGCCGACAACCACTCTTTGATCCGTTGTCTCGACCCTGCAATGGTGCCGGGTCTGACCTGGTCTTGTGCATCAATACTCAAAAACAATTGCCGGGACATGACATTGTTGCTGTATTTATTGATGCCGGTAATGATGTCCGCCAGAGGTTGTGATGGGTATTCGAGTATTTCTGTGGCCCTGGCCGGAGTCTTTGACACCCGGTAGCCGCCCAGGATTTGCCCGCTGCTGTCTGTCCATAAATACTTGAACAGCCTGAATGCATACTCGTGGTTGGAGAGTATGGATCTTGGATTGGAATGTTCCCCGCACGCAATTGGATAGCTGCCCACAAATCTGACGATGACCCTGTCGTTCCTGCGCTTCATTCCGTCGATTCGCCAACCGTATTCCGGATTGGCGCATTTACCTCGTTTTGCCTTGATGTCGTTATCGATGAGAAGACCGGCCAGGGGAGGGTCTGCAAATACTCTGACCTGGTCCCCGATTGGATAGAATATGAAATTGGTCGCAGAAAAATTCACCACAACCGCATCCGGTCCCACATTGTAAAGGCGGTCTGGTTTGTTATCGAATGCGCTGCGGTCGTGTTGTGCAACATCGAAGTAACTGTCGTCGATGATCAGGTCACCACTGATGGTATGAATACCTCTTTGGCGGATCGACTGCACCTGATGCCAGAATCGTTCTATGGTCAAAAACGGGTCTCCACCGCCCTGCATCACCAGGTTACCTTTCAGTACCCCGTTTTCGATGGCGCCGTCAGCCAGGTAACGGGTTTGCCACTGATAACTCGGGCCCAGGATTTCCAGCGCAGACAATGTGGTCAGTATTTTTATCACTGAAGCCGGGCTTCTCGGTTTGCGGCTGTTCAGGCTCAGAATCTTCTTACCGGTATCGGCATCGCGTACTTCCAGGCTGACCGCACTTAACGGAATGCCATTTTTATTGAGCAGGCGGGCAATACTGTCCGGTATTGGTCCGGCACTGACGGGAGGGTGAAAAATACAAAAAGCCACACCGACAAGCATGACATGACATAAATATCGCAGGCGGAACTTCATCAGAAAGATTACAGGAAATGGTACAATAGGACTTACAATCCGCGCTATTATATCATCCGTTATTATATTAACTCCGCAGTAAAATTTGAGCAGAGCAGGACGTGAGCCAGAAAAAAACCATCTATAGAATTCAGTTTCATAATCAGGAGAAGTTGTACGAACTTTATGCGAAGGAAATTGGCCAGAGCCATATGTACGCGTTCGTCGAGGTGGCGGGTATTATTTTTGGAGAGAAATCCAAACTTGTGGTTGACCCCTCCGAAGAGCGGCTCAAGCAGGAATTCGGTTCAGTCAAGCGAACTTACATCCCCTTGCACTCGGTAGTGAGAATTGATGAGGTTGACAAGGAAGGAATAAACCGGATTATCGATACCGTCAAGGACAGGGATGGCGGAAATGTCGCCTCCTTCCCGCTTCCGCCGCTGAAACCCAGGGGAACCTGAAGGCCGCCCGTTTAATCAATAATCAAACAGTACAACTAACCCCTGTGCCTCTGATCCCGCAATAACCGTTCGGGTTTTTAGCCAGATACTGCTGATGGTAATCTTCGGCGTAAAAGAACTCGGGCGCATCACAAATTTCGGTGGTAATGGCGCCGTAGCCTGCAGACCGGAGCTTTGCCTGATAGTCGGTTTCGCTTAGCCGTGCCTGAGACAGTTGGTCATCGTTGCAGGCATGGATCACAGAACGGTATTGTGTTCCAAGGTCATTTCCCTGGCGCATGCCCTGGGTCGGGTCATGGGATTCCCAGAATACCCTGAGCAGCGCGGCATAACTGATTTTCCCGGGGTCGAATATCACCAGCACCACTTCGGCATGCCCGGTCATTCCCGAGCAGACATCCCTGTAGGTGGCGTTGCGGGTTTGCCCTCCGGCATACCCTGCCGCAGTGGAAAATACGCCTTCCAGTTGCCAGAATTTCCTTTCAGCGCCCCAGAAACAGCCAAGTCCGAACACCGCTGATTGCAAATGGCTGTCGAAAGGCCCCTGGATCGGATTGCCGTTGACGAAATGCCGGTTGGTCACCGGCATACACTGCTCACAGTCAGGTATGACCCGATCCGGTTCAGGGGAAGTTGCCCGCTTGAATGAAAACACCGTTCAGAAGGGAAGATTATGTCCGTAGCCGACCATGCACATCAACATCGGAATGGAAAGCATGGTATTGGTGCGTGAAGCGAGCAGGGCCACATTTTTGGCCTTCGCAATCTCTTCTGCACTGGCGGACACGATTCCCAGTATTTTTTTCTGGTTAGGCCAGATCAGAACCCATACATTAAACAGCATGATGGTTCCGAGCCACGCCCCTACGCCGATTACAGGGCTTTGCAGGGCGAATGCTGAAACGATACCCGTTCCCGGCAGGTATTCGAGCGCGATAGCGCCGGTCACCCAGGTGGCAACCGCGCCCCAGCGAAACCACAACAACGCCCGCGGCGCAACATATTTTGAAATGGCGGCAGGCCCGGGGCCATCTGAATCCGAAGCGGCTTCGGCTACGGCCGGAACCTGGATGAAATTAAAGTAATAGAGCAAACCGACCCAGGTGATACCGGCAAGCACATGTAACCATACAACCAAGGACCACATGTTCATAATAATTAACCTCTCAATTTAAATTTATTTTAAATTTATTTCTGTATTATTGAATTTAAATAATGCGGCAACCTGTTTCCGTAATTCCTGCAAAACAGATTTCTACAAAATAAGGGCGATCACAATTGCAAGAACAACTCCGGCGATGATCGTGCCGGGGATACTTTTTAACGGGTTCATGATTTTGGGCTCCACGAATTGAAATGACGTAAGGTCAGCAGACATGTCGAATGAAATTAACCTGACTGTCGAGGATAATAGCGTATCAGCGATAATGCAAGTTATTGTCCCGGTCCACTCATGGATTCCCGCTTGCACGGGAATGACGGGAACGGGGCCGGGGCCGTTAACTCGTCCTGTACTGTCACTTTTTTCCTTATTACGATATACTGGTTTTGTTTTTAAATGAAATTAATATGATACCTGGGAGGGTAATTTGATGAAATTCTTCAGTTTTATAAGAGTACTGATTGTGAGTGTTATTTTCATGCAGTTCGCAAATATGGCGAATGCTGAAACGGTACTCAATCTGGGTACTGTTGGCCGTTTGGGTATGCCAATAGGTGATGCGATAGACCAGGCATTGATTCCAACAGCGACTGACGTATCCGGTGGGAAAATGACGATAAAACCTCATTATCGGAAATCGTTGTGTGGTGAGCAAAAATGCGGTGAACAAGCGAATCAGGGATTGTTGCAACTGTGGACCAGTTCCACTGCCAATTTCGGTAACTTCGGTACCGCGCTGGCGATTTTCGATTTACCCTATATTTTCAAAAGTATTGAAGCGGCAGACCAAATCTCCAAAGACTGGCTTTCGGATTCCCAATGTGAGGAAGCTGCCCAGACTTCAGGACATAGATGTTTCGTGGTGTACTCAAGTGGTGGATTCCGGGAAATGGGCAACACCGTAAGACCCGTGCATGTCCCTGATGATATCAAGGGATTGAAATGGCGGGTCACCAAAAGCCCCATTGAATATACTTTAATCAAGAACTGGGGCGCTGTGCCCGTGCCTTATGACTGGACCCAGTTATATTCAGGTCTGCAAACCGGCATTGTGGAAGGACAGTACGTCGCCATACCGTGGCAGCATGTAGCCAATTTACATGAAGTTGCGAAATACTACACCAAAATCGGCGGTTCCTGGTCAGGCAACCAGATTGCAATGGATGTTGCACAGTACGAAGCCATGAGCGCTGAAGAACAACAATGGATCCAGGTGGCCAGTGCGGCATTCGGTGATTTAGTGCGTGAGCTCGATCAAAAGTGGGTGGACGATGGCATCGCTGCGATCAAACAGGAGATCACGGAATGGTATGTTCCGAATGACGCCGAGATGGCATTGTGGCGAGAAGGCGCGGTGGGCGCATGGAAAAATGCAAAAGGCACATACGACCCGGTGCTGGCGGAACGTGCGCTTGCCGAACAGGGACTGGACGATTTTATTGCGACCTTGAAGGCGGCTGGCGCCCTGTAATCGAACCCGGTTCGATATCGCAGTAAACATTTACCTGGTAGCCGCATTCTGGCCAGACAGGCCAGAATACGGCTGTCTGTTGTTTTAAAATGTGTATTTTCAGAAAGATTGCAAACCAGGTACGGCGATGACCAACATGGTGTCCGTAAATGGATTGCGAAAGCAATTTGGTCATCTATGCGCGGTTGACGATATCTCACTGGCTGTATCCCGCGGTGAAGTGCTGGGTTTCCTCGGTCCCAATGGTTCCGGTAAATCCACCACCATGAAAATGATTGCCGGCTTCCTCAGGCCGGATAAGGGGCAGGTGCGAATTTGCGGTACGGATATGTTGTCCCATCCTGTTCTTGCACAGCGGCACATTGGATTTTTACCCGAAGGCGCCCCGACCTATTCCGATATTTCGACTTCCGCCTATCTCGGATTCATTGCCAATATCCGTCAGATGTATGGAGTTGAAAGGGAGGGCCGGATTGACTATGTCGTTGATCGCACCAGCATTAGTGAAGTGTTGGATCAGCCCATCGGTACTTTGTCCAAGGGCTACAAGCGCCGTGTCGGGCTGGCCCAGGCGTTGCTGCACAATCCGGATGTGCTGATCCTTGATGAACCCACTGACGGACTTGACCCGAACCAGAAGCATGAGATTCGTGCCTTGATTCGAGAGATATCACGGCATAAGGCGATCATCATCTCAACCCATATCCTTGATGAAGTCGAAACGATTTGTGATCGTGCGCTGATCATAACCAAAGGAAACATTGTGGCCAGTGGGACTGTTGATGAACTTGAACGACAATCCCGATACTACAATGCGGTTTCCATGATCCTGCCGCAATCAGGCACGTTCGAAGCGCGTCAGCAGCTTCAGTCGTTGCCTGATATTCAATCCGTGGAAGAAAATATAATTGATGAAAACACCACTGAGTTGGTGGCCCTGGCTAACGACAATGCGGATATTCTGGTCGATATTGCGCCGTTGGTTCGTCAACAGGAATGGCCCGTTGATCAGGTACGCCGCAAAGATGGTCATCTGGATGAACTGTTTCGTAACGTCACCACGACTGACGATACAGAAAGATCAAACGTTCATCCGGAAACGGAAATAGTTTTTCCGGACATGACGTCAGTTACAGCATCCAGTCAACTCAATGCTGTCTGGGCTATTTGCAAAAATGAACTGATCCACTATTTTTTAACTCCGGTGGCTTATGTGTTTATCACAATTTTTCTGGTGGCGATGGGCGCTTTCACATTCTTTGCCGGTGGATTTTTTACCCGCGGTCAGGCCAGTCTTGAAGGGTTCTTTCAGTTCCATCCGTGGTTGTACCTGTTCCTGATCCCGGCGATTGCCATGCGTCTGTGGTCCGAAGAGTGCAAGAGTGGTTCAATTGAGATGCTCCTCACCCTGCCGGTGACCATTCTGAGTGCGGTGCTCGGAAAGCTGGTTGCGGCGTGGATGGTGCTTGGGCTGGCATTGTTATTGACCACCACGCTCTGGTTCAGCGTGAATTACCTCGGTTCGCCGGACAATGCCACCATAGCCGCAGGTTACGCGGGCAGCTTTATCATGGCAGGCAGTTATCTCGCTATCAGTGCGTTCGCCTCAGCGTTGACCCCTAATCAAGTGATCGCTTTTGTTATTGCTGTTGCAACCTGTCTCCTCTTTACCGCCAGTGGCCTTGGCCTGGTGCTCGAATTTTTCAGCGGTTGGGCGTCGCCGATGGTACTTGATGCGGTGTCGAATTTCAGTTTTCTGGAACACTTCCAGAATATTTCGCGAGGTGTAATTGATTTGGGCGATGCCGTGTTTTTCATTTCCACCATCGTCGTATTTGTATTCGCCAACGTGGTTGCGGTCAACCGTTTGAAAGATGGTTGACGAGAAATACAAACATCTTCGAACAGGATTGGTTTCTCCCCCGGGTTTGTTGCTTGCGCTGATCTTGTATGTTGCAGCCAACACACTGGTCAGTATGTGGTTTCCGACAACGCGTCTGGATGTAACAGAAGAAGGTTTATATACGTTATCCGATGGCACTCACAAGATTCTTGCCAGGGTCGACGAACCGATCATGCTTCACTACTTTTTTTCGGAACTACTCGGACGGGAGGCGCCATTTTATGCTTCCTATGCAAGGCGGGTAAGAGAACTTTTGACGGAGATCGAAGCGGCTGCCAATGGCAAAGTGGTTTTGCTGGAACACAACCCGGAACCATTCAGTGACGCGGAAGAGTTGGCAGTATCTCATGGGGTGCAGGGTATTCCGGTTGATCAGGACAGAGAACTTGCATATTTCGGATTGTCCGGAATCAATTCCGTTGATGAAATCGAACTGATCCCTTTTTTTCAGACGGAGCGGGAAAACCTGCTCGAGTATGATCTGATGCAGATGATCTATACCCTGTCTAACGTGGAACCGCCTGTAGTGGGCGTGATGAGTTCATTGCCGGTGATGGGGGATATGAATGTCCAGTTGCAGGGCGGGATCACCGTACCATGGGCGATTGCCAGGAAATTAAGTGCAAATTTCAATGTAATAAACCTTCCCGAATCCATCGACGATTTACCGGACTCCATCGATGTCATGATGGTGGTGCATCCCCTTCATTTAAGTGAACGTACACTCTATCAGTTAGAGCAATTTCTGTTTCGGGGCGGGAGAGCCCTGTTTTTTATCGACCCGAAATCAGAACCGGATCTGTACGATGATCCGGATGATGTCTCAACCTCGGCCAATGGCGTTCGCTTATTGTTCGATCATTGGGGTATTCGCGTGCCTGAAGGACAGTTGGTCGGGGACCGGACAATGGCATTACGGATTAATGCCGGGACGGCCGCGCAACCGATTCCGGCGGAATATCTGGTATGGCTGAATATCGGCGGTGACAATATGGATCAGAATGATCCGGCGACCAGCAATTTACCTGCAATCAACCTGGCCAGCGCGGGGTACATTGACCTTGGAAAAGACTCGCCGCTTGCGTTGCAGCCCCTTGTATTTTCCAGCTCTGATTCCAGTCCTGTCGCTGTGGAACGGGTACTCGGATCCAGACCCGATATCCTCGGTTTGCTGGAAGATTTCAAACCGGATGACCGCACTTATGTCATGGCGGGAAGATTATCCGGTGAACTTGTGACTGCCTTCCGGAGTGGTCCTGTGCAAAGAATGATCCCTAAAACAGCCCGGGAAACTACAGAAGCCCTGGACCCTGTGCAACTGATGAAATCCAGCGGCCCCGTCAATATCATTATCGTGGCCGATTCCGATTTGTTGAAAGACAGGTTCTGGATTCGCAAGCAGCAATTTTTTGGTCGTGAAGTAGAGGAGCAAATTGCCAGCAATGCGGACCTGGTGGTGAATGCATTGAGCAATCTGGTGGGAAGTGATGAATTACTCACGCTTCGCTCCCGGGGTGTTTCCCAACGCCCTTTTGAAACGGTGATCGAGCTGAGACAACAAGCGGAGTCCCGTCTGCAACAAAGAGAGCAGGAATTACAGGACAAGTTATCGGAAACCCGGGAAAAGATTGCCGAGTTTGAAGGAATACGCCAGGGACCTGGAATCCAGCCCCCGGGCTTTGTGGAGTCCCTCACCCAGGAACAACGCGCCGAATTGATCGGGTTGAGAAATGAAATGCTTGCTGTTCGAAAACAACTGCGCACCGTGCAAACCAGCTTGCGGAAAGAGGTTGAAACCCTTGAAGGATGGCTTCAATTTTTGAACATAGGCATGGTTCCCATGCTTATTGCTGTGATCGGGATGATCTTCGGGATTCCTCGAATTACCCGCCGTCGGCGCTATGCAATTTCATCCCCGGAAAAGCCCGTCTGATCACATGCCGGACCGCGGTCTCATTATTCTCGCCCTGATTACTTTGATCACCGTCTCGGGATGTTGGTTCACCGCGGGACAACGCAATGAAACGAGCGATACAGGCAATCCGGGAACAACACTGGTATTCCCGTCTCTGTACGAAAATTTAAAACGGATTTCCGGGATTGAGGTAACACGATCAGGCGGTCAGTTTGTTCTTTCCCGAATCGGGGGGAACTGGTTCAACCAGGGTATTGGAGGATACCCGGCTTTAACGCAGAGAATCGAAGATACAATTGCAGCCGTTGCAAGTCTGAAATATATTGCAGCCAAAACCGGGCGAGCCGCGTTGTACCCCAGGCTTGGAGTGGAAGAGGTATCTTCAACCTCGGAATCAACCCGACTCACCTTCAGGGACGATCAAGGTGTCGTGCTTGCTGACATCCTTGTTGGCAGGAACAAGGGTGGATTCGACAATTCGGGGGTGTATATCCGGTTTCCAGGCCAGGCTCCAGCATGGTTGGCATCCGGTTCCCTTGACATTGATTATGATGCCATCGAATGGTCAGACAATGAGGTAGTCAACTTTGACGGGAATAGCATCAGGACTCTTACTATTAACGGATATGGCGAAGAAATCGTGTTGCATCGACCACAGGCTCATGCCCCGGAATTAACGCTGAAAAACCTCCCTGCGGGTTACAGGATCGCAAATCAGTATCAAATAAACTATATGGCTACCTTGCTGGAGCAAGTGAGTTTTATCGATGCCAGGAAAACCGGTGAGCCTGATTCAGACTCTGTCCCGGTTGTCGAAGCAGTAGCAGAATTACAAGACCATCCTGACATTATATTGCGCGTTGCTGAAACTCTTCCGGATGGCTCAGCCTGGATCGGGATATATTCCCGGGCGGCAGGCAGTACTTCGGCGACGGACGTGACAACGACTGTAACCGAGCGGCTCCATTCAAAATTTGATGGGTGGCAGGTCAGGATTCCGGGAAAACACATGGACAGACTGCGCGTTCGACTTGCAGATATTATTGAGAAATCATGAAACCTGTAGTCACGAACTGCAGATTCAGGAGACTGGAGTTTTGCGATAACCGGTTAATGCCACGCCACGTTCCTTGCCGTTTCGTGTTATAAGTTCCTTACAATTTTCATACTCCCGGTCTTTTCACTCTTCCGAATCAGGTTCTTGAGGCAGTTACGGTAATGGACAGCATTTTACTTCTCGTGGTTCTTGTAGCCCTTATCCTGATGGGAGCGCCCATTGGCTTTACGTTAATTCTGTTGCCGACGGCGTATATATTGCTAACGGATGTTGCGCCTCTCATATTGATTCCGGGACAAATGTTCAGTGCAATCGATTCGGTTCCTCTGACAGCTATTCCATTTTTTATGCTGACTGGCGAACTTATGACCAGTGCAACCATTACTGACCGCCTGGTTGATTTGAGTCAACGCCTGATCGGACGCATGCGCGGCAGTATGGCGCAGGCCAATGTATTGGTCAGCATGTTCTTTGCCGGGATGAACGGGTCGGTCGTGGCAGATACTGCGACCGTTGGTTCGCTTATGATTCCGGCGATGAAGCGGGCGGGTTATTCTCCAGCATTTTCCGCCGCCATCACGGCAGTGAGTTCGACCATTGGCGGCATCATTCCTCCCAGTATCATGATGATTGTACTGGCCAACTCCGCTGAAATCTCCGTAGGCGCATTATTCGCGGGGGGCATTATCCCGGGGATTATGATCGGCGCATTGTTGATGGTGATCAACTATTTAATTGCACGCAAGAACAACCTTGAGCGCAGCGATGAACCGTTCAGCATAAAAGCAGTATGGTATTCGGGGAAGAGAGCCTCCTTTGCGCTGCTCATTCCATTGGTGCTGGTGGGTTCGGTGGTTGGCGGGATTGCCGGTGTGGTGGAAGCCGGCGCTCTGACTGCGACCATCGCCCTGGTGATCGGGCTGTTTATATACCGAACCATTAATTGGGTTAACTGCAAAGGCGCATTCAATCGGGCCTTTCGTAACAGCGCCATGGTATTTATCATTATTGCCGCATCCGGCCCCTTTACCTGGTTGCTGACATCTTTGGGCGCAATCCAGGAACTGGAGGAATGGTTGCTCAGTTTTGCTGCCAATCCAATCCTTTTTGCGTTGGTTCTGATCACTTTTATTTACGTCCTCGGAATGATTATGGACTCGGCGGCAAACATTATTGTGGTTGGGCCGGTGATCGTGGATGTCATGGTAAAAGCAGGGTATCCGGAAGTCCAGGCTGGTCTGGTCTGCATAGTGGGCTTCCTGATCGGGGCAGTAACGCCGCCCCTGGGTGTGGCCTACTTTACCGGCGCGGCAATTGCCAAGGCACGTCTCGAAAGTGTCGCGGTGGAGATGTTGCCCTATCTTGCCGCCCTGTTCGTATTGTTGTTTTTGCTGGTTGTCATTCCGGATTTCACCATGTGGTTGCCCGATGCCATGGGTTTTTCCAGGTAATATTCCATTAAATTAACAAATTGGGAAATGATCAAGTGACCAGAATATTGATACGAATCGATTTGTGGATACGCAGGGTTCTTGAGAGATTCTGCATGTTGCTGCTGCTCATGATGGTTGTGTTTACCGTATATACGGTAATCATGCGTTATGTGTTTGAAAATCCACCCGTGTGGGGCGACCTGTTGACCGTATTGAGCAATATCTGGCTGGTTTTCATAGCCCTCGTGATTACAGTAAGAGAGAATCAACATATTGCGCTCAATCTTATTTACTCGCGCCTGCCCAATTCAGTCGCATTTGCCGTTCAGCAACTCTGGACCGGGGTTATTTTCCTGTTGGGAATCCTGATTTGTATCTATGGCTGGGAAGTGGTTTCCAAGATGGGAGGCAAATACTGGGAGATGTGGCATTTTGCCTGGGAAGATGGGTGGTTCGTGTTCAAACCCAACTACATGCCAAAGAAATATGCGGTGTTGATTCTCCCGATTACCGGGGCCATGGTCAGTCTGGCCGCGCTGGTTGCAACCATTGAAGATGTGGTTCATCTCAGGCGGGGTACATTTGTAGTCGCCGGCGACACGGAATCGGTCAGCGATTCGCCGGAGTGACAGGGTCATGACAAAAACCCGCACTTTCAAACTGGATGTTCCCGAAGCAACCCTCGATCGGATCAGAACCCGCATCACAGAATTTCCCTGGCATGAACAGAGGATGCCTGCCGACGGAGGGTGGGCCTATGGGACTAACCTCGAGTATCTGAAGGAGTTTTGCGATTACTGGCTCGAGGAATATGACTGGCGTAAGCATGAAGCGACAATCAATGGTTTCTGCCACCGGATTGCTGACGTGGATGGCCTTGATTTGCATTATATTTATGAAAAAGGCAGCGGTCCCGCGCCTGTGCCCCTGATCATGTCGCATGGATGGCCTGGATCCATTGTCGAGTTTCTCCATATCATCGAACCATTGGCTCATCCTGAAAGATTTGGCGGCAGCGTTGATGATGCGTTTGATTTAATTCTCCCGTCATTGCCCGGCTTCGGTTTTTCCGGTCAGCCGCCGCGCCCGTACGGGCCGCGCAAAATGGCGGAGCTTTTCAATAAACTGATGACGGAGGTCCTGGGCTATAAAAGCTATCTCGCCCAGGGCGGCGACTGGGGCGGCGCCATTTGCTCCTGGCTGGGCATGGATCATGCCCCCGCCTGCCAGGCGATCCACATTAACATCATGACCATGCGCCATCCGGATGGCCCGCAGGGCGCTGAAGAAGAGGCCTGGGCGGCGGAGTTTGAGCTGGAACAAATCATGGAGAACGGCTATCGGACACAACAGGCTACCAAACCGCAAACCCTGAGTTATGCCATGACGGACAATCCTGTAGGTGTTGCGGCATGGTTGATTGAAAAGTTCAATTCCTGGTCGGATACAGAAGGGGATGATGTTGAAAGCGCGCATTCCAGGGACGAGTTGTTGACCAATATCATGGTTTACCTGGTTACCGGGACTTTCAATTCTGCATCCTGGATTTACTACGGACGCCGTGAGGAGGGAGGCCGGATATTATCACCGGAAGGAAAACGTGTCGAAGTTCCTGTCGCAGCAGCGCTGTTCCCGGAAGAGTTGTTGTCGTGGCCGCCGAGGTCCTATGTGGAGCGGGTGTACAATATACAGCAATGGACCGAGATGCCGAGGGGCGGGCATTTTGCGGCAATGGAGGAACCGGAGCTATTGATGAATGATATTCGAAAGTTTGCGCGAACCCTGCGTTAGACCATTTCTTCGCTTTCCTTACCAGATCTGCTCAGCCCCCTCCGCTTTTCTTCTTTCTGAAATATTTTTGATTATTTCAAGCTTCCGTTCCCGGCTGAAGATCGGCCATTCCCGTATTTCATTCGCATTGCGATAACATCCACGGCAGAACGGTTCTCCATCAAACCGGCAGACCGATTGACATGGAGAAGGCACCGACGTATCGAACTTCCTTTGGCGTCGTGATCTGCGGCCACGATTCTGCCGTCGATTTGACCTTGAACCTGACATCAAAGTCGCTTGAAGCTAAAGTACCTGCACCGAAACAACGACAATAATCAACAAAAGAATCTGAGTGGTGCTGATCATTACGCTTCGCTTGTGCAGCTTTTTGAAATACGCCTTGTCCTGGGGGGATTCACTGGTAAGCCAGTTGTCTTTGGCCAATGATATTTTTGGCAGCAGAATCTGTCGACTGTAGAGAAATCCGACAAAGACGACAATCAGCAAAATGAAATGATACGTCCCGGCTGCGATCGAAAATCCGGTAGCCAGTGCCGAAAGCCCGAGACCCCACAGGTAATACTGGGGAAATAACCGGCGGGCAAGGGTGAGTGCCTTGCCGCCGTCCAGAACTTTATGAATGGACCGTACTACAATCCCGACGAAGAAAACCATCGAACCCAGTAAAATTGCGCAAAGCAATGTTGTCAGACCCAGCATAACAAACATCCGATTGGGATTGGCAGTACCATTATACGCATAGAGTTCAACATAAAAAAATTAAAAATGCGTTAACATGGGTGTTGAATAATGGGCATTATAACTAAAAATCCACAAAATAATATGATTCGCCGCCATGACCACTGCCACGGCCAGGACAGTATTTTGACGACTGCCACATAGTTGATTGCATCCATGTCCCGGCAAACATACAGAATAATCGATGCCCATACCTGCGGAAATCCTGTTCGTGTGGTGATCGGTAATCGACCGGAACTTTGCGGTGAAAGCATGAGTGAACGGCGCCAGCATTTTATCCGGGATTACGATTGGATCCGGACCGGGCTGATGTTTGAGCCACGCGGTCATGATGCGATGTCGGGTTCCATACTTTATCCGCCAACCCGCAAGGAGAATGACCTGGGCGTACTGTTTATCGAGGTAAGCGGCTGCCTTCCAATGTGTGGTCATGGTGCTATCGGTACGGTTACCGTAGCCATCGAGCAAAATCTGGTTACACCCAAAACACCTGGCCAATTATTGCTGGATACGCCGGCCGGACTGGTTGAAGCCCGGTATGATCTGGTTGACGGCTATGTCGAATCCGTCGAAATCACCAACGTCCCCGGCTTTTTGCATTCTGTTTCAGTCGAGGTCGAGGCGCCCGGCATCGGTGAGCTGGTCATGGACGTCAGTTACGGTGGTAATTTTTATGCGATTATCGAACCGCAGAAAAACTACAAGGGCCTCGATCATTTAAGCGTCGACGATATTCGGCGTTTCAGCCCGCTCGTTCGGGATGAGATCAACAGGCTGAAGACGTTTGTGCATCCCGAAGATGAAACGATCAGAAAGGTCAGCCATGTGATGTGGACCGATCAGGCAAAACATGAACAGGCGGATTTCAGGAATGTCGTGTTTTACGGAGACCGGGGTATCGATCGTTCTCCCTGTGGAACCGGCACTTGTGCAAGAATGGCCCAGTTAGTCGCCAGGGGTGAACTGGCGGTCGGGCAGAAGTTTGTCCATGAAAGCATCATCGGCAGCCTGTTCACGGGGTATGCCATCGAGCAGGTATCCTGCGGCGACTACAGCGCAATCAGGCCTGCCGTCTCGGGATGGGCGCGGATTACCGGCCACAATGAAATCATCATTGATGAGCGCGACCCATACGCCCATGGCTTTTTACTGGTCTAGATTGATTGTCATTCGATTCTATCCAGGATCATTGACCACAGTTTTGCATTGTTGCCGTTACCAGGGCTATGCTCATGGAGGTAATTGACATGTTCTTCGGGGGTTTTGTCCGGACTCAGTTCAATTATCCATAACCCTTCGATTTCATCCGGCAGCATCGAATAGCGGGCATCAATGATACGGTTGGAATGATTCGGGTCAACGGCAACGAAGTCATCCGAAAACCAGCGAAATCGCTCCACGTCCCTGGCTTGTCGGGAATCGGGGGCTAGCCACGGAAAGTCACGCTCCATATCGAGTTTGTCGACGGATTGCCCCGGATAAACTCTCTTGCGTATTCCTGCCCGCACTCCAACCACGTAAATTTTATCCTCTGTTTCATAAATCACTTTCCACAACAGCAGATTTCCAAAACCGGGTTTGGCTTCAAGGCGAACCGGTGCATGGCCCCTGGATTGGGCGACTTCCCAGCCCGTGGACCGGGTCCGCTCCTTCTGGACAAAACCGAAAGCAAGGTAAGCAAGTATCCAGACTGCCGCTATGCGTATGTATACCGACTTCTTTTTGACAGCGGCCAGTACGATCAGAACAACAGTCGGCAGAGTGAACAGGGGGTCAATGATCGACATGTTGCTCCACGATACGCGATAGTCGCTGAAAGGCCAGAAGAGTTGCGTACCATAAGAAGTACATGAGTCGAGCAGTGCATGGGTGGCGTAGCCTGCCGTACAGTAAAGCAGTGCCTGCCGGAATGACACCTGCCATCTTTTGTGCACGAATAACCAGAGTATACTGGCACAGATCAGTCCGCCGACCGGAATAAAGACGAGGGAATGGGTGAACTGGCGGTGGTATTTCAGAAACAGTAACGGGTCTGTGTCCGAGTGGATAAATATATCCAGATCCGCCGACATGCCTGCCAGCAGGCCGAGCACACACGCGACGGCCAGATGCTTTCTATGCGCCAGGTTCTGTGCTGCGACCGCGCCAAGGGCGCCCTGGGAAATCGGATCCATGGGTGGGTGATCTTAAATCAGGCGTGGATTTATATCCCGAAATGGATGTTGATAATAAGTCGGTAATAGATTAAATTCTATCATGGTCTGATTAGATTCCGGGAGCAAGCAATTAAAGAGACACCCAACCAATGAAGAGTTCTGACTCCGCGCCCGGTATCGGAACCGCACTTTCCGAAGGGTATTATGTACTGTTTGGAAAGCAGTGGGCAGCCTGGGTGGCAGGAATACTGCTGGCGGTCAGCAACATACTGTTGTTCGCTTACGAAAAGCCCTGGAGCGCCGCCGACGGCGTGCGAAACTGGGGAGACTGGGTTTTCAACAGCCTGGGACTGGCTGACACTATTATCATCTCACCTTATCTGTATTCCACTTCCCTGCTGAATTTTGGCGTGATTGCCGGCGCATTTGCCGCTGCTCTGCTGGCGGGGCAATTTCGTATCCAGGGTGCTCCGGTGTTTGAATTGCTCAAGGGTCTGGTCGGTGGAACGTTGATGGGTATTGGCGCCGCCCTGGCGTTTGGTTGCAATATTGGTGGCTTTTTCAGCGCAACCAGCGCCTTGTCGATGGCGGGACTGGCGATGTTGGCGGGTCTGATGATCGGTGTGTACATCGGCTTGCGACTGCTGATCCTCGAGGTCAACCACCTGGATTTCACAAGCTCAGCGCCGGCTGCAAAATCCACTGGCGACGGTATGCTTTCACGCAATATACAGCAAAAACTGGGTATACTGGTACTGGTTTGCGGCTTGGTGATCGCAACCATTTATGATGGATTCGACTACTCTGTTCGCGCAGGATTCCTGTTGTTCGGTCTGGTCATCGGTGTGGTGATGCAACGCTCGCGGTTTTGTTTCGTTAAAGCCTTCCGGGAACCGTTTTTGACCGGTGACGGCGAAATGACAAAAGCGGTGATTCTGGCCGTCGTGATCGGGGTGCTCGGCTTTTCAATCCTGAAGTGGACTGATCTGAAAGACTGGGATGCGCAGGTTGCCTCCGCATTCTGGCTCGGAAGCCTGCTTGGCGGGACCATTTTCGGTATCGGCATGTCACTCAGCGGTGGATGCGCCACTGGTTGCCTGTGGCGGGCGGGAGAGGGTCAGATCAAGCTGTGGGTCGCGATTGCGGCATTTGGCCTGTCCGGCTCACTGTTCAGAGGTTGGCTTGCGGACAGCGGCTGGCTGATGAAACTTGGCGACACGGTTTTCCTGCCAGATATAATGAGTTGGAAAATGTCGATAGCGACTGTATTGGGTATCATGTGTCTGTGGTATCTTCTGGTTGTGTGGAATGAAGCAAAAAAGAAACTGGTTGTTACCTGGTGATTTCAGCCGGACTGCCGTTATTAAGAATGAAATCCGAAATCATCAGGGCTGTAAATTCAAATAAATCTGCGATAAGTGAGGATTAAATGATGAAAAACAAATCTATTTTTTTGACAACTGTATGTGTGTTGGCGACGGTGCTGGGGGTCTCGGTTTTGTCCCTGGATGCCAAGAGCGCCGCCGACAAGAAATTCGGTGCGCCCACCGAAGGCATGAGTACTGAGGATTACCAGGCGCTGGTCTTTCTTGATCCCCAGAACACTGTACGCATGGATTGGGATGCGGTCAGGGGAATGAAGGGAAATTTCCTGATTGATAATCAGGGCGAACCGACAGTTTCGGTTGTTGATTACGAATTAGGCGAAACCATTAAAAAGATTGATATGACAGAAACCGGAAACCACCATATCTGGGTTCTTCCGGGTGCGCGCTATGTATGGTCTTCACAGCGTTACGAAAACGACGTATTCTGGACCATTGATCTGACCACCCAGGAAGTCGTCGACAAATTCAATGTCAGCATGAATGGTACAAACGTGATTGCTCCTTTGCACGTCGGCTTTGCTTATACCCAACCCCTGGCGGTGGTCGGAAACATACTGGACAAGGAGCACGGCTACCTGACGTTTATGAGTACTGCCACCCGAAAACCACTGGAAACCATCGAACTCAGCTGTCATGGCGCACGCGACGCCATGTTCAGCCTGGATGATTCACTGGTTTTCAGCACATGTCAGCAGGAACCCAAGGGCCTGTCGATTGTGGACGTCGAGTCTCGCAAGGAAATCAGGATGATTCCCGTCCCTGGCGCCCGTGCAGGCGCAATGACTCCTGACGGCAAATACTTCATGGTTGCGGCCAAGGGCGCTATTGTATTTTTCGATACAAAAACCGGTGACTTGATCAAATCTGTGGAAGTTCCGGGCGGCGGCGGTAATATTACCTGTCTTTCAGACAGTTCCAAATGCTATGGTGGTCTGCGCAAGGCGAACAGTGTCGCGGTAATTGACATAGCGAAGCTGGAATTGAAAACAGTGATTGAAACCGGGCCTGACGCAAATCGACTGTATATCAATCCGGCAAATTCGCGCTATGGGCTGTTCGCCAATGAAGGCGGGAAATCGGATATCGTCACAATAATCGACACCGAAAATGACGTTGCGGTGAAAAACATTTATACGGGTCTTGGACCACACAATATTGCCTTCAATCCAGAAGGAACCCGTGCGGCTGTTACCACCAAGAAGGAAACGGTTGCGACACTGGTCGACACTTCCTCTGCCGACCCGATGGAATGGGAAGTCATTACAACCGACCTGGCCGCCGGCATCCAGAACAACGGGGTACGCTGGGTGCCAAGCCCTGAAGCGCTGCGTTCAGTTCTGTGAGGCATTGAACCGGTTCTGAATCAACAAGCCAATTACGGCAACGGTCCGCAGCCGTAGTTGCGGGCCGCCTTATTTAGATAACGGAGGTTAAAGTTATGAAGCATTTACATAACCGGCGCGATTTTCTGCGCTATGTCATGGTCGGGGGGGTGGCCGTTCCAGCCGGATTCGGCCTGGTTGACCAGGGCCACGCCAGCGCGTTCAATTTTATCCGCGACCCGGAAAACCTCACCGAACTGGAAAAGATGCATCTGGCCAAGGTGACTCTGCCGCCAGTGGTTGAGGACGGCAGCGCGGCGCCGATCCAGGTGGAACTGGATCATCCAATGGATGACGACCACTATATCACAAACATCCAGATCGTCAGCTTCAGTGATCCGGTACAGACCAAGGGAATCTTTTACCTTTCTCCCGCCAACGGTCAGGCGTTTCTCAGCACGCAGGTCCGGCTTGATGGTGGGGAAAGCGAGGTCTGGGTGGTCACGGAATGCAACCAGCACGGCAGATGGGCTACCAGCAAGGAAACCAAGGTGGCGGCCGGAGGTTGCTGATTCGATGTTGTCGGATTCGATGGTATCTGCGTGGCCGGGCTGGAGTAGAGTGTTCGGAAGAGGGCTGCTGCTACTGCTGATTTTCAGCCTGACTCCGATACAGGTAGTATCCGCCGCTGGCAGTGGTCAGTTACGCATCATCAGCACCAATGATATTCACTCATACATGCGGCCTGTCTACTACCGTTATCTCGATCAGCCCCGGCCCTGGGGAATGCAGTCGATGGAGGGTGAGTACACGGAAAAGGCTGCTTATGAAGGCAAGGTAGGGGGCATGGCCCACGTGGCTACCGTGATAAACCGGCTTCGATCAGAGGTCTCGGGAAAGGCGTTGGTGGTCGATAGCGGCGATACCTGGCACGGTTCCGGGCTGTCATTGTTTGACCGGGGCGCGTCCATGGTGAAAGTGATGAATGCGATCGGTTATGACGCAATGGTTCCTGGGAACTGGGAATTCATTTACAGCAGGGAACAGTTTCTGGGACTGGTCGAACAGGCCGATTTTCCGGTCATCGCCTATAATCTGACCGACAAGGAATGGGGTGACCCGGTGCTGGAGCAATATGTCGTCAAGCAGGTCGGTGACCTGAAAATAGCGATCATTGGAATGACCTACCCCTGGACCGGGTTGACGTCGGCCGTCAGCGGAGCCGCACAGTGGTGGAACTTCGGTATCCGGGAAGCCGAAGCGGAGGAGTTGATCGAGCAGATCAAAAGCTCCGATGATCCGGACCTGATCGTGTTCATTTCCCATGCCGGTTACGGCATGGACCAGAAATTTTCCCGGCGGATTAATGGCATCGATGTCATGGTCAGCGGGCATACCCATAACCCGGTTTACGACCCGGTGGTCTATAACGATACCTTCATATATGAAAGCGGGGCTCATGGTGAATACGTATCGAGCCTTGACCTTGAGATCAAGGATGGCGAAATTGCAAGCTACAACTACCAGTTGGTCAAGGTGCAACAGAATAATATTCCAGCCGATCAGGAAATTGCTGAACTCGTGGAAGAGGCCTATAGACTGCACGCCGAAAAAATGAACGAAGCGGTCGGAGAAGCCGACGGCATGTTTTATCGCCGGGATTACTGGCAAAGCACCCTGGGCAATCTCATTACTGACGCATTAAGGCAGATCGAAGGTGTCGATATCACCTTTTTCCCGGCCTGGCGGTATGGCGCCACCCTGATGCCCGGAACAATTACGGCAGAAGACGTCTACAATATTGTACCGACCGACGGCCGCATATCCACCTACAAAATGCCAGGCAGGGAAATCCGTACCCTGCTGGAGAACATACTGGATGCGGTGGTCGATCCGGACCCGTTTGCGCGAGTCGGTGGTGACATGGTCCGCTTCTCCGGTCTGAAAATCGTATACGATCCCGCCAACGACCGGGGACAGAGGGTCGTTTCAATTACGACCGCAGATGGCGAGCCGATCTCCCCCGATAGAGATTACTCGATTGCATCCGTACACACCCGCTTTCAGGACAACCCGATGTTCGGAGCCACCAAAATAGTTGATACCGGCAAGGTATTCGTGGATGAGTTGATTAACTATATCCGCACCCGTTCGCCGGTTTCACCAGGCCTGGATGACAGAATGGTCGCACGTGGTGCGTCCTCAACCCTTTAGTTTAATTACAGGAGGAATCAATGGCAAAAATAAAGCCCCCCAGAATGAAAATCGGCAGAAAAATCACTCTTGACAAGATTTTCAAGGTCAAGGTCAGGTTTGAACACCCTTCGTTTACCGGACTCGGCCGGGTGGATACTGAAACCATGCCGGCGTTTAACCGTGCCATACCGGTCACTTTCCTGAGAAACATGCTGGTCTATTATGGTGAAGACCTGGTCAGCAGGTTCAGCATGACCTCGGCTATCGCCGACAGCCCGCTGTTTACCTTCAAGCTGAAGGCAACCAAAGAGGCGCCCGTCAAAGTCGTATTTGTCGATAATTTGGGTGAACGCTGGGAGATTGCCAAGGACGTTAAATTCTCATGATTAGAAGGTAATCCGATATGAAACTGATACGAATCCAGGTAATTATATGAAAACTGTTTCCCCTGCCAATCTGATTGTGGCGCTGATTGTGGCGCTTTTGACCAGTTTTCCCGCAACCGCCGGGGTTTCAGTCGAGAAGTTCGAGATAGAAGGACTGATTTCCCCTGCCAGTCCGAAGACCCTGATTTCTGAACTCGAGGCATCGCTCGAAGTCAAGGTGATCGATCTCAACCTGAAAACCACCGAATCCGGCTGGCCTGTCCTCAGTGTCGAGTTTGATTCCGACAAGATATCGGTCGATGACATCGCCAGGGTGATTTCCGGAATCGAAGACCCGGCCGGGCATAAATTCCAGGTACATACTGGTCCATCCAATGTCAATGCGGAATATTCAGACGAGGAAATTGCGGCGATGGCGAAGCTCGGCCCGTCGCCTCCTGTCATTGTTCCACTCACTAATCCGAATCAGCCGACCGCTGAGTCCATTGCAAATGGCAAGTCATTGTTCGACAAAAACTGTACCACCTGCCACGGTCTTGACGGCAGCGGCATGGGACCGGCGGCCCATGGTATTACCACATTTCCACGTCAACTATGGGTCTGGAACAACGCAGCTCCTGCAACCGATGGTTACCTGTACTGGTTCATAACCAGTGGGCGCAATGAAATGCCGCCCTGGGGTGTGGTTCTGTCCGAGAGCCAGCGCTGGGATATAATCAACTATATCAAGACGCTGAAAAAACCGGAGTAACGGAATTTCCTTTCGACCGCAACCAGGTGGACATTACCCGCGAAATCGCCAGCGCACAGTATCATGCAGAAGATTTTGGTCTTCTGCTGGACGACCTGATTACTGAAATCACGACCAGAAATTACCGTATTACCAGAATCAACCACATTGATAACATCCACGATAGACGTGAGGCGGGAATTGACGTCACCATCGCCTTCAAGTACTATAAGATTGTTGAATTCTGTAATCTGAACAGTTGTAGTGAGTTGATTTCCGGTGATTTGTCCGCAGGTGTATTCATGCCGGTCAAGTTCGTGGTTTATCAACCCGATCAGGCACCCGTCGTGACCATCGCTTTTCTCAAACCAACCGCATTTGCCGCGTTGTACAATTCCAACTCCCTGACCCAGGCCGCTATCGACCTGGAACAGGATATGACAGATATTCTCTATGAAATGGACTACTGATCTGGTTGTTGCCTCCGCCGTGCTTTTTCTTGTCGCGATGTCCGGGTTTGCGTATGGCAACACAAATGAGGGAAATACCGAAATTGGTGAAGAATTCGTCCTGCAAACGTCCGATGGTCCGATTAGCGTCAGTGAGCTGAACGGCAAGATTGTCCTGCTGTTTTTCGGCTTTACCTCCTGTGAACACGTTTGTCCCATGACGCTGTCAACGCTGTCAAAGGCGTTTTCCAGGCTGACCGCAGAAGAACTGGACCAGGTTGCCGCCCTGTTCATCAGCGTTGATCCGGAAACGGATACCCTGGAAGTGCTGAAGAAATATACCGGGTATTTCCATGCAAATATTATCGGCGCAACTGCGGATTATCAGGTACTCGAAAGAATTGCAGCACACTATGGCGTGACTTATGAGCGAAAGGAAGTACCGGATTCAGCTCGTGGCTACGTCATTTTCCATACTCCCGATATCTTGATTGTGAATAAACAGGGCCGGCTTCTGGAGACGCGAATCGGTTTCCCGGCAACTATCGATGATATTGAGCATAAAATCCAGGGCCTGTTTTCAAGTCATACCAGTTCGTAATGAACCAGGCCGGATGGATTCTAACCGCCTGTTTTCTGCCGGGTTTGATCTCGTCGGCGGCAACAGCCTACGAACATCATGAGTCACTGGTTGACTTCAAAGAGTATTCCAACCGTGTAGTAGTCGATTCAAAAATCGAGAACAAGCCCTACTTTCTGCTGTTCTCTGCCGAATGGTGCTACTGGTGTCATGAGTTTGCGGAAAATACCCTGACGCGTAAAGATGTCACCGATTATCTCAACCAACACTTTGTCAATGTATTCATTGACGTCGATATCCAACAGTCAGCTTATGTAAAGTACCAGGCGCAAGGAGTGCCCTACAACGTTTTCCTGAACCCGGATGGAACTCTCTACTACAAGTATACCGGTACTTTGTACGGCGATGCCTTTCTTGATGTAATCAGGGAAGTGGCAGCCGAGGTCGGTGTTGGAAAGTACGCTCTTGGCATGGAATCAAGCCAGATTGAATACCAACCCCCTGTCAGACGCAATAACCAGGCGTTGGCGGATTTGCCGGATTATTTTACGGAAAATGTGCTGGATAATTTTGATCCGAAGGAATTTGGCCTCGGCAACGGGAAAAAAACGATTCAGCCGCGTACCTTTTTATACCTCCTCGAACAAACCGATGCCAATGCGAGGGAACAGGCCATCGAATGGGTCAGTAAAACCGTGGAGCGAGCCATTGATCACATCTATGATCCGGTAGAAGGAGGATTTTTTCGTTATGCCGAGACTCGAAACTGGCAAATACCGCACTATGAAAAATTTGCCGACCAGAACGCAGCTACCGTCCTGTTGTTGTACCGGCTGAACCGCGCCCAGCCTTCCGATACGGTTAAACGGGCTGCGGATACAACACTGGCCTACCTGACATCGACCTTGTACGATGATGAAATCGGCGTATTCCTGAGCTTTCAAATTGCAGATACCAGCTATTACCTGTTGTCAGAAGAATACAGGAAAGAAGCATCGCCCCCAAAGGTGATGGACAAGGTTTTTACTGGCCGGCTGGCAGCGACGTTGAGCCAGTTACTGCAAATTGACGACTTTGCCGATGACGATGTACTAGTTCGGAAAACCAGAAACTCGGTGGATTTTCTGGCAAGGATGATAATGAATGATGCAGGCCTGAACCGCTACTTCATGCTTGACAGCAAGCAGTGGTTCTCACAGGGCGATTTATCCGATTATGCCCATGCGGCAAGCCTGTTTATCGATGCGGCCGAGCATTATCAGGATGCGCGCTACCAGGCCGTTGCCAACAAGGCCATAAGATCGGCAATCCTGGAATTTTATGATACGGATAAAGGAATATTCATCGATCCCGGCGTTGACAACTCGAATGTCGAGTATTTGTTGGAGATGAACGGGCTGATGGCCACAGCAATAGTCAAATCAGGCAATAATGACCCGGGAAACCAGGAAATACTGGAATCCCTGATTACCTATTTTTCGCAGGTTTCAGAGGTACTCGAAGAGCGGTTCTGGGATGCGGTCGACTGGGACTTCGCGGAAGCCTACGTGCCGTATCTGCGCGTATTGGAAAAAGGTTACGGTCAACTGTAACCGCTATCCCTTTTCCAGCCTGAAATGAAACTCATGACCACTGGTTGATGAATCCAGCAATACATTCCCGGTCTGGTTTGCGAATGCCTCAAAATCCTTGACCGAGCCGGGGTCGGTCGCCACAATTCTGAGAATCTGACCGGATTCGAGCCGGTTCAGCGCCTTCTTTGCCTTCAAAATGGGCAGGGGACAGTTGAGTCCACGAGCATCGAGCTCTTGATCAAAATCATTCATTTCCTGAATTCTCCTATCGGGTTCCGGTTCTTCACAGCCAGGATTGTACCGAGTCGTTCTTGACTGCAAGCTCGACAAACGCATCGTAGCCTACCGGTTCAATTCCCTCGATCAGGCAGCTTTTACTCAAGCCCCTTGCGATCAGATCCGGTTCAAGCACGTATACGTTATGTTGCCTTGCGGCTTCAATCATGTCGACGGCGAATTCGGACCCTGACTTTGCCGCATATACTGCGTCCTGGATCAATAGTATATCACTTCCGGATCGAGCCAGCCGTAAACAGGTTCTGATGCTGTTTTTCTCGAATGGTGATTTATTGACGGTATGCAGCATGGTAATTTCTAGTAATTGAAGATGACATCCTGCCCGGCGATGATTTGCGCCAGTTCATCGCTGTCCACGATAAGGATCGAGGGTTTCTCATTATAGTCATCGTCCTCATCCTCCCAGGTCAACGGCATCAGATCATCCACGTTCAATCCCCTCGCTTCCAGCGATTCCCTTTCGACATACAGTCGCGTAATTTCATAATCCCCCAATGCCTGGTAGGCTGGTGAAAAGTTTTTCATGCCTGTCGCTGAAGTGTCCTGTCCGCTTTTAATCTGAAACACGCCATCGTCGATGAACGCCATCGAGACGTCCTGATCAAATGCGGCTCCGATCAACGCCACTTCAAGGCCTTCCTGTGCATAGACAGAGCCGTGGGGCGCTGTACGATTGACATACATGAATTTCTTTATTGCGCCCATATCATCAGTCACCGAACGTCATGAGCCGGTCAGCCTGGATTGCCGCTTCGATCAGTTGCCCCAGCCCGGATATGCGAAACCCGTCCGCAATGTTTTCCGCATCCTTGCCGTTTCTCTTTGCTTCGTCCGCATCGACTATACCTCTTCTTTGTGCTGCGGCCACACAAACAACCAGATCAAGATCAGCCTCATTTGCCAACTGTGACCAGCGATCGACAATGTTGCGATCATCCTGTGGCGGCGTGGTCAGACGCGTGCCGTTGTTCACTCCGTCATGATAGAAGAACACCCGGACGACTTCATGACCAGCAGCCACCGCCGCTTTCGTAAAGTGATAAGCGGTATCCGATGCCTGATGCTGATAAGGGCCTTCGTTGACTACAATTGCGAATTTCACGCTGCTGTTTATTGTTTGGGATATGATCTTGAAACTGTCCGGTTCTGAAATCAGGACATACCTGCGGATTATATTGCCGGTTCAGGTTTATGGCAAGAAATCAGATTCTGCGGTTACGTGTTGGAGGCAAGGGTATGAGAAGCAGCGCTATAGTATAATTGTGTTATCTGGATAACCAATGGCTATGGTGGTTTCGCCCATGGATCAACAATTGACGAAAGGGGGGCGCACTCGCGCCGTGAAGAGCCTGCCGCTCGTCGGTTGGCGCGAATGGCTCGACATCCCCACGTTGCAGGTCGGTCACATAAAGGCCAAAATTGATAGCGGCGCACGGACCTCGTCTCTGCATGCCGCCGATATTCAGGTCATTACCGACCGCGGCGCTCCGCACGTTTCGTTTGTCGTGTATCCTGAGCAGCACCGCAGCGAACCGGCGATTGCCTGTATTGCGGCGGTTTTCGATGAGCGCCAGGTGACCAGTTCGAACGGTCATCGCGAGCTGCGTTACATCATCCAGGTGGAGGTTTCTCTCAGCGGCGCCACCTGGCCGATCGAACTGTCCCTGACGAATCGGGACTCCATGGGGTTTCGCATGCTGTTGGGGCGGGAAGCGCTGCGGCGGCGGGTTCTGGTCGACACCAGCCGCTCTTTCATCGCCGGGCGCAGCCATGCGGATATTTCAACTGTTTCAACCCGTAAAAACCGGACAAGTACATGAAGATTGGCCTTCTGTGTCGTAATGCGACGCTTTATTCCCACAAGCGCCTGGTCGAGGCGGCGCAAACGCGCGGTCATGATATCGATGTGATCGATCATCTGCGTTGTTATATCGATATCGCGTCCAACGATCCGGAGATTCACTACCAGGGAGAATCCCTCAAGGGCTATGACGCGATCATCCCGCGCATCGGCGCCTCCGTGACTTTTTTCGGCACTGCGGTGCTCCGCCAATTCGAAATGATGGGCGTCTATCCGGTTAATGAATCGGTTGGCATTTCCCGCTCCAGGGACAAGCTGCGCAGTATGCAGTTGTTGTCGCGCCAGGGCGTCGGCCTGCCGGTCACGGTCTTTGCCCACCGTACATCCGACGCCAGGGAATTGTTGAAAATCGCCGGCGGCGCACCGGTGGTCATCAAGCTGCTGGAGGGAACCCAGGGTATCGGCGTGGTCCTTGGCGAGACTACCAAGGCGGCGGAAAGTATCATCCAGGCTTTCGGCGGGGTGAAGACGAACATCCTGGTGCAGACGTTCGTAAAGGAAGCCGGCGGCGAAGACATTCGCTGTCTGGTGATCGGGGAGAAGGTCGTGGCGGCGATGATCCGGCGCGGCAAGAAGGGCGAATTCAGGTCGAACCTCCATCGCGGCGGGGCGGCCGAACCCATTAAAATTACACAGCAGGAGCGCAGAACGGCCCTGAAAGCGGCCAACGCGGTCGGGCTGAACGTCTGCGGCGTTGACTTGTTGCGCTCAAATGACGGGCCGGTGGTCATGGAGGTCAATTCCTCCCCCGGCCTTCAGGGCATCGAAACGGCCACCGGGATCGATGTGGCGGGAAAGATCATCGAATTTATCGAAAAGAACGCCAGGCCCGGCCGTACCCAGACCAAGGGCGCCAGTAACCGCAGGAAGGCAGTCCCAGTCCGTACGCCCGCTGCTTGAGCGGGTATACACGATACAGGACCGGTGGTTTAATACGGGGCTTTCGCCGGATCCGACAAGGATTTAGAAGAACAGGACCAGCAGGATAATGCTGGTCAATCCGCCGAGCAGGAATCCTGCGGCGCTGATCACGCCTAAAGCCGTGGCGGTGTTGGCCAGAGGGAAGGTCTGTTTTTCCAGGACGAACATGGCGTCCGTGCGGCTGATCTCGCCATCGACAAACCGTTTCAACCCTTTTTCCGCGCCATGAGCCTCCTTTATCGAGACCAGTGACACCAGGATCATCGTCCCGGCCGAGGATAGCGTGCTGATGGCGAATACCAGCAGTGTCATCAAGCTGACCCAGTGGTAGATCGGGTCTTCGCTGCCCGATGTCGTTGCACTCATGAAACCGATGATCAGCGCCGTGCCGCCGGCATTGCCGAACAATAACAGGCGTACCGATTCGTTGATCAGCCTGAACATGGTGCTGCGCCGCATCGCGACCACCTTGTAAAGTTCACGCAACCATTCTTCGCCGACCTCTTCGCCGGAAAATTCATCCATCTTTTTCAACAGTCTTTCTCCGTTTCAATAATCATCAATCGCCCAGATTGGTCAACCTGACATAGCTGGAACCGGTATTCGCGCCGGGTTCAAACTCAACGGTCCAATCATCAATTGCCACGGGTTCGGGTGACAGCGCCTCCATCATAAAGCGTTCCCTTGTCAATTCATTTCCCATCCGTTCCAGGACATGGATGACAAAACGTCCCAGTATGTAGCCTTCCAGGGATACCTCATTGATCAGGTTTTCCACTGATCCGGCCTCGTACTGATGATTCTCCCGGATCGCTGTTTGAAATTGTTGCACGACCTCCCGGTTCCTGTCCCTGGCGTCAGGCACTACTTCGGTGACCAGGATATTTTCGTCTGGTCGCTCAATCGCTTTCTTCAGTTCCCGGGAAAAGGAGAAGGACAGATTTGCCACTGTGTATTCATGGCCGGTAGAATGTATCAGGTTGATCAGTTCGGAGTTTGTGGGGTAGGGTCCGATGATCAGGATAGCGTCCAGGTCCGCTTTTGAAATCGCGAACAGGCTGGCGTGGATTGCATGGGTATTGCGTGAATAGGCGGTTTTCGCCAGTATCGGTAGTCCACGGTTTTCCAAAGCCTCCTGGTAGTTATTCATGACCGAACGACCGAAGGCGTCTTCCTGATAGATGACGCCGAAACGGGTCTTGCCCAGGTCGTCAACCATGTGATTAACCAGTGTCGCTACTTCGTCCCGGTATCCCGCTCTCAGATTGATGACGTTGGGGAGTTTCGATGCGTCGCGCAGAAAATCAGCGCCGGTGAAAGGGCCGACAAAAGGGATGCCGGCGGTCCGCAGTACTGGCGCTATCCGTTTGGCGGTCGGTGTCCCGACACCACCGATGACGGCGAACACATCGTTTTCAGAGGCGAATTGTTTCGCGTTTGCGGCTGCCTGCTCGGGTTCATACGCATCGTCCCTGGATTCAAGTTCCAGTTGCCTGCCGTTGATTCCGCCCAGACTGTTGATTTCTCCGAAGGCGGCCAATATACCAGCCTGGTAGTACCGACCCAGATATTTGTTCGGCCCGGAGAAGCAGGCGCTCTGTCCGAACGTGATGGTATCGGCGGTGACTCCCGCTTCTTCTTGTTGCGCCGCCACTGAGAATGCTGGAGAGGCCACCAGGAGGAGGATAGACAGACAACAGGAGAGCGCTCCTCTTCCGATCAGGTTATTCATTACGATCATGTTGCTCTTCATCTTTTCCAGGCTTTTTCATCATGTCGGGCTCGTCCGTACCGGCTTCGTCACCGGATTTATCGGCGCTGACTTCATCATCTTCATGGGCTTCACCAGTAGTCGTAGTCGCCTCCACGTGTTGCCCGGTTTCCTGACGCCCGGACGATGCGCCACCGCTCGACACGTCACTGTGGGAGAATATGGACGGTGTATCGAATATCAGCGACCTGGATTTGGTAGACGGGCGGTCTCCGGGGAGAGGCTTGTGGTCCCGCTCGGTGTCCGAAGTGTGATATTGACCGTCCAGCAGGAGCTTGTCTTCATCCGCTTTTTCGATAGCATGTATATTCGGCGCGACCGTGGACAGCAGAGGTCTGTCCAAAGGCGCATGCCCGATTCCGGACGGCATGCCCGGTATATGTACGGGCATCGGGCCAGCGAGACTGTCGACCAGATTGATTTCGATGTTCGCCTCGTTGCCCGGATTGACAGCCGACAGGCTCGCTTCGGCAAAGATTGTACGCATGCGCTGCCAATAGCGTGTAATGGCCACTTGAGCCGGATCTTTCCTGTATTCCGCAAGCAGGGCGGACCAGGCACTGACGCTGCCTTGCGCCTGCGTTGTACGTTCCCTTGCCTTCGCCTTCGCGTCCAGTATCAATGCTTCCGCCTGTCCTCTGGTACGGGCGATCAGCTTTTCCTTTCTGATATTGGCATTGCTGATCGCCTGGATGCGTTCCGAGATTGCATCGTTGACATCCCGGAATGCGGCAAGTGTTTCTTCGATCGGGCGTACATCGACGATATTGAGGGCAATCAGTTCGATACCGATATCGAGGGATTCCAGTTGTTCGGTGACTTCGTTGAACAGGTGGTTCTGGATGATGCCTCGATTGGAGGTCAGAACCAGATCAATGAAGTTCTGGCTTACGATGTTGATCAATTCTTCCCGCGCCAGCATGAGCAACAGCTGTTTCGGATCGGAAATCGTGAACAGAAAGTTCATCAGGTTGTCAATCCGGTACTGAAGGTTGATGTCCACTTCCAGCAGATTGGTGTCTCCCGACAGCAGGGTCAGGTGGGTTTTTTCGGATTCGCCGCTGATCAGGGCGCGGGTAATCCGCTTGACCTTGTGAATGTGGACTGTTTCGATGAATGGCAGTCTGTAATGCACGCCGGGCTCGACTACGGCTTCAACCACCTTTCCGAACCGAAGAAGAACCCCTTGCTCTTCCTTCTTGATGACATAGAAGCCGCTGGCCAGTACCGCGGCAATGATCAGGACAGAAATTCCAGCCAGCAGGCGGGTCTTGTCGTGCCGGCCTACGGCATCAAATGCCGCATATATGATGCGTGTGCTGGGCGGTAACGGCTGGTCATCACTCATTGGAACGAAATTTGTCCTGGAATCGGGATTGTTTTGCTGTCCAGATACCGGAACAACTCGTTGTCGGCTGGCAGCATCAGCGTCGTGTTTTTGTCGATGATCAGGTCATAGCTGTCCAGGGCCCGGATGAACTTGTAGAATTCGGGGTCCTGGCGGTATGCCTTGCCGAGCAACGCCATGGCTTCGGCCTCGGCGTTGCCGAGAATGACGGTCGCTTCCGCATGCGCGTTGGCCATCAGTTTCTCATGCTCGTTGACGGCCAATGCTTCAATGCGTATCGCCATCTCTTCTCCTTCACTGCGATACCGGGCGGCGATGCGCGCGCGCTCCGAGATCATTCGCTGAATCACGCTTGGCCGGTTTTCAGCCGGCAGGGTATATTCGATGATCCCGACCCTGAGCACCTCAATCCCGTAATTGGCCTGGGCGACGGGCTGGACCCTGGCGAGAATATCTCTGGAAGCCTCATGCAGGTCTTCATGCTCCAGTCCCAGGCTGATAAAGGCGTCACGAGCCTTGTTGCTGATCACGATGCCACTGCTTGAAAGGTACAGGTCCGTCAAGCGTTCAATCGCATTCTGCCCCGTCCGGATTGCTTCCACATAGAGGGTGGGGTCTGTGATGCGCCATGCCATATAACCGCTGATCAGGATATTTTTCTGGTCCTCGGTAATCAGTTCGTGAGACAGGTTGGTTTGTGTGTGGATGCGTCTGTCCACCTTGTAGATCTTTGATACCGGGCGGGGCCATTTGACATGCAGCCCCGGCTGTCGCACTGGCGGTGAGATCTTGCCGAAGTGGGTCAGCACACCTTGTTGTGTTTCATTGATGACATAGAAACAATCGGAGGCTACTACGACAAATACAATCGCGGTGATCGTTGCGATAATGCGTTTTCCCCTTGCGGTCATTTATCTGCCCTCTGGTCATGGTGGGTTTCGGTGTCCGTTTCCGCCGACTTTTTCTTCCATAGCGCCACTTTACTGAAGCTTTGCAGATTGGGCGCGATGATCTTGGTGTTGCCGGACAAGGCGGTTTCCAGCTTTTCTCTCCAAAGCATATTGCGAAGGACATCGGGCGCTGTCTGCATGGCTGTGGATATGGTTGAGATCGCGTCGGCCTCGGCGCCGGAGGCGGCCACTCTCCGATGTGCCTTTCCCCGGGCCTGTTCCACTTCATACACGGCGTTACCGTGAGCCTGGGGTATCAGGGATACCATGAAACTCTGCGCGTCGGTGATGAACCGCTCACGATCTTCCTGGGCGCTGGAAATCTCCCTGAAGGAACTCATGGATTCAGCCACCGGGTTTATATCCAGCAGATTTACCTTGACCAGGTCAATACTGTTGAATACCGCATGTTGCGGGTCATCGCCGGGCGTATCGAACAGGGTCGCGATTTCCCGTTCCAGGGGGTCGCGGTAACTGGTCAGCAACTGATCCAGGTCGCGCGCCGATACAAAGGCGCGAACCTGATCCCGGACCGCGTTCTCGACGATTTCGTCCGGGTTCTTTGTTCCGTAGTGCCAGGCATGCGGGTCGTTCACCTTGTATTGCACGTTCATGGTCAGGGTCAGCATGTTGAGGTCGCCCGACAAATACTCGTAGGGGCTGGAGGCCATAATGGATTTCACTTCCCGCACCGGCCATTTGTCGACCTGGACGAAGGGGCGGGGAGCGAGATAGTGCAGCCCCGGTGACAGGTCTTTCCAGTGGACCTTGCCGAACAGGAGACCATAGCCGACATGGCCCGGAGGCACGGTCGTAAATCCACTGCCGAGAAACAGCGCCAGAACCAGGCTGTAGAGCATCATTCCCATTGGTGTGGTCGGTGATACGATCCCGGCGAAGGAGCGATTTCGGGTCAGTCGGCCCCACACCCGTTTCCAGGGCCTGGACAACGGGCGAACGTTGAGCAGCAGGTCTTCGTAGCCGCTGTGCAGGGCGCCGGCCCGGAACCGCCAGATGATCAGGGCAATCAGCGCGAAAGCGCCTCCCCACTGAATAAGCCACAAGACGGTGGAGTCGGACGCATCGAGATTGACGGAAATCGTCAGGCCGGTAGCCAGAAGCAGGACATCAATGAGAATACCCAGGATGACGGTGACCACGATCACTACAGAGACGTAGATGGAGGCGAAGCGTGTTCCGAACTGGCTCATGATGATCGCGATGGTACCGGTGTTAGTCGCCGGCCCGGTCATCAGAAACACCATCGCCGCGCCGGGGCTGAATCCCTTGGCAACCAGCGCCGCGGCGATTGGCGTGCTTGCCGACGCACAGATATACAGAGGAACGCCTACCAGCACCATAATCGGGTAGGATAACCAGCGCGCGTATTCGTTGGCCATCAGGTCACTCGGAATGACCAGATAAAGCAATCCGCCCAGCGCGACGCCGACCAACAGTGCGAACAGGATATCATCCGCTATTTCGACGAAGCCATAGTGCATGATGTGTTTGGCGATCTTCCTGAAATCCAGACCGGACTCGTCCGCAGGGGAGGGGGCGGGTTGTTTGTCTTCGGTGAATTCCGGTTCCCGATAGAAGTCGGGTTTTATCCAGAACCCCAGTTTTCGCTTGCCGAACATGTTGGGAAATCCTTTTATCCATGCGATCAGCAACATCTTCATTCGAGACGGGCTTATGTAGCAATCGCTGGTTTCCTCGATCAGCGGTTTGTGTACGCCGTGATCGTGGTCGTGGCCGTGGCCGTGTCCGTGGCCGTGATCATGCCCGTGGTCATGATCGTGATCATGGTCATGGTCATGGTCATGGTCACCCGCTTCCGGTTCGTCCCGGTCATCCCGGATCAGCCCGATGCAGAAGACGCCGGCGACGACTGCCGTGATGAAGCTGACGACGGGACGGACGATTGCGACGATCCAGCCGAAGAAGGCGTTGGTGACCAGAATGGAGTCCGCCCCGGTTTCCGGCGCGGTGATCAGAAACGACATGCAGGCGGAACGGGACGCTCCCTTGTTCCGCATCTCGGCGACGACCGGTACGACGGAGCAACTGCAGAGTGGTACGGGTACGCCTATGGCCGCGCTCGTGCTCACTGATTTCAGGCTGTCGTCCTTGAGATACCTGAGTATGGCCTGGCGCGAGATGAACACATGAATCAGACCGGACAGGAGCAGTCCGAGCAACAGCATGGGCGCTAACAGCAGGAATGACGACCAGAGGAAATCAAAGTAGATGGTCAGCGCATCCAGAAACCCGGAACCCATGAAACAGCCTGCCTACACCAGATTGCCGACTCGCCAATTCATCATGGACAAATGAAAGGCAGTGAGGAAAAAAGGAACCAGCCGATGGAGAGGGGGTACAATTACCCGGTAATTATCCCGCAGGACAGAAACGTGAAATGTAAAGGAAATTCTCAACATGAACCATGTGTCCCGTAATTTCTCCGGAAATCCGGCCTTATGCAATCGGGCTGGATTTGCACGCTGCCATACTGATTGCAATTTTACCCGTTAATATCCAGAATGTCAATCATCCCAATAGTCTGATTGTTACACCTTGCCAATGATAAAGATGCAGAACATCGCTTTGCGTCGCGGCAGCCAGTTGTTGTTTGAGAACGTTTCCCGGAATATTTATCCGGGTGAAAAGATAGGACTGATCGGGGATAACGGCAGCGGCAAGTCCAGCCTGTTTGCCGCGCTTTTGGGGGAGATCAGCCTGGATCAGGGCGATCTTCAGCTGCCCGCGGCAATGCGGATATCCCATGTTGCCCAGGAGACTCCAGACAATGACCGCAGCGCTTTGGAGCATGTGATCGATGGGGACCAGAGGTTCAGGAAGGTGCAGTCCGACCTGGCGGCGCTGGATGGACAGCATAACGAAGACAGCGCGCGCCTCTACCTGAAGATGGAAGACATGGATGGTTACAGCGTGCCGGCCAGGGCGGCGAAACTGTTATCCGGTCTGGGGTTCAGGGCGAGCGAACAGGGTAATCCGACTTCTTCCTTTTCGGGGGGGTGGCGGGTCAGGTTGAACTTGGCCCAGGCGTTGATGGCTCCTTCGGATTTGCTGTTGCTGGATGAACCGACCAATCACCTTGATCTGGACGCAATCGTCTGGCTGGAGGAATGGTTGAAGAAATACCAGGGCACGTTGATACTGATTTCCCATGACCGGGAATTGATTGACGGGTGCTGTCGGCAGATATTCCATATTGACGGCAACCGGATTCACAGCTACCCAGGGAACTACAGCCAGTTTGAGCGTCAGCGCGCCGAGAAACTGGCCAGCGAACGGAGCCTGTATGAGAAACAGCAGAAAAAAGCGGCGCACATGGAAAGCTACATACGTCGTTTTCGCTACAAGGCGAGCAAGGCGCGACAGGCGCAAAGTCGAGTCAAGGCGCTCGAGAAACTCCGGAATATCGCTCCCGCTCATGCGGGGTCGCCCTTCAGTTTTGAGTTCCGGCCCTGTGACCGTCTGTCCGACCCGATTCTCAAGCTGGACGAAGTCGATGCCGGATATGGTGAACATACTGTCCTGCACGATGTCAATCTTTCGATTTCAGGCGGGAACCGCATCGGGTTGCTGGGCGCCAATGGCGCCGGAAAATCAACATTGATCAAAATCATGGCAGGCGAACTGGCGCCGTCAAGTGGCTCCAGGCTGGCGGCCAGACACTTGAAAACGGGTTACTTCGCACAGCATCAGCTTGAACAACTGGATGCGGGGCTGACTCCGATGCAGCAGTTTCAACGCTGTTATCCCGCGGCCACTACCCAGCAACTCAGACGATACCTTGGCGGGTTCGATTTTCGAGGAGAGCGGGTCAACCAGGTGATCGCGCCATTTTCAGGCGGAGAGAAAGCCAGGCTGGCGCTGGCCCTGTTAATCTATGCCGGCCCCAATTTCCTGTTGCTGGATGAGCCGACCAACCATCTCGACATGGAAATGCGGCATGCATTGAACATGGCGATACAGGACTATGAAGGGGCGATTGTCCTGGTTTCTCATGACCGGAGTTTGATCAACAGTGTAGCCGATCAATTATTGTTGATCCGGTCCGGCAGGTTAGAGATGTTCAATGAAGACATGGCAGCGTATTTACGGATTCTGAAGAATCCGGACACGAAAGAACCAGTTGGCGTGCAGACCTCCGAACATCCTGACGGGCCAGCCAACGGGTTGTCAAAAAAGCAACGCAGACAACTGGCCGCGCAGTATCGGCAACAACTGAAACCCCAGCGCGACAGAGTCAAAAATCTTGAGCGCAAAATGCAGAAAATCCAGCACGATATTCAATCACTGGATACGATTCTGAACGATCCGAACACTTATCAGGAACAAAGCACAGCGGAGCTGGCCGGCATGATGCAGGAGAAGGTTGATCTTGAGCAGGGGTTGAAGTCGGTCGAGACCGGCTGGATTGACGCCATGGAGGTACTGGAGGATCTGGAGAAACAAATCACCTGACGGCGGGCAGGCACGGTGTGCCCCTGCGATGACGGGGTTGGTTTATTCAGCCTGATCGAATATGATTGCCGGCTTAGTTTTACCTATGTCACAGGATCAGTCCCATTTTCAGTGGACACGATCACGCTCAAAGGCAATCATAAACAGTCCGGGCTGTCCATCACCCGCCAGTAGTATGCTGGCCGGACATATCCGGGCATGGAATATTATTTACCAATCACCAACCAAGAGGACTCGTAATTATGAAATCAACATTTACCCCAATACTATTCGCCGCCAGCATGCTGATGGCTTCCGGCACGGCCAGCGCCGCGGAAAGCGTCAACATCGGCACGCCGGCCTGGACCGGTGCTCAGGCAATCGCCAATCTGATCAAGGTGGTTGTGGAAGAGAGAATTGGTGGTACAGCGGAACTCGTTCCCGGAACCAACGCCACAATTTTCCAGGCGATGGACCAGGGCAAGGGTGATATCGATGTACACCCTGACGTCTGGCTGCCTAACCAGGAAAACTTCACCAAGGAATACGTTGACGGCAAGGGAACGGTGGCATTGAGCCAGAATCCTTACGAGGGCAAGCAGAACTTTTGTGTCTCCAAGGCGTTTTCCGAGGCAAATAATGTGACTTCGATTTTCGACCTGGCCCGCCCGGAAGTGGCCGCACTGATGGACGGTGACGGTAACGGCAAGGGTGAGATCTGGATTGGCGCCCCAGGCTGGGCGTCCGCCAATGTCAATGAAGTCAAAGTCCGGGATTACGGGCTGATGGATTTCATGGAACCCGTGCGCGCGGAGCAGAGCGTAATGGTGGCCGAAGTGGGAGACCGTCTGAAGAAGAATACCGGCTATGCCTTCTATTGCTATGCTCCCCATGCAATCTGGTATATGTATGATGTGGTCACCCTGGAGGAGCCGGCATTCGATCCGGAAAAATATGTCATGGTGCAGCCGAAGGAAGATCCGGACTGGTTTGAGAAATCTTCAGTCATGACCGAGGACGCCCTGAAAAGGGTCCAGGTTGCCTGGTCGAAGTCTCTTGATTCCCGTTCCCCGATCATCGCAGGGTTTCTCGCCAACATGGCTCTGGACACTGCGACAGTCAGTTACTTCGCTTTCGAAATCGCCGGGAATGGTCGGGACCCTGCTGAGGTGGCGAAGGAATGGGTGGCCGCAAACAGCGAGCGGGTGGATAGCTGGCTGGGCCTTTGATATCCCGACGTAACTTCTGACGTCATACTACTTCGAAGCGCCGGCCTGACCGGCGCTTCCGTTATGTACAAGATGGACAAAGAGAATATCGAATCTGGCGCTGCCGAAGCCGGTGCGATCAGGGTGGAAAGTGTCTGGAAGGTTTTTGGCGACCAGTGGCAGGCCGCCCTGTCCGGTATCCAGGCCAATGGATACTCCAAGGCGGAGACTCTGGAGAAATACAACTGCGTAGTCGGAGTGGCCGATGTCAGCTTCGAGGTGGAGCGCGGTGAAATTTTCTGCATCATGGGCTTGTCCGGGAGCGGCAAGTCCACACTGGTGAGACACATCAACCGGTTGCTGGAACCTTCCGCGGGGCGCATCATGGTTGGCGGACAGGATGTGATGGAAATGGAAGAGGATGCGTTGCGTCGTTTCCGCAACGAACACATTGCCATGGTTTTCCAGAATTTCGCGCTGATGCCCCATCGTTCGGTACTGGACAATATCGCCATGCCGCTGGAAATCCGCGGAATCAACAAGAATCGCCGTATGCATGTGGCCGAAAAAACGCTGGCGATGGTGGAACTGGGCGGATGGGGTAACAAGTTCGCGCACGAATTGTCCGGTGGTATGCAACAGCGTGTGGGCCTGGCCCGGGCAATCGCTGCGGATCCTGAGATCCTGCTGATGGATGAGCCGTTCAGTGCGCTGGATCCACTGATCCGCCGCCAGTTGCAGACCGAGTTCATGGGGCTGGCGTCCGAGATGCGCAAGACAACGGTTTTTATCACGCATGATCTCGACGAAGCAGTGCGCATCGGTCATCGTATCGCCATCATGCATGATGGACATGTGGTACAGATTGGCAAACCCGCGGATATCGTCATGCATCCCGCGGATGACTATGTCGCAGATTTCGTTGCCGGAATATCCAGGCTCAAGGTAGTACGGGCAGAAACGATCATGCAGCCTCTGATCGAATACGAGGCGGCACATGGGTCGCTGCCGGACGGTGTGCCGGAATTTCTGCTGACAGATAATCTGAGTGTCCTGATTCGTGCCGCCATTGACAGCGAGTTGCCCATTCGCATCAATGACAGCGCAGGGCGCGCCCGGGGCGTCATTACCCGGTCTGACCTGTTAACAACAGTCATTGAGGGGACAGAAACATCATGAACCAGTCGGTCGACGAACAGCAATCAATATCCGCGAGCGAATTGCGGGAGGATCACTCGGAACTGGCGCGGGAGTTTGTCGGCGTCGGACAGAATTACTATCTTCGCGTGTTTGACAAGCTCGGCAGCCGGTCCGGGCTGCAGTGGAGTTTTAACCTGATGGCGGCAGTGCTGGGGCCGGTCTGGTATGGGATGCGGGGTCTCTGGAATTGGTGCATGCCGTTTGCGGTTCTGGAATCACTCGGCTTCATCCAGATCGCCAGGGGCCTGTTCGGAGATCTTGCCGTAGAGGCCAGAAACCGTATGGAGAGCGTGCAGGGCACCCTGGAGCTTCGCCGGCAGCAGTTGGAGACGGCCATTGAAGCCAACGCCGCCAATGTGGATGTCTTCAGGCGGGCTATCGATTCACTGGAATCCGGCATTCTCGAATTGCAGCAGGACGTGATCCGGGCTGAGGAGAGCGCGATCTACGTGGCGCTTACGGGCCTGTTCCTTCTGATCTTCGTCAAACTTGCGGAGGGGCTGATCGCCAACATCATTCTTGAGCGCCGCTTCTCAGACTGGCTCTCCGACCGAAGCGTGTCCCACGGAATCAGTAGCCTCCGTACCGGGCTGAGCGCCTTTTTCTTTGTCGTCGTTGTCATCGTCTGTGTTCTGCACTACAGCTTTCCCGGCAGATATACGTTGTTGATGGAGTTTCCAACCAATCCCGAGTATCGTCTCACTGCGATAGAAGGGGTAAAGCAGTTTTTTAACTGGACCGTGCTCAAGGGCGAGTGGTTTTTTGACGTCATTACACTGGGTATCCGGACCTTGCTGGATGCTCTCGAAGTGGTATTCGTGGAATCGCCGTGGATCGTGATCGCCAGTTTCATTGTGTTATTGACCTGGCTTTCAGCCGGTCCACGCACTGCGGTATGGTCCGGCGCGTTTCTCGCCTACATGGGGCTGTTGGGTTTCTGGGAGAAGGCCATGACCACGTTGGCCCTGCTGGGAACGGCGGCGCTCATCAGCATCTCTATCGGTATTCCCGTAGGCATGTTCTGCGCTCGCCGACAGCGGGTATATGCCGTCCTGCGGCCGATCATGGATTTCATGCAGACCATGCCGGCTTTTGTATTCATGATTCCTGTGATCGCTTTCTTCGGCACCGGCAAGCCCGCGGCAATTGTTACCACCATGATTTTTGGAGGTACTCCTGTGGTTCGCCTCACGGTGCTGGGATTGCGGGGCGTACCGGAACATATCCGTGAGGCTGCGATCGCCTACGGCGCGTCAAAATGGTATCTGCTGCGCAAAGTCGACCTGCCCTTGGCGGCGCCCTCAATACTCGCCGGCGTCAACCAGACCATCATGCTGAGCTTGGCCATGGTGGTGGTGGCGTCTCTGATCGGGGCCAAGGGGCTCGGTGAGGACGTGCTGGAAGCCCTGCAGTACGCTTCGGTCGGACAGGGTATTCTGGCCGGCTTCTCGATCCTGTTCTGCGCCATGATCCTGGACCAGATCGTGCAGGGCCGCCGCAAGGGTCAATGAGGCGGGGTGACGGGCAGGCACGGTGGCCTGCCCCTGTGGTTAATAGACCGCGGTGAGCCAGTGCCTGTAATCCGCTTCCTCGCCGAGCAGGATACGACAAAACCATTCCTCCATTTGCCGGGTGATCGGCCCCTTCCCGCCATCTCCGATCGGCCGATGGTCAATACTGCTGATGGCCGCCATTTGCACACCGGTGCCGCAGAAAAAAGCCTCATCGGCGATATATAGCTCGGAGCGATCAATTTCTCTTTCTTCCACCGGGATTTTGAGTCGGTCCCTGGCCAGTTCAATCAGTGATCTTCTGACGACCCCTTCAAGCAGGTTGGCTGTGACCGGCGGTGTGATAATGGTCCCGTTCCTTACCATCATGAAATTCGCCGCAGAGGCTTCGGACACATGACCGTCCTGATTCAGCAGGATTGCCTCATCAAATCCGCTTAACATGGCATCACTTTTTGCCAGTGAACTGTTCACATAGGCGCCATTGACTTTCCCTCTGGCAGGGATTGCAGTATCGTCCACCCTCCGCCAACTGCTTACTGTAACGCTGACCCCCTGATCTTTGCCGAGATAATGGTCGACCGCCTGACTGGAAATGGCAACCTTGTCCTTCGCATCATGCAACCAGACCCGATAAAAGCCTTCGTCCTTGTAAGCGATAGGCCGGATATAGACATTTTCCCTCCAGCCTTCCCTTCTTAATAACGTCAGGGTAATTTCCTGGAGTTGCTCGTTACTGTAATCGATTTCACCGTGCAGAAACCGGACACTGTTCAGGAACCGTTCGTAATGATCGGCCAGTCTGAAAACATGGAGTTGTTGTTGATCCTGATTCCAGTAGGCCCGGATACCCGCGAAACAACCGGTCCCGTAATGCAGGGTATGATTGGTGATACTCACCGTTGCCTGATCGATTGGAACGATTTCTCCTTCGAAGAAGGCCAATGTTGTCATAGTGATACCGCAGTTTGAATAAATGGCTGGATGCTGATTGCACCAGGCGAATTGCAGGTAAATTGTACTGGATATATCGGATTGGGTGGGAGGTTTTTTACCCGGTCAACCGGGTTCGCCGGGCTACAGACTCCCGATAAGTGAGATAAGTCACCGCACATAGAATAGTCAGCCCGCCCGTGATAACCCATAAATCAGGGATTTCACCAAACAGAAGAAATCCGAATGCAACCGCCCATACCAGCTGCAGGAATGAGAAGGGCTGGGTCACGGTCAGTGAAGCGGCGGCAAAGGAGCGGGTCATGGCATAGTGTCCGCAAGTTGCAAACAGCGCGGTCAGAGCCAGCCAGAACAACTCAGGTGAGGTTGGATCGCGCCATTGCATTATCCCTCCGGGCAGCAGCACGAGGGTGCATACGATGGACAGCATGACCAGGATATTGGTCGGACTTTCGTTGAAAGTCAGTTTCTTGGTAAACAGATAAGAGACCGCGAAGCAAAGGGCGGCTACGACCATTGCCAGAGAACCCGCCTGGACCACCTCGAGTCCGGGACGCAGTATGACCAGCATGCCAATGAATCCGACCAGGATCGCGCCGATTCTGCGAGCATGGATACGTTCCCTGAAAATCAGTACGGCGCCGACCGCAGTGAATATGGGGGTGGTGTAACCGACCGCGGTGATTTCGGCAATCGGAATCCTGGCCATCGCATAAAACCACAGCATCACGGCAACGCCGTGCGCCAGGCCGCGCAGCGAGTACAAGGTCAGTTTATTCCGGTTCAATTCCCGCCAGGGAAACCGGATGATCATCGGAATCAGGAAAATCAAACCGAATACATAGCGAATGAGCGCCGCTTCCACCGCCGGCATATCGGTGCCCAGATAGCGGACAATGACGGTCACGCCAACAAACAACAACCCCGAAAGCACCATCCACAGGATGCCGGCGAGATAATTCTGATGGGGTTCCGAATTTTCCGGTGAAAGAGTCAACGAGTCAGCGGGATTTGCGAAGCTCAGCCAGTTTCTGTTTTATTCTGCTTTCCAGGCCCCGATCAACCGGTTGATAAAAATTGATCGGCGGCAACCCTTCCGGGAAATAATTTTCTCCAGCCGCATAGCCATCAGGTTCATCATGGGCATATCGATAATCCTTTCCATAATCCAGTTCCTTCATCAGCCTGGTCGGGGCGTTTCTCAGGTGCAGCGGCACATCCAGTGACCCGGATTGCTTTGCTGACGACATGGCCTGATTGTACGCCTTGTAAACGGCGTTGCTTTTTGCCGCGACGCTCAGGTATACCACGGCCTGGGCCAGGGTCAGTTCTCCTTCCGGACTGCCTAGCCGCTCCTGGGTCTGCCAGGCATTCAATGCGATTTCAAGCGCTCTCGGGTCCGCATTGCCAATGTCTTCGGACGCCATGCGCACTATCCGCCGGGCAAGGTATGCAGGGTCGCATCCACCGTCGATCATCCTGCAAAACCAATACAACGCAGCATCAGGATCAGACCCGCGCACAGATTTGTGTAATGCCGAGATCTGGTCGTAGAATGCGTCGCCGCCTTTATCGAATCGGCGCAACGCACCCCCCGCCATAACCTCGGACAAAAGATCGCTGGTGATTTCTCCATTTTCTGCAAGGTCGGCCGAGATTTCGAGCCAGGTCAAAGCCCGGCGCGCATCGCCATCCGCCATTCGGGCCAGATGTTCAATATCTTTCCGGGCCATGGACAGTCCTGCTGATCCCAGCCCCTTTTCGACATCAGCCAGCGCCCGCTCGATAACAATCACGATTTCTTCCGCCGAAAGCGATTTAAGCACATAAACCCGGAGTCGGGATAACAGTGCATTATTCAATTCAAATGAGGGGTTCTCCGTGGTGGCGCCCACAAAAATGATGGTACCATCTTCAATATGGGGAAGGAAGGCATCCTGTTGCGCCTTGTTGAAACGGTGAACTTCATCGACAAACAGGACCGTTTTAACCTGGCTCATCTGTTGTCGAAGTTTTGCCTGTTCCACCGCTTCGCGGATATCCCTGACCCCGGACAACACCGCAGACAAGGAGACGAAGACAGCATCGCAATGCTCCGCCAGTAATTTGGCGAGTGTTGTTTTACCCGTGCCCGGCGGCCCCCAGAACACCATGGAATGCAACTGTCCGCTCTCGATCGCGCTATACAGCGGTTTGTCATCGGCCAGAATATGTTTTTGCCCGGCGACTTCATGCAATGCGGTTGGCCTGATTCGGTCGGCAAGAGGCCGGTAAGAATCTTTCAGCGCCGTATCTTCCATTCGATGGTTAATCCTAATATCGTCTCAATTTGTCATTGACCGCTATCGGTGTCGGATATTTTGCAACGATCCAGTAAGCCGAAACGATGAACGAAATAATGGTTGCGAGTTGGACTATATAAAATGTTTCCGGGGTGATGAGCTGATTTTGCCGGGCAACGAATACGATGAGCAATGAAAACTCGCTGAGTTGTCCAAGCCGCACGCCGGTTTCCCAGGCGAGTTTATTCGATTCCGCCTGGCTCACCAATAAAAACCGGAACACAATGGGCTTGATAATCAATAAAACCGCCGCAATCAGAATGGCCGGCAGGATGACATCGGTTGCCGCGACCATATCGAACCCGGCGCCCAGCGCAAAGAAAAACAGTACCAGGAAAAAGTCGCGAAGCGGTTTCAGGCTTTCAGAGATATGCAGCGCCATCGGGCTGGTCGCGATGGCCACACCCGCGGCAAATGCTCCGATTTCATAAGAAAGACCCATAAATTCGGCCAGTTGAGCCAGGCTGAGGCACCAGCCGATGGAGATTAAAAAAACATATTCCTGAATACGGTCAAATTTCTGAAACAGCTTGAAAATTATGAAGCGATGCCCGGCCCAGGCCACCAGGCCCAGGATCGGCAGCGCAATGAATCCCTTGAGTATGTCGAAGGCCAGCGCTTCGCCACTCCCGCCGTAGCCCTGTATGACCAACATGGCGATAATCGCGATCATGTCCTGAAGCAGCAATACACTGATGATCACTTCGCCGATATGGCGATGATGCAACACGGTGGTCGGAAGCAGTTTCAGTCCGATGATGGTACTGGAAAAGGAGGCGCATATTCCTATAATCAGTGCATCGACACTGCCGAAGCCAAACGCCAGCGCGATACTTCCTGCAATCCCGCCAAATACCAATGTGCAGAAAACCGTGACCAGCGTGGTCTCGCGGAGGAGCTCAAACAGTTTTTGAGGGGACAGATTGAGTCCAAGCAGGAACAGCAGAAATATAATGCCGATCCGAGCGATATCAGAAATAAGATCCGCGTCCGATACCAGGCCCAAGCCCCAGGGCCCCAGAATGGCGCCGATGACGAGGTAGGCAACCAGCATCGCCTGGCGCAGATACAGCGCGACCGTGGCCAGCAGGGCAGCGCCCCCGAAGATCAGAAAGATGGAAAATAAAATGGATTCGCTGTGCACAGCCTATTTCGCCCGTTTCATTGTTTTCATACCCGCATTACAATATCACTATTTTCCGGTGACCGAGTAAATTTTGATGGCTGACAGATCCGATTTGACCCATTTCAATCAGAAGGGGGAAGCGCACATGGTGGATGTGGGCGGGAAAGCCGTGACCAGTCGCGAGGCGATTGCGGAGGGTCGGATCGTGATGTCTCCGGAAACACTCGAAATGATCGAACAGGGCGCCAACGAGAAAGGGGATGTCCTTGCTATTGCGCGCATAGCAGGGATCATGGCTGCGAAAAAGACGGCGGACCTGGTGCCCCTGTGCCATCCGATCATGCTCACTCGCGTGAGCATCGAGTTCGAATTTGACGCTCCTGCCGCCAGCATTGTCTGCCGGGCCGTGACCCGGACCACTGAAAGAACAGGAGTGGAAATGGAAGCATTGACCGCAGTACAGGTGGCGTTGCTGACCATATACGATATGTGCAAGGCAACCGACCGGGGGATGGAAATGCACGCCATCAGATTGAACCATAAATCCGGGGGCAAATCCGGGGAGTGGGATCGGGAGTGAGGCCGGATTGACGTGAATAAACAGACCGATCCCGTATCCTGCGATTTCGACCCGTCGGCGATCACGGTGGATCAGGCCAGGTCGCATATCCATGAAGCGGTGGTTGCGGTACAGGAAGTCGAGACCCTGGGGCTGCATTCATCACTTGGCCGGGTCATAGCCACCGATATCGTCAGTACTTTCGACGTGCCCAACCACACCAATTCCGCGATGGATGGGTACGCGGTCAACAGTCTCGACCTGGTTGAAAGCGGTTCCAGAGAGCTTGAAATGATCGGTGCGTCATTCGCCGGCGCTCCATTTCATGGGGCGGTCAGTCCAGGAGAATGTGTCCGCATCATGACCGGCGCCGTGATGCCGGCTGGCACGGATACGGTCGTGATGCAGGAAAGAGTCGAGGTCAATCGGCAGCAGGTGACGATTTTCCCGGGCGAAAAGTGTTGTAATAATGTTCGCTATGCCGGGGAAGATATTAAAGCCGGTGACGTAGTGATTCCATCCGGTACGCGAATCGGCGCCTCTCAACTTGGTTTGCTTGCCTCAACAAGCCAGGGCGAGATTCCCGTTTTTCGCAAACCGAAGATTGCCTGGTTTTCCAATGGAGATGAACTCAAGCCGGTTGGCGCCCCGCTGCAGCCAGGCGAAGTCCATGACTCGAACCGGTATACCCTGTACGCAATGTTGAGTGGTCTGGGTGTGGACCGGATTGACCTCGGAGTAGTCAAGGATGATCCGGATGCGATCAGGGAAACGATCACAGCAGCCTCGAAGCAGGCCGATGTCGTGATTTCGACGGCAGGCGCTTCGGTTGGCGACGCGGATTATATCAGGGAAATACTGACCAGCCTTGGAGGGGTTCGATTCTGGAAGGTGGCCATCAAGCCCGGCAGACCCCTGTCGTTCGGCAAACTTGGCAGCAGTCTGTTTTTCGGATTACCGGGAAACCCGGTTTCGGTGATGGTGACATTCCAGATATTCGTTGCGCCCGCTATCCGGCAGATTTCAGGGGAGAAATACAGCGTCCCTATGGTGCTGAAGATGAGAACAACGACAGATTTGCGCAAGCGCCGGGGGCGGATGGAATATCAACGAGGAATCCTGTCACTGAACGATCACGGTGAAACCATGGTCGCTTCAACCGGAGAACAGGGTTCGGGTATCCTGAGTTCGATGAGTCGGGCAAACTGCTTCATCATCCTGCCGGATGACTGCGATGGCGTAAAAGCAGGGGAGTGGGTGGCGGTACAGCCCTTTGACCAGAATAGTCAGTAATGTTCAACGCTGATCAAACCGAAGAATTCAGCCGCCTGGGCTTTATCATTGAACGGGGGTTGGTCGACAGCGGCGTCTGCCGGAAAATGCTGGATGTCGTAGACAACTCATTGCATCCGCCCCTGGGGCCGCTTGAGTTTGAAACTGATGTGCAGTACCCCGGTTCCCCGGCAGGCCGCCTGTCTCCAGGCGGCGATACTACCCGCAGGCTGTTGCATGCCTTTACCAGGGATGCCGTGTTTCGAACCTGGGCCACCTCACCGAAGGTTGCCGGCCGGGTAAAACGGTTGCTGGCGTCGGATCGCATTGCAGTTTCCCAGAATCATCACAACTGCATCATGACCAAGCACCCGGGATTCAGCAGCGAAACATTGTGGCACCAGGATATTCGCTACTGGTTGTTCGACAAACCGGACCTGGTCAGTATCTGGCTGGCGCTTGGTGAGGAGCACGTTAACAATGGCGGTATCCGATTGATCCCCGGGTCTCACCGGCAACACCTGGACCGCGGTCGATTTGACGCCGCCCTGTTCCTGCGCCCCGACCTGGATGAAAACCGCGCCCTGATCGACAGCGCAGTTCCTGCCGAACTCTCCCAGGGAGATGTGCTTTTTTTCCATAGCAGAACCATCCATGCCGCGGGCCAGAACAATACCAACCAGGTGAAAACCTCCGTTATCTTCACCTATCGGGATGAAGGCAATCTGCCGCTCGCCGAATCACGCTCAGCCAGATACCCCGATATCCCCTGTTAGCGGGCCGGGCATTGCGGCCCGACCGGTTATTTACGAATCAAAACTCCAGCGTGGATTCCCGGTCGTGATAATCCCGTTCCACTTTCGCAATCCGGACCTTGTAACGCGCATACCATTTCTTTTTGCCCATTATCTGCGCTCCCTGATGCACTGCATTTTCTTTCCAGTTCAGCATGGAAGCTTCATCCTTCCAGTAAGAGACGGCTAGACCCAAGCCATCCCGGGCAGATTCAAAACCCAGGTAGCCGGGTTGTTTTGCGGCAAGTTCCTGCATCCGAACGGCCATCTCATCATAACCCTGCTTGTCGTCCGATTGCAGGCTGGAGAAAATAACAGCGTAGTAGGGTGGCTTTGGCGTATCGGCGATCACTGCGATGCGGTCGGTTTATTTTCCACGAACCTGCGCCAGCAGGGCCCTGAAGCGAGCTGCGCTCGCTTCAGGGCAGACCTCAAACAGTTTGTAGAAACCCGGATAATTTGGTTTGTCTTCGGGCAGTTGTATCCAGAATTGTTTGGTGGCGGTATAGATATGCGCCATGGGTTCCACGTCAGAGGTATCATCCAGTGTCCCCGCACGGACCATCTGATCAGGCATAGGCGATGCATGATATTTACTGAACACAGCGGTCCCACACTTTTCGCAACAAAAAATCTCATGGGCCTTGCCACTCCCGGCGACATTCATAAAAGGCACAGGGGCCACACCCAACTGAGCCACGTTAGCCTCTTCCATCCACAGATTAATCGCGAATGCAGACCCGGAAACGGTTTGACAATCCAGGCAATGACAAGCCTGGACATACATCGGATTTTCTTCCAGTCGATAGCGCACCGCGCCACACAGACATCCCCCTTCTTTACCTTTCAGATTATTCATGGATTCAAAAGATATCGTTTTATTCTGTAATAAAGTTGCATATCAGTATTGCACGGTGATTCTATCAGGCAAACAGACTCAGCGATAACGAATAACGGTGATAATATATCTGCTCCCATCTCGCGTTCTCGCCGTGGCCTCCTGGCTTCGGTTATTCCTGAGTGGGGCTCATCTCCAAGAGCACTTCTCTGGCGCCCAGACAGCCGTATATCGGATATTCATCGCGAAGATCGGTCAAATTCATATATGCGTGGAGAGAAAACTCATTCTCATCATCAGAACCAGTTTGGTTTTTAACGAATACTCCGTACCGCAGCCCATCCGTCAAGATTATTCGCTGGCAATTTTCGTAACTTTTTGCATAGTATGCAGCTTGCGACAAAGCGGACAAAGATGCGGAATGTATCTTCTTGGCTTCAACGACAACGGACAAATATTTCTTATCGCGACGAACACCGGAGAACAACGCAACATCAATATTGTTCCATTCGATGGCCATCTTTTGTGGGGTCCAGCCGAGAGCGCGAAGAAGCGGTACGACGAGATAGCTTACTGTCTCATGCTCAGAGGGAGCTTCTCCCGAACGATCATACCACTTTGCGATGCGGGTCAGTTCGCCCATTTCATCAAGTAAATTTGAAATTGAGTTGCTAGCCATTCCTGCATCGAATAGTTTTTCCGATATGCTTTCTAAGCTAATTTCGGCACTGTCGTTCTCCTCAGGGAGAGGAGGCAGAGAACGATCATAATCATTACTAGTTATATCTAAGGATTTTAACCATGATTTCACTTCTTCGGAATCAAGCTTCTGAGTCGTGTCGCCCAGCTTTAGCGTATACGTATCGAATGTTTTAGGTTTCCCACTGTTCCGGTCGGTATACTTCCAGAGCCAACGAACGCGCCACACATGGCCGATGTCCCATCCATCTACATCATTAAAGCATGGGTTCCACTGATATTCATCAACCATGTGACCCACCCCATAAACAGAATTTGTCCCCATTCGCAAGACAACGATATCGCCATTAGACATTTCTTCGCAAAATCGGCGTAGACCCGTGATCTTTCTTTCTGTCCATTTATCATGTCTGAGTTGTTTCTCGCAGTCTGGCCAAGCCCCCTCTTTTGCGGGACCATTCAGAACTACATCCCACTTCAGGCACAGATCCACGTAATTGCGATTAGTGTCACCGGCAGCATGCTGCCAGATTGTTTTGTTATCAATATTCATGGCTTGGATGCCTCCAGGACAGGTTAGTTGACCAACTTATGACTGATTTCTACTTTGGAAGATGTACTTGTATTTGGGGCTCTGTTGTTCAGCAATGTAACCAGACCCCTTGTTTATTTTTTGACTATCCCCCACTTACTAACGAATTAGACCGTGATTTCACCCTTTTCTATTTCCATTGTTGCCTTGTTTTTGTTCTACACCTGTCCGGTTGTTAACGCTTCAAAGATTCGATGTTTCCTTAAACTGCTGCCCAATGCAGCAGAGTGATGCCATTTTCTCCTTTCGAACGGTTCCTTTCTGCTGCCGCGACCGATAACGCTTTGGTGACTTTGGAACGCCTCTTCCAGATGGCGGTGTCTTCACGTTGCAGCGTCTCGAAATCCTGTTCAGTAATACAAGGTGTCGATGATTTATCTGTTACTTGATCGAGTCAAGCGAGAATCGGGCCTGTCAGTGCAATCACCAGTCCATCGCATTGAACCAGGTGATCACTACACAGAATTTTTTAAGGGGTGATTAGTTCTTTTCGCGGGTCTTGTCGGCCTAATATTCGAATTATCTCCACCTCTGCCCCTTCAATTCGGTAATAAACCGTATCGCTGCTATACGTGGCACGGCGATATCCGGCGCGGATTTCATCAACGCCAACATATACCAACGGGCTGTCTGCGATATCCTGAAAATACAGCAAAAGCCCGTCATAATATTTGTCGGCCTGTTGCAAGCCGAAAGTCAAAATACCGTATTCATAAATTCTATCAAGGTCGGCGAGCGCCGCATCACTTAAGCGGTAACTGCCCATTGCCTTGCAGCCTCTTGATAACGGTTTGCTTTACATCTTCCGGTGTCCGGCCTGAGAATCCGCTTTCTTCGCCTATAATAAGTGCGGCACGGATTGTTTGGATTTTTTCTTGTTCTTTTCGAGCTTTGCGGATCAGGTCGTTTACTACCTCGCTACGGCTGGAAAATTCTTCGCTTTCGATTTGCGACTGAATCCATTCGTCATTGGGTGGTGAAATAGAAATACTGGCCCTGGTCATGTCTTTTCTCCAAAAATGAGCGATGTTGTTATGATGTAATATAGCATCATTTTTACGTATCGGCGATCATTCGATTTAATCTATATCAATGATCACGCAACCATCGAGTCCGCCCTTTTCAATAGACTCATGGGCACTGGCAATATCTCCAAGCGGCCAGGTCTCGGCGATTCGATGTCTCAGCAGGCCCTTTTCCAAGGCATGATAAATATCATCGACAGCCTGTTGTTTCGCCTGCTCGGGCATGTTGTAGACCAATACCATGTTCAGTGAAATATTCTTGAACATCAATGGATAGAACGGGATTACCGGTTCTGGCGCAAGGGAGGATGAATAGGTGGATATCGTGCCGTTGTTGTTCAGCAACGCTGCGCTTGTCTTTGCATTGACCCCGAATTCCACGTCAACAATATGGTCCACTCCCGCTCCGCCGGTAACCCGGTGAATTTCGTCGATCAGATTATCCTGCCGATAATTCAATACTGTATCTGCGCCGGTCTGTCCGGCAATCCGGCAACGGGCATCGCTTCCCGCGGTCGCGATCACGTAAGCGCCGGCCAGTTTTGCCCATTGCGCCGCATAATAACCCACCCGCCCGGAAGCCCCTGTCACCAGGACGTGCCTGCCGGATAAATTGCCGGCATTATGCACACAGCGGTGGGCGGTCATCATCGGAATACCGATACAGGCGCCCACGTCGAAACCCGTATTGTCCGGCAGCGCCGGGGCCATCGCTAAAGGCAGCGTGACATACTGTGCGGCGGTACCGCAGTTGCGGGCGAATTGCGCCTGAAAAACCCAGACCCGCTGACCACAGTGCCGTTCAGGAACGCCCTCACCGACCGCGTCAATCACTCCGGCGCCATCACTATGAGGAATCACGAAACCATCCTCGAAGCCGGCTGGCTGCGCCCCGGCTCTTTTTTTCACATCGGAGGGATTCACCGCAGAAGTATGCAGCCGGACCCTCACTTCGCCTCTTTCCGGCTCTGGCACGGCACGGTCGCCATATTGCAGAACTTCGCGGGCCACGCCCTGCTTTTCATACCATGCCGCTTTCATTTTCCCTGATTACCCATGATGATTTTAAAGTGCGGTATAGCCTCCATCGACGACCAGGGAGTGTCCGCTGACAAACCTTGACGCCGCGGCGCACAAAAAGATAACCGGCCCGACAAAATCCTCAGGCAGACCCCGCCTGCCCAACGGTGTCCACTTCAACAACTCGCGCTCCAGTTCAGGGGTCGTGCACAGTTCGGTTTTACCTCCCATCGGATGGGTCGTATATCCGGGATTGACCGTGTTCACCCGTATATCATACTGTCCCCATTCCGCCGCAAGTTGCCGACACATCATATCCACACCGCCCTTGGAGGCGCCATAAGCGGTCAGTCCATCGAATGCAGCCAGGCTGCCGTTTGACGAAGTCATCACGATCGAACCGCCCCTGCCCTGTTTGATGAGTTGTGTTCCCGCTGCCTGGGCACAGTAGAAACAGCCCGTGAGATTGACATTGATAACCGTATGCCATTCTTCTTCGGCAATGTCTTCAGGCTTCGCCACCCGGTTCACGCCGTGGTTGATGACCACGCTTTCAATACTGCCGAATCGTTCAACCGCCGTATCGATCAAATCGTCACAGCGACTGCGGATCACAGCATCAAACACGCAGTGAATCGCGGTTCCCCCGTTTTGCCGTATTTCCGCCGCGGTTTCCTCAACCTTGCTCCGGGTCCGGCCCGCCACCACTACGTTGGCGCCCGCCGCGCCCAGGCCGAGCGCCATCGCCTTACCCAGGCCATAACCGCCGCCGGTGACGACAATACTCTGCCCGTCCAGGTCGAACAGGGGCTGTCCCCCGACAGAATCTTCAGACATGATTTTCTCCCGTAGTACGTTTATGCAAACCGGTATCGCACAGCGACTCTAGCATAATCGCACGGCCGGTTCAGCGATAACGGATCGCGGTGATCCTGTAAGTTTCCTCGCTATCGCGCATTCTCAACACGACTTCATCGCCGACTTCCTTTTTTAACAGGGCCCGCGCCATCGGTGAGTCCACGCTGATGTGTCCTCTGCTGCTGTCACTATCGATCTCATCGCCGCCGACAATCCGGTATTCGACTGCTTCGCCATTGTCTTTTTCCAGGCTGACCCATGCGCTGAAAAACACCCGATTCTCATCCCCGACTCCGGAAACGACGGTCAGGTTCGGCAATCGCTTCTGAAGATAGCGGATGCGGCGGTCAATTTCCGCCAATTGCCTTTTACGGTAAATATACTCTGCGTTTTCCGAACGGTCCCCTTCCGCCGCCGCTGCCGCCAACGCCCTGGTGACTCCGGAACGCTTCTTCCAGATCGCGATTTCCTCGCGCTGCAATGTCTCGAACCCCTGTTCGGTAATATAGGGCGTCGATGGTTTTTGCGGGGGTCTGTACCGGCTCATGTTTCAAAAAGCTTCTCGTTGCTGTAATTTCCACATTTGTCCGTATAATCCTGACCGGGTGACCAGATAATCATGGCTGCCGCGCTCTGCAATGCTTCCCTGGTCGAGCACGATTATCTCGTCAGCGCCGACCACCGTTGACAACCGATGGGCAATCACCAGCGTCGTATTGTCAGCCGACACGCTTTTCAGGGCTTTTTGAATCGCAACCTCCGAACGGCTGTCCAATGAAGAAGTCGCCTCGTCGAAAATCAGAATCCTCGCTCCCTTGAGCGCGACCCGGGCAATGGCGACCCGTTGCTTCTCTCCGCCGGAAAGTTTCAGACCCCGTTCACCAACCAGGATATCGTAACCCTGGGGGTGGGAAGAAATAAAATCATGGATCTGGGCAACCCTGGCCGCTCCCGCGATTTGTTCATCCGTCGATCCGGGGCGGCCATAATCGATATTGTACCGGATAGTCTCATTGAACAGCACCGTATCCTGCGGCACGACACCCATTACAGACCGCACGCTTTCCTGAGTCAGTGATTTTATATCCTGACCGTCTATTGAAATCGATCCGGCATCCGGGTCATACAGCCGCAGCAATAATTTAGCCAGTGTCGATTTGCCTGATCCCGAAGGCCCGACCACGGCCAGGGTGCTGCCGCCGGGAATAGTGAAATTGATGTCTTTCAGCGTTTCCAGGTCCTGCTGGTATGAGAAACTGACCCGGTCAAATCTGATTTCTCCTCGCTTGAGCGACAGCGGCATCGCACCCGGTTGATCGGTAATCTCCGGATCCACATCGATCAAATCAAACATGCGCTCCATATCCACCAGGGCATGATTCAAATCCCGATAAACCGAGCCGAGAAAATTGAGCGGGATATAGAGTTGAATCAAAAATGCGTTGACCATGACGAAATCGCCGATGGTCAAGTCGCCTTGTTTAACCCCGGAAGCGGCCATGATCATCAGAACGGTCAGCCCGATGGCAATGATCAGCCCTTGTCCCGCATTCAGGAATGAGAGCGACAGGCTGTTCTTGAATGAGGCATCGGACCATCGCTGCAAGGCCCGGTCATAGCCTTCTCTTTCCAGCCTTTCGTTGGTGAACATCTTTACGGTTTCGTAGTTGATCAGCGAATCCAGCGCCCAGGTATTCGCCGAAGATTCGGATTCGTTCATCTGCACTCTGAACTTGGTGCGCCAACGGGTAATCCAGAAAGTGCAAAAACTGTAGATCACAATCACAATGAGAGTGATCACAACGTAGCGCGCATCCAGTTGCTGCCAGAGGATGCCCAGCACGACCGTGATTTCAATGGCCACAGGCATGATGTTGAATACGACCATTCTCAGGAAATTGGTGACCGCCGTACTGCCCCGGTCAATATCCCTGGACAGCGCACCGATTTTTCGATCCAGGTGAAACGACAATGACAGGTTGTGTAGGTGTTCGAATACCCTGGAAGATATATTCATGGCTATCTTTATCCCGGTCCGGGAAAACACCACATTGCGAATCTCATTGAACAGGATGGTGCTGAATCGCAGCAGGCCGTAAGCAATCAGCAAAGCGACAGGCACGGCGATAATCGGCTCTGCATCCAGGTCGTCGACGATCCATTTCAACGTCACCGGCACCGTCACATTGGCCACGCGGGCCAGCACCAGAAACAACAGCGCCACGGCGACTCGCGTTCGATGCTTCCACAGGTACGGCAGCAATCGTCCCGATACACTCCAGTTGCCTTTTTGATCGGTGGAAACCTGTATGCGGGGAGTCATCGGGTATGGACGGGTATGGAAAGGGGTCAGGGATATAAGATATAGTAACTGATAATTACAATAAGGTTTTCTGTTATGTCAAATCCACCCGAAAACAGGTTGCGTTACCGATTGCTGACCGGTCCTGACGACGTTTCCTTTTGCCGCCGGGTCAGCGAAGCGCTGGAAACGGGCTATCGGCTTTACGGGTCTCCGGCGATGACCTTCGATGGCAATTCGGTGATCGTGTCCCAGGCCGTGATCTGGCCTGACCGGGAAACCGGGGACGAGTGATACGGGTAATGACTTTGCCTGCAGACAACATTGTAGTTTGCACATTTTATAAGTTCACGCCGCTCGATCACTACGTCTCCCTTCAGCAGCCGATCCTGGATCAATTGTCCGGCAATCGTATCGCAGGCACTTTGTTGCTTGCGAAAGAAGGGATCAATGGCACTATCGCCGGCGAGCGGGAAGCCATTGATCAATTTCTGGAGTGGCTGGGGGGGCAGGCCGGACTTTCGGGTATTGAACAAAAGAGATCCGAAACCGACCGGGCGCCATTCAAACGCACCCGGGTCAAGCTGAAAAAAGAAATCGTCACCATGGGGGTCGACGGCATCGATCCGTCGGTCCTGGCGGGGACCTATATTGATCCTGAAGACTGGAATGCGCTGATCGAAGACCCTGAAACCCTTCTGGTGGACACCCGCAACGAATACGAGATCGAAGTGGGGCGCTTTGAAAACGCGGTTAACCCCCATACCACAAATTTCAGGGAGTTTCCGCAATACGCATTGGAGAACCTGGACCCGGAAAAACACAAAAAGATCGCGATGTACTGCACCGGCGGCATTCGCTGCGAAAAAGCCACGGCGTTCCTGAAACAAAACGGTTTTGAATCCGTATATCATCTTAAAGGCGGAATCCTGAAGTATCTTGAAACTGTCCCTGTGTCGGAGTCCAGGTGGCAAGGTGAATGCTTCGTGTTCGATGAGAGGGTCACTGTCGACCATGATTTGAACAAAGGCAGTTACCGCCAGTGTCATGGCTGCAGGATGCCGATCAGCGAACAGGACATGGCCAGCGAGCATTACCGGGCGGGCGTGAGTTGCCCCAAATGTCATGGCAAGCGCTCAGAACAGGACAAGGCCAGGTATGCAGAACGGGAGAGGCAGGTTCAATTGGCGGAAGACCGCGGAGAGGAACATCTGGGGCCAGGGGCTATGGGTGGGTGATTTAATTGCATAAATTGGATATTTCTGCTTGTTTGTATCATTCATTCCTGAATTATGATAGTATATTCCTGTCAGAGCTTATCTGACAAGCAGGAATCGACGGCACTCCCAGTCTTTTCTGGTATTCCGAAGGCCTTTCAGCCTGTGTCATCTTTATCCCATTGAAGATGTTTTTCCCGGATGGGTCAGCGCATCTGTGATTCTGTGGGTATTTATCACTAAACAACAAACAGGAGTTTGTTATGTCCAAAGAAAATAAAAACAGTTCTTTCTACGATCTTCACATCAGCGGGATCGGATTTCTCAACCGGATTCGTATGGTGACGCCGAAGAACGGCAATCCATTCATGGCCGTCACTGTCGGACTTCAGGATGGCGAGGTCGTTGAAGGGGACTATTCGAAGGTGTCCACGTCTTACCTCGATTGTCGTGTATTCGGTTCGCGGGCGTTCGATATTCTGAATGACCATGTCCTTGAAGGGGATGTCGATCAGGAGAATACAATGATACGGGCGGTAGTCAAAACAGGAGGCCTGGATGTTGATTCGTTCACCTATGCACAGGGGCCGAAGCAGGGCCAGACCGGGGTATCGCTGAGAAGTCGACTGCTCCAGGTCAAGCATCTCTACATTGGCGGCAATGAGGTTGATCTATCCGGTTATCAGGATGCAAACAAGCAGGCGGGTGACGGGCGCGGGTAAACTTTGCCGTGCGGGGCTACGGCCCTGCACGGTCCTCCATCCGGACCTGTGCCATCGACATGACATATCGTTGACCGCTCTGCGGATGACGGGAAACATAGACCAACAGGTCCACCGCCTCTGTGATGACATCCCGAATAATTCCGACCTGACTCGGCGCCTGTGCGTTTTCGGCGCAGAGCTGCTCCAGCCGTTTCAACGCGGGGGCTTTTGCAATGCTGTTTGAATCCGCCGCATCCGCATGTATCGTACACACGCCGCCCGCATGCCCGGTATTCCAGGCCTTCATCAACTCCCAGGCTTCACCGGAACGCACTTCGCCAATCAATATCCGGTCAGGCCGCTGGCGCAGCGCGGAACGCAGCAATTCGACCATTGGCGTATCTTTGGTTGCGCGGCTGACCACCTTGTTTCTGGCATGGCACTGTAATTCTGTGAGGTCTTCAAGGATGTACAGCCGCTCATGCGGAAACTGTTCGACGATGCGATGAATGACTGCATTCGCAAGCGTGGTTTTGCCGGATCCGGTTGAACCGGCGATAATGATATTGCGGTAATCTGCAACGGCTTCATGGATGATTATTTTCTGCTGCTCTGTCATGCAGCCTGCGGCCGCATATTCATCGAGGGTGATCAACCGGGATGCTTTTTTCCGGATGGAAAATGTCGGGCCGCCGACCGCGACCGGGGGAATGTTCGCTTCGAACCTCGATCCATCCGGCAACTCGCAACTCAGGACCGGATTGTCCGGTGTGATGGTGACCTGGCGCCAGCCGGCAATCGCATTGATTGCCGTCATGGTGTCATTCTCGTCCAGATATCCGGCCTCGGTCATGGGCTGACCAAGACGTTCAATCCAGATGACGCCGTCCGCATTACGAAGGATGTCAGTCACGTTATTGTCAGATAACGCCTGTCCTACCACGCTGCCCAGCGCCCGGTCGATTTGAGCCAGTACGCGCCTGAACGGCCTGTTCACCAAAGTCAATACACCTCACCGCGGGCAACCACGGGGGGATTGCCCCTACGAATAAGGGGCGGGAATTCATCATCGTCCGCCATCTATATGTCCCGTTACATAAAATACTATCATATTTATACCATATTCAAGGAGAATCGTGTACTGTACCCTGTTTATACTATTATATGAAAAATCAGAGCAAAGAAAACGCGGATTACGGCTTGCGGGGCAGCCGCGATCCGGTCAACGCAGACAAGTCGAAATTCCGGCTGCAGGATGTTCTTGCCACGGCCGCGATGGGGGTCATTTGTTCAATCTTCATCACCCGGGAGTTTGCCGAACTGATGAGTTACCGCGAGGCATTGGGACCGCGTTTGTACGGCAATGTCTATCTACCCTGGTATTGGGTGGCCTGGAGTATTGAATTCGACCTGTTAAAGCATCCTTCGATCAAGGAAGTCCTGTCCCGATACGGCGGTTACCTGGCGCTGTGCTTCGGCGCTTATATCCTGTTCACACAGTATCTGCGCAGCGAAGGGCAGGAGACGCATCGCTCGCTGCACGGTTCGGCAAAATTCGCTGCCCTGAAGGATATCCGGAAGATGGAGTTACTGGACAACGACGGGGTGGTGCTGGGCGCCTGGCGGGGGCGAAGCGGAAAACGATATATCCTGCGCCATGACGGACCTGAACACGTATTGATGGTAGCCCCGACCGGGAGCGGGAAGGGAGTCAGCGTAGTGACCCCGACGTTGTTGACCTGGCCCCACAGTTGCGTCGTTTACGACCTGAAGAAGGAAAACTGGGCGCTTTCGTCACGATGGCGGAAGCAGCACGCCAACAATGTCGTATTACGGTTCGAGCCCGCGTGCAACGATGGCTCCGGCGCCAGCTACAATCCACTGGCCGAAGTCCGTCTGGGCACTGACCACGACATCCAGGATGTGCAAAACATCGCTGCAATCATTATGGATTACGGCGCAAACACCGACAGGGGCGGCAGTGGGTATTTCAACGAAGCGGCATACTCATTATTGACCGCGCATCTCCTGCATGTGTGCTACGAGTGTAAATTAAAAGATGAACTGGCGTCATTGACGGATGTCGCTGAAGCGCTTAGCGACCCGGACGCAGATTTCACGGAGATACTGGAGAGGATGGGCAACACAATGCATATCAATGGGGAACCTCACCCGCTATGCCGTGCAGAAGCGTCATCATTGCTCAATATGCTCGATGCGGGCGCCGGTCGGCAGTTCGTCGGAGTTCTGGATACGGTCAGGGCCAAACTGACACTGTATCGGGATCCGATCATCAGAAAAAACATCGCCCGGTCCGACTTTCGGATAGTCGACCTGATGAACCATGAAAACCCCTTGACCCTGTATGTCTGTGTAGGAAGTTCGGATAAAACCCGATTGCGCCCGTTGACCCGGTTATTGTTTTCCCAGATCGTCCGTACACTGACCGGTGAGGTTGAATACGATCATGGTGTCAGTTCACCCTCATACAAGCATGAGTTATTGCTGTTGATCGATGAGTTTCCATCACTCGGCCGCATGGCAATCATGAATGAAGCAATCGCATTCCTGCGTGGTTACGGCATCAAATGCCTGTTCATTATCCAGGATTTCACCCAACTGCGGGACAGCGAAGCATACGGCAGTAATGAGTCGATTACCGCAAATTGCGGCGTCAGAATTGCTTTTGCTCCGAACACCCTTGCCACCGCGAAGGAGTTGTCAGAGATGACTGGAACGGCAACCATCGCAAAACCGGAGTCGTCCCGGGCTTCGACCCCGGGAATCCTGCATTCGCCAAAGCAGAGTATCTCGATCAGGGAAATCTCCCGCGCCCTTCTGACGCCGGATGAAGTCATGCGCATTCGAAGCATACGCAAGGTCGGGCAAAAATTGATTGCGGGGGATTCTCTCGTGTTCCTGACCGGCGAGCCGGTGATATACGGCAGGCAGATTCTGCATTTTGAAGATCCGGTAATCGGACCACGCAGCAGGCTCGGGGCGCTGGACAAATCAGATGTTATCAATTAAAGCCCTGTGCCTCTGGTTTGCGCCGGTACTCGCGGGCGGCCTGATCACCTGCCATGCACTTGACTACCGCGTCAACCTGACACCCTCCGTGGACGGATTGATCTGGAAAATAAATACCGGCGCCGGGCCCATTCGTGGCGACTTGGCGCTGGTCTGCCTGCCGGAGGATTTTGTAACACGGCATCGACTGGATCATCATGTCGCTCATACTGTTACCAATACCTGCGGCGGAATTACGCCGTTGCTGAAGCGTGTGGTCGGCATGTCCGGGGATCACATTGAAATCAATGACGGCGGGATCATGATCAATTACACCCTGTTGCCGCACACTGCAAGGGTCATCGCCCCCGCAATCGCGATGGACCGCCGATATGTCCTGCCAGCCAACCAATACATTCTCGCAGGAGATACCGCTAATAGTCTCGACAGCCGTTACTTCGGCGCGATTGACGCATCATGGGTTGCGGGTACTGCCCGAAACGTTTTTTGATCGGGTATGGCCTGGGCGGCCTGGCTGCCGGTCTTGGCTTTTATTCGGCTTCGACGGTCTGGGCGCTTTGCCTGTTTCCGGTGGGACTTCGATATGCCCCATCGATACCTCACACCGTGGGTATCGCGATCACATTCAACCTGGTCGCAGGCTTCGGATTGCTGCCCGGCATCCATACGTTATCAAACGACCTGGTTACCGCATTGTCTGCCTGGGTCATACCCGCGCTGTTACTCTCTGTTCCGTTTGCGCTGGTCCGAACCATGCCATGGACTGGCGTGATGGCGGCGCTGGTGCTGATGACATTGCCGCCGCTCGGCATCATCGGGCTGCCAAGCCCCCTGATCGTAGCCGGCGCCATCCTGCCCGGCGCCGGTTTTGCCGGGTTGGCCTCGATTCTCGTGTTGTTCCAACTGCTTTACTCCCTGTCCGTTCCAAAACAGGCGGGAGCAGGCTTGATGCTCGCACTGATCGGAATCTCATCATGCGGCGGTATCGGCGGTGCCGACAGCACGGTATCCCATCAGGCCCCCCGTTTTACCGGAATCGATATGCGGCTGAATAAATCCTTGAGCGCGGACCCGGATTATATCGCTGATTATCAATCCCAAAGCCGGATCCCGGCGATCCTGAATAACACGAAACCATCCGCCCCGATACCGTTATTTCCTGAAGCAATGGCAGGACGGTTGACTGGCACGGCACAGGCCAGGCTGCGCTCATTCGCTGCCGCCGCCAACCGTGATTTCATTGCCGGGGGAGAAGAATTCACGGATTCGGGTCAATACAACAATATCCTGGCGCACGTTTCGGCGGGGAATATCGATATTCTCTATCGACAACGCATGCCTGCGCCCTGGTTCATGTGGCGCGGAGGCATGGACGGATTCTTCAAAGCCGATTTGACCCGCCCCGGTACATTCGTATTCGATGGCATCAATGCGGGGGCATTGATCTGCTACGAAATTGCGCTCCCGTTGCTCATATTCCAGACGCACTGGAATGAGCCGGACATGGTCCTGGTTGCCAGCAATCTGTGGTGGGGCAGTGAGACCAGGCTTCCGGATATCGTGCGACTGCACATCGCCGCCTGGTCAAGACTCTTTGGTGTGCCCTATATCTCGGCGATGAATGTTTGATAAGCCGATAGAACCCGATCAAGAGTTGATGGTGCGCTCGATCTGTGATTAGATTGACATGGTTCTTCGATGATCCACCAGGGGGAAAATAAAATGTGTGATATCAACGGTTGCGGCAGCCACCAGGAAATGTTGCCGATCCAGGTTACCGATACCGAGCGCCGCCTGTTTCTCAAGGGACTGTTAACCCTGCCACTGGCCACAGTCCTGGCATATCCCGAGCTCAGCCGTGCAGCGGCAAGCGGTACCGAAACCATCAGCCTCACCACCCGGGGCGGTCAGACAGTCTCTGCCGCCATTGCCTGGCCGGATGCGCCGAAGGCGCCGGCCGTGCTCCTCATTCATGAATGGTGGGGGCTGAATGACCATATCAAGTCCGTGGCCGCGGAACTGGCCCAACTCGGTTATGTGGCCCTGGCTGTGGACCTCTACAAGGGTAAAGCGGCCACCACCCCGGACGACGCCCGGGCGCTTATGCAAAAAGTGGATGGCGCCTCGGCCACCGATACCCTGGCCAGTTGGGTTGGCTTCCTGAAAAACCATGAAGCCACCAACGGCAAGGTGGGCACCGTCGGCTGGTGTTTCGGCGGCGGTTGGTCACTCAACGCCTCACTGGCGGCGCCGGTGGACGCCACCGTGATCTACTACGGCAATGTCAAGAAGGACGCCTCCGACCTGGCTTCCCTGCAAAGTCCAGTACTCGGACACTTCGCAACCCGTGACGGCTGGATCGACAAGAGCATGGTGAATGGCTTCGAGGCCGCGATGGAGGCCGCTGGCAAATCGGACCTGACCGTACACTGGTACAAGGCGGATCATGCATTCGCCAACCCTACCAGCGCCCGTTATGACGCAGAAGAGGCCGCACTCTCCTGGGAACGCACCACGGCTTTTTTCAGGCAGCACCTGTCCTGAGAACCGGAACCTCGTCTTGACGCAGCGGCGCTCCCGTCACGCCGGAACGCGCGGGCGCTCCCGTCACGCCGAAACGCGCGGGCACGCCCCCGTCAAAACGTTATGATAAAAGCGTTTTTGAACCGACCGGTGTCAACAGCCGTAAAATGATAGCGAATCCGTTTGCATCCGGTGGTTTTAGATGATACTGTAAACCGATGAAAAAAGAATTCGCTACAATCACCACATTGCGGCTCGATCGCCAGCATAAGGATAAACTTGAAAGGATCATCAATGCACAGATGCGGGTCACGGCCAGAACGCAGGCTGGCGCTATCCGACAGATGATCGGGAAATGGGAAGCCCTGATTACCGAAATAGACAGGCTGGAATCCGATAACCGGGCATTACGCACGGAAAATCAGGATTTAACAGAGATGATCGAATCGCATGTGACCACCGTCCATGCCATGCAGGCCGTATTTGAACGCAAGCGCCGGCTCCCGGATGAGGTTGACCCGGCGGGGGAGATTCTCTCAGATGATCCGGGCAAAGGTCGGGAGAACGATTGACCTTCAAGCCGCCGCCGTGGGCAGCCACAGGGGGATTGCCCCTATGATCAAGGGAGCGGGGATTGATCATCAACCGTATCCGCCATCATCCACCGCCGCGGGCAACCACGGGAGTGTCTCGGAAGGCCCTTATGCGGATGGCAAGCGGAAAATCAGATCCAATTATCAAGGCGTAGACCCTCTACGCGCTCGAACTCTTGCAAGTGATTCGTCACCAGCGTCAAGCCTGCACATCTCGCATGGCTGGCAATATGCAAGTCGTTAACGTCAATGGATGTGCCTTTGCGTTCCAGCACCGCCCGTCAACCGTAGATCCCACGTTAACGGAGGCAGACCTGCTTTGCCAACTGATTCGATACTGCCTAGGCCAACCTCTGGAGGCCATTTGTCAACTAACTAAGACGTCGTATGAACCATCGACCATACTTTCGATTGGGGCGCTGCTCCTGGCCTTGAATGAGCTCTCTTCGAAGTAGATTTCTTAATGGCCGACCAGGTCTGTGGGGGTCATCGCGCAGCAACCCGGCTTCATCAAGCCAACAGGCCGCATCAACCGCACTGACTTCTATCCACCCTCCATCCCTTAAGGCGTGTTTGCAGGTGGCAATTGATGGCATGGTAATTGGACATGGGTAACTCAATGTGAAGGCTTATTGATCAAGAAGACATTACGGAATCGGAAGTGGAAATGCGACTTCAAACACCCCAAAGAAATATACGTTCCGATGTTGTCAGAAACGCCGCCGGAGCGGCAGATTCAGAATTAGCAAACCACAAAGAGTGATGACAATCAGGGTCGTTTGGTGGCTGAGTCGATTGTTGTACATCTACTAAAGCCTCGCTGACATCCTGCCAGAGGTCGGCAAAATTATCAGGGGCATTATTCTTGGGCCAAAGACGTCTGCGAATGGCAGTATCCATCCACCAAAATTCTAAATCTTTGTGCAAATCAGTTCCGCTTTCGTTTAACAAGTTTGAAAGCGACCCTGTCGCGACACGGAGCAAAAGCGTGGCTCTGGCCAAAACCTGTTGTGAATGATTGAGATGTGTCGGTTGGTCAGTACGACCTGCTGCCAACAGCAGTTCAGGTTTATTTTCGTCAGTTTCAAATTCAAGAAACATCTTTAGTCTTCTTGCTTCCGAATCAGGCAACGATTGAGTATTTACCAGATTGGAAATTTGATGCCTGTACTTGCGTCTCGCTTGTTTCGGGGATCGTCCAGTCATGTTTGTAAAGAGCATCTCAACGGCTAAGCGAAGAAGGTGAAGATCTAAGGATGAAAATCCGCCGTGAGCATCTGGGCTACATATTTCCCAAAGTTCCGTTACAGTCTTCACTGTTTCTGCGATTGGTCGTGGACCGGACGAGACAAAGGCCGAAGGCCGATAGCTGACGAGATTTCTCGCGTTTTTATCATCTGTCAAACGAGAAAGATCAAGCCCCCATGTTTTCAACCACTCGTCTGCCACAAATCCTGGGCTACCACCGAAATGGTCCAACCAGTCCTTAAGTGTAATGCCGGCAGGTCGTATTGCCTTGAAAAGCGTCGCAGAGCTTTTAGACAAACCAGCCCAACATTCCAGAGCTTGCCAAGTCAGTACATGCGTTCGTTCGCTGAGTAACGATCGACACTTTTGATTCTCCATGACGACGATGTGGTCGTGGTTAAAGATGCCAACACCTTCGCCTGCCATAATGGAAAAAGCCGCTCGCAATTCGGCGTAATACCCGAGATGGCGCGCAGTATCAGGGTCGCCGGACATTTCCGCCTCCAGAGCCCGCGCAAGAAATGACCAGCCGTCATAACAATGCACAATCGCGGAACCAGCCACATATTCGATAAGTTCGGAATGTATGAATTGATCATGGTTTTTGCTATCCGCACTAATCTTCTTCGCTGCATCATGGAGATATCGATTAGACTTGGGTAGCCATTCACTGTCGTTGCGCCATTGTTTTTGAAGTCGGGACATCGCTTCTTGTATTTGCGACCGACTTGCTTCTATCAAGCCCCTCTCAATTTTATTCGCCTTCTCAATTTCTTTCTGTTGGTTTCTTGAAGTCATCAGACGTAATTTAGTGCCTGCTGTACACTCTCTGCGGTTTCCTTCAACAAGCTGTCGTCACAGTTTGTTATATGGCTTAGCACATGTTTGCGCAGTTCCTTGTATCCACCGCTGCCCCTGAACGAGGCCTTCAATGTTCTTACGTCGTCATTCAGGCCCGATGCATTGGATGCGCGCCAATCGTATGTGGCCAATACAGCGGCAAGCCTGGTCATGAATTCGGAAACCTCAGAATTTGCTCTCAATGAATTGATAGCTGATGCGATGCGCGGATCGTGCTCATCATCATTCTCTTCTTCCTGATTGTCCGCTCCCCAAAAGGAAATAAGGTTTAAGTCATCTGCATTCTGGAAGAAAAAGTCGTTGACGATCTGTAAAAGCGTACGAATTCCCTGGTCTTGGTTTAAGAGGTTGTTGGGACCAAAAAAGGCAGGGTCAGGTTGGTTTTCACTTCTCTTGCCTCTTAAAGATTGAGCCCACTCACCCTCTGTATCTTTTATGGCTTGTTGAATATCTTGTCCCATAAAGATCAAAAAGGCTGCCTGTTCCGAAAGACCCCAGGCCAAAACCATCTTGTCGTCTCCCACCTTGGATCCGAAAATGCCTCCGATACGTATTCTCTGTCCCTCCCAACTCTTCACGAAGGAATATATAAGAGATCGGACCCAGGAAGATTGGTTTACCATTAATCCTTTGCTGCCGGTCTCCCCGAGCATGTTGATGCGGTGATACCAAGGGCTCTCAGGGTATGACCATAGTTTGTCAACCAATTCTTGTGATCGGATTTCCCGGTAGATGGCATGTCCTTCGAACTTCTCCAACCATTTTTCTGTTCTGAGAAGGGGATACAAATCAAAGGCTAAACTCGCATTTATTTTTTTCGGTTTTATGTTAATCGTGTAAAACAAATAAGCCTGCCAGCTAAGGTCGAGACCTATGAAAGCGACAACTGGCAACTCATACTCCCCGTGCAAATCAGCATCATCGAACGCCCATAGCCGATGTTGACCGTCAATGACTTCGATGGGATGAAGTGTCTCAGGCTTCCAGCTCTCATCGGTAAATCCTTGAGGGAGAAATAACGTAGCGATATCATTCTCACCATCCTGAATTTCGATCAGGTCGGAGCCAACAATCTGTTTCTGACCTCTGTTATCTCCCGAAACGAGTATGTTCACGACAATGGACGTAGGTAGCCACCCCGGCTGCCTGAGATCATTAAATTCTCTGGTTTTCCTCTTGGCTTGGCTTAAGCTGGACCATGGGTAGCCGTACCTGACGAACTCTCCGATTTCTCTGGAACGTTGTTTGTTCAGTTGTCTTTGGATTCCAAGATCGTCTGTCGAATTAGCTCTGTCTGTGGTACGGGCGTATACGCCACTCAGTTTTCGCAGGGATCTCGCCGACAATTTGAACTGATAAAACCAGTGTGGAGGCTCGCTCCGATGTTCGGTCGGATCCCAGTGGATATCGTCCCATTCGGAAGCCCACTGTTTTACCTTCAGCGCATGAATTTGCCTCGGTGGGTTTATTGCAACCATCTAATTTCTCCTTGTAAAAATAGTTGGATTCAGTATCTGGACATCTCATCTGGCTCCACCAATGCCGGACAACGAATGCGTATTAGTCGGTAACAAGCAACTCAGTTGTTTGTGATCGGTGAATTGATCGTGCAGCAATCACGCTATGTCGTTCCAAGCTCTGGTGTTTTCCAAATCCCGCATACAACTCCCTCACACTTTCGTGGTCGGCGTTTGTCATTGCAAATGATGCCCCACGCTCTATAGCACGTTTTAGAGCATTGCACAGTCGAATCTGATCCTTCCAGGCAAAGATATTCTGGTTATACTGCACGAAGCCGTTCATATTGTGTCGTACGGTGTAAGGCGGGTCAACAAAAACAAAGTCACCCTCTTCCATCTCATTGATAGCTTCCTCGAAATCAATACATTCAATTCGGGTATTGGCTAATGAACGTGACCAAACCTGAAAGTCATCATCCTCGAATATGACGGTCTGCTTCTTTCCTATTGGGACATTGAATTGACCTTTGAGATTCTCCCGGTAGAGACCATTCCAGCAAGTCCGGTTGAGATACAGGAATTGTGCAGCTCTTGCGGCAGGCTTTCTAAAGTTCTGCTTCCGCAACTCGTAGTAGTAGTCCTTGGAATGACATAGAGCGTGCTTTCTAAGCAAATCTTCAAATTTCCCCGGTTCATCGCGGATAACGACATACAGTTCAATCAGTCGTTTGTTCGAGTCGCTCAGAATGGCATTCTTGGGCTGGGTTTTGAAGAATACTGCTCCACCACCCAGAAACGGTTCAAAATATCGCCCCATGAAGTCAGGCAAGGTAAATTGTCCGCTCTGTAAAAGCCAACGCTTTCCACCGGCCCATTTCAAGAATGGTTTTAATGGCTTCGTCATCATTGCTCTTGATCAATGCCCCCATTTTTAAAAAGGAGAATTACCCGCATGTATCTTTGGTATTCAGGTTTCATGAGCTTACCGGTTATGGCGCGACTCCTATCAGGACAAGTGGCACGGCCGGCACCCCACGACCTTGCCGTATTACATTCAGAAGGTCGCGCTCATAATATGGTACGCCGCTGGACATTTCCTGTTCCAACGTCTTCATTGGCAGGATTTCAATTCCAACATCAATGATATCGGAAATATAGAAACTGAGGTGCTTGACGAACAGGTCATGCGCCACGAATGCATACTTTCCGAACTGAACTTCAACGGCCACCCGGTCCTTCACGAAATCAGTTTGGTTATAGGACATGATCGGTGTATGTCCGGCAGCCTTGATCGCTTCCCTTTGTTCCTGTTCCGAAAGGTTATAGATGCCGCGAAGTACTTTTTCGTCAGCAGTAACCCAGAATTGGTTACGACGCTCCATCCATCCGGTGTGCCCGAAACCATCTGCGAAGGCTTTGTTCATATCCTTTGGGGAAAAGAACAGCCTGCCTCCCGTTCTTTGCTCTTTGGAAACTTTGGTTTTGCACGCATAAGCATCCACAGTGGAAATTACATCAAGCACCTCGTCCCATAGTTCTTTCTTGTGAACGATCAGGTATTCCTCACCATTCAGGTGGGAATATCGTGCTGCAATTTTCATCAGTGCCCGCCTTTTGGCAAAGAGGGGTCGTAAATCGGCTTTCCCATCGGTCTTGTCTTCAGGCTTCCATCGAGCAACTGATCAATCCGGTTATGGGCAATCGAAATGTATTCTTCCACAATATCGCACCCATACGCGCCGCGTCCGTGCTTCAGGGCGGCAATCGCCGCAGACCCGACACCAATATATGGATCGAACACCGCATCCCCTTCATCGGTCATCGACAGAATCAAGCGTTCCACCAGTTCTACCGGGAACTGGCATGGGTGGATCGTCTTTTCAGGGTGATTGCTCTTCACGTTCGGAAACATCCAGACATCACTCGGATTCTTCCCGTTAGGGTTGCAAGACAGCTTGCCGGCATTTGGTCCCTTGAAGTGTCTTTTCCCAGGATACTTCGACGGAACCCGAATCGGGTCAAGATTCCATGTGTAGTTGTCGCTCTTTGTCCACCAGTTGATCGTTTCGTAGCGACCAGACAGACGCCTGGTGCAGTGCAGCCCATGACCGAAATGCCATACTATGCGGTTGCGAAGCTTCAGACCGTGAGATGCGAAAACGGGATAGAGCAGCACATCCAGCGGCACAATCTCTCCGTTGTCCACATGGTTCCCTACCTGCCAACAAATTGACCCCTGATCGTGCAGAAGACGTACGCACTCGGCAATCACTCTTGTCTGCCCGTCGATATATTCATCCGTGGACAGACGCTTCTTCTCATAGGTTTTGCCAAGATTGTATGGCGGCGAAGTGACTATCAGCTTGAACAGGCCATCCGGCAGGTTGGACATGAATTGCAGATTGTCACGGCATTCCATGACGATTTCGGTCAAATCGGATTGGACAGCCAAAGCAGAGACAGTTTTTGGCATTCTACTCATCTCCCCGTATTGTTGTCTGATATTTGCCCGGTCTCATACCTGATTTCTTCAATGTCAAACAGGGAGTCCTGCACTGTCACCCGGTTCTCCTCTATATAGTCTCGCATGAATTCGCGCAACACTTGTGCCGCAGGCCTGTCCTGAGCGCGACAAACCGTCAGAAAGCGTTCGTGCAAACTGCTCTCGATACGAATCCGGAATCCTGCGTCTTTCCTCGGCATACTCATAGTGTACACGATGGATGTACATTTGTGTATCCAAAATGTTCTTCAATTTCCCCAGTAGATCGACTCGGATGAATTTACGGTAGGTGTGTACGTCTTCAGACCAAGTTGGGTTGATTATTCAACAGTTACGTTGTATTAATTATGCGTTCTTTTCCCCATTCAAGTTCTATAGATGCCTCACGGTATATTTGTCTCCCAACAGCCGTATCAATGCCTCTGACACGCAATGCCGGTGACACTGACCGGGCAGATGCTCATAACAGGTCAGCGCCACCCGCTTGCCCCTCACCACCCAATCGGAGATAATTCCGAGCGCTTCAGTCTGCCGGGGCAAAACATCCTGTTCATACTGCTCGAATAACCGGTCGTAGGATGCCTGTGTGGAAAGGTCTTTCCTCAGCCTGGAATCAATACCTAGTTCAGGGATGTGCTCGTAGCGGACGCCCACGCCTTGGCAGCCCCTGGCCAGAGTGTTTTTCGAAAAGCCATACTTCCGGCTCAGGGCATTACGCCGCACATCGCAGAGTAAGGACACCCCATCTTCCAGCAGAATATTGAGATAAGCCTCCAGCGTGCGGCCTTCGTAACCGATGGTGACAATCCCCGGTTTGTCTTTCGGGGGGCGGGCTATCCAGATTTTTCTTATTGCCTTTGCATCGTCGCTTAGAACTTTTTCGACAATCTGGCTTTGAATACCGTAATAGGGATAGCGGCGATAGGTTTCTGCAATCAGGGCATTACCACGCAGGCGGCGGTATTGCTTAACGAAACTACGGATTGCGTCAGAGCTGGTACTTGTCGTCTCCGCAATCTCATGGCCAGCAGCCGTCAATTCCCACGTTTCGTTGTCATCCGTTAACGGGTTTCGCTCCATCAACTTGCGGCGATCGGCGTAAGAAGTGAACGAAAAAGCCCCAAAACGGTAAGGAATAAATTCGTAACTCGGTTCTGCCTCAAATTCCCGGCAATAGAGGAACAGGAGTTTCTGGAAATCCAGATTGTTCACTTTGCCACCCAGTTCATTCAATAGGGCGACAAGAACTTTCTGGCGATTGAACAGGGAGTGATTAGTCTTCATTTCCATATTGTAACTTTTAACGAAGGCATGTTCGGCCAGGGCCTGATCGTATCCCGTCAGTTCCATGCGGACCAAACCACCTTATTAAAAGTCGGCCATAACAATAGGGCTATTCATCCACAAATCCGTTAATATGCACAGGTCGCACAAAATCCGAATATTTCATCACGAATCCGAATTGTAGCCAGTAAAACCACTTCCAATTCGCGGCCTACCTAGACTACAATCTCCTCGCCTTGATACAGACCGCCCTCAAGGGAAGAGCCATTTCAAAAGGAACCAATGCAGGCTTATGCGCCCGACTCAAGCCCTGATCGGAAACGCAGTCCCCTGAATTTACAGATTCCGAGCTATTAAAACGGATATAGTACAGATCATCCATATAGAAAATAAGAAAACAGATGACCGATCAGGACAGCTTCCATAAAAACCTCACTTTTTCGCAACGCCATGGTTACGAACCTCTTCCCAGTTCGATTCGGCTGGGGGAGCTATCGAATATTGTATATAGGTCATTTTCACTGAAATACGCATCCCGACGAACACAGCCCTAAATGTCACAGCAGATCGCCCCTTGGATTGAGGGATTCCTCGAACATCGTAATCTGGACGGTCCTGACGGACGCGCGCTCTATGCGTACCGGTGTTCAAAAGAGGAATTCGACTCGCTTGCGAGCTTGCTCACGCATTGCCCTTCATACAACCGAACGGCCAACACTCCGGCCAGGGCCTTTGTCCTTTACGCGTCGGAGTGGTGGCAGCGTGAATACGACGGCGGTACCTGGGCTTGGGAGCCTCTCCTTGAGACTATCGGTTGGGAAGCCGTCCATTATCCAGACTTATACGAGCCCGTGAAGCAGGCATGGACCTGGTGGAAAGTCGACCTCGTACGCCTCCCGACATCGATTCGATACCTCGGTACATTCGCCTGTCATGGTGGCCTGCCCCTCGCCCTTCTGGGCGATACCCACAGCAGCGTCACGCGGTACCTCCGCGCGGTTCTCAAGCACATTGCCGACTTCCGACAGTTCGTCGACGATCCCATCGTTCTTGCTCAAGACCAACAACATCTCCTTCGGCCACCAACGTTGCGCCGTGACTACGTGTTTCGACTCGGTGCTGATTTGGTCGAAGCGGTACTCGAACTTCAAGACGACGCGCAGGGCGACGACCCCATTGGTACTCTCAACAATGCGCGTCCTGACTGGGAACGGACGATGCCGCTCGCGCTTGACGACCAGCGTGCACAGGAATTGTTGACAAGCCTGCTTCGTGAAGCCGTTCGGAACCAAGCAGAGCCTGTAGTTGAATTCCGCGTTGAACGATTTCTGCGCCAAACGGGTAAGGGATGGCGATTGGGCGCAAGGATAAGGCTACCCGCGACCGTTTCGGCCGATTCACTTGCGCGTCAACTGAGGGTTCGTGTGAACGATATTCCAGCGCGGCTCCAAGTGCGCACGTATGGTGATGACTCACGGGCGATAGGCCTCTACGCCCAACAGGGTGACCAATTCGTGCTTCTTCGGGACGCACGGTCTTCTACGGAATTGTGGGATATAGAAGCTGTCGGAGAGATTCGTGTCGAGTTCCATTCGGGAGGTGTAGTGGGCGAACCGATGCTTCCCGGACGCGGTAGTATCTTGGGCGAACTTCCATGGTCCTTTAGCGGAACCGACGACAATTCGTTCATCGGCGAGGGCAGCGTCGCAAGCCGCGCATCACGGATCTTCGTCTTGGTTCCCGATGGATATACGCCAGACCAAGGACAGGTGCTGACCTCTTCGGGGGGAGGTGAATTCGAAGTGTCCGACAAATCGACTTCGTTGCCGGTGCGGATTCTAGGCAGAGATCTTTGGGTGATCTCCAAGGAAACTACTATAGAAACAGAAAGTGGACGCTGTGTGATTCGTACGACTTCGGGGCACACGGCCAACGAGGAATACAGATTATCGGGTTCGCGATTCTACGAGTTGGAATGCGCTTGGCCGTTGTTTCGGGGTCAGCCACGACTATACCTCGAAAGGTCAGAGCAGCCACCACGTCGCATTCCGGCCAAGGACGTGGAGTGGCGGCAGGGAGGAGGTGAGTGGCTTCCGGAACCTACAGGTCCTGGGTTGTGGGCAGCGCGGCACCTACGGTCAGGTGAGCTTCGTTTCTTCGGCCGAATGGGTATTCTTCCCAGCCGGTTCTCGTTCTCAATCAAACCCGGTTCGGACATCAGCCAAGGAGACTTCATATTGAACGACGCGGACTCCGTACGAGTGGCGGGAAGCAACGCAGACACCGTAGTATCAGCGGAAACAGCAGGCAACGCAGTTCGAGTGAAGGTGAAAGCCATGGATGCCAACAGCCCGCCCGTGCATGTGCGTCTACAATTGCATTGGCCTGGTTCTCAAAAGCTAAACGTTGAGGCACCCTTTCCCGGATTTGGGGGGCGGTTCATCCGCGAAGGCAGTCTCATCAACCATGACCTTGCCGTAGACGATCTGTATGGTATCCGCGCGATAGCGCTCTCGCCGCACGAAACGCAAGAATTTTGGGTGGAAGGAGAACTCAAAGCACCCGATGCGGGTCGAATATTTCGTATTGCGTACTTCCGTGAGAAATTGCGCAATTCCGGGGTGACGCACGAACTCCCGATTAGCGAAGTACGCCGAATGATCGACTTACTGCTTTCCGCGTCTTCATCTACAGATGCGCATGTTATCCTTCAGATCGTGGACCGACACAGAAATGTACACGTAACGGTTCGGGTAAGACGATTCTCGGTGACGCTCAAATGCAACCCCGAGTTGAAACTGGTTTCCGTCTCTCCATCTCTCGACGGACGGAGCACACCCACATTTGAAGCGTATCCGCTCATCCGCCCAGGAGGTGATCCCATTACGCTTGAGTCTGTTGGTCCCGCCGAGGCTCCGTACGGGGCACTTCTGCCACAATGCCTGGATCGAGCCGAACCTTGGCTCATCGTGATGCGTCACGACGACCAGATTCGAGCACGTCCTTGCAGGATAGGTAATTCAAGTTCCCCATCCACGCATGTTGGTTCCAACGGCGGCAATACTCAGTCGCTCGCCGAAGCATTGGCTGTCGAAGACGAGGAACTACGAATTCGGGACCTCGAAGCCGCAATTGACAGGATACTTGGCAAGGAGGGTACGAAAAGCAACGAGGCAGAGTGGTCTTTTCTGACCAATTCTATTCTAGGAGTGGAAGGTTTGCCGGCGAGCGTCCTTGACCTCTTCAGAGTGTTGGTGAAGAAGCCAAAGTTCCTGGTCCGAAGCCTGTTTAGACTCGAGAGGGGTCCTCGCAAGCAAATTTGGCGCCTGGAAGACGAGCTTCCGTTCAGTTGGCTCCTCGTAAGGCGTGAGGTCTGGTGGACTGAGGCCCTCAGAACAATCCAATGGTTACGAGAGCGACTCACGGGCGTCGTAGACAATCCCAGCCAAATTGCCCAGGAACATGTGGCATTGATCCTCGCGGAAGGCGCCGAACGACTTCCAGCTCTCCAGACAATAGCTACCGACGTCGCTCTGCGATTGGAAGGTGCGGGACTGAGTCAGGAGTTTGTTGAGGCTGTGCAGGGAGAACGAGACAACAAAACTCCCGGACAGATCAGTCTCAGAAGCAGCCTGGACGACTGGCCCAAAGGGTACGACCGCAAAGAGTGGGAGGACGAACTCGGCACGTTTCCGAAGAGCCTGTGTCAACACGCGGACGAACATCGTGCTCGGCAACCAATTTTTGACACTCCCGTGGCTGCCGCGTGGTGCTGTTTCAAAGGGGAGTCGACCGAGCGCACGACTTTTCTCGTTAAGCGCATCCGCGCGCATGATCGTGAATGGTTTGATTTGGCGTACAGTACGACGTGGTTCAGACTCGCGCACATACAAGACAAAATGACGGAAAGGTAATGACTTCCACGGTCAGCATTTCGAGCCTCATTCAGGACCTATCCACCCGTTCGGGCCGGGCCATTCTCTCCCAGCTTGGGCTTCGCTCTCCCGCGCTTCGCGAGTACTTAGGGAAGCTGTATGCACGGAGACCAGGAGAGCCTGGATCCCTTCTCTCGGATCCCGTCGTGGAAGCCGCATTTGGTTGGAAGGTCGCAGAGATGGATATGCTTGGTTTGTCCAGAGCCGGACTTCTACGAGAAGAACTTGTGCGAGCGATGAACGAACCAGCGGGCGAACTCCGCAAGGACTACAGATTTCCCGCCAACCGGAAACCATTCCAGCATCAACTCGAATGCTGGCAGCATCTCCTCGATGAGGTGCCTCGGTCGGTCCTGGTCTCAAGCGGTACGGGCTCTGGAAAGACAGAGTGCTTTCTGGTGCCAATTTTAGAGGATCTTGCCCGAGAGAGCCAGCACCGGACCCCTTACGGGCGTTCGTGCACTGTTCCTCTACCCGCTGAACGCTCTCATCAATAGTCAGCGCGACCGGCTTCGCGCCTGGTGCAACGGTTTCGGCAACGACATCCGATTCTGTCTCTACAACGGAGAGACGGAAGAGACGGTCTCAGCAGACCGACAGATTAGAGCGGGCGCCGAACAGATCGCGCGCAAGGTCTTGCGCGATAGTCCCGCACCAATCCTCGTCACAAACTCGACGATGCTGGAATACATGCTCGTCAGGACGGAAGACCGGCCGATTCTTGAACAATCCCGCCGGAAGCTTCGGTGGATCGTTCTTGACGAGGCGCATACCTACATCGGCTCTCAGGCGGCAGAGATTGCCCTCCTTCTGAGGCGCGTTCTGCACCGCTTCGAAATGGATCCGATGGACGTACGGTTCGTGGCCACGTCAGCAACGATCGGGGGTGAGAACGCTAGGGAGGATTTACAACGCTTCTTGGCGGATGTCTCTGGTGCGAGTCCAGACCGTGTCCATGTCGTGACCGGTGATCGCTTCGTTCCGGAACTCCCGCCTCCAGCCGGGGAGCTGCTACTCGAAAGCCTGGAGGGGCTGGAATCTGAGCCGCTGTATACCGCCCTTTGCCATCACCCAGGTGCAAGGGCTCTCCGAAAACGGTTGGAAGCGGGACCTGCCACACTTAAGGTGTTGGGGGAAACGGCAGGGGTCGACAGCAAGGCGCTCACCTCGCTCCTTGAGAAGGCATCGACGGCACGCCGGGAAGACGAAGTATTTCTGCCCGTTCGCATGCACTTGTTTCATCGCACGCAACGGGGCTTGTGGGCGTGCGCGAATGCAAAGTGTAGCGGTCGGGACCCGAGCATTGCAGACCGATGGAACTTCGGCGCCATATTCCCGAGCCGTAGGACTCACTGCAACCACTGCAACTACCCTGTGTTCGAACTTATTGCATGCCGTGAATGCGGACAGGATTATCTCTCGGCCCAAGAGGAGTACTCAGCCGAGGCTGATGAACAAAAGCTGGTCCCATACATTGAAGTCGAGGACATTGATGAATTTCAACTTGAAGTTGACCTCGATGATTCAGAAGAGGGAGAAGACGAGGCTACAGACCTATTTCGCTTCCGCCGACTTGTCTGCAGCTCCACTCTCACCGCAAGCGACCTCCAGGAAGTTTGCATCGACCAAGACAATTTAATTCGAAGAGACGGAGAAGGAGTCTCCATTCTTCATCTCTCCGATTGGGTCCGGGGCAAATTCCTGCGTTCGCTGCGGTGCGACCAACAGCCCGCGTCGGCTGTTCCGTGAGCTTCGGATCGGTGCTCCATTTGCATTGTCCACAATCGTTCCGACGGCGCTCGAACACACGCCTTCTATGAAAGGTGGAGAAGCCCTACCAAGCCAAGGGAGACGGCTTCTCGGATTCAGCGATTCTCGACAAGGCTCCGCACGTCTGGCGGTCAGGCTTCAACAGGAGGCAGAACGGAACCGAATCAGGAGCATCCTTTACCACGCGCTCGCTTCTGGAAGAAAGATTTCGGACACGACAGAACTGGAGAAGCAGGTAGCCAAACTAAATGCACTCAACGACCCCACATTGCGCGGGATTCTGGTAGAGAAGCAAGCAGAGCTCTCCAGAGCTCTCGGAGAGAGTGGACACGGGACGCTCTCGTGGAAGGACGCCATCGACGCACTGAAGGGTGACTCCAGCCTTCAGCATATGCGCAAGTACTTCCGCGAGACTGCTTACAGCAACAGAACCCCGGAAGAATTCGCACGTTTCTGCCTGTACCGCGAGTTCTTTCGCCGTCCGAAGCGGATGAACTCGGCTGAGACCATGGGCCTCATCTGCCTCCGGTACCCGGACCTGGAGGGCAAGCCGGTGCCAAGGGAGTGGACGCTCGACAAAGAAGATTGGACTGCTTTCCTCAAACTCATCGTCGACTTCTTCATCCGCGACGTGAGTGCTGTAAACGACGACGACGACTACCTATGGTGGATGGGGATACCCGTAAGGAAACGGTATGTGCAAGGACCCGGGTTCCGAGGGAAACCAACCAGCCGTCAGAGACTCTGGCCTGCGGTTCGGCCCAGGACGAGACTCTCACGACTTCCACGCCTCTTGCAGGCAGCTGCTGGGTGGGACGACACACAGGCCACTATCGACAGGATCAACGAAGCGTTTGAATGCGCGTGGGAAGCCTTGAGACCACATCTCCAGCAGGCAGGGGACGGGTTTCTGCTCAAGCTGGATGAGGTCGCAGTACTAAGCGAACTCTCTTCCGGAGAGATCTGTCCCTACACTTCGCGTGTACTTGATACGACCCTGAGAGGCATCTCGCCTTACCTACCGGCACGCGGAGCGCCGGAGCCGTGCATAAAGTTTTCACCACCACTGGTTCCCAAGCCCTACTGGCGCGACGAGTCAGGTAGAGTGAGCGACCGGGACGAAATTACCGTCTGGTTGGAAACGGACAAGAAAGTCAAGAAGGTACGTAAGCTCGGGGTTTGGTCGAACCTCAATGACAGAGCTGCGGCTAATACACCCTACTTCGAAGCAGCGGAACACTCTGCGCAGATCGACGGGGGACGCCTCCGCGATCTCGAAACGCGGTTCAAGGACGGCAAGCTTAACGTACTCAGCTGCTCAACAACCATGGAGATGGGGGTCGATATCGGAGGGCTCTCAGCAGTCATCATGAACAACACGCCCCCGAGCTCGGCAAACTATCTCCAGCGTGCCGGCCGCGCTGGGCGTCGCGGCGAAGGCGTTTCCTTTGCGGTCACTCTCTGCCCGAGCTCCCCACATGGTGAACAGGTGTTCGAGAATCCACTATGGCCCTTCACGTCGTCAATTGGCGCGCCGAAGGTGGGCTTGGACAGCGAGCGCCTAGTACAAAGACATGTGAATGCGCTTTGCCTGGGTACATTCCTCGACACGTACGACGTCCGGCGACTCAGGACACGCTGGTTTTACGAAAGTGATGAAACAGGTACAAGTCCGGGGAGACAGTTCGTCGAGTGGTGCCGTCTCGAGGCAGAGGAAAACGATAGGCTTGTCTCGGGCATCAGGAATCTGGTTCATGGCACCACCGCAGATATGCGCTCGGTGTCCGGGCTTCTTGAACGCACCGCGAATGCACTGGACACAGCCATGGATGCGTGGCTATGTGAAGTCGAAGCCTTGCGAAAGGATGCGGAGCAGTTCGAAGCAGATGAAAAGACCCGTCCTCCCGCGCTCCTCGCGATCGAGCGCCAACTGCGGCGCCTTGAGGAGGAGTATCTCCTGAGTGAACTCGCGAACCGCCAGTTCCTTCCCGGCTATGGATTCCCCACTGGTGTCGTTAGCTTCATTCCGACGACGCTGGATGATCTCAGGCAGAGGAACAAGGATCGGGAGAGCCGAGAAGAAGCACTGGGCAAGAGGTTAGGCTACCCATCGCGCCAGTTGGAAATGGCAATTCGAGAGTACGCGCCAGGCGCTGAAATTGTGATGGACGGTCGCGTGTACCGCTCTTCAGGAGTCACACTAAATTGGCACATCCCGCCGGGGGTCGATAACACGAACGAGGTACAGGCCCTTCGACATGTGTGGAGATGCCGAAAGTGTGGTATCACAGGTGATGCCATCGGGGAATCGCCAGAGAGGTGCCCGCACTGTGAAGGCTCACTTGATAAGGTGAAATACCTCAAGCCAGCGGGATTTGCAGTCGATATTCGGGACCACCCGCACAACAATGTTGTCTCCCCCATGTTCATACCGGTAGACCCGCCCTGGATCAGCTGTCCGACTCCTGATTGGACATCCTTTGCCAATCCGCAGATAGGTAGATTTCGGTACACCGACTCTGGGCACTTGTTTCATGGAAGTCGGGGTGTGACAGGCCACGGTTACGCCGTATGCCTCAGGTGCGGCCGGGCTACCTCGGAAGTGGGCCCCATGTTTGAAACCAAAGTACCGGAAGCGGTTCAGGAAGGCCACACCCGCCTCAGAGGCGGAAAGAAGCGCGACGGCACCGATCTTTGCAATGAAACCGGTTTCGCGATCCAGCGGGGACTCTCGCTCGGTGGGAGTCGCACAACTGATGTCTTCGAACTTCAGCTAGCAGGTCTGGTGGATTCCGGAGTTGCTCTCTCGGTAGGTATCGCTCTGCGGCGCGCGTTTTGCCAGCGCCTCGGGATTGAAGAACAGGAAGTGGGGGTTAGTGTGCGTCCCGCCAAGGGAGCAGACGAGTCTGTCCTTCAGTCCATTTTTCTCTACGATTCCGCAACTGGCGGAAACGGCTACGTCGCCGGGTTGTGTGATCACGTTGCCCAAGCACTACGGGAGTGTGTACTGGTCCTTGACTGTGCCAAGAACTGCGACGCTGCCTGCCACAGCTGCCTCCTCACCTTTGACACCCAGTACGATTCGGCCAAATTGGATCGACGCAAGGGTCTCGCGTTTCTCACAATAGAGCGCCTCGATGGGCTCGTGCTTCAAGAACATAACCGGATTCTAGGGGAGAACTCTCGGATACTCACACGCCCGTTGTACCGGCATTTGGCGGAGGTCTCGGCAGAGCCCGGCGTAGAGGAAGTCCGGATCTGGTTCGGTGACGAAGCCGACGTTTGGGATGTGGAAAACTTCCCCCTCTATCGACATTTTCTGCGTTGGGTAGATAACGGGCAACGCGTTCGCTTGTTTGTGACACCGGATACCTGGACTCGACTCAGCGATGGGAGCCGCCACGCTCTAGGTGGCTTGGTTACTGGGGGACAGGGAAACATAACAGTACATCGGGCAGAAGGGCCTACCACAGAATACGGCTGCGGGGCCCTAGTGGCCGCTGTGGGAGGACCAGAGAAATGTGTCAATTGGGCCGTTCCTTGTAGACACTGGCCAGCAATGAACGAGGTGTGGGGACAACTCCCCGCGGGAGAAGTCTGCGTCTATGCACCACTTGACGAGCGACTGCCAGAGGTTCTAACTGCTGAGGTGACGAACAAAGAACTTCGCCCGCGACCCGAAGGTACCGAGGCAATCCTTCCGGTCCGGGATGAACTGAACGGCCGCATAGAAGGGTTTGGTTCGCGATTCTGGACCCACGTGCTAGGCAAGTGCGGGGCACTTGAGAACGAATTCAAGCGACAAGGTACTCTGACGCGGGTGAGTTATACCGACCGGTATATCGCAACACCCTGGGCCGTATTGCTGTTTCGGGAAATCCTGCTCGAACTGGTACGCGTTGGTCTCGTCGATACGGGTACCACGTTGCAGGTCCTCTCGAAGGACTTGAACAAACACTATCGTGTTGGGCGACCGGGCGGCTATATCACTGACTCGTTTCTGGACGAAGCAACGCGAAAGAGACTATTCGAGACCGCATTCGAATCCGGACGAGGGAGCTTGTGCTGGAGTGGTCCGATCGAGTTCGAGACTGGACCCGCACCTCACTTCCGGGAGCTTGCGCTAGAGTGGGAGGACGGCGCCGCATGGTCACTGAAGCTTGATCAGGGGGTAGGCTACTGGCGTTGTCGTCCATCCGCCGAGTTCCCGTTTAACCGGGTTCCAGATGAGCAGTTACGACGCATGAACGAAATCGCGAAGTGCCACCGCGTGGTGTCCCAAGGCATCTTCCCAACCTACATCTATGTTGCGAAGGGTACTGCCACGCAGTAGTGGAAAAACCGGAAAAGGGAGGAGGGTGGTAATCATCCTGACGGATCGGGGTACAGAGTACTGTGGACATGCTGAAAGCCACGATCACCTACTATACCTGGTCATCAACGACATTGATCACAGCAAAACCAAGGCCAAATTGCCCCAAACCAACGGCTGAATCCCCCCGAGTATTCCGGATACTCGGTTGTTTGAGTCGAGCCATCATGGCTGACTCTTCAAGCTGTCGATAATACATCATTTCATATTCAGCCGACGGCACATCGCCGATCGGTTCAAGTAGACGGCGATTGTTAAACCAGTCCACCCTCATCACGGATCTGGAGCATTGGTTCATGGCATTCGGTGAAGCGCGAAACATTATCATCCATGAGGGTGGGTTGCCAGAGCTCACTTACTCTGGTCCTTGTGTCTACAACGGCCTCTTCTTCTTCACCGGTGAGTTCTTGCTTCGGGGTGTTATCAAGGTGCTGCTGTCGGAACTCGGCTATGACAACGCATGGCGCAGTGAGCTTTGGAGAACCATTGATGCGGCTTGGGAGAGTGGGGGTCTCTACCCGGATATTGCACGAACCTGATAGAATGACTGATCCGTTCTCTCAAAGACTTGATCGAAATGGTGGTCCGGCTCGAATTACTGAACATCAGCCTAAATAGTATTCACGAATCCATCAATACCTCGTCAAGCAACCGGTAAGCTTGTATTTCACCTGTTCGGTGCCCTGACCGAGTCCGAGTGAAACCTGATTCGGGAACAAACCCGCGCCGCAGGCCTTCAGGCTGCACGTACACGAGGACGCAAGCGTGGACGGCCAAAGGCCTTGGATCGGGGCAAGCGAAAATTAGCAGTTAAACTCTACAATAAAAATTGGTGCACCATAGGACAGATCTGCGAGATGATGAGTATCTCCAAGCCAACCTTGTACAAGGACATTAATAGTGACAAGGGTAGTGGTACAATCCGGCGTGTTCGAGACCCGCAAGGATAACGGGTCACGAGGACTCGCTCACTTCCTCTGCGATGGTGTACCTTCCCACTTTAATAGGATCCCGCAGTGTTGGTATTTACAAATCTCAGGAAGCACTGAAACAATGCAAACTTACAACGAAACCGACGCCCGCATTTTTGAAATTTTCTGTCCAGACACCATAAACAGGCTATCAGAAATCAAATCTGGCAACAGAAGGTTTGCCTACTACACCTCAGCGGATACAGCGATGAAAATCATCCAGAAAAAGGAAATCTGGCTTCGAAACGCTACTGTCATGAATGATTTCTCGGAGATCTCTTACGGACTTTCCCTTGTTAAGAAGGCCTTATCTGGTCGTTATGGCAAATTTTTCAGCGAGGTCGCGAATTCTGTGTTTCCCGGTGTCATGGACAAAATCAGTCCGAAGTTGATCGAGTTGGAATGGCATTGGAAGTTCGAAACTTACCTCTCGTGTTTGTCGTTACATGAGCCCTGTGAAGATCGAATTGGCAGGTTGTCTATGTGGCGCGAGTACGGAGGCGTCGCTCTCATAATCAACAACACCCCTCTGACCGCTGTTAGCGATAGGCTTGGTGTCTACTCGACCCCTGTACACTATCTTGACCAGACTGGTGCTGAAACACGCCTGAGAACAGTGGCGCAGGCAATTTTAGATAATTTCGATTTCATACGCGATCTTGGAGAAGATGCATTCATTGATTGCGCGATCAACATGGTATTCTTAGCCGCCATCGGAACCAAGCATCCAGGATTTTCAGAAGAGAAGGAGTGGCGGATATATTTCAGGTCAGCCGAATATCCAAACTCAATACTTAAAAGTAAAGTCGTTGTCATTGATAACGTTCCCCAAGAGATTTGGGCTTTGCCGTTGCAGCACGACCCGGACAACGATCTTCATCACGCCGACATCCCCAGTCTGCTGGACAGGATAATCGTCGGACCGACACCTTATCCGTACGTAAGTTCTCGCGCTTTTATGAAACTCCTGGAAGAAGCTGGCGTCGATGACGCTCCCCACAAAGTCGTTGTGTCCGATATTCCGTTGCGCAAGCGTGGGTAAAGTATCATCAATATGAGCATAGCTCAGGCCTCTACTTTACCGACATGGAGTGTTTCATGAATCCGGCCGCAGAATCGGAATACGCTAATGTTATCGGGAAAGCTGTTACAGTAGCTCGTGTAGCGACTGGTGAGGTCGAAGAACAATTTTTCCACTACGGAAAGGACAAGGCGGCGTCGAACTGGGACGCCGAGGTGGCAAGTCAAGGGCCGAAAGGCTCACCAGAGAGCAACGATTTGAAATTGCTCGGAAGGCTGCGAAAATACACTGGACTAAAAATGATACAAAATTAAGGGCCAACATGGTATATTCATGTTAGCCCTTGGAATTGCGGAGGTGGTGGGATTCGAACCCACGAGACCATACCAGTCCGGCGGTTTTAAAGACCGCTGCATTTAACCTCTCTGCCACACCTCCAAGTGTGCTCACCATGGGCTGGCCCTGCTACCGCTGTCATGGTTCGGGCCAGCCCTTATCTATAATCGCCCCGGTCGCGGGTGAACGTGCGCGCCGGGGCGATGGCTCTTCTGGTCATAAAGTCCTCTAAAATTCAAGATATGACGTATTGTGCTCAATAAATGAGCCGTAGTCAATAGCAAACTATGCAAACCAGATAAATATTAGTTGACAATGATATCACGTATATTGTACGTTAAAAAAAGATAACTGAAAGGAGTATATACTATGAACAAGCGAACCCGTTCACCGAACTATCCGGCAATAAGTCTACCAGAGGCCCTTGAACGACTGAAGGGACTGTGGGACTCTATCGAAAACCACGCGGCTGATCGCGAGGTGGTGGTTAAAGGTATGGGGTACACCACTGTACATGGAGCCTCAATCACAGCCTTGTCGGCATTGTGTAAATACGGACTTGTGAAGCGGGAAGGTCGGGACTACAGGATTACAGAGCGCGGTCAGATGTACTTACATCCGAAAAATCACACAGAACGGAAAGAGGCGATTCAATCTGCAGCTATTGAGCCAAAGCTGTTCGTACTGTTGAACGAACAATTTCCCGGAGGAACATCGAATGACGAATTGATACGTAACTATTTAATTCGTGAAAAATACTCACAATCAGCTGTTACGAGTGCTATACGCTCATATCGTGAAACACAGGCACTTTTGGAAAGTGAATGTGGCGATTATGATACTGACTCTGATGTATCATCTAAGGATTCTACCCCTATGGAGCAACCTGCAATTCGTATGGGACAAATGGCTCCTGCCAGTTCAGGACAGTTTCGAGTATCCATGACGGACGAATTCTACGTTGATGTAACTGCGTCTAGGCTTAATCGGTCGGGAGTTGAGCGACTATTGGCATGGTTGAAGGCAAATCAAGAACTCGTCCCGGATGAATCCCCCCAAGAGGTCAAAGAGGATAATTCTAATATGAACCAAACTGAGGCGAAGCCCAAATGACCGAAATGCCCCATGACGTGCAGTGTATTGCACTAAGACAATTAGAAACTGCTCTCCATTTGTATTTTGAAGGAGAAGATTACTACTCAGTTATCACATTGGCGGGTGCTTCAGAGGAACTCCTTGGTAAACTTTCAAGAAAAGATGGAAATGACACTGCCTTGGAGGCGATTAAGAAAAACGTTTCAGCGGTAGACAAAGCATACTTCAGGGAAGATCTAACAGAAAAGAAAATTTTTTAAGCGGGCAAATAAAATACGAAACTTTTTGAAACACGGGTCTCAAGGTAAACTGAATGCTATCAAGTTTGATGCACAAACCGAAGCAAAGGACATGCTGAATCGAGCTGTTGATAACTACTATAATCTGACAGGAGAACTCACTCCTACAATGAAAAAATTTCAAGACGAGAACGTATCGGATAATGCTCACAAGTTCTAAAGTTTATACGTGTCTTGCCTCCTAAACTTGATCCAGATTTGGGTTTAAAGTTTTCAAAACGGGTTGGAATCAGGGGGTCAACATGCGCAAAGTCACCCTTCATGAGGAAATCCGGGATATTCTTATTGCCAATGGCAATGTCTGGATGGCAACGCACGAGATTGCCGCACAAGTAAACCTGCGAGGCAGATACAGAAAGAAAGACGGCAGTGAGATGACCGACTATCAGATACACGGCCGTACTCGAAAGCGCTCTCATTTATTTGACCGGGAAGGTCGCTTAGTGCGGTGCAAGGAGCAATACCTGTAACCCGTTTGTCCGAATATTCTTGCCAATACGGAACTATTTCAGGATTCGCGTCGTGATTCATTTCGGCGCGGTATAGTTGGTTTTGGAGTTGAATGGCGGATGCAAATAAAATCAGGTCGGCGGACTGGGAATTCATGATTCCTCTAGTTTCCTGCCTGGTTCTGTAGCCGCATTTTTAGCCACAGGTGCAGGTTTGCGGCGCTTGTCCCGTAATTTTTGGACAACCATGTAATGAAACAGCTTAACAACTAGTTGTTAAGCTGTTAAATTTGAAGTCCGGGCATGGCCGTTGCTTACGCGCCAGTTAGTCCTTCAGAAGCTTGTTTAGGGTCTTGAACATTTTCTCGAACCGTTCTTTCGTATCTTCCGAGATGTTGTTGTACCGGGCTAGATTTGAAACGAGATACGTTGCAGGACGAAGATGGCTGAATTTCCGTTTTCTCCACTTCGTCCTCGGTCTCCTTATTGAGATTCGGACACGCCGTGACCGGCCAGATACTCGATGGTATATCGGGTCGGATCGAATCCCTCGGACAGGAGCATCGCCCCGGACTGCAAGGACGCCTGCTCGGAGTACCGATGGGGGCCAGCGCAGACTCCGAAGCGAAGCTGGAAGCCGGGAGCGGATGGCAATGGGACGAAGGCCGCGGCCTGACCCAGACCGACCTGCTGACGGGTTCCGCCTTCACCGTATCGGACTGGATCGGCGGTCGCTCCTCCGGTTTCTGGGGTTCGGGTTCCGTATCCGGCTATGCCGGAGAGACCGACGGCATTGCCGTAGACGGAGAAGTGAGCGGTGTACTGATCGGCCAGGATATGAGCGGACAACTGCCGCAAGGACAACGCTGGCTGGCCGGCGCCCTGGTATCGCGCAATATTGGCAAAGACGACTGGCGTCGGGGAGGGGGAGAGCGGAGAAGTCGAACACAGCCTGACCACACTGGTTCCGTACAGCGCGCTGGACGTATCGGATGCTACTCGCCTGTGGGGCGCATTGGGCTGGGGGAGTGGAGATCTGGAGATTCGCAGCGCCACAGACGAGCGGCGCATGGACACCGCCTGGCGCATGCTGGCGGCGGGATTCCACAAAGACCTGGAAACTCTGCCTGGTCTTGAATCCGAACCGTTACTCGATGACGTAGACTTCTCATTGAACGCAGACCTGCGCCGCACCCGTACCGAATGGAAGCAGGCCGGGCAAGACACACAAGGTCTGGTCACGCGCGCGCGGGTGGGAATCAAGGGCAGTATTGTGCGGGAACTGGACAACGGCGGCACACTCCGTCCTTCCCTGGAGATGGGTTTGAGAAGAGACGGCGGAGACGCCGAACGAGGCCGGGGAGTAGAGATTAGCGCTGGTCTCAACTGGAGCGACCCGCGGGGCATTGGAATCCAACTGCAAGGTCGTACTGTCACCCTGCATTCCGAAGAAGAATATAAAGACCAGTCTGTCTCGGTATCCATCGACTGGGACCCGAGGCCGGCCAGCGCGTTGGGATTCTCGGCCACATTGGGGATGGAGCAGGGCGCCACGGCCTCGTTGCTGCATTCGCAAGAAAGATTCCCGACCGGCTTGACCGACACGAACTCCGAACCGCACTGGCGGGGGCAGGTATCTTATGGGTTGCGTACCGCGAACCCCAAGTTGGTGGGCAGTCCGTACCTGAGTCTGTCTGGAGGCGGACAGAACAAACAGGTACGGTTGGGTTATCGGGTATTGCCGAGGCCAAGGGATGAAGCGAAGATCGGCATGGAGCTGGACCTGTACCTGCGTATGGAACGGGATGTCGGGGCAGAACAGGACATGGGAGCCGGAGCGGGATTGCGGGTGTTGTGGTGATACCCGAAACCCTGTTATTCCCGCAGGAATGACGGTTTGCGGGCGGGCACGGTGACCGTCCCCTACACATTGGTAATTGCGGCCTCCATATCATCGTAGGGGCGGGTCGCTGTGCCCGCCCGTATTATTTTCGTCCATCATCGTCCCCCCCACCGAATCAGCCGGTGTCCCGGCTTCTTCGACTCCCCCTCGAGGGGGGAGTATCTGTGTTTTAAGTCCAGTTTTTTTCTGTTTTTTTATTGGATTGGGTTCGGAGTTTCCACCCACGGTGTTCCTCGTCGAACAATCGCATGCAAGAGCAATAACATCTTGCGCATGACGGCAACCAGGGCGACCTTGCCCGGCTTGCCGCGATCTCGCAAGCCACGGTAAAAGCGCCGCAAGTCCGGATCATGACGAACCGCCGACAGTGCCGACATGTACAGTGCGCACCGCACCGCCTGACGGCCTCCGTGAATGCTGCGTTTGCCTTGATGCTGACCACTGTCCCGTGCCCACGGCGCCACGCCCGCCAGGGCGCTCAAGGACTTGCCACAACCGTTCCCCAATTCCGGCAAATAGGCCAACAATACGCCTGCCGTAACTTCTCCGATGCCTTTGACACTTCGCAATAAAGAAGCCCGTTCGGCCAGATCGCCTTTTTTCAGCATTTCCCGCATGACAGTATCTATCCGCGCAATCTCCCGATCCAGCCAGACCTTATGACGAACACACGATTCCCTCATCCAATCGGGCGGATTCTTCTCCAACCGATTCTTCTCTCCAACCCGTTGCTCCACCAACTGCCTGCGGCGATCCAGATGATCGCGCAGGCAACGCACAGAACGCGATACAGCCTGACTCCCGGATAACTCCAACCTCTCTCCATACCGACACAGCAAACGAGCGTCCAACGCATCCGTCTTGGCATGAAGACCCAGCGCATGGGCAAAGGCGCGTACCCGCGATGGCTGTACCCGAACCGCCTCCACATCCGACTCCAGCAAAACATCCAGTAACAATCGCTCGTATCCGCCACTGGCTTCCAGTACCACCTGTTCTATCTCCTGTTCTTCGACCCAGGCCAATACCTGGTTCACCCCCAACGGCGTATTCTCAAAGACCTGAATCGAACCGGGTGACCGGAATATATCCAAACGACTCTTGCCTATATCTATACCCGCTACTCTTTGAATAGATTGTTTCATTTCAAACCCCCTGTACGCTACAATCAAATCCTGCTCCCCACTTGTATTCGGGACTGGTTTTCCCAGGTATCTGTTCGGAGCAGAGAATCGGCGTGAGGGGTTTCCTACTCCCCCCGGTGCAAAAACAAAATACGTTCTTCACCTGTGATGGCACGAAGCGTCCCTCACGCCTCCCCGATACTTTGGCCTCAATATCAGGGAATTTCAATCATACAAGTGTTATTCGACGGGGGCGGGTTGTGGATTCCTGCGGGCGGGTACAGGGACCCGCCCCTACGATCCCGTGGCGGGGATCCACTTACCCCCGTATCCATCCCGACACCGCGGAAAACCCCCCGTGGTTGTCCTGTCATCATATTGATAGTAATTAATATCAAGAATAAATAGGAATTAATTATATAAGTGTATTTATATCCAATATATTGATTATTCGTGTTGTTATAATAGTAAATAATAAAATTAATTCGATATTCTCCAGGATAAATACAATCATGACGCACAAACTTCAATCATCCCGACCGGAAATCAGGCCGTATCTCGGCCTGATAATAATCAGTGCAGCACTTGTCTGCGTCTCAACTGATGCTTTCGCCACCATCACTACCGGGACGGCGTTCGACAGCCCGCTGGCAATACTGCGCACGGTATTCACCGGGCCGATTGCCTATACAGCGGCCCTGCTCGGTATCGTCGTTGCCGGCGCCATGCTGGTCTTCGGCGGTGAGATCGGCGACTTTGCGAAGCGGCTGATCATGCTGGTCCTGGTCATTGCAATCATTGTCCTGGCCAACAATGTGTTGTTGGAGTTCTTCGGCGCCAGCGGTGCGACTGTTTAATAGCTTGTACAACGATGTCCGACTGATACAACCATGACCAGGGATAGACATTCTTCGCAGGAATTGCGACAGACGCCACTCTATCGCGCAACCACCCGGCCGCTGACGGTGCTCGGCGCTGACCGTGAGTTGACGTTGATCCTGATGATTTTCAGCGGCGCGCTGGTATTCACCAGCCTGTCGATCGAGGCAACTGTTATCGGCGCATTCACCTGGTTTGCAGGGTTGTATCTGCTGCGTCAACTGGCGAAGCGTGATGAGCAGATGTCGCGGGTGTTCCTGCGTTACTGGGTGCGTCACAGATCGGTATTCTACCCGGCCGCGGCGCGGCCATCGAGTGACGGCTGGTTACCGGCCCGGCGATGAATCTCAAATACCTGAAATCAAGGAACCGGGCACTGCCTGATTTGATGAACTATGCCACGCTGGTCGAGCCGGGCGTGGTGCTTGGCAAGGACGGGTCGCTGATTGCAGGGTGGTATTTCAGGGGCCAGGACCTGACGGCGCAAACCAATGTCCAGCGCAATGCACTGAACACCCGATTGAATGACAAGTTCAAGCGGCTCGGTGATGGCTGGACACTGCATGTGGATGCGGTCCGGCGCTCGACCGCCGGCTATCCATCGCCGGAAATGGTGCACTTCCCCGACCCGGTGAGTCAGCGGATAGACAGCGAGCGGCGCAGCCAGTTTGAGCGCGACGGAGATCATTTCGAAACCATCCATGCGATGGTATTGCATTACCTGCCGCCGGCGGTTGCACAGTCCCGGCTCGAACAGATGATGTATTCCAGGGACACTCAACGAATGGATGGCGGCAGTATTGCGACCAGGGTGTTGTCCGATTTTCGCGGGTGGGTCATTGAATTCGCCGAATCCCTGTCGGACATTGCAGAAATCACACCGATGACCGGGTATACGGTATCGGCAAAAACCGGGGAGGAAGCGATTCGGGATGACCTGGTGGAATTTCTGGGGATGTGCATCATCGGTCAATACTATCCCGTCAATCTGCGCAGGGAAGCGCCATTCCTCGATGCTGTGCTGGGTTGGTATGATTTTACAGGCGGGCTTGAGCCGAAAATCGACAACAGGCATTTGCGCATTGTCGCCATCACCGGATATCCGCTATCGACCCATCCGGGCATATTGTCCGCCCTGGAAAACCTGGAGACGGAATATCGCTGGTCGAACCGATTCATCTACATGGACCATGAAACGGCGAAAAAGGAATTGAACCGGTATCGCAGGCAATGGCAGCAGAAGCAACGGGGTTTTACCGATCAATTCCTGGGAACCCGGACAGGCGCCACCGACCGCGACGCAGTGAACATGGTCGATGAGACCGAAAGCGCCCTCGCCGATGCGTCCAGCCTGGAAACCACGTTTGGCTATTTGACCAATGTGATCGTTCTGACCTCAAGCTCTCTTGACCGGATCGAGGAGGACGCGAAATACCTGATCACCACCATTCGCAACCTGGGTTTCGGCGCGCGTCTTGAAACCGTCAACAGCATCGAGGCCTGGCTTGGTTCGCTGCCTGGTCACAGTTATACCAATATCCGCAGGCCGATGGTCAACACGATGAATCTGTCAGACCTGCTGCCGCTGTCTTCGATCTGGACCGGCAACCGGCATAATCCGTGCGACCGGTATCCGTCCGGTTCGCCTGCCCTGATTTACGCCAATGCCGCGGGCGCCACGCCTTTCAGGTTGAACCTGCATGTCGGCGATGTGGGCCACACATTGATAATCGGCCCGACCGGAACCGGCAAATCGACACTGCTTGCGATGATCGCAGCGCAATTTCGCAAGTACCGGAACGCAAAAGTGTTTTGTTTCGATAAGGGGTATTCGCTCTACTGCCTGACCGAGGCGGTCGGCGGCGCGCACTATGACATCGGCGACCGTGATTCGAACCTGGCTTTTTGTCCACTGGCCGAGTCGGATATCACCTGGGCGGAAGGTTGGGTGCGCGACTGTTGTGAACTGCAACTGGGGGCTCCTTTGACGCCCGAACAGAAGAAGCAATTGCATGTCACCATGGGGCACCTGGCTCAGTCAAGGGAAAAGAGCCTGACCGCTTTGCATACCCAGTTGCAGAACCAGGTATTGCGCGACGCGCTGGCGCATTACACGCTGCACGGCAATGCAGGGCATCTGCTCGATGGCGAATCGGATGATCTCGCGTTCACGGACTTTACCTGCTTCGAACTCGAGGCGCTGTGGCCGTATGCCGACAGTGAAAGGCTGCCGGTGCTGTCATACCTGTTTCACCGCATCGAGCGGCAACTGACCGGGTCGCCGGCGGTCATCATCCTCGATGAGGCCTGGGTGATGTTGGGGCATCCGATATTCCGCGCGAAAATCGTCGAGTGGCTGAAAGTGCTGCGCAAGGCCAATTGCGCGGTCGTGATGGCGACCCAGTCATTAACCGATGCCGTCAATTCCGGCATTCTCGACATCATCATCGAGTCGACCGCCACCCGGATTTTTCTGCCCAATACCGCTGCCGACTCCGAAGTCTCGCGGCCCATCTACCGGATGATCGGACTGAATCATGTGCAGATCGACATGATTTCCAGGGCTGTGCCTAAAAGGCAATACTACGCCATGTCGGCGGAAGGCAACCGGCTGTTTGACATGGCGCTGGGATCGGTAGCGCTGTCATTTGCGGCGCAGTCGGGCGCCAATGTCAAAAAGGAAGTGCGATTAATGAAGCACAAGTACGGAGCGCAGTGGATAGATTACTGGTCCGCAAACCGGGCAGGGAGCGGACATGACTAGAGCCCGGTTCCGTACTGCCTTCGCCAACTTCGGCAATGCAGCCGGAAGGATTCTGTACATCAGCTGCGGAGCGTTATCGTTTGCCGCCGCGGCAATGGCGGGCGGCGTTGTCACCGGCGGCGCGACCGAATTCACGCAGTTGCTGAATAATGCCGAACTGGCAACCCAGGTACAGCAACAAATGCGCACCTGGCAGACGCTGGCCGATGAGCTTCGGATCCTGCGCGGCAATGAACGCATGCTGACCGGGCATCACTTCGCGGATGCTCCGTCAAAAGCCCTGGTACGTCTGCACCGGGCGATGCAGAACGACCACATCATCAGCTATCAGGCGGGCAGCATCAACGACGAATTCGCATTGAAATATCCCGGCTACAGGACTTATCTGACCGAGGCGTACGGTATCAAAAACGGCGGCAATGCCGGTTATGCGGCTTGGGACGCACAGAATCAGGCAAACCTGGCGGCGGCGCTGAACACGGTCAACCTGAATCGGGACCAGGTCCTGGCCGAAGGCCAGATGCTCGACCTGATTGACCGCCAGGCCAAAACCGTGAAAAGCCGCAAGGCGCTGATGCAACTCGGTAATGATCTGGCCCTGACCCAGGTGCGCCAGGCCCGGCGCATGGAGAACCTGCTGCAAACCCAGATCGTATTGCAGTCGAACTACCTCGCCGCCGAACAGGCCAGGAGCAACCGCGGGCAATCACGCAGGGAGTGGATGTACGAGTCTGATCGAAGACTCCGCGAGCAACTCGAGGATCAGCGCAGGAAGCAGGATCCGGACACGGACCTGTACCGGTAAACGCCATGTTGAAAAGCGCGCTCATCATGCTGGTCCTGCTGTGCTGGATGCCGTCGGCGGCATGGTCCGACCATTACGACCAGTGCGCCGGGTTAAGCTCGGATACCGGAGATGACGCGGAGTGTTTCCAAAATGCGGATCGGGCGCTGGAGAACTTCGTGGCCGCCAACCCAGACTTGTTTTCCGCTGAAAGGATCGTTCAGAACTTTATCGATAACACGAAGATATGGAGCGGTGAAATCGTCAGGATCGCCACTGCCCTGTTCTGGTCGCTGGCGCTGTTTGAATTCATTCTGACCTTTTCGATGATGGCGGTCCGGGGTTCCGATCTGAATGAATTTACGGTTGAGTTCCTGAAGCGCGTATTGATTTTAAGCTTCGGCCTGTTCCTGTTGGAGAACCATGTGGCGTTCGAACAGATCATCCAGGGCTTCAGGGATTCATCCTCGCTTGTGCGCGAGGGGCAAACCGGTAGGGAGTACGCGCTCCAGGACCTGATGGGTATTCCCCTCGAGGTCGTCGGGAATATGCTCGAATCGGTCAAGCCGTTGAATTTCGTCACCGACGCCCCGGAAATCCTGATGATCCTGTTCACGGCGGTGATCGTACTGTGGGCGCTGTCAGTGGCTGCGGTGCAACTGGTGCTGGTGCTGTGCGAGTTGTACATCGTATTGGCTGTCGGCCTGCTGTCACTGGGGCTGTTCAGCCTGCAAATCACGCGCGAATACCCGATGCGATTTTTCGGAGGGGTGATCAGCACGGGCTTCAAGCTGTTTGCGTTGGAATTGATCATTGCGCTGGGCATCCGCATGGTCGAAGGATGGGCAACCATGCCGGTCATGCACCGGGTCGGACCGTACATGCTGATGGCCGGGGCCGCGATCATGTACAAGGAGATCGCCGTTCGCATACCCAACTACATCCAGGGCCTGTTGACTGCTTCTCCGGGCTCCGGAGTCAGCGCCGCGGGCGCCGTCACTGCTGCCGGCACGGTCGCCGGAGCGCACGCCGCCGGTGCGGCCGCCGCCGGCAGAAGCGTCGCGGGCGGGGTCGTGTCCGTACGTGAAGCCATCGGACTGGCCCGTAGCCAGGGCGCCGCCGGGCCTGGGGAAATGAGCCGCAGTGTCGCCCGCAGCCTGGTTGGTTCATGGGCCGACAACATGGCTGACAAAAGCCCGGTGGCCCGGCAACTGCGAAAAAACCGGATGAGGAGCGAGCTTGGGAAACAGGACCACGAATGACAATGACTGACCTTTATACGCAAAACAGGATGGCGTACAGCTCCGTACTCGAAAATGCGGCGAAAACGAGCGCTGGCTGGCGGCTGTGCACACTGATTGCGTTGTTGATATCACTGTGCGCCGTTGCAGGCATGGTCTACATTGGCTCCCAGACCCGGATCCGCCCGGTACTGGTAGTGATGGACGAGAGCTACATGCCGGTCGGCCTGTACCAGCCGGGCGCCGGGCTGGCAGTCAACGATGAGCGTGTGACCAAAGCCTCGCTGGCCCGGTTCGTCTCGACCTGGCGAATCGTCTCGATCGATGCGACGTTTCAGAAGCAAAGAGTGAACGACCTCGCAAAGTTCATCGACAACAACTCGCCCGCATTCGCCAAGCTGCGTGATTACATCGTATCCGACGCCACCAACCCGCTGAAGCGGGCCATCTATGAGACGGTCAGCATCCGCATTTCGAACGTCCTGCCTGTCTCGCCTGTGACGTGGCAGGTCGACTGGGTCGAAACGGTGACGCAACGGAGCAACGGCCAGGCTGAATCGAAGCGCTGGCAGGCTAACATTACGTTTGCTTTCATGGACGATGTGCCGGCGGAAATCCTGCTGACCAATCCGACCGGATTGCTGGTGTCCGACATCAACTGGGCGGAATCGATATGAGCCGCCGCCTGTCTTCCGGCGCATTCGGTGCATGGATGCTCTGCATGACGCTTCACGCCGCGCCCGCAGGGGCACAGCTTTTACCCGCAGAAGCGCTGCCTGTCCTGTTGACGACCCGCGAAGTGGAAGCGGTTCGGCTGTCTCGCGGTTGGCAGAATCGTTACTCGCCCGCCATGCTCGGCGACAACGGCAGGGTGGTTTACCACTTCGGCGAGTCGAGCGCTCCGGTGATAACGGCGCCTGGCAATGTCACGCATATCGAGCTCGAGCCGGGCGAGATTCTGGTCGAAGACGGTATTTTCATTGGCGACAGCGTGAACTGGTGCATCATTCCGGTGGCGCAGGGAAAGGGAGAAGACATCATCACGCACATTGTCGTCAAACCGACCTACGAAAATCTCGAAACCACGATGATTGCGATCACCAACCGGCGCAGTTACTACTTCCATCTGAAGTCAACCGAAGACCAGTTCATGGCTTCGGTCGGCTTTGAATACCCTGAAATCGAAGCCAGGCGATGGCATGAGTATGAGCAGGCCGTCCATGCCAAAAAAGAAGCTGAAGCCAGACAGCGCGAGGAACGCTCGACAGAAGCGGCGCCGGCGCCAGAAGTGATGCCGGAAATCGCCGATCTCGACTTCGGCTATACGGTTTCAGGCGATAACCCGCCCTGGAAGCCGGTACAGGTCTACAACGATGGTCAGCGGGTGTATATCCGGATGCCGAAATCGATGCGGCAGTCGGATGCTCCTGTGTTTGTCGAGACCGGACCGGGTAATGCCGAGCAAATCGTCAACTATCGTCTGCGCCGGGGCACGTTCATTATCGACAAGCTGTTCACCCGGGGAATGCTGGTTACAGGCACAGGCCGAAACCGGCGCAAGGTCATTATCACTTACACCGGGGGAGAATTGCAGGTCCAATCGACATCATTGCCAGACGAAGCCATCCACCGTCCGACAGCAAAATCCGGGGGTTCCAGGTGATTGATTCTGTACTCGATGCGGCTGTCAGGCCGGGCGCATACGGCGGTCGGCTGGGAGGGCGTCATCTGGGCGCGATACCGATGGTCATCGCCGGGATTTTCGTTGTACTGCTGATCGGCGGCATATTATGGGGCGCATCGTCCCGTTTCCAGCCGGGCGAAGAAGAGGCAATCAACAGCGCCAGGGTGAGTACCGGCGCCCGGCCATCGTACCAACTGCCGAAGTTACTCGACGGGAACGACCTCGATATTGAAGGCTATATTCCCGAAAAACCCGATTCAGCCGAGCACGATCCCGACGTCATGGTCGCTCCGCCGATCTCCGACGCACTCAGGGCGCAACGCGAATACCTGCAACAGCAAAGGATGCGCGAACTGCAAAACCGCACCCTGGGGCGGGAAAGCTCACCATCGGTTTCAACATCCGAACTCAAGGTATCCAAGGAAACAGAAACAGCCGAATCACCGTTGACCGGATCATCGTTGAATACGGATATATCGCCAGGTCCGGCACGGAGCCCGACCCTGGAAGCATTGCTGGCGGAAGCCGGGAGCCGTCCGCAGGACGATCCGGGCGGGCAGGCAGGAAAAATCCGCTTTCTGAAGGAGCCGGATCAAAAGGCATGGTTGCCGCATACGCGACAGGCTGACCTCGGCCGATTCACACTGAAGACCGGCGCCGTGATACCGGGCGTGCTGATCAGCGGCTTGAATTCCGACCTGCCCGGCAATGCCATCGCGCAAGTAAGCCAGAACGTGTATGACAGCGCCACGGGTCAGCATCTGCTGATTCCGCAGGGGGCAAAGTTGTACGGGACGTATGACAGCCGGGTGAGCTACGGTCAGAACCGTGCGCTGGTGGTCTGGGAGCGGATCATATTCCCGGACGCCGGCACGCTGGAACTCGACCGCATGCAGGGCGCCGATGTCAGCGGATACAGCGGCTTCAGGGATAAAGTGAACAACCATTACCTGCGCACATTCGGCCAGACATTCCTGCTTTCCGCGATCCAGGCGCTGCCGGCACAGATATCGGATACACCGACTGGCGCCGGGGCAGACGATGAATTCAGCAAAACCACCGCGGCCAACGCCTCCGCCATGGGCGGGAAGCTGATCGACAGGAACCTGTCGATACAGCCCACGATTCGTATTCGACCCGGTTACCCATTCCTGATCATGGTCAACAGGGACATCCTTTTCCCAGGAGCTTACGGGACATGAGAATCATCGCATTTGCAGTCTTCTGCATCCTGTCGCAAATCGGGCTTAGTGCAGCGGCCGCCTGGACGTTTGCGCTCGGCGAGATGCGCCAGGCCACAACCGCCGCCCCGCGGGAATATGTCGTCGAGGTGGACGTGGTTGCGGATGGGTACTCGACATTCAGAGCAAATATCGTGGGCGGCCCGGACGCAATGCGCCTGATCCGAAGATGGGAATCAGTCGAGCGCGAGCAGGGCGTTGACGTGGTCATTACCCTGCAACAGCCCATTGCAACACCCAGAATTATCACCCTGACCGCCCAGTACCAGGGGCGGGAGAGAACGGGGAAATACTGGCTGCAGCCGGTTATGGCAGCGCCGAAGGAAAAGGCCATTGTGTCCGCAATAGCGGAAAACCCGGTAAGGGATGCGGAGCCTGGAAAGACCCTGGAACCGGAAAAAATCGAGCCGGTATGCCCGTACCTGGTCGTGAAGAAAGGCTCCTTGATGGCGAACGTGGAGAGGTTATCGAAGCTCTGCGGGTATGAAATGGGCGCCTGGTATCCGGGAAACAGCGAGGATCTGGTCGACTGGATCGTCAATCGCGAGAGGTACACCGAAAACGGCGAGGGTGTAACCGGCATGTTGGCGATGCTGGAAAAAGAATTCAACCTGACCGGTGTGATTCGAAGCGAAGGGAAAGGGAAATACATCGATTATTACGAGTCCGGGGGGCAATGACGCAGTGGGAACATACAAGATAATTGCGGCGGCGCTTGCCGCGGTACTGCTGCTGAACGGCTGCGCCTCGCGTCCGCCGGTGTCGCCGGAGACGAAAGCGATCAGCGAGGAAATCGAGGCGCTCAGGAATGATCAGGAGCAGCCGGGCGCCCCGGAACCGGAACGCATCACGATTCCCCGGGTGAGTGCATGGCTGGACAAACGCATCACCGCGAGATTCAACAATCTCGATGCACGCTCCGCGATTGACCTTGTGGTGCAGAAGCGGCCGGTGCGCTACAACACGGGGGATTCAGCGGCGCAGCAAACCGTGAAATGGTCGCCTTCGGCGTTGACTATCCGGGATCATCTCGATTCGATTACCGCGCAGGCGGACTGGAGTTACCGCGTCGAGAAAGGCGTGGTCCAGGTATACGATATCGAAACCCGTCATTTCGCGCTGGCGGCCCAGCCGGGGGCCACGCAAGCGGATATGAAGATGCGGAATCTTTCGGCATCGGGCAGCGGCGGGTCAGACAACACGGTCAGCGTGACCCTGGACCCGTATACGACGGAGCTGGTCGGGTTGGTGCAGTCGGTTCTCGGCCTGGAAGCCGAATCGACAGGACCGCAGCAAACGGACCCGCGTACCGCTGTCGCGATATTGCCGGCGGCGAATCAGCTGGTCGTGACGGCCAGACCAAGCGCGATGCGCCGGGTTGAAGACGTCATCCGGCGATACAATTTCTCGACCAGCGCTATCGTGCGCGTGCATATCTCGATCATGGAAGTCGATATATCCGACTCGGAAAAGCACAGCTTGTTGCTAGATATCGTACGCCGGAGCGACCATTTCTCCACCGGGCTTGAAATCATCGGCGATATCACCGGCAGCGCCGGGGCTTTGGCCGGCGCGGTCACCCGGCCGGACAGCCCGTACCGCGGCAGCGGGTTGATCTACAACTGGCTGAAGAAGTTCGGCGATACCAGTATCGCCTACGATGACACGATCGAGATACTGAACAACCACGTGGCTAGCATCGACGCGACGCGGACGGAAAGCTATGTGTCGAAAATCACATTCACCGTGACGGGTAGCGGCGAGTCTGAATCGAGGACCCCGGAGGTGGAGTTCTCGGAGCTGCGGACCGGGCTTGCGATTCATCTGCAACCGACCGTGCGGGACAACCAGATCACGCTGCGGATGGCGTTATCGCGCTCCAGCCTGGTTGACCGGATCCCGTTCAATTACTCCGGCATCGAAGGGGAGAACTTTGTCACGGATGACTTCAACCGGGTCTTGTCGGTGTCATTGCAGGACGGCGAACCCAAGCTGTTGATGTCCTTCTCCGAAGCGGTGGTCAGTGATCAAAAGGAGAAGATTCCATTTCTCGGCATACTGGGAAACAGCAGTGACACGCAGGACCGGTCCCGCGAGACGATCATGATGATTACCGCAAGCGTGGTTCCGGGCTGATGTCTTATTCATCCCCGGTCGAGGTCGACGGCAGGAAGATGACCGTGGTTTACGACGCCGCGCAATTGCCTATATCGACCAGAGCCAGCCAGCGGCAGAAGTCGCGGGAAGTCCGCCGCCACCTGGCCCGGACGCGCACGAAGTACTGTTTCGCAGCATCCAGCGCCGGCGAGGGCATCGAAGTCTGGTGGTCCGCCGAAGAGCGGGGCGTGTCGATTGCGGCGAGCCTGGAGCGCTGGCATTCGACGGCTTTGGAGGAGAGCGACGACACCCCGGATGACTGCGTGGTCATCCTGTCGTTCGACAAAAACCTGTACCTGGCCGAATTTGCCGACGGGCTGGTTAAAAAAGAACGGGTCGTCGACGGCAACGGCGCGCAGGAACACCTGGATCGTTACCGGGCCGAAAACCGGGTAATGCACGGTTTTGCGGCGGGCCGCGGTACGGGCCTGGCGGAACGATATGTCGAGCTCAAGCCGCTGCCGTTCGAGCCCGGGGAGTACCGTTTCGAGCGGGCGCTCGCGGCGTTTTTGCGCCACCGGCTGTGGCATCCGATGGCGGTGGCGCCGGTACTGGCCGTGGCCGCGATGGCGGCGCTGAGCCAGGTTGACGTGATCACGCTGTGGGACCGGGTCATGCAGGGCGACCGGGTCGATTCAGACGAACCGCAAAAACCGGATATCCCGATTGTCAGCCATGCTGGCGGAATCATGCTGCGCGAGCTGGTCAGGTTCATGCGAGACCTGGACGTATTGTACGGCGACGGCTTGCAGCGACTGGAATTCACGCCCCCATCGAGCATCGTATTGAGCGGACGATCACCGGAATATCCATCGGGGGCAAAGGTCTTTGCCGACCAGCGCCGGGGCTGGCTCAGGTGGAACTCGGCGGGCTGGGTGATCAATATGGACATCGCCATACCGGACATGGTGGAGAAAACGCCGATACAGACCGAGGCGCTGCTGGAGAACATGTCGCGGGGCTGGCCGGCCCTGGGCCTGGTCGAGGGTCCGATCCCCGGCCATATCAACACCACGCGGTTCAGCGTGGACCAGGGTGACATCAACACATTCGACTTGATGGATATCGCGCAGCGCCTCGACGGCTATCCGGCGGTGATCAGCTACCTGTCCTGCAAATACGCGGATTACCGCCTGTCCGATTGTGAAATATCCATCGAAACCAAAACATTATGAGGGATTGACATGAAAATGACCGCAGAAGCCCTGGCGCTGTTGTGCATCGGGATGCTCGCAAATCCAATGGCCGGGTCGGCCCGGACAGGGGACCCGGAAACATCCGGGCAGGGGCAACCGACCGCTCCGCCGCCGGCAGCTTCGACACCGGCCGCTCCGCCGCCGCCAGCGACCCCGGAGGATTACACGGCGTATATCCGTCCGCTGGACAAGCTGCGGACTGAATTGTCCGAGCAGCAGGCATTGCTGGAAACGGTGGTCGATATCACCGCCAAAATCGCTGAACTGCGCAACCAGGACAGCCGATCCGACTTCCTGGTCCTGTTCGACGAGGATTTGAGCCAGGCAGAGAGAATCAAGGCGGTATTGTCGGATACCGGTCATGCCCGGTCAGACGAACTGGCGGTTATCCGGGAAGAGATCGAATTCCTGAAGCAAATGTACATACAGACGCTGCAGGTACGGGAAACCGGCGCGATCATCACTACAGATGCTGCGGGGCCCTGGGCGCCCGGACTCTCGAGCATCCGCTATGTACAGGCCGCGGACGGCGGAACGGCCGGGTTCGTATCGTTCATCACCGGCGCGGGCGTCCCGGTCGTCCTGAAAGCGGACGAGTCCATCACCATCGCCGGGAAAACGATTTTACTGGATTCGGTCAAGTCCGCATCCGGCGGGCGTATCGGCATCCATTTCGTGATCGACGGCAAACCTTCGACCGTTTATTACCCGCAATGAAAAGATTCCTGTCAAGAAGCACGCCCACGCCGACTCCCGAAGCCGCATCCGGCGCCTGGACGACGGACAACCAGATCAACGATTACATCGAGTCCAACCAACTCGACGCGATGGTGCGTCCAACCGGAGAAATCGCCGCCGCGGGGAACGTGGACCGCCGCCTGCTTCGCGGCCTGCGGATGATCGTCAAGAGCCGACTTTCGGTCGAAAGCACGGTGACGATGGTGTCGCCCATCGAGCTGCGGCAGTTGAGAGATAAAAGCGCCATCCCAAAAACCGGGGTTCAGCGATCATCCGCGATCCAGGCCGGCAATGCGACGGTTGAATATGTGCTGGCAAAAGCGGTCGAAGCGGGGGCCAGCGATATCTACCTGGATATCCGCAGGGAGGCCGCGATCCTGTCGTTCCGCATATTCGGCGTGATTGCGCGTATCGAGGAATTCGACGTGGAAATCGCCAGGGGCGTGGCGCGCGGCTTATGGAACCGTTCCGGGCGCTCGCAGTGGGTGGAATCGGATCCGGTCGACACGGCCTTCACTTATGTCCACGAAGGACATGAGTACCGCATCCGGGGGAGTTCGCTGAAAGACACGCGAGGCAATACCATCGTGTGCCGGGTGCGCGATCCAGGCTACATACTGCCGCTCGACCAAAGCGGTTACAGCGACCACCAGGTTTCGTTGATTCAGCGCATCTGCATGGCGCCGGGCGGACTGATCCTGATCACCGGGGAAACCAATTCCGGCAAATCGACGACGATGGCGGCGTTGATGGATGCTTCGTCCCGCAATCAGCGCATGATCGAGATCGCGGACCCGTGCGAGGTCGAGTTCGATCACTGCACGCACGTCGAACTGGATCATTACCGCGATGACGCCGATGAAGCCTTCAAAAACATACTGGCGGCGACCGTGAGGCAGAACCCGGATGCGCTGGTGCTGGGAGAAATCCGGGACGGGATCACCGCCCGGGCCGCCCAGAACATGGCGATCCAGGGCAAGCGGGTGTATTCGACGCTGCACACGCAATCCTGTGTGGCCGCGATCCCCCGCCTGGCCAGCTTCGGGGTTGATCACCACCTGTTGTCGCTGCGGGAATTCATCGCAGGCATCGTCAACCAGAACCTGGCGCCGCTGGTCTGTCAGCGCTGTTGCCGGAACCGGCATGACGACGCCGACAAGGATCGCCGCTACCGTGCCCTGTTTGGCCCGGACCTCCGGTATATCAACCCGGACGGCTGCGACGAATGCGTGTCCGGCGTGTCCGGCCAGACACTGGTCGCGGAAGTCTACCCGTTCTTCCTGGATCGCAAGGATGCCCACAAGTTCATCTCCAACCATGAACTGTTCCGCCTGGAATCCTACATGAGAAGGGAGTTCGACATCGAATCGAAACAGGATCACGCCAGGGGCAAGGTGCGCCTCGGATTGATCGACCCTGAAAAGACCGAAGAGATCATCGGTGAATGGACTATGGATCATACGCCGGAATCGATGGACTCGATGGTTGCGGACCATTCGGCGGGAGAGCGTGGATGCGCCTGACTGATATCCGCAACTGGATCAACCAGACCCTGGTATTCCCGCGCCAGCACCGCCTGCTGTTTTATTCGGTCATCGGCGCCCAACTGCGTGCAGGAGTGACGCTTATCTCTGCCTGCGAAACGCTGGCAAAACTGAACGATTTGTTGCCGGCCCTATGCAGGATCGCAAAAGCCGGCGCCCAGGCGGGCTATGAAGGCCGCTCCGTGATCGACGGCCTGGCGGATACCGGGATGCTGCCGGAAGTGGATATCGGCGTGTTCCGGGTCGCCGAATCGTGCGGCGCCCTGGTCGAAGCGATCGAGGCGGTCGAATCACGCGCAGCGGACAAGCTGGGATTCGCCGACCGGGTCGTCATACCCAATCTCTACTACGCATTCCTGTTCACCATCCTGATCTTCTTTGCAGTTGAAGCGGAGGACTTCGCGGAGGGCCTTTTTATCGGCGGCGCATCGGACAACATGGCGATCAGGCTGAGCGTTTGGCTGAACACCTGGGGCGCCGTGACCGGCGCCGGCGTCATCGCGCTGGTATCCGTGGTCGCCCACGGGAAAATGTCCTGGACCGGGCATGCGCGGCGCGCGCTGCTGTTTTTTGATACCGAGGCCCGCTACCAGGTCGGCATCCGTTTCTGTTCGCTGGCTGAAATGTTGTCCAGGAACGGAGCCAGCCATATTGAAATACTCGAAGCAGCCGAAGCAGTGATGCGCGGTCGATTCACGCAACATCACATCCGCTCCGCCAAAACCGCGATGAATGCACACGGCAGGGCCTTTGAGGACGCGATCGGCGGCGGCCTGCTGAGCGTCGAGCATGCCGAACTGCTGTCCGGCATGACGCCGGGCGGGCGGCGCGACCTCTATGCGCAGGCGTTCCGGACGGTAGGGCTGGTGCAAAAAAGAATACTCGAAACCCTCTATATGGCGGCGGAAGGGATGTTCCGGGCATTCCTGCTCCTGTCGATCATGCTGCTGCTGATCACGATGGGCAAGGGCCTGTACACGATGCTCACCAATATAACCTGAAAAATTCACAAACCACGAGGAAATAAAAATGAAAGAACTGTTGAGAACGAGAAAAGAAGAAGGGCTGACTCTCCCTGAAATGCTGGTGTGGCTGGGTGTGTTCGCGGTGGTCGGCTCGTTCGTTGCGGTGCAGGGCGGGGGCATCCTGTCCGGCACCCGCCTGGAGCAGGCGAACCAGGAAGTGCAAAGCGTGATACTGGCCGCGCAAACCTGGCGCAGCCTGAAGGGCAATTACACCGGCATCACCATCAAGGAACTGGAGGAGAACGGCTACAACATCAATTTCTCGCTGAATGGCAACAACGGGGTCAATCTGTACGATGAGAACGTGGCAATCGCATCGTCCGCAGCGCAGGACGCCGAGATTACATACGTCACTACGTCGGAAAAAGACTGCAATCAACTGAAGGACCGGGTTGAAAAGTTGCCGAACATCACCGGCGGGGCCTGCGCCACTGTCACACTGACGTTTGACCTGTAGGCGGGAAGCCGATGAATCCCGCCGAGATCATCCTCATCCTCTTTATCCTGTTCGTCCTGGCGCTTGCCGGGACGCGCAGCCTGCAATCGCGTGATGAGGCGGAACTGTCACGCGACGTCGAGGCGGCGCGCGACCTGGCCCTGGCGTATGCCAACCTCGAGTGTTCGAGCCCGGCCGGAGCGGTCACACTGGCAACCGCGGCCGCGGCGCTGGGCGCGACTGTCCGGATCCGGCGCCCGAACCGCTGGCGCATTGCGCTGACGCCGCGTCCAGGGCTGACCGGGCCCGCGGTCTCGCTCCAGTACCGGGTCGGAGCCGATACCTGGCAGTGGGTTCATCTGCTGAATACCTACCCGGCCACAGCCCAAACGGGCCATGTCCGCCTGCACGTTCATCGCCGACCCGGGACCGCGAATCGGCGCGGGTTCCAGGGGTTGCTGGAGAGTGCGCTATGCTGATCGACAGGGGAATCATGAAAACCAGGGATTATGAAAGCGGCTTCACGCTGCTGGAGCTCACCATTGCCCTGGCGGTCATAGCGGCGCTGGCGGGCGGCTGGTATCAATGGAAACAATCCGTGCTGAGGGAATCCATCGCGCAGAGGACCGCGGATGGCATCGTGCTGATCGAGGAAGCCCTGTACAGCTATCGGCTGGATGAACGGCCGGCTCCGCTCGATCCGAATTTCCCGTATGAGTGGCCCGGCTCGCTGAGCGACCTGGACCCGTACCTGCCCGGCATCGCGGCCGGGCGCAACGGAGTGGGCCAGCACTATGACATTATTCCACCGATCGCGCCGGTCATGCGCACCACGCCGATCAAAATCACAACGGACCTGTTGTCGGCGCAAAGGGCGGAAGACGTGGCCCGGCTGTTCCCCCTGAACGGCAAAATCGGCACGCTGGATACACCGCCGCTGCCGGCGAGCCGGGTGGTCGTGATTGTGCCAGTCCCTGGACACGAGGCCGCGCGTGAAGCGATGCTGGCGCGGGACGGCGCGAAGGACATGCGGGGTAATCTGGATATGGGCAATCACAATATTGTCGGCGTGGACGATGAAATCGTGATTGGCGGCCAGGGGCTGAATACGGACGACGTGGATCTGCTGAATCAGATGTCGGCATTGAACTGCCCGAACGCGGTCCGGATCACCGGCGGCGTGGCGCAATGCGCAACGGCGCCGGAGTGCAGGATCTGTTATGAAGTCCAAAGCTGGGGAGACCTGTCCCAGTGCGGCGCATCGTCCACCGGCTGCGGAGGGTGGACGACAGACGCGGATCAATGGACGGCCTTCCTGCTGGATGACACCGACGACAGCGCCGGCGGATGCAGGAGGCGCTACAAAATCGAGTGCCGATAGCGGGGCCGCCAGCGGGGCGAATCACGCCTACGGCATCGGCTTCGGCTTCGGCTAGAACCTTGCAGGGGGACGCGGTGGTGTTTCCGGGTTCAGCGAATTGGGCATCCGGTTCAGCGGCGAGCTGCGGGAGTCGGCCGGTGATGCGTCGGAGTACCGCTTCGGGGTCCGGGTGACGGGGCGGTGGTAAGCCAGTTCTGTACATCAAAACGCCACATTTTTGAACAATTATCAAATTATCTGCTCAAAAATGTTAATATCTGAGCAGATAGCAATCCAAATCTTCAAAAAAGACTGATTATGAGCAGATACTCCTCCGTATACAGGAAATCACTGCAGCATCAGTATTCAATTTCCTGCTCTGCCACCATTTCTCTCACTATGGCCTTATGAACCAGTGTCGTAAACCAACTGACCCAACCGCTGATATTATTTCCCTGATGGTCCTTGCCGTACTGGTTTAACTCCCGGTAGTAGGATTGACGTTGTCTTTCAATTGTCTGAGATACCTGCATATCGGGAAGATTCGCCTTGAGCAGAATCTGCTCCGACAAGGCCCGGCCGATACGGCCGTTGCCGTCGATGAATGGATGAATACGCTCAAACCACAGATGCGCGAGAGCCGACTTGATCGGCGCCAGCAATACCGGATTATCCAGGTCCTGATCGGGTAGCGCCGGCGCACTGCCAGGGGGTAATTGAAAGGGGCGGTTGTACCATTCGATAAAAGCAGCCATCAGGAATTCGACCTGCTCCGGTGGCGGCGCTTCATACAGAATTCGCTGTCCGTCGCCGATGACTACGGCCCCGGACCGGTATTGGCCGATTTGTCCCTGGTATCGCTTGTCCCGTTCCAGATATCCCAGTAATTGTTGATGCAACCCATGCAACCAGTCTCTGGTCAGTGGCTCATGAATATCCCTGCGGGACGCGATCAACATCTGCACAACGCCTGTAGTGCGTTCGTCGATATTCCGGTCCACAGGATGTCCGGTTTTCAGCAGGGAAGTCGCAATGGAATGAAGGTCACCATAGGAAAGATGCTCCCCTTCGATTGCGCTGGTAGCGCGGGCTTCCATGGCCAGGGAACGTATCGCCTCCTCACCCTGTAACCTTGATGGGTCCGTGTGAATCGTATTTCCATTGCGTTTTTCCGCAAGTTTATAAATCTTCAATAACTGCCTGACGGTCTGTTCAGATAAAACGTACTCCCATACCGGCCAGTCAGGTCTTTGCCAAATCCAGTCTTTTGTCATCTCAGGGTTTTCACGGTGTCATAGCTGTAGTTTCCAATGGCTGATCCCGTAATTCGATTGTTTTGCTGTTGCCGCGCAGGGTGGAATCTGAACTTGTAACTCCTTTTAACCATGTCTTGATTATATCACAGACCCCGTGAATTCATGAAAGTGCGGACCATGCCATAGTTCCGGGATTCAGGTATCTACTGATTGATTCCCGGCGGCATATACACTGACAGGCCTTTTGTCGGCGTCATCGTGATGCCCCGGCCCGCATTGACTGCACCGGAATAATTGCGTACATTGAAATAGTCCGGCAACTTAGTCGCATGGCTGATGAAAGAACTCCTTGATCTCGACCGCTATCCACTGGATCAACCGGCACGGATCGGCCCGCTGATCCAGCGGTGCAAGAGGCGCCTGGATGAACAGGGCCTTTTCAACCTGGACGGGCTGGTACGTCCAGGGGCTCTCGCCCGTATCCTGGAACCACTGGGCCCGCTCTTTGCCACGGACGCATTCACCCATTCCAGGGAGCACAACATCTACTTCTCCGACCGGGTGACCGGGTTACCCAACGACCATCCCGCCCTGATGCGTTTTGAAACCATCAACTGCACGCTTTGTGCCGACCAGCTGCCTGATAACCCACTGCTCGACATCTATGCATGGCAGCCCCTGGTGGATTTTCTCTCCATCGTTATGGACAAGGAACCCCTCTTCTTGATGCAGGATCCCCTCGCCAGGGTGAATGTCATGCGCTACCGCGATGGCGAGGCGCTGAATTGGCATTTCGACCGATCGGAATTCACCACCACGCTGCTGCTTCAGGAAGCGGACCAGGGCGGGGAATTCCAGTATTGTAGCGGCCTGCGCAACGAGCAGGACCCAAATTACGACGGCGTGGGGGAGTTTCTGGCCGAGGGCGGGTCCGCTGCGCGCGTATTGCCCCTGTCCGCCGGCACACTGAACGTGTTTCGCGGACGAAACACCGCCCATCGGGTTTCACCGGTGGTCGGCGGGCAAAATCGTATCATCGGCGTATTTTCCTACTATGATCGTCCCGGGGTGATGTTTTCCGACGAAGAGCGCCTGGGCTTTTATGGACGGCCGCAATAGCGCGCCAAACAACAGGGCAGCGATGAAGTGACCGTATCATCCCTGATGGGTAATCGTATGTCCCACATGGACGTTGACCAAAAGGGCTGTTCAGAAATTTGCAGGTCGTTAACCATACTGCGTAATCCATGAATCAGATTAGCATTATCGGTATCGATTTGGCAAAGAACCTGTTCCAACTTCACGGAACCCACGAGGATGGCTCGGTGGCATTCCGCAAACAGCTCCCTTTGCAGTTCCTGGTAGGTAAATGCGTCTTCGCCACAGCTTCGCCTCACAGACTGTTCTCGAGGGCGTTCCGCTTCCGGTAGTCGCGCGTCTTCCTGGTCACATCCAGGTGAGCATTGCGACTGAATACGGTTGCAATTTAGTGCGATGTTGCCCATACTACTTCTGAGTAAAAAATTGGAGCGGTAAGGACAATATGAGTCGGCACGACAAACTGGTTTCCCGGCTCAGAGGCAAGCCGAAGGACTTCACTTGGGACGAACTGGTCAGGCTACTGGAAGGGGTGGGTTATAGCGAGGCAGCGGCGGGCAAGACGGGCGGGTCCCGACGGCGTTTTCTTCATGCCACCGCACCCACCATTGCGTTGCACAAACCGCATCCTGGCAACATCGTCAAGATGTACGTCATCAAAGACGTGTTGCGGGTGCTTACTGAGGGGGGTTTGATATGAGTACGATGCTGGAATACAAAGGTTATCTCGGCTCGGTCGAGTACAGCGACGATGACGAGGTACTGCATGGGCAGCTTGAGTTCATCCGCGACCTGGTGACCTATGAGGGCGATGACGCCAAGAGCCTCAAGGCAGCGTTTCAGGAGGCTGTGGACGATTATCTTGAGCTTTGCAAGGCCGAAGACCGTAAGCCCGATGTGCCGCTGAAAGGCAGCTTTAACGTGCGCCCCGGCCGCGATCTGCATCGCCGCGCGGTGCTCTACGCCAAGCGCCGGGAGATCAACCTCAACACCGTTGTCAGCGATGCGCTACGGTGCTATCTCGAACGCGACGAGCATGCAGCTTAAGATCAATAGCCCTACTCAACGAGAGATGAATCCAGATGGATAAATCTGTTGCCGAGAATAAACTCCGTGAAAATTGCCTGCGTTAATAGAGCAATACTCTTCCCTATCGACCAGCCAGAGCCAGATATTCTTTGATAACAGGGCTGTGAGGTCTCCTGCTTCGATATATTTATTCCCTGCACTTCGGAGATGGAAAATTGCGTGGTTGGCTGTTGCCTGATATTCTAACCGCCATTGGGTCGCAGCACCTCACGCTGCAACCGGCGCACGACAACTCCATCGTGTGCAGTGTTCTGACGCTGTAAACTATATGTTGAGCCACTTGCAAAATTTTCGACAGGCTGGGCGATCCCTGGTTCTCATCTCCCTTTTTCTGTTGAACGGCTGTGCAACACCGGTTCTTGATATCCAGAATCCCACCGCCAGGCAATATACCGTTGGCCAAAACGTATTGAAATATTCCCATATAGAACCGTCGCGTGATGTTTCCCGAGGGGAAATGTTGCCGACAGTCAATCGTGTTCTGTACCGCGTCAGGAACTCAGCCTTAACGGTATGCAAGAGACTCAATCCTCAGAATGAGCGCTGCGGCCTTATTCATACTGCAGGTGTCACCGTTAACATCAATGACGACGACATCAATGCTTTTGCGGATCAGAACAACAATATTGGCATCCATGGCGGACTCGTAACGAACATGGGGACGGACGATGAGATTGCAGCCATTCTGGCACACGAGTACGCACACGTCATGCACGGCCATGTCAGAAAGAAGACCGTCAATACCGCAATCGGGATGCTCGTTGGCGCCACCCTGGGTACAGCGTTCGAATCTCAATTGAACACCAGAGAGCCAGGGCAGATAATTGTAGATTGGACAAACTACGGAGGGGCGATCGGCAGCACGGTCTACAGCCCCCTGATGGAGATCGAGGCTGATCGCACGGCGGTCTATATCCTGCAAGATGCCGGGTTCAGGGTGTCGGGCATGAAAGACGCGATAATCCGCCTGAGCAGGCTTAAGGCTAAGCAAAAGCGCGGCACGTTTACAGGGCAAGTAGGCTTTCTGGAAACGCACCCAAGCGATGATCAGCGCGTGGCCCACATAATTTCTGCCATCGAGGACGCCAATTCCGGCGTTCCGCTGGCTGACTTCAGGAGATAATAATCAGGCTGGGAATGGTCCCCCGCCCCTGGTGGCTACGGGGCCGGATCCTCAGCGTATTCATTCGGCCCGCATCCTATTGTGACCCCACATCCATGACACATCGGTCGGGGCGACCGTAGCCGAATTTACCTTCCTTGCTTCGGTACACCAAGGCGGCGAAAGCTTGTCCGTCGGGAATGCGAACGCTATAAAGTACACACCCATCTGCGCTCCGACTTGCAGGAGTGTATATGACACCCTCATGCACGATTGGTGAGACGGAATCAATCAGGTCGGGTGCGGTATCCTCCTGCCTGGTACCCGCGCAGGCAACACCGAGGACAGCCACAGCTGCAAGCGACAGGGTACATAAGTAATTCATCGACCTACCAGTTCACTTGGTATGCCAGACCAATACTCGTATCGCGCTTTCCCGAAACATGTCCGGCATTTACAGCGCCGCTTACCTGAATAGCCATTTCGCCACCTGGTACTTCACGGTCATGTCTAAACGTTATTCTGGTCTCACGTCTATCGGGTCGAAGTGGGATGCGATACTCATCATTTAGTCTTTGTCCATTCTCAACCCGTCCGTTCTCGATGCGGAATATACCGGTGCCGGACTCGGCACGTAACGGTTGTTCGATTACCAGCCCCGTGCTATCGGTACCTACCCGCATTGACACTGCCGATAGAATGGAAGAAGAGGCTCGGAAGATGACGTCTTTATCGTATTGCGGCAAACTGACAGCCAGAGTGCCCATGGCATCCAGCTTCCAGCCACTGTCAAAATTGTGCTGGAAGGTACGCGAAGACCAGATCATGCCGGAGCGAAGGCTTGGTCCGAATGCGCCGGATGTCTCGGATCCCAGGTATCCTGCGTTCTCGAAGCTAAAACCGTATCCCCATCCGCCTTTATGCGGCGAATGGGCAAAGCTTGCGGAAGTGGGACCAAACCCTGTTATCCATCCGTACTCGTCAGCCAGCCACAAGCTTCCGGCACTTCCAACCGGCATCCCAGGTAATCCGAATACACTGGGATCAGTCGTCGGTATACCTATCCCGATGTTTCCTTTGAGCACAGGAATCGGGGATCGGCTGATCTCCCGGGTGGACACTAGAGTCGTCATGGGAACCCAGAAGGGGAAGTTCTGCTCGTCGAACGTGGCAAGTTCGATATCAGCGATGCGATTCGTAATCGAGCCGAAAGCTGCTGGCAGTTGGAGGCTGGTTCTACCGAGCACCTGTGACGACTGCCCGGCGGTTAGCGTACCGACTGGCGAAAGGGCGGCTTCCAGATCTAAGTGACCTGCGCCGTACGTTACCAGATCAGCATATCGTCCGGTTCGATCCGCGGTATCGAGCATACGCTTGACAATCTCTGTGTTTCCGCGTGTACCCCGGAAATGTTCCATCAGCAATGCAAGCGCTCCTGAGACGATGGGTGCAGCAAAACTGGTGCCTTCTAGTCCACCACTTACGTCGCCTTGCCTGGGACTATTCTGATTCGGAACAAGCCCCCGTACAGTGCCTGGGGCGGTGAGGCAATAGTGCGGACCGTATCTCGCAGAATTCCAATCTCGTGGCAAGGGGCCGCAACGGTTGGAATAGCTTGCAACAACTCCCGTTCGCGGATCCGTCGCTGCAACCGCAAGCGAATGCCCACGCAGCTCCGGGAAGCCATAAGGCAGGAGGGCTCCCAAGCCGGGTGCAGGATCTCCCTCATTGCCTGCGGCGTATACGAGAATGGTCTTCTCAGCATCAGGTCTATCGGTTTGCCATATGGCATTCAGAGTCTTTGGCAAGTTCGAGCGGAACCATCGTGCGGTGTCGACACTGTCAATAATGGCAAGCTCGGAAAGGCGCGTTCCATAAGATCGATTAATGATGTCAAAGTTTGCGTAGTCATCGCGCACGTTACGCGCGACGATACCGTCGAGCTCTCTCCGATCTGCAGGCGGAAGCGTCTCTATCACAAGTTGCAATGCCCCCTCCGCCAAGGCGTTCGTGTTTTGATCATCCGTGAGGTTCTTTGTGGTCGGGATGATAGTGGCTTCCGGCGCGACACCAAGATTGGTCCCGGCTGCGACCGAAGCCACTATGGTTCCATGGCTTCCTCCCGGACCGTAGGGCGTTGGCACTTCCCACCAACGGTAAAATTGTCCGATCGAACCGTCTTCGGGGTAGTGCTCGTCAACCACAAACACGCTGTCATCCCTGGTGGGCCATCCATCCTCACTCACAATTTGTTGTACCCACGAGTTCTGCGCTTCATCATCGCCTTCACTATCACCTTCCCAAATCTGACACGAGGGGTCACTACGGCAAGTGTCGACATCGCGATCGTATTCGGGAAAATCTCCCAACGGTCGGGAATACGCAAGAGACGCCCCGTCCGCATCGCGCAGCTTCACCCTGCTCCCGAACTCCGCACTCTGCGTAAAGTCAACGATTGAGTCATCGATCCCGATCTTCACACCTCTGCCTGTGAGGCCTATGGCATAGGCATGATGCGCTCCGATCTGTTCCAGCACATCGGGCTGATGTGTTGTAAAGCGTTCTGTTCTCAGGTGATGATCCGGATTAGATGTCAATGGCGGAGGTGTGGGACTGGGCGTCGACGTGGGCGGCAAGGAGGCCGAACCTCCGCCTCCGCCTCCGCCGCAACCAGATAACAGCAATATTGCAATGAAAACCACGGTAAGTTTTTTATTCTGAAGCAACATCAAATTCAAAGCTTGGGCAGAGTTGGTATAGGGTCACAATATGCCATGGATTTATTCATTCTCCTATTAAAAAAATATGCCGAACCGGGATAAGGCACGGTTTCCCCCACTTTTCCACGGGCAGAGTTGTGCCATACATGTGAGTTCCCAGGATTAAGGAAAAAAGAAATATTTTCTACCTCTGAAGACCTGGTACATACGCATGGGGCTTGACACTGTGCTAGAGTGGACAGTAATGAAGTGGCAGCCTGATTCAACAAAGAGGCCTAAGACTAATGTACTACCGACGAAAAATACTTCTCGCATTGCTGGGAGAGCTTAACCGCGAGGTTGCAAAGACGGCACTCCAGAAGTACCTGTTTCTTGTCAGTGTTGAACAAGAAAAACCGGCATATGACTTTGTCCCGTACCGTTACGGCTGCTTCTCTTTTCAGGCAGCAGCAGACAAAAAGACGCTGACCAAATATGGCTATCTAAAGGATCAGGATAATTGGGTGCTTGGTTGCAAGCAACGTTTCTTGCCTTTGCTCCAGCGTACAGATAAAGAGGTAATTTGCCGTGTGGTAGACCGGGTAGGCAATCTATCCGACCGAGAATTGATTCGTTATGTATATCGTAAACACCCGTACTATGCTATCAATAGTGAAATACGTCACGAGATTTTAAATGAATTCGAGCAAAAGCAAGTCGACTCAGCACAGCCAGTACCTGATAAATCCGCGTGCTTGTTTACAATTGGCTATGAAGGTCAGTCGCTGGAACGTTATTTAAACCGATTGATTGAAGAGAATATTGGGGTATTGTGTGACGTACGCCGCAACGCTGTGAGCATGAAATTCGGCTTTAGTAAGCGGCAACTGCGAAATGCAGTGCAAGGGCTAGGGATTGTCTACGTACATATGCCAGAGTTAGGTATCGAATCGAGTAAGAGGTGTGAGCTCAACTCGCCAGATGATTACCGACTTCTCTTCAAAGAGTATACAAGGACAACGCTGGCGAAAAGCACTGACTCACTTCAAGACATCATGAACCTGATAAAGAAATACCGCCGTGTTGCATTGACCTGTTTTGAAGCGGAATATGAATCTTGCCATCGAAGTTGTGTTGTAGATGCATTGGTACGACATAATGGCTTTCATCATCACACAGCACATATTTAGTGATAATGGCAAAATTCCGTGTGCTCATCACCGTTACTACATATCCATTACCCTCGCGTTCCTATGATGAGCTTGTTTGTACAGCAGGAGTCTTGGAAGATGGCTCTTGGATCAGAATCTACCCCGTACCTTTCCAATTTCTCGAATATCACAAATGGGAGTGGGTCGAACTGGAACTCATTCCGCAAAAGCAGTCAACAGATTTTCGACCCGAAAGCTATCGACCAAAACATCCAGATCTCAGTGACCTTGTTGTCATTGAGAAAATTGATACAAAGCAGTTCTGGTATGAACGCAAGCAAGCTTGTTTGAGAAACATTTATACAAACCTTGACACTCTTATTAAGGATTCCAGGGATCCGAAAAATGTCTCTCTCGCAGCTTTCAAACCGAAGAAACTGATAAGGTTTATCGTTGAGAATGACGACCGTGAATGGAAGGAAAAGTGGCTTGAGCAGCTTAAGCAGGTAGATATGATAACTAGGGGATCACATGCCGATGACGGTCCTCGTGTTCCAATAGACAAGATCCCATACAAGTTCAAATACAAGTTCGAAGATGAATCTGGTAAGTCCTCAACAATGGCGATTGAAGACTGGGAAATTGGCGCGCTATACCGGAATTGTTTAGCAGCTGCAGAAGGGGGCGAGTCTATTGCGGTCGAAAAAGTGCGAGGGAAGTACGAAAAGGACTTTATGCAGAACAAGGATATTGTTCTATTTCTGGGCACCACACTTGGGCATCATCGCGCGCGGCACACCAATCCATTTACAATCATTGGAGTGTTCTACCCGCCTCGACAACAGCAGCATCAACTCTTTTGACTTTACTGTTAGTGTTCTCCCAAAAACTGACCCACGTATTGTGTCGGTGACTACCGATCAGGCTCTGTCAATAGCTGCGAGAACAGAACTCGGACGGGCAAGGATCATGGCCGGGGTCGGGTCGGGCATGTTCCGCCGAATTCCGCCGGGGGCTCTCGAGTGCTCCACGCCCCCGGTTGCAAGCGAGTAGAACGCTACAACCTGGCCTGCCTCGCGGACGACATAGGTACGCGAGGCGCCGGATTCCTGATTCTGCAGGGCATGTGCGGCAAACCATCTGTCGAGAACAGGACTCCCGCTGTCGAAGCCGTCGGTTGGATCGTCTTTCGAGACAGGCGATGGTCGTTGCATAGGTTCATTCTTCCTTCCAGGGTGGCGGGGTATTCATTGTTTTGCGAAGTGCCGCCGAAACCTCCGCAGGTGCAGTGAGGGCGGCCTCGAACGCAGCGAACCGCTCATCGTCGAGCAGATAGAGACGACGATCGAGAAGCACCTGTTCCGCGGCTTCCCGGGTCGTGTCGAGGATGAACTCGGTACGACTCTTCCCGAGGCACGATGCAGCACGGTCGATGAGAGCCTTCTGTTCGTGCGAAGCCCGAAGGTTGATGTTCGTCGTGGCAAGGGCAGTTTGGGTCATGGTGCGGTTTTCAATCCTGTAAAAATATGGCTGTATTGATAACACGATGTGATCACATTGTCAATACTTTCGATTGATTTTCACTATCGATTCCGACGTAGTGCACGACATCCGACTCGACGATCAGGAGCTGCGCTTCCCCCGATTTTATTGCCCCACGTCGATGCAAGCGGGATGATCGAGGCGGGTGATCACCAGGACGTACCCAGGTACTCTTCCAGCGACCGGCTGAGCCAAAGAGTCTTTGATAACAGGTATTTGGAAGTACTGCCAAGTGCGGACCATGCTATATTCCCGGCATGTCAAGAACCGGAAAATCGAAATTTCCTGATAGAAAAAACTGAGATGAGTGAACAAACCCCGGATCATAAATCCCCGAACCCCAATCATGTCCTTCGAAGCCCGCTGGAACTTCCTTGCGGCGCGATCCTGAAAAATCGACTGGCAAAGTCGGCTATGTCGGATTCGCTCGGTAACGGTGAGGGTGATTCCACCGAGGCGCAGGCTCGGCTTTACGAAAGGTGGGCGGAAGGCGGAGCCGCCGTGTCGATCATCGGTGAGGTTCAGGGAGATCCCCGCTATCCGGAGAAACCCGGAAATCTGGTGTTCGGAGCGCATAGCGATCAGCAGGCGATCCAGTCATTGGTCCGCCGGGCTGTGATCGAGGGAGCCCATCTATGGCCGCAACTCGGTCATGCCGGCGCTCTGTCGCACCTGCCGATCAGTCAGCCGAAGGGGCCGTCTGCGTTGAACCTCGAAGGTCTTCAATGTGCGGATATGTCAGTTGAAGACATCCGGGAACTGCCTGGCATGTATGCAGGAACCGCAGCATACGCAAAGAACGCAGGATTCAGCGGCGTTCATGTTCACGCTGGGCACGGGTTCTTGCTCAGCCAATTCCTGTCTCCATTGTTCAACCGCCGTGACGATGGCTACGGTGGTTCAATCGAAGCGCGATGCCGTATAGTGCTCGAGGTGATAGACGAAGTACGGCGCGCCGTTGGTCCATCGTTTCCCATCGGAATCAAGATCAACTCGACGGACAAACTGGAAGGTGGATTGACAGAGGATGATGCTTTGGAGGTGGTGCGCCTTCTCGATCGAGCCCCGGTCGACCTGATTGACATCAGCGGCGGGACCTATTTCCCCGGAGCGAAGGCAAGCTCTGATGGGTCGTCGGGTGGCGGGCCATATTTTCTTGAGTTTGCGCGACGCGCAAAAGGGGTAACCGATGTACCGCTGATGTTGACAGGAGGATTCGAAAGGCGTGAGCAGGCAGTGGACGTAGTGGCTGGCGGCGTTGTCGATGTGGTGAGCCTGGCCCGCGCCATGGTTCTGAATCCACGGCTCGCGGAAGCCTGGTTGTCTGAGGCAGGCGGAGATCCCGAGTTTCCTGTATTCGATTCCCCGCCACGGGGCGGGGTGACGGCCTGGTACACCATGCGTCTGACCGCATTGGGAGAGGATAGCGAGAATACCTATACACTTGATCCACAGTCTGCCATACGCATTTATGAAGATCGTGATGCGCAACGTTGCATTAAATGGCGGGAAAAATTCCCTGCTGCGAATTGATCGGCAAACTGCCTGGTAAAGGCTGCAACTCCCGCTCTGAATACACCGCCAGCAAAAAACTGACTTGATTTCCGGCAACGTACACACTGACAGGCCTTTTGTCGGCATACTGATGATGGTGCTGAGCATCGCCTCCTTTTCCTGTATGGATGCGATCATCAAGTGGTTGACCGGGATTTACCCGGTCTCCCAGGTGATCGCCCTGAGAAGCTGGTGCGGACTGCCGTTTTTGATACTGATTGTCCATCTGCAGGGGGGCTTCTCCAGGTTGAGAACCCGTCGGCCTGGAGTTCATCTGCTGCGGTTCATGCTCGTCCTCGGATTGACGGCCAGCTTCTCCTGGGCGTTGTCGCAAATGAAACTGGTGGATGCGGTTGCGCTGACATTCATCGCCCCGATCCTGGTGGCCATACTCTCCGTTCCGTTACTGGGCGAATCCGTGGGCCGTCATCGCTGGATGGCGGCTCTGGCCGGATTCGTCGGCATCATCGTGATGCTGCGGCCCGGCAGCGGAGTGTTTCAATGGGCTTCGGTGGCGGCGGTGGTGGCCGCTCTTTGCTATGCATTGCTCATGATGACCACACGCAGGTTCAAATCCACCGAGCATACCGAGGCACTGATGTTCTGGCCGGCATCCGGGGTGGCGGTGGCAGGGCTCGCAATTGCACCGATCCATTGGGTGGCGCCCACAGCCGCCGACCTGGTACTGTTCGTGGCGGCGGGAATGTTCGGCAGTTTCGGTATCGTCTGCATCACCCATGCCTTCCGGCTTTCCCCGGCTGCACTGGTTTCCCCATTCGAGTACACCGCCCTGATCTGGGCCACCGTGCTCGGTTATCTGGTTTGGGGAGACCTCCCGGACCGATATACACTGATCGGGGCATCCATCATCGTCGCCAGCGGGCTTTACATCCTGTATCGCGAGACCGTCAGTCACGGCAGGGCCAGACCGGTGCAGCCCGTTATCAAGCCGGATGATCCGGCAATCTAGATTCTCGATAACGGGCGGCCGCACGGTCACCATGGCGCTGGCCATTGGTCCGTATCAGTTCACGCGACCGTAGAGTGCGAGGCGGGTTCCGCGCGGTCCATAAATCACACGGACCGGGTCATGCCGCCGTCGACACGGATGTTCTGCCCGGTAATGTATCCGCCGCCCGGAGACGCCAGGAAGGCTATTGTTGCTGCGATCTCTTCAGACCTTCCATAACGCTCCATGGGGATGCGGTCACGGAACTCCTGTTTTTCCGGCAAGCTGTCGATGAAGCCGGGAAGAACATTGTTCATGCGAATATTGTCTGCTGCGTATCGATCGGCAAACAGCTTGGCAAAGGCTGCAAGTCCCGCTCTGAAAACACCGGAAGTGGGGAAAACCGGATCGGGCTCAAATACTGCAAAGGTTGAAATATTGATAATCGCACCCGTTTTTTGCGCTTGCATGATCGGCGTGACCAGTCGAGCGGCACGGACAACGTTCAGAAAATAAACTTCCATGCCCGTGTGCCATTGCTCATCGGTCAAGTCCAGCACCGGGCCCCTGGGGCCGTGTCCAGCACTGTTCACCAGGACATCGATGCGTGACCAGGTTTCCATGGCGAGATCGACAAGCCGCTGCAAGTCTTGGACCGATTGGTTTGATCCGGTGACGCCAATTCCACCGAGTTCTTCAGCAAGCGCCTGGCCCTTGCCGGATGACGACAGGATTCCGATACAATAGCCGTCGGCTGCCAATCGTTTCGCGGCTTCGGCGCCCATTCCGCTGCCGCCTGCTGTGATCAATGCTACTTTTTGCGGGTTCATGTCTTTCTCCGTAATAATTTACTTGCCTGACGGGTGTGTTCACCAGTCAGGTCATCTACCTTATTTCTGTTTATTCGCCTTCCGAAACGAGCAGATATCCCCGGTTCTCAATGGTATCGAACGTCCGCATGGCCGCGATCAGGGCCTCGGCCCCGGCCCACACCCAGGGCGCCCGGTTCGGGTTCACGTCCATAATCAGGAAGGAATCGGTGCTTTCGTCATAGGCGCCGAGAGGCGAGATATGCCCGCCGCCCGTCTGCCCGAGAGACTTGCGGGCATAGTTCACCAGCACAAAATCATCCCTGGTGGCCAGGTTCGCGGCGAGCTCGCGCCGGACCGCGTCCGGGTCCGCGCCATCGTCCACCACGCGGGCCACGACAGTCAGCCCGTGGCTTCGCAGGACCTGGGCAAGCTGGTGAAGCTGCAGGCCATAGTCGCTTATTGACGCCCCGCCCACGATGATCGGCCGGCCCAGCACTTCAAGGCGCGTCTTGGTCCGGTCACTGAGGACGTTGCCGGGCGTGTACTTGCCAAGGAACGGATCGGCGTCCGGCCACAGCCATTCCATTTCGTGTTCGTCGATCGAGCGCATGTCGCGCGGCAAGCCGTCCATTTTGCGCAGGCGAAGCGCGTTCAACACGATCGCCGATGAAACCGGGCCGCAGAATATACTGTTGTCCTGGCTTATGAAATTGTTGGTGAGCGGGAAGAAGTCCACCGCGTGCGCCGAGCGCGAAAGCCGCGCCGCGCTCTCTGCAGTGTCCCATTCGACCAGATCGGTTGCGCTCGGATCCGCGAACGCCGTGAGGCCGATCAGCAATGCCAACAGGCCGGCCGCGGTTACTTTCCCTCTTCGTCTTCTCATATCACAGCTTGGCTCTGCGCGGAGGCCGCCCCGAATTGATTGATGATCATCTGCTCGATTGTCCACGCCTTCGTCACCTGCCATTTCTGTTTTTATCCGGTCGATTGTTTGTCACAGGCGCTGATTGTGCCCACCTTTACAGGACCGCGCAAGCCTGCACCCGTGCACTCTTACCGTGATATGTGAATGGGTCGGGGGGACAGCTTATATCCATTCCGGTATATCCGGATTTGTTTTTATTCATGATAAGATAGGATTCAATCTGTCACACGCCCGGAGCCATGCCATGAGTGAGAAACAAAAGTTGATTGCTGAAATGCTGGAACTTCAACGCAAGTTCATTGAATATGACCGGGATTCAGGCATGAGCCAGGAAAGCTATTGGATGACAGATGAAAATCATCCACTGAACAACTACCGCAAGATCTACTCGGAAAAAGCGACCCGGGTGGTTGACCTCGCTCATCAGGAACAGGGTTCCAAACGTTAATCCTCGAGCTCACCGGATGTGATGCTCAAGGTCAGGATATCCGACACGCCCTGTTGACTCATACTCGATCCTTCTGCGACTGGTACGCCGACAGCGATGCGTATCCGCAATAAATGGCGCACAGCCAAACCCCGCACACTGGAAGACAATGCGACTGCGGTTGCCTATATTGTCTGGCAGATCGGATTGCATTTTACCCGGAATCTGCACCAGGAGGAGTTTGACTACGAATCGGATCATCAACGGGTCAGGGTAATTGCGGAATATTTGATATTTCTCAGCCATATCACGGATAGATTCGCACATCAGCGACTGGATGATGAACAACGGCAAATTTATGTCTCGGCCCTGGTTGAACAAGTCGCCCGGCAATATCAACGTAATGTCGAGGAAATCATGGGAAGCGGCGACTACCGAACCGGCTTCCTGTCCAACATCAATACACGATTCGACGAATACGCCAAAGGGGTATTTGATGGAGATGAGCCCGGTTATCCCGCCAGAAGAATGCTTGGAAACCTGATACAGGATATCATGGGGCAATCCCAGACCAACAAATGGGTCATTCAGCAGATCATCGACATTGACTCACTGGATGCCGCAGACCAGTTGATAAAAAGTATAAAGCCTCTGCTGGAATAGTTCTGTTGTTCCTTCAGGAATCACTCCGTACCGCTTTGCTTACGACCGCCAGCCACGGTTGTTGATCAATCGGTAACCCGGCAGGCCGGTAGTAATGATTCAATACTGCAAAACCCGCTGTCCGCAAGCGCTGGCTGATCACATCGATCTCCATGTAGCAGCCATAGCGCTCACCTGACCAGCCCTCGGCGTTGCCGCGAGGATTGGACATGAACAGGATGCCGCTGGTTCGCAATGTGTCGTGCAGTGTTTTCAGTACGGAGGGCAGTTTACTGCCCGGCACATGAAACAGGGAGGCATTGGCGAAAATTCCATCGAAGCTTTGCGGCGGCAATGACAAATTCATGAAACCCTGATGCAGCGTCTCGCAACCGGAATATTGCCGGGCCATTTTACAGAATTCGATGCTGCCATCGAGTCCGACCGGTCTGTGCCCGAGGTCGTAAAAATACTTGAGGTCCCTGCCGGGGCCGCAACCAAAATCGAGGATGTCGAGCTTTTGGCCTGCAGGGAACGGGGTCAGGAACGCCGCATAGTTCTGGGTCACGTCATGGTCTATGGTGCCTGCAAAAAATGCGGCTGCGTTGTTGTCGTAATGATCCAGGGTGCGGGATTCGATTTTGGTAAGGTCGGTCTTGTTCACAGGTCTGTGCCGGTTTCGTGTTTCGTGCGCCGGGGTATAATAACTGTAATTCAGTCGCAAGGGTAAAAGATCATGAATCGAAAACTCATCCGGGGCATGGTATGGGCGCTGACGCTGGTTGCGGCGGTCTCTCTGCGGGCGGCGGCAACCGAATCCGGGCAGCAGGCAGGGCAATTGGCGGAGGACATGACATTCAGGGACTGTGCCCGGTGTCCTGAGATGGTGGTGGTTCCTGCCGGTTCATTCATCATGGGGTCGGCGGCGTCCGAGCCGGGCCGGTACGTTAACGAAGGCCCAACCCGGGAAGTGACGATTCCGGATGATTTTGCAGTAAGCGTGTACGAGGTGACGTTCAGGGAGTGGGATGCCTGTGTCGCTTCCGGTGGATGCAATGGCTATCAACCCAATGATGCCGGTTGGGGGCGTGGTCTTCGCCCTGTGATCAATCTGTCCTGGCAGGATACCCAATCCTGGCTCCATTGGCTGAGTGTCCGGACGGGCCAGGATTATAGATTATTGAGTGAAGCAGAATGGGAGTATGTAGCGCGCGCGGGTACGACGACGGTTTTCTATACCGGCGACCAACTTACCACGGATCAGGCGAATTTTGATGGCAGCCGCACTTTCAATGGTTCTCCCGCAGGCGCTGCCCGCAACAAAACGCTTGAAGTCGGAACCTTCCCCGCGAATCCGTTCGGACTTTACGATGTGTACGGTAATGCCTGGGAGTGGGTAGAAGATTGCTGGCATGACCGTTATGCGACTGTGCCGGTTGAGGCTCCGGTAAATCCGGGCGAAGCCTGTCCTGTCCGGGTTCTGCGCGGTGGCGCCTGGTACAATAATCCGCGGGACCTGCGTTCGGCGCACCGTTTCTGGTTCAGGTATGACCTGCGCTATCCCGGTTTCGGCTTTCGGGTTGCCCGGACACTGAAATCCGGGGAGTGATCAAGGGATTCGATTTTCCGGGTTGGTTGTGTTCATAGACTTGAAAACAGGATATTGTTACCTGCAACACATTATTTTCTTGATTTTCTTTCTATTCTTCTGAGCCACTCCGACTCATCAACCGCGACGAGACTCATCTTCGTCGCAAAAGTCTGTGCAATCCGTTGAGCGTATTCGTCCTTGAGTTCGCCTCGCCATGTATATCGCTTGCCTGTGGTGTCTGTGAACTCGAAATTGCCGCCTCGCTTTGTCGCGACTATCGGACGCTTATCCTCTGATGGTTTGAATTTCTTGAGTACCCACTCGGATGAGTCGAATCCAATACCCAACCGCTTGAATTCGTCGCCGAATCTGACAACAAGTTGTTTCCTTCCTTTTTCTGGCTCGATCAGTGGAAGAAAAAAGAACGAAGTTTCCTCGTCCAATCTGATGCAATCGCATCGCGGCCTCATGCAGATCAGGTGTATTTCCTCGCCATCCATCATCGTCGTGACTACAGAACCCAGCCACAACGTCGGTGGTGGTGCGTTGAACACCGTCCGAAAGCTCATAATCCAGGCCAATTGTTCGTCAAGATTGGCAACTTGATTGCCAGAAAAGCCCGAAGAAAGACTCTCGAAGGCATTATCTCCCAAGTCATCAGACGCTTTCAAACCCTTTCTTGCTAACTTGATCGCCTGTTCCATATCGAGAAGCCGGTCTCCGAAAGTGAAATGTTCGGTCTTCCCGTTCTTTTGCCGTATCCATCTTTCTACTGTATCCGCGCCTGCGGGAGATTGTTCTGCAACAGCGTTGTCCATAAGCCCACGAAGCTCCTCGGCAACATGATTCACGAACTGCCTCTCGGCTTCGTCCGGGTTGGAAATACACGCCCTGTGAGCAAGGAAAGCTGGATCCAGTCCCGCACGAAACTGATCCAAAACCTTGTGAGCTCCCTCCCGAACAGCAGTCAATGAGGTGAGCGCTATGCCGGGAAGCAACCCTTGTGTCATTTCCGCAAAGTCTCTTACCAATTTTTTTGGCAGTTCATCCTCTGTAATGCTCCGATTTTTCAAATGTTTCGGCAAATTTACTTCAGATTTTGCATATAGCACGACACGACCATGTCGATATGAAATGATCGTCTTGTTCTCATTTTCCCTTGAGTCAAGTCCGGTTTCTTTCAGTTTTTCGACAATGGATCTGCAGATGTCTTCCAATTGCGCCTCGCCGGTATAAATAGCTATGAGTCGAAGCGCGTGCCGATCATCCATGTTTTCAGCTACCAGATTGTGAAATAAATCCAACGTATATTTCGAATCCCCATCCTGCAATAGCCAATCCAGAACCACGATGTCAGCTTGTTTCATGACCTCCATCGTTGATTCCGAGGGACTGATCACACCACAAATCACACCAAGCGCCGAGAATGAGTCAATGACAGGCCGTGCGTTCAAGGAGTGTACCGACCCACGACCAATCTGGTTTTGAGCTTCCTGATTCAGGACTCGAGTGTGCCGGCCCGGTGCTACGATCTCGACTTCTGGCCCATTATCGTCCTCTAAATCAATATAAGACTCATCGTCGATGACCACAGCCGTTTGAAGAAAACGCCTCGCAAGCTCGTGGCTGCGACATCCAGGTATTTCTGCTAATTCCACCCTTTATCTCCTATGAATCATCTACTGGTACGACACTAAATGTGGCACCGCGATCTCTTTCGACCAGCCGTAGGTCAAAGCCCACCCGGTGCAGGCTTTCGCGTCCGATGTGCAAACCCATTCCACGCCCGCCGGGTTTTCTGCTGAAACCGAACTCAAAGATCGCCTCCCGGTCACGGACATTGACTCCTGGCCCCGTATCTGCGACCAGCAACGCGCCGTCTCGCTCATCCAGTTTGATGATTCGTTCGTGTTGTGGATTTTGTTGTGACAGCCAGAAGATAGCGTTGTCCACCAGATTCACAAAAACAGGATAAAAGCTCGACGGGAAGCCCACGATCCTGGCTCTGGCGAAGGCGCTCGTTGCGGTCAACGTTACGCTATGACGCGCCAAACGCGCTTGAAACAACTCTTCCAGAAAGTCTCGAATCTCGGAGCCACGGATTTCCACTGCCTTCCTATACAGGCGGCGTTGCAACGGCGTGAACAGCGTCAGGTAGCCGTCCAGGTGATCGAAGCTCGTTCGGATGCTGTCATACAACTCCCCCAGTCCCTCATTCACATCAGCCCAGGCTTTCAATTTTCGCAAGCCATTGCGGATAGATCGAATTGTGCCTGAGAACTCATGATTTATGATCTCAATCGCCATTCCCAACTGTGCTAACTGGGCATCGGCCTCGGCTTCCTCCTCGAGTAGGAGGTTACGCTGCTCAATGGCCATCAACTGCTCAGCCGTCGAGCTCTCTCCGGTTACGTCTATCGCTTGAAGCTGTTCCAATACCGAGTGCAACAATGTTCTTTGGTTCTCTGTAATCTTCAGGATCCGATTTTCCAGTGCATCTCTGGTTTCGACAAACGATTCATCAGGCATTTCGGCAAGGTCAATTCGATGGAGCTCGCTCATCACTGAACGCAGTTCCAACTCAACCGCCTTAAGCGACTGCCCTGCTACACTCCGTGCCTCCGAAGCAACTTTATCCGCCTCCGTTCTCACTTTCTGACTTGATTTTCCAGTATTCTTGCGGGCTTCCTGTCCGAGATTTTCCAATGCAGTCTCCGTCCTGACACGACGATCAAGCGACAACTTCGCCTTCCTGGATTCTTCGCCAACGAGTTCTTCGATCAGGTCGCGCACTGGCCTGAATACATTCTCCTGAAGAGATGCAAATTTTGTGTTGTACACGCCCCAATCGCGGAGTGCCGCTTTGCTCAATCCAATTCGCGGACGTGGTACACGATATTGATCTTCCAGTTCCCTGATATCCGCTTGTGCTTGATGTTCGATCTCAAGTACCTTGTGTGCGGCCAGTCTACTGTCCTTGATTTCACTCGCTAACCGTAATTCTTCTGTGATATTTTCCGTTAATGCCATGGCTTCATATTGAGGAGAATCGCGCTCGAGTTTCTCAAAAAATGTGTTCAGACTGTCCCCAAATTTCTTCTTTCTCTCTGCAACCTGTTTCTCTCGTTTTTTTCTCGCATCATCCTCTTTTGAGAGTTCGGTCTTTCGCAAATCAAATGTTTCAGCATGCACACCATCGGTTCGGAAAAAATCCGCAACTATCTGGAGAAAGAAGTTCTGAAGTATCGACCGGAATTGGCGATAAGCCTTGTTTTCCTGAAATCCTTCTCGTCCCGCTTTCTCCCGCAGGTCGCGATTCCTGTCTGCATCAATTTCCACCGCTCCGAACATCTTTCGATGAGAAAAATAATAGTAGTAAGCGCTTTTTGTCCGCCGGAACTCGATATCCAGCCAGTCATAGTCGGTGTTACCATAAGGCAGCACTCGAATGCCGTTGCGGTAAATATACAACCCTCCCAGTTGTTCGGTCTTGTTTGCCAATATCGCGTGTTCATCATGAGGAATTGTCGAGTGTTTGCTTTCACCCTCGAAAGCGGCGAAGTCAATCGAGAATGGACCGCAGTTCGTGTGAGTGCCGTGCCCGCCTCTCCAGGGTATGACGTGATCAGCTACTTCCTCTCCATAGATCGAAATCTTGCCCTGAAACTGACCGAACTCGTCGAATGTACCGTGAATCCGGTGGTCCGCATTTTGAAACTCGTCTGGTGTGAAGAACTCGGCTTCGGCAATCAAATCGTCGAATACCTCATCCGTCTTGTAATCACGGAACGCGGTGTGAATGACATTGCCTGAACCTGGCGCCATGGTATTGCTGAATCCGAGCAACGCCTTCTTCAGGGGCGTTGCCTTTTTTAGCGCGGCTGTCTTGCTTGCTGCCGGGTCACCGTCTATATCGTCTGCCAGTAGTTCAGAGGTCGGTTTGATGATGAAGTGCGTTCCGCAACCGCCGCCGCGGAGTGACGGTTCCTGCAGGTAGGAATCAATCTTTTGCGGATCGATATTGAAGTGGTCCAGTTCGCTGGAAAGACGCTCTAACAAGCGTTTCTCAATGTTGCGACCAACTCTTTGGGCATTCTCATGGAACTCCGTAACCATCCCGGCTATATCCTGGGCTGATGGTAGAGTACCTGGCGGAAATGACCGCAGAGGAATGGCAATTTCCCCCAGATTAATCCCGGGCCACTCGAAAATACCCCAGTTCAGGAACGCTGCGGTGAGGTCGGATGACCCATCATCAGTCTTCGGACGTGTAAGTACCAAAAGCTGTGACCCGATTGTCGCAATCGCGAGCCGCCCGATACCCTTCTCGCCAAGCATCGGACGGCGTTTCTTGTTCGGGTCTGCCGGCGGATTTTTCGCGGTGTCGAATTTGCTTTCTGTACCGATTGTCAGCCATCGGGTCACGAAGTCATCCCGGCTCATCCCGATTCCATCGTCCCTCAAGACGAACAGACCATCTGAACGGTAATAGTCAATCTCAACGTGGTCGGCGTAAGCATCGTGCGCGTTCTTGAACAACTCGCTGATTGCTGTTGGAATACCGGCAATCTGCTGCCTCCCAAGCATGTCAAGTGTGCGGGCGCGAGTCCTGAACGTTTCCATTTAGGGTAGTTTCTCCATGTCTTTCAGGTGTTCGATGAATTGTTGGCCGACCAGTTTCGCCAGGCGAGTCGGAACCGCGTTTCCGATCTGTCTGGCTATTGAGGCCATGCTCCCTTCAAAAACAAAATCCTCCGGGAATGTTTGCAGGCAAGCAGCCTCTCGAATACTGATTGCCCGGTCCTGCTCCGGGTGGCCAAAACGTCCATTCGAGTAACTCGTGCACCGAGTGGTTAGTCCCGATGCGGGAGTGTCCCAAGACATCCGGCCATAAACATCGGTATACCCGGAAAAATCCTTATGGCACTCCAGCCTGAGGTGGTCTGGCCAATCCCGGTTACCCCCGCCTTCCGGCGTTGCCTTGACACGTTCGACGTTCCGCGCAGAGAGATTCGCCGCCCTATGGTTGGGTATCTGGTCGTGTTCCTCCCCCGCTTGTATTGGTGGAAGATGAGAGATCCAGTCACGCACAGTACCATATCGTTCGTTCGGCGTTCCCGGCCCATGAGTCTCATCGGGCAGATGGATTGTACCGTGCTGGCTCGCTACTAATACGAGCCGACGGCGACTTTGTGGTATTCCGTACCTCGCCAGTTTGATGGGGCGATAGTCCACTTCGTATTCTGCCGCTTCCAATCGACCCAGAAAATCACCGAAAGGTTGACTATCGCTATCCAGTTTCTGCAGCCCCGGAACATTTTCCACGAACACGAGATCTGGTCGGCAACCCTCTACCAGATTTGCAAAGTAGGTAAGTAACGGCACACGTTCGTCCTGATCCAGGCTCGGCCGCTTGGTATTTTGTCTGGAAAATGGCTGACATGGCGCACACCCACTGAAAAGCACTGGTTTTAATCGTTCCGATTCTACCCGAAGCCGGACAGCTTCAACGCTTACGTTACGAATATCTGCAAACTCGAAGTGTGTGTCGGGAAAGTTGGCCTGGAAGCTCGCTCTGGCTTCTGCATCGTGATCCAGCGCGAACGAAATCTCCATACCAGCATCCCGAAATCCGCAGCTAGCGCCACCGCAGCCGGCGAAGAAATCGTATACTTGGACAGTCATTGGTTCACCATGGCCGGTCATGTTTGTTCACTGAAGCCAAGCTCCACACCACTTGGTATTGAGCGAAGACGCACCGGCGTTTCCATTCCCTGTGTCGAGGCTTGATGTTCCATCTTTGCATCTGTCAGGATGATCTCCTGCTCTGGGGCAGTTCCATCGCACCTGATCAACGCAGTCAACTTGCATTCCAATGCCGCCTTGTCCTTGGTTTCGCACTCCCAGATGACGAAGACACGCCAACCGAGGTTCCTCAATGCCGCTCCCTTACGAATATCACGGTCAACATTGGTCGCGAACTTCTCTGTCCAAAAGGCGACCCGGGATTTGGGGGTGGAGGCGTATCGGCATCTCTCGTGCCGATGCCAAAAACAACCGTGCACGAACACAGCCAGACGAAATTTCGGGAACACCAAATCGGGACGACCGGGCAGGTCGCTGCGATGAAGCCGAAATCGCAATCCCATCCGATGAGCGATGCGGCGGACTGTGAGTTCAGGTACGGTATCACGACTACGTATTCCCGCCATCAACTCACTTCGTCGTTTGCTGTTCATGATGTCGGTCATGCGTTTTCTCCCAATAGAGTAGCCATGAACGAGGTACTCAAGACCGGGGCCATCTGAGAGGCAGTTTCGGCGATGGTGGCGGTATCGTACGCCGCTTCGATAATCTCCGCATATTGACACTGTTGTTCGAAGGGAGGAACGGGAAACTCAAGCTCCCTGAGAACTTTAAGATTTATATTGCGTTGTGCCGATTGCGGTGCCCGTTCTTCAATGTGCTTTCGCATTAGGTCCAGCGCGGTCTGAATGTACTGGATGGAAGTCCGGTCGTCTGGAGTAAAACCCACGACGCTATCCGGAAAACAACCGTCAAAGGTAAGTATGCCTGTCATTCCAATGTTGGCGGCAATTGTAACGCACAGGGTGCCTGAGGGCCACAGGCGACTTTGAGCCAACCCGGCTTCTGAGTATGTCTGCGAGTAGTGGTTAATCTTCCCATTCGATGTTGCGATATCTCCGGTTTGGATAAACGGGTAACGACCACCATACAAATGTGCAGCATTACGCGGGCGGTGTTTCGAACGACCTCGATCAAGTCTGCCGAGATTCCCCAACTTGTATTTTCGCCACCCCATCGGATTTTCGACCGGATCGCCAAACAATTTGACGAACAGTGCGGGAATGAATTCCCGCAACCTCTCATCGACCTGTTTCCGCAGCCGCTCAATCTTCGCCGCCCGGTTCAGAATACTGACGATTTGGCGTTGCTCATCAAGCGAAGGGAGTGGAATTTGAAGTGAACTGAGATCTTTCTGTCCAATAGCCGTGAATGTGCTACCTTGTCCTTTTGCAACGAGTTCCAGTTTACGATGTTTAATGTTCCAAAGTACGAAATCACGCAACGCAACAGTTTCATCAGGACGAACAGCTGCCAATCCTCGCCCGATGCAGCATCTTTCGTCTGCAATATTTGTAGGGCCGACTGGAGCACGAACCGAGATCAGAATATCACCAGCTTCAGCAACTTTTTTCGGTACTGCACACCACTTCCTGACAGTGGGATGAACCTCTCCGAAGTCTGCCTTTCCCTGAAAGAAGGGTAGCCCCATGCCATTTTCGTTGTAAGTGTCCCCACGCTTCGGCAAACCACCATTTCTCCGTCCAGTCCGCTTTCAGGTCCCGGTTGCGCCAAGCGACCCATCGCGCCTCCCGGTCCCGGAACGCCTCAATCAGGCTGGGCAGATCATCCTGTTCAATCGGCTGGTCGTGCTTGGCATCCAGCTTGAAGCCGTCCTGCTCGGCATGGAGGAACATCACCCGTTCCGTTGTCCCACCCTTGCGGAAGACCAATACGGAAGTCTTGACTCCGGCATAGGGATTGAATACGCCACCTGGTAGGGACAGTACGGCCTCTATTGTATTGTTCTCGACCAGTTTGCGCCGTAGTTCCTTATGTGCGCCAGTAGCCCCGAACAATACCCCCTCCGGCACGACCACACCGCAACGCCCGCCTTCCCGCAGGTGGTTGACCATGTATTGCAGGAACAGAAGCTCGGTTTGTGCCGTGCGTCCGACCTTCACATCCTCGACAATACGATCCTTGTCCAGTCGCCCGGAAAAGGGTGGATTGGCGAGGATGACATCGAATCCTTGTATCGGCAGGCCAAGTTCCGCCTTCGTGGCCCGATCCAGAGAACGGGTCAGCGCATCGCGGCGCAGGATGCGTACCCGATCCAGTCCGCGCAGAGTCAGGTTCATGGTGGCGAGGCGGACCATCTGCGGGTCCACATCGTTGCCGAAGAATGTTGCTTCCTGTAATTGGCGTACCGCGTCCCGGTTCAGCAGGTCGCCAAGACCGCGATCAATGGTCTTGCCCTCGGCCTCAACTTCCTCCATTCCGGCAGATGAAGAATTTGCCAGCCGGATGTGATCATAAGCACCGACCAGAAAGCCCGCCGTACCCGCCGCCGGGTCGTAGATCGTCTCACCGATTCGAGGGTCAACCAGCCGAACCAGGGCACGGATAATGTGGCGTGGCGTGCGGAATTGACCCAATTCCCCTGCCTGGCGGATCTGCCGGAGTACATGCTCGAACAGGTCGCCCTTGGTATCTGCGTCCACTTGGTGCAGATGCAGGTCGTTCAACTGGCTGACAATCTGGGTAAGTACGGTCGGCTCGTCAATCACCAGTCGGGCACCATCCATGAAGTCTGTAATGCCGTCTGCCGCCAATTCAGCATGGAAGGGGAAGACCTCCTCACGTACCCAGTTGACCAGTCGCTCGCCGCTCAATGCGTTGGCCCAGCTGGACCAGCGCAGGCGTTCACGGGGTACGGCTGTTGAATCGGGCTTGTGGGCGTTGCGCGAGTCACGCAGTTTCCATTCACCCTCGAAGGTGCTGGCGTAGTCCGCTGCTCCCGGTCGTTGTGCCGCACGCACTCGCGCCGCATCCGCCGCCTCGTACATATAGAAGTAGATCAGGAAACTGAGTTGCTCGGCGTTCTGTGCCGGATTCGGGTAGCCGCCCCCAAACAGGTAATTGCGGATATGGTCGATACCGCGCCGAAGTTCCGGTGTCATGGGCATGCCATCAACGCGCCTCAGGCGCTGGAGTCTTTGGACGCATGAGTCGGCTTCTGTTGTCCGAATACCACGGTATTGAATCCGGCGATCAGTCTGTTGAGAGATTTCTCACCGCCGAACACCCGCCGAGCCTGATCATACCCTCCCAGAGTGGTGAACGGGTGCTCATCCAGGTCGTAATCTCCGAAAAACTCTGTGTTCATGGCATTCGCCTTGACCTGACTGCCGATCAGCCCTACCCAACGAGCCTGTTCTGCGGTGAACTCTTGATTACTACGCCATGACTCGACAAGCAGGCCGATCTCGGATGCTCGGGTATCGTGCTCCGGCGTACGCACGATACGGCCGTCCTCATCCAGCATCAGCCACTCGCGACTCGCGGGGTCGATGTGGTCGTCTACGTCCAGTGTCAATAGCTTGCCGGATTGGTAGGGTCCCTTCCTCCCGTCTCGTTTATTGACATCCAGAACACCGCCATCCAGGTCTTTATCATCGTCACCGTGGAAATCGGTTACGCCGACGAAATCAAACAGGGTAAATCCGGTCTTCCCGATATGATCCGCCTTGCGCGTACCGCGCCCGCGCATCTGGCGGTAGAGGATGGCGCTGCGGGTGAACCGGGCCATCACCAGATTGACCACCTCGGGACAGTCGAAACCGGTATCGAGCATGTTCACGCTGACCAGAATCTGGGGAAATTCCTCTTCCTTGAAACGCTGGATGATGGCGCTGGCATCGGCGGCCGGACCGTCGCCCGTGTCGCTCACTACGAAATCCGCGTATCGCGTCGTCGGGTGCGGTTTCAGGTCGGCGAAATGTTCATCGAACATCTGGGCCAGCGTTTGCGCATGGCGTTTCGTTACTGCGAATACGATGGTCTTGCCCATGTCCGGGGTATGTCTGACACCGCTCTTGCCCATGAATCCTTTTTCGAAGGTGTCGCGGAACTCGCGGACGATTGCGCGATTGCGTTCGGGTATCGTGAACCGCCGTTCCAGAGCGCGAGGGTCGACGCTGATACGCTCCATGGTCGCGAACAATTTCTCGAACTCGGAGCGGGTGGTCGCATCCATCGCGTTCCAGTCGAGCTCATCGCGCCGCACTGAAAACCCGTCCACGTCGGCTGTTTTCACCGTCATCGCCTTGTAGATGCGATAGGGAACCAGGTGGCCCGCCTCAATGGCTTCGGGCAATGTATAGCGAAAGGTCGGCTTTTCAAGACCAAAGAAGCGCAAGGTGTCGCGCACGAACAGGCCGTCTTGTGGGTCGGAATGTGCGCTCGTATCTTCATCCGCCACAGTGCAAGGAGTCGCCGTCAGTCCCAGTTGGACACCATCAAAATGCCGTAATACGCCACTCCACTTGCCATAGATCGAACGGTGGCATTCATCGGTAATCACCAGATCGAAATAACCTGGTGAAAGGTCGCGGTATTCCGCGATCATGGTCTGGAGAGTCGCAATCGTGACCCGCTTGGCCCGGTCGAATCCCCGGCCGGGGCGCAATACGTGACAGGGATAATCCCGCAGGTGGTCGGTAAATGCGTCTTCGGCCTGACCGGCCAGTGCAATCCGGTCAACAAGGAACAGGACACGGGTGACCCTACCCGCCTCGAACAGGCGTTTGATGAAAGCGGCCGCTGTGCGGGTCTTGCCGGTTCCCGTCGCCATCTCGACCAGTAGTTTGCGCCGTCCGTGCGATATTTCGGCGGACAGAGCTTCAATGCAGGCAATCTGGTAATCCCGGTCCACGATACTTCGGTCGATAGCGACACCGGAAAGGTCGCGACGAACCCGGCGCGCTGCAATCCGTCTCTCCAGATTGTCCTGTGACCAGAAGCCCGCGATGAGCCGGGCATGCGCGTCTGTATCGCGATCCAGGAATCGCACTTCCTCGCCGTTCGACAGGAACACGAACGGCACATCCAGTTGTTCGGCGTAGTGGCGCCCCTGATCTTGCGCCGTGACCGGATCAATACGGGCGCGTTTGGCTTCCAGAATCGCCATCGGTCGGCCCTGACGGTCGCAAAGCACATAATCGGCCTGTGTGCCATCGGCAAGGGCGTACTCGAACAGGATGCTTGTGCCGTCGGTGAGGTCCCAGCCTGAGTCCTTCAGCAGTGCGTCAATCTTGACGCGGGAAAACGCTTCAGTGGTTGCGATCACAAGTTGAACCGGGGATCAAAATCAGTTGGCGCCGGAATATTTGTCCAAATTCAATAGATGAATGAGACTCAACAAGTGGTTGAGTGTGAGTCGCTGATCATACTTCATCGGGGTGGACAAGCCAATGCCGTAATTCCCGCGCTCAACTGTCGGCGTGGATTCCCGCTTTCGCGGGAATGACGGTGTAATCAGGGCATCGGTATTTCTGTCTCAATCGGGACACGATAGCCTTTTTGTACGGCCGGGCGTGCGGCAATTTCGGTGTACCAGCGTTTGACAGACGGGAAGTGGTTCATATCGACCCGCTGCCAGTCAAACCTGGAGGCCCAGGGCCACAATGCGATATCGGCGATCGAGTAGTCTCCAGCGACATATTCATTTTCTTCCAGGTGGTCGTCGAGTACGGCATAGAGGCGCTGGGCTTCGACCTTGTATCTTTTCTCGGCGTATTCACTGGCTCCGGTCTTGAAGTGCAGGAAGTGGTGGGCCTGCCCCAGCATCGGGCCGAAGCCGCCCATCTGGAACATCAGCCATTCCAGAATTTGCCAGCGCTTGTTTTGCGGCATCAGCATTCCGGTTTTGTCTGCCAGATAAATCAGGATCGCGCCTGATTCCATCATACTCAAGCCATTCTCCTCATCGACAATGGCAGGAATCTTGTTGTTCGGGCTTATCTTCAGGAAATCTTCATCGAATTGATCATTCTTCCCGATATCGATCGGGTGAACCCGGTAAGGCAGGCCAATTTCTTCGAGCATGATGGATACTTTCCGTCCATTCGGGGTACTCCAGGTATATAGATTGATCATTTAAATTTATCAGGTTCAGGTTTGTCGGTAATAATTCGAATATCCCATTAGCCATATTTCCGATGTCTCTGCACAGGGTTAAACTTTTATCGGCAAATTCAGCCGAAACTTAATGAATAACCGACCATGAAAAACCAACAGGCGCCCTATGAACGATGACCCTATGATATACCTGGCCAGCGGAATCTCTGCGTTCGAATCAAAGCATTTTACTTTGGCCCTGCGTATATTGTCACCTTTGGCGGAAAACGGCAATGCAGATGCACAGTACCGTATGGCGATCATGTATCAAAATGGTCTGGGTGTGGTCGAAAATGAACTGATGGCATTTAAAAACATGAAACTGGCTGCCGAACAATCGCTTGCCCTGGCTCAACACGGGCTGGGGTTCATGTATATGGAGGGGGAGTGCGTGGACCAGGATGCAGAAAAAGCGGTTTACTGGTTTACCCAGGCGGCAAACCAGGGGCTGGTGGGTTCGCAGGCGACCCTGGCGTTACTGTACGAAGAAGGCCGCGGTTGCAAGGTGGATCTGGAAAAAGCGAAATTGTGGTACCGAAAGGCGGGTTTTGGTGACAAGGCGGATTCGCTTTGAATACTCCCACTAAAGCCGGCCGGGTGGATATGTCCATCACTCCACAGTTGCGTATGCGAGGGTATCTCCAGCTCATTGCAACCGGTCCTGAGATGAGCAAACCCCTGAGCGAAGCCCAGGCAGAGGATGGCATGGACATGATCCTTGATGGCAGGATCAGTCCGGTACGAACTGCGCTGTTCCTGATTGCGTTACGCATGAAACGCGAAACCGATGCCGAGAATGCTGGCGTTCTCAATGCACTGATGCGCAATCTGAAGACTTGTGTAACCCGCAGTCCGAAAATCCTTGCCATCGCCGATCCTTTCAACGGTTATACCCGCAGCCTGCCGGCAACCCCGTTTTTACCGGCGGTTTATGCTGCTTGCGGATTGCCGACCTATATACACGGGTTGGATCACGTCGGCCCGAAGTACGGCATTACTGTGCGCAAGGTGCTCGATGCGGCAGGGGTCAATGTGGAATTGAATCCGGCCGAGGCGGCGCAGCAACTGGATCAGGCGGAGTCCGGCTGGAGTTATCTCGATCAGGGGAAGTACATTCCCGCTTTGAACAAACTGGTTGATCTTCGGGATGAGATGGTAAAACGAAGTTGCATTTCCACTCTGGAGGTGGTTTTGCAACCCTTGCGGGGCGCCAGCGCCACTTACCTTGCAACCGGCTTCGTGCACAAGGCCTATCCCCCGGTTTATGCGATGTTGGCCAGACACGCCGGATTTGATTCGAGCGCCATTATCCGTGGAGTCGAAGGGGGATGTATTCCTTCGCTCAGCCAGGTATCACGATATTTCGGCTGTTGGGGGGATGAAGAGTTGACGCTGAACAAATTATCACCCGGTGAATTCGGGATAGAACAAAAACAACGGGCGATACCGATTCCAGAGTCGTTTCAGGCAGATATTGAACAAACATCCTTCAATAATACACAGGTTCTCGAGGGAGTTGTGCAGCATACCGTAGACCTTGGGCTCGAAGCGCTTGGCAATACCCCCGGTAAGATGCGTGACAGTCTGGTATACGGCGCTGCCATAGGATTGAGACAATTCAGGATGGTTTCTGATTCACGCGAGGCGGCGGTCAAAGCATCAAAAGCGATTGCCAGTGGTGAAGCGCTGGCAAGATTCAAGGCAGCGGGTCGTTAGCTTAAGTTTCCTTGAGTGATGTGACTGTTATGAAATATCTGCCATTGATGCACAATTTTTCCGGGCGCCGCTGCCTCGTGGTAGGCGGCGGAAAAGTAGCGCTCAGACGCGCCCGGCGCGTATTGGATGCCGGGGGAAGGGTGGATGTGATCGCAGCGCAATGTTTGCCCGAACTGAACGAAATGATCCTTGCCAACGACGGGGGCGTGCAGCAGAGGCCCTATGACTCAAGCGACCTTGAGTGTCACTATAAACTGGTGGTGGCCGCGACCGATGATAAAGAGGTCAATCGGCAAATTGCCGAGGATGGCAAACGACATCGAATTCCAGTCAATGTGGTTGATGATTCTTCGCTGTGTGACGTAATCTTTCCGACAGTCATCAACCGGGACCCAACGCAAATTGCCATTTCCAGTGGAAGTGCATCCCCCCAGTTTGCCAACTTGCTGCGACACCGGATCAATCTTTTCATTCCAGGCGGCTATGGCAGGCTTGCGGATCTGTTCGGGCGATATCGAAGACAGATCAATCAACGGATCAAGCATTCTGGTGAACGCAAACACTTCTGGAACAAGGTCGTGTATGGTCACATTGCCGAAAGTGCGTTATCGGGAAACATCGAGCTTGCGGAATCTCGGCTTCAGGCGGCGATTGACGATTATCAGGGTTTTTCTGACAGCGGAGAGGTTTATCTGATCGGGGCCGGACCGGGCGACCCCGACCTGCTGACCCTGCGTGCGTTTCGATTATTGCAGCAGTCCGAGATTGTGATCTATGACCGGCTGGTGTCGAAGGAAATCCTGGATCGACTGGAAGAGGACAAGGAATTGATTTATGTCGGCAAGCAGCGTTCGGATCATACGCTGCCGCAAACACAAATAAATGATCTCCTGGTGCAGTATGCCAGACAGGGGAAGCGGGTGGCGAGATTGAAGGGCGGCGATCCCTTTATTTTTGGCAGAGGCGGGGAAGAAATAGAGAAACTGGCCGAGAATCAAATCCCTTTCCAGATTATTCCAGGTATTACCGCAGCAACCGGTTGTGCAAGCTATGCAGGCATTCCGCTGACTCACCGTGATCATGCACAATCAGTACGATTTGTTACCGGGCAATTGCAAAACGGGACTATCGATCTTGACTGGGATAATCTGATTGCCCGAGAGCAGACGCTGGTTTTCTATATGGCCCTGCATGGGATGCCGACAATCTGCAGGCAATTGGTCGCCCATGGCTGTTCTCCCGACACAATGGCCGCAGTCATCGAGAAAGGGACGACGCCAGAGCAACGTGTTTACATCAGCACCCTGGAAAAGCTTCCCGATGTCATGGCCCAAAGCCAAATCAAGGCGCCGACCCTGACCATAGTCGGCTCCGTAGTCAGTCTGCATTCAAAGCTGGGTTGGTTCAACGAGTGACTTCAGGTTGAACTACATCTCCGCCAGATCCTTAACGCCCTCGATAGCCTGTTCCAGGTCTTCTTCATCTGTGAAGTAACCGGGAGAAAATCGAACTGTCCCATTCTGGGGAACCGTGTTGGCATCATGGTGAACCAATGGCGCACAGTGCAGACCGGCTCTTACACACACAGCGTAATCAGCGTCCAGCATCGTTCCGACCTGATCTGCGGGAAGATCTCCGATATTGATCGATAGTGTTGCAACCCTGGGGCGGTCTCTCCCGGGACCGTAAACCCTGACATTCTCAATATCCCTGAATGCGGTCTCCAACTCTTTCACATGGGCTACCTCTTTCCCCTCTATATGTTGCAGCGCGGCCCGACAGGCTTCAGTATGGCTGACGTTCACGCCGTCGCCATTCAGTTGTTGCCTGCCAAGTTCTGCAAACCATTTTTGTGCGGCATTCAAACCCGCAATGCCGGGCAGCGCCACTGTGCCTGTCTCAAGATGATGAGGATAGCTGTCAGGTTGAAATGGCGTGATTGAATCAACACCGGTTCCGCCAACCCGGGCTGCACGAATCTGAACGCCGTCATTGACCAGTATTCCACCGATGCCCATGGGGCCAAACAGACCCTTGTGACCAGTAAAGGTCAGGACATCGATGCACGAGTCCTGCATGTCTATAGCCAGTACTCCCGCAGTCTGGCAGGTGTCTACGACAAACGTCACCCCCGCTTCGCGTGCAATCAGTCCAATTGACTTCAAATCCTGAACAGAACCCAGCACGTTCGAAGCATGGTTGACTACGATCACTTTTGTTTCGGGGTGAAGCGACTTTTTTATTTCTGCGGCATCGACATAACCCTGGTCATCATGTTCTACACGGGTGACATTGACGCCATGATCCCGTTCCAGGTGGTTCAATGGTCGAATAACTGAATTGTGTTCTACACGGGTACTGATCACATGATCACCGGATTCAAGCATGCCGAATAGCACGATGTTGAGTGAGTCTGAGGCATTCTGGGTAAAAACCACGCGATTGCTGTCACTGCCGAAATTAAAAAACTGTCCCAGTAACCGACGTGTTTGAGAAACCATCTTCTCGGCTTCCACTGCAAGTTCGTGGCCGGCGCGGCCCGGGTTTACACCGTAGCTGCGGTAGAATTGGTCCATATACTTATATACGCATTCAGGTTTTGGCCAGGTAGTGGCGGCATTGTCGAGATAATAGTGTTCTTTCATGGGGGACCTCGCAAATAGATGAAGTGTCGTAATCTGAATTGCAGATTAGTGATCCAGCGAGAAAAATTATATACCAGACAATTTGGAACCATAGTCCAAATAATTTCAATAATCCGGTCAATATTGAAACACAGTTCCAATATTACAGATAAATATGGATGTGAGAGGAGGCTGCTTTAGCCGGGGTCGCGCCTCAATGCCTGGCACATGCAATGAACTCCCCCGCCTCCCGGGGTAATCATCGAGACATCAGGGTCATACACTTCAAGGCCATGGGCGCGGGCCTTTTCTTTCAGTACGTTGCTTTTTTCAGGCAACAGGATTCGGTCATTGCCCAAAGCCACTACGTTGCATCCGAGATCCAGCGTATCCTGGAATGGTACGGAGATAATTTCAATGTTTTTCGATTTCAACCAGTTCACTACGTCAGGGTCGGTCGATTCCAGGCAGACTGCCGCCAGCCTGGGCGCCAGCATCACGACCATCAGGTCGATATGTACGTAAAAAGGATCGATATCGGTAAGCATGACTTCCCATCCTTCCGCAGTAAACCATTGCTGCAATTGCAGCGCAGCTTCCTGCTGGCTTCGGCCCTCCGGGCCTTCCCACCCAATCAGCACGGCGCCGGGCTCGATCACGTTGAAGTCTCCGCCTTCGAATGTTCCCGCAGTCACATAATCATAGACAGGGATACCCAGCCGCGCATAGGTTTCTATGGCGCGGAAATTTTCGCCCCGACGCCACCAGTTCGCCATGTTGGTGATGATTGCGCCATACGGGGTCATCACTGAAGAATCCCTTGCAAAAATCTGATAAGGCAGTACCGGGTCCGGTTCATGCAGATGCACCGTAACCCCTGCAGACTGATAGGCCGCGATCATTTCCCTGTGTTGCCTGTTGGCGGTTTCCGGGTCGAACTGATAATTGCGACGAATGCTCTTTTTGGAAACTGAACTGGTTTCCCGCCATTTGTAGAAGTCGGCTGGTCCAAGTAATACGTCGCGCAGTACGCCGTAGTCACAATCAGCGCCCCAGCTTTGCAGGGCAGGGGTGCCGCCACCATTTTTTCGGCAACGTAATGAAAAGTCCGGATTCATGCACACAGGTCAAGGTCTTGACGGAAATGGCAGATTAGCCAATTTAAACGGCAAAGTAAAACCAAATATCCGGTTTAAGTCCAGAAATGTTGCGTGTTTGGCGATGTTTGCCTGAATTACGTGTGAAAAATTCTGCATAAGGTGTTATGGTTCGTCGGTTGTTATATTGACGATACAGGTTATCGTCATGTTTTCCTTCCTACTTCGAAACGGTGAATTTGAATATGGAATTTTTATGATTATTCACCATTAATTCAGAGAATATAAATGAGTAAAGGTAAGGTCAAGTGGTTCAGTGCGGCCAAGGGTTTCGGATTTATCACGCCACAGGAGGGAGGTAAAGATCTTTTTGTCCACTTTTCTGAAATTCAAAGTGGTGGAGGGTATGCAACTCTCAATGAGGGTCAGGAAGTCGAGTTTGATGTGGGGCAGGGTCAGAAAGGCCCCTGCGCCAATAATGTTGTGCCTGTCCAGTAATTTTCAGGGACAGATCAAATGCAGACAGGCTTGTTTGAAACCAGGCTTGTCTGCAAGCCCTTTTTAAGGGTTCCCCTCCCGGTTTACCGGCGGTGTCCCGCGCTGGATCTGCAACACTACCTTGGGTGCGGCGCAATGTCCCTTGAGAATTTCGTCAAATGCGTCTCCCCCATCGCCCAGTGGGCGGGGTTCGATCCAGTCCAGCGTTCCGAGCGCCCCACTGTGCAACTTTTGTAGTGTGACGCGCAAATCCAGCGGAGAGTAGGTATAACATCCTATCAGCGTAATTTCCTGCAGGGTCATGCGCCTCACATCCACGCTGCCTTCGTTGTCCATCAGTCCGATATGTACAATGATTGATCCTGGGCGTGCACAGGCTACGCTGATATTCCGGGTTTTTGCATTTCCCACGGCATCGAAAACCAGGTCATAGTGATTTTCCCGGGGGGAGGTTTCAATCGGGTCAAATACATTGCAATCGGTATGGTCAATGACCGTCTGCCTTCTCAGTGGATTGGTTTCGGCCAGGTCGACCTGTGCCACCCCCTTGTCCATCAGAAACAATGCAGTCAGCAGGCCAACGGAACCGGCGCCGATTACCAGTGCGCTGGCTTCACTGACCGGGCGTGCGCTGGATTTTTCGGCAAGCAGGATCGCATGCAACGCGGTAGCGCCTGGTTCGGTTAATGCTGCCTTGCCGGAATCCATGCTGTCTGGCACTTCAATCAGATTACGTTCCGGGATCGCAACCTGTTCGGCAAAGGCTCCTGCCCGAAACATGCCGATCAAATCCCTGTGTGCACAGAGATTCTGACGGCCGCCTGAACAGTCATCGCATTTTCCACAGGTAATGAGGGGATTGAGCACCACTCTTTTACCCGGTTTGCTGCCTTGCAATACCACTCCAACGGCTTCATGTCCGAGAATCAGTGGCGGGACTCTGCGCGGGTCGTGACCCAGCCAGGCATGCATGTCAGATCCGCAAATACCGACGGATTGAACGGCAACCAATGCTTCATCGTGACCGGGGTTCGGGTCCGGTTCGTCGCGGTAGGTCATTTGCTGATTGGCTGTATAGACCAGGGCTTTCATATTTGTGTCCTGTGTTGTTACCGGGCAGAGAAACCGCCATCGATGTGTAGTGTCTGTCCGGTGATATAGGCGGAAGCGGTAGACGCGAAGAAAATGGTAATGCCGGACAGATCGCTCAATTTCCCGTTACGCCCCAACATGGTCTGGCTGGCCCTCCACTGTTCCATTTCGGGGTCGTCGAATACGGGGGCGGTCAGTTCGGTCGGGAAAAATCCCGGTGCAATCGCGTTACAGGTGATACCCTGGGGAGACCACGCCTGCGCCATCGCCCGGGTCAGTTGGCAGATGCCGCCTTTTGAGGCGCCATAGGCCATGCTATCGGCAAATGCACGAAATGATTGTAACGATGCAATGTTGATAATGCGTCCAAATCTGTTTTCAACCATCCCCGGAATAAATTCCCGGCTGAAAAAAAATGGTACGCAAAGATTCAGATTGAGAGTGGCGTCCCAACCTTCGATCGTGACCTCATCCGCACTCTGACGAAGGTTGATTCCGGCTGCATTGACAACGCCATCGACACGCCCGAATGCGTCTTTGCACTGTGCAGCGACATCGCCGATTCCCGGTCGGTCGGCAAGGTCGGCACATACTGACTTTGCCTGTCCTCCGCTTTCAGTGATCTGCTCGATAACGTTATCAAGTTTATCCTGGCGTCGGGCGGCGCCGACGACAGCGGCTCCCGCTCCGGCCAGAAACCGGGTTATCTCACGACCAATGCCTGAACTGGCGCCAGTGATTACAAATACCCGGCCACTTAAGGAGAACTGGCCGAGTGGATTATCCTGGATCGGTGACGGGTCTGGCATGTCCGGGCAGACGTGTCCTAAAGCGTCCGTTGATCAATCCCCAGATCGAATTCTTCGCCCGGAAAATACTTGTAGAGACGGTCATCTCCACTGCGGGCATGGCCTTCCATGCCTTCTGCACGGGAGATTCTGGCAGTCACCGCGCCGACATCCCGATTGGCCTGTTGATTCATGCGCTGCCAGGTCAGCACTTTTATGAACTTGGCTACACTTAACCCCCCGGTATAACGCGCTGCGCCCTTGGTTGGCAGAATATGATTGGTCCCTGAACACTTGTCGCCATAGGAAACCGTCGTTTCTTCACCGAGAAACAGCGAGCCGTAGTTGTTCAGATTTTCAAGCCACCAGTCGAGTTCCTGACAGTGAACTTCAAGATGTTCACTGGCATATTGGTCACTGACCTGAACGGCTTCTTCCCGGGAGTCGACCACCACGACCTCACCATAGTCACGCCAGGCGCTTTGTGCAGTCGAGCGATTGGGTTCGGCCAGCCTCTCGATATACCCGGGCATCAACTCGATGACTTTATCTGCCAGCGATGCTGAAGTACTGATCAGCCACGCAGGAGAATCAGGACCGTGTTCTGCCTGGCTTGCCAGATCACAGGCGATAATTTCAGGGTCGGCCGTCTCATCGGCGATGATCAATACTTCGGTGGGTCCAGCGAACATGTCGATACCCACCCGCCCGAACAGGATTCGTTTGGCCTCTGCCACGAATCGATTTCCCGGACCCACGAGTATGTCAGCGGCATTGCCGGTGAACAATCCGAAGGCAAGAGCGGCCACTCCCTGAACGCCGCCGAGATGGAGTATGGTATCCGCTCCGGCATAATTCGCTGCATACAGAATCGCAGGATGAACACCCCGGTCACCGTGGGTCGGAGAGCAGGCAATGACATTGCTGACGCCAGCGACTCTGGCTGTGGTGACGCTCATGATTGCCGAGGCGATGTGTGCGTAGCGTCCACCCGGTATGTAACAACCCGCAGTCTGCACCGGAACCAGGCGTTGCCCGCAAATGAGGCCGGGAGATAATTCGGTTTCAAACTCCCTCATACTGGCTAACTGCGCTTCTGCGAATGCCTTCACACGAGCATGGGAGAACCGGATATCCTGCTTGGTTTGTTCAGGCAGTAAAGCATTCGCCTGCTCGATTTCCTGTTGGCTGACGACCACTTCCTTCTCCCAGCCATCCAGTTTCTTCGCATACTCCAGCGCTTTTGCCTGACCGCCCTGTTCGATTTCCCGAAGCATGGTGCTAACGGTTTCATGGGTGTCGTCCTGTCCGGTGGCCGAGGTTTTCGACGCTTTCCTGATATAGTGTACTGCCATTGTTACAGCTGAAAATACCTGAATTGTGTTAGCTTGTTATCTTACGGAGGAACTCAGATATTCCGGCAGCCAAAGTGCGATTTGCGGGAACATGATGATCAATATCAATCCGATAAGCTGGATGACCATGAACTGCAACATTCCTCCATAGATGTCCTTCAAGTCCCATTCGGGCACCACGCCCTTGAGGAAATAGGCCGATAGAGCGACCGGCGGCGATAGCCAGGCGGTTTGCAGGTTTACTGCAACCAGGATTCCGAACCAGATCAGGTCGAATCCAAGTTTATCGATCAACGGCAGCAGGATCGGCACGATGATCAGGACAATCGGCACCCATTCCAACGGCCAGCCCAGCAAAAAGATCAGCACCATCACTATTGCGAGGATCGCGTAAGGCGACATATCCAGTGTCAGCAGGACTTCGGTCAGCATGGTCGGCGTACCAAGTCTTGCGAACACGGCGCCAAAGAAATTCGAGGCGGCGACGAGTACCAGTATCAGGGCCGAAATTTCCAGGGTTTTGATCAGCGCATCCTTGAACCCCGGCCAGGTCAGTTTTTTATAGGCTGCCGCAAGCAGGAACGAGCCGAAGGCGCCCATGCCGGCGGCTTCTGTCGGGGTGGCGAATCCGAGCAGAATGCTGCCCAGTGCAAAACCGACCAGCGCAGCGGGCGGCACCAATCCCAGGAAAAACTCCTTCCAGACATAGGCCATTGAAGTCGGTTGCAGATCTTCTGGCAAAGGCGGTCCCAGGGATGGATTGATCTGGCAGCGGACAAGCGCGTATCCGGTATACAGGAAGGCCAGCATAAAACCTGGAATTACGGCGGCAGCGAAAAGATCGGTAACCGGCACTTCCAGAATCGGCCCCATGACCACCAGCATGATACTGGGCGGGATCAGGATTCCCAACGTACCGCCTGCGGTAATCGCCCCGGCCGAAAGTTGCACGTCGTAACCGGCGCGATTCATGGTTTTGGCCGCCATGATGCCGAGAATGGTCACCGAAGCGCCTACAATGCCGGTGGCGGCGGCAAAAATGGTAGAGACGAAAAGCACTGCGATATAAAGAGCGCCACGGGTCCGGGACAGGGTCAGCTGCACTGCGCGGAACAGACGTTCCATCAGGCCGGCCTGCTCCATCAGGATGCCCATGAAAATGAACAACGGCACCGCGGCCAGTGTCTGTTCCAGCATGACCCCGGAAAACTGGAACGTCATCAGATAAAAAACCAGTTCGCCAAATCCCCACAGACCAAATGTCATACCGAGGAAAATCAATGTGAACGAAATCGGGAAGCCTACAAAAATGGCAAACAGCATGAAGGCGATCATGACCAGCCCGATATATTCGGGTTGAAGGTTGACAAGCATATCTATCATCAGACTGGCCACCTGCCACGGGTGATTGCATACCAGCATTTAAGCAATTCGGATATACCCTGCATCAACAGCAGTACAATCCCGATCGGGATAGCGCTTTTTATCGGCCCCATGTAGGGCATCCAGGCCGTGTCCATGCCACGTTCTCCCCGGTCGACCGCGGTCCAGGCATAGTCAATCGACATCCACAGGAAAACCAGCAACCCGGGGAAATAAAAAATTATGTACAGCGTCCCATCCACGATCCCCTGGGTTCGTTGCGACCAGTTGCGGTAGATGAAATCGGCACGGATGTGCACCCCGCGCGATAACGCGTAACCGGCGCCCAGCATGAACATCGCGCCGTACAGCATGCGGCTGACATCGTACGCCCACATCGTCGGTGCAATAAAGAACTTGCGGGCGATGACCTCATACACCATCGCCAGGCACATCGGCACCAGAAACCAGCAAACCAGTTTCCCCACCAGCAGGCTCGTACGGTCTATCCAGCTTATCAGACAGGCTACCCAAGGCGGCATATCGTCCGGCAGATTGCCCGGATCCGCAGAACGGCGCTCCGCTATCAACTCATCAGTGATCTCGAGTTCGTCTGGATTTACTTCTTCAGCCATGGCTGTCGTGACTTGAATGATGAAGTGGCAGTATAACCCGCATTCAAGCGGATTCGTGAATAAATATCAAAATGGCGCAAATACGGGCCCGAAAGCCCGTATTTGCGAATCTTGAACTGTGCCTTCGATTCGGGCACATGACGCAGATTTATTGTGCCATCTGCAATTGTTTGGCGTAAGCCTGCCCGAGGGCCGCGTTGGACGTTTGCGCACCCGCCCAGAAAGGAACAGCGATGTCAGCAAATGCTTTCTGGGAATCCCAGACTTCGGCAAAGAACTCATTCTCGGCGGCATTCTTCTCAAGACTTGCCCTCGCCGCATTCATGTACGCGGGGAAATAATCGGCGGGCGTATCATGAAGAATGACGCCGTGATTTTCCGTCAGGTCTTTCAGCGCCTTGCCGTTTTCAAAGATCCGATAGCTCATTGCCCTGATCAAAGACGCGTCGGCAGAAATGTTGATCGCGTTTTGCTGACTTTCGGTCAGGCTGTTCCAGACATCGCCATTGAAATAGATGTCCGCATTGACCACGACCTGGTGAAGCCCTTGCAGGTAGTAGTGTTTCAGCACTTTCTGGAAGCCGAATACACTATCCGGTTTTGGACAACACCATTCTGCGGCGTCAATCGTGCCTTTTTCCAGAGCGGGAAGAATGTCGCCTCCGCCCATCGCTACGCTCGCGACGCCGATGTCCTTATAGGTCTGGCCGGGAATACCCGGAGGGGTGCGGAAACGGTATTTTCGGAAATCATCCATACTGTTGATCGGCTCCTTGAACCAGCCCAGCGCTTCCGGGCCAACAGGCTGGAGCATGACGCCATGGATATTCATCTGCATTTCATCCCACAGACGGTCATACAGCTCTCGTCCTCCCCCATTCATGAACCACGAGATGAAGGCGATGTTATCGATACCCACGCCAGCGCCTGCAACCGGGGAACCGAACAGCATGGCGGCAGGGTGTTTGCCGGACCAGTAATGCGTCCAGGCGAAGCCGGCTTCAACCAGACCCTTGTCTACCGCATCCAGAATATCCCGGCCGCTCACGATGGCGCCATCAGGCAGTACTTCAATCTGCACTTCGCCGTTGGTCAGGGTCGCGACGTTTGCGGCGAAATCTTTCAACATGACAATTTCATCCGCTTTGGTTGGCAGTACGGACTGGACCCGGATTTTTACCTCCGCGAACGCACTGGCGCTGACAAGCATGGTCAGTCCGATCAGCGTGGCTGCCACTCGGTTAAAAGTTTGTATCATTGTGTATCCTCTTTACTAATTGGTGTTTTGATATTTGATCGATCACTTCGGGTTGGTTTCCCAAATAATCCCGGGAAAACATAAAAAAAGAATCCGCCCGATAAAGAACAGACTCTATCGAAATTGCAATCAACCGCTAAGCTTTGATTATTGCGGGCCGTATCCTGCCATATAAAGCCAGTGTTAGCAATGGATTTCCCCGGATCTGATTCTGACTACATTCACATCGTCCATTTTCTTCATGGCGATTGCCAATGAGCCCTCCATATCAATGGCGCGACAGGCATCCTCGATCAGGAATACATCGAAACCTTCCGACCTGGCGTCAAGGGCGGACCAGGCCACACAAAAATCCGTCGCCAGGCCAGCCATGAAAATTCGCTCGAATCCACGGCTTCGAAGATAACCGGTGAGCCCGGTCGAAGTTGATTTGTCATTTTCAAAAAACGCGGAATAAGAATCCATTTCTGTCCGAAATCCCTTGCGGATAATCAATTCTGTATTTTTGACATCGAGCCGGGCATGAAATGCCGCTCCCCGAGAACCCTGGGTGCAATGATCCGGCCATAGAACCTGATCTCCATAGGGCATACTGATCTGATCAAACGGGGAATGTCCAGGGTGGCTTGACGCAAACGAGCTGTGGTTTTCGGGGTGCCAGTCCTGGGTCAGCATCCGGTGCTGAAATTTTTCCGAGATCGCATTGATAACCGGAACGACTGCATCCCCGTCGGGGACTTCCAGCGCTCCTCCGGCGCAAAAATCGTTTTGCACATCAATAATCAGCAGACAATCAGTATTGTTTTGTATCATTTTGATTTCCGGTATTCTGAACTGTGACATAATAAACTATCATCAATTATCTTCAACAATACAGACGTGACAGATAACATAAAATCCATGAAGCTCTACCACCAGGTAGACAGGGTATTCAACGAGTTGAACTCCCTTGGGATCAAGGATCAGGATCCGGTTGATGTGTCTGTGTTGAGCGCTTTTGATCAATACCATTATCTCGGCACCGATGCCGTGGATGAAGCAATCAAAATGCTGGATATGGATTCGAGCATGGAAATCATGGAAATCGGCGCTGGAATCGGTGGCCCCGCCCGCTACCTTGCGCATACTTCGGGATGTAAGGTGACCGCCCTGGAACTGCAGCCGGACTTGAATTCCACGGCGATGAAACTGACTGCCCGCTGTCGTCTCCAGGACAAGGTGACCCATCTGTGCGGCGACATACTGGATGGTCTTCCGGAGAACAAACAATATGATGCGCTGGTCAGTTGGCTGACATTTTTGCATATTCCTGATCGTCCCGCACTCTACAGTAACTGCTTTGATGCCATGAAGCCCGGGACAGGCATCTATGTTGAAGATTATTTTGAGCGCAATCCCCTGAGCGATCAGGATAAGCGGGTGTTGCGCCGGGAAGTTTACTGCGACTGTGTTCCGACCATGTCCGAGTATTTTAATGAACTTTCAGAAGCGGGATTCACCCGGATTGAGCTTGTAGACAAATCAACCGAATGGACAGAGTTTGTAGTCGAGCGGCAATCCGCCTTCGAAAACGCCAGGGAGCGCAACGAAAACCTGCACGGGAGGAATATTGTTAATAGCCTGTCGGAGTTCTACAGCGCCATTGTCAACCTGTTTACGGCAGGGAATCTTGGCGGAGTCTGCTTCACGGCCTGGAAACCCGGATAATAATTATGACAGGAAAACCGCAGGGGGTTGCCCCTGCCAATCAAACAATCCCTGTATGACAGGAGGAGAACAGATGAAAACGAAAAACAGATGTACTGATCCAGCAAAAAGAGCGACCCTGAAGAAAGCGGGAACGGTGGCGGCGCTCGTTGCCACGGCCCAGTTCAACCCTGCAACGACAGCCTGGGTATCCGGCTCTGATCTGCCCATCAAGGTTGGAATGCAATTACACAGAACCGGGATTGGCGCTTCCTACGGCAGGTGGTATGAGCGAACTGCATCGGCTGCAGCCAGGATCATAAACGACGAAGGCGGGATTAACGGCCGTCCGCTTGAACTGGTGATCGAGGATGATGGCACGGACCCCAGGCGCGGCGCTGAAGTGATTGAAAAATTTGCTACCCTGCATAAAGTGGACGTTGCATACGGCACCCTGTTTTCCCATGTCGTCATCGGATCTCCCCTCGGGCCGGGGAACTGAAACTACCCTATTTTGTGGTATCCGAGGGTCATCACGTTGCATCGGGCGGTCTGAATCGTTATGTATTCCAGCCCGGAATAACCGATGTCAGATCCCAGGTTATTTCGATGGCGCCCTGGGTGTCGGAAAATCTGGGCAAGAAGGTCACGATGATCTTCCCGGACTTTGCCTTCGGTCATGACCATCGGGATTATTTTTCCGCCGCTATCAGGGAACAGGGCGGCGAAGTGCTTGAACTGATTGCGGTTCCTCCCACCGAATCCTCGTTTACCAGGTATCTGCCCAGAATACCCTCCGGCACCGAAGTGCTATACCACGTTATGGTCGGACCGGGGGTGCTCACATTCGTCAAGGAAATGGGCCAGCATTTCGGCAGTAATCGTCCGCAGATCTTTGGTTTTATCGATTCTCTGGAGGCGGTTGATCTGGCCACACCCCAGCTTGAGTTTCTGGAAGGGACCCACTTCTGGGAAGCGAACCCCCGTTATGCCCAGACCACGCAAAGTGAGTATGATCGTTTTTATCGTCAGGCTGTAGGCGTGGATCAAAACGGCGCCAGCGTGAACGACGCCCGGGATGTATCGACCTATTCCCACATGTTCGGTTGTTGGGAAACCCTGTTCATTATCAAACAGGCGATGGAAATGAGCGGCTATTCGGATCAAAGTGCGGCGCACAAAAAAGCGCTGATTGAAGCTACGGAATCATTGCAGAAATTTGCCGAAGGCAGGAATCATCCCCAGGGTGACAAGGTTTTCAATGGCAGGATTCACCAGAGCTTCGGCCATCAGTATATCTCCCGGGTTGAAGGAGGCCGCCTCAATGTGGTTCACAGGACATCCATCGAAGATGGCCTGTACGAACCCGAGGGCGACTACACCCTGATGGAGCTTTAGATATTCTGCGTCCGGACGGCCCACCCCGGAAACGGGGTGGGCCGGCGCGTCGGTCAGCATCCTGTATTCCAACAAGCTGAAAAACCCTCAGGCTCTTTGTGGATTTCGGACCATTCCTGATTCTCGCTTCCCTGGAAGGGCTGGTGCAGTCGGCGGTACTGAGCCTGACGGCGCTGGGATTGTGCCTGGTGTTCGGAGTCATGCGCATCGTCAATGTCGCGCATGGGGAGTTTTACATGCTTGGCGCCGTCCTGGCCTGGTGGATTACCAGTTTGTCGCCGATTCATCCTGCCCTGGGATTCCTGGCTGCTCTGTTGATCGGTCCGGCCCTGGTAGGAATCATTGCTTATTGCACCGAAAGACTGGTACTTAAAAAACTCGACTACAACCCTGAAGCCACTATCGTTGCCACGATAGGGGTTTTGTATATTTTGCAGCAATCCGCCTTGCTGATGTTCGGCCCCGATGCCAGACCAGTGCTGCCGCCATTGTATTTCCGGGTCGAATTTCCCTGGTTCGGCTACTCCGGTTACAAGCTCCTGGTCGTTGCCATGGCCATTGTTATCCTGCTGGGCAGTTGGTATGTACTCAGCCGCACCCGGGCAGGCCTGATCATGCGGGCGACACAGATCGATGGTGAAATGGCACAGGCCTTCGGCATTCCCGTGAACCTTGTCTATGGCTGGGTTTTCGCTGTGGGAGCCATGTTTGCGGCGCTGGCTGCGGTTCTCATTGTTCCCATTCGCCAGGCCCACTATCTGATGGGTCTCGATCCGTTGCTGATGTCATTTATCGTGGTCATTACAGGCGGGCTTGGGAGCATCCGCGGAACCATGATTGCGGCGATTGTCATAGGCATGAGCGATGGCATCATTTCCATGCTCTTTTCCCCCACTCTGGCCAAGATGGCCGCGACATTTCTGGTTGCCATGGTGCTGGTATTCAAGCCCGAAGGGCTTTTCGGGATTAAAGAACGATGAAAGCGATTACAGGAAAGAAATCCCTCCTGCTCCATGCCATGGTCATTGTGGTTCTGTTTTGCCTGCAGTTCGTCCTGTCGGAATACCATCATCTCACCGCTACCCGGATAATGGTCCTGGCGGTTTTTGCCATGGGATTCAATGTCCTTTTCGGCTATACCGGATTGCTCAGCCTCGGCCATGCCATGTTTTTCGCTACCGGGCTCTATGCCGCAGGCCTGACCGTCTATCATCTGGGATGGGATGTGCTGCCAGCATTCGTTTTCGCCATATTCACAGGCGCCCTCGTCTCTGCAGTGATCGGCGCCATCGCATTGCGTACCCGTGGTGTGGCATTCATGATTGTCACGTTGATGTTTGCCCAGGTGGCTTACCTGGCCACCTTGTATTTCACGACTTATACCCGGGGTGATGAAGGACTGGTCCTTCCGGAGCAGGCGCGAAGCATGGAGTTTATGGGGTTGCAGTTAAACCTGACAGATCCTGCCACCCGCTATTTTATTGCGTTGGCCCTGCTGACAGTCTGCCTGATCATCGTTTATCGCCTGGTCAATGGTCCTACGGGCAGGGCATTGATCGCAATCCGGGAAAACGAAGACAGAACCCGTATGCTTGGCTACAATACCTTTGCCATAAAGCTCAAGGCTGTGGTCATCTCGGGAACACTGTCCGCTGCCGCAGGCGCCACCTATGCCCTGTTATTTGCCTATATCGGATCAACTTTCGCAAGCTTCCAGTATTCCATCGATGCCCTGTTGTTCACCCTTGTGGGGGGCGCCGGTACTATCCTGGGCCCATTGCTAGGCAGTTTCATGATGTTCTACCTGATTGATACCGCCAGTAACTATACTTCTGCCTGGTTGCTTGTCACCGGGATAGTACTCATATTTCTCATCCTTTATTTTCCCAAAGGAATTCTCGGCACCGTGCGGGAACGTTGGATAACCTGGTTGCCGTAATGCTTATCGAAACACGTAACCTGTCCCGGTCGTTTGGTGGATTACAGGCTGTCCGGAGTGTGGATTTCTCGGTTGACGCTGGCGAGGTGAGGTCAATCATCGGTCCCAATGGCGCAGGAAAGACCACCCTGGCCAGCCTCATATCCGGTAGATTGTCACCGGATAATGGGTTAATCCGGTTTTCCGGAAAAGAAGTCACGTCTTTACCGACATGGCGGAGAGTGCGACTCGGCATTGCTTATACATTTCAGATTACCAGCATCTATCCGGCCCTGTCGGTTTTTGAGAATGTCGCCATCGCTGCACAGCTTCGGATGCAACCTGGACAATCATCTGATGCTGTGAGCCCGACCCGGTCTATAAAGGATATCGTGTCCGAGTGTCTGGGGAGGGCAGGATTGGACATTGACCCACGGCAAAAAGCGGGAGAAACAGCCTACGGTCACCAACGGCTGCTGGAAATAGCCATGGGGCTGGCATTACGCCCATTACTTCTGATACTGGATGAGCCCACCCAAGGATTATCTGACGGGGAAACGGAAGAGTTTAAATCCCTGATCCGGGAAATCAGGCAATTCACCACAATCCTGCTGATTGAACATAATGTCCCGGTGGTCACTTCTCTGTCGGACCGGATTACGGTAATGAATCAGGGCGCCATACTTGCCGAAGGCACACCCGATGAAATCCAGCGCAACGAGGTGGTCCAGACTGCCTACCTGGGGCGTGCCTGAGCGCCATGTTTTCAGCAAGCCGGGTCAGCGCTGGTTATACTTCCGGCAGTAACGTGATCAGGGATGTTTCACTTGAACTGGAAAGAGGAAAAGTGCTTTGCCTGCTGGGCCGAAACGGCGCCGGAAAAACATCATTGTTAAAAACGATCATGGGTCTGATGCCATTTCGCTCAGGGGAAATCTTACTGAATGGGCTCGAGTTGACAGCCATGAAGGCTCACCAGATACCCGCTAACGGGGTGGGTTATGTTCCCCAGGGAAGACGTCTGTTTGCTGAACTTACCGTGGCGGAGAATCTTGAAATCGGCTTGTTGCTGAAAAAACAGGATAAGCTCCTTCTGGATCAGGCGCTGGACCTGTTCCCTGCTCTTGGAGCGCGGCTTAAACAGGTTTCCGGCACGCTGAGCGGAGGGGAACAACAAATGCTGGCCATGGCAAGGGCATTGTGTCTTCATCCTTCTCTACTGCTGCTGGATGAGCCCACCGAAGGGTTGATGCCCTCCATGATTTCAACTATCCGCAACGTCATCAGCAGACTCGCCGGGGAAGGGGTTGCCATACTTCTCGTGGAACAACGAATCGATGCCGTACTGGGAGTCGCTGACCGCATTGCATTTATGGAGAATGGGATTCTGCATAAACCCCTTGATGTGGCGGAAGTGGAACATGATGAAGAGTTGGTCAGGCGATATATCGGTATTGGACGGGCTGATTGAAATCTGAATTTCCAAAACTGTTGTTACTTGCTGGCTGGAGCTTCTGCCCGGCTGATGTTTTGGCCCACAGCGCCGAACGCGGGCTGATTCTGCTGCTGCCGACGGAACTTTATATAATCGGCGGAGCGCTGGCCGTTTTGCTGTCTTTTATTATGTTAGCCGTCATCCCTCATGGTTTTATCAAACGCCTGTCCGGTTTCAGCCAGCCACTAAAAGGAATTTCCGGGCTGCCCGTTATTCCATTCAGCCTGGGGTCTTTTCTGGTACTTGCCTTTTTGATCATCACGGGATTCTACGGGTCAAGGGACCCATTGCTTAATCCCCTGCCCATCACAACCTGGACACTATTTTGGGTCCTGTTTACTCTCCTTCAATGTATTACGGGTAATCTCTGGACCCACGTCAACCCCTGGAGTGGTATAGCCTGGGGTATCCGACGAATTTTTTACCTCAAGTCCCGATATGCTTCACTACCGGAAGGCCTCGGATATTTACCGGGGATCATCCTGTTTGCTGGATTTGCCTGGTTTGAACTGGTCGACCCTGCTCCTGAAGACCCCCACCGACTTGCCTGGATGATTTTGCTCTATTGGCTGATCAACCTGATTGCGGTACTGGTCTGCGGCGAGGACAAATGGTTTGAGCGTGGCGAGCCTTTTTCCATTTTCTTCCGCCTGATCGGGAAACTTTCTCCATTGCAACCCACCGGCAATGACGCCAGCGGCAAAATCAGGATTGTCGTTCCCGGGTTAACCATGGGCGCCCAGCCTGCCCTGCCTCTTTCCGGAACGCTTTTCGTACTGTTGACCCTGAGCACTGTTTCCTTTGACGGCCTTTCAGGAACATTCTTCTGGTTGGGTATGATTGGAGTCAACCCGCTGGAGTTCCCTGGCAGAAGTGCAGTGATACCCGACAATACCCTGGGGTTGCTGGGTGGATTCGGGTTGCTGGTTTTTCTGTACTTGGCGTGCGTATATGCGGGCTGGAAAATGGCGGGGTCAAAAGCCGGCTTTGTGGAGGTCGCCGGGAGACTGGTGTACTCCATTATTCCCATATCCCTGGTATTTCATTGCGCTCACTACCTGACCCGGGTTCTGGTCAACGTTCAGTATGCTTTTCTTGCCTGGAATGATCCGTTATCCCAGGGCTTGAACATACTCGGCGCCAGTAACTTTCACGTCACCACTTCATTTTTCAATCATCTGGATGCGGTGGCCGTGATTTGGGGAGTGCAGACGGCGGTCATCGCCCTTGGGCATGTGATTGGTGTTTTCATCGCCCACGTTATCGCACTGGACATTTATCAATCCCCACGGGTCGCGGTAAAGAGCCAGGTGTTCCCGGCCATACTGATGGTAGGCTATACGGTGTTTGGATTATGGCTGTTGTCGACTCCGGCTGTCGGATGATGGTCGGGGTTATTCCGCGAAAATTTCAGCGAGGAGAGACACATGAAACCTGAAACATTCCGCCGGGAAGCGCATGAACTGATCGACTGGATCTGTGACTACCGCGAGAGGATCGAAGCGCGCCCGGTGCGGGCACAGGTCGCTCCGGGTGATGTCCGCGAGGCGCTGCCGGCTGCTCCGCCGGAGCAGCCGGAACCCTTCGCCGACGTGCTGCGGGATCTCGAGGCCTTGGTGGCGCCGGGCATTACCCAGGTGCAGCATCCCATGCATTTCGGCTGGTTTCCCTCCAATGCCCCGCCGGCCTCGGTGCTGGGTGATTTCGCCAGTTCCGGCCTCGGCGCCCTGGGGATCTCCTGGGAAAGCTGCCCCGCCCTCACCGAGGTGGAAGAGGTGGTGTGTGACTGGATGCGCCAACTGGCGGGACTGTCGGCGCAGTGGGAAGGCACGATCCATGACACCGCGTCCACCGCTTGCCTTAGCGCCATGATCCTGGCCCGGGAAAAGGCTACCGGCTATAGCGAAGTCCGGGGCGGGCTGCAGCAGGCGGATGGCCCGCTCATTGTCTACACCACGGACGAAGCTCATTCCTCGGTCCGCAAGGCGGCGCTGCTCGCAGGATTCGGCGCGGATAATATTCGCCGGGTTCCGATGGATGTCCGCACCCGCGCCATGCAGCCAGCCGCGCTGGAAGTCATGATCGACCGGGATCTGGCCGGTGGCGCCATTCCCGCCATGGTCGTGGCTTCGGTGGGCTCCACCGGCGTCACCGCGATGGATCCGGTGGCGGCCATGGCGGAATGCGCCAGTCGCAACGGCATCTGGCTCCATGTCGATGCCGCCATGGCCGGCTCCGCCATGCTGCTGCCCGAGTGCCGCCACCTCTGGCAGGGTGTCGAGGGCGCCGACTCAATTTCGTGGAATCCGCACAAGTGGATGGGCACCATCCTTGACTGCGCCCTGTTCTACGTGCGGGATCCCGAACACCTGATCCGGGTGATGTCCACCAATCCGAGTTACCTCCGCTCCAGCGTGGACGGGGAGGTGAAGCAGTACCGGGACTGGGGCATCCCCTTGGGACGGCGCTTCCGGGCGTTGAAGCTCTGGTTTCACCTGCGCCTCGACGGCGCCGCGGCGATCCGCCGGCGGCTGCGCAGGGATCTCGACAATGCCCGCTGGCTGGCGGCGCAGGTTGCGGCCGAACCCCGCTGGGAGGTGGCGGCGCCGGTCACCCTGCAGACCGTGTGCGTTCTGCACCGGCCGCCCGGTCTCGCCGGGGAGGCGCTGGATGCGCATACCCTGGGCTGGGTGGATGCCATCAACCGATCCGGGGCCGCGTTCCTGTCCCCGGCGAAGATCGACGATCGCTGGATCGTGCGGGTATCCATCGGCGTCGAGGCCACCGAACGCCATCACGTGGAGGCGCTCTGGAACCTCGTCCGGGAAACCGCCGCCCTGGTGGATATCAATGGCGAACAGTGAGAGGATCAACGCCGCGACGCTCTACTATGCCCACGACCCGATGTGCTCCTGGTGCTGGGCATTCGCGCCGGCCTTTGAGGCGCTGGAGACCTCCCTGTCGCCGGTGATCGGTGACCGGCTACAGATCCGGAAGTTACTGGGCGGCCTCGCCCCGGACAGCGACGCGCCGATGCCGGAATCAATGCAGCAGTTCCTGCAGCGAACCTGGGCAACGATTCAGCAACGGGTACCGGGTACTGCATTCAATTTTGATTTCTGGACCCGATGTCGGCCATGCCGCTCCACCTGGCCCGCCTGCCGCGCTGTCATTGCGGCTCGGGCCCAGGGGGCAAACCGGGACACCGCTATGAATCGGGCGATCCAGCGGGCCTACTACCGGGATGCGCGCAACCCGTCCGAGCGGGATACCCTGATAGCGCTGGCTGGAGAGATTGACCTGGATGTGCCGCGTTTTGCCGCCGACCTGGATGCGCCGCACACCCGAGCCGCCCATACGGTGGAAATGGATCTGGCGCGGCATCTGGGTGTCCGGGGATTCCCCGGCCTGATCCTGGTGGACGGTGACCAGGCGCGGGAAATCAGGGTGGATTTTTACGGGCCGACTGCGATGCAGGCACAGGTGACGGCGCTTGTGGAGGACGGCCGCACAGATTGATCGGGCCGAACGGACCGCGGGCGGTTGGTTACCCGGGATCTTCGAAATCCCGGGCATCGTGGCGCTCGCGCAACAGCCCCGGATTGTCTGAAGAACGGTTGACGCGTTTTCCCCGCGCTACCGCAGGCCGCTCCCCGATCTCCCTGGCCCAGCGGTCAAGATGCTGGTAGGAGGCCGCATCCAGGAACTCCGCTGCTTCGTAGATGGAATTGAACATCAGTCGACCGTACCAGGGCCAGATGGCGATATCCGCCACGGTATACTCATCCCCGCAGATATAGCGGCGGTCCGCCAGATTGCGATCCAGCACATCCAGCTGCCGCTTGACCTCCATGGTATAGCGGTGGATCGGATATTCCATGAAATGGGGGGCGTACTTGTAGAAATGGCCAAAGCCGCCGCCGAGATACGGCGCGCTGCCCATCTGCCAGAAAAGCCACGACAGGCACTCGGCTCTCTGTGGAGCGCCTGTTGGCGCCAGCGCCTGAAACTTGTCCGCGAGATACCAGAGAATCGCGCCGGATTCGAAGATCCGCACGGGTTCTTCTCCACTGCAGTCCAGCAGGGCGGGGATTTTCGAGTTGGGATTGATCGCCACGAAATCGCTGCCGAACTGCTCGCCCTCGCCGATATCGATGTACCAGGCATCGTATTCCGCGCCCTGGTGGCCCGCCTCCAGCAACTCCTCCAGCATCACCGTGACCTTGATGCCGTTGGGAGTACCCAGGGAATACAGTTGCATCGGGTGATGGCTGCGGGGCAACTCCCGTTCATGAGTGGGACCGGCAACGGGACGGTTGATCCCGGCCCACTGGCCCCCGTTTCCCTGGTCCGGACGCCAGACTTTGGGCGGCTTCCAGGGGGATTCATCTGTCATATTCAATAGTTCTCCAGTGACTTGCAGAATGCCCGCGTGATCCGGGCGGTTACCATTCGCCGGTGTTTTCCATGGAAGCCCAGGGCTCGGCAATGGCCAGAGCCGTGCCCTTTTGCAGCAATTCGATGGAAATGCTGTCCGGGGTGCGGATGAATGCCATGCGGCCATCCCGCGGAGGCCGATTGATGGTGGTGCCCCTGTCCATGAGCCGCTGGCAGGTGGCATAGATATCGTCCACTTCATAGGCCAGGTGGCCGAAGTTGCGGCCGCCGCCATACTCTTCAGGGTCCCAGTTGTAAGTCAGTTCCACCACCGGCGCCTGTTCCACGCACGCCTGCTCGACATCGTCCCGGGCGGCAAGAAACACCAGGGTGAATCGGCCAGCCTCGTTGTTATAACGGCGGGTTTCCACCATGTCGAGGCAGTCCTTGAAGAAGGCGAGAGAGTTATTCAGGTCACTGACCCGGAGCATGGTATGCAGGTATTTCATGTCGAATGGGATTCGGTAATACGGTGGCGGCTGGTGTGGTCCGGTCCGGTTCGGCCCAGGTTCGACCGATTCTTCGCATTTTAACAGTTCTGCCGGAGCCGTTCCAGTACGGCCCTGGTGTTTATCCATTGGATAACCTGGAAAGATTGAAGTGATGTCATAATTGATGTGTAATCGCACTAATTACAGGTCAGGAGATATTTCGTGCGCACAACCATTTCGCTTGATGATTCTCTTTATGAAAAAGCCCTGGAATTGGCTGACCCCGGGATGAGAAAATCGGATCTCTTTCGGGAGGCCGTAAAAACGTTCGTGCGTGTACAGGCCGGGAAGCGCCTTGCCGCTCTGGGTGGTACGATGCCCGACATAGCTGATGTGCCGCACCGTCGAGGGGAGTCAACCTGACAGTGAGCGTGCTCATAGATACTTCCGGACAGATCACTCATCTTCGGATTTTGTTGCCCCGATGCTTTTATGGGGTATGAAGATACCGCAGCCGAACAATCTGCCGGGCCCCAGTCCGTTTTGCTGCAAACGGATGGATTCGTCGAATTCAAGGTCTGCCAGCATGACACTTCTGACCGATAGTCTGTTTGCATGTCTTTGCAGATACTTGTGTCGGCCGCACAGGATTTTCTGCGGTGTTATGCCCATCTGATCGAGTTCAATGACGGTGCGCTCGATAAAATCGGACTCGCTTTCCTGTTCTTCAAAAATAACCCGTCGTGCAAACAGGGTGGATGATCTGACCAAAAGCAGCGTGTTTGTCTGGCCTATGGTTATCGAATGACCATCGATATCCAGTTTCTGACCGATCAATGTTTTTGCCCGCTCAAGACTCTGCTTCGGCAAACGCAATCTCAGGCGAAGCCGTTTTGATGCGAAGAACCATTGTCGGGGGCTATCGGGATGGCGCGTCCAGCCACTTCCCGATTCAGGGTAGTTGATCAAATGTATTCCGGCTTGTGGTTCATCTTTCAACCAGGGCAACCGGTTCAGCACTGCATCGGAAAGTGCGCTGGCATGATCCAGCGGCAGTGTTTTCGCTTCGATACGGAACGTTAAATCCTGTATCCGATCAGGTACAATTGCCTGCGCCCGGTCCCGGGTATCGTGCCAGATCATTATTACGGTTACAGGATCAATTCATATCCAGCGCTTTTTTCCGCTCATTCGCCCAGGTCCGTATGATCTGGTCAACTGCAAGACCCATGAAAGCGACACACAGTCCCAATGTCAGCCCGATTCCGGTGCCCTGTGGATCAGATATGGCTTTCAGAATCAACTGCCCAAGATCTGTGGTACCGATAAAGGCCCCAATGATCACCATGAACAATGCAAAGACCGCGGTCTGATTTACACCCAGCATAATGTGCGGAAATGCGAGAGGCAGTTCAATCGAGAGCCATCTTTGCATGCGCGAAACACCAAGCATCGAGCCTGTATCATGCAGAACCTGCGGGACGCTGCGAAGCCCTTCGACCGTATACCGTGTCGCCGGGACGGTAGCATAGACAATGGCGGCAATGATCACGGAGGTATCGGTGATGCCAAACAGCATGATCACCGGGATCAGGTATATGAATGAGGGGAATGTCTGAAGAAAATCACAGATCAGCAGGATTCCCTTGCTGGCGACGGAATTCTGAGCACACAAGGTACCTATTATAACGCCGAGAACAGTCGAGACGATTACGGCGAACGAGGCCATATAGGCAGTGATCAGGGCCCTGTCCCAGTATTCCGACAACGCAATGAAAAGCAGGAAACCGCCAATGATCAGCGACTGTCTGACACCTGCCAGAATGTATCCAATGCCCATCATCAGAACAAAGGTTGCCACAACGGGCATACGGAGGTACATGTTTTTCATCGGCACCAGTACGGCCGTGATCAGGAACTCGTTAAAACTGTTGAGCGAGTAGAAGAACGTGTCCCATACCCAATCCACCGCGGCCTGCCAGAATGGTGCAGTCGTAATACCCTTGTTGTGCGGGACGATGTAAAGATAATTAAAGCCCTCCTTGAAGAGGAAGCTGCCAATCCAGGCCAATGCCGTACCGACCAGAAAGACAACCAGAGCCAGCAATGCGTACCGGTTTCGCTGTACAAATGTCAGATTGGCAAAGTAATCCGTCTGCTTGTTTGCCCAGGCCAGGGACAGTTTATCCAGCACAACCGCAATCAGCACGATACATAACCCGATCTCAATCCCGATGCCGACCCTGAGAGAATTCAGCGCAATCATCAGGTTGGAGCCCAGCCCCTGGGCGCCGATAAACGAAGCAATCACGGTCATTGCGAGGCATTGCATGACCGTCTGGTTGACGCCGATCAGGATGTCGCGTCTCGCTGTGGGAATCAGCACCCGCAGCATCAACTGGATTTTGTTGCACCCGCTCATCATTCCTGAGTCAACCACATCCACGGGCACTTTCTTTAATCCCAACAGCGTCAATCGAACCATCGGCGGCGTGGCGAACACGATGGTCGCAATCGCAGCGGCATGGTCCCCGACACCAAACAGTACGATCACCGGAACAAGATAGGAATAGTGCGGCATGGTTTGGGCAATGTTGAGGAGCGGATTCAGAGTCTCCTCGACGAACCTGCTCTTGTAGGCCCAAATACCCAGCGTCAGGCCGAGAACGACAGATACCGGTGCGGCAATCAGTATAAATGACAATGTCTCCATCGAAGGCTTCCACTGTCCAAACATCGCTATAAATGTCGTACAGACCGCAATCAATATTGCCAGCCGCAATCCTTGCAGCCTGTAACCCAGAATAATCGCCCAACCGGTAATCACTGTCCAGGGCAGGGCAGGCCAGCGCGCCCAGGGATTCTGATTGATAAAATCCCAACTGGTAAAGGCGACAACAGTCTTGTTTCCCCCCAGAAAGATTTCCCGGATAAAATTGATCACGAAAAGAAAAAAACCGGAGATAGCCCGGGTGAATTCCCGAAACAGGGCTTCTTCTTCATAATCCTCGATGATCGAGTCGTATACCTGCACCGGCCACCAGTCGAACATGAGATAATCGACCGAATCGTTGATGATTGTGGGCAGTTGCTTCAGCAACGGTGGCAAGCGCCACAGATAACTGGATTCAGAGGGACTGATCAAAAGACACAGCAAGAAGAATACCGCCAAAAGGGCGGCGAACTGAGCGACTTTCGAATACTTGGTCAGGAAAGTCATTGTACGGTAATCAGTGCTGTTCCGGTTTACCGGACTTCCCTCCGAACAACACCTTGAGTACGTGAGAGGCATACAGAGTCCCCACGACTTCGCCATTCGAATTCACGACCGCCACCGGCTTTTCCTGTCCAAGGATTTTCTCCGCGACGGATTCAATCACGGCATCTACGGGAACCTTGAGATCGCCGAATACTTCCGCAGCAGTCTCAGGCTCCATTACGGAGTGCACTCTCAGCACCTTTTCCCGCGGTACGTCCTCTGTGAACTTGCGCACATATTCGGTTGCTGGATTCAGTACGATATTGGAAGGCGTGTCCAGTTGCTCAACCACTCCGTCTTTCATGATGGCTATCCGGTCGGCCAGACGCAGGGCCTCGTCAAAATCATGGGTAACAAACAGAATGGTCTTGCCCAAAACCCCCTGCAAACGCAGGAATTCATCCTGCATTTCCTTTCGGATCAGTGGATCCAGTGCGGAGAACGGCTCATCCAGAAACCATATATCAGGCTCGACAGCCAGGGAACGAGCGATACCCACCCTTTGCTGCTGACCACCGGACAATTCCCGGGGAAAATAATTCTCACGCCCCTCAAGGCCAACCAGGTGAACCATTTCCATGGCCCTTTGGACACTATTCCGGGTACTGATTCCCTTCACCTGCAATGGAAACGCGATATTCTCAAGAACGGTCTTGTGCGGCAACAGCCCGAAATTCTGAAAGACCATGCCCATCCTGTTTCGTCGCAACTCGACGAGTTGCTTGTGATTCATTGTCAGGATGTCCTGCCCCTCGATAAAAATCCTTCCGGAAGTGGCATCCGTCAATCTTGATATGCAGCGAAGCAGGGTCGACTTTCCAGATCCGGACAAGCCCATGATCACCAGGATTTCCCCCTTGATCACATCCAGGGAGACGTCATTGACCCCGACGATCAGTCCCGCCTCCATGAACCGTTTGGAGTCTACAACGCCATCAGATTCCCGGAGCATACTCTTAGCGTTATTGCCAAATATCTTGTAGACGGATTCACATCGGATAATGGCCTGTTTTTTTCCGGCAGATTCTTCTTGAGATGACATGTCAGAAATTATGGTTTGCCCATAGTGATACGGATAGCGTACCCTATTTTCTGTCCGATTTGTGGATTTTGGGACCCATAAACAGATTCCCCCCTGCAAAGGGGGGGAATCCGGGGAGACGGTGTAAGGCCTCCGCAGTTTACAGGGCTGGCATCGTCAATTGCTTGCTCCGAGTATAGATACGGTCCAGGGCTTCCAGACTTCCTCATTGTCCGCCAGCCATTTGACAGCCGCGTCTGCATGAGTCATGCCATCGACATCGACCAATGCAGCCATCGAACCGATCTGTGGAGTGGTGAACGACAATTTGGAAAATGTCGTGTACGCCCGGGGGTGCGACTTCGCTAATCGATAGTTGGCGCCTTTTTTCAGCCAGCCTACCGGAGAACCGCAGCCGGTCGTGCTCAGGTCGCCACCATCCGCAATTCTGCAACCGTCATAGTACGGCGGAAATTCGATGAAGGTAAATCCCGAAGCATCCGTAAAGTTGGGCGTCCAGTTGAAGATAATGGTTCCGCGACCCTCTTTCTCAGCGGCCTTGAGCTCCGTCCAGAGCGAATCTGCGGCGCCAGCGAACTTTACAACCCACTTGTCATCCAGACCCAGGCCCTTGACACGGTTCGGCATCACATCGCCATGCCAGCTTTGCGGGCCTTCCAGCCAACGGCCCTTGCCATCGGAATCCGGTGTGGCGAAGTTTTCGTGACAGTCCTTCAGAGCCTCCCAGTTTGGCAGACCCGGACAAAGGTCCTTTTCGATGACCCAATTGGGCACTCCCATCTCTTCCAGAGTTTCCGCAGCGTGGGTACCCATGTCGATCAAACCACCTTTCTCCATGGCACTGTAATAGGCATTTTGCATCGTGGATTGCCAGACTTCGTGTACGATTGAGAGATCGCCGGCGCGAACTGCCTCGAAGCTGGCCTGATTGTCTACAGGAACATATTCGACATTGTTTCCCATGCTTTCGAATATGCCGCCGATCACGTGCGCCATTACGACCTGACTGGACCAGTTCTTGATCGGTATTTTGATCGGTTCACTGCTGTCCGCCGCCATGGCGGAGCTTGTCGTCAATATAAAACAAATGGCCGATAAAAAAGCTGTCAATGGCCTGATACCTGATACTTTCATTATGATTCTCCGCAATTATGTTTGTATAAATAAGTGTAACGTGAAAACTATAACTTGAAATCCCATTTTTTAGAAGGACAATTTCTGTACCATCCTGAGCAGAGAAAACATTATTTCCATTTCCCACTTCCGCAGTATTCCTTTGCCTGCCTTGGTCTTTCGATCGAATCCTGTTCTGACTTCCGTCAGCCGTCGTCCGGCAGTCCGGCCTGCACCTGATCCCGGTCGAACCACCATTGGTCCTGTACCAGCACGTCAATCACATTACGCAGTCTACCCAGGAATTTTTCCGGGTTGTCCAGTTCCATCCTTTCAATCCATCGATCGAAGGCGGCCTGATCATGGGCATCGGCATGGCGGCGGCCAACCGTGGTCAGTAACTGCATGGCATCGACATACAACCCGGCATCTTCGATCTGTTCCTTGCGCAAATCATGGACATAGACTGCGGTAGCCGCCGCCACGGCGGCGCCATCGGCATCGTCAGCGGTTTCATCGATAACATGCTGCAGCATGTCGATGGTGATTTTCGGATTAACCGGAAAAGTAACCGCGAGCCAGACCCCCTGGCCCAGTGCGGCCAGACTGTCAGCATGATTACACTGGAACAGGAGATCGCATAAATCAATCACTGCCGGCCAGTCGCGGGCAGCGAAAAGCGGGTCGAATTGCGCCCTCGCTCTTTGCCATGCCCGATTGTGCTGTCCCAGTTCGAGCAACAGCCAGGCGGCATCCTTGTCGAGCTGCGCAATCAATACAGGGTCCGGTTCAGCCGTTGATCGTTGTTCATCCAGGCGGGTTTCGAGCAGGGTCAGCCGGGACTGGATAGCAGCAATTGAGACGACCGTATCTGCGCCGGTTTCAGCGCCGAAGTCAAATCTGGGTTTTGGAGGCATTGTTGTGGTTATCGGTATGAACAGGGGTTATCGGGATATGCGTGTCGACCCGATGTCGACCCGATCAAGATAGCGAACGCGATAAAGCAACCGGTCTTGTTGTCCGCACTGTTTGAATGATGTTCTGTTGTGCAGGACATTATTACATATCAGTCCCTGGCCCGGGGACAGGGTATGTTTGATGATTAATCCGGAATTCTCCAGTAAATCGGTCAGAGCCGCCCGTGCCTCACTGAGAACCGGATCAGCGCGCCACAGGACAGATCGGGTACGGGCAGTATACCGCATCCACAGTTGGCCGCTGATCGTGACTGTAAAAACCGGGCCGGTGACGCTTTCCCGAATGCTCCGGTTGTCGATTCGATTGGCCGGAATGGTCATCGCTTCGGGGTTCATCAGCGCCGCAATATAATCGGGATTTTGATCCCGGAGCAGGATATAGGCAATTTCGTGATCCAGCAATTGGTTCTCTCCACCGCTCGGCGCTGATTCGACGCAATGCAGAATGAATGACTGAATCAGGCCGCCCGTGTCATCGCCGTCTCCGGCAGCCTGGTAATAACCATCCGTGTGCCAGTTCAATGGCCTGTCGGTATAGGGAATAAATTTTTGTTGCCTGTGATCCCGGCTCACCCGGACTTCACTGACGCCCTGATCATCCGCATAGAGATTGGAGACGACATGTTTCAATCCCATGCAGGCGCCAAGCTCCAATACGCAGCTTCGGGTCATTATGGCGTCACTGTGGTAAAAGCAGAAATTATTGCTGTCACAGGACGCTTGCAATGACTGTCGTTCGCTGGCTGAAATACTCCCGGGGTCTGCGATCCGGGTCATCAGCGCTGGCGCATCGGTCATATGGCGGGCAAGTTTCCGGTCCCGCCAGCGCCGGTAAGCCGCGTGGTTTCCGAGGTCAAATGGATTGCATTGCTGTGACAGCATGTCCGGTCCGGAACCATCAAAAAGAAGATCCGGGCTGGCTCAGGAAATCCAACTCTTCGGCGGTGGATTCCCGGCCCAGGATCTGATTGCGATGCGGATAACGTCCGAACCGGTCGATAATCTCGAAATGCCGGTAGGCGAATTGATAATATTCATTGAACATTTCCCGCTCGTCCTCTTCCACCGAATTGCGCAGATTGTCGTACAGCATCACTGATTTGTGCTGCATGGCGAGATCCTCGCTATGCTCGAATGGCAACCAGGCAAACACCCGATAGACAGGCAGCAGCGTCTGGTCCCAGGCTTTGTCGACCATTTCAATCGCAAAACCGAGCGCGGCTGGATCACAGGCAAAGGATCTGGCGGTACCCCGGTACATGTTTCTCGGGAACTGGTCGAGGCAGATAATCGAGGCCAGAAGTCCACGGGCGGAGCGCTGCATTTCTACCAGATCACCTCGATATACCTCAGTCGAAATAATTTCGAATCGCTCCGTGATCTGCTGGTCTGTCTGTTCGTTTTTCGACCACCAGATTGATTTTTTCTGTTCATTGATTTCCCGGTTTGAAGTATGGCTGCCAAACCAGAACTCAATAATGCTGTCTGTTGTTTCCATCGTGGGTTGAATTTTCCTCAGGCCGTTAGTTTAACCCCTGTAAGTACGATACGCTGATTCAGGGGATTAAATCTTTTATAATATCGATCAGTTTATATTACGACAAATATTACACAATATGAGCGTCCGTCAGTTAAGAATCGAATATCCGGGTACATATTATTGTGTTTTCCAAGGACGGGTCATCCCCTGGATCGGCGCTGTGGCAGTCAATCCGTGGACGGAGCTGCTGTAATGATGCGGATATACTTCAAGGTTGTCAGTATGACTTTTCAGGTTTTCGGTCATGGTCACGTCACGCCTGTTTCGTTCGATTTCTCGCAACTATTCAGGATCTACACGGTCGCGGCGTTGAGCCTGGGTCTTGGCTTCGTCATCGCCTGGACGATCAAACTGGTTAAATTCGGTTTCGGGATCTATCTCGCGTTCATCCTGTAAATCCGGAATCTGTTCTCCAGCCAGGGGCAGGGTGACGGAATTTGAAGGCGAGGTGGATTCCCGCTTCCGCGGGAATGACGAGTCGAGGGTGGGAATAACGAGGGTTGAGCCTGTGTCGCATATCCCGGAAGGGATAGTGTAATTAGAACAATCGGGCAGTGTTTTATTCTTTGATACCGTCATAGAATAGGCTCTGGTAATGGCAGGATTGCTGAAAATCCTGTATTGCAACCGAACTGCTGAGACGAGGTGCGAATATGACTGACGAAATCGATCAATCCGAGACAGTTGAATCCATGGAGGAATCTGGCGAAGAAACTGCCGTAGAAGTTTCTGTCCATGATACTCCAATGCTCGATGAACTGGAGAATGGCCCCTGGCCGAGTTTTGTATCCGGCATCAAAAAACTTCGTAACGATCATGAGGATGAGCGCGTCAACGGCGTAGCCAATGATCTGTTGGGGCAACTTGAACATTCCTACGAGACCAGAAAGGGTTACTGGAAAGGCGGCACCGTCAGTGTCTATGGTTATGGCAGTGGAATTATTCCAAGGTTCTCTGAAGTCGGCGATCAATTCCCGAAATCCAGAGAGTTTCACACGCTTCGGGTGCAGCCGCCGGCCGGCAATCATTACACAACGGATATTCTGCGCGAGCTTGCGGACAGTTGGGAAAAATGGGGTTCCGGACTGGTGACTTTCCATGGTCAAACCGGAAACATCATGTTCATCGGGGCTTCAACTGAAAATACGCAGCATTTCTTTGATGAAATAAACGAATACGGATTCGATCTCGGTGGCGCCGGTCCATGTGTTCGAACCGCGATGTCCTGTGTCGGCGCGGCGCGATGTGAACAGTCGTGCGCCAATGAGCAGAAGTTGCACAGAACCCTGGTCAACAACTTTACCGATGACGTGCACCGACCAGCGCTGCCCTATAAATTCAAATTCAAGATTTCCGGTTGTCCGAATGATTGCACCAATGCGATAGAACGCGCTGACTTTGCGGTGATCGGAACGTGGCGGGATGATATCAGGGTCGACATGCCGGAATGGAAGAAATATGTTGAAGAGAAGGGCCGCCAGCATGTGATCGACAACATTATTACCCGATGCCCGACCTCGTGCCTTTCCCTGAAGGATGATGACACACTGGAAATCGAAAATGCGGATTGTGTCAAATGCATGCATTGTCTCAATGTGGTGCCCAAGGCTCTAAGCCCCGGCGTAGACAGAGGGGTTACCGTCCTGATCGGTGGCAAGCGGACGCTTAAAATCGGCGATCTGATGGGAACCGTCATTGTTCCATTCATGAAAATGGAAAGCGAGGAAGATTACGAGCGGATTGTTGAACTGGCGGAAGAAACCATCGAGTTCTGGGCGGAGAATGGCCTGGAACATGAGCGCTGTGGTGAAATGATCGAGCGGATCGGTCTGGTCAATTTTCTTGAAGGCATCGGTGTTGATGTCGATCCGAACATGATTGCCCATCCAAGGGAGAGTTCCTACGTCAGAACCGATGGTTGGGATGATGAAGCGAAAGCATGGTTCAGGAAGCGTGCGGAGAAACGTGCGGCAGCTCAGACAAACTAGATATCGGGAGGCAGAACAATGGCAAGAGAAATGAGAATGCCCATCGAATCGGGTTGTCCCGACGGGTTTCAGTATATGCATCCGGTGATGATACGCAACTACGGACAATGGCAATGGCATGACCATCCACGACCCGGCGTACTCAGACATGCAGCCAAGAGCGGTGAGCAGGTATGGACGGTTAAAGCGGGTACCCAGCGAATTCTGGATGTCTATACGCTGCGAAAGCTTTGTGAAATCGGTGACGAGTTTGCCGATGGGCATCTGCGATTTACCATCCGCTCCAACATCGAATATTTCGTCGATGACGAAGCGAAGGTGGAACCGCTGATCGATGCGCTGGAAAAAACAGGCTTTGTCGTCGGCGGAACCGCGAACTCCCTGGCCATGATCTCGCATACCCAGGGCTGGCTGCATTGCGATATTCCGGGCACCGATGCCTCGGGTGTGGTGAAAGCGATGATGGATGAATTGATCGACGAGTTCAAGAATTGCGAAATGCCGAATCGGGTACACATGACCACCTCCTGCTGCCAGGTAAACTGTGGAGGTCAGGGTGACATAGCAATCAATATCCAACACACCAAGCCACCGAAAATCAATCACGACCTGGTATCCAATGTCTGCGAGCGCCCTTCGGTAGTGGCCCGCTGTCCGGTGGCGGCGATCCGTCCGGCGGTGGTGAACGGCAAACCGACCCTCGAAGTGGATGAGAAAAAATGCATCTGCTGTGGCGCGTGTTATCCGCCTTGTCCGCCGATGCAGATCAATGACCCTGAACATACCAAGCTTGCGATCTGGGTTGGCGGCAACCATTCGAATGCCAGATCAAAACCGAGCTTCCAGAAACTGGTGGCTGCCGGCGTTCCGAACAATCCGCCGCGTTGGCCGGAAGCGACAGCAATCGTGAAACAGATTTTAAGGACTTACAAGGAAGATGCGAAAGACTGGGAGCGGATGAACGACTGGATTGATCGAATCGGCTGGCCACGGTTTTTCGAGCGTACCGGCCTGCCATTCACCAAATACCACATCGATCACTGGCGTGGATCGCGCAGGAGCCTGAATTCTTCTACGCATATTCGGCTGTAGTGTATCAACTATAACATCTGATTTAATATTTGACCGGAGAAATAAAATGGGTATAGAACTTGGTGGGCGCAGTTACGACACTGATGAGGAGGGCTACCTCGCAAATCTGTCTGACTGGAGTCCCGAGATAGCGGACCAGATGGCCAAACTGGATGATTGCGACCTGGGTGAACATCACTGGGAGGTGATCAATTTTCTGCGTAATTATTACGAAGAATATCAAATCGCTCCTGCAGTCCGGGTGTTGACCAAGTCGATTGGCAGAACACTGGGAAAAGATAAGGGCAACAGCAAATATCTGTATCAACTGTTTCCTTATGGGCCGGCCAAACAGGCCTGTAAATATGCCGGACTGCCAAAGCCAACAGGCTGCGTCTAGTCAGTTCCCTGCGCAGTCCTGTGCGTGACAATGTCGGCAATAACGGTCATCTATGCAGTGATGTTCTATATCGCCACAGCGGTGCTGGTGATTGGTACAAGTTGCAAGATCATTCAGTATTCACGCACTCCGGCGCCGCTTAAAATTCCGACAACCCCGGCGCCGGTCACCAGAACAGGTGTATTTGCCCGTCTGATTCGTGAGATCGTTTTCTTCGAGAGTCTGTTCAAGGGCAGCAAGTGGAGCTGGTTATTCGGGTGGTTGTTTCATTTTGGTCTGCTGGTCGTGGCTATCCGCCATTTGCGGTATTTCACCGAACCGGTCTGGGGGGTGGCTGTACTGACTGCAGATATCGGCGTTTATATGGGCTGGGTCATGATTTTCGGGTTACTGGGATTACTGGTTCGCCGGATCGGTGTGGACCGTATTCGTTATATTTCTGCTCCATCCGATTACCTGATGCTGCTGCTGATTATCGCCACGGGTGTCAGTGGACTATTGGTGAAACATGTTTTTCACAGTGACATTGTCCAGTTGAAAGCCTTTATCTCCGGCCTGGTCGTATTCGATTGGCAGCAATTGCCAGCTGACACAGGCTTGCTGATTCATCTGGCGCTGGTCATCATCCTGATGTTGATTTTCCCGATCAGTAAATTGCTGCATGCGCCAGGCCTGTTTTTCAGCCCGACCCGCAACCAGGTCGACAATCCAAGAGAACGACGCCATGTTGCAAAGTGGGCAGACTCTTCGCCCGGAAATTGATGTGTGCGACCGATATATAAAGATCAGGACAATCATGATATGAGAATCAGGGCATGAAAACAGATTTCCAGATTCCAGAACTGAAGGAATATCCGGAGATTCCAGTGCTGGTCAATGGCGCGATGAAACACAGTCAGCCTTTTGTGGCTAAACCGGAATTTCAGGAACCGCTTGGTTATCCGGGTGAACTGGTTCCCGACTGGCACGATAAAGCGATCGAAAAAATGGGGGAATTACTCGACAGGTTCCGTTCCCTGAGAGTATTCATGGATACCTGTGTCAAGTGTGGAGCCTGCACCGATAAATGCCATTACTACCTTGGCACCGCAGACCCGAAGAATATGCCGGTGGCCCGTCAGGATTTGATGCGGGCGGTGTACAGGCGTTATTTTACCTTTGCCGGCAGGTATTTCCCGAAGTTGGTAGGGGCAGTGGATTTGACCGAAGATGTGATCAGGGACTGGTATCGCTATTTCTATCAGTGTTCGGAATGTCGACGCTGTTCCGGGTTTTGTCCAATCGGTATCGATACCGCTGAAGTGACGATGGCGGCGAGGGAAATCCTTGCCCATATCGGGGTAGGGCAAAAATACAGCAATGAAATCATTGCCAAGGTCCACAGGATCGGTAACAACCTGGGACTGCCTGAACCGGCATTGGTGGATACGCTGGAAGGACTGGAAGAAGACATTGAAGAGGATACCGGGGTTACAGTCAGATTGCCTGTAGACCAGGAAGGCGCAGAGGTATTGCTGGTTACGCCGAGCGCCGATTTTTTCGCCGAACCGCATATTGACGGGTTGATCGGCTACGCCAAGGTTTTTCACCGGGCCGGAATCAGCTGGACAGTCAGTTCCTATGCATCCGAAGCAGCCAACTTCGGAGTCTTTACCGGCTCCTATGAACACATGCAAAAAGTGGCAAACCGGGTGCGTACTGCAGCCCTGGAACTCGGTGTAAAACGCATTGTGGTGGGTGAGTGCGGTCATGCCTGGCGCGTAGCCTACAGTTTCTGGAACAGCCTGATCGGACCTTTTGATTTTCTCGATCAGAGCTATCCTGTGCCGCAACATATCTGTGAGCTTACCCATGATCTGATTCAACAGGGCGCTTTGAAGTTTGATCCTGAAGTGCATGATGACAAGGTGATCACATTCCATGACTCCTGCAATGTTTCGCGGGGATCACGTATGGGCAGCATGCCGGGTGGACAGTTCATTATACCGCGGCAGATTATCAAGGCATGCAGTCGCCATTTTGTAGAAATGGCGCCGGATACGATTCGTGAGAATACCTTTTGCTGTGGTGGAGGGGGCGGACTGCTGACCGATGATCTGCTGGAACTCAGGGTAAAGGGCGCGATGCCAAGGGTTCAGGCGTTGCAACAGGTGATTGAAGATCACGGTGTCACCCACATGGCTGCGATCTGCGCAATATGCAAAAGCCAGTTCACAAAGGTTCTGCCGATGTACGGCATGGGCATGGATATGGTGGTCAGTGTGCACCAACTGGTTGGTGATGCGCTGATCATGCAGACCGAGCACTAGAAAATGATGATGTTATATAAGTCCGGAAGCTGAAATGTCAAAAGCAACAGAGCAGGAAAAAAAGCCAACCTTCAGGAAATTCAGGGAGGGCGCATTCAAGTGGGCAAACTATCAGGACGATATCTTTAATGAAGACACCTCCCATAAATGCCCCACTTACGTCAATCGCACGCCGCCGTGCCAGGGCAGTTGTCCTTCGGGCGAGGATATTCGGGGGTGGTTGCAGATTATCCGTGGTATTGAAAAGCCGCCGGGCGATATGAGTTGGCAAGAGTATGCATTTCGCCGCTCAACCGATGCCAATCCATTCCCCTCGATGATGGGCCGGGTATGTCCCGCCCCTTGTGAAGCGGGCTGTAACCGCAATAATGTGGATGACTTTGTCGGCATCAATGCAGTCGAACAATATATTGGTGATACCGCTTTTGATGAAAACTTCAGGTTTGAGACTGCGCCGCCTCTCAATCAACAACGTGTTGCCGTCATCGGCGGCGGGCCGGCCGGGCTGGCCGCAGCTTATCAGTTAAGGCGAAAAGGCTATGGCTCGGTGATTATCGAGAGGCAGGCGGAGCTTGGTGGTATGTTCCGTTACGGGATTCCGGGATATCGAACGCCAAGGAGCGTACTTGATCATGAGATTCAGCGGATACTGGATCTCGACGGTATCGAGGTCAGATTGAATACCCGGGTGGGTACTGACATCACTGTGCAGCAACTCGAAAGTGACTATGATGCAATCATCTGGGCGATTGGCTGCCAAAGCGGCAACGGTTTGCCTCTTGAAGGCTGGGATGACGCACCGAATTGTGTCAGTGGCGTTGCCTTCCTGGAGGCTTTCAATAAAGGCCACATGAAGGTCACGGCTGAAAAGGTGGTCTGCGTCGGTGGCGGCGATACTTCGATCGACGTGGTTTCGGTGGCTCGTCGATTGGGCAAGATAGTGAATATCAACCAGAAGGATCGTCCGGAGGAAGTCATTGGCGGGTACACGGCCCATGATGCGGCGATGGTTGCACGCAGACAGGGTTGCGATGTGACCCTGACCGCGTTGTTCAAGCGCCAGAATATGACAGCATCGGAAATCGAGGTGGAAGACGCCACTACGGAAGGTGTCAATATCATTGATGGCGTGATGCCGGTTGAAATTCTGATTGGTGACACTGGCAGAGCAGTTGGACTGAAGATGGCGCAGTGCGAAATGGACAATAAAGGTACGCCTGTGGCTGTCGAGGGTACGGAATTCGAGTTGGAAGCGGATTTGCTCGTCTCTGCAATCGGACAGGGCGGTGATCTCGAAGGTATCGAGGATCTGGGTAACCAGCGAAACCTGATCAATGCCGATCCTGGTTTCCGGGTGCCTGACCGGCCAGGACATTTTGTTGCGGGAGATATTGTTCGTCCCCATTTGTTGACCACTGCGATCGGTCAAGCCTCCATCGCTGCGACCAGCGCAATCGGTTATATGGCAGGGAACGACCCATCAAGGCGCCCCAGGGTGGATGTACATCACTTCAATTTGCTGAACAAATTGAACGAGCAGGGCCTGGAGGTGAGTGAATACGACAAAAGCCAGGTGCATGGTACCGACAGCGCCGGATTTGCGGTACATAATTACGAGGATCGTTCCGCCAATGAAATCATTCCATCAGACGAATTGTTTCTTGCCCACTTCAAGCCTGAGGAACGAAATAAACGGACCTCGGTGGTGCCCGATGCGGATCAGGTCCTGGGTCACTTCGAGGAACGTCACATGATCCTGAGTGAAGAACAGGCAGTGGCGGAGTCGAACCGATGTATGAGTTGCGGCATGTGTTTTGAGTGCGATAATTGTGTGATCTACTGCCCGCAAATAGCTGTTTTCCGCGTCAAGAAAGACAAAGCCACGCTCGGTCGTTATGTCGATACCGACTACAGCAAATGCATTGGCTGTCACATCTGTGCCGATGTCTGCCCTTCTGGATATATTGACATGGGTCTCGGAAAATAAGATCAGGGCAGTGGACTGATCATGATATTTTTCTTTCGAATGACAGGACTGGTTTTGATATCCGGCATGATCGGCCTTTCTCACTCATCCCGGTCTTATGATCAACTGCCGCAGTCAGTTCTGAATCTCCCGAAGGCGGTCAAGGGTGATAGCTGTGTTGCGCCGGTTGAAGAGATGCGACGGAACCACATGGAGATGCTTTTCCACCAGCGTGATCAAACCATGTATTTTGGTGAGCGTGATGCCGAACACAGCCTGATCGGGTGTCTGTCCTGTCATACCCAAAAAGATGCCGGGGGGGAATACATTCCGATCAATGCTCCCGGCCAGTTTTGTCAGGAATGCCATTCCTATACGGCAGTAAAGATGGACTGCTTTCAATGTCATGCCGCCACTCCTGTACGGACGACTTCCAATAAATGAGTAATTTGAGCAAGCCCACCCACTCGCGCAGGACAGTCCTGAAACAGTCCGGTATCTTACTTGCCGGTCTGGTATCAGGAATAAAGCTGGTTGACCTTGCGATGGCGGCTACGAAGACCGAAGCAAGCGACCAGCTTGTCCGATGGGGCATGCTGGTGGATGCAACCCGGTGCGCGGATGGTTGTACCGACTGTGTCGATGCCTGCAATACGGAACACGGACTGACCGGCAAAGGCCGCCCTCAGACCGATGCACAGTATATTCGTGTCGTTGATCTGAAAGATAAATCCACCGGGCACACTACTTCACTGCCGTTGATGTGCCAGCATTGTGAAACCGCGCCGTGTGTCGATGTCTGCCCGACCGGGGCATCTTTTCGAAGAGAGGATGGGGTCGTGCTGGTGGATAAACACACTTGCATTGGCTGTCGCTATTGCATGTTGGCCTGTCCCTACAAAGCGCGTTCGTTCATTCACGAAAATCTGACCGATCAGGTACCAACCACCCCCCGTGGCAAGGGTACGGTGGAGTCCTGCAATTTTTGCACTCATCGGGTGGATCGCGGTGGAACCCCAGCCTGCGTTGAAGCCTGTGACGCCAACGGTCACAAGGCCCTGGTGTTTGGTGATATGAATGACCCGGACAGCGAGTTGTCCAGGCAACTACGGGAAAAAACCTCTGTGCAGATTCGTGCAGACCTCAACCTCAATACCGGGGTGCGTTACCATGGCGTTTGACCTGGACCCCTGGGCCGCCACCTGAGCTTGATGAAGCGGATCACTTATACCCCTCTGGCATATAATTGCAGGCTGTACTGGATGTTGCTGGTCGGTTTTGCGATCCTCACCTTGAACGGTTTGTATTTTGCATGGTTCATGGAACATCATGGTCACTGGGTGACCGGTATGAACAATCAGATTGTCTGGGGGTTGCCGCATGTTTTTGCGATTTTCCTGATCGTCACCGCATCGGGTGTCCTGAACATCGCATCGCTGTCATCCGTATTTGGGAAACCCGCATACAAGGCATGGGCAAGATTGTCAGGACTGCTTGCGATTACCTTGCTGGCTGGAGGCCTGATGGTGCTGGTACTCGACCTCGGTCGGCCTGATCGCCTGATCATTGCCATGACCCACTACAACTTCAAATCAATTTTTGCCTGGAACATTTTTCTCTATACCGGGTTTGTGCTGGTTGTCGCGGTCTATCTGTGGATGATGTTCGAGCCGAAGATGGCGCAAAAAGTAAACCCGGTGGGTCGGGTCGCCTTTGTCTGGCGAATCATTCTGACCACCGGGACTGGATCAATCTTCGGGGTGATCATCGCCCGTCAAGCCTATGATACCGTCATCCTGGCCCCCTTGTTCATTGCCATGTCATTGAGTTTCGGCGCCGCATTTTTCGTAACTTACCTGTTTGCCTTGAGGCAACCCGTTTTTACCGGTGATTCAGACTTGCTCCTGAAATTACGGAAGCTGCTGATAATATTTATCTGTTCGGTCTTGCTGATCACAATGATTTTTCACATCACAAAAGCCTGGGACACGGCGACCCGGGATTACGAGCGGTTCATTTTGCTTGACGGCGGTCTGTTGACTGCATTGTTCTGGGCAGGGTCTATCGTGCTCGGTATGCTGGCGCCGATTTTGCTGCTTTCGGGTACGGGCGGCGCCGCTTCAAGCCGAATACTGTCCGCTTGTGTCCTGCACATCCTGGGCGGCCTGGTCCATCTTTACGTGATCATTATCGGTGGGCAGGCGTATCCTTCTGTGCTTTTTCAGAACAAGGAAATTTCAAGCAGTTTTTATGATGGCGCTATTGCAGGTTATTGCCCTTCATTTGCTGAACTGTCGCTTGGCCTGGGCGGAATGTCGCTTGCAATTGCTGCAAGTTTGCTGGTGATCCGGGTTTTGCCCTTTTTACCTGAAAACAGCCCATCTCCCGATTAGCCCCTGATGGCAACGCCAGATCAACACATGCCTGGCTTCTATCTTTCCGCTGCCCGAAAGTCTTCCGGCAAAACGATTGTGTCAATCGGCATTTGCGCTGCTCTTGTCGCGCGCAACAGAAAGGTTCAGCCATTCAAGAAAGGGCCTGATTACATAGACCCGTTGTGGTTGAGCCAGGCTGCCGGAACCCACTGTTATAACCTGGATTTCAATACGCAGAGTCCCGAGCAGATAGTCCGGTTTTTTTCGCGTCGATCCAGTGGTTCAGACATGGTTGTCATCGAGGGCAACAAGGGGCTGTATGATGGTGTTTCGATTGACGGGCATGACAGCAACGCTGCGCTGGCGAAACTGTTGGCGTTGCCCGTAGTATTGGCGCTTGATACCCGGGGAATCACCCGCGGTATTGCGCCGTTGCTCCTCGGATACCAGCAGTTTGATCCGGATATACACTTCAAGGGCGTTATCCTGAACAGGGTTGCTGGCTCCAGGCACGAACAAAAACTGAGAGCGAACATCGAGACGTATACCGATTTTCAAGTAATCGGCTCGATACCGAACGATGACCGCTTGTTGATCGATGAAAGGCATCTCGGACTTACGCCCAGTAACGAGGTCGACCGGACAGAGGTCAGGATTGAGGCGATCAGGGATGTTATTGAAGACAGTGTGGATGTTGATCTTCTTGTTCCGGACAAATCAGGACCTCGACGGGCAGAGCATGAAAAGGCAGCCAAAAGTGTGATGTCCGGGCACAAGGTAACCGATGTGTGCATCGGCGTGCCGAAAGATCCTGCATTCGGTTTTTACTATGCGGATGATCTCCAGGCATTTTCAGACAATGGCGCCGAAATTGTCCATTTCAGTACAATAGAAGATGATGGCATACCCGAGGGACTTGATGGCTTGTTTATTGGCGGTGGTTTCCCGGAAATTTATCTGGACGAACTCAGCAGTAATTCAGCCATGCGGCAATCAGTACTCGAATTCATCAATGCCGACGGTCCGGTCTATGCTGAATGCGGCGGGCTGATGTATCTGGCAAATTCAATACGATGGAATGGCAGGCAGGTGGGCATGGTCGGCGCGTTGCCGGTTAATGTGGTGATGGAGGACAGGCCTGTGGGCCGTGGATATGTCAAATTGCGTGAAACCGGTGATTCGATCTGGGGGGGGCTGGTGGCGGCGGATGAGACCATTCATGCCCATGAGTTTCACTATTCCAGAGTTGAAATAACCGGAGACATCGATCATTTTGCTTTTGAGGTCAAGCGCGGATGGGGACTGGATGGGAAGCGTGACGGCATGGTTTGCAAAAACGTTCTGGCAGGTTATTCCCATTTGCGATCGACGGGTGGTGTAGACTGGGTATCGAGGTTTGTAGATTTTGTAAGACAATGCAAAACCTGATGCTGTCTTTATCAATCATCAAATCACAGTATAATTCACTTGAACCCAGAGATTGACCAGCGATCATTAATCATGCTTTCGGATCAGGAACAATCAATTCAACAGTCCCGTATGCTGGAAAGGACCGATCTTGCCCATGAGTTGCATGATTCCCTGGCCCAGACACTGGCCAGTGTTCGTTACTACATTCGTAATCTCGATCATGCGATTCAAGGCGGGGATGAGTGTGAAATCTACGAACTGCTGGAAGTGGTGGAAGATAACGTGGAGATCGCAAATACCGAGTTGCGTGCGCTGATCAGCCGATTCCGTGCACCGATAGAGGAAGACAGTTTCATCCCGGCCATCGAAGGCATCATTCGCAAATTCCGGAATGAGACAGGCCTGAATGCGGTTTTTCAGAACCGGCTTGGAGAGCCTGATTTTCCACCCGTCGTGGTCACCCAGGTGGTCAGGATCGTCCAGGAAGCAATGGCGAATATTCGCAAGCATGCCAAGGCGCACATGATTCGCGTGATGCTGTATTTCGAATCGGAATGCCATCATCTGCTGGTCGAAGATGATGGCATCGGTTTTGATCAGGAAATGTTGCCGGACGGCAAGAACGAGCATTTCGGTTTGAAGGTAATGCGTGAACGAGCTGCCCGAATTGGCGGCGAACTCGGTATTGACAGTGTTCCCGGAGAAGGCACCCGAATTCGCCTTGTATTTCCTGAACAGGGACAATTCCGATGAAATTGCTTGTAATTGATGACCACATGTTATTCCGGGCCGGATTGAAAAGCCTGCTGGAGCGAAGAAAAATTGATGTGTTTGAGGCCGGAGATGGAGGGACAGGGATAGAATTGCTGGCCACGGAAGAGTTTGAAATCATTCTGCTTGACTTGAGAATGCCGGATATGAGCGGGCTCGAAGTTCTGCATTGGCTGCGACAGGCGCGGATCAAAACCCCTGTTGTCATGTTGTCAACCTCCAGCGAAGAAAAGGATCTGATTGAATCCCTGCGGCTCGGTGCACAGGGTTATCTGCTGAAGGATATGGATCCGGATGATCTGGTCAAATCATTGAGAAATGTACTGGATGGAGAAACCGTCGTTGCTCCTGACCTGACCGGGGTATTGGCCAGTGCAGTCCAAAAAGAGGTGACCACCAGTAATTCACCCACCTTTCAGTCGGTCCGTGATGTATTGACTTCAAGAGAGATGGATGTACTGAAGGATATAACTAAAGGGTGGAGCAACAAAATTATTGCCAGAGACCTCGGCATCACTGATGGCACTGTCAAGTTGCACGTCAAATCCATTCTCAGGAAACTCAATGTCCATTCCAGGGTCGAAGCCGCCGTGATTGCAGTAGAAGAAGGACTGGGTTAAGCGCAATCGTGCGCGTGTGCAGTTCTTCACTGGCATTCAGAACCATGTCGTCCATGTCCATCAAGCGTTACCTTGGCCGATTCGAAGGTGAAAAATTATTAACCCTGGTCGGACCATTTTGTGATCCATCGACGCCGTTGGAAGAGCCGGTCATATTTGTCGATGGCGGTACCCGTTGCCGAAAATCCAGTCATGGTATTGCCGTCGGTGATGGTGATTCTTTCGATGGTGAACTGGATGTATTATTGAACCCGGACAAGGATTTTTCTGATCTGGCTTTTGCCCTGGACAATATCCCGCAAGGATTTTCAGATATTCATCTGCTTGGGTTTCTGGGCGGACGACGGGATCATGAATTATTCAATTTTGGCGAGGTGCACCGGTTTTTGACAACAGCCGCACCGGTGCGGGCGCGGTTCGATGACAAGGTGGTTGTCTATTCCGCCGGACGATGGAGCTTCTGCCGTCATGGCGGATTCAGCCTCGGTGTGCTGGAAGAAACCCGGGTCAGGGTTGATGGTGATTGTCTGTATCGATGTACCGACCCGACGCTGTTCAAACCGTTCACTTCGCTGGGTTTGAGTAATATCGGAAGTGGTACAATACGGCTGGAGTGTTCTCAGCCGGTTTTTGTCTTTTTTGTGGATCTGGAATACTCGGCAAACCGTCCCGATCACCCGCGCTGATCTTTGTCATGACTGACCTGTTCGACTTCCAACCAGAATCTTCTGCCTTTGCAGTGATAGGAAATCCGGTCGCACACAGCCTGTCGCCGCTGATACACGGTTTGTTCGCCCGGCAATTCGGGATATTGCTCAGCTATGACCGGATCCAGGTGGATACCGGCGGCTTTGAGCAGGCAGTGAGCCATTTCTGCGCCCACGGTGGTGCGGGACTTAACATTACCATCCCTTACAAGGTTGAAGCCTGGCATATGTGCGGTCAGGGGAAGCATAGTCTGTCAGCAAGAGCGGACCTCGCCCGGGCCGTGAATACCCTGAGCATCGAAAAGTCAGGAAAAATCCATGGTGACAATACCGATGGGGCAGGACTGGTGACCGATCTCCAGAAAAATCTCGGGGTTTCCCTGCACAATAAAAACCTGCTGGTAATTGGCGCCGGCGGCGCTGTCCGCGGCGTTCTTGGTCCGCTTCTTGAATGCCGCCCGGCTTCAATCTCGGTCGTGAATCGTACATTTACTAAAGCCGGTGATCTGGTAGAAGCATTCTCCAATACTGTGGACAGTAGCCGTACACTGCTTGAGAGTAGCCGTATTGAGGATTGCGTCAGGCAACGTTATGATCTGATTATCAACGGCACCGCAGCCAGCCTGGCCGGAACGTTGCCGGGAATCAGCGGGGCCTGCATCAATTCGGGTACGATCGTCTATGATATGGTGTATGGTTCCTGGCCGACAGTTTTCATGAAGTGGGCATTGTCCGAGGGTGCGGACCAGGCCCATGATGGTTTGGGAATGCTGGTCGAACAGGCAGCGGAATCATTTTTTGCATGGCATCGCAAAGCCCCGGATACGGAACCTGTTATCCAGGCAATTCGAAAAAATTAGCCGGCAGGAAAGACATGGCACAGACATTTGGAAAAACCCTGGTGATTGCGATTTCTTCAAGGACACTGTTTGATCTGTCCGAGAGTCACCGGGTTTTTGAAAAAGAAGGCATTGACGCTTATTGCAAATACCAGATCCGTCGTGAGACAGAAAAGCTGGAGCCGGGCATCGCTTTTCCGATGGTCAGGAAATTTCTTTCTCTGAACCGGAATACCGACAAGAATGCCCCGCATGTGGAAATTGTCCTGGTGTCGAGAAACAGTGCGGATACGGGTTTGCGCATATTCAATTCGATTCAGCATTATGGGCTCGATATCACCCGTGCCGCTTTTACCGGGGGCAGTATTGCTTATCCTTATGTCGAAGCATTCGGCGCCGATTTATTCCTGTCGGCTGACCAGGAAGCTGTAAGAAAGGCGCTCGATGCAGGTCATGCGGCAGCTACCATTTTACCCTCCCGGGCCGATCACTATGAGAATAATTCCGATGGCGACCAACTGAAAATCGCGTTTGATGGCGATGCCGTCATTTTCTCTGATGAGGCAGAACAGGTTTTTCAGGAAAAAGGGTTGGCCGCTTTCGCTGAAAATGAGAAGCAGGCCGCCAATTATCCCTTGCCTGGCGGTCCTTTCAAGAAATTTCTGTCTGCCCTGCAACAGATTCAACAAAACCATGATGAGTCTCCGATACGGACTGCCTTGATAACTGCGCGGGCGGCCCCTGCCCATGAGCGCGTGATCAAAACCCTGCGTGCGTGGGATGTGCGTATCGATGAGAGCTATTTTCTCGGCGGTATGGATAAGGCAGTGTTTCTGAAATCCTTCAAAGCGGATATATTTTTCGACGACCAGCACGGCAATTGTGAATCAGCAAGACAACATGTTCCGACAGGGCATGTACCGAGCGGTATTGCCAACCTCTGAACAAATGGACGGATCAAGGCAGCAGGCGTTCCCCTGCGTATAGCATTGCCAACTCTTCTCTTGGTTTAATGATGTGGTATTGATCGCCGTCGACCATGACTTCCGCCGGGCGGGGACGTGAATTGTAATTTGAGCTCATCACCGAACAATAGGCTCCACAGGTTCTGACCGCGAGCAGGTCATTTTCCCTGACTTGCAGAGTATGGTCCTTGCCAAGAAAATCACTGCTTTCACAGACCGGACCCACTACATCATAAACTTCAGATTGCGTCTCGGGATTCTGCTCAACTTCAATGATTTTTTGGGAGGCTTGATACAGGGAAGGTCGGATCAGGTCATTCATTCCCGCATCGACCACACAAAAATTAGAGACCTCGCCCTTTTTCAGATAATGCACCCGGGTCAGCAGGATGCCGGCATTCGCCATGATCGCCCGCCCCGGTTCGATTGCAATCTGAATTTTATCCTTGCGGTGGCGTAACTGATCGAACATCATTTGCCAGTACTGATCCGGGTCGGGTGGTTGCTCATCCAGGTAGCGCACTCCGAGACCGCCGCCAAAATCAATCTGCGTCAGGGTGATGCCGTGGTCGGACAACTGGTCAACGAAATGCAATACCCGTTTCAAGGCATCGCGATACGGCGACAGTTCGAGGATTTGGGAGCCAATATGGCAGGCTACACCGTGAATCCTGAGATTCCGGTCTTTTGCCGCGGTTAGATAGATTGGCAGAGCCTTGTCAGGCGATAGCCCGAATTTGTTGTTGCGAAGACCGGTCGAAATATAGGGGTGGGTTTTTGGATCGACATCGGGATTAATCCGTACCGAGATCTCGGCAACCGTACCGAGTTCACAGGCAATACTGCTGATGTGATCGACTTCACCCTGGGATTCGATATTGAAGCGGCTGACTCCGGATTTGAGCGCCAGACGGATTTCCCAATCCTGTTTGCATACACCGGAAAAAATGACCCTGGCCGGATCTCCTCCCGCCTTGATCACTTTCAACAATTCACCACCCGATACGATGTCAAAGCCCGAACCAAGGCGGGCCAGCAGGTCGAGAACTGCCAGATTATCGTTCGCTTTTACTGCGTAGCAAATCTGGTGGGGATAATTCCCGAATGCATCGTTGAAGGCATGCCAGTGTCTTTCCATGGTTGCGCGGGAATAGATATAGCACGGTGTGCCGATTTCTTCGGCAATCTTTGCCACAACCACATTCTCGGCGCACAATACGCCATTGCGATACTCAAAGTAATCCATATTGCAGGTCAGGACAGATCAACTGACGTTGCGGCAGACCCTGCGGCAGACCCTTCAATCGATGACACTTCAACTGACTGGTAAACCTGTTCCTGCCCGGTTTCGTCCGGGGGCAGGTATAACGGGCCTTTCTGGCCACAGGCGGTCATCCACAAACAAATGAGCAGACTCGCAATCAGTGTTTTATTCATTATCAACCCCTCTTGTATCGAGTAATTCCCGCGCTTTTACAACCTGTTCGCTGACCCGATCAGGAGCGGTCCCACCAAAATGATTGCGCGCATTGACCGACCCCTCAAGGGTCAGTATCTGATAAACATCCTCCTCTATGAGATTACAGAATGACTTCAGTTTGTCGAGTTTTATGGCCGATAGCGGCTGGTCGGAAGCTACGGCATGACTGACGATCTTTCCCACGATCTCATGCGCGTCGCGAAACGGTACGCTCCTGCTGACCAGGTAGTCGGCAAGATCAGTGGCCGTGGCATGTCCGCGTGACGCCGCACGCCGCATCGCATCGCGATTTATTTTGATCTGCGGAACCATCGCGGTAAAAACCTGAAGGCACAATAGCAGGGTATCGACAGTATCAAATAAGGGTTCCTTGTCTTCCTGGTTATCGCGATTGTATGCAAGCGGTTGTCCTTTCATCAAAACCAGTAATGCCACCAGGTTTCCAATCACCCTGCCGTTCTTGCCCCGGGTCAACTCCGCGACATCGGGGTTTTTCTTTTGTGGCATGATGCTCGATCCGGTACAGAACTGATCACCTGGATCGACAAAGCCGAAGGCATCCGAAGACCATAACACCAGCTCTTCGGAAATACGGGACAGATGTACCATCAAAAGGGCGCCATGGCCCAGAAATTCAATGATGAAATCCCGGTCTGAAACCGCATCAAGCGAGTTGCCCGCAACTTCGTCAAAGCCAAGTTCCCGGGCGGTCATTTCCCGGTCAATCGGAAATCCGGTTCCAGCCAGCGCTGCGCTGCCGAGCGGACAGACATTGATCCGGCGCCTGCACTCGCGCAATCGCTCAAAATCCCGCTGGAACATTTCGTTCCAGGCCAGAACGTGATGCCCAAAAGTAACGGGTTGAGCGGATTGCATGTGAGTATAGCCAGGCATGATTGTCCCGGCTTCCGTGTCTGCAAGTTCAACCAGCGTGTACTGGAGCCGGGTCAGATGGTAGCAGATCCGGTCAACTTCCTGGCGCAGATACAGTCGCATGTCAGTCGCAATCTGATCATTTCTGCTGCGCCCGGTATGGAGTTTTTTACCTGCCTGGCCTATTCGTGCAGTCAGCGCCGATTCGATATTCATATGGACATCTTCGAGGCTTTCGCACCAGTTGAATTGTCCGTCCTCTATTTCGAGGCGAATCGCTTCGAGGCCATTCCTTATTTCTTCATAATCCGAGCTGGAGATAATGTCCTGTTTGGCCAGCATTCGTGCATGTGCGATTGAGCCGGTTATATCCTGACGATACAGACGGTAGTCGAAGTTGACCGATTGTGAATATTTTTCCATCAACGAACTGGTGGGTTCATCAAACCGTCCGCCCCATAACTTTTTTTCCTTGCTCATTTCGATCAGCCGATGCGGGAAATTTTAAGCAGTTTTTTCAGGTCTTTCAGAAACAATCGCGGGTCCAGGTTCGCAGGGATGGCCATCATGGCATTACCCAGCGGATCAATCAATATCGCATCGTTGGCGTCAAGGTTGTTCTTTCTGACGATTGCTCGAATCTGATCTTCCAATCCCTGGCCCGAATCGATCAGGAAACTTGCATCACCGTGCCCGGTCTGCAGCCGATCCAGCAGATCCCTGTTCTGCAGTATCAGGTATCTTTGAACCCGTCCTGAATCCTTGCCGACCGCAATACGTGTCTGTCGGGTGTTGTAGATTGATTTCTGGCAGACATCATCGCATGGCTGTTCCACCAGATGCACTACAGTCCAGAATCTTTTCAGCGATTCCTGATTAACCGGGTCCTGGCCATAACGCATGTTTTCGAATGCCCCGAGCGGCACAGCGGGCTGGATCAAATGCGCGTGATTCGATTTACCTGCCGGCGCCTGGCTGGCATCGAATCCGTAGTACCAGATGAAAGCAGCCAGCATTGGTCCCAGGAAAACCGAGATAACCAGCGCCAGTTTCAGTCTGGATACCAGTACGCCAGGTTTTCCTGAATTACTTCCCACTGTGTTTAACCGGCATCGTCATGGTTGTTTTGCAGAGCTGTTTTTCAGCCAGATGATCCCGAAAACAATCAGTACCACGGCCAGCCCCCACCACTGCACAGCATAGCCAAAATGACGGGTAGCGTCCATTACATAAGGTTTCCAGATTCTGATCAAAGATTGACTTTCATCGGGGTCGATGATCAGGATGGCGGGAGCAATGTTCATGCCGAGAGCTTTCGCAAGTTCAGTGCGTTCGAAATACTGTATACGCCTTGGCCAGGTCGATTGATCAGTGTAGGCTGGTCCCAGGGTGAATCCTGTACCGGGGAGCGTCAACTGGCCCTTGATTGTGACGTTGCCGGTATCATTCGCGCCAGCATCTGGCAGTGCTTGCACATCAGTACTCCAGCCAAGGTTGACCAGTATGACCATATCGTCCTCTTTCAGCATGAATGGTGCCCATAATTCATGTCCCACCGTCCCATTGTAAACGCGATTCTCCATCAGGAATACCTTCTCCTGTAACCATTTTCCGTTCAACTCAACCTGCTGGTGGTTCAGCGTCCGCCAGTTCTCCGTGGTCCTGTACAGTCTGACCGGACTGTCTCCCCCGGCTGTAAGTTGCCGGTCAATGGCCTGCTTTTCAAGTCCGCGAACAAGCTGCCAGCCGCCCAGTAGAATGAGTACACCCAACCCCGCAAAATACAAGGCATGAATGATAACTTTTACTGGTTTTTTGTGCATTTTCGTGATGATATGCCAATCTGTTATTAATCATCGGTTCCGGACATGTTGTTCAAGATTTCACTGGTTGCCTTGTTACTTTTTGTCGTCGTAAGTCTGTTTACCGCGTTTTACTACCTGGTAAAAGACCCGTCCAGTTCCACCCGGGTCGTCAAATCCCTGTTCATCCGGGTTGGGTTATCGCTGTTTATCATGGCGCTTCTGGCATTGGGTGTCAAAATGGGGTGGGTGACACCGCATGGTTTCGGACAATAGCTGGTTTTGAGGAGTAAAGCATATTTCCTGTAATTCAAGACAACAGGAACCGGAAACAGCCTGGCTTATGGCGCTTTTTCGGTATAACCGGGTCGGGGATTTGATCTACAGGATGTAGACAAACAGGAACAGCCCCAGCCAGACTACATCCACAAAGTGCCAGTACCATGCGGCCGCCTCGAAAGCAAAATGACGTTCTGCGGTAAAATGGCCCTTGATTGCACGAAACAACATCACGGTGAGCATGATGGCGCCGAGAGTCACATGCATGCCGTGGAATCCGGTCAGCATGAAAAACGTTGAACCGTAGATACCACTGCTCAGTTTCATGCCTTCATGGTAGGCTTCCACATACTCCACACCCTGAAGATAGACGAACAGGAAGCCCAGAGTTACCGTCAGGAACAAGCCGATGACGATTTGTGCACGATGCTGGGTCTTAATTGCGTGGTGCGCCCAGGTCACAGTCAAGCCGGAGGTCAACAGGATCACCGTATTAATGAATGGCAACGGCCACCAGCCCATGTGAAAATCACTGCCCCCAAGGTCGCCAGGACCATTGGTTGGCCAGATCTCGCTGTATTCGCTCCACAGATAAGTATGTGTAGAGAGACCCGTACCCTCACCCAGCAGCCATGGAACGGACAATTCCCGTGCGTAGTACAATGCGCCGAAAAATGCCGCAAAAAACATCACTTCAGAAAAAATGAACCAACTCATCCCCATGCGGAAAGAGACATCTTCCCAGGATTTGTAAGTCCCGGATTCACTTTCATGAATCACCGTACCAAACCATCCGAACAGCATTACAATGAAAAGCGCGAAACCCGCTGCAGTGAATTTAAGGCCGTTCTCGCTGCCGTTCAGATAAGCCGCGAATCCGCATACCATCAACGTGAGCGCAATGGAACCGACGAACGGCCACTTTGCAGCATCCGGAACAAAGTAATGACCGCGCGCTGTGTCTGACATAGTTGTACCTCTGTGTAAAATTTAGTTGATTTGACGGTTTACATCAAAAAAAGTATAGGAAAGTGTCACCGTGCCGATATCTGCCGGTAGCGCCGGATCCACTATAAAAGTGAGTGGCATCAGCTTCTGCTGGTTTGCCTCGAACACCTGCTGGTTGAAACAGAAACATTCGATCTTGTTGAAGTGAGTGGCCGCCTTCGCTGGCGCAACGCTTGGTATTGCCTGGCCGACCATGGCATGGTCACGCTTGTTAATCGCGATGTATTGCGCGGTATATTGCCTGCCCGGGTTGACTGTCATATTTTTAACCTCAGCCTTGAATTCCCATGGCGCATTCCGGTTGATTGAACTCACGAACTCGACCTTGACCAGACGATTCGGGTCAACCTCAAGAGCATTCGCCTGGGCTTCGCTGGTACGGCCGGTTTTTCCATTCAGGCCTGTCCAGTCACAGAAAACATCATAAATAGGCACCATCAGATAACCGAAGCCAAACATGACAACCGGAATCAGAAACAAATGCCATGTATTGATCTTTTTCTTCATTTTCCTGTTTTGGTCTTCCCCGGATTTCATGTCTGCAAACGGCCTTACAGTCGGCCCGTGCCGGCAAGAAAAATAAATCCGAAGTAAATCAGGCAGACGACGGCAAATAATATGATCACCGTCATCCTGGCGTTTTTCGCTGCAGATCGAACCATCATGCCCTGTTTCTGATACCTATCTGACGATCGGTTGGGGGTCGAAGGTATGGTATGGTGGCGGCGAACTTACGCTCCACTCCAGTCCCCGCGCTCCCTCCCAGACCTGATCGGTGGCTTTTTCTCCACCGCGGATACATTTGACCACCACCACCAGCAACAGAATTTGCGCAAAACCGAAGCCAAATGCGCCGATGGTTGCGATCTGATTGAAATCAGTAAATTGTACCGCATAGTCGGGAATACGCCGCGGCATACCCGCCAGGCCGACAAAGTGCATCGGAAAGAACAGGATATTGACAAAAATCGTGGATAACCAGAAATGGATTTTGCCGAGCTTTTCGTCGTACATGTTGCCGGTCCACTTCGGCAGCCAGTAGTAAACCCCGCCGATGATGCCGAAGATTGCGCCCGGGACCAGCACATAGTGGAAGTGGGCAACGACAAAATAGGTATCATGGTACTGGAAATCGATGGGTGTCATTGCAAGCATCAGGCCGGAGAACCCCCCGATCGTGAACAGGATGACAAAACTCAGCGCAAACAGCATCGGTGTTTCGAACGTCAGCGCACCTCTCCACATCGTCGATACCCAGTTAAACACTTTCACGCCGGTCGGGACCGCAATCAGCATGGTGGTGAACATGAAGAAAAGTGCACCGGTCAGTGGCATGCCCACTGTAAACATGTGGTGAGCCCATACGATGAAGGACAAAAATGCAATGGATGCGGTCGCATAAACCATGGAACTGTAACCGAACAGTCGCTTTCGGGAGAAGGTAGGAATTATTTCAGATACCAGGCCAAACGACGGCAGGATCAATATATAGACTTCCGGATGTCCGAAGAACCAGAAGATATGTTGAAACATGACCGGATCACCCCCGCCAGCCGCATCGAAAAAGCTGGTGCCGAAGTATTTATCCGTGAGCAACATAGTGACGGCGCCCGCCAGTACCGGCATTACCGCGATCAGCAGATAGGCCGTAATAAACCAGGTCCAGACAAATAACGGCATTTTCATGAATGTCATGCCCGGCGCCCGCAGATTCATGATTGTGGCAATGATGTTGATGGCCCCCATGATTGAAGAGATACCCAGCAGATGGATGGAAAAAATCAGGTACGGCAAAGCATTACCGGTTTGCAGAGACAGGGGCGGGTACAGAGTCCAGCCCGATGCCGGTCCGCCGCCCTCCATGAACAACGTGGAAAGCATCAAACCAAATCCAAAAGGCAGTATCCAGAAACTCCAGTTATTCATCCTGGGTAACGCCATATCCGGAGCGCCGATCATCATCGGCACCATCCAGTTGGCCAGTCCTACGAATGCCGGCATCACCACACCAAAAATCATCACCAGCGCATGCAGTGTCGTCATCTGGTTGAAAAAATGCGGATCCACGACCTGCAATCCAGGCTGAAACAGTTCAGCCCGAATCACCAGGGCCATGGCGCCACCGATAAAAAACATGATCAGCGAGAACCACAGATACAGGGTGCCGATATCCTTATGGTTGGTAGTGGTCACCCAGCGCATCAACCCAGGCGCCGGACCATGGTGATCGTCATGATGGGTGGTCGTTGCGTATGCGTTCATCTATTAATTCCTCTGTATCTGTTCTCGTATTGTACGGGCTATTGCACGCGCAGGTCTTTAATTGTCAAAGGCTGTACTACATCGCCGGTATCGTTGCCCCACGCATTTCGCTCATAGGTGATGACCGCAGCCAGGTCGGCGTCATTGAGCTGGGTGGAAAAGGCCTGCATCGCGGTGCCGGACTTGCCATTCATAACGACATCGATATGGCCCTCAATGTCCTCAAGCATCATCGGGGTGCCGACCAGTGAAGGGAATGCCCCTTGAATGCCCTGACCATTTCCCTGGTGGCAGACAACGCAGTAGGTCCCGTAAACTCCTTCACCTCTCTCCATCAACTCTTCCATCGCCCATTCTCGGTCCGCAGAATTTGCCGCCGCCTCGGCTGCAGCCAGCTCTGCCGTCACCCAGTCGTCATATTCGCTTTGCGATCTTGCATCGACCACAATCGGCATGAAGCCGTGGTCCCGGCCACACAGCTCGGCGCACTGCCCCCGATAAATGCCTTCTTCTTCGATAATCATCCACATCTCGTTGATGAATCCCGGTATCGCGTCCTTCTTGACCGCGAATGCAGGCAACCACCAGGCGTGCAGCACATCGCTGGCAGTCAGCAGAATTCGTACTTTCTTGCCGGTAGGCAATACCACATGCTTGTCGGTTTCCAGCAGGTAGTTTTCAACACTTGCCGGGTCAATGCCGGAGCCGAGCTGCGCCGCTTCACGGCTATCCGCATGAAGATTACTGATGAATCTGATGCCGGACTCAAGGTATTCGTATTCCCATTTCCACTGATGGCCCGTAATTTTCAGCGTGATTTCAGCATCCTCTGTCTGCTCCATCACGATCAGGGTTTTCGCTGCGGGAACCGCCATCACAATCAGGATAATGAAAGGGACCACTGTCCAGGCAATCTCCGCTGTCAAACTGTCATGGAAATCAGCGGGTTTGACTCCTTTCGATTTGCGATGCTTGACGATACTGATGGTCATTGCGCCAAACACCACGACACCAATCCAGAAGCAAATCCACAGCACCATCATGTGCATGTCGAATACCCTTCGACTGATTTCTGTGACTCCTTCGGTCAGATTGAGTTGCCAATCGGCTGAAGCGGTGGAACTGAGCGTCGACAGAAGTATTGCGGACAGAATCGCGGGTCTGAGAGCGGACATTCGTTCAAATATTTTCATTATGACTATGGGTCCTCACCGACAGTAAAGATAAACCGGATTGATAGATACGATCGTTGCCTTGTGCAGCATGGATTTTCCAGATGTTAATGTGTTTGATCAAATAGTTTAGAAACGTCCCTTTTCCGGAAGCGCTTCGGATGCGTCCGCGATTATATCAAATTATGGATGATTGCAAAGGTGGAATACAATGACAGGTAATCCAACGCCTGTATATTGAACATTGATTCCTGATCCAACTCACCACCGTAGAGCCTGTCCCCGGCTTGATCGGGGGCCGGGGACAGGCTCTGTGCATCGGTGATTACGGTATCCATATTATCGTGGATTCCCGCTTTCGCGGGAATGACGGAATGAGGCCACGACCGCCATCGTAGGGGCGGGCCTCGCGCCCGCCCGCAAAACGTCATCAACCGAATACAGAAAATCCAACTGGATGAGAAGCACTAGACCATAGGCCGCAAATCAGCAGCATTTCTTTTATCAGGAACAACTATCGGGCAACCGCGTTCACTCATCAAACAAGTCAATATGTCTGCCCGTTCGTTCAAAACGCACTTCCTTGTTGTCAACTTTGTAAATCAGCAACCAATCCGGTTCAATGTGGGCATCCCGGAAACTGCGCCACTGACCTTTAAGCGGATGGTCCTTGTATTTCGCGGGTAAAGGTTTTTCATCAATCAACAGGCTCATCAACTCCTTGATTTTTACCATGTCCCTGCCGCGCTTCCGGGCCGCTTTCAGGTCACGCTTGAACTGGCCGGAATAGACCGGGGTACGCACTAAATACCCAGGTCTTCAAACAGGGTTTTGGCATCTTCAGCGCGGTGTATGTCCTCGCCACGCTCGCTCCTGGCGAGAGTTTCAGCGGTGAATTGGTTGGGCACTCGCATTTCAAATGGCAGCCCTTGTTCGCTTACCACCCTGGTCAGTCCAATACGCACGAAATCAGACACGGTAAGCCCCATGGTAGCCAATATTGCGGTGGCCTCCTCTTTCAGGCGCTCATCAACGCGAGCGCGTACGACCTCGGTTGCAGCCATATTACTCTCCTGTTCGTTACTTGAGCCTGATAGTGTAGCCCAAACAGGCCACATTAGACAGCACTCAGTCGAAGTAAATATCCATAACCCGAAACATCATCCCTGCATACCAACCATTATCGTAGGGGCGGGTCTTGTGCCCGCCCGCAACCATCATCAGCCGTATACAGAAATCAACACGGGCACCCACAAGGGGCGTCTCCCCGATCAATGCCTGCCCTCGGCCTGATCGGGGGCCGGGGACAGGCTCTGTGCATCGGTGATTACGGTATCCATATTATCGTGGATTCCCGCTTTCGCGGGAATGACGGAATGAGGCCACGACCGCCATCGTAGGGGCGGGCCTCGCGCCCGCCCGCAAAACGTCATCAACCGAATACAGAAAATCCAACTGGATGAGAAGCATTAGGCCGAAGACCGCAAATCAGCAGCATTCCCCTGTCAGGAACAACTATCGGAAACCGCATTCACTCATCAAACAAGTCAGAATGTTTACCCATTCAGGTGGTTCTTTCGCCTGTTGAATAGCCCCCATAATTTACCAACCAGTCTGGGAACGCCGACCAGAAGCAGAAAGGGAAGCAGGCCGTATAGTATTACGCCGAACGGCCCGAACAAACCGCCCATCAAGCCTGCCAGGACCGCGAGCGGTGTGGCCAGGATAGCCGCAATCAGTAACAGAGTGCGAAGGCCGGATGTCGTACCCCGAAACAGGAGTTGGAGCAGCAGCCCGATCAATACGCCGGTGACAAAGAACAGACCCAGTCCGATCCACATCTGGTCATTAGAAAGCCCGGAAAGGAAGGAGTTACCGCCAAATCGGTACAGGACAATCAGAATTTGCAGGGCACACATTGCCAAGCCGCAAATGATCGGGAAAAACCGACAGCTCCACCGGGAAATATTTGTGGTCGCCGTCATGTTTAGAGGCGGCAATCAGGCATCCAGGATAAAGGCGCGGATAAAGATTCGCGCGTAATGATCAATCAGCAGGAACGCGAACAGGGCGCTTAAATAAAAGATCGAATAGCCAAAGGTTTTCATCGCATACTGATCGCCCGGCGAACGATAGAGCCGGACCGAATAAAACACGAAGCCGGCGCCGAGAGCCAGGGCGCCGGCCAGATAGATCGTACCGCTCATCAGGGTGACGAACGGCATGATCGTTACCACCACCAGCAAAATGGTATACAGCAGGATATGCAGCTTGGTATAGGCAATGCCATGGGTGACCGGCAGCATCGGCACCTGTGCCCGGCTGTAGTCGTCGACACGCTTGATCGCCAACGCCCAGAAATGAGGGGGTGTCCAGACAAATATAATCAGAAAAAGCAACAGCGCTTCACCATGAAGCTCGCCGGTCACCGAGGTCCAGCCGAGTACCGGCGGCGCCGCTCCGGCCGCTCCTCCGAGGACAATATTCTGAGGCGTACTGTGTTTCAGGAACATGGAATAAATGACGGCATAACCGATCATGGAGGCAAAGGTCAGAACCGCTGTCAGCACATTCACGAAAGCCAGCAGAATCACCATGGACAACGTCGCCAGGGCAAGCGAAAATGCCACTGCCTGCTTTCCGCTGACATTTCCCTGAGGCAGGGGTCTTGCCCGGGTGCGTTCCATGCGGGCATCAATTTCCTCATCCACCCAGTGGTTGAGGGCGGCGCCAGCGCAGGCAGCCAGCCCGATTCCGATCAATCCAAAGAACCAGGCATCAAAAGGCACCAGCCCATCGGTCGAAAGAAACATACCGACCAGCGCCGTGAACAGGATCAGCAACACGACTTTGGGTTTGCACAGTTCCAGATATTCCTTCCAGTCAAAAGGCCGGGGGAGAGTCTGCGTCAGCTTCATCGTTATCGGGTCGGGCAGAGGGTCAGGTAAGATAGTTGCCGGATTTTATCAAAAAAGTGCAGACAATCCGGTTTATTTCGTTGGTCCGTGCTTCAGGGGCGAATATCAGAGACACTCGCCAAGGCGTACTGCGTCTCGTGGACAAGGCCGGGCCGTGGCAACCAGAGTCGAAAGTATCGGCTGGAACCAGGCCCGTCCGATCAACTCGATATCCCGTTTCGATCCGGATGCGCGGGCGCCGACAGAGAGTCAGTCCTTCTTCTGGACTCCCGCGAGAAAGGTTCTGATGACCACGAAGAATGTCAGAGCCATCAGCAACATCGCTACGGGACGTCGAAAGAACATGAAGGTATCGAACTGGGATATGATCACCACCTGCTGCAATGCTCTCTCCCATTCGGGCACGAGGATAAACCCGATCAGGAACGCCACATAGGAAAAATCGAATTTGCGCATGAAGTAGCCAATCACCCCGAATACCAGCATCACCATCACATCGAACATCGAGGATTGCCCGAGATAGGCACCCATGATGCAGGTGAACATCACCAGTGGATACAATATAACCGCGGGAATCTGGACTGCCTTGCAGAACAGCTTCAGGCCGAATCTGCCGATAATGAGCAGGAAGAAACTCGCAACCACGAGGCTGCCGAAAACGCCATACATCAGTTGCGAGTTTTCCTCGAACAGGAGCGGCCCAGGCATCATGCCATGGATCATGAAGGCGCCCATCAACATCGCCACTGCGAGATTACCGGGAATGCCGAGCACAAATAATGGAATCAGACTGGCGCCCACCACAGCGCTGTTGGCAGCTTCCGACGCGGCGATACCCTCCAGGCGCCCCTTGCCGAATTCTTCCGGCTTTTTTGATCGTTTAAGCGCCTGATCGTACGAAAGGAATGAAGCCACGGGAGCGCCCAGGCCGGGCATGGCGCCTACCCCGATGCCGATAGCGCTTGCACGCAGCAACGTTTTCGTGTTCGCGAAGAATTCCTTCAGTGAAATGAATTTGTCTTCCGGTTTGTCAGAAAACCTTCGGGCGGCCTCATTGTCGCCGACGCCGGATTTGATCCGTTCGAGTTGAATCAAGATCTCCGAGAATGCCAACAGGCCAATCGCAACCGGAATCAATGACAGCCCGCTTTCGAGCTGGTAAATATCGAACGTCAGACGCGGCAACGCGGTTACAGGCTCGGTTCCGATCATACCTGCAAGGAGGCCCGCCGCCGCGGCCACGAGTCCGCGTGATATCGATTTGGTGCCAATTCCCGCGATCACCGTCAACGCCAGTGAAATCAAAGCGAACATTTCCGGTGGCCCCATATACAACGCCACCGTGGCCAGCGGGGCCGCGATCAACACCAGCACCGCGGTGGCAATGAAATCGCCGGACACGGAACTGTATAGCGCCATTCTGAGCGCTTTTTCTCCCTTGCCCTGCTCTGTCAGGGGATATCCGTCCCAGGTCGTCGCCGCCGCTTCGGGCGTACCCGGCGTTCTCAGTAGAACCGCCGATATGGCACCGCCAAAAAATGCGCCCTTGTTTAGCCCCACCAGGAATCCAATGGCCGCAAGGGGAGACATGTAATACGTCAGCGGGATGAACAGGGCAATGGCCATGGGACCATTGATACCCGGGATCGCACCGATCGCCACGCCGACCGCCACACCCACGAACACGTATATGAGGCTCACGGGAGACAGTGAGTCCATCAGGCCGGCAAGTATCATTTCCATGACGAGTCCTTACAGAGCGTGAAACTCCATCAGTAGCCCGGGATCGGAACACCGAACCCGTAACGCATGGCTGCGTACATGAAGGCTACCGCCACTACGGACAGGGCCAGAATCCTGGCCGGGTTTCGGGAACCCACAAGAAACTGGAGCAACAACATGAAGCCCAGTGCTGAGGGGATATAACCGACGGTATGAATACCGACCACGAACAGTGCTGCCGGACCGATGAACCTGATCAGGTGAAGAATATCCAGACGGCCTGCCTGGGTGAATCCGGCGCCGCCTTCCTCTTCGGGATATACGCTGTCTTCCGTAAGCAGTCTGGTTCCCTTCCTGCCGGCCACCAGCGTTCGCACGATTGCCAGTATGGCCATAATCAGCATGATGGCGGCCGCGACATTGGGAACCAGCGCCGGTGAGGCGCCGTATCCCGGCCAGGGCGGTGTATACGCTGGAATTACCCAGACAAGAAGAAACACGCTGGCCAGTACGATCAGCGCATAGGCCAGCGTATCTCGTTGTATCCTCGTCAAGGCTGCTACCTTCCTGATTTATCAGACTTGTATGGTAGCAGATTCCGGCTTACTGGTTTTTGGCCTGTTCTCCAAACAGATCATAAAGCTCCTTGAGGGATTTCTCAGCGTGATCCCTGCCCCAGGTCACCGGGATCATCAGGAGTTTCTCTGCAATAAAGGATTCCGTATCCGCATCGACAGCCAGCTTGTCCGCCGCTGCGGTAATCTTCGCCGCGACATCATCCGGCAACCCCTTGGGCGCGACCAGCCCGACAATCATTTCCACGGCTTCATCATAGCCCTGCTCTTTCAATGTCGGCACGTCCGGCAGCGGCGGCAGGCGCTCGTTGAGTGCGGACGCCAACAGCTTCAACCGGCCCGCCCTGACATGTTCGTAGAGAATGGCCCCCACGTATCCTATGTCCGCATGACCTCCGGTTACGGCCTTGATGACGGAAGGGCCGCCTTTGCTGGGAATCAGCGAAATGTTGACATCTTCCGCCTTGGCGATACGCTGGATGGCATCCCGGTCGTCTGCACCGTGAAACATACAGACCAGCGCTTTTTCGTTGGACTTGGCCCACTCGAACGCCTCTTTCAGAGTGTTCCATGGCCGGTCCGGTTTGGAAATGAAACCGCTGGAATTCAGCGCAACCAAAGACAGGTAGTCGAAATCGTCAAAGCCGTATTTGACCGGAGAGTGGTGCGGTTGGTAGGTGTATGCGGTAACCGCTGCGATGCCCAGTGTATATCCGTCCGGTTTGGTTTTGCTGAGTTCGGTTGCCATCACGCTGCCATGAGAACCACCGGTGACGTTTTTCACATTCACGGGTTGCCCGAACTCCTTACTGAATCTTTCCGCAAGACCTCTTGCGAGGCGGTCAATCTGGGCGCCTGGCTGGACCATGGTCATCATTGTGATCGGCCTTTCCGGATACTCCGCCATGGCGGTCGGGATGGTCAGTATCAAGGCAAGGGAGACGCCGATACTTTTGAACAGTGTTTTAAGCATGATTTTCTCCTTCATGGTATGAGTGTGTGGTACTGGGGTTACAAACGCCTGCAAGGGCAGGATTTATGCCGGATTGTGAAAAATCTTATACCCGTATAGGAGTTGTTTATGTCGTATGGACGACAAATCTATCAAAGCAAACACTTTGGTGTAACCCGGTATCAACCGGCATTCAGGTCGGGGATTCAGCGAGATCGATACTTAGTTTCGCCAGCGTCTGTGCGGCAATCTGTGAAGACTCGGCTTCCATGTAGAGCATCCGGCGATCCGAACGCAAGCCGTGTGTCCGTTTCAGGACGCCCAGGGTGGAGGTTACCGTCTGGCGGCAACAGCCGATCATGTCCGCCATTTCCTGGTGCGTAAGCGGTATGTCGATATAAATCCTCCCGTCGCGACTACGGCCATAACGCTGAAAAAGTCGGGCCAACAGTTTGACCAGCCGCGCGGTGACATCGTTTGAGGTGAGGTTGAGCAACATGTCGCCCAGAATCCGCAGTCTTTCGGAGAGGATATCGATTACCCGCATCGCCATTGCCGGGTCGTCCATCAGGTATTGCCGGAAGCGCTTGCGATTCAACTTGATCAGATTGACCGTGCTGCAGGCTTGTGCGTAGACATCCCTGTGCGTCCCGCGCCACACCTCCGCCAATCCGAACAGTTCTCCGGAAAAACAGAACCACATGATGACTTCTTTGCCCTGTGGAGAAAGTTCGTAGATCTTGGCCTGACCGTTCAAAATGATGTAAACATATTCGCTGGGCTCGCCGGCGTGAAAAATCAGGGAATTTTTTTCCACCCGCGCTACCGTGCCGATTCTGAGCAAATGTTCCCGGTCAGTTGGCGAGAGATTTTGCAGCAGATTAGTGGATGGTAGCGAGTATGGTTCCTGGGCAGCCATCAGTCAAATTGGCATAAGGGAGTAATTTGTGGACTTTGCGCTATAATGCCTGAACTGTTCTATATTGTGGAGTGTCCATGCAACTGGAATGGCCCAGGGAAAATGCCGTTGATCCCGCTTTGCCGCAGAATCGCTGGTTCCACGCATCCAGCAACTATTGTCTGGATTTTCACGGTGATCCGGCTGCTTCGGAGTTGCGGGTGTTTTCCGATGGCAACCACCATATGGCGCTTGAACAAACACTGGAGTCCTTTCGTTTGAACCACGCTCTGTCGTCCATTTTCTACTGCACGACACCTCCGCAGGTATATCTGGACTGGATGCAAGCGGGTTGCATCGAGATCGGCAACCTCCACCTGGGCGTGACGCCCGATATCGTCATCAGTCCCGACGACATCATGGAAAAACTGGTATCCGGGGGAACGGTTTGCCGCTCCGCGATATTCGCGCAAAGCTGCGGAAACAGCTTCCTGGTTCGGAAGAACAACCCCGGGAACATCCGGGATGTCAGGGACCTCGTCCGTCCGGATGTTCGGCTTTTCATTTCAAACCCCGGGACGGAAAGGGCCAGTCACCTGGTTTACCGGCAGACCCTGGAAGGGCTGGCAGCCGCGGCCGGCCTCGCCGAAAATTCCATCAGGGATCTCCTGGCCTCCGGGGACAGGGTGCTTTTCGGTGAGCTGATTCACCACCGCGAAGCGCCTCAGGCCATCGCCGATGGCCGCGCGGATGTCGCTGTGGTATATCGGCATCTCGCGCTGCGGTACACGCGCGTCTTCCCGGAAATCTTCGACCACATTCCACTTCCGGAGAGCGAGCACAACGTCACCACGCGTTATGCTGTCGGACTGGTCGATGAAAACCAAACAAGGGCCGGTGAGTTGTTCCGGTATTTTCTGGGCGACGCGGCGGCGGCCATCTACCGTTATCACGGTTTGCGGCCGATCAGTGGATAGTGCATCGTTTTGCCAACTATCCCGGTGAAGACAGGCCCGCGTGGTTTCCGGGCTATGGCCTGCGGGCGGCCAGCAAAGCACGATTGAACCGCTGGTAAAGAATGGCTACCTCGAACCCCGCCGCCCGCAACCAGTCCTCGTAGTCCGGGAGCGCGGTGACGTGGTCCGTTTTCGCGCTGTACCGGGCATGGTAACGATCGAAATCCGGCACCTCTCCCGCATCGGCCAGCGCATCACGCATGGCATCCCAGATCACCCGTTGGTCCGGTTCAAAATGCGCGTACTGGTAGGTAAAACGGTCAACGATGTAGAAAACACCGTCAGGACGGAGCCGGGCCAGCGCCCATCGGAATATGGCCTGCTTTACCGCATGCGCCGACTCATGCAACGCCTGGATGCAGATAATGGCGTGAAACGTTTTACGGATGCCGAGGTTGTCCAGGTCGGCAAAATCCGCACAGCGCAATTGAATCCGGTCGTCCAGACCGAGCTCGGAAAACCGCCGTTTCGCCAACGACAGCATGGCGGTGGAGGCATCGATGCCAAGCAATGAACGAGTCCCGAAGAATGTCGGATCCCTGCCGTGCAAATAAGCTTCCACCTGTCCGCTGCCAATTCCCAGGTCCAGAATATGCGCGTCCGACGGACAGTTTCCCCTCAGAAGCCGGGCAACGAGATCGACCTGGTGAAGCCGGTCCGGATTGGTTTCGAGGTTGCCAGCGATGTCCCACTCGCCAGCAAATTCCGCATCTTCCCAGTTGTCCCGAGTCAATGCCGGATCACTTGAAGGTAATAAACAGGGCAGATGTCCAGACCTTGGCATCATCCACTTGACGTCCCATCAGGTAGACCGGCCTGAATCCGGCTGGTCCATTGACCGGATCAATGTCAAGCGTGCCGCTGATGTCTCTCGGCATGTCCGCGCCGCTGATCCGATCCACGGAGACGAATAGCCCGACACCCCCCAGATCCTTGCGAATCGAACCATCGCTGGCCAGTAATTCATCACCCGACAAGGTGAGCTCGAATTCCGGGCAATGGACAAACGGGCTGCCGTCCAGCGGGTTGCCGACCTTTACGTATCCATCGATGGTACCCCTGATCGTGATAGTGGCATTGGCGAGGTTGGCGAGATCAATCTCAATGGCGTCGGAATCGCCGTAGGTATCCGAGGTGAAGCTGATGGTGGTCGCGGATTGTCGCCAGCAGGTTTCCTCGTTGTGCTCGAATCCGAGTCCCCTGAAACGGTTGATCACTCCGTTGCGGATAGTAATGTCGCCATTCCACGCGGCCCAGCGGTAGCGGTCCTGGATCCTGGCTCCGCCCCAGCTGACACGGATGCGCTGGTCGGAGAACCCCGCTTCCTGTTGCAGGTTGCGCCGCCAGATCGGACCGGTATGATCCACCGCGATAATCTCGTCCCATCCGGCGTCGCCGAGAAACCGGTAGGAAATGGTGGCTGGTCCGTTGCTGTTGAATTCATCGCCCTGTATGGCGTCGCCGCATTGCGTAAAGCCGGCGATGCGCTCCCCGGTGGTGGCAAAGGTATGACGGGCGCGCAACGCGGTGCCCACGGTGGCGCGGTCCAGCGCTGACGCCAGAATTCCCGTTACCCCGCCCTTGGTGCCGAACACCGCGGTACCGGGTACACCGCCGCCACAACGGCCGCGATGTTCATCCCCGTTGGCGGAAGCGCCAAGCTTGTATCCGCGGCGCATGGTTTCCTCGTAGAGCCAGGGGAAATGTCCCCACGCGGACTCGATTTCCACCAGACGTTCCAGCGTCGGGTGATGCCAGTCCATGATACATCGGCGTCCGCCTACATGGGGCATCAGCAAATGCCCTTCCGGGTCATGGGCATAGGTGGCCCATAACTCTTCCAGAGGCCAGGCGCCCGGTTCAATCGTGTCCGAGCTCATGTCCTCGTTCCACTCGAAGGAGCGGCAAACATTACCGTCCCTGTCGAACGGAAATTCCGGATCTCCGTCCCGCAGAAAGACCACGTTGTGGTCACCGCCAGCGCAGGAACTGCCGCACCATTCTGTTCCGGGATAACAGACGAACTCGCCGCTTCGGTTGATCTGGTGGATCAACTCCACTGCCTTGTCCCAGCGCGCCCGGGTGACATTGAAGTCATTGGCGGTATAACCCAGCACATCCAGACCCGCGATGTCACGACCGTAGGTCAGATTGTAAGTAGTATCGTTGGTGCCGACGGTGTCATCGGAATGGACATGAAGATCACCATAAAAAACCCTATCGAACACGAATTCATCGTCCACGGTGATGTAGAACGTCTTCTTCGGCACCCAGGGACAATCGAGGTGCTGTGCCGTAATTTCCAGTTCACCCGCCTGGTCGGTGGCAACCCCATCCACCAGGGCAACCGCCCAGCCCTGGTCCCTGAGTGCAACGGTTCTGGTATCCACTGTCCGTCCGTTTCGGCTGGTCGTCAATTCGATGTTCCCACCGACGTCCCGGCAGGTATTGCCCCAGGCGTCCTCCGCTCGGACACGGAGTGGTACCGCTACACCGGTACAGACCATCCGGGACGCGGCCATTACCAATTGCTCCGGACGCCCCGGTGTGATGTCGATGGCAGTATCCGGCATGACCGGGGCACACCGGGAGGTCCCCAGCGGATCGCAATAGCAGCGGAACCGAAATCCCTCTTCCACAAAGGTCTGCGCCCGAGTACCGGGGCCGCCGTGACGACGATCTCCCATGCGAATGATGATGTGGTCCCCCGGTTTCAGATAACCGTCCACGGTATCCACGATGATGGCCTTTTGAAAGGGCCGCTCGTGTCCTTTCTGGTCGAATCTTACCTTCAGGGACTGAACGGTGGCCGGACTCTGGCCGGGGGCGCAGGGTCCCGCCTGGTATTCCGCTGATACGTAGTTCGCAGCCCTGGGTTCTGCAGTTTGAAATAGCGCCCAGTCCGAGTAGAACTTGAAAGTTGCCTTGAACCAGGCGCCGTCCGCCATTCCGGACGCCCCGACCTCGTAGTCCAGGATGATCTCGGTCCATTCGCCGGCCACCAGCCGGTTGACGTTGCAGGTGACCTTTCCAAGGAACGACATGTCCTTGGTCTTCTGATACAGACCTTCGGGCGCGAAGTAGTCCCCCAGGCGGTCTTTCAGTTCTTGGTCGGTCATCTTTTTCATTATGGCTTTTCCTCAGTAATCAGGTGTTAACTGGATATCAGATTCCGGGCTTCGGCAAGGTTCGCCCAAGAAAGTCAGATTAAGAATTCCCGCCGGGTAGTTCTGTCGTGTAGCCGACAACTGTTTCCGGTGCAGCGCCGGTTCCAGTCTGGAACCGGTAAATCTCCGGATCTCGAAAATCAGACAATCGAATGTGCGAAATTTTGAAAATATCGAATACGTCAGTACATTTATGAAAAATTTGCAGTTTATAATTACCGCTTTTCCAATTCCTGTTTCCGGAATGCTGGCTGAATTCTTCTCGAGCTGAAAATATGTCAGAAACACTGTTGATCAAATCCGACCTGGATAGATCCGATGGCTGGGTCAACGCGTTCCGGGATTTTAACATCGAACTCGTCGATTGGCAGGAGTTTACCGACAAGGAAGATATAGATTATGCTTTGGTCTGGCACCCGTCCCCGGGGTTTCTCGGACAGTTTCCGAATCTGAAGATCATCTTTTCGGTCGGGGCGGGAATTGATCACCTGAAAGGTGAGAATATTCTACCTGCCGATGTCCCGGTTGTGCGGATGGTTGAAGAAGGGCTGACGGCGGGCATGGTGGAATACATCATTTACCAGACGCTGCGCTTCCATCGACATATGCCCCAATATGAACAGGATAAAAGGGATCGTCATTGGGGTGAAATTGTACAGGCCCCAACCTGCGACCGCACGGTCGGCATTCTGGGGTTCGGGGTGCTGGGGCAGGCCGCGGCCGGATTTCTGATGGCTCTGGGTTTTAACGTCATCGGCTGGAGCCGGACCGAAAAAACCATACCAGGAGTCAGGAGTTATTTCGGCGATGATCAGTTGGACGACATGCTGTCTGCAAGCGAAATACTGGTTTGTCTGTTACCCCGCACCGACCGGACGCAGGGAATTCTGAACGCGAACAATCTGGGTAAACTCCCCAGAGGCGCCTGGCTGATCAACGCAGGCCGGGGCGCCTGTCAGGTCGAAGCAGACATTATCGCGGCTCTGGACGAAGGACAGTTGGCTGGCGCCGCGCTCGATGTGTTTGAAGTCGAGCCGTTGCCGAAAACCAGCCCGGTCTGGGTGCACCCGAAAATTTACTTTACCCCGCATGTCGCCAGTATGACATTGCCGGCATCCAGCGCAGCCTATGTTTACAGCAACATCGAGCGGTTTCGCAATAGCCTGCCGCTGACTCACGTTGCCGATATGGAGAGGGGGTATTAGTGCAGGTTGGAAAATTCCTGTGATACGAGCTACATAATGTTCGGCGACTCTGGTATACGGCAGCCCAATCGGCTGGATGCGATCTGCAGGGAGACGGTTTCTCTGGGTTTCGACATGTCTTCTGACATCAAAACAGGAAATCTGCTTCGGTTTCTGGCGGGTAGCGTACCGGGCGGCCGCATTCTGGAGCTGGGTACCGGAACGGGCGTTTCCACCTGTTGGCTTTTGGACGGAATGGATAGCCAAGCTAAATTAAGTAGCGTGGATATTGATAGTACGGTACAACAAATCGCCCAAAAGCATCTAGGTGAGGACCCCAGAGTGACGTTTCATACAAGTGATGCTTTAGAACTGCTTCAGGTCATGGATGCTCAATCCGTTGACCTGCTCTTTGCAGATGCGTGGCCGGGAAAATTTGAAGGTTTGGATTTGGCGTTGTCGAAGTTGAGAGTCGGTGGGGTTTACGTTATTGACGACTTGCTTCCTCAATCTAATTGGCCGCAAAATCATCAGCCCAATGTGGACCGTCTGATTGAACGGCTGACATCCAATCCATTGCTTCAGACTTTGCAATTGAATTGGTCCAGCGGCTTGCTTCTTGCCAGAAGAACCAACTGAATCGGTTTATTCCCGTCTTGTAGAGTAAGGCTGGCCCGAACAAATGAACCAAATTTTGTCAATGAATTACTAAACATTTGTAGAGAGCAAATGAATTACGCTGACATGGAGAAAATTTTATATTGACATTTTGTATGATACTGGTTTAGTTTTCTGGATACCGCTTGGTGCGTACACCGCAACAACGGAAATAATCCTGAAGCTCGCCCAATCATTGTATGGAAATCCAGAAAAAGTTCAGCATAAACAACAGGTTACCACCCCCCCCCCCTGAATTTCATAGGAAATTCAGGCGTTTAACAAATGAGCGGCAGCCTGGTTCGCCGTTCAGGAATCTGTCTCGTCCCCTGACGAGCGACTGGAAATACTTCCCTGTTCATGTTCTCCCGGATGCTCCGGCATCTGCGGGTCTATCCAGGCCCCTGCCCCGACGAAGCGATCAGAATTCATGTTCAGACCAACCCGATACTTCATTAACCATTGGATAATCAATCATGAAACAAGAGAAACAGAAAACCGACCTGCGGAAACGGCAACAGATTATCAAAACCCTGGCCGTTGGAGGATTGGCGGTCACGGCATGGCATAAGCCGGTTGTAAGCAGCATCGTATTGCCTGCCCATGCACAAACATCACCGGGTACAACAACCACAACCACAACCGCACCGACATCACCAACCGTAACAGAAATAAAACGCTTCCAGATTGGAAGGGCCAGGCTTGTACAATTTCAACCACCCGGCCATGCGAATTATACGGGGACGGTGAGCATGGAAAGAGGCCAGGGAGATGGTCCAAACAGGTTGGTTGTGGATCTTCATTTTCAAAATGAAAAAAATCTACGGCTTCGGTGGGCGAGAATTAACGAAGCTACCTGTAATGAGCTTGGATACCCTTCTAATATATTTGACAGAAGCCTTAGACAATTTGATGGAAAAAGAGAAATACTGGACGTACCTGCTGACAAAAACGCGATAGTACAAGTCAATTTTATGCTCTATGTATCCGAAAACGCCGCACCTAACCAGGATAACGACGCTGATACTCTTGAAGATAAAGAAAATGCTTTCTATTTACCATGTTCAGAGTTGTCCAATGGAAGATGAGCCTGAGTCCAACAGTTCGCCCTCATAGCGTCAATGAGACGTTGCCGGACGAGACGCAGAATATTTTTCATGTCTTGAATTTCAGGATTCAGTTGAATTGATTTCGTGATATTCGATCAGGTCTGCAACGCGCGAATCACGGCCGCAGGCTCTTTAGACAGGACTTGCAGTAATACTCGGGAAACGCCTGTTGGCGTTCGTCTGCCCTGCTCCCAATCTTGTAAAGTTCGCTGACTTAAACCAAATTGTAACGCAAATTGTTTTTGCGTCATGTGCATACTGGAACGAATCGCCGAAACATCAATATCATCAGGTACATGAACAACACAGCCATTCTCTTTGCCTTGAGCAAATTCCAGGGCTTCCAACGCACCTTTAATAATACTTTTGCCTGCTTCACTCATTATATGATACCTCCGAATTTTTATAGTGTTTGACCATTGATTTTAAAACCCGTTTTAACGTATTTTTTTCATGCTGTGTTAAGTCCACTTTCTGATTTTTCGTGAATATTGACAGCAAAAATAATGGAATAGATTCGCCTGAATAAAAAGTAATGACACGATAACCACCACTTTTTCCAGCCCCGGGACGTGCAAAACGTACTTTTCTAGCTCCACCAGTTCCCGTTATTTCGTCGCCAGCCACAGGATTTTCAGCAAGATAACCAATTAACTCTCTTAACTCAGCATCAGATATTTTTACCGCCTTGGCGCAACGGATGAATTCGGGTGTTTCGATGATTGTCTGCATACATTTATTATACGGCGTTGCCGTATTTTATCAATAGATCCTTTTCGCAATTTGCAGAGTTGGTGAAGACTGTGATCAAGGCGCGTTCAGCCAATTATCCGGGCCTCCCGCCTGCGGACGGAAAAAGCAGATCATCCGTCCGTCCGGTCCGGCCTCGGCGTTTTCCCTCCAGGGCGCTGTGCCATGCAGCGCCAGGCGATGAACCACGAATGATTCTCCCGGCCGGGCATGGATCAAAACCCGCCGGCATTGACTGAATATGGTCCGTCGGGCCTGTTTGTAGATTTCGGTGATGTCCAGGTCGCCCCATTGCTCTGGCGGCAGTTTATGCCAGGCTGACCGGAAAGTTTGCCGGATGATTTCATGGGAGCCTTCCCAGACGACAAAAGGGGCGGCGTCGGAACTGAACGCCACCATTGGGATACCGAGAATGAACGCATGGTACTCGCGTAGGTGCCTGCGTCTATCGGGCCCTTCCGGCAGCAGGCCATCGACATGGGCGGCATCGCGCCTGAGCCGGTAGCGGTGCGACTGCGGTGTTTCAGAGGCTCCGGCCCGGGGATAACCCGGATAGCAAACGGAGATTTGGCCGGGGTCCAGGTCAAAATCGGTTATCCGCAGTGATTGCCGGATAAACTCCATGGCGGTTCCCGCCAGAGGGCCGGAGTCACCCACCTCGCCGAGCCCGGTGTTGGGCAACACATTGACCCCGGCAAACCAGGTGCCATTACAGCGCAACCATTGTCGGTTACGCTTCGCGTTGACCTGCTCTCTGGCACAGGGCAACACCTTGTCCACCCAGGCTTTTAGAACGGGATCAAAGTTAATCAGGCGCCAACCGTTTTTATAAAAGAGACGGGTGTTCATGAAATCATGGTCCGTACAGGGGCATTAATTTTAAGGTGCTGTCCAGCCCCGTTCAATCAGGGTGAATGAGAGCAACCTGTTTTTTTCGATGCCATCTGATATTATAAGACCTGTTAAAAGATCTTTTAAATGGTTAAAAATATGAGCAATACACACACCATTCTGGCCGATGTGAGCGCTGGAATTTCTGAGTTGAAGAAAAACCCGATGTCAGTTATTGAACAGGGTGAAGGCGCTCCGGTGGCGATTCTGAACCGTAACAAGCCAGTGTTCTATACAGTGCCTGCTGATGCCTGGGAGGAGTTGATGGATAAGCTGGAAGATATTGAATTGGCCGCGATTGCCAAAACTCGAATGGGGCAGCCGGAAATCGAGGTTCCACTGAATGATCTGCCGGAGGTCGGGAGATTTCACGACGACGCTGACCAGTCCTGGACTTTGCCCGGGATCTATTACTACGACCCGGCTGTCTATGCACAGGAAATGCGCGATATATTTGCTGATAGCTGGCAGTACGTCTGTCATCAAAGCGATCTGCGAAACCCCGGCGATTACGTTGTACGCGACCTTGGCGACCAGAGTGTGGTGGTGGTGCGTGACCAGAACGGCGCGATACAGGCGTATCACAATGTCTGTCGCCATCGCGCCCACCGGCTGCTCGAAGATTCCGGCAAGACCGGCGCCCTGATCGTTTGCCCCTATCATAACTGGACCTACACCCTCACCGGTGAACTCAAATTCGCGCGGCACAGCGATCAGATTGCCGGATTTGCCCGCGCTGAATTTGGTCTGAACCCGGTTCGGGTGGAATCCTTCTGCGGATTCTGGTTCATCAATCTGAACGCTCAGGCCGACTCTCTGGCGGATGGCCTGGATGAACTGGAATGGGAAATCCGGGAATTGAGTCCCGACCTGGATAATCTCAAACGGGCAAGCCGCCGTGAAATCAGGCTGGCGGCAAACTGGAAGAACTCGATGGAAAACTATTCCGAATGCTATCACTGTCCCAATCAGCATCCCGGTCTGGCGCAGGATTCGCTGGAAATGGAGTCCTACCAGATCACCGTCTACGACAAGTATCACAGCCATGCCAGCCGTGGGGCTGGCGACGCCGCCGCTCAGGCCGGTTCATCCGATCATGATTCGGGGCGCGAGTTTGGCAGTTGGTTGCTGTGGCCGAATTTTGTTGTCGAGGTCTATCCGGGGGGCTATCTGAATGTATTTTATCATTTGCCTGTCGGGGTGGAAGAAACCCTGCAAATCTGCGAATGGTATTTCCCGAACGAGACGCCAACCGAACAGCAACAGCAGGTGATTGACTTCGTGGACCAGGTGCGCGATGAGGATGTCCCGCTTTGTGAAACCGTGCAAAAGGGATTACACAGCGCGGGCTATACGCAAGGGAGATTTGTCGCAAATCGGGATCGAAGCTGGTTCAGCGAGCATGGTGTGCATGATTTTCAGAAGAAGGTTCTGCAGGCTCTCGGCGCCTGGTGAAAGCCTGCCGTATTTCATCCGGCGTTCACGAGTCTCAATCCGGGCTTCCCTTCCCCGATCTTAAGGCCCGGCAAATGAAGGAGACGGTCCTGATTCGGCGTTCGCGGAGATTGCGGACCTGATTTTTGACCATTTCCGGGAAGTCATCGCCGAGAATGACCTGGAAGGATGCCGGCGGCGCTGATGATTCGGCGGATAGCCCAATCCGGGTCGCGGTTTTCGACGCCATTCTCTCAAACCAGCTTTGGCTTTGTTCGGTGGAATCAATAACTTCGAGTAACCTGAATCCTGCATCCGCAAGCAGGACAGTCATCCGGTCGGTCGTTGCCAGATGACTGATGTGCGGGTCCCGTGCCCAGGGAACCGGGTACAATACGTCGCCTCCCTCGCCCTGGAGTACGTCATAGACCGCGAAAATACCACCGGGTCTGATGACTCTTTTTGCTTCAGCGTATACCCTGTCCTTGGCCTTGATATTCATCGCAGCATGAATGGTCATGGCCGCATCGAACTGATTTTCCCGGAAGGGCAGGCGGGTTGCGTCTCCTTGCCGAAAGTCAACCCGGTCTGACAGCCCTGTCCATTCGGACAGCGTGGTTGCCGCATGGCAAAAAGCGGGGGTCAGGTCAATGCCGGTCACCCTGCAACCATACACTTCGGCCAGGCACCGGGCGGGCCCGCCCAGACCGCTTCCGATGTCAAGCACATGACTGCCCATCGACAGGTTCATCCACGCTGCCAGTTCCAGGGTCGCGCCACGTCCGCGGATGTGGAACTCATCGAAGGCAGCCAGGTCCCGGGTGGTCAATTGCGCCAGGCTTTTCCCACTTTCCTCCAGAGCGCCCGCGATCAGATCGGCCAGGGTTTCGCCATCGCCATAGTGCGCTATGACCGGGTTTTGCTTCGGTTCTTTCATGATCTGCTTTGTGAGTTCATGTGTCTTGAGCCTGTACATTAAACCAAATCCATCACCAGGGACAGGCCGGATGCCTGCCCGCAATCATTTGAGGGCGATGTCGGATTGGGTGATGCAGATTGACCGGTTGTATCCAATACAGTTATGCCAATTCAAACCAGGATTTTGAAGTAGCCTGAATTTCTGTTAGACTTCAATCTATACTAATTCCCGCTCAGGCAGAGCGAATTGCATGATTATTCGGGACCTCACGCCAAAACTGATCAATGCGGCGACTCGGTCGCCCGCAATTACGCTCACCGGGCCTCGGCAAAGTGGCAAGACTACGTTATGTCGCGCCGTGTTTTCCCGGCATCCGTATGTTACTCTCGAAGCGCCGGATGATCGTGCATTCGCATTGGACGACCCAAGGGGGTTTCTGGATCAGTTCCCGGAAGGCGCGATTATTGACGAAGTGCAACGCGCGCCAGATCTACTCTCTTATCTGCAAGGTATCATTGATGAGGATCCGCAGCCCGGACGCTGGATTCTCAGTGGCTCGCAAAACCTGTCCTTGCTGGAATCGGTCAGCCAGTCGCTGGCCGGGCGAACAGAAGTTCACCATCTGTTGCCGTTGACCTGTGGCGAGATTTCACGTTTTGATTCGCATCCCGGAAATCTCGAAGAAACTCTTTATGCCGGAGGTTATCCCCGCATCTTCGATCACAATCTGGTTCCGGCAAATTGGCTCCGTTCGTATGTCGCCACTTATCTTGAGCGGGATGTGCGTACTCTCAGCAACATCGGCGATCTGGTGATGTTCCAGCGTTTCGTCGAGTTATGCGCAGGTCGCACTGCACAGTTGCTTAACTACTCGTCACTGGCTAATGATTGCGGCATATCGCAGCCGAGCGCGAAAGCATGGCTCAGCATACTGGAGGCGAGTTTTGTTGCTTTTCGCCTGCCGGCGTTTCACGCCAACCTGCGGAAACGGCTCGTGAAAATGCCAAAACTGTATTTTTACGATACCGGTCTGGTCTGTTGGCTTCTGGGGATCCGTCAACCTGGACAACTTCGTTCACACCCACTGCGCGGAGCAATCTTTGAGTCATGGGTTGTCTCGGAGGTTCTGAAACACCGGATCAATCGTGGTGAGAGAGGCGGCCTGTGTTTTTATCGGGACCGCAACGGGGCTGAAGTTGATCTCGTCATAGAAAGGCCGGATGGCCTTACATTGGTCGAAGCCAAGTCGACCATGACGGCCTCTTCAACCCTGTTCAATGGGCCCCGGCGTGTTCGCGGGCATTTCGACAGTGTCTCCCAATCCTGTAAGATTGTGGTCGCCTATGGCGGTGAGCAGTTTCAGCAGCGCGAGGACGGGCGGCTGGTTCCCTGGCGAATGCTGCGCGCTGTGAGTCTGCTGAATTCCGAGTTCATCGTTTCGGTCTTCGCCGATGGCAGGCCAGTCGCTAATGCCAGCGTTTTGGTCCTGATGACAAACAAGACCTGGAAACGGGCTGTGACTGACAAAAACGGAGAGGCGATGCCCAACCTGTATTCTGTTCATATTCCGATGACTGTCTATGTGGCGATGGAAGGTTTTACAGCGCATGTGGAGCGTGACTGGATTCCGGCCGAATGCACGCTCCATATCGAACTGAAAGCGCTTCCCAACGGCAGTGGAGCCGTGTTTTTTGAGAACGGACAGGGTCGCATTCCGGGGCTGACAGGGAGATTGAATCCGATCCGGGACAGCCAGGACAGATTGCATCTTTACGCGGACAACATTTCTGTGAACGATGGGGAGCGGCAGCCGGTTCCCTTTGCTATTGGCGAGGAGTTGCGCGCCACTGACACCGATGGAAAGGAAAAGCGGCTGCGCGTCGTCGATATCACGGGCCGGTCGGCCCTGCTCGAATACCATTCAACCCGCGATTAGTAAGGAATCAGGTCCTTAAGACCTCCCCTGGGATTGTTCGCTACAGCGATTTGGTATTCCTGTCCCGCCGGTATCAGGCGAGATCAATTTTTACCGGTACTGCCCGAGTCAGCGTATGGCCTACCGGAGAGGTGGAAGTCACCTTTTCGTGTAATTCCCGAAGCGCTTCCGGTGAAGCGTCACTGTCGATATCCACTGTAACCGAGATATTGTCATAGCCGGCGTTTCCTTCTTTCAATCCAAGAAAGGTATGCAGATCCAGGTCGCCTTCGAGCTTAATGGTGATATCCTTGACTGTGATTCCGGCGGCGGTGGCATTGGCGGCGTAACCGACTGCCAGACAGTTGCCCAGCGCGCCGAGCACCTGTTCCACCGGATTGGGGCCGGTATCCGTGCCGCCCAACGCGCCCGGTTCGTCCGATGCCTGGGGGGTGAATTCGCGTATTCTGGCCTCGGAGCGAAACCCTCCGTTCCATTTGACTTCGGCGCTCCATTTTGTTGACGCAACTTCGGGCTGTTGCTGTATCCTTTCAGCCAAGCTGGCAACGGCAGAGATCTGAACATCATTCAGGGTGGTTGTAGTGGTATTTGGCATGTCGCAAGGTTTCCAAGATGAACGATACCGGATTGTATTATTCACAGGAATACAAGTAAACCGGACATAAGTCCTCCTCTTGCCATTGTTCTGTTCGGCAGTCAATCATTTCCGGCAGATTCCTGACACCCCGATCTGGTCTTGAAATTGATACTTATCTATCAATATCTGGCGACTCAATCTCTGCGAGCATGATCTGCACTACGCGGCGCAATTCCGGCAGGTTGCTGGTTGCATAAAGCCAGACCAGACGCGGCGCTACATGGTCGTAGCCATGGGCCAGATAGTTCCGAAAATCGATGATGTGGCGCATTTCGGGAATCCGACCGGCGAGATCTGGATGATCCGCATTCAGGCGATTGACCGCTTCACCGATGATCTCGAACTTGCGTTCGACTGCGGCCTGCGTCCGCGCATCGGACGAGTAGGAGGCGCTGTCCATGCCGTCAATGAACAACTGTATGTCGGCACCCGCCTGATCAATGTCCGTCAACAGGACTCGGGGGTCACGTCGTATAAACAAGTTCGCGGGATTCGTTGATGGAGGCACGCAGATACGGGTTGCGGAACTCGTGATTTTCGACCAGATCCACAGGGCGCCCCAAGACATCGCTCAGCGCGTCGACGAGGCCGAAGAACTGTTCGAGAGGCTGCAGGTCGCTGTCGGGATCGAACTCGACAAGGAAATCGGCGTCACTGGTGTCGGGATTGAAATCCACGCTGCGCGCAGCTGAACCAAACACCTCAAGACGCACGACATCGTAGCGTTGGCAGAGTTCGGCCAGATATTCCTTCTTGTCAGCAATGGCGGGGTGCATGCCTGACCCTCCCCGTGGGTGTCTCCAGATGAATGATATTGTTACCGGATTGTATTATTTGCGGGAATGCGAGTAAACCGGACATAAGTCCACCGCCTGTCATTATACTGTGTGACTGGTTCAAGGGAACGATTAGTTGTCTGGAAATGCTGGAAATGCTGGAAATGCTTTCAGCAAACTGTCCGCTATTTGGGTCATCTGTGTGACGGCGTCATCTATGACCCTGTCTCGTTCGACGCCGGTCTTGAGGCGGATGGGGATATACAGCCATCTGTCGTTAGGATCAGGCTCCTTCACATTATCCAAGAGTCTGCATATCTCCTTAGAATGGCCGGCAATGCCAGAGAGCTGCTCATTGCAATCAACGTGCCACCACAACGGTGTGATTCCGTTAGCGCGCCATACTTTCAGGTCAACCCCGAACCATGATTCAAATTTCCCGAGCACACGTAAATTGCGGCCAGCGGTGTAATATGAGTTAGAAGCGCGTCCCTCCGTATCGGCGATTTTCTCGTTCTTCAGCTTCACTGTAATGTCGTAAACCAGGTCGACGTAGTTGATCTGGCGACGTGCTATGCCCTGATCGGTAACCTCATCGGCACGAAGTGGCAGAAATGCTTCTGTATCCATCTGGTTCGTCAGCCCCTGCAGTTGGAGGATGTCCCGTCTGATGGCGTCGTATCCGCCGGAATGGGCAGCGTCCAGCAATCCTTTCAGGACGTATTTCCAGCTCGTGATCAGCATGGTCTTACCGTCAACTTCGGCCCAAATTACGGAGCCATTGTCGGCGCCATCCTTCTGTTCGAGTTTTGCTTCGTCGCATCGCGCCTTGAGCTCGTTCCAGACCGTATGGATTCTCTGTTCCGGAACGATGAACACGAGGGCAGACGGAGGTTTTTCTACCTTGAGATATGATACAGGTTGCGCTTCGGTCAGCCCGGCCCAGAATTTGTTCTCGATGAAGATATAACTATCACTGTCACTGTCATAGATCGTCAAGTCTGGACGACTATCTCCATGTCCAAGCTCTGCCTGGATGCGTACTGGCTTGAACTCCTCGAACTTGCTATTTGCATTACGCAGCATGCCGAGGAACGAATCGGCAATATACGTAGACGATTTCAGTATGAAGGCGAGTGCCTGTGTTGCCGCAGGTTTGCTCGAAAGCGAGCCACCAAGAACGACATGCGCCAGTACGCTATTCGGGGGTGTTGTAGCAGTATTTGACATGTCGAGGCCTCCAAATGAATAATACTATTATTACTGGATTAAGGATACAGATGATTGTATCGGTTCAGGGTGGCTTCTGGGTGTTGTAGGGGCGGGTCTCCGTGCCCGCCCGTTCCGGGCTCAGTCAATAACGGGCGACCACAGAGGGTCGCCCCTACGTCATTTATTACAGACCCTGCCATCAAACCGCCCGTCACCAGATAACCATCGCCTGACAGCGTCTTCTACGACCTCGTCCCGTTCAACGCTGGTCTTGAGACAGTCAATCATTTCCGGCAGATTCCTGACACCCCGACCTGATCCTGAAATTGATACTTGGCTATCAATATCTATCAATTTTTCAATAATTGATAGATAAGTGTTATTATTTGCCGCGAATCCACTTCATTTCGATAATCGGGACAACTTGATACTGATCCACTAAACTATCAGTTTATGGAAAAATATAATCTTGATGCTGAAATAAGCCGTTTTTTAACGGATTCGTCACAGTATTATCCGGATCATCCGGGTCCCCGCACGGTGGAGGACGAGCGTCGCTGCTATGATCAATTGTGCCGCGCTTGGCAGGCGCCCATTCCCGATGGGGTATTGTTCACTGACAGTACGGTTGGCGCCGCCAGTGGGGACCTGAAGATACGGACTTATGAAAAACCGGCGGTAGAAACGGATGTCACGATTCTGTATTTCCATGGCGGCGGGTTTATTCTGGGCGACCTTGAAAGTCATCATTCCATTTGCGCTGAAATCGTGGACCGGTGCGGGTATCGGCTGGTCGCCGTGGATTACCGGTTGGCGCCCGAATTCACCTGGCCGACCCAGATCGAGGACGCTGTGGATGTGTTTCTGACGCTGGATCGGGGAAAAACAATCGTAGCCGGAGATTCCGCTGGCGGGCTGATGACTGCGGCAGTGTGCATTTCCCGGTGTGATCAGGAACGGCAACCGGTTGGACAGTTGTTGATTTACCCGGTATTGGGCGGACAGCAATTCGACTACGATTCGTATCGACTGTTGAGCGATGCCCCCGGTCTTACCAGCGACGACATCGAACGATACCTGAACTTCTGGGCGACCCCCCCGTTCCCCTGGTCTGACCCGCTGTTTGCGCCGTTGAGTTTCGATCAATTTGAAAAACTGCCGCCCTGTTTCGCCATTGCAGCCGAATATGATCCGTTGAAGGATGACGCCAGGGCTTATGTTGACAAGCTGAATGAGGTTGGCGTGCCGGCGGATTATTTCGAAGAGACGGGTTTGATCCACGGTTACCTGCGTGCTCGTCATTGCAGCGCAAAAGCCGGCCGAAGTTTCACCAGGATATGTGATTGCCTCAACATTCTTGGCGAAAGAATCAAATCATGAGTTCGGAGCAGCATGAAAAGCCGGGCGAAATTTTTTACTTCGCCACTTTTTCCTGAAATCCATCATGGAACCCGAAAATTGAAGTTCGGATACAATGCCGATATAGTTTATGAATCTAAAGAAACAGGATCGGGACAAACAGTAATGAAACAAAATTTCGGATGTGGCATCGTGCGGTTTCATGCAGCTATCGCGTTGTCGGCTTTCTTTTTGTTGACTTTCCCTGATCCCTCGAGCGCCGGGGAGGACGATGTTGTGTCCGCTCAAAGCGGAGTCTACGCAGGCGTCTTCGCTGCCCGCAGTCGAATCAGTAACAGGATCGTCGATGTCGACGGTTTTGCCAATTGGGGGCAGAGCGGATGGGCCGTCGATTACGACAATTCCGGGTCTGCCGGCGGCGTATTGATCGGCAAGAGGTACGAGCAGGGCGGCGTGTCACTCAGGACTGAAATCGATATTATGTCAGGCGGTATATCGGCGACATCGAACAGACTGGATCCGGAAGGCCTGGACGAGACGGTCAAGGCGGAGTTTCGATCCATCGTAACGGCGCGCATGGGAATTGAGCGCTCTTTCGGTCCGGTCGTGGTATTTGCCTCAGGCGGACTGGCGATTGCCTGGATTGAGAATTCGGTTACCGACATTGATTTTGGTCCGAACATAACGACACGGATCGATCCTGACGATTCTTTTCGCGACAGTTCAATAGAAGGCGGCTGGGTGGTGGGTCTCGGCGCCGAGGCGCCTCTGTCCGATGCTTGGACGTTGCGGTTTGAGGGATTGCAGATGGATTTCGGGCAGGGCACCCATTATGTCAATCGCTCCGGCAATAACCGATGCGGGCCGGGGTTGCCGCAAAGGTCGTGCCCCTACAAGGTCAAGAACAAGGCCGGTGTCTTCAGACTGGCAATCATCTATCGATTTAGCGGATGACGAAGCCCGGGATATCCGGTTGTTCTCCTCAAGTCAGCGAGGGTTCTGATTGTCGGATCCGGTTTATCCAATGAGTTCGCAGCAACATGAGAAGCTGATCGAAATTTTTAAGGGCATGATTTCGATGGAGGAGGGCGGGCGGCAGTGGCAGTTTACGCTGCCGGAGTTGTATGAATTCTGTTGCCAGTCAAACAGTGAAATAATTGAACTTGGATATCCGGGGTTCAGAAAACTGTTGTATCAACATCCGACCAACCGGAGAATCGCCGACAGCGGCGGCCAATTCGTGGTGGTCGAGAACAAGGGGCATATCGACCGGAATATCTATGCCTTGACCGTCAGTGGTTGAATCAACTGGTTATTGATCGATCTCTACCGCATTTCGATCCCATGCCAGCGACATGTATATCGGCTTTCTGTCGGGTTTGACGAACAGATCTGCACGTGTCCGTTTTACAAGGAAGCCACTATCCAGCAGGATACAGAAACGCTGAATGACATGGCCGCGCTTCTCCACGCCTACGATCTGGCCCCACGACTTGCTGAGTTCATCGCGAATGCGCATACCAAGGAATTTCAAAATACTGCCTCTGATTGAAATGTCTCTGAATCGGCAGAATGAACCTTATCGGCACTCCAAGTCAAGTCATCCGGCCAATTAATTTGCATTATCGGGAGCCAGGGCTTCACAGAAGGCGTGACACTGGATTTGCCCGCCATTAAATTGGTCGGTCAGGGATCGTCTCCCCAGCGGGTGAAATTCCAGCGATTCTGAAGTACACTGTGTGTCCAGGCCTGTCTCCTGGTTGATTGACATAATCTGTTGATGAAAAAACGTTTATGCCACAAGGAGCAGCCTTTTTCTACCTCAAGCGAAAGGTGCGATGAAAGAGCAGTTTATTGTCTTCCTGATGCAGGGTACGCGGCCTCTGCGAATTCTGATTTTCGGGGGCATTTTCCTGGCTTGGCTGGTAATGATTCTGCTCGCCTGGCTGTTCAACATCGAGACTGATATCGGTGGCGAAATCGTGATCTCGAATATCGTGCTGATCGCCGTATCGCTGTTAATCGGTTTCGGGGTTGCTTTGTGGATTTTTCGTTTACTCGAAAATGCCAAATATGAGCGTGATCCCCCAAAGAGGCTTTGACTGTCTGTACGTGGCAGTGGTCAGGCGTCGGGAACCCTTATATCCGCATGCAAGCATTGATGTCGCGGACCTTACCGGTATCCGTCAGTTTCTTATCAGGGGATTAAAGGTACTGGTGCGGACTGGGGGTGCCGGGATCAGCGTAGAAAGGAGGCGGGGAGCACGGAAATTTTGCTGTCAACAGATTTGCGGGGCGATGTTGTCTTCCTCTTGTGCGTTTGCGGGTGCCAATTCGTAGCCAACTCTATAAATGCTGCACAAGCCGGGTTGATATAGCCGTATCGGTGCCAGATCAGGCTGACGGCGTGTTGCGGCAAATTGACCTCCAGTTTTATTGAATGCAGATTACTCCGATTATCGATAATGCTCTTCGGCAGGATGGTAGCAAGCCTGCCGGACTCGACAAGTTCGAGAATGACACTGACCGAGTTGGTTTCGATCGCGATCTGCGGGGTGAGCGAATGCTTTTTGCAGTATTCATCGATGTGCTGGCGCAGGGCAAAGTCCCGGTTGAGCAACACCATTGAAAGCGGGGAGTCAGATTGCGGCGTCTTGCCCTGGGCAAACTTCGCAAGTGGATGTTTGTCGCCGACGGCGAGGAACAGCGACTCGTTGAACATGATTCGGGTTTCGAATTCCTGGACACGCACATTATTTGCATCGGGTTGGGTGAACGCAATGCCGATGTCGATCGTGTCTTCAGTAACGGACTGTTCGAGGAATTCCTGAGACATTTCGAAGGTCGACAGGATAATTCCGGGATGCTGATGGTGGAAGCTGTCGATCAGGTCATAAGTCAGGTGATCGGTTATCGGCGTCCAACCAACCCTTAACGTACCCCGGCTCAAATCACGGACATCATTGACCGCACGTGCACCTGCGATCATCTCGGCACGCGCACGCTTGGCGAACCCATGAAAGATTTCACCTGCATCGGTCAGCCGCACGGTACGCCCGGGTCGGATTAGCAGTCGGGTCTGGAGCAAACCCTCCAGTTGCTTGATCTGTTGCGATAGCGAGGGCTGGGAAACGTGCAGGACCTCCGCTGCCCGGGAGAAACTGCCATATTCAACGATGGTAAGGAAATACTCCAATGCCCTCGGAAATATGATTTTTCGGTACATAGTGGTGCTGTTTTTCCCAGCCTGCCCCGGACATTCGGATGGTGACGGAGATTCAGGCTGGTAAATTATCTGAATTTTCTATAATATATGGCAATAATATCATTATTTCCAATAATCCACCACGTCAGGGTTTCATACGAGGATATAATTATATCCTATAGACCCGATAGGAAAATATGACTTGATTATTGCATGGTCTTTAGGGTAGCTTTCTACTAAGAGTTTTATTTTCGACAGCGATGTTTCCGCCGGAGTGAGAACAACAAAAAGAAGGATTCATCGCCGGGCACACGAACCAGTACTTATTGAGGAGATTTTCCAGACATGCCTTCATCCACCCGAGATAGAATCATGCGGCATCTGGATATTGTCAAACAATTCCAGCCTGCCCTGCATGGCGAAACCCACGCTCCCTCTCCCGATATGGTTGATGACGACCACTATCGCGCCTACACGCGCTCGTCACATGACGTCGGTGGTGAACCGGATATCCCGATTCCCTGGGAAGAGAAGGAAGAGGAGATCTGGGAACACAATACTTTTGTCACTTGCGAGGTGCTGGCCTGGCGGGGTGTCTGGAATGCCGAGGAGCGGCGGCGGCGTCAAAATGTTGACGTCGGCCAGACGATTTACCTCGGCTTGCCGTACTACGGCCGCTGGCTGATGACTGCGGCCCTGATCCTGGTCGACAAGCAATACGCTACCCTGAGCGAGCTTCAGGACAAGATTCACGAAGTGAGGCAACGTTATGAGTAATAAACCTGTTTACGATCGCGAACATCACGTCAAGAAAGCCACGGGGATCGGCGATCCCCAGTGTTTTGCCGGGGAAGCTGCGCCGGCCAGGTTCAAGGTGGGAGACCAGGTTCGGGTCCGTGACCTGCCTGATCTGTTCTATACCCGGACGCAAACCTACTTGCGAGGAACGGAGTGCACCGTTTCTGCGCTTGTCTATGAAAGCCCGGCCGCCGAAGACGAGGCCTGGGATAATACCGACAAGGCCGAATGGTTTTACAGCCTCGTCTTCAAGCAGAGCGATCTTTGGTCCGATTATCCGAAGACCTTTGGCGGCGATACGCTGGAGACTGAATTACCGGAGCGTTGGCTGGAGTCGGCCTAGAGCCTGCACCGGAACTCACACTTGCACGAATTGACGAAATAACTGTTGAGAGGAAAGATAAATGTCTGACGATCACAAGCATGCGCCGATGGTTGATGAAGTAAGCGAATTCGAAATTCTGGAAATCGCGGTTCGCGAACTTGCCATTGAAAAGGGCCTGTTTACCCAAGAGGATCACAATGCCTGGACCGAGTATATGCATACCCTCGGGCCGCTGCCGGCGGCACGCCTTGTGGCCAAGGCCTGGCTGGATCCTGAATTCAAAAAACTCGCGGTAGAGGATGGCGTCAAGGCCAGCCTTGAAGTCGGGATCGATTGGATCAAGACTATGCCGACACAGTTCGGTACCCCAAGTGACTATTGCAGTTTCCGCGTCATGGAAGATACGCCGACCCTGAAGCATGTCGTAGTCTGCACTTTGTGCTCATGCTATCCGCGCCCGATACTGGGCCAGTCTCCCGAGTGGTATCGTACGCCGAATTATCGTCGGCGCCTTGTACGCTGGCCCCGGCAGGTGTTATCGGAGTTCGGTTTGCAGTTATCGGAAGACGTGGAAGTCCGGGTGGTTGACTCCAATCAGAAATCCCGCTTCACCGTGCTGCCGGTTCGTCCGGAAGGGACTGAGGGCTGGACCGAGGATCAATTAACCGAAATCGTCACGCGTGATTGCCTGATCGGAGTAGCCTTGCCGAAACCGGGCAAGACCGCGAACGATCCTCGTCCGATCCGCAAGGCGCTGAAACCCTACAACCACTAGACAACGCGTGATGCCGACATGACCTTGATCAATCCCGAAAAGATTGCGCTTGACGAGGAAATGCAGGCGCGCGATCTTGAAAACTCGCCGATCGACTTGCTGGAAGAGATCAGGCGGGATGGTAGTCATTGGGAAGACCTGGCATCGAAATGGGGAGTGGACAACCCGGACCCGCCCTGGAAAATATGGCTGGAAGCCACGTGCGAAGTCCTGGCAGATAAAAATTGTGCATTGCCAGCGCTGGAACGCCGGTGGGAGGAAGACGATCTCAGCGAGGAGCTGTACAAAGATGTTCCTTTTCCGGAACGGCAATTGTTGGCCCTGGCACATTCGATGATTCGACGCGGGTTGATCGACGAGAAGGAACTGGCGACGCACAAAAAGGTTGTAGAAAAGCGACTGCACATGGTGGACCAGATAACTTAAGAGGTTGCACCTAAATATTACGTTGATCGAAATTTGAATATTTCCGCAAGCGCCAGTGGTATCCACATCAGTGTCGAAGATCTCTCGCATCGATACACGCATAAATCGCCTTTTACATTCGAAAAGGTCAGCTTCAAGGCGGAACCGGGCGAAGCCCTGACCATAATCGGCCGGTCCGGATGTGGCAAGTCAACGCTGCTTCAGGTTATCGCGGGATTGTTGCCTTATTCCATAGGCAAGGTTCAACTTGAGAATGAAGATGTCGTTGAACCCTCCTCGCGGTGGGTCATGATGTTTCAGGCTCCCCATTTGTTTCCCTGGATGAACGTTCGTCAAAACGTCGGCGTGGGCCTGCGTTTTGCGAACTGGCCGAAGGAACGGATTACGGATCGTGTCGATGAGGCGCTTGAACTCGTCCACCTGGAAGAGTTTGCCAACAAGAACACTCAGGATCTGTCGGGCGGTCAGCAACAGCGTGTTGCGCTGGCGCGATCACTGGTCATGGAACCGGAGATGCTGCTCCTGGATGAGCCTTTCTCGGCGCTGGATGCCTTCACCCGCGCCAGTCTCCAGCATGATGTACGCCAGATCGCCAAGCAACTGTGTATCAATGTTGTCCTGGTTACACACGATATCGACGAAGCCATCCTGATGGCTGACCGCGCCTTGGTGATGGCAGGTTCTCCGGGCAAGATCGTACATGATTTCAAGGTGGATCTCCCGGACCCGCGTGAGCGCCGCGATCCGAAAGTGCAGGAAATGCGTACCAGGCTGATGGGGGTTTTCCACGATGCTACGCATGAGCAGGGCGAGGATGAAGGTGATTTACCGATAGTAGACGATGAACCGATAGTAACCGACTCGACAAAACTTGAGTTTTCGGGCCGCGAGTTTAGTCGGTCTAACTGGACCGAGGTGGCATCCGGCCGCCCAATTTGACACTGTGGAGGAATCAGAATGACTGATATGAAAAAAATGTACACGAAGCACGGTGATGGTATTCAAGATCCAAATCTCGTAATCGAGTGTGACCCCAACTTCAAGGGTATCCTTGGGTCGTCGGTCAATCGACGCGAACTGCTGCAACTGGGTGCTGCCGCAACTGCGGCCGGATTTACCTTACCATCCTCTAGCCTGGCGCAGCAGACCAACTGGGATCCGGTGGTCAAGATCGGATACATTCCAATCACGGACTCGGCCGCGTTACTGGTTGCCCATGAATTGGGATACCTGAAAGAAGAGGGTATCGATTCGGTCAGGCCGACGCTTATTCGAGGGTGGTCTCCGCTGGTAGAAGCCTTCGCCTCCTACCGCTTTAACCTGACTCACATGTTGATCCCGATTCCGATCTGGATGAGGTACAACAACAATTACCCAGTCAAAATCACCGCCTGGGACCACACCAACGGTTCTGCAATCGTGGTGGGCAAGAATACCGGTATCAACTCGCCGGCCGATTTCGGCGGCAAGCAGTTTGCAATGCCATACTGGTACTCGATCCACAACATTGTATCGCAACGTCTGTTACGTGATGCCGGGATTACGCCAGTCATTCGTCCGCAGGATGCTGAATTGGGGCCGAATGAGTGTAACTTTCTTGTGCTGCCGCCGCCGTCAATGCCGCCGGCACTGGCTGCCGGCACGATTGACGGCTACTGCGTAGCCGAACCCTTCAACGCCCTGGGTGAACTCAAGGCAGGAGGCAAGGTGCTTCGGTTCACCGGTGACGTCTGGAAAGGCCACCCATGCTGTGTGGTCGTCATGCACGAAGAGAACACGATGGATCCAGACCGGGCGGCATGGGCGCAGGGTATCCACAATGCCGTGGTGAGGGCACAGATCACGTTGGCCGAAAATCGTGAGGAAATGGCCGTGATGTTGTCACGTGACGGTCAGAAGTACCTGCCATTCCCGAAGGAGGTGATTGAGCGCGCCATGCTGTTCTACGATCCCGCCTACTACAACAATCCGCTTGCAATCAAGCATCCGGAGTGGGGTATGGACCGGATCAACTTCCAGGCCTGGCCGTATCGCTCGGCGACCGAACTTGTGGTCGATGATCTGAAGCAGACTCTCGTTACCGGTGATGATGCATTTCTGGCTGGCCTGACACCAAAAATGGTGGCCGACGATCTGGTCAATTACGAGTTCATCAAGAATTCACTCGAAGCCAACCCGAAATGGCGTAACGATGTGAGTGTTCCGAAAGGGGATGATCCCTATACGCGGACGGAAGTGGTTGAACTGTAGGCGCTGTCAGATCGCGTACATATAGATCCTGAATCTGGATGTGACCATGGATCCAAGCCAGCCTAAGTTCTGGATCAAAAAGTACGGCCTCAAGTTATTTAACTGGGTGGCCGGACTTCTGATCCTGTTTTCGCTCTGGTGGTTGGGCGGTTTCCTGATCCATCTGAATCCCGACACAACCCATTTTTCGGACTTCGGGCCAATCCCGACCCTCCAGGCTTTCCCCGAGCTCTGGGGAGATGGAACGATACTGGATGCAGTCATGTCCAGTGGCTATCGGCTCGGTATCGGGTTGTTGATCGCCATCGCCTGCGGCATTCCGATCGGGATTCTAATGGGTCGCAGTCGTACGTTTCGTGAACTGAGTAATTCGCCATTTCAGTTGCTGCGTATGATCAGCCCGCTGTCCTGGGAGCCGATTGCTGTTATCGTTTTCGTGACCTGGAACCAGGCGATCATATTCCTGATTGCGGTGGCCTCAGTCTGGCCGGTTGCCTTCGCAACAGCGGCAGGCCTGGCGAAGGTGGATCCGGCCTGGTTCAAAGTTGCCAGAAACCTCGGCGCCAGTCCCTGGCACCGCCTGACGCTGATCATCATTCCGGCGATCACGTTCGATATGTTGACGGGAATCCGCGCTGCCCTCGGCGTCGCCTGGATCGTTCTGGTTCCGGCTGAGTTTCTCGGCGTAACTTCAGGTCTGGGCTATTCGATCGCGGATGCGCGTGAAACGCTGTCCTACGACTATCTGACCGCGATGGTATTAACAATCGGTTGCATCGGCTACATTCTGGACAGTTCCTGTGTGCTGGCAATCAAGCGGTTCAGTTGGCACAGGGGTGATGAATCATCCTGACCCGACTTCAATGTTTTTTAATAATCTAATCATATAACGAGTTAAATAGGAGAGAAGTAAAATGAGTACTTTAGCAACGACATCGGCAATTAGCGTACCCACTATCGGCACTCGCGTGCTGAGTCAGCTGGTAGCTGCATTAATTCTGGGTTCAGTCATTCTCTATGGGGCGGGATTTGCGAATATGGGAGTCGCGCATAGTGCTGCCCATGACGCCCGTCATTCACAGGGCTTCCCTTGCCATTAGTAGTCGCTGATTCCAGGTTTGTGCTGTGGTATTTCGGAAAGTCGTCTACTATTCGATTCTGGTTGGGATCGTAGCCGGCCTCGTCCTGACCGCGGCCCAACGTTTGCAGGTTGTGCCGATCATCTTTACTGCGGAGGTATACGAAAGTACGTCGATAGACACCGGATCAGGTGGGGCTGACGACCACGCACACTGGTCGCCGGAGGCAGGCATGCGGACTGTGTTAACCGCGTTTTCCAACGTGCTGACAGCTATTGGATACGCACTGATACTGCTGTCCGTGATGCTGGCTGTACAAACCTGGTCCCCAGGCAAGCCAAACCGACTTACCTGGCAGAGGGCGCTTGGTTGGAGCCTGGCAGGATATGCCATATTCTGGTTAGTGCCATCACTTGGTTTGCCACCGGAAATTCCTCTGCAAAATGCCGCCGAACTGCAAGATCGTCAGGTCTGGTGGGTAATCTGTGTCGTCTGTACGGCTGCCGGGCTTGGTGGACTTGCTTTCGCGTCGACACCCTGGCGATGGCTGGCGCCACTGGTCATCGCGGTCCCTTACCTGATCGGCGCACCGCATCCGGAAGGTCCGATGTTTATTGGCCAGACCCCGGAATTCGCAGGGGCACTTGAGGCGCTTGCTGCTGAATTTTTCTATGCCACGGCCATCGTGAATGCCGTGTTCTGGCTGGTTCTTGGTTCGCTGGTTACCTGGTCCGGTGTCCGGATCAGCCGGAGTATGGCAACAGCGGACAAGGATTCTTCCAAACCCGCTACCACAACCTCGGCTTAACTCAAGGAGTCAAAGTGACCAATAAGATCAGTATCATCTGTTTGTCGGGTGAACACGAAAAGCTGCAAATGGCGGCCATGGTGGCCTCGGTTGGAGCTGCATCAGGAGATGAAGTCACGGTTTTCTTTTCTATGAACTCGATGAAGTACTTTATCAAGGGCAATGAGGACACTGTCCCGGCCGAGGGTGAATTCGGCGCTACTGCCCTGAATCGTGAGGGTGTGCCCCCCTTTCGGGATTTGTTCCAACAGGCAGTAGAGCTTGGTGATGCGGCCTTGCTTCCCTGTTCGATGGCGATGGACCTGCTGGAATTGAAGGATGGTGATCTGATGAACGAGTTCGGACCGTCTACCGGGTTGACCAAATTCTTGAGCGATGCAGAGGGATCGCAAATTATAACTTTTTAATGGTAGAATTTCTGTGTAAGGAGGGATGACATGAGTGAGCATATCATCATTGATGCAAAGAACACCTATTGCCCGGGCCCATTGATGGAGTTGATCCGGTGCGTGAAACAGGCGGAGGTCGGCGACGTACTCGAGTTGCTTTCGACCGACAGCGGCACTGCTAATGACGTTCCCGAGTGGGTCGCCAAGATCGGCCATGAAATTTTGAGCTCGGAGCAAATCGATGACGTCTGGCACGTCACGGTGAAAAAGGTCAAGTAACGCCCGTTCCAGGTCGCTGCGCTGAAATACGGAAGGTTGAAATGAAAATTCTGGTAGTGGGTGGCGGTACCGGTGGTACGATCACCGCCAACAATGTGGCCCGACGCCTGGCGTCGGAAATAAGTGCAGGCAAGGCGGGTATCACGATGCTGTCCGCATCCGACCGCCACATGTATCAACCCGGCTTGCTGTACGTTGCTTTCGGGCAGATGATGCCTGATGAACTGTATCGCGATCAGGCGAGCCTGCTTGAAAGTTCCATAGACTTTCATGTCGATCCGGCTGAAGATTTTGATCTTGACAATAACCGGGTGACGACGCAGAGCGGCCAGGTTCATGACTACGACGTACTTGTTATCGCAACCGGTTCGCGCATCATGCCGAAGATCATTCCCGGCCTCAACGAGGGCGCCGAAACCTTTTATACCGAGGAAGGGGCGATCAAGATGTTCAAGGCCCTGCGGGAATTTGAGGGCGGCAAGGTTGCTACCATCGTCGGTGTACCTCACAAGTGTCCTATTGCACCGGTGGAGGTAACTTTTTCGCTGCACGATTATTTCAAGTCCCGCGGCATTCGCGACAAGGTCGAAATCAAGTACCATTATCCGATCAACCGGATTCACAGTATCGAAAATGTGGCTGCCTGGGCGGAGCCCGAGTTTCGACGCATGGGTGTCGAGTACGAAACCCTTTTCAATGTCGAGGAAGTCGACGTAGAAAACAAGATTGTCAAGAGCCTCGAAGGTACCGAATATCAGTACGATCTGCTGATTTCGATTCCCGAACATAACGGGGTTGAAGCCATTATCAACAGCGACCTGGGGCAGGACGGCTGGATACCGACTGATCGGCACAAGCTGACGATGACGGGCTATGACAATGTCTATGTCGTGGGCGACACCACCGATCTGCCGGTCAGCAAGACAGGGTCAGCAGCTCACTTTCAGGCTGAAGTCATTGCAGAGAATATTGCCTCGATGATCAAGATAGGCACACCGGTCACAGAGTACAACGGCAAGGTGTACTGCTTTATAGAAGCCGGTTACGATAAGGCAACCTACGCAATGTTCAACTATGACTTCCCGCCCGATTTGAAAGAACCGAACAAATCCATGCACTGGTTCAAGGTCAGTTATAACAAGATGTACTGGACCAGTGTTCGCGGGCTACTGTAAGGCAGACATCAATGACCTCTGGACCAGAAAACGAAAACAGCAACAGCCTGGAAAAAAGTCTTGAAGGGTTGACCGAGATCGGTACCGTCATCGCTGCAGCCAAGGATGCGCTTAACGACGACATGGTTGCCAGAATGTCTTCGGCGTTTTCCGAGGGCGTCATGTTGCTTGATCGCCTGACCCGGAACCAGGCCCTCGTCCGGTTGCTGCAAAATCTTGATCGGCCGGAGAATCAGGCATTGCTGAATAGCCTTTCGGATGCGCTTGGCAAGACCAGTATCGAGATGTCTTCTTCGTCGCCGGCAAAGGGAGGGTTCGGTAACCTGGTCAAGCAATTGAACGACCCGGATACGCAGGAAGGTCTGCGTATACTCGCCATGTTTGGTAAGCACCTGGGGGCGGGTATACGTAAATAAATGGGGGTTCCTGATCACTTCCAGCGCCGCGGGAGTTATGATTCACGTATACGAATTCTTCGGTGACAATCCAATTATCGGCGCCTTGATGCTGGATACGGATCGCCGATCTGCGTTGCACTCGATACGCGTCAGCAAGCCGCTGTTTCGCGCTCCTTTTATCGAGGTGGAACACTCCGACGGTACGCTCGAAGTCCATCAGTTTGCAAAGGATGACTTTACCAATCACTGGGCGGAGGCGAGGTTGCTGTTCACCTTGTTGACCGGCATGGAAATCAAAACGGATTTCAACCCGGGCGCCCTTGATCGGGGGGCGCAACGGCGGGCGGAAATTCTGCAGATTCGCGACCAGGGTATTGAGGCCTCAAAGCATCTATTCGAACAGGGTTTGTACGACGAGTTTATCGGATGCTATGGCCCGGATTGCAAACATGTTCCTGAGGAGGCGGTTCAAATGCTGGGCGAAGCACGGCGCCGACTCGCGGATAGCCTGCCCCGGACCTCCCTGGACACCGGTTCAGGAGCCCGCCAATGAAACTGTACGATTTTGCCCGCTCCGGCAATTGCTACAAGATACGATTGTTTCTCTCGCTGATCAATATGCCGCACGAGACCGTGACGGTTGACCTGTTCAAGGGAGAGCATCGTGAACCCTGGTTTCTGGATATCAATCCTGAGGCCTGTGTACCGGTACTCGTCGATGGCGGAATGACGCTGCAGGATTCGGTTGCCATACTGGTATATCTGGCCAGGAAGTGGGGCGATGAGCATTGGTTCCCGAAGGAGGCGCTGGCGGTGGCGATGGTGACCCGCTGGCTGGCTTTCGAGCAGGGTATGATGCGCTACGGGTTGGCTCGGGGTCGATCCATCGCGCTGAACAACCCGGTCAAACTCGCTGGGACCGGCAACCTTGAAGAGTGCCGTCAGATCGGCGCTGGCGCGCTTAACCTGCTTGAAACACAATTGTCGCGAACGGTCTGGCTGGTCGGGGATGCCCACCCCACGATTGCCGATATCGCGTGTTATCCTTACAGCCTGCTGGCCCCTGACGCGGGCCTGTCGCTGGAACCCTATCCGTCGATCAGGGAGTGGTTCAAGAAAATCGAAACCTTGCCGGGTTACCGGGTTATGTAATGAGCAAACCAGGCAAATCATGATCAGTGAATCTGAAGCGTTGGATATCGCCACACAGTACCTGCACGAGGAGTACCAGGCGTCGGGGCTGTCCGTGACTGTCACAGGTCGCAGTGTTGAACTCAAGGACATGGACGAGGGGCTTACGATGGTAGGTCTATTCGGAAAATTCTATTCCGTGACTTTTCATTGCGATATTCAACCAAATGCGTTCGACCCTGACTACATCATCCTTCTCATTGATGCCGAGACGGGGGAACCGTTCTGGTACCCAGGTGAGCACTAGATTCTGGAGGCATGATTGGCGAAGCTCAACTGGAGATTGACGATTGGTTGTGATAGGGTGGACTGTTCAAGGTAGAGGCTATTTTGATGATCAGTGTAGACCCCCATTGCCGATCCCATTCGCTGGATGACGAAACCTCCGGGCGCCTGATCAGCCGGCTGGAAAGCCGTGCGCAGGATGACGTGTTCACCCGACTGTTCGACCGCTATGCCGACACCCTGGAATTTTCCGACGATACACTCACGCTGGAGGTGGGGTGCGGAACCGGGGCCATGATTCGCTCGCTGGTAAACAAACCGAATTTCCGCGGCCGCATTGTCGGTGTCGATCAGAGTCCGGCTTTCATCGATGCAGCGTCCGGCTTCGCCGAAAATGCCGGTATCACGGATCGGGTCGAATTTCATGTCGGCGACGCGCATAATCTTGATAGTGAAGACGGAAAATTCGATCTGGTCATCGCCCATACTGTGATCAGCCATGTTGTTGATCCGCAATCGGTTGTCAACGAGTGCGCCCGAGCCTTACGTCCTGGAGGAATGCTTGTTGTTTTCGATGGTGACTACTCGTCGCTGACCTACGGGTTTCCTGACGATCCGGAACTGGGACGGCGTATGGATCGTGCACTTGCCGAAACCACCTTCCACAATCCTTTGGTAATGCGGGATCTGATCAAGCTGTTGCCCGAAAGTTGTTTTGACATCGAAGATACCCTTGCCGAGGTCGTTTCGGAAATTGGGGAGGCCAGCTACTTCAAGTCCTTTGCCGACACTTACGCGCCCATGGTGGCGAGTGGTGACATGATGGACGCCGGTGAGGTGGAGCGTTGGGTCAATGGGCAGGCCGAACTGATTGCCAGCCGACAGTTTTTTGCCTCATGCAACTACTACACCTATCGGTCACGGCGCGTCTGAGCGGTGGTGATCCTGTTTATCGGCACCACCAACCTTTCACACAGTCTGATACAGTTTATAATTCCCGGTTGATTTGCATTATCCGGAACCAGAGCTTCAGACCGGTCATGCTATTCGAGAATCAGCGGCTGGAAATCTGACCACAGAATGACCGGTTCAGCCGGGGGCGGCCTGTCCGCTGGAAAATGGTTCAGGTTTGAGGTTATTTCGAGCCCGGAGTTATAGGCGCCGAGAACCATGTACTGGATAAAATCGTCGGGATGATCTTCCAGAATGGTCTCGGCGCCGCATTTGTAGTTGAGTTGAATCCGCCATTTCATGCGCGAAACACGCTCGTAAGTATGTTCACAGATGGGAGGCCAGAACATATTAAACTTCTTGATTTGACTATTAATAACCATTATCGCCTCCTGACATCAATCTTGAGCCGGGTTTCAGTTGCCATTGGATCAACCATTTTCAATCAACCACGTTTCTGCTTAACTCTTACCTGCCTGGTTGTATTGATCAAGGTCCTTTTTTGAAAGTCCTGGCAGGCAAATATCAGCGTAAGACGTAAGATGATCGAAAAACTCATGGAAATCCATCGTCACGTTCGATTCATTGCCTTCGGACAGGAAGCTGTCAGCCAGTCGTTGGCGTAACTTGTCGCTTATTCCGTCAAAACCGATCTCCCTTGGAACATGTAAATGAACATCTGCACAGTGCGAACGGAAATCCTTGCTGACGCATGAAAAGTCATCCAGATGGTCAATCCACTGGCAGATGACATTACGCCATTTGCTCAAGGGTTCACCAGGCAGAACCTGTACACCGGGGTGGGTGAATTTCGCCAGATTGTAATAAATCCAGTTCCCACCTTCAGAGGCAGATGCCAGCACCCGGGATAGTGCGCCGCCGTCGTCGTGAACCGCAAGGCGCATGAACGCATCTTGCGTAAACTTGGTGGTCACCTCCTGGCGGATACGGTTACGCAAGTCTACTTCACCGGTATTCGTATACGAGGTCAGGCGCTGCCATGAATGTTCGGTATTGGTTACAAAAAACCCGCCGTTGAATGGATTTGCATCGTCAGACAAGCCGTCGAGCTCGTCGAGGCTTTCGCGCAGAGTCGCCGGGACATCACCATCACCACTATGAGGCAACTGTCCGACACCGATGATCGTACCGTTGCCGTCAAGCTTGTCGTTTGCCAGGTGGGATGCAAGATCCACAGCCATGCCACTCCCGGTTCCACCCGCCAGATTGAAGCAAACCATAATCCTGGATGACAGTTCCGTTTGACCGATATGCCCGGCGAAATCTGTCAGGGCAGCGTTCAAAGCGCCTGCGTCATCATTGTAGTCGTCGTTGTAGATTTTCCTGGCTGCAGCACGGGAAAGATGCGACCCGGCTTCGGCTCCATCAAGCGAGACCGACTGGAAATGAAAATTCTCAGGTGGAATATCCAGTTCTTCGAGTCGTGTCTTCATGGCATCTGCATAGCCTATTGCACGATCCAGATCCGCGTCCCCCACATCCACCACAAGAGCGGCAACCCGTGCCCCTGGGTTCATTAGAATATCTTCGACTTCCCCGGTACGCAAAAGCCCGTCTACGTAACCGGCGCCGGAACGTCCAATACCCACAACATGCAGGCAATAAGGTGATTCATTAGCATTCGACATCATCTATCCTCCGATAGTCCAGATTGATACAAGTCAATAGTGTAGGGTGCTACTTTTGAGCATCCTCTTGAAACACACCACCAATAACCGCTATGGGCACTCTAATTCAATAGGGAATACTACCTATTTTACCGATAATTCGTGCAGAATTTATACGCATCAATACTAGACAAGTAAATTAATGTGTGTTAATAAAAGATTGATGTAGGTGGTAGATAATTAGACAAAACGAATAATTAAGAAGTCTAAGAGCGAAATACCCCAATTGGAACGTTTGTTCCTGTATGCTTTTTGACAAGAAGGAAATAATTATGGGGTTAGTGAAAACCAGGACATCCGCCCCTTGGCGGGTTGGTGTACTATTCTCTATAACGGGGAATACTGCGGTAATTGAGAAAACTCAATTAGCCGGGACTATGCTCGCTATTGAGGAAATCAATAACGCTGGGGGAATTCGTGGTCGTCCGCTTGAGCCGGTAGTCTACAATCCCATGTCGGATACGTCTGCTTTTGGTCGTTACGCCAAACAGTTGATGATCAAGGACGGCGTCAACACCATTTTCGGGTGTTATACCTCCAGTAGCCGGAAGTCTGTTTTACCGGTCGTAGAGCGACTCAATGGATTGTTGTGGTACCCTACGCTGTATGAAGGATTCGAGTTTTCCCCGAACATTGTTTACACCGGAGCGGCACCCAACCAGAACGTGACCGTGTTGTGCCACTATTTGATGAGGCGCTATGGAAGCCGTTTCTATTTTATCGGTTCTGACTACATATATCCCCGTGAGTTGAATCGCCTGATGAAGGAATTTCTTGGCCACAATGGTGGCTCGGTGGAGGGGGAGTCGTACTTGAGTCTCCGCGCCAGTCGGGGTGATTTCAATCCGATCATCAGTGAGATAAAAAAATGTCGACCCGACATAATTTTCTCAACGGTGGTTGGAGAGACAACATCTTATCTGTATCAGGCCTATGCTGATTCCGGTCTCGACCCCAAGACCATGCCGATTGCAAGTCTGACCACGACAGAAACAGAAATCCGGGATATGGGTTATGATGTCGGCGAGCATCATCTTACTGCTGCGAGTTATTTTCAAGGGATAAAGAGCGATACGAATTCTCAATTTATAAGAAAATACAAAGAACATTACGGCGAAGACGAGCCGACCAATGTTTGTGCGGAAGCCTCCTATTTTCAGGTGCATCTTTTTGCCAGGGCGCTGCATGAAGCTGGAACAATGGACACCGATGTCTTGAGAAAAATGGTTATGGAAACCGAATACACCGCACCCCAGGGAAAAGTCTCACTGGATTCGAGAAATGGTCACACAGCCCTGTGGTCAAGGATAGGACGCGCAAATCGTGAAGGTCAGTTTGATATTGTTTATGAATCATCAAAACAGGTTGCAGCAGATCCGTATCTGATTGGTTATGGAAGGGTCGCTTCCGATTGATCATTAATCAAGGGATGCCAGCAGTTTGGGAACTGACAGAGAATATTTAAAGGAGTTCAGAAAACTGGAATTTCTGGTCGTAATTCCGTTTGATGAAGATGGTAACAATATTACGCGGGAACTGCGGCACCTCGGTGGTATCGTAAAGCAGCTATGGCCTGCCCCGGTGCCCTTGCCGACGGAAGGTGGAATACTGATTTGCGAGCTTGTTCCTGATATTGCCGAGTGTACGTCCTGGCTGCCGGGAAATTCCCCGCTCCCATTCATATTGCATGTGCCCAGGAACCAGGAAGTCGATTTCAGGGAAATCCGCAATAGTGCACCCCATGGATTACTGTATTCCCCGGTAACTGAAACATCAATTGTTACAACAATTCTGCTTGCGCGGGACCAGTTCAACTATGAGCGGCGGTTGCGGTTTCGGATAAACAAGCTTGATGATAATCTAAGATCAATGCGTTCGGTGGAGAAAGCCAAGGCGATCCTGATGGAAGCCAGGAATATTGGTGAAAGTGAGGCATACCGGGTACTCAGACAAACTGCGATGGAACGCCGGATTACCCTGGGGACTATCGCAAAAGCAATTGTTGACTCTCACGAACTATTGAGGTGATAATACACAGGCTGCAGTCATAACAACAATGACGTTGCAAAATGGCAACGGCGCCATTATAAAATTGAGCGAAAACGCCCCATGAAGATGTCCGGTAAACCGGGCCTTTGGTGTGGGCGTTTTTTATTGGCTGTTACAGTTCAATATATTATAGTGAAAATTATTTGAATTATGGGGTTTTAAATTACAATCCAGGAGAATAGATTATGAGTACGATTAACAGACGCAAGTTCCTCAAGTCAAGTTCGGTGGTCGCCGCAGCTGGTGCATTGCCGATGCCTTTTATCTGGCCTAAAGGCGCCAGCGCCGATACCGTAAAGATGGGAATCCTGCATTCCCTTACCGGTACCATTGCAATCGCTGAAAAATCGGTTGTCGATGCCGAATTGCTTGCAGTAGAGGAAATCAACAATGCTGGCGGAGTCATGGGGCAGCAAATCGAGGCTATTGTCGAAGATGGTGCAAGCGACTGGCCTACCTTCGCTGAAAAAGCGCGCAAACTGATCGACAAAGACAATGTGGCGGCAGTAATGGGATGTTATACCTCGGCCTCGCGCAAGGCGGTATTACCGGTTTTCGAAAAACTGAATGGCCTGCTTTATTACCCGACCTATTACGAAGGACTCGAGATCTCGCCCAACATAATGTATACCGCACAAGAGGCCACTCAATCATCGATTGCGGCGACCGAATGGTTATATGAAAACCGCGGAAAGAGTTATTATCTGGTGGGTTCGGACTATATCTGGCCACGCACCACGATCAAACTGTGCAAGATCACCCTCGACCGTCTCGGTGGCACCGTAGCAGGTGAGGACTACTACCCTCTGGGGGATATCGAGTTCTCTTCAGCGATCAACAAGATCAAGGCAGCCAAACCGGATGTCATCATCAATTGTGTGGTCGGCGGCAGTAATGTGGCATTTTTCAAGCAATTGAAAGCAGCCGGTGTAATTGATAGTGGCACGACGGTATTATCGCTCGCGGTCTCCGAGGAAGAGGTATCCGGAATCGGTAGCGAAAATACTGCCGGCACCCTGACTTGTATGAGTTATTTCCAGAGTCTGCAAAATCCGGCCAACCAGAAGTTCGTCAGTGCGTTCAAAAACAAATATGGCGCTGACCGGGTGACCGGTGATACACTTGAATGTGCCTATATTTCGGTATACCTGTGGGCGATGGCGGTTGAGAAAGCACAGAGCATTGAAGTAGAAAAGGTAGTAGCGGCATCGTCTGAACTTGCAATCGACGCACCGGAGGGCAATGTGAAGTTCCATGTTGACAATCATCATCTCTGGAAACACGTCAGGGTCGGCGAGTTTCTGCCTGATGGACAAGTGAATATGCTTTATGAATCACCTCTTATTGAGCCTGACCCGTTCCCGAAACTGTAAAATTACAGTATGAAAGCAGTGTATTGAAGGGTTGCAACATGCAACCCTTCAGGTACGCTCCTGAAACGTATCAGTATACATTTGCCGGAGGGCGGTATTGGTTGCAACATGCAACCCTTCAGGTATTATCTTGAAACAGTTGATTTCCTGCTTCACCATGAGAATCAGATAGTGAGAATCATTTTGTTAGAGTCAGATTAATTATGAGCGGCGAGATGCTTGTGCTGCAGGCCTTTACCGGTCTTAGCATATTCACGGTGCTGATGTTGATGGCCCTGGGGTTGGCCATTGTTTTTGGTTTGATGGGCGTGATCAACATGGCCCACGGCGAGTTGATGGCGATGGGCGCCTACACGACCTACGGTACATCGCTTCTGTTCCAGGCTTTCTTCCCCGACCTGATGGGCATTTATTTCCTGGTCGGTATCGTACTCGCGTTCTGTACTACATTCGTGTTCGGCTATTTGCTGGAGCGCAGCCTGATCCGTTTTCTGTATGAACGTCCGCTCGATACGATGCTTGCGACATGGGGGGTGGGGTTGTTGTTGCAACAACTCTATCGCCAGTTTATCAATCCAAGGCCGGTCAGTGTTCCCACCGCCTCCTGGCTGCAGGGGGTCTGGCAGGTTACAGACAGCATCTCCTTTCCGATGAGCCGGATATTTATTATCGCACTGGCCTTCGTCACGGCAATACTGGTTTACCTGTTGCTTTACAAGACCCGCTGGGGACTTCTGATCCGGGCAGTGACCCAGAATCGCGGGATGAGCGGGGCGGTTGGAATAGATCAGAATCGGGTCGATTCCTACACCTTCGCGCTTGGCTGTGGTCTGGCCGGTATCGCTGGCAGTTCGTTTACCATGCTGGCATCAACGGCGCCGGACACCGGCCAGGCCTATATTGTCGACACTTTCATCGTAGTCGTATTTGGTGGGGTAGAGAGCATACTGGGGACAATACTGTCGGCATTTATAATTGGTGAAATACAGGCCTGGTTAGGGTATTACCTGAGCGGATCGATGGCGCGTGCGGGTGTATTGCTACTGGTGATTGTAGTGTTGTATTTCAGACCAAACGGTCTGTTCTCCACCCGGGTCAGGCGATGACGGCTGCCAGGCAGGCCAGGGTTGGAGCGTCCTTGCGTCACACGCTGGTGGATATTCTTGAACGATTCGGTGTGCTGATTCTGGCCGTGTTGTTATTGCTTGTTATCCCGTTTACCTTTGATATGTTCAGGCTGGGGTTAGCCGCAAAGTACCTTTGCTTCGCATTTCCGGCGGTCGGAATCGTTCTTATCTGGGGTTATGCCGGCATCCTGAGTCTGGGTCAGGGCATGTTCTTCGGCTTGGGCAGTTACATGATGGCGATGTTTCTGAAGCTCGAAGCCGCAGCCAATCCGGATTCATCTTCGGGCACCGCACTGGCGGCCTTTTTTGGGGCTGCTGGCTTGCCCGACTTCATGGTCTGGAACAGTGTGGAAAAACTGCCTATATGGTGGGAGCCGTTTCGCCATGTCTGGATAATGATCCCGGCAGTAGTGATCCTGCCGGCGTTCCTCGCATTTGTACTGGGTTACGTGAACTTTCGAAATCGTGTCAGCGGAGTCTATTTCACTATCGTTACGCTTTCGATTGCCGCCATCATGGCAATCGTCATCATAGGACAGCAGGGTTACACCGGTGGTATTAACGGGATTACTGATTTCAAGACATTCCTTGGACTGAATCTGGATACGGATCAGGCCAAGATAGTGATGTACTACATCACTGTATTATTGTTGTTACTGGCTGTACTGGCCGGACGCTTCATCATAAGAAGCCGAATGGGGAGGGTTCTGGTGGCGATCCGTGATCAGGAGGACAGGGCGCGGTTCTCCGGCTACGACTCAGCCATGTTCAAGGCATTCATTTTTTCAGTTGGTGCTTTGTTTGCGTCAGTTGGCGGTGCTTTGTTTACAATTCAGGTCGGGTTGGCATCACCTTCACTGGTCGGCATCGTTCCTTCAATTGAAATGGTCATCTATGCGGCAGTCGGCGGACGTGTTTCACTGATTGGTGCGGTCTATGGCGCATTTCTGGTCAATGCCGCCAAAACTTTTTTCTCGGAAAATTTCGTCGAATACTGGACCTACTTTATCGGTGCACTGTATGTTTTCGTCGTCATGTTCCTGCCTGCAGGTCTGGCCGGAATCCTGAATAAACTGCGTGGTTCCGACAGTCGACGGGCTGGCAGCAAAACGGAGTCCAATTGATGTCTGAAATTCTTTCAGTAACCGACCTGACGATTTCATTCGATGGTTTCAAAGCGGTCGACAATCTTTCATTTTCGGTAGACCGCGATGAGCTTCGGGTGGTTATCGGACCCAACGGCGCAGGCAAGACCACGCTGTTGGACATGATCTGCGGTAAATCCAAACCAACTCACGGGTCGATCAAATTCAAGGATCTCGAACTGTCGAACATGGTCGAATATCAGATCACCCGTGCTGGCGTCGGGAGAAAATTCCAGACCCCGTCAATCTATCAGGATTTGACGGTTTTTGAGAATCTGGAGATCTCTTCCCCGGAACACCGGGGCCTCTTCGGCTCGTTGTTTTTCAAGCATGACAGGAAAACGATCGAAAGAATTGAATCGGTTGCCGAAGCCGTATCCCTGCAGGGAGAATTACATTCCCCGGCCGGTACGATGTCTCACGGACAGAAGCAATGGCTTGAGATCGGTTTGTTGCTGATGCAGGACCCCGACCTGATGCTGCTGGACGAACCGGTCGCCGGAATGAGTGCGCGTGAACGCGCATTGACCGCTGAATTGTTGAAAGGCATTGCAAAAGGGCGGTCTCTGGTAGTCATTGAGCACGATATGGTGTTTGTCAAAATGATCGCGAAAAAGATCTCTGTTTTGCACCAGGGCCGACTGTTGGCAGAAGGCAGCATGGATCAGGTGCAAAATGACGAACGGGTAATCGAAGTTTATCTGGGTAGTTGATATGACAGTCCTTCAGGTTGAGAAACTGAATGTCTACTATGGAGACAGCCATGTCATCCGTGATATTGGTTTTGAATTGCAGGACAACGAAACCCTGGCCATCATGGGGCGAAACGGAATGGGCAAGACTACGCTGCTGAAAGCATTGATCGGTTTGCTGCCGGTGCGTTCGGGCTCCCTGGAACTGGATGGAAAAATCATAAACGGTGCACAAAGTTTCCAGCGCGTCCGTGCGGGCATGGCGTATGTACCCCAGGGCAGGATGATCTTTCCTTATCTGACAGTACAGGAGAATATCCTTACCGGAATCCATGGAGCTAAAAGTAAAAGCGTTCCCCCGTTCGTTTACGAAGTGTTTCCAGTACTTCGGGAAATGCGAAATCGCCGCGGCGGCAACCTGTCCGGCGGACAGCAGCAACAATTGGCGATAGCGCGGGCGCTGGTCAATAATCCCAGGGTGCTGATACTGGATGAGCCGACCGAGGGTATTCAGCCGTCAATCATCAAAGACATCGCCAAGGCACTCAACCACCTCAAGAAGGAACTGGGTTTTGCCCTGGTCGTGTCCGAGCAGGTGTTGAGTTTTACCATGGAAATTTCGGACCGATTCCTGATTATGGAAAAAGGAGAGTTTGTTTACGAAGATACCAGAGACAATGTAGAGACCGAAAGAATTCACACCTACCTGACAATTTAATTCTATTTCCAGAGGACATTTATCATGCCACTCCGACGACCTTCAAAAGCTGATCTTGCTACGATCAGTGGAAAGCGACATATACAATTAACGGAAGCTGAACTGGACGATTTATACGAACTGGTTTGTGATAACCTTGAGCTATACGATATCCTCGAACAATATCCGGACCCGGTTCGCGAAGTCTTACCCGCAGTGCGGGTGCCGGGAAGGCGCCTGACACCTGAAGAGGACCCGCTAAATGCCATCGTTCGAACCTGCTCGGTCACGCTTCCGGGCGCCAGCGGCAGACTGTCCGGAAGATCAATCGGTGTCAAGGATACAATCTGTGTTTCAGGAATTCCGATCTCCTGCGCCTCGCGCCTGCTGTATGACTATACCCCTGACATTGATGCCACGGTAGTTACTCGCATACTCCAGGCGGGCGGTCACATTACAGCGGTCTTGAATACCGATGACTTCGCCTTCTCCGGGGGGGGACATACCAGCGCTTACGGTGTGAGCCTGAACCCGGTTGATCAAAATCATACGGCAGGGGGATCTTCATGTGGCTCTGCCGCTGCGATTGCGGATAATCTGGTCGATATTGCGCTCGGTGGCGATCAGGGCGGATCTATCCGTATTCCGTCAGCATGGTCGGGGATTGTCGGCTACAAACCGACTCATGGTCTGGTGCCCTACACCGGCATAGTTGGATTCGACCTGACCATAGATCATATCGGGCCGATGACCCGCACGGTCCAGGACGCAGCCTTGCTGCTGTCGGTGATTGCAGGCAAGGATCCTGATAATGCCGACCCGCGACAGCCCGATCAGGTCGAATCAGAAGACTACGCAGAAGCATTGTCCGGCGAAATAAAGGGACTCAGGATTGCCGTAGTCAGCGAAGGGTTCGGTTCTCAGTTGGCCATGCCCGCGGTAGACTCGGCGGTCAGAGAAGCGATAAAGGTTCTTGAATGTCTGGGCGCCGAGGTCAGGGAGATATCGGTTCCAGAACACAATACCGTAGTACCGTTGTGGAACGCAATTGCGATAGAAGGCGGAGTTTCGAGTTTTTATTCGGGTCATCACAGCTACCAGAACAAGGGCTGGTACAATCCGAGATTGATGTCAGCCATGGGCCGGGGGATCAAGACCCACGGTGGCGATTTTTCTCCCACCGCAAAGTTGGGTACTCTCGTTGCTGACTACATGACCGATCAATACCATGGCGTTTTCTATGGACGGGCCAGGAATCTGACGACTCAGTTGACCAGGGCGTACAACCAGGTGTTCGAATCGTTCGATCTGGTAGTCATGCCGACCACGCCGCAGACCGCACATGAAATTCCACCGAGCCCGGAAGATGACCGGAAAACCTATGTCCGACAGGCACTCAACATGGTGGCGAATACGGCAACATTTGACTTGACCGGGCATCCGTCAATCACGGTGCCGTGCAGGAATGTTGAAAGTTTGCCGGTCGGGCTGATGCTGACTGGTCGTCATTTCGAAGATGCCACGGTGCTGCGCGCCGGACATGCCTATGAACAGGCCTGATCCGGTTCGAACGCTGTGACAGAACCATTTGCAGAATCAACTATCGTCATCTGCAGCATTGCCGGTCGGGCGAGTGATCCTGCAATCAGTGAAAAACTGCATACCCTGAGCCATAAACAGGCTATTGAGTACGTCCAGATTACAGTCGAGGATACCCTGCGGCGGCGCTTGCGGGTCCGTTCTGATCAGGGCACGGAATGTCTTGTTGCGCTGCCTCGCGACCAGCAGCTTTTCGATGGTGCGGTAATGTTGCTCGAAGCTGAGCGTGCCATCGTTATACGGATGGCTGAACAGCGGTGGTTGTCGCTGATGCCCTCGGATATGCCGAGTGCAGTGGAACTCGGCTACTTTGCAGGTAATCTGCACTGGCGGGTGCGGTTCGACGGGCCGGTACTGAAAGTCGCACTCGAAGGCCCGGAAAATGACTACCTTGCCCGTCTTCAATCCTTCTTGCAACAGCGCCGTGTCAAACAAGTCACCACAGGTTGAAAACGGGGATATTCTGCTGTCGCTACAGCATGCAGACAGCTTTTTTCCGAGTGGTGCAATCGCGATGTCCAGCGGGCTGGAAACGTTGGTTAATGATGGGCGGGTTACATCACCGGATCAGGTTGAAATGTTTGTGCACGGCCAGTTGAAATTTCGCTGGGCGTTATTTGATCGACAAATCCTGGTTGCAACCTGGCGGGCAACCGACAGCCTGCCCAGGGTTGGTGATATAGACGCACTGGTTGAAGCACAAACATTGGCTGCCGATGCACGTGCCGGGTCGAAACGCACAGGTCAGGCTTTGTTGGGCGTACATGCCCGCCTCGGAACCGCACAAGCCGCTGAGTATCAGCGCATGATCACAGACGAAATGGCACATGGACACAATACCGTGGTACAGGGAATCGTATGGAATTCAATCGGAATCTGTGAAACCACAGCCGAGTTGATGTCAGCCTATTCATTTTGTGTTGGCATTGCAGGCGCTGCATTGCGTCTGGGGGTGATCGGGCATATCGATTGCCAGATTATCATCGCCCGCGCAAACCGGATCATCCAGCGGATAATGCTGGATGAAGCGACGGGTCTCGACGGAGCATATTCTTTCACTCCAGAGCAGGAAATTGCGGTTATGCGGCATGAGACGATGCCTTATCGCCTGTTTGTAAATTGAAAACCAGAAAATTACGTGATTTACGTAAGGAGAATTAGACAATGTTACTTACACCAACCGAAATGGAACGATTGACCTTGTTCACGGCCGCAGAGCTGGCCAGGAAAAGGAAAAACAAGGGACTTGCTCTGAATCATCCGGAGGCGGTGGCCTATATCAGCGACGAAATTCTCGAAGGTGCGCGTGAGGGCCGGTCGGTTGCAGAAATGATCTCATTTGGTTCGACATTGCTCAGCACCGACGATGTGATGCCGGGGGTGGCCGACCTGATTCCGATGATCCAGATTGAAGGCACCTTCCCTGACGGGACCAAACTGGTTACCGTTCACGATCCGATTCGGCCCGGCAACAGCAACCAACAAAATTCACAACAGGTTGCGCCGGGCCAGTTGTTGCCGGCAGCCGGAGAAATAGAAATCAACAAGGGCCGCCGAAAAGTGAGTATTGAAGTGACCAACACCGGTGACCGGCCGGTACAGATTGGTAGCCACTACCATTTTTTTGAAACCAATCGTGCGTTGGATTTCGATCGGGAAGCAGCCTACGGTATGCATCTCGATATCCCGGCCGGAACTGCGGTGCGTTTCGAACCGGGTGAAGCCAAACAGGTATCCTTGACCTGCTTTGGTGGAAGCCAGATGTTATATGGCCTGAACGATCTGACCAACGGCTCGGCGAAAAGCGATGATAACAAGACGCGGGCCTTGCAATCAGCCAGACAAAGAAATTTCAGGGGGGCATAAGACCATGGCAATAATGACACGAAAAGAATATGCGCAAATGTACGGCCCCACCACCGGTGATGCCTTACGGCTGGGAGACACTTCATTAGTGGCGCAGGTCGAACACGACTATGCAGTGCCAGGCGATGAATGTCTGCACGGTGGTGGTAAAACATTGCGCGATGGATTAGGTCTGGCCCCTGGCTATGATAGTGCCATGGGGTCGCTGGATATGCTGTTATGCAACGCACTGGTTATCGACCCGGTTCTAGGTATCGTCAAAGGCGATATCGGTATCAAGGATGGAAAAATTGTTGGTATCGGCAAAGCTGGAAATCCGGAGACGATGGACGGTGTGGACCCCAGGCTGGTTTGCGCTGCGGCAACAACAGTTCGCGATGCGGAAGGGCTGATTGCAACGCCTGGCGGTATTGACGTCCATGTGCATTTTGATAGTGCACAGCTATGTGAGCACGCGATCAGTTCTGGTATTACGACGATGCTGGGTGGTTCGCTTGGCCCGATCACAGTGGGTATAGATTGTGGCGGTGCGTTCAATGTCGGGAAAATGTTGCAGGCCGCCGAGGAATGGCCGATCAACTTCGGTTTCCTTGGCCGCGGCAACTCCTCCAAACCACGATCACTGTACGACCAGATGGAGGGGGGGTGTCTCGGTCTGAAAATTCACGAGGACTGGGGTGCGATGCCCAGTGTCATCGACACTTGTCTGTCAGTCGCTGACGAACTGGATTTTCAGGTTCAGCTTCATAGTGACACATTGAATGAGAGCGGTTTTGTGGAAGACACTCTGGAGGCTATCCGTGGCCGTACGATTCACATGTACCATACCGAGGGGGCCGGTGGTGGTCATGCGCCCGACATCATCAAAGTAGCCGGTATGAGCCACTGCCTTACTTCATCGACCAATCCGACCAATCCATTCACCATAAATACATTCGACGAGCATCTCGACATGATCATGGTGTGTCATCACCTGAGTCCCTCCATTCCGGAAGATGTCGCCTTTGCCGAAAGCCGGATACGTCCACAAAGCATTGCCGCTGAGGATATCCTGCATGATCTTGGTGCGATTGCGATGCTTGGTTCCGACAGCCAGGGCATGGGCCGGATCAACGAGGTGATATGCCGAACCTGGCAGCTTGCTTCCAAAATGAAAGACCAGCGCGGCCGGTTAAGCGAAGAAGAAACCAGCCAGGGTGATAATCAACGCATCAAGCGCTATATCGCCAAATATACCATCAACGCTGCCCGGACATTCGGCATCGATCAATATGTCGGCTCACTGGAATCGGGCAAAATGGCCGACGTGGTATTGTGGCGACCCGGATTTTTCGGCATCAAGCCGGAACTGGTGGTCAAGAGCGGATTTATTGCCTGGTCTCCAATGGGTGACAGCGCGGCCTCGTTGATGACTTGTGAACCGATTATCATGCGGCCACAATGGGGTGCATTCGGTTCAGCGAAAGAGTCGCTGAGCGCTACTTTCGTCAATCCCGTAGCTATTGAAGCAGGATTGCAGGACAAATTGCAATTGACCAAACAACTGTTGCCAACCAGTCAGACTCGTAAGCTGAGCAAACATAACATGCTGCACAATTCTGCCTGTCCCGATATCTCTGTCAACCCGCAGACCTTTGATGTTTTTGTTGACGGTGAACTGGCGTTCTGCGAACCGGCCAGTGAGTTGCCGCTGGCACAACGATACATGTTACGATAGGGTCAAGGACGAGTAAAAAGATGAACACAAAGATCAGTGCAGATTCGCATGGCTTGCCGGCCCCTGCCCGAATCGGAATTGGCGGCCCTGTAGGATCAGGTAAAACCGCCCTGATCGAGAATCTGATTCCAGTATTCTCGGCGCGCAATCTGGAACTGGCGATCATTACCAATGATCTTGTCACCTGTGAGGATGCAGAACGCATCCGGCACAGCGGACTGATTGATCCCGAGCGTGTGCTGGCGGTTGAAACCGGCGCCTGCCCGCATACCGCTATTCGTGAAGACCCGACCCTGAATATCCAGAGCGCCGATCAACTTGTTCATGATTATCCGCATCTGGCGGCTGTGATCATAGAAAGCGGCGGTGACAATCTTGCATCGACATTCTCGCTGGATCTGGTTGATTACTGGTTGTTTGTGATTGATGCGGCAGATGGCGATGATATACCGCGTAAAAAGGGCCTCGGCATTGTTCGTTCGGATTTGCTGATCATCAATAAGACCGATCTCGCACCTTACGTCGGCGCCGACCTGGAGCGGATGGTCAGGGAGGGTGCGGAGGTACGCGGCGGCAAACCCATCCTGCTGACCAACTGCGCGACCGGTGAAGGTATTGAATCGGTCATGGATCAACTGGTACACGATGTCCTGTTTACCTGAGACCCAATTCAATTGGATGCATCAGTCAAGCCTTCAGTCAGGATTCAGCGGCCGACATCGGCAGACCTGAATCTTGAATTCAGGGCCACGCCTGATGGTCGGACTTATATCGGCCATCAGTTTTATCAGTATCCGTTTCATATATGCCGGGCACAGTATGTCGACCCCGACCCCGAAGGGTTGGCGACAATCTATCTGCAATCGAGCTCCGGCGGAATTTTTGCAAATGATCGATTGTCGTGCGAATTTAAAGCGCTGCCCCGGTCTCAGTCGCATATCACCACGCAATCCTCAACCATCGTACACCGCATGGATCAAGGCAATGCCCGTCATTGTGTGACCATTCGTGCCGACGAGAACAGTCTCATTGAATACCTCCCGGATCCGATGATACTGTTCCCTAAGGCAAAGATGCATACCGTCACCGTGGTACAGCTTCACCCGAGCGCCACCGTCATCATGACTGATGCCTTCATGCACCATGACCCGACAACTGAAGTCCTGGCTGAGCGGCAGGAGAAATTTACTGAATATCACAACGAAACCCGGGTGGAGAGCCTGGATGGAACATTGTTGTGCCTCGACCGTTACAGGGTTTCAGGGGAACAGTTTACCAGTGGCAAGTCAGGAGTCATGGGCAATAACACAATCCAGGGGACATTTGTATTATTGAACAGGTTACATAGCACAACTGACCTCGGAGGATCAATTCGTCGTTACCTGGAATCAGGATTTTCCGGCTACGCTGGAATGTCACGTCTGCCGAATGGCTGTGGTATCTGGGTCCGTCTGATTGCGCAGGATGCCTTCGTGTTGCGCTCGGCAATTCAGCAACTGTGGGCGACAACTCGCCAGACGCTGCTCGGTAAAAACCCGATCCGCAGGAAGAAATAATACTGTGAATTAAACAAATATTTTTCTTGACATGCAGGATAATCTGTAGTATCTCTTTGGGGGACCGATCAAGCAATATCGGTTTAGTATTAAAAACGATGGCAAAAATGCCATTCTGGAATTGAGCAAAAGTGCTCCAAAAATAGCACTCGTTCAGGCGAGTGGACTTTTTTTGGGGCTTTTTTTTGGTTTACAGTAACTTTACAAGGTTGATGGAAGCTTGATCGCGAGGCAGATGCCAAACATAGAAGCAGTGGACGATGAATTCTGAACTTTCGAATGTATTCATAATCGAAGGTGGAAGTGATGCCTGCAGGTCTCTGGGTACGACCCTGGAGGCAGCTGGCTTCTGTGCACAAATTTATGCATCCGGGGAGGAGTTTCTGGAGAGTTTCGACCCCGAACAACAACTATGCGGCCAGAGATGTTGTGTGTTAATCGATGTTTTGCTGTCGGGTATGACCGGACTGGAATTGCAGGCCAGTCTCAAGGCCAATCAAATTAACCTGCCGTGTGTTTTCATCACTAGCGAGAGAGATATCTTTCAGTGTGTTCAGGCGATGAAGGCCGGCGCTGTTGATGTTCTGGAAATGCCTTGCCCTGAACCGCATCTGCTACACAGTGTGACTGAAGCGCTGACCCGGCATGAACAGGAACAGTGGGACAACCGAGAACGCCAAAGAATCAGGGAAAGACTGGCGACATTAACCCGACGCGAACGACAGATTCTGGGGCAACTGGTTGACATCAATAACGGGTCTACGGTGTCGAGTGAACAGATTGCCGCCAGGTTGTTTATCAGCCGACGAACTGTTGAGCATCATCGTGCTGCGATAAAGAAAAAATTGCATGCCCGCTCATTACTGGAACTGGTTGACATGGCCAGGGTCGGAGGGTTCCAGGTATGAAACGATATATCCGGGGACCAGGTGACTTGAATTTGGGTAGTGTTACCTATTTACTAGACCCAGTCATACCGCTACTTTACTGCAATAGTACCACCGGGTGCGTGTATGTACTGGCTTTGCATGCAATCCGGGTGAAATTTTAGATTCAGAAACGAGATTCAGGAAATGGCGAGAAAAAAAAAGACGCCTTCGGCAACGAAGATGTCTACTGAGGAAAAACTTGCAAGACGTAAGCTGGATGCCCTGAAACGGGGTATTCATCGCATTACCGATTCGGAAACCACACCATTCTCAGTGCATGTTGTGGGTATTGGTAAAGCAGGCGCTGATGTCGTGTCACAGGTACTCAAGGACAAGGCTGCGAACCCCTCATCCGATGAGGATTCGGGATTCACCGCCCTGGCGGTTGACATTGGCGATCAGGATCTTGCCCAGGTACGACAACTGGCCAACGAATTGCCTGACGAAAGTATACAGGTAGAAACTGTCGCGCTGAAAATGCCGAGCCGTGATGAATTGTTCAATTCGTTGCGTCGAATGCGCGAATTTCTCAAGCTTGAATATCCAAGATATTACTGGAACCCGAATTATGAACCGTGGTTGCCCTCGAGGACACAGCTTCCCGAAGAAGGCCAGCATGTGCATCGGTCTGTTGCCAAGGCGATCTATGCCCGCTCCTATTATGATGGCGCCAGAGACATGCGTGCATCACTCAGACGATTTTCTGACCATGTGGACAGCGCGCCCGGTCAGTCGGTGGTGGCGGTCGTATTTGGTCTCGGCGGCGGCGCAGGCAGCGGCATAATGGTCGATATGGTTCGCCATCTTTCCAATGTCGCTTTTGGCAGGCGGGTTCTGGTGGTCGGCATTGGCATTGCTCCGTGTGACGGCGATGAGGACAGTCACAAAGGCAGCCAGTTATTCCCGGCATTGAACGAACTCGATTGCATGGGTGATGAGGCGAAGAACGAAGGTGTGATTGCCGTTTGGGGTGATCTTTACCGGAATCCGTTTACCAGCGGCGTCATCATCGTGCCACAGCAATCAGTCTGGGAGGCAACCGGCAACCTTACGGAAACGCATGAACGTGTCGACCAGGAAGTTTCTTCATTTCTGACACGCAATAATGGTCTCGACTTCTGGGAGACTTTACGTATGCTGAACTGGGTCGGGGCGCCGCCCACCCAACATGCTGCAGCACGCACTCCGTATGGGAGAAAGTGGGCGCATGTGCTGGGCTTTGCCGACATCAAAGAGGGCGTACTGGCAGACAAGGACATGGCCAGCCGTCTTGGTGTTCGCTCGGATTACCAGCCGGAATTTATCGAAATTCGCGCAGCCAACCCGGAGGATTCCGATACCTGCAAGGTCGCAGAGATTCTGGGCGAGGCATTTTCACCGCTGGCGGAACCAGCAATTACCGCTTCAGCTGGTTCATCTTCGGACACAGTACAGTTTATTCTGCCATGTGTCAGCAAAACCGATCTTGAGATGTTTTATCAATCCCGCAAGTCCTACGACACACTGGATTGGGAAGAAAAGCTGTGTATTCATGCCTGGTTGCTTGATCTCGGCGTTCTTCTGTGTGAACCAGCGATTCGATTTGACGGTATGGCTGGAGAATGTCTGTGGGGTTGTGCATGCTGGGTAGTGGTTCCTTACGACCAGATCAGGGGTCCGGAAGAAGTCGAAACGGCAGTGGCCGCATAACAAACAGAAATTATCAATTATCCAGAAACAGGATCACAGGAACTGAAACATGCCGCTTAACTGGAAGGAAGTAAAAAAGAAGTACGCCAAAGGAACGGAAATACCGACTGTCGCTGGAGGCAAGACACTGACAATAACAGGTTGCGATGATAAGGCTATCTATATTGAGAATCCGCTATGGAAAGCTGAGTTGAGCCGCGTCAATCTGGAAAAAGGTGTTGAACTGATTGAGGAAGGGTTGATAGACAAGGACCCGGGATTGTTTGTAGAAGATTATCGGGTGTACGTAACCGATGAACGTTCAACCTCGGCAGCCCATGTACTTTATGATCTTGGATTTCTGGATGAAGATACGGGCTTCACAATCAGATGTTAAATCAGATTTTACTTGCAATTTTCAGGCTTCCGAAGCTACAGGTATCGGGTTCTCCATTACCTGCAGGTTCGGAAATTAGTTATAATTAAATTCAACTAGGAGATAAAGAAATGGCACAACATTCTATGTATCACAGTGCGACCGGTGAGCAGGCTCCACACTGCATACACGTGGTAGGCGTGGGGCGGTCTGGCTCAGGTTATGTAGAAGGTCTACTCCGCACCGGAGAGATCGAAGATATCCTGGAGAGTTCACGGGCACGAGTCGCGGCGTTAGTTGTCGATATCGGCGAAGACGATATGATTGCGGCATCAGATTATGCTGCTGGTTTCCGTCAGCGCCTTGAGGAAAGGGGTATACCGCAAGAGCGGTTCCACTTCGAATCCGTCGCCCTTGAAATTCCAGATCGTGACGATTTGTTCAACTCATTGCGTCGTATGCGCGAGTTCCTGAAACTGGAGTATCCGAGATATTACTGGAATCCAAATTATGAACCGTGGTTGCCGTCAGCAATCAAATTGCCCAAAACCGGAGACCATATCCCAAGAGCAGTGGCAAAAGCAGTTTACGCAAAAGCTTACTACGATGGCGATCGGCCGATGGAAAAAGCGTTGCAAAGATTTGCCAATCATATCGAAGAAGCAGAGCTTCCTTCCATGGTTCTGGCTTGTTTCAGCCTTAATGGCGGAACCGGCAGCGGCATGATTCCTGACCTTGCCCGACATCTGGCCAGCGTCAAGCTGGGAAGACGGATCCCCGTCATTGGTGTTGGACAATTGCCCAATTCAGGTGACGGAGAAGTCAATCCTTCAATGTTCCCCACCTTGAATGAAATCGATTGCATGCTGGATGATGACAAGAACGCTGGTGTCTGCGCGGTCTGGGGTGATCTTTACAAGAGCCCGTTCACTGGTGGATTCCTGGCTGTCAATACCGAGCACTCATTCCAGCGTCTGTCATCCTACACCCAGAATGACGACAGGAATCGCAACATAAATCCTGAGGTGCGTCATCGAATTGCTAACGAGGTGACGAACAAGTTTGCCCAGGATTCATTCATGAGGTTTGCGGCGAAAGATGACGGAAAGCTGCTGTTCCGGGCACTGCGACCGGCTGGCTTTACCGGTGCACCCCATGAAACGGTAAGTGGTAAATCCCGTAACTGGACTCTGTACAACCTGTCCAAGTTCACCCATCCTGGCGTGCAGGTTTTGCCGGGTGAAGCGATCAGTAAATGGCGCACGGTGATGGAGGAATGGGTAGATCATATTGATGATTACTCCGGAGTGAGCGACAAGTTCAAAACGGATTACGCGGAATTGCATGTACACGCACCTCGCGAAATCGGATTTGAACATATCAACGCCAAGCTGAAGGAGAAGGTCTCTGAACGGTTCCTGGTACCTGGTGAAGACTCCACCATTCAGATGCACAATCATGAGTTCTTCGATCATCTCACTTCCTATGCCGATATCATTTTGCCAGGTATGGCAAAAACTGATCTGGATGTTTTCTGGCAGGCTCGGGATGAATACGATAAATTCGACTGGGAAGAGAAGTTGCTGAAACATTCCTGGCTGCTTGATCTCGGCGTATTGATGTCTGAGCCTGCAATCCGATTCAACGGAATGGCAGGTGAATGTCTGTGGGGCTGTGCCTGCTGGGTGGTAGTTCCTTACGATCAGATGCGAGGAGACGAACTGCCACCGGCAGACCGAACCTCGATTCTGGCCGAAGGCATCGACATGATGACCAAGACGGTGGTAGCAACCCCGTAAATACGGGTTATCTCATGCTTTAACTTGCATGAAGGGCAAGACTCCGGCCGCTATTTGGAATTATATATAGCGGTCGGATTCCAGCCTCAATGCATGACACAGCATATGAAAAACACAACCAGAGATTTCAATGACTGAAACACAGGTTCGAGAAGATTCACGGATACCGGTCACAGTGGTGACAGGATTTCTAGGTTCCGGAAAAACGACACTGATCAATCGGATTCTTTCCGAACAGCATGGTCGTAAAATTGCCGTCATCGTCAATGAATTTGGCGAGGTCAGTATCGATGGCCAATTGATCGTTCAGGAAGATCAGGAAGACTTGGTGGAATTCAATAACGGTTGCCTGTGCTGTACGGTACGAGGCGATCTGATTGAGACACTGCAGCGGTTGCAGGAGCGCTCGGAAATTGATGCGATTCTGATTGAGACCACTGGATTAGCTGATCCTGCACCGGTTGCGTCGACTTTTTTTCTGGCCGACGAGTTGACCTCGAAAACCCGGCTTGATTCCTTTGTTGCACTGGCTGATGCGGTCAATCTTGGACAAAACCTGGCTCAAAGCGAGGAAGCCCAGGAGCAAATCGCATTTGCTGATATCATTTTGCTCAACAAGGCTGATCTGGTCACTAAAGATCAGTTGGCGGAAGTAGAGCGCACCATTCGCAAGTCCAATCCATTTGCCAGGATTTACCACACTGAACACAGCGAAATTGATCTTGAAAAGGTGGTCGGTGTGGGCGCTTTTGAACTGGAAGCAAAGCTTCAGGTTGATCCGACATTTCTGGATGACCTTGAGCATGAGCACGATCAGGCGGTCGCTTCGTTCGTAATACGTGAAGAACGACCGATAGATCTGAACCGGTTCATGTTGTGGCTGACGCCGTTACTGGCCGAGCAAGGTGAAGATATTTATAGAACCAAGGGTATTTTCAATGCCAGGGGATTCAATGATCGCATGATATTTCAGAGTGTACGCATGTTGACTTCCATCCAGCCCGATAGGGCGTGGAGATCAGATGAACCAAGAGTCACCGAATATGTTGTGATCGGGCGTGATCTTGATCGGGAAGTATTTGCGAAAGGTCTTGCGAGTTGTGTAGTGTCTGAAGCTAAGGCACAATTATAACGAGTCATCGACATTTCTTAATTTTGTTAATTTATAATATCAAATCAAACATCAACCAAACTTAAACGTATACAACGGGAGACATAAAATGGGTGCTATACGACAATCAATGAGTCAATTTTCTAATATCCAAACGATTTCTGTTCCATGGTCGAAGGTGATCGGAATCAGTGCTGCAATTCTGATGGGCGTATTCATCGTTTACGCGGTCGGTTTCGCCTCACCTGAAATCATCCACAATATGGCACACGATGGGCGTCATGGACTGGCGTTTCCTTGCCACTGAGAAATTGTCCTCATGACAGGAGGCTTCATTTATCGCATTTTCTCAACTGCGGTGATTGCTGGCGGGCTTGCGGGTCTGGTGCTCGCATGTATCCAGCAATTCACCGTGGTGCCCATGATACTTGAAGCTGAGATCTACGAAACCGGCGTGATCGGTGGTGGCAATGATCAAGGTCATAGCCATCAACAGGATGATGATTCCGTTGGAGGACACTCACACGACGGAGAAGCCTGGGGTCCACAAGATGGATTTGAAAGGAGCTTCTTCACGTTTGCCAACACCATGATCGTCGGTATCGGTTTCGCGTTGTTGCTGGTCGCCTGTTATGCAATTCGGACCATGGTCGCAGAGTCCAGGGTGATGAACCCCCGGGTCAATTGGCGATGGGGAATTTTATGGGGGCTGGGCGGGTTTGCAGCTTTCAATCTTGCTCCTGCCCTTGGGCTGCCTCCGGAGCTGCCTGGCGCCGCATCCGCTGAGCTGAGTGGAAGTCAGGAGTGGTGGTTGCTTGCGGTGGCGTTGACAGCCATCGGTTTACTGTTGTTCGCTTTCGTGCCGGGTATAATCAGGTGGATTGGTTTGATACTGATCGTGATACCCCATCTACTCGGGGCGCCACAACCCGACAGTCATGTCGGTTTGGCGCCACCTGAACTGGCCAGCGCTTTTATATATACCTCGCTGGTCACCAATGCAGTTTTCTGGGTCGTGCTTGGCGCTATGACCGCCTTCCTGTATGATCGTTTCGAAAGCAAGTCAACTGCAATCAGATGAGCGCTGACATAATCGTTTAGAAAAAGACAGGAGGCATACAGGTAAAATGAGTATTGAAGTTGGCGATAAGATTCCGCCTGTTGTTTTGAAACACTTGGGGTCTGATGGCCCTATTGATGTTCGTGACGTTTCAATTGAAGAACTCTGCAGCGGCAAAAAGGTGGTGGTGTTTGGACTGCCAGGCGCATTTACGCCGGTCTGTTCAGAGCAGCATCTACCGGGTTTTGTAGAAAAAGCGGCAGCGCTCAGGGACAAGGGTGTAGATACTCTGTTATGTGTTTCCGGAAACGATCCATTTGTCATGCAGGCGTGGGCTGAAATGCAAAATGCTGGCGACAATGTAATGATGCTTTCCGACCATAATGGAGAATTTACCGCTGCAATGGGACTGGCGCTTGACTTGGGCGACTTTGGTCTGGGAAACCGGTCGGAACGTTACTCGATGATTGTTGAAGACGGTACAGTCACTGCGCTGCACATTGAAGAAAGCATTCTCGCTTGTGATGTCAGCAGCAGTAATGCACTGCTTGATGAACTGTGATTACGGACCAGCAGGTGACTCCCGCAGAAAATCTAACACTATAAATTACCTAACAGGAGCGAATTATGTATCATGGTGATATTTCAAGCAGTAAAGACACGGTCGGCGTAGCCGTCGTAAACTATAAAATGCCCCGCCTGCACACCAAGGCGGATGTGATCGAGAATTGCCACAAGATTGCAGATATGATGGTCGGCATGAAAGTGGGGCTTCCGGGAATGGATTTGTGCATTTTCCCGGAGTACAGCACCCATGGCATCATGTACGACGAAAAGGAAATGTACGAAACCGCTTCGGCCTGTCCGGGAGAGGAAACCGACATTTTTGGAGAAGCCTGTCGCAAGGCCAGGTGCTGGGGCGTGTTTTCGTTGACCGGAGAGCGGCACGAAGAGCATCCCAACAAAGCGCCATACAACACTTTGATCCTGATGAACGACAAGGGTGAAGTGGTGCAAAAATACCGCAAGATCATGCCCTGGGTTCCGATCGAAGGCTGGTATCCTGGTAACTGCACCTACGTTAGTGAAGGCCCCAAAGGCATGAAGATGAGCCTGATCATCTGTGATGACGGCAACTACCCTGAAATCTGGCGTGACTGTGCGATGAAAGGGGCTGAACTGATCATCCGTTGCCAGGGATATATGTATCCTGCAAAAGATCAGCAGGTCATTATGGCCAAAGCCATGGCATGGGCCAACAACAGTTATGTCGCAGTGGCCAATGCAGCGGGTTTTGACGGCGTTTATTCCTATTTCGGCCACTCTGCCATTATCGGGTTTGATGGACGTACCCTGGGCGAATGCGGCGAAGAGGACAACGGAGTTCAGTATGCAGCCATATCGCTGTCGCTGATTCGTGATGCACGGCGTAACGGTCAGTCTGAAAACCATCTGTTCAAACTGTTGCATCGTGGCTATACCGGCATGATCAATTCCGGCGATGGGGATCAGGGACTGGCTGCGTGCCCGTATGACTTCTATAGCAAGTGGATTAATGATCCGGACGCAACCCGCCAAATGGTTGAGGAAATCACCCGTGAGACGGTTGGCACCGATGAGTGTGAAATAGACGGCATCCCGAATCAGAAAACAGCGGCACACCGTTAAGGCTGAAAGCTGATTTGACGACAGGGAATGATAAAATTCCAACCATGCCGCTTGCAGAATATCTGATAACGGAGGAGCCTTACTACAGACCATCCGGTAACGAAATTCAGCATTACCTGGCCGCTCATGCAGACCTGACACCGGTTATATTGAAAGGCCCGACCGGATGCGGCAAGACCCGGTTTATCGAGTATATGGCATGGAAGTTGAAAATGCCGTTGATTACGGTTTCCTGTCATGAGGATATGACGGCGTCGGATCTGGTCGGTCGGTTTCTGTTGGATGCTGATGGTACGGTATGGCATGATGGTCCGCTGACGCTGGCCGTACGACACGGTGCAATCTGCTATCTCGATGAGATCGTCGAAGCGCGTCAGGACACCAGTGTTGTAATTCATTCTCTGACCGACCATCGCAGGATGCTTGCGCTTGAAAAAAAGAATGAACTTATCAAGGCGCACCCTGATTTTCATCTGGTGATTTCCTACAACCCGGGATACCAGAGCGTGTTGAAAGACCTGAAGGAATCCACCAAACAGCGATTTGGCGCCATTAATTTCCACTATCCGGAAGTTGCAGTTGAAGCGGAAATTGTTTGCCGTGAATCGGGGATTGATATGGTAACCGGCACGCGACTGATAAAGATTGCCGAGCGGTCGCGCAATCTCAAGGGTTATGGTCTTGAAGAAGGCGGTTCGACCCGAATGTTGATCCATGTCGGGAAATTGATTAATCGGGGAATCCCACTGGGAGAGGCTTGTGAAATCGCCCTGATATCTCCGCTTACTGACGATCCGGACATACGTCAGGCCCTGGGAGCTGCGGTTGCAGCTTGTGCCTGATCATTTTGGCCAGATATGGGTCCCCGCTCGAAACCCGGTTTCCTTGATGTTGTCGTCAACAACGGCAAACTGACGAATGAAGCTGTCGTTGACCGGATTCTCAATCATTCTTTTCCGAAAACTTATGAGGCGCGTTGGTTACGGGCATGTCGTCGCCTGGAACAGGCTGGCTACGGCCAGGGTGTAGTTTCGTCATATACGCGGTACTCCTGCGAACTCGCCGATAAAATCGATCCTGGTGATGTGTTGCAACTGGCCGATGTGGTCTCCTCGGTTGCGATCAAATCAGGCAAGGTCGCCGCACAGGAACTGCCAGTTGCAGCATGCAGGGCCGCGGTCCGATTGAAAGGGGATGAATGGCTGTTTCGTACATGGCTGGGTTTGATGGAGCGATTCACTCATCTTGCACCGGAGTCCATGCTTGTCGTGCTACAAAAAATGGACTATCTGCTGAGCCGACTCAATGTTTCGAGACTGGAATCCTGGATGCTGGCGGGGGTGAGAGCAGCGGGCGCGGATGCTGAGCGCCGATTTCAATTCTTCACCTTTGCCAATCCGGAGGCGGAGCGATGGCTGGAGCGTGAATCAGGGTCGGTCACTTTTGCCGATGTACAACGCCAGTTGAAAGGCTATATGAAGGCATTATGGGGTGTTCACCAGCCCTTGCGTGAAACCTCGATGCACACCCCAGATCATGTCTGGCGACGCGCCACTTTTGGTGGCGGCATCGTTCACATGCCGCCGGCGTTTCCGGGATACAAAGGGGATCAGGCATTGGATTTGTACCAGGCCAGCGTGGCGCATATCGGCGCTCACCTGCGTTATTCCGGCAAACCGTTTCCGGTGCTGAAGTTGAAACCGATGCAGGTCGCATTAATCTCTCTGGTCGAAGATGCGCGTGTCGAGTATCTGGCGATGAAGGAATTTCCGGGTCTGAAACGCCTGTGGCTGCCGTTTCATATTGCGCTGGCAAGTGGCGTGATGACGGCTCCAAGCCTGCTGGCCCGCTTGTCCCGTGCATTAATGGATCCGGATTACCGTGACGGAGATGGCTGGATTCGACGTGGCCGTGAAATGGTGGATGCCAACAGGGATCGATGGGACGCCGAGGTCAGCCGTGAGATTGGTGGCCTGCTCGGCAATAACCTCGGGCAGATGCGAGTGCAGTTCAATGCCAAGACCTATGTCGTTGAACCGGCATATCGGGATGATAACCGAGGTCTGTGGGATTTCGGGGAACAACAATCAGCGATGCAGATGGACACTGAAATGTTGTTCGATTCGGCACGGATAGAAGAGCTTGAAGATCCGGAACAACCACCAGACGATGAACGCAACGAACTTGATCCTGGTGACGACCCGGCTACCCCGGTATCGGTAGAGGTGATGGAAGAAGACGGTATTCCTGTTGCGCGCTATTCCGAATATGATTATCTGATCGGACGCAAAAGGCGGGAATGGACAACGATAGTCGAATATACGCCGAAATCAGGGCCGTTACAGATCGTCGAGAATACGCTGGAACAATACGCCGATGTAGTCAATAGAATCAGATTGCTCATCAGTAATGCGCGGGTAAGCCGACCACAAAGAATACGCAAGCAACATGAGGGCGACTATCTGGATATTGACGCATGTATCGAGTCAGTGATTGAACAAAGGCTGGGCGAACAGCCCGACCCCAGGGTTTATGCCCGCACAGAACGCAGGTACCGGGATCTGTCAGTGCTGGTGCTACTGGATATTTCAGAATCAACCAATGATAGTGTTTATGGTTCAAAATCAAAGGTAATCGATATAGAGTGTCAGGCGACCGCACTGCTGGCCCATGCGATGTCTGGTCTGGGAGATCCATTCGCGATTGCCGCATTTTGCTCGAATCAACGCGAAGAAGTCCGATATTACCGGATCAAGGATTTTGATGCGAGCTACGATAGACGTTCCCAGTCCTCTCTGGCCGGTTTGTCAGGAGGATATTCAACCCGACTGGGGGCGGCGATCAGACATGCCGGAGCAGACATCAAGACCCGGTTAACCCACCGGCGACTGATCCTGGTGCTGTCTGACGGCGAACCGTCCGACATCGACATGCTCGACAAGAATTATCTGGTTGAAGATGCCCGCGATGCGGTACATACGATGGCCCAGGATGGGATCGATGTATTTTGTGTTGCCCTCGATACAGGTGGAGAAAATTACCTGACACGCATTTTCGGACAGCGCAACTTCGTCCAGATAAACAAGCTTGAATCTCTCCCGGAACGTCTGCCGATGCTGTACTTCAGGCTGACTGCGTGACCGGCCGGCCGTAGGTGCGGGTCCTTGAAAATAGATGATTACCGTAAATATCTGTGTGAGTTGCTCGGTACTTTCTCTCTAGTATTCTTTGCAGCCGGGGCCGTGATGATGGATGACATCACCGGCCGGATCGGCCCTGTGGGCTCGGGAATCGTATCAGGTTCGATTATCACCATTGTCATCTACGCCTTCGGCAATGTCTCCGGCGCCCATGTCAATCCGGCGCTGTCGATTGCCGCCGCATCAATCGGCCAATTGAAAAAACGCCTGTTGGCGGGTTATATCACCGCACAAATGGCCGGCTCCGCCCTGGCCGGAATTTTCCTGCTTCAGGTTTTAGGCAATCACGGAAAAATGGGCGTCAACATTCCGAATACCGAAATCGGTGTGATGCCATTGCCTGCCTTTGTCATAGAGTTGTTTCTGTCTTTTTTGCTGATGTGGGTTGTTTGCGCAACCGCATTTCATAAATCGGACGCCAATAAATTCGCGGGCATTGCTATCGGAGCTACGGTCGGTATCGAAGTTATGCTGATGGGATCTTATGCGGGTGCGGCAATGAATCCTGCACGGGCCTTCGGTCCATATCTTGTGTATGGAGATTTCTCTACCTACTGGATTTATCTGGCAGGACCAATTGTCGGCATGCTACTCGGCGCCTGGCTGTATCTCTTTACACATTCCAGAAATCTGCTTAAAACGGAGGAGACAAATGACTGAATGGCGTAGTACGGCGAATGATCGTTTATTGAAAATGAAAGATTCATCAGGGAGCGCTGATGAAATGCCGTTATTTTACAATGTGCACGTGTTTTGCTGTGTAAATGAAAGACCGCCCAAACATCGCCGGGGTTGTTGTTCTGCCAAGGAATCCCAACTGCTTTGTGACTACATGTGCAGGCGGACCATGGCTCTGGGACTCCGGAATATCCGGGTTAACAGCGCTGGCTGCCTCAATCGTTGTGAAATGGGCCCGGTGATGGTGATTTATCCGGAAGGAATCTGGTATAGCTATTCCACTGAAAAGGATATCGATGAAATCGTGCGCAGTCATATCATGGGCGGGAGATTAGTTCAGCGGTTGATGCTGACGCCTGATCAGGGACCGCGCCACTAGGTCAACCGTGGAAGAAAGTATGAATATACGCAATCGCCTTGATCAGGAAACCAGCCCCTACCTGCTATTGCACAAGGATAACCCGGTACACTGGCTGCCTTGGGATGAGGAAGCGCTCGCCATCGCGAATGACACCCAAAAACCGATATTGCTGTCGATCGGTTATTCGGCGTGCCACTGGTGTCACGTGATGGCCGAGGAGAGTTTTGAAGATCCTGAAACCGCAGAATTAATGAACGAACTGTTTGTCAATATAAAGGTTGATCGGGAAGAACGTCCTGATCTGGACAATATTTACCAGTCAGCGCTGGCCAGTATGGGGCAACGGCGAGGCTGGCCGTTGACCATGTTTCTGACCCCGACCGGAGAACCGTTTTACGGCGGAACCTATTTCCCTCCGACCGCACGTCAGGAAGTCCCTTCATTCAAAAGTGTACTGACCGCAAATTCACAGGTTTTCAGAAACAATCCCGGCAAGGTAGTGCAAGAGGCGGCCAAACGTGTAAACGATCTGACCGATATCCACCGTGGGCATCGCCATGGCGAGATTTCCCGGGAATTTCTGAATCATGTGGCGGGCCAGATACTCGACGGGATGGACTCTGTTTATGGCGGTTTTGGACTTGACGCCAAGTTTCCGCAAACCATGTTACTGGAGCTATTGTGGAATGCATACGGCCGCACCGGTCATACCCCGTTCAGGGATGCTGTTCTTCGTTCTGCCGAACATATGTGTCTGGGTGGAATTTATGATCATCTGGGTGGCGGGTTCCACCGCTACACAATAGATGACAGGTGGCTGATCCCGCATTTTGAAAAAATGCTGTATGACAACGCCCTGATTATCTCATTGCTGATCTTGTTGTGGAGGGAGACAAAAAACCCGCTTTTTTCGCATTGCATTGAACAGACAGCGCAGTGGATCATACGCGAGATGACGACCGCTGAAGGTGGATTCGCAGCAAGCATCGCCGCAGACAGTGAAGGGTATAGTGAAGGAGATGAAGAAACAGACTCCGGTGAGGGGGCATTTTATGTATGGACTGAATCCGGGATAGACAGTGTACTGACTGCTGACGAAGCACGGTTGTTCAAAAGATATCATGATGTCACCGCGATTGGTAATTGGGAGGGTGAAACCATTCTCAATAGAACGGATCATCCGTATGGTAAGAACAGGGAGATTGAGGACAGGCTGACCCGACTGCGGGAAAAACTGTTTACAGTGCGCGAACACAGACCCCGTCCCGCTATTGATGACAAGGTTCTGGCGGATTGGAACGGCCTGGCTATTTCAGCGCTGGCAGAAGCGGGCGTCACCTTCAATCGACAGGAATGGATTGATGCCGCTGTCGCTGCCTATCATTTCGTGCAAAATAAAATGAGTGCGGACAATGTGCTCCATCATGCATACCGACAAGGCCAATGCACCCCGATGGCCCTGCTCGACGATTACGCCAATATGGCGCACGCAGCGATTTCACTGTACCAGATCAACGCGGATCTTTCATATCTGCAACAGGCCCGGGACTGGGTGGCGATGGTCGATCAGCATTATTGGGATGCGGAAGGTTCAGGCTATTTCTATACCGCCGATAATGCCAGGTCAATCATATTGCGCACCAAAACAGCATCCGAAACCGCAACGCCCTCAGGTAATGGAATGATGATCAGTGTACTGGCGCACCTTCATGCACTGACCGCTGTTGAGTCTTATCGACAACGTGCCGAAGCGACAATTGCCGCATTCAGTAATGAGGCACAGTCTGATTTTGTCGGTATGGCATCACTCCTGAATCACAGTGGAATCCTGGGGAACCTTCTGCAAATTGTAGTGGTCAGCAATCAGGGAGCAGATGAAACCGAACATATATTCCGGGTGATCAATCAGACTGCAACGCCAGCCCGGCTGGTTCTGAACCTGACGCCTGATACAGCGCTTCCTGAGGCACATCCGGCTTCAGCAAAAACCCTGATAAACAACCAACCTACCGTGTATGTATGTTCCGGTAATACCTGCCAGATGCCGATAACCGAAGCGGCAGCTCTGGAACTTCTGCTGGCCGAATTTGGCGGCAGGCGGTAATCACGGAGTATCAGGCTTCGTGCGTCAGGATTGCGTATGAATAGAGGCCGACCAGAGCGCTCAGGGAGGGCGCCGCGTCCGGCGCCACCCGTTTACCGACATCAAGCAGTCCTTCCGATCTGGATACCTTGAGTTCGGTTCGTTGCCCGAACACGCCCAGGTCATCAAATCCGGTCAGCCATTTTACATTGAGCAGTTTCTCGAACATGTCGGTGACCGCGGTGACTTGCTCAATGCCGGAGGTTCGATCAATGATCCGCTTTGAAAAATAATCGAAAGCGATGCTGAATCGGGGCAGCTCGCTGCATAGCCGGTCCAGAAAGCCGAAAAGCAGTTCGCCCGGCAGGTACATGGTGTTGCCTTCCCAGATAAACAAGGTCGGTTGCCCGGGATCAAGTCCTGCCCCTGTCAGCAAAGCCGGCAGATCCGCCTCAAGATAGTTGCACGGTACGCCCGCGCACGGTGTCATGCCATGCTCTTTGAGCACCTGGTTCTTGAACGACAGAACGGCTGGCTGGTCCACATCGTAAAAGGTGACCCCCTCCGTCCGGAACACCTGGGCCCGCATATCGAAGCCGCAACCGAGGACCACGATCTGGCGCATACCATCTTCAATCCCGGTTTTGACGATTTCATCGAACAGACAAAACCGGTAACGGAGTACCTCCCTGGTTTCGGGAAGAGCCGCCTCAAGCTGGCTGGTTTTCGCCTTGATGCCGTCATCGACGAACCATTTTGCATAAGGGTCGTTGCACAGGGGTCGTTCAGCATCAGTTTCCATCGCGCGAAAACATGCGATGACAAACGCAGTTGTCCCGATTTCATCAATATCTGACATGCTCGTTTCACTGTAAATAATGAACAGATAAAACTAGCATTACCACCACATTCTTGTAAACCCTCCAAAACCTCTTTAATTCCCTTTATCAGGGGGAAACGCAGGGATGCCTGGATCAAGCAGCATGAAATCCGGTCGGATTTTCAAACGCCAGTTACCACTGCCAGCCACTGCATTGGCTGGCAGAGGCTGTCACGATTACCGGTTATTCTTTGGTTAATGCGGCGGCAAACTTGCCGGTAGCCATTCCGAATAAGGCGCCAATCACCATGGAAACGATGACCACAACCAGCGCGTTGTCGAAACTCGGCGAAGTCAGGTTGCCAAGACTCAGTTTATCTGGAGTCTGTAACAAAAATGCAAAAGTACAGGCATAACCGTAAGTTGTTGCCGGTATAGAGGATAGAACCGGAATATCGGCCATTTTGGTGTAGATGGCCACGGTTATAGCGACTACAATTCCGGCCCATACAGGCAGGGTCAACGACTCGGCCAATGGTATGGACAGGATAATGATGGCCGCTATCCAAGCGACAACCACCCCGAATATATTGCAGATTATCGTGCTCTTCAGCGCCGCTCCATCGCCGCCATTGTGGAAGTAGCAAGCCCATGCTGCAAACGCAGCCCAGATGAGAATTGTACCTACGGATAGAAATATCCAGGTGGCAACACCCGCGAGAATACCAATACTGATAGTCAGAGGCATAAGACCTGTCATAATGACCTCCCAGGATTAAACTGAAATGTAATTAGATGGCCGGGATCTGCGTTCGAACAACACCGGACAACGGCCAGTTCGTCATGGAATCATCAATCTGGACGGTCTGAAAGTAAATAGGTAGAAATACCCAAAATACAAAGGTATAGTTGCAGGAATATCCCGGACAGGGTTGTGAGCGGGGTGGAGTCGCATTCAATCCATGGAATCCCACGCTCAACCTTTCATCAGTCGAAAAATTTTACTTACCGCAGACGGCATACCGGGGTCGGCATCCGAGCCTGGGGTATACCACAGAGTGTGCGTTTCATCCATGATAACGTCCGGTTTTGAAATGAGGGTACAGATGACCGGGGTGATATTCAATTCAAAATGAGTAAACACATGGTTGACCGGGGTCAGTATTGACCCGGTATCCACTTCCAGGCCCAGTTCGTTCCTGCACCATTGCCGGTGATCGGCTCCGGTTTCGGTTATTTCCGGTAATGACCATAGTCCGCCCCAGATTCCGGTCGGTGGACGTCTGGTCAATAAATAACCGGATTGCCCGTCACGGATCAACAACATCCGGGCGCTTCGCACCGGACGCGCCTTTCTCGGTATCGGTTCGGGGAGCTTGTCCTGGAGATTCTGGCTGAATGCAATACATCGGTATCGAAGCGGGCAAATCCGGCAATCCGGGCTGGCAGATACGCAAACGGTCGCGCCCATGTCCATCATGGCCTGGGTGTAATCTGCAACCCGTGCCAGTGGTGTCAGCCGCTCTGCAATTTCCCATAATCTGTTCCGGGTGGACTTCTTTCCAGGATGCCCGAAAACGCCAAAACAGCGACTCAGCACCCGTTTGACATTGCCATCCAGAACCGGATGACACTGATGATCGGAAAGGGCCAGAATGGCGCCCGCAGTGGAACGTCCGATCCCCGGCAAGGCGATCACATCATCAAACGACAGCGGGAAACAGCCATCATGCTGATCGCGGATTTGTTGTGCGGCAAGATGCAGATTTCGGGCCCTGGCGTAATAACCCAGCCCGGCCCAACAGGCCATGACCTCTCCAGGGTCGGCGTTTGCCAGTGTGCCAATGTCGGCAAACCGGGCGATGAATTTTTTATAATACGGGATCACCGTCTCCACCCGGGTTTGTTGCAGCATGATTTCTGAAATCCAGATTCGGTACGGATCCCGGTTGCGTTGCCAGGGCAGGGAATGGCGGCCATAGTGGTCAAACCATGCAAGTACAAGGCGGGAGAAATCTTTGTCCGGATCTGACCAATCGGTTTCGTACATGCTGTGAGTCTACCTAAGATGACGAAAGAAGAGAAACCTGAACTCAGGCTAAAAGACGAACAGCAAAACAATTCTGTGTCCAGGCAGTTGATGGCATAATCAAAACCATCATAAACGCAATCCCCACTATCCCGATGATGACAAAAGCCAAACCTGAAATCCGGTCAGGGACGATCCGCAAGCCGGTCCATTTGATGACCGCAATCTGGCTGGCGACAGCCCTGGCCTGGCCCATCGGATTACAGGCGGAAGAAGGCGTAGTCAGAAAAACGGCGATTGCGGAATTTGGCGAACCATTATATGCAGCCGGCATCGAACACCTTCCCTACGCCAACCCCGACGCACCCAGGGGAGGCAAGACGGTGCTCAGTGATTTCGGCAGTTTCGATACCCTCAATACTTATGTGCAAAAAGGGGAATGGCCAGCCAGTATCGGTCTGGTGTACGATGGACTGATGACCGGTTCCGGTGATGAAATCGACGGACTGTATGGCCTCATTGCCGAGTCCGTCGAGTATCCAGCCAACAAGAGTTGGGCCATATTCAACCTGCGCGAAGAAGCGGTGTATCACGATGGCATGCCGATTGTTGCAGAAGACTTCGTGTTTACGTTCGACACCATAAAGGAACATGGCAGACCGTTTTACCGGTCTTTCTTCGAGGAGGTACACCGTGCCGAAGCGTTGTCTCCCCGACGGCTGAAGTTCACTTTTTCAAGCACGGACAGCATGAAACCGATCATTACCGTTGCCGGGTTGTCGCCGTTGCCACTGCACTACTGGAAAGATCGGGATGTAACCGCTTCCACCCTTGAGCCGCCTTTGACCAGCGGCCCCTATCGGATAAAAGAACTGGATCCGGGGCGGTCCATTACCTACCAGCGAGTTGAAAATTATTGGGCAAAAGATCTGCCTGTCAATCGGGGACTGAATAACATTGACGAGATTCGTTATGATTACTATAGAGACCTGACGGTTGAATTCGAAGCTTTCAAGGCGGGTAAAATTGATTTTCGACAGGAAGCGAGCGCCAAGCGCTGGGTAACGGAGTATGACCTGGACGAAGTAGAAGACGGCGACATCATCCGGATCGAGATACCGAATAAAAATCCGCGTGGCATGGGAGGTTACTTCTTCAATATGAACCGGCAGAAATTCAAGGACGTGCGTGTTCGCGAAGCTCTTATGATTCTGTATGATTTCGAAACCATACAGCGCACACTTCTGTATGGCAAGTACAAGCGTATCAGCAGTTTCTTTCCGAATTCCGATTATGGCTCGACGGGTCAACCGACCGCTGCTGTAAAGGCAATTCTGTCCGGGTTTGCCGGAGAGATACCGGAGAAAGCCTTGACTGAGGCCTTCGTCCCACCCAAAACGGATGGCAGCGGACGGGATCGTGTCAACAGGAGAAAAGCGCTGAGTCTGTTCAAACAGGCCAGCTGGGAGCTGAAGGACGGTATATTGATTTCCACCGAAACCGGGGAGACGTTTCAACTGGAACTGATGACCGCCTGGCCTGAATCCCAGAGGCTGGCCTTGCCGTACACAGAGAATCTGAAGAAATCAGGCATCGACGCATCAATCCGGTTGGTGGATACCTCTCAATGGAGAACCAGAATTTACGATTACGATTTTGACTTGTGGATAGGGGGGCTTAACTTTTTCCCGCCTCCCGGCACCGAACTGCGCAGTTTCTTCGGCTCGGCGTCTGCCGATGTCCGGGGAGGCAATTCGGGTGGAATCAGGAATCCTGTGGTCGACGCACTTATAGAACAGGCTATTGCCGCCAGGGATCTGAAATCCCTGCAAGACAGCACACGTGCGCTTGATCGGGTATTGTTGTGGAACCATTATGTGATTCCGACTTTTTACAAGGATGAAATCTGGGCAGCATATTGGAATAAATTCGGTTCTCCGGTGCGCAAGCCGATCTACAATACCGGCTTCCCCTCCAGCTGGTGGATTGATGTGGACAAGGAAAAAGCATTGAACCGCTGATTATCAATCTCCGTTTCGATCATGCTGGCCTATATCATCCGTCGACTATTGCTGGTGATTCCCACACTGCTGGGAATCATGGTCGTTAATTTCGCGATCATCCAGTTTGCGCCCGGTGGGCCGGTAGAACAGACAATCGCAAAATGGCAGGGGCAGGCGGTGGATGCCACCAGCCGGTTCTCTGGAACAGGTTCGGATCTTCAAGGAGGCAACAATGGCAGTGCGGGAACACAGGGCAGCAGTGTCAGCAAGTATCGGGGCGCGCAAGGATTAAGGCCGGAAATCATCGCCGAGATAGAAAAGCAGTACGGTTTTGACAAGCCCGCCCATCAACGCTTTTTGAAAATGCTGTGGGACTATGCCCGCTTTGACTTTGGAGAGAGCTATTATAGCAACAAGCGCGTGACGGCATTGCTGATAGAAAAAATGCCGGTCTCGATTTCACTCGGACTCTGGACAACCCTGATAGTCTATCTGGTTTCGATCCCGCTCGGTATACGCAAGGCGGTGCGAGATGAGTCGGGTTTCGATGTCTGGACCAGCGGATTGATTGTCTCCGGATATGCCATCCCCAGCTTTCTGTTTGCCATTTTGCTGGTTGTGGTCTTCTCGGGAGGGAAATATTTTGATCTCTTTCCACTGCGCGGACTGACTTCCTACGGCTGGGAGGATTTCCCCTGGTGGAAGCAGGTTCTGGATTATTTCTGGCACATTACATTACCCGTGTTGTCCATGGTAATCGGGGGGTTCGCTACTCTCACCATGTTGACCAAGAATTCATTTCTGGATCAGATAAAGCTGCAGTATGTATTGACCGCAAGAGCAAAAGGGTTATCGGAAAACCAGGTTCTGTACGGACATGTTTTCAGGAATGCGATGCTCATCGTTATAGCTGGCTTCCCGGCGCTGTTCATTGGCATTCTGTTTACCGGCGCACTGCTGATTGAAGTGATTTTCTCTCTTGATGGCCTGGGGTTGCTGGGTTATGAAGCAGCTCTTAACCGGGATTATCCCGTGATGTTTGCAATTTTGTATATTTTTACACTGGCTGGATTGCTGATGCAGATACTGCGCGATGTGATGTATACCATAATCGATCCCAGGATTGATTTTGAATCAAGGCAGGTATGACGATGTCGCCGTTAAGTGTACGTCGGTGGGAAAACTTCAAGGCAAACAGGCGGGGATACTGGTCACTGTGGTTATTTCTGGCATTATTCATCGTTACCCTGATGTCGGAGTTGGTGGCCAATGACAAGCCGGCCCTGATCAGATACGACAATGCCTTTTACATACCGATTTTTTTCCACTATCCGGAAACCGAATTTGGAGGGGAATTTGAACTGGAAGCTGATTACAGGGATCCTTATGTACAGGAGTTGATTCTAAAGAAGGGCTGGATGATATGGCCCTTGATACCTTATTCCTACGATACCATTGACTATGAACTCGAAGCGCCGGCGCCTTCGCCGCCCTCAAAGCGTCATTGGTTGGGGACTGACGATCAGGCGCGGGATGTTCTGGCGCGTGTGTTGTACGGGTTTCGCATCTCGGCGCTGTTTGGTTTGTTGCTGACCCTGCTGAGTTCCGTCATCGGCATCGCGGCCGGGGCCGTGCAGGGATACTTCGGGGGGCTGACCGACCTGATCATGCAACGGTTTATCGAGGTATGGGAAGGGCTGCCGATCCTGTACCTGCTGATTATCATGGCCGCGGTCATTGAACCCGGATTTTTCAGCCTGCTGATCCTGATGCTGTTGTTTTCGTGGACCGGACTGGTCGCCGTCGTTCGCGCCGAGTTTCTGCGCGCCCGTAATTTTGAATATATCCGTGCCGCCAGGGCTTTGGGCGTCAGTGACAGCCGCATCATGGCCCGGCATATACTGCCCAACGCAATGGTCGCGACTTTCACTTTCATGCCATTTATCTTAAGTGGCTCGGTCACCACACTGACCAGCCTGGATTTTCTGGGGTTCGGGTTGCCTGTTGGCTCACCTTCTCTGGGAGAGTTGCTGAATCAGGGCAAGAACAACCTGCAGGCGCCCTGGCTCGGCATCACCGGATTTGCTGTGATTGGTCTGATGTTGTCGTTGCTGGTTTTTATCGGCGAAGCGGTGCGGGACGGCTTTGATCCGAGGAAAGAATTCTCATGAGTAATCATCCGATACTCGAAGTGTGTGACCTGTCGATCAGTTTTCGCCGAAAAACCAGGGATCGGGAACTCATTTCCAATGTTGTCAAGGGTGTCGGGTTTGACCTTCATGCCGGAGAGACGGTTGCACTGGTTGGAGAGTCGGGAGCGGGTAAATCCCTGATTGCGCTGTCAGTGATGCAGTTGCTGCCTTATCCCTATGCCTTTCACCCGAGCGGCTCCATCACTATTCAGGGTGAACAGGTCATCGGAGCCAATCAGGCTGTACTGCAACGAATACGGGGTAATCAGGTTTCCATCATTTTTCAGGAACCCATGACTGCGCTGAACCCACTGCATACCATTGAAAAACAGATAGGCGAATCGCTGGCATTGCATCAGGGCCTCAACGATGATGAAGCCAGAAACAGGACAATCGCACTGCTGGACCGTGTCCGTATCCATAATCCCGAATCACGTCTGGCTGACTACCCCCATCAGTTATCCGGGGGCCAGCGCCAGCGTGTGATGATTGCAATGGCGCTGGCCAATTGCCCCGGGATTTTGTTGGCCGATGAACCGACAACGGCGCTTGATGTGACGATACAGGCCAGAATCCTGGAATTGCTCAAGGAATTGCAGAATGCGGATAATCTGGGAGTCTTGTTGATCACCCATGACCTGAATATGGTGCGAAAGACAGCAGATCGTGTACTGGTGATGAAAGACGGGAGACTGGTGGAAACCGGGTCCGCGGTACAGATATTCACCTCCCCTGCGCAGGACTACACAAAGTTGCTGTTATCTGCAGAGCCTCCGCCCCGGCAAAAGCCTGGTGGCAAAGGCGACCGGATTCTTTCGGTAGATAATCTCAAGGTCTGGTTCCCGGTCAGGCGTGGGCTTCTCAAGCGAACCGTGGATCATGTCAAGGCGGTGAATGATGCATCTCTGAAGCTGTATCCGGGTCGTACCCTGGGGGTGGTTGGGGAATCGGGCTCCGGCAAAACCACGCTGGCGCTGGCATTGTTGAAACTGGTACGGTCCGAAGGCAGAATTTGTCTGGATGGCATGACACTCGGTGAACAGGGCGGCCTGTCGATGGCGCAGTTGCGAAGCGCCATGCAGATCGTTTTTCAGGACCCTTACGGCTCCCTTTCGCCGCGAATGACGATTGGCGAGATCGTCAGTGAAGGACTGGAGGCGCATGGCCTGATTACCGATCCGGGAGAACGGGACCGGATGGTGGTCAAAATTCTGGAAGAGGTAGAAATTGACCCGGACAACCGTTTCCGTTATCCGCATGAATTCTCGGGAGGGCAGCGGCAGCGAATTGCGATCGCCCGTGCGCTGATCCTTGAGCCGAGAATGCTGTTTCTCGATGAGCCTACATCTGCACTGGATCGAACCGTTCAGGTTCAGGTGCTGGAACTGTTGAACCGGATTCAACGACAACATCAGTTGGCCTATGTTTTTATTTCCCACGATTTGAGCGTGGTCCGTGCAATTGCAGATGACTTGATGGTAATGCAGTCCGGGGATGTGGTGGAACAGGGTGATGCAAACGCCATTTTTTCCAATCCGGCGCATCCTTATACCCGGGAACTGCTGGCTGCGGCCAGCCTGGTTGCCTGATCACTCGATATGGATAACCCCGTATTCAGCCCCCGCCGGTAGCGGGCCGGTACGATGACCGGCCCTTACGCTGACGAGCAGGAGCGGAGGATGACGGTTTGCGGGCAGGGCAGGGGGAATGAACGAAGCGACCGTCTACAGAAACCGGTCCACAGAGAAAGCCGACAAGTCAACGCAGGGTTTGATATCCATTGCCAGTTCGGCGGTCACCTTGCCTGCCCCCGGACCGATACCGAAGCCGTGGCCGCTATATCCTGTGGAGATGATCAGTCCGGGAATCCCGGCGACAGTCGAAATGATCGGCAATTCGTCGGGAGTCACATCAATCATCCCGGCCCATCGCTGGCTGATCGCGATGCCTTTGAGCGACGGCAGGGTTTCACCCAGCAACCTGTGGGCCTGGTTGAGCAATTTGAGATCGGGTTGTGGATTGAGAACCCGCTCGGTTTCAAATGGCGTGATCGAATCGAGCGACCACCTTGATGGCCATTTCAGTTCCTCGAAAAACCGTTTGCCAATCCTGAGCGAGACCTGTTCCTTGGATTGCCGGTAGGCAGGATAGAATTTCATAAAAAACCGGAGGAAATCCGGGGTCACGTCGCAGTTTGAGCGTCCGCCGCAAGCTACATTGTATCCGCCATCCAGACGGCGCCGCAGTCCGAGTCCGCCGCTCCAGATTGATTGCCGGGTGAGAGAGTCGGTGGGTGCGGTTGCCATCACCGAGCCCACGACTTTCAAGTGGGGAAATATGATATCGAGATTCCTGCAAAAATAGCCCGACCAGGCCCCGCCCGCACAGATTATCCTGGAGGTACGAATCGGGCCGTGTTCGGTGACCACCCCCGCTACTCTTCCGGCTTGCGTTTCGATACCGCGAACCGCACAACGGGTCAGGATTTGCGCCCCCTCGGCGCGTGCCTTTTCGGCAATGGCGTTCGTTGCAGGATATGGCTCCGCGCTGGCGTCACTCGGCGTAAACAAGGCGCCGCGAGTCTGGTTGCCGATGTCCGGAACCAGTGTTTTCAATTCATCGAGGGATAGAAAACGGGTATCGAGATTGAACGCCTTTGCATGTTCAAGCCAGGCCAGGTTGGATTGATGGCGGGCGGGTGAATCAGACAGGTACAGTGTGCCGCCGACACGGAAGCCGATTTCCCGGTCGAGTTGCGGAACCAGTTCGTGCCAGCACTCCAGGGATTCGATCATCAGCGGGATTTCGGACGGGTGCCGTCCCTGTTTCCGGATAAATCCCCAGTTGCGGCTGGATTGTTCGCAGGCAATCTCTCCCTTTTCGCACAACGCCACTTTGACATTACGCCGTGCCAGATGACAGGCTGCGCTGGCGCCCACGATGCCGCCGCCGATGACGACTACATCGGCCGAGTGAGGGATGGACGCAGGTGAAGAGGTCAGGCCGCCCATTCGCACCATTCTTTCAGTAAAGGAAAATATAGTGCAAGCATAACCTCGTTTCCCTCGAGATTGTGCGTGATCTGTGCATAACGCGCCATTTGGCTGCTATATCGCTGTTTCTCCTGTTCAAGAAAGCGGGCCCTGTCTCCGCCTTCGTGTCGCCCTGACTTGAAATCGATAATCCATCGTATCCCGGATCGATCGACAAAGGTGCGATCAATCACAACCCTGACAAGGCTATGATCCACCATGCCGGTCAGTGACCATTCGGTCTTGATCCGGCTGTGGTCACTGGAAAATATCCATTCGGCCCTTGGGTCGGATTTGACATTTACCACGGCGGCTTTCAGGTTATCACAGGCCGACTTGAGTTCTGCTCCACTCAATCCATGCTCAACGAGAACGATTCTGCCGCCATCAACAATTTTCCCGGTTTCGCGGGATTTCCACTCCTGCCAGTTCCGATCATTGATTCCCTGGAGTATATGATGGATGGCAATACCGGTGATACGCAGGGTTTCCCCGGCCCATGAGAATTCAATTTCATTTCCGACGGCGATATCACGTGTGGTTTCGGTGGTTTTCAGGTCCGGGCTTTCGGGAAATTCCGGGGCAGACCAGGCTGCCGGCAATCGTCTGAACCGGGTTAGTGAAAGCATGGTCTGCCTCTCTTTTGCCGATTCATCCGGTTTCCCGGGTTTGTCCGGTATTACCATTTCGTCCGGGATGAAATGGCCTTCCAGGGCCGGCCATAACAGGTGCAGCAGCGAGCTTCGTATCGGCGGTCTGACATTCCCTTCCTGGTCGAACGAGTGGCGAACATACAGATGCAATTCCCGGCGGGCCCGGGTACAGGCTACATAAAGCAATCGACGATTATCGTTTTCCCGTTGTTTTGCTTCGAGGGTACCGAGGTATTCGTACAATGGGTCGGGTTCCTCCGCGTCCGGTAACCCGGATAGCAGAAGCTGGTCGGGAAATCGCATTGAGCGCACCAGTTCCTTGTCCTGCCGGGGACTCTGTCGATGCAGTTGCGGCAGGATCACGACATCAAACTCCAGACCCTTGGATTTATGCATGGTCATCAACTGAACCTGAGAAAGGACATCGGCCCTGGACCAGAGCTGTTCTGTAGCCTGGAATAGAATTTCGGGGGTGATCAATGCGTGCTCGGTCTCCAGGGTATCGAGCAGGTCCAGCCAGGTTTCACAATCTGCCAGATCGGTCGATTCGATACAAGCCGGCCCGCCCAGTCTGAGCCACGCGGCCTCCACATTGTGTCGCAACGAAACCCGACCATGGCGGATGACCATGGGTTGTATTGCGGCGGTAAATCGCCGGATTCTTTGTTGTCCGTCTGCGCTCATCGCCGCAACCAGCGGTTCCGACAGACAGGCCCGGAGAATAGCGGGAAATGGTTCGGCCATCGCAACCACCGACAGGTCCTTGAGGTCGAGTCCGCACCAGGGTGCGCGCAGCACAGTCAGCCAGGCGATGCGATCACTGAGTTGGTTTAATGCCCGGGTCAGGGCGAGCAGGTCCTGTATCGGCGTACGTTCATGAAGACTCTCCAGTTCGACCGCCTGGTAGGAAATTTTATGCTGGCGCAGGCCTTGCGCGATCCCGATCAAATGGTTGCGGTTACGCCCGAGAATGCCGATGCTGGCATCTGCATTGCTTTCCAGGGTCTTTTTCACCTGCCGGCAGATCATTTCTGCTTCGTGTTGCCCGGAACTTCCGGTCTTTCCTTTCCCACCGTCCAGGTAGCGGTGAATTTTGATCACACCGTCGGTTTCCCCGGGAAGCGCTGCGCGGGCTGGCGCGTACCTGACTCCCCCGCCCAGGATGTCCTGCGCCGTCGAAAACACCTGTGGGAAGGTCCGATTGAACCAATCAACCAGTTCCGGGGAAGAGCGGAAATTGCTTTTCAGCACCAGCGATTCAGGCCGCGCGTCACCGATGCCATGCTTTCGTATCTGCCGAAAATTGGCTACATCCGCTTCACGAAAACGATAAATTGACTGCATCGGATCACCCACGAAAAACAACGTTCTGCCGTCCCCGTTCTGCCAGCCCGCGGTCAGCTTTCTGATCAGTTCAATCTGTGTCCTGGAGGTGTCCTGCACTTCATCCATCAACAGGTGTGACAGTTGATGATCCATCACCAGAGCAAGGTCGGTCGGGTTGTCCTCCTCCCCCAGGGCGAGCTCCGCCCGGTGCGCTATTTCGATGAAGTCGGCCTGGTTTCGATCCTTGAACAACAAACGCAACTGGGCAGCGGCAACAGGCAGAATCCGGAGCAGGGAGTTCAGCGTTTGCCAGTGTCTATCTGTTATTCCGGTACCCGGCAGCGAGCGGACTTGAGCCAGCGCCTCAATAATCCGGGAGTCTTTGTCAGTGTCTTCGATGTGTTGGAACAGAGCGCCGATCCGTCGTTTTTCATCCGGGTATTCGGGCGGGAATCCCAGCTTGACATTTACCTGTTTACGAAGACTTCCCTGGATGGTCAACAAAAGACTGGCGATGCCGAGCCATTGTTCGACCGATTCGAATTGTGTATCCGGAAAGTTTTCCATCTCCAGACAGGCGCACAGCGGGTGTTCGGGATTCTGTTCGATCAGCCTGGAGGCCGCGAATCGGGCAAGGGGAGTCAGGTCATCCTTGATTGAGTCCGGTATAACATTGGATATCTGTTCGAGATGCCGACCGATGACCTGCCGCCACATCTTTTCCACCTGTTCCCGCGTACCCAGATTCAGCCCACCCATCCAGTGAACCCGTTTGGACAACATGGTCGACAGCAGGGATCGGGCCAGATTGAAGTCAGCCCGGGTCAGTCTGAGCAGGTCGGCACAGTAATCGGTCAGTGGCGGATCCTCCTCGATCAGATCAAGGGTTTGTTTTGCCGCTTCCAGATACAGGAGTTCGGTCTGGTTATTGTCCAGCAGGTCAGGCGTCGCGCCAAAACGCGCCGACCAGGGCATATACTTCACCAGTTCATAACACAATGCATCGATGGTCATGATTCTCAGTCTGCCGGGGTTACCGGACAGGTTCCAGCCGAGGGCATGGTCCTGTTTTATTGCCCGCCTTGCCAACTCCAGTATGTCCGAATCCACTTGCCGTGCCTGGTCTGTGTCACTTGCCCCTGCCAGTGCACGGACAATCCGCTCCTGCATCTCTGCGGTGGCTTTTCGGGTGAAAGTGATCGCCAGAATCTGCTCCGGGTGTTCGACCGTGGCCAGCAGGGTGAGAAAGCGGCGAATCAGCAATCCGGTTTTACCGGACCCTGCCGGAGCCTGAACGATGAATGAGCGCGACGGGTCCAGTGCCTCGTCCCGATGTTTCTGGTCTGGCAGTTCCGGGTTCATGCTGTCAGGCTCGATTCGTGATCCGCATTCTCGTTGAATTCGTGGCGACGGCACAGCCCGGTCAGGTTACAGTTTTTGCATACCGTGCCGTCTCTGGGATTGACTTCGGCCCGACCTTCGGAAAATGACTGTGCGATCTGTTCGAGCCGGGTGTTCCAGTCAGCCAGCAGTTCGGACCAGGATAGCGATACTCCGTTAATCCGGGCTTGTGACAGAGGTACGACTCGTGCCCCCCCGGTTTTAGCGTCAAACTCATGTTTGATCGAAATCCCCTGGTAGCCGCAGTCGGCGTGACGCACACGACCATAGGCCATACACTCAATAATGTCATTGTTTCCGCTTTCCCTGATTATGGCCAGAGCGTAAAGCGGAAGCTGAGGATGTTGGGGTCGATCACCGATCCAGGTGGAGACGCTGTTGGTCATGCCTGTCTTGTAGTCAATCACGACACAGGAGCCGTCCGCCAGCCGGTCAATCCGATCCACCTTGATAATCAGTTCCAGACCGCCGAGCTTCAGGAGATATTTTTTTTCTGTCTCCGCTACCTGAAAATCCTGATTCCGGGCCAGTTCCGTGTCAAACCACTGGCGCATCAGGTTGGTCAGCCAGCGGGTCTGTGCATTGAGGAAACCCCTGCCGAGGCTGCTTTGATTCAAACTGGATTGGCTGCAATCGTCAATCACCTCCACTATTAACCTTTCAAGCCTGGTTGGCTCCATTGCGCGGAGATTTTCCAGGGTTTTGACCTGTTGCCAGATTTTCTCCAGAATCCGATGTACCAGGGCGCCGCGACCCATCGCATCCAGTCCCGGTTGACGATATTCATTTTCCCTGGCGTTCAGCCGGTGGATCGCATAGCTGCGAAAAGGGCAGGCCGAATGGTTCTCGATGATGGCCGTACCGCCCCGGACATCCGGTGTTGTTACCGGTATCCCGATGCGATCCTCAAACACTTCCAGCATGGGTTTGTGTCGCTGATAGAGATCAAACAGCGAAGGTTCGGGTGGCGCGGGATCGAATGAAGCGGTTGACCACGACACCAATGGGCTGGGCGATTGCTCGACCTCATCTTCAAATCGGGGCCGGCTGAATACGACCTCACAGCACTGGTTGGTCAATTGCCGTTGCAGATCAGCGGCGTAGTCCTGGTTCAGGTCAAAATCGGCTTTGAAGTACCTCGCCTCCGACTGCAGTGCGGCAGGAATAAACGGGTTTTTATTGAGTCGGGGCGGCCACTCTTTCTCGTTCAGATTGCCGAACCAGACAGCATCGAATTCAATCCCGGCAGATTCCAGTACACCCATGATCTCGATGTTGACTTTTGCTGATTCGGGTTCGAACGGCTGTGTCGCCAACCGTTCGTTCAGCACGGAGAGCGCTTCGGCCAGCGTTGTGCGAGACTCGACCAGGTCCAGCGTAGCCAGATTCAGGATCTCCTTCCTGAATGCCTGAACGACCTGATGTTCAGCACTGCCCAGGGTTTCATCTCCTGGCCAGCCGAACCCGTCCAGCCATTGTGTGACAATGCCCGTCCATTCACTACAGGTTTTTTTTTGTCTTGACAGCTGTAGAAGGGGTTTGAGGCGATTGAAGATCCGGATCAGTTCGGGCGCCGATTCGGAGGAATCGCCGTCTGCGGTATCCCTGGCGATCCGGGCCCAGGCATCGGGCACTTTCATCTCGTGGGCAAATTGCTGTCGGTATCGGTATTCGAACTGGTGCCGCTGGGCCATTTCCCGTGTTGCACCACGAATCCAGGGGTTGATCAACATGTGGGCAATGGCTTCAAACCTGACCGTTTTATCTGTAAACAAGGTTAGCAGGTTGATTGCCGAACGCACTACCGGATACGAGGCGAGTTGCCTGCCAAGTGCGATATGAAAGGGGCGGTCGTAATACTTTTCGGGATCGATGAGGCTGCCTGGGCAAAGTGTCCGGGTGAACTCCAGTTCAATACCCTGTCGTGACCGGACCAGGTCAGGGGCCACGATCGCAATGCGATGTTCCGGGTTGCGGGTTAATATGCGTTTGGCCCATTGCGCAGCGGCAAGCCATTGGTCACGCCCGGATTCGAATTCCAGGAATTTCTGATCCGATGTCGGCTGGCCGTCCGGTTTTGACAGGCTTACCCGGAACCCTGATGTGCGCAGACACTCAATCAGGCGCTCCTGATCCGGGTTCAGATTGCCGAATCCCACCCAGACCAGGTGCGGTAGGTCCGGTTGCATGCCCTGTTTTATCCGTGTAACGATATGGCCGGGGAGTTGATATGGATCAAGCCACTGATGCTGGCGTAAGCAAGACTGATATTCTCTGGCCCACCTGGAAAAACTGCGGTGATCGGTCAGGTAGGAATCACGCAAGTCTTTGAATTCAATATTCCATTGCTGGCAGATTCGCCAGGCTTCCATTGCGGAGCGCACCGTGGCATTGATGTTCCACAGGTGTTCGGTATCCCCGCCATTCGACTGGATGTCCCGATGGATGATCTGTTTCCAGAGTTGTCGGCTTTGTGAGGGGTTCAGGACTACATCCAGTCCGGCATGCCGGTTCCAGGAATCCGTACGCAGGTGTTTCCAGGTGCGTTCAACCCAGGACGGATAGGGAAGAACATCCGGTGTATCCCAGGATGTCAGTCCCTTTTCCAGTTGGCTCTGGTTATAGGCCTGAACGATCTCCCGGGACAAGCGGGGAGTTGCGGTAATCAGGGTTGCGTCATCACGCAGTAAATCGAACATCGATTCTGCCAGGAGACTATCTCTCAGGTCATGGTCGCGCTCGATAAGTTCAGGACTGAATCTGTTCAATTTTGTCGGCAAGCTCAAAATCGAGTCGGGTAATGCCGCCACTGCTATGGGTAACCAGATGGATGTCTACCTTGTTGTAAACGTTGGACCACTCCGGGTGATGGTTCATTTTTTCCGCCAGTATGCCTGCCTGGATCATGAACCCCATAGCCTGAATGAAATTGCCAAATTTGAATTGCTTGACCAATTTTCCGTCCACCGACTGCCAGGGTCGGGCAAGATCATGGTTGAGTTTTTGCAGGCAGACGGATAATTCGTCGCCTTCGATAACGGCATGTTGCATTTAATGGGTTCCTTGAGTGATCAGCCTGCCAAGTTTAAGTCAAACAGACGGTTTTTGCATCTGCCCTGCACAGATTCAATACATATCAGACCCAACCTTGTTATTATCCGGACAACCACGGGAGGTTGCCCCTGCATCCTGACATACGGGAAATGTCGCATGTTTATGGTAGAGTAATCGAAAATTCTGTACTGATTGCCTTATGACGGATAAAATGCCGGGTCACAGCCACAGTCCGGACCAAATCGAACAGCGGGTCAGAAACCTTGAAAACCTGCTGATCAGAAAGGGGCTGGTGGATCCCCGGGCCGTGGATCAGTTGGTGGATACGTATCAAAATGAAGTGGGGCCGCGCAACGGCGCTCACGTGGTTGCACGTGCATGGACAGACCCGGAATATAAAGAGCGGTTATCGTCGGATGCCACTGCTGCGATCAAGGAGTTGGGTTACAGTGGCAGGCAGGGAGAGCACATGCAGGTGGTTGAGAATACGGAGCGGGTCCATAACATGGTGGTTTGCACATTATGCTCATGTTACCCGTGGCCTGTACTTGGGTTGCCTCCCGCCTGGTACAAATCATCCAGTTATCGCGCTAGGGCGGTGAATGAGCCTCGGGCCGTGTTGTCCGAGTTCGGGTTGGAGCTGAGCGAAGATGTCGAAGTACGGGTCTGGGATTCCACTGCGGAAATGCGATATCTGGTATTACCCAGGCAACCGGAGGGAACAGAGCATTTATCGGCAACAGAACTGGCGAAACTGGTCAGCCGGGATGCCATGATCGGGGTTGCAGTGGTGGGCGCGGCGCCATGAATTCGGCACATGATCTAGGCGGTATGCACGGCTTCGGAAACATTGACCAAAGCCAGCGGGAAAATTTCACCCATAAATGGGAAGAAAAGGTTTTTGGGTTGACCCTGGCCTGTGGTCTGTTGGGGCAATGGAATCTGGATGAGTCCCGCCATGCACGGGAACAGATGGAGGCGGGCGAGTATTTGCGAAGCAGCTACTATGAACACTGGTTGCACGGCCTCGAGAAATTGCTGATCGAAAAAGGGTTGGTGACTGTTGATGAGCTTGAATCCGGGAGGTGCAAACTTAAAAGCAGCCTGAGTCCGGCCGCTGTCGAGAATATCCCGGAAATTCTCGGGCGTGGAAGCCCTGTACAAATGCGCCCGCACTCAGCGCCGCTGTTTCAGATCGGACAGCTTATACAGGTTAAAATTTTCCACCCGAAATCACATACCAGGGCGCCTCGTTATATTCGGGGCAGATCAGGTCGGGTTTCGGCACACTATGGCGCACATATTTTCCCGGACCTGCATTCAGCCCGCGGAGAAAAGTGCCCTGCACATCTTTACAATATCAGATTCGAAGCCGGGGAGTTATGGGGGGAACAGGATGCAGAAGGCCGGTCCGCCGTTTATGTCGATCTGTTCGAGCCTTACTTGCAGGCAGCGAAGGTATAATACGGCAGGGCGGTTCGCCATGAACGCCGGGATCAATCTGTACAAAAACTGATGCCCCGCGAGTCGGTGGGCATCAATAGGTGTAAACAGGCAGGAATATGACTGAACAGAAAACCGCTGTCATTGTCGGGGTTGGCGCCGCGGAGGGGCTGGGCGCTTATCTGTGCCACAGCGCCGCAAAAGCGGGATTGCATGTCTTTATTGGCGGGCGTACCGCCGCCAGGATCGAAGCGGTTGCCGACGCGGTTTGCGACGGCGGTGGATGTGCAACCGCGGTGGTTACGGACGTGACCGAACAGGCTGCGGCAGCGAACATAGTCGCCCAGGCTGAGGCCAGCGGGCCTGTCGATCTGGCCATTTACAATGCGGGTAATAACTGGCCTGGTGATTTTCTGGAGATGGAGGCCGATTATTTTGAAGCAGCCTGGAGAGTGATCTGTTTTGGCGGTTTTCTGTTTGCACAGCAGGCGTTGCGGTGTATGGCTCCCCGCGGGGAAGGTTGTCTGCTGGTTACCGGGGCCAGCGCCTCGTTACGCGGAAAACCCAATTTCGGAGCCTTTACGTCGGCAAAAGCGGGGCTTCGCACCCTGACGCAGAGCCTGGCCCGGCAATACGGCCCGCAGGGCATTCATGTGGCGCAAATCATTATCGACGGTGGTATTGCCGGGGAAAAAGCCCTGTCACGTATGCCGCCCGGAGCGGTGGAAAAATACGGCATGGACAGCCTGGTGGGACTGACAGGTATTGCCGATGCGTATATGTTTTTATACCGGCAGCCCCGTAACGCCTGGAGCCATGAACTGGACCTGCGTACCCACAAGGAATCCTTTTAGAGCGGATGGGGATACCGGCTAACCAATAAGATTGTCAATGTAGAATAAGATATTTCCGGATTGCGTAGAAGTGAAATTCAAAAAATGACCATCCAACTATCAGATATTGATATTCGCCAACTTAGAATCTTTCGTGCTGTGGTTGAATGTAATGGGTTTACAAATGCTGAGGTAGTGCTAAACATCAGCCAATCAACTATCAGTCATCAAATGAGCAATTTGGAAGCACGATTGGGGATCAATTTATGCGAACGGGGTCGAGCAGGATTTCATCTTACAGAAAAAGGAAAAAGAGTCTATGAAGAAACATTGAAACTATTCAAAGCGCATGAAAAATTTCAATACTCTACGGGCGAACTAAAGGGTAAGTTAAGTGGATATTTGAACATTGTACTGATAGACAATGTGGTTACCGATCCAGAGTGCCCGATTGTTTTGGCATTAAACAAGTTTAATGAGCGCGCACATGACGCAAAGATATCACTGGAGACAATGTTGCCTGGCGAAATTGAACGATCTTTGACGGACGCGGATACGGATATAGCAATTGGATCGTTCGAAAGAAAGTTGCCTGGGTTGAGCTACCAAAAGATTTATGTCGAAACCAATAATCTGATGTGTGGGGCTGGCCACCCAATAGCGAAACTATGTAACCCGATAGAGATAAGGGAGGCAATCAGATCGTCTCGCAAAGTAACGCGTGGTTATCTCAAAAAACACGAAATCAGTATGTTGGAACATGATCCAGAGATAATAAGCGGTATAGCTCAATCTTTGGAAGCTCAGGCTATTTTGATTTTAGGTGGAAGTCATATCGGGTTTTTGCCAATTCACTATACTGTTAATTGGGTAGAGCGGAAGGAAATGCAGGCAATTCTCCCAAAAGAGATTACTTATAAATCACCGTTCTACGTTGTTACCAGAAAATCTCCCAGAAAGTCGAAAATTGTTGATGCATTTATGTCTGATCTCACTGCTGCCATATCCGAGTGTACAGGGAAAAAGTCGTTTTAATGTATATGTGTAAACCCTGTGTATATCAGGGTTGTAAGGGCCGGGAGAAAAAACCCAGTCACTTTAACCAGTTAAATACACCATGTAGACATGGTAAATTCAACATAGAACAGAATGTAGCAATACGATAACGTGTCAATTCGATATATAAGATTTTCAATAACTATCGGATTGATTTATGGCAACAATCGGATTGCAGCATCTGAAACAACGAGTAATGATTCTGCAGGTCATAATAATAAGAAGAAGAACACACAAAAGAAGAAAAACAAACAAAATCTAATACTTTTATCCCCAGTAAGCTCTCAACAGGTGGCAATTTTGGGAATTATTGGGGGTGAAATTTTCTTTCTGATTAATCCCGTCGTATCCGGGACTCGATATCTTCCAGCCGCCAGCCTCCACAAGTGTCAGCCTTTAAGACGGCCTCCTCCTCTCCTTTTAGGCTAATACTTGTGGAGGCTAAGCATGCAACTCTCGGACATTCCCAAATAGCGGATTGAGGGCGGTTTTGGGAGTGGTTTTGGTAGTAGCAGGTTCGAAGATGTTACTTACCGCGTAGATTCTTCAAGCATCGTGCTGATTCATCCTAATCAAAGGTATCCACATAGCCAAATAATGCTGCGCTTCCTCCGGTGTGAAGGAACACGACATTCTGTCCTTTGGTAAAGAATCCATTGCGGATATGATCGATTAACCCGGCCAGACCCTTGCCGGAATAGACGGGGTCCATCAGGATGGCTTCTTCCCGAGCCATCAGGTTTACGGCCTCAATCATACTTTCGGTCGGGATGCCGTAACCGTCACCTACATAGTCGGAATTGGCAACCACTTTTTCTCTGGCGACACAGCCGGAAATCCCCATGTGATCTGCGGTTTTACAAGCCAGGTCGTAGACATTCTCCTCCTGTTGTTCCCGGAGGGAGCGTACGCTGATGCCGAGCAATGGAATCCCGGAACGGATGGCTTCCAGTCCAACCACCAACCCGGCCTGGGTGCCAGTGCTGCCCGTGGCAGTCACCAGGTGATCGATGCGAAGCCCCCTGTCATTGGCCTGGGTCAGGGTTTCTATGGCACAATTTACATAGCCCAGGGCGCCGGTCGCGTTGGAGCCTCCTCCGGGAATGATATAGGCCGTTTTACCTTGCGAGCGAATTTCTTCGGCTTTTTCCTCCATGGCCGCATTCATGTCCGTGTCTTTGGCAAAGCGGGTGATATTGCCCCCGAAAATCCTGTCCAGCAATACGTTTCCGGAATCGGTGTAATGACGGTTGGCGTATCCGGTGCGGTTCTCCAGAAGAATTTCACAGGCCATTCCCAACTTGGCCGCCGCCGCCGCGGTTTGACGTGCGTGATTTGACTGCACTGCGCCCTGGGTAATCACCACATCTGCTTTCTCTGCCAGCGCTTCCGCCATCAGAAACTCCAGTTTGCGCGTTTTGTTGCCACCTGTACCGAGACCTGTGCAGTCATCGCGCTTGATATAGATATCCGGCCCCATTAAGTTTTTCGACAGATTGGGTAAAAATTCCAATGGTGTGGGCAGGTGGGCGAGGTTTACTCTCGGGAAACGTGAAAGATGCATGTATTGGTATCTCCGTATCGGTTAAGGGTTCTTCAGGTTTGAAATTTCCTGTTCTATTATGCGGGCAATGGTGTCGCATTGAGTTCGGTTCAGCGACAATGGAATCCGCATGTCACAAGTGGTTGCCAAAATCTCTGAAGTGTCGGGCAATGCCTGGGGCTGCAGGTATTGCCAATGATGATACTGGCTGGTATAGCCGACTGGCTCCGCACGACCGAACCATTTGATCGCTGCTCCTCTTAGCGTACATTTGTCTGCGAGGGTTTGCAGTTGCGCCTTGTCCAACCCGTTCACATGGAATTGAATGGAGCTTGCCACGAACGCTTCACGTTGCTCGCGATGAGGAACTTCGACTCCATCAATGCGATTCAAGCCCTGTTCCATCCAGCGATAGATCTGATTCCACTTTTCTCCTCTGGCGGTCATTTCCCGCAACTGGGGCCGCAATACACAAGCCACCAGATTGGACATGCGCATGCTGAAGTTCGGAATCTGCATTTTCCATTTGTCGAACACCCTGGCGGATGGAGTTGACTGGTGCTGACCATAGAGCATATAGCTGCCCGAGTACAGTATGGCCTTTGCGGCCATGTCTTCATCGTCGGTGATGATAATGCCGCCTTCTCCAGAGTTGATATGTTTGAAAGTCTGGGTGCTGAAACAGCCAACAGCGCCAAATCGTCCGGTGAACCGGCCATTCCATTTCGCGCCCATGGTATGTGCGCAGTCTTCGATCAGGGTCAAGTCATATTGATCGCACAGTTTCACGATCTTTCCTATGTTGGCAATATGACCGCGCATGTGAGTCAACAATAAAACTCGGGCATGGCTCTGTTGCGCCTTGCGTTCCAGATCATCCAGGTTGATCCGATGGTCATCGTCGATTTCGACCAGTAACGCTTCCCCGCCCGCGTGTTTTATTGCACCAGGGACTGGCGCAAGATTGAAAGCGTTGACCAGGATCGTGTCACCCGGTTCGACCCCGGCTATCTTTAATCCCAGGAAAAGCGCGCAGCCGCCTGAGTTCACCCCGATGGCGTAACGTGAGCCGACATATTCGGCAAACTCCTTCTCGAACAGCGCCGCATGAGGTTCGGTTTCACTATATTCTCCATAGCGATGCAAACGGCCGGATTTCATCAATGCCACGGCCTGTTCGATGGCTTCGTCGGGGAGTGATCCGGGGTCGCTCAGGTCGATGTCCAGAGCCATTTTCTGTTCGGGATCGATGGTCGGATTTTCCATGATCCTGCTGGTTGGATGGCTCATGACCACTGTCTCATAACTCAATATCCACCCACAGTGGAAGGTGGTCCGAGCCGGTGGCGCTGTCATCCACCCGGCATCCCGTCACCCTGTTCCGAATGGCGCTGCTGACGAAGGCGTAGTCCAGTCGGACCGGAATGTCGTTTACATCGCTGGTCGAACCCTCGAATTTATCATGTCCGCAATGGCACCACGCATCGACGAATCCACATGGGCTGGTTATATGTCCGCCGTAATCACTGATCGGCCCCACCATTTTAAGGTACTCTTCCGAACCCGGCTGAAAATTGAAGTCACCGAACAGGATGGCGTGTTCGGCCACTGACTGATTCGACACCCCGGATTCCCAATCCAGGCCGGCCAGATTGCCACCGACAGCATGGCCTTCATGCACTGCCTGCCGATGAATTTCCAGAATTCGATCCACCTGGGGTAACCGGGTTGCCGCTGACAGATGGGTCAGGTGTACCGAATAAACACGAACCGGCAAGTCGGTGATGGCGATGGTGGCTTCAATCGCGGATCGTTGCAGACTCAGCGGGCCGATGCTGCCGTGTTTGGGCAGAAGATGATGACGAAATGTTTCGAGTGGATATCGACTCAGGATCATGTTGCCGAACTGCCGCCGTTGACGGTCTTCGGGTTTTGATCCGGGGACATGCAGATCAATGCCGGCTCCATAGACGCTGTAGTAATCGCTGAACCGGTCCTGGAAGTATTGCACCTGGTCGACATGTCCGGTTCGCGGCCAGAAGCGCTCGACTTCCTGTAGCGCGATCAAATCCGCCCCGCTGATTTCATCACCGATCCTGGACAGATCAACCCGATCATCCCGGCCTTTGCCGTACTGGATGTTGTAGGTCACGCATTTCATCAGTCCGTTCCTTCAAACTACTGCATGAATTCCGGTTTTCTGTATGGCGCGGCGGTCTTTGACCACCGTGACCCGGTGCATTCTTCGATACTGGGGCGCGTAATCAGCAACCGCATAATGCTGAGTGACACGGTTGTCCCACATTGCTACATCGCCCTCGGTCCAGCGATGTCTTACCTGAAATTCCGGCTGGTTGATATGGTTATAAAGATATTGCAGCAAGCGATCACTGTCGGTCGTCGAGTATCCGTAAATCTGATTGGTGAACGACTGATTGACATAAAGAAATTTTCGCCCGGTAACCGGATGCACCTGAATCACCGGATGCAATGCCGAGCCGGCGTTTTGCATTGCGTTGTTCAGACAGTCCACGCTTTTGTCCTGACCGAGGAACTGGTTGCGAAAAGAGCCGGGATCATGAATGGCTTCGAGATTCGAAAGTTCCATTTTCATTGGCGCTGACAATGCCTCCCAGGCTGCGTACAGACTGGTCCAGAGAGTGTCTCCTCCAATTTCAGGCAAGACCCGGGCATGTAGAATTGATGCAAAAGGAGGGTCCGGGTGATAGGTCAGGTCGGTATGCCATGCGTTGGTATCTGGCGGGCGGTCTGCATCGTTTTCCAGCAATGTCACTTCCTGAAAACCATCGACATGGGGATAAACCATGTGGGGTTTGCCAATTTCACCGAAAGTTTCGGCAAATTCCAGTTGTGAACGGGCGCTCAGACTTTGCCCTGGCAGGAAGATGACCTTGTGGTCGATCAAGGCGCCATAGATAGCTTGAAGCTGTGCTTCACTCAACGGGTCAGCGAGATTCACTCCGGTAATCCGGGCCCCAATGGCAGGAGTCAGTTGTTTGATTTCCATTGACTGGATTCTACTCAAAATAATATCCACCGGATACCTGTTGTTATGATGTTTTTTTGCCCCGGAATATCAGTTTGACTTATGATTGCGGTCATTGGCAATCCGGCGGCAGAAATAGAACCGAACACAAAATGAAGATCAGGAACAACCTCAGGTCTCTCTCACAAGACATTCAGGATCGGCGGACAACGGTTGAGGCGTTGATAAACGCGACGCTGGAAAAAGCGTGGGCGAGTGAAAATGTCCTGGTCTCCATCAATCATGATGTACTGGATCAGGCCAGGCAGGTTGACAGTTCAATTCAGGCCGGGCATCGCGTCCCCCCGTTAGCCGGTATTCCGATCACTTTGAAGGACCTCTTCGATATTGAGGGAGAGGTCACGCTGGCCGGGTCGATTGCCTTGCGGCATTCGGGAACGAAGGCTGTCCGGGACTGTGACGTGGCGAGTCGACTGCGGGGCGCCGGCCTGTTGTTCGCCGGAAGAGCCAACATGAGCGAATTCGCTTTCAGCGGCATGGGAATCAACCCTCATTATGGTACGCCGAAGTGTATCTGGGATCGGCAGGCCGGACGGGCGCCGGGCGGTTCTTCTTCGGGCAGCGCAGTCAGCGTGGCAGAAGGAATCGTACCCGCTTCAATCGGGTCGGATACCGCCGGATCCTGCCGTGCGCCTGCCGCTTTCAATGGTATCGTCGGGGTCAAACCGAGTTACGGGCGATTGTCCCTGGCTGGAGTTTATCCGTTGTCGCCCACCTCGGACGCGCCCGGTCCAATGGGAGTGGATGTCGACAGCTGTTTTTTGCTGGATCAACTGATGTCCGGGTCCTGGGATGGGCAAGGCGCGTTGCCATTAATCGGTTACGCGGATTGCGCTTCGCTGAAACTGATTATTCCCGAAAGCACGGTGATGGAAGATCTGGACAATGAGGTGGCTGATGATTTTAACCGGGCTGTGGATATACTCCGCCAGGCGGGCGCCAGTGTGGAGCTGATCGAAATGCCGGTCATCAGTGAGTGCGTGGAAATGTTTCTTACCCGTGCAGTGGTGGGCTATGAGGCTTTGCAGCATCATGCTGGACTATTGGAGGAATATGGACACGAATATGACCCTTTTGTGTATAACCGGATGACTGCTTTCAAAGGGGTTACCGAGGAAGAACAGCAATCCAGATATCGCGACAAGGCCAGGATGAAAGCCTCTTTCGAGCAGACCATGAAAGACCTGGGCGCTGACGCGGTAATCTATCCGACCGCTCCCTGCATTCCGCCGACCCTGGCCGCGGCGGGGGTTGTTGCAAACCAGACGAAAATCAATTTGCGAAACCTGAGAAATACCGCCTCGACAAATTACTTTGATGGATGTTCGATCAGCCTGCCGTGTCAGACTTACGACCAGGCGCCGACCGGCTTGATGGTGTCTGCCGTTCATGGTCATGATGCGCGGTTGTATGCGATTGCAGAGGCAATCGGGCAGGTGATTGATTCATCGCGGAATCGACGGCTCGACTTCTGTGACTTGTATGATTGAAACTCCTTGGTAATCAGGCCAGATTACGAGGGAGGCGTGAGGGGCGCTCCGCTCTTTGACGGGTGAGAAACGATTTTCGTTTTTGCACCGAGGGGGAGTAAGGAACCCCTCACGCTGTTTTTCTGCTCCGAACAGATACCTGGGAAACCAGTCCCGAATACAAGTGGGGAGCAGGATTCGATTGTAGCTTAAAGGAGATTTAGAATGAAACAGTCTATGAAAAGAGTGGCGGGCATAGATGTTGGCAAGAACCGTTTGGACGTATGCCGATCAGGCGATTCTGTTCAGGTTTTTGAGAATACCCGGTTGGGGGTCACCCAGGTGCTGGAATGGATTCGCGTACAGGAGATCGGACAGGTGGTACTGGAAGCCAGTGGTGGATATGAGCGCACCTTGTTGGATGTTTTGCTGGAGTCGGATGTGGAGACGGTTCGGGTACAGCCATCGCGGGTACGCGCCTTTGCCCATGCGGTGGGTCTTCATGCCAAGACGGATGCGTTGGACGCTCGTTTGCTGTGTCGATATGGTGAAAGTCTGGAGTTGTCAGTCAGTCAGGCTATATCGCGTTCTGTGAGTTGTTTACGCGATCATCTGGATCGTCGCAGGCAGTTGGTGGAGCAACGGGTTGGAGAGAAGAATCGGTTGGAGAAGAATCCGCCCGATTGGATGAGTGCATCGTGTCGTCGTCATATTGTCTGGCTGGATCGGGAGATTGCGCGTTTGGACCAGCTGATTCGTAAAATGCTCAAGCAAGGCGATCTGTCCGGGCGAGCGGAGTTGCTGCGAAGCGTCAAAGGAGTGGGGGAAGTTACGGCAGGTGTATTGTTAGCTTATTTGCCGGAATTGGGGAGCGGTTGTGGCAAGTCCTTGAGCGCCCTGGCGGGCGTAGCGCCGTGGTCGCGGGACAGTGGTCAGCATCAGGGCAAGCGGAGTATTCGCGGAGGCCGTCAGGCGGTGCGCCGCGCCCTGTATATGTCGGCGCTGTCGGCGGTTCGTCATGATCCGGACTTGCGCCGCTTTTACCGTGGCTTGCGAGATCGGGGCAAACCGGGCAAGGTCGCCCTGGTTGCCGTCATGCGCAAGATGTTATTGCTTCTGCATGCGATTGTTCGACGAGGAACACCGTGGGTGGAAACTCCGAACCCAATCCAATAAAAAACAGAAAAAAAACTGGACTCTAAACACAGATACTCCCCCTAAAGAACCTGTACTCGACTTGATCGGGGAGGGGTTAGATTTGAGCGCAGGTATTGTACGGGGCAGGCGCTTTTCCCGATCATGGAACGGCAGTTCGACAATATCGCAGCTGGCGGTTTCGCCATCGGCGGTTTGTACGATGAGCGTCTTTCCAGGCCAGTCACCCGGCTTGTCAAATCGTACATAGCCAATACCGGCTTCCAGATACGGGGATTGGGCGCCGGTTGTGACATAGCCGACTTGTGAATCGCCCTGCATGACCGCATCGCCTCCGCCCGGGATCAGGTCGCTGCAGCGCAGGCCGTAAAGGCGTTTCCCGCGCCTGGCGTTCAACAGGGCCTCACGTCCGATAAAACCCTCTTTATCCAGGTCTATGTACTGGTCCAGGCCGGCCTCGAACGGGGTCATCGAATTATCAAAGTCACTGCCGTTGTCCAGTATGCCGGCTTCAATTCGACGTATATTCATGGATAGTATGGAACTGAAAACCATACCTCTGGGTGCTCCGATATCCATCAGACATTGCCACAGGCGCGGGCAATCGGTCGCGTCACCCTGAGTATAAATTTCAAATCCCAACTCGCCGGTCCAACCCGTCCGGGAGACAAAGACCTGTTGACCGCCAACTGTGAAAAATCCTGAACGAAAGTAACCCATACTTTCATCAATCGCGCCTTTTGACGCGTCGTGGATAATTTCGAACGACTTCGGCCCCTGTAGCTGAAGAACCCGGGAGCGCGGGTCAGAGACCGTGACGTCAAACCCGGCCTTGTGAGCCAATAGCCAGGTAATCCAGTCACCGTCGGCTTGCACGTACCAGAAACGGTTTTCGGCCAGTCGGAAAAGGATGCCGTCCATGAACAGGCCGCCCTGATGATTGCAGGCAATGGCGTAGCGTCCGCGTCCTTCTTTCAGGTCTGTAATCCTGCGGGAAAAGATCCGTTCCAGAAATGGCGCCGCGTCCGGACCGGAGACCTCTACAGGCCGCTCTGGCACATCGTAAAGCGCAGCGTGCCGGCGCAGCGCCCAATAGCCTTCTGTCAGATCCTCACCATTATAGTGGGCATAAAAACGCCCCACGGCAATCCGCAACACGGTGTTCTCGTTGGCATAGCAGTGATGGAAGGGCGAAAGTTCGTTGCTACCGGCATAGATGCGAAAAATTCTGGCGGGATTGAGTGCCGGGTGATCATTCATCAGGGCGGCCATCCGGTTGGTGAATTTTCCAATGCACTTTGCATGAGTTTAACATTTTGCTATTGACATGATCAACTTCCTAATGGTAAGTGTTTGCAGTGTTTATGATATAGCCAGCAGAGGCAGGGGTGTGGTAGCTCTTGCTCACTTCAACCAACAGGGGGAGAACCATGTTCAAGATTATCAAGGCTGTGAGCCTGTTCACTTTCGCGATTTTTGCTTCGGGCGGCGCTATCGTCGCAGCTGACGTACCTGAAAACGACGACCCGATCAAAGTTATCCTGAATGACTGGACAGGTCAACATGTGTCGACAAATATTGCCGGTGAGTTGTTGAAGAAAATGGGCTATACCATCGAGTATGTCAGCGCTGGCGCCCTGCCTCAGCATGCCGGTCTGGCCCAGGGCAACCTGCATTTTCAGGCCGAAGTCTGGACTAACAATATCGGCGACCTGTATCCGAAGGCCGTTGAAGCCGGGGATATCGTAGTGTTGGGAGAACTCGGCCTTGAACCAAGAGAGGGCTGGGTCTATCCGCCCTATATGGAAGAAAAATGCCCCGGCCTGCCCGACTACAGGGCCCTTTATGAATGTGCCCAGGCGTTTGCTTCAGCCGAATCCTTCCCCAAAGGACGCCTGATTACGTACCCGGCCGACTGGGGTACACGGTCCCGGGATATCGTGGCCAGTCTCGACTTGCCCTTTGAAACGGTCGCGGGTGGCAGCGAAGGCGCAATGATGGCAGAGTTGCAATCCGCCTACGCCACGAACGATCCTATCTTGATGATGATGTGGCAGCCGCATTGGGTCTTTGCCCATCTTGATATCAACTGGGTCGAATGGAATCCGACCGAGGAGAAATGTATAGAGGAAAATCAGCAGAAGGATACCGCCTGTGGATTTGAACAGGCGCGCGTCGTCAAGGTTGTCTGGCACGGCTTCGAAGACAAGTGGCCTGCCGCGTATAAAATGCTGTCGCTGTTCAAGCAGACCAATACGGAACAGAATGCCGCGATCCTTGAGGTCGATAACAAGAAACGTGACCTGGATGAGGTTGTGTCGGAATGGCTCGCCAACAACGAAAGCAAATGGCAGGCCTGGATTGACGAAGCGATGCAGTAAACGCTGCAACCACGATGACCAGCCTTTCGGAGTCAACGAGTGAATATTCCGGCTGGTGGTCGCGATGAGGTAAAGCTGTCGTGCAGGAATGTCTGGAAAGTGTACGGCGATCAACCGGACCAGTTCTTCAATGTTTCGAATGTTGAAGTCGAGGACCCTGGGAAACTTGCCGACACCATTCGGGACGCTGACCACATAGTCGCCAATGCTGATGTCAGTTTCGACGTTCATGTCGGTGAGATTTTTGTCATCATGGGACTGTCAGGGTCGGGCAAATCAACCATAGTCCGATGCCTGTCGCGCCTGGTCGAGCCAACGGCAGGCGAAATTCTTCTGGATGGTGAAGACCTTCTGAAAAAAACCAATGCCGAATTGATCGAAATTCGGCGCCACAAGATGGGCATGGTGTTTCAAAGTTTCGGCTTGATGCCTCACCTTAGTGTTATCGACAATATTGCTTTCCCGCTGAAACTCCAGGGGGTAAGCGAAGGTGAACGTAATGCGCAAGCGAAACGCGTCATCGGGCTTGTCGGGCTTGAGGGTCGGGAAAACAACTTTCCAACACAGCTTTCGGGCGGTCAGCAGCAGCGGGTGGGAATAGCGCGGTCGCTGGCGGTCGAACCTGATGTCTGGTTTCTTGATGAACCCTTTTCGGCGCTGGATCCTTTGATCCGCAAGCAGATGCAGGACGAGTTTCTGCGGATTCAATCGCAGTTGCACAAGTCCATCGTGTTCATCACGCATGACTTCCAGGAAGCTTTGCGAATTGCAGACCGAATGGCCATCATGCGCGATGGCGCCATCGTACAGATCGGGCGCCCGGTTGATTTGATCCTGAACCCGGCGGATGACTACATCCGCAAGTTTACGCAGGACGTTCCGTGGGAGCGCATTCTGCGCGCCGCAGATATAGCGGTCGAGCCGGTCGGTACCATCGAAGGACTGAAAAGAGTTTCAGGCGAGGCCCTTGTCGAGACCCTGTTATCGGACCTGGCCGGGCAGGAACATGGGGTGATTGTTGAAGACAGTGACGGATCGGTTCTCGGCGTCGCAACGGCGCGCGGCCTTGTCGCCGCTCTCGCATCCGGAGGGATCGACAGTTCCGAATCTCCTGTGCGCGAGCCGTAGATTGATGTCCTTCCGGTACGACAGAAGCAGCCTTCATTGGCTGGGCGTTATCGGGGTGACCCTGTTTTGCCTCTTCATGCGGGACGATTGGGAATGGATGGCCAAGTATCCAGCTGATCTGGTCATCCCCGTCTCCGACTGGCTGAACGTGGTCATGGACTGGATCGTCAAGTATCTCGGCTGGTTTTTTCTGGGAATATCGTGGCTGCTTGAATGGCCGATCAAAGGAGTGCGATGGCTGCTGCATTCGCTTCCGTGGGTTGTGACCGTCTTCCTGTTTTGCACGGTGGCCTATGCGGCCCACGGCTGGCGTCTGGCCGCATTCGCTCTGGTGGCTTCACTTTACATTCTGGTCATCGGCTACTGGAGCGAGAGCATGAACACGCTTTCGCTGGTCGCAATATCCGTACCGATGGCGATCCTGGTTGGTTTTGCCTTTGGGGTCTGGGGGTTTTTCTCGGATCGCGCAGAACGCGCAATTGTGCCGATACTGGACATACTTCAAACCGTACCGGTGTTTGCCTATCTGCTTCCCATTCTGATGCTGTTTGGATTCGGCACGGTCGTAGGGCTGATTGCCAGTGTCCTTTATTCCTTCCCGCCAATGGTGCGAAACACCATCGTGGGATTGAGGGGCGTTTCACCGGAAGTGATCGAATCCGGGCTGATGTCGGGGGCGACTCCCTGGCAACTGTTCTGGCAGGTGCGTATCACTTCGTCTCTGCGGCAGCTTCTGCTGGGAGTCAATCAGGCGACGATGGCGTCGCTGAGCATGGTGATCATTGCCTCCATCATCGGAGGAACGGCAGACATCGGATGGGAGGTGTTGACGACCATCCGCAAGGCGCAATTCGGTGAGAGCGTACTTGCAGGTCTGGTAATCGCCCTGATGGCTATGGTGATTGACCGGGTTACATTCGGTCTGGCCTCCCGGAACAGGGTCTATGATCCCGCCAGCAACTTTATCCAGCGCCATCGGTATTGGTTCATCGCCATTCCAGGCGCTGTGGCGCTGTATGTATTGGCACAGGTTTTTGTCGACTTTGATGAGTGGCCGCGAGGATGGGAAGTCAGCCCGGCCGAAGCGATGAATGACAGCCTGATCTGGCTGGTTGTCAATTATCGTGATGAGATCGAGACCATCAAGAAGCTTGCGTTTTTCTTCGTGATGCTTCCGGCCAAGATTGGCCTGCAACAATCTGTCAGCCCTTTCACCTGGGGGTTCGAGTTGACACTTGCACACAAGATTTTCTTTACCGTCAGCATGATCGCTTTGGCGGCATTGTGCGCCAGGCGCTGGAACAACCAGGCGGGCATCGCGATCCTTCTGTTTGCCATCTTCATCTATTTCGGCCTGACAGTCATGCCCTGGCCCGCGATTTTGCTGATCTGTTCCGTTATCGGCTGGAAAATCGGCGGCTCCTGGCTTGGTCTGGGCACTCTTGCCGGACTTGGATTCATCGTCGTGACAGGTATCTGGCCGGAGGCCATGCTGTCGATCTATCTGTGCGGGATCGCCGTCATCATTTCTTTCACCCTCGGTACCAGCATCGGAATCTGGGCCGCCCATAATGACACGGTTTCAACAATCCTGCGGCCCATCAACGACACGCTCCAGACCATGCCGCTTTTCGTGATTCTCATCCCTTTCGTGATGATTTACAAGATTGGTGAATTCACCGCCCTTCTCGCGATCATTGCCTACGCGATCGTCCCGGCGATCCGCTACTCGGAGCACGGCCTGCGCAACCTGCCAGAAAACGTGATCGAAGCCGCGCGCATGATGGGATCTACAAAGCGCCAGATGCTGTGGCAGGTCGAGATTCCCCTGGCGCTCCCGGTGATGATGCTGGGGTTGAACCAGACCATCATGTTCGGCATCGCAATGCTGGTGATCGCCGCGCTGGTCGGTACGAATGGTCTGGAGCAAATTGTCTACATCGGGCTCAGCGACGGGAACTTCGGAGTCGGGATCATTGCCGGAGCCGGCATGGCAATCATTGCCATTATCATTGATCGAATGACCCGTGCGTGGACAAAAAAGCGCCAGGCATCATTGGGATTGAGCGCGCCATGACCAGTCAAACCAAACTGCCCCTGACCAGTTCGCATTGGGGTACCTATCGTGCCCGGGTGGAAAACGGCCGCGTACTGGAACTGCTGGCGTTTGAACATGACCCTGATCCCTCCCCGATAGGCCAGGGGATCCTCGATGTTCAGGACGGCCCTACGCGCATTGATGCGCCGATGGTGCGAGAGAGCTGGTTGAAGGGCGGGCCGGGCTGTCGTCCTGATCGGCGTGGTGTTGATCCTTTTGTGGAAGTCGGCTGGAGTCAGGCGAACGAACTTGTTGCCAAAGAACTCGATCGTGTCCGTAACTCTTACGGAAACGCGTCAATCTTTGGCGGGTCATACGGTTGGGCCAGTGCCGGGCGTTTTCACCATGCGCAAAGCCAGTTGCACCGGTTTCTCAACTGTATCGGCGGATACACGGGGTCGAAATTCACTTACAGCTTTGCTGCGGCAGAGGCGGTTGTGCCGCATATTCTGGGAAGCTACCGTGCCTATCTCGATACCTGCACCAGTTGGTCGTCGATCCACGAGAACACCAGGCTTTTGGTCTGTTTTGGCGGTGTTCCACTCAAGAATGGACAGATATCCCAGGGCGGGACCGGCCGTCACTGCCAGCGTGACTATCTTGAGGCCGCCGGGACCGCCGGCATTGATTTTGTCAACGTCAGCCCGCTGAAGTCGGATCTGCTGGGTGATGTGGGCGGCGAATGGTTGGCCGTGCGTCCCAACACTGATGTCGCTGTCATTCTTGGCCTTGCCCATACGCTGCAGATTGAGGGTTTAACCGACCAGGCGTTTCTGGACCGTTATACCGAGGGCTTCGATCGATTCCTGCCCTATCTGATGGGGGACAGGGACGGTGTTGCAAAAGATGCCGACTGGGCTGCACAAATCAGCGGGATCTCCGCCGAGACCATCCGTTCGCTCGCCCGACGTATGGCATCCGAGCGAACGATGATCTCGATCAGCTGGTCTCTGACCCGGCAGGATCATGGCGAGCAGCCGTTCTGGGCCGCTATTGCGCTGGCCTCAATGCTGGGTCAGGTTGGCTTGCCGGGCGGAGGGTTCGGCTTTGGCTACAGCGCCATGAATTTCATCGGCGGCCATTTCACGGTCTTGCCCGGAGCCTCCTTTCCACAAGCTAAAAACCCGGTGAAAAACTTTATCCCGGTCGCCCGCATCAGCGATCTTCTTTTGCATCCGGGCGAGCCCTTCGATTTCGATGGTGTCCGCTACGAGTATCCGGACATCAAGGCGGTCTACTGGGCGGGCGGCAATCCCTTCCACCACCACCAGGATATCAACCGGTTGATCAGGGCCTGGCGGAAACCGGACACGATCATCGTAAATGAATGGTGCTGGAATTCACTGGCAAGACGAGCCGATATAGTCTTGCCCTGCACCACGCCACTGGAACGGAATGATATTGCGCTGACGCCGCGCGATCCCTACGTGGTCTCCATGTGCAAACTGACCGAACCCTACAGTCATTCTCGCGATGATTTCGAGATATTCAAGGGAATTGCACGGGCGATGGGCTTAGAGCGCGCCTTCACCGAAGGGCGAAGCCAGGACGACTGGCAGCGATGGATTTACGATCAGACCCGGACCCGGGCCAGATCCACCAACATCGACATGCCGGACTATGAGACCTTTCGGGGACAGGGGTGGTTCAAGATCCCGGATCCCGCAGAACCGATCGTCATGCTGCGCGACTTTCGCGCCGACCCGGTCAAGTACCCGCTTTCGACACCAAGCGGAAAGATCGAGATATTCTCCGAAACCGTGGCCCGGTTCGGATATGATGATTGCCCGGGCTACCCGGTCTGGCTGGAGCCTTACGAATGGCTTGGTTCCACAGATACGCGCTGGCCGCTCCACCTGATCTCGAACCAGCCAAAAGACAAACTGCATTCACAACTGGACCATGGCGGTCACAGCAAGTCCGTCAAGGTACAGGGCCGCGAACCGGTTCACATCCACCCCGTAGACGCGTTTGCTCGCGGTGTTCGGGGTGGCGATGTCGTAAGAGTGTTCAATGATCGGGGCGCCTGTCTGGGTGGCGCAGTGATCGATGACAATATCCGCCCCGGCGTCGTGCAAATGAGCACCGGCGCGTGGTACGATCCTGCTGATCGGTCCGAGCCTGCTGATCTGTCCGAGCCCGGGGGCCTTTGCAAACACGGCAATCCAAATGTCCTGACACGCGACAAGGGCACGTCGAGGCTTGGTCAGGGCCCAACGGCGCATACCTGCCTTGTCGAAATCGAGCGGTTTGACGCCAATCCGCCACCCGTTACCGCACACGAGCCCCCTGTTATTTTAAGAAAATCCGTTTAACCGATATCCATCGAAATGATTGAGACATGAGCAATCTTCAGGAAGCCTCTGATTTTGAAAACACGGTTGCCATCAGTGCCCGGCGGTTTGAGGAATCGCCGTTCATTGAGCGCACTGGCAGCCTAAAGATGGTTCGCGGTGTCTATGCCGGCCGCTATTTTGCGATCTACATGGGCGAGGACTGGATCGAGAGATACTGGGCTTTGCGCCAGAAGGCATTGATCTTAGACGTTCCGGAAAAACCGATTGAAATTTCAGGTCCCGACTCGGTTCCGTTTCTTGAGAAAGTCCTTGCGCGCAAGGTCGCAACCATGACCGAAGGGAGGGGATACTATAGTATCGCCTGCACGCCGCAGGGCGGGATATTCATGGATGGCATCGTTTTCAAACTGGATGAAACCCGATTCTGGTACGTCCAGGCAGAAGGGCCGATGGAAACCTGGCTGATAGCGCATAGCGGCGGGTTCGATGTGGCGATATCCGATCCCGGGCGCCGTGTCCTGCAGATTCAGGGACCTGCCTCACCTGATATCATGAGCACGGCCTCCAATGGCGCAATTGATGACACGATGAAGTACTTCCGCTCCGGTTATTTCGAAATCGGTGGTCAGGTCCTGTATGTTTCGCGCACCGGATTCACCAACGAACTGGGCTTCGAAATCTACTGCGATGGCGCTGCGACCGATCACCTCGCCTTGTGGGATCATCTGATGGTTTGCGGAGCGCCTCACGGGCTGGAATTTTCTTCAACGGATGCCCTGACCGTTCGCCGGATCGAGGGTGGAATCCTGGGTAACCAGACGGATATCGATACAACCATGACCCCGTTCGAGGCGGGGCTTGCCCGGTTCGTCGACATGGACAAGGGTGATTTCATCGGACGCGATGCGCTGGCGGGGAAAGACACCCGACCATGCCTTTTCGGACTTACTTGTGAATCCGCGACTCCCTCGGCTGGCAGTGTGGTCACCGATGGCGGTATCGCGGTCGGCCGGATCACGGCGGGCGTTCCATCGCCTACACTGGGGCTTGGCATCGGCTACGTTCGGTTCAGGACTCCCGGCGCCTGGGTGGGCCGCACTCTCGCAATGCGCCTGCCGGACGGGACCGCGCACGATAGCCGGATCGTCGAACTCCCCTTCTTTGACCGCGAAAAGAAAATCGTTCGCGGCGTGGATCGTTCAATCCCTGAAAGGTCTGCATACAGGCCAGGAAGCCGCACAGCAACACCTGATCAGGACAAGCCCTTGGTAAACAGATAAAAGACAATGACAAATCACGCTCCGCGCCCCAGGCGCAGCTTCATTTTTGTACCGGGTCTGCGACCGGACATGTACCCCAAGGCGCTGTCCTGCGGGGCGGATATCGTCTGCGTGGAACTGGAGGATGGGATTGCGCCCAGGGACAAGGCCGAGGCCCGGAAAAACGCCTTGGCGCTCTTTGAGCAGCCCCATGCCGATGACGGGGTAGAGCGGATTGTGCGGATTAACTCATTACGCGAGCGGTTCGGAATCGAGGATGTGCTGGCGGTGCTGGTCACTGATACACCGCCGCCCGCCCTCATGATGCCCAAGGTGTGCACACCGGACGAAGTGGTGATGCTGGACCAGTTGCTCAGCGAAGCCGGGCATTCGACACGGCTGCATGTAATCATCGAAACCAATGCCGGCCTGGAAGCGGCATTCGATATCGCCAAATGCTCCGACCGGATTGATGCAATTTTCTTTGGAGGCGTGGATATGGCGGCCGAACTACGCTGCCGGAATTCCTGGGAACCGCTTCTCTATGCGCGCTCCCGCGTGGTACATGCCTCGACCAGCGCGGGTCTTGATGTGATCGACGTACCTTATCTTGACCTCAATGATCCGGAAGGCATGCGCGTAGAAGCTGAACGGGCACGTGATCTTGGATTCGTCGGCAAGGGCTCGGTCCACCCCAATCAGATTGCAGCGCTGAATGAAGTGTTCACGCCAACGTCCGATCAGATCGCACGAGCCCGCCGGATAATCACGGAATTTGAAACCGCCGACACCGGCCTTCTGGTTATCGACGGAAAGCTGATCGAAAAACCGGTACTGCGCAATATGTATCGTATCGTTGCCATCGCCGGTCGGATGGGAGGATAAATGATGGAATGTCAATGATTCCCGATATGAACCGGGACATAAACCTTGCTTGACCACAGAATATAAAGTACTCTTGTTGTCGTTCACTGCAATAACTCAAGTTGATATTGACGATATTTCCGAAGGCAATCATGTCTGGCCGGTCAATCGTTCCGAATACGTATGTTTACACTATAGAGAGGTCAAAACGTGAAAGAACAAAATTCAAGAAGAAAATTTTTAAAGGGCTCAGCGGTTGCTGCAACAGCCACCGCTGCGGGTGTCCTCGCGGCGCCGGCGATTGTAAAAGCCGCACCGGTAACCCTGAAGATGCAGGCCGCCTGGGGAGGCGGTATTTTCCTGGAAAATGCCAAATCCTATGTTGACCGGGTTAATGCGATGGCGGGAGATGCACTGCAAATCGAACTGCTGCCGGTCAATTCAGTGGTCAAGACCAGCCAGATGCAGGATGCCGTCCATCGCGGGGTGCTTGATGCAGCGCATTATGTGCCTGCCTACTGGTACTCGAAATCCACGGTGGCTTCATTGTTCGGCACCGGCCCGTGTTTCGGCTGGTCCAGTCAGGAAGTGCTTGGCTGGGTTTATTATGGTGGTGGACAGGAGTTGTTTGATAAACTGATGGCCAAACTCGGCTTGAATCTGGTCAGCTTTTTCAACAGTCCGATGCCTGCACAACCGCTCGGCTGGTTCAAGGAAGAGATCAAGGATTCAAGTCAGATGGTAGGGCTTAAATATCGTACCGTTGGACTGGCTGCAGATGTATTGCTTGAAATGGGCATGTCTGTGGTGCAATTGCCAGGTGGCGAAATTCAGCCCGCGATGAAATCCGGTCTGATTGATGCCGCAGAATTCAACAATCCTACCTCTGACCGTGATTTTGGTATGCAGGATGTTTCCAAGCACTATCACCTGGCCAGTTTCCATCAATCCCAGGAGTTCTTTGAAGTGACTTTCAACAAGGACAAGTATGATAGTCTGTCGGATGAGTTGAAAGCGATTCTGAAGTATGCGTCAGAAGCCGAAAACTCTAATTTCTACTGGCATAATACTCGCCGTTATGCTGACGATCTGGTAAAACTGGCCACCGAGCAAGGGGTCAATGTCTACCGTACTCCGGATTCTGTCATGTCTGACCAGTTGAAAGCCTGGGATGTCGTCGTCGAACGTCTGTCCGGTGAGGACGAATTTTTTGCGGAAGTGATTGCGTCCCAGAAAGCATATGCCAAAACGGTCATGAATTACCTCAATCTGAATCAGCCTGATTATAAACTGGCTTATAACCACCATTTCGGTTCCTGATCCCGGGACCTGAATACGACATTACTGCTGCCTTATCGGGGGTCGGGTCGACCCCCGATTTTATGCCGTATAAGGTGGCGGAGGTGTTTGGATGACTAAACTGATCTATGCCATAGAGAGCCTGAGTACCTGGGTTGGGCGTATGTTTGGCTGGTGTATCCTGATTCTGACTTTCTCGGTATCTTACGAAGTTTTCGTGCGTTATGTGTTGAATGCTCCGACAGTCTGGGCATTCGACATGATGGTACAGATGTATGGCGCGTTATTCCTGATGGCAGGGCCTTACGCGCTTGCCCATGACGCCCATGTCAGAGGGGATGTGATCTATCGGTTGTTTCCGGTTCGTGTACAGGCAACCATTGATTTTGTTCTGTATCTGATTTTCTTTTTCCCCGGGATGCTGGCGTTATTCTGGTTCGGGGCGGAAATCGCGTCGGATTCCTGGCGTTACAAGGAAGTCAGTTGGAACAGCCCTGCGAGAATCCAGATTTACTTTTTCAAAACACTGATCCCTCTGGCAGGAGGATTGCTGATTATCCAGGGTATTGCCGAAATTCTTCGCTGCTGGAAAGCCATACGCTCAGGTAAGTGGATGGAGAGACTCGAAGACGTCCGTGGAACAGAGGAGGCGCTGCTCGCCGAAGGACTCGGCACACCGGACAAGTAAAGGAACAACTTGACCCAGCGATTTTCAATACGCACGCTTCCAGTAAAAAACAATATTTAAATGACAAATCCTGAAGTAGCTATTTTTATGCTGGGACTGTTTATTGTCCTGGTTCTGCTGGGATTCCCCATTGCATTTACCCTCATCGCGATGGGTGTGGGTTTCGGCTATTTCGCTTATCACCAGGCCGGGTCGGTCGAAGTCATTGCGGACGCATTCAATAATCAGATTTTTTATCTGTTGAACCAGAACACCTACTCGGTGATGGAGAATGACACCCTGGTAGCCATCCCGTTATTCCTGTTCATGGGTTATGTCGTCGAGCGTGCGAATATCGTTAACCGGTTGTTTTCATCGCTGCAACTGGCTGCCCGAAATCTGCCGGGTTCGATGGCGATTGCCGCGTTGATTACCTGCGCGGTGTTTTCCACGGCCAGCGGGATAGTGGGCGCCGTGGTCACTTTAATGGGATTGCTCGCATTTCCGGCAATGGCGGATGCCAGTTATCGCAAGGATTTCGGCGCAGGAGTGATCTGTGCAGGGGGCACACTGGGAATTTTGATCCCGCCCTCAATCATGCTCATCGTTTACGCAGCAATTGCGGAATTGTCGCCATTGAGACTTTATGCGGCTGCGGTATTCCCGGGATTGCTGCTGGCAGGATTGTATATTGTCTATGTAATCATACGCGTGATCATCAATCCTGCAATCGCCCCCAAGCCTGCCGTTGACAATTCAATCAGCCGCAAGCAGATCTATATACAGTTGATAACTTCATTTGTCCCGCTTACCGCGCTCATCATGCTGGTGCTGGGGTCCATTCTCGGGGGGCTGGCGACACCGGCTGAAGCCGCTGCAATGGGTGCTTTGGGCGGGCTTGTTCTGGCCTTGCTTTATCGTTCCCTGTCCTGGCTGAAAGTCAAGGAATCGGTTTTTCTGACCGCCAAGACGACCGCGATGGTGTGCTGGATGTTTGTCGGTTCCTGGACGTTTGCTTCAGTTTTTTCTTACCTGGGTGGCCATGATGTGATCGAACACTGGGTGCTGGCGATGAACCTTCAACCCTGGCAGTTCCTGATAATGGTGCAGTTAATTATCTTTTTGCTGGGTTGGCCGCTGGAGTGGTCTGAAATCCTGATAATTTTTGTGCCCATTTTCCTGCCGATGCTGGATACCTTTGGTGTCAATCCCTATTTCTTCGCCATGCTGGTAGCGCTGAATTTGCAGACATCATTCCTGACTCCGCCGATGGCGATGTCCGCCTATTATCTGAAGGGGGTGTTGAAAAACCGGATTGAACTGATGGAGATTTTCAAGGGAATCATGCCCTATCTGGGGATTGTTATTTTCTGCATGTTCCTGATGTACATGTTCCCTGAACTCGCGCTCTGGCTGCCCGATGCCCTGTTCGGACCATATATTCCCTGACATAATCGGCATTGCCGGATGAGCCAGATGGCAGATAATCAGAATCGAACGGTTGAAGAACATGTTCGATTGATCAGGGAAGGTGTCCTGACTTCGGAGCAATGGGTGAAATCCTGTCTTGAGAAGATAGATGCGACCGACCCGGCAATAGGCGCCTGGGCGCATCTCGATTCCGGGTTGGCGATGGAACAGGCCAGACAGATGGACCAGATCCGTCGTGCCGGCAAACCAACAGGGCTGCTGCATGGTGCTCCGGTCGGAGTCAAGGATATTTTCGATACCGACGATCAGCCGACCGGACGTGGCAGCGCCATTTACGCAGGCCGACGATCCGATGCAAACAGTGCAGTCGTAGAGAAATTAAAGGAAGCCGGAGCGGTCATCCTAGGTAAAACCGTATCCACGGAACTGGCCTATATGCATCCTGCCGATACACGTAACCCGCACAATACTGCCCATTCTCCCGGCGGCTCTTCGAGTGGTTCGGCTGCTGCTGTGGCTGCCGGACATGTCCCGCTGGCGATTGGCAGCCAGACCAATGGCTCGACCATTCGTCCTGCCTCTTATTGTGGAATTTATGGATACAAGCCAACCCGTGGAGTAATTTCCCGTCGAGGTTCGTTACAGACTTCGGCAACGCTCGATCAGGTCGGTCTGTTCGGACAACATCCCGGAGATGTGGCGTTGTTGTGTGATGCTCTCGGCGGATTTGATGCCCGTGACAATGCAAGTTATCTTGCGCCAAAACCTGAAGTACTCAAGGGTTATCACACAGAAGTGCCGATTGAGCCGGCGCTGGTATGGATCGACTTGCCTTATGCGGACCAATACTCCATGGCGACTATAAAGGGATGCGGGGAAGTCATCGAAATACTGGGAGATCGGATAGAGCGAATCCCGGCGCCGAAAACCTTCGCAGTGTTGATTGAAGCCTTGCGGCGAATTTATGGATTCGAGCTATATCGTTGTTTAAGCGAGGAACGGGATAATCATGATGCGTTGTTAAGTGACACGATGATATCCGCGTTACAGACTGCTGCCCGGATAAGCCTGACCGAATATGAAGATGCCCAGGAAATCATGCAGGCAGCCACTTCCTGGTTTCAACAGTTTTTCTACGACTATGACGCCATCATGACACCGGCTGCACTTGGCGAGGCTCCCGTATTTGAAGATGGCACCGGAGACCCGATCTGTTGTACGATATGGACATTGTGTGGACTTCCCTGCCTGTCCTTGCCGTTACTGGTCGGTGACAACCATCTCCCTGTCGGTATTCAACTGGTGGCGGGTGAAAACGAAGATGACCGCATGTTTCGAACCACGCGATGGTTACTGGATTATCTGAACGATAGTATTGGTTGATCCGGAAGATGATATGTGACAGACACGGGTGCGCTTAAGATGATATCAAGACTTGTAAAATTCACAACCGGTGCGATTGGCGTTGCCCTGGTGTCTGCGTTTGTCATCGGCCTGTCTCTCAGTATCTCAGGCGGCTTCGCCGGTTTCTGGGGAGGCCTTCCCTTCGCTGTTATTGTGATTCTGGTGTTGGCTATGGTGGTTTATGATTTCTGGGATGAGTGCGTACGTGATAGCTACGATTGAATCAGGCCCCCTTGAAGTGATATTCTGATTCATGTTCCATTGCATTTTCCCTGGCAAGCTTTTCTGCTTTCCGTTTTTCTGCCGTGGCTTTTCTGTGGCGGCCATATAGCGCCAACAGAATTCCACCGATAATCACCGCGCCGCCCAACCATATTCCGTCACCGGGGTCTTCACCGACGAGCAAGACGGCAATCGTGATTGCAGCGATCGGAGTAAAGGAAGTGGCAAGTGTCATATCGCTGGAACGCGCTTTCTTAAGAGCCATGTTCCAGGCAAACTGCCCACCGATTATTACGATTACCGCATAGACAAGGGTCCATTTCAACACGGTCGGGGCAAAAACATCCTGAAAGTGATCCGGGCCAAACAGGTAAATTGCCCATATAAAGTAAATGATGGTTCCAAGTATGGTGCGATAGATCGAAAAGACACCAAATGACACCTCGTTCAATTTCTTCTTTGAAAGCAGATTCGAAGCCATAAATGAAAAAATCCCGCCTAGCGCAGCATATTCTCCCTTGCCGAAATCAAACCCGACTGTATCCCCACTACGCATGGTGATGACGATAACGGCTCCTGACAGCGCAATCAGGGCGCCGGCGAAGGCCCATCTGTCGAATGCGACCTTGAGTACCAGACAGGACAGAATCAGCATCATCGGTGGTTCGATCCGACCGATCAGGACTACATTGGTGACGGTCGAAAATTCCAGCGCGAAGAAAAACAGCGAAGGGGTCAGGGCGGAGGACAATATCGCCGAGATAGTCATGGCAATCCAGTCAGAGCGCGTTATTTTGTTCAGATTTTCCCGAGTCCATTCCTTCCAGAAAAAGAAAACCATGGGCACCAGGGACATCAGGCTTCCGAGAAACAGCAGATTACAGAATGTAATCGTGTTACGTCCATCCAGCAGATTTTGTGAACCGATTTCAGTGAGGATAAGAATAATTGAGTTGGCAGATGCATAAATGATGACGGCTACCCAGGAGAGAATCATGCCCTGGACGATGGTTGATTGCAGGGCGCTGCTTTTCGTGATATTCATGGAGATAAATTATTTGAATGAATCGGGCGTGCTGACTAAAATTGTATAGTAAAATTCAGTGCATCTGTGAACAAGAACCCGGAGGTTGGAGCTTCAATTCCGGTTATAGTTCCATTGAATACAGAATTATCCCATCCAGTGACCCTGCCGACATGAAGGCGAAATTAAATTATATCAAAGATTTGCGTTAAACTATATTATATGACTGACCAGTGTAAAACCCCGTTGGTGACCCGATTTGACGATGTTTATAATATGCCTGATTGTCGGGCTTATTATCACGCCATGAATTCGGTGCAATACAGTAACGCTGACTTTGCGATGAAAGGAATCGCCCCGGCGCTCAATGAATTGAAACGTATTCGCGGTATTGAGGTACCGTGTGTGATGGATTTTGCCTCCGGCTATGGCATTGGCGCCCTTTTGATGCGGCATCACATTACTCTGGATCAGGTGCTGGATCGATATCAGGAACCGAAGTTTATCGACGCTTCGGTGGAAGAGGTTATCCAGTGGGACAGCCAGTGGATTGACCAGAACAAATATTTTGATGTGCCGTGCCGGATCTTTGGCATAGATGTGGCTGAACGGGCGCTCATGTACGGTAAATCTGTCGGTATTTACGACGATGTGTTCGCGATTGATCTGCAATCCGAGTCACCTGATGAAGAACTGCAACAAATGATTGCTCAGTGTGACATGATCATTGAGGTGGGCTCGATGATGCACATGCTGCAAGGCACACTGCAAACGATACTCGATCTGGCCGGTGACTCGCTCCCCTGGATAGTTTCTTCTCCGGTCAGAGGAAATGAGTCAAAGGAATCCTGGGAGATCATGCAGAAAGCCGGGCTGCTCGTTGAAGCGATGCCGATTTCGCCGTTTCCTCACCGGATATTTGCGGATGAAGAGGAGAAACTAAGAGCGATTCGACTGGTCAGGGAAAGAGGGCGTGAATCCCAAGGGTTCGAGACAACCGGTTACTACCATGCTCAGTTGTATATCGCCCGGCCCGAGCATGAATGTACTCACATGTCTGATTGGCTTGTCTGATCCGTTTCAGGGCTGATACAGGATCGTTTCGGGGACGGCGCCAAACCGGACATGACGGTCAAGCGCGTCGATGCGGCTCATTTCCTCCACTCCCAACACAAATTCCCCGATGCTGAAATTCTGGCGAATATGGGCCGAAGTCTGCGCTTTTGGAATGGCAATCAGATTATGCTGGTAATGCCAGCGCAGGAGTATCTGCGCCGGAGCCACTGTATGTCTGATGGCCAACTCTTGAATTAACGGGTCACGAAACGGAGTTTCTACTGATTCGTCGGATTTCCATTGTGCAGCCCCCAGCGGCGACCCGCTGATAATCCTGATATCGTTCTGATCACAAAACTGCCTGATTTCGTTCTGGCAACAATAGGGATGGAGCTCAATCTGGTTACAAACGGGGGGAATATGGGCAAACTCCTGAAGGGATTTCAGATCTGCCAAATCAAAATTTGAAACCCCGATACTCCTTACCCGATTTTCCTCAACGAGTTTTTCCAGCGCTTTCCAGGTTTGCCTGTTTTTTCCGGAAACCGGCCAGTGCAGTAGATAAAGATCAATATATTCAAGATTCATTTTGTCAAGACTCGATTCAAACGCTCGCAGGGCGTTGTCATAACCGAAACTCATCATCGGCACCTTCGAGGTAATGAATATCGAATCCCGATTTAGTCGGGACTGCCTGATCGCGGCTCCGACACTGCGCTCGTTACCATACACCGGTGACGTATCAAAATGTCGATAACCGTGTCTCAATGCGTTGAGCAGGGTATCCACCACCTCGCGGCCATCATTTCGCCAGCCATTCAATCCTGCAGTACCAAACCCTCTGGTCGGAATGGCTATGCCATTGGCCAGTTTTATTTCTTCAATGAACGCCATGACAATGATTCAGTGATCCGGGCGGTTGCCGGTTGTGCAGGAATCAGCGCAGTTCCCGCGGAATTTTACAAACGGGAACGGGTTCCATTTTATGCCGGTTGGCTTCGTGAAGGCGGGTATAAATTTCCAGTACCTGGCGCTGGCGAGCGCTTGTACCTGTGGGCGCCCCTTTCCGGTCGGGGTTCCGGGAAGCATCGAAGGTGCGCGCCATGGCCCATTCCAGTTCGTCGTAGCTGGCGCCCAGTTGATCTTCGTCAGAGCGATTATCTCCCCATAAACCATCAGTTGGTCTGGCCACCATGATCTCTTCGATTATCCCTAAGGCTTTCCCAAGCCGGTAAACGTCAGATTTGTCGAGGTCGGCAATCGGGCTCAGGTCAACGCCGCCATCGCCATATTTTGTGAAAAACCCGACACCGAAATCCTCTACCCGGTTTCCGGTACCGGCTACCAGATAATTGTGCAGTCCGGCAAAGTAATAAAGCGTGGTCATTCGTAATCGCGCACGGGAATTCGCCAACGCCAGGGAACGGGTATCCTCTTCTTCCACCGCTGGCAAGGATTGGACGAATTGATCAAATACCGGGGTGAGGTCGATTCTGACCGAAGACACATTCGGGAAGTTGTTTTCAAGCTGAGCGATATGTTTCCACGCCCTGGATTCCTGTGAAGGCGCTTGGTGAACCGGCAATACGAGGCACAACACGGGGTTGCCTGTTCTGGCTGCCAGGGTCGAGGTCACAGCCGAGTCGATTCCCCCGGAAACGCCTACCACAAACCCCCTGGTTGATGCCGTTTGATTGTAACAATCGAGCCAAGTGATAATATGATTTATGACTGCTTCGGTTTTCATAATACCTGACATGATACCCAAAAAGCTGGACAATTCAATCAGTCACCATGATACACTCGCTCCGCAGCAATCAGGCAGTTGACACCATGGCAAAGACTATTGTTAGTTCCTGGAATGATTTTGATCCATTAAAACATGCTATCGTTGGCCGGGCGGATCATACCTGTATTCCGCCCAACGAACCCGCGACAGAAGCCAAGATACCCCGGGACAGTGATATGCGTGGTATGTGGGGACCGCGCTCGCTCGATACTGTGGAAAAAGCCAATTTCCGGTTGGATAACCTGGCCGGATTACTGGAAAGCCGGGGCATACGTGTCGACCGGCCCACCCCCCTGCAATGGAATCAGGCTGTGCATACTCCGGATTTCACGACCGCCTCGCAATTTGGTTGTATGCCTCCGAGAGATGTATTGCTCACTGTCGGCAAGGAAATTCTCAGCGCAGCCATGTCGTTTCGCTGCCGGTATTTCGAGTATCTCGCATACCATGACCTGATGCAGAAATATTTTGATGAGGACCCCGGGTTTCGCTGGGAGCAGGCGCCCCGGCCCCGATTGAGTGATGCCTCCTACAAATCGGGTTACTTCGATGAAATCACCGTCTCCGAGCGATTGAGGCGAACTGCTGCACTCGATTTCGTGACCAACGAGAATGAACCACTGTTTGATGCCGCGGATGTATGCCGTATAGGCAAGGATTTATTCTGTCAGCATGGCCTGACTACCAACAGACGGGGGATGCAATGGCTCCAGCGCCATTTCCCGGACCATCGCGTGCATGCGGTCAACTTCCCGGGTGACCCTTACCCGATTCATATTGACGCCACTTTCGTGCCGCTGCGTCCAGGGTTGATTATCAACAACCCGGTACGAAGATTGCCGGAAGAGCAGCGCAGGATTTTCGAGGCCAATGACTGGGAAATTGTCGATGCCGCGCAACCCGCCCATGAAGCTCCGCCACCACTGTGCTATTCCAGTGTATGGCTCTCCATGAATTGTCTTGTCATCGATCAAAAGACGGTGGTTGTCGAGGCCAGCGAAGTTCATCAGATGGAACAGATGGACAAGCTCGGTATGGAGGTGTTGCCGGTCGAGTTTCGTGACGCCTACGCCTTTGGCGGCGGCCTGCACTGCGCCACCGCAGATGTGTACAGGGAAGGCGACTGCGAAGATTATTTTCCCAATCAGGTCACAGGCACATTGATCTGAATACCAGGGTGGTGGACCACACTCGTCACAACAGACATCTTGCCACTGCCTGGTTCCAGCCATCCACCTTGACCGAGCGCATTGCCATATCTATTTCAGGTTTGTATATCGAATCGACTTTCCATTTTCCGGCAATCTCATCAAGCGATTGATACAGCCCCTGATGCAGTCCGGCAAGATACGATGCGCCGAGTGCGGTAGTTTGCGTAATCGTGGGCAGGGTGACCATCGATTGAGTAATATCGGCCAGATTTTGAAGTAACCGGAGGTTGACGGTCATGCCGCCGTCAACCCGGATATCCCGCACTTCTTCTCCGCTGTCCGCCGACATGGCCGTGGTCAGATCGTTGGTTTGATAGCAAACTGATTCCAACGCGGATCTGAGAAGGTCTGATTTCGTTGTATCCCGTGTGATGCCGGTCAGTATGCCGCGCGCATCCGGGTTCCAGTGAGGGGCTCCAAGACCGGTAAATGCAGGCACAAGATAGAGTTTACCCGTGCTGCAGGGTTCTGCGTCATGCGGTAACCGGTTCATCTCATCGGTGGATTTTATGATTTCCAGTCCGTCCCTCAGCCACTGAATCACAGTTCCGGCATTGAATATCGAACCTTCCAAAGCATAGCTGGTTTCATTGTTAAGCTGGTAGGCGATAGTGGTCAGTAACCTGTTCGACGATCTGACCGGAGTGTCTCCCGTATTCATGATCATGAAACATCCTGTTCCAAAGGTGCTTTTGACCATACCTGATTTGAAACAAGCCTGCCCGATCAACGCCGACTGCTGATCGCCGGCGACACCGCAAACCGGTATCTCCCTGCCCAGTACCGAGGCATCGGTCATGCCAAATTCATCCGCACAATTTCTGACCTGCGGCAGAAGGGATTCCGGGATATCGAACAGTTGCAGCAGTTCCTTGTCCCATTCTCCACTATGAATGTTATACAATAGTGTTCTGCTGGCATTGGTCGCGTCAGTCAGGTGACATCTTCCCGCAGTCAGACGCCAGACCAGGAATGTATCAACGGTGCCAAATGCCAACTGCCCGTTTTCGGCCTTTCTCCTTGCGTCGTCGACGTTGTCAAGAATCCAGTTTATCTTGGTGGCGGAAAAATAAGGATCGAGTAACAGTCCGGTTTTCGAAGAAACCAGTGATTCCAGGCCTTGTTCGCGGAGTCTTTCACAATACCGTGCGGTTCTCCTGTCCTGCCAGACGATGGCGTTGTACACGGGTTTGCCGGTTGTCCTGTCCCAGATCAGCGTTGTTTCCCGCTGGTTGGTTATCCCTATGGCTGCGATATCGGCAGGCGCCGCACTTTTCTCAATAACACTTTTGGCTGATTGCAGGGTACTGCGCCAGATATCTTCCGGATCATGTTCAACCCAGCCATCGTCCGGGAAGATTTGCTCAAACTCCTGCTGGCAGTTTGCAACAACCTGACTGTCAAGATCAAACAGGATCGCTCTGGAACTGGTCGTTCCCTGATCAATGCTTAAAATAAGTGGAGAAGACGACATAACCCATCAACATCTTATCGGGTCACTGTGACCAGTGCATCGGCAAACTGATCCAGTTGTGCTTCATCCTTGAGTCCTGCGATGTTTATTCGGCCACCTGCCACGACATACACTGCGTGATCGTTGCGCAAGCTGTCAACTTCCTCATCGCTCAATGCCAGCAGCGAAAACATGCCGCGGTGATGTTCAATGAAATCCCATCGATTTGACCGGGATTTTTCCCTGAGTGTGTCGCTTAACTGTTTTCTCAATGTGAGCATCCGTTGGCGCATTGACGTCAATTCGCTTTCCCAGTTATCTTTCAAGCCGGGGTCCGACATGATAAGAGAGACGATCGCAGCGCCATGATCGGGAGGCATTGAGTAGGAGCTTCGTGCGTTGCTGGCGATATGGTTGCGTGCAATTTCGGCGGTGCCGGGGGTCTCTCCGACCAGCAGGGCACAGCCCACACGGTCTCGGTAAAGTCCGAAATTCTTTGAACAGGAGCTGGCCACGACCATTGATTCGACATGACTGGCTATGGTCCGAACGCCATAGGCATCCTCTTCGAGTGAGTCACCAAAACCCTGATAGGCCAGATCAAAATAGGGAAAAAAACCGTTTTTGACGGCAAGATCTGCGATCTCATCCCAGTTCCCTGGTTGCAGTTCAGCGCCTGTCGGGTTATGGCAACAGCCATGAAAAACAACTATGTCATCTTGTCCCAATGTGGTCAGTTTGCCCATCATGGCATCAAAATCCACCTGCTTGGTGCGCCGGTCAAGGTATGGGTAGGCATCGACATTGAATCCGCTTTGTCGAAAAATGGGATAATGATTGCCCCAGGTCGGATCACTGACCCAGAAAGTCTTGTTGTCGGCAATCCGGTACAGCATATCGGACAGCATTCTGAGGGCGCCACAGCCGCCTGGAGTCTGCACTGCCCGAACCCGGTCCATTCCCGGGAAGTCGCCGAATATCATATTGGCGATTGCACTGTTGAATTGCTCATCCCCGGTCAGGCCGACATAAGCCTTTGTGGTTTGCAGAATATGAAGTTTGTCTTCTGCTTCCCGCACAGCATCCATGATCGGGGTGACACCGCGGGCATCGCGGAAAACTCCTACACCCACATCTATTTTCTGTGGGCGGGGGTCGTCCCTGAACATACTCAAAAGTTTGAGAATGGGGTCCTGGGCAACTGGTTCGAACTGTTCAAACATAATCAGATTTTGCTTAATTTAAATGGTGATGGACTATAACAAATCAGAGCCTGCCTTTTAGGCAATCCATCTGGTTTTGTCAAATATTTCCTTCTGTTCGGCAGATCAATGCGGATATTGCCCGGTCAGGACGGTTCTGATCAAGTAAAATAGGATATGAAATTCCGTTCCCTACCCTCCGCGCATCCGGTTACCGCGGGGCAATCCGGCAAACATTCCAGGGCACTGGTACTTGGCGTGTCTGCCGCGCTATTGAGTATTCTGTGTTTCAGCACTATGGATGCCATGGTGAAGTGGCTGGGTTCTGACTATTCCGTATTTCAGATCATGTTCTTCCGTTGTAATGTGGCGATGGTGCCGATATTGTTTATTCTGTATCGTGCAGGGGGCATCAGGATTTTACGGACAAGTCGCCCCTGGATGCATACTATACGGTCGCTTCTCGGGATGCTGGCAATGGTCACCGCATTTTATGGATTCACTGTACTGCCGCTGGCGGATGCCTCTGCGGTTTTTTATATGGCGCCCCTGATCGGGACGGCGCTCTCAGTCCCTATCCTGGGAGAACATGTCGGCATACGACGCTGGTTGGCGATATTGATTGGTTTTACGGGGGTATTGATCATTATCCGTCCGAGCGGGGCGGTGTTCAATCTCGGAGGGTTGTCGATGTTGATGGCAGCCTTTATTGTCGGCATCAACAGTACTGTCGTGCGAATGCTGAGCGCCACCGATCAGGCCATCAGCATTACTTTCTACTTTACTCTGACCGGCGCTGTCCTGACCACGATTCTGTGCTTCTTTATCGATTGGGTGGTGCCGGGCGGATGGGATTTGATCCTGTTGATCTGCGTGGGGCTGACGGGCGGGTTGGCGCAATATGCGCTGGCCCTGAGTCTGCGTTACGCGGCGGTCAGTATCATTGCCCCTTTCAGGTACCTGTCCATTATCGCAGGGGGGATATTCGGTTATCTGATCTGGTCTGAAACTCCGGACGGCTTGACGTTGACCGGCATTGCCATCATCATCGGCTGTGGCCTGTATTCGATGCATCGGGAAACAAAACTTGCCAGACAAAGCGATAACCGGGATAAAATATCGAGATATGTTTGAGATACGGTTGAACCAGTATGAATAACCCGAACACTGTCGAATTGATAATCCGCTCCAAACTCGAAGCGCTTGAGCCGATGCACCTCGAAGTATTGAATGAGAGTGGCAACCACAACGTGCCGGTTGGCTCTGAGTCGCATTTCAAAGTTATTCTTGTATCGGATGTTTTCAGGGACAAGGCGTTGCTTGCCCGGCACCGGTTGGTCAATGAACTGCTGGGTGATGAACTTGCGGGACCCATTCACGCTTTATCGCTGGATACCCTGACTGGTGATGAATGGTTTGAAAAAGGTGGGAAATCCAGAGCTTCTCCTGAATGTCTGGGCGGTTCAAAGTCTGATAAAGAGGTTTGACAGGGCGTGACTGGTTTTTGATAAATATCCTGATTTAACAGGCTATTTGTTGTATTATCGCGACCCTTGGAATTGGCCGGGCCCGGCTGTTCCCGAAATCATACCCTTAAGTGCAAATTCAAACCATTTACAGCCATGAAAGACTTGACGAAGTACAGAAACATCGGGATTTTTGCCCATGTCGATGCAGGAAAAACCACCACCACGGAACGAATTTTGAGCCTGACAGGCAAGATTCATAAAATAGGTGAAGTACACGATGGCGAAGCGACGACAGATTTCATGGACCAGGAGCGTGAGCGCGGGATTACAATCCAGTCGGCGGCAACCAGCGCATTCTGGAATGATCATCGCCTGAATATTATCGATACCCCGGGCCACGTCGATTTCACCATTGAGGTGTACCGCTCGCTGAAAGTGCTGGACGGTGGCATAGGCGTGTTTTGCGGTTCCGGGGGCGTGGAGCCGCAATCAGAAACAAACTGGCGATATGCCAACGATTCCGAGGTTGCACGGATTATATTCGTTAACAAGCTGGACCGACTCGGCGCCGACTTTTACAGGGTAGTCGATCAGATCAAGAAGATTCTGGGTGCAAAACCTCTGGTTCTGACTCTGCCCATCGGTATCGAGGATGAATTCAGCGGGGTGGTCGACCTGTTGACCCGCAAGGCCTGGGTCTGGGACGGATCAGGTGATCCGCAAAACTATCAAATCAACGAGTTCCCCGCTGATATGGCTGACAAAATCGAGCAATTTCGTGAGGAGTTGATCGAGACTGCCCTTGAACACGACGATGTTGCCATGGAAAAATATCTCGATGGTGAAGAGCCGGATATCGATACTATCAAGACCTGTATCAGGAAAGGTACGATTGAGCTCGACTTCTTTCCTACCCTTTGTGGTTCTGCATTCAAGAACAAGGGGATTCAACTGGTATTGGATGCGGTGGTCGATTACCTGCCGAACCCTGTTGATGTCAAGCCCCAACCCGAGACCGATATTGAAGGAGTCGAAACCGGTAATTATGCGATTGTCGATCCTTCGAGGCCGATGCGCGCACTGGCATTCAAGATCATGGATGATCGATATGGCGCACTCACTTTCCTGCGCGTGTACTCAGGAACGATCGCCAAGGGAGCAACCGTGTTGAATATCGCCACCGGCAAGACAGAGCGAATCGGTCGGATTGTTGAAATGCACGCTGATTCCAGAGAAGACCGGAATTCTGCGCAAGCCGGGGATATCGTCGCAGTATTGGGCATGAAAAATGTCAAAACCGGCCACACCCTGTGTGATCCGGATAACCCTGCCGCCCTGGAGCCGATGGTATTCCCCGACCCGGTGATTTTCATGTCGGTCGCGCCCAAAAACAAGGCGGCATCGGAAAAGATGGGTGTTGCTCTGGGCAAGATGGTGTCAGAAGACCCGTCTTTTCATGTCAGCACCGACGATGACAGCGGCGAAACCATTTTACAGGGAATGGGTGAATTGCACCTCGATATCAAGGTTGATCTATTGAAACGAACCCATGGCGTTGAAGTGGAAGTGGGCAAACCGCAGGTGGCCTATCGTGAGACCATTACGAAAAGCATCTCGGATACCTATGTCCACAAGAAGCAAACCGGTGGAGCAGGTCAGTTCGGTAAAATCGAATACACTTTCGAACCGGCTGAAGCCGGATCGGGTTATCAGTTTGAATCGAAAGTAACCGGGGGTAATGTCCCCCGTGAATTCTGGCCTGCGATTGACAAAGGTTTCAGGGATTGCATGCAGAACGGGATACTGGCCGGATACCCTTGTATTGACGTCAAGGTGACATTGCTGGATGGCGCCTACCATGCGGTGGATTCCTCAGCAGTGGCATTCGAACTGGCCGCCAGGGCGGCTTATCGACAATCCATGGGAAAGGCAGGTCCCCAGTTACTGGAGCCGATCATGAAGGTGGACGTGTTCACTCCCGATGCCAATGTCGGAGATGTGATCGGTGATCTTAATCGGCGTCGCGGCATGATCCGGTCCCAAGATGCAGGGGTGGTGGGTGTGCGTATCAAGGGCGATGTGCCGCTGTCCGACATGTTCGGCTATATCGGTGACCTGCGAACGTTGACTTCAGGCCGTGGGCAGTTCTCAATGGAGTTTTCTCACTACTTGCCTTGTCCAAAGAATGTGGCTGAAGCCGTGATCAAGGAAACCCTGGAACGGAACGCAGCCAAATCCTGAGAAGGATACGGGTTCCTGTGGTATCGCTGATTCTCCGGGTGGCGGACAGGCACAGGGCCTGTCTCTACGTGGGCATCGCTGATTCTCCGGTCAGACAGCCTGCAATCCATCTGTAATATCCTGTTTGATATCTTCTGTATCCTCCAGACCGATACTCAACCGGATCAGGGAGTCGCTGATACCCGCCTGATCGCGCTCGCGTTGCGTGATTCTGCTATGGGTGGTGCTGGCCGGATGAGTAATCGTGGTTTTGGTATCTCCAAGGTTTGCGGTAATTGAAATCCACCTGACATTGTCGATCATTCGCCATGCAGCTTCACGATCGCCTTTAATTTCGAAAGATACCACCCCGCCATATCCGGATTGCTGTTCAGAGGCCAGTTTGTGGTCCTGGTGAGATTGAAGTCCGGGGTAGTAAACCCGACTCACCGTGGGGTGCGATTCCAGCCAGGTTGCGATCCGGCTTGCGTTTGCGTTGTGTTGGCGCATGCGGACAGCCAATGTTTCGAGCGCCGTAAACAGGACCCAGGCGTTGAACGGGCTCAGGGTGGCGCCACAGGAGCGCATGACCTTGTACAGGGCCTCTGCAATGCCGTCATCATTGACCACGATGGCGCCGCCCATGCACCGCCCTTGTCCATCCAGATACTTGGTTGCAGAGTGAATCACGATGTCCGCACCCAGACTCAATGGCTGTTGAAATACCGGGGTCAGGAATGTATTGTCGACTGCGAGCAATACGTTATGGCGTCCGGCAATTTCAGATAATTGCTTGATATCCGCGACTTCCAGAAGAGGATTCGAAGGCGTTTCAATAAGGAATAGACGGGTATTTGGTTTTATGCTTTTCTCCCAGGCTGAAAGGTCCTTGAGACAAACGTAGCTGGCCTCGATTCCGAATCGTGAGAAGATTGTTTTGAACAGGTTAATGGTTGAACCAAACACGCTTCTTGAAATAACAATGTGGTCGCCCTGATTGAGGACCGCCAGCGTCATCGTCATAATGGCGGCCATCCCGGATGAGGTCGCAGTACAATACAGACCGTTTTCAAGTGCGCTGATTCTTTGTTGATATGTGCGTACTGTAGGGTTGGTAAATCTGGAGTAAATATTACCTGGATCGGTTTCGGCGAATCGCGCCGATGCCTGTGCAGCGCTTTCGAATTTAAAACTTGAAGTCAGGTAAATCGGATCACTGTGTTCCCCTTCGGGTCCACGTACTTGTCCTGATCGAACTGCAAGGGTTTCCAGTGCGTGGTCAGGGTTATGGATATAATTATTCATGTCATCGTTTCGTAGAATTATTGCTTTCGACTGGAACATCACCCAGATTGCCCCATTCAGACCATGAACCTGCATAGGCATGGACATTTTTGTAACCTAAATGCTTGAGAACAATGTAGGTGTGGGAAGATCGGCGGTGTGTCTGGCAATAGGGAATAATTTCTTTTTCCGGCACAATGCCGAGACTCTGGTACTTCATCCGCAGTGTGTGTTCATCAAGTAGTTGATAGTGTCTGGCCGGGTCGGTGGCCTCCAGCCAGTCAAGATTGACTGCGCCGGGTATATGCCCGCCACGGGCTGCCAGTGGCTCCTCGCCAGTGAACTCCAGAGCCGACCGGGAATCGAGTAAAACCACATTCGGATCATCCAGTTTCTCCAGAACCTGTGCTTTCGACCGGATGCCGTGGCTGCCGATTCTGGCGTTGTAAATGGTCGGTTCCGGTTGGCGATGCAGACGCTCCGTTGGCAGTCCGGCAGCCACCCAGGCGGCGTATCCTCCATTCAGTAACGAGAACCCGCGATGCCCGATTACGTCCAGCGTCCAGAGTAACCGACAGGCCGCGGCCCCGGCGTCCTGATCATAAGCGACAACATGCCTGTGCCGGGACAGCCCCATCCAGGAAAACAGCGCCGAGAGTTTTTCTTCGCAAGGCAGCAGCCCAAGTACAGGAGGTCGCATTTCGACCAGACCGTTATAATCAAGTCGTACCGCGTTCGGCAGGTGTCCGGCGTCGTATTCCCGCTTGCCGCGTAAATCCACCAGCAGTATGTCCGGGTCGGAAACTGACTGGAACAGTTGATCCGGGTTGATGATAACAGGGCGTGAGCGGTCGGTCTGATCTCGAAAATGAATGACACGTTGATCAACTATTTCTTGATCCGTTTGAGAATACTGGTACATCTGGAAGCGCTCCGAAAGTTGAACAAAAACCCATAAGACATGACTCAGAACTGAGTCGGGTTTCGGGGAGCGTCAGATAGAAAATCGGGAATTAAAAAACTGCAGAGTTCGCAATAATACGCGAGCTGACGCTCCCCGTTGTACAGCAACAACAGATAAGCGCCGAAGGCATTGTATTGATGACCGGATTGGTTGCGATTGAACTCATGCACCGAGTATATCCATCTGAAATTCCAGTAGCAAGTAATAAATTTATCATCGCGGTCATTTGCTTGAGTTCTGACTGATGCAAAATTGCATCCGGGTAGTATAATTTCAGCAATTTATGATGTACTCTATCATCGGGGAGCCAGACGGAAAATTTGTCTGGAGACTTAGTCTTTAAGCAACGGGGTAGAATCATGAAAGCGGCAGTCTCGAAAATAAACCGTGACAATATAAGCGAACAGGAGTGGCAGGCACGACAGGAACTGGCCTGTTGCTATCGTGCTTTTGTTCATTATGGCTGGACGGATCTGATCTATACCCATCTGAGTGTGCGGGCGCCGGGAGAGAATGACCGGTATCTTATCAATCCCTATGGACTGCTCTTTCAGGAAATCACGGCAAGCAATCTGATCAAGGTTGATTTTGATGGAAATGTTGTTGCCGGAGATTATCCTTACAATAATGCAGGCCATGCCATCCATACTGCGATATTGAAAGCGCGCCCGGACGTTAACGTCGTGCTCCACAGTCATACTCGCGCCGGGATGGCTGTATCCTGTATGGAAGAGGGGTTGCTGCCTCTGACTCAACAGGCTAATGAGATCAACGGCCTTGTCTGCTACCACAAATATGGAGTGCTGACGGATAGCGAGGAAGAATGCAGGTTGCTTGGGGAAAGCATTGCAGACAAATGGGCGATGATCATGCATAACCACGGCTTGCTGAGTGCAGGGCGAACAGTGGGCGAGGCCTTTTATTTTCTGTACCAGCTTGAAAATGCCTGCAAGGTTCAGGTGGATGTGATGGCGTCCGGCACCAACAGAATTGTTCCCGATGATGAAGTGGTCCAGTCCCTGAATCACTATGGCATGCCACCCGCTGATGCCCCGTTCGCTGATGCACGCATGGCGTGGGACGCTGTAACACGAATGATGGACCGGAAAGATGATTCCTGGCGTTCGTAAATGAAATATACAATTCTCTGAAACTGGATGTTCATTGCCGGGGATTGGAATTGACTGCTGAAGTATTTGAGACCCTTTCGACCATCGACGGTTTCGCTGAAACGAATCCGGATTCCGCCCGTGTTGAACGGTTGGGAGGGCTGACTAACCGCAATTACAGGATTGATTGCGATCATGGTTCCTATGTGTTGCGTCTGGCGGGCGAGGGTACATCTGATTATATTGACCGCTCGGTGGAATTTTACAATGCCGGTATTGCCTCCGAGGCCGGCGTCAATACTGAAATTGTGCATTTCGATACCACGAGCGGTACCATGCTTTGCCGCTATATTGACAACGCGGTGACACTTGATGCAGAGAAATTGTGCGATCCAGGTGTCCTCGAAAGAACAGGAAGGGCATTTCGAAAACTGCATGACTGCGGCAAGCCCTTCAAGGGGCAATTCGAGTTGTTCGACCAGGTTGACCAATACCTGGCCGTGCTTGCGGATCTGAAAGCCGAATTGCCGTCGGGGTATGACGAAGCGCAAAGGGATGCAGAGTATGTTCGTTCCGCTTTATCCGGTTATGCTTTACCGAACAGGCCCTGCCACTGTGACCCGATGGTGGAAAACTGTATCGATAATGGCGAAATGGTTTATATCATTGATTTTGAATACTCTGGCAACAACGACCCGATGTGGGATCTCGGGGATATTTCAGTCGAAGGGGGTTTTACCGCCGAGCAGGACCATGCCTTTTTGAGCGCATACTTTGGTCATTATCCCGGCGTTTTCGATGTTGGCAGAATGGTGATGTACAAGGCAATGTGCGATTTTCTGTGGACTTTGTGGGGAGTGGTGCAGCATGCCAACAACAACCCGGCGGACGATTTCCGGGCTTATGCCACCGGGCGGCTTGAGCGTTGCCGGACACTCATGGCGAGTGATGAATTTCCCCGGCAACTCGAAGCGGTAAGAGATGGCCCCGGGACATGAAAAACGCGGACGCCACGCAAAAGGAACTGGAGGCAAATCAATATTCTCTGACATCAATCAAGCGATACGAAGCGATTTTTGGTAAGGATTTTGTCAGTCCCGGCGGCCTGGATATGGCTGTTGAATTAATCGGCAGGCTTGGACTGGCGCCCGGCGCCCGGGTGCTTGACGCAGGTTGTGGACTGGGCGGCAACGCCTTCGTGATGGCCCGGAATTATGGTTTTCAGGTGGATGGCATCGATCTCTCGAGCCACATGATTGAAATGGCGAATCGGAAACTGGACAGTCATGGATTGCGTGATCAGGTTTCCCTGGTGCAGGGAGACTGCCTGGAATTGAATGTGGATCGGCCCGGTTATGATGCGGTTTACAGTCGAGACGTATTTCTGCATATTCATGACAAACCTCGTTTGTTCAATCGGCTCAGGGCCGTTTTACGCTCAGGGGGAAAGCTGCTTTTCACTGATTACTGCTGCGGCAGCGAACCATGGAGTGAAGCTTTTTCCACTTACGTCAAGGGTCGGAGTTATTGTCTGCATACGATTGCCGACTATGCCCGGATAATAAGTGACGCGGGGTTCAGGGATGTTGAAGCGGACGACATGACGGATCGATTCCTGCAAACCCTGCAACAGGAACTGGACAGGATACCCCGGTTGGACTTCAGCGCCGCTGAGAAAGAGGAAATGATACGAAGCTGGGAAAGCAAGATTGAGCGGGTCCGGTCAGGCAACCATCGCTGGAGTTTGTTTGCTGCGGCAGCCAGTTGATGAGGCGGAAGCAGCAGCAGGAACCACCCGAGCCCTGGACGGCGGCCTTGACCTCGTGAGTCAAATCGAATCATTTGACTTTAGTCGGGTATTGGAGTGAAATTTGATCGAAGCATGATCTGATCGTGCGAACATCCAACTACAATTAATCAAAACCAGAATCGGAGGAAATCATGAAGTACAAACTGAATACAACCTTATTGCTCGCGGGATCATTGATTGCAGGATCAATGATGATTGCGAGTCCAGCCAGGTCAGTGGAATCAAACGACCCAATCAAGCTCACCCTGCATGACTGGACCGGACAATTGGTCACGACCAACATTATGGCCGAAGTATTGAAGGACGGGGGGTACAACGTCGAACTGGTTCAGGCGGATTACATTGCCCAGTTTGCCGGTCTGAAAACCGGAGACCTTCATGTGGCCATGGAGATGTGGGAAACCACGGGTCGGGATGCGATGGATGAAGCGACCGCGACCGGCAAGGTGGAGAATATCGGTGAAACCGGAATGGAAGGAATTGAAGAGTGGTGGTATCCACTGTATATGAAAGAGCGTTGTCCCGGCCTGCCGGACTGGAAAGCGTTAAATGATTGTGCGGAAGAATTCTCGACGCCGGAAACCGCGCCGATGGGACGTTATATTGGCGGGCCGGTAACCTGGGGCGGATTTGATGATGAACGCGCTGAAGCCCTGGAACTGGAGTATGAGGTGATTCATGCCGGTACCGATGCCGCGTTGTTCGCAGAACTGGAAGCGGCCTATCAAAGACAGGACCCGGTTTTGCTGTGGGTTTACGCGCCCCATTGGGCGCCCTCCAAGTACGAGGGAGAATGGGTTGAGTTTCCTCCGTATTCAGCCGAGTGTTACAACGACCCGTCAGTGGGTGTGAACCCGGACATGGCTTATGATTGCGGCAAGCCGCGCGGCCCCATCTGGAAAGTGGCCTGGGCCGGAGTCAAGGACAAATGGCCGGGCGCATATAACATGATCCGGAATTTCGAGATCAGCAATGAGGAAATGGGAACGATGATTGCCGCTATAGATCTGGATGGGCAGAAACTCGATGCCGTGGTTGCTGACTGGCTGGCAAACAACCAGTCCCGATGGAAAGCCTGGCAGTGATAGACTGATACTGTACCCGCTGCAGACAGTTCGTTCAGTGTGCAGCGGGATTTCCCTGATCCCGAATACAGCAGTCTTGTATGTCTGAGCGTGGCCGCTATTGGCTGATTCGACTCAGTTGGTTCGGTGTCGTCGGTTTCACTGTGCTCATGGTGTACCTGGGCAAGTCGAATATCCGATGGGCGTTCAAGGTTCCTCCCGGTTGGCGATTACCGCTGCGCAACCAGATATCGGATTTCATGGATTGGTTGGTCAATGTCGCGGACCTGGGATTATTTACATTTTACGAGTTGACCCGGAGTGTCTCATGGTTGTTGGAACAGCCATTGGACTTTGCCACGGGGGTATTGGCTACCGGGTTGCTGTCCGGTGAAGGTTCTGCCGCTGTTCAACTGACTCCGCCGCTGTCATGGATCGCAGTGACACTGCTGGCGATGGTGCTTGGACACTATGCCAGGGGCTGGAGGTTGTCCCTGTTTGTCGGCGCATGTTTTTGCTATCTGGCGGTTTTCGGGCAATGGGAAAGCGCCATGCTGACATTGTCTTCGGTCCTGATTGCTGTTCCTATCGGGGTTACCACAGGCGCATTTCTTGGCATCCTGGCATATCGCAATCGCTGGTTTGAGAAAATTATATCGCCTCTTCTCGACCTGATGCAGACAGTGCCTGTTTTTGCCTACCTGGTGCCGATCCTGTTCCTGTTCGGATTCGGACCGGTGGCGGCAATGATTGCGACCATTATCTATGCCATGCCGCCGATGGTTCGGGTCACCATCCTCGCATTGCAACAGGTCCCGGATGACTTGACTGAAGCCGGTCAGATGGCAGGTTGCAACTCATTGCAAATGATTGCAAAGGTATTGTTACCTTCCTCGATGCCGATGCTGATGGTTGGCGTCAATCAGGTCATCATGTTGTCTTTGAATATGGTCATCATCGCTTCGATGATCGGGGCCGGGGGGCTGGGGTATGATGTCCTGTCAGCATTGAGGAGGCTGGATATCGGAGCGGGTTTTGAATCCGGGTTGGCAATTGTGGTACTGGCAATTGCCCTTGACCGGTTGAGTCAGGCATACGCCACCCGCTCCGGCGCCAGTTTCAGAAGCGTTACGCACAAGGGGTTGATCAAGCGGCATTCTCATCTGGCAATTTCCGTGGGTATACTGGTTGTGATTTCGCTGGTCTCGCTGGTTTTAAACTGGGTTCAGGCCTATCCCGAATCGCTGACCATTACTACAGGGGATTTCTGGAGCAATCTGGTCAAGTACATCAATATTAATTATTACGACCAGATCGAAGCAGTCAAGATATTCTTACTGATGAATGTGTTATTACCAATTAAACGATTTCTGCTGATCCTGCCCTGGCCGATGGTTGTGCTCGCTGTGGGGTTGCTTGGTTTTCAACTCGGCGGAATTCGACTTGGTCTGATTACATTTTTTCTCGCGCTGTTCTGTGCGCTGACAGGGTTGTGGGGAAAAACCATGGTAACCGTATATCTATGCGGAATTTCGGTTGTGTTTGCTGCGCTTCTGGGCATTCCGATCGGCATTCTGGGCGCCCAGCGGCCGGTTCTTGGCAGGATCATTGAGACCATCATCGATACCCTGCAGACGTTGCCGTCATTCGTTTATCTGATGCCAGTCGTCATGCTGTTCAGGGTGGGCGATTTTTCGGCGATGATTGCCGTAATATTTTATTCGATTGCCCCTGCGATTCGATATACTTTGCATGGTATTCGTCAGGTCAACCCGGAACTGATAGAAGCGGGCCTGGTCAGCGGATGTACCCGCTGGCAGATTCTGACCAGAATCAAACTTCGCATGGCCTTTCCGGAAATCATGCTCGGCATCAATCAAACCGTGATGCTGGCGCTTTCGATGCTGGTGATTACCGCTTTGGTCGGCACCCGGGAACTGGGCCAGGAGGTCTATATTGCGTTAACCAAGGCCGATACCGGAAGGGGTATCGTAGCGGGTTTATGTGTCGCATTCATTGCGATCACTACCGATCGATTGATCCATGCCGGGGTCGCACGATCCCGGCAACGTCTGGGTCTGGAATAGACCCGGCTGTCCACAGTCTGGAGTCAACATATGAACATAGTAGAGCATGTCAGTCAGATAAACTCGTTACCCTGCTGGCGAGGTAAAATCCAGGTCGAACCGCTCGCTGGCGGCATGACAAACCATAATTTCAAGGTCGAGGATTCCGGGAAAAACTACGTTGTGCGCCTGGGCGCCGATGTTCCCGAGCATCTCTTGTGGCGTGAGAACGAAGGCAGGGTCTCCATGACCGCGGCAAAATACGGATTTTCACCGGCTGTATTTTACCGCGAACCGGGCGTACTGGTGATAGATTTCATTGACGGCAGGGTGTTTTCCGGGGACGATGTCAGAAACCCTGAAAATCTGCGGAAACTGGTCGATCTTCTGCAGCGATTTCATCGGCAAATGCCCTTGAGATTCGAAGGTTACACGATCATGTTCTGGGTATTCCAGGTGCTGCGGCATTATCGCAACATGCTGGCAGCCAGGGACTCCGCGTACAGCGGGCAAATTCCTGAACTGATGGAAATCGCAGAGGTTCTTGAACGGGCTGTGGGCCCGGTTGATATCGTCTTCGGACATAATGATCTGCTGGCCGCAAATTTTATTGATGACGGAGAGAAAATCTGGTTGATCGATTTTGACTATGCCGGATTCAACAGCCCTTTGTTTGATCTATCCAACCTGGCGTCGAACAGTGAGTTGGATGAGGCACAGGAACGGCATCTGCTGGCGCTTTATTTTGACCGGCCGGTCAGCGCCGGATTCTGGCGCAGTTACAATGCGATGAAATGCGCTTCCCTGCTACGGGAAACGATGTGGTCGATGGTGTCGGAAGCGTATTCGACGATTGACTTTGATTTTGCTGACTACACTCGCGAGAACAGAAGCCGATTCGAGCGTGCCTGGCAACACTATACCCAGACCTGATGCCCCGCTCCGGCCATATCTACGACATTACCCCGGAAGATTTCAATACGATGGTGCTTGAGAATTCGTTCAAGGGATTGGTGCTGGTTTACTTCTGGTCACAGAATGTCGGTCCATGCATGAAACTTCTGCCGGATCTGATCAGGCTTGCCGATGAATTTTCGGGCCGGTTTTTGTTGAATCTGCTGGATACTGATCAACACAAGAGAGCTGCCCGGGATATGGGCGTGGTCAGCATTCCGACCGTTCGGTTTTATCTGCATGGAAAAGTCGTTGAGACCATTCATGGCGCGTTTTCTGCAGGATATATTCGCAGCATCATCAAGAAATTTCTTGCCGAAGGCATTGCGATCAATATCGTATCGGACCAGGCGGGACCGAACAGACAATTCGCGAATGTACTGGATCGTGCCAAAAAGCTTCTTCTGCAAGGACAAGCGATCGATGCGGCTGCCTTGCTCGATTCGCTTCCCAGTGAGGCTCTGGAGAATCCGGAAATAGGCCTGGTCAAATCCCATGCCGATTTGATTCGGGCGGCTCAACTGGCGCCGGAGCGGCAGGTCATCGACAAGCGAATTGAAGACGACCCCCGGGATTTTCAGTCGATCTATCAACTGGCTGCCTTGAATCTGGTGAGCGACGATTATGAATCCGCGCTGGAGTTGTTGATATCGATCAGAAATCAGAGCCGTGATTCCAGCCTTGTTGACCAGACAACCAGATCGATAATTGCTGTATTTGCCTTGCTCGGAGAATCCCATCACCTGGTGGAAAGGTTCTCTGATATTCTGAATCAATCCGATTCGACTGATTAGTTTTGGCTGTGCTGAATCCCACTGCCAGGGCCTATGTCCTGCTGACCACGACCGCCTTTTGCTGGGGAGCCAATTCGGTGCTGGCGCGCGTTGCTGTCGGTGAGGTATCGCCGATGCTGATTGTCAGCCTGCGCTGGTTGGGCGTAGTGATGCTGTTTTTTTTCGTCAGGCAGGCCATTTACCGGGATTGGGATAAACTGAAATCGCATCTCCCTCTGCTTTTCATGATGGGGGCGTTGGGTTTCACAGCATTCAATGCGCTGTTCTATCTGGCTGCCCATACCACTACCGCGCTTAATATAGGTATCATCCAGGGATTAGTCCCGGTGTTCCTGCTGATCGGTATGTATTTTGTGTATCGCAACCCGGTGTCAAAATTGCAGGGGGTAGGTGTCATCGTAACCATACTCGGTGTATGCGTTGTCGCATCGGCTGGTAACCTTGATAAACTGGCCTCGCTGTCGATCAATCAGGGCGATTATTTTATGGTTATCGCCTGCCTGTTGTATTCGGGTTATGCGCTGATACTGAGAAGATTTTCCGGTGTGTCGGCGTTAAGCCTGTTCGCTGTGGTCGCTATTGCTGCCTTAATTGCATCGGTGCCATTGAGTCTGTTGGAAGTGTATCTTGGAAGCTCACAGTGGCCGACCCGAAAGGGATGGGTCGTAATTATACTGATTACTGCGCTGCCATCTTTTCTCGCTCAAATTTGTTTTATCAAGGGCGTGACGGAATTGGGGGCAGGCAGGGCCGGAATATTTGTCAATCTGGTCCCTGTATTTGCTTCGATTCTTGCGGTGACGGTTCTGGACGAGCCATTTCGGGGATATCACGCAGTCGCATTGATTCTGGTAATTGGTGGAATAGGGTTGGCAGAAATCAAAAAGCATAAAGCAGTCACGGTCTGATCGGGACCGGTCGCTATCCGCTGTAGTGTTTCGCCACCCTGCCGATGGTAAGTCCTTGAATGATAATGGAAAAGATAACGATCATGTAAGTCAGTACCAGAAACACATCGCGCTGCGTACCTTCTGGCAGGGTGAGTGCAAGGGCAACCGAAATTCCTCCGCGTAATCCGCCCCAGACCAGAATCTTGACAACATGGGGGCTGTAGGTCCACTTGGTCATGGTTCGTAACAACGTGATCGGAATGCCGACACTGATCAATCTGCCGAACAGAACAAGCGGAATGGCGAGCGCCCCTGCGAGCAGATACTGGCCCTGGAATTGCAAAATCAGTACTTCAAGGCCGATCAAAACGAATAACACGGCATTGAGAACCTCATCCAGCAACTCCCAGAAATTGTCAAGACGTTCCCGCGTGGTGTTCGACATTGCGTGGGCTCGACCGTGGTTGCCGATGATCAATCCGGCAACGACGACAGCGATAGGTCCGGATGTATGAAGATCGAGAGCCAGGGTGTAGCCTCCCATGACCAGCGCCAGGGTGACCAGAATTTCCACCTGATAGTTATCCACGCTTTTCAGAAGATAGACTCCGAGCATACCCAACCCGAACCCGAAAATCAGGCCGCCAATGGCTTCCTTGACGAAAATGACGGCCACCTGGGAGAAAGATAACTGTTCGGGTTGCTGGACTATGCCCAGTAACACGACAAAGACGACAACCCCCACGCCATCGTTGAACAGGGATTCGCCAGCGATTTTTGTTTCCAGGCTGCGTGCAATGCCAACTCTCTTCAAAGTCGACATCACTGCAATCGGGTCGGTCGGAGAAATCAATGCACCAAACAACAGACAGTAAAGATATTGAATATCGAAACCAAGAACAATCAGCAGGTAATACGTCATCGTGCCGACAATAAACGTCGATAGCGCCACCCCTAATGTTGCGAGTACGCCAATCGTCCATTTCATGTCGGCAAGATCTTCAGCGCTCACATGGAGCGCCCCGGCGAATAACAGAAAGCTCAACATACCATCCATCAGCGCCTTGTTAAAATCAATACCCGATAGCAGCTTGCTGGCGTAGGTCCGGATATCCACCACGCCAAGGCTGTCCAGCAGAATCAACCCAAGCGATACAACCAGCGCAATAATCATCACGCCTATGGTCGTGGGTAGTCCGATGAAACGAAAGTTCACATAGGAAAATGCAGCAGAAAGGCTGAGCACAATGGCGATCAGTTCAATCAGTTCCATTCTCGGTTACAGCCTTGACCTAAAGCAACTGCAGGACGGTGCGAAGATAAATTCTGGCAGCGGCTGTCAGTTCATCAATGGCCACGTATTCATCCAGAGTATGAGCCTGATATATTGATCCCGGGCCGCACACCACCGCCGGACAAAGAAAGTGCGGTGCGTCTGTCGCCGCCGGGAAAACCCCCACATCGGCGGGTTTACCCTGTTCTGCCGCGAATGCCGAGGCAATGGTCGAGACCACTTCTGATTCAACCGGCGTATCAAGCGCCGAGTTATTCACCACAGGCTTGCCGATTTCATAACTGAAATCGGGGGTATGAAGGGCGATGTTTTCCAGAAAACCGTGATATTCAGCGATGATCGCCTCTGCGGTTTCACCCGGCAGGAATCTCCGGTCGACTTCCAGTTCACAGTAATCAGGTACCGCAGAGGAAATCGTACCGCCCTTGATCACCCCTGGATTGACTCGTGCGTGCCCGCAAACCGGATGTCCGGGCCGATTTGCCAGGTCATCTGCGTAGCGCTCGATACCCTTGATTACATCCGCCATGTGGTTGATCGCATTGATTCCCTTTTCGGGGACGCTTGAATGCGAGGCTCTGCCGAATGTCTTGATATGCATGCACAACTGTCCCTTATGGGTATGGCATACCTTCAGTTCAGTCGGCTCACCGACTATCGCCATATCCGGGATTGGCCCGTTTTCTAAAATATCTTTCGAGCCGATCATCCCATTCTCTTCATCTGCCACCCCTGCGATGATCAAATCGCCGGTGAGTCGGATGTCACTGTTTTGCAGTATATGGGCGACTTCGATATAGGCCGCCAGCGCAGCCTTCATATCACACGATCCACGACCGTATAAACGGCCGTCCCGGATTATCGGATTGAATGGATCATGATAGCCTTCAACACCCACGGTATCGGTGTGACCTGCCAGCATAACGCATTTTTTATGTTCACTCTTGCGCTCATGGCCGATAATCCGCCCGAACACATTGGGCCGTCCAGGCGCCGCATCCCGTCTTGAAGTCTGCAAGCCGAGCGCAGCCATCTGATCCTGATAAAGGTCAGCGAATTCGAGTTCACGGCAGCCCTTTTTTACCATGCCATCAAATGGATTTACGCTTGGCATAGCCACCATGGTCGCCAGGTTTTTCACCAGGCGCGACTCATCGATTTCATCAACAAGCTGGGCTATGGTTTTGTCGTCAAGTTTGTTTGCAGAAGTCATAATCCATACCTGGTGATTAATTCATTGTCGCAGTTATCAGACGTGTATACTACCCTGCTTTAAGCGATTCAATTCTCATCATTTCAACCGATGATGCAAATCAAGAACAAATCACTGATTATTGCGTGTGGCGCCCTGAGTCATGAGGTGGTTGAGTTGATTCGCGTTAATAACTGGAATCATCTGGAACTGACCTGTTTGCCCGCATACTGGCATCATCAACCACAACGCATTCCTGAAGGGCTCAGGAAAAAAATTCGGGAAAATCGTGATAAATACAAAAAGATATTTGTAATGTACGGTGATTGCGGTACTTATAGACGTATTGATGCAGTGGTGGAGGAAGAGGGTGCAGAACGAATAGAGGGCCCGCATTGCTTTTCATTTCTAATGGGCAATGATGCTTTTGAGGAATATTCAAAGGATGAAATCACCACGTTCTATCTTACGGATTTCTTTTGTCAGTATTTCGATAAGTTTGTTTGGGAGTCACTCGGTTTGGACCGCAGGGACGATATGGTTGATTTTGTTTTCGGTAATTATGAAAAAGTCGTATATATGGCGCAAACAGACAATCCTGAACTGCGGTGCAAGGCCGAAGAAATCGCTGGCAGGTTGAAACTGAAATATGAATATCGATTTACGGGCTATGGAGATATGGAAAAAGTGATGCGGCAAATTCCCGTCACCGTTTCATAACGTATCCTTGAGTGTTGCCAGGCGCAGGCGGATTATTCTGAATGGGTGTACTGTCCCGAAATGATCACTGGGTCAGCAGCAGATTGACCCGTTTCACGAATTCACTCGGGTTTTTCAATGGCGCTCCTTCCGCCAGTACCGCCTGATCGAACAATAGATTCGCCCACTCTTCCGCCAGCTCCGCCTCGACATCGATCTGTTTGACAATCTGATGCTCGGGATTGATTTCCAGAATCGGTTTTGCAATCGGCGCCTCTTGCCCGATCGATTGCAGTATTCGCTCCATATTGCCACCGAGATCATGCTCATCCGCCACCAGGCAACTCGGCGAATCCACCAGCCGGTCTGAAATGCGAACTTCCTTGACTTGATCCTCGAGCACCGCCTTGAGTTTCTCGATCAGCGGTTTCATGTCCTCTTCTTTTTTCTCAGTATCTTCCTTGCTTTGCGTGGTTTTCAGATGGTCGATATCCAGACCGCCCCTGGCAATGGATTTCAGCGCTTTTCCTTCGTATTCGTGTAGATGGTTGACAAACCACTCGTCGACCGGGTCCGTCAGCAACACCACTTCAATCTCATTTTTGCGAAACACTTCGAGATGCGGAGATGATTTTGCTGCGTTGTAGTTCTCAGCCGAAATGTAATAAATGTCCTTTTGCTTCTCAGGCATGCGCACAATGTAGTCATCCAGAGAAATGGTCTGCTCCTCATCGTCCCGGTGAGTAGTCGTGAATCGGGCCAGTTTTGCCAGCGTGTCCTTGTTCTGAAAATCCTCGATCACGCCTTCTTTCAGCACACGCCCGTATTCTTTCCAGAGCGCATTGTATTTTTCTTCATCCTTGCTGGCTATTTTGCCAAGTTCCGTCAGTACTTTCTTTACGGAAGCGGCGCGGATTTTTTCGATTTCCTTGTTTTGCTGCAAAAATTCACGCGAAACATTCAGTGGCAGGTCGGCTGAATCCACCAGGCCGCGCACGAATCTCAAATAATTCGGCATCAGTTTTTTGGCGTCATCAGCGATGAATATGCGGCGAACATAAAGCTTGATGCCGTGGCGCTGTTCCCGGTCCCATAAATCAAACGGCGCTTTCGATGGAATGTAAAACAGGGAGATGTATTCCATCCTTCCTTCAACCCGATTATGAATCGTAATCGCAGGGGGTTCGGGGTCATAGGTCAGGGAGGTATAGAAGGTATTGTGTTCCTCTTCGGAAATTTCCTTTTTTGGCCGTGCCCACAATGCTGAACCCTTGTTGATGGTTTCCCATTCGATGGTCTGATCTTTCAATGGCTTGCCGTCATCATCCAGTTCCGGGCTTTTCAACATTTGAATAGGCAGGGAAATATGATCCGAGTATTTCGAAACTATACTGCGCACCCTGAATTTCTGGGCAAACTCCTTGCAGTCCTTTTTCAACTGGATGTTGATTTCCGTCCCCCGTTGGGGCCGGTCGATGGATTCGACCGTATATTCTCCACTGCCATCGGAGACCCACTTAACGCCTTCACTGTTTTTCGCCCCGGCTTTTCTGGTCATTAATGTGACCTTTTTCCCCACCAGGAAACTGGAGTAGAAGCCGACCCCGAACTGTCCGATAAAAGCGCTGTCTGCCGATTCGTCCTTACTCATTTTCTCGAGAAACACCCGAGTGCCGGAGCGGGCAATGGTCCCGATATCCGCAATTACCTCATCGTGGGTCATGCCGATTCCATTGTCGATGATGGTAACGGTTCTTTTCTTTTCATCCATGTCAATGCGGATACCGAGGGCCTCATCGTCATCGAGAAGCGCATTATTGGTCAGTGATTCAAATCTTAATTTGTCGCAGGCATCCGAAGCGTTTGAAATCAGTTCCCGCAGGAAAATTTCCTTGTTGCTGTACAGGGAATGGATCATCAGGTGCAGTAGCTGTTGCACCTCGGTCTGAAATGAATGGGTTTCTACGGTGTCATTCCGGGGTGAAGTTTTTGTGTTCATTTTTATACAGGTAACCGAATATTTGATTTGCAAGCTGAAATGGGGGCGAGTGGTGATCTTTCAAGCGATTTTGTGCTGTTTTCCCGGTTTTTTCCGATTGGTCGGATGGGGAGGCCGGTAATTTGTCTATTTTGTCTTTATAATCTTTTGCGTGAGGGCGATAAATATTGACCTGAGAGGCCATAATTCGTATATTCCGCAACCGTTAGGAGAATATTAATTTCAGGCTGTTTAAACCTGTAAAGCTTCATTTTACATAGTATTCGGGGTATAGCGCAGTCTGGTAGCGCGCCTGCTTTGGGAGCAGGATGTCGGGAGTTCAAATCTCTCTACCCCGACCAGCTTTCAAGTTTTATCCGTTGCGCCCGTAGCTCAACCGGATAGAGCAACGGCCTTCTAAGCCGTAGGTTACAGGTTCGAGTCCTGTCGGGCGCGCCATAACGATTTTCGTTCAGGGTGTTGTATAGGTTTTGTATAGGTTTGTGGTGAGCGTAGCTCAGTTGGTAGAGCCCCGGATTGTGATTCCGGTCGTCGTGGGTTCGAGTCCCATCGTTCACCCCATTTACAAGTTGGTTCGATTGAGTTGAATTGAATCATCAGAGCTGAATTCATGTGGCAGGCAGGGTAATACTGCGAATAATAACTGCGAGAGTGGCGGAATTGGTAGACGCGCTGGATTTAGGTTCCAGTGGGGTAACCCGTGAGAGTTCGAGTCTCTCCTTTCGCACCATTTTTCAGCCTGTATAATACAGCAAGAGCAATCGGGATCAGGTAATTGACATACATGATATTTATGAGGAACAGAAATGCAGGTTTCCATTGAAGAGTCTGGCGCTATTGAGCGAAAACTCGCCATTTCCGTTCCATCTGAAAAGATCGATTCAGAAGTATCCAAACGACTGAACGATGTAGCCAGACAGACGCGAATACCCGGCTTCAGACCAGGTAAGGCGCCACTGCGTATTATCCGCCAACGATTTTCCCCCAGGATTACACACGAAGTCGTGATGGAAACGATCGAGTCGAGTTACGATGCTGCCCTGAAGGAGCAGGAAATGGTTCCGGCTGGCCTCCTTTCCATTGAACCGGTACCTTATGAGTCAGGCAACGACCTGGAGTTTGTCGCTACCGTAGAGGTCTTTCCACAAATTCCTTCACTGGACCTCGATGGGGTGACTATCCGCAAGCCTGTCGTCGAGGTGACCGCACAGGATGTTGATAATACGATGGAGGACATCCGCAAGAATAATACTGAATTTGTTACCAGGCAGGGTAAATCTGAAATCGGCGATAAGCTGACTATCGACTTTGAAGGGAAAATAGAAGGTGAAGATTTTGAAGGAGGCGTTGTAAAGGGGCATGTTTTCATCCTCGGTAACAAGGAGATGCCGGAAGAGTTTGAAACCGGTCTTGCCGGTGTCGGCAAAGATGAAGTTACGGCCATTACGGTTTCATATCCGCAAGACCACGACAATCCCGTCCTGGCCGGCAAGGAGGCAGAATATTCGGTGACGACCCAGGCGATAGAAATACCAAAACTGCCTGAGTTGGACGATGATTTTGCAAAAACCCTGGGTATCAGTGAGGGTGGCATAGAAAAAGTGAAACAGGAGGTTGAAAAGAATTTGTCCCTTGAGCTTGAAGATCGCCTGAGGGCTGTTACACACCAAAGGGTAATGAACGGGCTATTGGAGAAAAACCAGATCGAAGTGCCGAAATCGCTGGTCGAAAGTGAAATTGATCACTCAATAAAGAGGTTTGAACAGTATATGGCCGTCCAGGGTATGCAGGCGGCTGAAATTGGCCGGGAACATTACGCCACAGAAGCGAAGAGACGCGTTGCCCTGAGTCTGATCGTAAAGGCCATTATTGATGAGCGGAAATTCGAGATTGATCCTGGAGCAGTAAAAGCAAAAGTAACCGAACTGGCATCCAGCTATCAGCAACCAGAAGTATTTATAGACCAATACATGTCGGATTCCGAGCAGGTAAGGCGAATCGAAGCAATGATGTTCGAAGAGCAGGTTGTGGAATCAATGCTGGAAACTGCGACAGTTGAAGAAGAAAAACTCTCGCTTCGGGATTTTATGAATCACCCGGATTTGAATACCCGACCCGGACCCTGATTGGGTACAATGGACGGATAACCCCGGTATCAGAACCCGGGGTTGGCGAGATCACATGAAGGAGACTGAAATGAAAACTGAAAATATCGGTTTTGTACCCATGGTGGTGGAATCGACAGGGCGCGGGGAAAGGGCTTATGATATCTATTCCCGGTTGCTCAAGGAGCGGGTTGTCTTTATGGTTGGACCGGTTGACGACCACATGGCCAATATTATCGTTGCGCAACTGCTGTTTCTTGAGTCGGAAAACCCGGAAAAAGATATTTCCCTGTATATCAACAGTCCGGGAGGCGCCGTTTCATCGGGCCTGGCGGTCTATGACACCATGCAGTTCATACGACCGGATGTCAGTACCGTGTGTATCGGTCAGGCTGCCAGCATGGGAGCCGTGGTCCTCGCCGGTGGAGAAAAGGAGAAACGCCATGCACTACCTCATTCCAGGGTGATGATTCACCAGCCCATGGGGGGATCCCAGGGACAAGCCTCTGATATTGAAATTCATACCAGAGAGATTCTCGGTGTCAGAGAACGACTCAATCAGATTCTCTCCGATCACACAGGGCAATCCCTGGATACGATCAAAGCCGATACAGACAGGGACAATTTCATGAGCGCCAATGATGCCCGGGAATATGGCATTATTGATTCTATATTAAAAAAACGGTTATAGTCGGGGATCGCTACCTTATTCCACTATACGAGAATTGACTGAATTCCGATGACTGACGAACCCTCAACTAGAAACGAAAAACTACTTTATTGTTCCTTTTGCGGTAAAAGCCAGCATGAGGCCAGGAAACTGATCGCAGGACCATCCGTATTCATTTGTGACGAATGTGTCGATCTGTGTAACGAAATCATTCGTGATGAAATTACCAGCGAGGTTTCTACTGCGGGCAGTGAAACCGGATTTCCAAAACCCCGGGAAATTCACGCTATTCTCAATGACTATGTGATAGGACAGCAAAATGCCAAAAAAATGCTGTCGGTTGCGGTATACAACCACTACAAAAGAATTGAAAACGAAGAATCGAGTTCTGCCGTTGATATTTCCAAAAGCAATATTCTCCTGATCGGCCCGACCGGTTCAGGTAAAACATTACTGGCTGAAACGCTGGCGAAACAACTGAACGTTCCGTTCACGATCGCTGATGCAACTACACTGACCGAAGCCGGCTATGTCGGCGAGGATGTTGAAAATATCATTCAGAAACTGCTACAGGCCTGCGACTATGAAGTTGAAAAAGCCGAATCCGGAATAGTCTATATTGATGAGATAGACAAGGTTTCGCGCAAGGCCGAAGGCCCGTCGATAACCCGCGATGTTTCCGGCGAAGGCGTTCAACAGGCGTTACTGAAACTGATCGAAGGCACCGTTGCCGCGATTCCGCCGCATGGCGGGCGCAAACATCCGCATCAGGAACTGCTGCAGGTGGATACCAGCAATATCCTGTTTCTGTGCGGCGGTGCATTCGCGGGTATAGAGAAGGTGATTCAGGAGCGGACAGAAAAATCCGGAATTGGCTTTGGCGCGGATATCAAGGATAAATCACCGGACCAGCGCTCCAATGAACTGCTCCAGAAGCTTGAGCCTGAAGATTTGATCAAGTTTGGATTAATCCCCGAATTTGTCGGCCGGCTGCCCGTAATTGCGACACTCGACGAACTGGATGAGAATTCGCTTGTGCGCATTCTGGTTGAACCCAAAAATGCCCTGACAAAGCAATATCAGACCTTGTTCAAGTTTGAGGGTGTAGAACTTGAGTTTCGGGAGGATGCATTGCGCCAGATTGCGATAAAAGCCATGGAGCGCAAATCAGGAGCAAGAGGGCTGCGCTCAATTATGGAGAGTGCGCTGATAGAAACGATGTATGAGTTGCCTTCGATCGAAGGGATCAACAAAGTCGTGGTTGATTCCTCTGTCATTACCGAAGACTCTCGACCGCTTTATGTTTACGAAGAAAAGAAGGCCAAAAAAACGGCTACCATGTTGTCCACCTGACCGGCCCTGACAGCTTATGGCCGAATCCGCTTCCCGGCAATCCATCCCCAGGTCAAAGAGTCCGTGGAACTGGCATCCGCAATTCCCACTGGCAATGCCGCCAGTTTTTATTTGGCCACCGCAACCCGTCGCCGCATTGAAATTTATTCTGGGCAGAGGATTTGCGATGTCCCAGATGATGATCTATGTCTTGCTGGGAATTGCAACCTGGTTCTACCTTGCTCCGGGGATGGAGGGATGGAAGACCTTCTCGCCAGATTGGATATTCCATGTCTGGGCGATCAATATGGGACTGTCAATTGTGGTGGCAGGCGGACTGCATCTGTATTTCCATACCTGGAAATGCCAGGGCAAAGTGCAAAAATATGAACATCGTGATTTAGCAAGAAAAAACCGGACATTCCTCTTCAATAATCAGGTCTGGGACAATATCTTCTGGACCTGCGCCAGCGGTATAACAGTATGGACAGGATTTCAGGTATTGCTGATGTGGGCATATGCCAACCAGATCATCATGTGGAATACCTGGTCGGATAATCCTTACTGGTTCGTTGGCCTGTTCCTGATATTGACTGCATGGGAGTCGATGCATTTCTACTTCATACATCGGCTGATTCACTGGCCGCCACTATATAAGATTGCTCATGCCCTGCACCACAAAAACGTCACCATCGGCCCGTGGTCGGGGCTGGCGATGCACCCGATCGAGCACCTGTTTTATTTCAGTACCGTGCTCATTCATCTGGTCATCCCCTCCCACCCGATCCACATGTTCTTCCATATCTACCTGACTGCCCTGTCAGCCTATACCGGGCACGTCGGATTTGAAACCATTGTGATCAAGGGCAAATCCACGCTCGGAGTCGCAAACATGTTCCATCAACTCCATCACCGATACTTCGAATGTAACTACGGGACACCCTATATGCCCTGGGACAAATGGCTTGGCACCATGCACGATGGTACCGAGGAAGCAACCCGCAGGATCAACCAGCGACGGGTCGGGATGGGTTCCTGAATATCCATCAGCATTACTCAATCCACTTCATCCAGGTTGGTTTCTTCAGCGGCTTCGGCGATCAACTCATCATGGGTAGACAGTAGCGCTGTAGCAAAGTCAAACAGGTTTTTTGCCGTTTTGTGGGAAAAGTTAAAATCATTCAGCAGCGAAGTGGCCATCAACGGCGATATTTGATTTTCCTGAAGCAAGCGGTTAACGGTATTGTCAATAGTCTGTTTCGCAGCTTTGGCCCCTGCTTTATGTTGACCTAAATCACGCATAGTGTCGTGGCTTTCATTCCCATCCCTGTACCTGCATATATCCTTGAGAATAAAGGCCAGTTTTATTCTTAAAGTGTTGTACTCATCGCGAATGTGTTCATTATCCGAAATCATGTACCGGGTTGTGTTTTTTCTCAAATGTTTGACGTGCTTGACACATTCCACAATTTCTGCGGAAGCGTTGCGAAGCCGGTACAGTTCTTCTGAAAATACGCTGGGTATATGTGACTGTGCCTGGGAAATAAATTCGACAATGGAACTGTAAAGAATCTTGACTTTTCTTTCGTAAAGCTCATCCATATCGAACTCGATAATTTCCCGGTCATCGTTTATGGTTTTTTCAAGATCATCGGATTTGAGAATTTGTGTACGATGTAAATTCATGCCATGCGCCATCAACTCGAATGCCGCGTCAAACAGGTGCCAGACTTCCTTCTTGACAGACAATAATACCGTGTCGGGAAAATCGAATGCGGCTTCGCTCAGATATTTTGGTTCCGTAGCATCCAAAGCTTTCTCGGGGAAAAAGTTGAATAAAAATCCAGCCAGCCGTTGGACCAGAGGTACCATGACGATGACGCCAACCACATTAAAAAAAGTATGAAACACAGCGAGTTTCATGGTGTAGTTATCTTCAGCTATGCCCACCATACTGCTAAAGGCATCCACTGCCCATACGAATTGGCTGATAAAAACAATGGCGATAACACCGGTTACCGCGTTAAAAATCAGATGTGCCCCGGCCAGCCGTTTACCTTCAATATTTGCGCTCAATGAGCCTATAACTGCGGTTACAGTGGTGCCGACATTCGCGCCAATGGCCAATGCCAAACCATTTTCATAAGTAACCTGCCCGGCTGCCAACGCCGTCAGAATGAGTACCAGCGTCGCATGGGATGACTGCATGACTACGGTGGCGACGGCGCCAATTCCTGCAAACAGAAACAGGCCCAGATAACCGCCTACCGCAAATGAAGCCAGGTCGAAGCTACCCTTGAACGCTTCGAATCCCTCTTTCATATAGTGTATGCCGAGAAACAAAAACCCCAGTCCCGCAAGTACCGAACCAATCCCCTTGAGGTATTTTGACTGTTGAAATGAAAGCACAATCCCGAATACCAGCATCGGCATGGCGTAGGCGGATATTTTAACTTTCAGGCCGAACGCAGCGACCAGCCAGGCCCCGGTTGTGGTTCCAATGTTGGCGCCGAATATTATTCCAATACCGGCTACCAGCGTAATCATACCTGCACTGATAAAAGATATTGCAATCACTGAAACCAGAGAACTGGACTGCATTATTGTGGTAGTGACGATTCCAAAGCCCAGCGCTTTCCAGGTCTTGTCCGTGGTTTTTTGTAACAACTTCTCCAGCAAACCTCCGGTAAACGCCTTGAATCCTTCTTCAAGGAATAACATTCCGAATAAAAATATGGAAACCCCTGCCGCAATTTCCTTAAAATCCGGGCTGATCCAAAAACCATAAGTCAGGATAAGCAGTATCGTAGGTAAAAATATTCTTTTCAGCATTTTGGCCTTCCGAACATATTGCTATTTGCTGTCCATATTAACATCGGTTGTCTCGCAGCATGTAAAAAGATGAAAAGGGGACTGGAACCTGCTACTTTCCCTATTTACATTCGACAATGTAAATATTGAGATGATTTGCCAATAATAAGGTATTTATCATATTGTAAATTCCAAATGAGGATTTCGTAATTTTAAATGCACCGAACGTATTGATATTCTGTTCAGATGAACATGCCCGGAAGTTTACGGGCTGTTATGGACACCCGATTGTCCGAACACCGACACTGGACAGATTATCCAGTAGCGGAACAACCTTTGAAACTGCCTGTACGCCCTCGCCGATTTGTGTGCCGGCACGCGCCTCGCTGGCCACCGGTCTGCAAGTCCACGAAACTCGTTGCTGGTCATCCGCTGAGCCCTATTCCGGACAACCGGAAAGCTGGATGCACCGAATGAGAGATCACGGATATACGACACTGTCATTCGGAAAACTGCACTTCAGATCGAAAACGGATGATAACGGATTTTCCGAAGAGTTCCTTCCCATGCATGCCCCCAACGACGGCAAGGGATGGCCGCAGGGTTTGTTGCGAAATCCATTGCCTGCATTCGATGAAACCCGTGAGTTGGCCGAGCAGTTGGGACCAGGTGAAAGTGAATATACTCATTACGACCGAAAAATCACATCGACGGCATGCAACTGGCTTCGTAAGTCCGGTTCGAGGACAGGAAGTAAACCGTGGGCACTTTTTGTGTCGTTTGTAAGTCCTCATTATCCTCTTGTTGCGCCACAGGAATTTTACAGGCTATATGCCGACCTAAAATCCGGTGATTCTTCAATTCGTATAAAGAGTGGCGACATTGATCATCCGGTTCTCAGGGAAATTCGCCGGTTCTGGAACTATGACGATTATTTTGATGACGAACTGCGTCTGCAGGCACAGAAATCGTATTTTGGATTAGTCAGTTTCCTTGATGACAATATCAGACAGGTCCTTGAAGCGCTGGAGGATTCTGGTTCAAAGAGCGAGACATTGATACTCTATACCTCTGACCATGGCGAGATGCTCGGACATTTGGGATACTGGACGAAGTCAGTAATGTACGAAAACTCAGTCGGTATTCCGCTGATTGCGAGTGGCCCGGGATTCACACAACAACGTTTTAGCACCCCGGTTTCCTTAACCGACATTGGTGTAACTGTCGAACAAACAGCGGGAATGAAATCCAGCCACCCCGAATCATGGCGGTCACAACCATTGCAAACCGTCAGTCGAAGGTTTGGCATGGAGCGTGTGATCCTGTCGCAATACCATGACGGTGGTACGCCTGAAAGCTTTTACATGGTTCGACAAGGAGACTGGAAGTATGTCTATTATGCAGGTGGCCACCGGCCGCAACTGTTCAATCTTGCTCTCGACCCGATGGAACTGAACGACCTGAATGACGATTCATCCAGCATGAATCAACGCAGACATTTGCACGACCAATTACTGCAGATACTTGATCCCGAAGATGTCGCACGACAACGCGAACAGGACCAGGTACAAAAAATTAAAGAACTGGGTGGCCGGGAGTCGTTAATGGCGATGAAAAGTTTCAATCATACCCCCGCACCTTGACCAGAGATTTTCTGCCGTCTAGCCCAAAACTTTGACGGTGCCCGGAAAACGGACCAGAGCAGTCGTTCCGGAACGCTCATTGGTTCCGCCCTGTTCCATCGTTCCACTTTGTCACCTCACACCATCATTCACATATACCGCTTTCGCTCTTCTTCCATCATTTCCTTGTATTCGGGCATGTCGTCCGGAACCGGCGCTGGTTCTTCGCGGGCGAGGTTGACACCGAACAGCTTGAATACCTTGAAGCCGAGATAGTAGGGTTTCCACCATTTCAAGGCGATGGGAACGGTGATGTTCAACAGGAAGGCGGTAAACATCAGCGTATAGAACTGGGTGATGTCAATGATCTTGTTCTGTACGAAGGCGATGTTGATGACGATGAATGCGAGCTCAGCGCGGCCCAGCATGCCGAATCCGATCATCACGCCCTCGTGCCATTTGTAGCGGCCGGTAAACCTTGCTGCCAGACAGGCGGAGGTGACCTGCAGAACGACCACAATCAGATACAGGCAAATCACTGCGGGCAGCGCGTCGAGAATCACACTCATGTCAAAAATCAGTTTACCGCCCAGATTTACGAAGAAAATCGGCCCGAAAATGGTGAATGCCAGATGTTCAATGATGTGGTTGGTCTGTTTGAAGGTTTCGTTTGTTTCTTCCTCTTCCACCCAATCGCCTTCTGCATTCTTGACCCTTACAGTCTTGGAGTGAGTGAAATAGTCTGCGTGCAGGAACAACCCTGCGAAGTACGCGCCGATAGCGGGGTGAAAACCCAGCCAATGGGCGACCACTCCTGCCACCATGGCCATGAACAACATGATCAGCGGGGTGAATTCTCCGCGGTGCAGCATCAGGAACTGGCGTGCGCCAAACAGCGCGAAAAGTCGGCTGACTTTGAAGTCGATGACCTGAAAGAAGGAAGGGTTTTCGGGCAGCACCTTCGGTGAGCGATCCGGAAATGCAACCAGTCCCAGAAACAGGGCAATCACGAAAAAGAGTATGACCTTGGCTATGATCCACAGCATGTCTGCCATGGTAACGGCGTCGCCTCCGGTGCTGACTGTGCTGACCAGAATAATCGGAATCAGGATGGCGACACCAATCAACGACAATACATCATCAATCACGGCTGCGGTTATGATGCCTGTGGCTGCGGTGGATTTATGCAATAAATCCCCGCGCAGACTCATCATGGTCAGGCTGACTGCGGTGGCTGTCATGGTCAGCGCCCAAAGCAATGCCGAGTTGTGATCGTAACCAAATAGCAGGGCGGTTCCGTATCCTGCCATGAACGGAAAGGCTGCGCCAATCAGTGCGACGCCAAGGCCGCGTTTGACCCCCTGAGAAAAACGATTGATATCCTCTTCGAGTCCCAAGGCGAACATGATGAACACGATGCCCCATTCGCCAATGGTCTCCAGAAATTCATTATGAGTCGGTAACAGACCCGTGTTGGTCAGAATCGCGCCTGCGATAATCAGCCAGAGAACATCCACTGTTCCTGTTTTTTTGCTGAGAAGTTTTGAAATTACGACTACGGCAAAAATAATTGCCGAATACTCCCAGACCGAAAAGCTCTCTGTTTCATGCATGATATTTCTCCACCGTTGAAATGGTTCTCATCACGTTGACGTTTGATTCAGGTCGCCATGATTATCAGAACTGGTATATTTTCATTTTCAGACAAATTGTTTTAAAGGTTCCGAGAATACCCGCTCTACCATCGGTCGGAAAAATGCCAGGGGTCTCGACTCAAAATCCGGGTCGAAACAGTTTTGGTCATAGTTCTCACAAAAATCGACACAGTCCTGGTACCATTCATGTTCCTTGAATCGATCCCTTGCATTGCGATCCTGGTCAAAATGATGGGCGTAATACCAGGTCTGGAACAATCCGTGATGTTTGATTATCCAGTAGATCTTCCCGGAAACATAAGGGCGCAAAATCGAAGCCGCCATTTCACTGTGAGAGTAGGGCGCAAGGTTATCCCCAATGTCGTGAAGCAAGGCCGCCACTACCATTTGTTCGGATTCTCCTGCATCAAAAGCCCGGGTGGCGGACTGCAATGAGTGCTCCAGTCTGCTCACCCTGTAACCGGAAAAGGAATTTTCGAGGTCTGCAAGCGCCGTCATCAACCGGTCAGGCAGTGTTCTTGTGTGCTCTTTTTCGTGGTCGGCGAGGAAGGCATACTCTTCAGCGGTGCCGTTGATCATATGTACAAAATTAACGGTATCCACAGTGATGTCCTCGAGGTTGCAAGCTAAACTATAAGATGGTCAATACGTTTTCCGGGGGGCGGCCAATTACCGCTTTGCCGTTGTTCACGACAATCGGGCGTTCGAGTAAGTGTGGGTGGCTGACCAGTGTCTGCAATAATTCACCATCATCGGGAGTCCTGTCCGCCAGACCCAACTCCCTGTAAATGGCTTCACCCTTACGAATGATGTGACTGACAGGGCAGCCCAGCATCCCGATAATGCTTTTGAGGGTATCGGTATCCGGCGGTTGTTCGAGATAAAGGACGACTTCCGGGATGATTCCGGCCTCTTCAACCAGCTTCATTGTCGCTCTTGATTTGGAGCAGCGTGGATTATGGTAGATGGTGGTCATCAACAACTTCAGGAAATCCCGGACATTTGGTTAAAGTCTAACCCGGTTTCCCTGAACCTGTCCATATATATCCGGCCATCTTTCACCTTCACGTTCACGTCATGACTGTGCTGTTGGATTTTCTGATCATGATCCCAGCCTGGATTCACGATTGAATATATAGACTCCGGAGCCGGTGATTATCAATATTCCCACCCAGGTCAAAAGATCCGGGAAATCGTTAAACAGCAGCAGACCGTAGATCGTTGCGCCGATGATCTCGACGTACTGAAACGGCGCCAGCACACCCACCGGGGCTTGACGGAATGCATATACGACGAGCAGATGGCCGACCGTGGCAATCAGACCCAATCCGCCCAGTAGCAACCATTGGCCACTGGTTGGATAAACTGCTGTCAGGATATCGAATTGACTTTGCGTGCCGACAAGCAAGGCGATACTCATCACCAGACAACCGAACACCCCGGCAAAAAACTGTAATCGGATCGGCTCTTCGTATCTGACGAGTTTTCGGGTCAGCAGAATATAAAAGGAGAAACACAAGGCTGTGCCGACCGGGTACATCACGGCCCAGCCCACCTCGGAGAAAGTCGGTCGAATGATGATCATTGCCCCACAAAACCCGATGGCAATGGCAGACAGTCGCCTGATTCCAATGCGTTCGCGCAGAACAACGACCGATAACAGCGTGACCAGCATTGGTTCAATAAAGAAAATGGATATCGCTTCTGCAATCGGCAGATATATCAGTCCGGTAAAAAACAAAACCGTCGCGGCAGCGATCAGCGCGCCTCGTATGGCGTGCAGGTATAAGGTGGAAGTCAGCCAGGGTTCCCTTGTCCGGAAAACGAACGGAGTCATCAGAATTAACTGAAAGGAAAAGCGACTCCATGAGATCTGGCCGGGAGAGATTGACCCCGCCAGCCATTTTGCGATGGCATCAATACCGGGCAATAACAGCATGGCGATGATCATCATCCACATCGCTCTGGCTGATTCATTGTTCCTGTTCACAAGATGTTTGCCTGACTGCAGTTAATCTGGTATATCGCCGGGAATAGTAATATTCAGGCCGGAATCCGGGGAATGTCATATTGACGGACATTACTGCAAGTCCGCCCCGTATTAAACCCGGAATCAAACCAGGGGAAGATGATGAATAGAGACCGTTATTATAATCTGATGCAACGCATCGCTGCCGATGAACGTATCCTGATTAATGGCGCCACCGGAACTGAAGTGGAACGGCGTGGTGTTGTGCAATACAAGAAAATCTGGAATGGGGCAGGTGTCCTGAGCAATCCCGATGTCGTTCGTCAGATTCACGAAGATTATCTTCGACATGGCGCCGAAATCGTAATTTCAAACACTTTCGGTAACTCCAGACGTGCGCTTGAAAATGCAGGGCTGGGGCAGCAGTTTGAATTTTTAAATCGACGCGGGGTGGAGTTGGCGGTAGAAGCGAGGGATCGTGCAGGGACACCTGATGCCCTGGTTGCCGGAGGTATATCGTATTGGATCTGGGCGGGTATGCCGCCGACTCAGGATGAGTTGTATAGCGCCGTGGCAGAGCAGGCTGCAATCATGAAGCAGGCGGGCGCCGACCTGCTGATGCTCGAAATGATGGTGGACATTCGCTGTATGCTGGTCACGCTGGAGGCCGCACAAAGCAGCGGCCTGCCTGTCTGGACAGGGATTTCATGCGAGCCGAAAGCGGATGGAGTGATGCACTTGCTGGAAGGAGAACCCCTGATTGATGCGTTGGCAGAGTTGCAGGATAAACAGGTTCCATTGATTAGTGTTATGCACACGGAAGTGGAATACATTGATGAGTGTCTGGAAATAATTCAGGAAAACTGGTCCGGACGGATTGGCGTGTATGCACATACAGGATGCAAGGTTGATTCAGACTGGGTTTTCGATGGCGCCATTTCCCCGGAAGATTATGCAACCGCCTGTAAACGCTGGCTGGACCGTGGCGTCCAGGTTGTTGGCGGGTGTTGTGGGATACGCACCGAGCATATTCAGGCGATAAGAGAAATCATCCGGTAGACAGCCCCCCACATATAAAATCCTGTCTCATCGGAGCAAATCACTATTACAGTAAACCAGAATAAGGAACGCTTAACGCTTGCGCTAAGTCTCCCTTCTTCTTCTCTGTGTCCAATAAACCAGGCCCAGCAACAAAACTGCCGGCAGGTAAAATACCTCTTTGGGTACACGGTCCTTTTTGGTTCTGATGGAACTTAATTCCACCGGATTATCGGTGTAGTAGTCGAAGGTTTTCCCGATGGTTTCAAAGAAAGGCGATCCGGGAAAGGGTTCCTCGATAATAGCGCGGCCATCTTCTACGATTACTGTGAGTCCGGCCTTTTCCAGCCTGGCAATGGCTGCGGCCTGATCACCCAGCGGCACCAGGATGGTGGTACTGGTGATTTCACCGGTATCAAAATCAGGGCCGGTTACGATCATGGTCAGCACTCCGTCGGGAGTCGCGTTATCGACCACTTCATAAACCCTGGCAGGGTGAATGTCATCGAATGGCGGGTCTACCCGGTCGAGCCAGAAGCCCGGGCGAAACAGGGTGAAGGCGACCAGCAGCAGTACCAGGGATTCCCATACCCTGTTTCGGGTCAGTAACCAGCCCTGGGTCGCCGAAGCGAACAGCATCATGGCGATGACGGCGACAATAAATATAAATATGGCCTTCAGCGGTGACACATTGATCAGCAGCAGTTCGGTATTGAAAATAAACAGGAAAGGCAGCAGGGCTGTGCGAATATCATAAGCAAACCCCTGAATCCCTGTTTTGATCGGGTCCCCCTTTGAAATCGCCGCTGCGGCAAACGCCGCCAGCCCGACAGGGGGTGTATCGTCTGCAAGTATGCCAAAATAAAATACAAACAAGTGCACGGCAATCAAAGGGACCAGCAAACCGTTGGCCGCCCCAAGGGTAATGATAACCGGGGCCATCAACGAGGAGACGACGATATAGTTGGCTGTTGTGGGTAACCCCATGCCGAGAATCAGACTCATCACGGCGACCAGCAACAACATCACGATCAGGTATCCTCCAGAGAGAAATTCCACGAACTCGCCGACCACCTGATGGGCGCCGGTCAATGATATGGTGCCGACGATAATCCCCGCCGCACCGGTCGCTACCGAAATACTGATCATGTTGCGCGATCCTGCGATCATGCCGGAGATCCAGTCATCCTTGCCGGTTTCAAATGCCGCCCGATAGTTTCCGCTGCCACGGAAAAACGCCTTTATCGGATGTTGGGTCAGGGTCACGATGACCATCGCGATGGCTGCCCAGAATGCAGACAACCCCGGAGACAGCCTTTCGATTACGATACTCCAGATCAGGATAACGATAGGCAGGATAAAATACAGACCGGTAATTGCCGTTGCGCCCGCTGGCGGCAGTTCAGTGATCGGCGCATCCGGGTCGTCGACAACCAGGTCGGGAAGCCGGGATGCAAGCTTCAGGAGATACAGATAGCCTCCCGCACAACCTGCTGCAACGATATAAAAAGCCGAAGCCGGGGCCACGACCTTGATCCATCCCAGACCGTAGTAGACAATTATTCCAAGCAGTCCGATGCCGATAAAACCACCCAGAAAACCCATCATCTTGCGGGTAAAGGTATGAGGAGAGGGGGGCTTGGGCAGTCCCTGCAGGTTCATCTTCATGGCTTCGAGATGAACGATATAAAAGAGCGCTATATAGGATACCAGCGCGGGTACCAGGGCATGTTTCAGTATTTCCTGGTAGCTGATGCCGGTAAATTCGGCGATCAGGAATGCGGCAGCCCCCATGACCGGAGGCGTCAACTGACCGTTGGTCGAGGAGGCCACTTCGACTGCGCCTGCCTTTTCAGCAGAAAATCCTGTGCGCTTCATCAGTGGAATGGTAAACGTCCCGGTGGTAACGGTATTGGCGATGGATGATCCGGAATACATACCGCTCAGCGCCGAAGCCACCACGGCCGCCTTGGCCGGTCCACCCTTTAAATGTCCGAGCAGGGCAAAGGCGATTTTTATGAAATAATTACCTGCGCCTGCCTTTTCCAGAATTGATCCAAACAGCACAAACAGGAATATGAGGGTCGCCGAAACACCGAGCGCAACGCCGAACACGCCTTCATTCTGCATCCAGAAATGCCACATTGCCTTGCCGTAGGACGCTCCCTTCCACTGGATCGTTTCAGGCAGCCAGTCGGCATTGCCGAAGAAGACATAAGCGACAAACACACTGGCAACGATCAATAACGGAAGTCCGAGAGATCGATAAACCGTGATTCCAAGAATCAGCATGCCGATGGTGGATGCGACCAGGTCGCTGGTTGTCGGCAATCCGGCGCGGACCGCAATTTCGTTTCGAAGAACCACGATATACAGACAGCAGGCCACGCCGGCAGTGGCCAGAATCCAGTCATACCAGGGGATTCGATTTTTAGGGCTGGATTTGAACAACGGGAAGGCGAGAGTGGCCAGGAAAAAGCCGAATGCGAGGTGGATCAATCTGGCATTCGAGTTGGTAACGATCACACTGATACCGGTCACATCGGTCAACCAGAACGGGAGATTGGATGCAATATAAAGTTGAAACAGGGCCCAGATAAATGCAACCCAGGCGATCAGTCTACCTTCCCAGCCGATCGGGTTGCGTCCTCCCGTATCAAGGGACGAAAAATCCTCCAGGCTGCCCTGGGTTTCATTATTTTGTGCCATCTTTTCCTCGCTGGGCCTGATTTACTTCAATCCTGGTCAAATCTTCCTGGAGAAGTTCATTTCCCAGGTGTCAGAAACAAAAAAACCCTCCCGAAAGTTGCAGGAGGGTTTTTTCTGGTTACAACAGGTATCCGCAAGAATTACATCCAGCCGCGTTCCTTGTAGTACTTTTCCGCGCCCGGGTGCAGCGGGGCTGAAAGAGAGTCGGTAATCATTTCCGCTTCGCTCAGATTTGCAAATGCGGGATGCAGTTTCTTGAAATCATCAAAATTTTCAAATACGGCTTTGACCACTACATAGACGACCTCATCCGAGACATCCGCACTGGAAACGAAGGTGGCTCCAACCCCGAAAGTCATGATGTCATTCTCATTGTTGTACATGCCCGCTGGAATCGAGGCGGTTCGATAGTACGGGTTGTCGGCTACCAGTTTATCGATAGCAGGTCCTTCAACGTTGACCAGGTGGGCATCGCAGGTCGCCAGGGATTCCTGGGTCAGGGCAGACGGGTGACCGACCAGCCAGAAATAGGCGTCGATCTTGCCATCGCATACAGCCTGTCCGGTTTCCGCCGATTTCATTTCTGCTGCAAGTCTGAGGTCGCTGCGTTCCCAGCCGAGTGCTTCTTCAATTACTTCCCAGGTGCCGCGAGTGCCTGAACCGGGGTTGCCGATGTTAAGGCGCTTACCCTTGGCATCGGTCAGGGTATTGATCCCGGATGCATCGCTGGCGATGACGGTAACAGGTTCAGGGTGGACCGAAAAGACAGCGCGCAGGTTTTCGAATGCGCCCTGGTCTTCAAATTTTGAAGTACCGTGGAAAGCATGATACTGCCAGTCGGATTGCGCTACACCAAATTCGAGTTCGCCAGCGCGAATGGTATTGATATTATAAATCGAACCACCGGTCGACTCCGCCGAGCAACGAATGCCATGCTCCTTGCGGTTCTTGTTTACCAGTCTGCAAATAGCGCCGCCGGTTGGATAGTAAACGCCGGTTACACCGCCCGTACCGATGGAAATGAATTGTTGCTGGGCATGGGCCGTCATTGCGCTCATGCCGGTTACAGCCATTCCAGCGGCAATTATCGAAGATAGAATTGCTTTTCTCATAATACTGCCTCATTAGTTAATGAAAAGTTTATCGGGTCGCCTACCAGGATATGATCTCGTATTACGACCACGATCACCAGTCAACCAGTATTATGGTTCTGGCAATCATCACGTCATATTAACATCTTTGGGCTGTGGCGTGTAATACAATTTGAATTTTGACCGTGTCAGGCCCGGTCTATATGTTGGAGTCTGCGAAAGAGCCCTTGCGCTTTGCAATGAATTCCAGCAACGCCTCATCGATAGCCGGGTCGAGTTCCGGCGGCTGATAGTCGTTCAGCATCTGTTTCCAGATTTTATTGGCACGGACTGTGGCATCGGACAACCCTTCCAGTTCCCATTGCTCAAAGCTGTTGTTGTCGGCGATGCTGGAGCGGTAAAAGGCGGTTTTGAAATTCTCCTGGGTGTGGTTGCAGCCAAGGAAATGTTTACCCGGCCCGACCTCACGAATCGCGCTCAAGGCCTGGCCGTTTTCCGAAAGGTCCGTGCCTTCGGCGAATACCTGCATCATGCCGAGTTGATCTGCATCCATGATCAGCTTTTCATAGCTCGATGACAATCCGCCTTCCAGCCAGCCAGCTGCATGGAGGACAAAGTTCACTCCCGCAGTGATTGTGGGCAAAAGCGTATTGGCGCTTTCATAGGCCGCCTGGGCATCGGTGATCTTGGAGGCGCACAACGAACCACCGCTTCGAAATGGCACACCCAATCGCCGCGCCAGCGCAGCGCAGCCATTGATTACCAGTGAAGGTTCCGGGGTACCAAAAGTGGGCGCCCCCGATTGCATCGACATTGAGCTGGAGAATGTTCCGAAGATAACCGGACAGCCGGGGCGGACCAATTGGGTGAATGCCATCCCGGTGAGAGCCTCGGCCAGGATCTGCGCCATGGTGCCGGCGGCAGTGACCGGCGACATGGCGCCGGAAAGAATAAAGGGCGAGATAATACTGGCCTGATTGTTTCTCGCATAGACTTCGGAGGCGCCCAGCATGGTTTCATCGAAAGTCATCGGTGAATTAGCGTTGATCAGATTTATAACCACGGTATTTTGATCCACGAACTCTTCGCCAAACAGAATCTTGCACATGTCTACTGTATCCTGCGCTCTTTCCGGATGGGTCACCGACCCCATGAAGGGTTTGTCGGAATACTTGATGTGGCTGTAAACCATATCGAAATGTCGCTTGTTAACCGGCAAATCGGTCGGTTCACAAACCGTACCGCCTGAATGATGCAGCGATGGCAGCATCCAGGTCAGTTTAACGAAATTGCGAAAGTCCTCGATCTTCGCATAGCGCCGTCCCTGGTCGAGGTCGCGAACGAAAGGGGGGCCATATACCGGTGCGAACACGGTGGATTTGCCACCGATAGTGACATTTCTCAGGGGATTTCTGGCTTTTTGTTCAAAAATCCGCGGCGCCGAGTCCTGGATGATGTTTCGGCACATGCCTTTCGGGAAACGCACCAGTTGGTCCTTGATATCTGCCCCGGCCTGCTTGAACAGTTTCAACGCTGGCGGGTAGTGATACTCGATACCGACTTCCTGAAGGATGGTATCAGCGTTTTCTTCGATCAGTGACAGGCCTTCTTCGTCAAGCAGTACATACTCCGGTATTTTCCGGGTAATGAAGGGAGTGATGGCAGGGACTGAGCTTTGTTCGCGTACCTGTCTGGCTTGACGGCCGCCGCGCTTTCTTAGCGTTCTTGACATTTCACCGTTTCGATTTGAAATTTGAAAAGGAAAGTATGGAGGCATTACCAGCCTTCGACAGGCCGCCCTGCAACCTGGGGTTAACCGATTGCGCCACGCGCCTCATATGTAACATAATACACCATGGACGTATTATAATATACGCCGCATGAGGGCACACCCGTGAATGTCTGACATGAATTCCAGCGATACAGTAATCCGTTACGGCTTTTGAAATTCGCCAAATCCGATTCCCTTTGTGACTGATTCCCCTCCAAACGTGGCCGGCGCCGCGCTGTACCGTCGCCTGTTCGCTCATGTGCTTCCCTACAAGGGCGTGTTCTTCGTGGCGCTGTTTGGCATGCTGGTGGTGGCGGCCGGGGATACCAGTTTCGCCTGGGTTCTTCAACCGCTGATGGACAAAGGTTTTGTGGAACGCGATGCTGACTTTATACGGTTTATTCCGCTGTTGCTGGTGGCCATTGCTTTCGGCCGGGCGCTGGGAGATTTCATTGATGTTTACTGCACCAACTGGGTATCAAGGAAGATCATTCAGGATTTGCGGCAGAAGATGTTCGAGCAGTTGATTTATGTACCCACCGAATTTTACGACAAGCAATCGAGTGGCGGGCTGGTCTCCCGATTGACCTACGATGTGGAGCAGGTTGCGCGAGCGAGTTCGGATGTCTTTCGGGTTCTGGTCCGGGATGTCCTCAAAGCGGTATTTCTATTGTCCCTGTTGTTCTATCTGAGTTGGGAATTGTCGGTCATATTCATAGCCATACTTCCGGTTACCTTTTTGATCCTGAAAGTTACGAGTGGGCGATTCAGGAAAATCAGTTACAGTATCCAGGAAAGCATGGGGGATATCACCAATATCGCCAAACAGGCATTCCAGGGCCACAAACTGGTCAAGATATTCAATTCCTATAACCACGAAAAGCAAACCTTTTTCGCGGTCAACAATCGCCACCGACAGCAGTCCATGAAAAAAGCCGGGATTCTGGCGGTCACTGTTCCGATTATCGTTTTTTTGATGGGCACGGGAGTGGCTCTGATGATCTGGCTGGCCTTGATTCTCGAAATCACGCCGGGTGTATTTACTTCTTATCTGGTGGCCATGACCATGGTAGTGGGTCCGGTCAAAAGCCTTTCCAAGGTGAACGAGGTGATACAAACAGGCATGGCGGGTGTGCAATCGGTTTTCGAGACCATTGACCTGCACAAGGAAAAGGATGAGGGTCGGGTTGTCCTTCGCGATATCATCGGCAACGTGTCATTTTCAGATGTTGCATTCCATTACCCGGGTGACCAATCCCGGGTTCTGGAAAATATCAACTTTGAAATCAAGGCTGGTTCAACGGTGGCGCTGGTGGGGTCATCCGGCAGCGGAAAATCAACCATTACTTCGATGTTGATGCGGTTTTACAGTCCGGTCGGCGGTAGTATAAGCATTGACGGTCACCTATTGCAGGATATCCGGTTGCAATCGCTCAGGGAAAACCTGGCCATGGTCAGCCAAGAGGTGATACTGGTTGAAGACACGATCAGAAACAACATTGTGTATGGAGGGGGAGACAGCATCAACGAAGACAGGTTGATGACGGCTGTCGAGACCGCCCACATCCGGGAATTTGCAGATGATTTCGCTGATGGGCTGGACACGTTTGTGGGTGAAGATGGCGCCCGTTTGTCCGGCGGGCAGCGGCAACGCATTGCCATCGCCCGTGCAATCTACAAGGATGCGCCGATTCTGATCCTCGACGAAGCGACTTCTTCCCTCGACTCCCACTCGGAAAAACATATTCAGGATGCGATAGGCCGACTGATCCGCAATCGAACCACTCTGGTGATTGCCCATCGACTGAGCACAATCGAGAATGCGGATTTGATCCTGGTACTGGACAAGGGCCGGATTCTGGAACGCGGGAGTCATCAGACGCTGCTCGCGAAACAGGGGCATTACTATCATTTATACAATACCCAGTATCGCCACAATTTTGAAAATGCTGGATAAGCTGCAGCAGGGATGGCAACGCCCGGGATGGTTGAATTACCTGCTGCTCCCCCTGTCCCTTGTCTACGGACTGCTGATGCTGGCAAGGAGGCAATGTTATCGCCTCGGAGTATTCAAGCGGATCTCTCTTGCTGTCCCGGTCATAGTGGTCGGCGGGATGACGGTGGGTGGCAGTGGAAAAACGCCGGTCGTGTTGTCGCTGGTCAGGCATTTCCAGGGCAAGGGCTTCCGTCCAGGGGTGATCTGCAAGGGTTACAAGGGTAATTCCCCTTTCTGGCCCAGAGAAGTGAATGATTCAACCACTGCCACGCTGGTCGGGGATGAAGCCCAATTGATTTACGATTTGACCGGAGTTGCGGTAGTGGCGGGTCCGGAGCGAGTGAGAAACGGGGTCTGTCTGATCGATAAATTCAGATGCGATATCCTACTCAGCGATGACGGATTCCAGCACCACGCATTGGAACGTGATCTGGATATTCTGGCGCTTGACGGGCAGGCCGGGTACGGTAATGGCTGGTGCCTGCCAGCCGGGCCTTTACGGGAGTTTCGCAGTCAGACCAGACGGGCGAATATTTTGCTGGTGAATGGCGCAAGTGAACACCGCCGGTTTGAAATACCTGATGCCGGCCGGATGTCGATGAGGATATTGGAAGCGTATAATCTGGCGGGCGGTATCCGCAAACAGTTGTCTGAATTTACAGGCGAGCCTGTGCATGGAGTCGCAGGAGTGGGCAATCCGGTCCGGTTTTTCCGGCAACTGGAGCAGTTCGGCATAGACCTGGTTCGCCATCCTTTCCCGGATCATCATCAGTTCGAAGAATCCGACCTGGAATTCGGCGATGACGGGATCATTCTCATGACCGAAAAAGATGCGGTAAAATGCAGGAATATGACGATTGCAAATAATCTATGGGCAGTTCCCGCGATCACTGAAATCGATGCGCGCGTATTCGACCAGATAGATCAACTCATTTTCACGAAGTAGATCTGTCGAGGCAAGCCCGTTGTCTGTCCCTTTCCACGTTATCATCCCTGCACGCTACCAGTCCAGTCGGTTGCCGGGCAAGCCACTGCTTGAGATTGCTGGTAAATCCATGATTCAGCACGTTGTTGAGAGATGCCGCCAAAGCGAAGCCAGCAATATCGTGGTGGCGACGGATGATCCTCGTATCGTTGCAGCGGTTGAGCGTTTCGGTGGTCAATCGACGCTCACATCCAGTGATCATCCGTCCGGCAGCGACCGCATTGCAGAGGCTTCAGAAATACTCGGTCTTGCTCCGGACGAAATTATCGTCAATGTTCAGGGGGACGAACTCGACATGCCTCCGGCCCTGATCAATCAGGTTGCCAATGCGCTGGTTCAGGACAGTGATGCAGTCATGGCCTCGGCCAGCGCTCCCTTGACTTGTCCCGAGGAGGTGTCCGATCCTTCCGTAGTCAAGGTCGTCAGCGATAAATCAGGATATGCAATCTATTTCAGCCGGGCGACGATTCCCTGGGTGCGTGGTGAGTCGACTTCTGCTCTGGCCAGTCACGCACAGGATCAGCTGCGGCGTCATATTGGAATTTATGCGTATTCGGCGGGATACATCCAGAGATTCGCAGCAAGAGGGTATTGCCAGCTTGAGAACCTGGAGAAGCTGGAGCAACTGCGTGTGATCTGGCATGGGGAGAAAATCCGTATCGTTGAAGCGTTGCAGACCCCTGGCCCGGGGATTGACACCGAGCAGGATTTACAAAAGGCAAGGGAGGCATTCGGGACATGAGGCAGAATCGGGTTTTCAGAACATCCCGTCCATTTCCAGGTGAATCAGCATGAAGGCCATGATTCTGGCAGCAGGGAAAGGAACCCGCCTGCGACCACTCTCCTACGAAATGCCCAAACCGATGATTCCGGTACTGGGCAAGCCCGTCATGGAGTATCTGGTCGAGCGACTCGCGCTCCATAAATTCCTCGATATCATGATCAATGTCAGCCACCTGTCGGAATCCATTGAAACTTATTTCACGGATGGACGGCGCTGGGGAGTGAATATCGGATATTCTTTCGAAGGATATATTGAAGGAGGTAAACTGATTCGGGAGTCGCTGGGGTCGGCGGGAGGGATTCGGCGAATACAGGATTATGGAGGATTTTTCGATGATACCTTTATAGTGATCTGTGGTGATCTGATCATCGATCTGGATCTGACCAAAGCGATTCGAAAACACTGGCAATCCGGAGCTAAAGCCAGCATTTTGACCAAACAGATGGAAAGGAGGCGTTTGTCGGATTATGGAGTTGTTGTTGCCGATGAAAAAGGGACAATTACTTCTTTTCAGGAAAAACCTGCGATTGAAGAAGCCAGATCCACTCTGGTCAATACCGGAATATATATTTTTGAGCCAGAGATCATCGACCTGATTCCGGCGGACAAGTTTTATGATATCGGGATTGACCTGTTTCCTGACCTGATCGACAAGGGCGTACCATTCAACGCCATTGATATGACGTTTCACTGGTTGGACATAGGGCGAGTGAATGATTTCTGGATGGTCAATCAACAGATGATGCGTGGCTCGGTACGAGGTATCGACATGCCTGGGACGGAAGTAATGCCGCAAGTCTGGGCGGGTTTGAATGTTAATGTCGACTGGGATGATATTTATATCGAAGGGCCGGTTTATATCGGTTCGAATTCCAGAATTGAAGCTGGCTGCGAAATCCAGGGGCCGACATGGATTTCGCACGGTTGTTATCTTCAGGGCGGCGCCAAAATCCATAGAAGCATGCTGTTTGAGCACACCCTGATGCGCCGCCATGCTGTGGTGCATGAGGCCGTGGTGTTTGGTCGATATTGCGTGGACAAGGAAGGACAGCCGATTGAACGCGACGACATGGATCTCGACTGGGTGGGTGATGCACGGGATAAGGACAGATAGACCACCAAATACACCGGTCAATCAGGGTTTTCGAGGGTTTCAGGTAGATTTTTTACGAAAATGCAATTCAATTTGCTATACAATGCACGCCTCAAATTTATACACCAGAAATACCTGTTCCAATGCCTTTTTACGAATATCAATGCCGTTATTGCGACCATCGGCTCGAAGTACTTCAGAAAATATTTGACGACCCTCTTGTGTATTGTCCCGAGTGTAATGAAGCCACTCTCAGGAAGCTGGTTTCGGCAGCGGCATTTCGATTGAAGGGTACGGGCTGGTACGAAACTGATTTCAAAGACAACGGTAAAAGGCAAGAAAAATCTGCTGACGGCAAGCGGTCGGATACAGGCAGGGAGACGCCCAAAGACAAAAACGGCGAAATCCCGGGTAAATCCGACAGTAAAAATTCAGACAGCATGAACTCCACTGGCGGCAAGAGCTCCGACGTTTCCGCTACAGCCTGATCTTGCCGTCCCCGGAATTCTCCCTGTACATCATTTGCCAGCGACGACATGCGAACCCATCTTTGTGGAAAACTGAAACCCTCCAATATTGACGAGACGGTTTCAGTAACCGGCTGGGTGTTGAATCGACGGGATCATGGCGGGGTCATTTTTATTGATCTCAGGGATCGTTCCGGCCATGTTCAGGTTGTTGCTGATCCTGATCATCCGGCTCCTTTTGAAATTGCGGACAAGTCACGAAACGAATTTGTAGTATCGGTTACAGGTCAGGTTCGTCTGCGACCCGAGGGCACAGTGAATCAGGAATTGTCCACCGGGCAGATTGAAATCGTGGCAGACAGTATTGAATTGCTCAATCGTTGCGAACCCCTGCCATTCCAGTTGGATGAGGATGATATCGGCGAAGCAACCCGTCTCAAGTACCGCTTTCTCGATCTGCGGCGCCCGGCCATGCAGCGCACCATACGTTTCCGTCACAAGATAATTTCCACTTTGCGGAAGTTCCTCGAAAAGCGCGATTTCGTGGAAATCGAAACGCCTGTCCTGACCCGGTCGACGCCTGAAGGAGCGCGGGATTATCTGGTGCCGAGCCGAACCCATCCGGGGGCGTTCTTTTCTCTCCCACAGTCACCGCAGCTATTCAAGCAATTGCTGATGGTATCCGGGTTCGAACGTTATTTTCAGATTGCCCGTTGCTTCCGGGATGAAGACCTGCGGGCTGACCGACAGCCTGAATTTACCCAGCTTGATATCGAAGTCTCGTTCATGGACGAGAACGGGATAATGCAGATGATGGAGCAACTGATCAGACGCTGTTTCAAGAAAACACTCAAGGTTGAATTGCCGAATCCCCTGCCAAGGTTGAGTTACCATGAGGCTGTATCACGTTATGGAACTGATCGCCCGGATCTGCGAATCGACCTGGAACTGACCGATTTGACCGATCTGATGAAGACAGTTGAGTTCAAGGTGTTTTCCGGTCCGGCCAATGATCCCGAAGGTCGCATTGCGGCATTGCTTGTGCCTGGCGGAAATGGTTTGTCGAGAGCGCAGATTGATCAATACACTGAATTTGTCGGGCAATTTGGCGCCAAAGGACTGGCCTATATAAAGGTAAACGATGCCTCATCCGGTCGCGATGGATTGCAATCGCCTATTCTGAAATTTCTCACCGAAGAGGCTCTGGACGGTATCATTTGCCGTACCAGCGCCAAAACCGGCGATCTGATTTTCTTTGGCGCCGACAAGGCCGCTGTCGTGAATGCCGCGCTGGGATCACTCAGGGTCAGGCTGGGGCATGATCTCGACCGGGTGGAGCCTGGCTGGAAACCGGTCTGGATCGTTGATTTTCCATTGGTGGAATGGAACAAGGACGAGAAACGATGGCAGGCGTTGCACCATCCGTTCACCTCTCCAAAAGAGGACGACCTGTCAGACCGGGATCCCGGCCGGATGCTGTCACGCGCTTATGACATGGTATTGAATGGCAGAGAAATTGGCGGTGGTTCGATTCGTATTCATCGGTCTGACCTGCAGGAAAAAATTTTCAATCTGCTGGGCATCGATGACCGGGAAGCCAGGGAAAAATTCGGTTTCCTGCTCAATGGTCTCAAATATGGCGCTCCGCCCCATGGCGGCATTGCCTTCGGTATAGATCGACTGGTGGCGATGATGACAGGGGTGGAGTCGATTCGTGAGGTCATTGCCTTCCCGAAAACCCAGAAAGCGACCTGCCTGTTGACTGAAGCGCCCAATAATGTGGATGCCGGACAGCTTCGGGATCTCGGCCTGAAAATTAAAAAACCGGGACTGGGGTCCCAGCCAGATCCGGTTCTAAGGCGCCGTACCTGATTTTCCGAACTCCTTTTGAGACTGCTTGAAGTGCTGTGTATACAGACAGTAGATTGGAATGATTTGCGCCATCATGTTGCGTTTGGCCTGGTTGAGCGGGGTAATGCGGCGGGCCGGTTGTCCTGCCCATAACCAGCCGCTTTCCAATAATTGGCCTGGCTCGGTTTGTGCGCCTGCTGCCAGCAAAACGTCGCCTTCGACCACGGTATCACGGGCTACCGACGCACTGATCCCGATCAGGGAGTTGGCGCCGATAGTGCAATCGGTCAGAGATACGTTGTGACCAATGGTCACATCTTCACCAATCACGACATCACGTTCAATGCAAACAACCGTTGTGTTATCCTGGATGTTGGTTCTTGTCCCGATAATGATTATTTTGTGGCCGGCGTCAAAGTGGCAGCCATACCAGATACTGACATCGGGTTCGGCGCAGATCATTCCCGAGATATCTGCCGTGCATCCGATAAAGGGTTCGCCTGCAACGGATGTGCCGACACCGGTTCGTTGGATCTCTGAACCCGGTTGATTGGCTGTCGGCAGAGCTGTACGGATACGGACATGTTCGCTCTCAAGTTCACCGGACGCAAGTGGCCGGACCGGCTTGGCAGGGCACCCTGAATACAACCATCCGCCCGTAAGTTGGGAGCGTGGATAGACTACCGATGCGGGCGCGAGAACCGTGCCTGAAGCCAACGCCGATCCGTCGAGTACTGTAGCGCCATGCCCGATTATGCACTCGTCGCCAATCTCGCAGGCATGGATCACAGCGTTTTCACCGGCGCTGACATCATGGCCAATGATCGCGGGATAAATTTCATCAACAATATGGACTGTGCCGCGGGAGCCCAGGTGAAAGTTGCGTCCGACCCGAATGTAATGGCCATCGGCGCGAAGCACGGACTGGTTGCCAAGCCGTGCGCCCTCGGCCAGAGTTACCTGTCCGAGTATTGCCGCGCGGTCACCGGCATACACCGGCTCCGCAGCCAGCTTCGGCCAGGCCTGATCGTATGGCAGTACCACCAGAGAACGGTTTTCGGTTGAATTCATGTTCAATTTTGTTGAAGTCCGGATTCAGATTCTCATTTGCATGTTTGTTGCTTCCTGAACTGACAGCAGGAAAGGATGTTTCCGGTGTTTATGATACTATCATACCCATGATTGAAACCAGTTACAGGTCCAGGTTCTGCCTTGGGCATCAAAGAACAAAGTCGGGAAGGATCATCGATGGCAGGGCATAGCAAGTGGGCCAATATCAAGTTCCGAAAAGCAGCCCAGGACGCCAGACGCGGTAAGATATTCACTAAACTGATCAAAGAGATCACGGTCTCGGCCCGGCTGGGCGGGGGCGATCCGGATTCGAATCCGAGATTGCGGGCAGCAATTGACAAGGCATTGGCCGGCAACATGACCTGGGATACCATCAATCGTGCGGTAAAACGCGGCTCTGGCGCATTGGAAGGGGACGATATCGTCGAAATCCGTTATGAGGGTTATGGTCCCAAAGGGGTCGCCGTTTTGGTGGAGTGCGCCACAGACAACAAAAACAGGACAGTCAGTGAAGTCCGCCATGCCTTCACCAAACATGGTGGGAATCTTGGAACGGATGGGTCGGTCGCCTGGATTTTCAGTAAAGTCGGTTCCATCGTGTTTTCAAATGGGGAAGATGAAGAAGAAATCATGGGTGTGGCCCTGGAAGCAGGCGCGGAAGATATTGAGAGTGAAGACGGAATCATTGAGGTGGTAACACTGCCGGAAGATTTTCACGAAGCCCGGCAGGCGATGAAAGACGCGGGACTGCGGGCAGAAATGGCTGAATTGATCCAGCGACCCTCGATAGAAATCGAAGTACAGGGAGAGGATGTCGAGAAGGTGATGAAACTGATCAATGCTCTGGAAGATCTGGACGATGTTCAGGATGTTTTTACCAACGCCAGTTTCAACGGAAGCGAGGTAGAGTAATGCGGGTACTGGGAATCGATCCGGGTTCCCGAAATACAGGGCTTGGCGTTGTTGAAGCGATCAATGATCGACTGCGCCCTGTTGCACATCATTGCATCCGAATGGGTAACGAGCCGCTTCCCTTACGATTGGGTCAGATTTATCAGGGCGTGCAGGATATGATCACGCAGTATGAGCCAGATCTGGTTGCAGTAGAACAGGTGTTTGTTGCCAATAACGCCAATTCTGCACTGGTTCTGGGACAGGCCAGAGGCAGCGCTGTTTGTTCTGCGGTTAATGCTGATCGAGCCGTTTTCGAGTATAGTGCATTACAGGTAAAACGCGCCCTGGTCGGTTCAGGCAATGCAAAGAAAGAACAGGTGCAGTACATGGTGCGGGTATTGCTCGGTCTGACGCGAATGCCTGGACCGGATGAGGCAGATGCCCTGGCCTGCGCGATCTGTCATATTCACACTGCCCGGACACAGGAAAAACTGCACGTAACATTATGAACGGATTGAATACAGTACTGGCTGCCCTGTGATTGGATTTCTGAAAGGACAGTTGTTGCAAATGCAACCGCCGTTCCTGTTACTTGATGTCAAAGGCGTCGGCTACGAGGTCGAGGCGCCGATGTCGACATTTTATGACTTGTCCAACGAGACCGGGGCGACAGAGGTGGCACTGTATATCCATCTGGTGGTGCGCGAAGATGCACAGCTTTTGTATGGTTTTTCAGATCAGAACCAACGACAGCTTTTTCGCAATCTGCTGAAAATCAACGGAGTGGGTCCACGGGTGGCGCTGGCTATCCTGTCCACGCTGACGACAAACGAGTTTATTATCTGTATCCAGCATGAAGACGCTGTCACTCTGACACGGGTGCCGGGGATTGGCAAAAAGACCGCAGAGAGAATAATTATCGACATGCGGGATCGCGTCGAATCGCTGGAAGGCAAGGGTTTATCTGCGGGGTCGCCTCGCAAACCGGCAGACCAGGATAATCCGGTACAGGATGCTGTGGGTGCATTGATAGCGCTTGGTTACAAGCCCGCAGAGGCCAGTCGTGCGGTTCAGTCGGTCAGGGATCAAAGCGAAAAACGCGATGATCTGATCAGGAATGCATTGCAGTATTTGACAAATAGATGACTGAATTTAACCCATTGTTATCTCAGAGCGAGCAATATGATTCCGCTCGGGAGCGAATGCTCGAACGCAGTCTGCGTCCATCCAGACTGGAAGAGTTTGTCGGACAAACCAGCACCAAAGCGCAACTGGACATATTCATTAAGGCGGCGAAGTACAGGGAGGAAGCGCTGGATCATGTTCTGGTGTTTGGCCCACCCGGCCTCGGGAAAACCACCCTGGCGCATATTATTGCCGAAGAAACGGGTGCAAATCTGCGTCAGACATCCGGACCGGTACTGGAAAAAGCGGGTGATCTGGCGGCGATACTGACCAATCTGGAAGCCGGAGATGTGCTCTTTATTGATGAAATTCATCGATTGAATCCCGCTATTGAAGAGATTATGTATCCTGCGCTGGAAGATTATCATCTCGATATCATGATCGGCGAAGGCCCCGCAGCAAGGGCAATCAAATTGAACCTGCCTCCCTTTACTCTGGTCGGTGCAACCACCCGGGCGGGATTGCTGACATCACCCTTGCGGGACCGGTTCGGTATCGTCCAGCGATTGCAGTTTTATACGACTGAAGAATTAACCCGGATTGTTGAGCGGTCCGCCGGACTTTTGAATGTACAACATGAACCGGACGGCATAAAGGCGATTGCGATGCGCTCTCGCGGTACGCCACGAATTGCGAACCGGTTGTTGCGACGGGTTCGGGATTATGCCCAGGTCAAGGGTGATGGCAATCTGACGGAAGATATCGCCAATGCTGCACTGGATATGATAGAAGTGGATCAATCAGGACTGGATTTGCTTGACCGGAATCTGTTGCTGTCGATCATGCAGAAATTTGACGGTGGACCAGTGGGAATCGACAGTATTGCTGCAGCGATCGGAGAGGAGCGCGGCACCCTTGAAGATGTTGTCGAGCCTTACCTGATTCAGCAGGGATATCTTATGCGGACACCACGGGGGCGTGTGGTAACCAGAAATGCATGGCAACACATGGGATTGAGAATGCCGAGAGAAGCGACCAGCGACCAACAGGAATTATCCCCGGATGATGACTGTTCAGACCCGGTTCATGAGTAAAATATATTATAACGAATATTAACCTGTCAGCCTATGAACGTAGAAAGCACGATACATGCCAATAGCTCCCTTTTGTCCCTGATCCTGGGCGCCAGTTGGCCGGTACAGATGGTGATGTTGTTACTCCTTGGCGCTTCTGTAACTTCATGGTACATGATTGAACGCAAGAGAACTTCTTTCAAACGCTGGAATAACGTTGCAGACGAGTTCGAGGACCAGTTCTGGTCCTGGGGGGAGATGAAGGTAATCTACCGATATTGGGTTGGGCAACGGGAACCCGAGGGAATAGCCAATATTTTTCTGGCCGGATTCCGTGAATTCAACAGACTGGCCAAAAAGCAGAACGTCCATCGGTCAGACATGGTTGATGGAGTGCATCGCTCAATGCGGGTGGCGCTAAGCCGGGAAATGGTGAGTATTGAACAACATTTGCCATTTCTTGCCACGGTGGGATCAATCAGCCCGTATGTGGGGTTGTTCGGCACCGTGTGGGGGATCATGCATTCATTCCAGGCCTTGAGCGGGATGCAGCAGGTTACCATTGCTACGGTTGCGCCGGGCATTGCCGAAGCATTGATCGCTACAGCAATGGGATTGTTTGCGGCGATTCCAGCAGTGATCGCTTATAACAAGTTTGCCAATACCGCTGAAAGACTAAGCGGTCGCTACGAAGTGTTCATTGAAGAATTCCTGAGTATTGTCAATCGCCAGGATGTAGGGGGATCGTCGGAATGAATTACATCAGCCAACGTCGGACAAAACGCATGATTTCGGAAATCAATGTTGTACCTTATATCGATGTGATGCTGGTATTGCTGATTATATTCATGGTGACCGCACCGTTGTTGAGTACCGGAGTCACCGTTGAGTTACCCAAAGCCGCAGCCGAGCCCATGGAAAACGACAGTGAAGAGCCCTTTGTCGTAACCGTCGATGCCGATGGGAACTACTATATCAACGATGATGAACAGGAAATTGCCTCGGAGCGCGAAATTGAACTGAAAGCCAGAGCGGTGCTGGCAAGAAACCCGGAACTGCCTTTTGTGATAAGGGGGGATGGTGCAGCAGAGTACACCTTTGTGATGCAAGCCATGGTGCTGTTGCAAAAAGCGGGTGTTGAGTCTGTGGGTCTGGTCACTGACCCGCCTGAATCCTGACCGGAGCACATTCAAGACTGCAAGACAGTGGAATGAAACAAAATCTTCGGCGAATTGTTTACATTGCACGAGCGGCACTGTTTACCACCGTGATACATGGTGTTCTGATTGCCTCACTGATCGTCGGGTTCTTTTGGCCGCTTTCAGATACTGAATTAGAGCGCGGAGTAGTGGAGCCAATTCAGGCTCAGGCAATTTCAATAGAGGAAATAAACGAACAGGTGAAGGCTCAGGAAGAAAGGATCTCGGAAAAGAAGAAACTTGCTGAGGATTTGGAGAAGCTCAGAAAACAACAGGAGGAGGAAATAAAGAAACTTGAAACACTGGAAGCGGCTCGTATAAAGAAAGAAGCGGAGGAAAAAAAACAGGAAGAAGAGAAAAGAAAGCTGGAAGAGCAAAAGAAATTGGAGGAGCAAAAACGGATAGAAGAACAGAAGCGTCTGGAGGAACAAAAGCGGCTGGCCGAGGAGAAAAGAAAACTGGAGGAGAAGAAGCGGTTGGAGGAGGAGAAACGGAAGCAGGAAGAACAGAAGAAGCTGGAGGAGGAACGGCTAGCCGAGGAGAAAAGAAAGCTGGAAGAGCAAAAGAAATTGGAGGAGCAAAAACGGATAGAAGAACAGAAGCGTCTGGAGGAGAAAAGGAAGCAGGAAGAACAGAAGAAGCTGGAGGAGGAACGGCTGGCCGAGGAGAAAAGAAAGCTGGAGGAACAAAAACGGCTGGAGGAGGAGAAACGGAAGCAGGAAGAGCAAAAGAAATTGGAGGAGCAGAAACGGATAGAAGAACAGAAGCGCCTGGAGGAACAAAAACGGCTGGAAGAGGAGAAAAGGAAACTGGAGGAACAAAAGCGGTTGGAGGATGAGAAAAGAAAGTTGGAGGAGAAGAAGCGGTTAGAAGCAGAGAAAAAGAGAGAAGAAGAGAAAAGAAGGCTGGATGAGCAGAAAAGGCTGGAAGCAGAAGAGAAGGCCAGACAAGAACAGGAATTGAAAGACAGGTTGCAGCGTGAGCGTATCCAGAAGGAGGCGGCTACAGCGTTGCAAGCCCTGTTCAACCAAATCGCGACGGCGGTGGAAGACAAGTGGCGTATAACCGGTGGACACGGATTAAAAGCTCTGATTCGAGTAAAAGTAGGCCGGAATGGTGATGTTCAATCGGCAAATGTGATAAAAAGCAGTGGGGATCGTTCTTTCGATGAGTCGGCAGAATGGGCCATCAAAAGAGCATCGCCATTACCGTTTCCAACAGATCCCAGGTATTATGAATATATCTCTGAATTTAATTTTTTATTCAATCCGGGTGGTTGACAGTTCCATGAAATTACTGAAGAAGTCAGTGATCTCATGTTTTGCATTGTTAATGATCGGGTTTTCGATGCCTTCAGCGGCGGTATTCACCATTGAGATTACTGCCCCCACCACAGCAAGTATTCCGATTGCCATCGTGCCATTTTCATTGGAAGGGGTGAGCCCCGGAGTTCAACAACCCGCGGATATCATTGAATCGGACCTCGGATTAAGCGGTCGATTTGAAATAGTGCCGCGTTCCAGTTTTTTAAGTATGCCCCATGATCTCGAGTCAATCCTTTTCAAGGACTGGCGATTGATCAAATCCGAAGCGCTGGTGGTTGGCAAGGTGATTTTTCTTGGAAATGATCAATACGAAGTTCGATTCCGGTTGGTCAATGTGTTTCAGGGAGTCCAGGTGGTGGGTCACAGGTATACTGTCAAAGCCAAACAGATACGCAAACTCTCCCATCAGATAAGCGATATCATCTATCAGACACTGACTGGAAGAGCGGGGGCCTTTGATACCCAGCTCGCATTTGTCACCGTACGGGATACAGACGTTGATCGAGAGTATTTTCTCCAGGTGGCGGATTCCGATGGATGGAATGCAAAGACGATCCTTGAATCAAAATATCCCATATTATCCCCATCCTGGTCGCCTGATGGCAGTCGTCTCGCCTATGTGTCATTCGAAGACCGGCATTCAATGATCTTTGCTCAAAGTCTTCGCACCGGAAAGCGCGATCGTGTGGCCACGTTTGAAGGTCTGAATAGTGCCCCGGCGTGGTCTCCTGATGGCAGTATGCTGGCACTGACGCTTTCCAGGGATGGAAACTCAGAGATCTATATTTATGACTTCACAGGGGGAAAACTACGCAGACTGACTCGACATACTGCCATCGATACCGAGCCCTCCTGGTCGCCTGACGGGAATTCGATCATATTTACCTCCGGACGGGCCGGTGGTCCACAGATCTATCAAATGCCCGCAGCCGGAGGCCCGGCCCGGCGACTGACATTCCAGGGCGACTATAATGCCAACGCATCTTTTTCACCGGACGGAAAATCCATCGTTATGATTACCAATCAGGGCAATGGTTATAAAGTTGGGATATACTCAACTGAAACTCGAACAATTCAGGAGTTGACTGATTCCAGGGATGATGAATCTCCGTCATTCGCCCCCAATGGGGACGTTATAATATATGCGACAAAACAAAAAGGGAAAAACGTACTGGCCACAGTTTCAGCAGACGGTCAGGTACAACAAATTCTTAGTTATCAGGGTGGTTTATCAATAAGAGAACCAGCCTGGTCTCCATTCACCCGTAAGATTTAGAGGAAATTAATGATGCGTAACCCGCTAACCTTTGTAACCATATTCATTGTCGTTTCCGCGCTGGCTGCGTGTGCTGGACCCAAGGTGGCTGTGGAAGATGGCGTAATTGCAGAACCAGTCACTGTTGTCACCGGGGAAGCTGGTGAAGCTGGTACAACAGGTTTGGATGGTGATGACTCACTTGAAGGAACAGGTCTGGATGAAGGAGTCGTTGAAGTCGATCAAACCAATAATCTGTTGAATCAGAGGGTCATCTATTTCGACTACGACAGCAGCAGTCTGACCACGGAAAGTGAGGCCATAGTTCAGGCACATGCTCAATATCTCAGCAGTGCGCCCGGGACAGCGGTTATCCTGGAAGGTCATGCGGATGAACGGGGCACCAGGGAATATAACCTGTCGTTAGGTGAAGACCGTGCTCAATCAGTGGCAACTCTGATGAAGGCATTAGGGGTAGGTGCAGGTACTATCCAGGCTATTTCCTATGGTGAAGAAAGACCGGTTTCTCTGGGTAGTGATGATGACGCCTGGAGTTTGAATCGCCGCGTTGAAATTCTCTACCAGTAAAGAATTGTTAACTAAAGTGCTAACGGGTTGAATGGTCCTGGCTTCAGGCCTGTCCAGGCATAAACCACCATGGCAAATGAGTAAATCGAATTCTGAAATGATCATGACCAGAAATTTATTATCGGTATCCGTTGCCGTTTTCCTGATGGCAGGTTGTGTGCCTGTTCCCGCTACTACTCCCGTCCCCGATAACAGCCCTGTCGGGATTGACTCACCCGCCCCCGTTACGGCTCCCACATCCACCCTCACTCAGGCAGATACGACGGAAGTTGTCGAGCAGCTTCAGCCTGCACCGCAAAACCAGGAGATTCTAAAAGCCCTGTCCCAGTTGATGGAAATCAGGGACGAATTGAAATTGATCAGAAATTCGGTCGAAGAACTTCAGTTCGAGTCTGAAAACAATAAACGCCGTCGGCAGGATTTATATCAGGATGTTGACCGGCGTCTACTTGATATCGAACGAAATCAGCGGGCAATAAACGACCGGCTTGAAACGTTGATTGCCACAGGGGGAATGACTGGAGAGGGTACTGGAACTTCCGGGACAAGTGAAGGGGAGTCAAGTGAAGAGGAGTGGGGCATGATCGGCCCGTCAACCGACGCTGAAGGAGACTCCGCAACACCTGTCACCAGCGTGCTTGTGGTGGATGGTTCTGATCAGACCCCGCTGATCCCAGGTGAGAATCTGGCAGATACGGACGTCCCGGGTTCAGACGTACCGTCATCGACTGCCAGTCCGGCAACGGTTTCCCTGGAAGAACAGAATGAATACGACCAGGCATATGAATTACTGAAACAAAGCCGATATCAGGATTTTATTCTCGCGGCCCAACAATTTGTCACTACCTGGCCGACCAGTCAACTTGCCGATGATGCCTGGTACTGGCTGGCGGAAGCATACTATGTCAATCGTGAATTTGAGCACGCCCTGAACGGATTTCGAACCGTAGTGGGTAGCTATCCGGATAGTCAACGGGTACCCGAAGCGCTATTAAAATCAGGATATATCCAGTACGACATTGGCGCCTATGACGAGGCGGCGGAAATTTTTCGGGATATTCTTGTCAGGTTCCCTGGACATAATGTAACGATTTCTGCCCAGACCCGTTTACGGCGTATAGAGAATACAATCCAGTGAAGAACAGCCGTCAGGCTGCTCTTCAGTATCTTGTCAGGCTATCCTGTCGAGTGCATTAGCCAGGTTTTCGACGGTTCGCTCAATGTCCTTGAGTTTGTCGAGACCGAACAATCCCAGCCTGAATGTTCTGAAGTCATCGGGCTCGTCACACATCAACGGTACGCCCGCTGCGATCTGCAATCCGTTGGCGGCGAACTTGCTGCCATTATGCACGTCAGCATCGCGGGTATAGCAGACCACGACACCAGGGGACTCAAAGCCTTGTGCTGCCACGCTTTTGAAGCCTTTGTCCTGTAATAGCTCACGCACTCGCCGGCCCAACTGAATCTGGGCAATCCTGCTATTTTCAAATCCGGATTCCCGCAATTCATTCATTGCGTCCCGCAGACCAACCAGAGAATCCGTCGGCATGGTGGCATGATAGGCATGACCTCCATTGACATAAGCCTGCATGATCTGATGCCATTTCTTCAAATCACACGAATAGCTGCTGCTTGATGTCTGGTTGAGTATCGCTAACGCGTTATCGTTCAGCATGACGAGACCAGCGCAGGGGGATGCGCTCCATCCTTTCTGCGGGGCGCTGATCAGGATATCTACACCGATGGTTTTCATGTCCACCCACATTGCCCCTGATGCAATGCAATCCAGCACGAACAATCCGCCGATCTGGTGAACTGCGTTGGATACCTTTTTCAGGTAATCATCCGGAAGGATCATCCCTGCAGATGTTTCCACGTGAGGCGCGAATACAAGATCAGGTTTTTCACTCAGTATAGTCTCTACCACAGAATCAACCGAAGCAGGTGCGAAAGGAGATTGAGGCGCACTGTCGGTCATGGCCGCCTTCAGCACAGTATGCCTCGAGGGAATGTTTCCCATTTCAAAAATCTGGGTCCATCGATAACTGAAAAATCCATTACGAATGACCAGGCAGTTTTTGTCATGGGCAAACTGACGGGCGACTGCCTCCATGCCGTAGGTACCACCACCCGGGACAAGAATGGCGGTTTCCGCCTGATAAACCTCTCTCAATGTGTTTGATATCCCATTCATTACGCCCTGAAAGCTGCCTGACATGTGGTTCAACGAACGATCAGTAAATACTACGGAATATTCAAGTAATCCATCCGGATCAAGGTCGGGTAAAAGTGAAGGCATTTTATATTTTGATGAAAGTAGAGTTTTAGTGAATAATTACCTGTTCAATGGATTTTGAGTGGTGGGTCAACGCCTCTGAGCCATTGTCAGTGACTATAAAACTGTCTCCGACCTGTGCCCTGAACGATCCGACGCTGACTGAACCATCCACAGCCAGAACCATATTGGACTGTAAAACGGTTTTGTCTCCGGTCACCAGTTGGGGTCTTTCCAGGAAACTGAATCCTGTCCCGCGACCGCAGCGAAAAGGAAAATCATAGCCCGCAGACTGGATCACCTCGGCGTAGGCCGCATGGACATCTTCTGCCAAAACGCCGGCGCGCAGCACTTTCAATGCGGCCGCCTGGCTATCCACCGCCACCTGGTAAATCTTTTCCTGAAATGGGTCCTTGATTTCCCCAATCCAGAAGGTGCGATCAAATCCCAGCTTGAAGCGATGAAAGTTGGTCATGCCACAAAAGCACAGGAATACAGGTTCCCCGTAGCTCATTATCCGGTTTGAGGCGCGATGGTGGGTGCGGGTGATTTGATCCCCGGAGGCCATGATCTGAAGAAAATGGATGCTGGGGGACATTTTTGAGTCGTCGTAGTATTTTGCAAGGAGTGTTGAGGCTGTTTTCGTGCCTGCGGCAGTAGTGGCCAGCGCCACCTCATATTCAGCCACGCCATGCCCGATTGCTTCTTTGCCCGCCTCCATCATTGCGTTCGCAACCTGACCGGCGTGTCGTGCGAGCATCAGTTCCACTTCGGATTTGATCATTCGCATTTCAGAGATGATCGGGGTTACGTCAACAGTCTGCCGGTCGCCGATCAACGAGTTCAAATACTCGCGAACGACCGCCGACATCTGATACTTATCGATGGCGATATTCTGTTTGCCCTTGATCCCGTTATGAAGGTATTGCTGCCATTCCCCCGGAACCCCGTCATTCCATGCCTCGATGCAATCAACCCTTGCATGGTCGAACGCCATACCGGCATCCAGGATCGGGGTAATCAACACGCTTTCTCCGTCTGCAGGAACAAGCAACAGCGTGGGTCGGCCAAACTCCATGTGAAGATAGTCATAGTAGCCTGTGTAGTAATACACACTGTCGTCATCGCTGATAATTGCGAGGTCGATATTGTTTTCACCCAACCTTTCGCGCAGTCGATTTGTCCTTTGTTCAAACATGCCGCGAATATAACATGAAGGGTTCCGTTCATCGCCCAGTGACTGCTTCGTACAATGAAAAAAATAATTGGATATCTATTGAATTTGACCTTTAAATTCATTAGGGTGCATCGCTGATCTGCATTTTCATCTGCGCCCGTAGCTCAGTTGGATAGAGTGCCTGGCTACGAACCAGGAGGTCGGGAGTTCGAATCTCTCCGGGCGCGCCATTTTCACCGAGCAATCAGCAGGTTGTATGTACACGGGTTCTCTTGCTGGTGATGATTGAATGTATAAATTTGGGAGATTACGTGATGCGAAAGATTCTGATGGCTGCGAGTATTTGTGTATGTTTCATGCTGTACGAAGGAGCTATGGCTGATGATACGTCGTCACCAGAGGAGACCGCCTCCAGGCATATGGCAGCTGAGGCCATGCTGACCGCCCATTTCATTGATGCTGCACTCAAGGCGGGGATGAGTTCTGAGGCAATCAATGCTGTACTTGCAGATGTAGCAGAAAATTCGGTTATTTCAGAATTCTGGATCAGCGACGAACAGGGCCGAATTGAATTCAGCAACATCCACGGCACGACATTTACTTTTCCCACAGACGTGGATGGGGATACGCAGGCAGCGCCCTTTGCAGCGCTTCTTCAAGGCAGCAAATCCGTTGTGGTTCAGAAAGTACAAAAGCGCGAGCTTGATGGTGCACTGTTCAAATATGTCGGTGCAGCAGGAGTCGACAAGCCACGTATTGTCCAGGTGGGTGTTTCCGGTGAGGAACTTTCGAGGTGAGTCAAGGACAGATAATTTACTCCTGACAGGATACCGGTATAGTATGATATTTACAAATACCAACAGGATTAAACCTGCGATATTAAAATGAAACTGATTACCGCAATTATCAAGCCATTCAAACTCGATGAAGTCAGGGACGCCCTGTCCGAGGTCGGTGTACAGGGGATGACTGTGACCGAACTCAAGGGTTTCGGAAGACAGAAGGGGCATACCGAATTATACCGGGGTGCAGAATATATTGTGGATTTTGTGCCGAAAGTGAAACTGGAAGTGGCGGTGGAGGATTCGATAGAAGACAAGGTGGTTGAGGCTATTGTCGGAGCCGCGCAAACCGGAAAACTTGGTGACGGCAAGATTTTTGTTTATGATCTGGACAAGGCGGTACGGATTCGCACCGGGGAACTGAATGTAGATGCTTTGTAGGCAGGGATGTTCTGATTCAGATCACTGCTTTTTCAAGGAACGGTCGATTGTCAAGCACCCGTTGATAGCTCAGATCAGACAGGTCGAGTTCCCTGAATTCACCATAGGTAATTATTTCAGATACGCCCCGCCCCATCGCCGGTGACTGCTGCAAGCCATGGCCGGAAAAGCCATTCACAAAAATGAAGTTGTCCACTTCAGGGTGCGGCCCGATAATGGCGTTTTGATCCAGGGTATTGAAGGCATAGTGACCGACCCATGAATTGATAACCTTGATTGATTCGAACGCAGGAATACGGGTGGCGAGGGCAGGCCAGAGTTTTTCTTCCCATATTGAATGATCCATTTCAAAGTCATCGAATGCGACTGCCGGGTCTTCGTCAGGGGGGCAGCCGCACATGTAATAACCTCCGTCCGTTCTGACATGTACCCCTGATGGGTCCACGGTCAGCGGCAGGTCGCATTGTAAAGGGGTCTGCGCATCGAAAATATAGGTATACCGGCGTCTTGCTTCAACCGGCAAATCCATATTCGCCATTTTTGCAGTGACCCCTGCCCGCGGCCCGGAGGCATTCACGATCGTACCTGCACCGATCATTTCGCCTGATTTCAGAGTGACGCTTTCAACCCTGTTGCCATTGCAGGCAATCCCGACTACCTCATTGGTAATGTATTCGACACCATTTTCCTGCGCCTTGCGACGCCACCAGTCAAACATGGAGCTGCCATCGAAATAACCCTCGTCTTTCAGATTATGGCTGCCGAGGATGATGTCATCCAGATTATAAAATGGATATGCTTCTGCTATCTGATCGCGGGACATGATCTGTGTTCCCGCTCCACAGGATGCTTGCAATAACTGGTTTTCGCGTAGAACCTGCGCCATTTTCTCGTTGTTTGCCAGCAACAGATAGCCAAAACTCTGCAATCTGATTTCTGGAATTTCTGCATCTCCGCCAAGATTTTCCCGGAAAGACTTCAGAAACCCGACCCCGAACTGGGCAATCCGGATGTTGATTTCGTTTGAAAACTGCTGGCGAATACAACTGTTGGTGTGTGCAGTCGAGCACCACTGATAGGTCGGGTCCTTTTCCACCACCAGAACCCTGCCATTGAAATCCCGGTTTGCAGACAGAAACCAGGCCACGGATGAACCGATCACGGCGCCCCCTATGATCACTGCGTCATAGATTTTGTGTTCGGGCGTTTCAGACAGGGGTTTGAGTTTCATTTAATCAAATGTCATGTCTACAGGTTCTATCTGATACTGCTTATTTTTTTGTGTGTTGGGGTAGAATCGTAACCCGTACCTGTGTTCAGACATGCCGTGATAATAACATCATGATTTTCAGACAGCTATTCGATGCGGAATCTTCCACCTTCACCTATCTGTTGGCAGATGAAGCCGCCCGACAGGGGATCATCATTGATCCGGTCCTGGATAACTTCCATCGCGACAGTTCGCTGGTACATGAGCTTGGACTGGATCTGAAGTATAGCATCGACACCCATGTTCATGCTGACCATATCACCTCGGCATGGCTGTTCAAGCAACATCTCGGTGCAGACATCGCTATTTCGTCGCATAGTCATGTTCGCAAAGCTGATCTCTATTGCGGGGAAGGCAGGCGTATCGAATTCGGTTCACGATTCGTTGAAATCCGGCTGACTCCGGGGCATACTGATGGTTGCATGACTCTGGTCCTGGATGATCAGAGCATGGCTTTTACCGGTGATTGCCTGCTGGTCAGAGGGACGGGCCGCACCGATTTTCAGCAGGGCGATCCGGTTTCGATGTATCGCTCGATTTCAGGAAAAATTTTCACTCTGCCTGACTCCACTTTACTGTGGCCTGCACATGATTACTCAGGAAGGACGGTCACCTCGGTGCTCGAAGAGAAAACATTCAACCTTCGTTGTGGCGCCGGGTCCAACGAAAAAGACTTTGTCGAGTACATGAATAATCTTCATTTACCCCATCCTGATCAGATTGATCAGGCGGTACCGGCAAACCTGCAAAGCGGCAAAATAGACGATTGTCAATTAATCCCGGATTCTTCGTCATGGGCGCCATTGCACCATACTTTTGCCGGTATAGAAGAAGTCGATCCTGATTGGGTCAATGAAAACATCGATCAGGTGCAGATTGTGGATGTCAGGGAAGAAAGCGAAACCATGGATTCAAGGGATTGTATTCCCGGCATGATAAACATTCCGTTAAGCCAGTTGCTGTCGAATGCTGCGGATTTAAAGCCGGATCAATCGTTTATAGTAGTATGCAATTCAGGTATTCTCTCCGCCCAGGGTGTGGTCCTGCTGAAGAGACATGGTCTGGACAGGGTTGCCAGGATGAAGGGAGGATTGACCGCCTGGGCAGAAAACAATATACGACGACTTAAGGGCAACCGATGAAAAATCCTGCAGGGTATCACCATATAAAAAATCTTATCGAAAATGATCAATGCGTCATACTGGATGGCGCTATTGCCACAGAGCTGCAGCGCGCAGGTATCAGAGGCTGGGGTCTGAAGGAAGATATTCATTGGGGATTCGATGCACTGCACGTTGCCCCTCAATCCGTACTCGATCTTCACAAACAATATCTGGATGCGGGAGCGCACATATTGACTACCGATACATACTCGATTCTGGATGCGCCCTCTTATTCTGCGGATTACGATATCCATGTTCCGAATCCGATTCATTGGATGGATCTGGCTCGAACCGCGATCGAATTGCCAAGGCAGGCAATCGCTGAACAGAATCGGGAAGAGAGTGCCGTGGTTGCGTTCAGCATTGGAGGGGAGATCGAAAATAGCGAGCAGCAGGCCACCATGGAATTTTTATTGCGGATATTCCAGGAGAGTCCACCGGACATTATCCTGTTTGAAACCCTGTCGCTGATTGAAGACAACCTGACTTTCGAGGCCATCCGTACACTGACCGATTCCGGATTTCCGGTCTGGGTTTCTTTCAGACGATGTCGCAAGGGAGTCTGTGGTATACACGGGCAGCTTTGGGGTGGTCCCGAGGGAGACCGCTTTGGACGGCTGGCTCAAATTCTTGAAAAAACGGGGGTTGAGGCGTTACTGATCAATTGCCTGCCGGTCAACCGGGTAGATGGAACCCTGTCGTGGCTGAGGGATTTTACGACGTTGCCTCTGGGGGTTTACCCCAATGTCGGCAGATTCGAAGATTCCGGCTGGAAATTCGACCAGTCAATGAGTTCGGATGATTTTGCCAACAAGGCCCTGAGGTGGCGTGCAGAGGGAGCGCAGATCATTGGTGGTTGTTGCGGTGTCGGTCCATCCGACATATCTGTTGTGGCAGATGTGTTGAAGGATGTGCCGCATGGCCGCGAGCGCAGAAAGGTCAGGGAAGAAGAACCTGTCTCTTCGGACATACCTGAAATGCCGGATGGGTTTGGCTGGCTGGATACGGCTGGCAGAGAGTTATATCCATTGCCCTTGCCTGAAATCGTGGTCGATACCGGGGTATTCGTACCTACCCAGGGCAGTTATCTGATCTGGAAATACCTGTTCAACAATGGCACAGGCACTGGCAGGACCTGTCTCGATATCGGTTGTGGTGTCGGTATACTGGCAATACAACTGGCGCTGAACGGGGCCAGAAATGTAACCGCTTTCGATATTTTACCTGAGGCGGTGAACAACACATTGACCAACGCATTTCGCAATGGCGTTGCAGACCGGATGACCGGTATCGCCGCAGATCTGTATTCTTTTCTGCCGGAGGAAAAGTTTGATGTGATCGTTGCCAGTCTTTACCAGATGCCTACCAATCCAACAGGACAAAGCCGGGGACATCGTGATATTGACTATTGGGGTCGAAACCTGATTGATCATTTTATCAAGAACCTCGACAACTACATGAATCCCGACGGAGTGGCTTATCTGATGCAGGTTTCAATGCTCGGAGGCAAACGGACCCGGGACTTATTGCAGAAATCCGGATACAGATTCCGGATCGTCGATTTCAATCTGTACAAGTTTAATCCAGTATTCAACAGTAACCTGGAACAGATTTATGCGGTGGAACGACTATCCGACGCGTATCATTTCAAGTATTCTGACAACGAGCACACGATGGTGATGTATCTTCTCGAAATTACCCGCAACCATCAGGCTGCAGAATAGCCGCCATCCACCATATAAATTCCACCGGTACAGTAGGCCGACGCATCTGAAGCCAGAAATACCGCAAGTCCCGCAATATCGTCGGCTTGCCCTGGTCTGCCGAGGGGAATATTGTCGACGAAACGTTGAAGAATGGCGTCATTGCGCCAAAGCGCCTCGCTGAACCTGGTTTTTATCAATCCCGGGCAGATCGCATTCACCCGGATATTGTCTTTTCCCCAGTCCTGGGCCATGGCCTTGGTTAAACTGTTGATTGCAGCCTTGCTGACGCTGTAGATGCCAATAAACTGTTCAGGAGTGATACCGCCGATCGAACTCAAGTTGATGATCGATCCTCCTCCGCGTTCCTTTAAAACAGGATAGGCCTTCTTGCAAAGTTCGAAAGGCCCCTTGAGATTGACATCGATTATCTTGTCAAATGCACGTTCATCGGTTTCCTGAATCGGGCCGAACACCGGATTGGCGGCGGCATTGTTGATAATGATATCAATCCCTCCGCAGTGTTCCACGGTTTTTTCCACCAGTCGGTCTATGTCTTCACGATATCCGATATTGGCGGCGATTGCGATTGCATCAAGTCCATCGGCCTGAAACGCGGCCGCCACCTCGTCCACCGCCGCCTGATTCCGGCTGCTGACGACCACTCTTGCGCCAAATTCAGCCAGACCCCGGGCCATGGCTTCACCGATGCCTTTGCTGGCCCCGGTGACCAGTGCGATTTTTCCATTCAACCGGAACAGGTGTTCGATTCGGTTTTGTGATGACATTGTGAAGTTTTCCGGACAATCAGGAATGGGTACACAGGGGTTGCAGATTCAAGGCAGAGAGTATCCGTTGCCGGACAACAATCGAATTGGAACTGGAAGTATAACCTGTGCGGAAATAGTTTAAAATCGATAAAACAACGCAATAGCATGATAGAACCTGATAATGGGTCTGGAGTATCTCGAATTCGAAAAACCTGTCGCCGAGTTGCAGGAGAAAATCTCGGAACTCAAACGCGTCAGCGCCGAGGGTGGACTGACTCTCGATGAGGAGATTGAGAGCCTTCAGGCCCGAAGTTCGCAGCTTACCCGCGACATATTTTCCAAGTTGAGTCCATGGCAGATCACTCAACTCGCCCGGCATCCATTACGCCCCTATTCACTCGACTACATAAACCTCATGGTGAAGGATTTTCAGGAATTGCATGGAGACCGGATGTATTCGGATGATCCTTCGATCATCTGTGGTCTGGGTCTGATTGACGGACACCGGGTAGTCATAATCGGCCATCAGAAAGGCAAGGATACGCGGGAACGAACCTGGCGGAATTTTGGCATGCCTCGACCGGAGGGTTATCGCAAGGCTCAGCGCATCATGAATCTGGCGGAACGATTCAAACTGCCGGTGATTACTTTGATTGACACCCCAGGGGCCTACCCGGGGATTGGCGCCGAAGAAAGAGGGCAAAGTCAGGCCATTGCCAGATCAATCGAGGTGATGGTCAGCCTGAACACACCGATTATTTCAGTTGTTATCGGTGAAGGCGGATCTGGCGGCGCCCTGGCGATTGGCGTGTGCGATAAGTTGATTATGCTGCAATATTCAACCTATTCGGTGATTTCTCCGGAAGGATGTGCATCCATACTCTGGAAGAGCGCCGAAAAAGCGGCAGAGGCGGCTGAAGCGATGGGTGTGACCACGACGGAGCTATCCAAATATGGTCTGGTTGACGAGATTATTGCCGAGCCACTGGGCGGGGCCCACAGAAATTACGGGGAAGTTGCAGAAACCCTGAAATCGAGTCTTGTGGCATCACTGGAAAGTTTTGCCGAACTGGAAATACAAGCAATACGGGCGCAGCGCCATGATCGATTGATGCGTTTTGGACGATTCGCAATCAAGGAATAACCGGTTGCATTCTGCCTGCGGCAATGTAACGGCAAGCGGAGCGTTATCCTGGCAGGCTTACAGCCCGGAAATACTGTCCGGTGTCCTGTTCCGGTATTTCGGGTTTCGGGGCAACACCCGCTTCATTGTCGCTTACAGTGGCGGATGCGATTCCCAGGTACTTCTGAACAGTCTGACAGACGCGCTTCAAGGGACAAAATGCGAAGTGGTGGCAGCGCATTTCAATCATGGACTGCAACCCGAATCCGATCACTGGGTTGATCTTTGTCGACACTGGGCGGGGTCTCTTGGCGTTGAATTCGTAACCGGTCAACCGTTGGCAAATCAACCGTCGGGCATTCCCGGACACGGGGAAAATGTCGAAGCCTGGGCAAGAGAGGCGCGCTATCAGTGGCTGTCCCGGACCGCGCATGATGATGATGTGGTTCTGACCGCGCATCACGCAAATGATCAGGCGGAAACATTTCTGATGAATCTGTTTCAGGGCAAGGGCATCGCACAGCTTGCCGGTATTTCTCCTTGTCGGGAGATTGTATACGGGTCCACCACTCGCCTGGTCAGGCCGCTGTTGGGATTTACCCGGGCCCGGCTTCATCAATATGCACGGCGGCACAACCTGAGCTGGATAGAGGATTCGTCGAATGATTCGATTTCCCGCTATAGAAATCTGCTGCGTCATGATCTGATTCCTGTTTTGTGCAGACGATCTCCGGGATTGATCGAAAGACTCAATAATGCCGCGAATCATTGCCGGAAAATCGCTGAACGTGAAGTCGAAACCCTTGACCGGCTTTACCGGCACAGTGCAGACCCTGGCGCCAGGCGGATTTTCTGTCTGGCAGACCCGCTCAAGCTGGACAGTCTGCTCTATCTGGATCAGTATGAATTCAACGGCCTGATTCGAAACTGGTTGCACAAATCGGGCTGTGCTTCACCTGGAAACAGGAAATTATCGGAGCTATATCGTCAGCTTTGCGGCAAGGCGGAACATTCGCAATTGCCGCACGGGCAGCAGGTCATCCGCAAATACAATCGACATCTGTACCTGACCCGTGCATTCACGGAAGACCTGCCCGACCCGATCAACTGGAACCTGCAGAGACTTGAGATAGCGCAGTGCAACATCCTGGTTCAGGCACAGACCGGTTTGAATCAGGGACTGAGTCCGTCGCATGTAGAAGGGGCGCAATTGAAATGGGTGTGGCGCAAAGGGGGTGAACGCATGACATTACCCAATCGTACCCACAGCACTGCATTGAAGAAATTGCTGCAATCCAGCCGGGTTCCGCCCTGGGAGAGAGAGATTCTGCCGATGCTGGCGGTGGATGGTGAGATTGCCTGGGTGCAGGGTGTCGGGGTTTCAGACAGGTTCGCCGTGATTCCGGGGGAAGAAGGGGTTTACCCCTGTTTTTCTTCAACCAATGATTGAGAGTCAGTCGGCTATTTGGTACGCTACCATTGCGTTTTTACTGAACACAAGGATCGAATCCCACAATCTACCTGTTGCGAATGACTAAATACATTTTTGTTACAGGGGGTGTGGTCTCTTCACTGGGCAAGGGCATTGCCTCGGCATCCCTCGGCTGCATTCTCGAAGCCCGGGGAATCAACGTGACCTTGCTGAAACTCGATCCATATATCAATGTGGACCCGGGTACCATGAGTCCGTTTCAACACGGCGAGGTGTTTGTCACTGAAGACGGCGCCGAAACCGACCTTGACCTGGGGCATTACGAGAGATTTGTCCGCACTACAATGTGCAAGGACAACAACTTCACCACCGGCCAGATATATGAAAGTGTGATCGGCAAGGAGCGCAGAGGGGATTATCTGGGCGGAACCGTTCAGGTCATTCCTCATATTACCGATGAAATAAAATCAGCCATAGTGAAGGGCGCTGGTGATGCGCAAATTGCACTGGTCGAGATAGGAGGCACCGTCGGTGATATAGAATCACTGCCATTTCTGGAAGCCATTCGGCAAATGCGGGTTGAGCATGGCAGACGGAATACCCTGTTCATTCATCTTACCCTGGTACCGGAAATCCAGGTTGCGGGGGAAATCAAGACCAAACCGACACAGCACTCGGTGAAGGAAATGAGATCGATTGGTATACAGCCCGATATATTGCTGTGCCGTGTACACGAAGCCCTGCCTGATGCTGCCCGACGCAAAATCGCGTTGTTTACCAACGTTGAGGAGGCGGCTGTTATTTCCGGGGTTGATGTGGACAATATCTATGATATTCCCGAGTTGTATGTCGAACAAAAAATGGATCAGATCGTTACCGGGCAGTTGGAGATTGATGCCGGACCGCCTGATTTATCTGAATGGCAACAGGTCAATAATAATATCCGCAATCCGGTCAATAAAATCAGGGTCTGCATGGTCGGTAAATATATCAGCCTGACGGAGTCATACAAGTCACTCTCCGAGGCCCTGAATCATGCTGGCATTCACACCCGGACAGAAATCGACATCCAATATATAGAGTCAACCGAAATAGAGGAAAAGGGTACCGGGATGCTGAACGGCGCCAGCGCCATCCTGATACCGGGGGGATTTGGTGAAAGGGGTATTGAAGGCATGATTCTGGCTGCACACTACGCCCGCGTGAATAAAATTCCCTATCTGGGTATATGCCTGGGGATGCAGGTTGCGACTATTGAATTCTCCCGCAATGTGGTCGGTCTTGCAAAGGCGCACAGTACCGAATTTGACAAGAATACTCCTGATCCGGTGATCGCCCTGATCACTGAGTGGATCGATGATACCGGGAATCGTGAACTGAGGGATGAATCAACTGCACTCGGCGGAACAATGCGGCTGGGAGCCCAGAATATCCACCTTAAAGAGGACACACGCTATCGACAGATTTACCAGTCGGCTCTGATATGCGAGCGCCACAGGCACCGCTATGAATTCAACAACAATTACATGGAAAGGCTTGAGCGGCATGGCCTGGTTTTTTCCGGGTTGTCCGGCAACGGGCTGGTCGAAATCATCGAACTCAATGACCATCCGTGGTTTGTTGCCTGTCAGTTTCACCCGGAGTTTACTTCTACGCCCAGGGATGGTCACAAACTGTTCAGCGATTACATCAATGCTGGTCTCAATTTTCAGAAGTCATGCTCTAACCTGACCCGATCAGGCCATGAAATTACCTGATTTCAATGCCTCGAAGCATGGTCGCTTTTTCCTGATCGCAGGCCCCTGTGTGATCGAATCCGAGACCATGGCGATGTCGACCGCTGCCAGGCTGAAAGAGATTACTGGCAGGCTCGGCATCCCGTTTATTTACAAATCTTCGTTTGACAAGGCGAATCGAACCTCGGCTGCTTCCCCACGCGGACCCGGCCGGGAGCAGGGGCTCCAAATACTGCAAAAAGTAAGACGGGATCTGGATGTTCCGGTATTGACCGATGTGCACACTGTCGAAGATGTGGAACAGGTGGCTCCTGTAGTGGATGTGATCCAGACTCCGGCTTTCCTTTGTCGACAAACCGACTTGATTCAGGCAGCAGCACGGTCAGGCAAGCCGGTGAATATTAAAAAGGGACAGTTCCTGTCTCCCCAAGAGATGGAGCATGTGATTGACAAAGCCAAAACAGCGAAACCGAACGCACAGATCCTGGTTTGCGAGCGGGGGTCGAGTTTTGGCTATAACAATCTTGTGGTCGATATGCGAAGCCTGGAAATCATGAAAGACACGCGGTGTCCGGTGGTATTCGACGCGACTCATTCGGTGCAGCTCCCGGGAGCAGGCCAGGGCAGGTCCGGCGGACAGAGGGAGTTTGTGCCGGTTCTGTCGAAAGCGGCCATGGCGATCGGAATCCATGGCCTGTTCCTGGAAACCCATCCGAGTCCGGACCGGGCATTCAGTGATGGTCCGAATGCCTGGCCACTCGATCAAATGCAGGCCCTGCTGCTCAAACTGATCGAAATTGACCGGGTCGCAAAGCAACCGGCTACTGACCATGCCAGGCAGGATAATCAATCAGGATAATCAAAATCGATGCCCAAAACCGATACGAACATCAGAAGTATCCATGCCCGGGAAATTCTGGACTCCAGAGGAAACCCCACCATTGCCGTAGACATCACCCTCCAGAACGGGATTGTCGGTACTGCTTCGGTCCCTTCCGGTGCATCGACAGGGTCTCTTGAAGCGCTGGAGTTGCGTGACAACGACAGCCAACGTTACCTCGGCAAGGGGGTATTAAAAGCGGTCCGCAATGTCAATTCGATCCTCAATCCTGTCCTGTGCGGACACGATGCCCTGGATCAGCGGGGGGTTGACAGCCTGATGCTCGAACTTGATGGTACCGCCAACAAGGGAAATCTGGGCGCCAATGCTCTGTTGGGTATTTCACTGGCCACCGCCCACACCGCCGCCAATGCTCAGGGAATCCCCCTGTTTGAGCATTTAGGCACGATTTACCGGAACCGGAAATTCCTCCTGCCAGTGCCCCAAATGAATATTATCAATGGCGGCGCCCATGCCGACAATGTAATTGATTTTCAGGAGTTCATGATCCTGCCAGTCGGCTTTGATCAATACTCTGAAGCGCTGCGTTGCGGGGTAGAGATATTCCATTATCTCAAATCGGTGTTGCTGGCCAGTCATTTGAGCACCGGCGTCGGGGATGAAGGCGGATTTGCCCCTGAATGCAAATCAAATGAGGAAGCGATCAGCCTGATCATGCAGGCCATTGAAAAGGCAGGATACCGCCCTGGCGAGCAAGTGATGATTGGGCTGGATGCGGCCAGTTCCGAGTTCTACAGCGACGGAAAATATCATCTTGCGGCCGAAGGTGTGGCATTGGATGCGCTGCAATTTGCAGACTATCTGCAGAACTGGGTCGGCAAATACCCGGTCATCAGTATCGAGGATGGCATGGAGGAGCGCGATTGGGCCGGTTGGAAAGAGTTGACCGACCGGATTGGCGACTGCGTACAATTGACCGGGGATGACTTGTTTGTGACCAACACCAGAATACTGCAAAAGGGCATTGATCAGGGAATCGGGAATTCGATTTTGATCAAGTTCAATCAGATCGGCACCTTGTCTGAAACCCTGGATGCGATTGCGATGGCGCAACAGGCAGGATACAGCGCCACGATTTCCCACCGCTCCGGAGATACCGGGGATACCACCATTGCCGACCTGGCAGTGGCGACATCGGCAGGGCAGATCAAAACCGGTTCCCTGTGCCGCTCGGAAAGGGTGGCAAAGTACAATAGACTCTTGAAAATTGAACAGATATTGGGTGACAATGCACTCTATGCAGGAATTGATGCATTTTCCAATCTACGGACTTGATAGATGATTGTCTGATAACGCCGGGAAAATAGATTTGAATCCGCTGAATATCCTTTTGCTGACGCTTTTTGTCGGGACACAGTATGCATTGTGGTTCGGCGACAAGAATGTATTTGATCTTAACCTGCTCAAGGAATCAGCCCGCCAGACTGACCTTGAAATCGAAATGCAATTCAAGGAAAACCGTCGATTCAGCGCTGAAGTCAATGACCTGAAAGCGGATGGAGAAAGTGCCGAGACCATTGCCAGGTCCGAACTCGGACTGATCAAGGAAGGCGAGAGTTTCTACCAGATCATTGACCTGACGGAAAATTGATATTACATGTTACGCGATACATACCTTCGCACAACGCTTGTATAGACACGGACAATTTCTCAAGCCTTGCCGTCAACATACCGGAAAAGCGGCAAATCAACCCACAAAGTTCTCTTTCGGTCATGACCATTCACTTTACTGAACAAGAGTTTGGCCAACGACAGGAAGCAGTGCGCCGGTCTCTTGTTGCCGGGGGACTGGATGGATTGCTGATTTTCCGTCAGGAGAGCATGTATTACCTGACAGGTTATGATACCTCGGGTTACTCAATGTTTCAGGGTATGTACATGGATGCAGATGGGAAACTGTTTTTACTGACCCGGTCTGCCGACCGCATTCAGTCCAGGTTGACTTCGGTGATAGGCGATATTCGAATCTGGGAGGATGGTGACGGAGTGAATCCTGGTATTATTCTTCGGGAAGTGATGCGTGAATACGGCGCAGAGGGACGGAGAATCGGAATTGAATATCATGCCTATGGCCTGACCGGTCAACGCTCAAGAATGATTGATGAGGCCTTGAGTGATTTCTGTGTGACTACGGATGCATCGGACCTGGTCAGGAAAATCAGACTTGTAAAAAGCGAATCGGAGTTGGCGTACGTCAGAAAAGCCGGGGAAATTTCCGACCTGGCCTGGCAGGTCGCCAATCAAAAAACCGTCCCCGGGGCGTTCCTTGGGGATATTTACGGGGAAATGATGCAGGTGGTCCTGTCCGCAGACGGCGACCCGAGCGCCAGTCGCTGGATTATGGGGGCCGGGTCAGACGCAATGATGATTCGCTACCATACCGGCAAGAATCATGTTTTAGAGAATGACCAGGTGCAGCATGAATTTGCCGGCGCTTACCGGCACTATCACGCTGCGGCGATGAGTGTGATCGTCACCGGCAAGCCAACACCCGTGCAATCCGGTATGTTTGATGCCTGCCGCGATACCCTGCTGGCGTGTGAAGATACTCTCAAGCCGGGCAATACGGTCGGCGGGATTTACCGGACCCATGTCGATGGGTTCGTAAAGGCGGGCTACGGTCATGCGACCCTGAAGGCCTGTGGTTATTCCCTGGGCATATCCTATCCGCCAACCTGGATGGACTGGCCGATGATATGGCGGGACAACCCGGAGGTCATTGAACCCGGCATGGTGTTCTTCATCCACATGATATTACTTGATGATACGACCGGATTGACCATGAGCCTCGGCGAAACCAGCATCGTCACCCCAGCCGGCCCCGAACGGGTCAATCACGCGCCGATGGAACTGGTTGTGAATTGATCAAGCCCCGGAATTTGTAGTGTAGCGACAGGTCACTGTGCCTGTCCACAATCAAGAACGGGAGTCGGGGTGTCCAGCTAAAGGCCCAACTTTTATTTTGAAGCTTGACATTTACACGTTCCGCTGGCATAGAAAACCAATTGCGATCAGTTGGCCCATACAGTAGAGGTTTTCAGGATGACATTTTCGATAGAGAAATTTATATCAGAAGCACGAGAGGCGGCGCAGTCGCCCGAGCCTACGCGGGCGATTCGCCGCTTGCTCAAAAAGGCACTCGAAAACCCGGGAGCTATCGCTGACGCTAATCCGTTGGAGAATGACGAAAAAGAAGTACTTCTATTCGAGGATGACTCGGTGTCGGTCTGGATTTCACGCTTCGTCCCCGATATCGTCGTTCCACCGCACGAACACAAAATGAACGCCTTTATCGGCGTTTTTCAGGGCAGGGAGAAGAATTTATTTTTTAAAAGACAATCGGATGGACTGAAGTACACGGGCAGCAAGGTGCTCGAAACCGGGCAGGTTCTGTCGATTGGCGGCGATGGTATTCATTCGGTGGTAGCCGATGGTAATGAGCCCTGTTGCTCACTGCATGTCTACACTGGTCCACTGTCGAAAACGGAACGATCCATATTCGACTGGGATAGTGGCTCCCCGATCGAATATACCGATAACAATTACGAAAGCATGAAAAGAAGCCAGAGGGAATTGGATTTTATGGCTTAAACCCATAGCCGTCGCGGCCATCCGGTTGCTGGAGCTACGCCTGCACAACCTTCGGCGGCGGGTCTTCGGGATACTGCGGCAGGCCGTCGGTGATGTCATGCCATCGCGCCTTGTTGTTCACCCAGAGGTGGTCGATGGGTCTGATTTCGGGGTCGTAATCCAATGACCCCAGGGGGATCACCGCAATACCCCGTTCCGCGTCGCGTCGCGGCATCAAGGAACTGCATACTTCGCAGAATACCTGGGTGAAGTAGCGCGCATCCGGAACCTTGTAGGATCTGAGTCGGTCTTCACCGCTCAGAAACCAAACGCCGTCGTATGAGACAAATCCGTTGGAGGCATGGGCTGCGGCGCGGCCGTACCGGCACCGCGAGCAATGACAATTATGGGCGGTTTTGAACGGTTTCGTGACCTCATAGGTGACGGCGCCGCACAAGCAACCGCCACGGATCGGACCCTCCGTCTTTTTCGGCACGGGGATCCCTTCAACGCTGGGAAGTCCTGATTCATCCGGATAGCCGTCATGACGGGGCATATCACCGTTGATCGTATGCCAGGGTGAACTGTCAACGACGAAAATGTTGTAGTCGGGCTTTCGCATATCATCGTGACACCCGCCCGGCGCGACCCAGTGATCGTCCGCCTCGTTCGCATAGGGGACGACCGAGCCACAGACGTCACACGAGTTGCGGACCAGAACCTCCGAAGACCGATAGTGAACGATTGAATCCGTACTGCTTGTCCACCGAATCTCGCCCGGTTTAACAAAACAATAGGTGCCGAAAGCTGCACCATGCACCTTCTGACACATGCGGCAATGGCAGTTGTACATGGCATACGGTTCCGCCAGCAGCTCCCAGGTGATGCTGCCGCATAGGCACCTTCCTTTGTTCGTGGATTCCACAGGCTTCTCCATTTTTACCTTGTTCGCTACCCGATGGCCTGCTTCAGTAGGTCCACGCTTCCGTATAGGGCCGTAACTCGATCTCGTTGCTCCATGCCGACTTCGGTTGCAGATAGGTCAACCAGTAGCTTTCCGCGACAGCGTCGGGATTGGCCAGATTCTCCGGGTTGTACTTGTCACCATAGAGTTCACGCATGATCGGAACATCAAGGTCACAGTCGAGTCTGACGTGTACGATATGCACGCCGTTCTCTGCGTAGGCTTTGCTAAAGTTCTGCGACAGCGCCCGCAGCCCAAACTTGCCGATGGCATACAGCGGAAACGTGCGTGAGCCACGAAATGCGGCCGTAGCGCTCGAGAAGAACACGCTGCCGCGGGAGCGTTTGATCATGGCCGGCAAGACGGATTTGGCCGCGGCGAAGGCGCCGACAACCTCCACCCGGAAGACATCCTCAAGCGCATCATACGACATATCCAACGGCTCACACGCCGTGAAGTCTCCTCTCGCGTTGTAGATGAGGACGTCGATTTCACTCATGTTGTGCGCAACGGCCGTCAGCGCAGCTTCGACGGTCTCCGGTTCCGAGGCATCGGCGGAAAAGAACCGAACGCTTACCAGGTCGTTTGCGATTCTTGCAGCCTCCATTGCGGCGGCACTGTTTACCTCGGTTCGTGATATGATCGCAACATCAAAGCCCTGGCCCGCGAATTTTCTCGCCAGAGCACGACCAAGCCCTGCGCCGGCACCGACAATCGCACACACACGTCTTGACATGTTGCCCACCCCTTACCCGGACTGCGGCTTGGAAGTGATCGAGGTGCAAAAGAACGTGACTCGACCTGTCTCGCACCAGGCGGACCCGCAATCCCGTTGTAGCATGCAGACTCCAAGGCCAGTAACAGTCATTCGTTTCCGGCGCCGACTTCGTGTTCCTGGAATATCGCGGGTAGTTCCTGCAATGCTATCTTGCCCAGCGGGGTGCGCGGCAGTTCCTCAACGACGGCAACCCGCGTGATCTGGTTGTGCCTGGACACCACTGTATTGTATTCCCTGAGCACTTTGCGGGCATCGACGGCCGGGTTGTCACCGTCCATCGAGAGCACGCAGACCGGTTTCATATCCAGCTCCAGTACGCCTGCTTCCTTGACTATGGGGTCCCGTTCCAACAGGGTTTCCAACTCTTCCGGATAGACATTCTTGCCAGCCTCAGTCACTATCAATCTTTTTGAACGTCCGGTCAGGGTGACGCGCCCCTGGTCGTCGATATGGCCGATATCGCCGGTTTTGAACCAGCCATCTTCGAGCACCAGTTCTGTTTGCGCGGCATCCTCGTAGCCCAGCATGACGTTGGGGCCCTTGATCCAGATTTCTCCCTGACCGTTTTCGTCGGGTTCGTTGACCCGCACCTGGACGTGTTCCACGGGTTTACCAACGCTCTCCGGGGCATCGTCGAAGTTCTCCTGGATGCAGGCCAGGGGCGCGGTTTCAGTGAGCCCGTAACCCTGGCGCAACGGGAAACCCAGTTCATGATAGTAGTGCGAAATCCGCCCGTCCAGGTGGGAACCTCCACTGACCCAGGCCTTGATCCGTCCCCCCAGCCGTTTGCGCAGGGGCGCATTGAGGTATTGCCTGAGTCCCAGGGGGGCGGCCTTGAGTACCCGGCGGTAGAATGCCAGTCCCTTTCCGCCCTCGGAGAACTTCTTTTCCAGGCCCAGCATCACGTTCCGGAACAATCGTGGGACGGCGATGACCACGGTGATCTTTTCCTCCTCCAGAGCCGCGACAATTTCAGTAGCAGCCAGGACCTTTGGCGTTACCAGTGTGGCGCCGACGTAATAGGGCAGGTTGACATTGGCGGTAATGCCCATGGCGTGGGAAAACGGCAACAGGGAGATGAATCGGTCATCGGGGTCGAACGTTTCAATCTTGACCGCGGCCAGCACGTTGGCAGCCAGATTGCCATGGGACAGGCGTACCACCTTGGGCTGGCCGGTGCTCCCGGAAGTATAGATCCGAACCGCCACGGCATCCGGATCGTCCGCTGACTCTATCGCATTTTCCGCGGCAACCGACTCCGCATCGCTGTCCAGAGTGATTTCGATCCGGGGTTCGTGGTCCAGACTGGAGTCGTGCACCAACATGATATCCGGCTTGACCGCTCCGATCTGGGCGGTGATCTCGTGGTCGCTGTTACCGATATGAATCGGGGCGATCATGCAGCCCACACGCCATGCGGCCAGGGCGGCCACGGTCCATTCCGGGCCGTTTGGCGCCGTGATGCCCACCGTGGCGCCCGGCCCGATTCCGGACTTCCGCAGTTTCTGTGCGGTGACCAGGGCTGCATGGTGGATTTGGCGGTAGCGCACCTCTCTGCGGCCTTTGTGCTGACGGCATATCCAGGCCATGCGATCCCCGTGCCGCAACAAGGATGGTTCTATCAGTTCCCAGAGATTGCTGGCCACGGTGGATTCAGGAATGTTCGAAGTTACGATTCAGTTTCATTATATCGCCCGTTCCGATGGATGTTCGGCGGCAGTGTCAGGCCAATTAAACCATAAACTCCGGGGTGGAACAACGAAGGACACGAAAACACCGGGTTGGTTTACGTGGGCCACGCAAATTGTCTGGAGCCGACAATATTGGACAACCACGGGGCTGTCCCTACACAAACCTGTTCGGAAAAGATAATATCGGACAGCCACAGAGGTGTTGTTCCTACGCAAACATGTTGTGATAAAGCCGCAGGAGAGTGAATAAACCGTGAAGATAGATCGAATCGAATCCTTCAGCGTTGCCGATGTCGGTCTGATCCGGGTGACAACCGATTCAGGTGATCAGGGCTGGGGGCAGGTTTCCACCTACAACGCAGACATCACCTCCACTGTCCTGCATCGTCAGGTTGCTCCCTGGGTGCTGGGGCGCGATGTTTCCGACCTGTCCGGACTGGGTGACCTGTTCGACCTGGTATTTGAGAAGGAACATAAATTTCCCGGTTCGTACATGTGTCGCGCCGTCTGCGGGGTTGATACTGCGCTATGGGATCTGCACGGGAGGATAGAGCAGAAATCGGTGTGTGAACTGCTCGGTGGCAGTCCGCGCCCGATTCGTGTGTATGCTTCGAGCATGAGCCGGGACATAACAGCACGCGATGAGGCCGACCGCTTTGATCGGTTGCGGGACAGACATGGATATGACGCATTCAAATTCAGGGTCGGGGCCGAGTGCGGACGCAATCAGGATCATTGGCCGGGCCGCTCGGAAGAAATCGTGGCGACGGTCAGGAAAACGCTCGGTGATGAAGTCGACCTGCTGGTTGACGGCAACAGTTGTTATCGGCCCGAGAAGGCTATTGAGCTTGGCGGGATATTGGAAGATCACGGCATTTGCCACTTTGAGGAACCCTGTCCCTATTGGGAATATGAATGGACGAAACAGGTCACCGATGCACTGTCGATTGATGTCACAGGCGGCGAGCAGGACAATAATCTGGCGCTATGGAAATACATGATCGATAACGACACGGTCAATGTTTATCAGCCCGATATCTGTTACATGGGCGGTATCGAGCGAACCCTGCGAGTTGTCAAAATGGCGGCGGATGCAGGGAAAATCATTACTCCCCATGCGGCCAATCTTTCGCTGGTGACGATATTCACGCTGCATCTGATGGGAGCAATCGAGAATGCGGGTCCCTACGTCGAGTTTTCGATCGAAGGGGCGGATTATTACCCCTGGCAATACGGTGTCTATGAGGCGCTCCCGGTTGCCAGAGACGGCAAGGTGCAAATTCCCGAAGGACCCGGCTGGGGTGTTGAGATCAGTTCATCCTGGCTGGAAAAATCAACCCGGCAGGTCAGTGAGGTATCTGCATCATGATCAGGCAGGAATCGTACAGGCGACTGATCGTGTGATAACACCATCCCACACACAACAAACAAAAAAGTCAACATTTTTGTCCAGAAAGTTTGCCAAAGCCTGACAATATAAATTAGAATGATCCTGATTTTTGTGAAATTGCCTGATTGGGTATCAGCGCTGGCGATTGTCCCTGCAGACAATATTGACAGGTCCGGAAATTTTACTTTAGGAGATAGAGAATGTTGCGAATCGGTTTGAATTTCCTTAAAAAAACAGCTTCATTGTTCGTTCTGGTTCTGTTTTTTTGCGAGAGCGTGTATGCACATCGGGATTTAACGATAGTTGACTGGGGTGGGGATCTGGCGCGTGCGCATATGCAGGCATGGATTCTACCCTGGGAAAAAGAACACAGTAAATCGGCAGATCTGGTGTATTACGGTGGGGGTATCGGGCAAATCCGGGATCAGGTCAATACTACCAACGTGATCTGGGATGTGGTTGATATGGAATATTCCGACCTTATCCAGGCCTGTGACGAGGGACTGCTGGAGAAATTCGATCATTCCATTCTCCCTGATGCCGACAGCGATTTTGTCGAGGGTGCGCTGGCGAATGAGTGCGGGGTCGGTATTTACACCTGGGCAACGGTGTATGCTTACGACACGGATGCCTTTGCCGAGCGCCAGCCAACCAGTATTGCTGATTTTTTCAATACCCGGGAATTTCCTGGAAGAAGGGGATTGAGAAAAGATCCGCGTGGAACCCTGGAATGGGCACTGATGGCAGCCGGTATTCCGGCGAACCAGGTGTACGCCGAACTATCCACAGAAGCGGGCCTGAATCTTGCCTTCGCTTCGCTCGACAGATTGAAATCGAGCATTGTGTGGTGGAGTTCGGGAGGCGAACCTGCGCAGTTGCTCAAGGACGATACGGTCACTATGACGGCTGCCTGGAACGGGCGACTGCACCGGCCGATGCTGGAAGATAATGAGCCGATAGACATTGTCTGGGATGGTCAACTCTGGGAAATGGAGTTTCTTGCAATCCCGAAAGGCAGCCGTAATTCTGAAAATGCAAGGCAGTTCATTGCGTATGCATCCAGTTCCCGGGGAATGACTGATGTGACCCGGTATATTCCGTACGGTCCGGTAAGAAAGTCGGCACAGGCCAACGTTCCTGAAGAGGTCAAACCATACCTTCCTGCAGAAAACATGTCTGATACGTCATTACGCTTCGATTCACAATGGTGGGCGGATAACATCACCCCGATACGTGAGAGATTCGAGCATTGGATTTCGCCTTCGGGCCTGGATGTGCAAGGACGCGGCGCACGCTTCTGACAACCGAATGACCCTTCTTTATGGAGTGTAAAAGTATGCAACAACCAAATATAGATAAGGCAATATTCTGGACGGCTCTGATTGTCATCGTCACGCTTGTTACGCCGCTGATTCTGTTCGAAGAAGGTTCGAAGAACGTTCTTAACGTATTGTTCAATTTCGCGACCAAACAGCTCGGCTGGAGCTTTCTGTGGTTTACCATCGGGACATTCTTCATTCTCGCATGGCTTGCCCTGGGTCGTTTCGGAAACGTTCGTTTTGGCGGTCCGGATGCGCGCCCGCAGTTCAAAATGGCAAGTTGGGTGGCCATGTTGTTTTGTGCCGGCATTGGCGCAAGTGTCATGTACTGGGGGGCAATCGAGTGGGCATACTACTATTCCGGCCCACCGTTCGGTATTGAACCGAAATCCGACGAAGCGGCCGAATGGGCATCCACGTACGGTCTTTTTCACTGGGGTTTCACCGCCTGGGCGGTTTATTGCATTCCCACATTGCCATTGGCCTACATGCTGTGGAACAAAAAGCGGGCGGTGTTGAGATTATCCGCTGCCTGTGCCCCTGTGATCGGGGAAAATGCCGCAGTCGGATGGCCGGGAAAAATTATCGATGTCCTGTTCATGTTCGGCCTGATTGGCGGAATCGGCACCTCGATGGGATTGGGAACACCGATGCTGTCCGCCGGAATCTCCGAATTACTGGGTGTTGAACGTAGTTTCACACTTGATGTCGTGGTGGTGTTGGTATGGGGGGTCATCTTTGGCGCCAGCGTTTATTCAGGTCTGGAAAAGGGCATCAAGGTTTTGAGTGATATCAACCTGTGGCTGATCATCGTCATCCTGGGGTTTACTTTCCTGTTTGGCCCGACCGTGTTCATATTGTCCACTTTCACCAACAGCGTGGGGCTGCTGCTGTCCAACTTCGTTGAAATGAGCTTTTGGACCGATCCTATAGCCGAAGGCGGATTCCCTCAGGGCTGGACGATATTCTACTGGGCCTGGTGGATTGCCTATGCGCCGTTCATGGGGTTGTTTGTGGCGCGTATTTCCTATGGCCGAACCATTCGCCAGTTGATTGTCGCCGAAGTGATCGGAGGCTCTCTGGGTTGCTGGCTGTTTTTCGCCATATTGGGAAATACCGGAATGTATTTTCAACTTAACGACATTGCCCCAATCAGCGAGGTTCTCAGCAATCAGGACGGAGCCGCAGCAGTGATTGCAACCATTGTCGGGGTTGGGCAAAACGCCTCGTTTTTCGGTCTTGGAATCGGATTCGTGGCGCCTCTTTTGCTGGTGATATTCATCGTGTTGGCCTTTATATTTGGTGCAACGACCCTGGATTCATCCGCCTTTACACTGGCTTCTGTCGCTACCGAAGAGCAGGAAGACGCAAATACCGAACCGGCAAGATGGCATCGTTTGTTCTGGGCATTCATTCTTGCTGCGGTATCACTTGCACTGATGTATCTCGGGGGCTTGAAACCCCTTCAGACTGCGTCAATCGTCGTCGGCCTGCCGTTGATGGTCATCCTGGTGATCATGATCATGTCGTTCTTCCGGTGGTTGAATGAAGATTACCCGGAACCGGACAAAATCGGTGTGATTGACCTCCAACCGCAGCACGATTCCGGCGGCGATGTGGTAGTCTCTCACACGGCAGTAGCGCAAGAACCCGACGAAAAAAGTTAAGCCCAACAAGCTGATTACATTACGGAGAATCTCCATGTCAAAGAGAATAAGTTCACCTTTCGGCACAATCATTATCGATCAGGATGATATGAGCGGTCTGATCAAATCTATCAACAACGACGGGGAACAGAAGACACGCCGTCATGAGTCGGTTGCCATGACTCCCAACGTTGACATCTACGAAGACAACCAATCCCTGAGGTTGTGGATGGATCTTCCCGGAGTCGACAAGGACAGCATTCAGGTTACCGTTTCCGGGAATCAAATAGCGGTCAATGCCAGCACTCAAAAGTTGAATCTTGAGGATGGACACTGGGTGCGGCATGAAAGACCGGTCGGGAATTTTGTGCGCACTCTCCGGTTTAGCGCAGCTATTGACGAAAGTGGCATCGTTGCCAACTACTCGGATGGAACCCTTGTTCTGACCATTGCAAAACCGGAACAATCCGGAACCAGAAATATAGAAGTCAATATGTAGTAAACGGGTAGCGAAGAGCTATTTCCACATGTGGAGATTGTCGATTGATCGATACACCGATTACTTTCGACCAATCCAGAGTCACAGAGCAGGTGTATTCCTTCGTTGTGTCCTGTGCCAACGCCATGATGCTTTGTGCCGAGACCCGGGTACAGCAGGATATGATTGCCAGGCTGTCCGGGCAGATTGGTAAGAAGCAGTTCAGATCATTCTCTGCGAACCCTCTGCCTGTTCTCCGTAATTTGCAGCGGGTCAAGGATATGAAGCTGGCAAAGGATTTTCGCCGGTTTGCACCTTATCTGCCGTGGCGTTTCTCTCCCCGTACCGTCGATCAGGGGCATCAGGCGGCGATCATGAATTTCGACACGATTTTTGATATGGGCGATATCGTATTGGGATTGATGTATGTCGATGCCAGGCAAAATTACCCTGAACACAATCACGCGAGTCAGGAGATGTACTTCCTGATTTCCGGTACTGCCGAATGGCGCTATGGGGGTCACGACGACTATCAAAGGATGTCGGCAGGCAATGTCATTTATAACCACCCGTGGGACTGGCATGGGGTCAAGGCGGGCGATACCCCGTTGCTGGCGTTGTACCTGTTGGCCTGATTGCGGTATTTGCCAGAGTTACCGACTTTTCAAATGTGGTTCAGAACCTGGCAAATTGAGGAAAACGTATGACCGATAATACAGACCGCGATACTCAGCAAAAACTCGACCGGATGAACAGCGGCCTGTACTGGTGGGGAGTGCCAACGCTTTTTCGTTGCCCCCATGATCCGAATCCTGAGAACTGTGACATTGCGTTGGTTGGTGTGCCGCACAGCACCGGTAACGGTACTACCGAGCGTGACCAGCACCTGGGTCCAAGAGCGGTGCGCGACATGTCTGCGCTTGGCCGTCGGGTACACATGGAATTTGCCATGGACCCGTGGAAACAATGCCGAATCCATGATCTGGGTGATGTGGCGTTGCCCGAAGCCAACGACAATGAAAAGAGCATCCAGAGGATTACCGATTTCTATAAATCGATTGACCAGGCCGGGGTAAGACCTGTCTCTGTCGGGGGAGACCATTCGGTGACAGGCGGTATTCTTCAGGCAATTGCAGGCAAGGATGCGAAGCTCACCCAGGGCAAAAAAACGACCCTGCTGCATTTTGATGCTCATACCGATGCGTTTCACCACATCGAACATTTCCTTGGGGCATACAAGTCAGCAGCGCATTGGGCCAGTTATCTGGTCCGTGATGGACATGTCAACCCGCACAACAGCGTCCAGGTCGGCATACGTGGTAATCCACGCACACTCGACTGGCTTGAGCCGAGTTATGACCTGGGATACGAGGTGATCGATATCAAACGTTTCAGGCAGATCGGGGTAGACAAGGCAATAGAAATCATCAATCGAAGAATCGGTGATGAGCCAGTCTACATTACCTTTGATCTTGATGCGCTTGATACTACAGTCGCACCCGGGGTGGCGAATCTCGAAGCTGGCATCGAAGGTCTGTATATTGACGAAACCATGAAAATGCTGCGTTCGGTACGAGGCAAAAACATCATCGGCGGTGACGTGGTCTGCCTGATGCCGACCAAGGATGCGCTGAACAAGCAAACCTCATTGGTGGCGATGTCGATCATGTTTGAGATAATATCGCTGATTGCCGATAACATGGCCCGATAGACCTGAAGTGGACGTTCAGGCTGCCTTGATGCGGTCAAGCACGTAATGTAAAACACCTCCGGCGAGATAGTATTCCACTTCGACAGCGGTATCTATCCTGGACTGCAACTGGATATTGTCTACCGAACCGTCTGCCCGGTTGATCCGTGCTTCAAAAATCTGTCGGGGCTTAAGGCCGCTTTCGAGTCCCAGAATATCGATATTGTCGGTGACACCGAGATTATGGGTTTTGCGGTCTTCTCCGGGCATGAACTGTAGCGGCAGGACACCCATGCCGACCAGATTGGATCGGTGTATCCGCTCAAAACTTTCCACGATGACGGCTTTGACGCCAAGCAGCAGCGTCCCTTTGGCAGCCCAGTCACGACTTGATCCAGTGCCGTATTCCTTGCCGCCAATGACCACAGTGGGAATTTGTCGCGACATATACCGCATTGCAGCATCATAGATTGAAACAGGTGCAGGGTCGTCGACGGTACGGGTAAACCCTCCTTCAATCCCGGGCGTCAGTTCATTTCTGATCCGGATATTGCCGAAAGTGCCTCGCATCATGACTTCATGGTTGCCCCGTCTTGAGCCGTAAGAATTGAAATCCCGTCGAGCCACCCCGTTGTCGACAGGTATCTGGCTGCAGGACTGTCGGCAGAGATCGAGCCTGCCGGGGAAATGTGATCCGTCGTCACGGAATCTCCGAGCAATGCGAGAATCCGCGCCCCTCGTATATCGCTGTCCTTGCCGCTGGCGTACTGTTCCTCGAAGAACGGCGGCAATTGAATATAGGTTGAATCCGTAGAGAACGCATAGGTTTGACCTTGCCGGGCAGGGACGGCCTGCCATTGTTCGTCGCCGGCGAAGACGTCGGCGTACTTGCTGGAAAACATCGAGTCGTCAATCTTGCTCACCTCGCAGGCTATCTCTTCATTGGTCGGCCAGAGATCTTTCAGATACACCGGGTTGCCATCCCGGTCCCGGGAGACCGGGTCACTCTCCAGATTGATCCGGGTGGTTCCCGCCAGTGCATAAGCGACGACCAGGGGCGGAGAAGCCAGCCAGTTTGCTTTCACCAGAGGGTGAATCCTGCCTTCAAAATTTCGATTACCCGACAGTACGGCGGCCACCACCAGGTCTTTTTCAGTCACCACTGTGTCGACCGGTTCGGGAAGGGGTCCCGAGTTTCCGATACAGGTGGTGCAGCCATACCCCACTGTATTGAAGCCCAACGCATCGAGCCAGGGTTGCAGTCCCGCCTTTTCGAGATATTCGGTTACCACTTTCGAGCCAGGCGCCAGTGATGACTTGACCCAGGGTTTGCGGGCGATCCCTTTTTCCACTGCTTTCTTTGCGATCAGTCCGGCCCCTACCATGACTGCAGGGTTGGAAGTGTTGGTGCAGGAGGTGATGGCAGCCACGACAACATCCCCATGATGCATGTCGAATCCGTCGCTGCTTTCAAAACCCTCGTCCATTTCGTTTTCCTTGCCCTCATGGGTAATGAATGTCTCCATCGCTTCAGGCAGGTCGGACAGGGCGACCCGGTCCTGAGGGCGTCTTGGCCCGGACAGATTTGGATTAACTTCACTGATATCCAGGTGCAGGGTGGAACTGAAAACCGGGTCGGGATCCTCACTGTTTCTCCACAGACCCTGGGTCCTGGAGTATGCTTCGACCAGCGCCACAGTATCCGCTGGCCGACCGCTCAGGCGAAGGTAGTCAATGGTTTTCTGGTCAACCGGGAAAAAGCCGCAGGTTGCCCCGTATTCTGGAGCCATGTTGGCAATGGTTGCGCGGTCTGCAATCGGCAGATTATCCAGTGCGCTTCCGTAAAACTCTACAAACTTTCCAACCACGCCATGATCACGAAGCATCTGCACGATACGCAGAACCAGATCTGTCGCAGTTATGCCTTCTTTCAGTTTTCCGGTCAACTCAAAGCCGACGACCCGCGGGATCAACATCGGTATCGGTTGCCCCAGCATGGCGGCTTCGGCTTCGATGCCACCTACGCCCCAACCCAGCACGCCGAGGCCATTGATCATGGTCGTATGACTGTCTGTCCCGACCAGTGTGTCAGGGTAAGCAACGAGTTGGCCGCCTTTGCTGTCACTCCACACACCCCTGGCAAGGAATTCGAGGTTAACCTGGTGGCAGATGCCTGTTCCCGGAGGAACCAGGCTGAAGTTGTCAAAAGCCCCCTGACCCCATTTCAGGAATTGATAACGCTCTGAGTTTCGCTGCATTTCCAGATTAACATTGGTTGCAAATGCGGTATGGGTTGCATACTGGTCAATTACCACGGAGTGATCAATCACCAGGTCAACCGGTGAAAGCGGGTTGATCTTTTCCGGGTCGACACCGGCCTTGACCAGCGCATCGCGCATCGCAGCCAGGTCGACCACCGCTGGCACTCCGGTAAAATCCTGCATCAGTACACGGACGGGATGGTAGGCGATTTCCTGAGAGGTGTAGCCTTCGGCACTTTTTGCAACGGCCACAATATCGTCTGCGGTGCAGGAAACCCCGTCTTCATGACGCAGCAGATTCTCCAGCAGCACCTTTATCGAATTGGGCAGTCGGCCGATATCTGCAAGGCCGGATACTTTCGCCGAGTTGAGATTATAGTAACCACAGGTGGTTCCGTTGACATTCATCGTTGAATAACTGTCGAATGAATTTTTACTGGTTTGTGTCATGGATCTTTTCAAAGGGTAAGGTTAAATCCGGGATTCGGACCGCGGTGGAGATTATACTGCATTTGATCTGATTCGGATTGATTCGGTATCAGTCACTAAACTGGTTTGACTACGACCAGGACAATGATTCCGACCAGGTAGAGTACGGGTAATTCATTCATCCACCGGTAGTAAATGTGACTCCGTATGTTGATGTCACGCTTGAATGCAAGCAGTGCCCGGTAACACCAGATATGATGGACGATAACCAGCCCCACCAGTACCAGTTTCGCTGATAACCAGTTTCCGGAAAATCCATAACCGAACCATAGCCAGAATCCGGAAAAGACTGTCAAAACCGCACCCGGCGTCATGATTCCGAAAAAGAGTTTTCTTTCCATGATCTTGAATCGATCAATACTGATACGGTCGTCGGTCCGGGCATGATAGACATACAACCTGGGCAGATAGAACAATCCGGCGAACCAGACAACCATCGAGATGATATGAAATGATTTGATCCAGAGCATTTACTAAAGTCGGTCAGCCTGTGGCCGGGTCAATTCTAGCAGGCATTCGGCTTGAATTGGTTGCCTCGAATGGTTAACCCGAATTTACCTGATTCATCCACGGGCCGGGGTTACCGGTTCGGGCTGGCAAAAAAAAGACGTCCAGGAACTGGACGTCCGAATCAATAACACCTATGGAGGATTAAAACACTATGCGGCTTTTCGAAGCCCCACTGAAACTTCGGGTTTGCCGGTTCTTTCAGAAACCATTTTTACAAATGCGCGGGGTTGGGTGACGGACGCATGGATTTCATGACGTTCAATACCGATATCGCGCAGCATTCTGTCGCTCATTCCAGACAACTGGCGAATCGCTGCTTTACGTTCTTTCCAGATTCTGTATCGGTCTACAATCCGACTCACAATCCCGCGACGGAATGAATTGTGGATGACGTTTGTTTTGTCAACTGTAATTGCAATATTATTCATAATCCACCTCCTAATTGACTACGGTCATGATAATGGTTAATAATGTGAGAGCACCGACATAGGATAGTCCCACTTTGATTAATATGTCTGACATTTTCTTGTGCCTCTGTTACATTGTTGATTAATTGGATCAGTTGATCAAATCAATCAGCTGATGGATAGAATATAGGGCCTGGAAGCGCTGTACACAAACGATATATATTCATATAATACATGAGTAATTACTCATGTATGAAATATGGCGATCCGCTATCCTTCGATGTCTTCACTACGGGCTCTTGAAGCTGCAGCCCGGCATTTGAGTTATACCCGTGCAGCCGAAGACATGTTTGTGACGCAGAGCGCTATCAGTCACCAGATCAAGCATATCGAAGAACTCTGGGGGTTTGACCTGTTTCAGCGTAGAGGGCGAACCCTGATCCTGACCGAAGCGGGTCATGCCATCGTGCCGATTGTCAGGGATTTCATACGACGACTGACCGTAACCCTGGAAGACCTGAAAGAAGCCCAACCCGGATCAACAGCCTTGAGGGTGACATTGCTGCAGTCATTCGCCTTTAAATGGCTGGTGCCGAGGCTGGGCCATTTCAATCATGAATATCCCGATATCAATGTATGGATTTCCACCTCGGATGAACTGGTGGATTTTGATTCGGTAAATGCCGATGTCGGCATTCGGCTGGGGTATGGTAACTGGAGCAACCTGTATGAAGAAATGCTGCTGCAGGAATATGTTTTTCCGGTGTGCAGTCCACATTTTCTTGAGGAATACGGCACACCTGAGAAACCCGAGGATTTGCTCAGCCTTCCTTTATTGCGGCGAAATGCAATAGATATACTGCAACGCTGGAGAGACTGGTTCAGGGATGCGGATGTGACGGTCAGAAAAATGCCCAAGGGCACCCATTTCCCACAAACCAGTCTGGCAATTCAGGCTGCGATCGACGATCAGGGGGTAGCGCTTGCCCGCAGCGCTCATGTGCTTGATGATGTCAAGGCAGGCCGGTTGGTCAGACTGTTTCCCGAAGTAAAAAGCAAATCCAACCTTTCCTATTTTTTCGTCTGTATCCGGGGCAGGGAACACGAACCGCAAATCACCGCTTTTCGGGGCTGGTTAAAGCGCGAGGCTGAACTATCCGAAAACGAGTTTGAGCAAATGCTGAGTTGAAGGTCTGCGGGGTTCATTCAGGGTCAAACCGACCTGATTGCCCGGACCACCTCTGTACTGCTGAGTCTGGCGATACATTGCCTTGGGCACAATGGTTGATCGCAAATATCGCATCCGGGAACTCGTATAACCAGATCATTCTGACCCAGTGGCCCTGTTTTATTTTCATTCGTCGGGCCAAACAGCGCAACCACCGGGGTTTTTACTGCTCCGGCGACATGCATCGGAAAACTGTCTCCGGTCAGCATCAGCTCAGCCCGTCGAGTGAGTTCCGCGAATTCCGGCAAGGTCAGCGCACCCAGCAGGTTGGTGGCATCAGCCTGTTGTGCAGTCAAACCATGAAGAATCATCGACTTTTCCACTTCCTGTTTGCGCTCTGCAGAGCCGGTAAACAAAACGTGGAACTTGTCCGCAACCGCTTCCCGGGCCGCCAGGTAATTTTCAAGCGGCCAGTCTTTTGAAAGCCAGCGCGAAAACGGACTCATGATCAGGATCGGATTTGCCTGCGGATTTGTTCTGGCAAGCAGGTCATCAATTGCGAGTTTCTCTTTATCACTGACACAGAATTCCATCGATGTATCCACTGTCGGTATCCCTGCCAGTCCCAGTACCCGATCCATCTCCCTGATCGCATGCAATCGCGGGTCCCTGAATCCTTCCAGGCCCCACCAGTTTCCCTTGACCAGTTTGCGGTCCGATTTTGCGCCATACAGAAAGATTACCGACTTTGCCAGACCCTGGAGATCAATTGCCAGGTCGAATCGCTGTTGTCTGATTGTTGTCATCACCCGGGACATTTCCTGCCACGTCCACACCGGCTCCCTGTACCAGTTGTGTTTGATTCTATAGCGGTCTATGGTAATGATTTCATCCACCCAGGCGTTATACTGGTAAATGGCCATTGATGTGCTGGCAGTGAGCAGGGTTAAATGACTGTCCGGATAGTGCTCCTTGATCGCACGGACATGCCCGGTCGAGTGCAGTACATCTCCCAGCGAAGTCTGTTTGATGACCAGAATTTTCACCGACCCTGAACCTGTCTGGTTAGTCGGCACGATATGGATCAGACCCGTCCGGCTGCGTCCGGAACCATTTGAAAGTCCACATATATTGTTCCGGCGCCTGGCGGATAAGGGTTTCCATCGCCTGGTTGATTCCGGTTGCATCGGACACATGGTCGTTGCTCGGAATCTGTTGCAGAGGCGGCGCAACGATGATTTTGTATCTCCCGGTCTGTGCGGTCAGAATACAGATGAATGGAATTACCACGGCGTTGGCTTTATTTGCCAACCGGCTGACCATATTGAGGGTGGACCGTTGCTGGCCGAAAAAAGGAGCATACACGGCATGCTTCCCTTCTCCGTGATCTTCATCCGGAATCAGCAGGCAGATGCGCCCCCGATTTATCCCCTCGATCAATCCGCGGGGACTTTGATCCCGCATATACAGGTCGAGTTGGTTGAACCGGGTCCGGCCATTGTGCAAAAACCAGTTGTAAACAGGGTGCTTATCCCGTTTCATCATTCCAACCACAGGAGTGTCATGGAGAAGAGCGCAGGACCCTATATCCATGGTGGTCGTATGGTATGCAATCATGATCACATTTTGTCGGGAATCCTGCGTGGATCCCGGCCACCCCCTGATATTTTCAGCTCCCTCGATATCAACATAGCGTTTCAGTCTCCTGCGCGTACTCATCATGCTCAGGCCCATATCGATGATGACACGACCATAGCAACGAAAGTGCGCTTCAAGGAGTTCCTGCTGTTCCGATTGCGATAGTTCGGGGAAGCAAAGTCGAATATTGACTGCGGCAATATTCCGTCGTTTCCCGTTCCGCAAACGCATCTGGTCGCCCACGAATCCACCCAGCCACATCAAAAATCTTCTCGGCAGCCAGGTAATCAGCCAAAGTGAAAGCAAGAGCAGCCAGGCCCCCCAGCACCCTGGTTTGAAGCATGCCAGGTCGAGTTTGACTTTCGGGGGATAACCGGGTGACATCAGCCTTTCGAGTCTTGCTCCGGCCCCTTATGCGTGCCGATGGCGGTGCGCAAAATTTTCAGCGCCGGTGTTGTTGATGAATCTCTGATAGCAGGGGTCTTCACCTGCAAGCCAGCACAGATCGCTCCAATTGTCGATATCGCGCAACTGCCGGCAAAATTCAATATCCATACCGAGGGACTTCATGTTATCGAGTGTCTGCGTCAAAACCTGACTTGAGCCCCAATCCACCCGATTGAAAATCCCGCAGTTCAGTTCATGCAGGCCGAGAATATAGAAACCGCCATCCACCGCCGGGCCGATTATGTTTTTCCGCTTGCTGATCCGTGCATGGACGCGAGACAAGATATTGCCGGATATTTGCGGGACATCACAGCCCATTACGACTCCCCCGCCGAATTCCCTTATCGCTTTTTCCAGGACATGGATTATTCTTTGCCCAAGGTCGCCTTCTACCTGAACTTCAATATCCATCCGGTAGCGGCTTCTCAAATCTCTGAAGCAGCCATGCTCCAGGTCGGGAGACACAGTGAGCACAAGGGAACCAGGCCAGTACGCGTCGATTTTTCTGACTGACTGGGACAGCATCATGTTCGCCAGTTCCGCAGCCCCGGCTTCAGTCAGCTCCGGTTGCATTCGCGTTTTGACCAGACCTGGAACGGGGGCCTTGGCAAACAGGAATAAAGGAATATCGGGGTTAGCGCTCATTGCCGTACATCTTACCCAGACGCTGTGGATCAATCCCTACCCAGAACAGAAACCTCAATTTCCACATCAGCAATATGGTTCGGACCACGCCCCGGTTCTGCCATCGACGGGCGGAAGTAATGACCGGTGGGCTGATCAGCAGAGGATTCGAATACTGTTTGAGCAGCTTGCTCATTGCGATATCTTCCATCAGCGAGATTTGAGGAAAGCCGTTGACACGATTGAACAGCGACGCAGTGATGAATATTCCCTGATCCCCGGTAGCGAGAGCCCAGACACGTGAACGAATACGGATCATATTTTCGATCAGTCGATAGATCAACCCTTTTGATTCGAGTACTACATCAAATCGTCCCCATTGACGCTGGCGGCTGATTACCTGCTCAACCATGGCAATGGCATCGACCGGCAATCGGGTGTCGCAGTGGAGAAACAACAGAATGTCACCGGTGGCCGCTTTTGCACCCAGGTTCATTTGCCTGCTTCGTCCGGGTTGATCCGTCGATATGATCCTGATCGATGGCTTTCCCGGTTCGGGTCGGTAATGCCGGTCAATGGCCGCCAGGCATTCCAGCGATTCCGCCTGATCGCTCGCATCGACCAGGATGGCCTCGTGTAACCCGCGCAAGGTCCGCAAATGACTAACCAGGCCTTCGACGGTTCGTCCTTCGTTGTAAAGGGGAGCGATGATCGTAATCATGTAAATGTCAGAGAATCAAGCGCTCTGTGACACGGGTGCGGGTCATTATTTCCGGCTGCCGGCGATTCGCAGCCGCAAGGCATTCAGTTTGATGAATCCGGTTGCATCGGCCTGGTCATAGGCGCCCGCATCCTCTTCAAAAGTCACAATTTTCTCGTCAAACAATGAATCTGTTTTTGACTGGCGGCCCAGTACATCGACATTGCCCTTGTATAAACGCAGCCGGACCTCTCCGTTGACGTTTGCCTGGGAGGCATCAATCATGCCCTGCATCATAATCCGCTCCGGGCTGTACCAGTAACCGTTGTAGACAAGACTGGCATAGCGCGGCATCAGATCGTCTTTCAGATGGGCCACCTCCCTGTCGAGGGTGAGTGATTCGATCGCACGATGGGCTTTATGAATGATTGTGCCCCCCGGGGTTTCATAACAGCCCCTGTTCTTCATGCCGACATACCTGTTTTCGACAATGTCTGCCCGGCCGATACCATGGATCGATCCCCGCCTGTTCAAATCCACCATTACCTGCGCCGGAGTCAACACTTCACCGTTGATCGATACGACATCTCCCTGATTGAAGCCAAGCAACAATTCCTCCGGATTGTCCGGAGCATCCATCGGAGAACAGGTCCAGCCCCAGGCCTCATCATCCGGCGTCGTCCACGGATCTTCCAGTTCCCCTCCCTCATGCGAGATATGCAACAGATTTGCATCAATCGAGTAGGGAGAACTTCCATCTTTTTTCTTCTCGACATGAATGCCATGCTTGCGTGCATACTCCATCAGTTTTTCCCGGGAGGTCAAATCCCACTCCCGCCAGGGCGCTATGATCCTGATATCAGGATTCAGGGCATAGGCGGATAACTCAAATCTGACCTGGTCATTGCCTTTTCCGGTGGCGCCGTGGGAGATTGCGTCGGCATTGGTTTTTCTGGCAGTCTCAACCAGGTATTTGGCGATCAACGGGCGGGCAATAGAGGTGCCCAGCAGATATTCGCCTTCGTAGACTGCATTGGCGCGAAACATCGGAAATACATAGTCACGGGCAAATTCCTCGGTCAGATCTTCGATGAATATATCCTTGATCCCATACTTTTGGGCCTTCTTTCGGGCTGGCTCAAGATCTTCACCCTGACCGATATCCGCCGTAAAGGTGACCACCTCGCAGTGGTATTCATCCTGCAGCCATTTCAGAATAATGGAAGTATCCAATCCTCCGGAATAGGCCAGTACAGCCCTGTTGATTTCTGACATGGTTGTTTTCTTGCTTTGGTAAGGAAAAGAAATTTATTATATCATTAACCATACAACCGTTTGAGGGGTCGTCAGGGTTACGGACGGTCCGGTAGAGGATTCCTGATGCATCAGGGATGAGTAGCATTCGGCGCATTATTATATTACAGACCGATTATTGGAATTAAAGAAGTGGCAATTCGACATATGTTAAGTTGTATGGATTTAACCGGGCAAGAGCTTCGGCAATTGATTTCGCGGTCCATTGAACTCAAGGCCGGGATTCCCTCAGGCCGCCATGCCCATTTCATGAAGGGCAAAACCGCGATACTGGTGTTCGAAAAATTATCGACCCGTACCCGGGTTTCGTTTGAAACCGGGATCGGCCAATTCGGCGGAAATTCGATTTTTCTGGCGCCGTCCGACTCTCATCTTGGTCATGGCGAGTCGATTGCTGATACTGCCCGGGTGCTTTCCAGGATGGTCGACCTGATCGTGATGCGGACCGGGCCGCACGAACGCATCGAAATGATGGCGGAAAATGCCTCGGTGCCTGTAATCAACGGATTATCCGACTTTAATCATCCCTGTCAGATTCTCGCAGACATCCAGACATTTACCGAACATCGCGGGGAGATCGGGGGCAGGAAAATTTCCTGGGTAGGTGATGGCAACAATGTCTGCCATTCGTGGATGAATGCAGCTCGGCAATTCGACTTCGAACTCCATATTGCCACACCGAAAAATCAGCAGCCTGACGAGACATTGACAACGCAATGCGCCAGTCATATCGTATTGACGGAGGACCCCGTAGAGGCCTGTACAGGCGCGGCGCTGGTCGTTACCGATACCTGGTCCGGCATGGGTTTTGAAAAGGAAAAGAAAAATCGCGAGAAGATTTTCAAGGGTTATTGCGTGGATCAGAAACTGATGGAGCACGCAGCCAGCGACGCGCTGTTCATGCACTGCCTGCCGGCATATCGCGGCAGCGAAGTCACTTCAGAGGTGATAGACGGTCCGCAAAGCGTAGTCTGGGATGAAGCGGAAAACCGGCTTCACGCGCAAAAAGCGTTGATCGAATTCCTGCTGTCAGACAACTAACGCCTTTCACGATGAAAAAGATACTGATTCTGTACTACAGCCGACAGGGCGCCACCGCGGAGCTGGCGAGACACGCGGGGCATGGCGTGGAAAGTCTTGACCAGTGCGAAGCCGTGATGAGAACCGTACCTGCAGTGTCCACTGTTTGTGAAGCGACTGAAGAAGTCATTTCCCCGAGCGGTGACGTCTATGCGTCAACCGATGATCTGGAAAGCTGCGCGGGACTGATACTCGGCAGTCCCACCCGCTTTGGCACAATCGCATCGCCATTGAAGTATTTTTTCGATCAGACGGTCCCGCAATGGCTGAACGGCGCACTCAAGGATAAACCCGCTGCCGTTTTCACTTCTTCTGCCAGCATGCATGGCGGCCAGGAAAGTACTCTGCTATCCATGATGCTGCCCCTGATTCATCATGGCATGGTCATTACAGGACTGCCCTATAGCGGCACGCAACTCGCTCAGACGCAAACCGGCGGCAGCCCTTATGGCGCCAGCCATGTTGCGGGCCCGAATGACATCCGGCCTGTTACAGATGATGAAAAAGCGTTGGCGGAATTACTCGGGCGCCGGGTTGCCAACCTCACGATTGCCCTTGATGGCAAGACACTGTAGCCTTGACCCCAAGCAGGCCATCACAATATCGTTTTGAGAAAAGGGATGGTGATTTTCCGGTGGGTGCGCAATGATGCATGATCGAGTTTGTCGAGCAGGTCAAACAAAGAACGGGTGTCACGGTCGCAATGAGACATGATAAACGCGATCACTTTTTCATCCAGGTAAAATCCTCTTGACCTTGCCTGGCGTCGCAATGCCTGCTGTTTTTGATCTTCATCAAGAGGGTGGACATGGTAAACCCCTCCATAGGACAAACGGGATTCCAGATCCTTCAGTTCCAGATTGATCCTGCCGGGTGGCGCTGAACCGCTGACGATGAGCGCTCCGGAATTTTGTATCGTGCTCTCGTACAGTGACAGAATCCTGACCTGTGTGTTTTCCAGACCGGCAATTGCATCAATATCATCAACGCAAAGAATGGTATTGGCAGCAACGGGGATCAACTCATCCAGTCTGTCATCGCTTTGTCCGGTCAGGGAAACGTAAATGCCGGGTTTCAATCGTTTTCCTGCTGCTATACAGCATGCATTGAGTAAATGGGTTTTGCCACTGCCGGATTCTCCCCACAGATACAGTATCGGCCGGGTTCGAACTCCTGAAAGCAGATTCTTCAGTTCCTTGATGAGTGTCTCATTGCCACTTTCGTAAAAGCTTTCAAGAACAATATCGTTCCCGATATCTGCCGGAATCAGTGTCTGACTGCTCATTCTTCGACCAGTTTACGAAATTCCTGTCGAATTCCCCAGAGCCATACATACTGAGCCCCGCTGACCACCGTCGTAATCAGTACCCCGTAAACAAGAGCGCTGACCGCTACCGGCATAGATAGAATTGCCGATTTCTCCAGTAAAACTGCGATCATCAGTGAAATCTGCAAAAAAGTGTTGACCTTGCTTGAGTAGGTGGGTCGGATAGACACCGTTTGGCCCATTACCACAATAATCAGATATCCGACCACGATGACCAGGTCCCTGAACATCACCACGATCAGCAACCAGAAAGGGATGTCACCCAATATCGCCAGCATGATATAGGTGCTGCCAATCAACAGCTTGTCAGCTAAAGGGTCGAGCACCATACCCAGGTTTGAAACACAATTGAATTGCTTCGCAATATATCCATCGAGGCCATCCGTGATACCGGCAGCGATGAACAGGTACAGGGCCAGATCGTAGTTATGGTTATGCAGCAATAACACCAATATCGGGCAAGCCGAGATTCGGGCCAGCGTCAACAGGTTCGGGATGAGCGAGATCAGATTCAGCACATTCAGTTGTGTCAGTAGTCAAAGAACCAGCTTTGGCTAACCTATCACTGTATCGGTCGATTATCAAACTGTTACAGGGGGATTTACGGCTTGACCATATCAGATTTAAAAATCCAGTTTCGATATACTTAATACCGGATTCAGGCTCGATCAGGCATAATTGCGGCTTGATGCGAATCTGCCCCAAACTGCCCAATGCCGCTGAAAAAGAAATCGAAATCCGCCCTGAGCTATCGCCGAAGCGGTGTTGACATCGATGCGGGTAACGCACTGATCGAGCGGATCAAACCTGCAGTCACGGATACTTTCGGTCCGGGTGTTCTCCAGGGCCCGGGTGGTTTCGGCGCATTATTTGAATTACCCGCAGGCAGGTTCCAGTCGCCGGTACTGGTGTCCGCAACCGATGGTGTGGGCACCAAGCTGAAGCTCGCCGGTATGCTGAATCGTCATCACACAATCGGTATCGACCTGGTTGCGATGTGCGTCAATGACCTCATAGTCTGCGGCGCCGAACCGCTGTATTTTCTGGATTATTTCGCCACAGGAAAGCTCAATGTGGATCAGGCGGAAATCATCATCAACGGGATTGCAAAGGGATGCGCCATCGCAGGTTGTGCCCTGGTTGGCGGGGAGACTGCGGAAATGCCGGGCATGTATGCTCCCGGAGACTATGATCTGGCAGGTTTTGCGGTCGGTGTAGTCGAAAAAAATGACATTATCACCCCGCAACGGGTCAGTACAGGAGATACCATAATCGGACTTGGCTCTTCGGGCCCCCATTCCAATGGTTATTCCCTGATCCGTGAGATTATCGAAGTCAGCGGCAGCAACCTCAACCAGGAATTTGAAGGCGCCACACTGGGCGAATCCCTCCTCGTTCCCACCCGGATCTATGTTAAAACGATTCTCGCGCTTATCGAATCAATTAACGTCACCGCCATCGCTCATATTACCGGCGGGGGTTTGCTCGAGAATCTGCCCAGGGTGTTGCCACAGGGTGTCAGCGCCGGGATTTCTCAAGGATCGTGGTCAATGCCTCCTGTCTTCAAATGGTTGCAGGATAGTGGCAGGGTTGAACAGGATGAAATGTTACGCACGTTCAATTGCGGGGTCGGAATGGTGGTTTGCGTTGACTCGCAGGATGCAGAGCGTGCGATCATCCACCTGGAGAATTCAGGGGAGAAGGTTATTGTCCTTGGAGAGATTGTCGAATCTGACCGGACAGAAGTGATCCTGAAAGATTAGTACTGTCTCTTGTCTTCTCAAATCTTCAAACTGGTGGTGCTGATTTCCGGAAACGGTTCCAACCTGCAGTCGATTATCGATCATATCCACGCAAGGAAACTGGATGCCAGAATCGCGGCAGTCGTCAGTAATCGTGCAGACGCGTTCGGTCTTGAACGGGCAAGGTCCGCAGGTATAGAAGCTCTCACGATTGATCCCGGGAACTATCCATCGGAGCGTGACTTCGACCAAAAACTTGCCAGGACAGTATCCCGCTATCAACCTGACCTGGTGGTACTGGCGGGCTATATGCGAATACTGGACGCTGCTTTCGTCGAGCGGTTCAAAGGGAAAATCATAAATATTCATCCTTCACTTCTGCCAAAATACAAAGGGCTGAATACTCATCAACGCGCCATTGATGCAGGTGACAGCGAACACGGGGCAAGTGTTCATTTCGTGACTTGTGAACTTGACGACGGTCCGATTATCATTCAACAGCAAGTCGATATTTCACCGGGGGAGACCGCGACCACCCTCCAGCAGAAAGTGCACAAGGCAGAGCACCGGATATACCCGATTGCGATTCAGCGGATCGTCACCGGGGAAGTCAGTTTCAACAGGTTATAATCGAACTCATGATTGGATTATTCAAGCCCGCCCAGTCCGCCGTAACAAGGGTTCTCCTGGCCGGTATGATATTATTGTGCTGCACAGGGCTTTCGATTGCCGGGATTCCCGGCGACCAGACACTGCGCTATGCCGTATCCGAAGGAAATATGTCTATCGGAGAATTGGAGGTTAATATAGGGCGCGACGATAGGCAGATAAAGACAACCGTCATTACTCATCTGGAAGGTCTGGCGAAAATACTTCTGAGAGACTATATCGCTGAAACCTGGTTCCATCTGGATGGAGGGCATGCGATATTGGATCGGGGACGGCTGAGGATACAGGGTGGCAATGAGGAGCTGGGTTTTATAGTCGATTACTCCAACAAAACGCTGCAACTCGACTCTGGAGACACATTTCCCATCACCTCCGGTGAAATCCTGGATTCAACCGAGTTTCCGGTTGCCCTGATCACCGCCGATATTGCATCCGTGTCCGGGAAAATCGTGTGGGAGGTCAATGCCCGAAAGGCAAGACGCTATATATATGATGCGCCGAAACCCGAAATGTTCGAACTGAATGGCAGGCTATACAATACCTGGAAGGTGAGACGATCCAAACAGGGAGACATCAACAGAACTGTCACATATTGGCTGGATCCGGGCAGGCAGAATATTCCACTTAAAATTATCACCATCAAAAAAGGCAGGGAAACCATCCTGACCCTGCTTGATTGACCCCGGTTCACGGAGTACCGGTTTATCGTAATGATCAAAGCGCTCAGTATTTCAAATCTGAGAAAAGTCTACGACAACGGTCACATTGCCCTGAACGGCATCGACCTGTCTGTCGATCAGGGTGATTTCTTTGGATTGATTGGTAAAAACGGGGCCGGGAAATCGACAACGATCGGCATTATCTCTTCATTGGTCAACAAGACCTCGGGTTCAGTCAGGGTATTTGATATCGACATCGACGAGGACTTCGAACTGGCCAAGTCCCGCATTGGCATTGTGCCGCAGGAGACCAACTTCAACATCTTCGAGACTCCGCGGCAGATTGTAATCAATCAGGCGGGATACTATGGCATACGTCGAAAGCCTGCCGGACAACGCGCACAATACTATCTGGAGATGCTTGGCCTCGGCGATAAAATGGACTCGGCTGCAAGAGAACTTTCCGGAGGCATGAAACGCAGGCTGATGATTGCACGCGCCCTGGTCAATGAACCATGGCTGTTGATTCTGGATGAGCCGACTGCGGGGGTTGATATTGAGATCAGACGATTGATGTGGGAATTTTTAGCGGAAATCAATGAAAAGGGGACCACCATCATATTGACGACCCACTATCTGGAAGAGGCTGAAAGCCTTTGTCGGAATATCGCGATCATTGAACGCGGAGAGTTGATGGAAAACACCGACACCAAAACTCTGTTGTCCCAGTTGAGGCAGGATACCTATGTGCTTGATCTGGCGTCTCCTGTGACTCGACTGCCCGATCAATTGACCGATGCGGTCGATCAGAGTTGGAAATTAAGGAACACCATGACTCTGGAAGTCATGGTGCCCAAGACCCAGGGGATTAATGCTGTTTTTGATCTGCTCTCGAAACATCAGATCCGGGTGGAAAGCATGCGCAACAAGACCAACAGACTGGAACAGTTGTTCATGGAAATTACAGCGGAAGATCAATCAGTCAAGCGGGAAAATCGATGAGTTGGGAACGAAACCGGGTCGCATTCATCACCATACTGAACAAGGAAGTCACCCGCTTCATGAGAATCTGGCAGCAGACCGTTTTTCCGCCTGTAATCACCACGACATTGTACTTCGTTATATTCGGCAATCTGATTGGCCCCCGGATAGGCGAGATGGCAGGGCACACTTACATGGAATTCATTGTTCCCGGATTAATCCTGATGTCGGTCATCAACAATTCGTATGCCAATGTTTCCTCTTCATTCTTCAGTGCGAAGTTTCAACGCTCAATCGAGGAATTGCTGGTGGCTCCTGTTCCAAACAGCATTGTGTTGTTCGGATATGTATGCGGAGGCGTTCTGCGCGGGTTGCTGGTAGGCGTCGTGGTCACTATCGTGTCACTCTTTTTCAGCGACTTATCGATTCATAATTTTCTGATCACCGGAGGCATTATCCTGCTCACAGCGCTGCTGTTTTCCCTTGCCGGGTTTCTGAATGGGATGTGCGCCAAAAAATTTGACGATGTGACCATTATTCCCAATTTCATTTTGACGCCACTGACCTATCTGGGCGGCGTTTTTTATTCGATAAAGCTGTTACCCGAGTTCTGGCAGGTGGTTTCCCATGCCAACCCGATTCTCTACATGATCAGTGGCTTCAGGTTCGGCTTTCTGGGTACTGCCGACATAGATCTGACCGCTTCGTTTCTGCTGATATCCGTGTTCTGTATCGTATTGTTCATGATCAATCTCAGACTGCTCGACAAGGGGTTCAATCTCCGGCAGTAAACCCGGATTCTGCGTCGCCATCAGACCGGTCCCGAGGACTGGCATTCAATCCATGGATGTCAATAGTTCCGCCAGTTTCAGTCTTTGAATTTTTCCGGAAGGGCCTTTGGGCAACTCTTCCATTATGTGAATCGTCTTGGGTCGCTTGATCTCTCCGAGCAACTGCCTGCAGTGGTCCAGAAGTTGAGTCTGCCCACATTGGGTATCGGGCTTCAGCGCGACACAGGCCATGACCTCCTGACCGTAGTACTGATCGGCAACGCCGAATGCGGCTGCTTCGAGTACATCAGGGTGCCTGTACAGAATGTCATCAATTTCCCGTGGCGAAATATTTTCTCCGCCACGAATAATCAGTTCTTTCAGCCTTCCGGTCACAAAGATATAACCCCGGTTATCCCGGTATCCCAGGTCGCCGGTATGAAACCAGCCGTTTTCATCAATCGCCTGACGAGTGGCCTGCGGGTTCTTCAGGTAGCCTTTCATTACGTTGTCCCCGCGCACTACAATTTCTCCGATCACATTGTCAGCGCAACATTTGCTGTTTTCGCAGAAAATCAGGACTTCGTTCCCAAACGGCAGTCCGGTTGATCCGTATACCGTTTCCTTGCTGTGCATCGGGGTGGACAGAATCTGCGCGGCACATTCACTGATTCCCATGGTTTCGATGATGGGAATATTGAACAACGATTCGAACTGCTGATGAGTGGAGGGCGCCAGCGCTGCTGAAGCAGAACGGCCAAACCGCAGATGGTCGCTGATCCCGGGAAACCCGATTCCCGGGTCGTTGTCGCCAGCTATCTGACTTTGACGGCGCTCAATCAGCCAGGAGACGATGGTCGGCACCACACTGAACCAAGTGCATCGGTACTTCCCGATCCAGGGCCAAAAATGCTGGACGCTGAACTTCTTCGCCATGACCACCGTGCTGTTGCTGACCAGGGTGGCCATGACGGATACCATTTCAGCGTTGATATGATAAAGTGGAAGGACACATAGTCCCTTGTCACGGTCATCCAGCCCATGCGCGTTGACCGTGTTTCTCCCGCCTGCGATCACGTTCCTGTGGCTGAGTAAAACCCCTTTGGGTCGTCCGGTAGTCCCGGAAGTAAAAATCAGCAGTGCTGTATCCTGATCCGAAGCCGTCGGTTGATCGACAGCGATATCCTCCAAAGCGGTTAAATCTGCTTGTGACCCCTCGTCTTCGTCCCACAGCAGGCATTTGAAATCCTGCCTGCCCTGGAAGCAACCTGCATATTGATTTCTATACTTGTCGGAACAAAACAGTAATTTCGGCTGCGAAAACCCGATCACATAGTCAATTTGATCCTGACCTGCCACTGCATTCAGCGGTAATACCACGCGCCCACTGTACATTACGCCCAGAAACAGACAGGTTGTCCATAATCCATTGTCCATCAGAAACGCAACCGTCTCGCCGCGCTCGACACTCTTGTATTCAAGCAGGCGGGTGATCCATTGACATTTTTGTTGTAATTCCAGGTAGCTCAGGCTTACCCCGGATTCCGCTATCTGAAGAAACGGTTTGTCCGGGTTCTGGAGTGCAAGGGAGTCGATGAGTTGCCTGACGGTATGCACGGCATAAATATTGAAATCAGATCAGGTCCGGCAAACAGGACGGCACTGATAACGGTCCCAATAGTCTGAAAACAGATCCTGTTCAGATGGCTCACAGGGTTCGATCCGATAGGCCACGCGAGTTGTGTTGAGATAATTGCGATAGTTCATGTTGTCGGAAATACTGTTTCCACCCCAACTCCCGCAACCCATCGACAGGGAAAAAGGCAGGCCGTTGTCGAAACTGCCGCCGGTGGCATAACAATGTATCTGGTTGACGATGACTCTGCATACCGGCATGTTCAACCCCATTGCAACTGGTCGGTCGCTGGTGGTGGTATGAATCGATATCGAATGCCCCTTGCCCTGATAGTCCATGATTCCCTCGGCGATGGCGCAGGCATGGTTGAAGTCCCCTGCACGGTAAACCGACAACACGGGCGACAGTTTTTCCCCGGAAAATCTTGCGCCTTCGCCAAATTCGGCTTGTTCGACCATCAGAATTCGCGCCTGACCTGCCCCGGCTGTCTCGAGGCCGCACAAGGTTGCTATATCTTCGGCAGAGCGGGCGATGATGTCGGGATTCAGCTTGCCGTCCGGCCACATGAATGCCTCCAGAATCGCCTTGTCATCCGCATCGAGTAACACGGCGCCATGACCTTTGAGCGCAGTCAGCGCTGCGTCATAAACCGCGTCCACCACAATCAAATTGTTCTCTGAGGAACAACTGGTCGCGTTATCGAAGGATTTCGAAATCACGATCTTGCCGGCAGCCTCGTCCACCCCGGCAGTTTCGTCAATAATGGACACGACGTTACCGGCGCCGACACCGATTGCAGGCGTGCCGCTGGAGTAGGCGGCGCGGACGTTGTTCTGCGAACCCGTGGCGACGATCAAATCAACCGACGACATCAATTGCCGGGTGGCCTCCTTACTCACCGGTGAGGGCAGTTTCTGTACCAGGTCCGGCGGCGCACCAACCCTGTGCAGTTCCATCTGCATCAGTTCGACCAGTTTTGCGCAGGTGCGGTCGCCTTTGGGTGAGGGCGCCAGAATAATCGCGTTTCTGCCCTTGATTGCATTGATGGTTTTGTTTGCAGGAGTGGCAGCGGGGTTGGTCGAAGGCACAATGGCTCCGACCACCCCCACAGGTCTTGCGATTTCGACTATTCCCCGGTCTGGATATTCAGCGACAATACCCACCGTCCTGGCGTGTCGCAAATCCCTCAGCAGGCCAATCGTCTTGCGTCGATTCTTGACGATTTTATCTTCGACATTGCCCATCCCGGTATCGGCCACCGCCATTTCGGCAAGCAGACGGTTATTATCAGGATTGACAATGCTCCAGCCGAGCGCCGTGACCACCTCATCAACCTGGCGTTGATCGTAGGCGCTGTATTGCTTCTGGGCAGCCCGGGCACGAGCCAGAACGGATTCGGTCGTCAAGATCGGTCAGTAGAAATCAGGGCCACAGGCCACGGTTAATAATATCCTGCCGCAACTTTGTATACACTAAATCGGTCAGTTTTCCTTCAGAGTAGCCAGCAATTCGGTCAGCGCCACCTGTCTTTCCTGCCACATTGCCAGAACCTCGTCACGGTTCATGACTCGAACCGGTGAATTGGTTTGCGCCATCTTGCCCAGGGTCTTCTTGTCACTGAACATTACCGGCACTTTCTCGGCGAGGAAGTCGATAATCGCCTGGTCGGTGCCTTTGGGAACCATCAGCCCTCTGAAGTTCACACTGGAATTGTCCACATCTATTCCGAGTTCCTTGAAAGTAGGCACATCCGGCAGAAAATCGTGTCGTTCCAAGTCGGCTACTGCCAGGATTTTGATATCTCCGGCCGCCCGCGCAGAATCCGAAAGGTTGTTGAATCCTGCCATGACCTGACCGCCCTTGACCAGCTTCAGCGCATCAACACCGCCCTTGCCGGGTATATACTGCAAATCAGCGCCAGTCGCCTTGGTCAATTGCAGATGAGCGATATGGTGACCTACAAATTTACCGGCGCCACTGATCGTGACCTTGCCGGGATTGGCCTTGGCGAACTCGACCAGTTGTTCAGCAGTATCGAACTGGCTGTCCTTGCCAGCGATCAGCACTGCGGGGTCGGCTCCCCAGTTGCCCACCGGTTCAAGGTTGTCGACACTGTACCTGGTATCAAAAACGATGGATTGGGCAATGAAATGCGGAACGTTGTAAGCCGCCATCATATAACCATCGGTCGGGGCTTTTTCAGCAAACCAGTTCCAGCCTTTACGCCCGCCTGCTCCCGGTTTGTTGGTGACATAAATCGGTTGACCGATCGACAGCGGAGCGCCCTCCTTGTCCTCTTTTGCTGATGCAAGGGTGGCAATCCGGGCCTGGAAGTCAGTGGCGCCACCGGGACTGTAAGCGACCATCACACCAATCGGTCTTTCGGGATAGCCTTCGGCATGGGCGGTTGCCCCGCCAGCCAGCAGCAGAGCCGCCGAAATGGCGGTAATACCGGACTTTAATGCCTTCCTGGTAGTTATTTTTAAGTACTTGTTCATGTTTGTTTCCTGATTATCGAATGTTTAGAGCGTTATTAAAAAGAGTACATTGCGTATATTGCACAACAAAGAGGATTGTAATGGAAATTACTGAAATTCTGCAATTACCGATACAACCGCGTGTTCAGATAAGCCAGCCCTCAGGGGTACGTACATATAAAAGTTTCCAGAACAGGCCATAAAGCACCAGCATGAGAATCGCACCAATCAGGGATTTGTACAACAAAGCCTGACGATCATTCCATTTGCGTTTTCCGTAAACGAGGACAATACACAGAAAAGCCAGAAACGACCCTGTATAAAACCCGATCGTCTCAATCGAGAGTACAAATACAACGGTGACCGCAAGTCCAGGAAACAGGGCTTTCCACTGGATTGCCGCTTCGGCCGGGGCCGTAGATGGTTCTGCCTTCTCTCTTGATGCCTTTAATAGCTGGACCAGGCCCAGCGCAACCATTATGACTGCCAGTATCCTCGGAAATAAATAAACTTCCGGGTCTGAATCCCAGAAACAGGCAATCGCATACACGATTGCTGCGGTCAACGAAAATATTGTTGCCTTTGTTTCATTGCTGTCGATATGCAACATGATTTCAACTCTTGCTGGCGCTTCGGCTGCCACTGTAGACGCTATAGACGATAGATATGACGCACAGCGAAATCAGCACGATATTGATTGTGCCGCTGGTAAAATAACTGAACACCCCATCCCCGCTTTCACCTATCAGTCTCCCCTGCAAAAAATTGTCTTCTGCGATCGGTCCCAGAATGATACCGAGAACCAGCGGCGCCGGTCCGAAACCGAATTTACTGGCAAAATACATCAACATTCCCAACGACATCATGATCAATACATCGGAATAGCTGGATTGGATACTATAGGTGCCGAAGACCGAGAGAATCAATATGGCCGCTGCCATATAGTGTCCGGGGACTTTCATGATCCAGCCACTGTGCTGGCTCAGAAACAGGCCGATTACCAGCATCAGTACCTGTGCAACCAGCAACGAATTGATGAAGGTCCAGGTCACTTCTGCATGAATGGTAAACAGATCCGGCCCGGGGAACAGTCCATGGATCAGCAGGCCGCCCAAAAGCACGGCGGCAGTCGGACTGCCGGGTACGCTCAAGGTAAGGAGAGGCACCAGAGAAGGGCCAACCATCGCATTGTTTGCCGATTCCGCTGCGATAATTCCATCAGGCTCACCCTGTCCGAAGGCAGAGGGGTTCTTGCTGGTTTTTTTGGCCTGGTCGTAGGCAACCAGCCCTGAAATCTGTCCACCGGCGCCGGGAATGATACCGACAATGATGCCGATTATCGAACCAATACTCAAGGCCCTGATCCGGCGTAAATTATAGGCAACCGACTTGAACAGACGTGAATCACCCAGCGCGTAGATACTTGCTGTCTTATCCGCCATCGCCTGTTCCATCAGGGTAAAGACCTGGGGAACAGCAAACAGTCCGATCAGCGCCGCGACGATATGGACGCCGCTTTCCAGATGTTCGGAAACCACGAATCGTTCCTCTCCCAGCATTGGATTGTCGCCGATGGTGGATAGTGACAGCCCGAACAATCCGGCCAGCAGCCCCTTGACCACCGAGGAACTGCCTATTGTCCCGATAATCGTGACTCCGAGAATCGCGATCCAGAACAGTTCCGTCGGCCCGAATTTCAGGGCCAGCTGGGCAAGCGGAGGGGTAAAGAATATCAGCACGAAAATTCCAATCACACCCCCTATGAACGAACTGGTGAAGCAATAATGCAAGGCCTCTGTCGCTCTTCCGGTTTTTGCCAGTTGATGCCCGTCCAGCGCCGTTGCAATATTTGCCGGGGCGCCGGGTACATTGACCAGAATAGCGCTGATTGCGCCACCGGCAACGGTGGCTGTGTACATGGCGCCCAATAGAATCAACCCCGCGGCAGGCTCCATGCGAAAGGTGAATGGAATCATCAATGCTACCGCCATGGTTGGACTGAGGCCAGGCAGTGCGCCCAGTATCAGGCCCGCCAATGTTCCCCCGACCAGTAATGCAATATGGTAGAGGGTAAAGACCTTATCGAAGTGAAGCAGGAATTCCATCGTGTTTTTTCTTGTTTAACCCCGGTTCGTTGCAGTTAATTATCGCACAAAATATTCTCAGTACAAACAGTCGGGCGTATCAGCCGGGTTGTCAGTAATTGCCGGCAGCGAGCCAAATCCGTTATCCTCGCCTCCGCCATGCCTGGTTGGGTGGTCAATTTAAATTGAAGCTTCTTTCATGCCAGACCTGATAGATTTCATCCGGCCACAGTGAACTGAGCCATATAATAATCGTCAGGATTTGATCGCGCGACAGTTCGTCTTTCCATGGAGGCATGGCGCCGCCCATTTCCAGGGTTCCGTTCTCTATCACATTCACCAGTACGGGCAGCGGGTGGTGCCAGGTATGTGCGGTGCCATTCAATGGCGGTGGGGGGTACTTCCCGTTTTCATCCCGTACATTCCAGTCTTCGGTGATCCCTTGTGCATTTTGGCCGTGGCACTCCGCACAATGGGTCTGGAACAGTTGTTTGCCCTGTTGCAAAATCATCGGATCCTCTATTCGCCGGGTCTGTGCAAGTGTCTCCGAAGCATGTCCGAACAGGCCAACCAGGAACAATACAGCCAGTATTACTGTCCATCCGGTACGCCGGATTGATTTGCATTGCCAGAAATGTTCGGGCAGTATTATGTTGGTTATCATTTGGTCTAGCCTCACTTTGTCGGCGCTGAATATAACACAATGCATCACTGAGTTAAGGTCTCTCCACATTTGCGCTCCCGGTTTGTTCTGGACCCGGACACATTGAGGATTCGTTTGCCAGACAACACGCTCCAGCCTGATTTTAATATGATACCATCCGACCGAAACGCATTCGCACGAGCTTGCCCAAGTGAGCCGCCTGTCATGAAATTTTCCAGCCTGACCGACCGTATCTCGGGTGAAAGCGTGGACGCCTGGGAGGTGCACTATGAGGGAATGGCTCGCAGCGAAGCCGGAGAGGATATTATCGTTTTGAGCGTCGGTCAGGAAACCGACGAGGTGACCGAAGACGTGATTGTGGAGTCAGCGGTCGCAAGCCTGAGGGGCGGCCGTCATCATTATACCCAGATCCAGGGTACGATGGAGTTGAGAAGGGCGATTGCCAGGCGTCACAACGAACTTACCGGGCAAGCGGTCGATGAGCATAATTGCGCGGTATTCTCTGGGGCGCAAAATGCCTTGTTCGCCGCCGCCCAGTGTGTCCTCGAATACGGCGACGAGGTGATTTTGATTGAGCCCTACTATACCACCTACCCGGCCACATTCACCGCATCGGGCGCCACACTGGTGAGTGTGCCGGTCAAGGCGCAGCACAATTTTGAACTGAACCCATCGGATGTGATTGCTGCAATCACTGAAAAGACCCGGGCAATCGTGCTCAATTCCCCGAACAACCCGGTTGGGGTGGCCTACACTATCGAGCAATTCAAACCCCTGGTCGCCGCTTGCGCGGAAAAGGGTATCTGGTTGATCAATGATGAGGTATACCAGGAATTACTGCTTCCGAAAGACAGGGCAAGCCCCGCCAGTCTTGCCGGCGCCGACCAGGTTTGCATTACCGTTTCCAGCCTGTCGAAGTCACACCGGATGACCGGTTGGCGTCTGGGCTGGGTGGTCGGACCGGTTGCGCTTATTGATAATCTGTATAATCTTTCGATATGTATGGCCTATGGCCTGCCGGAGTTCATCCTGGATGCGGCGGTGACTGCTCTTCAATCCGGTACGCATACGGCGGACCAGATCCGGCATAACATGGATACCCGGCGCAGGATACTCTATCGGATACTCGAAAACGTGGAGTCCCTGTCGCTCTATAGCGCTGCCGGTGGAATGTATGTGGTGCTTGATATCACGCGTTTGCCGGTTTCGAGTCGGCAATTCGCCAGGGACATGCTGGATCAGCATGATGTTGCGGTTATGCCCTGCGATGGATTCGGTACAACTGGCAAGGGTCTGATTCGCGTCAGTTTATGTGTTCTGGATGACAGGCTTGCGGTTGCCTGTGAGCGTATCGTTGCCTATATCTCCGGCCTGGAGGTGAAAGGTTCAGGGCCTGGGAGCGGGGTCGGGTTTTAAGGCGGATCAAAACCTCTCCGCCATCCTGTCGAGCAGGGTACCCGGATCGGAATGCACCGTATAGAGCGCCTGATGTCCGGGTTTGATGAACTCCTGACTGACCGCATGGCTTATGAAGTCATGCAGTTGATCGTAGTATCCGGCCGCATTCAATAGCCCGACAGGTTTGGGTTTGCTGTGAATCTTCAGTTGAGACCAGGTGATCGCCTCGAACAATTCCTCCAGTGTGCCGAATCCGCCTGGCAGTGCAATGAATCCATCCGCCAGACTGGCCATTCTTGCTTTTCGATGATGCATGTCGGCCGTAGTGATCAGTCTGGTCAGACCACGATGGGCTACTTCGTTCTTGAACAGATTATCCGGTATGACACCGATAACTTCGCCGTTGTTTGCCAGTACCGAGTCGGCTATCTGTCCCATCAGGCCAATGCCGCCACCGCCGTAAACCAGGCTGATATTGCGGTCGGTCATGGCTCTGGCCAGAGATTTCGCCGCATCGCGATATTCCGTTCGGCTACCTGCTTTTGATCCGCAATATACGCATATTCTTTTCATTGTTGTCTGATATATTCTGAAATTTGATCACATTCTATTTTAACCGGGAATTGTAATGAAAAAAATCGGTTTTATCGGTCTCGGGAATGTCGGCGGCAAACTGGCAGGCAGTTTATTGAGAAACGGCTTTGATCTTGTTGTACGCGATCTTGATCACAGCGCGGCGCAACCGTTTCTCGATGACGGCGCCTCATGGGGGGAAAGTCCAAGGCAGATGGCCGGGAGCGTGGATATTCTGATTACATGTCTGCCTGACCCCGTTGCCAGCGCTGCGGTGATGGAAGCGGATGACGGCGCCTTGCATGGTCTCGGTCAGGGCAAGATCTGGGCGGAAATGAGCACCACTGATGAGGCCGAGGTGCGTCGGCTGGGTGCGTTGGTGAAAGCCGTGGGCGCTGAGCCGGTAGACTGTCCGGTGTCGGGAGGTTGTCATCGTGCGGCAACCGGTAATATTGCGATATTTGCAGGGTGTGAACGCGACACATTCGAGCGGATTATGCCTTTGCTCACCACCATGGGGCGACGAATCCTGCATACAGGCCCGCTTGGCTCGGCTTCGATACTGAAAGTGGTGACTAACTATCTGGCCACTGCGAATCTGATTTCTCTTTGTGAGGCTCTTGTTACATCGAAGGCGGCCGGAATGGATCTGAATACGACTTATGAGGCGATCCGGATTTCTTCAGGAAATTCGTTCGTCCACGAATCCGAAAGTCAGGTTATCCTGAACGGCAGCAGGGATATCAGTTTTACCATGGGGCTGGTATGCAAGGATATCGGATTGTTCAGTGAGATAGCCAAACGCGAAAAAATTCCCCTCGAAATGGCGCCGGTGATGGTGGACATATTTGCAGATGGCCAGGCGCGATATGGCCCCAGGGAACTTTCTCCCAATATCATTCGACGTCTTGAAGATGCCACCGGAATCAGTGTCACTGCGCCGGGGTTCCCACCGGAAATTCTGGATGATGAGCCGGAAGAAGCGGGTTATGAAGTACAGGTTTCCGGGCACGCTGCGTAAATTCCGATCCGCTCGTGTTGCAGGACGGGCAATCAAAAGTGCAGGGATACGTCACGATGTACGGACCGGCAGGTGGCTATCTGTTTTGCCCGGGCTTTCGTGAATCGTGGTTGCAAACGTATGCCTATTGTGCTTTTTATGATGTTGTCGTAATCTCGAAGCGCGGGCAATAATGATGATGCCCGATCTCTCCACTCAAGTTCTGCAGCAAATAGTGACATGGCTTCTGCATGATGCTGTTTTGCAGCTTCGATATCCGGATTGTCTCCTTTTAATTTACGTCTCGATTTTGAAAGTTGCGATTTGATTTTGGAAACACCATCGAAATCGCCAAGTCGTGATACGACCGATTTAATGGATTCGATAGCTATAGCCGCCTGATCGTTTTCGATTGATGAAGCCAGATTTCTTATGGCTGTTTCCATACCGGCCAGTGACGCTTTCTGATCAAGAAGTTGTATCAGCTTTTGCAGCGGTTCATAAGCCGCATCCGAGTTTCGACGATAACTGACCCTTGCGTTATTTTCCACTTTCGCAAGGTCTTTATACTTTTGGTTTTCTTCCTGCCAGTTTGCCGGCAGACGATCCTCCAGCATTTTCTGTTCGAGCTCAAGTTCATGAATCTCCGATTCAATTGATTCCAGTTTATCGGGCGTTGCATCGACATTCCGCGACCATTGTCTGTGTTCGTCCTGCAATTTTTTCAGTTGATCGGCAATACTGTTGATTCGAATATTGACTTGGCGTACTTCGCTGTGAATTGGCTTGTAATCAGATACGAATGCGTCAAGTTCAACGTTCGCTTCCCTTATATTTTCTATCAGGCCAAATGTATTTTCCGCCAGCCCGAAGCTGTCAGTCAGAGAACCCTGCCAGGCATCCGGCAGTGCGCGTAAATCAGTCAGTCTGATCAGCGCCAGACTATCGAGTATTTCTGTTTCGCGCTCGTCGTATTCGCTGAAAACCTGCTCTTCAAGACAATACTGCAGTTTTGGATTAATCGGGGGAGGCGCAGTTTCCGAAGTGAGGTAGGTACGATTAGGCATATAGTTAACCAGACTCGGAAAGTAGCCCACGATAGCGAGTCCGACAAGCTGCAACAGGATGAATGCGACCGCGCCTTTGTAGATAGCCGTAGTCTTGACTGTCGGCGGCGCCACGCCTCTCAGGTAAAACAGGGCAAAGCCAAACGGAGGCGTCAGGAAAGAGGTTTGAATATTCAAACCGATCATTACACCCAGCCAGACTGCGGTGACGTTGGCGGAGGGATCGGACAACAGGATCGGCGCCACGATGGGAACAACGACTACTGCAATTTCAATAAAGTCAAGGAAGAATCCAAGCAGAAATATTACCAGCATCACCACCAGAAATTGAGTCCAGAATCCGCCGGGTAAGCCGGTTAAGAACTCCCGAACCAGATGTTCTCCTCCAAAGCCCCGGAATGCCGCCGTGAGCATTGCCGCGCCGATTAAAATGATAAATACCATTGAGGTTGTCTTGGCGGTATCGATCATCACACTGACCAGTGTGTCATTTATTTTCCAGGTCCTCCATGTGCTCCAGATAATGGAGCCCAGGCATACGGATACCGCGATGGCTGCGAGAATGACTCCAAGCTGATCTCTTTGACTGGTTATATTCTTGATATTGAGATCGAAGAATTGAAGCAAGACCAGAATAACAGCAACCGAACAGATAAAAAGAATTAATGGCGTGTACCTGCTATGCGGATCATCCTTCAGTCGATATCCCCCCATGACGATTGCACCAACCGCGCCAATCGCGCCAGCCTGATTTACTGTGGCCACCCCGGTTACAATGGAACCGAGTACAGCAAAAATAAGAAACAGGGGCGGCACCAGGGAAATAACGACATTGCCGAAGAATTTTCGATCATACTCTCCGTCATAGGGAATCGGCGGCGCCGTACCTGGTTTCAGGATTGCCCTGGTTAAAATGTACAACATGTACAAACTGACCAGAATAAGGCCAGGAATGAGTGCGCCCATAAACATATCCCCGGCGCTGGCAGAGGTAATGTCGAGTTCGGCAGGCATCGAAAATTCACCTGTCGCCTTTTTGAATTCCTGGGCTCTCAGGGTTCTTGCCTGGTCCGCTGCATTGGCTAACTGGTCGGCAAGGATGATCAATACTATCGAGGGCGGGATGATTTGTCCGAGGGTACCTGAAGCGCAAATGGTTCCCGTGGCCATTGGTTTTGAGTAATTATTGCGAAGCATGGCAGGTAATGAGATGAGCCCCATGGCAATCACCGTGGCGCCCAGTATGCCTGTTGTCGCAGCCAGCAATGCCCCAACGAATACTACGGAAATTCCCAATCCTCCGGGGACAGGCCCGAATAATTGAGCCATCGCCACCAGCAGGTCTTCAGCGATTTTGGAGCGTTGCAGCATGATGCCCATAAACACAAATAATGGAATTGCGATGAGCGTATCGCGCTCGACCTCCCAGTAGAGACTGCGGAAATTCGTCACTCCTGCCGTCAACCACTGTACCGGGCCATCCTGGGCAAAATATGCCCCCGGGTCTCCTGCAAACATATAGCCGCAGATTGCGGCAAGACCAATCGATCCAATGGCAGACCCGGGTAAGGCAAAAGCGACCGGGAATCCTGAACTCAATGAAATGATCATCAAGAGAATGAGAACGCCCAGGAAAATCAATTCCACTATACGGGCTCCTCGGTGGCCACGATTCCTCCCAGGTTACTGTCTTGAATTGCAGAGATATTGGTCAGCATGAAACTGACAAACTGAATGGCCATACTGACGGCGAATATAATCAGGTAAGCAGCCATCAGATACTTGGTATACATGCCAAACCCGCTTTGTGAGATTTCAAAACTGAGCAGCGGACTATTGATGATGCTGCCTTTCCCCGACATGCCCTGGATCAGAATATTCCAGCAAAGCGGCAGTCCCAGAAAGAGAGAGCCCAGCGTGTTGGACAACGCCTTGCCCCTGTTGCTGAAGTTGGTGTAGAGCACATCGACCCGGACATGTCCATCCTTGACCAGTGTGTAGGCGCTGGCGAACAGGAACAGACCGGCATACCAGAATCGCACCAGGTCTCCCATGAACGCCTGTTCATAGGAAAAGACAAAGCGGGTAATTACAATCAGAAATTCTGCTGCGACAATCAGCAAGGCAAACCAGATAAATCCCAGTGTTCGGGTAAAGCCGGCGATGGCAATGGAAAGCAGGATCAATGGAAAGTGAATATAACTGCCTCGAAAAATGGGCCTGCCCAACTGGATGGTTAAATGTTCGCCTACGACCGCATTCAATAATCCCTCAATCCTTAAAAATGAAATAAGCATATCCACCAGACCAACCAGGAACACCGACCAGAATGCAGCCCTGACGATGAAACCGGAAATGCGGCTGTACAGTTCGGCGTCATCGTTCAGTTTTCGTGCGGGGGTCATTATGACCAGGGAGATAATGCCCAAAATCGCAACCAGTGAGGCAATAAACTGTATCCAGCCCTTGACAACATCGGAGTCGGTCAGATTTTTGACAGAACCCTCTGCGCCGATCAATCCGAGGTAAGAGAGAAAGGTTCGTATTCCTGGCCACTCAAACCAGTAGAGCAGTGTGTTGTCGATAAGAAACAGGAACAAAAAAACTATCATTGACGCAGCCAGCGCCCGAAACCAGGTGTTCTGGCTGGATACTGGATGTGAAGAATGAGCACTCTTCACAATTGACAAAAAATGGAGTTGTGCACTTCGGAGCCTGTGATCAAATTCGGGCGAAGTGGATCAGTAGCGGCCCTGGTTGTAATCAGGAAACGGAGCATAGAGCTCCGTTTCCTGTGGTTGGAAGCCGGAAGCTGCTATACGCCCAGGACTCTGTTTCTTTGTCTCAGGTATTCCTGGTCGGCGATTTTAGCCCAGCCACCGACATCGGATCGTGTCTGGACAAAGCTCTCGTGGACCCGTCTTGCGAGATCGCTGTGTTCTACCGTTTCCGCGAAAACTTCTTCCGCCGCCTCACCAAATGAGTCATAAATGTCATCGCTGAAAATTTTCACCTGCACACCTTGATCATTTACCAGACGAGCGAGCGAAGAGCCATTATTGGCATTGAATTCAGCCATCATCACATCGTTTTCCATCGAAGCGGCCGCCTCGATCATCACTTTGTCCGAATTCGACAACCCTTCCCAGAAGTCTTTGTTGATTCCCGCTGCCAGCATTGGACCGGGTTCATGCATTCCGGGATAGTAATAGTACTTGGCGGCTTCATAGAATTTCATGGCTTCATCGTTCCAGGGCCCAACCCACTCTGTGGCATCGAGTGCGCCTGAAATAAGATTCTCGTATATCTGCCCGCCTGGCAGTGAAACAGGAGAAGCCCCGAGTTTTGCGAGCACATCGCCACCCAGGCCCGGGATCCGCATTTTCAAACCCTTGAAGTCATCGGCTGAATTCATTTCCTTGCGGAACCATCCGCCCATTTGCACGCCAGTATTACCGCACATCAGGTTTTTCAACCCGGAATCGCCCGCGAGCTCGTCCCAAAGGTCCTGACCTCCGCCAAACCGGATCCAGGCATTCATCTCGGTATAGGTCAAGCCAAACGGTACGGCGGTAAAATATGCCCAGGCAGGGTGTTTGCCTTTCCAGTAATAGTCGGCCGCATGATAGATCTGTGCATTCCCGGATGCTACTTCGTCAAACGAATCAAATGCGCCGACACGTTCACCTGCAGCGAAATATTCGACCGCGAATCGACCATCGCTCATGTCACTGAGTCTTTGCGCAAATCGTTGTGCGCCCGTACCCAGACCCGGAAAATCCCGTGGCCAGGTCGAGACTACTGCAATTTCAATGCGTTCCTGTGCGATAGCGGGCGCTACCAGGGTTGAAACTCCGGCTGCTGTAGCAACCGCAACTCCGCTTTTTATCAGTTCACGACGTTTCATTAGAATATCCTCAATTTTAAGTTTACTTAATCTTTCCGGTTACGATGACCAGACCCAGGTGCAAGTTTGAATCAGGGTTGTGCAGGTAGTATCGCCGATTTATTGAAACCGGTAAAGCAGGTTATGGTCAATACTGCAAATTTTCAGGTACTACCAGTCACACCCTGGAAATGGTCATATAAGCGTGCACATAATCCATGCCATGGCCCGTTGGGTCCGTCATTACCCGCTGATGGTAGATTTGATAGTAATCCTCAATCAGTTGCTGACGTTCTTCAATTGATCTCGCAGCGTCAAGACCGGCATAAAAGATGCTTTGATTCCAGCTTCTTATCGTCAGGATCAAACCATCCGCAAATTTTTTCAGGTCCTGGTCCACTTCGAATTGCCTGGCAAAAGGACAGGGAACCACACCGGTCTCAATGCTGTCCAGTCGCAGACCCGCTCGATGACAGGCGCTGTTCCGGTCGGTCAGCGGCCCGGTAAATTCCTCCACTGTACGATAGTACTGGGGAAGAGTCATATTCTGATATTCCTGTTCGGATATCCGGCCCTGGTCAACCAGTTCTCTCCATATCGCGTTAAAGGTATCAAACATGTTAACGCCGCCGGTATTGCCGAGATAGCGGCCCTGCCGGTCACGGCAGAAGTTGACCAGCACCATCCTGCCACCTGGTTTCAACTCTCTAGCCCTGAATTGCAATATGGTTTCCCAGTCCTGTCTGGCCTGCCGGGAAAATGCTTCCAGTTCCTCGCCGCAAGCCCCGACCATGTGTACATGGGCGCTTAAGTTGCACGGTTTGGCGGATAACCAATGCATGGCGGTAGCGGAAAAAACGAAATCAAGGTAGTGGTCGGGTACGGACTGCTGATAGAACGATGTACCGGAAACCAGGGGGAAGGCATGCTCGAACTGCCCGAGCCAGGTTTCAAATTGTGTGCGTCCATGAACGATATTGATCAACGCGTTATAGTCATTCGCAGGCTGGTCAGCATATATTACTGTAATCTGTATGCCCGGCTTAATTTCCTGTATTTTTTCGATTGTCTGGCGAATCATGTCAAGCGAAGTTCCCGCATCGGCGCATCCGGTATCGGCAAGCGCGAACCGGTCAGAGGAAATATCGATATCCCCGAGTGCATCCAGAACACGTGGTGTGGCGATGTCAATCACATCCTTTGCGCCTTTCGTGGCCAGCGAGTACAGTCCGCCTTCTGACATAGTGACATTGTCAGCCTGGAATTTTTTCATTTGAGATATTGAATTGATATCGAATCTGGTCCGGTTGCCTGGAATCAGGCTCCGATGAGGGTGAGAAATTCTGAGCGGGTTCGATGGCTGGTACGGAACGTTCCCAGCATCATTGAGGTTTTCATCGTCGAGTTCTGTTTCTCGACACCTCGCATCATCATGCAGAAATGTTTCGCTTCAATGATGACGCCGACCCCCCTTGCCCCCGTTACTGTTTCTATGGCGTGCGCAATTTGTTCCGTCAGATTTTCCTGAATTTGCAGCCTGCGGGCGTACATGTCGGTGATTCGGGCCATTTTGGACAATCCGATCACCTTTCCATTGGGCACATAGGCAATGTGGCATTTACCGACAAAAGGCAACAGGTGATGCTCACATAAAGAATACATTTCAATATCCTTGATGATCACCATCTGGTCATTGTCGGATTCGAAGATCGCATTGTTGACGACTTCTTCGAGATTCTGCTGATAACCCCGGGTCAGATACTGTAGCGCTTTTGCGGCCCGCAACGGGGTATCGTAAAGGCCTGTACGATCGGGATCCTCTCCGATCATGCCCAGGAGAGAATGAAAATGTTCGGCTAATTTTTCGGGATGACTCATGTCTGTTCAATCAACATTGGCAAGGTTTACAGCCAGCATTGTATCACTGGCTTGCCCACCATACTGCAACACCGGTTTTTATTGTTCAATAAATGAATTCTATCGATATTCAAAATGAGATTATAATTTGTCGACTTGTGTTTGCAGAATTATGAATGTCAAAGGAAATACCGGATAAGGCGCAAATTGTTGTAGTAGGGGGAGGGATCGCAGGTTGCAGCGTCGCTTACCATCTGGCCCAACTCAATCTGGGTGACATCATACTTCTGGAGCGTAAAACACTCACTTCCGGGACTACCTGGCACTCTGCCGGCCTTCTGGCTCAGTTGCGCACCAACAGAACACAAACACAACTGGCGCGTTATAGCCTGGAGTTGTACGAACGACTCGAAGCAGAGACTGGCCAGGGCGCCGGAATGCGCCGGAACGGCACACTGATGCTGGCACGCCGCAGCGCTCGCTGGACAGAACTCAAACGGCGTTATTCAATATCCCGGTCTTATGGCCTGGAAAGTCACCTTTTGAGTCCTGGTGAGGTTGGGGATTTATGGGAGTTGCTCGAGATTGGTGACCTGAAAGGTGGTCTTTATATACCTGGCGATGGACAGATCGACCCGACCGGAGTCACATTGGCTCTTGCCAAAGGGGCACGACGCGGCGGAGTGCAGATTTACGAAAATAATGCGGTGATAGGTATCCGGGTTGAAAAAGGGCGTGCCGTTGGTGTGGAAACTGTTGGCGGCAATATATCCTGTGAACTTGTCGTCAATTGTACGGGTATATGGGCGCGTGAATTCGGCAGGATGGCTGGTACGACGATTCCTCTGCTGGCGGTTGAGCATATGTACATGATTACAGAACCGATGCCCGATTTGAGACCGGGCATTCCAAGCCTGCGCGATTACGATGGCCTGACCTATTTCAAGGAGGATGCCGGCAAACTCATCGTGGGCGGAACAGAGCGGGAGGCACGTCCATGGGGGGTTGATAAAATCCCTCATGATTTCGAATTTACTCTTCTGGATGAAGATTGGGAACAATTCGAAGAGTTGGCTGCTTCGGCCAGGCATCGCGTACCTCAACTCAATGACATCGGTATACGCAGGCTGCTGAATGGTCCTGAGAGTTTTACACCCGACGGTCAGTATATTCTTGGCAAATGTCTGGAAGTTGATAACATTTACGTATGTGCCGGGTTCAACTCATCTGGTATTACCGCCAGTGGCGGGGCCGGCCGTGCGCTGGCTGAATGGATTGTCGAAGGCGCACCTACAATGGATCTGATGGATGTCGATGTCCGTCGATTTCGTGATTTTCATGGCACGAAAAATTACCTGCAAGACAGAACCCGTGAAACAGTCAGTACTGCATTTACCATTCACTGGCCATTTCTGCAGCCGGAAACGGCCCGAGGGTTGCGGCTTTCGGCTCTGCATGGCGTGTTATCGGAAAGAAACGCCTGTTTCGGTGAAATGGCTGGCTGGGAGCGTCCGAACTGGTTCGCTCCCGATGGCATCCGTCCACAGTATGAGTATTCGTTTGGCCGACAAAACTGGTTTCAATATTCAGCAGATGAACACCGGGCTGTTCGCGAACGAGTTGGTCTTGCAGATATTTCCAGCTTTACCAAGTTCAGGGTCCTTGGCAAGGATGCACTGACATTTCTGCAATTGCTTTGTACTAAAGACATAGACTGCCCTCGCGGCAGTGTTGTTTACACACTCATGCTGAATCAAAAGGGCGGGATCGAGTGCGACCTGACCGTTACGCGAATTGCCGAGCAAAACTTTTTACTCTTCTTCGGCGCTGGCGCCTACGGCCATGTCCTGGGATGGATGCGTTCGCACATCAACCCGGATTGGGATGTGTCGATCTGTGATTTCACCTCCAGTGAAGGCGGCATTGCCGTCATGGGACCTGAAAGTCGAAACCTGCTTTCCCGACTAAGCTCAGCAGATTTTTCCAACGAAGCCTTTCCTTTTTTAACCGCGCAGGAAATTGACATATCCTGTGCGATATGCCGTGCATCACGAGTGTCAATGACCGGTGAACTCGGATGGGAACTCAACATATCGACTGAATTTATGCCAATCGTATACGCTGACCTGCTCAAGGCCGGTGGTGATCTGGGCGTACAGGACGTTGGCTATCACGCGCTTGATTCTTTGCGCATTGAAAGAGGCTACCGGCATTTTGGCCACGACATCACAGCTTTCGACACACCGCTGGAGGCGGGCCTGGGATTCACTGTCGACTTGAAGAAGACGGTTCCTTTCATCGGACGTGATACGGTTATCAAACAAAAAGAAGAGGGCCTTGAACGTCGTATCGCGATGTTTACATTACAGGACGCTGAACCACTTCTCTATCACCATGAACCGGTTTGGCGAGACAGTACGCGGGTCGGTGAAATCACATCGGCCGCTTATGGGCATACCGTTGGCCGCGCAGTCGGGTTTGGTTATGTCCAATCCGTCGGGGAAGTGACAGATGATTTTATCAAAAGCGGCGAATATGAAATTGAAATTGCCACTCGGCGCGTACCGGCTGACGTGTCTTTGTTGCCGCCTTACGACCCCGGGGGCCTCCGGGGTCGCATGTAGACGGAAGCTTACGTCCCGCAACTGTTAAAACAGGCAATCGAACCGGACGCCCGGAATTAACTGCGTTCCGAATCCCGAAGAAACCGGTTGAGTACATTCCGGGTAATTGTGGAAATATTATTGTTGTAATTGTTACAGGGTAAACTGCCAGTGTATGTAATGGACCCGGTCGAGAATACCATACCCCCGCCGATGCTTTTGAAACAGACCATGTCTGCACGAATCAGCAGGGAAGCGTTCTCGCCGGTGATTGTTTTATCTCCCCACAGTCGATCTTCATATACCAACTCGAAGGAATCATCATGATTTTCAGATGACGCCAGTATGATGCAATTTTCGGGAGTCCCCAATGTGATGTCTGCTCTATCCAGTTCATAACCGGCGGCTCCGCCCCCGGCCAGTCCAAAATCACCGACAATCTCTTCTTCGATACCCTCGAATACCCAACACACATCGTCTTCATAGGATCTTTCAGTCCGTCGATAGTAGCTCCCGGAAAAACCTCCCTGGGCGGTAAATCCAACTCCGACCAGTGATTGCGGTGTACGGCCATTCTGTCGCCAAAGCCCGCCATAGCTTCCGTCGAGACTATGGTAGTACTCTCCGGGTTCGGTTTGCCAGGCGCGAATGCCCGTTTCGTTGCGGCGAAGTTCGAACAACCCGGGCAGGTTTTCATTATTGGCAACGCGCCAGTAGAACCCATTTCCGCCGAGGTACATCATGTGTCCATGGTATGTATATTCGCAAAGCCCGTCGAGCATCTCTTTTGTGCAGTATTCAGGGTGGGAGGTCGTCAGCAACACCCGGTAGCCATCTATCGATGACACGCCGTTCACATGGAGGTCTTCATCAGTGATGATATCGAAAGTATAGCCTTTTTCCTCGAGCCAACTGAGTAAATACAAATCGGCGCCAAAATGATGCACACCGGAGCCAACCGACTCTCCTGCAAAAGTAAGATAATTCGGGCGGAAATTGATCATGGGTCTCAATCTGGATGCGTAGGCAATACCACTCCCGTCACTATGAAAATTGTATGTAGACAATCCGAAATCCGGGGTATTGTCTGGCGTGGAGGTTCGGGCGCCCCAGTCGTTCGCACGCGAGAGATATTCTTCATCGGTCTTTGCCCGCGCATGATTGCCATACAGGATGTATGTCAGGGTGGGAATCAGTACACATATATCGTTTCGGCGGTTACCTGTACCCGGTGTTATATAAAACGGGATTACATCCTCCTCACGTCCGCATTCAATGCGCATTGCATATATGCCGCCGGGCATATTTTCCGGCGCCTGAAAACTGAAATCGGTATCCCAGCCGCAGTCATAAATATCATCGTCGTGGAAATGAATCGCGCCGTATTGATCAGGGGCATGCCGCCAGCACATTTCCCTGCCATTCCAGTTGGAACCTTTTACCGCTCTGGCAGGTGCGTTGACCAATTTGCCGTGCAGTGCATTTGGTCCATGGTCCATGAACCGCATTGAGTTCATTTCATCGCAGAAGCGCCAATCGGCAATTACCGGCAAGCCGTTGACCGGTCCGCTCATATTGCGGATCTCCTTTTCAGACAGCGCTGCGGCTACTATTCCGGGTCGCTCAATTTTGCCGTTGAAATGTGCAAACGGGGCGGGGCGCCGGTTGAGAGCCGCGATCAAAAAAGAATCCGGTCCGAAGATATCCGGAGGTTCCGACAGATGAATTTCCGCCGTGCCTTCATCGTCAACTCCAGCCGCTCGCTCAAGTGGCAGTTGTCCAATGGATAACCGCTTGCCTGTACTGTCATACGAAAGCCACACACGGTACCAGCGCCGATTGCGTACAGGTAATCGCAAACACAGTTCCCCGATTTCACCTGAGCAGACAAACAGGCCCTTCTCTGCGTCGATACCCAGTGATACCCCCTGTTGCGCAGTGGCATCGTAAGTGCCGACAATACCTTGAATATCTCCACCCGGCATGGTTGGGAAAATGGTTGCGTAAACGGTAAAGTCCGGTGTGGCGGAAATCCCCGGGAAGTCGTCGACCCGACCGTACGAACCAGGATGAACGGGTTGTCGGCGCGAGGGAAACGTCGAACTGAAGATGTTTGACAAGTCCTCCTCCTGAATGCCAGGCCCTTCAGGATTAGGGTCAGCATAAAGAATTTTGACTAAATTTGCGTGACAGGGTTTCGAGTGGTTGCTGCTTATCTTGAACTCAATTATTTCGCCCGGCGAAACAGATAACCGGTCTGTATACCCGGTAATGGATAACATCAATCCTGCTCATATACGGAATAATCCCGCCAACACGATGTCAGCGGAATTATTCCATGGTGAAAGACAGGGCTTAATTACCCAACCAACCCTTTACCTCGGACTGGTTGTTGCTGACCCATTCCCTGGCATATTCCAGGGGGTCGCGTTCATTCACTGAAATCTCAAAGGCCCACTCATTAATCAATTCGGTGCTCAGCTTCATCCGGTCAAGCATTCGCGCCACTTCAGGTGCAGCGGTGATCAGTCGCTTGGAATAAACCATATGTGATCCAATAGGCGGCCACGAAGTAGCAACGACAGACTTGTCATACCAGTCCGGATCGTCCTTTGGCAGGATAGGCTTCCACTTTGCAGGGTCGTGCTCCGGCCCTTCCAGCATTACAATGTCGTGGATTGCAAAGATGTGGTGGGGAGCGTAACAGGCCCAGATTACCGTCTTGCCGGCATTCGCATACGCATCGACTTTGGACAGGATGATCGTTTCTTCGCTTTCAGTGAGGTCATACAGATCAGCAAAGCCGAAGTCACGCGCCTTGACTGTGTCGATTGCCGTCGACGTCCAGCCTGGAGCGCCGACCCAGAGTTCACCCCTGCCATCGCCGTCTTCGTCCGTAAGTGCAATGATCTCCGGTTTGGTCAAATCATAGATCGATACCAGGCCGTGCTCGTCTCTCGCTTTTTTGGTGGTGCAAAAACCCGAGGCTGCGGCAAATTTTTCATCTGTCAATATCACTGATTCTTTTTCAATTGCGTATTCATCGATATACGACTGCTGGTTTGGCAACCAGACGTCGGGATGAATGTCAACGTCACCATTTCCCTGATCCATTGCCTTGAAAAAAATTGGATGGGTCCCCGGCACAAAGTCGACTTCCACACCATAATTTTCTTCTGCAACAACCTTGATTACGTTGGAAATCGCTTTGGCGTATGCCCAGTTCGGTTGACCGACAATGACTTTTTCAGCCGCTTGTGCATTACTTGTTGCAATTACAATAGCAGTTGCCGTTGTCAATAGTTTTGATTTTATATACATTGTTAATTTCCCCTTGGTATAACGTTTAAATTTGGGTTTGAAAATATATCCGGAATCTACCAGCTTCTCATTTTTCAGCCCTCCCTTGTACAATACGGTCGAGGACCATTGCACAAAATAATATTGCCAGACCTGCCAGCACGCCCTGACCTTCATTCGCGTAAGTCAGGGCATCGAGTACTTCTTCACCCAGTCCCTTTGCCCCAATAAGAGATGCAATCACAACCATTGTAAGACACATTAAAATTGTCTGGTTGATGCCAGCCATGATGGAAGGCATTGCCAGGGGAAGATCTACTTTGAACAGCATATAGGTTTTGGATACTCCGAAGGCTTCGGCGGCTTCCCGCACAGAGGCGGGCACTCCTTGCAGGCCCAGTACCGTAAGACGAATCACAGGGGGCATACCGAACACGATTGTCGCTAAAATCCCTGGCGGTTTGCCGATACCAAAAAAAGCAATAACCGGTATCAGGTAAACGAATGTGGGCATGGTCTGCATCAAATCGAGTATCGGACGCACTGCAGAATAGAGCGACTGTTTTCGCGCGCAGGCAACGCCCAGAGGAATCCCGATAACAATACACAGCACCGCGGCTGAACCAAGCAAAGCCACCGTCGACATGCTTTTTTCCCAAAAACCGAACAGGGAAAGGTAAGCCAGAGTGGCAGCCGTGAATATTGCGACACGCGGCCCCGCGACTTTCAGCGCCAGTAACGAGATAACCGCCATAACTACAGGCCACGGCGTCGCTACCAGCAAGGTTTCCATCGTATTCAAAAGCATTTTTATACCGCCGGTAATTGCCAGGAAAAAATGACTCCAGTTTTCGGTGAGCCACTGGAAACCACTGTCAATCCAGGATTCGAAACCTCTCCGGAAACTGCGTTCAGCCGGAAAGGTTTCGAGCCATGCCGGCGGCGCTCCGACAGTAAAACGGTACGACGTCAGGACACTTGCCAGGATAACAAACATCGCCATTGAGAAAGACAGAATACCACTTACTCCATGACTGACTGATTTGTCTGCACACCATCTCCGATAGCTGGAATTCATGATCCGATTGGCAAGCAGGCCCTGGACCACTCTGAGTAGTACCAGGAATCCAATCCCGAACGCCAGCAGAATGGGGGCCGCGGCATCCAACTCACTCGCTTTTTGAAATGCATCCGCACTCGCCGCATCCAGTGCACTTGCAGACTCAAGCAGCATACTGACATTGCTGTCACCACTTGCAATCAACTCTTCGGCCTCGCTCCGTCTGCTGTCAGCGCTGGCCGCCAGACGCCCGGCGCGGGCAAGCTGGTCAGCCCCCAGATCAGCCAGCAAACCTCGAGCAATCTGTACTATGGCAATGGTTTCCAGAATCAGAAAAATCCAGAACCAGCTCCACAAGTGTCGCGATACCCACCAAATCGAGCCCAGCAGCGCAGCAGCAACGTTAAACGAGGGAATGAAACCGGTTGCAGTATCCAATCGTGCGATCTCGCGCTCGTAGTACTTTGAATTGATCCCAACGAAATCAGAAATGTTGTCTCTGTGGGCGTCTGCCGGACTGTATTGCGAATTTTGATCAACGGTCTTGATGAAGGATTCGATTTTTCCGCCTTGTATACCACGCAACAGAATATCTTTGTCGATTACTCCAACTTCCTTGCCAGTAGACTGAGTGATAACGATAGGTCCTTTGTGCTGCACAGAAATATCGATCAGTCGATCGAGATCGGCATCCTCATTTTCTCTTGGCGCCTTAACCAGTTCTTCGGCAGAAGCGTCTCGATATTCACTACCTGGCACCATTATGCTGTGGGCGCTGATTAGTTTGAGCCGGGAAATTCCAGCGACAAAATCCGCCACATATTCATCGACAGGATTGCTGACAATCTCCTCGGCAGTGCCAATCTGTACAAGCATGCCATCTTTCATGATGGCAATCCGATGACCTACGCGAATAGCTTCATCAAGATCGTGAGTAATAAAGATCGTTGTTTTCCGGGTTGCTTTTGTGAGTTGAATGAATTCGTCCTGCAGTTGCCGGCGTATCAATGGGTCAAGTGCGCTGAACGGTTCATCCATGAGCAGTATATCGGGGTCTCCGGCCATCGCACGGGCCAACCCGACCCGCTGTTGCATTCCTCCGGACAGTTCATGGGCATAATGGTTTTCCCAGCCACTCAACTCGACAAGAGAAAGGACCCGCATTGCGGTCTCCCTGCGGTCACTCCGACTGATCCCCTTTACATCCAGTGGCAAAGCGACATTATCGATCACTGTACGGTGGGGCAGAAGGGCAATATTCTGGAAGACCATGCCGGTTTTTTTCCGCACGCATCAGGCGAAGGGCATCAGCATCTTTATCCATGACGTTTTCACCGCCAATGAATATGTCACCTGCGGTTGGCTCCAGCAGGCGGTTGATATGGCGAACCAGCGTCGACTTTCCGCTGCCGGACAATCCCATAATGCAAAATACTTCACCCTCCATAACAGAAAACGAGGCATTTTGTACACCAACGACACAGCCGAATTTGTTCTGGACATCGCGCTTGGAAATGCCATCACGCCGGATCGCTTCCAGGGCTTCGAGGTTACGGTCTCCAAAAATCTTCCATACGTCCCGAATTTCAACCGCTGCTGGAGACATATTATCTTTATTTCACAGAGGTTCGGGTCTGACCTGGCAGTGAATCAATGCTTTCAGGATTATTGTATTGACTGGCATGAAAGATTGTATACAAATAAAATTCAGTTATGTATTATATATTGCCAATTGAATAAATTGTCAACAAACATAATATCGAGGCCAGACAACGAGAGCCATATCGTTTGTAAACTCATTTCGGCTGAAAATTTGCACTTGTTGATTTTTCAGGAATACCAAGGCGGTTTTGATGAAAAAGGAAACAGTCCAGAATCTTGCAGATAAAATACCTAAACGACGCGGGGATGGTCCTGACATTGTTTACAGCTATTTACGTGACAAAATTATCAATACGCGATTGGTGGCAGGCGCAAGAATCGAGGAGCGTAAAATTGTCGAAGAACTGGGTTTGTCCCGTACCCCCGTCCGCCAGGCATTCATGCGAATGGCCGCTGAAGGTCTGATAGAACTGTTACCCAACCACGGGGCACGGATGCCTCCTTTGAATATTGAAGAAGTCCGTTCGTTTCTCGAGGCCTTTGAATTTTTATTGCTGGCAACGGCTCATCTTGCAACCAGGCGTCGTACAGAAAAGGATTTAGAGGAGATTTATCGCCAACGAGACGCATACAAATCTGCTGCCATGGCACAGGATATAAAGGGAATGATTGAAACCAATGAGGAATTTCATTTGTCTGTCGCTCGGGCCGGGCACAATAGCCACATGGTGCGTCTTGTTGGAGACATGTTGGTTAAAGCCCTTCGCCTGGATGGATTCTGGTATGAACACACATTCAATCCCGGGCTGGAGAAAAGTGTCATCAATAGTCTCCGGGAACACCAGGAACTGGTTCAGGCAATCGAAAACCAGGACTTGCAAAAAGTAGAAGATATAACCCGCCAGCATGTCCGGTCCTTTCGAACGCCGCTGGTTGAATATCTATGCCAGAATGAAGCGGATGAATTCAAAGTCACTTTCTCCGAATAGCAAGTCAAAAAATTTATGTATGAGCAAATCATTGCATCAGTATAGTAGTCCTGATCGTTCCTGCCATTTGCATTCGTTTACGGATCTGAGTAAACACGAAAAAGAAGGATCAGTTGTAATAGATCACGGAGAAGGAATTTACCTGTTTGACACCGATGGCGTTCAATACCTGGACGCAATGTCAAGTCTCTGGTGCGCAACGCTGGGTTACAGCGAGAAAAGACTCGTCAAGGCGGCTGAAAAACAACTCTCCGCTCTACCATACAGCCATACGTTTCGAGGAAGAAGCCACGAAAAACTGATCGATCTTGCGGAAAAAATCATTGAAATTTCCCCTGAACATCTAACCAGGGTATTTTTTGCAGGGTCGGGGTCCGAAGCGAATGAATCAGCAATAAAAATGGCATGGTCATATCACAAGTTCAATGGGAATCCTCAGAAACGCAAGATTATATCGAGAACCAATGGCTATCATGGTTCTACAATATTTGCGACGCGTTTGTCAGGCATGCCTTCAATGCATGAGTATTTGAATGCAGGTATCCCTGAAGTACTTTATGCAGATTTGCCGAATTACCTGACCGAAGCGCTCGATAACGAAACAGAACCGGAATTTGCTACCAGATTGGCAAGTCAACTGGAAAAACAAATTCTGGAAGAAGGTCCGGGAACTATTGCTGCATTTATTGCTGAGCCGGTTATGGGTGTCGGTGGCGTGATTTTACCTCCTCACACTTATTTTGAAAAAATTCAGGCTGTTCTGGAGCGATACAAAATTTTGCTGATTGCAGATGAGGTGATCTGTGGATTCGGGCGTACCGGGGAGATGTTCGGTTCCGTCACTTTTGATTTGAGGCCTGATATTTTAACCGTTGCAAAAGGCATTTCTTCGGCTTACTTCCCAATTTCAGCTACTTTGGTCACCGAATCAATTTACAGTACGTTGGTTGAAGCCACTGCCCGAAAGGGTGTATTCAGTCACGGATTTACTTATTCCGGACATCCTGTTGGAGCCGCTGTTGCACTGGAAGCGATTGCTATCCTTGAGGAACGGGATATTCCAGGCCACGTTCGGGTGACAGGGGCAAAGTTACAGGAGGAGATACAGGGGTTGTGCGATGTCGATTTTGTTGCCAACCCGCGAGGGGTTGGTTTGATGGCGGGATTCGATTTATTCGCCGACCCGGAAAAGAAAGTCCCTTTTGGGAAAATAGTTGACGCTGGCGCTCTGCTGATGGATATTGCTGAGAAACATCAGCTTTTCATACGATCAGTGGGCGACACGATTGTGATTGCCCCACCATTGATTATTACGAAGGCTGAGATTGATGAACTGATCAGGCGTCTTAGAATTGCACTCATGGAAACCGTCTACACGCTGGAAAAAGCCAGGATATCGTAGTGACAATCCCCTGTGGTTGTCCGCAGCGCCGAAGATTTGGCATATACTGCGAACAACGTTGATTCGGGTTTACGGATATGGTTGATGAAGTGACAGGCTGCCTGCGCAAGATGAGGGTTGAAGCAACCCGTCCCGTTAGTTATCTGATGCCGGTGGGGGACGCACTGCTGGCAGTAAATGATCAACTCGGCCGCCCACTGAGATTGCAGTATACCGGTAATATTCATTGTGTTGAATGCGGCAGGAAAACCGGTAAGAGTTTTGCGCAAGGATATTGTTACCCATGTTTCAAGTCCCTGGCCGAATGCGACCTGTGTATCATGAAGCCGGAGACCTGCCATTTTGCCCAGGGAACGTGCAGGGATGAGGAATGGGCAATAAGTCATTGCATGCAGGATCACTATGTCTATCTTGCAAACTCTTCAGGATTAAAGGTCGGAATTACCAGGGGGGCGCAGATACCCACACGCTGGATCGATCAGGGGGCGTCCCAGGCCATTGCGATGTTCAGAGTCAGGAACCGACTTCATTCGGGGTTGCTTGAAGTCGCATTGAAAAAACAGGTAAGTGACCGCACCGACTGGCGAAAGCTTTTGAAGGGACTGCCGCAAGAGGAGGACATGGTTGCGGAGCGCGATCGGCTGATCGGTTCGGTTCAGTCCGACCTGGAAGCGCTGAAGCAATCGAATGCCGACCTTGATTGGGAGCAATTGGACGACGCCCCTATTCAACTGACCTATCCGGTGGATCGGTATCCCGACAAGGTAGTCAGCCTGAATCTGGATAAAACCCCGGAGATTTCAGGCACATTGATGGGAATAAAGGGGCAGTATCTGATTCTCGACTGCGGCGTGATCAACATTCGCAAGTTCGCGGGTTATGAGGTCACAGCCTGCCTCGCCGATTAACGGGTCATGAATTAACAGGATTCAGGAATAGTGAATCGCCGCATAAATTCACTGGTCAATTCATCGCGACAGACCAGATTTACCGTTTTCCTGATCCTGGATGTTGTGCTGATAATGCTCGGCCTCTGGTCGTCGTATTTTTTGAGAATGGATACTTTCATCATCACCGACATTCGTCTCGTCCTTCTGGGGCTGGCCGCGCCTGTAATTGCCATTCCGGTTTTTATCAGAAACGGGGTTTATCGCGCTATCATCCGTTATCTGACCGCCGATGCCATTTGGACCATACTGCGTGCAGTGACGATCTATTGTGTTTTGTGGACATTGGTGGTGTTGTTTTCAGGCATCCTCGAGAAACCCCGTTCAATCATATTAATCAACTGGGGGGTCAGTCTGATATTGATTGGCGGTTCCCGGTTTCTCGCCCAATACCTTACCAATCTGTATTTCATTGCGGCCCATAAAAAAGGCAGTGATGCAAATGTCAAAAAGGTTCTGATCTACGGCGCTGGAGAGGCCGGGATTCAGATTGCTTCGGGATTGTCATCTCATCGCGGGACCGAAGTCGTCGGCTTTATTGACGACTCCAATCTGCTCCAGAATCAGTCTATCCGGGGCAAGCGGGTCTATCCATCCGAAAACCTGCCCGCGCTGGTGGTCAGCATGGAGGTTTCTGAAATTCTGCTGGCCATGCCTTCAGTCTCCCGCGGCAGGAGAGCTGAAATATTATCCGCCCTGGAGTCCCTGCCGATTCCGGTCAGGACATTACCCGATATTGCCTCCATCGCATCCGGCAAAGTCAAGGTCCAGGATATCAGGGAAATCAGCGTTGTTGATCTTCTCGGCAGGGCATCGATTTCTCCCGACAGATCATTGATGCTCCGGAATATCGACAACCGTGTGGTCATGGTCACCGGCGCGGGCGGCTCTATCGGCGCGGAGTTGTGCCGCCAGATTTCTCTTCTGAACCCGAAGAGGATCATTCTATTTGAGCAAAGCGAGTTCCACTTGTATAAAATCGACCGCGAGCTTCGATCCCGCGCAGTCGAGTTTGTTCCGGTGCTGGGTTCGGTTTCGGATATCGACCACATAACCGAACGATGCAAAACGCTGGAGGTGGACACGATCTTCCATGCCGCAGCCTACAAGCATGTCCCCCTGGTGGAGGCGAATCCCGCGATCGGTGTTAAAAACAACGTATTTGGAACCCACGCCACAGCCATGGCGGCGATTCGGGCCAATGTGAAAAGTTTTGTATTGATTTCCACGGACAAGGCCGTCCGTCCCACCAATGTGATGGGTGCGACCAAACGTTTTTCCGAACAGATTCTCCAATCCATCAATGATCATGCGATTGCTGACCAGACCCGGTTCATTATCGTTCGATTCGGAAATGTGATTGATTCGTCGGGGTCCGTGATCCCGTTGTTCCGGGACCAGATCAACATGGGTGGGCCGGTAACCGTGACCCATAAAGAAGTGACGCGCTACTTCATGACGATCCCGGAAGCCGCCCAGTTGGTAATCCAGGCCGGGGCCATGGGCAATGGCGGGGAAGTATTCGTTCTGGACATGGGGGAATCGGTCAGGATTTACGACCTGGCAGTCAAAATGATCAAGCTGAGCGGGCTTAGACCCAAAGATGCCGAGCGCCGTAATGGGGACATCGAAATAGAATTTTCCGGGATTCGGCCGGGTGAGAAGCTATATGAAGAATTGTTGATCGGCGACAATGTGGCGACAACGCAACACGATCGAATCATGATGGCGAATGAAAGATTCCTGCCGTGGGAAGAGATACAGGATAAGCTCGATCGATTGGAAACCCAGGTTCGATCAGGAAATGCCGATCAGATCAGGCAAACACTGGCAGCCGTTGTCGAAGGTTATTCTGACGGCCTGGATTCTGTCGGCCCGGACAACCACAGTGGGTCGTCCCTGCGCGGGGAGTGATGATTGACGGCCCGGACAACCACGGTGGGTTGTCCCTGTGCGGGGAGCAAACTGCAAGCGCGGATTATACTTTCCGGTAGATGCAGAACCAGCCTTCAGGCTGATTACCCTCATAATAGTGATCCATTTCCAGACTCAGGCAGCGGAGTATGGACTGATTTTCCAGTTGTTCGAACTTGTCGGCAAATCCCAGACTTTCCCATAGATCCTTGTGAACCGTGCAGGCAAGAATACCGGCGGGTTTCAGTATCCTGCAAATTTCATCAAGCGGTTCAGGTCCGACGTGACCATGGGTGAAGGTTCCCGACGAAATGACGCCATCAAAGCTGTCGCTTTCATATTCCAGCGGCAGGTTGACATCGCCGACTTTCAGACCTCTATACAGCCCCTTGCGATTCGCCACAGCGACCATCTCCCGGGATAAATCGATGCCGTACAGGTTGGTATACCCCTGTTCCATCAGCGTACATACTGTAAGGCCCGTACCGCATCCAAGATCGAGGATTTTCGCGTCCCGGTCATCGAGATGCGCCATCAATTTGGCTGCGATCAATCCGGGTGAGGAATAGTTTAATTCCCCGATCATTTGCTGATCGTATTCCTGCGCCCACTTTGCATAGAAAGTCTTCATGCTTTCCCTGTTTTCAAGGTTGTAGGCTTCAGTTACGAACTCTCCCGGGCCTGTAGCCTTTTTTCCGGGTTTTTTCTTCACTGCCTGGATTTCATTTTGGTCGGAGGATTCATTCTTTGTCATCGAATTCCTGTTCAGGATAATTTCATGAGTGATTTATTGCCGGATTTTAATACCATTGCGACACCGATCACACAGGCAACGATTCCCATAATCGACACCAGCCCGAATGTCTCGTCGAAAAATATCCAGGCCTGAACCACCACAAAGGGCGGCACCAGATAAAACAGCCCCGCCACTTTCCCTGCTTCCCCGGTGCGAATCAACCACAGCAGGAGCATCGATGTGCCGACCGATAAAACCAGCACCAGCCACCCCAGCGCCAGAACAAATGACAGTGTCCAGTCGACATCGCGGGATTCCAGTGAAAATGCAAGAATGCTCATGACCACGGTATTGATCAGGAACTGGAAGCAAACACTCGGTAACAGGTCATATCCTCCGCAGAATTTTTTCTGGTAAACCGTGCCAGCGCAGATAGCAATCAATGCAACCGCTGAGAAAACCAGTCCGGGGTAATTGATGGCCCCGGTGTCAATGCCCTGTTGGCTGATGACAATGGTGACCCCGATAAACCCCAGGATCAACCCGGCAATTTTGAACCAGGTGATGGATTCGCCCAGCCAGCGGGCCGCCATAAATACTGTTACAAGGGGTTGCAGGCCGATCACGATTGCAGTCATCGAAGAAGGCAGCCCTGCCTTGATGGCGCTGAAAACACCTCCAAGGTAAACACAGTGGATCAGAATGGCGACCACAGCCATGTGACCGTAGTCAACCATCCGCTTTGGCCAGGTCACATCGAAAAACGGTACCAGTGAGAACAACAGCAGAGTCGCGATCAGCATTCTGATGCTGAGAAAAGTGAATGGTTCGGCACTCGGCAAGCCGAATTTCGCACTTATAAAACCGGTACTCCACAGGAATACGAACAACAGCGGAAGTCCTGTTCTTATCGCATGGTTACGAAATGACATTTTCCTGGGCTGGATTGGGATAAACGGGTTATTCCTGTCGGTGGAGGCGGAAATGATTTCTCACTTGTTTCGACGCAGTAATTTGCCGATATTGAATGAGGTGCGGGGGATATAGGCATATCTGGTCCGGTCAACACTGGTTGGACGGATTCGCATTCGGGACAGACTGAATATGACCAGCAGGATGTGAGCAAGGGACATGAATACGAATAATGCCGAGGGCCCGAATTTATCGATCAGACTGGCAGTAGCCAACGGGCTGAAAATTGCACCGATACCGTATATGAATATCAGCGAGGCATTTACCTCAATGGAGTCCTGTGAGCTGACGAAATCATTGGTGTGGGCTGCGGATACCGAGAAAATGGGGAAAGTCATAATTCCGAACAGGATCGCACCTGTAAAAATAGCCCAGAGCGCAACCGAACTGGTCACCGCTATCACACCGCACACGATCACGCTGCCGGCGGACAGGGCAATCAACACCCACCTGCGGTCATATTTGTCCGCCAGCCAGCCGACCGGAAATTGCGCCAGGGCTCCTCCCAAGAGTGCGGTTGCCAGAAAATAACCGATTTGCTGCGCACTTAACCCCACTTCCTGTCCGTAGACCGGACCGACCATCCGAAAGGACGATGTAGTGACGCCCGCAACTACGACTCCGGCCACTCCAAGCGGGGAGATAAGCGCCGTCTTGATCGGCCTCAATCTGGGTGCGGGAGGAATGTCGGGCTGATTCAGTTTGGTCAACGTCAGCGGAAACAGGCAGGCACAGCAAAGTATCGCCAACAGATTGTAGGAAATATATGAGGCTGGTTCCAATACCGCGATCATCAACTGGGCGCCGGACGACGCTATGATATCTACAGCCCGGTATACACCCATCACCCGCCCACGCGACTGATTGGTTACCTTGGACTGCATCCACGCCTCGATGACGGTGTAACATCCCGCGATACACAATCCGGTCATGACACGCAACCCTGACCACATCCAGGGATCCGTATATATCGGATGAGCGACAGCGCCGATAGCGCCACACGCAGCGAAGGCTGCAAACCCGCGCGAATGACCCACAGCTCCCAGGACTCTTGGCGCCAACCAGCAGCCGACAAAGAACCCGAAAAAGTGGGCGGAACCTAAAATACCTATCTGGGTTTTGGTAAAGCCGAGTACAAGACCCGACAGTGCATCCAATGGGCCGATTGACCCGGAACCCAACTGCAGCAGGGTGATCGACAAAAATAGTGCGGCGAATGAGATAAGCAAACGCATCTTGTGCAGACAGGAAAAATTTGTATTGGACTATACATATATCTGGTCAGGGGTAAAGATAAAACTATAAAATCCTGACAATGAAAAAACAGACCGCCAATAGCGCTTACTCGTATCCATTATTGATAAGGCGCCTGCTTGATGCCGCACTGGTTGTTTCGCCTGACCAGGAGATCGTGAGCGGCGACCTGTGCAGATACAGCTACCGCACCTTTCGACAGCGTATTGCACGACTGGCAAGCGGGCTGGCTTCCTCGGGTATTGAACAGGGAGATACGGTCGCAGTCATGAATTGGGACTGCCACCGATATCTGGAATGCTTTTTCGGTGTGCCGATGATGGGCGCAGTGCTTCATACCATCAACATCCGGCTCTCGCCGGAACAGATTCTGTATACCATTAATCATGCCGAGGACGATATCATTCTGGTTCACTCGGATTTCATTCAGATTATCAACCGGATTTATGATCGAATCGATCATCCCGTACGACTGATTCTGTTGACGGATGAAGCAACGCCCCCCGGGATACTGCCCGACCATTTTGATGGAGAATACGAAACACTGCTCGCAAATGCCGATACAGATTTCGAGTTTGGGGATTTTGACGAAGATACAGTTGCCACCACTTTCTATACGACCGGAACCACTGGTGACCCCAAAGGGGTATTCTACAGCCATCGTCAACTGGTTCTGCATACCATGGGCACAGTGCTTGGGTTGTCTCCGCTCGATGACCCGGTCCGATTCGGCAAGGGTGATGTCTATATGCCGATGACCCCGATGTTCCATGTTCATGGCTGGGGTATTCCGTATGCGGCTACGATGCTCGGACTCAAACAGGTGTATCCCGGACGATATGAACCGGCCAGACTGATTCGTTATCTGACCGAAGAGTGCGTTACCTTTTCCCATTGCGTTCCGACCATCATGCACATGCTGCTCAGCGCCCTGGAAGCACAGGATGCAGATTTTTCAGGTCTGAAGGTCATTATTGGCGGCTCTGCATTACCTCAAGGGCTGTCGCGAATCGCGGTCGAAAAGGGAATACAGATTTTCGCCGCTTACGGCATGTCGGAAACCTGTCCTTTTGTGACCGTTGCCGATACCCGGAATATGGATTATGCCAGCATTGATCCGAAGGACCTTGCGGTCAGAAGCAAGACCGGAAAACCCGTGCCTCTGGTAGAATTGCGCGTAGTCGATGAAAACATGAATGACCTGCCGGCAGATGAAAAGACCACCGGAGAAGTGGTTATTCGCACACCCTGGCTGACACAGGGTTACACCGGAGATGCGGAAGGGTCTGAACAGTTGTGGCAGGGCAATTACCTCCATACCGGAGATGTCGGTTATATCGACGGCACAGGATCCTTGCTTATAACCGACCGGATGAAGGACGTGATCAAATCCGGGGGCGAATGGATTTCTTCCCTGCAACTTGAAAATATCGCATCACAATGTGAAGGAGTGGACGAGGTGGCTGCCATAGGTATACCCGACCAACGCTGGGGAGAACGCCCCCTTCTGATCGTCACGAGATCGCCCGAATGTGCCCGGCAAGTCAGCGCTGAAGATATTAAAAATGCAATTCGTGTCTGTGTAGACAACGGGAATTTATCCCGGTGGGCCGTGCCCGAGCGAGTTGAATTTGTTGACGCTATCGAAAAAACCAGTGTCGGCAAGCTGGACAAGAAGACCTTGCGGGCACTATATTCCCAGCCGGTTGAATAAATCCCATAACCGGAAGTCTCCAACTGATCCATCCATACTTATTCATGACCAGCCACCAAATGAGCGGGGTGATCACCCCGATCCTGACTCCCTTCAACGATGACTTAAGCTTCAATTTTGAACTGTATCTGCGGCACGCCCACTGGTTGTTGCAGCAGGGCATGCATTACATTTCCCCCTTTGGCACGACAGGCGAAGCGCTCAGCCTGACAGCCGATGAGAGAATAAATGCCCTGGATGCGTTGATCAATGGTGGTATCGACCCGGCAAGGCTGATGCCGGGAGTGGGGTTGTGCAACTTAAGCGACACGAAGAAACTCTGCCTTCACGCAGTTGACAGAGAGTGTGCCGCAGTGATGGCCTTGCCGCCCTTCTTTTTCAAGAATGCCAGCGATGAGGGGCTGCATGTCTATTTTTCCCGATTGATCGAAAAGGTTGATCATCCCGGACTTCGAATATGCCTGTATCATATTCCTCCGATGGCGGGTATCGGCTTCACCCCTTCCCTGGCAGGTCGGCTGGCAACGGATTTCCCGGAAACCGTGGTGGCCTATAAAGACAGTTCCGGTGATTTTGAAAATACCCGTGCAGTGATTGCGGCCGCACCTGATATTGCAGTGTTCCCCGGAGCAGAAACATTTCTTCGGCCAGGCCTCGAAAACGGAGCGGCGGGCTGCATCTCGGCAACCTGTAATGTCAATCCCGCCGGAATCCGCGAGGTATTTGATATTGCCACAGGTAAAATTGCGGCAGACCTGGATCGGGCAGAGGCTGAAATGAAAAGCATAAGAAATCTGATTGAAGGCTATGTGCCCATTCCCGCCATGAAGGGATTGCTGGCTGTGCGGCGATCCGACGAACGATGGCGAAATGTGAGGCCGCCACTGCTGCCTTCCTCATTTGAGAAAACCACGAACCTGATCGCCAGTCTGGCAGGACGGTTGCCTGACCTTAAGGAAACAATTAAATGAATAATCAAGTCATACTGACATGTGCAGTCACCGGGGGCCATGACAATCAGGCCAAACATCCTGATTACCCGATCACGCCTCAGCAGATTGCGAATGATTGTATTGCGGTCGGCAGGGCGGGCGCTGCCATCGCCCACATCCATGTGCGCGATCCCCAAACCGGCATGCGCTCGGGTGACCCCGCACTGTTCAGCGAAGTATTCAACCGGATAAAGGACTCGGGGAGCGATATCCTGATAAACCTGACCACCAGTGAAGGCGCCCGGTTTACCCCCGGCAGCGGGGATGCAAAAGTCGGCGGAGCAGGGACCACGCTGGTTCAGCCTCTTGACCGACTGCATCATATCGAAGCGTTGAAGCCTGATATCTGTACCCTGGATGTCGGCACGTTCAATTTTGGCGAGGTGGTATTCATGAATACTCCGCAGCACCTTCGAATCATGGCCGGGCGGATCAGGGAACTTGGGGTCAAGCCGGAACTGGAGGTATTTGAACCCGGACATATCATGTTTGCCCATCAACTGATTCGTGAAGGGTTGATCGATAGTCCCCCGATGTTTCAGATCTGCATGGGCATCCCTCATGCCGCGCCTGCGACACCGGAGATTCTGACGGTGATGAAAGACCTGCTGCCCGACAATGCGAACTGGAGCGCTTTCGGCATTTCCCGGTCAGAATTCGATATTGTAGCCCAGGCGGCATCCCGGAACGGCAATTGCAGGGTGGGTCTGGAGGACAACCTTTACCTGAGCAGAGGCAGGTTTGCGACCAACGTTGAACTGGTTGAGCGGGCAGTCAGGATAATCCGCGAAACCGGGCGGGAACCTGCAACACCGACCCAGGCTTCCGAGATTCTGGGAATTACCCGCTAGTACCTTCGATCACAGGTCTGTTTGCAGCCGGGATTTTAAGGATCAGCCCTTTCTGCGCCATGGGAAGGCAGTCACTGTCAGTCAGTATTGGAATCAACAACCCTGTTGCCTTACAGTTCAGCGAAATCCGCTTCGTATTTGACACACTATTCATTTGACAGCATGTCTTTTATTCGGCTAATATAATATTTCGTATTATGGTCTTACAATCATAAGACTATTCAAGCATTTGCTTTCAGCGCGCCATGAGTGCTGGTTCGAAGTGATCTGCCGCACAGGCATTGGCACGGAACCAGGGCAAAAATCATGGTCAGCGTGGAATCCAGATGTTCGTTACAGAGAATGAAAGCGTCAATCAATCACGAATTTGTAATTCCCGAGGAAATTGAAACCTGAATTCGATGTGCAATACTTCCTGATTGGCGCTTGTCTTTTGATGTTCGCCAAATTTCTAAAACCAAAACATTCTTCGGAGTGAGTATGAATAAATTTAAATCTATTACGAGCATGTTTTCGGCGGTCGCCGTCGCTGCGTCTCTTTCGACCGCAGTGCAGGCTGCTGAAGAAATCAACGTCGCCTTCTTCCTTGAGTGGGCAACACCCAACATGATTGCGAAAGTCGACAAGAGTTACGACAAAGCCATGGGCGTTGACGTTAACTGGGTCGACTTCACTACCGGTACAGCCATGACTGAAGCCATGCTCGCTGGCGATATCGACATCTCCTACTCGCAGGGACTGGCGCCGTTCGTGACAGCAATCCAGCAGGGCGCGCCATTAAAAATGGTTGGAATTGCTGTTGTTTACGAAGCAAACGATTGCTTTGTTCGCAATGGCCTCGGTATTGACGCATCCAACGCTTCCGAACTTGAAGGCAAAACCGTTGCTGTTCCGTTGAACACCATGGCCGACTTTGCATTCCGCAAGTATATGTCGCATTACGATGTCGATATCTCAACCATGAAAATTGTCGATCAGGCGCCACCTGACGGCGCCAAGTCTCTGGCTGACGGCGCTGTGGATATGGCCTGCATCTTTGGCGGGGCGTCCGCGCAAGCCGCTGGTGAAGTGGGTACGCCAATCATGAGCTCTCAGGCGAAGGTTGATGCCGGCATCGGTTCTTTTGATGTGGTTTCTGTAACCGAAAAATTCGCCACAGAGAATCCTGACCTCGTAAAAGCGTTCCTGGAAGCTACAGACGAAGTCAATAACTCCTGGAAAGGTACAGACGAGCAGTACATGATCGTTGCTGAAGCATCCGGCATGGATATGGAAACAACCAAAGCCCAGGTGAACGCATTCATCGTGCCGACTAATATGGAGCAGATGGAACAGTATTTCGGCGAAAATGGTATTGCCGCCGAAGCCGCGGCATCTCTTGGCCTGGTATTCTCCGATGCGACCGACGCCGCTGCGCTGGCTAAAACAATCGACGGTTCTTTCCTCGAATAACAAAGAAACTGCAAGAATCAGGAAGAGGCCACGGTTTCGCGGCCTCTTCTTTTTTATCTGTTCAGTATACGACCATCGAAAATTTAAGAAGCGATGGCAGATCTAGTCTGTAAAGACCTCAGCATGACGTTTACCAATCCGCAAACGGGTGCGGATATCGAAGCGTTGAAAGACATCAATTTCACCTTGAAAAAAGGAGAATTGCTATCTGTGCTTGGCCCCTCTGGCTGCGGCAAGACCACACTTCTGAATATGCTTGCCGGATTTCTGATTCCCACTGCCGGCAACTCATCTCTCGGCGGCAATGTCATTGACGGCCCGGGTGTTGAGCGCGGAATGGTCTTTCAGCAGGGCGCATTGTTTGAATGGCTGCCCGTTTCCAAAAATGTTGACTATGGTCTACGGATGAAAAACGCAGACCCTGAGGAGAGTGAAAAACTTGTCGAGAAGTGGCTCGACATTGTTGGCTTGCAGGGGTTTGGCGACACACCCACTTATCAACTATCCGGTGGTATGCAGCAGCGCGTGGCGCTGGCTCGTTGCCTGATTAATGATCCGGATGTGATTCTCATGGATGAACCGCTGGGCGCTCTCGATGCCTTGACTCGTGAGAAGATGCAATCCCTCGTTCTGGAACTCTGGAAAGAAACCGGAAAGACCATCATGATCATTACTCACTCAGTGGAAGAAGCCCTGTTACTCGGTGAGCGCCTTTTCGTTATGGCGCCCCGCCCTGGCCGTATATTCAAAGAGTACAACCTGCCATTTGCCGAGCGCGGCCTGGTAGAGTCGCTTCGGGACATTAAACAAGACGACCACTTTTCCACCGTCCGTGAAGAAATTCTAACGATGATCTGGGATATGGAAGAGGAGATCATGGGCCGTGCTTGAGTGGCTTTCTGATAACCGCGCATCCATTGCGGCGGTAATTATCATCCTGCTGGCGATCACATTTGTCGTTTCTATCGTTATCGGCCGACGGCAGACCGTGCTGCGGGCAAAAGACAAGGTTTTTGGCGATCCTGAACGCACCATAGGCGGCTGGTTTTGGGCCGTATGCGGCATAAGCGCTTTGTTGCTTGCCTGGTTTTATTATTCATGGGGCGTGGGCCGTGCGTATTTTCCGTATGCGGCTAATGAAATGTGCCAGATTGCTAAACTTGAAGAAGCAGTCTCGCCAATCACCGCAGCGCTGCCGATCGGGTCCCGGTACTACAAATCCACGCTTCTGGTTGCTCGAAACACAAATCAACTTCGGGAGTTGGAAAGTGAATTGCCGCAGAACGCTTTTTCAGCGGAAGAACAGACCGAACTCCTCGCCATCATCGATCAGACAAAAACCCTGATTGCCAACTCTTCTGATCCCGCGAATCTTAACCGGGATTCCGAGCGTGAACTGATTGCACTGGGTGAAAAACTGGATGCACTGACTGACGAACTGCTTGCTGGACCGGCGGGCCTGGCACCAACAGAAGAGGCCTTGGCACAACCCAAGTGGGGCGTTACGCATACAGAAATACCCGTATTACCCATGACGGCGAAAGGCGTGTTATTCGACAATATGGCCATCATGGCTGCGGAACTCACGTCAGAGTTCGTCAAGATCAGGAACCATATCCCGGCCAACGATGCGCTGATTGCCAGCATAAAAGAGCGTGTCGAAGCACTAAAGGCCACCAACAAAGCAGCCGACGTTGACGAAGCCACTGCACAAACCCGCAATGCATATGTTAAAGCCGTTGAACGTATTTTCAAACGATTGGATGATGGCTTGATTTTTCCAGCCACATCCCTCGATGGCATCAACACAGCCATTGCAAATCTCAACAACGCAAAGGATGATGCCCGCGGCGCTTTAAGTTTCGTTGATGCCGTGTTCTTCCCGGGCAAAGGCGTTGTCAAGTCAAAGACCCAGTGCACCGAGCAAGGCTCAGCGCGGTGGTTGCCGAAACCCACCGATGTAGTCGCAACGTTTGGGAAGTTGGCTAACCCCAATGTTGACGGCGGCGGTGGTTACCGCGGATTCCCTCTTCTTTGGTGGAAATGGTTACCAGTGGGAAATGTTGTAGGTTTCGTTGTACCAGACTGGATCGCTGACGCCTGGCCTGGCGAATACGTTCGTCATGGTGACGCCGGCAAGATCGACCCCAAATTCAAGGACAAACTGCTTGCCTTTGCTCAAGGGGATGTCAATCTCGGTTCGATACCCATGCTTGACGGGCATATCTGGGATTCACTGTTCCGTGTATTGGTGGCGTTGGCGCTTGGAATATTTATTGGTGTGCCGCTGGGCCTGTTTATGGGCGTCTCGAAGTTTTTTAAATCCTTCTTTGACCCGCTGATCGAGCTTTACCGTCCAGTTCCGCCGCTGGCATGGGCGCCGCTCATTCTGACCATTTTTGGAATTCAGGATGATGGGAAAATCTTCCTGCTGTTTATGGTTGCGTTTGCAATCATGGTGATATCGGCTCGAACCGGTGCATCAGGAACACAACTATCCAAAATCCGGGCGGCACACTCTCTTGGCTCATCAGATCGTCAAATCATGTGGAACGTGATTTTACCAAACGCCATGCCGGAAATTCTCACCGGCATTCGAATTGCAATTGGTGTTTGTTGGGGAACGCTTGTCGCGGCTGAGATGCTCGCCGGAACGACCGGCGTTGGCTTTATCGAAAATATCGCCCGTACCGTGTCTGATTACGAACTGATTTGGGTGACGATTCTTATCATGGGGCTGTTGGGACTATTGTTTGATTTAATCATGCGGTGGGTGATCGCTAAAACAATCCCATGGCGTGGAAAGGGGTGAGCCAGTTACCGGACAGGTGGACAGGCACAGTGGCCTGTCCCTACATAGGCTCCCTACATAAGGGGCCTTTCCCTACGGTTGTGGTTGGTATTTTATTCCCCATAAGGGCTGATGGCGCGCCAGTTGAACATCGGTTCAGCCGCTTTTATCAACCGGTTCTGTTTGTGAAACTTTGTTTTCAGCGTTTCAGGTGATTTTTCGACACCGCCGAATGCCGGAAATATCTTGCATTCGGAGGCTGCGCTTTTTTCACCGCCGATGAAGCGGGCGTTATACTGCTCGCAGATGGCCTGAACATTACGGAAGTACTGATTGCGCTGGACAGTCAGAAACTCAACAGCCTGGTCGAACGTCGGTTTCTCATCGCAGGTCATGGTGATTCGGTTGTGCGGGTCGACTCCCACCGGATTCAGATGCCCGTAGATAATAATTTCTCCGCGAAGGTTTTCAGTCGAGCGGAAATAATCTTCGATTGACCGGACGTATTCCAGATTCCACTGCCAGAAGCGGGTCATTGATACCAGCACCTGGTCTGGGTCAAGCGCGAAATTGGCATCGGTATGATTTTTATAAATATACTGGCCGTCGGGTAGTTGAGTGCGGGCGGCAAACGGGATGGCTTCCCTTAATATACGCATTTGCTCCGGGTCTTTGAACATTTCGGCGTGATGCAATTGAATGCCGGCGATGGTGGGGGTTTCAGCTTCCGGGTCATCAACCAGGTCAAACAGGAAATCCTCACTACTGCGGTGACTGTAGCCGTTCACGAAAATCAGACCTTCGGCATCCGCCTGCCGGCATTTGTCGGCCAGGCCCTGCCCGCGCCTGGTGATGTCGTTGTTTATTCCCTGGGTCAACAGCGGCTGCATGGATGATACGGTGACATGTTCCAGGCCAAGAACGATATTCTCTCCCCTGGTCGCGGATGATACGGTTTCGTTATCAAGGTCCAGGCAGCAAAAAGGCGACAGATGAGATAATAAACCCGCAAGACTCTCCGGATCATTGCTGACAGGCAGGGCAAAGGCGATTTCATTTTCCGGCAAACGGTGAAACCGGCACCGAACGGCAGATACCAGCCCGGTCCAGCCCAGTGTGCCGGCATATCCCTGAAGTTCAGAGCCGCCAATACGTCTGATACCATGACCATCAAGGAGCGCAATTTCGAGGACGCTGTCACTGAAGTAGCGTCGCTGTGGTCCCATGCCTCCGGTCATGAAGGTGGCGCCGACCTGGGCGTAACTGTAGCTGGTCAAATCCGCGCCGAGTACCCGATACGGGCTTCCCGCCTGTTGAATCAGGGACTGGTTCAATTGTTCCAGCGTGATTGCGGCTCCGGCCAGAGCTTCCATTGATTCCAGGTCGATAAAGATCTGGTCGAGGCCAACCTCATTGATTTCAGACCGACCGAAGCGCACTTCGGGTTTCACCGCCGGTTCGATCCTCAAGCCGATTATCGGCCTTCCGTCATCGGCTCTTACCCGGAACAGGCCCTCTCCGGAAGACCCGCCTGAAATGGGCAGCAGGCAGATTTCTTCGCCATGAATGCGCCTGATCGCAGACAGCGCTGTCGACAGGTCTGCGGCTGAGGCGCCGCTGCGAACAGCATAAGCGGTATCATAGATGATCGCTGCGTTTTCTCCATCGACCATCCCGGTTTTGATCGGCTGCAATGTCATGAATCTCCAGGGTAAATGCTGTATTATCAGCTGTATTGTCAACCGTTCAGTGGTACATCGCAACATTCAGCTATCGTCATGCCCCGGACCTTTGAAACTCATAAACATTTGGTCAGGCGAATTTATGATTTGGCCGACCAAGCGGCTGGTTTAAGGTATACTTAAGAAATATTGATCCTGGTAGGAAATGATGGTCAGGCTGCTTGTTTTTCTTATATCGCGGGAAAAATCGTCGTGCCCGCTACAGTGAGTCCTCCGAACTCCCGGACGAATTTGTGAAGGAGCAATTACGGGCATTGGAGAAACGACCTCTTTTTAAAGATGTTTGAGTGTGCAGCTTCCAGGCCTTGGAGATTCTGAAAATCTCGGTAGAAGTGTATTTTCAAGCGGGGCCACCAAAATGATGTTTCTGTTGTTTGTGTCGGTTCCATCGAACTTACAACTATGATTACTAATGAATAGGACTTCGAAATGGAAATAACTGCGGACGTATATCTGGGTGACAGTAAAGAACAGTTGAAACTGCTCCCTGATAATTCTGTTGATCTTATAGTGACATCCCCACCCTATGCAGACCAGAGAAGAAATACCTATGGCGGGATTCATCCTGATGATTATGTGGAATGGTTTTTACCAATATCCGAGGAGCTTTTACGTGTTCTTAATCCTGCGGGGACATTTATACTGAACATCAAGGAAAAAGCAGTGAAAGGGGAGCGTAATACTTATGTAATTGAACTGATTTTGGAAATGCGTAAACAGGGCTGGTTATGGACGGAAGAATTTATCTGGCACAAGAGAAATTGCTACCCGGGGAAGTGGCCGAACCGTTTTCGTGATGCCTGGGAAAGGCTCCTTCAATTCAATAAAGGTCGTAAATTCAACATGTATCAGGAAGAAGTGATGGTTCCCATCGGCGAATGGGCAACATCGAGATTAAGGAACCTTTCTGAAACCGATAAAACCCGTGATAATTCAAAGGTGGGGAGCGGGTTTGGTAAAAATGTTTCAAACTGGCTTAATCGGGATAAGACGTATCCAACAAATGTTTTACATCTGGCCACAGAATGTAATAACAAAAGCCATAGCGCCACTTTCCCGGAAGGATTGCCGGAGTGGTTTATCAAACTATTCACGAAAGAAGGAGGGATGGTTCTTGATCCTTTTATGGGGTCCGGAACAACATTAGTTGTTGCAAACCGGATGAGACGGCACTCAATCGGTATTGACATAGTTCCTGAATACTGTGAAATGGTCAGACAAAGATTAAGTCCTGTTCAGTTGTATCTATTTGAACCAAAGACAGATTATGAACAAGCTGAATCCTGATGACGTATTAAAATATGTTGAAGAAAATATTGGTATTTTTCATCGAAAACGTATCCAAAGTCTTGACAAGCTAAAGTTATCGAAAGTTCTACAACGGAAAAACCCATATCTTTTCAAAGCTAAATACATGCTGACTGCTGATCAGATTGTAAGAGGGCTGACGGACGCGCATATTTCATCTAACGAAGAAACAATTTTTGGTGACTGGCTGGAAGGACTTGCCATTTTCATCAATAACAAGGTCCATAGTGGGTATAAGTCCGGAATACGAGGTATTGATCTTGAATTTGAAAGCGATAACACGAGGTATATCGTAGCAATTAAATCGGGACCAAATTGGGGTAATAGCTCACAAATAACCAAAATGGTAACGGACTTCAGAACTGCTAAAAAAACGTTGAGAACCAGTAATTCAAAATTGAATATAGTTGCTGTAAACGGTTGTTGCTATGGAAAGAATAACAAGCCAGACAAGGGAGACTATTATAAATATTGTGGTCAGAGCTTTTGGGAGTTCATATCCGGTGATAGTGAATTGTTCACGAGGCTCATTGAGCCTCTTGGGCATAAAGCCAAAGAAAAGAACGATGAGTTTATGGATTCTTATTCCCAGACGCTCAACAAATTCACCAGAGAGTTTGTGGATACATTTTGCAAAGATGATGGGAAAATTGACTGGGAGAAATTAGTCCGTTTTAATTCCGCAAGCAAAAAACCATAAAATAATTCTAATTCATCCTGAAAACCCACAGGATTGAGTATATATACTCCCCCGACCATGACGAAATTATGGGATCAGTTTTATTCGGATATTGCTCCTTTTACCACCCATATTCCTGCCGGGGAGTTTGATTACACCGTCAATATTTCTCTCAAGTACAACTATGTCTATGCAGAAAATGCGAAGGTCGCCTGCTCTACCATCAAGTTGATTCTTCAACGGATGGAACTCAACGATCCGGATTATCGCCCCGATGACCTGATTGACCTGCATACCCGGATTTTCTCACCGTTGATCAGGCCCGCCCAGGTCAAATCCTTCAGCAACTACATTAAACGGCCAAACGTGATCAAATTCTGTTTTGTCAGGAACCCATACACCCGGTTATTGTCTGCCTGGCTCGACAAAATAGAAAACAACATGCCGGCAAAAAAGAGGATACTCAGGCAACTTGGTTTCGACCCGGAGGTGATTGACCGTCCCGTGTCCTTCAGTGAATTTGTCAGCGCAGTCGCCGGACAATCCATTTCGGCAATGGATCAGCATTGGAGGATTCAGTATTATCAGACCTTCCAGGATCAGATCGATTATGATTTCATCGGGCGGTTCGAGTCGCTGGAGGAAGACCTGAAATCCGTACTTGGCATGATCAATCCCGAATTCCGGACATTCTGGGGGACGGAGGCCCGTCATGCCACCCACTCTGAACAACAACTGAATGCCTGCTACACTGACCAGATTGAGAATCTGGTTTACAGGACATACCAGAGAGATTTCAAGCAGTTCAAGTATGAGCGGTTGTAGTTCAACGGAACTTTTTCAGGATTTGATTGACTGACATTTGCACGCCATTGATAGAATGCGAGAAGAAACGTGAGAAATAAATTTGAAAAACCGGCTGCCATTTCAGTCGTCATTCCTGCGCTTAATGAGCAGGACACCGTCGCTACTGTGGTCAGCGCTGCACTCTCATCCCCCTTGATCGATGAAGTGGTTGTGGTCGATAACGGTTCTACCGACAATACCACCCTGGTGGCCAGGGCGGCAGGCGCGAAAGTCGTTGATGAACCGGTTGCCGGGCAGGGCAATGCATTGCGAACAGGTTATACCTTAGCGCAAAACGACTGGATCATAAAACTTGATGCCGACCTTTCCCAGTTCAGCCCAACCCTGGTGGAGACGCTGCATGGCGCTGTCAGACCTGGAGTAGGGCTGGTAAAGGGTCTGTGGTTTGACGCCAACGACAATATGCCTATGACCCGTTTGATGGTCAGACCTGCGATTGCCATCATGTTTCCCGGTTTATCGCATATCCGCGCTGTCAATTCCGGCTTGTTCCTGTTTGACCGATCACGCATTGCAGTCAGTGAACTGACCGATGGTTATGGCGCGGACCTTGATGTGATGCTGCGAATGCACACTGCCGGATGGAACACGGTTGAAGTGGATGTCGGTCAGATCACCCACAACACGCGCAATCTCCAGCACTACAACAAAATGTCTGAAACCCTGCTTCGTTTTCTGATCGACCGCCATGAGCAGGCAGCCCAGAACCCTCTTTTTATTGTTACTGATTCCGCTGAGGACATTATTACCGGTTCTATCGGTCTGATTGCGAAGAAACTGAAAATCGGCAGCCGTGTTACCGCATTCCTTGGACAGGATTGTGGTCATGGAGTGGACATATTGCGAGAGGTTCTGACCAACTACCCATCATTTTCAATTGAACCGATATCCGCCGTCGATGATTTCAATGTGTTGTCGTTCCGGCACAAGGCAACCATCATTACCAGTTGCTTTTCACATGTTGCCGATGCCGATGATCCGGTTATGAGTGCAGCCCTCAGACTTCAGGGTAAATACAATAAAACAGGCAGGCATGGAATTCTGCTGATGATGCCGATTCGAGAAAATAACCGGTTCGCGACTGAATTTCGCCCGGATGTCCGGGTCGATATCGGTCAGGTTGTGATGATAAAAAAACGGGCGCAGGACGCGTTGTGTGAGGGCAGCGAAGTGGCGCGGGAGTGGATAAACGAGAGCGGGGCGGCCCGTCTTCTGTGGAACGGGCAGTTCAATCCTGAAGCCACCGAATCCTTCCAGGCTTTCGACCACAAGGATATTTCTCCTCCATTCGTTACCCTGTAGTCGTCTAAGCCGGGTCAGGCTGACTCCGGTGCCTTCAACACCGGTCAGTACGTTGATTGTGTTGATACCGGTTTCTGCTATGGCATCACCACCATACTTACGATAACGGGTATGGAATATCAATCAAAATACCAATTTACTTGGAGCAGACTTGTGAGTTAAATTCATGTCATGATCAGAACAGGCAAGCAATACCGGGAATCCCTGCGCGACGACAGGGAAGTGTACATGGATGGCAAGCGGGTTCTGGATGTCGTCACTCATCCCCAGTTCAAGCCACTGATTGACATTCGCGCCCGCATCTATGATTTACAGCACGAAGCGGAATTTCAGGATCTGATGACCTTCGAGGAGGATGGTGAACGCTTCCCGGTAGGCAATCAGATTCCACTGGAGGAGGCGCACTGGCAGGCTAAACGAAAGGCCGTGGATATCGTGATGAAGGATATTGGCGGGGTGGTCACCCGGGTTGGGGATGAAACCGTGGGAGAGATGTGGTCGCTTGCCGATGGCGCCGATGTTCTGAACGAGATCGATCCCAGGTTTGCTGATAACATCAACAGGCATATCAGGCTCGCTGTCCAGGACGATCCGTTTCACGTGTCGGCCAATACCGATCCGAAAGGTGACCGGTCACTGAAACCCCAGGACCAGGATCCGGATATGTTGACCCATGTGGTCCGGGAAACCGATCAGGGGATCGTGATCCGTGGGGCAAAATTTGAAATTGCGGCATCCTGTTCCAACCAGGCTTTCCTGAAGCCAACCATTGCCAACTGGGGGGATGCCTCGATTTCCGATTATGCGGTGGGTTGCATAGTGCAAATGAATGCACCGGGGGTAAAGCATATCTGCCGGGCAGGATTTCAAAGGGACGGCGCCCAGGCGGATTACCCGCTGTCAAATAAATTCGATGAAGTCGATACCCTGATGATTCTCGATGATGTGCTGATTCCCTGGGAAGATGTTCTGTTTTATCAGCATACCCGGGCTGCCGCTTTTATCCGTGCAACGCTGCATCGCTATTCTGCGTTACCATTCGTGCAACGCCTGATTACCTATGCAGACATGATGATCGGCGCTGCCCTGTGGAATGTGAAGCAAACCGGGCTTGAGAAGCAGCCCGCAGTGCAGGAAAAACTGGCTCAGCTTGCAGTATACCGTGAAGGAATCAACGCCCATCTGACCGCTGCGATCACCCTGTCTGAACGCAGCCCCGGCGGGTTTTCGATGCCGAACCAATCCTTGCTGATGACTGGCCGGGTACATGCGATTTCCAATCTGCCCGCGATGATGCATATTGCCCGCGAGTTGTGTGGCGGTCAGATCTGTATTACACCCGATGTGGATTCGTTCAGGAGCGGGGAAACCGGAAAGTGGCTGGATAAATACTATACGATCAACGAACGCTGGCAGGCGGACGACCGCCGCAAATTGTTGTCTTTCGCACGGGACTTGCTCAATTCCGGCTATGCTGGACATCGCCTGACATTTCACTTGTTCGCCCAATCTCCGCCTTATGCCCATTTGGCGGCGGTCTACCGTAATTTTGGCTGGGATGGTCCACTGGATTTTGTCAAACACGCCGCAAGCCTGTCGGACAATGTCGACGTGTAGTCTGACCGGGCCGCAACACAAATCACATTTAAATATTTAAAAGAGGATTCTCCATGACCAGTACGACCGATGCCAGTGAAGAGCAGCCGGACCTGCGCTACGGTGCACAATCTGAACAATATGATTCGCAGGAAATCTGGGAGAAAGACAAAAACCATCACCTGCATCCGTGGACTGATTTTGCCACTTTCAAGGACAGGGGGTCGTTGATCCTGGCCGATGCCAACGGCGCTTATGTGTCCGACACGCAAGGCAATACCTACCTTGATGGTATCGGTGGATTGTGGTGCGTCAATGTCGGTTACGGGCGCAGGGAAATTGCACAGGCGATGGCTGAGCAGGCCGAGAAAATGGTGTACTACTCATCGTTCGGTCACCATACTTCGGTGCCTGCGGCAGAACTGGCCCACAAACTGGCGTTACTGGCGCCAGCCGGACTTGAGCATATCCAGTTTGGCACCGGCGGTTCCATGGCCAACGATACCGCGATCCGGATGATTCATTTTTACTTTAATCGCCTCGGCAAAAAAACCAAGAAAAAAATCATCACCCGCTACGACGGTTATCACGGCAGCACCTACCTGACGATGTCATTGACCGGCGTCGAATTCGATCATCAGGGTTTTGACATAATCGAGGATGGATTGATTCAGCGCATCTCCGCGCCCAACACCTACCGTCGTCCCGACAATATGTCACCAGACCAGTTTTGCGATTACCTGGTTGATGAGTTCGAGGACAAGATCAATGCGCTTGGCCCTGAAAACGTCGCCGCATTCATAGCGGAACCGATAATGGGGGCCGGTGGGGTGATCGTTGCGCCGTCGGGTTATCACGCCCGTATGTTGCAGGTTTGCCGCAAATACGAAGTTCTGTACATTGCCGACGAAGTCGTCACCGCATTCGGGCGCCTGGGTCATTTCTTTTCTTCGGAAGACGTGTTCGGCATGGTTCCGGACATCATCACCAGCGCCAAGGGTTTGTCTTCGGCATACGCTCCACTGTCTGCAACTATTCTGTCCGACCGGTTTTATGATGTGATCAGTGTGCCCCAGGCTGATGGTGCGATGCTGACCCATGGATTTACCTATTCCGGCCACCCGGTATGCTGTGCCGCGGCCCTGAAAAACATCGAAATCATCGAACGCGAGGATTTGTGTGGTCATGTCCGCAGGGTCGGTCCCTATCTGGAACAACAACTGGCGACTCTCGGTGATCTGGATCTGGTTGGCGATGTGCGCGGCAGTCATTTCATGATGTGCGTGGAAAATGTGGCCAACAAGCAAACCGGGGAACTGCTGGCAGCGGAAGCCCAGGTCGGCAACCGGATTGCTGATGCTGCCCAGAAGCGCGGGGTTCTGGTTCGACCGATTGGCCACCTGAACGTGCTTTCTCCGCCACTGATATTGACTTGCGAACAGATCGACACCCTGGTTTCCGTGTTAAGGGAATCCATTGTCGAGGTGATGGATGACTTGACGCGGCAAGGACTCTGGCAGTAGTCGGTTGTTCTACAGATAATATCCTCAAAACAAGACGGTAACTATTGATGTCCAGTGGCGTATTTGCCGTAAACGGAATCTCGATTACAAAAACCTATGGAACGGGTCCGTCAGGGGTGACTGCGTTAAACGATGTGTCGATTGCCATCAAGGATAATGAATTTTTTACCCTGCTCGGCCCCTCCGGTTGCGGCAAGACCACGTTGCTGCGCTGTATTGCCGGATTTGAACAATTGACCGAAGGTCGAATCCTGTTATTCGACGAAGAAATTGACCACCTGCCGCCGAACAGGCGACCGGTTAATACCGTGTTCCAGCACTATGCGCTGTTTCCTCACATGACGGTAGCCGACAATATCAGCTTCAGCCTGAGGATGTTGAAACGCAGTAACCAGGAGATCAGACAGACTGTCAGAAGTATGCTCGAGCTTGTTCACATGTCTGAATATACCGACCGCCGGCCAGCGCAATTGTCGGGCGGTCAACAACAACGGGTCGCATTGGCCCGGGCATTGGCGAGTCATCCGAAAGTGCTGCTTCTGGATGAACCATTATCAGCATTGGATTTGAAATTGCGCCAGCAAATGCGGGTTGAATTGAAACAACTCCAGGAGGAAACCGGTATTACCTTCATCTTTGTCACCCACGATCAGGAAGAAGCGTTGACCATGAGTGATCGCATTGCGGTGATGTCTGAAGGCAGGATTCAACAAACAGGGACACCGGTGGAGATTTACGAACACCCGGTCAGTCATTTTGTCGCCGACTTTATCGGTGAAACCAATTTTCTTGAAGCCACGATTCAATCAGTGGACGCCGACAGCGCCCGCTGCCAGCTTGCCAATGGGGCACAATTGACAGCCCACCTCGCCGTCCCGAAACAACCAGGTGACAGGGTTACGATATCGGTTCGTCCGGAAAAGATATTACTGGCAGCCAGAGGCGAAGCTTCCGGCAGTATTGACGGAAACGTGGAGAGGCTGGTTTATCTCGGTACCGATACGCATTATCAGGTCAGACTGGATCGACAGACAACAGTGCTCGCACGAATCCAGAACAGCGCCGAATCGTTGCAATTCAGGGAGAATGATCCAGTAACCGTGATTGTCGATCAGTCGGCTTGCAGCGTGTTGGCGGATTGACATGAATACGCGGGCAAATGTGCATCGCAATCACAGGACCGGCGCCTTGCTGCTTTCTCCCGCGTTGCTGCTGATTTTCTGTTTCCTGATTCTGCCGCTTTGCATCATTGTCGTTTATTCGTTTCTTACCCCTGGCACCTACGGCGGGGTGATCTGGGAATTTTCCTTCGACTCCTATATTCAGTTCCTGTTCGAACGTGATTTTTTCGATGACACCCTGATTTTTTCGTCGGCCTATCTTCAGATATATTTTCGTTCCTTCATTCAGGCTCTGGTCACCACCATCGCCTGTTTCCTGATCGGATTCCCCACCGCTTATTACATTGCGACACTGCCTGAGCGGAAAAAGTACATGTGGGTTCTGCTGATTACAGTACCGTACTGGATCAATCTGCTGATCAGAACCATTGCGATGCTGTTTCTGGTACGCAACGAGGGACCGCTCAATTACGCATTGATATCCATCGGTCTGATTGATGAGCCGATAAAGATTGCCTATACCAATTACGGGGTAGGGATCGGCTTGATTTATACTTATCTGCCGTTCATGGTGTTGCCGTTATACGCTGCGATCGAGCGGTTTGACTTTCGTCTGGTAGAAGCGTCCTATGATCTTTACGCCAATCGCTGGACCATTCTTCGGAAAATCATTTTCCCGCTGACAATCCCCGGAATTGTCGCCGGGTCATTGCTGGTATTCATTCCAAGCCTGGGATCCTTTATTGCGCCGGACCTGCTTGGCGGCGGAAAAAACCTGATGATCGGCAATCTGATCGCGCTGCAGTTCCAGGGCTCGCGTAACTGGCCGTTCGGTTCAGCCGCTGCAGTGATACTGATGACGGTGGTCCTGTGTGCACTGATGCTGTACATCCGACAGCAGGGTAAAGCCCGGTTGCAACTACACTGATGAATCCGGCCCGCAAGACACGCAATCTCAAACATTATCCCGGTTTCGGGAGCATTACCTGGGCCTGCATGTTCTTTCTGTATGGCCCGCTGATTATCATTGCCCTCTACTCATTCAATGAAATCCGATCAATAACCGTGTGGGGCGGATTCAGTTTTTCCTGGTATGTGAAAGCGTTCAACAATGACCTGATCCAACGTGCGACCTATAATTCCATCATCATTGCCGTTTCAGCGGCAACACTGGCGACAATATTTGCCTCTGCAGCAGCACTGTTTATCATTCGCAATCGACACTTCCGGGGCAGGGAGGTGAGTATCGGCATCATCAGCCTGCCGCTGATGGTGCCTGAAATAGTGACCGCAATCGCATCATTGGTATTCTTCGTTCTGGTCGGCATTCCACTCGGAATCGGCAGTATCCTGCTTGCCCATACCGTGTTCTGTATTCCCTTTGCTTATTTGCCGATCACAGCGCGACTCGAAGGAATTGAAGGGTATTATGAGGAAGCGGCAAAGGACCTGTACGCTAACGATTGGCAGGCATTTCGATATGTGATGCTGCCGATGCTGTTTCCCGGCATAGTGGCGGGGTTCATTCTGGCGTTCATTATTTCCCTGGACGACTTCATCATCACCAATTTCGTTGCCGGACCCGGTGCAACGACCCTGCCACTCGCCATATACGGTCTCGTTCGAACCGGACTGACACCGGAAATCAACGCCGTATCCACCTTGTTGTTACTTGTTTCAATCATTTTTGTTACGCTTTCGTACCTTTTGGGCAGAAAGCGTGATCATGGCGCCCATTAACACGCTGTTAATAACCACTTTTCAATTTATCCGTAGGAGGAGAACATGAAAAACATCCGAAACATCTTTTTCGCATTACTGAGCCTGGTTTTTATATCAGGTTCTGCCATGGCGGAGGGCAAGCTCAATATCTATAACTGGTTTGATTATCTGCCACAGGAATTGATCGACAAATTTTCTGCCGAGTATGATGTCGAAGTGACGTTGGATACCTATGACTCCAATGAATCACTGCTGGCCAAGTTGAAGTCCGGAGTGACCGGATATGATATTGCAGTACCCGGAGACTACATGGTCCAGATCCTGATCGAGGAAGGCATGCTGGAGCAGGTCAATGCGTTCGAGTTCGAAAACTTCGTCAACATGGATCCCAATTTTATCGATGTGTACTTTGATCCGGGGCGTAAGTATTCGGTGCCATATCAATGGGGGACAACCGGATTCATGGTCGATACCGCTGTCTATGACGGTGACATAGATACCCTGGAAATCATTTTCAATGCGCCACCGGAACTGCAAGGCAAAATCAACATGCTGAAAGACGTCAACGACGTGCTCAATGCGGGTTTGCGTTATCTTGGACTGGATCGCTGCAATGAAAACCCGGAAGACCTTAAAAAGCTGAATGACCTGCTCAACAGCGCCAAGCAGCACTGGTTGAGTTTCAACTCGGATGGCGCTAAAGAAGTACTGGTATCCGGCGATGCCGCAGTAGGGCAGATCTGGAATGGATTCGGTATGCGTGCCCGTGAGGAGAAGGCGACTTTGAAATATGCCTATCCGAAAGAAGGGTTTACCGGCTGGATGGACAATCTCGTAGCGCTGAAGGGCGGCGCCAATCTTGATAATGCCAAAAAATTCATGAACTTCATGCTGGTTCCAGAAAATGCCGCGGCCCTGACCAACTTTGCCCGTTACACTGCGGGAGTGTCAGGTACTGAACCGTTTCTGGATGATGAACTGAAGACGGCCCACGAAGTCAATCTGCCTGCGTCCGCGCCCGCACCTGAATTCGTACCGCCCTGTTCTGATAATGTAATCCGGTTGTATGACCGTATCTGGACCAATCTGTTGAAGTAAGTTGAAGTAATCGGTAGTGCCTGGGCACTCCTTGAAGGGAGGGCTCAGGCTTACCTTGTTTTTTCGAGCACTTTGCCAGGGTTCAGTTGAGTCATGCAGTGGTGGTGTTTGAGCGGACATTCCCGTTCGAAGCACGGGCTGCATTCAAGGTTGAGATTCAGCAGGTCAGCCCGTTCGGTCAACGGCGGGGTGAAAACAGAGCTGGTCGCTCCGTACAGGGCGATCACGTGGCCGCCTGTCGCGGCGGCGACATGCATCAACCCTGAGTCATTGGTCACCACATAACGGGCACAGGATATCAGATCGACGACTTCTTCGAGGCGGGTTTTTCCTGTCAGGTCGATGCAACTGTCCGCGCTCAGATGATTGATCCGCCGGGCAATCGGTTGGTCGTTTTCCGAACCAAAAATCCAGACCTGCCAACCTGCCTTTATCTTTGTCTGGGCTACTTCAGCAAAATAACGGGCAGGCCAGCGCTTGGCAGAACCAAACTCTGCTCCTGGACAAAATGCCAACACCGGCCGGTCAAGCGCCAATCCGAATCGCGACAGGGTTTCGGTCAACGCCTGCCGGTCTACCCGCAATACCGGATTCGGAGGCATCCCTGAAACCGATTGTTCCCTGTCGTTGCCGAGAGATGCGTAACGTTGAACATTCGAAGGAGTAGCCTGCTCATCCAGGCGCCGGATATCATTCAGCAATCCCCAGCGTTGCTCGCCGACGAACCCGGTGCGTTTCGGAATGCCCGCGAACCAGGGGATCAGCGCCGACTTGAAAGACCCCGGCAATACGATGGCCTGATCAAAACCATACTGACGAATACTTCTCGCCAGTCTTATGCGCACACCGAGTTGAAGAGAACCATGCCCGACCGGCATTTCGATGGTTGCGTGGACTTCGAGCATTCTTTTCAGAATAGGTTCACTCCATTTTGGAGCAAGCACGGTGATACGAATTTTCTCCGAACGGGTCTTGATAGTCTTGAACAGACTTTGCGCCATCACCATATCCCCGACCCAGGAGGGGCCGACTACCAGAAGCCGGGAATCCGTCACTGCCGGTTTATGAGCACATAAAGCGTCCCGCAATAAGGACACAGTTCCTGCCCACTGTCTTCAATCGGCAAATATACCCTTGGATGGGAATCCCACAGGCGCTTGCCGGGCATCGGGCAGTGTAGTGGCAGATCCGCTGCGGTTACATCAATCCGTTCGCTGTCATTCGGGATATCGCTGTCATTTGATAGCGCACCCGTGTCAATGTCAGTTTCCCGGGGTTCAGACATAGGTCAACCAATCCTCATATTCAGGGATACGGCCGTGCACGGCATCGAAAAACCGGGACTGTATTCTTTCAGTAATCGGACCCCGTGAGCCACTGCCGATCTGGCGATTGTCCAATTCGCGAACAGGAGTCACTTCTGCGGCGGTACCGGTGAAGAAGGCTTCGTCGCAAATATAGATCTCATCCCGGGTGATCCGTTTTTCAACCAGTTCCAGGCCTTCATCAGCGATGATTTTCATTACGGTGTTGCGGGTAATGCCGTCGAGGGCTGAAGTCAGGTCCGGGGTGTATATCACATTGTCCCTGACAATGAACAGGTTTTCGCCGCTGCCCTCCATCACAAACCCATTGGTGTCCAGCAATAATGCTTCATCGTAACCATTATCGACGGCTTCCTGCAGCGCCAGCATCGAATTGATATAGTGCCCATTGGCTTTTGCCCGGCACATTGCAACGTTGACGTGATGGCGGGTGTAGGAAGATACCTGGACACGGATTCCGGATCGCAGGCTCTCCTCGCCAAGGTACGTGCCCCATTCCCAGGAGGCAACGATCACATGCACCTTCAGATTGTCCGCCCGGATGCCCATTCCTTCCGAGCCATAAAAAGCCATTGGCCGCAAATACCCGGATTCCAGCTTGTTCTGTCGGATCGACTCGACCTGGGCGTCAATCAGCGTCTGCTGGTCGAAAGGAATTTTCATGCGGAGAATATGAGCGGAATGGAAAAGTCGCTGAGTATGTTCCCGGAGGCGGAAAATTGCAGTGCCCCCCTCCGCCCTGTAGGCGCGCACCCCCTCGAACACACCCATACCATAATGCAGGGTATGGGTCAGCACATGCGTGGTCGCATCACGCCAGGGAATCATCTCCCCGTCCATCCATATTACGCCATCGCGGTCACTGAACGACATGATGGCCTCCGGCAACCGGTTTCTTTGCTGATATTATTTCCATAGATACTATTTCCACGACTATGCTCCAGTTCAGATCACTGGAATCTGGTTTGACCAGTAAATTAAACCACTTGCCTTCGATCTGTCAACCAAAAGTCTGTTGCCAGACTTCTTTTACAGCCTGCCGTTCGACCTGCAGCTTCTCCTGTTCAACCAGAACCGGGCGGTCCATCAGTTTCAGGTCCAGCGAATGGCGCAGATAGGTCTGATAACTGGTCAGCAGCCGCTCACCGGTGGATGCATCAATAATGCCATGGGCGATCAGCGTTTCGATCGAATCCGCAGTCGTTCTGGGTTCGGCCAGGTTTGGACAGGAATGGGCATGACGCAAGATCCAGTACTGAATCAGGAATTCGATATCAACAATACCGCCTTCATCCAGCTTGATATCGTACATCTGTTCGGTTGAAATGCAATTTTCATTAATCATCTTGCGGCGCATCCCGGTAATATCATCTGCCAGTTGATCCGGATTCCGCTCCATCGACAGAATTGCTGTCCGGGCCTGCTCGAACCGGTCGATCAAACCCTTTTCGCCGACCACTATCCGGGCGCGAACCAACGCCTGATGCTCCCATGTCCAGGCATTGTTTATCTGATAATTGAAGAATCCCGAAAGCGAAACCGCCAGCGTACCACTACGTCCGCTCGGGCGTAGACGCATGTCTGTTTCGTAGAGCAATCCGGCTTGAGTTCTGGCCATAAGCAGATGGACCAGCCTTTGCCCCACGCGACTGTAAAAGTATTCAGCCTGATCCCTGGAGAAGGAGCCATCCGCCAGCGATGAATCATAGCAGACCACGACATCGAGGTCCGAATGATAACCGAACTCGCCGCTGGCAAACTTGCCGTAAGCAATCACTCCACCACTACAGGGAGCCGCCCCCTGCTTGCCTTCAACAAATCGAACGGCATCGCTAAACACACTGTTCAGCAATACTTCGGCTAACTGGACAAGCGCCCGGTGAACGTCATCCACGCTCAACACCCTCGACACGTCCGCTGCCGAAATACGAAGCAACTGGGCATTTTGAAATTCACGCAACGCAACCATCCGGCCCTCAGCATCATCGAGGTCGATTTGAACCAATCGATGATCCAGTTCACTCTTAAGATCCCGGCTGTCCCGATTTCGAATATCCATGATCGGATGGAGCAGTTCATCAAGGATCACAGGATGGCGACCGATATGCCTGGAGAGCCATGGACTGGCGGCACATAAATGCAGCAGTTGTTTCAGTGCAATCCGATTCTCAATCAGCAGGCTGAGATAGGTCGAACGCCGCCCAATGGCCTCGATTACACTGATGAATGCCGCCATTCCCCGCTCGGCATCGCTGTGCGTGCCGGCTTCCCTTAAAGCCAGCGGTATCAGGCGATCAATCCGGTCGCGCTCGATTCCGGAGAAAGCCTGATAAAGTCGGCCTTTCCTGAATGCCTTCAATAACTGCGGGGTTGAGTTTGAGGAGCCGAACCCGATCTGGCTCAGAGCTTCACGGGACTGTGCCTCGTCCAGTTTCCCCTGCCATAGATCAGCCAGTTGATTCTGTCCGTCGTTGCCGGGTGAGTCCGGTTCTTCATCGAGAATCATGCGGAACTGGCCGTGGACATGGTTACGATGCGCATCAAGCTTTTCGATATAGCGATCCCAGTTGTCAAAGCCCATACTCCAGGCCAGCCGTGCCTGATCCATTTGTGTTTGCGGCAGCAATTGGGTTTGTCTATCCTGAAACATCTGCAAACGATGTTCGGAATTGCGGAAAAACCGGTATCCCGCTGTCAATCCGGCGCAGACCTGGTCATCTATCACTCCCAGTTTTTTCAGGGCAGTCATCGCTTGATACAGGCGCGAAGTTTGCAGGCTGTTTTCACGGCCGCCCCGAATCAATTGATGACTTTGAATCAGGAACTCCACTTCCCTGATGCCACCCCACCCCAGCTTGATATTCTGATTGAAGTCTGCCTGCTCGAGTTCACGCTCGATCATGCCCTTCATCACCCGGATAGAGTCGAATGCGCCGAAATCCAGATACTTGCGGTAGACGAAAGGTTTCAATATGTCGAGAATTTCCTGTCCGGCATTTTCATCACCGGCAACCTGGCGGGCCTTGATCAGTGCGTAGCGCTCCCAGTCGCGGCCATGGGTCTGGTAATAGTGTTCCATGGCTGGACAGGACAAAACCAGGGGGCCATTACTTCCATTCGGCCGCAAGCGCATGTCGGTCCGGAACACAAAACCGTCCGTTGTCACCGTCGCGATCGCCGAGATTATTTTCTGCCCCAGTTTTATGAAGTAAACCTGGTTGTCCACGCCATCGCGTCCCGATTCCGGACGAGTATGTCCAGGATGATCGTAGGCAAAAATCAAATCCACATCAGAGGAATAGTTCAACTCGGAACCGCCCAGTTTCCCCAGTCCCAGAACCACCATCGAAGCAGGCTCGCCATTGATACCGAACGGCTGGCCAAACCTTTCCGACAACCATCGCGAATGATGTTCAAGCGCAAGACTGATCGCCTGCTCTGCAAGCGCCGACAGATCACTCATAGTTTCTTCCAGGTCCGAGAACCCGGCCAGGTCCCGCCAGGCAATCCTCACCATCTCCCGTCGCCGTAACTGGCGCAATTTCCGGTGCAGCGTTTCCTCATCGGCACAGAACCCGATGCGATCATTGATCACATTGCGATAGACGCCGGGTGAGTACGATCTGTCCAGGTCTCCGCCTTCAAGCAGACCAATCAACAGCATGGGGTCGGAAATACAGGTGTGGCTGATGAAATCACTACAAGCCCAGACCGCTTGTAACTCCGGGCGGGATTGGCAGCGATGGAGCGCCTCTGTCCCGCCGTCGGCCAGTCCGTTGCGGGTCATGGATTCCACGAATCGTTGCCATTGCCGCTCAGCATCGGATTTGAGCGTCCGGGGCAGGCTGGTTAGTGTCACTTTACGAGGGTTGTACCCATGAGCGATGGGTCTTGCAGGAATAGTGGTCACAGGATTACGATACCGGGTTGGTGGCGGTTATTATAAACGAACCGTGAAAACGGAAGTACCTTATCAGGAAACCCGGGACATTTACCGCGACCACTATCTCTGCCTCACGAGCAGGATTATGGATCAACTGACTGACTTGAAAGCGATACAGCGTTTTCCAATCCAGAGATGAGCCTGAAGGGTTGGTATTTTCTGTAGATATTCATGTTTATTGGGGGTGGTTGTCAGGCGGTGCCGAACCTAGCCAGAGCGATGCCGGCATTACCGTCAAGATTCGAAAGGTGATACAACTGATCGATGTTAGACTGCTGGATCACATTATTATCGGAGGCGGGGAATGTCCGGGTTCAGAAACAAGTGAGACTTTTATGAGATAAAGAGATCGGGTAGTCTGAGTGTGAATTCTGAACTGAACCTGCTCGTTTTTTACAACAAAATTCCAGCAGGATATGTCTTTATCAAGACTAAGCCTTAACGCCTCACTCCGGTGGGGCGTATTCATTTTCGGGCAGGCACGGTGGCCCCCCACCGGCTCTCCGGCGGGCTACGCCCTTGTATCGCCGACTCCCCCTCCAGGGGGAGTATGCCCGTTATGTCGCGTAACGCCTGATTTTGCGCTCCTGATTTTTGACAACGCCCCATCATTCAGGTTATATAGCGAACACATGCCCCCGGAGTGGTTGAGGAAATCGTGGAACGCACACACGGCTATCCTTTCTTCCTGCAAGTCTGGGGAGATTGTCTGGCCCGCAGGCTGGTTCAAACCGGGCAGACCGAGGTCACCCTGGAGATGCTCCGGGAAGTGGAGGCAGAGGCGCACAGAGGACGCGACACCATGTACCAGACCTGGCGTAATGAGATAAAAAGAATGGGATTGCTGTCTGTGGCCGAGAGTGTTGCGGATGCCTTTATCCAGAGCGGGCAACCGCATCTGCATGAACGCATATTGGAAGAAGCGGTTGAAAGAGGAATGGCGGGCAATGATGAGTCGGTCACGGATGGCTGTATTCTGGAGACCCTGGATCAGCTTTTTCAGTTGGGTTATGTCTGGCAGGTCGGAGGGGCTGATTACGAACCCGGCATCCCAAGCCTGATGTCCTATGTACAGGGATATTCTCAGGTTCAGGGGGTTGCTCCCGAGCCGTCTCCACTGGCCGAACGCACCCAGACATTTCGAAAAGACCAGGCGAACGCTCAAGATGACGGCATCGAGATGTAACCAGCTATCTGTGCATACTTAAAGAATAAATGAACAATCCGAATTTGAAACATCCGTTTATGCCCGGTACCTGAGAGATGTCGCCTTATCTGACCGGGCGCGTCATGGAGAAACTGGAGCAGCTTTCCCACTTGGGTTATGTCTGGCAAGATAAGGAATGGCAGTAATGACCGATTCGACCCACAGGGCAAATCCACGCGGCACTTGTCTTGACGATAACGCGAGCAGTGAACTCGAGATGGCCCCCGAACTGATGCTTGATCTCGCACGCCGGGCGGCCGAGTTGCTGGTGGATCGTATCAAGAGTCTGCCGGAAGAAAACTCCTGGGATGGGGACTTTCGGAAGTCGCTTGAGATTGAGCTGCGGGAGGAACCGCCTGAGGAAGGCCGTGCTCCTGCCGAGGTCATCGAGAGGGTCGCCCATGAAGTGCTTCCGTTCTCGGGACGCCTGGACCATCCACGTTGCTTCGCGTTCGTTCCCTCCGCACCTACCTGGCCGGGGGTGCTGGCCGACTTCATCGCCGCCGGATACAATTTCAACGTCTGTACCTGGCTGGTCGCCAGCGGTCCGAGTCAACTCGAACTCGTGGTCATCGACTGGTTCCGACGCTGGGTCGGCTATCCGAAAAGTGCGGGCGGATTGATGACCAGTGGCGGCTCGGCGGCTGCCGTCAACGCATTCGTCGCGGCACGGGAATCGGCGGGCAATCCCACGCGTCCGACCGCGTATATGAGCGACCAGAGCCACAGCGCACAGATCCGCGCCGCGAGAATCGTCGGTGTCCGCCCTGAGTGCATCCGTCTCATTCCCATTGACGAAAGTTGCCGCCTGGACATGGATGTGCTCGTTCGTGCCGTCGCCGATGACCGCGCGGCCGGGTTTACCCCTATCGTGATCTGTGCCAACGCCGGCGCGACCAGCAACGGCGCCATTGATCCGCTCCCGGAAATGGCCGACTTCTGCGAGGCCGAAGGCATCTGGCTGCACACCGATGCCGCGTACGGTGGCTTCGCGATGTTGACTGACGAAGGCAGGGAACTCATGCATGGCATCGAGCGCTCGGACTCTATCGGTCTGGACGGGCACAAGTGGCTTTTTCAGCCCTATGAAGCCGGCGGTCTTCTGGTGAAGGACGTCCGTACCTTGGAGGACGCGTTCGCTGTCCACCACGATGCCCTCCAGGATACGATCTGGGGCGAAACCCATCCCAACTTTTCAGACCGGAGCCTGCAACTGAGCCGGGGGTTTCGGGCACTGAAGATCTGGATGTCGGTCCAGACGTTCGGCGTGGCTGCATTCCGGCGTGCCGTTTCGAGGGCTATGGCACTGGCCGTGAAGGCCGGAGAGTTGACTCAGGAGAGTCCGACCCTGGAGTTACTGGCTCCTGTGTCGCTGGGGATCGTATGTTTCCGGATCAACCCCGCGGATGTTACGGTTGACGAGCAAGCCCTGCATGATGTCAACAGGGCAGCGCTCGCTCGCGTGCTCTGGGAAGACCGGGCGTGGATATCCTCGACAATGGTTGAAAGTAAATTCTCCCTCCGATTCTGCATCATCAACCACAACACGACCTGGGACGACGTACGTGAGACACTGGAGTTCATCGAGCGGGTCGGCAGGGAAGAATTGTTGAAATCAAGCGACTGAAGCCTGAAGCGGGAATCCGATGAATTGGTTTCGGGCTATTCCTTAAGGCGCGGGGTCAATTCGGGATAACGGCGGTGACTTCAATCTCCATGACCCATTCCGGGCGAGCCAGACCATTTACGATCAGCCCGGTAGAAACCGGGTATACGCCCTTCAACCACTTGCCGATAGCCTGGTAGACATCGTCCCGGTAAGCGCGGTCTGTGATATAGACCTGTATACGGCAGATATGACTTAACTCCGATCCTGCTTCTTCGAGCAGTTGCTTTACATTTTGCATGGCCCGGTCCGCCTGAGCAAAGGGGGTCATGTCTTCGATACTTTCAAAGCCATCGATATCCTGGCCGACCTGCCCGCGAACAAATACCAGGGCGCCTTCGGCCTTGACCAACTGGCACAGGTCGTTGTCGAGCCTCTGATCGGGATAAGTCTCCCTGGTATTGAATTTTCGATAGCGCTGGTGTGTTCGGGACATGACTCTAACCGATGAGGAACGAATGTCTGGCTCCCCTCAACCCCCTGTGATCAAACGCTGTGGTCCGGTTGATCGGTTCCGTTTCCATCTATTTCCATTTTTACCTCGGGGGTCGTGAGCGTCACTTCAACGACCCTGGGTCCTCCACTTGCAACCTGCTCATGCTCGGGTGCAAAAGGCGGCGCTACGAGTTCCTGTTTCACCCGGGGCAGGGCCGCAATTTCTTCCTCGCTCATGGATGCACTGAGGCCTGTGTTCTGATCTGCATCCGATGTGCCATACGCAGCCGCATTCTGACTTCCAGCAATGGCAAGTGCACTGAATGCCGCCGAAGTCGACACCAATGTTGACATCTTCAGAATATCTCTGCGATCAATATCATCGCTTGTTTCTTCGGGGCGGTTTGTTGTTTCGGGTTCAGACATGATGTTTTCCCCTTGCAGGATTGATCAGTTCTTGGAATTGGTCAGCGCAGTCAAATTTGAGTATTATGGGCTGGTGGTTTCAAGTATATCCAAACGAATTTATTAATACAACGAACAGTCGGAAACCGGAATCCCTGCATGGCTATGGAAAAGTGCCCGCAGTAGTCTGAGTCGTACGTGCTTTATACTGCGGCCTCACCTGTTTTTGGACCGGAAGTTGTGTACACTCACCCGGACAGACCCTATTTCAACGACCGGCCGGTGTCTGGTCAAGAACAGACAGTCGCGTAATGATGCCCTCGCGCCTTATGATCGATACAGACGATTTTCCGGATATCAGCGGAGTGTCCGATTATGGTCTGCTGGCGATTGGCGGGGACTTGTCTCCCCGGTGCCTGTTGTTCGCGTACAGCAAGGGAATTTTTCCCTGGTATAACGAAGATCAGCCGATTCTGTGGTGGTCTCCGGACCCCCGATGCGCGCTGGTCCCTGACCGATTCCATTGTTCCCGGAGTCTGGCGAAGTCAATCCGGTCGCAGGGGTTTCACTTTACTCTGGATACGGCGTTTGAGCGGGTGATCCGGGCTTGCGCGGCGCCGTCCAAAGGGCGTCCGGAAACCTGGATCAGTGAGGATATGATCGTTGCCTATACCCGCCTGCATCAGCTTGGCTTTGCCCATTCGGTGGAGACCTGGAAGGGGGACTGTCTGGCCGGCGGCCTGTACGGCGTTGCCATTGGCAGGATGTTTTTTGGTGAGAGTATGTTCAGTGCGGTCACCGATGCTTCCAAGGCGGCCCTGAACCATCTGGCGGCGAGGTTGCATGAAGCGGGCTACCATCTGATCGACTGTCAGATCACTTCCGACCACCTGTTGAGCCTCGGCGCGGAGGAAATCCCGCGTAGCGAGTTCATCGCGAGGTTGGAGCAGGCGTGCGGCCGTCCCATCCGTCCGGGAAAGTGGCCGGCTTGACTATCGGGCCGGCTCTATTAAATGCAAATAACAACTGATAGAGGAAAATACCTGATGAATATCAAGAATTATCTAATCGCCGCATTGGCCGCGGCAGTACTGTTTTCATCGGTATCCGCCCAGGCCGAACAATGCGCCAATGACACCTGGAACAAGATTATGTCCCGTGGCAAGGTCGTGGTCGGAGTAAAAGAGGATTTCAGGCCCTGGGGATTTCGTAACGTCAATGGCGAAATTGTCGGCATGGAAGTTGACATCGCCAGACTGGCGGCGGAAAAAATGGGTGTCGAACTCGAACTGGTCGCGGTGCAACCCTCCAATCGGATGCAGTTTCTGGAACAGGGCAAGATTGACATGTTGATCGCGACCATGTCGGATCGTCCAGATCGCCGCAAGATTGTCGGTATCATTCAACCGAACCATTACACTTCCGGCACCAATATCATGTCCCCCAAGGCGTTGGGATTCAAAAGCTGGGAAGACTTGCGCGGGAAGGATGTCTGCGGCAAGCAGGGCGCCTTCTTCAATCAGATCGTGGCCGAGCGTTACGGCGTGAATGTGATCGCCTTTACCGGAAACGCTGAAGCCAAGCAGGCGCTGCGGGACAAGAAATGCGTCGCCTGGGTCTATAGTGATTCCTCAATCAGTTCGGATCTGTCGTCCGGAAATTTCGATGATTTCGAGATGCCTCTCAACTCGGAAGATGATAATCCCTGGGGAATTGCCGTGCCTCTGGCCGAGCGTGATTGTATATTCGGCAACTTCATGTCGGGTCTTGCCTTCAATATGCACCAGACCGGGAAATTGATTGAATTGGAAAAAGCCTGGGGTATCAAGGCGACCCGGTATCTGGTCGACAAAAAGGCCCGGTACGCGGACTGGCTCGATGAGTAACCATCGGTAAACAGTCAGAACGGGGCGCGGGAAAACAGCCCCCCGCACCCGGGAGTTTCTGAGTCAGATTCTGTAGCCGGATTTTGTGACCGGCTCAGCCTTGGTCGCTCAGGAAATCCTGGCCGGCTTCAAAGTCGAATATCCGGTCAAGCTGAAACTCGCTGATTAGTCCATCCACGGCTTTCTGACCATGTTCTCTGGCAACTTCGGTCAATATCAGTTGCGCCGAATGGCGATTGTAGGAACCACCAAAATCGGCCTGTACCTTGATCAGTTGGCGTGCTTTGTCCAGGGTCATCTCGTTGGGTCAGGTTATGGTTTAAAGTCTGACTTGAGCTTCTTCCTGACCGGGAGATTCTGCAGGCGGACGTAATCGGGCATGCCGTTTTTGTATGGGGGCGGGTCTTCCCCCTGAATAAGAGGAAGCAGATAATCACGGCACTCCCGGGTAATCCCGAAGCCGTCTTCACTGATAAAGTTTTGAGGCATCATTTTTTCCACATTGGCCACCCGATCCAATTGGGATTTGCCGATTTCCCAGCGATAGGGTTTGTCGCTCACCCGAACAATCGTGGGCATGACCGCATTTTCTCCGTTTAACACCAGTTCGACTGCCGCTTTGCCCACTGCGTAAGCCTGCACCAGATCAGTCTTCGAAGCGATATGCCGGGCAGACCGTTGCATGTAGTCTGCCACCGCCCAATGGAATTTGTAGCCCAAGCCCTGTTTTACCATATTTGCAACCACGGGAGCAACGCCGCCGAGTTGCGCATGACCAAAGGCATCCACCAGTCCCCGGTCGGACAGAAACCTGCCCGAAGCGTCCTTGACCCCTTCCGATACGACGATGGATACGTACCCGTGTTTTTCAACCCTGCTTTTTACTTCGTCGAGAAACTTTTCGCGGTCGAACGGGATTTCGGGAAACAGGACGATGATGGGTATCGGGGTCTCGCTGTCGGATGCCAGCGCACCCGAGGCGGCGATCCAACCTGCATGGCGGCCCATCACTTCCAATATAAAAACCCGGGTCGAAGTCAGCGCCATTGAAGCAACGTCAAAGCTGGCTTCTCTGGTGGATATGGCAATATATTTTGCAACCGAACCAAAGCCCGGGCAATTATCGGTGACCGGCAGATCGTTATCCACGGTCTTGGGAATGTGAATCGCCTGGATCGGGTAGTTCAGGCGTCTGGACAGCTCGGAAATTTTCAGGCAGGTATCCGCCGAATCCCCGCCGCCGTTGTAAAAGAAATATTCGATCTGATGCGCTGCGAAAACTTCGATCAGGCGTTCGTAATGCTGCCGGTTTTCCTCCAGGCTTTTCAGTTTATAGCGGCACGAACCAAAGGCTCCGGACGGGGTATGACGCAGTCTGGCGATGGATTCATCCGATTCTTTCGAGGTGTCGATCAGGTCCTCGGTCAGTGCTCCAATAATACCATTTCGACCGGCATAGACATTGCCGATCCGGTCGCTGTTATTACGCGCGGTTTCGATGACACCGGCTGCGGATGTATTGATTACAGCGGTCACACCCCCTGATTGAGCGTAGAATGCGTTCTTCGCCTTCTTCATTTTGTATCCATCTCTTCGCGGTCACGCTCGTGGTCCGACTGGATCTGCAGAACGGCTGCTACACATTCATCGAGTTCATTGTATTCCTCGATACCGGTGCCATACTGCTCGTGAGGTGTATAGAAAAACTGGGATCGGAATCGAAAAAATCCGGTCTTGAACACGACAAAACTGGCGCCGCGCTCATGCCAGAAAACCGTCGGGCAGGATATCGTTTGTTCAGGATCATCCTTGTTGATGCCAAGGTCGCAATCAGCCAGTTGTATCTCTACATCCTTTTTGTACCGCTGAGTCAGCATTTCGCGGATACCATGCAGCTCAGCGTCGGTGAAATCAGGTATTTGTTGCATTGATCCCGCAAGTCAATTTTGGAGTGAACCGCAAATTCTACAATATTTGTCGAGGGAGTGTGCAGGGTCAGTAAAACGATTCTTCTCCGTCAGGTCTGGTCTTGAATCGCTTGTGCGACCAGAAGTATTGAGCAGGCGCATTGGCGATCAGACCTTCGATGGCCCTGTTCATGGTATTGGTATCCTCAATCACATCGCCACCAGGATATTTCTCCAGCGGAGGGTGAAAAATGACTTCTATTCCGGTCCCGAGTCTTTTGATCCTGGCCATGCAGGGGATTACTTTTGCACGGGTTATTCCCGCAATCCTGGTAAGCGACGGAAAAGTAGCCGTCTGTATTCCGTAAAATGAGGCGAACACCCCTTTTTCCTTACCGGGATCCTGGTCCGGCAGATAAAAAAACGGGGCGCCGTTTCGAATCGACTTGATCAGACCGCCGGAAATACCCTTGGAGCGATACATGGAATCACCAAACCGGGAACGGCGTTTCAGTATAAACCGATCCATGAACGGGTTTTTGTGTTTCTGGTATATGCTTGCCATATTCAACTGGCTGAACAGCAGTCCGCCCAGAAACTCGAGGCAGCAAAAATGCGGTACCAGCAGGATTATGTTTTCGCCCTTTGCCAGGGAGTCATCGAGAATTGCCCTGTTTTTGAATGTGGTATTGGCTGCCAATCGTTCAGCCGGCGCCCACCATGCCCAGGAAATCAATAAAAACCCGGTCACTATGGCATGAAAGTGGGATCTGGCAAGGTGTCTGATTTCCTTGTCGGATAGGGCAGGGAAACAAAGCCGGAGATTGATCTCGGTGATGCGGCGTCTTGACCGGTAAAAACGAAAGGCGATCTCGCCTACAGTCACGCCAACAGCATGAATCATCCTCAACGGGGCAAAACTGAAAAGCCACAGCACGCCCAGGGATATTCGAATCGGTAAATTCCGGATGGATGGAGGCACAGCAAACAACCTTTCAGGGGAGAGTGGATGGATTCACGTCATGCAACAGACTCGCCCGGTAATAATTATTCATCGAACCTGAGATATGAACCTTAAACATCGCTGGATTAAGTGTTAGAATCCGCCCGCCTGTTACCATTCTATAAAATCGTCATTCTACATAAATAATTCAAAGTAATATCATAATAGTTCAGGAATAGTTAATGGATAATTGTTCACCGATGATCGTTGTAATCGACAAATGATCGAATCCATTCCGTTAACTTATGAAATGGGGGTGGTAATGGTGATACTGCTGATTACCATCTACCTGTTTGCTTTTGAAGTGGTCAGAGTGGATGTCGCAGCCATATCCATCATGGTTCTGATCGGCCTCACTTCACTTTTCCCCGGCTACGATGGCCTGGTCGGAGTCGATCAACTGTTCAGTGGTTACTCCAGTAATGCGGTGATTTCGATCATCGCGGTGATGATCATTGGCGCCGGAATGGACCGCACTGGAATCATGGGGCTGCTTGCGTCCAAAATTCTGAAAATCGGCGGCAGCACGGAAGGCCGGGTGATCCTGATCATCTCCAGTGTGATTGGAGTCGTTTCCAGTTTCCTGCAGAATATCGGCGCCGCCGCATTATTTTTACCAGTCGTTAACCGTATCGCCAGGAGAGGAAACCTGCCGATCTCACGGTTGTTGATGCCAATGGGCTTTTGCGCCATCCTGGGCGGAACCATTACCATGGTGGGGTCAAGCCCGCTGATCCTGCTCAATGATCTGATTGCCAACTCGATTGCGGAGCCGGGCCGCAGTGAAGGGATGACCCAGTACGGTCTTTTTGCAGTAGCCCCTATTGGTATCGTGCTGCTTCTTTGTGGTGTCTGTTATTTTGTATTCCTCGGCAGATTCGTGCTTCCGGTGATCAAGGACAAGCCGGGTGAGTCGGGCAACATGCTGAAATACTTCAGGGAAGTGTATGGTATAGAAGGGGAGGTCTATGAATGTGTCGTTACCCGGGAAAGCCCGCTGGTCGCCACCACGATTTCAGAAATCGATGCTGCCGGAAGGGCAGGATGGATCATTGCCATCAAATCCGGAAATGAGGTGGTGGTGGCGCCCAGAGGCGATTCCGAAATCTGGGCTGACAGTGAAATAGCCATCATGGGCCGCAGGGATGCGGTGTACAGTTTTGCGGAAGAATACGGTCTCGAAATCAAGAATCAAATGGATGTGTTCGCCGAACTGTTGAGCCCCGGAAGCGCCGGAATTGCGGAAGTGGTTATTCCGCCGGATTCTTCGATCATCGGCAAAACCGCCCGGGAGATTGCCTTGAGAAGACGCTATGACGCCACCATATTGACGGTTTTCCGGGTCGATGATGTGATCGATACGGGCATAGCTGAACTGGTTTTGCAGGCCGGGGATACGCTTGTTCTGCATATAAAGTGGGAAAATCTGGGTTCGATTTCCGACAATCATGACTATGTGGTGGTAACCGACTTTCCGCGTGAAAATCTGCGTCCCGAAAAGCTGAAGTATGCCTGCGGGTTTTTCGCGCTCACCCTGTTCCTGGTCATCTTCACCGATATTCGATTATCGGCAGCGTTGATGACCGGCGCAGTCGGCATGATTTTATCTGGCGTGATCAAAATCGAGGAAGCCTACCAGGCGATAGGCTGGCAAAGCGTTTTTTTGCTGGCCAGCCTGATACCGCTTGGTATCGCAATGGAAAACAGTAACACTGCGGCCTGGGTTGCCCAGCAGGTGCTCTATTACCTGGGGGATGTGCCGGTATGGGTACTGCAAACCGTGCTGGCGGTGATGGCAACCATATTTACCCTGGTGATGTCCAATGTCGGAGCGACTGTACTGTTGGTTCCATTGGCAATAAATATCGCCATTGGCGTGGGCGCCGATCCTTCCGTATTTGCATTGACGGTCGCCCTTGCCACCTCAAACTCCTTTCTGATCCCCACCCACCAGGTCAATGCACTGATAATGGGACCCGGAGGTTATCAGGTAATGGACTTCATCAAGGCCGGAGGCATCATGACCGTGATGTTTCTCGTCGTCATGATATCGATGCTCAACTGGCTTTACATGTAAGGCCGGCAATGCCGGACTCCGGGTTGAACTCAAAGCCGGGAATCCTTTCTTTGGCTGCCCGGGATCAGCCGGTTAACGAGGGCGCCGCCACGTTCAGTTTTTGTCTCCAGATTTCGGGGGCGGTATGATGAACCGATTGTCCATTACTGTCGACGGCGACCGTGACTGGCATTTCCTCAACCTCGAACTCATAAATCGCCTCCATGCCGAGGTCTTCAAACGCCAGTACCTTCGCAGACTTGATCGCTTTGGACACCAGGTAGGCGGCGCCACCGACCGCGATCAGATAAACCGACCGATGGTCCCGGATTTTGGCGACCGTCTCCAGCCCTCTTTCCGCCTTGCCGATCATTCCCAGTACGCCCATCCTGTCCAGCATCAGATCAGAATACTTGTCCATCCGGGTTGCGGTGGTCGGGCCGGCCGGGCCGACCGCCTCATCGCCGATTGCATCGACCGGGCCAACGTAATAGATGAACCTGCCGGAAAAATCGACGTTGTTCGGCAATGGTTTGCCCTGCGCATGGTAGTCGGCAATTCTTTTGTGGGCCGCATCCCTCCCTGTCAGGATTTTCCCTGATAACAGTAGAGTCTGCCCCGGCTGCCATTTCCTGATATCTTCCCGTGTTACCCGATCCAGGTTGACTGAAATCGTGTCATCACTTTTTTCCAGGGCGATGTCCGGCCAGTCAGACAGCCTGGGCGGCTCCAGGGTGGCCGTGCCTGAACCATCAAGCACGAAACGGGCATGACGGGTGGCGGCGCAATTCGGAATCATTGCAACCGGCAGTGAAGCGGCATGGGTCGGGTATTCCTTGACCTTCACATCCAGTACCGTGGTTACTCCGCCAAGACCCTGGGCGCCGATTCCAAGCCGGTTTACCTTTTCAAACAGTTCAAGGCGCAGCTCTTCAGATCGGTTCGATGGTCCCCTGTCGATCAATTGCTGGATATCGATATGCTCCATCAATGCTTCCTTCGCCATCACCATGGCCTTTTCAGCGCTGCCGCCAAGCCCGATACCCAGAATCCCCGGCGGACACCATCCCGCGCCCATTTTCGGAACTGTTTCCAGCACCCAGTCGACGATACTGTCACTTGGATTCAATATGGTGAATCGGGACTTGTTTTCAGACCCTCCGCCCTTGGCGGAAACAGTGACTTCGAGGGTATTGCCGGGAACTATTTCGGTATGGATTACAGCCGGAGTATTGTCCTGCGTGTTTTTCCGGGCGCCGAAAGGCGGCGAGACAATCGAGGGGCGCAAGGGATTGTCGGAATCAAGATAAGCCTGACGTACGCCCTGATTGATCATGTCATGCAGCGACAATTGCGTATCCCAGCAAATATCCATGCCTACTTTCAGGAATATCACAACGATCCCGGTATCCTGACAGACCGGTCGCCTGCCTTGTGCGCACAATCTTGAGTTGACCAGGATCTGGGAAATGGCGTTTTTAGCCGCTTGCGATTGCTCGCGCAGCCAGGCCTGATGCATGGCCTCTACAAAATCGGGGGGGTGATAAAAAGAGATATACTGGAGTGCATCCGCCACACTTTGGATGAGGTCGTCCTGTCTGATTTTGGTCATGGTATGAATTATGGATTTGAAGATGACTTGATTCAATTATCGCGTACAATACGCCCGTTTAAAACTCTGCCTTCCGTCCTGGAATCTGTAATCCATAGTGAAATCCTGCCAAGTCATTTCGATATTCCTGATTTGCTGTGTGATCAGTATATCATTTTACCCTGATTCCGCTGCTGCTCATCACCTTGTTGAACGTTACAAGCTGGATTGCAGTGATGATTTTCCCTGCCCTGATTCACTGCGCCGCCGTATTGATTTCTGGATACAGGTTTTCAAGGATTGGGACAAGGAGACCGCCGTTTTTCACAACCCTGACCATCCCGAGCGGGTCTACTCTGTCGTGAAGACCGGCCAGGGTTGTGGCAGAAGTGTCAGGAAAAAGCTGAAAAAGGAAAGAAAACGATTAAAGACAGCACTGTATAATGCCGCGCTCAAACTTGAATCCGGTGGAAAATTAAACTCCGAAGAGCAGCACCTTGCCGGATTGTTCCCGGACAGGAACCCCCGGCGTATTCGACGGGCGGGGGAGAACATCCGTTGTCAAAGCGGGGTCAGGGACAGTTACATCGCAGGTTTGAGAAGATTTCAGGTTTACCATCCAATGGTGGATTCGACGCTGGCGCAATACAAGCTGCCCTATGATATCCGCTATCTGCCATTTGTCGAATCTTCATACAATCCGAAAACCTATTCCAAGGCGGGCGCAGCAGGGATGTGGCAGATCATGCCGAAAACGGCAAGGACCCTGGGGCTGGAACTCAATGCCGCGATCGACGAACGTCTCGACCCTGAAGCATCGACCCACGCCGCTGCACGTTATCTGGTTGATGCCAGAAAGACCTTGACCGGGGTGGCGAAATCAATCGATCCGAATATCAGCAGCAGGGAAATCAATCCGTTTATCATTACTTCCTATAATTATGGCGTCAACGGAATGCGACGGGCGATCCTGAGGGTGAAACCGGATTACATGACCGTTCTCGGAAAGTATAAATCCCCGGCTTTTCAGGTTGCAGTAAAAAACTTTTATTCCAGTTTTCTGGCAGCCCGGCACATAGAGAAAAATTCAGCTTCCTATTTTGGCAGGGTCAGCGCTGGCAAGATGCCGAAGGTTCAAACCCTGGTCCTCAAGCGGGCAACCTCAGTCAAGCGGGTAAAGTCCGTCTTTAATCTGCGGGAAAGCGAATTGAAACCAATGAACCCGGAGTTGACACGGTTTGTCTGGAATGGATGGCGGTTGATTCCTGCCGGCTATCGGCTCAAGCTGCCTTTTCGCAATGACGGATATCAATCCGCACTGGCCAGATTCAAAACCCTGCCGGCGGAAGCGTTAGCCGCCGGAGCCGACAGTTATGTCGTCCGCAGGGGTGATACCGCCTGCGGAGTGGCGCGAGCGCTGAAAGTCAATTGCCGACAGTTGATCGATATCAATCGTCTGGGTAAAAAAGCGGTAATCCGGGTCGGGCAGAAACTTATTATTCCCCGCAACCTGGCTGTGGTCAGGGCAACCACCGGCAAGAACACCTTGGTCGCCAACGCCGCCGGCCAGGTCATTCATACGGTCAGGCGGGGTGACAGCGCCTGTCTGATTGCAGAACGTTATGGCGTTAAATGCCGATCGCTTATCAACGCCAACAATCTGAATCGAAGGGCGACGATCAGGATTGGTCAAAAACTGGTCATTCCCGGCGTTGCAGCAGAAACCCGGGTCGCGGTACTGGATGAAAATAACCGTTATATCGTGCGCAAGGGCGATGCTGCCTGTGCCATTGCCAGGCTGCTTTCGGTCAACTGCCGCGAACTGCGGGAAATCAACAATCTGGACAGCAGGGCTACCATTTATCCCGGACAAAAACTGAAAGTCCCGGGGCTGGTTGTTCCCGATACCACGGAAACCGCCACTCTGCTGGCCAGGGTGGACCAGGTGATTACGAAAGTCAATAAGGCGCCGCCGGACAACGGCAATGGTCAAAATATATTTGAAAGCCCATCATTGACCAACCTGCTCGACACCTTGCCGGACCTGGGTGTATCGGTGAGCGAATCATCGGGGGAAGGGATATACAAAATCCGGGTGGAGCCGGATGAAACCCTTGGACACTATGCAGACTGGCTGGGAATGGGTTCGACCAGGAAGCTCCGCAAGCTGAACAACACGACGGCCAAACGACTGCGCATCGGGCAATCCCTGAAACTGCCGATCAAATCCGGTAACGCAGTACAGACCTTTGAACAAAAGCGGATTGAATACCACCAGGTTTTGAGCGAAGAATTAAAATCGCACTATAACTTGACCGGATTCGAGAAGTATCGGGTTAGATCCGGTGATACCCTGTGGTCTCTTTCCAATGAATCCGGTTTCCCTGTATGGTTGTTCTACAGATTGAATCCGACATTGAAATCCCGCCAGTTGCAGGCCAACCAGTCCATACTCCTACCGAAACTACAGAAAAAATAACACGTTGAATTTTCGTCAAAAACTATCGATCAGTTGGCACAGACAACAATCCCTACTCTGTGTCGGACTCGACCCTGACCCTTCAACCCTGCCGCGTTCGTTAAGGACCAGCGACCACCCCCTGTTTGAATTCAACCGGGCGATCATTGATGCAACGGCCGGATTTTGCTGTGCTTTCAAGCCCCAGATTGCCCATTATTCCGCTCACCGGGCAGAACATCAGTTGGAGAAAACCATCGAATACATCAAAACCCGTCATCCTTCGATGCCGGTCATTCTCGATGCCAAACGGGGTGACATCGGCGCTACTGCAAGGATGTATGCCCGGGAAGCCTTTGTGCGTTATAACGCCGATGCTGTCACTGTCAATCCTTATATGGGGGGAGATTCCCTGGCCCCGTTTCTGTCATTCAGGGACCGGGGAGTGATCGTGCTTTGCAAAACATCCAATCCCGGTAGCGGGGATATTCAGGATTTGACCGCCGCAGGTGAGGAGATCTATACAAGGGTCGCCAATCTGGCCGTCAACAGCTGGAACGCGAATAACAATGTCGCTTTGGTGGTTGGCGCTACCTACCCGGAAGTCATTGGTCGGATTCGACAGATTGTCGGCGACATGCCCTTGTTGATTCCCGGTATTGGCGCCCAGGGCGGGGACATCGAAGCGGTGCTGGATAATGGCTTGACCGCGGACAGAACCGGGCTGGTGATCAATGTTTCAAGGGCCATTATCAATGCAGTCGACAACGACCAGGATTTCGCCCGGGCTGCGGCTGACAAGGCGGAACAGTTGAATCAGACAATCAATCATTTGCGGGTTTGAGTTGAAAAGGACACAATACGCAAATGAAACCTCAGAATACAACGCAATCCGGGCGCACACGGGTCGGTCTGTTCGTCACTTGTCTGGTTGATCTGCTGCGCCCGCAAATCGGCTTTGCTGCGGCACGGTTGATTGAAGCCTGTCATTGTCAGGTTTTCGTTCCGACTCAAAGCTGTTGCGGTCAGCCGGTTTATAATGCTGGTGATGAACCAAAAGCCGCCCGGCTTGCCCGGCAGAATATCGAAATTTTCGAATCATTTGATTACCTGGTAGTTCCGTCAGGCTCCTGTGCGGCGATGATCAGGGAGCACTACCCGAAGTTGCTTCAGGAAGACGCTGACTGGCATCAGCGGGCACGGGAAATGGCGGCGAAGACTTGCGAGTTGTCCCAGTTCCTGGTCGATGTCATGAAGGTCGAATTGGATCCTGCTCCTGGCGATGCCTGGAGCAATGCGAAGATCACCTACCATGATTCGTGTGCCGGATTACGGGAACTCGGCATCCGCGCTCAACCCAGAATCCTGTTGCGGCAACGGGCGGGAATCAGCATCGATGAAATGACCAATTCCGAAATCTGTTGTGGCTTCGGCGGCGCCTTTTGCGTGAAGTTTCCGGAAATCTCCACGGCAATGGTCGATGGCAAGATAGCCGGGATGCATGAAACAGGGGCAGAGTTGCTGCTGGGCGGGGACCTGGGCTGTCTGATGAATATTGCCGGGAGATTGAAAAGAACCGGGAGCAGGGTTAATGTCATGCATTATGCCGAGTTGCTGACAGAGGATGCCGATGATCCCGGAGCAGGCAAATCCATCGCCGGGAATTAACCATGGAAGCGCTTTCCCATAATTTCAAAAAAGCCTCCCGCGCCGCCTTGCTGGATCCGGTGTTGCAGGCGGCGCTGGTTCGGTCTGAAGGCGGATTCGTTGATACACGGCAAGCAGCAGTCGATGACCTGAAAAATTTTGAGGCTTTCAGGGAGTATGGCGAGAAGGTCAAGAACCACACACTGGATCATCTGGACTACTACCTGGAACTGTTCGAGCAAAATGTGGAAAAAGCAGGAGGCCAGGTTCACTGGGCGCAGAACGGTGAACAGGCGAATCAGATCATCATCGACATCTGCGCACAAGCAAACGCCCGCAAGATAACCAAGGGCAAGTCGATGGTATCTGAAGAAGCGGCGACCAATGAGGCGCTGGAACGGTGTGGCTACGAAGTGCTGGAAACCGATCTGGGAGAGTATATCATTCAACTGGCCAGGGAAACCCCGAGCCATATCATTGCTCCGGCGGTGCATAAATCCAAGGACCAGGTGACGGAGTTGTTTCATCAGCACCATGCCGGACTTGGAGTTGAAGACAGGGTAACGGTTCGTGAGGATATTGTCGATCAGGCGCGCCAGGTCCTGAGAGGTCATTTTTGCAGCGCTGATGTCGGCATAACCGGCGCTAACTTCCTGGTAGCGGAAACCGGTTCCGTCGCGATCGTGACCAACGAGGGTAATGGTGATTTGACTGCGAACCTGCCAGGAGTGCATATCGTCACGGCGAGTATCGAAAAGGTTATTCCCGATCTGACTGCACTCGGTGGTTTCCTGAGGTTGCTGGGGCGCAGTGCAACCGGCCAGATCATGAGTGTCTATACCACATTATTCAATGGCCCCAGGCGTCAGGGCGACCTCGATGGTCCGGATGAATTTCATGTCGTTCTGCTCGATAATGGCCGCAGCGAAATTCTGAACGGAAGTTTCAGGGACATGTTGCGCTGTATCCGCTGCGGCGCCTGCCTGAATCATTGCCCGGTCTATACCCGTATCGGCGGACATGCCTATGGCTGGGTTTACCCCGGACCGATGGGTTCGGTATTGACTCCGATCCTGGTCGGACAGAAAAATGCGCGCGATCTGCCCCATGCCTGCACTATGAATGGCCGCTGTCAGACAGTCTGTCCGGTGAAGATCCCGTTGCCCGACCTGATTCGGACGCACCGTGTGCAACTGAATCGAATGAAGGCGGACAGCGCCATCGGCAGGGCAGGATTTTCACTGTGGTATAGACTGGCGAGGATCCCGAAGCTTTATGTCGTGTTTACCCGCATTGCGGCACTGGTCCTGAATACCATGGACCGTATCAAACCGGGTAAAAACAGGGGGCGATTCCGATGGTTGCCCCTGGCGGGGCCATGGACGATGAGCCGTGATTTCCCGGCGCCCGGCAAATCGACTTTTCAGCAGATGTGGAAAAAACACTGAAGGGGTCTGTGATGAATGCCAGGGAAACCATTCTGAAAAACATTCGCCGCCATACGCGAAAAGGCGGTTCCCGCAAACCGGATTTCCGGATCCCGTTACCGGCGCCTGATTTTGGCCCTGATCAACCCAGGGATCTGGTCGATCTGTTCATCAGCAGGCTGTCACAGGTTCATGCCACCTGCGATTCGGTAGGCGGCTGGAACGAGCTGCCGGATGCGGTCAGCCAGTATCTGACGGATGTCCGGCAGCCCTGCAAAGTGGTCGCTTCGCCTGATGATCGATTCACCCCCCTGGACTGGGGCGGTATCGCAGTCGAATACCGGGCCGCGGTGGCGTCGGATCAGGTTTCTGTCACCCATGCCTGCGCGGGAATTGCTGAAACGGGGACCATTGTGATGGTTTCGTCACCGGCTTCTCCGAGTACGCTCAATTTTCTGCCGGAGACCAATATCGTTGTACTGGAGCAGTCCAGGCTGTTGCCATCAATGGAGCAATTCTGGCTGATACCGGAATCCCGGCCAAGGGCCATCAACTTTATCACCGGACCCTCAAAGACCGCGGATATCGAACAAACCATTGTCTATGGCGCCCATGGTCCGCGTCGATTTCATGTGCTGTTGATCCAAAATGGCTGATGCGGGAAGATGACGATCGCTGGACACACGGGCTTAATCCAGTTCTACATCCACCCTGAATCCGCCCTTGCCATTCATCGTCAAGTGTCCATCGACCACCGCATAACTCCATTTTGCGCTTTTACGTAACCCGCCAAGCGGATAGACATGTACCCCGTTGATCCCTGTGCCGGGATCATTGGCAGAGTAATCAGCCAGATCGGCAACCAGTTTGTCGGGAGTATTGACGGTCATCAGCCGGGTCACAATTTTCGCCTGCCGGGTCAGGAATTTGATGGAATTGCCGATACCGCAGTTTTTGGCATGCATCAGCAGGGTTTTTAATGTCGCGAGTCCCGGAATACCGATGTGAACCGGCAAGCTGTTACCATCGGCCTCAAGCATCCTGACCCAGGCAATGACCGGCTTGCTGTCGAAGGCAAACTGAGTGACCAGGTGCATTGCGGCGTCTGTTCGCTGGCTGAAGTCATTTTTCCATTTCAAGGCCGACAGGATCGCTTCATCGGACATGTCCGGGCTGCCTTCGGGGTGGCCGGCGAGGCCAATCGTAGTGATGCCGTGCTTATCGAACAGTCCGGTGTTAAGCAGTTGCATTGAATCACGGAACTCGCCGACCGGATTATCTACCGCTCCGGCGATACACAACACCCGGTCAACCCCTGCCTCGCCCACAACCAGGCTGAGATACTGATCCAGTGTACTGCGGTTGGCAATACTGCGGGCAGCGAAATGCGGAACAGGGATAAAACCTTCATCACGCAGCCGTTTTGCCACGGTAACCGTGTCGTTAAAATCAGACCCTGGTAAAAATGTGATGTACACTACCGTACCGGAGCGCAGATGTTCTCGGAAATCAGCTATTTTCGCTGCAGAGGCCGGGGTGGTTTCGGCGGTGAATCCGCTCATGAATTGCTGGATCTGCTGGACCTGTCGATCTGTGTTTGTCATGGGAGTGATATTTTAACGGGTTGCTTGATTCAAGGTGGTATGCAGAGTCTGAATAAAATCTTCAATCAACTTTCGCTGGATCGGAAAATATTGATCCTGATCGCGGTTGAGGTCGCCGGTTTCTGCATTGTCGGGTTTGTCGCTGTTTCGCAACTGCGGATTGTCGGTGACGAGGCTGAACGAATGGCGAAAACAATCCTGCCATTATATATCCCGGCAGAAAATATTCGAACACAAATCTTGAGCCGGATACTGGAAACCAGAGGAATCATGATTGCTGCAAACGCAGACGGTTCCGCGATGCAATCGGGCTGGTTTTCAGGCTATTTTGAGGATGAGAAGGAAGTTCAGAAAAGCATCAAGGCTACCGAAGAGTTTATTCAAAGATCGGTAGTGCAATTGAGTGAGAATGAAAATGCGCTAACCCTGCACAGCGAAGCGTTGTTGCAAAACCTTTTAAATCTGAGATGGGCAGCGCAAACCCATTATGAGTGGACCATCAAGCTGCTTCAACAGATTGAAGACCACTCTCTTCCAGTCAATCCGGAAATCACGCAGGGCATTATCGACAGTGAAGCCGTATTGATGGATCAGCTTGAGACGCTTACCGCCAGACTTGGAACAATCAGGCAGGAATCGACCAGGCACGTGGTCTACGCTGAGCGCATTGCGATCGGTTTCGTCATTTTGACCTTGCTTATGGTGGTGATTTTCTTTATTGCGATGCTGTTGTTGATAGTCAGGCGGAACATTTCCAAACCCCTGCAACTGTTGACCGACACGATCAACGCGTTCACCGCAATGCAGGAGGTGGAAGAATCCGAGTTTGAAAAAGTGATCATGGCAAGACGTGACGAGCTCGGTCGGATGAGCCGCAGCTTCAACCGCTTGAAGCACGACTTGTGGAGTCAGGGTCAGGACTTGCAGGATGCGAAAGAGGAAGCGGAAAGGGCAAACCGGGCCAAATCGATGTTTCTGGCCGCCGCAAGTCACGATTTACGCCAGCCACTGCAGGCAATGCAAATGTATATTGCCGCATTGCGCCAGAAAATAGACAGCTCTGACGCACTCGCGGTGGTTGAAGACATTGATGCCGTATCACTTTCTACGGCGCGGCAACTGAGTGCGCTGCTGGATGTGTCACAGCTTGAGGCCGGGGCGATACAGCCCAGTTTTGAGGATTTTCCGATCCAGGAGGTATTGAACCGGGTGTTCCGGGAGTTTGCACCAGTTGCCCAACAGAAGAATCTGGATTTTCAACTGGTGCCTTCAATCGTATATGTACGCAGTGATCCTATTTTACTGGAGCGGATACTCGGTAATTTCATGTCCAACGCGATTCGTTATACCCACCAGGGGCGGATCCTGCTGGGGGTGCGCAGGAAAGACAGTGCGATCGCAGTTGAAGTGTGGGATACCGGGCGTGGATTCCCGAATGATCAGGCGCTGAAAATTTTTGAAGATTTTCATCAGATCGATAACGAGGAGAGAGACAGGAGCAAGGGGCTCGGACTCGGACTGGCGATTGCCAAACGTCTGGCGGCCTGTTTGTCCCACCGGATCGAATGTGATTCTGTGGTTGGCAAAGGGTCGCGGTTTGCAATCCTGGTTGCGCTCAGCAAAAAAAGGCTTGCTGAAAATTTGCCAAAAGCCGGGTTGCTTGAGAATCTGACGCATGGTTTGCAAGGGATTCGCGTGTTACTGGTCGAAGACGATGTCGAGGTTTTGAAAGCGACCCGGCAGCTTCTGAAATCCTGGGGCTGCGAAGTGGTTACAGGTCGAAACATAGATGAAGTCATAGCGATGGTCGAACGGCGCGCTGCGGCGCCGCCTGACGTCATTATCGCCGATAACCGGTTACCGGGTGGGGCGGAAGGTGTCGAGATTGCCAGCCGTGTCCAGAAAATCATCGGCCATACGATTCCAACCGTGATTGTGACCGGAGACGTACAGGAAGACCATTTACGGGATATTTCCGGGTACGGCTATCAGGTCATGTTCAAACCCGTACAGCCTGCCAGACTACGGTCATTGATCTCGAACATGATTAACGCGCAAGCTTGCGCCTGAAGCTGTGGGGCTGATCCTGAAAATCAGCCGTTGATCCTGGACCAGGTTGCCACCGCTTCGGTGCGGTTGGTCACATTCAGTTTCCTGAAGATTCCGGAAACGTGCATTTTTACGGTACCGGTCGTCAATCCCAATTCACTGGCAATTGCCTTATTGGATTTGCCGGATTTAATCAGTTCCAGAACCTGTAGTTGCCGGCGTGTCAGATTACCCTGGTCCGACAGCCGGTAGTCGTCGGTATCCGGTGAAGGCATTGACGGATTTTCATTCAGATGCAGGACATGAGGGGGGATATAGATACCCCCATCAAGCACCAGGCGTATGGCGCTGACCATAACGTCGGGGGAGGAGGTTTTCGGGATATAACCCATCGCCCCGGCCGACAACAGCCGTCGAATAGTGTCGGTATCCTCTTTCATCGAAACAATCACGACCGGAATATCAGGCCACGAATCAGTAATGATCCTGATACCGGCTTCTCCCTTCATTCCCGGCATCAACAGGTCCAGCAGCAGCAGGCTGACCGGGGTCTTTTGCTTGAGAATCCCGGTGACCTGTTCCAGACTGCTGGCCTGCAAAACTTCCGCTTCAGGTGCAGCCATGTCGATCAACAGGGCCAATCCGCCGCGCACCAGTGCATGATCATCGGCGATCACAATCCGAAGACCGGGTTGCGATTCCTTGTTTGTGGCAATTGTGTTGATCATGTCGTTTAATCCGGGTACCACCATATAGTTTACAGACTCTTTGCGCCGATTCGCAAATCCGGCAGATTGATTTCAGTATTGGTTGCGTGCATTATTACATACAGATGGTAATCATGACGTGAACAGACTACCCCACAATCCGGCCTTTAATTTGTTGATGGTCGTGATGGCAGCCATAATACTGTCGGCGTTACCGGCGCTTGCCGAAGACAGGCCATGGTGGCCAACCGGGGTCCAGGTTTACAATCCCGCATGCACAGACGGAGACATGGCTTGCTGGACCGACTCGGGAAACCGGGTCGAGAAACTGGAATGGGTTGATTATGTGCCGTTGTCGCCCGGGCAGGTGATCCGCCAGCATCATATATGTGTGTCTTTCCCGCACATGAAGGATTCCTATTTCGCGGGTGTCGCCTATGGCATTATTTCTGAAGGAAAACGCCTCGGACAAAAAATAACACTGGTCGAGGCGGGCGGTTATACCAACCTCGAGAGGCAATTGAATCAGGTCGAAGATTGCATTTCCAACGGCGCCGAAGCACTGGTGATTGCCCCTATTTCCAGGGACGGCAATGCCAAGCAGATTGATGTGATCAGAGCGAAGGGAATTCCGGTCGTGGTTATTATCACCGGTTTGAATACGGCGGTCGATGCCAATTCACTGCAAAGTTTCTACAACATGGGTTTCGTCTCATGCAAGTGGATTGCCAATCAGCCCCACAACGGTGATAACAAGGTCAAGGTGGTATGGTTCCCCGGCCCGCCGGGGGCCGGCTGGTCGGTTGATGGTGACCGGGGGTGCCGCGCCGCGCTCAAGGATACGCATGTGCAGATATTGGCGACACGGTGGGGTGATACCGGCAAGGCAGTGCAACTGGAACTGGTCGAAAACATTTTGCAAACGCTGACTTCGGGGGAAAATGTGGAACTCGACTATATCGTTGGCACCGCAACCACCATCGAAGGTGCGGTTGGCGCAATCCGGGAACGGAATCTGGAAAAACAGATCAAGCTGGTAGCTTATTACTACACTCCGGGGATGAATATTTTTCTCAAGCGGGGCGCTGTTGCCATGGCGCCATCGGACCAGATGATTACCCAGGCCCGAATCTCGGTTGACCAGGCGGTCCGGTTACTGGAAGGCAAGGACATGGCAACCGGGGGCCGCCCCGAATACAATAATACCGATCGAGTGATCGAGCATGTCCAACCGCCGTTTATTATCGTCACCCCGGACACGGTTGCCAGGTTTGACACTTCTGCGACCCTGGCCCCGAGCGGATGGATTCCGCAGTTTTCCGTAGACTGACGGTAACATGGACAGGCGGTCTTCCAGCGTACCCCCGGTTTACAGCCAGACCGGGCCATTGTTGCGACTGGAAAACATTTCCAGGCAATTTCCCGGCACACTGGCTCTCGACAAGATCAATCTTGACGTTCGTTCTGGCGAAGTTCATGCCCTGTTTGGTAAGAACGGCGCTGGCAAATCCACCATAATCCAGATTATCGCCGGAGTGATCCGGCCGACTTCGGGAAAGATATTCCTGAATGATGAAGAAGTCGAGATCGGCTCAGTCAAGCACGCTCGCGAACTTGGTATCAGTGCGGTGTTCCAGGAGTTTTCGCTGATTCCCCAACTCACAGTCGAAGAGAACCTGTTTTGGGCTCCGAATCACTGAAAGGACCTTTCCTTGAGAAATCAAGCCTTCGGCATCAGGCTTGCCGGGTTCTGGACAGTCTGGGATTCGCGCTTGAACCGGATAAGCAGGTGATGCACCTTTCACGCGCTGAACAGCAAATGGTCGAGATTGCCAAGGCTTTCCGCACCAAACCTTCCATCATGATTCTGGACGAACCGACTGCCTCGCTGACTGAGCATGAAGCCAATCGACTCTATTCGATGATCGAAGTCCTGAATCGCGAAGGGGTAGGGGTGATTTATATAACCCACCGCACCAAGGAGATTTACCGGATCAGTGATCGAATCACGATTTTACGCGATGGCAAACAGGTCCTGACCGTCCTGGCGGCTGATACCAGCGAAGACAGATTGGTGGAACTGACCATCGGAATGCGTTTGCAAAAAGTATTCCCTGAAATCAATACCCGTTCCGGCAGACTGCTTCTTGATGTGAAGGATCTGAACCTCATTAATACGGTGACCAGTGATGTGTCGATCCGGGTCCATGCGGGGGAGGTTGTTGGCATAGCGGGATTGGTTGGCTCAGGAAAGGCGAAAATCGGTCGTGCATGTTTCGGACTGGAAAAGATCATGTCCGGTCAAATTTCGTATCTGGATGATCGGGTTTATGACAGTACTAAACGGATCAACGACCTGAGCCCGCGCGCCATGCTTGACCGCGGAATGCTGTATCTGCCTTCAGACCGGCGTGCGGAAGGTCTGGTTATGATGCAGAACGTCCGGGAAAATGTCTCGCTGCCTTCGCTGGGATTGCCGAAGTTCACAAGCGGCTTTTTTCTGAATCGGCAAAGCGAGAAAAATATTGTTGGAGAGGTCGCCCGGCGATTGAGCCTGAATCCGCTCAGCATCGAAAAATCACTTGAACACCTTTCCGGTGGAAACCAGCAAAAGGTGCTGGTCGCAAAAAGCCTGGTGCGGGATGTCAAACTGTTTATTCTTGATGAACCCACGGTTGGAGTCGATATCGGGGCCCGCGCATCCATATACCGTCTGATTCGGGATGTATGTGAAGCCGGCGCCGGTGTCCTGCTGATTTCTTCGGATCTGTCGGAGATTGTCAACCTGACCCACCGCAGTTATGTGATGCATCGGGGGCGGGTGTGTAACGAGTTGGGCTGCGATGAGCTTGCAGAGCAGACGTTGTTGAATTATTTTTTTGAACAGTAGGTGACCATCAATGATACCGGAATCATCAAATGCAGTATTCAAAATCAGACGAACGGCATCAATCCTGTTCATAAAAGGTGGGGTCCTGCCCTGGTTTCTGGGGGTTGCTATCATCGGATTCAGCCTCTTTAACGAGAATTTCCTGACTGAAAGAAATTTGTTCGGTATCTCCCGTCAGTCAACCTATCTGGTTCTGGTGGCAATGGCGCAGATGGTCGTGATGCTGACCGCAGGTTTGGATCTTTCGGTCGGTGTGATGCTGGCGATGACTTCGGTGGTCTCGTCCATGACCATGGTTTCATTATGGTCCGGTTATGGCAGCGGCTGGGAGTCGGTGTTTATCGGCTGTCTGGCGGGCCTTGGCGCAAGTGTCATGATTGGCGCGATCAATGGTATCGGCGTCGCATTTTTCAGGGTTTCACCATTTGTAATGACATTGGCGATGTCGTCCATCGTATTTGGATTGGCGCTTACCATCACCGGCGGCACTCCGATTTATGGCGCTCCGGAATCCTTTGCCAACGTATTCGGTTACGGTGAGGTGGCCGGTATCTCGGTGCCGGTCTGGATCACCGCCTTGTGTGTCGCTGTGATGTATGTGTTCATCAACTGGACGCCAATGGGACGATATCTGTACGCGATCGGAGGAAACATAAGGGCGGCCAGCCTTTCCGGCATCAATACGCGATTCTACCTGCTGGGCGCATACGTCATTTCATCGTTCATTACCGGGATTGCCGCCTTGCTGCTGACTGCACGGCTTGAAAGCGGCGAGTCCAATATTGGTTCGAATTACCCGCTGCTTTCGATTGCGGCGTGCGCGATCGGCGGCGTCAGTCTGTTTGGCGGTGTCGGACGTCTGTCGAATGTGGTGCTGGGAGCGATTTTCATCATCCTGATTCAAAATGGGATGAACCTGTTGCGCATCAATTCTTATCTGCAAATGGTAGTGATCGGCGTTCTCCTGATTATCGCGGTCATTGCCGACAATTTCCGCCAGCGGCTGGTACTGACCATGGCGAGCACTGATCATGTAGGAAAATCCTGATAATCGAGGATTATTATCCGGATCATGCCTTTCCCGGGCCGAATCCCGCAGAAAGCAAAGGGACCTTAGTAATATAGACTATTGACCAGGATATATAACGAATGGTATATATATCTGACGTGTATCAATAACCACCTGATTCCACATATCTGATGAACGAAACGCTGTTACCCACTGACGTTGTAGGTGGCACATTCTGGCTGATGTCGATAGCCATGATCGGTGCAACGATTTTCTTCCTGCTGGAGAGAACCCGGGTCGCAGGTCGATGGCACACTACGATGACGCTGGTGGGCGTAGTGATGCTGGTCTCCGCGATTCATTACCACTATACCCGTCAAATGTGGGTGGATACGGGTACTGCGCCGATTATATTGCGATATGTTGATTGGGCGCTGACCCATCCGATGCAGATTGTTCTGTTTTATGTAGTACTGGTCGCGGTCACGCAGGCTTCCACTGCATTGTTCTGGCGCCTGCTGATCGGTTCCCTGGTCATGATAATCGGGGAATTCCTGGGTGCCGCGGGCTATATGAGCGTCACCCTGGGTTTCCTGATCGGGCTGATTGGCTGGTTGTATATTCTGGGTGAACTGTATATGGGCGAAGCCGGTCGGGTCAATGCGAAAAGCGGCAACGATGCCACCCATCTGGCGTTTAATGGCTTGCGATTGATTGTCACGGTCGGCTGGGCTATCTACCCGCTCGGATACTTTATCGAGCATCTGGGTGGCGGTGTCGATACCAACAGCCTGAATATCATTTACAACCTTGCCGATTTTTTGAACAAGATTATCTTTGGTTTCGTAATCTACCGGGCCGCAATGAATGATTCGAGATCGCATTCATGACGTTGTTTCCAGTGCACAACCACCGCAGGCACAACAAGACAGGAGCTTGAAATTATGACTGGTGCAGACATTATTGCTGTAATCATCCTGATTGGACTTTCGATTGCAATCGCAGTTTATTTACTACACTGGTTGTACCGCAGGTCTTCGAAAGAGGTTTCGTTTGTGCGTAGCGGTCTCGGCGGTGAAAAGGTGGTGATCAGCGGCGGGGCGTTTGTGTTACCCATTATTCATAATGTGACCACGGTCGGCATGCGTACATTGCGCATCGAAGTACGGCGCGGCGGTGACAAGTCACTGATTACCAAAAACCGGATGCGGGTCGAATTGGTGGCGGAATTTTATGTGCGTGTACGGCCTGACCGGGAAGCGGTATCCACCGCGGCACGCTCTCTTGGTAAACGCACCCTGGAACCGGAGGGGTTGCGTGAACTGGTGGAAGGTCGGTTTGTTGATGCCCTGGGTATCGTTGCCGCACAGATGAGCATGGACGAGATGCAGGAACACCGCGGTGACTATGTCAAGTCCGTGAAGGGGTTGGTGGAAGACTCGCTCGGTCAGACCGGTCTTGAGCTTGAAGCGGTTTCCTTGACCGGACTGGATCAAGCGGCGTTGGAAGCGTTCAATCCATCGAATGCATTTGACGCCGAAGGTCTGACACAGTTGACCGAACAGATCGAACTTCGCAAGAAAAAGCGTAACGATATTGAGCAGGATACCCGGATTCAGATCCGTAACAAGAATCTGGAAGCCGAAATACGGGCGCTGGACATTGAGAAGGAGGGCGAATTCTCGCGTCTCGCACAGCAAAGGGAGATCGAAAAACAACGCGCCAGTGAACGTACAGACATAGCGGTGGAACGCGCCAACCAGGAACGCGAAGCGGAAGAGGCGCGAATCAAGGCCGACGAGGAAATCGAGAAAGCGCGTATTTCCCATGAGCAGGCCATTGAGGTTGAACGCTCACTACGGGAACACCGGCTGACGGTTGAGGTCGAGGAACGGCGCAATTCGCGTAACCAGGTCGAAAAGGACACTGAGATCGAAATTTTGCAGAAAAATCTGGAAGCCGAAATCAAAGCTCTGGAGATCGAGAAGGAGAATGAATATGTTCGCCTGCAGCAACAGGAAGAAATTGCGATACGCAGGGCCCGGCAAAAGGCCGATGTCGTAAAGGAGGAGGCGCAGCGTTTCCGGGAGTCCGAGCAGGCCCAGATCAAGGCCCAGGAAGAAGTCAGGAAGTTGCAAATCCAGCAACAGCGAAATCTTGATGCGGCACGTATCGAAAGCGAGGAAACAACCCGGGTGCGGGATATAGAGAAAGCCAGGAAACTGAAACTGGAAGAACAGGAACGCGATCTGGCGGTTATCAGAAAATCACTGGAAGTGCTGAAAGCCAATGCAGAGGAAGAGACGGTTCGCGCCGAAGTGGTCAATGCCGAGGAGAAAGTCGCTTCGGTGCGTGAACTCGAGATCGCAGAGCGCGGCAAGCAGGTTGAATTAATCAATGCCGCACGACAGGTAGAGCGTGAAGCCATTCAATTGACTACCCTTGCGAAGGCGGAAAAAGATGCCTCTGCAGACCGCGAGCAGGCAGAGAAGTTTACTTCACTGGCAGCCAGACTGCGTTATGAAGTCGATGCCGCCGGCAAGCAATTGCTTAATGAGGCAGAAAATATGCGTAGCGATGCCAGTCGCCGCAGCGCCCTGCGCATGAAACTGGCGGGCAACCTTGAATCAATCATCCGCGAAGCGGTCAAGCCGATGCAGAACATCGACATGATCAAGATTCTGGAAGTCAACGGATTGCCGGGATTCAGTGATGGTCATCCCCAGGGAACCGGTTCAAATGGCGGCGGCGGTTCCGAACCGAGGGAGGGTGATGGCACAGGCACCCCCGGCGGCAGCCTTGCTGATAACGTAGTCAATTCGGCGTTGCGTTATCGGGCGCAAATGCCGTTTGTCGATAACCTGCTGCAGGAAATCGGCATGTCACCCGGTGAGATCAGCAACATCAGTAATATTCTTGGCGGGTATAACAAGGAAATCATTGAAGCAGAAAAGTCAGGCGGCGCCCCGGCAAGGCCCGGCGGTAAATCTGCCAAACGGTGATGGTCCGTGTCCGGCCGGAAACCCGTGAAACCGGTTCCTGCAGTTTATCGGTTGATTATGTAATTGAAGAGTACGGAAGATGAAGCAAGACATTAAAACCTGGGCAGACAAATATGCCAGCCTGACAAACAGTGATGAAACCATTGGCGCCATGGCCAGATATTACACCTGCTCGTTCATGTACGACATGACGGATTGCAAGGTGATTATCGAAATGCACGATGGCAAGGTGAAAAGCATGAATATCGATCCGGGACCATTGGACGCCTACGATTTTGCACTGCGCGCTTCAGCACAGACTTGGCGGGAGTTTTCCCGGCCCATGCCAAAACCGATGTATCACGGTATCTGGTCGGCCAGCTTTCGGAAGGACCTGAAGATTGAGGGCAATCATCTGGCGCTGATGAAAAATCTCCGTAATTTCACGGTGCAATTTGAACTGTTACGCAAAAGCGGCGTACCCGTATGATGCCATGGCTCTGTCAGACGGTAAATTAGAACAGCGTTTCCAGGAACAATAAAATGGTAAAACACTCACCGGTTACAGGTCGTTACGTAACCATCGATGTCGACGGCCAGGAGTACAAGGTTTTCTACTTGCATAATGGCAAGGGCCAACCGCTTATCTGTCAACATACTGCGGGCGCCCATAATCATCAGTGGCGTGGTTTACTGGAAGACGAAGAAATTACACGGCAATATAATGTGATTGCCTATGATTTGCCCCGGCACGGCAAATCCGACCCGCCTCACAACACTGAGTGGTGGAAACAGGAATATAAACTGACTGCTGAGCATTACTGTAATTTTATCGTCACCCTGTGTGACGCGCTGGAATTGAAAAAGCCGATTTTCATGGGATCCTCGTTTGGCGGCAATGTCGCATTGCAGCTTGCCCTGCGGCGGCCAGACCGATTCAAGGCTGTGATCCCGGTAGAGGCTGCCGACTACGCCCCCGGGTTTTACCTGGACTGGTGGCGTCACCCGCACGCCAATGCGGCCCAGGTCTGTGGTAGTGGGGTCTGGGACCTGATGGCGCCCCAATCACCAGAAATGGATCGCTGGCTGACCTGGCATTATTACACCCAGGGCTCGGAAGCGTTCAAGGGGGACCTGTATTTTTACTCGGTGGACCATGACCTGCGTGAAGAGTTGGGCAACATTCAGGGACGTAAATGCCCGGTCATCATGATGACCGGAACCTATGATTATCTGACGCCTCCCGAGGCCACTGAAAATACCGCGCGCCAGATAAAGGGCGGGGTCTACATTGAAATGGAAGACATCGGACATTTTCCGATGAGTGAAAACTATGATGTGTTCCGGGTATACCTCAAAGAGGCGCTGCGTATCATTCGTGAACGCACAGACAGATGACGTGTCGATAAAACTGTATGGCATGACGTGTGGCTGGCTGACCTCCGAGCTGAGTATGATGCTCGCAGGCAAGGCGGGCAGGATTCGTTTTCCGGTACCGGCATATTTGATTGATCATCCGAGAGGTCAGGTGTTGTTCGATACCGGCCTGCATCCGCAGTGTCAGCATGACGCACCGGCAAGAATCGGTTCCCTGGCAGATTTGTTCAAGGTCGAATTTCGTCAGGGCGAGGATATAAAGTCCCGTCTCGAGCAACTCGATATCGATGCCAACAGAATCGAATATCTGGTCAACTCACATCTCCACTTCGATCACACCGGCGGTAATGAACTGGTCCCGAACGCGAAGGTCATCATTCAGCAACGTGAATGGGAAGCCGGGCACACTCCGGAATTCATCAAGGCCAATGGTTATTCCCCGACTGATTACAACCATGGACATCTGATTCAGACGGTTAATGGGGAGCATGACCTGTTCGGTGACGGGCGGATCGTTACGGTACCGACTTTCGGCCATACTCCGGGTCATCAATCGCTCAAGATCCGGCTCGATTCCGGCACTATCGTATTGACTGCCGATGCCTGTTATCTGAAGGAAACCCTGACCAATCTGCATTTGCCGCATCTGGTGCACAATCGCAGTCAGATGCTTGATTCGCTGCTGTTGCTGCGCAAACTGAAAAGAGCTGGCGCACGCATATTCTACGGTCATGATCCTGAGTTCTGGGCGCAGGTGCCCCAGGCTCCCAGGCAGATTGTCTGGTGATCTGCCGGTGCGACGGTCATCGCTATAACCTGTGCAAAATGTGTAGTTTGTCTGCCGGACGACCATGATGACCGATAATATGATCTGGTTGTTGATATTCCTGATGATCTATTGGGCATATTGTTTGTTCTGGGGCATTCGCGCGCTGCGCAGGGCACATACCGCCAGCGATTTTTTTCTTGCCGGGCGGCAACTGTCGCCGTGGGTGTTTTCCCTTTCGATTACTGCCGTCACCCTGGCGGCGTGGACCTTCATGGGCTATCCCGCTCTGGTATTCCGTGACGGATTCCAGTTTGCCAATACCGCCTTTTACGGTATCGCCGCGGCGCTGGCAGGTACAGTGTTGCTGAAACGCCAGTGGATGTTGGGGCGTCGCTTTGGCTACATGACTTCCGGAGAGATGTTTTCGGATTATTTCGGCAGCCACGCGCTCAGAATCACCTCCGTAGGCATCGCGTTGTTATTCGGTGCGCCGTTTGTCGCGGTATTGTTTGGCGCGTCCGGTTTCCTGGTCAGTGAATTGACCGATGGTGTGATATCCCGCGATGTCGCGATGTGGGTATTGTCGGGCTTTGTGTTGCTCTATTCGGTAACCGGGGGTATGCAGGCCATCGCGAAAATCGCAGTGGTGCAGTTTGTCCTGTTTGTTTTCGGGATCATTGTGCTTGGCGTATTCGCACTCAAGCTGGTCGGAGGATTCGATGCCCTCAACATCGGACTGGCCGATATCGCACAGAAAACCACGGGCCTCTGGGGAAGTACCAGTGGCTCAGGCGGGGGTGATTATCCTGGATATTTCGCCATTCCCGGTGTCATCCAGTGGACCGCCGGACTCGGTATCGAAGCTCCTTCGGGAGGCCCCTGGACCGCGATTATGTGTATGACCTTCATGATGTCGGTGATGGGGATTCACGCTTCCCCAGCGATTTCGATGTGGGGGTTTTCGAGCCGGTCGCCGCGCGGCTTCGCGATTCACCAGGTCTGGGGGGCCGCGTTTTGTGTCGGCTTCATCATGATCTCGTTCGCCACCCTGACCGGTGTCAGCGCGCGTCTGCTTGGCGCCGACGCTGAGGTCAATCAGGCCGGTATCGTGAGCGCGCAACTGCTGCCGGTTCTGACCGACCAAGATGGCAGCACCCTGGTACCCCATTTCATCAGGCTGCTCGGTGACGGCTGGCCCTGGTTGATCGGTGTGTTCGCAGTTTGCGCAATTGCCGCGTTACAGGCTACAGCCAGCGCTTTCATGTCTGCCACCGGCAGTATCCTGACCCGGGATATCTATCACCGCTATATCCAGCCCGACGCCGACCATGATACACAAAAAAAGGTGGGGCGGTTGTGTATCGGCTTGGTGTTTCTTGCCGCGATGCTGCTTGCAACCTTCTCGATGGACGCGACCCTGCTGCTGGGCGGTCTGGCGATATCCTTTGGATTTCAGCTATGGCCGTCACTACTTGCGGTCACCTGGTTCCCGTGGATTACCCGTCAGGCGGCCACGCTGGGTTTGTTTGCCGGGCTGGTTGCCGTCATCCTGACCGAGCCGATCGGGCAGAAGCTGGCAGCCGACTCGCTACCCTGGGGGCGGTGGCCCTGGACCATTCATTCTGCCGCGTGGGGTATGTTTTTCAATATTGTGATCTGTCTTACCATTTCAGTCATCGGGCGCAACGATGCTGATCGGCCGCGACGCGACGGCTTCCACCATTTCCTGAAACTCTACAGCCCACTGATGGTACGCAGGCGCTGGACAAAACCGGTCGCCGGAGTGATCGTACTGGTCTGGATATTTTTTGCAATCGGTCCCGGCGCGGTGATCGGCAACCGTCTTTTCGGAGAACCCGACGCCGGTTACGCAGCGTGGAATTTTGCGATGCCGTCAATCTGGGCATGGCAGATAATCTGGTGGGCTCTCGGGGTAGGCATGATCTGGTACCTGGCTTATAAGGTGGAGATGTCCACGGTCCCGGAAAGAGAAATTGAACGGGTCTCATCGATGCATGAGTTCCACACAAACAGAATTGATTTTTAGATTTTCAAGGTTGAGGAAAAGCCATGTTACGAATTACAGGGTATAGCGATAAATATTCTGTGTGTCCCGGAGACAACATCAGGTTCCATGTGAATTCAGAGAACAACGAGTCCTACGACGCGCATATTGTCCGCCTGATCCACGGTGACACCAACCCTGACGGTCCGGGTTACAAGGAAGAAGAGATATCAGCGCCTTGCAACAGAACCTGGCCGGGACGCAACCAGCGGATTCATGGCGGCTCCTATGTGATTATTCCCCAGGACGAGCGGATGAATCTCCATAGTTTTACCTTGCAGGCATATATTTTCCCGACTACGCCTGACAAGGGAAGACAGGGTATTATCACCAAATGGGTTGAGTCGACCCAATGCGGGTATGGATTGTTCATCGACGACCAAGGCTGTTTGTCGGTGGAAATTGGTGACGGCAAGGGGCAGGTGATGCGCCTGTCGAGTGACAAGAAACTGATTCTGAAGGTCTGGTATCTGGCGGCGGTGACTTTCGATGCGAAAAGCGGCCGGGTCACGTTGTATCAGGAACCGGTAGTGACCCGTACAAACGGTGGTCTCGGTATGTCATTGCTGCATCCTGCCGAAGAAACTACGGCAAGGGTAGAGGCAACCAACAGCTTAATTGCCGGGGCTAATGATGCCCCACTGTTGATGGCAGCGTCGACGTTGCGGGAAAGAAGCGGCCGGACGATTTTTGGCGCTCATTACCGCGAAGCGCGGGAACCGGTGGAATTGCCGGAGCAAACTCATGTCTATAATGGCAAGATCGACCGTCCCAGGGTTTGTCATGAAGCGTTATCGAAATCCGAAATCGAAGCGCTGGCGGCGGGGTTCCAGGCCTGTTCCGGGGAGCTGCGCACCAGGGTTGCGGGCGCCTGGGATTTTCATGCCAATATCACGACCCATATCGCATCGACTTATATCGTCGACACGTCGGCGAGTGCGATGAATGGTCATGCAATCAATCTGCCTGCCAGGGGAATGACCGGATTCAACTGGTCCGGCGATGAGATCGTTTATCACCACAAGCCGGAAGAATACGGAGCCATTCATTTCCACGACGATGATATCGATGATGCCCGCTGGGATGTGGATTTTGATTTCACGATACCGGAAGGATTAGGCAGCGGCGTATACGCTGCCCGTATGCGTATCGGCGGAGATGATTCCCCCGACACGGAAGATTTTATCCCGTTTGTGGTGCGTCCACCCAGAGGCGTCGCAACCGCTAAGATTGCGCTGATCCTGCCGACCAACAGCTATATGGCGTATTCCAACGATAATCTCGGCACCAACTCGGTGGTAGCGCAACTGCTGGCGGGCAAGGTTCCGGTGATGTCGGCCTCGGATCTTTATCTCAACGAGCACAGGGAATACGGTCTGTCAACCTATTCGCTGCATTCCGACGGCAGCGGTGTGTGTTATTCGTCGCGCCTGCGTCCGATATTGAATATGCGGCCAAAATACCGTCACTGGCTGTCGCCATCGTTGTGGCAGCTTAACGCCGACCTGCATCTGGTCGATTGGCTGGAAGAAAAGAATTTTGAATACGACGTGCATACCGACGAAGACCTGCATCGTGAGGGGGTCGGTTTGCTCAATCGGTACCGGACCGTACTGACCGGTAGCCATCCTGAATATACTTCAGAAAAAATGCACGAAGCCTATGATTCCTACCAGCTCCAGGGCGGGCGTTGGATTTATCTGGGCGCCGATGGATTTTACTGGATCAGTGAATACCATCCGGACAATGAAAATATCATTGAAGTCCGCAAGGGTGAGGCGGGCACCCGCGCATGGACCGCCAACCCCGGAGAATACAACAATGCCTTCGATGGTAAGTTCGGCGGAATGTGGCGCGCCCGCGGACGTATACCCAGTAAGCTCTGTGGCCTGACGTTTACAGCCTATGGTTTCGATGTATCTTCATATTACCGGCGTGAAGAAGACAGTAAACGACCGGAGTGCGCCTGGATTTTCGAGGGGGTCGGCGAAGATGAAGTCATCGGTGATTTTGGTCTGGTCGGCGGCGGCGCCGCAGGTCTCGAACTCGACCGTTATGATCTCGCGTTCGGCACACCGCATAATGCCTACCTTCTGGCCCGTTCCGAAGGCCATACCAACCTGATGCTGCAGGTCAACGAAGAGATCCATTTCGCGGTTCGTGGTTATTATGGGGGCGGGACTGAAAACCCACAGGTCAGGGCCGACATGATTTACTATAAAACCCCGAATGACGGAGCGTTGTTCGCGCCGGGTTCGCTTTCCTGGTGCGGCAGTCTTTCACATAACAACTATAATAACAATGTGTCGCGTATTCTTGAGAATGCCATCAGAGGGTTTCTTAAAGACGGCCCGCTGCCCTGAACGGTTCTTTGGCCAGACCATGACAATTAACAGGACACTTCGGAAATTATGAATACGAATACGCCAGGAGAACCAGGCATGCAGATGATGGAACCGCCTGCCGGCAAGGAAGTCATGGGTGCTGCATTGACTCCGCTAAATGACTTGGAGACAGCCGCATTGGGTGAGTTGGATGTAGACAAACTCAATCAGTTGGCGGAATGCCTGTTTGTCCTGAACAACCGGCGTTACGGTCCGATTCCGGGAGCCTATATGGTGGTTTGCACCAAACCGGATGAGGAGTGGTGCGTGGGGCAGCTTAATGCAGACCGGCTGAAGCCGATTATCCTGTTCGAGGACAAGGTCTTTTCGTCACCCGGGCAGGCACGGCAAGAGGCGCTGCGCATCAAGGAAGCCCGGGGCGAACCGGCGCCATGTCGATGCACTTGACCCGTCCTGTCCCGATTTTTAAAGATTGATTGGCAATTAATGAGGTGAAACAATGCTAAACAAACCAACTGGTGTACAAACCGACCAGGGCCGCGCCAGTACCGACGATTTCATTACCCGCACTTATGTATTGCCCCTGCTGACCGATGAGGCGACACGTAACAGGCTGATCGCAGAGCACAGGGCCAATCCTGTCGCCGGACCACCCCGGAACGGCCAGCCGCCGATAGAACACAGCGAGGACTTGAGAACTGTGCTCGATAAATTCCGTCGACAGCCAATGCAGGGGAAATATCTCACCGTATGCAAACGACCGCATGAAGACTATCGTATCGGCATCTGTTCCGGCGTTCGCGGCCAGCCGGTGAAGATACTCAAACCGTCATTTTCTTCCGAAGAAGCCTGCGAACACGCGATATTCCTGAAGCGCATTGCGGACCTACTGGCACAATACAGTTGAATTGACGTTCATTTAACGGGTGGCAGCGCCGTACTGACTGTGCCCGGCGCTGTTTATATCTGTGTGCGAATATGCGGCGAACGCGCATACAGCGCGACCATCGGCAGTATCAGCAATCCAAATACGAACTGTTGGCTTTCATAGTCCAATCCGATTCCAACCAGGAATGAAGTCAATACCTGCAGGACCAGTACCCCGATCACAGTAAACCCATAACCGCCCCAGCCGCCGAGCAGGGAAGTGCCGCCGATCACCACCGCCGCAAGGGTCATGAACAGATATTGATCTCCCACACCGATAAACCCACCACCGCTCCAGCCGAGTAGCAGGGCTCCTGTAAACGCCGAAACACAGCCGCTGGTGGTGTACATTCCGACCCAGTAGCCGCGCTCGGATATGGACAGGCGTTTGGCCGAAGTACGGCTGCCGCCGAGCGCGTAAAGATTCCTTCCCCAGGTAGTATTACGTAATCCGACAATCAGGATAATGGACGCGATAATCCAGATCACGACTACAGGCGGGAAGTTCAACCCAAAGAAAACACCATTCATGGCAGCAATGTTGGACAGCCACTTGGGCACCACACCAAATACGTTACCACCGAACGCGGTACCGATGCTGGTCAGAATCTGGGTACCGCCGGAAACTGCAAACCCGACTCCCAGAGTCAGGATCAACGCCTGGCCCTGCAGACGAAAACTCAGCATACCATTAACAAAACCGATTCCGGCTCCGATCAGCAGGACGGCAATAAACGCGATCCATGGAGGGGTATTCAGAGTCAGCAGATACATCAGACCGATATTGGAAGACCCGATCACGAAAGGGATCGACAGATCCAGTCCTCCCAGAAGCGCAACCAGGGTTTGCCCGATACAGGCCAGCCCCAGAAATGAAGCGAACACCAGCATCGACTTGAAATTCAACGTAGACAGGAAGCCGTCGACTACCAGCGAGCCGATAATAAAAAGCCCGATCAGCACAACGATTCCGATAAACGCGCTTTTGTTGGTTTTGACCCGTCTGTTCAGGATAAAAGCAAGGATGAGGAAGGCGATAAAGATCAGCACTGAAGTGATATTGCGCCAGTGGAAAAAATCCTCGATGGCAAAAGCGCTTGCAATGAATGCGATGATCAGCGCCAGCAAACCCCATGCCCCGCCCTTGTTTCTCGAAATCAGGGTGCGCAGGAAACTCTGCTGATATTCATCCTCGTGTGGTTCAGACCCGGACGACGGGCTATGGCCGCGGGTATTGCTGATGGCGATGCCGTCAGGTCGATATATCCAGCGTACCGAACAGTGATGCCAGCCCCACAAAATCAGCGCAAACACAGCCAGCGAGTAAAGCAGGATATGCTGCATCGGCACATCGTCTATCCAGCCGAGTATCGCGCTGACCACTGCGACAATTGCAGCGATGATGAAGCCGAGCCACTTGTAAAAGGAAAAAGCTGATTTTTTCATGACCCTGCCCACTGGCTGATTGAGCGGTCACGCTTTTGCTTGCTTTTGTAGGTACTGATTATGTGCAGGACGTTGGGCGCTGAAATGATTGCGATCGCAACCACGGCGATGATTTGCCAGAACGGAACTCCACTGACGTAAAACAGTCCACCCCAAATCAACGCCGACATCACAGGAATTTCCCATAGTCGCCAGAAGCTACGGAAGCTGCTTTCACCCATCGCGATGTAAAGGAATATGTGCAGCAATACAATAATGGCCGCACAAAATGCCAACTGTCCATGGATTGCAATGCCCGGGCTGTCTGTGTTTACCCGCACCGGTTCTGCATACTCGATCATTGCAGGTTGTTTCGGGACCGCCATCGGCGCGAATACAGCGGGGGAGTGGTCGCGTGCCGCCTCTTCGGTCACAACCGGGTCAACAGGATCAGTAAAGAAATACACACAGACCACAGCGAGCACGCCAATCAACACGATAAACACATTCGAAATGTTGCTGAGCCGGTTGTGTACCAGAGGAGCAGTGAGGGTGAACAGCCCCACGCCGACCAGAATGATTGCATAAATTTCACCGGAAAAACTGCTCGCCAGATAACCTTCTTCGAAGCTTTCAAAGAACAGAGCTCCGACCGCGATTACTGCGGCGGCGGCGGCAAACAACATCAGGGCAATCCGTTTGGTGCGGACGGTCACATGGGGCAGCATGACCAGAATGATCAATGAAGCCAGCAATACCGTGCCGATGAGAGTGAGTATCACATAGGTGCTGTGCGAAACCAGATCGGTCACTTCGGCTGTGACGCGGGTTTCATCTATTTTTTCCATCACCAGAAATTCCGGCATCCAGGAATCCAGCCCCTGAACGACTGTTTGTTCATCTGTTTCCGCGGATTGCACCTGCGGGTCAGGATCGAAAATCAACCCGAGGGCGATCACCACCGTCACAACCATGAAGGCAACCATTGGCCCCTTTGGGTATTTGAACAATACCCGGAAAGCATAGACTACCGCGACCACGCCGATGACGATGAAAAGGATATAGGTACCCGGAGAATACGATTCACCGGTCGACGCTTCGCTGACCTGGGCAACGCCGCCATCGGATAGAATGACGATGGAGGAAGACTGCAAGCTGGACAGTGGCTGTATCACCTGATCCATCGAAGTGTGCATGATTACGCCAAGCGCAATAACGGCCAGTATCACGAAAAATACCAGGGGCGACAGGTTGCGTACCCGCTTCTGGATCTGCGGCACGGCCAGACTGATCAGCAGTGAGACCACCAGCATGACACCGTACGCCAGGTCGGTCACGAAGCTTTGCACCATGCCGAAGTTGAATGTAGACAATACGTAGGTGATCAGATAGATATTCAATGCACCGAGTAGCGAGCCGAAGGCGCTGCCGCGTCCGCCAGCGAGGTTGGCCCCGCCGAGGACCAGGGCGGTTACCGCCATCAGGGTATAGGTTGTGCCCTGGGTCGGGTCGCCTGAACTGATCAGGGCAGTGAAGGTGATCGCCGCAAGTCCGGCATAGACTCCACCGATGATGTGGGCGCCGAGGCGCACCAGATTGATAGGCACACCACTGGTATAGGCTGCGCGCTCATCCGAACCCATCAACCGCAAGTGCCCGAAAAAAGCTGTTCGGGCAAGGATATACCAAGCGGCCGTGGCGAGTATCAGTATGACCAGGGTAGCCGAGAAAATCGTGGTTCCACTGCCCCAGGAAAACATCCAGTCCGGGGCGACGCCGCCCGGACGGGGCAGAATGATCAGATTGAGACCGACCAGCGTAAGATAACCGCTCAGGGAGACGATGATCGGTTGCACCCGGACAAAAATGATGATCAACCCCTGCAGTATCTGGTAGGCAATGCCAACACCGATGGCATACAGGAAGAAGGCGATAGGCGACTCCATGAAGCCGACGGCATACAGTTGAATCATGCCGACATTGATGAAGCCGATTAATGGGCCGATTGAAAGGTCTACTCCGGCACGGCCAGCCATGACCACTATGGTCAGGGCATAGGTTGCCAGTATCAATGGCGCTACAACGATGACCGCGCTGCCGATACCGGTACTGGATATCAGGTTCGGACCCCTTATTACGGCAAAGATCAGTAATGCGAAAAAGATGAATATCGGCACCATCAGATAGGTGCTGGCGCCTGAACCGGGTGTTTTGGTCTCCACCGGACTGTCCGGTGTGGTGGGTTGAATACTGTTGTCCGGGTTCATGTCAGAAATAACGAATTTTGATCTTTCTTTTGTCTTTTCCATCCGATCCCGCTTCCGTGGTAGATTGTTCATTGTCGAAATCGACAATTCTGATGAAATCTACATCGGCCCCGGTCAGCGGCGCCAGTGGTCCGTTTTCGCGCAGGCCAGGCCGGGTCGCCTCCAGACCGTTGCCCGTCGGAGCCGGGCTGGAGACAGAGTTCCGGGGGAGGGTCACCGTGGTAACCGGCGCCGGAGCCGGCGGGGTAACCGGATCCGGGTTTGTTTCTGGCAGTCGGGCGGGTTGTCGGATATGTCGCTGGATGGGTCGATTGGCGCGCAGGCCAGCCGTCGCGCCTATATTGACTTCAAGCGTATCGCTGATCACCACCCCGTAATCCTCACGCGCCCCTGCAATGGAAACCAGTTGATTTTTCACATCCTGAACGACCTTCTCGACCGGCCGGTCGAACGGATCGCCGTAGCCGCCTCCGCCGGGGTTTTTGTTGGTTGCGGTTTCTCCCGGCTGGATCGTGACGATCACATTCTTGCGGATAGTCTCAACATCGTCACCACGGGTAATTTCGACCCGCCCGACCTTCGGGTCAACCATTCCTGAACGCGCATTCGCGGCGCCCATCGCAGGCAGGCGGCGGCCTTCGCCAAACATTACGAACGTCATCGGTTTGTCTATCGGTTCCACCTGCCAGCAGGTTCCTGACCCGCCGCGATACTTGCCTGCCCCGCCGGAATCGGTCATCAGCGAGTAACTGTGAATGATGATCGGGTAGGAATGTTCAAGCAGTTCAACGTCACCGGAAGTCAGTGCGCCAAAACACGCTTGCGGTCCGCAGGCATGCCAGCCGTCCTGTTGCGGAGTGGCCCCGGCGCCGGAAATGAGTGTTGCCAGCACCATGGTGACATATTCTTCGTTGGTTCTGGTGTCCCAACCAGCAATATTGCAGCCGTTCGTGTGCCCCCAGGATGCGCTGACTTTCTCGGGAGCCGCCTGCTCGAAAGCCAGACGCACGGCATCGGTCAGGGTTTCCATGGGCGTGGTCGTACAGTTAACGTGAGGCGCCGGTTCGGCGGCGTTGCAAAGCGTGCCTTTTTCACCCATATTTACGGTAACACAGCGGTACAGGCCCTCATTATAGGGTGGCGGGAGTTGGGCAAACATCATCATTCCCAGATAGACCCCGGAATATGAATTGCCCTCATAAGAGTTAATGAAATAGGGTACCTGGGGTGGACTGGTGATATTGATCTGGCAGGTGTCGCCGGTAATCTTCAGGTCTGCGGTGATCTCAAAATCGCCGAAGTCATGGCCGGCGTCTTCCAGGATCGCAGTACCGCTGTAGTTGCCGTCGGGCACTTCCCTGATTAATGAACGCATGTGACGATCAGCCATCGACAGCAATTCGTCAATACACAGTTTAACCTGTTCGACGCCGTATTTTTCCAGCATGTTGACCAGATTCCTCTCGCCAACCTGGCAGGCGCCGATCAGGGCATTGAAATCCCCCTCCTGATCCCGGCGGGCACGCATATTGGTCAGCAGCATGTTCAGTACGTCTCCACGGGGTTTGCCCCGATCCCATAATTTGATCGGGGGGACACGCAGACCTTCGGCATAAATCTCCGTGGCGTCCGGATTGTAACCGGCTGGAACCGGACCGCCGATATCGGTCAAATGTCCCTTGCAGACTGTCCAGAAAATGTGTTCTCCCTGATAAAATACCGGCTTGTACATGCACATGTCGATAATATGGCTGCCCATGTAGTCCGGGTCATTGTGCAGCAGCAGGTCGCCATCGTGCAGGTCATCGCCGAAATAATCCGAAACGGCCTTCATCGCCGGCATCAGCGATCCAAGATGGATCGGAATATCCTGCCCCTGCATAATCATCTCGGGGGTCGCGTTGAACATCGCCGTCGAATAATCATGGGCCAGGTTGAATACGCTTGAACGCCCGGTTTTCTCCAGTGACAGCGTCATCTCCCGCTGCGTGGTTTCCAGCACTCCGCGTACGACGGACAATGTGATCGGATCAACTTCTGACATCGCTAACGTACTCTCGTAATCAGGTATGAGGCGCTGCTATGCAGTTCAACCTGCCAGCCGGGCTGGATTACATAGGTTGCGGTTTCCTCTTCAATCACGACCGGGCCATTCACTTTGTCGCCGGCGTTGATTTTCCCGCCATCGTAAATTGGCACACTGACGGCTTTACCGTCACTCGAGAAAATCAGATCCCGGTGGCCCTTCAGTGCATTTTCAATACCCGTGCCTCTGTCGAGTTGACTGCGTTCCGGCCTTTTGACACGGCCGTACAGGGTGCTTTCGATATTGACCAGTTCAACCGGACTGTTCCGCTCTGAATAGGTGAACAACTGTTCGTGACGCCGATGAAAGGCATCTATGACCTGATTGATGGATTGTGCGTCTATTGTGAAAGTATCGATATCCACGGTGCATTCGTGGATCTGGCCGACATAGCGCATTTCCATGCTGCGTCTTATATCAATCTCACTGGACCCGAATCCATCGGATTTCAGATGTTCTATGCCTTTGGTTTCGATCTCCTCGAACAACGCGTTGATACGCGCACAGGTTTCACTGCCTTTCAGCCGTACCGGAATGGTTGCCATGTAATTGTACTTCACATCCGAGATGATCTGTCCATAAGCACACAGGCCGGAGCTGAGTTTGGACGCGACCACGGTATCGATACCCATTTCCGTCGCCAGAGCCGTGATATGCGCGCCGGTGGCGCCTCCGGCGGCGACCAGTACAAAATCCCTCGGATCATACCCCCGTTCCACCGAAACCCGGCGAATGCCATTGACCATGTTATTGTTGACGATGGTGAACATGCCGTGGGCGGCTTTTTCCACTGAAATGTTCAGCGGGCGGGCAATTTTCTGTTCGATCACCTGACAGGATTTGTTGTAGTCCAATGGCAGACGACCGCCTACCAGCCCGGCTGGATTCAGGTACCCGAGGACCAGATTGGCATCCGACACGGTCGGTTCGTTGCCGCCACGGCCATAGCAAGCCGGGCCCGGGTCGGAACCAGCGCTTTGCGGCCCCAATTGCAGCAGCCCCATTTCATCGATCCAGCCGATTGAGCCGCCGCCCGCGCCCAGGGTTTCGACCTGGATCATCGGTACCCCGATGCGGTATCGCAGAAAGTCGATATTCTTGTTCAGATTGGTATTGCCGTCGCGCGCCAGCGTGATATCAAAGGACGTTCCACCCATATCCACCGTAATTACATTTTTGTAACTGAATGGTTCGCACACCGTCAGCGCCGCCTGCGGCGCCGAAGCCGGACCGGAGTTGATCGCGTAAACCGACCGGTCGGTCATGGCCTGACCAATCGCCAGTCCGCCGTTGGACTGGAAATAACGGATCGGGTTGACCGCACCCAGGGCGTTGAAATACTCCTCGATAGAATTGACGTAAGACCGAATGATGGGCGCAAGGTAAGCATTGGTGACCGCGGTCGAGGTTCGCGTGTATTCGCGTATCTGCGGGTAGAGTTCGCTTCCTGCGGTGAGAATCACGTCCGGCAGCATTTGCCGGACGATTTCCGTCGCCCGCAGTTCATGCACGGGATTCAGAACAGACCAGATGAACGAGACGGCAACCGCCTCGACACCTTCCCGTTGGAACAGCTGACAGGCATCCCGCACATCCTCTTCGTGCATCGGAGTCTTGATCTGGCCGTTGGAAATGATTCGTTCACGCACCCCCCGGCGCAGATACCGCGGCGTCAGCATCACCGCCGGCGGATATTCGGGGTCGTAGCGGTAACCGTCTTCCTTGTGCCCCAACCGTATTTCGATCGAATCCTCATGGCCCGCGGTGGTAATAAGACCAACTTTCGCGCCTTTATGCTGGATCAGGGCATTGAGTCCAACGGTCGTACCGTTGATGCACAGGTCACACTGTGAAATGATCTCTTTCGGGGTGCTGCCGAGGTCGTTGGAGATCAGTTGCAGGCCGTCCCTGATTGCTTCAGTCGGATTGTCCGGTGTGGACAGCGTCTTGTAGATATCGATTGTGCCGGCTGTCTGATTAGCAAGCACAAAGTCGGTAAAGGTGCCACCGGCGTCGATGCCCAGTCGGTAAGGGGTACGCATTTCTAGTCAAAATAACGGATTTTCATGGCGACATTGCCATGGCTGACACGCTTTTTATCAGCCTCTCTCTGTTTGTCATAGTCAATGATCCTGATATGCCGGGCGGGCGTATCGGCATTGCCGAACCGAGTTTCCGGTTCGGCCTGACTGTGACCGTCGTCATTGATCACTTTGGCTGGCATCAGAGTATCGAATGCTTCCATATCCTGCGGTGAATACCCGAATGATTCAACCGTCTCCCGTGTCCCGGCTGATCGGACTTCATTCACGCCTGCCCGGTCAGTCCTCGGGCTGCCCAATGAGTCGAACAACATCAACTGGTCAAAGTGCTGGCGGTCAGAGTCGGTATAGCCGATATTGCCTGCCGCATCACGTTTTCCAGGATTGCGCCTGGCAGGGGTACGGCGGAACAGCGCAGGACTGACGGCGTATGTCATCAGACTCGCGAACTCATCAAGGTCGTTCCCGTTGTACGAAAACGGTTCGGTTATGGAAGTCTCGTGTGGCGGCTTGTGTTCAGGACAGGAACCTGCCACCATCTCCAGCGAATCCATCAACGCGGAAAAATATGCGGCATCAGGGTCGGCATGGTCATCATTGCCCGCACAAGTTGATTTTCGCCTGGTTTTGAATACCATCTTTCGTTGCCTTTCTTCAGTTGTCAGTCAAAATAAGAAACCTTGATCTTCTTGTGAACCGATTCGGACGGGTCATCATCCGGCCCGTCGTTACCGTCAAAATCGATTACCCGGATACGGACGACATCGTCTCCACGTAAGGGCTGCAGTGGGGGTGGCGACGGGGATGGCGACGGGGATGGCGGGAATGGAGCGGCGCTGGCCGGTGTTGGTTCAGATTCAGAGTGCGGCGATTGCGGATTGACGGTCTTGCCGAACATTCCTTCCAGAATACCGACCGGCTCAACCTCGGCATCGACGAATGTCTTGTAGATACTGCCGTTGCGAAACACCATTACCCGCGAGCAGAAACCGATGAATTCTTCCAGTTCGCTGGACATGTAAACCACCGAATTTCCTTCGCCGGCAAATTCGCGCAAATGTTGGTAAAGATCACGCTTGGTATCCACATCGATACCACGGGCAGGATCGTTCAGGATCAGTATTTTCGGATGCAATGCGAACGAGCGCCCGATAATCACTTTCTGTTGATTGCCGCCGCTAAGTGATGTGATCGGATTGGATCTGGAACCGGTCTTGATGGACAGCCGTTCGACCTCCCATTCGAATATGGTTGAAAGACCCATCCAGTCTATGAATCTGACCCCCGGTACTCGTGAATTATTGCGATACAGAGGGATCAGCAAATTCTCGAAAATGCTCATGTTGGGCAGGATGCCTTCACGCTTGCGGTCTCCGGATACGAATGAAATGCCTTGGCTTTTGGCTTCTTCGAGATTCCTGATTGCCCGGTAATCATGATTGCCGCCGACTTTCAGTTCGAGATGGCCTCCGGCGGCCAGCGCTACCCCGGCCAGAATGCGTACAAAATCGTCCTGGCCGTGACCATCCAGACCGGTTATGCCGACGATTTCCCCTTTCAGCAGACTGAAATCGACCGGCTCAGCTTCTTCCCACACCTTCAGCTCCCGGGTTCTCAACACCGTTTCACGGCTTGATGTCCTGTGGGCCTGACTCGATGATATTTCGGCGGCGTCCGAGCGTCCGGTCATCAGGCTCAACAGGTTTTGCTCCGAGATTTGTGACTTTTCCAGAACTCCCACATCACGGCCATCACGCATGACCGTCGCCCGGTCACTGATCCTGATTAATTCCGCTATGCGATGGGTGACAATGATGATGGCCATTCCATTGTCGCGCAGGGACCGCATCTTGGCAAACAGTCTTTCTGTGGAATCAAAATCAAGCGCTGCCGATGATTCATCCAGTATCAGTACTTTCGGTTCGCACAGCAATGCACGTCCAATTGTGATCCACGCCTTGACGCTGAGCGGGAGATTGCCTGCTGGCATCAGCAGGTCAACCTCTTCTCCGGCCAGTTCGTGCATCAGAGTGTGGGCTTTTTCCAGTTTCCCTCGGGCCGACATGGCCTTGGTCCAGAAGCTGTCGGCGCCGACAAACAGGTTATCGATCACAGACGCCTCATCGGCAATCATTATTTCCTGAAAGACCGTTGCAATTCCCAGCTTCCGGGCTTCGGTCGGAGAAGTGGGATGGTGCCCCAGTACCGACACCTTTCCAGTGTCCAGTGGAAGGATGCCGGAAATCACTTTCGCGAGTGTGCTTTTTCCGCAGCCGTTGCCACCGACTATGGCATGAATTTCCCCGAAATTGGCGCTGAACGAACAGCCGTCCAATGCCTTGGTTACGTCAAAAGACTTGTGTGCGTCCTTGACGTAGAGCTCTCCCGGAAATGTAGAAAGCACCTCCGGTTGTTCGCCGAAGATGCTTCCATCGTGTGTATCTGGTATCGTACTGTTGCTGCGGTTCATAGACTCCAGTACTGGTTATAGCACACTATCAGGGTTTGTACTCTTCCGGAGGAGCAGGATTGACGAAGAACTGATCAAGATAATCCGTTCCTCCCCAGGCGTCAATGCCGACATGCAGCCAATCGGTCGAGTTGCGGTCGCAGTTCTCGTCAAGCAGGGCCTCAATGTCCTCGAAAGATGATTTGACCGTGGGCACGAGAATGGACTGGATTTTGGGTCCCTGGCCCTGCATGGTCCGCATCATGATGTTCCAGCCGAGTTCGATATCGTCTCCGGGAGGCCATGTCTGGATTGCGGCGCTGATGTAATCCGGATTATTGCGCCAGTAGCACAGGGCGCCCAACTCACCGCCTATGGAGATCGGTGGAATATCCCGGCCAGACTGCAACAGGGCTTGCAATACCCCGGTCTCGCCTGATGATTGCACTGCGATACCGTCCAGTTGTTGCGGGTGAGTCGCCAGCCACTTCTGTACTTCGGCCTGACCTACCTGTGAGGTCCACATGTGGGCAATGTTGCCGACCAGCTTGATATCAGGGGACTGCGACAGTCCATCCAGCACACCCGCGTTCTGGGAGTCGGATGCCGAGGCGCCTGGTATGCCCTCGATAACCAGGACATTGCCTTTCTCTCCGATTTCTTCAGCCATCCATCGCCCGATTTCATAACCGGCCTGATGATAGTTTACCGACGAGTTGATCGCGTAAGGGGAAGTGACGTAACCGGTGAACGAGAAGGTGGGCACCCCCTTGTCATAAGCGTATTTGATGGTCTGGTTCAGCGCGGTCGGGTTCGAACAGCAGATAATGATCGCATCAACCCCTTGGTCAACCAACTGCCGCATTTGTTGTATCTGCAAAGAGTCTTTCAGGTTGGACTGGGTAACGATGATTTCATCGACCAGACCGAGCGCTTGCCATTTTGGCAGTGTTTCCTTCAAGAGTCGGGCCATGGCGCCCTTGCGCCATGTGTTACCGGCATACGTGCTCGCATAACCAATCGTCCAGGGCGGTTTGCGGTCGGATTTCCAGTTTTGATAGATACTGGATTCAAGTGGTTGTGCCGGGTCCATCAATTCAGGGTTGTAGACCATGGCTCTGGTTTCTTCCGGGATATCATTGAGCCCTGCCGAAAATGCCGGAGCAGACAGCCCAAGCGCGCATCCGGCAGACAGGATCAATTGAAGCGTTTTTCTCATCATTTTGTTCTCCATATCGTTAAGGTGTCAGGATAGAGGGTTTATTGCGGGTAAAGCCGGTATACCATATTAGATATACCCTGGTCAATAGGCTATATACACCTTCCCTGAAATACTGCATAAAGTTATATTGACTGCGCCGAATCCCGCGGCGCTGGCGGTGCAAGTCAGTTTTGTTTCCCCGGCCGGTATAACTGGACGATGAATACCAGCAATGCCAGGGCTCCCGCTGCAAAAACAATGTCCCCCGGAACCCGTGCCCGGTTTTGTGAAACCGTGATTGCGTCGGTCCCGGGGTGATAGGTATTTTCCCTCATTTCAATACGCAACCAGGCTTTCAGCGCTTCTTGTCGCGCGATGTCCAGCACATCATAGCCGGTGTCGTAAGTTTCTTGCGCTGAGAGTTCGAGCAGCGCCACGGCTTCCCTGTGCAACCAGTCAGCGCTCCAGTCGGGCGCCAGATAGCTGCCATGCCCCCAGATTGACCCTTTCTGCATTCCGCCCAGCGACTGCCATATAATCTGCCCCCGGCTTATTTCGCCGTCGCCAAAGAGTAATTCCCCATCGGTGGATTGAACGGCGGCTGGAATGGGCGGGGCCTTCTGATATATCTGGCCGCCGAAATAAAGCAGTATTGAAAACATCACGATCATGGATATAACAAAAATCAACCATAATCGGCGAATCGTAAATGTGATGTTGTAATCAGTCATGGGATCAGGCCTCTTTTGAAACCGGATTCTATCTGAAAGAATGGCTTTCGAGCAGGACCGATCTGTTTATTTTTGTTCATATTTGATTTGTTCGCATTGTCTTTCGCCGAGTATAATTCACCGCCTTATTATTATTGAACCAGTTATTAAAAACTCCTGACCGGAATTTGATTTGATCACCCGGATTCTACTCGTTGCGCTGATTTTATGCACAAGTCCGGCTGCTCTGGCCGAACCCTGCAATACCATTCCGGTAAGCAGCTCTGTCGATCGCAAAGCCTATTGCTATCTTCAGCTTGATAATCGACTGAAGGTGTTGCTGGTCTCCGACCCGGCCACCGATTCGGCGGCAGCGGCGCTGGATGTTTATGCAGGTAGCGGGTCCGATCCGGATGGCTGGCAGGGGCTGGCGCACTTTCTTGAACACATGCTTTTCCTCGGTACCCACAAGTATCCGAAAGTGGACGAATATCAGGAATTTCTCAAGAATCACGGAGGTTTCGGCAACGCCTGGACCTCGTTCAGCCATACCAATTACCATTTCAGTATCGGCGCCGATTATCTTGAACCGGCTCTTGACCGGTTTTCACAATTCTTTATTGCACCGACTTTCGATCAGACCTATGTCGATCGTGAGCGGTCGGTGGTTCACTCTGAATTCCAGGCCAGAAAGAAAGACGAGCAGCGACGCCTGTGGGCGGCTCGCAAACAATGGTTGAATCCGTCCCACCCGGCTTCGCGGTTTACAGTCGGCTCGCTCGATACGTTGCGCGACCGGGAAGGGGCTTCGGTCCGCGACCAGTTGATCGAATTTTATGAACAGCGTTATTCGTCCAATATCATGACCCTGGTGATCCTCGGCAAACAGCCGCTTGGTGAGCTTGAACAACTCGCCAGGCGTTATTTTTCCGCAATCCCGGATAAAAATCTGGCCCCGCAGAAGTTTACCCGTCCGTATATGAATCCCGATTTGGCCCCGGCCCGGCTGAACACCGTCACTGAAAAACAACAGAACAGTGTCAGTTTCGTCTTTCCGATCCCATCGACGCTGAACCAGTATCGCTCAAAGCCGCTCGACTATGTTGCCAATCTGCTTGGTCACGAGGGCGACGGATCGCTGTATTCCGTGCTCAAGGATGCAGGCTGGGTGGAGGAGTTGAGCGCTGGCCGGGGCTACATGGATCAGGTGCAAGGACAGTTTGAGGTTCATATCGGGCTGACCCGGCAAGGCTTGCAACGGATCGATGAAATCGGAGAGAGTCTGTTTGAGGCTATTGCGCTGGTCAGGGATACGGGCGTCGAACAATGGCGATTCGAAGAGCAGGGTAAATTGTCGCAAATAGATTTCCGCTTTGCCCGCGAACGCAACCCGGCAAGGGTGGTGCAATCGCTTGCTACGCGGTTGCAGTTGTACCCGCCGCCTGATGTCTTGCAGGGACCTTATCTTTTTCGCTCTTTTGACGCTCAAGGCATCCAGCAGTTACTTGCCCGGCTGACCCCCGCAAATGTCTATGTCAATGTGGTTTCACAGGCGCTTGAGACCGACCGGATCACCGAATACTACGAGGTCGGATACGGCATCGAACAAATATCCGATGAATGGATCAACCGCTGGGACAATGCACTCGCCGGCCAGGCAGAGAGGCTGACATCCGGCGATGTCGGCAAATTGGGTTTGCCCGCAGCCAATCCATTTATTCCACAACGGCTGGACCTGATTGGATTCGAGAATCCCCCGCCCGTTCCACAAGAAATTCCGACCGGCTCCGGTGTCCGGCTGTGGTACCGGCCGGACGATCGATTCGCAACGCCGCGGGCCAATCTTTATTTCAATATCATCTCGCCGGTCGCCAACAGCAGCGCCAAAGACAGCGTGTTGACCGAATTGTTTGTGCGCCTCCTTGTCAGTCAGCTCGACAAAACCGTTTATCCGGCTTTACTGGCCGGCATGGACTACGATCTGTATCGTCATGGCAAGGGCATTTCGGTGAAACTGAGTGGTTACGAGGATCGGCAATCGGAGCTTTTGGAGATGATTGTCGATGCCTTCCTTGACTCGCAATTCGATGAGCAGCCATTTGAGGTGGTCAAGGCTGGATTGCAACGTGAATTGACCAATGTTGCCCGAAAATCCCCATCGGATCAGTCCATCCATGAAATCTATCGACTGTTGCTGTTGCCGTACTGGACCGAGTCGGAAAGATTGGAGGCGCTGGCAGAGACAACCCGGCAGGATGTTGAAAAATTCGTAGAACGGTTTTTTGAAAAAGTGAAGGTCAATGCACTGTCCCACGGTGATATCAGTGTCGAAAACTCGCTTGCGCGAGTGGCCATTATCAATTCACTGTTCGACAACAGTGATTTTGTTGAACAGGATTTCGCTCCGAAAGTCCGTATTCTGGACAGGTCGAAACGATACTTGAGAACAGTCGTGACGGAGCATACCGATTCGGCATTGTCCTGGTACTATCAGGGTTGGCGATCGACGGTCGGCGAAAGGGCGAAAGCAGCACTGTTGGCGAGTTTGCTTGAATCGCCTTTTTATACCCGCTTGCGCACCGACAACCGGGCAGGATACCTGGTTTACAGCAGTACCCTGAATATTCTTGAAATGCCGGGGCTGTTTTTTTCCGTGCAAAGCCCGAGCCATTCCCCTGTCCGGATCAAGGCGCTGTATGATGAGTTTACCCGGGATTTTGCCGGGAAGTTGAATGAGATGACCGAAGCGCAGTTCGATACGGTCAAGGCCGGGTTACTGATAGAGGTCCGGCGCAAGGACAGGAATCTGGCCGAACGCAGCGCCCGCTACTGGCGTGAAATCGACCGGCAGGAATTCGGTTTTGACAGCCGGAACCAATTTGATGCTGCGCTATCGGCGTTGACACTGACCGATATGCAGAATTACTTTAACGCTCTGATTGCTTCGGTGGGCGGTGAACTGGCGGTGCAGATTGCCGGTAGTCGGGACCCTTCGGGTGAGGGTCTTATTACAGGAGATGCCTTCGAGCCGACCGGGGATGCGACTGCATTTCGATTGATTGACACCGGACAGACGACTACGATGACCAATGAGGGGGATTGACCAGAGACAATCGCTGGTTGCAGAGCTCGCCGACCGGTTGACGGCCGCTTCCGCCCGAGTGACCACGGTGGAATCATGCACCGGAGGCGGTATCGCCTTTGCCTTGACTGGAATTGCGGGGAGCTCAAACTGGTTCGAGCGCGGCCTGGTCACATATGGCAATCAGGCGAAATCGGAGTTGGCCGGGGTGCCGATGGAATTGATTATCGCCAATGGCGCGGTCAGTGAAGCGGTTGCGGCGGCGATGGCTGCCGGTGGCAGGGACAGGGCAGGCGCTGAATATTGCATGTCGGTCACCGGTATTGCCGGGCCCGGCGGCGGCTCAACGGGCAAACCGGTCGGTATGGTTTGTTTCGGCTGGGTCGGTCCGCGTCATGCCGCGCAGACCGGGATGACGATATTTGAAGGTGACAGGCAGAGCGTCCGCGAGCAATCGATTGATTTTGCCCTGTCAGGATTGCTCGACTACTGGCCGAATCTTTGAAAGTACGGGAATGAGTTTACCTAAATAAATTTAGTTTGAATTTTGGGATCGTATCAGTTACAGTTCCGCTCCCGTATCCTATCGTAATTTTTTGCAAATGGTTTCTGGCGGATAAAGACTATGGTCAACGATAATGCACTGGTTCGATTCGAAAACATCCAGAAAAGCTATGATGGTGAAACTCTGGTTGTCAAGGATCTGAATCTTGACGTGGCTGAGGGAGAATTCCTTACCATGCTGGGGCCTTCAGGTTCCGGAAAAACCACCTGCCTGATGATGCTGGCGGGATTTGAACCCGCCACCACGGTGAAATTTATCTGAAAGGCCAGGGCATCAACAATGTCGCACCCCACAAGCGTGGAATCGGCATGGTATTCCAGAATTATGCCCTGTTTCCGCACATGACGGTTGCCGAAAATCTGGCATTTCCTCTCGAGGTTCGCAAAATGAGTAAAAGCGAACGTGAGCAGCGAGTCCAACGGGCGCTGGACATGGTACAGCTTGGAGTGTTTGGAGACCGGCGACCGGCTCAGCTCTCCGGTGGACAGCAACAGCGTGTTGCAGTCGCAAGATCACTGGTTTTCGACCCCGATCTGGTGCTGATGGATGAACCGCTCGGCGCCCTGGACAAGAATTTGCGTGAGCAGATGCAATATGAAATCAAGCACATGCATGAGAACCTCGGTTTGACGGTAGTCTATGTGACCCATGATCAGAGTGAAGCCCTGACCATGTCGAACCGTATCGCCGTATTTGATGATGGCATCATCCAGCAGTGCGCACCGCCTGCAGTGCTCTACGAAAAACCGGAAAACGCCTTTTGCGCCAATTTTATCGGTGAAAACAACCGCTTTCTGGGCAAGGTTACCGAAGACCTGGGCGATAGCGTCAAGGTCGATATCGACAGCGGCGGTGTTGTCCATGCCAACAAGATCAATGTCGGGGGTGTCGGCCAGCGCACAACGCTGTCGCTGCGCCCGGAGCGGGTCGTGGTTTCTCCGGAGGCAGGCAGCCTGCCGAACATTTTTACTGCCAGGGCAGAAGAACTGATCTACCTCGGCGACCATATCAGAACCCGGTTCACCGTACTGGGTCATGATGATTTTATTTGCAAGATTCCAAATGCAGCCGGGCTGATCAATCTCGAGGAGGGAGATACGGTGACCATTGGCTGGAATGTGGAAGATTGCCGCGCACTGGATGCGACGGATTAACGGCCGGAGTATGCGTGCAGGACATTTTAATTTTTGACAACAAACGTTTCTTTCACAGGAGGAGGCTTCCTAAAATGAACAAAACCGTTATAAAAACCCTGCTGACGACAGCGGCATTCGGTCTGGTGACTGCAGCACATGCGGAAACCGAACTGGTGATCGTGTCATGGGGCGGCGCTTATACCGCAAGCCAGCAAAACGCTTATCATGAACCATATATGGCGCTTAACTCCGACGTCAAGATCATCAATGATGATTCCGCCGGTGAAGCGGTCGCCAAAATTCGTGCCATGAATGAAGCCGGCAACGTGACCTGGGCATTGGTCGATATGGTGCCATCCGACGCCATTCTGCTGTGCGACGAGGGCTTGCTGGAAGAAGTCAACCATGATGAAATTCTGGCTCCGGCGCCGGACGGCACCCCCGCTTCTGTCGATTATGGTGACATGATCGTATCTCCATGCTTTATCCCGACCATCGTTTATTCAACCACGTTCGGTTATCGCACCGACCTGGTCAGCGAAGCGCCGACCACGATCCACGATGTATTTGACGTGGAAAAAATTCCGGGAAAACGCGCCCTCGAGAAAAAGCCGATCGGCAATCTGGAATGGGCCTTGATCGCGGATGGTGTGGACCCTGCTGATGTCTATGACGTAATGAGTACCGATGAGGGCATAGAACGCGCTCTGGCCAAGCTCGACACCATCAAGGATAACGTAATCTGGTGGGACAAGGGGGCACAGACTCCACAGTTGCTGGCTGATGGCGAAATTGTCATGGGTTCAACCTACAACGGTCGTTTGTTCTCGGTTATCGAGGAAGAAAAACAACCGATCGCAATGATGTGGGATTGGCAGGTGTTTGATCTGGACGGATGGGTTATCCCGAAAGGCGCGCCGCATCAGGAGGAAGTCCTGAAATACCTGAACTACGCGACCGATACCCAGCGTCTGGCGGATCAGGCGAAATTCATTTCCTACGGTCCTGCCCGCGCTTCTTCCGCGACAATGATCGGCAAGCATGCGACCCTGGGTATTGAAATGGCGCCACACATGCCAACCGCTCCGGATAACGCGAAAACGACCCTGCTGTTCAACTACGAGTTCTGGGCTGACAATCGTGACGATCTTACCGAACGGTTCAATTCCTGGTTGGCTCAATAATCCGGTACGGTGACAAAACCAAACCGGCAAAGGGCTGAGGGGGCGGAGGCAATCCGCCCCCTTGGTCGTATTCTTGAAAACAGGTTCGACTGACTTCCAGGCTGGCTGAAGGTATGGCAACGACTGCTCAATCTACAGGAGAAACACTGGTTACCGCCGATGGTATCCCTCTGAAAGTCAGTCTGGCCCGCGCCCAGCGCCGTGGGAAACTGAAAGCCATCGGACTGGTCGTTCCGCTCTTTCTTTTTATTCTCGTTGCCTTTTTCGTTCCGATACTCGACATGTTGTTTCGCAGTGTCGAAAATCAACTGGTCGGGCAGGTCATGCATCGAACCGCTCCGATGCTGCACCAATGGGATGAACTCAGTGGAGAATTACCCGATGAGGCTGTATTTGCCGCGCTGGCTGAAGATTTCAAGGAAGCGAAAGAAGCGAAATCGTCCGGCAAGGTAGGGCGACGACTGAATTACGAAAAACCCGGTTTCTCCGGCTTGTTCAGGAAAACCGCGCGGAAAATAAATACGGTCGAACCGCCTTATCAGCAGGCGTTCATCGAGTTGGACAAAAAGTGGGGCGACATCGAGAACTGGAAGGTTTTCAAGAGGGAAAGCTCGGCATTTACCGTTTCTTATTATCTGGCGGCAATGGATATGGGATACGGGGAGACCGGAGACATTGTACGCAACGATGACAAAAGGCGGATATATTTGAAGCTGTTCTGGCGGACGATCTGGATGAGTCTGTTGATCACCGCGGTTTGTCTGGTTCTGGCTTATCCGATCTCATACCTGCTGTCGGTGCTGCCCACCCGGAAAAGTAACCTGCTCATCATCCTGGTATTGCTGCCGTTCTGGACGTCGTTGCTGGTCAGGACTACGGCCTGGATTGCGTTGCTGCAACAGGAAGGCGTGATCAACGATTTTCTGGTCTGGCTGGGATTCGTTGCCACCGATGATCGTTTGGCGATGATTCACAATCGTACCGGAACAATCGTGGCTATGGTGCATATCCTGTTGCCGTTCATGGTATTGCCTCTGTTCAGTGTTATGAAAACCATTCCACCGAGTTATATGCGAGCGGCAAAATCTCTGGGCGCCACACCGTTTACCGCATTCGTCCGGGTTTATATGCCGAACACGGTTTCGGGGATTGGCGCGGGCGCCATTCTGGTGTTCATTCTTGCCATTGGCTACTATATCACCCCGGCGCTGGTTGGCGGTCAAAGCGGTACACTGATCAGTAACTTTATCGCCTTCCACATGTCCAGTTCACTGAATTGGGGTCTGGCAGCCGCATTGGGTTCGATTTTACTGGTGATCGTGCTGGTTCTGTATTTCCTGTACGACAAACTGGTCGGCATCAACAATATGAAACTGGGATAGAGCCAAGAGATCATGTCCTTACCCGCATACACAACACCGTTGGAAAGAACCTGGCACTACACTTATCTGGTGATTTGCGGGTTGATATTCTTTTTCCTAATCGCGCCTATCGTGATCATTATCCCGCTGTCCTTCAACGCCGTGCCTTTTTTCACCTTTACTGAAAAAATGCTGACCTTTGATCCGACAGGGTACTCGCTCAAATGGTATGAGGATTTTTTCACCAACCTGAACTGGCAGGGCGCCGTCGAGAACAGTTTTATCATTGCCATATTTTCGACGCTGATTTCCACCACCCTGGGAACAGTGGCTGCCCTTGGACTCAGCCGCGAAGACATGCCGTACAAATCCGTCGTCATGGGCATACTGATTTCCCCGATGATTGTGCCGCTGATCATTTCTGCTGCCGGGATGTATTTTTTCTACACCAAGATCGGGCTGTCTTCTACCCATATCGGTGTAATACTGGCGCATGCGGCATTGGGCACCCCGTTTGTCGTCATAACGGTCACCGCGACACTGGTTGGTTTCGACCATAGCCTGATACGGGCCGCAGCCACCCTTGGCTCATCACCGACAAATACATTTTTCAAAATCATCGTACCGTTGATTCTGCCGGGCGTGATTTCCGGCGCATTGTTCGCATTCATCACCTCATTTGACGAGGTGGTCGTGGTGCTGTTCGTAGGCAGCTATGAACAGCGTACGATTCCCTGGCAGATGTTCTCCGGTATTCGCGAACAGATCAGCCCGACCATTCTGGCGGTGGCGACACTGCTGGTCATAATGTCGATTATGTTATTGTCCTCTATCGAGTTGTTGCGCCGGCGAGGCGAGAGATTGCGCGGCATTACCCCGCATTGAACTAACCCCCCCCCCCCGCTTCCGTACAGGCATCAATCAAACGAAATCCCGGACCGGTGGATCAAATTGGCTTCCAGCAGTTCCTCATGTTCCGGCCACCACATTCCCTCCGGTGGATGGTTGAATATCTTCTGTAAAAACGATTCCGAAACTCCTTGTGCCCTGAACAGAGCAATGTCTTTGGCCTGCTCCTCTTCCAGATCAAATTTCGGGTAAATCGTGAATGCCTGGTACTGATGAAATCCGAGTCTGGCGTTCACTCCGAGGGCGCGTTTGACGCCTGCGGCAAATGCCAATGTGCAGGCAGACATACAGTGGTCAAGGCTATAGGTGTTCAATTGGTTTTCCCTGATTACCCTGGCCAGTCCCCGGCCTTCTGAGATCTGTCCGCCATCACTGTCCAGAATCACCCCGGTAACTTGTGGATTCTGTTCGATAAATTCGGAAAACCGCCGGGTGATTCCGGGCTGGAAGGGTCCACGCAAATGCACTATAGCGCCCTGATTGACCAGATCAAAAGTATATTCCGGTGGAATCTCAAATCCCTTGTGCGGGTTCAGACTGTGTCTGTATTTTGTCAATGACTGGTAGCTGGAAAATGCCGATGCCAGGGTTGCAACGATACTCAGCACTACAACTCCCTGAACGGCGATGATCCAATGTCTGTCGACGTCCCGTTGCAGGGATTTTTCACAGTTGCGCAGAACCCCTATGACCTGCCAGGGATAGATAATCAATCGTACCAGTATCGAAAAGACAAGCACGGCGACGCTGACCACAGTTTCTCCTTCGAGCCAGGGAGGATAGATGAATCTTTCAAGAAAATTCAGCGCAAAGAACAATAAAACCAGGTTGACCAGACAGGCCTGACCCAGTGGTAAATCACCCCGCCAATGTCGCTGAACGTAATGGAGCAAATTAGAACCCGGACACAATTATTTCGCCGCGACCCGTTGATTGAATTCATCTATCAACCTGTCCCATTCATCCACCTGGTTGGAAATGTCATCCCAAAAGGACTGCTTCTGTCTCAAGTTGAAATCCTGTACCGGGATTCCCCGCTGCTCGACCCAGGTATAGTAGCCGAGATTGAAAATACGTTGTTTTTCGCGGGAGGAGAGCTCAAGTACATGGGACGGCTCACATCCCGATAAGGTACGGCCGTAAACTTCGGCAGCCTGTGTTTCGCCGAATTGGCCATTGAAGTACTTTTGCCTGACGTGCCCTGTTTCGCTGGAATAGAGTTTTGCGCCATCCGTCGCTATGCAGATGATGATATCATTGCTGCCCAGATCCTGGTGCCGGGCCAGTTTGATGGCGGTCTGAATGTTCGCCAGACCTGATAGTCCGATGTGTTTGAATTGCGTGAGCAATGATTCAGATACCCCGCTCCTGGCCGCCACAAACTTCAGTCCCTCACGGGTGTTGAACAGAACATTCAGCAGATCGGGGCCGGAATCTGAAATGCCGACCACATAGTCCATGTTCAGGACATTGTGTATCAGCGGAATATGCTTGTCACCAATACCCTGTATACGGTGTTCTCCGTAACCGTTGTTGAGCATGGTAGGACATTCGAGGGGTTCTGTCGCAATGATGTTCGAACCGAACCTGGCCTTCAGGTAGTCGCCGGCAGCGATCGTGCCGGCAGACCCGGTTCCGGCGATCAGTCCATACAGACGGTCATCCTTCCCGGCTAACTGTTCATACAGCCTGCCCATCGAAGGGCCGGTAATATTCCTGTGGCACAGGTAATTTGCGAACTCACTGAACTGATTCAGAATCACATTGGAAGGGTCCCGGGAAAGAGTGTCGCAGGCGTCATAAATCTCCTTGACGTTACTCTCGGAACCGGTCGTTCTGATAATGTCCTGTTCCGGTTGAAGGGTCCATTGCTGCAGCCAGTCAAATCTTTCCTGACTCATCTGTTCGGGCAATACCGCCACCCCGCGACACTCGAGGATTCGGGAAATAGCAATCCCGCCCCGGCAATAATTACCGGTTGACGGCCAGATTGCCCGGTTGTTCACCGGGTCGATGCCACCGGTGACCAACCGGGTCACCAGACAGGCATAAGCAGCCAGCACCTTGTGAGCCGCGATCATCGGAAATGTGTCGCCGATTGCGACCACTATCCGTGCCCGGACGCCGCTCAGCGCGGTGGGGATTTCCAGGCAGGCGGGCGATTGCAGTATCCGGCTGCCCTGGTGATCATTGAACCAGTGAATGCGGAACAGATTCATCGGGTCGGCCTGATCCACAGGGACGCTCCGCAGTCCGTCCAGGATGTCCGCCGGAATTTTCTCAGGGTTCGCAAGTTCAGCGAAAGAAGGCAATACAATGCGATGCCTGCGGGCATGGTCAATCGACCGATCAAGAATATCCTGATCGTGCACAATTGGTTTGATAATCATATCTGACATGGATTCGTACCGGCGGTTGGGTAATCAGGGTCACGCGATTCAGTTCGCATCTTTGCTAATTCCATAGTCAGCCTGATAAATTGATACAGCTTCAAGATGGGTCCCCAATTCCGGGGTTTTTTGCAGAAAAGCAATCAAATCTTCCAGTTTCAGCAATGAGAATACCGGTATCCGGCAGCGCTGCTCAATCATCTGCACCGTTGAAAGATTCTCGTTGACCACGGTCTCCTGGCGGTCAAGGGCGATGACGAGCGCACAGGGCGCAGCTCCGGCAGCGCGAATCAGTTCAATGGATTCGATAACCGAGAGTCCTGAAGTAATGACGTCATCGAGGATCACTACATTCCCTTTCAGTTCGGCGCCTACGATATTTCCCCCCTCGCCATGGTTTTTTTTCTCCTTGCGGTTGAACGCGAAGTCGACGTCGGCGCCGTGGCGCTGCGCCAGTTGCATGGCGGTGGCTGATACCAGCGGGATTCCCTTGTAGGCCGGACCATAAAGCATGTAGTCATGAGCTATCTTATCGGACAACAATGAGGCATAACAGCTTCCTATCCGGGAAAGCAGGCGGCCATTGTTGAATAATCCGGCATTGAAAAAATAAGGACTCTTCCTGCCTGATTTGAGTGTATATTCCCCAAACCTCAAAATATCATGTTCAATACAGGTTTGCAGTAGTTCGATCTGGTATGACTTCATGTTTTGAGACTGATTCCGATTTATGCCGCTTGTTAATACAGGGTATTATACAGGTCTGATTGACGACTACGAAGACAACCCGTGACTGATACTGCCGAGCATCCGGCCCCCCTGATTCGCTGGACCGATACACTGCGTTCGTTTGCCCATCCGCGGGTGATCACCATGTTGTTTTTCGGGTTCTCTGCGGGTTTGCCGCTGATGCTGATATTCTCGTCGTTGTCGTTGTGGCTCAGGGAAGCGGGCATCGAGCGTTCCGTGGTTACCCTGTTCAGTTGGGCTGCGCTTGGCTATTCGTTCAAGTTTATCTGGGCGCCGCTGGTCGATACGTTGCCATTGCCCGGGCTTACGCGCAAACTGGGCAGGCGTCGAAGCTGGATTCTCCTCGCGCAGTTTATGGTTATTCTGTCGATATCCCTGATGGCGTCGCAGGACCCGTCAACAGGGGTAAACAGCCTGACCTGGATGGCAGCTGCTGCGGTGATGCTTGGATTTTCGTCCGCCACCCAGGATATCGTCATCGATGCCTACCGTATCGAGTCGGCAGAGGTGAATCTCCAGGCTCTGATGTCGTCCACTTATATCGCAGGATACCGAATCGGAATGCTGGTCGCTGGCGCAGGCGGGCTATTCCTGGCGAGCTGGTTCGGTTCCACTACCGATCAGTACCTCTATTCGGCGTGGAAATTGACTTATTTTGCGATGGCGGCCTTTATGCTTGTGGGGGTTGCAACCACATTATTCATTCCCGAGCCGGTGCGCGGATCAGACGTCGACCGGGACAGTGATGATCCGGACCCGGGCAGCCTGGTCAGTGGAAAATTTCATATCCTGGTACTGTTTGTTTTTTGTGTGATCGTGTTTATTTTTACTTACAGGATTTCGGGTGACATCGCAGCCCAATCCAGAACCATGCTGCAATCGGTTCTTCATAACAAGGTGATTGCCGGAGTCGTGATTGAATTTTTTCGGTTGGCAGCGGGCGCAATCGTGGCTGCGGCGGCCGCAATCGCACTGGTCAAACTGAAAATTATCGAAGGGGACGGGATGAGCGTCCTTTATCTCAAACCGGTACAGGAGTTCTTTCAGAGATACGGCTTGTCCAGTGCATTGGTTTTGCTTACCCTGGTCGGGTTGTATCGAATCTCGGATATCGTTCTTGGTGTTATCTCGAATGTGTTTTATCAGGATCTCGGCTTTTCCAAAATCGAGATCGCCACGGTTTCCAAGGTATTTGGTTTGGGTATGACGCTGCTCGGCGGGTTCCTCGGCGGAGTGCTGGCGTTCAGATTCGGTGTAATCCGGATTCTTCTGCTCGGTGCGGTTTTGTCTGCCGCTACCAATCTTTTGTTTCTGTTATTGGCCCGTATCGGTTATGACATAAACTGGTTATACATTGTCATTGGCGCAGATAATCTGAGCGCGGGAATTGCTACAGCCTCCTTTGTCGCCTTTTTATCCGCTTTGACCAATATCAGATTTACCGCCATGCAATTTGCCATATTCACATCGGTAATGACCCTGATTCCGAAGATGCTGGGTGGATATTCGGGAACAATGGTTGATACTTTGGGGTATCCCCAGTTTTTCATTATCACGACATTGCTCGGGATTCCGGTCATTATCCTGATCCTGTTTCTTACGCGGGATTCAAGATTTTCCTGACCGGACCGGCTGCACTCATATTAACATGATGCGCCCCAGGTCATTCAGAGGGTGAACGACCAGACGTTGTACCAGATTCAACACCAGCAACGCCAGTATCGGTGTCAGGTCAATCCCCGAAATTGCGGGAATGAGTTTTCGGAATGGTCTCAGGAGGGGTTCACTCATGCTCGATACCAGCCGGGCTGCCGGATGTCTCGACATCGGTGCGACCCAACTCAATACTGCGCTTGCGAGAATGATAATGATGAGTATCCAGGTCAATACATTGACTGATTCGCCGAGCGCAAGCATAAATGCGCCAGCGGGACTGGCCGGGTACCCCGAGGCCGACAACAACAGCATGGTTTTGACAAAGGCTGTGATCACGATGAGTGCGATGGTTGCCAGATCAATACCGAAAAGTCCGGGTATGAACCTGCGGAGAATTTGCAACGGAAGATTTGTGGCCCTGATTGCCAGTTGGCAGATCGGATTCCTGAAATCCGCCCGCACAAGTTGAAACAGCAATCTCAGGATTGCGATAATCAGGTAAAAACCGAGGACGGTTTCGATAGTAAACGTGAGTGCGTTCTGGATATAGGGCATTATTTTTCTCCCACGGCGGTAGCCAGTTCATTTGATTTTTCAATCGCTGCCTCGATGCCATCCGCTATAATCCGGTCGATTCCGTTTTCCTCCATGAATGACAGGGCAGCCTCTGTGACGCCCCCCGGAGAGGTCACTTGCTGGCGTAGCCGGGCAGGTGGATGTTCACTGGCAAGCGCCAGCCGGGCAGCCCCCACCGCGGTTTGCAGGACCAGTGTCGTAGCGGTCTGTTGGTCAAGCCCGTTGTCTTTCGCCGAGTTGATCATGATTTCCATCAGCTTGAAATAATAAGCCGGGCCGGACCCGGAAATTCCGGTCACGACATCGATATCACGTTCACTGTCTACCCACACTACGGAGCCAACCGATTGCATTACCGATTCTGCGATCAAGCGTTGATGGTCGATGGTCTGCGGGTTCGCCAGCATAGCGGATACGCCGCTGTTGATCAGAGCAGGCGTGTTCGGCATCACACGGACAATCGGTAATGCCGCGCTGCTCCACCGGATAATGTCAGCAATCCGGATGCCGGCGGCAATCGACATGACCAGCGGCTTGTATGTCCTCAATTGATGGTCTATCGATGTCACCGCCTGCCGCATCATTTGTGGCTTGACCGCGAAAACAACGATCCTGCTGTTTTCCACGCAGGGTTGATTGTCGTGGTAGACATGCACACCGAATTCCTGCTCCAGCAGGTTTCGACGGCTCTCCACCGGGTCCGCGACATGGATGCGATCCGCCGTCCAGCCGGATGCAACCAGACCGCCGATAATGCTGTGCGCCATGTTGCCGCCGCCAATGAACGAGATCACCTGCTTTTCAGTTGCTTGATTCATAAAATCTTGTCCTCGGATTTTCGCGTGTGATTGAGTGCGCTTCGTCCATTCTCTGACCGAAAGTTCATGTTACCCCGGCCTTGGTCCGAAGACGGCAGTCCCTATCCTGATCTGGGTGGCGCCCTCGGCGATGGCTGCTTCCATATCCGCAGTCATGCCCATCGACAGTTGGTCGAGGTCATGCCCTTTCCTGTTCAGATACTCGAACTGTTCCCGGCACTGTTGAAACACGAAGCGCTGCCGTTCAAAATCCGGTTCCGGTTTTGGAATGATCATCAAACCGCGCAGCTTCAGGTTGGGCAGCGTTCCGATATGACACGCCAGCCTTTCGGAGTCACTGACGCTGATGCCGGACTTTGATTCCTCCCCTTGCAGATTCAACTGGATCAGCGCATTGAGCGGTTCAGATCCCTCTCTGAACCGGTCCAGCCGGTCGGCCACCTTTGTCGATTCGATGGTATGCACCCAGTCAAATTTTTCTGCGATCATCTTGCATTTTCTGCTTTGTATATGTCCGATGAAATGCCAGCAGGGGGAACGGTCAATCTCATTTTCAGCACAATACTTCGCAACCCGGTCAATTTTCTCTACCCCTTCCTGCAGAAAATTTTCAGCAAATTGAAGATGCCCGTTTTCCAGCAATGCGATGATTTTCTCTATCCGGTGACGCTTGCTGACGGCGATCAGTGATATTGAATCACTCGAACGGCAGTATTGTTCAGCATACCGGTCAATCGAATCCCGGGTCTGCCGATAGCGTTTCAGCAGTGAAATTTCTTCGCTTGTCATCGCAGCCGGGTGTATCGCAGATATGGTCGTGAAAAATCCAGGTCAGAATGTCCCCGGCCCCCGATCAGGTCGGGGGCAGGTCCTGGCCGAGGCGGATCGCGCCTTCGCCGCGGCCAATCCGAATTGTACCAGACCGGAACCCCTGTGATATGATATTTACGGCACACGAACGCATTGGAAAACCCCTATGATCATAGACCCACAGCCAATCAATGTCGGAATTATTGGTGGCACCGGTTACACCGGGTTGGAGTTGTTGCGCCTGCTGGCATCCCATCCCCGAGCCAATGTAACGGCTATCACTTCCCGCGAAGAAGCCGGTAAGAAAGTCACGGATATATATCCCTCTCTGCGGGGGGACTGGGCTCCCCGGTCGAGCCGGGGACAGGCTCTGGTTTTCACCGATCCGGCGGAATCGGATCTTGCAGCCTGTGATCTGGTATTCAGTGCGACTCCCAGCGGGGTGGCGATGACCCATGCCCGATCATTGCTCGAAAGCAACGTCAAATTTATTGATTTGTCAGCGGATTTCCGACTCAGTGATGTCGCCGTGTGGGAGCAATGGTATGGACGCAGACATGCCTGCCCGGACCTGGTTGACGAGGCGGTGTATGGATTGCCGGAAGTCCATCGGGAGTCGATAAAAACCGCCCGACTGGTTGCCAATCCCGGATGCTACCCGACAGCGATTCTATTGGGATTTCTACCGTTGATTGAAAACCGGTTGATTGATGTCACCACCCTGATCGCAGATGCGAAATCCGGTGTCTCCGGCGCTGGCCGGGAGGCGGACCGAAAGACCTCCTTTTGCGAAGTGGCGGATTCGTTCAAAGCCTATAGCGCATCCGGTCATCGTCATCTGCCGGAGATAAAACAGGGGTTGCAGCAAGTATCCGATGATCCTGTTGAACTGGTGTTTATCCCGCATTTATTGCCGACGATCCGGGGTATCCATGGCACCCTGTATGCCCGTTTGTCGAAGCAGGGCGCAGCGCTGGGTATTGACCGTATCCATCAGATTTTCATCGAGCGTTATCAACACGAACCCTTTGTCGATGTGATGGAGCCAGGCTCGCACCCTGATACGCGCAGTGTCCGTGGTTCCAATCACTGCCGGTTGTCGATTCACCGGCCACAGGACGGCGATACTATCGTAGTCCTGGCGGTGGAAGACAATCTGGTCAAAGGCGCCGCCGGACAGGCTATTCAGAACATGAATCTGATGTCGGAATATGAAGAAACCACTGGGCTGTCAGGTATCGCACTGGTACCCTGACCGGCTGACAGTAAGCCATGCTCCGACTATTACGAATAACAATCTGGACTATTGGCGTGCTGGTCGTGCTGATAGCGCTGCTGTCGGTCGTTGCCGCGCTGTCCCTGAATTCCGTGCAAGCGAAATCAATCATCTCTACCTATATCGAAAACAGAACCGGAAGGGTATTTTCAATTGATGGCAGACTGGGTGTGGCCATGGACCTGTCTACCACAATCTTTGCAGAGGAGGTGCGGTTGTCGAACAGCGAATGGGCCCAGACTCCAGAAATGCTTTCGATCGGAAAATTATCATTATCGCTCTCTGTTACCGGATTTCTGAGTGGCGAGGGACTGATCAGGGAAATCCATGCCCAAAACCCGGTTTTATGGTTAGAGCGTAATCCTGAAACCGGAAGATTCAACATCGACTTCAGGAAAGATACAGTTTCAGCCGACCGTTCCTACCCGACTTCCGTATTCTGGAGTTTTCTGCATTTCAGGCAGGCATCCATCGACAAAGGCCAGGTGATCTACTTTAATCCCCGGCGTAACTGGGAAGTCGAGATCACCGATGCCATTGCCCGCGCACATGCGATAGATCAGCCAATTGATCTCAACATGTCTGGCGTTGTGGAAAATACCCCGGTCGTTCTGGCCGGACAAATGGACAGTATTCAATCCATTATCGAGCGCGGCGAATCCGGGGTCAGTCTGCAAGGCCACATCGTCAAACCGGAAAATACGCTGTTCATTGCCGGGACCATCAGTGAGGTCAGACGATGGAAGGGCCTGGACCTGGGTTTTGAGACTTTTATCACCGACCTGTCTGAACTGTCCGGCCTGGCAGGGGTGCAATTGGTTCCCTACCGCGATCTCACGGCTTCCTGGCAGTGGCTTCAACCCGGGTCACCGAAGACATTGAGGATGGAATCGATCAAAGTCTCCGCCGCCGCCCATGGACTGCAATTGAATCTTGAAGGCCGCATAGGGCAGTTGCCCCGATTCAGGCAATTCGACCTGACTTTTTCTGCCAGAGGCGACCTCAAACACGAGTTGATTCCGCAAGAGTGGAATCAGGACGTGGTACTGAATACCGACATAAAGGGAACGATTGCAGGTGACAGGGAGGATTTGCGCCTGAGCGTGATTCACGGCGCCATACAGTCGGAAGGCATGAAACTGAATCTGGCTGGTACAGTAGAGCGTCTGCCTGGTGACTGGACCAGCCCGCTGGAAGTCAGTCTCGAACTCGATGATCTGACCACCCTCGGAAATTTGATTAACCGGGATTTACCCAGCATTCCGAAGCTCTCGGCGTCTGCCGACATCTACCGTCTGGATAAAAAATTCAACCTGTTTAACTTTCTGCTTGACAATGACTCCCCGGATATCAAGGTGCTGGCTGCGGGCAGTATCGAAAATCCGGGTGGACAGCAACGAGGCGTGATTGACTTCACTGCACAGGCCGGAACCGGATTTATCGGCCAGTTTACAAACTCCCGGATTGCCGGGTTGCTACAGGATTTGAACATCACCGGAACCATTCAACTGACCGCAGATGAAGTTTCGATTCCGGATTTCAGGATTAATGCAGCGGGACAGGGTATCCGCATTGACGGCGCGGGTGAGTTTGGGTCCATCAGCCATCCCGAAACCCTGAATGTCGATTTCAAGGCCAGCGTGCAGGGGCTCGACAAACTGAGTGATTGGGTCGGCCAGCCGCTACCCTCTACTGAAACGATTTTTGGCAGCGCAAACCTGTATGGCAATGCGCAGCAGGAATTGACCCTCGGCAACATTCAGTTGAATCTGACGGATTCCGCGGTCGGCGCCGCTCTGTCGGGTGAAATACGCAACCCTGGTAAATCGCAGATGCTGGCTATGGATTTTGATGTCGAATTCAAGCAGGCGGACTTTGTTCTCAAACACTATCCCGACCTGTCGATGAAGCAGCTTGTGACCGAACTGTTTCCTGCAAAGGGCAGGGGTCAGCTACGCAGTGTGGAAATGCAAAATGGCAGGATCAGACACAGCATGGAGAATCTGGAAATATCTTCCGATGCAGGCTTGAAGGGCAGGGTCACTGGTCGCATCGATCAGTTGTTTACCAGGCAGTGGGGTGGGCCTCTCTCAATCAGTGTTTCCGGAGAACCCGGCGAAAAGAGCTTACCCTCCGTCCACTCTGATCTTGTCGATTTGGAAGGCTATCTCCAAAGTACAGCCGAAGTGTCGGTTTCAGGACAGGGACTGGCAGTCGATCAGATTGATGCCAGAGTCATCTCCGGCTACAGCGAAACCAGGGTATCGGGAAAAATCGAAAGTCTGTCGCCCTTTGAAACGACCGGACTGGAACTGGTTGTCGACAGGCCGAGCCTCGACGCTCTCCTGGTTGAAGGAGCCTGGCCCGCTCTGGCCAGGGATAACCCTGTGTCGGGCAGGCTGGGTTTCAAAAATGCCGGTCAGCCCGGCCAGCTGTCGTTTGATCTGAAATTGGCTGACAGCGATTTGAATGGCCACCTTTATTGGCCGCCGGCCAATGACAAACAGTCTGAATCCGAAAACACGCAAACCGGAATAACCGGCAGGTTCAATTCACTGAATATGGATTTGACTCAATTGCTGAAAAAATCGGGAGACTCCCCCCACTTCTTTTCACAGAAGCCCATCCTGTTACCCTGGCTGGAAGATCTGGACTTGGAGATAGAGGCCGATTTCAAGCGTTTCAAGAACAGTATCCTGCTGCTTGAAAATGTCGTCTCGGATACGGTAGTACGCGATGGTCGGCTGAATTCTGAGATTACAAGTGAAAGCGCAAGAGCGGGAACCGGCAAAACGGGTCCTGGCTCGCTGGCCATCGGGTTGTCACTGTCAAATCTGTCACAGGGAAGACTGAAATCACGCATCGTGCTGGAAGGAGAGGATGTTGATCTCTCTGCATTGATTAGCGCCGGTGACCTGGACTACGAGCGGAAGGGCAGCTTTTCAATCCAGACAGACATCAAGGGATCGGGCGGTACCGTTGCCGAAATCATGGGCAGCGCCAATGGCCCGGTTCTGTTCAGATTGAATCATGCGACACTGAAACATCAGGGACTCCGGTTATTCGGCTCGGACCTGTTTCTGGGGTTGCTGACAATCGTCAATCCGTTCGAAAATCAGGATGAGATCATCAATCTCGAATGTGGCGTGATCAATTTCGATTTCAACGACGGGCTGGCTACAAGCGGCCAGGGCATTGCGCTGCAAACAACCGGGTTCACCATGCTTGGCGGTGGATCAGTGGATTTGTCCGAAGAGAATCTGGACCTTGCGGTTTCCACCAAGGCCAGGAAAGGGTTGGGGGTCAATGTCAGTACCTTTGCCAATCTGATCGTAGTCAAAGGAAAGATCAACGACCCTGAAATCAGCGCCGGTGGACTGCTGCAGGGCGGAGTCAATATCGGGGTGGGTTTTTTGACCGGTGGACTGAGTTTGATCGCCAAGGGTCTGCTTGACCTGATCGATGCGAATTCCGATGTTTGCTCGATGGCGGCGAGAGGATAAATGAATCCGGCTGAATACCAGGCATGAGCAGCAAGGGGTTGAATAACCGGATATCAGGGGTAAACATTGTGCAAAAAACGCAAAAGCTGTACGAAAAATATTTTTATCCGTTATATAATCATGCCGTGCATTCAGGTGGGTGAATGAGTGGACACGATTAACGAGTTGGACATGGCAACCGCCATGTCCTGTTCCGGCGGGCTTCGACCTGCATAACTGAATAATGGCCGGGGTTACGGTCTAACCTGGAGTTTTACTATGTCTGTATCAGATACGTTGGGTTTACTTAAAGAGTGTGATGCCAAGTTCGTGGATCTTCGATTTACCGATACAAAAGGGAAGGAACAGCATGTGACACTCCCGGTCGGGGCGGTAGACGAAGATTTTTTTGAGGAAGGTAAAATGTTCGATGGTTCATCCATATCCGGATGGAAAGGCATCAACGAGTCGGACATGATCCTGATGCCGGACACCGACAGTGTGGTAATCGACCCGTTCAGCGAGGAAACGACAGTCAATATCCGGTGCGACATTATCGAGCCTTCCGATATGCAGGGCTATGAACGCGACCCGCGTTCGATTGCGAAGCGTGCGGAAGCCTATCTGGCGTCAACCGGCATTGGCGATACCGCTTACTTCGGTCCCGAAAACGAGTTTTTCCTGTTTGATTCGGTGCAATGGCGCGATGACATGGAGCATTGTTTCTACAAGGTGGATTCCACCGAAGGCGCCTGGAACAGCGGCCGCAAGTACGAAGATGGCAATACAGGTCATCGTCCCGGAATCAAAGGCGGATATTTTCCTGTGCCTCCGGTCGACAGCCAGTCTGACGTCCGCGGTACGATGTGCCTGGTGATGGAACAGATGGGCCTTACGACCGAAGTCCATCACCATGAAGTCGGTACTGCCGGACAGGGTGAAATCGGCATGAAGTTCAATACACTGGTTCTGAAGGCGGATGAAGTGCAGGTCTATAAATATGTCGTGCACAATGTGGCCCACAATCACGGTCTGACGGCCACGTTCATGCCAAAACCCCTGGTCGGTGACAATGGTACGGGTATGCATGTGCATCAATCGATCTTCAAGGGCGGGGAGAATGTATTTTCCGGTGATCAGTATGGCGGATTAAGTGATGAGGCGCTTTATTATATTGGCGGTATCTTCAAACATGCGAAAGCCATCAACGCCTACGCAAATGCCAGTACCAACAGCTATAAAAGACTGGTTCCAGGGTTTGAAGCCCCTGTCCTGCTCGCCTATTCCGCGAAAAACCGTTCTGCATCCTGTCGTATTCCCTATGTTGCAAACCCCAAGGGCCGGAGAATTGAAATCCGCTTCCCGGATTCGACAGCCAATCCTTACCTGGCGTTTTCAGCCATGCTGATGGCAGGACTGGATGGTATTCAAAACAAGATTCATCCCGGTGGTCCGGCAGACAAGGACCTTTATGACTTGCCGCCTGAAGAAGAAACCGATTTTCCAACCGTTGCCCATGGTCTCGATATCGCTCTCGAAGCGCTGGACAATGACCGCGAGTTTCTGCTTGCCGGAGGAGTATTCAGCAACGATGCCATTGACGCTTATATCGAATTGAAAATGGAAGAAGTCGACCGGATGAGACTGGCGACCCATCCCGCTGAATTCGACATGTATTACAGCGTGTAACCTGTTCGTAAACCATTATTAACGCGGGCGACCACAGGGGGTTGCCCCTACACATAATGGAACCGCGGGCGACCACGGGGGGTCGCCCCTACGTATCATTAAGCCGTGGATAATCCCGAACCACTTCCAGAAACCCGTCTCCGAACTTTTCCAGCTTGGCGTGGCCGACGCCGCTGATATTATTCTGAAGATGGAAGTTTGGGGGCGGCCTTCCCTTCCAGGCCAGCCTTGACAAGGCGTGCCAGAAACCTGGAAAAAGGCACGATATTCTGTCCCACGCTTGCATCTTCCAGCGTGGTCATGCAGGTGTCCCGCTGCTCCAATGGAACAATGGTCCATGGATAGCCGCCACTCGCCAGCATCACATTCATCAAGAACCGTCCCATGCGACCATTGCCGTCCATATAGGGATGGATATAGACAAATATAAAATGCCCGAGCACGACGCGAATAGACGGCTCTGTCTCTTCGCGCAGCAGATCAAGGAAAGCAGGCATCGCATCGCGCACTGCTTCACAGCTCGGCGGAACGTGCATAGACCGGCGAATATAAACCGGCCCGTTCCTGTAACCGGCAAGGTCGGCAGGACGTAGCAGACCCGCTGTTACCCCCGGCGCAAACATCTCCCTATACCAGATACGATGGTCATCATCGACGACAGTTCCGGGATTCTCGCCTCGCAGGACTTTTTCGATGCTTTCGCACACGGCCTGATAGGTCTGCCAATAACCACGCGCGGCAAGTGCATTGTGTTGTTCCCGATCATTTTCGTCGTCGTCTGGATTCCAGTTGCCAATGCGCACACGCTCGATCAACTCCGGGCTGACACGATAGCCTTCGATGGACAGGGAATGATAGGCATCGGTGACATAAACATCCTCAACACGCTTGAGATATGCTTTGGTGTCTTTGGGCAGGCCTGGGGCTTTTGGGAACCACTCGATGATCGGGTCCCGCATGTCTTGCCACATCAGACGGATGCGACTGACATAAGGGGATTGTTCGTGTACTGGCAGGATTATCGGACTTTGTGCCACAAAGGGATCGCTTTCCCGCACTGTGTACCCGGCTGCATGCATGGTGTTTATGATGTCGTCGGCGATTCGGTTACGGTCGATATTACGGAACGCGCCTGCCAGCCGTCCGGCAATGACGCTATGTCCGCCTTCCAGCAAGTGGTCCAATACTTCGGAGGCATCCCGTACCATCGACAATGAGGCACGCATGTCGATCGGGTTCTGCCTGAAATATCCTGGCGCGCACGTAATCAGGGCCACCGATAGCGAGAACAGGCGTAGCCCGTCTTTCACTTCGATATTCTTGTCTTCCGGTATTGATGCGCGGACATCAAGCAATGATGTGTCGTGTGGCAATGTTGTGATGTTATTGCGCGCCTTGGCGGCCCGCACCAGTAATTGGCGCGGTATGGTCCAGTTTTCGGCATGGAGTGACAGGGACTGTTCCGGCGCCAGACACCAGTCCTTGCCCTTAAGATGTTGGAGATAGGCAGCGCAGAATGGCCAGAAGGAAGCATACCAGGAGGCGCTTTCCCCCGCCGTCTCGTCCGGGTGGGCCGGGATGTACCAGCCCTTGATCACCTCTTGCAGAAAGCTATTCCGGGTCAGGCGCTCCCGATGGGTCCGCGTCAGGTCGCCAGAGCGTATAGCCACCATGCCGCACTCTTGAAGCTCGTGGAGCGCCTCAAGGGATTCAGCCAGTTTTTCCGAAAGTTTTGCCATGGTCGTTGCTAACTGTTCGCTCATTATGCTGAGCGTATATTCGCTTATCACGTTGTATCATAATTCGCTTATTGTGTCGATCTGGTGTGTTGAACCACTTTCAGAAACCCGTCTCCGAACTTTTCCAGCTTGGCGTGGCCGACACCGCTGATATTTAACAATTCTTCGTGCCGGGTCGGTTTTTGCTGCATGATTTCCTTCAGGGTGCTGTCATGGAAAACCATATAGGGAGGGATGCCGTATTGCTCCGCCAGATTTTTCCGACAGGTTCGCAGCGCTTCCCACAGTTCCCGGTTCTCTTCGCCGACATCAGTTTTGATTTTTGCCTTTCTGGCGGCTGTCTGCTTCTTCATATCTTCCCGCAGCATCAAATCAATTTCGCCCTTGAGCAAAGGATGTGTGGTCCCGGTGAAGCGCAGCGCTCCGAATCGTTCGGCATCGGATACCAGAAACCCGCGCACGATCAACTGTCGGATGACCGAACGCCACTGGTTTTGCGACAGGTCATCGCCGATACCGAAAGTGCTTAAATGCAGATGACCGTGCTGCCTGACTTTTTCAGTATCCTTACCAAGCAAAACATCAATGATATGCAGCGCTCCGAAACGCTGCCCGGTACGATAGATACATGAAAGCAGCTTTTGCGCGATTTCAGTGCCATGCCGTGTCTTCGGCGGGTCAAGGCAGGTGTCACAGTTGCCACAGGGGGCTTGCAGTTTCTCCCCGAAGTATTCCAGCAGCGAACTGCGGCGGCATTGCGTCACCTCACACCAACCCAGCAGCGAATCCAGCTTGCTGCGTTCATTGCGCTTGTGGATTTCGTCTGCATCGGAGCGCTCCAGCATCTGGCTGCGCTGTACCACATCGTTTAATCCATATACCATCCAGGCATCGGAAGGTAGACCATCGCGGCCTGCCCGCCCGGTTTCCTGGTAATACGATTCGACACTGCCCGGTAAATCCAGATGGGCAACGAACCTGACATCCGGTTTGTCTATACCCATGCCAAACGCGATGGTGGCAACCATGATCAGATCGTCCTCGAACTGAAATCTGGACTGATTTTCGGCGCGTTGTGAATCCGGTAGACCGGCATGATAGGGCAGGGCGTTAAAGCCACGCTGGTTCAGCCAGAGGGCAGTGGACTCTACTTTTTTTCTCGAAAGACAGTAAACGATGCCGCAGTCAGCCCGATGATTTTCCAGAAACCGGATCAGTTGATTTTTTGCTTCCAGCTTGGGCGCTACGCTGTAGCGAATATTCGGTCGATCAAAACTGCTGACATAAACATCCGGTTCATGCAGTTGCAGATTCTGCAGGATTTCCTGGCGGGTTCGGGGTGTGGCCGTTGCCGTCAGCGCCATTCGCGGCACATTGGGAAAACAGGCGCCCAATTGCCCCAGAGACAAATAGTCAGGGCGGAAATCGTGACCCCACTGGGAAACACAATGGGCTTCATCAATCGCAATCAGGGAAATCCTGTACCGGCTCAGCCATTCCAGCGTGCCCGCTTGCGAGAGCCTTTCCGGCGCCACATAAATCAGGTCTGTTTCACCGCTGTCCACGCGTGCGGCGACGTCCTGTTTCTGTTGCCGGGTCAGCGTCGAATTCAGGAATTCGGCCTTGACTCCCAGTTGTCTCAGAGTATTGACCTGATCCTGCATCAATGCGATCAGCGGCGATACCACAAGTCCGGTACCCGGACGGACCAGGGCGGGGACTTGGTAACACAGCGATTTCCCACCGCCGGTAGGCATCAAAACCAGCGAATCCCGTCCGGCGACCGCAGCATTTATTATCGACTCCTGCCGGTCGCGGAAATGGTCGTAGCCAAAGACCTGCTGAAGGATATTCCGTGCGCCGCTATTCACCCCGGGGCTGTTTGTATTTAACATATCCTCGCTTCGCAGCTTTTTTCCGGTCCGTGAAAACCCTGCTCTGATTGAACAGATGCGCGTTTTTTGCAACAGGATTGGTCTTGCGCGAATCCGGGTTCATGGTTTGACGTTTCATGGTTGTCTCCTGTCGTGTGATCAATCCCCTGGGACAGGGTCCGATGATACTGCTTCCGGTAAATGGACGCCAGACAATCTGCCTGTCTTTTTAATTGAGAGAGTGGGTTGGTAACTTGATCCTGTATAATGTCAAGGCTGGAGAATAAATTGACTGGACGGGCTCCTGAATCGACAGAGTAATTAATGGCAAGGGCAATCATGATTCAGGGCGCCGCTTCGAACGCCGGCAAGAGTGTCATTGCCGCCGGGTTGTGTCGGTTGCTTGCGAAAAAGGGAATCCGCATCGCGCCATTCAAACCCCAGAATATGGCGCTGAACAGCGCGGTAACCGTCGACGGCGGTGAGATCGGGCGTTCCCAGGCGGTTCAGGCGCTGGCCTGCGGCATCCTGCCCCATACCGACATGAACCCGATTTTGCTGAAGCCGAACAGTGACAAGGGAGCGCAGGTGATTATCAACGGGCAGTCGATTGGAAACATGAATGCAGTCGATTATCATGCCTTCAAAAAGACAGCAATCAATCATGCCCTGGCGGCTTATCATCGCCTTGCCGGGCAATACGATATGATTGTCATTGAAGGAGCGGGCAGTCCGGCTGAAATCAACCTGAGAGAAAATGATATCGCGAACATGGGTTTCGCCACTGCGGTTGATTGCCCGGTGCTGCTGGCGGCGGATATAGACCGCGGCGGTGTGTTCTCGCATTTGACTGGAACCCTCGACTGCCTTGAACAAAACGAACGGGCGCAGGTCAGGGGATTTTTGATCAACCGGTTTCGTGGTGACCGCTCCCTGCTGGAGCCAGGGATTGACTGGTTGACGCGGAAAACCTCGATTCCGACCCTGGGTGTATTGCCATTTCTGCCGGGATTGCACATTGAAGCAGAGGATGCGGTGGATCACCGGAATTTCCCGGTGATTTTTGAAGAAGCAGGTGGGACAGCCACGGAGGGATTGTCCGTGCAATCAGCATCCGAAAAGCTGAAGGTGGTTGTGCCCAGAATCCCCCGGATCAGCAACCACACCGATTTCGATGCGCTCCGGCTTCACCCTGCGGTTGAACTTGAATTTGTCGAACAGGGTGACTGCAAGGCCGCCTGTGATCTTGTGATCCTGCCGGGCAGTAAAAATACGATGAATGATTTGCGGTGGCTGGTTGCGAATGACTGGCCTGCCTATATCAACAGACATCTCAGGTATGGCGGTAAACTGATCGGCATTTGCGGCGGTTACCAGATGATCGGTTCCAGAATTCATGATCCGCACGGCATCGAAGGCGACCCAGGCTCGATGGACGGTCTTGCATTGATGGATTTCGAGACCACCCTGCAACCGTCCAAGCAACTGAAACGGGTGTCCGGGACGCTGATCGACAGCAATGCTGAAGTGACCGGCTACGAAATTCATGCCGGCTTCACCGAAGGGACGGCACAGGAGCGCCCGGCCATAGACCTCGCCGGAGAAAAAGAGGGAGTGATTTCAGCAGACAACCAGATATTGTGCACCTATCTTCACGGTGTTTTCGACCATGACAGCGCCCGCCGCGCCTTGCTCGAATGGGCCGGGCTCAAGGCCAGGCAGGACCATCAATTCGACTACCGGCAATTCAGGCAACAGCAGATCGACCGGGTTGCCGAAATGCTTGAACAGCAGTTGGACTACCCGCAACTCGCTGCCATTATCGGTCTGAAAAACCCGTGCTGACCCTGCTGGTCGCGTTGTCTCCGGTTATCGTATGTGCTGCCGCACTGCTGTGTGACCGTGCGCTGGGTGAACCCCGACATCATCCACTGGCGGCTTTCGGTCATGCCGCAGGCTGGCTCGAGGGCAAACTCAATCACGGCTCGCAAAATTCCCGGAACAGGTTCCTTGGCGGATTGGTCGTGTTCCTGCTGGTTGGAGTACCGGGATTATGTGTTTATATGGCGCAAAGCTGGCTTTTCGGGTCTGTTTTCGGCGTATTGTTCGAACTCCTCGTCCTGACTGTCGTGATTGGCTGGCGCAGCATGAAAGAACATGCCAGCGCCGTTTCATGCCCGCTTGATTCCGGCAATCTACCGGAGGCGCGGGAGTCGGTATCCCGGATCGTCAGTCGCGAGACCGAAGGCATGGAGGCGGAAAATATCACCAGCTCGGTCATCGAATCGCTGCTGGAGAATGCCAATGATTGCCTGTTCGCATCGTTGTTCTGGTATGCCGTATTTGGCCCGGTCGGCGCTGTGATTCATCGGTTATCGAATACGCTGGATGCGATGTGGGGCTATAAAACGGAGCGGTTTATCGACTTCGGCTGGGCTGCGGCCAGGCTCGACGACCTGCTTGGCTGGATTCCGGCCCGACTCACTGCACTTTGTTTCGCCCTGTCGGGATCATTTCGCAATGGCCTGCAAGCCGTGCGCAATCAGACGGGTAAGCACAAGAGCCCGAATGGTGGCCTGGTGATGGCGGCCGGGGCTGGCGCACTCGATATCACCATTAGCGGGCCGGCAGTCTATGGCGGTGTGCCGGAACACAAAATTTTCCTCGGTGTCGGCGAGCGCGCAACCCCTGCGGACATTGTGCGCACGATTCGGTTGATTGAAAGGAGTATAGCGCTCTGGCTGGCAGGCTATGTCTGCGCGCTGGCGATCCCCTGGCTTCTGATTACACTGTCATCTATCTGACTGCTGCCCGGCAGACCCTCAAGCATGTGGTCGATTTGCAGGATGGCTCCGGTCAGCAGCGAGTGATAGTCGCCGGGCGCCTGCCAAAGCCCTCTTTGTTGCGCTTCCAGCAATCGTTCGGCCATCTCCTTCAGGGCATGGGGGTTCGACCGTTCCATGAAAGCCCGGTTTTCGGGGTCGAATACCAGCGCATCGGTAACCGCCTCATATTGATAATCATCGACCAGGGCGGTGGTGGCATCGTAGGCGAACAGATAATCCACCGCGGCCGCCATTTCAAATGCGCCCTTGTAACCATGCTCCCGCATCGCAGCGATCCACTTGGGATTGATGACCCGGCTGCGAATGACCCGGTTTATCTCTTCTTTCAGTGTCCTGATCCTGGGATTGGCGGGGTTCGAGTGATCACCGTGATAAATGATCGGTTGTTGCCCGCGAAGGACTTCAACCGCATTGCTCATGCCGCCCTGAAACTGATAATAATCATCGGAATCCAGCACATCGTGTTCCCGGTTGTCCTGATTTTGCACCACCGCTTCAAGCTGACCCAGGCGCGATTCGAATGCAGCAAAGGCGGCTTTACCAAAATGCGACTGGCTGTAACTGTAGCCTCCCCAGTTGACATAAGCCTGGGCCAGATCGCTGCCATCCTTCCATACCCCGTGATCGATCAGCCCCTGCAGCCCGGCGCCATAACCGCCGGGTTTTGAACCGAAAACCCTGAACCGGGCCTGCGCTTCGGCCTGTACGCTGTCCATGCCACCGGCAATCAGGCCGCAGGTATCTCGATCGATGTTTTCACGGACTACATTGCTGTCTCCGGGTTCCTGATACCCGGCCAGCGCCTGTACCGCAGTATCGAACAGTTTTGCGACGTTGGGGAACGCATCCCGGAAAAACCCTGAAATCCGAAGCGTCACATCCACCCGCGGCCGTGCCAGCAAAAAGCCGGGAATGACTTCGATGTCCATCACCCGGTTGGAACCTTCAGCCCAAACCGGACGCACCCCGATCAATGCAAAAGCCTGGGCAATGTCATCGCCGCCGGTGCGCATGGTCGAAGTGCCCCATACCGAAATGCCCAGTTGGCGCGGATATTCGCCTTGTTCCTGAAGGTGCCTTGCCAGCAGCTCGTCGGCAGACCGCTTCCCCAGGTCCCAGGCGCTCCGGGTCGGAATCGAGCGTGAGTCCAGTGCATAGAAGTTGCGGCCGGTCGGCAGTACGTCGAGCCTGCCGCGGGTTGGCGCACCGCTCGGCCCGGCGGGCACGAATCGCCCCTCCAGGGCTCCGATCAGATTGTCGATTTCATCCCTTGCGGAATCGCTGATTGCCTCCGCAACCGCCTTGACGATGTATTGCAGCAAGGGTTTCGTCGTTACCAGAACCGGATCGACCGGTCTGCCGGATAACGTGTCCTGCACACATTGCTCGGCAAGCAGTTCCAGCCGCTCCCGCGTATCTGCTTCGGTGCGCCAGTATGAACCGCACAGCGCTGCAAGCATTTCCGGGCGTGTTCCTCGCCAGGGCGCAGCCGGATCGAATCTCAAGGGGTCGAATGGCTGATCTGCGTTGACCAATCCCAGATCATGGCACAGGCAGTGCAGCAATCCGCTATCCTGGGGCCGTTCTCCGCGCGGGAGGCGGGTCAACGCCACCAGTGTTTCAGCCAGTTTATGTGGATCGGGGACCCTCCCGAACCGATGAAGCCCATGGCGAACCTGGGATTCCTTCAGATCGCACAGCCAGGTATCCAGCCGGCCAAGCAGCACATCCTGATCATTCTCATTGTCGGCGCCGATCTCCCCGCGCAGGTTGGACTGAGCCAATTTCTGTAAAATCACGTCTTTGAGGTAAGCTTCACGGCGGGAGTCGAGACCGGCAGCCTGATAGAACTCATCCACCAGGTTTTCCATCTCGAGAAGCTCGCCATAGATTTCCGCCCGCGCCATCGGGGGCGTCAGGTGATCGAGGACGACGGCTGCGGTGCGGCGTTTCGCCTGCGCCCCTTCTCCGGGATCATTGACGATAAATGGATACAGGTGGGGTATCGGCCCCAGAATGGCATCCGGCCAGCACTGCTGTGAAAGAGCGACACTTTTACCCGGCAGCCATTCGAGGCTGCCATGTTTGCCGATATGGGCAATCGCATCCGCCCGGTAGATGTGCCGGACCCAGAAGTAAAAGGCGATATAACCATGCGGCGGCGCCAGATCGGGGTCATGATAGCAGGCAGCCACATCGAGATTGTATCCCCGCGCAGGTTGAATGCCGACAAAGGTATCCCCGGCAAGCAGGCCGGAAACCATGATCCGTCCGTTTCTGACCATCGGATCGCTTTCGGGGGTTCCCCAGCGTTGGATGACTTGATCACGATTGGTCTGCGGCAGTTGTCCGAACCACTTCAGATAATCATTCAGCGCCAGGCTCTGATTGCACGCCTTGATCAGGTTGGTATCCGCATCATTGGTCACCGCCGACTGTAACCGTTCGATCATCGCATCGCCATTGTCCGGAATCCCGTCGACCGGAAAACCCGCCTGCTGCAGCCCATGCAGGATATTGATGACCGATGCCGGAGTGTCGAGGCCGACCCCATTACCTATTCTGCCGTTGCGGGTGGGGTAATTAGCGAGTATCAGCGCGATGCGCTTTTCACGGTTCGGCTTGATCGACAATGCCGCCCACCCGGCGGCCAGCGAGGCGATGAATCCAGCCCGTTCAGGGTTTAACCGGTAGCGGATGACATCCATCTGGGTTTGATCACTGTGGCGAAAAAGGGTCTTGAAGCTGACAGCGCGCCCGATAATCCTGCCATCGTACTCCGGCAGCGCCACATTCATCGCAATGTCGCGGCTGCGCAGCCCCTGGGCGGACTGTGCCCAGTCCTGTTCGCTGTTTGCCGCCAGGATGGCCTGAATGACCGGGATGTTTCTTTCAAAAAGCCGGGTTGGAACCTGCGGTTCAGAGGACAGGGATGCGTTGCCCTCGACATGCTGGGAAAAACTGGTCGTATTGATAACGACATGGCAATCGGACTGTTCGATCAGATGGTTGATTGTCCTCATGCAATCCGGATTTTTCAGGGAAAGGCTGGCAACCGCAAGGACGTTGAACCGGGCCCCCAGAATTTCGATGAACCGATCAAAGGCGTCGGTATTGCCCGACTGCACATGGCTGCGATAGAACAACAGCAACGCATTTGGCTTGGAATCGTCCCTCGACGTCAGCCACTGGTCAAGTGAAATCGACTGGTGCAACGGATCATGAATCAGCGAAAAAGGCAGCATCGCGGGAGGCGGCACAACAGACTGGAACCCGTGCGCGGCCCCCTCCCGGCCGAAAAACTGCTCTTTAAGGAACGCAAACAGATTGGATGTATTGTGTTTCCCGCCCTCACGCAGATAACGCCATATCGCATGGTGCTGTTCAGGATAGCAATTGGAAATCCGTACCAACTGCGGGTCAGGCTGATCATCGCCGGGAACCACAACCAGGTTGATTTTGCGGTGTGCCGCCTGCGCTTCGAGCCGGTCGATGCCATACTGCCAGTAGGCGCTGCCGCCGAGCAGGGAAACCAGGATCAGTCCGGCGTGTTGCAGAACCGAATGTTCATACAGATCATAAGCGGCGGGTTTCGCCAGGTTGGCCAGGTTGGCAAGGCGCACCGTCGGATAATGCCCGTCCAGCGCATCGGCGCATTCAGCCAGCAGACCCAGGGAAGTATCCTGCGAGGACAGAATGACGATCTCCGCCGGGCTCTGTTGCAGGTCGATGATGCCTTCTTCATCGCTGAAACCGCCGGGTCTGGCTGTCAGTAAATGCATCTTTGGAATCAGTCAGTCGATAACGCTGTTTTCCAGGGCAGACCCGATTACCTCTGCATTCAGTTCTCTGCCAATGAAGACCAGTTTACCCCGGCGTTCTTCGCTACTGTGCCAGAGCCGGTCGAAGTAACGGTCGATGCGGTCGCCCACACCCTGAAAAACCTGGCGCATGGTCTTGCCCGGCAGGGCCAGAAACCCTTTTACCCGGTATATCGTGTTATCCCGTATGAGTTGTTTGACGGCGCGGGTGATCCGGTCACCGTCCACTTCGCCGAATTCGATGCAGACCGAGTCGAAATGCTCATGGGCGTGGTCATGCTCCTGGCCGTGCCGGTGCTGGTGGTCATGGTGAGTATGAGCGGTTTCGATGTTTTCTTCGGCAGCGAACTGAAGCCCCATGATCAGTTCGCCATCGATTTCGCCGTGCTTTACCTCGATCATCTTGACCCCGGAGTTGACATGCGGTTCCAGTTCATCGCGAACCTGCAGTATCTGCCTCTCACCCATCGCGTCCGTCTTGCTGATAATGACAAGGTCAGCGGATACCAGTTGATCTTCCAGCAATTCACGCAGGGAGGAATCATGGTCGAGGCTGTGATCCCGCTGACGCTGTGCCTGCACCCGGTCAGGATCATGCGCCAGTCTGCCATCCGCCATGGCCGGGCCATCGACCACGGTAATCACACAGTCAACGGTAAAGTACTGCCTGATTTCAGGCCAGTTGAAAGCCTGCACCAGGGGCTTGGGGAGCGCCAGGCCTGAAGTTTCGATCAGGACATGATCGATATCGCCGCGTCGATTGACCAGTTGTTTCATCACTGGCAGGAACTCTTCCTCCACCGTGCAGCAGATACAGCCATTCGCCAGCTCATAGATTCCGTCTGCACAAGTGTCTGCGGGGCGGTTCCGGGCCGATTCCTGTCCGCTGCCGGGATCGTCGCAGCCAAGTGCACAGCTTCGCAACAGATCGGCATCGATATCCAGTTCACCGAATTCATTGACAATGACGGCAATGCGTTTGCCGTTCGCCTGCCTGATCACATTCGACAGCAGCGTGGTTTTGCCGCTGCCGAGGAATCCGGTGACAATGGTGGCCGGGGTTTTGTCGAGCATCATGTTCTTTTTACTTTTCGCGGGTGGTCGGGTTTCATTTTAGGCCGGTAGACATGGGCCTGGTCCGGGTCATACAAAAATGAGTCGTTGAAACGGTCCGGGTCCAGCACATGGCCAACCAGGATCAGGCTGGTACGGGTGAATTTCCGTGCCCGAACCTTGCCGACGATATCTGCAAGGGTTCCGGTGACGAAGTCCTGTTCAGGCCAGCCTGTGCGATAACACACTGCGACCGGGCAGTTTTCGCCGTAGTGTGGAATCAGCTCCTTGACGATTTTATGGATATGGCTGACCCCGAGATGAATCGCCAGGGTGGCGCCATGCCGGGCCAGGCTGTCCAGGTTCTCGTTCCTGGGCATCGGGGTTTTTGCGCCATAGCGGGTATGGATGACCGTCTGCGCGACCCCGGACAGGGTCAGTTCCTTTTTCAGCCATGCCGCGGATGCGCTGGTTGCGGTTACCCCCGGAATCACCTGGCTGGGAATGTCGAGTTGATCCAGCCGGCGTATCTGTTCACCGATGGCGCCATAAATGGACGGGTCTCCGGAATGCACCCTGGCGACATCCCTGCCCCCGGAGTGGGCTGTCTGGATGAGGTCGATGATTTCCTCAAGATTGAGCGGCGCTGTGTCCCGGATGGTTACTTCGCCGCCGGCCTGCGCGCCTGCGTCCCGCAGGACTTCTTCAGGGACCAGTGACCCGGCGTAAAGAATCACCGGGCAACGCCGGATCAGGTTCAATCCCTTTACCGTAATCAATTCCGGGTCTCCGGGTCCGGCGCCAATGAAATACACCGTCATTCGGGTTCTCCGGGTTGCATCGCATAACCGCGCGGAGTGTAGACCCATTCGCGGTTCAGGCCGGGATTGATGATATGTCTGGATTCGCTGTTGCCAATGGAGACGCAGGTGAACATGTCGATTTCGCAGGCATCCAGGTTGCCCAGGGTGGTGATGCTGGTCTGATGATCCGCCCTGGTCAGGTTTCGACCCGATATCACCGGCGTCGATGCCGACCGGTATTCAAGCAATATGTCACGCGCACGGTTGAGTTGCCAGTTTCTTCTTTTCGATACCGGGTTATAAAAGGAAACCACGAAATCCCCGGTTCCGGCAGCATGGATTCTCTTTTCGATGGTCTCCCAGGAGGTGAGCAGATCAGACAGTGAAATGGTGCAGAAATCATGCCCCAGCAATGCTCCGGAACAACTCGAATTGACCTGCATCGCACTGATTCCAGGGATGATTTCAATATCCACCTGGAGCCATTCAGGATGGTTATGCACCCCGTTCAACTGACCGTCGATCAACTCCAGAACCAGCGTCGCCATTGCATAGATACCGATATCCCCGCTCGACAGCAGCGCCGTGGTCCTGCCGCCTGCGGCCAGGTCAAGCGCCAGCCTGGCGCGTTCGACTTCTTCTCCAAGAGGGCGCTGGTGACACTGTTTGCCAGCGCACAGTCCTTCGACCTGCCGCTCCAGCAAGTCGATATAAAGGCGGTATGCCACCAGGTCGGTAGACGCTTTGATTGCGTCCAACGCCCTGGCCGGAATCAATGACTGATCACCGGGGCCGGTACTGACCAGAAACAACCGCGCCATCAATCCGGCCTGCGGGACAGATAGCTGCGCGCCACCGCGATGGTGGCTCTTGCATTTTTTTGCTTGGGCAGCGCCAGTTCGGCCGGGTTTCCGGTTATCTCCGCGGCGGCAACCAGGGCTGCCGCCTCAGCTACGCCAAAACATCCCACCTCCCTGAAAACGATCTCAGATTTTTCCGTCAATTGATCCTCGACGCTCCTCAAGCGCTCTGCCCGATAGGTCCGAAAGGGCAGCGCAAGGTCTGCGGCGGTGGCGACCAGGCAGGGCTCGGCGGCTTTCAGGTCAATGCTGGCCAGGGCACAGAACGATTCGCTGACATCCAGTAGGGCGGAGGCTTTCGGCAACAGTTCGCCGATCATCCCGACCGGGCAGTTCCGGTCGCAGCCGATACCGAGCGTATAAACCGGTTGTCCATAGTCGCCTGAGCTGGTGGTCACGCAACGGGCGCCGATGCTGTCCGCGATCCGCCGAGCGAGGGCATCCGCCCCCCCTTGATGTCTGGATAAAAGCGGGATGACATGATCACCGGATTCATCCAGTACCACCACCGCCGGATCCCGGTATTTGTCTTGCAGTACCGGCGCCAGGGCGCGGATGACAATTCCGGTCGCACAGATGAAAATACAGTCATGACCTTGCTTGAAATCTTCCTGTACGGCGCCGATGAACGGACTTGCCCGGTGCTTGTGAATGCTGTCGGGAACCGCAGCCAGCACCCTGTCGCCCAGCACGCGGCCCGGTTCGGTCAGGCTGAATATGATGGTGGGCTGTTTGCCGGTCATGCCGGATTGGGCCTCGAACATTGAATCAGGAATAACGAAAAATAAGGTCCTGCGCCGTCATCGAGCAAGGTGATGTCGTGCACGATTTTTTGCCTGGAATGTCCGGCATATTCAATATAACAGGCCTCTTCGGATCGATTCGAACGCTTGATCAATTCGAGGATCCTGGCCCGGCGGCGGCCTGGCTTCATGATCGCGATATTGTCGAACCGGATCAGCGTGTCGAGGATGTCGTCATCATCCCTGCGCCCCGAAATCACAGCCAGGTTTTCGGTCAGCCGCGTCATCGCTGTTCCGGTCAGCGCGGCACAGGCATTGACCGAGTTGATGCCCGGCACTACAAAGGTCGGATATTGCCCGCTCAACCGATCCTGCAGACAGGAAAACGAACCAAACAGCAAGGGATCCCCCTGACACAGAAAGCCCACATCCCGGCCTTCATCCAGATGGCCTGCAATAGTATGCGCGGCCTCATCGTAAACCCGATTGGCGATCTCCCGGTTTTCACACATCGGCATCACGAAAGCCCTCTGTTGCTGCCCCGGATTGGACGGATCGACGAGGGCGTCGGCCGCAATCTCCCGCGCCATCGAATAGCCCCGGTCGCTGGACAGGTAAGTCACCACATCGCATTGCCGGATCAGGCGCCAGGCTTTCAGAGTCAGCAATTCCGGGTCGCCCGGTCCGACCCCGATACCATAAAACCGGCCTGATGAATTGTTGTCGGGTGATGTCATTGTCAGTGTCATGGTCAACGGTTGCCGGAAATTACCGGGGCTTTGGGGGTTTGATGCATTTCGCGACCGTGACCGGTTTCAACGCTCTCGCGGCCGCGCTTCCGGGCAGATTTTTCCTGACTTTGAGCGTGATCCACTCGCGAGCGGGCTTGTCGTCGAAAAAGGAGGTCAGCGCGGCCACGCTTTGCCCGGTTACCGCACTGGCGACCAGTTTCCCTGACGGCCTCAACCGCTGCCAGGCGTAGTCCAGCAATTCGGGCAGTTTTCCGGGGCCGCCGCTGCCGCCGATAAAGATACAATCCGGGTCCGGCAGGGCCTCGCAGCCTGCCGGTGCGCAGCCATGTACCGGGATCAGATTCAGGCCAGTCCCAAAGCGCCCGCTATTGGTGACGATATGATCGACACGGGCGGCGGATCGTTCAATCGCATAAATCCGGCCAGCGCGGTTCCACCTTGCCCATTCGACACTGACGCTACCGCAACCCGCGCCGATATCCCAGGCGATTTCGCCATTTTCCGGGGACATCAGGGAGAGGATCGTCAAACGTGTTTCGCGTTTGCTGATCATGCCGTACCCGGCTTTGGCTCCGGTTGAGAAATGGGGGTCGGGAATGCCCGGAAAAGCGGGCAGCACAGGTTCCGCCACGTCCCGGCCGCGCCGTTGATCTATGATACAGACATTCAGCGCATGAAACCCCTCGTCCGCCAGGTTTAGCCCCGACCCGGCAAGTTCGCTCGCCGAAAACCGCCTTATGCGCTGTTCCGGGCTGCCCATGGCTTCGCACACCCGGATGATCGATTGACCATAACCCTGCCGCTCGAGTTCCGCGGCAATGGCCACAGGGCCGCAGTCCCGGTCGGTAAAAACCGCGATCGAATGACGGTGTCTGATATGCCGGCGCAGGGTGTCCAGCGACCGTCCATGCAGGCTGACCACTTCCACCTGTTGCCAGGGCAGGCCGAGCGCATGAAAACAGCTCTGAATGCTTGAAATGTTCGGATGAAAACGCAGTTTGTCTTTTGCAATCCAATGCCCGAGCCAGTTGCCGATCCCGTAAAACAGCGCATCGCCCGAACCCAGAACCACGATCCGGGCCGACTGGTTTGCATCGAGCAGTTCCCGCAACGCTGAAAGCGGAGTAGGAAATACCACCTTCCGGGCAGCGCTTTTTACATCCGCAATCTCGTGGAAGTGATGTTCCGAGCCGTAGATCAGATCCGCTTTCTTCAAGTCCGCAAGGGCTGACTCCGACAGCAGAGCCCTTTCACCGCAACCCAGACTGACCACGCTGACCGCTGGGCCGCGCCACTCGATCAGCGTCGGCAAAGCTTCCTCCGGTGCTGTGCCCGGCGCTAACAACGAATCCCCCGCCTTAACCGGGCCAGCGCGTTGAATGCCGCCGCCGCCAGTGCGCTGCCGCCGCTTTTGCCCGGAAGCGTGATGTACTCGATGCCGAGTCCGGGTTGATGATCGACCAGATATTGCTTGGATTCGGCAGCGCCGACAAAACCCACGGGGAACCCGATCACCAGCGCCGGTTTTGCCGCGCCTTCTTCCAGCATCTCCATCAGGCGATACAGCGCAGTAGGGGCATTGCCGACAATCGCAATGCTGTCCTTTAGATACGGCGTCCAGAATTGCACCGCGGTCATCGACCGCGACTGGTTGTTTTGCCGGGCCAGACCGGACACCGCCCGGTCATTCAGAAAACAATGAGGCGGTTTGTCCAGGAAGCGTTTACTCAACCCCTGTCTGACCATTTCGGTGTCGCACAGGATATCGCAGCCTGCGTTCAATGCAGCGATTCCGGCAGCCACCGCATTTTGGCTGAAGCGAACCTGTTGCGCGACCTGGGGATAGCTGGAGGTATGCACCAGCCGCATCACCACTTGCCGTTCCGACTCGGAAAACCCGGACAGATCGGTTGATTCGCGAATCATCGCGAAGGATTTTTCCTCGATCCGGGCAGGGTCTTTCAGGTAATCATCCACGCGGCAGACCGCGGCCCGCGCCGACTATTCGCTCGGGGGAAAAGAGAATGAATCGATTCATCGGTTTTACTCAAAAAAGGCCTCACCCGGCCCGTTGTCAGTGAAGATCGCTGTGTTCAGGTTTCCTGGCTTGCAGGTATAGTCACGCCAGGCCTTCCCGGGAATAACCGGTTTACCGGATTTTCCCAGTGGCGAAGATGTGGGTGACACCTTGCATACAGTTGCGGGGGCAGCTACGGCTTGATGGGGCAATTTACCGTATTCCCTGACCACCCCCGCATTCTAACGGGAATCGCCGGGAATAAAAAGTCCACAATTTCTTATTTCGTCAACCCCGCGAAGCATGCGGAAAGATTATGGGCGCCCACAGATCAAACGCCATCCCGCGCCCAACCGTAATCGTAGGGGCCGGTCACCGTGCCTGCCCGCAAACCGCCGCAAACCGCCGCAAACCGCCGTCAACCGCCGTCAACCGCCGCAATCAACGATGCAATCCTGCCGAAACTGTGAGAAACCGGGGGAAGTTCGGGCCGTTCCTGCACATAAACAGGGATGTCGAGTGCGGTTGCGGCATCGAGCTTGGCCGCCACACGACTGCAACCACTGTTCTTGCTGATCACCGCGTCAACCCGGTATCGCCGCATCAAATCCAGTTCCCCGGCAAGGTCGAATGGTCCGATGGCATTGACCTGGATGATTCCCTCGACCGGTTCGAAAGGCCTGGCGCTGCGTACCAGCCACTGCTGGTGGGGCGGCCGCTGGCCGGCAAACCGGAGAGCGCTGACCCCGATTGAAAAAAACGGACGCCGGAAATGGCGAATCTGCGGCAACAGGTCGCACCACTGCCGATAGTCGTGCCAGTGCGGATGATCATCGCGGTTCCATCCCGGCCGGTCGAATCGCCAGCACGGAATGTCTGCATCGGCTGCCGCAGCCACGGCATTGGCAGAGATGTTCACTGCATAGGGATGGGTCGAATCGATCAACAGGTCAATCCGGTTTGTCCGGCAGTACCCGGTCAGCCCCTGCACCCCGTCAAGCTGATCGCCGCTGAACCCGCCGCTGTGAACAGGGCAGGGCAGGTCGGGTTGCCGAACCAGGCCGGCGATGCTGTAAATCACCTGATGACCGGCTTCGATCAATGCCAGGGCCAGTTCCCTGGATTCCGCAATCCCGCCCAGAATCAGAATCTTCATCAAATCCGGGTCGAGGAACCGACCAGCGCTCCGTCTCTGCCGAGCGTGTATACATCGATTTCGCAGTGGCGCCTGGATACTTTAAGGGCCGTCTCTCTGGCCAGCGCGCAGATTTCATCGGCCAGCGGAAGGTTCTCGTCCTGGCACCAGGCCAGGGCCTCGAGACTGGTATTGGCGCACAGGATTCTGTCTTTCAAATCCCGGTTGCCGCCTGCTTTTTCCGCCTGTTCCCCCAGGAACCTGAAATCAATGGATGAATCCTTGCTATGCAGCGATTGGTGACCCGCCGCCAGTTTGCTGATCTTGCCGAAGCCGCCGCAGATACTCAGTTTCTTCATCGGCACCCGTCGCAGATGCTTGAGCACGGCTCCGGCAAAATCCCCCATTTCCACCACGGCCATATCGTCCAGATCGAGGGCGGATTGAATATAGTCTTCGCTGGTCGAACCGGTCGCTGCAGCAATATGATCGATCCCATTGGCATGGGCAACATCGATCGACTGATGGATCGAAGCAATGAATGCGGAACAGGAATAGGGGCGGACGATGCCGGTGGTTCCAAGAATCGAGAGCCCGCCGATAATACCCAAACGGCCATTCATCGTTTTCAACGCAATCCGTTCTCCATCGACAACGCCGATTGTAACCTCGAAGCCGCCACCGTAACCGCTTTTCCCGGCCAGGGTTTCGAGATGCCCGGTCATCATTTTCCTCGGCACCGGGTTGATGGCCGCCTCACCTACGCCAAGCGACAGCCCGGACCGGGTAACCGTACCGACGCCTTGACCCGCATGAAACCGAACCCCCGGATTGTCCGACAATTCGACCTGCGCAAATATCGTAGCGCCGTGGGTGTCATCCGGATCATCGCCTGCATCCTTGATCGTGCTGGCGCGGGCGCAACCGTCGTTCAGCAACCTGCATTCTTCCAGTCTGAATCCGACTTGCCGGCCTTTCGGCAACAGGATGGTTGCGGTTTCGGTCCTGCGGCCATTCAGCAACAGGTCGGCGGCAGCCAGCGAGGTTGCCGTCGCACAGGCGCCCGTGGTAAACCCGCTGCGCAGCCTGGTTTTTTTCTCCGGGGTCTCGTCACGCATCGCCAACAGCAATTAAAACCCGGGGCTAATGGAGCAACCAGTATGCCCCGACTCCAATCGAAGCAGAGGCGATCAGCAACCGGCTGGTATGGAACAGCTTCTGTCCAAAGCCCGCGATCCAGTTCTGCAACCGTCCGAAGAACAATCCGAAAACCAGCATCGAAACCAGGACACCCAGGCAGAACAGGACGATATACATCACCCCGGCTAACATGCCTGTTCCAACCGGCGCCGATCCGGCAACCGGAATCAGCGCCAGCACAGGGGCGCTGCCAGCCAGACCGTGGACCGCCCCGATCAGGATTGGTCGATGATGATGTTGCCCGCCGGGTGTGGATAAATGCATGTGGGTGACATCGCCGTGGCGATGCGCTTTCAGGGTCAGGCGGTTGCGGCAGACTTGCCAGAATATCCAGGCGCCGAGTGCGATCAGAATCACACCGACCAGCTTTTCCGCGAGCAGGGCGGCCGAGGCGGGCAACTGTATCCGGGTAAGAATGAACAATAATCCCAGCGACAGGATAATGGCGCCATGACCGAATGCCCAGCGGCAGCAATATCCCAGCATCCGGCGAACCAGGCGGCGACGGTCATCACCGTTGTTGGCGGAAGCCAGCGAGGAGACAGCCATGATATGATCCGCATCCAGAGCATGTACCAGCCCCAGGCCGAAACCCAGCGTCAGCAAACTGTAGATCGATACGAATTCCATGGATGGGTTAAAGCCACTTATCCCTGTTCTGTCGTCCCAAAACACTCATAATCTCTACCGTGTCAACTTTCCCGCAATTCTTCCCTGGATTTTTGCAGGATTTGCTCGCGGGTCAGATCTGTAAATCCGCTTTGTTCTGATGCAATGAGTTTTGTTCGGATATACTTGATTTTGAGCCTCAGCCTCTCGCATCCTTCGTATGGCATCGTTTACAGCCTCACTGTTGCTCCTGTATTCGTCTTCAATGTCAACCTTTCTTTTCAACCATTTGGTGTTTGGAGCAGTGAAGGATATGCTTTGTCTCGACATGGTTTACCCTCGACAGAAATAATCAAACTGGTGCAATATTACACTGTTTCCGCACCTTTGCCCAGTTTTTCCTTTTCTTCATTCACCCTCAAGTATGCCATAATATCAACACAAACAGCGTGAATTTATGCCGAAACCAACAAAAATCTGCACCCGCGCATCCTCTTTTGCTACGCCCCCCAATGAATCGGGGCGGGAAGGCCACAAGGTTTCCAATCTGCTTCAAAGTATCCCCCGGAGCCAACCTGAAGGTCTGCCACAGAACTCCCACAGGCGCCTCGCCACGATGATTGCAGCTCCCGCTTCCGGGCAGGGCAAGACCGTCCTGACCGCGGCGATGGCGCGCCGCTTCGTCAATCAGGGTAAAACTGTCCGGGTTTTCAAGATCGGTCCGGACTACCTCGACCCGACCATACTCGAGCTTGCCTCCCGGCAGCGCGTTTATAACCTCGATTTGTGGATGATGGGGGAATCGCATTGCCGCGACCTGCTGGCCAGGGCGGCAGCCGCAAACGACATTATCCTGGTGGAGAGCCTGATGGGATTGCATGACAACAATCCCGACAACATGCAACTGGCAAGACGTTTCGGGTTGCCGGTTACCCTGGTGATGAATGTCGCGAAATATGCCCAGACCGCCGCCGCCATCGTCGAGGGGCTCAAAAATTACCGGACAGAACAGGCGCAAGGGCAGACAGAAGAAAATCAGGAGGAAAATCAGGAAGGGAATCAGGAAGAAAATCAAAACCAGGCGAAGATCACAGCGGTGATCGGCAATTGCGTCGGCAGTGACAACCATGATCGCCTGTTGCGCGAATCGGTCGGTGAGGACTATGCGGGCAGCATCCGGCGGGATGAGAGAATGGAACTGCCGCACAGGCATCTCGGGCTGGTCCAGGCTGCCGACATCGAAGGGCTGGACCGGCAACTCGACCACGCTGCACGAGCGCTGGATGAATTCGGGATCGATGTTCCGCTGCGGCAGGTCGGGTTCCGGGCCGTCCGCCAGATTCAACCCCCCGCCTTGCTGGCAGGCAGAACCATTGCGGTGGCCTGCGATGCCGGCTTCAGTTTCATTTACCCCGAAAACATCAGCCTGCTCGAATCACTCGGCGCTTGTATCGTTTATTTTTCGCCGTTGAACGATGAACCGCTGCCCCGGTGCGACGCGGTCTGGCTGCCCGGAGGATACCCTGAACTGCATCTGCAGAAGTTGTCCGGGGCGCAGCGCGTAAAAAGCCGCCTCCACGAACACCACCGCATAGGCAAACCGATTCTCGCAGAGTGCGGCGGAATGATGGCCGCCTGTCATGCCATCACCGGCAAGGACGGGGAAACCGGGGCAGGATTCGGCTTGTTCGATTCAACCTGCACGCTGAGAGGCAAATTCCAGAGTGTCGGATTGCAGAAAATCGACTATGGATATGGCGAGATTCGAGGTCACTCGTTCCATCACTCGACGCTTGAACCGATTGACCCGGACCGTGTTGCCGATGGGTTCGGGCAGAAACAGGATGGCGGACAGGGTGAAGCGTTCTGGCAATCGGGGAAACTGACATTGACCTGGCTTCATCATTACTTCCCGTCCAACCCGCAGGCCATTGCGGCCCTTTTTTCCTGATCGGAATTGGACAGCGGACAGCGGACAACCACGGGGGGGCGCCCCTACAACGGCGTTCGCAGGGACAGAGGGTTGTCGTTACGAGTTCGGTTGACGATTGAAATGTGGATTCCCGCTTCCGCGGGAATGACGAAATGAGGGTGTTTTCATATTAATGGTTACGAAAACTCTTTTCGCAGGATTTATTTTCATTTGAAAACAAATATTCTTTCTTTTTTTCGTTTTAGGCGTGTTAGGATTCGTATAGTTGAGTATCAACAAATTACCGTCCGCCAGGTTCCTGCTGGCCGGGAACGCCATTTACACCAACGAGGTATCTAACATGAAAATGAAATCCGTGGTCGCCGCCGCCGTGGCGACATGCATAATCCAGAGCCCCGCGAACGCCGGTACGGCGGAAGCGGAAACCTGGATCAATGACGAATTCCAGCCGTCGGCGCTCTCCAGGGATGAGCAGTTGGCGGAGATGGAATGGTTCGTCAAGGCCGCCGAGCCTTTCCAGGGAATGGAAATCAATGTGCTCTCCGAGACCATCCCGACCCACGAGTATGAATCCAAGGTGCTGACCAGGGCTTTCGAGGAGATTACCGGCATCAAGGTCAATCACCAGTTGCTGGGCGAGGGTGAAGTCGTGCAGGCGGTGCAGACCCAGATGCAGACTGGCCGCAATCTGTATGACGCCTACATCAATGACTCCGACCTGATCGGTACCCATTCCCGTCTGCAACTGGCGGTGAATCTGTCCGACTGGATGGCCGGCGACGGCGCGGACGTCACCAATCCCGGCCTGGACGTGGATGACTTTGTCGGCAAATCCTTCACAACCGGTCCAGACGGTAAGCTCTACCAGCTTCCTGACCAGCAGTTCGCCAACCTCTACTGGTTCCGCAAGGACTGGTTTGATCGTGAAGACCTGCAGGCGAAGTTCAAGGAGATGTACGGATACGACCTGGGCGTGCCGGTGAACTGGTCCGCCTACGAGGATATCGCAGAATTCTTTACGGATCATGTGAAGGAAATCGACGGCGTTCGGGTATATGGTCATATGGACTACGGCAAGCGTGCACCGGATCTCGGCTGGCGCATGACCGATGCCTGGCTCTCCATGGCGGGCGCTGGCAGCAAGGGCCTGCCGAATGGTATTCCGGTGGATGAGTGGGGTATCCGAATGGAGGCAGGCACCTGCAACCCGGTCGGCGCCAGTGTCTCGCGTGGCGGGGCGGCCAATGGCCCGGCAGCGGTATACGCCATCCGCAAGTGGGACGAGTGGCTGCGCAAGTATGCCCCTTCGGGCGCTGCGAGCTATGACTTCTACCAGTCTCTGCCGGCGCTTTCCCAGGGTAATGTGGCACAGCAGATTTTCTGGTACACCGCATTCACCGCATCCATGGTGGCCCCCATGAGTGACGGCAACAATACCGTGGATGAAGAGGGCAATCCACTCTGGAGGATGGCGCCATCCCCGCATGGTCCGTACTGGGAGAAAGGGCAGAAACTGGGCTATCAGGACGCTGGTTCCTGGACCCTGTTCAAGTCCACTCCGGTGGATCGCCGCAAGGCGGCCTGGCTGTACGCCCAGTTCGTGGTCTCGAAGACAGTGGACGTGAAGAAGAGCCATGTGGGTCTCACCTTTATCCGGGATAGCTCCATCAATCACGAATCTTTCACCGAGCGCGCATCGAAACTTGGCGGGCTGGTGGAGTTCTATCGCTCCCCGGACCGGGTCCGCTGGTCGCCGACCGGTGTCAATGTGCCGGACTATCCGAAGTTGGCCCAGATCTGGTGGCAGCAGATTGGAGACGTGAATTCCGGCGCTTTCACGCCCCAGGAAGCCATGAACCGACTGGCTGGTGAAATGGATCAGGTCATGGCCCGGATGCAGGCTGCGGACGAGGCCGCCAACGTGTACGGCGGTTGCGGCCCCAGGCTTAATGAGGAGATGGACCCGCAGCACTGGCTGGATCAACCCGGTTCACCCAAGCCCAAGGTCAACGAAAAACCGCAGGGAGAAACCATTGCCTACGAGGACCTGATCAAAAACTGGCAATAATCGGGTAGATTGAGGTGTGGGCTGTCCTGTCTGCAGGCGGCCCGCATTTTTTATAATATCGAAAACGCCACCATTAAACAGATTCCAAAATGACCGACGTTTCAACCGAAGCGTTCATCAGCGAAAGGCAACGTGCGTTGCTGGCCCATATCCGCAGTCGCGGCAGTGGCCGGGTGGAATCATTGGCGGATCAGTTCCGGGTCACGCCGCAGACAATCCGACGAGACCTGAACATCCTGTGCAATCGGAATCTGTTGCAAAGGGTGCATGGCGGAGCGGTGGCCCCCGGCGGCGCTACACCGCGTGAACGGGAACTGGCGAATCTGGACTATGCGACGCGTCTGCTCGTCAATCTGGAGGGCAAGGAACACATCGGTTGGTTGACGGCGTCGATCATTCCCAATGACGCATCCATGTTCATCAACATCGGAACCACCACTGAGCGGGTGGCTGCCCACCTCACCAAACACAGCGGTCTCCTGGTGATTACCAACAATATCAACATCGCCAACACGCTGCGTCGGTCGAAGGCAACCCGGGTAATGACCGCAGGGGGGCTGGTCAGACACGAAGATGGAGGCATCGTGGGTGATGCCACCGAAGAATTCATCGATCGCTTCAAGGTGGACTACGCCGTGATTGGGTGCTCCGCACTGGACGAGGACGGCGCCATCCTGGAATTTGACATACGCGAGGTTCGGGTGGCGCAATCCATCATACGCAACGCCCGTTCCGTAATCCTGGTAGCCGATAGCACAAAGTTTCAGCGCAAGGCGCCGGTCAGGCTTGGCAGCCTGGACCAGGTCGACTACTTCGTCAGCGACCAGCCACCGCCGCAAGCCGTTTTGGAATACTGTCTGGCTAACGACGTTCGCATGGTCAGCAGTGCCCCTGACGCCCCCAACTCCCCCAACGCCGACTGAGCCGGCTTGTACGATGACTGTCGAACTTCGTGAGGTCACCCGCATAGTCGGAGGCGAAACCCATATTTACCCCACCAGCCTGCGTTTGCAGGAGGGCGGGTTTAACGTGCTGCTGGGAACCACGTTGAGCGGAAAGACCACGCTGCTGCGCCTGATGGCCGGACTGGAAACACCATCGAGCGGAGAAATCTGGTTCGAAGGGCAGAATGTCACCGGAGTGTCCGTGCAGAAACGCAGCGTGGCCATGGTGTACCAGCAGTTCATCAATTATCCGAACTTCACCGTGTTCGACAACATCGCGTCTCCGCTCAAGGTGGCGGGGGTCGATCGCTCCCGTATCCGGCAACAGGTGGAAAAACTCGCCGATCTATTGAAGCTCGACAGTTTTCTCACACGTTACCCCCTGGAGTTGTCCGGCGGGCAGCAACAGCGCGTGGCCATCGCCCGCGCCCTGGCCAGGAATTCGCGCCTGGTGTTGCTGGATGAGCCCCTGGCCAACCTGGACTACAAGCTTCGGGAGGAATTGCGCGATGAGCTGCCGAAGCTGTTCGCCGACAGCGGCGCGACAGTGGTTTACACTACCACCGAGCCGATGGAAGCGCTGATGCTCGGTGGCTGCACCGCCACCCTTTTCGAAGGTAACGTAACCCAGTTCGGCCCAACCGCGGCAGGCTACCGGATGCCGGCCAATCTTACCAGCGCCCGGGTTTTTTCTGATCCTCCCATCAACATGTCCGCAGTCCGCAAAAAAGGGGACCGGTTTCACCTCAGTGAGAATGTTTCCTGGCTTGTTCCCGCCACCCTGCAATCCCTGGCGGACCAGTCCTACACGATGGGGATCCGCCCCCATCACCTGACCCTGCATGCTATGGCGGATAATGCGGTGGCCATCGATGGGCAGGTAATTATCGCCGAACTCAGTGGATCGGAGAGCGTGATTCATGCTTCGGTAGAGCAAAATGACTGGGTGTCGGAATCCCATGGCATTCACCGTTTTCAAAGTGGTGACCGGACAACGTTGTACCTGCATCCGGACAAGGCGCTCTACTTTGACGGAAACGACCGGCTGATCAGGTACTGAACATGGCGCGCATTGAACTCAAGAGTATCCGCCACAGCTATCCGGCGCCCAGGGGTGAGGCGCAGGTGTGGGCCCTGGAGGAGTTGAATCAGGTCTGGGAGGATGGCGGCGCATACGCCCTGTTGGGGCCGTCCGGGTGCGGCAAGACCACGCTGCTCAATATCATCTCCGGCCTTCTCAGTCCGACAGAAGGCAAGGTGCTGTTTGGCGGTGAGGACGTTACCGGCGTAGGCACATCGGAGCGGCAAATCGCCCAGGTATTCCAGTTTCCGGTGGTATACGACACCATGACGGTGTACGACAACCTGGCGTTTCCTCTGCGCAACCGGGGTGTTCCTGTATCGGAAATCAAGCCCCGTGTAGAAGAGATCGCGGCGATGCTTGATCTGACTGATACCTTGCACAGGAGGGCATCCGGTCTCACCGCGGATGGCAAGCAGAAAATTTCCCTTGGCCGCGGCCTGGTGCGCTCGGATGTCAATGTGATCATGTTCGATGAGCCTCTGACGGTCATCGACCCGCACTTGAAGTGGCAATTGCGCTCCAAGCTGAAGCAGCTCCATAAAGAGGTCGGAGCTACCATGATCTATGTCACCCACGATCAGACCGAAGCGTTGACTTTCGCCGACAGGGTCGTTGTGATGTTCGAGGGCAAGGTGGTTCAGGTCGGGACACCGGAAGAACTGTTTGAGCGTCCGCGGCACACATTCGTGGGGCATTTCATCGGCTCTCCCGGCATGAACCTGTTGCCAGCCGCCTGCAAGGACGGTCGGCTGCGGTGCCTGGATCATGATTTCGGACCTTTGCCGGACACCTCTTTGCGCGGCGGAACGTTTGAACTTGGCGTGCGTCCCGAATTCGTGCGGTTCGATGACGATGGCATTCCTGTTCGGATCAACAAGGTGGATGATCTTGGCAGACACCAGGTTGTGGACGTGGAGGCCGGGGGCGGACGGCTGAAAATCATCATCCCCGAAGGCGGCGAAATCCCTGACCGACAGCCTGCGGTTCGTTTTGACCCGCGGCATACCCATTGTTATCTCGACGGCTGGATGGTTGACCGGCCCCAGGCGCAGGCATGAACAGGTTCAGCAACCAAAAAGCCTGGTGGCTGGTACTGCCGGTTGTGGCGCTGGTGGCGTTCAACGCCCTGATCCCGTTGATGACCGTGGTAAATTATTCAGTCCAGGAAACCTTTGGCAACAACCTGTTTTTCTGGTCAGGCGTGAGATGGTTCCAGGAGGTACTGACCTCGGAACGATTCCATGCCTCGCTGATGCGGCAACTGGCGTTCACGTTCACCATACTGCTGATCGAGGTCCCACTGGGCATCGCCGTGGCTCTGTGCATGCCTCGCAAGGGGATATGGGTTTCGGTGTGCCTCGTACTCATGGCGCTCCCGCTTCTGATTCCCTGGAACGTAGTGGGGGCCATGTGGAATATTTTCGCCCTGCCGGACATTGGCCTGTTGGGCAAAACCATCAACAGCCTTGGAATCGACTACAACTTCACCCAGCAGCCGGTAGCCGCATGGGTAACTACCGTGGTGATGGATATCTGGCACTGGACTTCCCTGGTGGCGCTGTTGGCCTATGCCGGATTGTGTTCCATTCCGGATGCTTACTATCAAGCTGCGCGCATCGACGGCGCCAGTGGCTGGGCGGTCTTCTGGTACATTCAGTTGCCCAAGCTGAAACGGGTCCTGACTATCGCCATACTGCTGCGATTCATGGACAGTTTCATGATCTACACCGAGCCGTTCGTGCTGACCGGCGGCGGCCCCGGAAATACCACCACGTTTCTGTCCATCGACCTCGTGAAGATTGCCCTCGGTCAGTTCGATCTTGGGCCAGCGGCGGCCATGTCACTGATTTATTTCCTGGTTGTGCTGCTGGTGTGTTGGGTGTTCTACACCCTGATGATGCGGAACGAGGAGCAGTAATCCATGCAAAACCGTACCGGCAAAGCCCTCGTCATGACGATTTACATCGTCTTTTTGATGCTGCCCATCTACTGGTTGGTCAGCATGTCGTTCAAGACCACCAATGAGATCCTGGGCGTCTTCTCCCTCTGGCCCAGGGAGTTCACCCTGGATAACTACCGAAAGATATTCACCGATCCCATCTGGTACACGGGTTATCTCAACTCCATCAGCTACGTGGTGATGAATACGCTGATCTCGGTGGCGGTGGCGCTGCCGGCCGCATACGCGTTTTCCCGCTATCGGTTCCTGGGTGACAAACACCTGTTTTTCTGGCTGCTGACCAATCGGATGGCGCCGCCGGCGGTGTTCGCGTTGCCTTTCTACCAACTCTACTCCGCCATTAACCTGTTCGATACCCATATCGGCGTGGCGTTGGCCCACTGCCTGTTCAACATCCCGCTTGCGGTCTGGATACTGGAAGGTTTCATGTCCGGAGTGCCCAAGGAACTGGATGAAACCGCCTGGCTGGACGGATATTCATTCTGGCGGTTTTTTATCCGCATTTTCATCCCGACAATTGCGGCGGGCATCGGGGTGGCGATGTTTTTCTGTTTCATGTACTCATGGGTGGAATTGCTGCTCGCCAAGACCCTGACCGCAGTGGATGCCAAACCCATTGCAGCGACCATGACCCGGACCGCCAGTACATCGGGCTATGAACTGGGCTTGTTGGCCGCTGCCGGAACCCTGACCATCGTCCCGGGCGGGTTCGTGATTTATTTCGTCCGGAATTATATCGCCCGTGGCTTCGCGCTGGGCCGGGTCTAGGGGATCAGTTCATGAGCGACTTATTCGATTTGACCTGGATGGCGTGGACCTGGCCCACGGGCGCGTTTTTCCTGGTGTTGGTGTTTTCCGTGGCTGCGATGGGGATTTGGGAGGCCTTCAGCCCCGGCGGCAATCCCCGGCGTGGAATATTCAGGATCGACACTACCCGTGGCGACCGCTTGTTCATTTCATGGCTCGGGACGGGGTTTATTCATTTGCTGTGGCTGGGACTCGTGGGCACACCCTTGTGGATTCCCCTGGGCATTTCCGTGGCCTGGTTCCTGTTCGTGTTCAGGTGGGTTTGATCGGCTGCCGGTCAGAAGATTCAACTGAGGGATGGTGTTGCGTGAACAAAATATGGAGGCGTTGTCCCGGAATCCCCTGGATGTCCTGATTGTCGGCGGCGGTATCAACGGCGCCGTGTGCGCCGCGTCACTGGCGGCGCGGGGAGCGAAAGTCGGTCTGATCGATTCCAGGGACTTCGCCGGATTCACCAGCGGGCATTCATCCAACCTGATCTGGGGTGGAATCAAGTACATGGAAAGTTATGAACTCGGCCTGGTGGCGGAGTTGTGCAAGTCGCGCAATGGTCTGATGCGGCAATTTCCCTGCGCCATCCGGGAAATCCGTTTTCTGACCACGATTCCCCGCGGATTCCGTCGCCACCCCGTGGTATTGTGGGCCGGAGCCTGGTTGTACTGGTTGATAGGGCAGGGATATACCCGCCCGCCCCGCTATTTGCGTTCCGGCGCGATTGGGGCCGTGGAGCCGATCATCGATACGAATCACAGTATCGGGGGGCTGGAGCATTCGGACGCTTACCTGTTCGATAACGATGCACGCTTTGTTTTCGGATTCATCCGTTCGGCGTTGGACCACGGCTGTCTTGCGGCCAATTACGTGGAGGCGGTGGAACTGCAGGAGGAGGGAGAGGAATGGCGGGTCATGGCGAAGGACGGCGTTTCCGGTCGGAATCTCGACATCCGTTGCAAAGTGCTGATCAATGCGGCCGGGGCTTATGTCGATACACTGAATGCAGCCGCGGACATCAAGACGAACCACCATCATATCCTGTCAAAAGGCATACACCTGATCGTTCCCCGGATCGGGGACAGCGAAAAAGTTTTGACTTTTTTCGCCGATGATGGCCGAATGTTCTTCGCCATACCCATGGCCAACCGAACCTGTATCGGGACGACCGATACCCGCGTGGACTCGCCCGATATAGCCGTCACCGACGAGGACAGGGATTATATTCTGTCCAATATCAATGCCAGATTGAATCTGCCGCGACCGCTGGTCAGATCGGACATTATAGCGGAGCGATGCGGAGTCCGGCCTCTGGTGGTTCCTGAAGGGTCCGATGCGGCCATGGATTTTCTCCATCTCTCACGCAGGCATGTGGTGGAGACAGACAGTTCGAGGCGGCAGATCAGCATCTTTGGGGGGAAGTTGACGGACTGCATCAACGTCGGGGAAGAAGTCAGCCGACAGGCTTCCAGGCTTGGGGTCATGCTGGCGCGAAGGCCGTCGCGCTGGTTCGTTCAACCGGGGACGGAAGCGCGGGCGGCATTCCTGGCGCGGGCCAGGGAAGCCGGCATTGCCGATGACCGGGCGCTCGACACCGGAGAACTCCTGGCTGAGCGGTTATGGAGACGTTACGGAAAGGAAGCCGGGGCGATGCTGGATGCCATCGTAAAAAATCCGGACCTGGCGGCTCCGGCCATTGCCGGAACCGGGCTGCGCCTGTGCGAGATTGATCATTTGCGGGATCGTGAAATGATCGTGACACTGGCCGATCTCCTGCGGCGGCGCTCGAGGTTGGCGCTGCTGTACAGGCACGAGGAATTAATGGCAATGGAAGGGATGCCGGAATTGTGCGACCGGTTGTTCGGCAATCAGAGTAAGGCGAAATTCGAAGCCTGGTCCGGTGGCGGGGAATGAGGGTGAACAATCAGGCGTCAATCCGGGCGTTGCCGTTACGAGTTCGGTTGACGATTGTAATGTGGATTCCCGCTTCCGCGGGAATGACGAAATGAGGGTCGAGGGATGTCCCGGACAACCACGGGGGGTTGCCCTACGCCCGTCATCCCCCCACCGACTCTCCAGCGGGCTGATGCCCTTGTATCGTCGACTCCCCCTCAAGGGGGGAGTGAAATTCGGCAGGCCCCTGTGCCAGCCCCGCAAGCGATCCGGGGTTGTCCCTACATAATGATGGACATGTCAACGGATACGGTTAAAATATCCGGTTTGTCTGAAAATTCATTTATCCGAACCATGCAAACAACAAACCCTGCCGTCAAGATTGTCGATGTGACCCTGCGCGATGGCGAACAGACCCAGGGAGTTTCGTTCTCCCGTTCCGAGAAAGAGAGCATTGCCCGGTCACTTCTGGGCTCGGTCAAGGTAGACCGCATCGAAATCGCGTCCGCCGGAATATCCGACGGCGAGCGAATGGCAGTGCGGAACATCAATAAATGGGCGAATGAAAATGGGTGCCTGGGTCAGGTCGAAGTCCTCGGATTTGTCGATCACACGCGCAGCGCGGACTGGATTTCTTCGGCCGGTGGAAAAGTGATGAACCTGCTTACCAAGGGCAGTGAAAAGCACTGCCGGGAACAGTTGGGAAAGAGCCTGTCGCAACATCTCGACGGGATATGCCGAACCGTCGAATATGCTTCCGACCAGGGACTGGAAGTCAATCTGTACCTCGAGGACTGGTCGAACGGCTATGTTGACAGCCCGCAGTATGTTTTTGACATGATGGGGCAACTGCAATCCATGCCGATAGGGCATTTCATGTTGCCCGATACGCTCGGCGTGATGTCTCCGGGTGAGGTGCATGACAGTTTTTCCGACATGATTGACCGGTTCCCCGGTTGCCGGTTCGACTTTCATCCCCATAATGACTACGGTCTCGGAACGGCGAACTGCCTGGCGGCTGCCCGGGCGGGCGCGGCTTCGATTCATTGTACGGTCAACTGCCTTGGCGAGCGCGCCGGGAACGCTTCCCTGGCGGAAGTCTGCCTGGTACTGAGGGATAAGCTGGGGGCGCGGATGTCGGTCGAGGAGCACGAGATTTACAACATCAGCCGGATGGTCGAAAATTTCTCCGGGAAAATGGTAGCCGGGAATGCCCCGGTTATCGGCACCGACGTGTTTACCCAGACCGCCGGCATACACGCCGATGGCGACCAGAAAGGCGACCTTTACCAGACCCGTCTCAGCCCGGACCGTTTCAACCGGACCCGCTCTTATGCACTGGGAAAGATGAGCGGCAAGGCATCATTGCAGAAAAACCTCGAAACACTGGGCATCAGCCTTTCGTCGGAGAACCGGTCGAAAGTGCTTGAGCGTGTTGTCAAGCTGGGCGACTCGAAGGAAATCATTACCCCGGAGGACCTGCCCCTGATCATAGCCGATGTGCTGGAGACCCGGGATGAGAAGGTAATCGAGTTATTGAATTGTTCGATTACCAGCGTGCTGGGGCTTGATTCCGTGGTCAGCATCAGCGTGCGCGTGTTCGACAAAACGCTGAAATCCACCGGTACCGGCAATGGTGGATTCGACGCCTTTATCGTCGCTGCAAAGAAGGTTCTGGATGGAACCGGGTTCGAATTTCCCGAGCTGGTCGACTACCAGGTGCGGATACCGAAGGGCGGCAAGACCAGCGCACTGGTCGAATGTCTCATTACCTGGCAGGATGGGGAAAGAAAATTCAGGACCCGCGGCATTGATGCGAACCAGGTGTTCGCCGGGATCGAGGCGACATTGAGAATGCTGAATCTGAAGCTGGCTCCGGACCCGGTTTGAGCCGATATTTGAATCAACGGAAGATCCCCCCCCAAGGGCTGGGCAATGAGCGCTGGAAATCCACTTGAATCTTTACAGTTGCAATTTTTTTCCACTCCATCTAGTATCAGTGGTGGGGGAGTCCATAGCCAAGCAGCAAATTCTGGGAGTCCTCTTTTCTCCGCACTTGCGGAAAAACAAAAATTCTAACTTAAACACCTATATTCAATTTATAGAGGAGGATATATGACCGATTCCAACCAAAGGGTTGAGCATTGGACGCGCACCAAGCGCCTGATGATCATCACCCTGTTTTTATGGTTTGTCTTTTCTTTCGCTGTACACTGGTTTGCCGACGCTCTGAACGCAGTCTCGTTCATGGGCTTCCCACTGGGTTTTTACATGGCCGCACAGGGCTCAGAAGTTATCTTCGTAGTAATTATTTTCTGGTTCGCATGGGCGCAACATAAAATCGACCAGGAAACTGGCTTTGCGGAGGAATAGAAGATGAAAGGAAATCTAAAAGAAAATTTTATTGAAAATTTACCCAAGATCTACGGGATGTATACCGGGGGGTTCCTGATATTCATTCTGCTTATGGCCGTGTTCGAGCAAATGGGAATGGAAGCCGATACCATTGGCATACTGTTCGTGGCCTTTACCGTCTTTATCTACGCCGCTATCGGCTGGCTGTCCCGAACCATGCAGGTCGACACGTACTATGTTGCCGGCCGCCAGGTGCCTACCGTCTTCAATGGTATGGCTACCGCCGCAGACTGGATGTCGGGTGCTTCGTTCGTCGCCATGGCCGGAGGCATCTACTTCGGCGGGCATGGATATCTGGCGTTCGTGGTCGGCTGGACCGGCGGTTATATACTGGTCGCCTCGTTAATGGCGCCTTACCTGCGCAAGTTCGGCTGCTATACGGTGCCGGATTTCATCGGTACGCGCTATGGCGGCAACCTTTCCCGTTTCTGTGCAGTGGTGGTGCTAGTAGTCGCTTCGTTCACGTATGTGACCGCGCAGATCAACGCAACCGGAACCATCGCCTCGCGTGCGCTTCAGATTCCATTCGAAGTGGGTGTCTGGTTTGGACTGCTCGGTATTTTGCTGTGTTCGATGCTCGGCGGTATGCGTGCGGTAACCTGGACCCAGGTCGCGCAATACATCGTATTGATCATCGCTTACCTGGTGCCGGTGTTCTGGATGTCCAACAAGCAGGGTTTCGGCGTGGTTCCGCAACTGGTTTATGGCGAAGCAGTGATGAAAATCACCGAACTGGAAGCGATGCATGGCCTGGGCACCCTGGAAGCGGTTACCGGCGCGAAAGCTGGTCTGAAGGCATTGAGCGTTCCTTTTGCAGCCGCGGGCGACAGTTGGAAGTTCGTCACCCTGGTGCTGTGCATGATGGCCGGTACGGCGTCATTGCCGCACATATTGATGCGCTACTTCACGACTCCTTCCGTAAGGTCAGCCAGACAGTCGGTTGCATGGTCACTGTTCTTCATTTTCCTGTTGTATTTCACCGCTCCGGCGCTGGCGACGTTTACCAAGCTCCAGTTGCTTAACCCTGAGTTGGCAACCGGGATCATCGGCAAGGCGATCACCGAAGTGAATGCGCTGGAATGGGTGCAGAAGTGGAGCAGTGTTGGCTTCCTGCAGGTTATCGACGGCAACGGCGATGGCATCCTGCAACTCAACGAGTTCTTCATGCGCGGCGATATCGTGGTGCTGGCCACCCCGGAAATTGCCGGTCTGCCTTATGTTATATCCGGCCTGGTCGCTGCGGGCGGTATGGCGGCGGCGATGTCAACGGCAGATGGTTTGCTGCTGGCGATTGCAAACGCCCTGTCCCATGATTTGTACTACAAAATCATCGATCCGGCTGCGGAAACCAAGAAGCGCCTGTTAGTAGCTCGGGCTCTGTTGCTGGTGATCGGGGCTGCGGGCGCCTTTGTGGCGAGTCTGAAACTGACCAGTATCCTCGGGGCGGTGGCATGGGCATTCGACTTTGCCTGTTCCGGGCTGTTCTTCCCGATCGTTCTCGGTATCTGGTGGAAACGGGCCAACCGGGCCGGCGCGATTGCCGGTATGGTATTCGGTTTCGTCGCGGGAACCTGGTATCTGTACTTGGTCCGGTTCGCCGGGATGGATCCGTGGATCGGTATCGACCATCTGCGATTCGGAATGATCGGCATGCCGGTGAGCCTGATTGCGATGGTTGCGGTTTCTCTGATGACTGAGGAACCCGACGCCGAAACCCAGGCCATGGTGGATGAAATCCGTGTGCCTGCGGGCAAGACGATACTGGGTTCTTCCCACTGAACCTGTTTACTGAAATTGTTTTCAGTCAAGATAATGCCGGGGTTCGCCCCGGCATTTTTTTTCGCCCCACTGATGACGCCGACCTGAAACCCGCTGAAACCGACTGAACATGTACAGTGAATTTCCGGCCTGGGTACTGACCTTCGATTACATCATGGGGATGATCATGTGGACCCTGATCGGCCGGTTCGGGATGAGTATTTTCCTGCGCGAAGACAGTTCGTTCTTCTTCATGCGCGTATTCGTCAAATATACCAACCCGATCCTGAAACTGTTCTCTCCGATCACTCCCGGCTTTCTGATCGATGCGCTGGTTCCCCTGTACGTAGCCTGGTTTTTCTATATGATCCGGTTTTACCTGATGCCCTGGCTGCTCGGCTATTCGGTATTGGGGATGCTTTCCTTCCCGCTGGAAAGCGAGTTCGCCCGTGGTCTGGCGAACGTGATTTCGACGCTGATCGGCGGTTGACCAGCGGTTGATTGGCAGCTAACCAGCGGCTGACCGGCGGCTGGCCGGCGGCGGATTGCGGTTCTTACAAAGATAACGGTTCGATCAGCTTATCGACCACATCGGTCGCCGACAGTCCCAGGTACGGTTTCCCCATCGCCGCGGCCTGACCCGCCCACAACGCAGTGAAGTCGCTGCTCGACTCCGCTTCCGCGTCCGCCTTGAGCGCAGCGAGCGCATCGCCTGCCAGGGGGAAGGGCGGCGCCGAACCGTTCATCGGACCGATTTCCCGGATCAGGTGGTTGACAATGCCCCTGGCCGGTCTTCCGGTGAAGAGATTGGTCAGTACGGTATTGTTGTCGGCAGCCCTGTTCAATGCTTCCAGGTGAAGTCTTGCGGTCAATGCCTCCCTGCAAAACAGGAACAGCGACCCGATCTGTACACAACTGGCCCCCAGTGCAAAGCTGGCCGCGATCCCCCGGCTGTCGCCGATACCACCGGCAGCGATTACCGGGACCGAAACGGCATCGACGATCTGGGGGACCAGCGCCATGGTACCGGGCTGGTTGCTGATATCCTTTTCCAGGAACATGCCGCGGTGCCCGCCCGCTTCAACCCCCTGGGCAATGATCGCATCCACCCCTTTTGATTCAAGAAAGACCGCCTCCTCGACCGTGGTTGCCGAGCACAGCACCAGGCATCCCAATGCCCGGACCCGGTCGTACAGATCGTCCTGCGGCAGGCCGAAATGAAAACTGACCACTTTCGGCAGTACCTGTTCAACCACGTCACACATTTCCCGGTTGAAAGGGCGGCGGCCTGAAGGCGCCCCGGCGCCGGGTTCAGGGTCAGGCATCCGGACCCCGGTTTCCTGGTAAAAGCGGGCCAGGGTATTGCGCCATGCCTCGACCTGGCCGGGGTTGACCTCCGGTTGCCGGTGGCAGAAGAAGTTCAGGTTGAAGGGCTTGTCAGTGTGCGCACGGATGATCGCGACTTCCTCAAGTATCTGTCCGGCGTCGAGCAGGGCGCAGGGCAGCGAGCCCAGCCCACTGGCCCGGCACACGGCAACCACCATCGCTGACCCGGTTGACCCGGCCATCGGCGCCTGGATAATCGGCGCCTCGATCCCGACCGATTCGAGAAACTCAAGGTTCGGCCACATGTTACTGTATCGTCTCGAACACGCTGGCATCCATCCGCGCGATGGGACCCGCAGCCTCTGTGATGATGCTCCGGTAACAGGCCGCCTTCGGCATTTCGTAAGCGAAATAGAAACGGGCGGTCTCGATCTTGGCGGCATAAAAAGGGTCGTCTCCTGAGTCCAGCGTCATCGCCGCCGCCGCCGCCCTGGCCAGTTGCCATCCGCAGCACACGGCGCCCCAGAGCCGCAGATACGGGTCGGCAATAGAGCCGGGCTTGCGCATGTCATCCGCCGCCATGGACAGCACGGTTTCAATAGCGGCCTCCAGGTCGTCTAGGCCGGACAGGGCGCCGTCATGCAGTTTTTTCAGTTCGGGCTGATCCACATTCGCCATATCGTCACGAATATGGTCGATCACCATCCGCGCAATCCGTCCATTGTCGCGCACCAGCTTGCGGCCGATCAGGTCCAGCGCCTGGATGCCGTTGGTGCCTTCGTAAATCGGGGTAATGCGCTGGTCGCGGTAATACTGCGCCGCGCCGGTTTCCTCGATGAATCCCATGCCGCCATGCACCTGCAATGCCAGCGATACATTCTCCAGGCCGATTTCCGTCATGTAGCCCTTGATGATCGGGGTCAGTATATCGACCATGGCCTGGGCGAATTCCCGCGCCTGCGGGTCGGACTCCTTGAGCGCCTTGTCGAATGAGCCGCCCAGGACCAGTCCCAGCGAACGCAGCCCTTCGATCCGGCATTTCTGCAGCATCAGCATACGCTTGACATCGGGATGATTGATGATCGTCACGCGCTCGCCGCCGGGGTTCTCGATCGCCGTACCCTGTACCCGCTCACCGGCGAACCACGCCGCCTGTTGATAGGCGCGCTCGGCCACCCCGTTGCCCTCCAGGCCGACCGCGAGGCGGGCAATGTTCATCATCGTGAACATGTATACCATACCCTGGTTCTCCTCTCCGACCAGGTAACCGACGGCGCCCGCAGGATCACGGTACTGACCGGTGCCGTAGCCCAGCACCGCGGTCGGACTGCCGTGGATGCCGAGCTTGTGTTCAAGGGAGAGGGTTTCTATGTCGTTGCGCACCGTCCAGCCGCCGTCCTCGCCAGGCAGGTATTTGGGTACGATGAACAGTGAAATTCCTTTTACGCCGGGCGGCGCACCGGGGGTGCGCGCCAATACCAGGTGGATGATATTGTCGGTCATGTCGTGGTCGCCATAAGTGATGAAAATCTTCTGGCCGGTGAGCAGATGATGATCCCCGTTCGGCGTCGCCAGGGTCTTGACCTGCGCAAGGTCCGAGCCGGCCTGGGGCTCGGTCAGATTCATCGTGCCGGCCCAGTTGCCATGGATCAGGTTCCTGAGGTAAATATCCTTCTGTTCGCTGGAACCGTGCAGTTCGATGGCCTCGATTGCGCCCTGGGTCAGCAGCGTACAGAGCGAAAACGCCATGTTCGACGAGTGCCATATCTCCTGGACTGCGGTCGCCACCAGCCAGGGCAGTCCCATGCCGCCCCGCTCTGGATCGAAAGCCAGTCCGTTCCAGCCGCCTTCGATGAATTGCCGCCAGGCGTCCACCCAGCCATCCGGCGTGTGCACCCTGCCGTTTTCCAGCTTGACGCCCTGTTGATCGCCGACCCGGTTGAGCGGGTCCAGGACTTCTTCGGCCAGCTTCCCGGCTTCGACCAGGATGGCATTGATCACCTCCGGCGTGGCCTCCTCGAAATCGGGCAGCGAACTCACGCCCTTGAGGTCGGCCAGGTGCTCGATTGCGAACATGATGTCGCGTACCGGTACTTTATATTGACTCACGATGTTGTTTCTCGGGTTGAATGTTCTTTCAGCCTCCTGCGCACCTGTTTGGCTACCGAATCCATTTCATCCAGGGTGTTGGAGATATCCATCTGCTTCTGCTTCAGTTCCTGCTTGTGGGCACGGATGGTGCGCAGCACGAATTTCAACTGCTCCGACTCGTTGGGATGGGTATCGTACAGTTGCATCGTCGTTTTGATCTCCGCCAGGGAAAATCCGAGCCGCTTTCCCCGCAGGATCAGTTTCAGGCGGACCAGGTCGCGTTCGCTGTAAACCCGTTTGTTTTTTTCTCTCCGGGGCGACAATAGCTTCTCGGATTCATAAAACCGGATGGTTCTTGGGGTAAGAGCGAAATGCCGGGCTAAATCCGATATGCTGTAGGTGGCTTTTGAGGACATCCGACCGGGCGTGCTTGAATCGTGTTACAGTGTGGTTGATGACGATGTTGAAAATGCGGCAGTTGACGTTTACGTAAACGTAATGTACCGTATAACCCTATCAGATTCCATATCCTTAAGCGAGGAATATTTTGGGCAGAGTTGATCAGTTGGCCGCTGCCGGCTTGACGGAAGTCGGTACACGGGCCAGCGCACATCTCAGATTCGTGACCGCCGCCAGCCTGTTCGATGGTCACGACGCGGCCATCAACATCATGCGCCGGATTCTCCAGTCCCGGGGGGTCGAAGTCATTCACCTGGGGCACAACCGCTCGGTCGCCGAAGTCGTCGATGTCGCGTTGCAGGAAGACGCGCACGGCATCGCGATCAGCTCGTACCAGGGCGGTCATGTCGAATATCTGCAATACATGCTCGACCTGCTCAAGAAAAACGGCGGTGAGAATATCCTCGTGTTCGCCGGCGGCGGCGGCGTCATCATCCCCGAGGAAAAAGCCGTCCTGGAAGCCAGTGGCGTGACCCGCATCTACACCCCCGAAGACGGCCAGCAGATGGGCCTGGACGGGATGATCGAACACATGATCGAGATCACCGCCGCCCACGTCCGGCTCGCCCCGCCTAACCCTGGCGCTCCGCAGTACCTGGAATCTCTGGCAAAGGGCGACGTCAGGGCCCTGTCCCGAGCCTTGTCGGCGCTCCAGAACCGTACCGCCGGCAAACGCCTGTCCGGCGCGATAAAACGCTGGCGGGAACCGGGCCGGAAAATACCGGTTCTCGGCATTACCGGCACCGGCGGCTCCGGCAAATCATCGTTGACCGATGAACTGGTCCTGCGTTTCCGCCTGGACCTGGCGGACTCCCTGAAAATCGCAATCCTGGCGGTAGACCCGACCCGGCGCAAGACCGGCGGCGCCCTGCTCGGCGACCGCATCCGGATGAACGCGGTCAATCATCCGAACATTTTCATGCGGTCCATCGCGACCCGCGGCAGCGTAACCGAAATCCCCGATTGCATCGGGCCCATGACCGTACTGTGCAAGGCCGCCGGGTTCGACCTGGTCATCGTCGAGACGCCGGGCATCGGACAGGGCGATACCGGTATCTCGGCCCTGGTTGACTGTGCGCTGTATGTGATGACCCCGGAGTTCGGGGCGCAGTCGCAACTGGAAAAAATAGACATGCTCGACTTCGCCGACATCGTCGCGGTCAACAAGTTCGACCGCAGGGGCGCCGAAGACGCCTGGCGCGACGTCGCCAAACAGGTGCAGCGCAACCGCGAAGCATTTGCCGACCGCCCCGAAGACATGCCGGTATTCGGCGCCATCGCCTCCCGGTTCAACGACGACGGCGTCACGGCGCTGTACCAGGAAATCCTGGCCCAGCTCAAGAACCATGGATTGAAATGTGAAGGCGGGCGCCTGCCCCGGGTCGATATACGCACCTCGACCGACCAGAACCGGATCATCCCGGAAAGCCGGGAACGCTATCTCGCCGACATTGTCGGTACTGTTCGCGACTACCGGCAATGGGTAGCCGGACAGGTCGCCGCCGCACGGCAGATTCAACAGCTTGAATCGACCCGGTCGATGTTGCAGACGGAGGCCGGTGATGGGACGGAGGCGGAAACCGCGGCGCTTGAACGGCTGATCGAAGACCGCAACGCCCGGCTCGACCCGCAACTGGAATCGGCGTTGAAGCAATGGCCGCAGGACCGGCGGGACTTTTCCGGGGATGAGTACGTCATCACCGTCCGGGACCGCGAGATACGCAATCCGTTGAAAAGGAAAACCCTGTCGGGCACGGCCATCCCCAGGGTTGCCCTGCCGAAGTTCACCGATCAGGGAGAACTTGCCCGGTGGATGATGCTGGAAAATCTGCCCGGCCGGTTCCCGTTTACTGCGGGGGTATTCCCGTTCAAGCGTGACGGCGAAGACCCGACCCGGATGTTCGCCGGAGAAGGGGACGCGTTCAAGACCAACCGCCGGTTCCGCAATCTGTCGGAGCATTCCCGCGCCAAGAGATTGTCCACCGCCTTCGACTCCGTAACCCTGTACGGGTGCGACCCGGACGAACGGCCGGACATTTACGGCAAGGTCGGCAATTCCGGGGTTTCGATCGCCACCCTGGAAGACATGAAGGCGCTGTATGACGGATTTGATCTGTGCGACCCGGACACATCGGTTTCCATGACCATCAACGGCCCCGCGCCGATCATACTGGCGATGTTCCTGAACGTCGCCATCGACCAGCGGCAACAGGCGTTCACCGAGCGCGAAGGCAGACCCCCGGACACGGCGGAAGCGGAACGCGTGAGGGCCGAAGCGCTGGCCAGTGTACGCGGCACCGTACAGGCCGATATCCTGAAGGAAGACCAGGGACAGAATACCTGCATCTTTTCCACCGAATTCGCCCTCAAGCTTATGGGCGACGTGCAGCAGTACTTCACCCGGCATCAGATCCGCAACTTCTACTCGGTCTCGATATCCGGTTACCACATTGCCGAAGCCGGCGCCAACCCGATCAGCGAACTGGCGTTTACCCTGGCCAACGGGTTTACCTACGTCGAAGCCTGGCTGGCCCGGGGCATGGATATCGATGATTTCGCGCCCAATCTCTCTTTCTTTTTCAGCAACGGAATGTGTCCCGAATATACCGTGATGGGGCGGGTCGCCCGGCGTATATGGGCGGTGGCGATGCGGGATCGCTACGGAGCCGGCGAACGCTCGCAGAAGCTGAAATACCATATCCAGACCTCGGGACGCTCCCTGCATGCCCAGGAGATCGATTTCAACGACATCCGCACCACCTTGCAGGCGCTGATCGCCATTTACGACAACTGCAACAGTCTGCACACCAATGCCTTTGATGAAGCGATCACCACCCCCACCGACGAATCGGTCCGCCGCGCCCTGGCGATCCAGTTGATCATCAACCGGGAATGGGGACTGGCGATGAATGAAAACCCCAACCAGGGCAGTTTCATCATCGAGGAGTTGACCGACCTCATGGAAGAAGCCGTATTGTGCGAGTTCGAGAGAATTTCAGAGCGGGGCGGCGTGCTCGGCGCCATGGAAACCGGATATCAAAGAGGCCGGATCCAGGACCAGTCGATGGAATACGAACATCGCAAGCACGAAGGCTCGCTGCCGGTCATCGGCGTCAATACATTCATCAATCCCGACCCGAAACCACAGGGCGCGGCTATCGGACTGTCCAGATCGACCGAACAGGAGAAACGCAGCCAGATAAAACGGTTGCGGCAATTCAGGGAGACCCGCCGCGACGCCTCGACCGCTGCCCTGCAAGCGGTCAGACAGGCCGCCATCGACAACCGGAATATATTTGAACAATTGATGCAGGCCGTCCGCTCCTGCTCGCTCGGGGAGATATCCGAAGCCCTGTACGAAGTCGGCGGACAGTACCGCAGAAACATGTAATGCGGATTCCTGGTTTATGATATACTGATTCGATGTAAATGAGAGTAGTGACACTGCGTACTATCGGGATAGGCGCCTTGATTCCAGTGGGGTTGCAAATATACAGTTCTATAGTGTCGATTCAGGTTGTGTTACTGTGGGGATTATTTGCTGTCTGGGCAGAAATATTAGCGCTCAAAACATTAATAAGGTATACGAAATAATGATTGAGGCAACATTGATTTTCGCCGGTATTTTAATTCTCGCTACGATTGTAGTTTACCGAGCCGGTTAGGTTCATTCAGAGTCTGCCCATCCCGGCGGCATAATCTACGGCGTAGGAGCCTGTCCCCGGCCTGATCGGGGAGCGGGTCTCTGTGCCCGCCCGTCCCGGTGAGGGCGGACAGGTGGGTTCTGTAGAAATACCCGAAATACAGGAGTATAGTTGCAGGTATGTCCCGTCCAATCGTGGGCGGGGTGGTTGGGTGCAAGGTAATCAAATTGCAGCCAGATCAATATGCAAATCCTGACGCAATGGCTTTGGTCGCTGCGATCAATCGCGACGAGGTACCCGGATGAGATTGGATGACACGGCATTGGAGCAACTCCTGCAAGACGGGGAGAGTTTCCAGGTCGAATTCAAGGGAAGAATGACTAGAAAGGTTTCCCGCGACATCCGGGAGGTAGTTTGTGCCTTTGCAAATGATTTACCGGATTCGCGCAAGCCGGGCGTCTTGTTTTTGGGAGTCGACGATAGGGGAGAACCTGTCGGATTGGATATTACCGATGAACTGTTGCGTCAGCTTGCAGATGTCAAAAATGATGGTCGGATTGTTCCTCCGCCCTCCATGTTCGTCGAAAAAAGAACTTTGACTGATCACGAAGTTGCAGTGATTACTGTGATGCCATCGGACTCCCCTCCGGTTCGTTATCAGGGGAATATATTTGTCCGCAGTGGCCCTATGCGTGGCATTGCGACAGCACAGGATGAAAGACTTCTCAATGAGAAAAGACGTGCAGATTCCCCACACTTTGACACCTTTCCAGTTCCGACCGCTGACATTTCAGCCCTGGACAGAACCCTGTTTGAAAATGAATATCTTCCCAGGGCATTCAGTGCGGAAACACTTCAGGCAAATGATCGAAACCTGAACGAACGTCTTGCGGTAACGAAGATGGTGGTTTCTGTCGATGAACCCACCCCGACTGTTGTTGGTCTGTTGACGCTGGGCAAGAGTCCGCTCGATTTTATTCCCAATGCCTGGGTACAGTTTCTTCGGATAGATGGGGAAAGATTGGCAGACGACATTATTGATGAAGCCACAATCAGTGGTGACCTGTCCACCGTAATCAGACGAATTGATGAGAAGATGATGGCGCATAGTGACACTCGGGTTGACCTGAAATCTTCGATTACAGAAAGCAGGTATTATTCTTATCCATTTGTGGCTCTTCAGCAGATATTGCGAAATGCGATTATGCATCGGTCTTACGAAAATACAAATGCGCCCGTACGAATCACATGGTTCAATGACCGGGTTGAAATCCAGAGTCCTGGAGGCCCATACGGCAGTGTCACGAAAGAAAAATTCGGATATCCAGGAGTAGTTGATTACCGTAATCCGAATCTTGCGGAAGCCATGAAAGTGCTTGGTTTCGTGCAGCGTTTCGGGGTGGGTATTGACATTGCAAGGAAGGCTCTTAAGGACAACGGTAGTCCGGAAATTAAATTCGAGGTAAACGATACACACGTACTGGCAATCATTGAAAGGAGGCCGATATGAGCATACCGGTCCTTACTTTCTTTAATAACAAGGGTGGTGTAGGAAAGACTTCGCTATCCTACCATATCGCCTGGATGTTATCTGAAATCGGGTACGATGTTCTGGTTTGTGATTTGGATCCACAAGCCAATCTGACATCCGCATTTCTTGATGAGGAAGTACTGGAAAACATATGGAACGGGGGGGATAACAATTGTGGCGCAACCATTTTCCAGTGTGTTGAACCACTGACGAAAGTGGGGGATATCTTGTCTCCAGCTATTCGAAAGATTACGTCAAGCCTCTCCCTTTTGCCGGGCGACCTGTCTTTATCCGGTTTTGAAAGCGCTCTTTCGGAACAGTGGCCCAATGCGATGGATAGCGGCAGCCTGTACAGGTCATTTCGTATTTTATCGAGTTTTTGGACCGTAATGCAGGATGGCGCGAAGCAGTGCGACGCTACAGTGATTATTTCGGATGTTGGCCCAAATCTCGGCGCCATCAACCGATCATCACTTATTGCAACGGACAAGGTCATTGTGCCACTCGCCGCTGATCTTTTTTCACTTCAGGGACTGCGGAATCTTGGCCCGACATTGCACCAGTGGCGACAAGAGTGGGGTAAACGAAAAAGGAATTGGGCAACACCGGATTTTCCACTGCCTGAAGGAATGATGGAGCCTGCAGGATATGTAATTCAGCAGCACGGGGTAAGACTTGACCGGCCCGTCAAGGCTTATGATAAATGGGTAAACAGAATGCCGAAAGGCTATGCTAAACTGTTGCTGGATCAAACGGATAGGTTGCCTCCTACACCCGCTGAAGACGTTCATTGTCTGGCCACGATTCGTCATTACCGGAGTTTGGCGCCGATGTCCCAGGAAAAACATAAACCCATCTTTCACTTGACCTCCGCCGATGGCGCCATCGGCGCTCATGCTGCGGCAGTACGGGATGCCTACCGGGATTACAGGGACCTGGCCATGAAAATTTCCGAAGTGGCCGGGCTGAAAATAACAAATAACCCGTGATATTCTCCCTGTGGGGACAGGCCCCCGCCTGCCCTGTATAACAACCAATCCAAAGCGAGGTAAAATTGAACATAAAGAACATCGGCGTAGTCGGCGCCGGCACTATGGGTAATGGCATTGCCCAGGTTTTCGCCGCATCCGGATTCTTCGTCACCCTGGTTGACGTCGACCAACAAGCCGTGGACCGGGGCATGGCCGCGATCGGCGGCAGTCTCGACAGAATGATCAAGAAGGAGGTGATCTCGGAGCAGGACAAGGCAGACGCCCTGTCCCGGATCGCCACAGCGACTTCGCTGGACAGCCTGTCGGCGGCGCAATTCGTGGTCGAAGCCGTGCCGGAGGAGTTCAACATCAAGTCGACCATCCTGAAACAACTCGATCATATATGTCCTGAACAAACCCCGCTTGCATCGAACACGTCATCCATTTCGCTGACCCGGCTGGCCGCGCAGACCGGCAGGCCGGAAAAAGTCATCGGCATGCACTTCATGAACCCGGTCCCGATGATGGAGTTGATTGAAGTCATCCGGGCGCTGCAAACCGATGACCAGACCTGTGATATTACCCGCCGGTTGGCGCAGAGCTTGGGGAAAACCCCGATACTGGCCAATGACAGCCCCGGCTTCGTCGCCAATCGAATCCTCGTCCCGATGATCAACGAGGCGATCTTCACGCTGTACGAAGGGATTGCCACCGCCGAGGCGATAGATGAAATCATGAAGCTCGGAACCAGGCATCCGATCGGGCCGTTGGCGCTGGCTGACCTGGTCGGGCTGGATGTGGTATTATCGGTGCTTAAAGTGTTGCAGGAGGGCATGGGCGACCCCAAATTCAGGCCTTGCCCCCTCTTGATCAGAATGGTCGATGCGAATAAACTGGGCAGAAAGACCGGGGTCGGTTTCTATGACTACCGTTGAACCACAGGTATTTCACGGTATTCATACTAATTATGCAAAAAAAGTGTTGACCTTTGATTAAATTTAATTTAATGTTCGCACTTGCTGAAAAGAGAATAATACAGTACAGTAGAGTACACGAAAAGTACTAAAGTTATGAGGCTGGCTTTGCCGGAGTTGCAAATTCCGACCACCGGGAGTAGCATTTGACTAGAGATATATCTGATAAACTCTGATAAACTAATATTTAAACCTACATTTGGAAACCATCGATGAAAAATACCAAACACACCGAGATGAATGACTCCTCTATCGAGCAGGATAATCAGGAAAACCTCTCGCAATCAAAACGGAAAATCCTGACATCCATCGGAGTTACCTCCGGTGTTGTCGGCGCCTCCGCTCTCGTTCCCAGTACCTGGGTTAAACCGGCGGTCAACTCTGTGATCCTTCCCGCTCATGCTCAGTCAACCCCCATGATGCCGGGTACTACCATGATGCCGGGTACTACCATGATGCCGGGTACTACCATGATGCCGACTGAACCACCCGCAATGTCTAAAATTATGGTGTCGGCAGGGCAAACTTCAATGACAGTAGGCGACGGCATTGGCGGTACGGCTGGAACTCTGACATACTATGTCACACTGACTGAACAGCCACTTCAAACCGTGACGGTGGCCGTGTCGTTAGACCCGACAACTGGCGGAACCATTGGTGCTGGTGGTGACTCGCTTACCTTTACAAGAGCAAACTATATGATGGAACAGGCTGTAACCATTACAGCTCCTGATGATATTCCTGAAGATCCCGAAGTGACTGTCAACTTCGAGGCTTCAGGCGCCGATAATTATATGGATGAGGAAGCATCTGTAACGTATACCGTTGTCGAAGACGATCCAGCTGCTCCGACGATGACGACGGCAACGGCAACCCAGACTAACTCTGGTGGCGGTACGAGTGGTTCTGTAATGGTGAGTTGGACGGCTCCTGATACAACGGCAAAGGTTCTGTATTACCTTGTGCATCAATCAACAGGCGGTAGTGAAATCAGTAGTACTCCAGCTGCTGCTGATTCTGATACTAATGTTGATGCAAGCGCTACATCTGCAATGATCACTGGTTTGGCGGCTGGTTCGTACCACTTCGCTGTAACTGCTGTTTACGGACCTAGAACTGATACAGAAAATTATCAAACTGACTCAGCAGGCGCTACCGCAATCGTAATTAACTGATATAAACCACTAAACTCCTGCAACCCAGGAGCCAAACAAAAAAGCCACCGCAAGGTGGCTTTTTTATTGCCCGCATCACTCCAATCACTCCGGGGAGTCAAATCCGTTTCACGGATTTGGTGGGGGGCATCCCCATCCACCCAATCACTCCCACGAACGCGGAAATCCACAAGGATTATGAATAACATACTGACCAATGCGTAGGAGCGGGTCTCCGTGCCCGCCTGCGAAAACCCGCAACCCGCCCCGGATTTCGTCATTCCCGCGGAAGCGGGAATCCACAACCCGATATCTCGAGCCTCAACCATCATCGTAGGGGCAGAGCCTGTCCCCGGCTAGATCGGGGAGCACCGTGCTTGTCCGAGAATTGAAATCAACCATATACGGAATAAATCACTTGATTCAGGATAGGCGCTGGTTCAGAATCAGGTAACTACAGGAGAACCCATGAACAGCTACGTTATCGACACTCATTCCGCTATCAAAAAACTGGAAGCTGTTGGCTTCCAGCCGGAGCAGGCGGAAGTCGTTACTTCCCTGTTTTCCAGCCGGGAATCCGAACTGGCGACGAAGTCGGACCTGGGACTACTGAAAGGAGAACTGAAAACCGACATCGCTGAACTCAGAACCGAACTCAAGAGCGACATCGCTGAACTCAAGGGGGACATCTCCGAACTCAAGGGCGGTCATGCTGTACTTCAGGAACAGATCAAATCCGTTCGTATTCAGAACGGGGTTGTTCTGGCGGTCACACTGGCCATGCTGGCCATGCTTATTCCGGTGTTTCTGCAGTTATTTAATTCGCCGTGAGGCGCCTTAACCGACGTCCCAACCGCCGTCTTTTCCACTTTATCAAGGGAATCCACAATACGATCATCAATCGTAATCGTAACGGCATCCCCCGTGGTTGCCCCGGACAGGCACAGAGGCCTGTCTCTACGTGACGCATCGGGGGAGCGCAGCCCGCCAGAGAGCCAGTGGGGGGATGACGGATGGAGGTCGGAACAGTTTTAGCATAGCTGTTCCAGTCCGATTTGTTTGGTGATATCCAGACCACCTCGGCTCAAGTGACGATTCAGTGGTCACCTGCAGCCGTTTGTTATGCAACAGCTTGCTGGTATAGAAATTCGGGGGCGAGGTCAGCGCCTGTGGGCCAGACGATTGTCTTTAATTCTTCATTAATTGAAAATGATTGAAAAATCTTTGGGTCTTTCAGTGGTTCAAATACCTCACCCCATAATTCACTTTCCAGATCTATCAGGCCCGATGCTCCATCGGAAAAAGTGACTTTTATCTTGTAGCCATCAATGTATTCTGCATTAATCAATCTGGGATTCATTTTACTCTAACGGCTCAATTTTCTTTAGCGGCTTTCTTTGTTCGGCAAGTTTCCAATTGACCAGTAGTTCTTCCTTATGTAACCCAACCCATTCTAGCACAAAGCGTTGGGCGCGAGGCGGGAAATCCCCTGATAAAATTTCTCCACTCGGAATATTGACTCTCATTTCCCTGTCGCCATACTGCGCGTGAAAATGGGGAGGGGCGTGATCGTTATAATACATTGCTATAATTATTCCAAGAAAGCGGCTTATTTCAGGCATTGAGTTTATCCGTAACGCAGGCATAAAAAAAAGCCACCAGAGTTGCGCATTGTCAAAGAGGCGTGATGGCTATGTTATATGCAGTATAGTTCCAGGTTATGGTTGATTACAAGGGAAAATCAATCATACAAGTCGGCAAAACCAGAGCCTGTCCCCGGCCGTAATCGTAGGGGCGGGTCCCTGTGCCCGCCCGCTCTCTGATATAATGACCGGAACCATAAACATAAAGGAATATCAAAATGCCGACTACTGCCGTACCCACTCCAGACGAAATCTGGAAAATCCTGGAAAGAACTTCCGCCATTCAGGAAAGAAACAGCCGGGAAATCGCCGAACTTCACCTCAGCCAGAAAGAAACCGACAAGCAAATTAAAAAGACCGAAAGCCTGTTTAATACCCAGTGGGGAACTCTGATGGAGAGCCTGGTGGAAGGGGATTTGATTGCGATTCTGAATCAACGGGGCATTCCGGTTGAAAATACTTCCATCAATGTCAAGAAAAGAAGCCGGGATGATAATTACGAATATGACATTATCGCGGAAAACGGTCAGGAAGTCGTTGTGGTTGAAGTCAAGACGACGTTGAGGGTAGCCGATGTCAAGAAATTTTTGGGGAATTTAAGGAAATTCACGACCCGAAAGCCTCTCTATCAGCAGAATACAATCTATGGGGCGGTAGCTTGGTTGAAAGCCGTGCAAGATGCGGAGGTCTATGCGGAGAAACAGGGCCTGTTCGTAATCCGGGCCACTGGAAGCAGCGCCAGCATCGTCAATCAGGAGAATTTCAAACCACAGGTCTTCTCCTGAAAGCCGGGTTGTCCTTGTGTGGTGTAGCTTGACGCTATACACTCACGTCTGATATTATCCAATATGAAGATCAGGAATGTGATCCACAAGGGGTTGCGTCGACTTATCCTGAAGGACGATATCAGCGGTGTACAGCCCGCCGTCGCTCAGAAACTTCGGCGCATCATTTCCTTCCTTCAGGATATGGAGCGGGAGGAAGAATTACGAATGGCTCCGGGTTGGAAGGCGCATCGGCTGACCGGTGACCGCAAGGGCGCCTGGAGTCTGTCAGTCACCGGGAACTGGCGGCTTACGTTCCGGATCGACCGGGAAGAGATTGAAATTGTTGATCTTGATTATGAAGATTATCATTGAGATGTAAATATGAATGCGATGCAGGGCATCCGGATGAAGAATCCCGCCCATCCCGGCGGGTTCGTGAAAAGTGAAATCATTGAAGCTTTGGGACTTTCTGTAACAGGAGCGGCCAAGGCGCTTGGTGTGACGCGGGCTGCGCTGTCGGCCGTACTGAACGAGCGTGCGCGCCTGTCGCCTGAAATGGCGCTGCGGATTGAAAAGGCGTTCGGTGTTTCTATGGACACCCTCATGCGGATGCAGAACAGCTACGATATTGCCCAGACCCGCACGCGGGCTGAAGAGATCAAGGTTGCTCTATTCAAACGAGAGATTCGCTCCCAGGCTTCTAAAACGGTTCTGTAGCCGTTTAATCGAAATGGCATCCCCCGTGGTTGTTCCGGACAGGCTCTGTCCCTGCGCCAAAGCGCTGATTCGGGTAAAACAGGGTCAATCTTCTGGTTTCCCTGCGGTAAACTCAAGTTCCTCCAGCAGCCAGGACTCTTCCTTGCCACGGCGTTCCTGAATGCTGCCATCACCTGAAATAATTGCGATATAGGGTTGCCTGTATTCAATTTTGTCCCACTGCTTCAAGCCGGTCCCGGCAAACAACGGTTCAAGGTCATAATTCCCGCAGACGGCGCTGTCGTGCACCATAATCGCAAATCCGTCGAACTCATCCGCGTGAGTTTCAAGAACGGTCTGAAAATCCTTATCCAGGGGTACATCGTCCTTTACCGTACCCCTGCGCTCGCAGGTGTCGATATGGCCGAGTTTGACGGGGCCGGCTTTGACGCTGAAACCCACAATCGTTAAACCGCGCTTCAACTCCAGCTTTTTCCCCGACACAAGATCAAGGATATACGAGCGTCCCGAAGTGATATACGAGCGGCTCCATTTGAATCCGGCGGACTTGAGGACAACGTGACCGCGAGCCAGATCTTTTGACTTATCCCGAATCCCGTCAGACGTAAAGGATCGAATGATTCCGTCCAGCGTGGATTCAGGGATTCGTTCGCTCTCTTCAAACGAAGGATCCAATAGAATCATTTCGTCCAGCATGGACAGGTTTTTTTCATGGAATGCCGGGCTGGCGGGTGCTGCCCGAAATAATTTCCCGGGTGCGGAAATACGGATGCTGGTGGTGTTGTCATGCAGCGTAATGCGATCGAGCTTTTCGTTTCCCAAGGCGCCGTACACCACGCAGAAATTATCCGGGTTAAACGGTGTAATCGGCGCCAACCAGGCATTTTGTGAACATTTGTCCACCCACAAAATACGCTGGTCATAATCCAGATTTCCAATTTGCCTGCGTAATGTGGAGTGGTAGGAGGGGAACCGTACTTCTTTCACCCCCAGGGTTTTATCCAATACAAATAACGCTGGAAGCTTGATGTGTCTATCCTCAAAAGCCAATCGCTTCTTTCCCGGATCAACCAGGAAGCCATCGGAAATTTGAGGGTAGTCCCATAGCGAAGACAGGTAGCCGCGGCTCCGGGTCAGCATTTCATCAACCGACTCCTCTGATTCAGATAACGTGGGTGCGTCTTTCAGCATGTCCCGGCCAAAACCCAAGCCTTCAACGTTGTCCCCCATCAGATTCAATAAGGTAGGAGCAACGTCCCGGGTAGACCCTTTCCTGGTAATCTTCCCCGGACTTGTATTCTTGTCAAAAATCATCCATAAATTACGCCGCTCACCCGTCTCAACTAACTCCGAGGCGGTAGTTCGCATGGCCAGGTGATCCGACGAAACCACAAACAGGGTGTTCTCGAAGAATTTACTGTCCTTCACATACCGGATGAAATCACCTGCCAGCCTGTCGGCGCAATGTACCGCATTGAGTATTGGATTGGTTCCATCCTGATAAACCAGATCCTTGCAGGATTTTGCGATATATCCTTTGGGGTGATGCGTATCCAGCGTAAGCAGGAATAACCCGAATGGCTTCTCTCTTGCAGACAGCTCATCAAATCTCTGTTTGACCAGCGTGAACAGGCTGTCGTCGTAAAGTCCCCAGGCGTGTTTATAACTCCGATCATCCAGAGTGTCCACAAATTTGCGGTATCCCTCAACCCGGTCAAAACCATGAGTCCGATAAAACTGGCCCTTACCAGCAAAAGACAGGATAGCGCCTCCCATATAATTCAGGTCATATCCGGCTTCATTCAGGATATCACCGAGACATTCCGCTCCAGGAAGGAACTGATCCATACCGGTCATTGCGCTTTCGTTGCCGCTTGGCGTGACCAAAGGGATGCCGCATTGACTGGCTACCATACCGGCTACAGTCCAGCCCGTCCCGTAAACCTGGTGGACATTCGTAAAACTCAGGGACTCCTCCTCCAGGGCGCGCAGATTCGGCGTCAGGCCCGGAAACAGATTTTCATCCAGATAGGTTCGTTCGATTTGCTCCAGGTACAGCCAGACGATATTCCTGGGTTTGCCGGCAAACTGTACCGGCGCGCTTTTGACAAAAGAATCAGGCGCCTCCTTCGAGGCGGTCCGTTTTAAACTGGACTGATACAGCAAATACAGATCGGCAACGGCCGGGTTCAGACCGTAGGACATCAGGAGTGTAATAAATGCAGCGCCAATCCAGTATTTCCTTTTATGCAACCTGTTCCTCCCTCTTTGGAAACACTTGCAGGCAATGAATGAAATTACTGAAATGGCAACAAGGTAAATCAGCGCAGCAATGATAAGACCGCTGAAATCCTCCCAGGCAGCGCCGCCCATATTCGCCGACAGATGCCAGGATATCGATTCATCGATACCGGCTCCGGTTACGGAATCAGAAAAGTACCAGAGTCCGGATAAGAATAACGAACCGAATATCAATATTGAAATCAGGACAGCGAACAATGTGGAATGTGTGTGCCTGCGCCATAAAAAGATCGATACAAGCGCCAGCGTCAGGGACATGGCAAGCATTGGGTAAACTACAATTGATGGGCGTGATCGCTGATCATTCAGTATTGAATGTCATGTCTGGATAACCGGTTTGAACGGCGATGATACAACATCGGATTACGTTATAGGGGAAATTAATTGAAAGTCCGGGTGGGGGCGTTGGTGATCAGGTCCCCCGCGATTTCAAATCCGGTCAAGTCGGATGTGGTTGTCCGGGGCATCCCCCGCCCGCAATCGTAGGAGCCTGTCCCCGGCCCCCGATCAGGTCGGGGGCAGGCACTGATCGGGGAGCGTAGGGGCGGGTCTCTGTGCCCGCCCGCTCTCTGATATAATGACCAACCATAAACATAAAGGAATATCAAAATGCCGACCACCGCCGTATCCACTCCCGACGAAATCTGGAAAATCCTGAAAGAAACAATTCGGGGAATTGATGGGCTTCGTCTCAGTCAGAAAGAAACCGACAAGCAACTGAAAAAGACCGAAGCCCTGTTTAACACCCAATGGGGAACTCTGATGGAGAGTCTGGTTGAGGGGGATTTGATTGCGATTCTGAATCAACAGGGCATTCCGGTTGAAAATACTTCCATCAATGTCAAGAAAAGAAGCCGGGACGACAATTATGAATATGACATTATCGCGGAAAACGGTCAGGAAGTCGTTGTGGTTGAAGTCAAGACGACGTTGAGGGTAGCCGATGTCAAGAAATTTTTGGGGAATTTGAGGAAGTTCACGACCCGGAAACCCCTCTATCAACATAATACAATCTATGGGGCGGTAGCTTGGTTGAAGGCTGATCATGAATCTCCACTTGGCGATGTAATTTCGATACAGGGTCTTGTCTTGGCTATTGTTTCGCATGTCTTCGCTTCCACAGTCGGGTTTCTATATCACTCGATTCTGTCAACGAATTACTGAACATTTACAATTCCCGCGGAACCTTGTCCCCGGTTCTGTACGCCCCAGGCTTCCAGCCTGTAGATTGCGGCACGGACAGCATTTTCCTTACATTCTCCAGTCGTAAGGTGGTATGATCGCAGCATAAAAATACTAATCAAAGGGAGTTATGATGGCAACACCAACAGGGACACGCCGAGAAACGCTTGCCGCAATGGCGGTCGAATCAGAAGTTGCGGCGGTGGGAGTGGAGGGAATCGCAACGGCTCATGAATCCGGGGAAGCGCAACGATTGCTCACGGAGATGGAGGTACAAAAGATGCATCGCCGCCGGCTGGATGCGCGCAGGGTACAGGACGGAGAGTCGGCGTTGTCGGAAGAGGATCTCAGTCAATCGCTTGGTGTTCTCGAGAAACAGGAACTGGTTTCCATGCAGGAGTCTGAAAAGCTCGAGTCACTGATAGCGGAAATTTTCAGGTTCGAGATACTGGAAACCCTGTTTGGCGAGATCAATCGGATCTACAACGACGCGATCGGGGAACTCGATGCGGTGGCGCGCACGATCGCCGCAATCCTGATGGAAAGCGTTGCCTATGCGAACGACTACCTGCAGGGAGCCGATTACGATACCGTTTCGCTTGTAGTGGCGCACGATGTGAGAGGTGCGATTGATGGCGCTGTGACCGGTGCAGAAATTGCCGGTATTGGCAGCAGCTTGAACGAACGAGTGAAACTTGCGGTGGTTGGTGCGGTCGCAAGCGGCGCGTCCGGTTCGATCATCGGCTACTTCAACGATTAGGAACGGTTCGTCATTCCCGCGGAAGCGGGACATCCCTCAACCGCAATCGTAGGGGCGGGTTCCTGTGCCCGCCTGCGAAAACCCACAGCCCGCCCCGGATTTCGTCATTCCCGCGGAAGCGGGGCAGTGTAAAAGCGAATATCTGATCGACACAATAAGCGAATTATGATACAACGTGATAAGCGAATATACGCTCAGCGTAATGAGCGAACAGATGAACAACGACCATGGCAAAACTTTCGGAAAAACTGGCTGAATCCCTTGAGGCGCTCCACGAGCTTCAAGAGTGCGGCATGGTGGCTATACGCTCTGGCGACCTGACGCGGACCCATCGGGAGCGCCTGACCCGGAATAGCTTTCTGCAAGAGGTGATCAAGGGCTGGTACATCCCGGCCCACCCGGACGAGACGGCGGGGGAAAGCGCCTCCTGGTATGCTTCCTTCTGGCCATTCTGCGCTGCCTATCTCCAACATCTTAAGGGCAAGGACTGGTGTCTGGCGCCGGAACAGTCCCTGTCACTCCATGCCGAAAACTGGACCATACCGCGCCAATTACTGGTGCGGGCCGCCAAGGCGCGCAATAACATCACGACGTTGCCACACGACACATCATTGCTCGATGTCCGCGCATCGATACCGGAAGACAAGGATATAGAAGTGAAGGACGGGCTACGCCTGTTCTCGCTACCGATGGCCCTGATTGCGTGCGCTCCAGGATATTTCAGGCAGAACCCGACCGACATGCGTGCCGCATTGTCGATGGTGCGGGATGCCTCCGAAGTATTGGACCGCCTGCTGGAAGGCGGACACAGCGTCATTGCCGGACGGCTGGCAGGCGCGTTCCGTAATATCGACCGTAACCGAATCGCCGACGATATCATAAACACCATGCATGCAGCCGGGTACACAGTGCGGGAAAGCGATCCCTTTGTGGCACAAAGTCCGATAATCCTGCCAGTACACGAACAATCCCCTTATGTCAGTCGCATCCGTCTGATGTGGCAAGACATGCGGGACCCGATCATCGAGTGGTTCCCAAAAGCCCCAGGCCTGCCCAAAGACACCAAAGCATATCTCAAGCGTGTTGAGGATGTTTATGTCACTGATGCCTATCATTCTTTGTCAATCGAAGGCTACCGTGTCAACCCGGAGCTGATCGAGCGTGTGCGCGGTGGCAAATGGAATCCGGACGACGATGAAAATGATCGGGAACTGCACAATGCACTTGCCGCGCGTGGTTACTGGCAGACCTATCAGGCCGTGCGTGAAAGCATCGAAACAGTCCTGCGAGGTGAGAATTCCGGAACTGTCGTTGATGATGACCACCGTGTCTGGTATAGGGAAATATTTGCGCCGGGGGTAACAGCGGGTCTGCTGCGTCCTGCCGATCTCGCTGGTTACAGGAGCGGGCCGGTTTTTATTCGCCGGTCAATGCACGTTCCGCCAAGTCGTGAAGCAGTGCGCGATGCGATGCCAGCTTTCTTTGATCTGCTGCGCGAAGAGACAGAGCCGTCTGTTCGCGTTGTGCTCGGGCATTTTATATTTGTGTACATCCATCCCTACATGGATGGCAACGGCCGCATGGGCCGGTTTTTGATGAATGTGATGCTGGCGAGTGGCGGCTATCCGTGGACCGTTGTTCCATTGGAGCAGCGGGATATCTACATGGCCGCGCTGGAAGATGCAAGCGTGGGACAGAATATCGTGCCTTTTTCCAGGTTTCTGGCACGTCTTGTCAAGACTGGATTGGAAGGAAAGGTCGTCTCCAGGCTTCCATCTTCAGAATAATATTAAGATAACAATCCCCCGTGATTGTCCGATAACCATTGTAACCGCCCACCGGGTGATGCTCGATTTGTCTCGATTGCATTATACAAACAATGCCTGTCTCTCCCTTTCCATATACCTGCGAAGTCATACGTATGATACTCTTCAGTTCCGCAATCATATTCTTCTACCCAAAGGAACCGGGAAACCCATGAAAGTTTCACCAGCAATCAGTCCTGGGCCGTATGCCCGGAGACGCTGGCCATGACAGACGACATGCGCAAGGAGCATATCGTGATGGCGACGGACAGCGAATGGCAGATCATCAGCGAGCGGGCGGAGACGGCCCGGATGTCGATTTCACGCTTCATGGTAGAGCGCGCCCTCGTGCGCCACCAACACGCGGGCGAAAACGGGGTATGGGATGAGATCGTAGCCGCCGCCAACATCGCCATCAAGGCGGAGGAGACGGCAGGCCGTTAAGGTACAGGGCAGCAATGCCGGATCTACCCGGTCACATGCCCATATCCATATCCAGGTCCAGACTCCGGGATAGATGCCGGTCATGATGATGAGCGATCAGCTGTTCGCGGTTGTCGGTCAGCACCACGGCATTTTCCCGCGTCCGGCAGGTCTTCAGGTAAAACATCTGCTGATCACTCAACCGGCCGTGTCCCGAATCAAGCGCTATGATCACGTCGTCTCGCGCCAGCCTCTGCGCCGTGTGCATGGACGATGCGTAGGCGTGTTCGATATACCGGAGCTGCGGGTCGTTAAGTTGAAACTCCAGCTTCCTGCCGTCATCGGCTCGCACCAGCAGGGTATCTTGGCTGATTGCGAGAATCGCTGCCTGCTCACCGTGGGCCAGTCCCCTGTCATTGTCGTTGCGAGTCCAGCGAATGCGGTCTCCTGCCCGGATGCGAACCGGGGCTGCCTCGCAAAGCTCCAGGCGGTAGTGGACAGAATCCGCAGGTGAGATATGGCGCGGATTTCCGTCGGGGTGGTGGAGCCACACCCGTTCGGCTTCAACAGCGGTCACCGTGCAGGTGTCATCTGCGCGGATCCGGATCCGGGAAAGGTCATTATGAAAGACTGCGATATCTCCCTCATGCCAGTTGCGAATGTCCTTCTTCTGCGCCTGCGTCAGCCCCAGCCCAACCAGGGTCTCAATCACGATTTCCCGGCCATGCAGCGTACCTTCTTCTTCGAATCCCTCACGAACGGTCTCATTGATCCGCTCGCGCAGTGCGCGGGCCGGCGCCAGAATTTCCGTACGTGCACGTGATGCCGGCAACAACTCCAGCCAGATCCGCGCCGCATTCTCACCGAGTTTGTCCGCTGGTACCTGGTACAGATTCTCTCCTGATTTTCCGGGTGCCGGCTTCGACTTCGGCTTCGGCTCTGGCTTCGGCTCCGGCGCACTCCCGATCACATCCAGCGCTGTCGCCTTCAACCCCGGATTGATCTGACGCCGGATGTCGTCCATCAGCGCCGTTTGCATTCCCGCGTCCCGAAGCTGCCGGAAGGGTTGTCCGGCGCCGACTGCCCGCAATTGCTTTCTGTCCCCGACCAGCGCCAGCCGCCCGACTCCGAGGCGGTCGGCGATCATAATCAGCCGCCGCGCCTGTTCCGTCGATACCTGCGCCATGTCGTCGACCACCAGGATCGACCCTGCGAAGTCCTTGCGCAGTCCCGCCAGTTGCTCCCCGCCGACGAGGTTGTCCACCACATCGCGGTAGTGAGCGAGGAACCCTTGCAGCGTCCGGCATGCGATACCGGTTTCGCGCGCGAGTTCCCGCATCACGCTCACCGAAGGCGCGAGCCCGATTATCAACCGTCTTTCCGCCAATGCCGTCATCCGGCGCAGCATTGCCATCTTGCCGATACCGGCGAAAACCTGAACCCCCACCACCCGGTCGCTGCTCGCGAGAATGATCCGTACCGCATCGCGCTGGCTGATCGTCAATCCACCGCTGCCCAGCCGTGCTTCCACCACATCCCCGGTGACCAGCGGCGCGGCCGCGCCGGCGCCCTCCCTCATCCTCGATACCACTTCCTTCTCCGCCCGCAGCGTGCGGTCGGTTACGAACGACGCCCCGATATTGTGCCGCGTCCCTGCTATCAAGTGGCCGTCCATGCGCATCCGCTCAGTCGCCGCATCGATGTCCGTGATCGTGTGATTGCCAGCAGCGTGACCCAGCGCCAGCGTTGTCAAATCGCGTTGCGCGAATACCGGAGGCCGCTCCTCTAGATGCTCCGCCGCCTGCCATACGGTCTCCAGGGGTGATTGCACGGGGACAGTTTCCCGGATGCTGTCCGGTCTCGTCTTTTCGATCCCCAACTCTTCCGCACGCTGCCGCCAACGGTCAGTCAATATTTCCCAATGGGGTTCATCTTTGCGTAAACGCGTTGCCAGCGCCGCTTGCCGTGTCCGTGCGGCATTATATTCCCAGCCCTTCTCGGCGATATAGTCGAGCATATCCTTGCGCCGACTGGAAAAAGCCTCCAGCGTCACCCGGTCACGGCCCGCGATTTCGAAGCCCGGAACATGACCGATCATGGTCGGCGCCAGTGCGAACCCCAGTTGCCGCAACCGCCGTGCAAGCTCGTTACGGTAGAATGCGCCGATCAGCTTGTCATTCCGCTTCAGGTCCCCAATTTCAATACTCCGCCATTTACCGTTCGCGCCGCGGGTCATGTTGACAATCACACAATGAGTATGAAGCTGCGGGTCAAGATTGCGGCTGGCGGCATGGCGGAAGGTCGCCGCAACCAATGCGGGCGCGTGTACTCGTTCCATCTTCCGCTTTGTGCCATTCCAGACCCGGATTTGCACAATGCGCTCCTCGACGAAGTCGAGCGCCGCACGCATCGCTGCGTCATGGGCGCTCTGCACCAGGTCATTACCATGCACGAGGGCTTCCAGCGAGACCGATTTGGGTGCAGACAACGTCAGATCGACACCTGAACGATGCTCGTGTTCGCCGTCTCGAATGCGGCCGAGCCGGATATCCGTCTCTGGCACGAATCCCTTGAGGACCGAACGGAATCTGGCGGGATCGATGTGGCCGGTAAGGCCGAGTTGCACCGCGCCCTGCCCAACCCAGCAACTCGCCTTCCGGTGTTCCGGGTCGTTCTTCGAATAGTAGCCGTCCTTCTCGAAGTATTGAACGGTCGAGGTGGCAGATGTGATATTGCTAACCGATGCGACCATGAACAAATTCTACACGAGATTCCAGGAAAAGGTTCCCCGAGATTTCAAATCCGGACAAGTCGGATGATGCTAACATTGCCGACAGCAATTCCCGCGGGAAGATGGTTCCCCCGGACCTCTAACCGGACAGGCACAGGGGCTTGGACGACAGGTCATAGAAACATTATTTGCTTTAATCGACAATGAACTGGTTTCCGCTTTTATTTGCCCTCGGCGCTTGCCTGGGGAGCTTTGTCAATCTCGTATCATTGCGGTTGCCGGCCATATTGGACGGCCAGCCCGCCAATGGTGACTGCGCTGATGTCCCTGGGCTGTCGCGGCCGGGTTCCCGCTGTACTGCCTGCCTGACCCCGTTGCGCTTCCACCAGAATATCCCGATAGCCAGCTTTATCTTTTTGTCCGGCAGGTGTGGATTTTGCGGCACTCGAATTTCGCCGCGATATCCGGTCATCGAGGTGATCGCTGCTGTGACGGCCGTCATGCTCGGCGTTGTCCATGAGCCTGATTTACAGCTTGCAGCTTCGATTCTTTTTGTCTGTGCCTTGCTCACATTGAGCTTGATTGATATGGATCACCAGGTCTTGCCGGACCTGATTGTCCTGCCGCTGTTGTGGACTGGGTTGCTGTTCAATTCCCTGTCTCTTTTTGTTGATTTGCACTTGGCGGTATGGGGCGCCGTTGCCGGGTATCTGGTGTTGTGGTTGTCCTGCCAGGCGCATCATATCCTGACGGGCAGGGCGGGTATGGGTCATGGGGATTTCAAATTGTTCGCCGCGATTGGCGCCTGGCTCGGTATACAGATGCTGCCGACCGTGCTTGCGCTGGCCTGTATCTCCTGTTTGTTATTTCTGGTGTACCGCAAGTATTTTCATGGTCGGGCTATGCGGGCCCCTGTCTGTTTCGGTCCCTTCCTGTCATTGGCGGCACTTGCAACGATGTTGATGTGGCCGTGGTTGTGAGTTTCGCGAGGGTTCTTTATCTGTTTTAGCGTATATATTGATTTTATCCGACATAGCGTATATATTGGTTATATACGATAAATCGTATAAGCGAGGTGAGGTGATGGAAAAGATTATACGAAGTAACAAAGACCTCGGTGCGGCAATCCGCTTGCAACGCAAGGCCAGGAACTTGCGGCAGGTTGATGTTGCCCGGAAAGCCTCCGTCCGGCAGGCTATAGTTTCTGAACTTGAGAACGGTGCAACAGCAGCTAAGCTTGATACCCTGATTCGGGTGTTGGCTGCACTGGACCTGGACTTGTCTGTCGTTGCACGCCGGAAAACCAGCTTCGATCCCACGGAGTATTGATTGTGGGACGTAAGCGCCGGGAACGCGTGCTGGATGTATATGTTGGCTCAAGTAAGGTCGGTTGGTATTCCCACACACTAAGCGGCGCCACCTCATTTCGCTATGATCCGGATTGGTTATCTTCTGGACGGGCATTTCCCGTTTCGCTGTCCATGCCATTGTCTGATCGTGTCTGGTCAGGGGAGGCTGTAACCAGCTACTTTGACGGCTTGTTGCCTGATGATCGTACTGTAAGAGAAAAAATCGCAAGGCGTGAGCAAGCCGAAAGCGCCGGTATTTTTGACCTTTTGGCAGCCGTTGGACGAGATTGTGTGGGCGCGTTGCGTTTTGTTCCTGAAGGACTTGATCCTGGCGATCCAACAAAAATGGAATATAGACCTGTCAGTGACGATGAAATCGCAACTCGGATTGCTTCTTTAGCGACAAACCCCCTTGGCATGAATCCTGATGAGGATGACTTCCGTATCTCGATTGCCGGAATACAGGAAAAGACTGCCTTTCTTCGTGTCGATGGGCAGTGGCAGTTACCGCTCGGGCCGACACCTACTTCTCATATCTTCAAACCTGCGATGAAAATGGGTCCGGATGGCGCTGACTTTTCCGACACTCCCTGGAATGAATGGCTTTGTCTCGCGCTATGTCGTAGCCTTGGTCTTGAGACAGCCAATGCTGATGTATTGTCGTTTAACGGCAAGCCTGTGATTGCCGTTAAGCGTTTTGATCGAACCTGGAGGAACGGCGTGTTGTACCGGGTGCCGCAGGAGGATATTTGTCAGGCGTTGGGGGTTCCACCAGTGCGAAAATATCAACGCGATGGCGGGGCAGGCATTATTGATGTTCTGAATTTTCTAAACGGCTCGATCACCCCATATGAAGACCGTCTGACCTTTATGAAAGTGCAGATTGTGTTCTGGTTGCTGGCTGCCATCGACGGCCATGCCAAGAACTTCTCAATATTTCTCACACCAGGGGGGTTCAGGCTGACGCCACTTTATGACGTGATGTCTGCTGAACCCTATCTGGAAATCCCGATTCAGAAAACCAGACTGGCGATGGCGATAGGGGGTAGGGGATACTATCGCCTCAACCAGATTCAGCTCCGGCATTTTTATCAGACCGGGCAAAAAACCGGGTTGCGCGAACAGGACATGGATAGTCTATTTTCCGACCTGGCAATGCAGATAGAGGATGCGATTATAAGGGTAGCCGCTTTGGCTTCCGATGCCGGTATGCCGAAGTCAACGTATGAGCCGATACTGGCTGGTGTAACCGACCGGGCGGGATTGATTAATGCTCGTTTCAAGTGAAGAATTGGAACCGGTCATTGAAACAATTACATTTTTGATATTGTTAGAGAATTTTCCGTTTGGGTCGGATTATTGCAGGATATCTGAAACGATATTGCAAAACCTGCGGTAGACAATAAACACCCGCTAAATCCGCTGGATTGACAAATCGGGCTGGTGTGCTTCGAGGTTCGACAGGGTCAGGGGTTGTCCTGATTTTATGATTGCATGCGCCGCCTGATATGCGTTATTGCGAATGATCAGGAAATGATCCATGGCGGCGGCTGGAGAGTCGGCGGCTGGAGAGTCGGTGGCCGGAGAGTCGGAGTCGGAATCCGGGCCGGAATCGGAATCCGGGCCGGAGTCATCACAAAATTCGCTTGTCGCCAGGATGTCGGTCTTTTTGTCTTCGAGCTTCGATTGGACCGAGAGGAGTTTTTTCCTCGCGTTTGCGGCAAATCCATGATTGCCGTTGATTATTACAATATCGTCCAGGTTTTGCCTGATCGCCAGGTCAAGGATGCGCTGCTGAGCCTGGATAAAGGCGTGGGTCTTTGTATCTGATGTGTCCGGCAACTCTATCCTTTGCGTGACGCGGTCTATTGAGAGGTTTTCCAGCGCTTTACGGTCACGCTCCCAGGCATCGTCGGAACCCGACAGCCAGAATATGGTGTCGAACGCCCAGAGCGGGCCGCGCTTCTCCTGTATGAACCATGCGTTTGCTTTACTGGCGGCTTTCTGGCTGATGTGGTCGGAGAAGTGATAGAGCAGTTCCGTGGTGGGCATTCCCAGTTCGTCCCAGCCGATCAGGTAGTTGCGAATTCGGTCTTCCCAGCGGTTGACGTACTGGGCGCCGCCCGGGCGTCCAAAACGATGGGACCAATACAGAAACGGCAGGCACAGGACCCGGCCGCCGTTCTGGCGAAATTTTTCGTGGATATAACCCTCTTCTCCACCGAAACCACGAAATTTTCGGTTGAAACCAAGCCAGGCGGCCTTGCGGCAGGCGAACAGGCCCATGCCTTGAAGTGGAATTTCAAAGGGTTCACCATCGCCATTTTTGGCGCGCGGGTCGGTTCCCCAAACGCCGAAAAAGCCTTTGTTCCAGCGTTTTTCCATGTGCGAACTGATGTGTTGCACATTATCGTAGCACAGCGGCCCATGCAGCAGGTCGATACTGTCGGGATGGTTGGCGCAATATTCCAGCAGACGGCCCACTGCGCCATCGTGCAGGAAGACATGGCAGTCCACGCACAGTACGAACTCACCCCGCGCCTCGGCGAATACCCGTTCCCTGATCGTGGTGCCCTTGTACTCTGCCGCCGGGATGTAACGAACCAGCCCGGTCTGCCTGCAAAACTTGGCTACAGCCTCACCGTGGCTGGAATCCGGGTTGTTGTCAATGACCACTATTTCGATGTCAGGCAGGGCTGCGCGATGGTACAGTATGATCGACATAATGGTGAAATAGACTCCATGAAAATCATCGTAAGTCGCCATTCCAATCGTGAGTTTTGGCGCCGGGGACGGCGGGTCGGGCTCCGACGGTTGGTTTCCCCCCACCGGCGCGGTGCGCCGACTCCCCCTCAAGGGGGGAGTGGTACTGTCCGCCCCACCGGTGCGCCGACTCTCCCTCAAGGGCCTGTCCCCGGCCCCCGATCTGGTCGGGGGCAGGCTTTGATCGGGGAGGGGAGTGATAATGTTCGTCCGTTTGATATCCTGTTGCTCCGCCAGCAGCGCTTTTCGCTGTTTCTCTATTTCGTCCGGCAGCTTCTGATTCAGCGCCAGCTTTTTGGCATGGTCGATTGCGGCATCGGTACGATCCAGCCTGGCGCAGAGTTTCGCTGCCATCAATCGCGCTGAATACTGGTAGATGCCAGGCTCAAAATATCGTGCCAGCAATGGCTGCGGCACATCAACCGCCAAATCCATCAGTGTCAACGCCCGCTCTTCTTCGTTATTGACTTCAAAGATTTCGGCCAGCCGCATGAACGGCTCCAGTCTCTCCAGGTCCTGCGTAATGCAGGCGCTGAGCAGGTCCACCGCTTGCGGGATCCTGTTTTGCGAGGTGTAGATCCAGGCCAGGAAATACCGGGCCTGCCAGTAAATCTCAGCCATATTCCCGGTTATCTGGTCGGCATCGGTTACCTGATCTATTATGGCCTCAAAGTATTCTGCGGCCTTGTCGGCCTGATCCGATTCCAGCCAGGAGTGTGCAATGGACAACAGGATATTCAATCCGGCCGGGGAAGCGGCTTGTGCCCAATCGGCATCCAGCCCGCACTGGAGCCGCACGATATCGTCTTTCAGGGCGGGAATGTCCGTGCGCCGGATTCCATCATCATACCGGCGGGGCAGTATGTTGACATGGGCCACCGTGTCGTAGATGCGGGTATCGTCGAATACTATCTGACCGGCCTGTCCTTTAACGCTGTCAAGGAATTCGACCGTTATATCACTTCGCAGCAGCCGTGGTTGGCGTAGTGAGAAACCTGGAGTTCGAATTTCCAAAAGACCGATATCCGCTCCGCGGGGCAGGAAAATACCGGAATCCAGGCACTGAATCCGTTCGTCTGCCTCAAGCATCAGCACAGTGTCCGCCATTTCCCGGGCGGATTGCCAGGCATGGCTGCAGGCGTCGGAATAGCCGGTGAAGTCGTGATGTACTGTTTTCCCTGGCAGGTGGCCGAGGATTTCCGTGATCAGTTCGGCGGATTCCGGCGGCAGGTTTCCCCCCACCGGCGCAGTGCGCCGACTCCCCCTCAAGAGGGAAGTGATACTGTCCGCCCCACCTGTGCGCCGCGCAGGCTGACAGGCGAGGATCACCCAACTGTCAATATAAGGAGCGACGCTTTCCAGGCATTTACTGGTAATCTCAGATCCGGGGCGCAGTAACACGACCAGACATATCGTTTGGGTTCCAGTATTCACGATTTGTGGTCACTCACTCCAGCGGGGGATATTCGGGAGGCTGTTGCCCGGTCAGGTAAACTTGTCGTAACGCACCATTTGCACCGGTATCTGCAAATCCAGAACCAGGGGCCTGATACAGGCATCGACCATCGGCTGTGGCCCGGCGACATAGACCATGGTATCGGTTGTCTCCGGCTCAAGCGCCGCCAGAGCCGCGTCGTGGACCAGCCCATAACGGGTATGCAGTGGCTCGCCGTCAGCAGTGGTCACGCTTCCGGCGGTTTCATCGGATAGCACGATGTTCACCGACAAGGTATCGGGATAGCGTGCCTGCATCGCCGCCAGACGGTCTGCATAGAACATATCTGCACGGCTCCGGACGCCGAAATACAGGGTGCCCTTGTGCGTTTTGAAGTACCCGGTTTTTGCCGCATTTGAAAGGATTGACATCAACCCCGCGATACCGGAGCCGCCGGCAATCAGAAAAAGGTCGTGTCCTTCATCGGCGTGAAAGGTTGCGCGTCCCAGCGGCCCGAACAATTCAACCTCGTCCCGGTCGCGTGCATCATCGAATGCCCAATCAGAAAAAGCGCCCCCCGGTTTTTTCTTTATCACGAATTCAAGGTTATCCGTCTGCGGTTCATAATTAACCATAGAGTAAGAGCGGTGTGCGGATATTCCCGGCGCCTTGATGACGAAAAACTGACCGGCGTGGAACCGCACCGGCCGGGGCAGCCTGATTTCGAATTGGGCCACATCCGCAGTCAGTCGGTCCCAGTTCGAGGCGATGCCGATGTGGTGATCGGGACAATAGTCGTCATCGCGAAAAGGCTTGATCCGGGCCGGGACGGTCAGGCTGCAAGCCGATTGCGCGGTGGCCTGGCACAACAGGAATTCCTTTTTGGCCGCCCTCAGGTTTTTTCGGCCGGGCGCCTCGGCCCAGCCCTCGTCCAGTTTGCCCTCGTCCAGCCGCGCACGGCAGGTTCCGCAGGTACCGGTCGCGCATTCGTAGGGCAATGAAATACCGGCTCGCAAACCGGCATACAACAACTTTTCATTCGCCGGGGCCTCAAACCTGTGAACCTGGTCCCTTTTTACTATTTCAATCAGCATAACTGTGTCTATTCAATCGGGGGCTACCCCCAGGGCAGCGAGAAGGTCTTGACGCTGGTATAGCTCTTCATCGCTTCGATCACCCCTTCCTTGTAGCCGAGGCCGGAATCCTTGATGCCGCCGAATGGCGACATTTCGGTACGGTAACCGGGAACCTCTCCGATATTGACGGTGCCGGTCATGAGTTCATTGACGAAGCGGTTTATGTACTTCAGGCTGTTGGTACAGACCCCGCTGGAAAGACCGAAGGCCGTCGAGTTTGCGACTTCGATGGCGTGGTCGATACCGGTTACCCGGATTATCGGAATCGGCGGGCCAAAGGTTTCCTCGCGCACCAGGTCACAATCATACGGAACATGGTCGAGTACCGTGGGGGAATAGACCGCGCCCTGGCGGTGGTTGCCGTATAACAGCTTTGCGCCGTTGTCGATGGCGTCATTAACCCGTGCCTCGAACAGGATGGCCGCCTGTTCGGTGATCACGGCGCCGACATCGGTATCGGGGTCCATCGGATCACCGTATTTGAGCCTGGCGGCTTTCTCTGCCACCCGCTCTGCAAACTCGTCGGCGATGGACTCGACCGCCAATATGCGTTTGACCGCGGTACATCGCTGCCCGGAGTTGCGGGTGGCGCCCTGCACCGCCATTTCCGCAGCCTCATCGAGGTCGGCATCCTCCATCACGATCAACGGCGAGTTGCCGCCGAGTTCCAGCACCGTGCGTTTGTAGCCTGCGGTTGCGGCGATATATTTACCGACCGGAACGCTGCCGGTGAAGGTAATCAGGTCGATATGCGGATTGGTAATCATTTCGTCGCCGATATCCTCGGGCAACCCGGTGACGACGGACAGCATCGGTGGCGGCAATCCCGCCTCCAGCAGCACATCCGCCAGCAACAATGCGGTCAGCGGGGTCAGTTCGGTGGGCTTGGCCACCATGCAGTTATTGGTCGCAATCGACGGAGCGATCTTATGGGAAATCATGTTCAGCGGATGGTTGAAAGGCGTGATCGCCGAGATCGCGGTCAACGGTTCGCGCTGCGTGAAAATCTTTCTTTTCTTGCCGTGGGGGGTCAGGTCGCAGGAAAAAATCTCGCCATCATCAATAATGCACAACTGGCTGGTCAGGTTGAAAACATCGCAGGCACGGCCGACTTCATACAAACTGTCCTTCTTCGACAGGCCGGATTCGGCGGTGATCAGGTCTGATATCCTGTCCTTTTCCGCAGCCAGCAACTGTGCGGTTTTCGACAGGATCTGCTGACGCTGATAACGGCTCAGTTGCGGCCGGTAAGCGGCCGCTGCCGCAAATGCGTCCGCCACCTGTTTTCGGCTGGTGCGGGGAACCGTACCCACTACTGCCTGGGTATAGGGGTTGATTACTTCAATGCACATTTCCTGATGGCTGGCATTGGCTGTTTTCATGCGGTGTTCTCCTTTTCAGGCAGGGGGGGTCGGATAACCTCCCGGTTAAACGGCGAGGCGGTTGAGAGCGATGTCGAATACATCGAAATTACGCAGTCCGGGGTGCTGGCCGGCAGCCAGGGACGTGCCCGGTTTGCGGTTGAAAATCAATGGCACGGTTTGTTCGCTGATACCCCCGTGCGAGCGCAACGGCACTTCCAGCCCCGACAGATCGTGCCTGTCTGCGCGGGTGCCGATCACGGTATTTATGTCCGACAGCACGATGATATCGCCCATGCGATCCGGCGCCAGCCCGAAGTGTGCGCATCCATCCGCGTTTGAGAATACCCGTTCGATCCCGGCCATCTCCTTCAGCCTGTCGGCGAAATCAGTCAACTGTGCGGAATCTTCCAGATAAACGGTGGCAAAAGAACCGAGCGCGCCATGATGAACCACATACGGGTCGGTGATCGGCAGTATGACCCGGCCATTGCCTGCGCCCAGCAGGTCGTCCACCACGTCCTGTAGGTAGATTATATTTGGCTGGCCCTCGCTGTCGTGCTTGGCATTCATGCCGTGGTCCGCAGTCAGACCGATGACCGCGCCCAACTCATCGAGTCGGCTCCAGTAGCCATCCATCATCGAATAGAACCGGTTGGCGCCCTCGCTGCCGGGAGCGAATTTATGTTGAATATAATCCGTTGTAGACAGGTACATGATGTCCGGTCTGACGGATTTCATCAGTTTCACGCCGGCCTTGAATATAAATTCGGAAAGCCCGGCACTGTAGACCGAGGGCACATCCATCCCCACCAGATCAACCACGTCGCCGATGCCGTTGTGCTGGACGCTGGCCTCGTCGGCTTTCTCCGACGAGAAACAGATTGCTGCATTGCTGTCACTGGCGCCGTCCAGGCTCAACCCATGACCGAGCAACCGTCTGAGCTTGTCCTTGGCGGTGATTATGGCGATTTTGGCGCCGGCCACCTGAAATGCCTTGAACAGGGTCGGGGCGCGCAGCAATGACGGGTCATTCATCATGACTTCAACCCCTGTTTCCCGGTCGTAATAGAAGTTCCCGCAGATACCGTGAACTTCCGGCAGGACACCGGTGACGATGGACATGTTGTTCGGATTGGTGAAACTGGGTATCACGCAGTCTCCCCGCAGATCGATGCCGCTTCCGTCAACCGCCTGTCCGCCAGTCCGTGCATCGCCGATCACCTGTGCCATCCAGGGCATGGCTCCCGCCCTGATTGCTTCGATAATATAGTCCGGTTCCGACCCGTCGATGCAAACCACTACGACGGGTTGTTGCGGCCAGGCATATTCCCGACCATTTACGATAACAGAAGGTTTGATGGATGACATGGTTCAGGGTTGGGGGGTGATTTCAAATTAATGCCGATTATATGATAATAGTCCGCATATAATCCTATATTTATAAACTTGTAAATACGATTCGTTATGGATCAGACTGCACAGACGTTCACCATCGACAATCTTGAATTGCAGTGCGGGGTTGCGCTCCCCAGGGCGAACCTGGCCTACAGGACCTATGGCGAACTGAACGCCGCAAAGGACAATGCGGTGGTGTTGCCGACTTTCTATACCGGGACGCATATCCGCAATGAAGGCTTTTTCGGGCAGGGCAGGGCGATCGACCCGGACCGGCATTTCATTGTCTCGATCAACCTGTTCGGTAACGGTTATTCCTCCTCGCCAAGCAATACCCCGCCACCCCATGACGGCCCCCGCTTTCCTGCCGTCACGCTGTACGATAATGTTTATGCCCAGAACAGGTTGCTCGAGGAACTGTTCGATATACAGCAAATCGCGTTGGTGACGGGCTGGTCGATGGCTGGCTGCCAGTCGTACCAGTGGGGGGCGCAGTACCCGCACAAGGTGCGGGCGATCCTGCCGTTTTGCGGTTCCGCCAGGACATCGATTCACAACCGGGTTTTCCTGGAGGGAGTGAAGGCTGCATTGACGGCTGACCAGGACTTCAACCGGGGAGACTATTCGGAGGCGCCCGCGGCCGGGTTGAAAGCCTTTGCCCGCGTCTACGCCAGCTGGGCGTTTTCCCAGTCTTTCTATCGGCAGGAACTGTTCCGGCAGTTGGGCTTCGACACCGCAGAGGCGTTGCTGCAAGACTGGGAAGCGGACCACCTGGCCTGGGACGCCAACGATCTGCTCTGCAAGCTCGAAACCTGGCAACGGGGCGATATCAGCGACAACCCGCTCTACAACGGTGATTTCGAGCTGGCCCTGTCGTCGATCAGGGCGCGCACCATCATTATCGCCTGCGACCGCGATCTGTATTTCAGACCCGCTGACAATGAAATCGAGGCCAGCCATATTGCCGACGCTCAGTTGAAGGTATATCACTCCCCCTGGGGACATTGTGTCGCCTCTCCCGGCAACGACCCCGGTTTCGCCGACTTTCTGGACGACGCGATCCGTAACCTGCTGAGATGACATGACTGATTCCAGACAACCGCCAACCGATCAATCCGGGCATGCTGCCGGCCTTTCGGACTGGCAGAAACGCGCCGAGCGGGAACTGAAGGGCAGCAGTCTCGATGACCTGAATTGGCATACCCCGGAAGGCATCGAGGTCAAACCGTTGTATACCGCCGAAGACCTGGACCGGATTGCACATCTTTCTTCGCTGCCGGGATGCCCCCCGTTTACCCGCGGACCGAGGGCGACCATGTACCCCGGCCGCCCCTGGACGCTCAGGCAATACGCCGGATTTTCCACTGCGGAAGAATCGAATGCGTTTTACCGGGCCAACCTGAAAGCCGGTCAGACCGGGTTGTCGGTGGCGTTCGACCTGGCTACCCACCGGGGTTACGATTCCGACCATCCGCGGGTCGAAGGCGATGTCGGCAAGGCCGGGGTGGCGATTGATTCCGTCGAAGACATGAAGCTCCTGTTCGACCGCATTCCACTCGACAGGATGTCGGTTTCGATGACGATGAATGGCGCCGTACTGCCGGTCATGGCGATGTTCATCGTCGCTGCCGAGGAACAGGGTGTTGCCCGGAGTGCACTGTCGGGTACGTTGCAAAATGATATTCTGAAGGAATTCATGGTGCGCAATACCTATATCTACCCGCCGGAACCATCGATGAAAATCGTCTCCGACATTATTGGTTATACCGCCCGCGACATGCCCCGGTTCAATCCGGTCTCGATATCGGGGTATCACATGCAGGAAGCCGGCGCCACCCTCGTTCAGGAACTCGCCTATACACTGGCGGACGGCCTGGAGTACGTGCGCAGCGCGATTACAAGCGGCCTTGAAGTCGATCAATTCGCCCCGAGGCTGTCTTTCTTCTTTGGCATCGGCATGAATTTCTTCATGGAAATCGCAAAATTGCGGGCCGCCAGGACCCTGTGGTCGGCCCTGATGGAGAAACACTTTGCGCCGACAAACCCGGCATCGAAGATGCTGCGGACGCATTGCCAGACCTCGGGTGTCAGCCTGACCAGCCGGGACCCCTACAACAATATCATCCGCACTACCATCGAGGCGCTGGCGGCGGTACTGGGCGGAACCCAGTCGCTGCATACCAACTCCTTCGATGAGGCGTTGGCCCTGCCGACAGAAAATTCCGCCCGTATTGCCAGAAATACCCAGCTTATCCTCAATCATGAGGCCGGTATCACCCATGTGATCGATCCGTTGGGCGGGTCGTACTATCTTGAAAGCCTGACTGACAGCCTGATCAGGGAAGCCGGCAAGCTGATCGATGAAGTCGAACAGATGGGCGGCATGACTCGGGCAGTCGAAGCCGGTTTGCCGAAATTGCGTATCGAGGAGGCGTCGGTAAAGCGACAGGCAGGGATTGACCGGGGCGAAGAGGTCATTGTCGGCGTGAACCGATTCAATGTCGAGGAGGAGGGCGAGATCGACATACTCGTGGTCGACAATAAAGCGGTCCGCGAATCCCAGGTTGAGCGATTGAATAATATGCGAAAAGGCCGCGATCCCGACAAGGTCCGTTTGACGCTCGACGCATTGAAACAGGTCGCAATTACCAGGCAGGGCAATCTGCTGGCTGCGGCCATCGAGGCGGCCCGCGCCCGCGCCAGTGTCGGCGAGATATCCGATCTGCTGGAGTCGGTATATAATCGACATCATGCACAGCCGGGAACCCTGGGCGGGGTGTATGGCAGGGCATACCAGGGCGATCAGGAATTTGACATGTTGAAGACCCGAATCGAAAAATTTGCGAAGCTCTGCGGACGCAGGCCACGCATGCTGGTGGTCAAGCTGGGACAGGACGGCCATGACCGCGGCGCCCGCACCATCGCTACCGCATTCGCCGACATGGGATTCGATGTCGATATCGGGCCCTTGTTCCAGACTCCGTGCGAGGCGGTTAACCAGGCCATCGAAAACGATGTCCATATCATCGGTATCTCGTCCCAGGCAGCCGGACACCGAACCCTGGTTCCGGCGGTGATGACAGCGCTCGAAGCGGCGAACTGCGCTGATATACGGGTTGTCTGCGGTGGTGTGATTCCTCCGGGTGACCATGAAATGCTGTATGCTGCCGGGGTATCCGCGATCTTTGGCCCCGGCGCCCACATACCCGAGGCGGCTGGCCGGATTATGGATATTCTGGAAAATCAACAGGATACGAATTGATTTATGTCTGAAATAATAGAACAACTTGAGAAAAAGCGAGCCCAGGCCAAGCTCGGCGGCGGAGAGGCCAGAATCGATGCCCAGCATGCCAAGGGTAAACTGACCGCGAGAGAGAGACTGGATGTCCTGCTCGATGAAGACAGTTTCGAGGAATGGGACATCTTCGTGGAACATCGCTGTACCGATTTCGGGATGCAGGACAAAACCATCCCCGGCGATGGCGTAGTGACCGGCTATGGCACGATCAATGGACGGCTGGTTTTTGTTTACAGCCAGGATTTCACGGTATTCGGCGGCTCCCTGTCGGAAGCCCACGCAGAGAAAATCTGCAAGGTGATGGATCAGGCAATCAAGGTCGGCGCCCCGTTGATCGGGATCAGCGATTCAGGCGGCGCGCGTATCCAGGAAGGGGTGGCTTCGCTCGGCGGCTATGCCGAAGTGTTTCAGCGCAATGTGATGGCTTCGGGGGTGATTCCCCAGATTTCCCTGATTATGGGCCCCTGTGCGGGCGGTGCAGTCTATTCCCCTGCGATTACCGATTTTATCTTCATGGTCGAGGACAGCTCCTACATGTTCGTCACCGGGCCGGATGTGGTCAGAACCGTCACCCATGAAACAGTAACCGCGGAAGACCTCGGCGGCGCCAAAACCCACACGTCCCGGTCGGGAGTGGCTGACCTGTCGTTCGAGAATGATGTGCAGGCGCTGTTGATGACCCGGCGGTTTTTCAATTTTCTGCCGCTCAGCAACCGGCACGAACCGCCTCACCGTGACACGGCCGATGATCAGGGACGGGCGGAACCATCGCTGGATACCCTGATACCCGATAACCCGAATCTGCCTTATGACATGAAGGAGTTGATCTTCAAGGTGGTCGATGAGGGTGATTTCTTCGAATTGCAGACCAACTACGCCAAAAACATCATTATCGGATTCGGCAGAATGGAAGGCCGTACAGTCGGCCTGGTCGCCAATCAACCGATGGTGCTGGCCGGCTGCCTGGATATCAACGCGGCCATTAAGGGCGCCCGGTTCGTGCGATTCTGTGACGCATTCGATATCCCGATCGTCACTTTTGTCGATGTGCCCGGCTTCATGCCCGGCACCAGCCAGGAATACGGCGGCATCATCACCCACGGCGCCAAGCTGCTGTTCGCCTATGCCGAATGCACTGCCCCGAAAGTGACCGTAATCACGCGCAAGGCGTATGGCGGCGCCTATGATGTGATGGCTTCCAAGCATTTGCGCGGGGATGTCAACTTCGCCTGGCCGAGCGCGGAAATTGCGGTGATGGGACCGAAGGGCGCGGTCGAGATCATTTTCCGAGAGGAAGCAAAGGTACCGGAAAACCTGGAGCGCAGAACCGAAGAGTATCGCAGCAAATTCGCCAATCCGTTCGTCGCCGGGAGACGGGGCTACATAGATGATGTGATTTTCCCGCGCAATACACGAAAACGGATTTGCCGGTCTCTCGCGATGCTGCAGAACAAGGAATTGAAGAACCCGTACAAGAAGCATGACAATATCCCGCTTTGAACGGGTTCGGAAATGCCCCGGAACACTTTGAGAAACCATGTTCAGTAAAATCCTGATTGCGAACCGCGGCGAGGTCGCCTGCCGGGTAATCCGCTCGGCCCGGGCGATGGGGATCGGTACCGTGGCCGTTTATTCGGATGCCGACCGCGATGCCAGGCACGTTACCGAAGCGGATGAAGCCGTGCATATCGGCGGCGCCGCAGCTTCAGAAAGTTATCTGCTGGGTGACAGAATCATTCAGGCTTGTCAGCAAACCCGGGCTGAAGCGGTGCATCCCGGTTATGGCTTCCTGTCTGAAAATACCCGGTTCGCGGAACTCCTTACCGAACATGGACTTGTTTTCATTGGCCCGGGCGCCCGTGCAATCAAGGCGATGGGAGACAAGATCACTTCCAAGCTGCTGGCGGAACAGGCCGGAGTCAATATCATTCCCGGCCATACCGAGGTGGTGACGGATGCCGACAGCGCAGTCGTGATCGCCGGACAGATCGGTTACCCGGTGATGATAAAAGCCAGCGCCGGGGGCGGCGGAAAGGGCATGCGGATCGCCCACGATGACGCTCAATGCCTGGATGGATTTGCGCGCGCCACCAGCGAAGCCCAATCCAGTTTTGGCGATGGCCGGATATTTGTGGAGAAATATATCGAACAGCCAAGACATATCGAGATTCAGATCATGGCCGACAACCATGGCAATGTCATCACCCTGAATGAAAGGGAATGTTCAATTCAGCGCCGTCACCAGAAAGTGATCGAGGAGGCGCCTTCATTGTTTCTCGATCATAAAACCCGGATGGCGATGAGCAAACAGGCGGTCGCACTGGCGAAAGCCGTGGATTATCGGTCAGCCGGCACGGTTGAATTTATCGTCGATGCCAAACGCAACTTCTATTTTCTGGAAATGAACACCCGCTTGCAGGTTGAACATCCGGTGACCGAACTGATTACCGGTCTCGACCTGGTTGAACTGATGATCCGGGTGGCTGACGGCGAAAAGCTGCCGGTGACCCAGGATGAGATCAGGATTCACGGTTGGGCCATAGAATCGCGGATTTATGCGGAAAATCCGTACCGGGGCTTTCTGCCTTCCACTGGCCGATTGAGAAAATACCGCCCGCCCGCCGAAGGCAGTCACGTCCGGGTTGATGCCGGGGTGGTGGAGGGATCGGAAATTTCGATGTTCTATGACCCGATGATTTCCAAGCTGGTCACCTGGGGGGAAACCAGGGATCAGGCCATTGCGTCCATGCAGCGCGCCCTCGGCCAGTATTATATCCGCGGTGTCGATACCAACCTGCCATTTGTATATGCGATCATGAACCATCCCCGTTTCCAGGCCGGTGATATTTCGACTGATTTCATTCCGGAGGAATACCCGGATGGCTTTTCCCCGTTGACCCTGCCCGCCGATAATACCGGCAATCTGGTCGCGGTGATGGCTTCAGTGCATTCCAGGTTGACGCTAAGGGCGGCAACCATTACCGACCAGGCGCCGGGTTATAGCAGAAAATCGGGGTCTGAATGGGTGGTGATTATCGGCCGGGAGAGTACCCCGGTCAAAGTCAGGGAAGGGGATGGGCCTGGCCAGGGTGATTCATGGCTGGTCGAATACGATGAACATGAATATGTGGTGGAGGACGGGTGGTCGCCGATGGACGCGATCTACACCGGAAAAGTGAACGGCGCATCCGTGGACATGCAACTGGAGAGGAACGGATTCGGCTTTGACGTCACTTATTCAGGCTGCCTGAACCGGGTTTTCGTGGTCGCCCCCAGTACCGCAAGGTTGAACCAGGGGATGCCGGTCAAGCAGGCGGCGGATCAATCCCGATACCTGCTTTCTCCGATGCCGGGACTGTTGGTTTCGTTATCCGTGGAAGTCGGACAGACGGTCAAGGCGGGCCAGGAACTGGCTGTGATAGAAGCCATGAAAATGGAAAATTCCCTGCGTGCGGAACAGGATTGCGTGATCGGGGAAATACTGGTCGAGGCGGGATCGATCCTTGAAGTCGATCAACCGGTCATGGAATTTGAAACCGTTGATTGACATCGATGCGCTGCGCTCGGCAGACCGTAAGTCACTGGCCCGCGGCATCACCTTGCTGGAATCGACCCGTGATGACCACCGCCGGCAGGCTGAAGCGCTGATACAGCAAATTCTGCCATTCAGTGGCAATGCCATTCGTATCGGTCTGACCGGGACGCCCGGAGCAGGCAAGTCCAGCCTGATCGAAGTGCTTGGAAATCATGTGATCGCACAGGGTCACCGGGTTGCCGTGCTGGCGGTCGATCCAAGCTCGACCTTGAGCGGAGGGTCGATTCTCGGCGATAAAACCCGGATGCCGACGCTGGCGGCCAATCCCGATGCATTCATACGTCCGACTCCTGCCGGCGAAACATCAGGCGGAGTCGCGCGCCGTACCCGGGAATCCATATTATTGTGCGAGGCCGCCGGATTTGATGTGATCGTGGTCGAAACCGTGGGGTCAGGGCAATCCGAAACCATGGTCAGCCAGATGACCGACCTGTTTGTGTTGATGCTGCTGCCGGGCGGAGGCGATGAATTGCAGGGTATCAAACGGGGCGTGATGGAGTTGGCCGACATGGTGATCGTCAATAAAGCCGATGGCGAAATGGAATCCCGGGCCAACCTGTCCGCCGCCGATATCAGGCAGGCCCTGCGCCTGATCAGGCCGACGATCGGTGAGTGGGAGGTTCCCGTGATTACCGCATCCGCCACCGGCAACCACAATATCGACCGGATATGGGATGGCATACAGGATTATTGCCGGTTACTGAACCGCACCGGCAGCCTCGAAGCCCGACGCAAGGACCAGTTGAACCACAGTTTGTGGACCGAAGTGCGGGAAAGGTTGCTTTGCTCGCTTAAGGATGACGACGCCATCAGAAATTCCGTCCCGGCCATGCAGGAAAAAGTCCGGCAGGGTGAGATATCGCCGTCCGCGGCAGCGGGTGAACTGGTTGCCCTTTTCCTGAAAGAACATCACTCCCCCCTGGAGGGGGAGTCGGCGATACAAGGGCGAAGCCCGCCGAAGAGCTGGTGGGGGGCGGACAAATGATTGGCAGATTGAATCATGTTGCCATTGTCGTACCTGATCTCGATGCGGCAACGCAATTATACCGCCAGCAGTTCGGTGCGGATGTCTCGGCAAAAACGCCCATGCCCGATCATGGGGTGACCACGGTTTTCGTCAACCTGCCCAATACCCGGATTGAACTCCTGCATCCGCTCGGGGAAAATTCTTCGGTTGCCCGGTTTCTCGAAAAAAATCCGGATGGCGGGATGCATCATGTCTGTTACGAAGTCGCCGATATAAACGATGCCGCGGCCAGGCTGACCGAGCAGGGCATGAGGGTGCTGGGCGATGGCAGACCGAAAACCGGGGCGCATGGCAAACCGGTGATTTTTCTCCATCCGAAGGATGGCCTTGGTACCCTGATTGAACTTGAGCAGGTTTAAGGGATTACCGTATCCGGTCATGCATCGCCAGACTGTGCAGGTGATTATCCGTGTTCCGGGACGATAATCTCGAAGATGAACTGGACGGCAGCGGACTGGAAAAAGCGGTCCCGGCGCTGATTTCGTCGGTAGCCAATGTCATGCGGCAACGCCGTCACGGACATTTTGACAAGTGGCTGGAGATCATAGACGCATTGCCGGCGCTGCATTCGTCCGTATTTGATTTCAACGCGGACAGGATCGTCATCGGGAGCGCCGCCGAGTCCGATGCCGCCACCCGGCAGGCCCTGCGCGAATTGCTTCTCAGGTTGCAGCCGTGGCGGAAAGGCCCGTTCGAGGTGTTCGGGGTCACTATCGACAGTGAGTGGCGGTCGAACATGAAATGGCGCCGCCTGCAGGATCACATACGACCGCTGTCCGGCCGCACGGTGCTGGATGTGGGCTGTGGCAATGGCTACTACATTTACAGAATGCTGGGCGCCGGCGCGAAATTCGTATTGGGCATCGAGCCTTCTCAGCTGTTCATGATGCAGTTCAATGCGATCAGGAAGTATACGCCCGGGATTCCCGCAACGGTTTTGCCATTGCGTTTCGATGAATTGCCGCTGGCTTGCTTTCGTGACTGCAATGTACGGTTTGATACCGTTTTCAGCATGGGTGTCCTGTATCACAGAAAGCAGCCGGAGCGGCATCTGTCCGGCCTTATGGACTGCCTGAAACCGGGCGGCGAGCTGGTTCTTGAGACGTTGATCATCGAGGGTGGTGAAGATGATGTTCTGGCGCCGGACGCCACTTACGCGAAAATGTCGAATGTCTGGTCGATCCCGTCACCAATCGCTTTGGCAAAGATGCTTGGCAATGCGGGATTCACCCGCATCAGGACCATCGGCATCTACTGCACCGATCAATCGGAGCAGCGGCGCACCGATTGGATGACCGGACAATCGTTGTCGGATTTTCTCGACCCGGTTGACCCGGGGTTGACGGTAGAAGGCTATCCCGCCCCCCGGCGAATCATCATCAGTTGCAGCCGATGACGGTTGCGGGCCGGCACGGAGACCGGCCCCTACGATGACGATTGGGTGCGGGAATGACCAGGCCCGGATTTATCCCGATTTTCTGAGGTAAATCATGTGGGTCAACTCCGAGCCTTCGGTTCGGGTGGTTTCCGCAACCTGCCAGATCTGCGGGTCGATTACCGGAAAGCGGACTGCATCCGGGCGGTCGATGCGGTCGGGTACGTAAGTGATATCGAGCCGGGTCAGCCACTCGAATGCAGCCTGGTATATCTGCCCGCCGCCAATCACCCAGGTGTCCTGGTCATTACAGACAGCCAGCGCCCGGCGCAGATCGTCATAGTGTTCGACCGCCTGCACGGGGTTGCGGCTGATGACGATATTGCGTCTGCCCGGCAGCGCGCGGCAGTGGATCGACTCCCAAGTCAGCCTGCCCATGATAATCGCGCTGTTCATTGTGATGCGTTTGAATCTCTTCAGGTCTTCCGGGTAGCGCCATGGAATACCGCCATCCAGGCCGATCACCCTGTCTTTGGTCATTGCTGCTATGGCCCCTCTTTTCGGGGCGTCGGGACGGTCAGGCATTTACACCGCGACTTTGAATGTGATCGCAGGATGCGGGTGGTAGCCGCGCAGCACAAACTTCGACATGATCTCTTCGGTATCGAGTGCGAGCAGCGATTCAATATCTTCCAGCGAGCGGATCGAAGGACAGATGTCCAGCGTTGGCAACGGGCGCGGGGATCGGGTCAATTGTTCCTTCAGCGCCGGAACATGATCGTATTCCGCCATCTCTCCATTGGCCTTCGCGGTGTAGATATGGGCGTCGATCAGCGTATGCCCGAAAAGTCCGGCAGGGATTCCGCTGAAACGTGAAAGCAATTCCAGCAGAAAGGCATATCCTGCAATGTTGTAGGGTATGCCCAAAGCGATGTCACAACTACGCTGGGTGAGATGCAGGCACAGGCAGGGCGATTGGTTGTCGTCATACTGGACATTGACTACCCATAAAGCGTGGCAGGGCGGCAGTGCGCTGGTTTGTGCGTTACCCGGCGCCCAGGCGGAAACCACCATCCTTCGGCTCGTCGGGTTGGTTTTCAACTGCTCGACGAGCCAGGCAATCTGGTCGTTGCTGCAATTCTCCGGCAGCGGAAAGTTGCGCCAGAAGTGGCCGTATGCACTCGGCACCTTGCCATTTTCGTCCGCCCAGGGATCCCAGAATCGGCAGTTATGCCGTCGAAGCAGGTCGATATCGGTTTTGCCCGACAGGAACCAGAGATTTTCAATTACGATATTTTTCCAGGATATTTCCTTGGTGGTGAGCAGGGGAAAACCGCCGCGCAGGTCAATCTCATAATTGATGTTGAATGTCGAGAGCGTATCCACCCCCGTTCGGTTGGCCTTTCTTTGCCCGGTTTCCAGGGTTTCCCTTACTGCGTCAAGATATTGTTTCAATGTCTTTTGCGGGTGTCGTCTTTAAGATCATCGTCAAGTGCGATCGTCCGGGGAGAAATAATACTCCATCATTTTTCTGGCCAGATATGAGGATTTAACATACCACTTTTCCTTATTGATGCAAAGGACGGCGAACGCGATCTTTTGTTCACCGCGTTGTCCGAACCCCACGAACCAATCGTATTTTCCCTTCGGGTCGTGACCCGTCAATGAACCTGTCTTGCCACCGATTACGACATCTTTCAACGAGGTTTTGTTCAGTCCGCGGAAAGAACTCCTGGCTGATCCGATCCGGACTGTCGATTGCATCATTTTTCTGATCTGGCCCGCGGCTGACTCGCTCATCACCGGCGCAATGACGGGCTTTTCCTGAACGTAAACCGGGATGCCATGCGGGTCGGTCAGCGAGTCAACCAGTATCGGCATGACCAGATTGCCGTTGTTCACGGCGGTGGCCGCGAGCGTTGCGCCATGCAGTACGGACAGGGTATTGCGGGTGGTATATCCGGATGCCATTTCTGCGACCTGCCACTGATCATCGGGGTCAAGTTCGATGTAACCGTTGTCAAATGTGAAATCCGAAGCGAATTGACCGTTGAAGCCGAGTCGATAGGCATAATCGAGCATGGTGTTGCCGCCCACCATCACTGCTCCGACCCGTCCGAAGACGGTGTTTACTGATTTCGCGAAAGCTTCGTCGAAGGAGATTTTACGGGTCCATTTGTGGTTCTTGTGCCGGAACACGTTTTTCTTGTACAACGAAGTGGATTTGCCGTTGAACGGGGTCACGGTCGACCCGGTCAACTTGTTTTCATTGACCGCGGCGATGGCGGTGATGATCTTCGATATCGACGCAGCGGGAAAGGAATTGATCAACGACAGATTGCGGTGATTTTCCCCGCTGCGCGTGGAGTCAACCATGGACAATATCCGGCCCGAATCCGGCTCGATTGCGACCAGCACCCCATAATCGGGATTATGTCTGGCCAGCAGTTGGCGGGCCATTTCCTGCAGACCGGAATCCAGGGTATAGGTCACTTTCAAAGGGGTGGAACCAGAAATTCCGGGGACCGTGATCTGATCGGGGAGCGTCTTCTGGTGGACGAAAGGGGTCAGCGTCCCAGCGAGGGTTTTTGCCGGTATCATCGGCTTCCTGCCTTCTTCGGTATCATACGGGCCAATGGTGGTCGGCCATGCCGATGCAAGTGAGAAAATGATCACGCTGAAGGACACGGCAAACATCGGCGGCATCGACTGTCAGGATAAATCGTTGAGCAGTGTATCCTTGGCCAGATTGATTTGCCCGGCAAGGTAGTCCGAACCGCCCCGGTCAGGGTGGATTTTCTGCATCAATCTGCGGTGCGCATCGATTATCTCCTCTTCGCTCGCCCCGGGTTCCAATCCCAGTATCTCCAGCGCTTCAGCGACATCCATCGACACGGAGGGGTCCGGCGGTGGACGCCGGGCATGACTGCCGCCCGCTCTGTTCTGGAAACCATCCCATAGCCGCTTGACCACCATCAATCGGTTGATCCATGGCAAGGCAGCGCCGAACATCGCCATCAGCACCGATCCCTTGGTGATTGCCAGTATCACCAACAGGATTGCTGCGCTCCATAGCGCAATACGGATGAGCGATTTATTGCGCCGCTGGCGGTCGGCACGGTGATACCAGGACAGGTACCACATGATGCCGAATACTGCCACCAGGGCCAGAAACAGCCGGGGCGCCATCAGATTGGTTCGATCACAGACATCCGCCTATTATAATATGGAATGGCGCACCGGCGGAGTTTGTCGCAATCGTCAGATCAGGATCGACGCCACTGTAATTTCAACCGCATGGTTCAGGCCTTGAACGGCACCACGACGAAACGGGAATACTTGCCTTTCTGGACAAGCATCAAAACGGATTTCTTTTCTTTCTCCTTCCCCTGTCTGACAGCTTCGATGACGTCGCCAGGGTTCGAGATCGTTGTGTCACCAACCCGTTTGATGATGTCGCCTTCACGCAAACCACGCTGTGCTGCCGGACTTTTTGGATCGACATTGACGATGACGACCCCTGAAGTCGCGCCGGACAGGCCGTATTTATCTATTTGAGCCTGGTCCAGTTCCGCCAGTTCCAGTCCCAGTTGAAGGTCGTCGGCATGATCTTTTCCGGCGCTGGCGACCGTTTCAGTGTCAACGCTTCCGACTGTGACCGTTACCGTATGATTGCGGTTGTTGCGCCATAGTTCGATATTCACTTCCTCGCTCCTGGTGGTCAGGGCCACCAGCTTCGGCAGGTCCCGCATGGTCGTGACTTTCCTGCCATCATATTCGAGAATCACATCTCCCGATTCGATCCCTGCGGCCTTGGCCGGGCTGTCCTCGACCACTTCGGTTACCAGTGCGCCGCTTTCATCCTGTAACCCGAGACTTTCGGCAATCTCTGCGGTCAGCGCCTGGATGTGGACACCCAGGTAGCCACGCTCCACCACGCCGGTTTGTTGCAGTTGGGCAATCACATCGCTCGCCACGGCTGAGGGGATCGCAAATCCGATCCCGATATTGCCGCCATTGGGCGAGTAGATCACACTGTTGATGCCAATCACCTGCCCACGGGTATTGAACAGCGGGCCGCCGGAATTTCCCCGGTTGATCGACGCATCGATCTGGATGAAATCCACCAATTGACCTGCCCGCAAGTCCCGCCCCCGCGCTGAAATGATTCCACTGGTCGTAGTGCCGCCCAACCCGAATGGATTGCCGATGGCGATCACCCAGTCACCAACCTCAGCTTCGTTGGAATCTCCAAATTCGAGATAGGGCAGGGGGCTGCCGGTCTGGATTTCAAGCAGGGCCAGGTCGGTTTTTTGGTCGGTTCCTTTCAGGGTTGCCGGAATCCGTGTACCGTCGTCGAGCACGACCTCGATTTCGTCGGCATTTTCGATGACATGGTAATTGGTGACCACAAATCCATCCGGATCGATAAGGAACCCGGAGCCGACGGCACTGCTCCTGCGCTCAGGGAAAGCATTGTCGTCATTGTCATTGTTGTCTTCGGGCGTGTTGCGCGGTAAGTTGAAGGAATCGCCGAAGAAACGTCGAAAGAATTCTTCCAGTTGCTGGGGATTCTGACCCCGGTGACGGTTGTTTTGCCCGGAGCCGGATCGATTGACATAACTGGTTACTGAAATGTTGACCACTGCCGGTTTCACCGCCTTGACCAGTTCGGCAAATCCGTCGTTGACATCGATGCGGGACAACTGTGCAGCCACATGGGCAGGTTCTGTCATTGCGGTCACGGATGAACCGGGGACCGCCGCTACGGCGAGCAGAGCGGCCAATGCGGTGGTCGTTGCGACAGCGGGGTTACGCCTCAACCCGGCCTTGAATTTACTCATTAAACCGGTATCTGAATGTTGATTGCTCATTGAATGACTTCCCAGAGTTTGAACCTTAGAGTTGAATTGGGACGATTAGAGCAGGGAATTGCTTAATACAGGATGAATGAAAGATAAAAAATCGCAGTGTACGAAGGCTGTGGATTCCCGCTTGCGCGGGAAAGACGGCATGGAATAAGCGGTCATAACCGCGAAATACAAAGCTGTGGATTCCCGCTTGCGCGGGAAAGACGGCGGGCTAATGAGGGCGAGGTCAATCCTCGCTGTAGACAGTTTGCCCATGGATCAGTGTTTTGACCACCTTGCCTTGCAGACGGGCGCCCAGAAAAGGAGAGTTCCTGCCATGGGTCTGCATGGTTTCATTGTCGAAAACCCAGGATCGAACAGGGTCGAACAGACACAGGTCAGCCTGGGCGCCGACAGCGAGGTGCCCGGCATCGATACCGATGATCCTGGCCGGATTCGAAGTGACCGCCGCGATTGCAGTCTCAATCGGCAGTTGATTGTCGTTGACCAGGCTTACAGTCAGCGGCAGCAGGGTTTCAATCCCTGCAATGCCCGCCGCCGCTTCGCTGAATGGAACCAGTTTGGCGTCGATGTCATGCGGCTGATGGTCAGAACAGATTGCCCGGATGTAACCGTCATGGACCCCCCGGATCAATTCCTGCCTGTCCTTTTCAGTGCGCAGGGGTGGCATGACCTTGTATTGCGTGTTGAAAGCGCCGATGTCATTTTCTGAACACAACAGGTGATGAATGGAGACCGAAGCCGTGACCGGCAAACCCCGATGTTGCGCTTCGGCGATCATACTGACTGACCGTCCGCAGGACAGCAGGTTGAAGTGGGCGCGTGCGCCGCTGGTCTCGATCAGTGCAATATCCCTTGCCACTCCGACGGTTTCGGCGGCTTCCGGAATGGCTGGCAATCCCAGGCGGGTACTGATTTCACCCTCGTGAACCACGCCGTTTCCCTGTAGCCAGAAATCCTGGGGGTTGATAAAAACCGGGATGTCGTAGGTCGAAGCGTATTGCATTGCCCGGCGCATCAGCAATGTGTTTTCCACGCTCTGCAACGCATTGCTCACACCCACGCAACCCGCATCCATCAGCATCGCCATATCGGTCAGTTGCTCTCCCTTGAGTCCGACCGTAAGAGCGCCGAGCGGGTGTACGATTGAGAATCCCGCATCATCCGCCCGGTCCTGAATCATGTGTGCCATGGCCGGGGTGTCGATGATCGGAAAGGTATCCGGAGGGGACACCATACGGGTAATTCCAGCACTGGCGGCAGCGCGGGCTTCTGACCTTATAGTCGCCTTGTGTTCTTCTCCCGGTTCTCTCATGCGTGCGCACAGATCAACCAACCCCGGCAAAACATAGCACCCCGATGCGTCTGTTTCATGATCAAATCCGGATTCGTCAGGGGATCGGGTTGCCGGCAATTCCGGTTGCGCCCCGATTCCCGCTATCCTGCCGTTACTGATATACAGGTCGGTGATTTCGTCGACGCCGTTGGCCGGGTCGATCAGACGACCATTGCGGATGACGGTATTCATGACCGTTCCTCCTGCCCCTGCATGATTTTTGCCATGATCGACATTCTGACTGCGATGCCGTTGGTGACCTGATTGAGAATCAGTGAACGTGGACCGTCAGCCACATCCGATGAAATTTCAAGACCGCGATTGATCGGACCCGGATGCATCACCACCGCATCGGGTTTTGCCGATTTCAGTTTTTCCGTGGTCAGGCCATAGCGGTTGAAGTATTCCTGTTCGCTCGGGATCAGCTTGCCATCCATGCGTTCACGCTGAATCCGCAGCACCATCACCACATCGACATCGTCCAGTCCTTCGATCATGTTGCTGGTCGCTGTGACTCCCATCTTCTCGATTTCTGTCGGGATCAGGGTTCTTGGCCCAATCACCCGGACTTCCCGGAAACCCAGGATATTGAATGCATGGATTTGTGAGCGCGCTACCCGGGAATGGAGAATATCACCGACGATTGCAACCTTCAGGTTTGCAAAGTCCGGCCTCACCTGACGGATGGTCAACATGTCCAGTATCGCCTGGGTCGGGTGGGCATGGCGCCCATCGCCTGCATTGATGACCCGGACGTGGTCGGGAAGATGGTTTGCAATCAGGTGCGCAGTGCCGCTGGCATGATCGCGCACGATAAACAGGTCCGAATGCATCGCTTCCAGTGTCCGTACTGTGTCCAGAATGGTTTCTCCCTTGCTGGTTGATATCCTCGAAGCGTTGATATTGATTACATCGGCCGACAGCCGCTTGCCCGCAATCTCGAACGTGGTACGGGTACGCGTACTCGCTTCAAAAAAAAGATTGACCAGTGTCTTGCCCCGCAACAACGGGATTTTCCTGATCTTCCTGTCGTCGATATTGATGAACGATTCGGCGGTATCAAGAATGTCGACAAGGGTCTCTTTCGACAGGCCGTTGATAGTCAGGAAATGCTTCAGGTTGCCGTTGTCGTCAAACTGAATCGAGCTGTCCGCGGAAGTCATAAATTATTATCCTTATGATCCGAAAGAATTATCCCTCGAAAAAGGTTTCAAGAATCAACTGCGCTGCGAGATTGTCGCGCGCTCCGGTGTGCCTGGCCTTTGCTTTTTTCCCCGTCGGGGTGGATGCGGACAGGATATTGTCTGCGGCATCGCTCGACAGTCGTTCATCTGTATAGGTTACAGGCAGTGTATAGCGGTCGGCCAGACTGGCGCCGAAGATGCGGCAGAGACCGGACATCTCGGTTTCCTCACCTGCCATCGAAACAGGCAACCCGACAACCAGCTCTGCTGGCTTCCATTCATCAATCAACCGGTCGACAGCGGCCCAATCGGGATTGCCCCGGCTGGAATTGACTGTAGTGAGCGCCTGGCAGGTTTTCGTGGCCTTGTTACCTGTTGCCGTACCTATTCGTTTCAGGCCGAAATCGAATCCGAGCACTCTGTGACGAGTCACCGGATGCCTCAAACCGGACCGGCTTCAGGCATGACCTACCTGGTTGGAGAATCGGTGGGGTTCGATGCCGATCGACTGGGCGGACATTTGCCATTTAACGCTGACATCCGGGGCAAACAGGATGTCGTGGTCAGCCGGTGCGGTAAACCAGGAATTCCCCTGAAGCTCCTGTTCGAGCTGGCCGGCAGCCCAGCCTGCATAGCCCAGAATCATCATTGCCTTCTCGGGTCCATTGCCCGTTGCCATATCCGTCAGAATATCCTTCGAGCTGGTCAGTTTCAGACCACCGCCAATATCGATGCTCGATTCCCAGATTTTCAGATCACCGTTGTGGATGACCAAGCCGAGTTCGGGATACACCGGCCCGCCATCGAATACCGGTGATATCGTATGACTGTGATCGGAAATGGTTATTTTCAGTTGGGAGAATACATCGCCGATCATCTGATCAGTCAGTCGGTTTACCACAACGCCAACCGCACCCTGTTTGTTGTGTTTGCATATCAGGATTACGGTTTTTCTGAAATTAGGGTCTTCAAGCTGAGGCGTGGAAACAAGGAACCTGTTTTCCAGTGTGAATGGTGTTTGGGAGGTAGTCACAGGTTTGTCGCTATAATTCGGCTGTGTCATCTGTTTGAAACTGGGGGAATTATATACGATAGTACCCGGTCATGATAATATCCCGATGCCAAAAAAATAAAAAGCCCGAAAAAGATTTAATGGAAGATTCAATGGAATATCCAGTGGAAAAACCAGTACCCACCCGGTTTATCGACTTGAAGACCCAGTATCAACGCCTGCAGGTGGATATTGACGCAGGCATCCGGCGCGTGCTCGACCACGGCGCTTACATCATGGGGCCGGAAATCGGCGAACTGGAAGCCGGATTGTCGGCGTTCTGCGGCGCCCGGCACACAATCGCGTGCTCAAGTGGAACCGATGCCCTGCTGCTCGGCCTGATGGCCTGCGAGGTGGGTCCGGGTGATGCCGTCTTCACCACGCCGTTTACTTTTTTCGCTACCGCTGAAGTTATCGCGATACTCGGCGCGACTCCGGTATTTGTCGATATCGATGCCCACACCTTCAATATCGATCCTGTCAAGCTTGATCAGACGATCAGGCGGGTAGCGTCCGATGGCCGTTTGACTCCACGCGGCATTATTCCAGTCAACCTGTTTGGCCTGCCGGCGGATTATGATTCCATCGATGCGATAGCCGCAGTCCATCAACTGTTCGTGCTCGAAGATGCCGCTCAAGGGTTTGGCGGTGAGTACAAAGGTCGGATGTCCGGCTCGCTGGGCGATATTTCGGCCACCAGTTTTTATCCGCCCAAGCCATTGGGTTGTTACGGCGATGGCGGTGCAGTATTTACCAGCGATGATGCGCTTGCTGAAAAAATCCGATCAATCCGGGTACACGGGGAAGGCGCCGACAAGTATGACAATATACGGCTCGGGCTGAATGCGCGCATGGATTCCATACAGGCGGCAGTGTTGTTGGCGAAGCTTGCGGTATTCGCTGAAGAGATCACGCAACGCCAGAGGATAGCCCGGAACTATGGCGCTGCCCTCTCCGGGCTGGTTGAAACACCCTGTATCCCGGCAGACTGTAAAAGTGTATGGTCGCAGTATTCTGTGCTGTCGGATCATCGGCAGGCGATCCGGTCGGCATTGGCGGCATGCGGCATCCCTACCGTTATTTATTATCCGGTACCCTGCCACCTGTCGCCCGCACTTGAAAATCTGGGTTATCGTCCCGGCGACATGCCGGTAGCAGAGAACGCCGCCGGACGCATTTTCAGCTTGCCGATGCACCCTTATATCGAGGACGGATTTGCCGGTCAAGTGGCTGGGATAATCAGCGGCGCTGTCAAAAACAGGTAAATCCGGTTCAGGCTCCGGGCGGGGGATGGTGAACCGTTCCAGCGACGGTGGCGCAGCGTGCGCCGGTGACCGAAGGCAGGGTCGAAGTCAACCCATTCAGGGTGCGATGGGCCATCCATGCAAATGCAGCGGCTTCGACACATTGCGGGTCGATGCCCAACGACAGCGAACTCTCGACCCTGGCGGTTAACCGGTCTTTTATCAGTTCGGCCAGCAACGAATTCCTGGCGCCGCCGCCGCACAGGTAAACCCTGTCTGCAGGAGGCTGTAACGCATTGATCTGATCGGTGATGCAATGTGCAGTCAGTGCAGTCAGCGTGGTCAGAATATCCGTGTCGTTCGACCGGGCTCGACCTTCCCATGTATTCAATGCTTCCTTCAGCCATCTCTCATTAAAATATTCCAGTCCCGTGCTTTTCGGTCGCGGGGCATCAAAATAGGGGTCTTTCAGAAAGTGGTCCAGCAAACCGGGTTGTATCTGTCCGCCTCTTGCAATCCCGCCATCGTGGTCGAAATCGCAATTGAAATGCTTGCGGCTCCAGTAATCGATGAATGTATTGCCAGGTCCCGTATCGAAGCCGATGACTTCGGTATCGTGATCATTTGGCAGCAAAGTGATGTTTGAAATACCGCCGATGTTGACGATGGCGCGATGTTGAGCGCTATGGGAAAAAACCGCCTGATGAAATGCACAGACGAGCGGGGCGCCCTGGCCGCCCATCGATATGTCTGCGGAGCGGAAATCGGTGACTGCGACATGACCGGTGAGTCTGGCCAATTCGGCGCCATTTGCCAACTGAATCGAAAATGGCGGATCGCTGGCCGGGCTGTGATGGACTGTTTGCCCGTGGCAGCCGATGACTGCGATCTTGCGGGGGGCGGCTTCCCTGATCAGCCGGTTGGCAACATCTGCATACAACCCGGTCAATTGATTATCAAGGCCGTCAGACTCATTTTGATGCTTGATCCTGCGCACACTCACTTTGCGGATCCTGGTCCTGGTTTCCTTCGGATAATCGGCGCTGAGGCTGGAATGAATGTGGAATCGGTCGTGGCCTGTGATCCCAAGGACCACACCATCAATCCCGTCAGCGCTGGTTCCGGACATCAAGCCGATAGCGTAAACGGTTTCCTTTGATTTGGACATCCGGACTGAGCGGTGTGTGACAGTCAGTAAAGACGGACTATTTAACGCTCTACTGATTGGGTTCGGATCGGGCGAGCGGGAGGCGGTTCAAATATTCGAGTTCTGCAACCCAGTACTTCGCGAGTTTGAGAAATCCGTCCCTGTATTTTTCATCGATGGGTTCCGACTTCGGAATCTCGACGGTCGCAGGATTGTGGTGAACCCCGTTGATTCTGAATTCATAGTGGAGATGGGGTCCGGTGGCCAGACCCGTACTGCCCACATAACCGATGATGTCACCCTGGTTGACACGTTTTCCCGGGGTAATATTTTTACCGTATGCCGACAAATGAGCGTACAGCGTATCGTACACTCCGCCATGACGGATGATGACGGTTTTGCCGTATCCACTGTTCCGTCTGGCTATGGCGACCATACCATCGCCGGTGGCCATTACCGGCGTGCCGGTTGGCGCTCCATAGTCTACGCCTTTATGTGCCCGCCACACTTTCTTGATCGGATGCAGTCGGTTATGGCTGAAGGATGATGTAATGTGACCGAATTTGAGCGGGGATCGCAGGAATGATCCGGTGACATTGCTGCCGTCAGGCGCAAAGTAACGGCTGAACCCCTTTTCGTCGGAAAACCGGATTGCCTGGAAGGACTTGCCGGAAACAATCAGTTCCGCTGCAATAATCTCGCCATCGCCTATTTTTTTCCCATCGAGATAAAGTTCTTCGTAGATGACCAGGAACTGATCTCCCACCCTCAGATCCTGCGTAAAATCGATTTGCCATCCGAACAGGTGGATGACCTTGAAGATGACATCGCGAGATAGATTTACATCAGAGGCAGCGCCGAGCAGACTGTCGTAAATGATCGCCTTGGCGTTGTTGATCCTGATAAATGGCACTTTGGTTTCCACATGAACCTGATAGGATTCCTGGTCCGGCTTCACATGAAGCAATCTGAACAGGCTGATGTTGTATTGGAGCAATCCGAGTTTCCCTTCCCGGTTCTTTTTCAGCCGGATCGTTTCTCCGGGCTTGATTTTCTCTAACCGTTTCGCTTCTTCGTGTTGAACGATGAGAAAGGCTTCCCTGGTGGAAAGACCGTGACGCTTGAACAGATGGGACAGGGTGTCCCCTTTTCTGATTTTCGCTTCTATCCAGGGCTGGCTATCCAGGAAATCGTCTGCAACTTTTTCGGAGGTGGCGACTTCAGGGACAGCGGACTCAGGGACAACGGATTCAGGGACAGCGGACTCAGGGACAACGGATTCAGGGACAACGGATTCAGGGACAACGGATTCAAGGACAACGGATTCAGGAGCAAGGGTTTCGATGGTTGCGGTATTGAGGAGGCTTGCACTCTCAGTGAACTTGGATGAATGAGCTGACCGCAGTTCGGTATTCTCTGGATCAAGTTGATCTGCCTGGAGTAAGAAAGTGCATAC
>OZ220708.1:2052500-2713204 GCA_965116595.1 Arenicellales bacterium
TTATGTTGAAAAATGAGTGGATGAGCTGTGGCTAGGAGTGAAAGGCTAAACAAGCCCGGAGATAGCTGGTTCTCCCCGAAAACTATTTAGGTAGTGCCTCGTGACTTACTACAGGGGGTAGAGCACTGTCATGGCTAGGGCTGCATCTAGCGGTACCAACCCATAGCAAACTCCGAATACCTGTAAGTACTATCACGGGAGACAGACGGCGGGAGCTAAGTTTCGTCGTCGAGAGGGAAACAGCCCAGATCGCCAGTTAAGGTCCCTAAACACATCTCAGTGGGAAACGATGTGGAAAGGCTCAGACAGCCAGGAGGTTGGCTTAGAAGCAGCCATCCTTTAAAGATAGCGTAATAGCTCACTGGTCGAGTCAGTCCGCGCGGAAGATATACCGGGGCTCAAGATGTGTACCGAAACTGCGAATACCAGTTTACTGGTATGGTAGGGGAGCGTTCTGTAAGTCTGTGAAGGTGAACTGTGAGGTTTGCTGGAGATATCAGAAGTGAGAATGCTGACATGAGTAGCGATAATGCGGGTGAAAAGCCCGCACGCCGAAAACCCAAGGTTTCCTGCGCAACGTTAATCGGCGCAGGGTGAGTCGGCCCCTAAGGCGAGGCAGAAATGCGTAGTCGATGGGAATCAGGTTAATATTCCTGAACCGTGTATAACTGCGATGGGGTGACGGAGAAGGCTAGGTTAGCCGGCTGTTGGATATGCCGGTTTAAGCGAGTAGATTTGGACTTCAGGAAAATCCGGGTCCTTTAAGATCAAGACGCGATGACGAGTTCTTTTTTAAGAGCGAAGTAATTGATGCCATGCTTCCAGGAAAAGCCTCTAAGCTTCAGGTTATATACGACCGTACCCTAAACCGACACAGGTGGGTGGGGTGAGAATCCTAAGGCGCTTGAGAGAACTCTGGTGAAGGAACTCGGCAAAATGACACCGTAACTTCGGGAGAAGGTGTGCCTCCGTCAGGTGAAGAACTTCGCGTTCGGAGCCGAGGGAGGTTGCAATAAAGAGGTGGCTGCGACTGTTTACTAAAAACATAGCACTCTGCAAACACGCAAGTGGACGTATAGGGTGTGACGCCTGCCCGGTGCCGGAAGGTTAATTGATGGGGTTAGCACTTGTGCGAAGCTCTTGATCGAAGCCCCGGTGAACGGCGGCCGTAACTATAACGGTCCTAAGGTTACGTAACGCTAGCCTTAGTAAAACCGAACCATATGCGGGAAACTCCTCCAAAACTGTTCAGTACTCGTCTGGTTTGTTGAATGACACGAAAAAGAAGAGATTTCTTTGGGCTGGAATTCAAATTTCAAATCAGTCAGTAAAAATCTGGCAGACATGGGGACAATCCGCAGGAAAGATTTGACGGAAGCCCGTCAAAAATCCTCAGAGACTTTATGTTCGGGAGTATGATATGAAATTGGAAGCACAGTGGATTGTCGGTTTTGTTGATGGAGAAGGTTGTTTTCACATCAGCATAAACACAAACGACACAATGACGACAGGTTATCAGGTGTTGCCTGAATTTACCGTAGTACAACACGAACGAGACGTAAAAGTATTACATGCTTTAAAAGCGTTTTTCGGGTGTGGGGTGGTACGAGTAAACAGAAAGGATAAAACATCAACCAGGATGGCCTGGCGAGTCAGAAATGTTGGACATCTGCTGGATATAATTTCACCATTTTTTATGAAGCATCAATTGAAAACATCGAAAGGTGTAGAATTCAGAAAGTTCCGCAAGGCGCTTTTACTGATGCAGAAAGGAGATCATCTGACAGAATCGGGTCTTGAAGAAATTCGAGGCATAGTGAATCAGATGAATCGTAAGAAAATGGTGAATACTCAAGAGAAAGTCCGACCTTGCTAGAAATAGTTGGGATTAATCGAGCGAAATTCCTTGTCGGGTAAGTTCCGACCTGCACGAATGGCGTAACGATGGCCACACTGTCTCCACCAGGGACTCAGCGAAATTGAAATTGCTGTGAAGATGCAGTGTACCCGCGGCTAGACGGAAAGACCCCGTGCACCTTTACTACAACTTTACACTGGATTTTGAACAAGTATGTGCAGGATAGGTGGAAGGCTTTGAAGCGGAGACGCCAGTCTCTGTGGAGCCACCCTTGAGATACCACCCTTGCTTGTTCGGAGTCCTAACCGAGGTCCGTTATCCGGATCCGGGACCGTGTATGGTGGGTAGTTTGACTGGGGCGGTCTCCTCCCAAAGAGTAACGGAGGAGCGCGAAGGTACTCTAAGTACGGTCGGAAATCGTATGGTTAGTGTAAAGGCACAAGAGTGCTTGACTGCGAGACAGACACGTCGAGCAGGAACGAAAGTTGGTCTTAGTGATCCGGTGGTTCTGTATGGAAGGGCCATCGCTCAACGGATAAAAGGTACGCCGGGGATAACAGGCTGATACCCCCCAAGAGTTCACATCGACGGGGGTGTTTGGCACCTCGATGTCGGCTCATCACATCCTGGGGCTGTAGCCGGTCCCAAGGGTATGGCTGTTCGCCATTTAAAGTGGTACGCGAGCTGGGTTTAGAACGTCGTGAGACAGTTTGGTCCCTATCTGCCGTGGGCGTCGGAGACTTGAGAGGAGCTGCTTCCAGTACGAGAGGACCGAAGTGGACGTACCTCTGGTGTTCCAGTTATCATGCCAATGGTATTGCTGGGTAGCTATGTACGGAAGGGATAACCGCTGAAAGCATCTAAGCGGGAAGCCCCCCTCAAGATTAGGTCTCCCTGGAACTTTAGGTTCCCTGAAGGGTCGTTGAAGACTACAACGTTGATAGGCTGGGTGTGGAAGTGCAGTAATGCATGTAGCTAACCAGTACTAATTGCCCGTGAGGCTTGATCATGTAACACCCAAGAGGCCTGACCTCGAAGGGGTGATATGCAACAGGCATCATTTAAAGACATGCGCCAATGACTACTCTGATCTGTATGAACGAACACTCTGTTCATACAGGATATAAATAGTTGAAACAGTGACCTCCGTTCCTTAAGCGGGGCAGAACTGTTTCATGACCGGTTTGTCTGGTGACAATAGCAAGCGGGTACCACCTGATCCCATCCCGAACTCAGAAGTGAAAACGCTACGCGCCGATGATAGTATGGGGCCTCCCCATGTGAAAGTAGGTCATTGCCAGGCATTTTATTGATATAGCCCCGCCCCGGATCCCGGCGCGGGGCTATTTTTATGCGGGTTTTATTCGGGTCTGCGGTAGGCAGACGGGGATGCGCCGCGAGTGTTTGATAGTACGATCTGCCAGAGTTGCAGATCCCGTGCCCGGAATGCGCCTGCACATACATGCAGATAGTACTTCCACATTCTGTAAAATCGATCGGAATAATGGTCCTTCAGCTTTGGCCAGGATCGGTCGAAATTTCTGAACCAGGCCATCAGCGTGCGGTCGTAGTCGGGTCCGAAATTATGCACATCCTCGATAATCAACCGGGATTCACAGGCCTTGGAGATTTGTCGCAATGAGGGGATTTGCCCGTTCGGGAAAATGTATTTCGCAATCCATGGATCAACGCCCGGTCTGGAATTGTTCTTGCCGATGGTATGAAGCATGGACCTGGCTCCATCCTTCAAACACTTTTTGACCACATTCATATAAGTGCGATAGTTCTTGTGACCGACATGCTCGAACATGCCAAGAGAGACGATGGCATCGAATTTCTCATCGACATCCCTGTAATCCTGTAGCCTGATCTCAACCGGCAACCCCTTGCACAATTCGGCGCCCAGGGTGACCTGTTCCTTTGATACGGTGACACCAACGATTTCGGCGCCATAGTTCTCTGCCGCATACTTGGCAAAGCTGCCCCAACCGCAACCGATATCCAGTACTTTCATGCCTTTTTCAAGATTCAGTTTGCGGCAGACCAGATCAAGCTTTGCTAATTGCGCATCATCCAGATTATTGGCATGGGCCCAGTAACCACAGGTATAAACCATCCTCCGGTCCAGCATTTCCCGGTAAAGGTCATTGCCTGCGTCGTAGTGTTTTTCACCGACCTGAAATGCACGGGACTGCTTTTGCAGATTGAACAGGTTTGCCTGAACCCAGGGCATCAAGTGGCTTAGAAATTTTTGATTGTCGGCGATATCGGTTCTCAGCAGTCGATTGATCATTTCATCGAGCTGGCTGCAATCCCACCAGTTATTCATCCACGATTCGCCGAGACCCAATGAGCCGTGCAGCAGGATGCGGTTGAAGAATGCGGGATTATTTACCTGGATATCCCAGGGATTGGGGCCGTTGATCGACACCCCGGTGCCATCCAGCATTTTTTCGATTCGCTGTTGTGCGAAACCCGGGTTATCGGGATCAAATTGCTCTGATGTAAATTCTGACATTTCTCCCCGTTTTTAAACAAAATGCGGGTTGACCTGCTATGGATTCAACTCTGCCTTATGGTAATTATAGTGCAATGGGTGACTCTCCAGTCAAGGATGATTTGCAAGTATTTTTGATATCCGTTCAAGTGGGAACCATTCCGTTATGATCGCAATCGGAGTTGTTTTGACCAGAACCCGGTACACCCGGTAGAGAAATTCATGATCCTGGTCGAGGCCAAGATGATTCGCAGCGATGGCGCTGCGCCGATACCCGCAATCGACGATCTCTCTGTGATTGTCAGCCAGTTGCCGGCTCAGTATCACCCCAAGAGGACTGTCCTGCTGTTCGAGCATGTCCCGGGCATCGGGTCTTAATTCCTGATGAAGGATGAGCGACTCGGCATACAGCAGGTCCTGACCGGTTATTTCACCTCGCAGAGTAATCTGGCGATACAGACAGTCCGAGTGACGATCCGACAAGGCTATCGCAGGGTGATTTTCGGTACGGTCTACAAACTGTTTCTTTAACCCCAACTTGAGCGATTCGCCTGCCAGCGCTTCCAGCAGTTCCGTGACCGTGCCATCGGTGACCAGCAACAATCTCGCGCACAGCGGCAGTTCGAAATAATCAAGTCCCCTGGCAGCGAGGATGTCTTCGATTTCCGGGCGCATCCGATTATGCCCTAATGCGCTTCTTTCCAGTTGTGACCGATGCCAACATCGACGATCAGTGGAACATTCAGTTTTTGGACTCCACACATCAGATCAGTCGCTATTTCAACCATTTCATCGATCTGCGCCTCTTCAACCTCAAACACCAGTTCATCATGAACCTGAAGGATGATTTTGCTGGTAGAGTCATTCTCGATCAGCCACTGATCGATCGCCAGCATGGCCAGCTTTATCAGATCGGCAGCGGTTCCCTGTACCGGAGCATTGATCGCGGTGCGTTCCGCATATTGGCGCAGGGTACCGTTTTTGGAATTGATTTCCGGCAGATTCAGACGTCGTCCGAAGAGCGTTTCCACGAAACCCTGTTCCCTGGCGAGCTCACGTGTGCTTTGCATGTACTTTCTTACTCCGGGGTAACGCTCGAAGTAGATGTCGACATATTGTCTCGCCTCTTTCAGCTCGATCTTCAGTTGACGGGCCAGCCCAAACGGCGACATGCCATAGATAAGCCCGAAATTGATGGCTTTCGCCCTTCTGCGTTGTTCGCCGTCAACCTGGTCAGGTTGCGTGTCGAATACTTCCGCAGCGGTCGCACGATGTATATCGGCCCCGTTGGTGAACGCATCGATCAGTCCCTGGTCCTGTGAGAGGTGAGCCATGATACGCAGTTCGATCTGCGAATAATCCGCTGCCAGCAGCAGACAGCCTTGCTCCGGGATGAAGGCTTCGCGTATTTTCCGGCCTTCTTCTGACCGGATCGGGATATTTTGCAGATTCGGGTCGGACGAGGACAGGCGTCCGGTAGACGCAACGGCTTGATGGTAGGAAGTATGGATCCGGCCAGTACAGGGATTGATCAACTCCGGCAGCCGGTCGGTATAAGTGCCCTTCAGCTTGGCCAGCCCCCGGTGTTCAAGAATCAGCGCTGGCAATTCATATTTCCCGGCAAGTTCCTGCAGAACATTCTCTGCCGTGGACGGTTGTCCCTTCGGGGTCTTGCTCAATACAGGCAGGCCGAGCTTGTCATAGAGTATTTCCTGGATCTGTTTTGGCGATGCGATGCTGAAGACCTGGCCGGCCAGCGCGTGCGCCGCCTGTTCCAGTTCAGCCAACCGTTCGGTGATTTCAGCGCTTTGCCTGTGCAGCCGGTCAGCGTCGATTTTTACGCCATGGGTTTCGGTTCGAACCAGCGCCTGGAGCAGCGGCATTTCGATATCATGAAATACGCTCGACAGGGTTTGATTTTCGGCAAGCTCCTGTGTCAGCACCCGGTGCAACTGAAGCGTGACGTCGGCATCTTCCGCAGAATAACGGGTCGCCTGCTCGATGCTGACCTGATCGAAGGTCAGTTGTTTCCTGCCGGAGCCGGCGACATCGGAGAATTTTATGGTGTCCCGGCCCAGATGCCGCTTCGCCAGCGTATCCATGTCATGTCTTGAATTGCCCGCATCCAGAACATAGGACATCAGCATGGTGTCATGGGTGATTCCCCGCAGGGCAATACCATGGCGTTGCAGCACCTCGACATCGTATTTGAGATTCTGTCCGGTTTTTGCCTTTGACGGATTTTCGAGCATCGGGCGAAGCCGTCCGAGAGCCTGTTCAAACGGCAACTGATCGGGCATCCCAGGATAATCATGGCCGACAGGCAGGTAGGCTGCCTGGCCCGGATCCGCACAAAAGGAAAGTCCGACCAGCCTGGCCTGATGAGCATCCGTAGAGGTTGTTTCGGTATCAATCGCAAACAGCGGAGCGTGATCCAGTATCTTCAGCCATTTCCCGAAAGTGTCTTCATCAAGAATGACCTCGTACTGTACCTGATCGTCAATCGGGTCATCCCCGGTCACCGGTGTGATTGTTTCCTTCAGCCAGGAGCGGAATTCAAGGTCTTCGTAGAATTGTCTGAGTAATTCATTGTCCGGTTGGCCGATCACCAGACTTTCCGGGCTGTCATCGAGTTCAACATCGCACTTGAGCGTCGTCAACCGCTTTGACAGGGCAAGCTGATCCAGATTGGAACGAAGATTTTCTCCTGCCTTGCCCTTGATCCGGTCGGCATTGGCGATGATATTGTCCAGTGTTCCATATTCTTCAAACCATTTGACTGCTGTTTTCGGACCGACCATGGGGATGCCGGGGATATTATCCGAACTATCACCAATCAGCGCCAGGTACTCGACGATTCTTTCCGGCGGCACCCCGAATTTTGCCAAAACGCCGTTGGCATCGAGCCGGATATTTTTCATTGTATCGAGCATTTCAACGTTGTCATCGACAAGCTGGGTGAGGTCTTTGTCGTTACTGACGATAAGCGTGTGGAATCCGGCTGCCGTGGCGCGTTTGCAGAGGGTGCCGATCACATCATCTGCCTCCACCCCGCTGACCGAGATCAATGGCAGCCCCATCGCAGGAATGATCTTCCTGATCGTGTCAAGCTGCTCCCTGAGATCATCCGGCATCGGTGGTCGATTGGCTTTGTACTCCTGGTACATCTCGTGTCTGAAGTTTTTGCCCTTGGCATCCATCAATACAGCGATATGGGTGGGCTGGCATTCCTTCAGCAGGCTGCGCAACATGTTGATCATGCCAAAAATAGCCTGGGTGCTCCTGCCGTCAGAAGTGGTTAACGGATTCCGGCTCCTGACATGATAGGCGCGAAACAAAAACGCGGTTCCGTCCACCAGGATGATTTCCTTATCAGGAGACATTAATTGAAGAATACCTGTTATGAACGAAGGTCATGACTGAATTGCCGATGTCCTTCTCGCGTCATACAGTGGAATCGAAACCGTAACCTGTACGCCATTTGTATCCACCCTGTTTTCCGCCCACACATTGCCCTGGTGGTATTCGGCAATCAATCTCACGACAAACAGGCCCAGGCCGAGGTGGGAGTGCTGGGCATTGCTCTTGCTGTAGGTAACCATCGGGTCGAACAACCGGGTGCTGCTGATGTGGTCGGGTAATTCCCCGCCGTGGTTGAGAACGTTTATTTCCGCATTATTATTATTCTGCATGATTTTGACGACGACCGGTTTGTCCCGCTCGCTGAACTGTATCGCGTTGTCGATCAGTTTGTCCAGCATCTGCGCGAGTTGATCCTGGCTGCCCATGATTACGATTGATTGGGTGCGGATATCCAGGATGAACTCCTGATCGGGGTGGCTGCTGCGATACCCGTCCATGAATCCTGACAACAGGCTGGTCAGGATGATTGGTTCCTTGACCTCATCGCGCATGGCTTCTTCAAGATTCGCGGCCTCGGTCAGATTGGTCAGAATCAGGCGCAGTCGATGGACCCCGTTCAACGCCCGTTCCATGTGCTTGTTCTGTTGAATCCGGGGTATGTCGGATTCCAGGATCTGCAGGGAAGAACTGACCACATTCAGCGGATTGCTCATCTCATGGGCCAGCATATCCGGCATACCTTCCAGGTAACGTGTGTATCCCAACAGGCGATTCAGCATGCTGGTGATACTGCGGCCAAGATCACCGAGTTCGTCCGCAGGATAGGTGTGGGAAGGAATCCGGTCTTCGAGCACACGTCCTTCCAGAGTAATCGCTTGCTCCGCGGTGTCGTGCAACCGGCGAACCCGCACCGTCAAACGCCAGGCGAAAACGAATAATGTGGTCAGAACAAGCAAGAATACCAGAATGGTAATCAGGGTCAGACTACGCATCAGCTGATACTGCAGGGCGAGAATCGCATGACTGCTTTGTTCCACTACGACCGCACCGAGTATCTCGTTGCCGGAGCGAATCGGATATCCGGCCACCACAATTTCCGCTTTTCCATCCAGTGAAGGACGCAACTCGGCCTTCGGTGTGCCATTCAGTATCGTGGTGAAAATCCTGTCCGGCCGCAGCGCCACATCGTGGGAAACATCTATGAACTGGGTGGAGGGGCGGCCGAGCATGTTGTCCAACAGGGTCTGGATATGGCCGAACAGGGCGGTGGTAAGGCTGTTCTCTTCTTCGGGCGCCGTGGTCAGGGATGGGGCTGACGAAAGTCCGCCTACCACGGCGCGTACCCGTTGCAGATTGTCCAGAATCCAGATCAGTGATTGCGGGTGATCGAGACCCTTCAGTATCTTGGTCAGTTCGGGCGATGTGATCAAAATCTGACTCGGTTGCTTGCCGGATATTTGTGGGGAAACAGGGATAATCATGCTGGTTTCCCGACTTTCAGGGTCATCCACATCGACGGCAAAGAATCCAACTCCATGGCGATCTCCAATCACATCACGGGGGATACGCAGTTCGATCCTGTAGCCCCATTGCGTTTCGGCCAGTTCAGCAGTAAATGCGGTCACATCAGTTCCTTCGAGGGGGAGCTCCCATTCTTCGTCAACCAGAAATGTGCTCATCCTCCCCGGCTCCGATGCAACCAGAAGATAGTGCTCCAGTGGCCCACCCGGCGGCTGAATCAATAATCTGAGTTGATCACTGTTATTGATCGAGCGCAACTCAAGATCGCGGTAGACCATCGTGTCGTCGTTGATTTCAAACAATACATACAAATATTGTTCTTGATAACCGACGATGCTCTTTACGGAAAAGGAGTCCGAGTCATAATCAACGTCACAGATCGACAACTCGTTACCGGTATAATAGTTGGCGTGTTCCTGTACTGATTCCCAGTCGGTGGATTGGCCATCAAGCTGGATCAGATTTTCCAGCTTGTGAGCGTACAGACCGTCCGCGTCACCCAATACTTCCGGCACCCCGGTTTCCGGATTGAACAACTCTGACCGGTCATTGAGCACAGTGGCAATGCCATTGGCGGCCAACAGCAGCGCATTTTTCTGCCCCTGTACCAGAAACTGCTTCATTTCCTGCACATATTGATAGCCCATCCATGGAATCACCAGCAAAATTATTACGATCCACATCAATCTGGCGCGTATGCTGAGTGTTCGTAGAGATTTCAGCATGGAACTTGCAACAGGTTATCAGGGAAAGGGAATAATCATTCCGGTTGCCAACGGTAACCAACGCCGAATACAGTCTGGATCTTCGCAAAAGAGGCATCGACTTCCTTGAATTTTTTGCGGACTCGGCGGACATAACCGTTAATCGTATTTTTTTCTACATAGCTCTGGCGTGTGACCTGCATCAATGTTTCGTATGTCTTGACATGCCCCGGATTTCTGGCCAGCGCTTCAATCAGCCAGAATTCAGTGAGGGTCAAATGGAGCAACCGACCTTTCCAACTGATCGACATAGTGCTCTGATTAATTTCAAGGTCTCCCAGAAGCAGCGCTTGGGAGCTTTGGGTTTCACTCTGGACCGAACTTGCGATGCGGAACAGGGACGATACCCGGACTGCGAGAAACTGAAGGTTTACAGGTTTGGTAATGTAGTCCCAGGCATCGAGTCTGAGCCCGGATACCCGGTCAACATCGTTGTCACGGGCAGTCAGGAAAATGATCGGCATCTGGGGACTGGTTCTCCTCAGATAACGGCACAGCTCGAAGCCACCGTCCATTTCATTTTCCAGCATAATATCGAGTATCGCAAGATCGGGCAGGGATTTGCTGAACCCGTCCATCGCACTTGTTCTGTTGGGGTAGGTGCGAACAGTATAACCCTGACGGGTCAACGCATCCGAGTAGTTTTCGCGCTGATCCGCATCATCTTCGACAATGGCAATCGTTCTCGACATGTTCAGCCTCCCGGGATTTTAATGCGTACCAATCAAATACCGATACTATATGAATCCGACTTGTCAGTATAACGGAATAACAGTGATCAATCATGGGAATTTATGTCCTATTAATGCCATGAATTTACCACCACTTTCCCCCCCTGTTGCCATTCCGGTGCAGTGTAATGAGTATGACAAGAAACGTATGGAATCCAGTCATGAGCCAGAAAGTATTTATCCCTGTAACCGATGAAATCCTTTATGAGCACCCGGAGTTGATTACCTCGCCGTTATGCCCCTACCAGGCAGACAATCCCTGTTTTCACTGGATGGCAACGATAGAACTGACGGATGAGACAGGAGTCTGGATTAATGACGAACGGCGCTTTGACTCTACGATGGTACTGGACGGGAACGCCGTCATTCAATCCGTATATTAAACCGGGTCCAGCTTGGCGTAGGAGCAGATCAGCCACTTCTCCCCGAAGTCATTGAAATTCACCTGAACCCTGGCGTGCGCACCCTGGCCCTCCAGGTTTAAAACCATACCCTCGCCGAATTTACTGTGCCGGACCCGCCTGCCGGGTGTAAGGCCGTTGAATCCTTTTGCCGGTGTGGTCCGGTTGCGTGAGTCCCTGAATGAGCCTCCGAATGCATTACGACCGGGTTTCGGTTCTACGATCTGTTCGATACAGGTCTCCGGCATTTCAGTGAAGAACCGGGACGGTTGGGGATAGTGATCCCTGCCGTACAGTCTGCGTACTTTTGCATGACAGAGATAAAGCTGCTGCATCGCCCGCGTCATGCCAACGTAACATAAGCGCCGCTCTTCTTCGAGACTGGCATCGTCCAGGCATTTCTGGTGGGGCAACAACCCGTCTTCCATTCCGCACAGGAACACAAGGGGAAATTCCAGTCCCTTGGCCGAGTGCAGGCTCATCAACTGAACACAATCATCCGGATTTTCAGTCTGCCCTGCGTCTGCCTCCAATGAGATTTGGGCCAGGAACAGCGCCAGTTCATCCAATTGCGCTTCATCCTGTGCTTCTTCATCGGCATCAAAGTTGCGTGTCGCATTGACCAGTTCTTCAAGGTTTTCAACCCGTGCCCGGGCTATCTCCCCCTGTCCCTTGCCATGGTGTTCGAGCAGACCGCTGTGTTGCAATACATGGTCGGTCAGTTCCGCCAATTCCAGCGTTTTGGTGTCAGCAGCCATCCGATTGATCAAATCCTGAAATTTACTGACCGCGGTCAATGCCTGCGGAGTCAGCTCTCGCTGGCCAATTATGCGGGTGGTTGCCTCCCACATGGAGGTCGCCCCGGCGCGGGCGCGTTGCCGAATCAATTCGAGCGTCCGGTTGCCGATACCGCGGGTGGGCAGATTGACAATGCGTTCGAATGCAGGGTCCGAATCCCGATTGTTGATCAATCGCAAATAGGCCAGGGCATCCTTGATTTCAGCCCGTTCGAAAAAACGGAACCCGCCATAGACACGATAGGGAATTCCCCGCTTGAGCAGTTGCTCCTCAAATACGCGGGACTGGGCATTGGAGCGATACAGGATGGCGGTCTGATCCCTTCTGTTGCCACACCCGGTCCAGTCCTGAATCCGGGCTGTGACAAAGCGGGATTCATCAAGTTCATCGCTCGCGGTAAAGACACGAACGGGGGTTCCGGCGGGTTGGTCGGTCCACAGGTCCTTGCCCATTCGTCTGGCATTGTTGGCAATCACATTATTTGCGGCATTCAGTATGTTGCCGGTCGAGCGATAGTTCTGTTCCAGTCTGAAGACGCGTGCCTGCTTGAAATCCTTCTCGAAACTGAGGACATTTTCCACCCGCGCCCCACGCCATCCGTAGATCGACTGGTCATCATCGCCCACCACAAACAGACTCTGGTGGCGGGCGGACAGGAGCCTGACCCATTGATACTGAATGCTGTTGGTATCCTGAAATTCATCGACCAGAATATGCGCGAACCGGTCTTGCCAGGTTTCCCGGACGGTTTGATTATTGCGAAACAGTTCCAGCGTGCGCAGAAGCAGTTCGGCAAAATCCACAAGTCCGGAGCGACGGCACAGATTTTCATAGGCGAGGTAAATCTGATAAAAGGTCTGTTGGTGGCTGTCATGCCCCGTCGGCAGGTGTTCGGGACGTATCGCCGCCTCCTTGTGGTTGCCGATCATTCCCTGTAACTGGCGGGGCGGCCAGTGGGCCTCATCAAGGTCGAGTTCCTTGAGCAGGCGGCGAATCAACCTATACTGGTCATCGCTGTCGAGGATTTCAAAATCCTGCGGCAGCCCTGCATCTTCATGATGCAGTCGCAGTAATCGGTGGCAAATGCCATGAAATGTGCCGATCCACAGACCGGACAGCGGCGCTGCGAACAGATTCCCGACTCGATCGCGCATCTCCCTGGCCGCCTTGTTGGTGAAGGTGACGGCCAGTATGGATGCCGGGTAAACCTGATGTCCTTCTATCAGGTAAGCGATACGATGGGTGAGGACACGGGTTTTACCGCTGCCCGCGCCCGCGATCACCAGGACCGGTCCCGGTGGCGCCGCCACGGCTTCCCGCTGTGCGTCGTTCAGGGGGTCGAAAATATGAGAAACATCCATCCACCTGATTGTACCCGGAAGGTTTCCGGTCTACCAAGCTATATCACCTTGAAGGGGTATTGGCAAATACCTGAAAGTGGTATAGTCAACCGGCACAAACTGGTTCTATTGAAGATTTCAGCTAACGGGTTATCGTACTTTATTGAATCCGATACAAACAGGTCAGTCATGAACAGAGAAGTAGAGAATATCGACAGCGCCGGGGTTGTCAGCATAGACAGGGCACATGTATGGCACCACCTTACCCAGCACAAGCCGATGCAGGAAGGGGCGCCGATGGTGATGGTGGAAGGGCAGGGACTACGGCTCAGGGATGTCGATGGCAAGGAGTATCTCGATGCCGTTTCCGGAGGAGTGTGGACCGTTAATGTCGGTTATGGCCGTGAGCGCATTGCCAACGCGGTCAGGGATCAACTGGTGAAGATGTGCTATTACGCCAATACCATCGGCAATGTTCCAGGCGCCCGATTTGCCGAAATGCTGATTGACAAAATGCCGGGGTTGAACCGGGTCTACTATTCAAATTCCGGATCGGAGGCCAATGAAAAGGGATTCAAACTGGTTCGTCAGCTTGCGGCGCTTAAAAATGATGGCAGGAAACACAAGACCATATTCCGTGATCGTGATTATCACGGCACTACGATTACCGCCCTGAGCGCAACCGGACAGATTCAGCGCAAGGATCAATACGGCCCGTTTACCCCGGGATTCGTCTCATTCCCGGATTGTCTGGCTTATCATGCGAAAAATGGCGATGACCCGGATTACGGGGTGCAGGCAGCCCGGGAACTGGAACGGGTGATCTTAAGGGAAGGGCCGGACACCGTGGGCTCGGTTATTCTTGAACCGATTACCGCGGGGGGCGGGGTGATTACGCCCCCGGAAGGTTATTTCGAGACCATTCAGGAAATCTGTACCCGCTACGGGGTGCTGATTCACATGGATGAGGTGGTGTGCGGCATGGGACGTACCGGCAAGTGGTTCGGGTACCAGCATTATCCTGTCAAGCCTGACATTGTAACCATGGCCAAGGGTGTGGCCAGCGGCTATGCCGCGATTTCCTGCACTGTAACGACGGAAGAACTGTTCGCCGAATTCCTCGCCGGACCGGATCAGGTGATGCACTATTTCCGTGATATCAGCACCTTTGGCGGTTGTGCCGGCGGACCCGCTGCGGCGGTGGAAAACATGCGTATCATTGAAGAGGAAAATCTGCTCGACAATGTAACCAGGATGGGAGATTACCTGATGGATCAGCTTTTCGGGCTGATGGACAAACATGACATTATTGGCGACGTCAGGGGCAAGGGCCTGTTTGTCGGCGCTGAACTTGTCAAGGACCGCAAGACCCGCGAGCCTGTAGAGGAGCGTGTGGTTGCGGATGTCGTTGCCGACTGTTTGCGCCAGGGCGTGATGATCGGGCGTACCAGCCGCAGTTTTGTCGAATACAACAATACGCTGTGCTTGAGTCCCGCCCTGATCTGCACCAGGGATGACATCGATGAAATCGTCGCCGCTATCGACAACGCGCTTGTGCGTGTCGGTTGAAGTGCCCGGTCGGGGAGCGCCTGAAATCCGGGTGAGAGTGGTGGCTACGCCCTGATTCGAACAGGGGACCCCATCATTATGAGTGATGTGCTCTAACCAGCTGAGCTACGTAGCCATATCTTACGGAACACCTCAAGACTGCCCGGTGAAGTGGGGTTGCGGAGCGTACCGCAATCGGAAGGACGACGCAATAACCATTGACATGATTTGCGGGTGATAGTACCCTGCGACCGCTGTCCGGGAGACTCGATCGTCAGACAAAACGGGGTCATTTACAGTGGCCTGCCAATATAAATTTTGATGATTTGTTTTTGCTTTTTTATTAGGCGGACACTATAATCCGCTCATCTGGATCGCTCGAATTTAACCGTGACCGCACTCCCGTTTCAGTTTTCGGGATTGGCAGTAACCTCCTGTTTACCTGATAATGACAAACGCAATGTACAACAAGACCCCCAATACTGTGCCCGGCTTCGAGCTTGAGGAAATCGACGGGGAACTGCTATTGTATTCTCCGGAATTAAACCGCTCGATCCACATGAATTCGACTGCTTCGATTATCTGGCGATTGTGCGATGGAAGAATGACAATTGCAGAACTGATTGAATTGCTGACCAGCGCTTTTCCGGAAAGCGAAGACGCTATCGAACAGGATGTAACCGATACCATTGACCTGCTGGTCCAGCATAATGCCGTTCAACTGATCGGTTAACCGGTCCCCGCTTTGCCTATGGACAGAAGGGAAATATCATTTGACGGGCACAAGGTAACAGTCGAATTCATGCATACGGAAGCCAGCGACCTGCTGGCGTTTCTGTTTTCTGATCTGTCAGAGGAAACCGACAACAAAAGTAATGCGACGTTCCTGATCGAGAAGGAAGAAGATTCAGGGCATGACAACTGGAAACTGTCACGGGACGGCAAATCGCTTTGTACCGGCGAATGTATCGCCGGACTCGGCGTTATCCTGATGGGTGATGTCCTGTTTCATCTGATTTGCGACAACCGCAAGGGACTGGCAATCCATGCAGGACTGGTTTCCGACGACAATGGCAGCATTTTGATTCCCGGAGTCAGCGGTTCCGGGAAAACCTCGGTGACGACCTGGCTGGTGACCTGCGGCATGCACTATCACACCGATGAACTGGTGACCATCGACCTTGCGACTGGCGCAGCAAAGGCGTTCACCCGGCCACTCAATATAAAATCCGATGGTGTGCCGGCGATTCAATCAATCATCGATCTGGATGCAACCAGGGAACAGCTCAGAATTTCCACGGGGGTAACCATGATTCCCCATCGACTGGTGAATCCAGATTTCAAAACCGAATTTCCTGATATCAGTAATATTATATTCCCCAGGTATATCGGCGATGCCGAGCCGGGCCTGGTCAAATTGTCCGGGGCGGAAGCAGGACTTGAACTGATGCGAAGCAATGTCATCGCCAGAAACCTGCCTGCACATGGATTCAATGAGGTCACCAGGCTGGTCAGGAATATCCCTGCCTACCGTGTTCGCTACCGGCATTACGACGACCTGCCCGCGTTGATGGGGCAAATCCATTAAGCCGCCCATCCGGGCCTGAAATGATGGATGCGGATTCTCTCTGGACAGGCACAGTGGTCTGTCCCTGCGATAGTACGCCTGAAGCGACGCACGAGAATGAATGACCATACCACTTTGTTGCGGTGCTGTTGCCGACTTGATCTGGACACGGCGGTCAGGGAGCGATTCAGGCAATCGGCTCTTGAAATCGAGGATTGGGATTCCCTGATCAGGGAAGCGGAATCCCACGCGCTCAGCAATCTGCTGTATACGCACCTGTTATCCTGTGACATCGCGATTCCCGATCAGGCCGGAATCATGTTCAAGGCGGTAACGGCGAAACATCAGCGCGTAAACCGTGAACGCTTGAATGCATTGAATCAAATTCTGGACAAATTCGCACAAAACGAGATCGAGACCATACTGCTGAAAGGGATGGCATTGATCAACTGCCTGTATTCGAATCCGTATCAACGTCCGATGGGAGATATCGACATCCTGGTTTCGGCGTCCAAAGCCATTATGGCGCAACAGTTACTGCGGGAGATCGGTTATAGCGCAAGAGACCGGAATCAGGGGTATCTGTATGACCACCACCACTTGCCTACTGCATCCCGGATCAGCAATGGCACGGTCATTCAGGTCGAGATTCACCACAACGCCCTGTCGGGGGATGCAACTTCCAGCATGTCTTTCGACGATGTTTTCGCCAGTGCAAACCCGATAGAGGTGAATGGCAGGCATTGTCTTACCCTGGGTCATCACGACATGCTGAAACATCTGTGTCACCATACCTTCGAGCCCTGCGACCGGATAAAACTTGGGGCGGTTGCCGATATCTACGGATATGCCACACGGTATTTCGATCAGATAGACTGGTCCTGGCTCAAGGAAAAACAACCTCATGTCACCAACACCCTGCGGTGCCTGCATTTCCTGTCTCCGTTGCCGGTGATGCTGGCCGAAAACTTAAGCGCTCCGACCGTCAGCGCTCCGGCCGGTGTCGGCAATGGATTTCCAACGTTATCGAGCCTGGATAACAGCGCCGGGCCGCTGTCCGCCAGATTGGACAGACTGCTGAATTGTTCGGACTGGTGGCGGCATATTTATTATGTCGTACCCCCGGAACGCAGCTTGACGCTGGTCAGGTTAGTCCGGCACCCGGCGAGAATCATTTACTGGCTGACCCGGCGATTACTGGCTAAATTCCGCAGTTCCCGCCAATAAGCGCCTGATAGACAGCCAGGGTCTGTTCGCACATTCGCTCTTCGGTGAATTGGTCACGATAAATCCGTTGCCCTTGAAGGCCGAACTCGCGGCGCAGGTCTTCATCGTCAATCAACCGGGTCAGTTTCCCGCTTAATGCCCCCGCATCCCCCCTGCCTGCCAGAAACCCGGAAACGCCATCCGATACCACTTCCCTGACTCCTCCGACATCGGTAGCCACGACTGCCAGGCCGGCGCTCATCGCTTCGAGGATGGCCAGCGGCAACCCTTCGTAATCCGAGCTCAGCACGAAGATGTCGGCGTCGGCAAAGTAAGGGTCAACCTGTGAGCTTTCGGCAAAGGTTACCCGGTCAGCCAACCCGTGGCGATTCACCGATTCTTCCAGCCCGGGTCGAAGCTGCCCGCTGCCGACAATGGTCAGGCTGAAATCACGTTCGATCATCGACACGGCTTTGATCAGGAGGCGCTGGTTTTTTGGTCTTTCCAGCCGCCCTACATGCAACAGCCTGACCGGTTTGTCAGCGCCTTGTCGTGTCTTCCCTTCAACCTGAAGGGACCGCGCCCCGTTCCTGATCAGCCAGCTTCGGTCGTTGCCAGGCACGCCGCTGCCGATTACCCCATACTTCCTGGCCAGCCGGTAATCGTACCCGGATACCGCAATGATTCCGTCACCGAATCTGGCCATGACCCACTCAATTATCAAACCATAACTTCTGCGTACCAGGCCGCTGCCTTCGGTAAATGCCCAGCCATGGGCGGTGAACAGGGATTTGAGTTTGACGGACCTGGAAGCCAGCCGACCGATCACCCCCGACTTTGAAGAGTGCAGATGGACAAGGTCAGGGTTCTGCCGCGCCAGGATCCGCTTTAATGCCCGAAAGCATCTGAGGTCGTTCAATGGTGATATCGGCCTTTTCAGGTGAGGGACGACAATGGTTTCAACCCCCATTTTATCGGCCTGGGTGATCAGATATCCCGCTTCTCCGCAGCCCAGTGTAAAGCGTATTTGATGTCGCAGATGCCGGATCAGGCTGAGGACATGGTTCTGTGCGCCACCGGCATCACCTCTGGTGATCAGGATAAAAACATGCGGAAGCCGCATGACCTCCGAGCCATTGTTATGTTGCAATTGCCTTTTAGCTGAACTGTAGGAGTCTGAACCATGCAGATGGAATTTCTGCGATTGAAATCATACCACACCTTCAACTTTTTGCTCTTGAATTGCCCGTACGGTCAGAACGACCCCTCCCCGGCGAATATTATATGACTGCTTCACGAACGGACTGATGATAAAATTTTCACCGTTTGGATACCATTTGCGAAATACCTGAATACTGGCCGGATTCAATTTGTCAGGGTTGATCTTGCATTCAAATGTGTCAACCCGGTCGCTCCCTTTTCGTACCACAAAGTCTATCTCTCGATGAGATTTATCCTGCCAATAGAAAATATCATCATCAGCGTAGCGAAAGCGCAAGCTGTCCAGCACCAAATGCTCCCACAGTATTCCCCTGTCATCGTCCCGAATACTGTTCCAGCCTTTTTCAAAGGTGACAAAACCAGTATCAAAGGCATAACATTTTGGACGACTCACGATTTCCCGCCTGCCACCGCCATGAAAGGGTGGCAGCAGATGCACCGCATGGGCAATTTGCATTGCATCAACATGAGAGATTACTGTAGGGCGTGTGATTGATTCGATGCTGTTTGCCATTTGTGTGTAGTCCAACAGGCCGCCACTTTGCCGTAACAATAATCGAAACAAGGCCAAAAACCCCTGCCGATTACGAAAACCAAAAAGCTCCTGAATATCACGCGCATAAAAACTGTCAATCCATTCGTTAAAAAATCCAGGGCTTTTCTGATTTGATAAAAGTAACTCAGGTAAGCCACCGTGTAACAAGCGATGATCCAGACTGGGTCTGCCAAAGGTTTTGGCGCATTCCTCCCACAACACAGGGCACAAGAACATGGTTTGTTTACGGCCCGTGAGAGAATCCCGAAATTTACCAGTTGCCGCCAGCGTTGAAGAGCCTGTTGCCAGTATTTTCAACTGAGGAAATTCATCGGCAGCAATTTTTAACAGCAAACTTGGGTCGGGCAGACGGTGTACTTCATCAAAAATCAATACCTGATTATCCGAATGCTCATGCAGGAACAATTCAGGGTCTTCCAGGGACCTTACTACAGAAGGAAGGTCACAATTCATGTAAGTTGCACTGGGTAACATTTGGGTCAGTGTGGTTTTACCGACCCGACGCACACCAGATAACCAGACAACAGACCTTCTCTGCCATGCCTGGCATAGCTTTTCCAGCCACAAGTTACGCTTCACCATAAATGTATTTTACATCCAGACGGATAAATGTAAAACATATTTATCAATAATTACCATTAGCGGCTGTGGAAGAACTCAATTAACTTTTCTGAAACAAGAAAGCCCCAGGGAATCGGCCTCGCTCATGATCTCCAATCCCGGGTTCAGGACAGGAGCGAGGCATACTGCCATGGGGCGGATGAGACCAGAATATTGCACAAAACATCCCGAATCATGCACAATTATCCCTACAACCATGCTTGGCGGCTGTCGCTGCCTGGTGTATCATTAGTGTATGTCACGCACCAATGTCAATATCGACGATGAGGCCTGCGCCGCGATCATGCGCCGCTACCGGCTGGCATCCAAGCGCGAGGCGGTCAACCTCGCGTTGCGCATCCTCGCGGGTGAGCCCCTGGGCCTCGACGAGGCCCGGCGCCTACGCGGATCGGGCTGGAAGGGCGATCTGAACGAGATGCGACGAAGCCGCACAACGTGATTCTGGTCGATACCTCCGCCTGGGTCGAGTTCCTTCGCGACACCGGCTCGACTATCTGCCATCGCGTCGATGCCGAACTCGACGGCGACATTGCGATCTGCGATGCGGTGCGGATGGAAGTACTCGCCGGTGCGCGCGACGAGCGCCACCTCGATGCGCTTCGCCGCCTGCTCGCGCGAGCGAGCGTTCTTCCTACCGACCCTGCGCACTACGAGGAAGTGGCATCGTTGTTTCGCCGCTGCCGCCGGGAAGGTAAAACCGTGCGCCGGTTGGTCGACTGTCTGATTGCCGCTGTCGCGATCCGCGCCGATGTGCCGGTGCTGCATTACGACGGAGACTTCGATTTGCTGGCCCGACACACCGAACTGGACATCGCAGATTGACTATCTGATATATGTTGAGGAGTGGAAATATGATTGACGAATACGAGATCAAGTTCGGGCGTTACCAGATTTTGAAACATGATAACAAAACTACCACTAGTTTAACTGTCTTTTAACGCGACTGCTCATGGAAAACAACTACGACAAAACGAATATCGCGTCGATGGAAATGATCTATGGCGAGGGTTACCTGTCTGCGGGCGGGGATGAGGACGTTGCCCGGATTCTGGACGGTCTTGATGTATCGGGAAAACAGATCCTGGATGCTGGCTGTGGTCTGGGCGGCGCCGCCGTCACTCTGGCGCGGAACCATGGAGCATGGGTCACCGGGCTGGATATTGACTCAACTGTTCTGGCGCGGGCGAATGAATTGGTGGAAAAGGCAAACGTCGGTGACAGGGTCGTTTTGAAACACTTCGAGCCAGGGCCGTTTCCGGTTGAAGACAATGGTTTTGACGTGGTTTATGTTACTGCTGTGACCTGCCATGTTGTCGATCTGGTCGGGTTTTTCAAGGATATCCGGCGCGTTCTGAAGCAGGGCGGTGTGGTAGTGGGTCGTGACTGGTTTAAAATCAGCGATAATCGGCGCTATCGTAGATGGGACGGTCTGTTAAGAGACAAGGGTCTGAATTTTCATTTCGTGGACATGGATACATTCAGGCAGGCTCTGAATGAATCCGGTTTCACCAAATCCAGGATAATAGATCGAACGGATTTCATCGCCAGCTTGGCCAGGGATGCGGTGCATCGAGTTGACCATGATCTCGCAGAAGACCTGCGACAGGTTCTGGGAGAGCAGGGTTATCAGGATTGCCGGAAATGGACTGAAATCAGGGCCGATGCCCTGGCTCATGGTGGAATCGGCCAATCTCAATTCCGGGCTGAATAAGCCCCACTCTCCTGCCTTCGCCCGGTTAAAGGGAGAAACGCTTTTTGATATAGTGGACTACGGATTTGCGTTGCCACCACAATAAATCCTGACCGATCGCTCCCGCCTCTTTCAGTTCGGGTTGCAGGTCAGGCCACACGGCGCTGACTTCTTCCGAATTCAGTTCCAGACTGGCATACGGGCAGGTGGGGCAAACGACACTCCCCATAAACGCTTTTTTGCCGACGGCGTACATTGAATTCGGATTCTTGGAACCAGTACCACCACCGCCACTTCCACCAGACGCCAGGGCCAGCGTACAGACCAGAAAACTGGAAATCATGATACCTTTCGCGATATTTACACTCTTACTGCAAATGTATGCACTCATTGACATGGCTACCCCCTTTTCAGCGCTGGAGATCAGTTATTGTAAATCGAAAGCAATAATATCATGCTGATTGTTAAAATTGGACATGGTTAATCCAGTAAGTTCATTTCGATCGCGTAATTTCGTCCACATTTCTGTGGGAGCGCTGGTTGCGGTGATATACGGGTTTCTGGCTATCCGATCAAGAACCCCGCCTGTGGGCGCAGATCTGTTCGATTTTCTCGGTGGATACGGGTGTGTTGCAGCCGTTATCGTGGTTTACTGGTTCTGGTTGCGGGCAAACCAGGTTGAACTGAGTTTCAGGTCGGTTTTCCTGTGGGCGGTGTCGTTCCGGCTGATTGGTGTCTGGGGTTCGCCGATATTGGAGGATGATTTCTACAGGTATCTCCTTGACGGCTGCCTCTTTGTGTCCACCGGCTCACCCTATGGGATTGCGCCGTCCTCTCTATTTATTGACAACACTCTATCGAATGCGTGCGAAGCGACACTGAGCGGGGTGAACAACCCCGACCTTGCTACGATTTACGCTCCCTTGCTGCAGTATGTATTTGGCCTGTCCCATCTGCTGTCGCCGGCGAATATCGATATCCTGCAACTCATCATGGTGATTTTTGATCTTGCGGTTATCTGGCTGCTGGGCAGATGCGCGCCAGCCAGCCATGTACTGCTGTACGCCTGGTGCCCCCTGGTACTTAAGGAATTTGCCTTTACGGCACACCCGGACGTCATTGGCGCCTGTCTTCTGCTGGCTGCGTTTATGGCCCGAAGAAACAGCCGCACCGCGGTCGCCTGCATGCTGGTCGGTCTTGCCATCTGTGTGAAAATATTCGCTTTACTGGCATTACCCTTTTTCCTTTACCGCCAGTCATTGCGCTACTGGGGAATTACGTTCGGCACAATAGCGCTGTTGTATTCGCCATTTCTCCTCCAGGGTCAGACGGATATGCCCGTGCTTGGAATATTCGTCGAACACTGGAGCTTCAATCCATTTCTGTTTGACCTGGTACGGATATTATTATCCGACTTGCCGGCGAGGGTTCTGTGCGCGGTCCTGTTTCTGACATGGTTTGGATTTTATTTCATCAAATACAACCGTCAGTGCAGCTCAACCGAAATACCCAGAATGGACTGGGTCTTTGGAATGTTTCTACTGTTTTCACCGGTGATCAATCCGTGGTATCTGGTCTGGTTGCTGCCCTATGCGGCGCTCCGCCCAAGTTGCTGGGCCTGGACAGCTTCAATTTTCGTGTCGTTGTCCTACGTAACCGGATTGAATCTGGCAGACCCGGATTTGCTCGCCTACCAGGTCGCTGCGCCCGCCCGGATAATCGAGATGGCGGGCATCGCGGCCGCATTGCTGATTGATTACAGAAGGGGCGGGTTTCGAATATTATCCGGGAATCAGCGAAGACCTTGAGGTTTGGGCGAGAAAGCCAGTCTTATAATCCAGTAAAAAATCCTGTAACAGGCCATCAGCGAACCCCGCAGCGTGCCTGACACTTTGGATTTCCCCACTCTCCGCCGGTAACGCACCGGCACCTGCAGAATCGTGGCTCCCGCCCGGGAAGCTTTTAATTGCATTTCTACCGTCCAGCCCAACCCTTCATCTTCAACCTGCAGTTTTGCCAGTGTGCTTTTGCCCAGGCACCGCATCGGCCCAAGATCCTCGTAGCGAAAGCCGTGAAGAAACCGGATGGCAAGGCAGGCCAATTGCGTTCCCCACCTCTGGTGCCGGAACAGGCCACCCGTTGTGTCACCATTCCCCAGTCTGCAACCGATTGAAAGATCACAATGATGATGCGCCACCGGCTTCAACAGTTTGACCAGATCCTCGGGATAGTCGCTGTAGTCACCGTCGATAAATGCCAGGATGTCTGTATCACCTGACACGAGAACCCCGGTCAAACAGGCTTTCCCGTAACCCTTCTGCGGCTCGTGGACGACTCGCGCCCCTGCATGGGCGGCTCTGGCAGCCGTTGCATCCTGCGAAGCGTTGTCCACCACCAGAATCTGATCCACGCAATCGGGAATGTCATGAATTACTCTGGATATGGATTCTTCCTCATCCAGCGCTGGAATGATGACGGTAATGTGCCGGTGATTGACCATTGCCTATTCGTTCAATCTCCAGTCATATTCATACTTTGAGCAATCAAGCATCACCTGCCGATTCCCGGGATGAAGCGGTTGCCCGGAGCCGAAGCGCTGGTCAACTGGCTGCGCCGCATGGGTCGGTATCGTGCCCCGGAAATTACTGACCGGCTGCTTTGATCTGTGTGTTGTGCCGCCAGTGTGTCAGGAGGATGCCGGATCGTCAAATATCAATATCAGGTGTTGCAGGAAGTCAGCTACCTTGTTCGGGTCCGAGGATAACTCGACCCATTCGAACTCGCTGATTCTTTTCTGGTTTGCACCCCCGGCTTCCTTTCTGGCGCTGGATCTGTGGGCGACATGCAGGTATGACTGGTCAGCAGAAATTCTCTCGAACCGTATCCGGTATTTATCCAGCTTCGTATTGCTTATGGTCAGCGAGGTGAGTATATCCTTGGACATCCTGGCGATATAGGATTCATCCGGATCCTCTGCCCGCGACTCTTCGATCCAGTCGGTTTCCATCGTACCGGCTTCGGGTTTGTATTCAACCAGATTGACGTTGCTCAAGGCCCAGAACCGGGTCACTGATTCCCAGGCGGACTCCACACTGGTGTCGACTTCCAGACCGTATACGCCGTCCTTTTTGACGATTCTTGCTCCGACAATTTCCGGGAGTACCCTGATTTTGTTCTGTTTGCCTTCCTCCAGATTGTCGAGCACAGTCTGGTTGGTGGTGGTCACCAGATCAGGCGGAATCTCAAGTGATACCGTGGTCGCTGGCTTGTACAGTTTCGCTTTGGCTTTTCTGGCTTTTGCTTTCAGTGGTTTATGCGTTATTGCATCGGGGTCAATTTTTTTGAGGTCTTCAGGTCCACTTTGGGTTCCATCTTTATTCGACTCGAACAGGGATGATCCGCAACCGGAGACGAGCAGAAGCAGAGTGAGCGTTGTGGCGGTCGCAATCGACCGGGTAACGGTTGAGTACACTTTTGATGACCAGAAAATTGAGTGAAATCGAAGGAGCAAGGCTAACATACAATGCGGGAAAAGTGTTACAGGGCAAACCCTGGATTACTGGGAGGGTAGTACTCCTCAGTGCTATACTGATGATCCAGAACGGGTGGGCTTTGACAAATGGAGGTTATGATTGATAATGTTACCAAATATATAATTCCCGAATGGAGGGTTTGAAATGTCAGTAAGAGTGATTCTAGAAGTCAAGGCGAAGCCCGGCGCCGGGGGCGAGGTGGTTGCGTTTTTCAGGTCAGTCCTTCCAGAGACGCGGGCTTATGAGGGCTGTACAAGCGTTGACGCGCTGTAGAACAGCGCCGACGCCGACAATGTGGTGGTGGGAAAGTGGGAGACCCGCGAGCAATACGAGAAATATCTGGCCTGGCAGCGGGAGAGGGGCGTTAGCGACCGGCTCAAGCAGACCCTCGCCGAGCCGCCGAGCATCCGGTACTTCGACGTAGCCGACGCCTGATCCGCGATTGGGGCGGAGGCGGCCCTAACGCCCGCGAGGGAGCGCTTGCACCAACGTCTTCGGGTATGATGGATGGTGATGATAAATTTCCAATCGGCAATGATGTCGTCTTTGCTTCCTTGCCCCGGTTTATGGAGAAGCTCCGCTCCAATTAGCAGGCCAATACAATCCGGGTTTTTGCTCTGCCGGATGGCAGGATATCGGTTTACAGGTCCCCATAAAAAAACCGGGCTGCGCCTGATGGCACAACCCGGTTTTGATGAAGCAGGCTGGATTCTTGAGAATCAGAAATCCAGACGGATGCCGAACAGATGGGCGGTTTTATCACTTCCTGCACCATCGGAGTCAGCCTTATGACCTTCATACAGCAGTTTCAGACCGCCACCTATGTTGTGGTAGATACCCAGAGTGATATCACTCGGTTCGCCATTCATAGAGCCCGTATCGTCGTCATGCTGCCCCGTACCAATCATGGCCGCAGTATTGCCGAAGCTTCCACCTACCCAGACCTGGGTCGTGCTGGGTTCGGCGGCGGCATCATCATCCGGGTCTTGTGACTGCTGTGCAATGGAGGCCCAGTAGTTACCCATGGAAACCTGAATAGCTCCACCTGTCAGGCTGTCTCCATCCTTGGTATTGTCGACTCCAGCCGCGAGGGTGATATTGTCATTGACCGCAATACTGACTGCGACAGCGTTTCCATCACCTCCACCGTCGTTCGCATCATCCAGACGTGCATCCAGTTCCAGAGAAACCGGCCCGAATGAATTGGAGTACTTGATGGTGTTGGCGGTGCGGAACGGTCCGATGTGATGAGCTCCACCGACAGCGAAAGTCGGGTCTACATGTACACCGACCTTGTTGTACCAGGCGCTCCACTGGTTACCGAGGTTGATACTGCCGAAACCACCGGAAACACCGACCGTGGCAATACGAGTATTGGCAACACCGTTTCCGGGTTTATCCGAATCAGTTGTAAATTCGTAGTGGGCAGAAGCGGTCATGCCGTTACCGAGGTCAGAACTGGCCTTGATACCGAAACGGGAACCAACATTGACAAAATCAGTCGTGCTGTCCCCTACTTCCGGGTTAACGATCTTGATCCCTTGATGGACACGACCATATACGGTCACATCCGCTTGAGCTGCAACTGGCGCCATGAGTGCAGCGGACACGGCTGTTGCAATGAGTGTTTTCTTCATTTTTAACCTCTTGAAAAATTATAGTTGATACAAAACAAAAAAATTTATATATAAATTTTGTTGCAATGTTCTGTAGAGCACCCTTCCGCCAGTTTAATCTCGAATCTACCTCGTTTATCGGGAATCCGGATGATTTCGACCGGTTTTGATATGCTTTGCAGCCATCACAACGCGACTCTACCACATATTATACATAAATATTACAAATAATTAACAATTTTCATAAATTATTTCACTTTCGTTTCCCTGTCAATTCATACTGGAGGAAGAATCCGGGTTCAGGGTCAGCTCTCCTTATATCTTGAATATGTTTGTAAGCGTTATGGATTTTGTCCGGGACTGCCTTGCAGATTTAACATTTGATGTTGAATTTGCAAGGATGATGGACCATCCATTACCGCGCGTGTTGGTCAGTCGTTGTTCCGGGATTGCGTCGGGTATCCTGATTAATCCGCTCGATCATTGATTTCAGCGCCGGCAGATCGTTGTCGATATCGCTTGATGATTCCTCCATGTTCATCAGGTCGCCGACGAATTCAGGCAATGAGACGGTTTTCCCTGTCACTTCCCTGATTGCGTCCGGGAATTTTGCCGGATGCGCGGTTCCGATCACGACGGTGGGGGTCGATGAATCCCCTTCCAGGCGCGCAGCAGCAATTCCGATGATTGAATGCGGGTCGATAATTTCTCCGGTTGCCTGCCAGGTTTGCCTGATCTGCTGGCGTATCTGCTGGTCGTTGATGCTGTACGAACTGAAACTCTGCCTGGCGCGGTCGAGCAATACCCGGTCAACCCGGAACTGCCCGGATTTACCGAAAGACTGCATGTGACCATTCAGCCTGTCGCTGTCATGGTCAAGCAGTTCAAACAGGTAACGCTCGAAATTGCTCGATATCTGGATATCCATGCTCGGAGTCAGTGTCGGCGTGACCGTTCTGGTCTGCATGATTCCGTTTTGGAAAAAACGGGTCAGGATATCGTTGCGGTTGGAGCCGACAATCAGCCTGCCGACCGGCAATCCCATTTCCCTGGCCACATAGCCAGCCAGAACATTGCCGAAATTTCCGGTCGGTACGGAGAAATTGACCTGCCGGTCCGGAGCGCCCAGCGCCAGGGCTGCCCGGAAAAAGTAGACGACCTGGGCTGCGATTCTCGCCCAGTTGATGGAATTGACGGCGGAAAGCGAATGTTTTTGCCTGAATTCCAGATCGTTGAACAGTGCCTTGACCAGATTCTGGCAATCATCAAAGGTGCCGTCCACGGCCAGGTTATGAATATTGTCATCCAGCACGGTGGTCATTTGCCGGCGCTGTACCTCGGAAACCCGGCCCTTGGGATGCAGCATGAAAATCCTGACTGAATCAAGCCCCCGGATTCCGGCGATGGCCGCCGACCCGGTATCGCCCGAAGTGGCGCCCACGAGGGTGCAGGATGCGTTTTTGCCGTGCAGAAAATACTGGAACAACTGGCCCAGCATTTGCAGTGCAAAATCCTTGAACGCCAGGGTCGGGCCATGAAACAGTTCCATCAGGAACAACTGGTCATCGAGTTGCTTGACCGGGGCAATGGCGTCATGATGAAAATTGCGGCAGGCGTTTGCCGACAACCGTTGCAGGTCCTGCGGTGAGATCGAGTCGCCGACAAACAGACCGAGGATCGTACTGGCAAGCTCAGGGTAATCCTTGTCGCGCAGGCTGCGAATCTGGTCTGCACTCAGGCGCGGCCACTTCGAAGGCAGGTACAGTCCACCATCGCTGGCAAGACCCGCAAGCGTAGTCTGCTCGAAATCCAGCACAGGGGCTCGTCCTCGGGTACTTAAGTATTCCAAGCCATGATTCTCGTTTCACAGGGGGCCGGATTCTATCATTGGGCAGATGAAGATTCAAAGTCAGGGGGCTTTTGTGGCCCCCCACCGGCTCTCCGGCGGGCTGATGCTCCCCGGTCAAGCCGGGGACAGGCTCTTGTATCGCCGACTCCCCTCAGTGGGGGAGTAATATGGATTCCCGCCTCCGCGGGAATGACGAAATGGGGCAGGCGATGACGGTTGCGGGCCGGCACGGTGACCGGCCCCTACGTCCCTACTGGATGTTTTTCGGGTTTGGGAATAAAATCGCCATTTTGGCAGGGTTGGCGGCACTTATGGCAATTCGAGACATACTGGTTTATCCGGACCCGAGGCTGAGGCAAATTTCACGAACGGTCTCCGAATTTGACCAGACACTCAAAGACCTCGTTACCGACATGACGGATACCATGTATGCCGCCCCCGGCATCGGTCTGGCGGCGGTACAGATCGATGTGCCCTTACGGGTGATTGTGATGGATCTGTCCAAAGAACGTAACCAGCTCAGGGTTTTTGTCAATCCTGAAATCACCGACCTCGATCAGGGCGTCACTGAATTCGAGGAAGGCTGTCTGTCCGTTCCCGGAATTTACTCCAGTGTAAAGCGAGCGCAATCAGTGCGGGTGGATGCCTGTGACATTAACGGCAATCCGTTCCAGGTCGAGGGCGATGAATTACTGTCCGTCTGTATCCAGCATGAGGTGGATCATTTGAATGGCAAGGTTTTTGTAGACTATTTGTCCAGGTTGAAACAGTCCCGGGTGCGGGAAAAACTCAAAAAGGAAGCCCGGCAGTCGGCTCCGGTGACGCTTTGACAGTTATGCGGGTAGGGCTTGCAGGCACCCCTGAATTTTCAGTACCAAGCCTCAAAGCCCTGATCGATTCGCCAATTTGTGATGTGGCCGCTGTGTATACCCGGCCTGACCGTCCTGCCGGCAGGGGCCGGAAAGTGTTGCCGGGCGCCGTCAGGCAATGCGGGCTGGATCACGGGTTGCCGGTATATCAACCGCAGTCGTTCCGTCTGCAAGCCGAGATTGACCGGATGGCGGCGCTTGATCTGGATTTGCTGGTAGTGGTGGCCTACAGCCTGTTGTTACCGGTTACGATATTGAATTTACCCGTACTCGGGTGCGTCAATCTTCATGCTTCATTGTTGCCCCGGTGGCGTGGGGCAGCCCCGATTCAGCGGGCGATCGAGGCCGGAGACCGCAAGTCGGGTATCAGCCTGATGCAAATGGCGGCGGGTCTGGACTCGGGCGATATCCTGTCTTCCCGGGAGGTCGAAATTCCGCGCGATGGCACTGCCGGCTGGTTGCATGACCGCCTGTCGGCGCTGGCAGCCGAGACGCTGGTTGAAAACCTGCAAGGGTTAAAAGACCGGACGCTGGCGCCGGTGGCCCAGGACCCATCCCGGGTCACTTATGCCGACAAGTTGTCAAAGCCGGAAGGCCGGGTTGACTGGGTACAGCCAGCGCAGGTACTGGAGAGAAAAATCCGCGCCTTCAACCCCTGGCCGATGGCCAGCGCCCGCTTGGACGATTTGAGCTTGAGAATCCTGAAAGCCGGTGTCGGCAGCCCGGCCCGGATAGGCAGACCCGGAGAAATTGCCAGCGTATCCGCCGCAGGTATCGAGGTTCAGACCGGTTCAGGCACACTGATACTGGAGGAAGTACAAAAACCCGGCGGCAAGCCGGTCGCGGTCAAGGATTTCATCAATGGCGTCCGGGTTTGTACCGGCATGATACTGTCCTGACGGCCAACCGGTCGCTTGCCCCGATTATCATGTCGCTTCCAATGTCAGGAGCTCTGGTTCTTCAGCGCGTGGTGGATGGCGGCGAGTCGCTGGACCGGGCGCTGGCATTGGAAATCGAACAATTCGATGGCAATGTCTCCGCGCTGAAGGAATTGTCATTTGGCGGCTGCCGTCACTACGTTTTCCTCGACGGCATCCTGTCGAAATTGCTGTCCAGCCCGATCAGGCGCAAACAGCGCCTTCTTCATTTCCTGCTGATCGGAGCGCTCTATCAAAAGGAATTCATGCAGATTCCGGATCATGCCGTGGTCAACGAGACCGTCGCCTGTCTGGATGGCGCCCGACTGTCATGGGGCAGGAAGCTGGTCAATGGCGTGCTCAGAAACTTTATCCGGAACCGTGAAAATGTGATTCGATCCGTCGGCTCCGGACACATTGCCGATGGGTTTCCAAAGCATCTGCATGATCTGATAAAGCGCGACTGGCCGGATTATCTCGACCGCATCGTCGCCGGGTCGAACCGCAGGCCGCCGTTGACCCTGCGGGTAAATCGGCGCATCAATTCCCGCGCCCAATACGAATCCATACTGGTACAGGAAGGGATCGGGTTTGCCCCTGTCCCCGGCAGCCTGACAGGTATTACCCTGGATACGCCGTGCCCGGTCCAGGAACTCCCGGGCTTTGCCGATGGGCGTGTCTCGGTGCAGGACGAATCCGCGCAACTGGTCGCTGCCGCACTTGCGTTGTCGACCGGACAGCTCATCCTGGATGGATGTGCGGCTCCCGGAGGCAAGACCTGCCTGATTCTGGAGTCGGTTTCCGGCGCCCTGGAAGTGGTTGCAGTGGACCTGCCGGAGAGGGTTCAGGGAATCCGGGAAAATCTGGAGAGGCTGAAACTGAATGCTCGCGTAGTCGCTTCGGACCTGACCCGTACCGAATCGTGGTGGGATGGAAGATCGTTTGATCGAATCCTGCTGGATGTGCCTTGTTCGGGTAGCGGTGTGATCCGCAGACACCCGGATATCAAACATCGCAGGCGGTCGTCTGATATCGAAAAATTTGCCGGGCAGCAAACCAGGATGCTGGACTCGTCATGGCCTTTACTGGCGCCCGGTGGTCTGTTGCTTTATGTCACCTGTTCGATCTTTCGCGCTGAAAACGACCAAGTTATCGGAAAATTTGTCAATCGCAGAGATGATTTTGAATTACAATCGTTGGGAGATGAGTTCGGTATTGCCACGCAGTTTGGCCGACAAAGATTGCCCGGAGTACATTCGGGTGACGGATTTTACTATGCGAGTATCAGGAAACACCGAAAAGACGGCACACCCTGAGGGACAGGTCGGGAGCCTGACATGAAGATAGTCATTCTGGGTGGCGGGCAGGTCGGTTCTTCCATTGCTGAAGTGCTGTCAGGGGAAGTCAACGATATTACCGTGGTCGACCACAACCGCAGTATTCTTGCAACCATGCAGGACAGGCTGGATATCCGCACCGTACAAGGGGCAGCATCCTCGCCCGAGGTGTTGCGGCAGGCCGGGGTCGATGATGTCGATCTTGTGCTTGCGGTCACCAATTCCGACGAGGTCAACATGGTGGCCTGCCAGGTTGCTCATACGGTGTTCCATACCCCGACTAAAATTGCGCGTGTACGCTCTTCGGATTACCTGAGTCACCCTGAGATATTTTGCAAGGAAGCCATCCCGATTGATGTCATCATCAGTCCTGAACAGATTCTCAACACGCAGATCCAGCACCTGATTGAATATCCCGGCGCCTTGCAGGTGATTGATTTTGCCGCGGGCAAGATTCGCCTGGTTGGGCTCAAAGCCTATTATGGCGGTGCGTTGGTCGGACACGAGTTAAAGGACCTGAAAGACCATTTGCCCTCGGTAAAAACCCGGGTCGCTGCGATCTACCGGCAGGACAGAGCCATTATTCCCAGCGGAGAAACCATTATCGAAGCCGACGATGAGGTCTTTTTTATCGCCACCCGGCAGGATATCAAACTGGTGATGCAGGAGTTGCGCATCATTGAAGAGGTGGGCAAGCGGGTATTTATCGCCGGCGCGGGCAATATCGGGCTGCGGTTGGCGCATTCGCTGGAGGGCAGCGGGTATCAGGTGAAGTTGATTGAACGCGATCCCGACCGCGCCCGCAAGGTTTCGGAGGAACTCGAGAATACGGTCGTATTGCATGGAGATGCGGCGGATGAAGAATTGTTGCGCCAGGAGAACATTGGCAGCACCGAGGTGTTCTGTTCGCTGACCAATGATGATGAAGCGAATATCCTGTCCTCGATGCTGGCCAAGCGATTGGGGGCACGGCGGGCCATGGCGATCGTCAATCGCACGTCCTATATCGATCTGGTTGAGAGCAGCGTGCTCGATATCGCCATATCGCCGAGACTGTCTACGGTCAGCGCGCTGTTGTCGCATGTCAGGCGGGGAGATATCGTGGCGGCCCATTCATTGCGTCGCGGCGTGGCTGAGGCAATCGAAGTGGTCGCCCATGGTGACCGCAAGACCTCCAGAATCGTCGGCCGCAAGCTGGCTGACATAAAACTTCCGTCTGGCGCCACCGTCGGCGCCATAATGCGTGACGACGAGTTGATCCAACTGGACAATGACGCGGTAATTGAAGATGCTGATCACATTATCATTTTTGTGATCGACAAACGCCGGATACCTGATGTCGAGAAACTGTTTCAGGTTTCTGCGACTTTTTTCTGATCGTTTACGGACCACGTCCCGCAGGATCGATTACAGCCATGCAATTTCTCGGCGCTGTCAGAATTCTGGGAATACTGATCATACTGTTCAGCGCCACGCTGATTCCGCCGATTGTGGTATCGATACTGTACGCAGATCAGGCCCACACCGCTTTCATAGCGGCATTGGGGATTATCTTCGGATTCGGGTTGTTATGCTGGTGGTCAGTGCGCAGCCATAAACAGGAATTGAAATTACGGGATGGTTTCGTTGTAGTGGTGCTGATCTGGGTCGTGCTTTCCATTTTGGCAGCCGTGCCGTTGCTGCTGGTGGATAACCCCGACATGAGGGTGGTTGATGCACTCTTCGAGGCGACCTCGGGTTTGACCACCACGGGTGCAACCATCATGATTTCGCTGGATAATGTGCCCCATTCGGTGCTGTACTATCGCCAGCAACTGCAATGGCTGGGCGGGATGGGAATCATCGTTCTGGCCGTGGCCGTTTTGCCTGCGCTCGGAATCGGCGGGATGCAGCTTTACCGGGCTGAAACGCCGGGGCCGATGAAGGATGCCAGGTTGACCCCCCGCATTACCGAAACGGCAAAGGCGATCTGGTATATCTATCTGGGGCTCACGGTGGTTTGCGGGGGGGCTTATTACTTCGCTGGCATGAGCGGATTCGATGCGGTATGCCATGCTTTTTCCACTGTCGCCATTGGCGGTTTTTCTACCCATGACGCCAGTCTTGGCTACTTTCAGAACAACACGATCTATTTGCTGGCCTGTCTGTTCATGATTCTGGCGGGGCTGAATTTTGCGCTGCATTTCACTGCGGTCCACAGCCTGCGGGTCTCTGTCTATCTGAAGGATACTGAAGCGAAAGTTTATTTCGGCGTGATCCTGATGGCGGTTATCCTGACCATATTCATGTTGACCTACCATCGTACCTATGACACGCTGGGCCAGAATCTGATTCAGGGCACGGTTCAGGTCATCTCCATCGTGACCACAACTGGCTTCACCACCTCGGAATTTTCTCTCTGGCCCACTTTTGTGCCGTTGCTGCTGATCCTGCTCAGCACTGCGGGCGGTTGCGCCGGGTCTACCGCAGGGGGCATGAAAATCGTCAGAATGACATTGTTGTTCAAACAGGGTGCGAGAGAAATTTCCCGGTTGGTTCACCCGAGCGCCCTGATTCCGATAAAACTCGGTGGCAAACCGGTCGCAGATAATGTCATTAATGCGGTGTGGGGATTTCTGTCACTATACATATTCAGCTTTACCGTTTTGCTGATTCTGATGCTGGCAACCGGGTGTGACCTGTTGACTGCGTGGAGCGCGGTGGTGGCGTCGTTGAACAATCTGGGGCCGGGACTGGGTGATGTTGCACACAACTACACGAGCATTTCCGACAGCGGCAAGATTATTCTGACATTCGCGATGCTGCTCGGACGTCTGGAACTGTTTACCCTGCTGATACTGATTTTCCCGGTTTTCTGGAGAGGATGATCCGGGGGATGGCTTGGGCAACCACGGGGGGTTGCCCCTACACCCAGTACACCTCAGGCCCCTGTGCCTGTCCGGTGGGGGACTGATGGTTATAACCAGCCGTTTACACGTTTGATGTCGTCTTCATTGAGGTCGCCCACGGCTCTTTCCAGTTCAAGTACAGAGATGATGTAGTCGTAGCGTGCGCGTAAATAGTCAGTTCTGGAGCGTGACAGATCGCGTTGGGCATCCAGCACATCCAGGTTTGTGGTCAGACCGGCGTTAAACCCTTCTTCCTTCGCCTCCAATGCGCTTTCCCCGGCGGTAATCGCGTCGAACAGCGCCTCGACCTGACTGACCCGGCTGGCCATAGTCAGGAATGCGGTCGTCGCCTGGGCGGAAACAGACCGGCGCGTCTGTTCCAGCCTTTTTTTACCCAGGTTATACAAACGCCCCGCCTGCCGGGCCTTCAGGTCCAGCACGCCGCGCGCATAAAGAGGGATTTTTACATTGACGGCGATTTGGGTGGTATTGGACCCGCCGGAAGAGGTGTTGGAGTCGCCGCGGGAATCCTTCCAGGAATGGCCCCCATCCAGACTGACAACGGGAAACAGGGCGCTCTTTTGTCGTTTGATATCATCCTGGGCAATTTCCAGTTCCACTGATCGAATTGCCAGCAATATGTTGTTCGACAATGATCGGTTTACCCAGCTTTCAACATCGTTTGGCCAGGGCAGTTCCAACGGAGCGGACTCACTCAGCGGCAAGAGTTGTTTCGGGGTTACGCCGATGATCTGTTTCAGCAATGCAAGATCATTATTGATGTTGTTTTGGGCCTGGATTTGATTGGCTTCCGCCTGCTTGAATCGGGCTTTTGCATCGAACAGATCAGTACGGGTCACCAGCCCCACTTCAAGACGTTCGCTGGCCAGGTCCATTTGGCGCTTGATAGCAATTTTTTCCAGTCTTGCCACCTCTCTGGCATCCCGGGCCGCCAGTACGTTGAAGTATTGATTGGCGACGCGCAGGATCAAATCCTGTTTTGCCTGTAGCAACTCAAGCCCCGAAATTTCCACACGACGTTTGCTTTGGTCGATCCGGACCCGGTCCACCCTGTTATACAACGGCAGGTTGAAGTCGATGCCGAAAATATAATCATCGTTGTTTCCGGAGTTTTTATTTTTTTCATCTGTCTGATCCCCCCTCACACTTCCCTCGGCCGTAACCGAAGGTTGAAATGCGGTCCGGGTGATCGGCAACTCCAGGGCGTTGGCGCTGTGTCTAAGAATTGCTGCCTGATAAACAGGATCATTGGTCAGGGCCAGAGAGTAAATATCCCAAAGATCGTCAGCAAAACTGTGACCAGGCAAACTGCCGAACAGGAAGGCGGTCAGGGCAACCCGGAACAGGCGACGGGCATTGCGGCTTCTGAATGCCTGCCCGGGATCCGGCTTGAATGTCCGTCTAAAAATCGAATACGGGTTGTTCATCAACATTTTCCAATCTGGGGACACTGGTTTCGAACAGGGAGGCTCTTTGTCCGGTTGCCCGGACTGTTACAGCCTGCATGGCCGGGTCGTTGCCTTCGATTCCGACAATTATTCCCAGGGCATGAATCATATTCAGGAAAACCTCGCCGATCCGGGGTACGGAACCGGTAACAAGCATCCGGTCGAACGGCTCCGAAGCAGATTGGTTTTCACAAAAACTGAAACCGTCGACACATTGCACAGTGACATTATCGATTCCGGCCATTGCCAGATTCCGATTTGCCTGTTCGGACAATTGCGGACGGATTTCGATGCTGGTCACTTGAGCGCCGAGCGAGGCCATAAGCGCAGCGGTATACCCGGACCCGGCGCCGATCTCAAGCACACGGTGGCCGGGTTCAAGTTCCAGGGCTTCAATCATGCGTGCGCTGACTTTCGGCTCAAGCATGACCTGATTGTCGCCCAGGGGAATCCAGGTATCGACAAAAGCCAGATGGTGATACCTGCCGGCAACAAAATCTTCCCGCCTGATCTCACTCAGAGCGTTGAGTGTCCGTGTCTCCAACACATTCCAGGGTCGAATCTGTTGCTCTATCATATTGATCCGGGCTGTTTCGTAATCCATGGCTGTGTCGGTAATGGCCGGGTTGAAATGCACATCATATCAAAAATAAAATGGCGGTGGGTTATAATTCAGGGTTGATTCATCTTTCGTTAATTCAAAGTCAAGTATGACAGATACAGACATCACTGAATCAGTAGAGCCCGGTGGAATCTACAATATCCCCGGGGAAGGATTTGTCGTTGAACTTCGTTTCAAAAGTTCGAGCTACATGTTCGACAAGCAGGGACTGCAACATCGGATCATCGAGAAGAAAAAAAAGGGAATCGACGCTACCGTGGAAGAAACGGCTTTAGCGCAGATCAATAATTTCGGCCCGATTTTCGATCGGTGACAAGTCGCCGCAATGTGGTGGCCGAACGAGCCTTTGAATGGCGCAGCGCAGATCAGGCGCCAGCGCTTGAGCCGGACCAGATTCATTTGTGGGTGGTGATGCCTGAGGCGATGCGAATGATGTTCGAGGAACCCCGCTTTCGCCTGATGCTGAGCGACCGCGAGCGCCGCCGGGCTTCGCTGATTGCCGACCCGGTGAAACACCGCCTGTATGTGGCTGGAAGAGCCGGATCAAGGATATTGCTGGAACACTATACCGGAGTGAGCAATGCCGAACTCGAGTTTGCTTCCGGCCCGCGCGGAAAACCCGAACTGCGTCGTTCTGCCCGCTACGGCGACCTGAATTTCAACTATTCCGTGTCGGCAGGTCATGCATTTTATGGATTTGCCCGCAACCGGAATCTCGGTGTCGATATGGAGGTCTTTCCAAGATCGGTGGCGGTCGGGCGGTTTGCCAGACGTATCCTGACCGTCCGGGAAGCCTGGAGTTGGGGAGCCGTTCCGGCAGATCAGGCCAATAATGCGATGCTGTGTTGCTGGACCAGAAAAGAGGCTTATGGAAAGCTGCTGGGGGTCGGGATCCGATATGCGATGAACCAGGTTACCCTGTTCAGCCATTTGAATCAGGATCATTGGCATACCTTCGCTACCGGATTGTTCGAAGGCGGGAATTCGATCCCGGACGGGAGGCTCTGCGGCATTCAGGTCGGGTTGCCGGTAGCGGGCGCTGCCGCGCTGATGTTTGATCGTGGCGCAGTGGAACCTGAATTCAGGGCCTTGACGCCATCCATGTCGTTCTGGAACAGGCAAAACTGAAACCGGTTGCATCTGGTGGGTGACACGAACAAAACCAGCAGTCGTTTGAGGAAGTATTCGCCATGGGCCTGGCTGTTGGGCGGGCTTGATGCCGTCGGTATTGTCGGGGCTTACTCTCTGGCGTACAAGTTGCGACTTAGCGAATGGCCATCGCCGTTTTACGGTTCGTTATGGATATTGGTCGCGGTTGCAATCCTGACGCTGTATGTGATGGACATGTATCGAATGGACGAAAGCCGGGACCCGGTCAGATTCAGTCTCGATACCCTGGTCGCTGTGTTTGTGATTGCCGCTGCCAGTGTGTTTGTCGTTTACATTCTCGGGACGGACAATTTCGAACCGATTTTTGGCAGGGGGGTATTGCCCGTCGCCCTGACCCTGTTTGCAATATTGGCGGTACTGTCAAGATGGTTATTCGTGAAATGGCACCAGGGCGCACTGGGGGCGGTTCACTGGTTGATGATTGGCAGTGAGGAATCGGTTGCGCGTTTCAATCAGGATATACAGGCAACGGCATTGCGTACCGCCCCCTCCAGGGATGTGCCCCGGTTCGAGGCGGTCGACTCGCTTGATCAGGTCGAATCCTGGATAAGTGATCACCCCCGGCGATCATGCATTGTGCACGATGGTCAATCCAGCCCGGACCTGCGACAGATTGATCTGCTGAACCAATCGGAAAGTCCGGTGCCGATACTCAGCATTACCCGATATTATGAGCAGTACTGGAAATTATTGCCGGTGGACCATTTTGAGGAAGACGTGCTGCACTCTGACCGTAGCAATCTTGCGTATGACCAAACCGGGTTTCGGATCAAGCGAATAGTCGATTTCCTGATTGCCGTTGTCGCTCTGGTCGGCGTGTCTCCGCTTATGCTGGTGGTCGGGGTGATGATCCGGCTGCATTCTCCGGGCAAGGTTATCTACAAGCAGAAAAGAGTCGGCCTGAATGGCAGGGTCTTCACCCTTTACAAATTCAGAACCATGTTCGAGGATGCGGAAAAGTCAGGTGTGCAGTGGTCGGATGTCGATGATCCGAGAATTACCCGGCTGGGGGGATTTTTGCGCGCTGCGCATATCGACGAATTGCCGCAGTTATGGAATCTGATTCTGGGTAATATGAGTCTGATCGGCCCGCGTCCTGAGCGACCGGAGTTCGTGTCCCTGTTGCAGCGGGAAATCCCCCACTATCTGATTCGCCACATCGTGCCACCTGGAATATCCGGTTGGGCCCAGGTCAAATACCCTTATGGTTCATCGGTTGAAGATGCCCGTCACAAACTGGAATATGACCTGTATTATATAAAGAACCATTCGCTCAGACTGGACATGATCATTATCATAAAAACCTCTCTGGCGATGCTGAAGGGGTTGGGTCGTTAACCTGTTTTGATTTTACCCCGGATTCCCGGGCGGTCTTTCCTGCGGCGCTTTTCTTTGCGCCGGTTTTTTCCGGGCAGCCTTTTTCCGGGCGATCTTTTTCCTGGATTTCTTTTTTACGGTGGTTTTCTTTCCGGTAATTTTCTTTTTGCCGGATGGCGGCTTCGCATTTTTCAGCAACTCGATGCAATCTTCAAGGCCGAGGGTATCCGGTTCGACGGCTTTCGGCACCCGCGCATTTTTACTGCCGTCGGTCACATACGGCCCATAACGGCCATTCAATACCTGTATGCCCTGTGCATTGAAATTCAGTATCAAGCGCTTGGAGTCAATCTCCTTTTTCTCAGCGACGAGCTTGAGGACTGTCTCTTTATCAACAGTATAGGGATCATGGATACCGAGGGAGACATACTTGTCGCCATATTTGACATACGGCCCGAACCGGCCAATCGCGACCGTCAGTTTATCGCCTTCGGGTGATTCGCCCAATGATCTTGGCAGGTCGAACAGCGCCATGGCCTCCTCAAAGGTGATCGAATCCAGCTTTTGAGTGGTTCGCAGACTGGCGAATATTGGCTTTTCCTCATCATCACGGGTACCGATCTGTGCGTATGCGCCATATCTTCCCATTCGAACCGACAGGGGTTTTCCGGATTTGGGGTCGACGCCGAGCGTTCGGGATTGAATGACTTCATCGCGGCTGACTGTTTTTTCCTTCTCCTCGATCTGCCTTGAAAAGGCATCCCAGAATTTTCTCATCAGGGGAATCCGCTGTTTTTCCCCTCTCGATATTTCATCCAGTTCATCTTCCATTTTTGCGGTGAACTCATAGTCGACATACCGGGTGAAATGATTCGACAGAAATTGATTGACGATCTTGCCTATTTCGGTGGGTTGGAATCTGCGGTTTTCCAGTGTAACGTATTGCCGGTTTTGCAGTGTACTGATGATCGACGCATAGGTGGAAGGGCGGCCAATACCGTAGGCTTCCAGGGTTTTGACAAGCGACGCCTCGTTATAACGGGGGAGAGGCTCGGTGAAATGCTGCTCCGGGCGCACTGCCAGCAGAACGACTTCCATGCCCTCTTTGAGGTCCGGTAAAAATGCCTCTCCTTCGTCCTTGACGGGGCGGTCGTCGAAGCCTTCAAGATAAACGGACATGAACCCTGGAACCCGTATAGTCGAACCCGAAGACCGGAAGACGCCTGCATCTCCCGCAGTCAGGTCCACCGCAACGGTGTCGATGGTGGCATGGATCATCTGGCACGCCACCGTTCGCTTCCAGATCAGTTCGTACAGTCTGTATTGATCCTGACCAAGCCGGGATCTCAGTTGAGCGGGTGTTCGATTGACCGATACAGGCCGTATTGCTTCATGCGCTTCCTGGGCGTTTTTCGATTTGTTCCTGAACATCCTGGGGCTTGGAGGAACCGCGGCAACCCCGTATTTCCCGGCAATGAAGGCCCTGATTTCGGCTACCGCCTGACCTGCAAGCACAACCGAATCCGTTCGCATATAGGTAATAAGCCCTGCTGTACCCCGTCCGCTCCCGACACCTTCATACAGTTGCTGCGCGACCCGCATGGTTCGCTGCGTACCGAAGCCAAGCTTCCTGGAGGCCTCCTGCTGGAGGGTTGAAGTGGTAAACGGGGGCGCAGGATTACGTTTCTTTTGTCGTTTGGTGACTTTTGAAACCTGTAATTTGCCGTTGGCGGCCTGGCTGATCGTGGTGGTGGCTTCACTGGCCGCTGGTTCATCGGTGATCGAAAACTGTTTGAGCTTCTGGTTCCGGTAATGTGTCAGTTTGCCGGAAAATTTCTGGCCTGCGGTATCCATATCGGCCTCGATGGTCCAGTATTCCTGGCGAACGAATTGCTCGATTTCCGCCTCCCGTTCACAGATCATCCGAAGGGCAGGGCTTTGTACCCGGCCCGCGGACAGCCCCCTGCGCACCTTTTTCCATAACAGCGGCGAGAGGTTGAAGCCAACCAGATAATCAAGCGCGCGCCGGGCCTGCTGCGCTTCGATCAGGCTGGTGGAGATTTTCCTCGGATTGGCAACCGCTTTCTGGATTGCGGTGCGGGTAATCTCGTGAAACTCTACCCGGTAGACGGGTTTGTCTCCGATTGCTTTTCTTTCCTTGAGCAGTTCCACCAGGTGCCATGAAATAGCTTCGCCTTCACGGTCGGGGTCGGTCGCCAGATAAAGTGAATCGGCCCTGGACATTTCCTTGATGATCAGATTGATGTGCGTCCTGTTGCGTTCGACGATTTCGTAATGCATCTCGAAATCATTGTCAGTGTTCACCGCTCCTTCTTTCGGCAGAAGGTCCCGGACATGACCGTAGGAAGCCAACGCCTTGAAGTCGTTGCCCAGGTATTTGGATATCGAGCGCGCCTTGGCCGGAGATTCGACGATGATCAGGGCTTTGCCCATTTGTTATTTATTATTCGTGTGTCTTTGCACTCGGACGGGTTCTAGTGAGCAAAACTCTGCAATCCGTCAAGAACCAGCGATTCGGTCAATTCATTGACCCCGCCTCCTTCCATACAGCTGTCCAGGACCAGCAGTGTTACCCATCTGACATGATCCGGTTCGATGTCCTCGTATTCAAGCGCCATCAGTTGATCGATCACCATCTCTCTTGAAATTTTATTGAGTACGCCGCATTGCTCCAGTTTCAGAAGTAATCCCCGCGCCTCGGTATCAATATGCGTCAGTTCGAACGCGGAGTAGTGTCGAACTGCCACCGGATTCATGTCAAGCTGGTCTGTCGGATATTTTTCACAAAGCGCAGCAAGATTTTCCAGCCAGTCGAAAGCCAGATCGATGGAGGCATGGTCGAACCCGGCCTGGCTCAATTCAGACATCAGGGTTTCATGATCGAGCCCGGCGTCATCATCCTCGAATATGGCGCTTTCGTACAGGTAGATCAAAACATCCAGAACATTTTCTTTCATTATGAAACGGACCTGTTAATTTATTGTAGTTTGTTGTCATGGGGGCAATCGCTGATAACTGCCGTTGGTTTCGACAATCAACCCCTGTAGCTCCAAGTCAATCAGAATGGATGAAACCTGTTCCGCAGTCAACCCACTTTGTTGAATTATCTGTTCCATCGAAACGGGAGCGTAGTCTATCAGGTTATACAGCGGATTTTTATCTTCATTTGTTTTTGCGGGAAGTCCGGTTTCATTTTTGTTGCCCGATGGCAGGTTGTCGAAGTGTTTCAGTTCATCCATGATATCGTCAATCGATTCGACCAGCTTGGCGCCCTGCTTGATCAGGAAATGGCAGCCGCGGCTGGTCACGGTATGAATGGAGCCCGGTATGGCGAACACTTCACGACCCTGCTCTGCCGCCAGCCTTGCTGTGATCAGGCTGCCGCTGCGAACGCCTGCTTCCACAACCAGGGTTCCCTGTGACAAACCACTGATAATCCGGTTTCTCTGGGGGAAGTTGGCTGGCAAGGGTGGGGTGCCGGGAGGAAATTCAGTCACTATTACGCCTTTTTCCGCAATCTCGTGGTACAGATTCCGGTTTGCTTTCGGGTATATACGGTCGACCCCGGTGCCGATGACTCCAACCGTATGCCCGTTTCTGGAAAGACATCCCTGATGGGCATTGCTGTCAATGCCTGCAGCCAGACCACTGGTGATGGTCAGACCCATACTCGCAAGTTCTGCGGAGAAGGCAAAGGCTGTTCTTTTTCCGGAAGGGCTGGCATTGCGGCTGCCGACCACTGCAATTTGTGGATTTTGCAACAGTTCGATATGGCCTTTGACGAACAGGCCGAGGGGGGCGGAAGGAATTTCATTGACCATCGCAGGGAAACGGGAATCATTGAATCCGATATATTTGCATTGCAGCGACGCCAGCGCTTCAAGATCACCTTCGATGACCCGGGCGCTGACATGTTCGGTTTGATCAAGGATACCGGCAATTTCGGATCTCGTATTTATTCCGGCCCGGCTCAGGGCCTGTTCGCTGGCGTTGAAAACAGCCGCAGGCGTACCGAACAGTTCTATCAATGCCCGCTTCCGGGCAAGAGAAACGGATTTCAGGTAGATCAGTTTCAGCCAATCCTTTAACATGGTCAAGCTCCCTGGTATTTGGTTTCAGATTAGCACAACACTGGAAATATTCAACGGGAAAATTCAGCCGCCGAACATCAAAAACCAATGGCAAACGCGGGTTCATACGCATATACTACACCTCCTGACGAATTCGCCAAGCCCCATATTCCAACATGACTGACCGAACTGCCCGGGTCACCCGCACCACCAGGGAAACCGAGATTAGTGTCAACCTCAACCTTGATGGCACGGGGAGGGCGCAATTTGATACCGGGATTCCATTTCTCGAACATATGCTGGAGCAGGTCGCACGCCATGGTGTGGTGGATCTTGAAATCACCGCCCGCGGCGATTTGCATATCGACGATCATCATACGGTGGAAGATATCGGTATCACCCTTGGACAGGCGATTGCCCAGGCGCTTGGAGACAAAAAGGGCATCTCGCGTTATGGATACTCCTACGTTCCACTGGACGAGGCCTTAAGCCGGGTGGTTATTGATTTTTCCGGCAGGCCCCTGCTTGTCAGCCACGTTAATTATCCAGACCGGAACATAGGCAGGTTTTCCACCGCCTTGATCCATGAATTCTTTCAGGGATTCTGCAATCATGCACCGGCAACCCTGCACATGGACAATCTTCGCGGCGAAAACTCGCATCACATCGCTGAAACACTTTATAAGGCATTTGGCCGTGCGCTGCGCAGTGCGGTTGCCCATGATCTCCGGGTGACGGATGTCCCTTCGACCAAAGGAGTGCTGTAGGCCGGGTTCCGGATTCGTCACCACGCTGCTATGAACAAGATAGTCATCGTTGATCTCGGTACCGGCAACCTGAGATCGGTCAGCAAGGCGGTTGACTTTGTCAGCTCCGGCCATGACGTCACTGTAACCGCGAGCCCTGAAGAGATTGCTGCTGCCGATTATCTGATCCTGCCCGGACAAGGGGCGATCGGCACCTGGATCCGGCAAATCAACAGTGACCCGGTACTGGAGCATACAGTCAGAAAGCGTCTGGGGGAGGGTCCGGTGCTGGGCATTTGCCTGGGGTTGCAGGCGCTCTACGACACCAGCGAAGAAAACCAGGGTACCCGTGGACTGGACATCCTCAAAGGAAGGGTCAAGCATTTTTCAAGCCACGGGCGGCACCAATCGACTCGGCAAACAGGGCGGTTGAAAATTCCTCACATGGGATGGAACAATGTCTCAATCATCAATAACCATCCACTCTGGCATGGCATCGAAGATGGCGAGCGTTTTTATTTCGTTCACAGTTACTATGTGGAGAGCGATGACCTGACCCAGGTGGCCGGTGAATGCAGGTATGGAAACCGTTTCACGGCAGCGGCTGCTTATAAAAATCTGTTCGCAACCCAGTTTCATCCTGAAAAGAGCCAGCGGGCCGGATTGAAACTTCTCAAAAACTTCCTGAACTGGAATGGAGCCTTTTAGTCATGCTGTTGATCCCGGCAATTGATATCAAGGATGGCAAATGTGTGCGACTGCGCCAGGGAGACATGAATCAATCCACCATATTTTCTGATGATCCGGTCGCGATGGCGTCCCGGTGGGTCGATGAGGGCGCGAGGCGAATACATATCGTTGACCTTGATGGAGCCATGGCAGGAGAGCCTGTGAATGCAGATGTAATCAACATGATCGCAGAAAATCACCCGGATATTCCGGTTCAGGTGGGTGGCGGCATTCGCAATGAAGATACGGTCGAGGTTTACATTCAGGCTGGAGTCCGCTATGTCATTATTGGAACCCAGGCGATAAGGGAACCCCATTTGATCAGTGATTTATGTGCAGAGTTTCCTACTCACGTGATTGTCGGCCTCGATGCCAGGGATGGAAAAATTGCGATTGAAGGATGGTCCAGGTTGTCCAGGCATGATGCGACAGATATGGCCCGGCGTTTTGACAACGATGGCGTGGAAGCGATTATCTATACCGACATTGCCAGAGATGGAATGATGCAGGGGGTGAATATCGAAGCCACGGTGAAGCTGGCTCAAGCTGTCAATATCCCGGTTATCGCCTCGGGAGGAATCCACAATATCGAGAATGTCAAAAAACTGGCCGCGGCCTCCGGTTCAGGTATTGTAGGAGCCATTACCGGCCGGGCGATTTACGAGGGCACGCTTGATTTTGCCCAAGGGCAGAAAGTGGCGGATGAGTTTTCTGTAGAAGGCAGCTATGGCCTGTAATCAAGGTTCAGGTGAATGGCTTTAGCCAAACGCATCATCCCTTGTCTGGATATCGATAATGGGCGGGTTGTGAAAGGCATCCGGTTTGTCGATATCCGGGATGCCGGGGATCCGGTGGAAGTGGCCTGCAGGTATGATCAACAAGGCGCCGACGAAATCACCTTCCTCGACATTACCGCAAGCTCCGATGACCGGGAAACCATTTTGCATGTGGTTGAACAAGTGGCCAGCCAGGTTTTTATTCCTCTCACGGTGGGTGGCGGGATTCGCACGCTTGAAGATATACGCCGGATATTGAATGCTGGCGCTGACAAGGTTTCGGTCAATACCACAGCGGTCAGGAACCCGGATTTCATCAGGCAGGCCAGTGACCATTTCGGCAACCAGTGCATTGTTGTGGCGATTGATGCAAAGCGGGTTCCAGGGCGCCCGAACTGGGAGATTTATACCCATGGCGGCCGCAATCCCACCGGGTTTGATGCGATTGAATGGTCGCAAAAAATGGTCCGGTACGGCGCCGGAGAATTGCTGGTTACCAGCATGGACAGGGATGGTACAAAGAACGGATTCGATATTGATCTGATGAGGAAGATTACGGATGGCGTTTCAGTCCCTGTGATTGCTTCAGGGGGAGTGGGAAACCTGGATCATCTTGCCGACGGAGTGCTGGAAGGCGGCGCTGATGCAGTGCTTGCCGCGAGCATATTTCATTATGGTGAATACACGGTTGAACAGGCCAAGATGCACATGTCGGGCAGGGGTATCGAGGTCAGATTGTAGCGGTGATATGACAGATAAAGGTAATTGATGAACTCAGTTTTGGATCAAATCAAGTGGAATCAGGCCGGACTGGTACCGGCTATCGCCCAGGAACATGATACCGGAAAAGTATTGATGGTGGCCTGGATGAATCGTCAGGCGTTGCAGGCGACACTGGCTGAGGGCAGGGCGGTTTACTTCTCCAGGTCCAGGCAAAAGCTGTGGAGAAAAGGGGAAGAATCCGGCCATGTCCAGCAATTGAAAGAAATCCGGATTGATTGTGATGCGGATGTGGTGTTGATGCAGGTCGAGCAAATCGGTGGCATTGCCTGTCATACCGGACGCCACAACTGCTTCTACAGACGCTACCAGGATGGAAAATGGATTGACATTGACCCGGTATTGAAGGACCCTGCAAAAATATATAGTTCAGTCGACCAGCGCCCCCGCTGAAAAAAGCGATCGTGCAAATTGGGTTTCCCCCGGAATCAGTGTATTATCGGGTTTGATAAGTATTTAATAGTTGAATATGGCCGGATCAAACCCATATTCAGGTCACATGTCTAGTCACATGTCTACGTGAATCAGTCACAAAAATTAATTAACCTGCGTGGAGAGTTATTATGGGTATTGGTGGAATCAGTCCAGTTCAGTTGATCATCATTCTGGTGATCGTTTTATTAATTTTCGGTACTAAAAAGTTAAGGAATCTCGGTGGTGATCTCGGTGGTGCGATCAAGGGATTTAAAAAGGCGGTAAAGGAAGAAAGCTCTGACCCGGAATCTGACCCGGAATCTGACCCGGAGTCTGACCAGCTTGAAGTGTCCATCGCCGAAGCCGTGGAGGATGAACCTGTCGCCCAGGAAGCGGAAGCCGAAGTAAAGAAATCCTGACTTTAATCCAATCCCCGAAATCTGATGCAATCCCCGATATCTGATGTTTGATATTGGATTCTGGGAGATGGCGTTTATTGGCGTCGTTGCCCTGGTTGTGATCGGACCTGAAAAACTGCCCGGGGTGGCTCGCACCGTAGGACATTTGGTGGGTAAGGGCCGCCGTATGCTGAACGAAGCCAAGTCCGACATCAGAAGGGAGATCAGGGAACATGATCTACAAGACCTGAAAGATCTGAAACAGGAGTTGGGTTCGGTGACGAGTGATATCAAGAAAGTGACCGACAATCGGGATGTGCTCGGGGTCAAGAAAGCGGGTGATGAATTCAGGAAATCCGTCGATGACGTTGCAGCCGACCTGAAAGGGGCAGGCGCAGAAATCGAGGCAGCGGGGAAAGCGACCGGGAAGAAAACGGCAAAGAAGGCAGCAGCGAAGAAAACAGCGGCAAAGAAGGCAGCGGCGAAAGAAGGCAGCGGTCAAAAAGACCACGGCAAAGAAAACAACAGCCAGGAAAGCAACTGTAAAGAAAGCTCTGTCGAAAAAGCCAGCGACCAGAAAGGCGGCAGCCAGGAAAACAGCGTCCAAAAAAGCACCGGTAAGGAAGAAACCGGCAGGTTCGGTAAAGACAATGGCAGAGGAGGATACCACGGCCGGGACGGCAAACACAGAATCAGTCCAGCCTTCAACCAGCGGATAAATACAGGCGATGGCGGATACTGACACCAACCAGACAGAAGGTGGGAAAGAGGAGACACTGATCACCCATCTGCTCGAGTTGCGCGACCGGTTGTTGCGGGGCATCCTGTCCGTACTAGTCTTTTTTATCATACTGGCGCCATTCGCCAACACACTCTATGAGGTGCTTGCGAATCCGTTGATGAGTGCGCTGCCCGAAGGCAATACCATGATTTCAACAGAACCTCATGGGCCGTTCTTCGTGCCGTTCAAATTCGCATTTGCCTGTGCCTTTGCACTGGCCGTCCCTTACCTGCTCTATCAGTTGTGGGCGTTTGTCGCGCCTGGTCTGTACAAGAGCGAAAAGAGGCTGGTGGTGCCGTTGCTGTTGTCCAGCAGCCTTCTGTTTTACCTCGGTATCCTGTTTGCCTATTTCGCGGTCTTTCCGATCATATTCCAGTTTTTCGCCAACACGGCTCCGGAAGGGGTTGCAGTGATGACGGATATCAACGCTTACTTAAGCTTCGTCATCAAATTGTTCTTTGCATTCGGTGTTGCGTTTGAAGTCCCTGTTGCCACCGTGCTGGTCGTTTATATGGGAATAACAGATGAAAAAAGTCTGGCGAAAAAGCGACCCTACATTATTGTCGCGGCATTTGTTGTCGGCATGTTGCTCACGCCTCCCGACATTTTCTCTCAAACGTTGCTTGCACTTCCGGTATGGGCATTGTTCGAACTGGGGTTGTACTGTTGCCGGTTTATGAAAAACCGGACGCAGACGCCGACTCTCGAATGGAAGAAGCCGACATACAAGTGGAAAAAGCCGACGTTCAAATGGAAGAAGCCGGAATTCAAATGGAAGAAGCCTGAATTCAAGTGGAAGAAACCGCGTACGTCCGATGACGTTTGATTTTCCGGGTCGCCACCGGCTTCACCCTGTTCGTGTTCCCGGCGCTGGTGATGTTTGTCGAGGGATCAGGAAAGCCTGAAGCACGGCAATTGTTTTAGACCGGGGTATCCGGACCGATCAGAACCGCATATTGAAAGTGAGGAACCAGGTCCGTCCCCAGCCAGCTTCCGTGGGCCCGTCCACCCGGCTGGGATTGGCGGTGTCTATCGAGAGGCCAGCGTCGGTGAGGTTGAATACGCCAGTCGTGATCCGTGCGCCTTTTATCCCTGCCGGGTCTGCCCAGGCCAGCGTCAGATTGTGGCCGGTCCAGGATTCGAAAATCCCGGTGCCTGCCCGGTTCTCGTAGCTGGAGCGGTAATTGGTGTCCCAGGCGGCGCTCAGATCACCGCGCTTCGCCAGGATACCAAGGCGGATAACATCCTTGGGGGTGGGGTAGCGGTCCTTTTCTCCCGCGATGCGCAGTCTGGCGTCAGTGACGCGCTGCCAGACCCCGTGCAGACCGATCATCCCCCAACCTGTTGCGGTACTCCAGTCGAGCCGGGTATCGACACCGGAGAGATCGGTCTCGGCGACATTCGCATAACTGTTGTAAATAGTGATGTCGTTGGCAGTGCGTTCGATGCAGTTCGTCCGGTCTTCGCCCGCACATTCATTCAGGTTGCGCATGGCCCAGTTGGCGCTGTTCTGACCGGGCAGTCTGGAGTGCGAGAGTTGATACCATTCCACATCCAGCGAGAGCGCCCCCTTGCGCGTCTCGGCGCCGATGGCGAGCCTGCCGTTGTCGGCAGGCTCCAGTTCCGGATTTCCCGCGGTCACGCGCGTCACTTGATGGGGGTTCTGTTGTGTGCAGGTGCGTGGCGGGTTCCCGGTTCCCGGGTCGCAGTCGATATAGGGATGGTCTTGTGACCCGGAGCTGTAAAGGTACAGCATGGAGGGCGGTCTGTCCCCTGTGCTCCAGGAACTATGCAGTGTGATGGCGTCGCTCGGGCGATATTCAGTCCCCAGGCGCCAGGCTCCCAGTCCGCCGATATCGTCGTAATCGTCTGCGCGCCCCGCAACCCGGAGATCCAGGTTCTCGGCCAGCGGCAGCGATATTTCCCCAAAGGCGGCGACGGACTTGCGCGCGCTGGCATAACTGACTCCGCTGGAACCGAGTACCTCGGATATGTCATGAGCCATGCCATCATTACTTCGGTGGACACTGATGTCATGTATTTTCAATTTCCCCAGTTCAGCCCCTGTGGTCCACGCCGAGTCGCGACCATTGATCTTGAACCCGGTTCCTTCCAGCGCCAGCCGGACTCCCAGATAGTCCGAACCGAAGTCATTCTCCAGCCGCAAGCTGCTGTCTCTTATGGCGCGCAAATGCTGCGGGTCATCCGAGAACGGGTTTACGAGGTCGTAATGCCCCGCCTGGATCTCCGATGCGATCCTGCCGGCATGTACGAAGGTGTCGCCGCTCTGGAAGCCGTCCCGGTCGAAGGCGGTGATGTGCAGGTCATAGCCGAGATCCTCCTTTATCTGATTTTCAATATTCATGGAGAAATGGAGTTCCCCGGTATCCGTCAGCCAGTCCCGGTTGCCGTGGCCGACAAAACGGTGCGCCACGACGAACAAGTCATTGTCATCCGCCGCAAAGTCCGGGGCGGCTGCATCGTTGATTGCCGCCAGCAGGTCCTCATTCGGGACAAACGGAAAGGGGCCGACCGATGGCGCGTAGCGGAACGCCGATTTGTTCTGTGTGATGTTGGCGTCCAGATGGAGGTTAGCGCCTTCAGGGAGCGGGTGATCCAGATTCAGAACCACGCTTTGCTGCTCGTAGTCGCTGTCGTTCCAGATGATTCTGCCGTAGGCATAACCGCAGCCCTTGTCTCCCGAGACGATACCGGGCGGATTGCTGAGTGGGCCGGTATAGCCTTCCGCCGGGTCGCACTCACCCAGCGCGACTGAGCGGACGCCGGTCGGAGATTGATCCTCGTCCCGCTGGACGATCCAGACCGTGTTGCCGCCGGGACTGATATTCCTTGCCGTGTTGAAGGCGCCGCCGTCCGACCATACGGAACGGCTGTAATCCCGGCTCTGCCCGGTGATTTCCTCGCGATCCAGGACATCCACGCCGAGGGTCATGCGTCCCTCACCGACCGCGCCGCCCCAGAAGACGCTGCCTTGCCGACCGTTGCCGCCTTCCTGGTCCGGTATCCGCGTGACTGTATGCGCCTCAAAGCCGTCCAGATCGTTCCGCAGCACGACATTCATCGCGCCGCGCACGGCGTCACCGTCGAAAGTGCCCAGGGTGTCGCCACTCAAAAGTTCTATGCGCTCAATGGACGAGATCGGCAGGGCATCCAGGTGGCTGGAGGTTGTGGCGTAAGGTCTGCCGTCGACCAGAACGAGCAGCGCGTGCCCGCCGGTCAGGAGATAACGGATGATGCCGGTGTGAAGCAGTTCATCCAGCGTTTGCGAACCGGAACGCTCCAGAAAATCCCGGTCATACGTGGCGATGACGCGAGGAGCGGGCGCCAGGGAACCGGCGTCGGCTGCGTTCACCGTCAGCGCCGAGATAACGACGAGCGAGGTAAAAAGGGTCTTCATTATGATTTTCATTTGATTATAGCTCCAGTTATCATGCACGCACGCGTCCTTCATACTTCATAGACCGTGACGAAAGCGTTGTTACTCTGATAATGTATCGCCTCATTTCGGTACCAGTCAAGGTTATTGGCGCTCGGCGCTGGACAGATGCATTGCCCAGCGGACGGTTGACCAGGCAGGGGAGGGGGCGGATCATTTGTCAGTGTCCGCCGAACGGCCGGATGGCGTCGGACAGTCTCGCCAGTCTCAGGTGATCATAGCGTTCTTCGGTTTGATACGAATCGAAACCAAACCGGAATGCAGTTGTGCCATTTGGCAATATCTGGATCACCTGCCCACCGTAACCGCGCATGGTCGGCAGCCACCATAATCGGTTGTTGCCTGAAACAAAAGGCAAATGCCAGATGCCGCCCAGATAGCGAATCTCGCCATCGGTTGTATGGGTGCCGGTAGGCAGTCCTTTCTGAACAACCGGGTCAAACCACTCCGCCAGCATGTCGGTTGCAAGTATCTGACGGTTTCCAATTTTACCGCCATCATGAATCAGTTTGCCGAGGGATGCAATATGGTCCAGGGTGAGCAGCAGGCCGGCATCGCTAAGCGGGACTTCCCTGGCAGGGTCAGTTTCGATGGTATGGAACTTGACGGCATGATGGATGCCGACAGGACCATATACTTCATCGCGGACCATATTCCAGATACGTGCATCGCTACCGGACTGCAGTTTTAACCACGCATCCAGCGCCGCCCCGGCAATATACAGATCCTGGTCGCGGTAACGCACAATTGTATCGGCCGGCCAGGGATAACTCGGACAGGCAAATGCAGCCCTGTTTTTTTCATGCTGACCCGGCGCCAGAAACCAGTCATGGTAGTGGTTGTAGCTTTTATTGGCGAGTGACGAAGTTTCCGCCTGCTCTGCCTCAAGCAGGTAGTCGGCAAAAATATCGACCGGTTCAGGTTCGGGCGCTGCCGTGCCGATTCCACTTGCCATATTAAGGCATTGACCAATCGTAATTTCCTGCCAGTGAGGAAATTCCGCTGCTTCCGGCAAGACCGATGCAATCCTTACCCGGCGTGGGTCTGTACCGAACTTTTGTGCCATACGCAGACAGGCGATGCTGCAAAATGCCGTCTTGGTAGCAGACCAGATACCGAATTTCAGTGCCCTTGGGTAGGGAAAGTCACCATATTGGGTTGTGCAGGCAGAGTGATGGACCTGATCGTCGATGATCAGACCGATGATCAACGTGCTGTCGCTGCCGAAACCGGATTTGAAATCTGCGAAACAGGATTTGGTCTCATCGCAAAGCCAGTCATCCAGAGGCTTGAAGAGATGCTCATCCTGTCGCTCTTGCCGGAACGCCTGGACAACCGGTTGCGACTTTTCCGGTTCGACCACCTCGACCACCGCATCAAGGGTTCCCCACGCCAACAGGTTGTCCGGACACAGAAAAGCCTTGGTTTCCGCTACTACCTGGAAGTAGACCGGCGAAATTTCATCCGGTTTCAAGACAAAGGTGGCCAGACCATGATGGGTGTCATTTTCCAGGGTGTTGCACAGCTGAAAGGGCAGGGCAGTGCGCAGCCACCCGTCATCACCGGATTCCATCCAGATCTGTCCGGGCGATACCACCAGGCTCCAGTAACTGTTTCCAGTCATGTCTCCAACCAGACCCCGTTCAAACGGCACAATATCCCGACCATCGCTGGTCAGGTTAAGGATGGCAGCAGGAAACAGGTCGATGTACCGGCCATTGACCGATGTGTCCTGATAATTGCAGTGCATTCTTGTTTCAGGGAAGGTGATTGAGAAGGAGACACAAGGGACCTGTTCGCTTGCTCCAATCGGCAGGAACCACTGATTATTCACCGGGCCGTCAAATGCGGCGCCGGACAACAGTTGCTGGCGGGTTAAATGGATGCGCTCCGGGGTTTGCTCTGATGTTTGCACCGTTACAGCGTGATCAATCGCCATTCCTTGTTGACAAAACCGAACATCGGTTTGAAATTGGTCTTGTAGTTCATTTTCCTGCAATCTTCTATCCAGTAACCCAGATACAACCATTCCAGGTCCATTTCATTGACATATTGGATCTGCGTGATAATCGCAAACGTCCCCAGGCTGCGTTTCTTCAATTCAGGTTCAAAGAAAGTATAAACCGCCGACATGCCATCGTCGGGCAGATCACAGACCGATAAGCCAACCAGCTTTTTGTCCAGCCAGTATTCAATAAATACCGTTTCGATGGCTGACTCGACCGCAAATTCCCTGTACCGCACAGCGTCGTTGTGATCCATGATATCACCCGGATGGCGGTCGGCTTGATAGCGACGATAGAGATCGAAATGCTCCTGCTTGAAAACCGCAGGCACCATGGTGGTATGAATGTCGCTGTTGAGTTTATTGCATCTGGCCTGCGAGCGGTTTGGCCGGTATTCACTAGCAGGTATCCGCACCGAAATACAGGCGTTGCAGTTTCGGCAATGAGGTTTGTAGATAGTGTTTCCACTTCTCCGGAATCCGGACTTGAGCAAGATACTGAACAGCGCGTTGTCGACCTTGTAGTCAGGGTCAAGCAAAACCGTAGTTGCGGTTTCAGGCTCGATATACGGACATGAGTGCGGCGCAGAGATATACAGCTTGGGCTGGTTTATCTGGATACTCAATCCGCCACCCCCGCCAGCAGTGATCGCGCCGCGATCAATCCTCCTGCATCACCTGTGGTCAGATTGATATACGGGAAACTGGTTGTCATGGTTATTGTCTTCAAGCTCAGGCCGCCATCATATATTGTAATGACGCCATTTGTAAATTATCTGATCCAGGTCGTACCCGGATTGCACGGATAACAGTTGGATAAATTCATCCCGCTCTATAAAATGGCCGCTTTCATACATAATCTGAACAATCCTGATGCGTGTTCTTGGAATTGAAACATCCTGTGATGATACCGGCGTGGCTATCTACGACAGCCATCAGGGATTGATTGCCCATCAACTGGCTTCACAGGTCGATTTGCATAGTCAATACGGTGGTGTCGTACCGGAACTGGCTGCACGCGACCACATCCGAACGTTGTTGCCGCTGGTCGACAATCTGATCAACGGCAGCCTGAATCGGGGCAGCAGGATCGATGCAGTGGCTTATACCGCCGGCCCCGGCCTTGCGGGAGCTTTGCTGGTGGGCGCCTCGATTGGCAGGAGTCTTGCCATGGCATGGCAGATTCCCGCAGTCGGCGTTCATCACATGGAAGGGCACTTACTTGCGCCGATGCTGGAAACCCCGTCTCCTGAATTTCCATTTCTTGCATTACTGGTATCGGGCGGCCATACAATGCTGGTTGATGTCGCGTCTCCAGGGAAATACTGCATTCTGGGTCAAACTGTCGACGATGCCGCCGGAGAAGCCTTCGACAAAACAGCCAAACTCCTTGGACTCGGATACCCTGGAGGCCCCGCCATATCGAAAGCAGCGCGGGAGGGAAACCCGGACCGGTTCGTTTTCCCCCGTCCAATGACCAGCCGACCCGGTTTGGATTTCAGCTTCAGCGGTTTGAAAACCCATGTTTCAACTGTCTGCCGGCAACACCAGCTGGACCGGCAGGCCATCGCCGACATTGCGGTTGCCTTCGAGTTGGCGGCAGTCGATACGCTGACGATAAAATGCAGCCGGGCGTTGCGGCAAACCGGTTGCAGGCGGCTGGTGGTCTCAGGCGGTGTCGGAGCCAACCAGCGGTTGCGCGATACGCTCAGGGCAAGCGCCGCCGGTTCGGGTGTCGAAGTATTTTATCCCCGTCCCGAATTCTGTACCGATAATGGCGCAATGATTGCCTACGCAGGCCATTTTCGACTGTCCCTGGGCGGCAGCGACGATCAGGATCATCGGTGTCCGTCCCATCATTGCGAAGATCATGGATTTGACATTTATCCACGCTGGAGCCTGGAAGACATAGCGGTTATCCCGACTGTGGGCCGGTAAGCGGCGAGCGTTGACAACACCCCTGGATTTGTGCCAAATTTGAGTTTTTGTTACAAGGAATACTGGAGGTGATACGTTTCTGATGCGACGAGTATCAAGGAGAGAGGCGCTTGGGGTCGGTATCGGTGGATGCCTTGCGGCGCCTTGGCTCCTGTCTCACGGCATGGTTCCGAAAACCAGCGGCGTGACCGATACACAGATCGTTCTGGGGGTGTCGGCGGCGTTTTCCGGCCCTTCACGGGGGCTGGGCATTGAACTCTATCGTGGCGCCATGGCCTGCTTCAACCATGTCAACAGCGTCGGCGGTATCAACGGCCGCAAGATTGTCCTCAAGACCTACGACGATGGTTATCAACCGAACCCTTGTGTCGAAAACACGGTAAAGCTGACGTTGGACGATCAGGTGTTCGCGTTGTTCGGCTATGTCGGCACGCCGACCGTAACGCGGGTTTTGCCGCTCCTGAAGAAATTCCAGGACGAAAAGATGTTCCTTTTCTTTCCGTTCACCGGGGCTCAACCGCAACGGCAACCGCCGTATGGGGAATTTGCTTTCAATCTGCGTGCATCCTATCGTCAGGAAACCAAAGGCCTGGTCGATAATTTCGTATCCGTCGGCCGTCGGCGCATTGCTGTATTCTACCAGGCCGATGCCTACGGCCGCAGCGGCTGGGCAGGTGTGCGGCGCGCCCTTGATAAATACGGTGAACAGATCGTCGGCGAGGCGACCTATCGGCGCGGTCAGAAGTTCACCAGTACCATGCGTCAGCAGGTCGAGATTCTGCAAGCGGCGAATCCCGACGCGGTCATCTGCATCGGCGCTTATGCCGCCTGCGCCGCTTTTCTGCGCGATGCTGTCGATCAGGGCCTGCGCGTCCCGGTCGCGAATCTATCCTTCGTAGGAAGCGAAAACCTGCTGAAACTGATTACCAGTGAGCAGAAGGACAGTCGGCGCTATACCGAACTTCTGGTCAATTCACAGGTTGTACCGAGTTACGAGGATATTTCGATTCCGGCAGTCCGGGAATACCGTGAACTGTTGGAGCGTTACGACCCGCAGCCACCGGCTGAATTGCTCAAAGAGGATTACAGCCCCTTTTCGCACAGTTTTGTCAGCCTTGAAGGATTCCTTGACGCGAAACTGATGGTCGAAATTCTGCGGCGTCTCGGCGCCAGACCGACCCGAAATCATCTGGAGTATGCAGTGTTTTCGATCAAGGATTTTGATCTCGGAGTCGGTGTGCCAGTCTCATTTTCCGCCAACCGCAGGCAAGGACAGAATCGCGTCTACTACACGGTTGTGGACGGCGGCCGATTCGTGCCTTTGAGCGATTGGAAAAGCAGGTTTTAACAATATGAAAATTCAAAAACTGTTCCAGAAGACCCTGTTCGGGATTTTTATGCTGTTCGGCGTGATCGGCGTCTCGACTTCGGCGCTGTGCATTTATACGGTCGATACCCAACTGTCGAAAGAATACGAAACCAACGCCAAAGGTCTGTCGAAGACTATTGCCGATGCCAGCGTCGATATCATCCTGAACCGTGGACTGTCGGCGCTGCAGTCATTGATTGACCAGTTCGTCGAGATCCAGGGCATCAGTTACATCTATGTTGTCAGTGATACCGGAGAGATTGTCGCCCATACCTTTGTGCCGGGCATCCCTGCGGAGATACTGGAGAGTGACCGGAACAATAGCGCTTCGGTACAGCGCAGCTTGCCGGGAATGGGTAATTTCGTCGAAGTCAGCAGCCCGATTCTCGCCGGTGTCGCCGGCAAGGTTTACATCGGCATGGATACCGGTCTGATCGCGCTGAAAATCCAGCGGGCGATTGGCCAGCAGATTTATCTCATCTCAAGCATATTCGTGATCGGCATTATTGCGGCGATCTGGCTGGTGAATCTGGCGGCAAATCCACTGGCTTCCCTTCTTGGCTATACCATTGGCCTGGCGCGCGGTGACGGCGCGCCAGCGCCGGACGACGGTATTTTAGTCCGTGATGACGAAGTGGGGCAGATTGCGCGCTTGCTCCAGTATATCTCCAAAGTGGAGGGGGGCCCCGAACCCGGGCCGGATTCGTCGGGCACCCGGGTCTGATGCGCAACCCCCGGATCTGGCAAGTCGGCAACGAATAGTGAGTCGCTTCCCATGACGCTCCCCCGCGCCGTGACGGTTCTGCTCTGCACCATGTTGCAGCTTTGTTTCGGTACTGTCTATGCGTGGAGTTTCTTTCAGACGTTGCTGGTCCGGCAACTTGGCTGGACGTTTACCGAAACCGCTATCGCCTTCAGCGTCACTATATTCTCACTCGGCATGTCCGCGGCCTGGGCCGGCGCTGCCCTGCCGCGACTCGGTCCGAGAAAGCTGGCGATTATAGGTAGTTTGATGTTTTCCAGTGGTTACCTTCTTGCCGGTCTGGCCCTGTATATTGATTTTCTTCCGCTCTTTTACATCGGCTATGGCGTCATCGGCGGCGCCGGGATCGGGCTGGGTTACGTGACTCCGGTGGCGACGGCGGCGAAATGGTATCCCGATCATAAGGGGTTGGCGACCGGTATCGTGGTCATGGGCTTCGGTTTCGGCGCCTTCGTGCTGAGCAAATTATTGGCGCCGGTTCTGATCGTTACCACCGAAGGTGATCTGGTTCAGGTCTTTGTCTGGCTTGGCGTACTGTTTGCGGCGATTCTGCTGCCGTCCAGTTATTTTCTGCGTGACCCGCCGCCCTCTTACCGGATAACGGCCGGCTCTGCTTCGGATTTCCGGAAATACGATGATTCGGGAACTGTTTCACAGTGCCTTCGCACTCGTGAATTTACCCTCATGTGGCTGGTTTTTTTCTTTAATATCGCTGCCGGAATCTCCGTTATCAGCTTTCAGTCGTCGCTGCTTCAGGATGTCTGGGGGCTGGCTGATCCTTCAATCGAGCCGCAAGTACTGGCGCAATACGGAGCGACCCTGATCGCCGTCAGCTCGCTGTGCAACGGTGTCGGCCGGTTGTTCTGGGGGTTATTATCGGATCGGATTGGCCGGGTTCGGGTGTTCCGCTTCCTGCTTGCCAGCCAGATGGTCGTTTTCGGTATTTTGATGACCGAGAGCAATCCGTGGGTTTTCTCGGCTCTGGTTTGCTATGTGCTGCTGTGTTTCGGCGGCGGCTTCGCGACCATGCCTTCATTCGTGCTTGATGTTTTCGGTTCCCGGAAAATGTCGGTCATCTATGGGGCGATCCTCACTGCCTGGGCGGCGGCAGGCATCTTCGGCCCGGTTTATGTCGGCTATATCAAGGATCAGTACCCTGACCGCGCGACCATTTACTGTTTCCTGATAGGAGTTCTTATACTCGGAGTCGGTTTTACCTTTTCCTACCTGTTGAACGACGAGCGGATTCGCTTTACCAGGCCGACCATGGAAAGTACGTTGCGTCGCTTCGGCATTTCGGAGCCACGCCGAAAGTCGGCGCCGGATATTCAGGAACAACCACGTTAGAACAAGGCTCTGGGAAAACCGCATTGACCTTCCCGGAACAATCTGGTTGTGGACTGGACAACTACAGGGGTTGTTCCCATGGAAATGGATGGCAATGACAGTGACAGTGGGAGGAAGGTTGAACGCCTTGTCAGGAGGACTTGAGTTTGATCTTGCTTTCGGTTCCTGCCAGCAGGCGGGTTATGTTTTCCCGGTGGCGCCAGAAAAGCAGTGCGGCGATGATCAGGCTCATCACCAGCAGCCAGGGGTCCGGCAGTAACCACAGCACTATCAAGGGCGCCAGTGTCGCCGCAGTAAGGGCGGCCAGCGATGAGTATCGAAACAGAACTGCCACGGTCATCCAGACAATAAACAGGATCAGGATCAGAACGCCGCTTGCTCCCAAATATACGCCGCAAGCGGTAGCAACCCCCTTGCCGCCTTTGAAGCGATAAAACAGGGGGTAGAGGTGGCCTAGAAAAGCTGCCATTCCGACCAGTGAAACGGTAAGTGCGCTGGCGGTCAATTCCCTGGCGACCAGAACCGGAATCAGTCCTTTGAGTACATCGCCAATCAAGGTGATGACTGCGGCCTTCTTTCCTCCGATTCGCAAGACATTGGTTGCCCCGGGATTGTGTGAGCCTGTGCTTCTGGGGTCGGTCAGTCCCATCAGGCGGCATATGATGATGGCGCTGGAAACGGAACCAAAACAATATGCAAGCGGGGGTAGAAAGTAGTCTATCATTGTAAGTAATATCAAACCTGGGCTGAATTCGACATGTTGTCGGTTGAGATTATTGTTTTCGGGTTGAAATAAAATTGAAGCTTAAATCAGAAGCATCCTGAAGTAACGGAAAAATACATGGACATTATTTACCTTCATGGCTTGAAAGTCGATTGTGTTATCGGGGTTTGGGAGTGGGAAAGACAGATTACCCAGAGCATAACCGTCGATCTCGACATGGGTTTCAACATAGCGGCTGCGGTTGACAGCGATGAGATCAGGGATACGTTGAGTTACCGGGATGTGTCCAAACGGGTCGAGTCATTTATTCGCGAATCCCGGTTTCAACTGGTGGAAATGCTGGCAGAGGAGGTCGCTGGAATCCTGATCGGTGAATTCGATATCGAGTGGTGCCGGGTAAAAATCAATAAGTTCGGGGCAATCAGAGGGGCTGGGGATGTCGGTATTGTCATTGAGCGTGGACGGAAGGCTGAGATGTGACTTACATTCTGCTCAGTATCGGGAGCAATATTGATCGGGATAAGAACGTCCGTTACGCGATCCGGAAAATTGCAGAAAGATATGGCGAAATTAATCTGTCACCGGTCTATGAAACCTCCTCTGTCGGGTTTGTGGGGCAACCCTTCCTGAATCTGGTACTCGGGCTTCATTCCGGGGATGACCTGTTGCAAATCCGTGAATACCTGCGGGGAATTGAGTCGGATGTGGGGCGCGTGCGCGGAAGAAAATCATTTGACAATCGGTTGCTGGATATAGATGTGATCCTGTTTGGTGATAAAAACCTGCGATCTGCCGGGTTTGAAATTCCCCGGCACGAAATTGAGAAGTTCGCTTACGTGTTGAAGCCGCTTTCGGATCTGCATCCAAAAATGGTGCATCCAGTCACTGGCAAAACCTATGATCGGATGTGGCAGGATTTCAGCGAAAAGTCAGACCAGTTGGTCACGCTCAGCCAATTTACCCCTTGAAAAAGTAATTATCGCTACCCAAAAGGGCTGTTTTCTGGTATAAATCGCGCCCCGCTTCGTTAATTTAAGAAAATTCAAGGTAAGTCAATGGCCAGAGTCTGTCAAGTAACCGGGAAACGAACCGTATCAGGTAACAATGTTTCCCACGCGCACAACAAAACCAAGCGCAAGTTTCTGCCCAATTTACACAGTCGGCGTTTCTGGGTCGAAAGTGAAAATCGCTGGGTTCGCCTGCGTGTATCCTCTGCCGGATTGCGAACTATAGACAAGAAGGGTATTGACAGCGTTTTGGGTGAAATCCGGTCCCGCGGAGAAACCGTCTGAGGCGTTTTGGAAGAGGAATTGCAAGAAGAGGAATTGTAAAATGAGAGATAAGATAAAACTGGTTTCAAGCGCTGGCACTGGCCACTACTACACGACCACCAAAAACAAACGGACGATGACCGAAAAAATAGAGTTCAGGAAATACGATCCGGTGGTTCGCAAACACGTTGTATACAAGGAAGCAAAAATTAAATAACGGCGTTGAAAAAGAAAATCGACGTCAGGATACTGGATTCGCGAATAGCAGACGAATTCGGCTTGCCTGAATACGCGACATCGGGTTCAGCGGGCCTCGATTTGCGTGCATGTATTACCGAAGCCCTGGCGCTCTCGCCCGGACAGACAGAATTGATTCCAACCGGAATTGCAATCCATATCGCTGATCCCGGACTTGCTGCGGTTCTGATTCCCAGATCCGGAGCAGGGCACAGGCAGGGTATTGTGCTCGGAAATCTGACGGGTCTGATCGATTCCGACTATCAGGGCCAGTTGTTTATTTCCTGCTGGAATCGCAGCAGTACGGAGTTCACCATTGAGCCGGGTGACCGCATTGCCCAGATGGTGATCATTCCGGTGGTACAGGCAGAATTCAACGTGGTTGATTCATTCGACCAAAGTGAACGTACAGACGGAGGATTCGGCTCAACCGGGAGAAACTGATGGCCCAACCTGATTATTACCTGGCCTTTTAAAATGTTACGAACCGCATACATCTATGATCCGTTATTCCTGTCCCACCACACCGGGCCGCGCCACCCGGAATGCAGTGAGCGCCTGACTTCCGCTCATGCAATGCTGAGCCGACAGGAGTGGTTCGACAGTCTGCATCAGTACCCGACCAGGAAGGCGTTACCCGATACGGTGCAACTGATTCACGACCCCGGCTATATCGACAGGGTGCAACGGGCCTGTGATTCCGGCGTGCGCCATATCGATACCCCTGATGTTTCGGTTTCAACTGCATCCTGTGAGGTTGCGCTGAACGCGACCGGCAGTGTACTTGAAATTGCTGATCAGGTCATGGCAGGCAATGTAGACAATGGTTTTGCGATGGTACGGCCACCGGGACATCACGCAGAGGTGGCTCAGGCTATGGGATTTTGCCTGTTCAACAGTGTTGCTGTCGCGGCCCGGTACCTGCAAGGTAAATATGGACTGGAACGAATCCTGATTCTGGATTGGGATGTGCATCACGGTAACGGAACGCAACACATTTTCGAGCAGGATTCATCGGTGTTTTATATCAGTTTGCATCAGTTTCCTCATTATCCAGGAACCGGTTCCCTGTCAGAAACAGGTATCGGTGAAGGCGAAGGGGCGACGCTTAATTGCCCGATGAGTCCCGGCCTTGGGGATCGTCAGTATCGGGAGGCATTCGAGAATATCATTTTGCCCCGGGCAAAAGCGTTTTGTCCTGATGCGGTGCTGATATCTGCGGGATTCGACGCCCATCAGGCAGACCCCCTGGGCGCGATCAATCTGAACAATGAAAGCTACGCCTGGATGACCCGGATGATGATGGAACTGGCCGAACAGTGTTGCGCGGGAAGGTTGATTTCAGTTCTTGAAGGAGGATACGACCTCACTGCATTGGCGGAATCGGTCACCGAACACGTCAGGGTGCTGAGTCAGTCCTGAATCAATTCCCCAAACAGGAGACCGCCTGTTCGAGAGTGGCAGGATTGATCACTGACAGATAACCAGGCGCGGATTCACTTCCTCTGAATGCCCGCTTGACGATGCCTTCGAGATTTGGACGTTTACTGGTCGCACTTTTGCCTATGCCGCCGCCAAATTCGATCATCAGGTCTACCCCGTACTGGCCTGCTGAAATCAGGTTTTGATGCCAGAGTACCGGGTTGAACAGTTGTAAATACAATTTGGATCGTATCGAATCCGGGTCCCGGTCATGGGCCTGGCCGGTGAAGTTGGACAGGACATCGACTGAAGGCGAGTTGATATCGGCCTGCTCCAGCACTTGTCTGAATCGTCGTGCCGCCTCTACCATGTACGAGGTATGGAATGCGCCTTCGGTTTTCAGTCTTGCGCTGCGTTTTCCGGGAAATTTTTCAGCCATCGTGGCGACCAGCGCGTCAAGATCCTGAGCCCGCCCGCCAACCACATTCTGATCAGGGAGATTGCAGGCGGCGATACCGCAATTGTGCTGTTCAGCCAGGGCAGTGGCGGATTCGAGATCGATCATCAGCGCCTCCATTTCACCTTCACCGTATTCGCCCATCAGTTCGCCGCGGGTTTTTACCAGTTGCAATCCGAGTTCGAAGCTCAAGGCTCCGGCAGCTACCAGGGCAGAGTATTCGCCAATACTGTGGCCTGCGACCAGGGCCGGCGCGATTTCATGGTCGAGTTGTTCCATCAACAGGCGAAGGCAGGCGATGGAATGGGTCAGCAATACCGGCTGGGTATAACGGGTCAAATTGATTTCCCCGTCAGGGTCGTCAAAGGAAAGTCTGGCGATGTCATAACCAAGCGCATCACTGGCCTGCTCATAGGTGTGTCTGACGCTGGCATGCTGTAGATGGAAATCCTTGCCGATACCGGGGTATTGAGAACCCTGACCCGGGAAAAGGAAGGCAATTTTTGATGGGGTCATTGGCAGGCTGGGGGTTGAATTTTTGGTCGGATTATATCCCGAATTTTCAATTTGGTTCATGTTTGGTTGAAATCAAACGAGTAGAATAACGACTTTTTCAATTTCGACACTTATTTCGGGCAATAAAATGGCAATAGCAATTAATGGCAAGGCGTTCGCGGAGAAATTGAGAGGATCTATCGCCGATGCGGTTCAGCAACTCGGCAACGAATACAATATCAAACCCGGTCTGGCTGTGGTTCTGGTGGGCGAAAATCCGGCCAGTCAGGTCTATGTCAGGAACAAGTCGAAGCAGACCATCGAAGTCGGTATGGATTCGATTGAACATAAATTGTCCGTAGACACTTCGCAGGAAGAGTTGCTGGCTCTGATTGAACAGTTGAATGATGACCCGGCAATCAATGGCATACTGGTGCAGTTGCCGCTGCCGAAGCAGATAGACGAAAGCAAGGTTATCAACGCCATCAATATGGACAAGGACGTGGATGGATTTCACATCCAGAATGTGGGCCGGCTTTCCATTGGGGAGGATTCGCTGGTTCCCTGTACGCCCGCGGGATGCGTCATGCTGCTGAAAGATCACCTGGGGGATTTAAGCGGGAAGAACGCGGTGATCGTGGGTCGTTCGAATATTGTTGGCAAACCGGTATCGGTATTGTTGCTCCGGGAAAATTGCACCGTCACCATCACGCATTCGAGAACCCGGGACCTGCCCTCGGTATGCCGTCAGGCGGATATTGTGATAGCGGCAGTGGGTGTCCCCGAACTGGTCAAGGGTGACTGGATCAAACCCGGCGCGACGGTGATTGATGTTGGTATAAACCGGGTCATGGCGGATGATGGCAAGAACAGGTTGACAGGAGACGTTGATTACCAGTCGGCGATGCAGGTGGCGGACGCAGTCACCCCGGTACCGGGCGGTGTCGGTCCGATGACGATTGCCTGTTTGCTGCGCAATACGGTGATTGCAGCCTGTCGGCAAAACGGAATCGAATTGCCTTCGGCGATCGGCTGACTGTTACGGGCCGGCACTTAAGACCGGCTCCTACGATGACGGTTGGTTTCGGTTCCGTCGGTTACGGGCCGGCGCGGAAACCCGCCCCTACTGTAACGCGGACAGATACAGCGCCAGTTGCCTGATCTGTTGATCGCTCAGGACGAAAGCAATCGGTTGCATGATCGGGTGTGCACGGACACCGGATTTGAATGCCTTTAACTCGGCTTCGATATAAACCGCGTATTGTCCGCCCAGTCGGGGGTATGCGGGAGGGATACCGCTGCCGGATGGGCCATGACACCCCATGCAGGATGGCACGTTAAATTCGGCGATGCCGCCACGGTAGATGGCTTCACCCGCGCGGGCGTCTTCTTCCTGGTCAGGCGACACCGCGCCAACAGTCATGGTCTGGCTGGAATACCAGGCATCCACATCGGCCATGTCCTGTTCGCTGAGGGCGGCGACCAAGCCCATCATCACCGTACCGGGACGTTCTCCGGATTTGAACCTGGCCAGTTGGTCGGCGATATAACCTGGTACCTGACCGGCGATTTTGGGAAACTGCTCCAGCGGGCTGTTGCCGTCAGTATTATGGCAGGCAACGCAGGTTCCGGCTTTTGCCTTGCCCGCCTCCGCGTCCTGTGCCAGGCCAGCGGTATTCATGGTGACGAGTAGCATAAGTGAACCCATCAATGTAAACACTCGAATCATTTATAAGCCCTGTTTTTGAGTCGGCCGATTAAGAATATCCGCCTCAAATAAATAACTTCACCCCTATCAGGAGAGAATACGTAAAATCAGGCCGCGATTATATCAATATTTATGAGCAAAACTGAATCATGATCGACTTTACCAAGGCACAATATTCTCTTGCTGCACATTATCCCGATCAATGGCCCGAAGATATCGGCGCTGAAGTGGCCTTCGCTGGCCGCTCCAATGTCGGCAAATCCAGTGCAATCAATGCAATTACCAATCAGATACGTCTGGCCAAAACCAGTAAAACTCCGGGACGTACCCGGCAGATCGTATTTTTTGATCTGGATATCGCTCATCGACTGGTGGATTTGCCGGGCTATGGTTACGCCAGGGCGCCACAATCATTACGCCGTTACTGGCAGGAGTTTATAATGGAATATCTGATCAACCGGGACTGTCTGTGTGCTTTGGTGATTCCGATGGATATCCGAAGACCTCTGACCGACCTTGACGCCACCATGCTGGAATGCTGTTGGCAGCAACACCTGCCGGCGCACATACTGTTGACCAAGGCAGACAAATTCAAGCGTGGCAAGGCGATCAATGTATTCCGGTCGGTGGTCCGGCAGATCAAATCGAATCCGCAAACCAGCGTGCAACTGTTTTCCTCAACCAGCAAACAGGGCGTCACCGAAGCGAGGGAAAAACTGAGCGCTTTTTTGGTCGGACCAGTGATTGAAGGGTAGCGGTAATCAGTCTCTGATCGTGCCGTCACCGATGACGATGTATTTCTGGCTGGTCAGGCCTTCGAGTCCGACCGGGCCGCGAACGTGAAGTTTGTCCGTACTAATCCCGATCTCGGCGCCGAGGCCATACTCAAAGCCATCAGCAAACTGGGTGGAAGCATTGATCATCACCGAACTGGAATCCACCTGTTTCAGGAATTGTTGTTGATGATCGGGGTTTTCAGTGACAATCGCGTCGGTATGATGTGAACCATAGGTTTCGATGTGCCGGATTGCCTGATCAATGCCATCGACAATCCGAATAGACAAAATGCCGTCCAGGTATTCGGTACTCCAGTCGGTTTCGCTGGCCGCGGTCATTTCAGGCACAATCCTGAGGGATTGTTCACATCCCCGCAGTTCGATACCTTTCCTGCGGTACTGATCGCAAAGTGGAGGCAGGATTTTCTCCGCAATACATCCGGCTATCAGCAGGGTTTCCATCGCGCCGCAGATTCCGTAGCGTCTTGCCTTGGCGTTGTAGGCGACTGCAACCGCCTTGTCGATGTCTGCATCATCATCGATATAGACATGGCAAAGCCCTTCGAGATGCTTGATCACCGGCACTGTGGCGGTGTCGTTGATCAGTTCAACCAGGCTCTTGCCGCCGCGAGGGACAATGATATCGACATACTCTGACAGGGTGATCAATTCGCCAACCGCTTCGCGGTCCGTAGTTTCGACCACTTGTATGCAATGGCTGTCGAGGCCCGCTTTTTCCAGCCCTTCGGTGAGACACTCTGCCAGCGCAAGATTGGTGCGAATGGCTTCGGAGCCACCCCGCAGGATGGCTGCATTGCCTGATTTGAGACACAGGATGGCCGCGTCTACCGTCACATTGGGGCGTGATTCGTAAATGATGCCAATGACCCCTAAAGGCACCCGCATTTTGCCGATGCGAAGCCCACTCGGGCGCTCTTTGAACTCTGACATGTCTCCTGCCGGGTCGTGCAGGGCGGCAACCTGCCGACAGCCTTCAGCGATGTCGAATACCCGTGTCCGGTCCAGTTCAAGGCGGTCCAGCAACGCATTTGCCAGATTATTTCTTCTGGCGGCAGCCATGTCTCTGGCATTGGCTGCCAGGATGGTTTCGCTGTTACGTTCTATGGATTCAGCGATATTGTGCAGAGCCGTATTCTTCTGTTCGGTAGCGGCGCCTGAGACTATCGCCGACGCGGCCTTTGCATTACGGCCAAGCTGGGTCATGTACTCCTTGATTTTGTTATCCTGTACCAGGGTGGAATCAACGGGATCGGGTTGCATATTCGGGTCACAATTTGTCAAGCAGATGAGTATACAGGATCAGGCAGTGAATCCGGCAAGGATTATTATCTTCGTGATCCACATATTGCCAACGAAATACTTTCAATTTCCTCCCAGATATCCTTGCGCTGGAAGCTGATTCTGCCCTTTACCATCAAATCGGCGCGTCCTATGCGTTGCAGGATGTTCTCCCATCGGTTTTTGGCAAGGCGCCTTAACGCCGAACTGACCAGGGCGCTTCGACTGCTCCAGATACCATAGCGTTTGAACAGGGCGCCGGGATGCTCTCCCTTGTCGATTGCCGCAGAGAGTCGACACAGAACCCGGACATCGCGGGCCAGCGCCCAGAGAATGATCACCGGTTCAGCCTGCTCGTGTTTCAGGTTCTGCAGAATGCGGACGGTGCGTTCGACCGACCCGCTGAGGCAGGCATCGACGAAAATATAGACATTGAAGCGCGCATGGTCCGCGTTTGTCTGCTTGATGATCCGGGAGGTAATGATTTGATCAGGATAAAGCAATCCGAGAAGGCTGATTTCCTGTGCCGCCGCCAGCAGATTGCCTTCAACCAGGTGGCTTAAATCTTCTGCGGCGCCGGGTTCATGTTTCAAACCCTGGCTGTTCATTCTCCGGCTGATCCAGTCGGGCAGGTTTGCCGTACTGATTGCAGGACATTCGACAACTATGCCATTGCTCTGGATTGCCTTGAACCATTTGGTTGTCTGGCTGCGTTTATCGATGGCGCCGACGACCACGACCAGGGTCGTATCACAAGACAGATTGTCGGCGAAGTCGATCAGCGCCTTGCCGCCTGCGTCTGCCGGTTTGCCGGTCGGCATTCTCAGTTCAATCAGTCGCTTGTCGGCAAACAATGACATTGTCTGGCGTTCGTGTCGCAGTCGATTCCAGTCAAATCCTGCTTCAACGCTCATGCGTATACGCTCGGTGTAGCCTGCCGACCTTGATTGGCTGCGAATTTGATCGAGCGCTTCTTCGACCAGCAATGTCTCAGTACCGAACAACAGATACAGGGGGCCGATTCCTTGCTTCAATTGCGTGGACAGGGCAGAGGACTGGATACGCAAGCGTAGACTTTCCGGTGTTTGCTGCGTTGTAATCTAAATTCGGGAGAGTTCCCGCACGATTTGCAGAACGATGTCTTTTTCCATGCTTTCTTTCAGGAATTCCTCTTCTTCTTCGATCTCGAGTTCGTTGCCGACATCGTAATTGAGGGTATTGAACCGGGAAATCGAGGACAGGGGCAGCAGGACTTCTCCATTGACATCGGAAACCCTGAAATCGACATGATAGTTATATTCGTACTCAGTGACAATACCGTCCGCATCGGTACCCACTGTTTTCCTGTTGAATTCACTTCGGGACAGGATCAGGGTTGGAGAATCAGACCCGGCATCGACCACAGTGATGCCATTGTCCATTAAAATCCTGGTGAGCCGTTCGACCAGTTCCCGCTTTCCGCCTTCGATGGATAATTGAATCAATGCCGTAGATAACTCGTAACTTCCGCGCAGTTTGAATCCGCAGCCGGGGAGTAAGGACAGGCCAATCAGGGCAAGGAACAGGCGTTTCGACATGGATTGTCCGGGGAAAGAGTGGTTTTCAATTGCCGTAATTATAAGGCAAGGTCTGCTTGAATTTGACTGCTATTTGATGAATTACCGTCTAAATCACGATGTTCACCAGCTTTGATGGGACGAGAATGATTTTCCGGATTTCCGCATCGCCAATGAAGTTCCGGATTTTACGGTCTGAGACGGCCATGGAGCGGATCTCCTGTTCGCTGCAATCGGCGGAGAGTTCAATTTCACTTCTCAGCTTGCCGTTGACCTGAATGACCCATTTGACAGTGTCGCTCTTCAGCGCCTGGTGGTCCACGCGAGGCCAGGCTGCATCAAGTACATCGCCTGCCTCTCCCATCACATGCCACAACCGGTGGGCAATATGAGGAACGATGGGGGATAGAATCTTGTTCAGAATGACCAGACTGTCCCGAAAGGCCACCAGGCAATCCTGATTTTTCCCGGAATCGAACCTGTCCAGTGAATTGAGCAGTTCCATCGCTCCCGCGACAACCGTATTGTAGTGGATTCTCTGGTAGTCCCGATCCGCTTTTGCAAGAATCTGGTGGGTGTTTCGACGCAGTGTCCTTGCATCATTGTCGACCAGGGCATTGGTCCGGTCCGGGTCGGACGATAACGGTCTGGCCGCAGCCACTGCATCGCTGTTGCGATGAACCAGAGCCCACCATCGCTTCAGGAAACGATAGGAGCCTGCTACTGCGTCGTCGTTCCATTCCAATGGTTGTTCGGGAGGCGACGCGAACATCATGAACAGCCGGACTGTATCTGCTCCGTATTTGTCGATCATCGACTGCGGGTCTACCGTATTGCCCTTTGATTTGGACATCTTCGATCCGTCTTTCAGGACCATGCCCTGACAAAGCAGGTTGGTGAAAGGCTCATCACTGTCGATCAGTCCGGCATCCCTCATCAGCTTGTAAAAGAAACGTGCGTAGAGCAGGTGCAATACAGCGTGTTCGATTCCACCTACATACTGGTCCACCGGCAGCCAGTAATTGGCTCGCTCATCAAGCATCGCGTTGTTCGAGCCAGGACAGCAATACCGGGCAAAGTACCACGACGATTCAAAGAAGGTATCGAATGTGTCGGTCTCACGGATAGCGGGGATGTCACTGTTGGGCAATGTGGTCCGGTAAAAAGCCGGATCATTCTTGATCGGCGACTGGACTCCGGAGAATTCGACGTCTTCCGGCAACAGCACAGGCAACTCGTCGTCGGGCACGGGGACGGCCTTCTGATTGTCGCTGTATATCACCGGAATAGGGCAGCCCCAGTAACGCTGGCGCGATACGCCCCAGTCACGCAGTCGGTAATTTATGGTTTTTCTGCCAGCGCCGCGGCTTTCCAGATATTCAGCCACTGCGTTGCAGGCATCGTTGAAGTCGAGTCCATCGAACTGCCCGGAGTTGCATGTGATCCCTTCCTTGCTGATCAGTGAGGATTGATTGAAATCATGTTCGCTGCCATCCGCAGGGCGAATAACAGGCCTGATCTCGATACCATGACTTATTGCGAACTCCCAGTCCCTCTGATCATGGGCGGGGACTGCCATGATGGCGCCCGTACCGTATCCCATCAGGACAAAATTCGCCGCCCAGATGTCGATTTCCTCACCGCTGACAGGATGAATCCCTTTTATGCCGAGGGGAATTCCTTTCTTTTCCATGGTTTCCAGCTCCTTTTCAGCGGCATGAATATTCTTGCATGACTGGATGAATTCGGCCACTTCCCGATTGTTTTCGGCGGCTTTCAATGCCAGGGGGTGTTCTGCGGCCACGGAAATAAATGTGATGCCCATTATCGTGTCGGGCCGGGTTGTATAGACTTCCAGTGGTTCTTCACCTTCGACCGTGAATGAAAATTCGACCCCCTCGGAACGTCCGATCCAGTTGCGCTGCATGGTACGAACCGCGTCCGGCCAGCCTTCAAGATTATCAATTTCATTCAATAACTCTTCAGCATAATCGGTAATCCGGATGAACCATTGAGACACTTCCCGGCGTTCCACAATCGCTCCCGAGCGCCAGCCCCGGCCGTTCTCGACCTGCTCATTGGCGAGTACTGTCTGTTCAACCGGATCCCAATTAACCACTGCCATTTTCTTGTAGGCCAGGTTTTTCTCAAACAGCCTGTTGAAGAACCATTGTTCCCAGCGATAGTATTCGGGAGAACAGGTAGACAGTTCACGATTCCAGTCGTATCCAAAGCCGAGGCGCTTTAACTGGGTTCTCATGTAATCAATGTTTTCATAAGTCCATTTTGCCGGGGGTGTCCGGTTTGCAATAGCGGCATTTTCCGCTGGTAATCCAAAGGCGTCCCAACCCATTGGTTGCAATACATTCTTGCCGAGCATGCGTTGATAGCGGCTGATCACATCGCCGATGGTGTAATTACGGACATGCCCCATATGCAATTGCCCTGAAGGGTAGGGCAGCATCGAAAGGCAGTAGTATTTCTCACGATCAGGATCTTCCGACACTGCGAAGCTTTGTCTCTCATCCCAGTATTCCTGGGTGGCGGACTCGATTTCAGCAGGGTTGTATTTATCGATCATTCTGAAACAGGTTCGGACAATTCATGGAGCGCGGATTTTAACCGATTAACCCGCCATGCGCACACATTCCTGTCAAGCCAGCCCCTGGTATAAAGTACAATCGAAGCTATGGCAGGCAACATTCCCAGACCCTTTATAGATGAACTGGTCGCCCGGGTTGATATCGTCGATGTGATCGACCGGCGGGTGCCCCTGACCCGCAAAGGCCGGGAGTTTATCGCCTGTTGCCCGTTCCACGAAGAGAAAACACCGTCATTTACCGTCAGCCCCGATAAACAGTTCTACCATTGCTTTGGTTGCGGCGCCCACGGTACCGTGATCGGATTCCTGATGGATTATGCCAATCTGGGGTTTGTTGAGGCGATTGAAGATCTTGCCGACGGGGCCGGCATGGAACTGCCTGCCCGGGATTCTGTCGGGTCGGGTCCTTCCCGGGAAGGGCTGGATCAACGACTGAAAGTGGTTGAACAGGCAGGCAACTGGTTTCAAAAACAACTGCGAACAAATCCCGGGGCCAGGCAGGCCATCGACTACCTGAAATCCAGAGGACTGGATGGCAGGGTGGCGGCGGAATTCAAGATCGGCTATGCCCCGGACAGTTGGAGTAGCCTGGCCGATGAATTGGGCGCCAGTCCCCACCTGCAGGAGCAATTGGTCAAGACCGGACTGATCGCCAGGAAGGAAGGCGATGCTCAATCCCGGTACTACGACCGGTTTCGGGGGCGCATCATATTTCCGATAGAAGACCATAGAGGCAGGATCGTGGGATTTGGCGGCAGGGCGCTGGGTGACGGCGAACCCAAATATCTGAATTCTCCGGAAACACCGCTGTTTCACAAGGGTGCGGAACTCTACGGATTGAATCGCGCCCGCCGGGAGATCGGCAACCGGAAAAAAAGTATTGTGGTGGAGGGGTACATGGATGTCGTCAGTCTGGCCCAGTTCGGGGTGAACAATGCGGTCGCGACGCTTGGCACAGCAACCACCCGAACCCACCTGCAACGCCTGTTCCGTCTTGCGCCGGAAATCGTGTTTTGTTTTGACGGTGATCGTGCAGGGCGGGACGCGGCCTGGAAGGCGTTGACAATCTCGCTTCTCGAAATGCAGGATGGCCGCCAGGTCGGGTTCCTGTTTCTCAAGGAAGGCGAAGATCCTGATACCACGGTTCGCGCCGCAGGCCCGGAAGAGTTTGTCGAACAGGTTGACAACGCGCTGCCGTTACCTGAATTCCTGTTCACGACCCTGATCTCCCGTGTCGATATGACTCGAAGGGATGGCAAGGCGTCTTTGGTGAGCCAGGCGTTGCCATTGATTGAGCAGTTGCCTGAAGGGGTGTTCAAGGACATGATGATTTCAGAGCTTGAATCATTGAGCGGGTTACACAGAAGCCGGTTCAAAGACAATGTTGCAGTGGCTCGGGGTCAATCAGCGGGACCGGCGGGACGCCCGCAATCCAGGCAACACCCGGAAGGTCAGATATCCCCTCTGGCGCTTGCTGTCAGCCTGCTCCTGCAAAACCCCGGATTGGCGCAATCGGTCGGCAATCCGGATGAACTTTCGCAACTGCGTATTCCCGGAGCGGATGTCCTGACAGGCATCATTGAACTGTCTTTGCGCCGACCTGACCTCACTACCGCTGGAATTCTGGAATCATTCCGGGAAAGCCCGGTCCATGGCTATCTGGGAGAACTGGCGATGAGACCCAATCTGATCGACGAGAATGTGCTTGAGAGGCAATTCAAGGATACTTTGAACCATTTGCTTGAAGATCAGAGCGACTTACGCAGACGGGAACTGCTGGAGAAGGCGCGGCAATCGGAATTGACTCCGGCAGAATCGGCAGAACTGAACCGACTGCTGAAAACAAGGGTCAGGAATCTGTAGATTTCACAACTGGAATGAAAATTTTGTGTATAATAATCGGTTGGATTTTTCCTGACACTTGACGTTGGTCAGGATGACGATTTCCCCAGGGCAGCAGATAACCGAGGCAGCAGGTATCCAATGAGTAAAGAAGTTCAATCCAGAAAGGTTACCCCGAAAAACAAATCCGGAAACGGCAAGGGCGGGAATGGGGTTGTCGAAACCAAAACGGCAGCCCGGGGAGCGAGCAGGGAGAGCGTACCGGATTCCAACGAATCGAAGGTAAAAAAGCCCCAGATCGAACCCCAGTCCGACCTGAAAAAACTGGTACTCAAAGGCAAGGATCAGGGTTTTTTGACCTATGCCGAGATCAACGACCATTTGCCGGAAAACATGCATGAAACCGACCAGATCGAGGTCGTTGTCAACATGATTAACGATATGGGTATCGAGGTGGTGGATAAGGCTCCGGATACGGATATCATGACATTGAAAAGGGATAACCCTGAAGACCAGGAAGTTGCAGAGGAGGTCAGCGTCGCACTGAAAACCGCAGTTGAAAGCGAGTTCGGTCGAACCACCGACCCGGTTCGTATGTACATGCGGGAAATGGGAACAGTGGAGTTGTTGACCCGGGAAGACGAAATCGCCCTGGCCAAACGCATCGAAGCGGGTAACCGTGAAAGCGCTTCTGCGATTGCACTGACCCCGGCCGTCATTCGGCAAATGCTTGATTTTGCCTATCAAATTGAAGCGGGCAAAATGAAGCTTTCTGATGTGGTAGTTGACTTTATGGAGCTGAATGCGCTGGATGATGAAACCGTGGCCATTCCCGGAGAACCCGGTCAAAATGCAGCCGAATCAGAAGGCCTGCCAAACAGTCCTGACTTCGATGATGCGATCATCCGTTTCAGGAAGATGGGCCGAATCTGGAATTCCCTGAACAAGGCGATCGAAACCCATGGTCTTGGCAGCAGGCAGGCGTTGCGAATCCGAAAAAGATTGAGTGACGAACTGTTACAAATCAAATTCGTACCTGCAAAACTGGATATCCTGGCTTCAACGTTACGCAATTGCATGGCCGAGGTGAAGGAATGCGAGCGTGGTATTGCAAAGTACTGCGTCAGCTATGGCAAGGTTCCCAGAAAAAAGTTCCTGGAAAATTTCCGCGGCAACGAGACCAATATGGAATGGTTTGACCGGTTGATCCAGGAACACCCGGATGAGCGAGCCCGGCTGGAGAGATACAAGGACAAGGTTGAAGGATGTACATATCGGCTGGTCATGATTCAGGACAAGGCGGGATTGGAAATGAAGGATCTGAAGGACCTGAACAGGAAACTTTCAATTGGTGAAGCCAAGGCGCGGCGCGCCAAGAAAGAAATGGTCGAAGCCAATCTGCGGTTGGTCATTTCGATTGCGAAGAAATATACCAACCGCGGGTTGCAGTTCCTGGATTTGATTCAGGAGGGCAATATCGGATTAATGAAGGCAGTCGACAAGTTCGAATATCGGCGCGGCTACAAATTCTCTACCTATGCCACCTGGTGGATTCGTCAAGCTATTACCCGGTCCATTGCAGATCAGGCCAGAACCATCCGGATCCCGGTGCACATGATCGAAACCATTAACAAGCTCAATCGTGTCTCCCGACAGATTCTTCAGGAAAAGGGCCGCGAAGCGCTGCCCGGTGAACTGGCCGAACGCATGGAACTGTCCGAAGAAAAGGTTCGCAAGGTACTGAAGATTGCCAAAGAGCCGATTTCGATGGAAATGCCGGTGGGTGATGACGAAGATTCACACCTCGGAGATTTTATCGAGGACAAGAACATCAAGGCTCCCGTCGATATTGCGACTACCTCCGGCCTGAAAAACGCAACAGACGATATACTGGAATCACTGACCGAACGGGAAGCGAAAGTGCTGCAAATGCGGTTCGGTATCGGTATGAACACGGATCATACCCTTGAAGAAGTGGGCAAGCAGTTTGATGTTACCCGGGAGCGTATTCGGCAGATCGAAGCCAAGGCATTAAGAAAGCTGCGTCATCCGAGTCGTTCAGAGCATTTGAGAAGCTTCCTGGAAAACAGTTGACGGCCATCGGTAATTCGACAGACACCCCGGTGTTCCTGACCGGAGCCGTCGCAGCCGGGAGATTCTCCTGATTGCATCATCAAGCGCAATATATCTCTTCGATACGGGCCTGTAGCTCAGTTGGTTAGAGCAGTGGACTCATAATCCATTGGTCGTAGGTTCAAGTCCTACCGGGCCCACCAATTAAATCAATAACTTATGTTATTTTCTATTTATCCTATGCGCAATTCTTGCGCATACCTCATTTCTGCGGTATTGGAATTTAGCCGTTCGTATCATTAAACGGCGTCGGGTCGATAAATCGACGCACTGCATTTTCGCTCAGCCGACTAACCCCGTTAACATAATTGTTATGCGATAGACTTCCGCACCAGGTCATGGACGAAAATGACAAGACCGCGCCACCTGACTGTGTCTCGAAAAATGTAATGTCGGCGTGAACCCGATCATGTACCCATTCATCGGGTACGACGAAGGTTAGATCTTCCCTTGCGATCATCATGCCACGAGGGTGGTTCTGTGAACTCGCAATGACAAGAGCGTGTTCGGGTGTTCCCAAATTACTGTCTACCGCGTCGATTTCTTCGCCGGCTGCGCCACCGCCCAACAGACCGTACTCCCCGAGCGGCTCCTCTTCCACACCTTCGGTCAGGAATCGAACACGTTCGTTATCCCAATCCGGAGTGCGAGAGAATCCGGTGCTTCCCTGGAACCCCATGCCTCGTGTACCAACACCAAAAATTTGTTGCGGTGGACGACCAGTGTGTCGCCAGAGCCCGCCCAGTTCTCCGGTTGACTGAAGATAATGCTCTCCCGGCGGCGAGAACCATGCGCCAGAACCGGCCACACCGCGTCGAATTTCCACGGCCGCAGGAAAATTTGCATCGACGCCGGTCACCCAGTAATAGCCATTCGCTCCCATGTACATGAACCGGCCACCGCAATCCTGAGTATAAATCTCGAGAGCGTCCAGAATTTCATGCGTGACATACTCCGGATGGTTTCCGCTTATGATCGTAGAGTATCCTTCAAGCAATTCAACTCCTTCCTCGTGCACCGCATGATCGGTAATAATGTCAAATTCTAAACCGCAATGTTCCAACCAACTCGCAATTAGTGTGTCCGCTGGCATGCACCAGATAGCACCTCTGGGACGCATGTTGAGAATCGGTCTTAACCAGGAAGAAAAATGATGTCCAAGACCGTCTTTGTGAAAATCGTACAGTGACGTTCCGAATTCCGGGTGAGCACACAGTTTTTCATAGCCTTCCAAGTCAGGTTCAAGCTGAGCAGCCCACTGTTCAATGTTAAAGCCAAATTGTTGTTCGTTGTCATCAATCCTGTCATTTGCATAGGCGAGATATGTCATCGTCGGCAGCATTAATGCAATAGGCGCTTTTATAGAGTCCGATTTGGGTGCCAAAACAAAAAATGGGGCGTAGTCAGTAACTCCTTCTGAGTTGACGACTTTGGCGGCATAGATACCACTCTTTAGATCTTCTGGAATTGCAAAATGGAAATCGCTCGACCAACCACAGTCATAGAGAGCGTCGGAATGAAAATGCACCGCGCTGTAATGCTCTGGCACATCTGCATAATTGTGCACGGTGCCATCCCATCTGGCACCGGTAACACCCAGACGCGGCAGGTTTGTCAAGGCTCCAGCATGATGCGGGGCGAGTTCATTACGAAACGAACCTGCAGACCGGGCGGAAAAATTAAACACCCCAAAAAGCTGATTGCTAACTTCATCGTTGGGCGTATAGGCAGAGGCTGCCATAACGTCTTCTGACCCGAGGATCGTCCGGGCGATTCGAAGCACATCGATTTTTCCATCGAAACAATCTTTGACGATAACCTGGCCGTTACTATCCTGACCGCTGGTCTTTGCCGCGAGGAGTAGCTCAGTGTCATCGCCGAAGTCCGGAACATTGCAAGAGGTTTCAACTCCAAAGTATGAAAATCTTGCAGGCTGATGAGCCCTGTTCTCCATGCGCCACAATCGGAGTTCTGCAGTGTTACGTGAAGAATCCCAGCTGATCGCTAAAAGGTGCCATTTTTTTTCCTTCAAACACGTCGGTAGCTTGAGATTGACCGGCTCATCAGATCCAGAGACACTTGCTATGATGTTGGCACCTTCAGACCAGACTTCTATTTCACTGCCGTCCTGGTCCCGCAAGAGGGTAATTGTCTGGCGACGTTCACTGTCGAGAACCGTTGGACAGACGTATAGTTGCAGGGTGTGTGCAAAAGAATTTGAAAAAGCTGTTTCCAACCCAATAGCGGCGAAAGATCCTGGATAAACTTTTTTTGCCCGACCCGGGTATCGACCATCAAACGAAGAAGGAACCGGTATTTCTTTAAACTTGTTATTTGCGCTATCGACGCATGCATTCATAACACGGACAAGTGTTGCATCGAACGGGATATCACCCTCGCTGCTGACATTTATACTGATGGTTTGTCCATAGCGGACATGCATGTGATCCGCATAGGCAAATATTTGGTTTTGTTGCACGATGTCTACCTTTTATCTATTCATGTGTGTGATCCGCTAATTCAATCCGGACTCGGTCGCTCCCAAACATACATTTGCGGATCGCAATCGAGATTGGGGAACAGTCGCGCGGTTTTGTGCCCGGCATAGACGGCCGCCGCAATGGTGGCAGGCGCGTAGGCATCGCCGATGCAAGCCAAGTTAGTAATTCCTGCCTTGGCAAGCGCGGCAGTCTCCGTCTGCAGATTCCTGAATAGTTCATCACGAGGCAGCCGCTCTGTAACCAGGACCAACGTGTCCGCAGCAAGCATCTCTTGTCGATCTGAATAGCTGCAGGCAGTCGTCACTTGTCCCGCAGTAGCTGATAGAATCCGGCGATTAAGGTGTAGGCTAATTCCGTTCTCAATCATGCTGGCCTGAACCCGACCCTGTTCGAGCGTCAGTGTCGTCCAGCTGGCAGCCATGGCGCTATCGGTCACATAGGCCACCTCGTGACCCTGCGCCCGAAGTTTCTCTGCTATGGTCGATCCCATGTAGTAGTAATCCAGGTCGTATACCACGACCTTGCCCTGCGCGTTACTTCCATCCATTATGTCGTCCGGTGAGAGAACCATCATCGCATCAAGCCCCTCAATCGCAGTTCTCTGATGACGGCCGATACCATCGCACCGCCACTGTGACCCGGTAGCGAGGATGACGTGCATGAAACCGAATTCGAGGATATCATTCCCCGTCAACCGGCTTTCACGATAGATCTCAACTTGCGGGCGGGTCAAAAGGTAGTGCTGCCGATAGTCGATCACCCGAGCGTAACTCGCAAGACCCGGAAGCCGGCTTTCACGCAGAACCCTACCGCCAATTTCGGTCGAGGCTTCGGCAAGTGTCACCTGATGGCCGCGATTAGAGAGCTGTAAGGCACATTCCAGTCCAGCCGGACCGGCGCCCACAACGAGGACAGGATCAGGTTCAGCACTCGATGGAATATTTTCAGGGTGCCAGCCGCGTCGCCACTCCTCACCCATCGTCGGGTTTTGGGTGCAGCGAATCGGTGCAGATGACACATCGCTTGCAACGCAAATGTTGCATCCGATGCATTCGCGAATTTCTTCGATACGGTTTTCCTTGATCTTATTCGGCAGGAATGGATCGGCGATTGAAGGGCGCGCCGCACCAATCATATCCAGGTACCCATTGCGAATCTGGCCTACCATACCATCTGCTGAGGTGAACCTACCGACACCAACTACGGGCTTACTTGTCAGCGATTTCACATGCCTGGTGTATTCCGTCTGGAAGCCTTCGTTGGGAGCGAAACGTGCGGTCTGGCTGTCATTTGACCAGTCCGAGACGTTTACATCCCAGAGGTCCGGCAATTCACCAAACATCTCGACCACGGCTCGTCCTTCTTCTTCCCAGGTAATACCATCGGCGCCCATCATTTCATCAACACCGAAGCGAAACGCGACACCGCACGAATCTCCGACCTCCTCCTTTAATTCCTCCAACAATTCGCCGATAAGCCTGGCGCGATTTTCCAAACAACCACCGTACTCGTCAGTTCGATCATTGTAGCGACGAGAAAGAAAGTGCATTGGTGTAACCAGCCCGTGGCCAGCATACATGTAGATAATGTCATACCCCGCGATCCGGGCGCGTCGAGCTGCATCACGATACCAACCTCGCAGGGCACGGATATCGTTTTTGTCCATCGCACGAGCCTGTACCGGATCACCAAATTCGGAAATGACGGCCATGCTGGTTGGCCCCAAGGGTGGAATACGCGAAAGTGGATTGGCGTTGGCGGCTCCGTTGTAAGCCAGTTGGATACCAGCCAACGCGCCGTGTTGGTGAATCGATTCGACTGTTCTCGCGTGATAGGGGATATCCTCGTCGCTCCAGAGTCGACCTTCTACAAAAGGAGTCAACTCGGAACTGGGGTGAATCTCGACCTCTTCGGTGCAAACAACTCCCCAACCGCCTTCGGCCTTCATCCCCCGCATCGCAGCAAGAGCTTTGGGTCTGGCATGGGCCATGCCGTTACAATGTGGGACCTGGTAAAACCGGTTCGGTGCAGTAACTGGGCCTATTTTGACGGGCTCGAACAAAATGGCATATCTTGAGTCGGTATTGGTCATGTTAGTTCTAATGTCTCTTTAGATTCTTGCCCAATCCAGATTTCCGGACTAGTACGGCTGTAACGACGAAGCACTGGCATCTGAGAAAAAAAACAGGATTCCAATTACGATTAAAAATGCTCCGGCGGCCTGTGGCAAACCGAATCTCTCACCGAAGACAGCTGCCGATACTATAGTCGTGATTACGACCGTTCCTACTACAATTGTCGGGATCGCTACTTTAGCTTCCATCGGCTTTTCGAGTCCCACGCCGCCAAACAAATAGAAGTATCCGATTTCTGCAGCGCCTATACATATTCCCGCCGCAACGGCCCAAAAGTAAGCCCCAGGTGATAGGGAGAATATATGTCCTCCTTTGATGGTCTGAAAGACAAGGAACAGACTCGAAGTAAACAATGCTGCTAGTTGCAAGCATATAGTCGCGACAACGGTACTCGTAGTAGTGGCTGGAATGAAGGTACCAGAGACTTTTACGAAAAGGTTATAGCCAGCGTAAAATATGGTTACCGCCAGAAGGAGCGCAACTGCCATTGTGATCGACTTTTCAATAATGCTCTAATTGAATCAAGCAGCTGTGGTTGATGCTCTGTCTAAAGAGAAATTGTCCATTGCTTCCAGAGTTTCGTCGAGGGTTCGCCGAGCGCCAGTCTGAAGGTACTCCATTGCCCGAATTGCCGCCTCATGGGCTTCGATACTGGAGCCGGCAACACAATCTTCGATTACCCTGCAAAAGTAGTCCCCCTGGTGACTGTCCACAAAAGTATAGTGGACACAAACATCGGTCAACCCACCCGTTAGCAATAGTGTATCGACTTTCAATCCTCGCAGCAGAATTTCCAAATCGGTTCCATAAAAAGCCGAATAACGACGTTTCTGAATTAGGTAATCTCCTTCGCGAAAGTCGACTACTTCTTTTGCTATCGCTGTCTCTGGGTTGCTGTCAAGACAATGGATATCCTCATCCCCATCAAGCTCTCTACCGAAGTCCACCAGGTCAGCACGGTGGATTTCCTGAATAAAAATGACCGGGATACCTTTGTCTCGTGCCTTATCGATGGCTATTCGTGAGCTGGCGACACGTTCAGGATAATTTGGCATATGCGCAATCGATCGAGTTTCCTTTTCTACAAAGGTCGATTGTTGGACATCGATAACGACCAACGCAGGGCGGCCTTCGATTAATTCACGATTTGGTTTTACTGACTTGGCCATATAAAAATCTCCTTCAGGAAGAACGACTATCGTCCGCACCTAATAATCTTGGCAAATTGCCATATCGGGCTATCATTGAAAAAATGACGATAGATGAAAAAATGAATGTAATAGCACCAACTGCCATGGTTGGTGTAAAGCCGTTTCTCAACGAATTGAAAATCTGTAGTGTGACGGTCGCATAGGCCGAAGACGATACAAAAAACATGATAATGAACTCATTGAAACTAAGCACGAGCACGAAAAAGAAAGCCGATGCTGTGTATGCTGTTGTTTGCGGAAAGACAACTGTACGGAACACTACGCTTTCACTCGCGCCCATCGTCGCGGCCGCGTCCAGATGCGCACGATCAATGGATTGAAGGCCAATGGTGATCATGACCAACGGCAGAGCCAGAAAAAAGGCAGCGTGGCTCACGATTCCCGCCCATACTTCGCCAAGCCCTGTCGAGAATGACCAGAGAAAACTGAGGCCGACGCCGAATACGATCGGCGGTAATGCAAAGGGCATGGAAGCAAGCCCTGCTATTAGCCTGGACATGGCGTCGTTCCGCTTCCAGACGAGGTAGGCTATCGGCCATGCAAGTAAAGTTGCCAGAACCGCGGCCCCGGTAGCAATGATCACGGAATTCTGTAGCGCCGTGACCCAGACGGTTTCCGTTACGAAAAACTCAGCAAATCGGGAAAGGGTCGGGTTCCTGGGCGGAAACAACATGGCCCTGCCACCGTTGAGGGCCGATGCACATACGACAACAATGGGCAGCGCCACGAATATCGCGGAAAGAACCATATAGAGGATGCTAAGTCGGCGAATCATGGTGATTCTGCCTTTCGAGTATGAGTCAGTTTCAGGCTGATTATCAGGAGAATCGATGCCGACACCAGGAGTACTATGGCCTGCGCAGCGCCAAAAGGCGCATTAAGTGTCAGCCCGTGAATCGTGTCGTAGATTGCGACTGCAAGGGTTTGTTTTGAAGGCGCTGCGAATACGCTGATAACTACATAGGCGCCAAGCAGGAAAACGAATAACAACAGGGTCGTTCCGATGATCGGAAGCCGTACTATAGGCAAAACGACCGTGCGAATCGTAGTGAAGGGCGTGGCCCCCATGGTCCGAGCGGCCTCAATCATCGAATTATCCACCCGCGACAACGGCGGATATAGCAGTATCACGGCATAAGGCCAGACCAGATAGGTCATGGTCAAAATCGTCGCAAACGAAGTTGGTTTGAATCGTAAGTCGCGCGGATTTGCGAGACCCCATTCTCTCAGGACATCGAACCAGCCAATGTCCTTTAACCATTGAGTCACACCCATCTCGCGCAACACCATTGGCAATCCGGAGCGATTTGATAACAATACGTCCCAGCCCATGGCGACAAAGACTTCCGATAAAGACATGCTGGTCAGGAAAAAAATCAGCCAGACGGTTTGTACTCGTCGGGACAGGCGAGTGAGCGTCCAGGTGAAAGGAAAGGCTGTCACGACGGCGATTAAGGACCCAGCCATGGCAAAAAACAGTGAATACCAAAGCTGTTGAACATGCTGAAGCGATACCGAATTAGGCCAGTCCGCTCCGACAAAGAAACGTTTGAAGTTTTCATAGGTAAAACCCCATTCCCAAGCAGCGCCCTCGATATTCTGGCCAAGACTGACCGCAATCACCAGCAGGAAAGGCACGATGCTCAGAAAAATGATGATTGCCGCGAGCGTCCAATACGGCATCTGTCGGCGTATCGGCATCGCTGGATTGGGTATGGAAGCAGTTGTCAAGCTATGCGTACCTTTGGTATTTACTGCGGTAGCTGTCAGGGAACACGGACTTCTGGCGTTTGCGGCAGAACCCGCAAGGACTCGCACGGAAACTCCAGGAATAGCCTGTCGCCGATTTTCATCCCTACATTGGCCGTTCCAGCCATCTCCGCGGTGATATCACCATGATCGGTCGTCAAATGAATTTCGATTGTCGGCCCCAGATCACGCACGAAGTTGACCTCGGCGCCAAGCCCATTCGACGCCGGGGCTTCGTGGCAAAGACGTATTGCTTCGGGACGGATAAACAACAGGACGTCGTCGCATCCGGGATCTCTCATAGCTTTCGGAATATCGAAACAATCGCCTCCGACGTGAACCTGCGCCCCCCGCATGGCTCCCGGAAGAAGATTTGCGTTGCCAATGAATGAGGCAACGAATCCGTTGGCAGGTCGGTGATAGATATCGTGGGGATCTCCAACTTGCTCAGCGTTTCCTCGCGACATTACCACGACTCGATCTGCAATCGTCATGGCTTCTTTTTGATCATGTGTTACAACGATTGTGGTAATACCGAGTCGCTGTTGAAGTCGGCGAAGTTCCATTTGCATATCGCCGCGCAATTGTGCATCCAGTGCCGACATCGGTTCATCGAGAAGAAAAACCTTTGGCTCCTGCGCCAGCGCGCGGGCAATGGCCACGCGTTGGCGTTGACCGCCGGACAATTCACCGATTCTGCGTCTGCCAAGTTCTTCCAATTGCACCAGTCTAAGCAGCTCCTCTGCCCGGCTTTCACAGTCGCTTCGGGAACGGCCAGCGATTTTCAGACTGTATGCGACATTTTCAGCCACACTCATATGCGGAAACAAAGCTAATGACTGGAAAACCATCCCGAAATTACGCTTTTCTGTCGGTATACATGTCAGGTCGTCGCTACCGAGGAGTATGTGGCCATCAGTCGGTGTTTCGAGACCCGCAATCATTCGCAGCAAGGTTGTTTTGCCGCAACCTGATGGTCCGAGCAACGCGGTAAGCTTGCCGTGTTCAAAAGTTAAATCTATTCCGTTTACGGCAGTAAAACTGCCGTAAACTTTTCTGACCCGGTTGAGTTGAAGATCCGCCACACTTCACCATTCCTGTCTAAATATTGAGTCCTCCCGCTTAACCGCTGGCTACCATTTTGTCCCATTCTTCCTTCATAAACGTTTCCATATCCAGATAGGCCTGGTAGGCAGGTTTAATGGCGGGTGTACCTGTCACGAATGATAGCTCTTCAGACGATAGTCCAGTTGAGGCAACATCTACCAACGGGGCTGTTCCAATATTGCGCGACATGAGCGCGTGGGTCGCTGGGTCGCAGGAAAAATTAATGAATTCGTGTGCCTCATCTGACTTTTCGGAACTCGCTGCAAGACTCCACGAGTTGTGGCTAATCGGATTACCTTCCTTAGGAAATATTGAAGCGATGGGGTGACCGTCCGCAGCCATCAAACCCGCTACATCATGGAAATAAAGGCCACCCAGCACATCGAAATTCTTGAGGGATTGCTCCATCTGGCTTTCGGCGGTGTACCACAGTGCCACGTTGCCGTGCATCTCCCCAACCTTGTCAACCAGAGCGCGAATCCCGTCTTTGGATTTGAATGTTTCGGCACCATCGAAAAAAGTCGCTGCGGTAATATCGAGGAAGAACCAATTAAAATCCTTAGGAATGCCGAGACTCGCTTCAAAGCGTGATGAGTCCCAGAATTCAGCCCAGCTTGTTGGCCTTTCCACCTGTTCGGTATTGTGAACCATCGAATAAAAGAAACCGAGTGCGCCGACCCCGGTAACGCCCGTATCATCTTCGTGAATGTAGTAGCCATCAAGATTACTCAAATTTGAAATGCGTTTCGGATCAAGAGACGCAAACATATCGCCGATTCTCGATCCCTTAATAAGGGTGATAGGCGCGTACATCGACAGATCGGTTGGAACGCTTCCTGCCTTTTGGGCTTGTTGCATGCTCAATAGCCATCCTACCGAATTCGGTTGTGTCACGCTTTCCACTTTTATGCCGGTAGCCTTTGTAAACTCGGGGTATACATACTTCTTGAAACTGTCTTCGAAGTATCCCCCATAAGTACCGATCCTGATGGTTCTCTCCTTGGCGATTGCCGGGGCTGCGAATGATCCAGCACAGAAAGCGATGCTCGCACCAAGTGCGGTTTTAAGTACGTCGCGACGATTGAAATTGCGATTTTGATTAGAGTCAGACATATATTTTTCCTCCTAGTTGCCGTGGGCCTGGGCGATGTGCACTATTGCGTCAAACGCCTGCTTAACAGCGATGTATATTAGGTCTGGCAATATTAACGATCTATGGACAAACAAATAAAGCTGAAAATAGTTGCACTCAGCGAAGCCTAAGACTATAGTGAGCCATGATTGATGTACTATCGTTCCTCAACGCAATTCGCGCATTTGAAGCTGCTGCAAGACATGAGAGTCTGGTAAAAGCGGCCAACGAACTTAACGTTAGTCACTCAGTGATCAGCCGACATATCCGAAATCTTGAAGAATGGCTTGGGGCTGATTTGTTCGTTCGCACTGGCAATAGAGTTTATTTAACCGAAAATGCCAGAATGATCTCGCCGAAAATTACATCTTCTATGTTCGATATTCGCGAGGCGTTCGAAACGATCCGGCAATCGCGAGATTTACGCAAACTCAGTGTTAGTGCTGAACCCGCATTCGCATCCCGTTGGTTGAGAAGACATGCCAGCAAGTTTCGCTCTGAGAACCCCGATACAAATCTGGAAATAAAGGCTTCATGGGCACCTGAAAAGTTCGATGATGAACAGTCGGATGTGTTCATTCACTTTGAAAGTCGACTGGATCCCAGAGGTACCGTAGGAGTTCGCCTGTTCCCTATAATGGGATATCCCGCATGCGCTCCAAATTTGTATGAAACACTAACGCGGGAAGGCAACCAGAATTGGGTTTTAGACGCCCCTCTTGTGCACGATCACGGTCATAATATTTGGCGAAACTGGTTCGACAGGCACGAGCCAGAACACAACGTTTGGCAGAAAGGTCAGGTTTACGCTGACCTTTCTCTTGCGATTGATGCGGCAATAGATGGCGAGGGAGTTATCTTGGCAGATGATGAAATATGCCGAAAAGAATTTGAGACCGGCACATTGATCAGGCTCGATGATCGTGTTGTTGAGTGCGTATGGTATTGTTACCGAACACCTCATGATCGAAGCCCAAGCCGCGCTGTAGAAACCTTCCTTGGTTGGCTTAAAGAAACAGGCTGCACTGACCAACGTTAGGGTTACGTGATTGAAGAACAATAACTGGGGACCCGTATTCACTGCTCCAGAAAACTGCCCATGTTTCTCGCGAGGCAACAAATGAATAGTTCTTTTGAGGTTCGTTAATTATCTGCTGAACTCCATGGGCAGGTTTATTGAACACCTATCAGAGGTCATGATCAATCCAGTTTAGATTGGTAATTGTTGTATTGGGCAAAACCGTGGTCATTGCCAAATTTGCGAACAAATATCCACGTTAAAATCAAAGCTTATATCAATGTGATACTCTTCTAAGTTCTAGATATGAGTGGCCACCATTTCTATCTCTTGCCAAGAAGTAATTTACTATTGATCGAGTCTATAATTACACCATGAAACTTGCAGACCGGTGGTTTGAGCGGAGAATTGTTAGTGACGAAATCACTTTAATTCGAGAACCACACGTGGATGAGTTACTGCGTTGCAATATTTGGCATGTAAAAGGACGAGACAGCGACTTATTGGTTGATACCGGAATGGGCATTTGTTCTCTAAAGAATGAGATTGAAGACCTATTGGAAAAACCAGTTGTCGTCGTTGCAACACACAGTCATCTAGACCATATGGGTAGCATGCATGAATTTGAAAATCGGATAGTCCATCAGTGTGAGGCGGAAATTCTCAGCTTGCCACCTCAGATAAGCCTTAATACAAATGACTGGCCCATCGAAGAGATTAAAGGACTACAGGAGTCGGGCTATGCCTTAAAAAATGAACGACTAATAACTGCGTTGCCCAGAATAGGGTTTAATCTTCATACCTTTCAAACTCCTGCTGCAGTTCCGACTCGCCTGGTTGATGAAGGAGATATCATCGATTTGGGCAATCGACTATTTAGGGTGCTTCATTTACCCGGCCACTCTCCCGGTAGTATCGGACTTTGGGAAAAGAAAACCGGAACGCTGTTTTCGGGAGATGCGATTTATGATGGTCCATTACTAGACACCTTGGAAGATTCGAGTATTGAAGATTACCTGCTTACTATGGAGCGTCTACAAAAACTACCCATAACAGTGGTACATGGCGGCCATGACGAAAGTTTTGATCGAAAGCGTTTGAACGAAATTACTACAGATTATCTTTTTTCCAAAAACATTCTCCAAAAAACATATTGAACACAACGCCCGTGACAAATCGCGTGCTTTCATAAACCGTTCGGCGGATCGCGCTCCTCCTTGACGATCTATTCCTTGTTGTTAGCGTTTTGAGAAGTATCGTGAATGGCCTCAGGCATCACATCGCGACGAGCTACCGGATAAATTCGTAGCTTGTCAGTCACGATTTTCCTTGGCGGGTCGCCGTGGTTCCGCAATAACACATTTAAATAGTAGGAAATGGCATCTAAACGTTTTCTCTCGTTTCTACCCAGATCTGCACATAGTCGAGTCGCCACCCTACGCTCCCTGGGCCGAGTGCAACTCTTGATGGAAAGTCCCCCTTGCGCTCCAATCTCCATAAAGTTGTCCGCGAAAGTCCAGTAAATTCCTCCACCGGATTACATGATTTCCAATATATATTAGCATTTACTAATGTTATGTACAGCCTGGACATAACGTTAACCTGTTCTTTTATAAGGAGGAGTTCGAAATGCCCCCGTTTGTTGATTTTGCTGAATTGAAGGAAAAGGTACCCATAGAAGATGTCCTGCCAATGCTTGGCATTGCAGGTGCCGGCAACAGCGCGCAATGGCGCGGGCCATGCCCGGCCTGTGAATCCGGTGGTGATCGGGCCCTGGTAGTAACCCCTGCTAAAAAGGCTTACTACTGCTTCGCTACCCGAAAAGGCGGGGACGTTATTGCACTGGTGGCCCATGTGAAGGGTATGTCCATGAAGGATGCCGCCCTGGCCATTGCTGAGTATTGTGGAACAATTATTATCCACCACATGTTCAAGTATATTCCTCCAAAGCCTTGAATGTGTAACCTATCTCTCCGGTATCATCTGTAACCTATCCATCGAGTTGTACAACCTGTACTCACCGGTACACCCTATGTTTGACGAAAGCTGGAAAAAATTTTCCAGTAGTTGTTGCCCGTGATGGTCCGTTGAGTAGTTGCTACTGTAGTCTCTTTCCAGTTCACCGTAGTAGATGTCCCAGGAATCTTTCCTCGATTCCGGATGAAATTGGCAGCTGAACCAGTTTCCCCCATGATCGAGGGCAATGGCCTGGCTGTTTTGCTGCACGGCAAGTACACCCTTCTTCTGCTCGGTAGAGGGAATGATGTGCAAGTAGTTAGCGAAGTGAAAACTGGGGTTTTCCGGCATGCCATTGAACAAAGGATGGTGTTTGCCCGACTCGGTCAACTCGACGTTGTAGGTTCCCGCCAGTGTTCCCTCATCTCGCCCTGCCAGCTGACCATCACCAAGCTGTGACGCCAGCATTTGGTGGCCGCCACAGACAGCAAGCAGCGGTCGGCCGGTTTTTCTGTATCCTGCCAGCCAGGTCCTAAGGTCATTGAGCCACTGCCGATCTTCGGTGACAACATGCATGGTTCCACCCAAAACCACACTGGATATCCCGTCTACGGGTGGCAGGGTATCTCCCCGGCAAATATCGACACTGGACATCTCCAGGCCAGACTGTGCTGCAAGTTTCCCATGCCATTCGACGATCCAGTCGCGCTCTAATCCACTATCACACAAACCGGTAAACAACTCGGGATTAAAGTGCTCGCGCTCGCCGAGCATAGAAATAAACAGAAGTTTCTGTGTCATGATTCAGATCATTCCCTAGCGGATTTGCAGGCCTTCGGAAGTGCTCGATGTGAGTACTTCTGCGCCGTGGTCGGTCAGCATTACTGTGTTGGAGATAAAGTAATCGACGATATCCGTGTTGGTGAACCATGAGTGTGTATGAAACACCATGCCCACTTCCAGTGTGCATTGAGAGTTCGGGAAGAGGCTCGTTACCATTGATCCGCCGGTCCAGCTTGGAGGAAAACCGATCCCGACCATGTACCCGCAATGGTGACGATGGAAATCGTGCAACCCTGCACTGACGGCAACTTCACGCCATGCATCATAAGCATCGCCAGCCTTGCCGCCAGGTTTGAGGGCATCGCAAACCGCCTTCATGCCACTGATGGCAGTCTCAGCTGATTTTTCCGCACCATCAGGGACACTTCCGACATAGACCAACCGGCCCATTGGGGCCTGGTATTTGCGATATGATGCCGCGTTTTCCAGAAAAACTGCATCGCCATTGCGGAAAATTTCACCGCGCCAGGTGGTATGCTCTTCACCCAGGCGTGTGGTTGGGCGAATGAAAGGCCCAAAACCAGTCGGCTCGCTGCCCTCCAGGGTCGAAACACGCATATACTCAGCTGCAATCTCGTAATCGGTTGCGCCGTCGCGGATTACTTCGATGCAGGCAGTCATACCCAGATCAGCGGCCCTGGCCGCCTTGCGGGTGTAATCCATTTCAAGCGGCGATTTAATCTGACGCAGATCGTCAATCAGGCCCGAAGCATCAACCCATTTGCCCAGTACATCATCCTGAATACGTTCTGCATGGCGTGGGGTCAGAAACAGGCTGCGCTTTTCAATCCCGATGCGTCCGCCTGCAAGGCCCAGATCCTTCATTGCTTGATGAACGTAGTCAGACAGTTCTTCGTGATCTGCGTGGCCATAGAATTTGGCATTCTTTACCTGGTTATCGAAGGTAATTTTTTCCATAGCGCGGCAACATAGCGCCATTTCGCCATTTCGGTTCAAAACCAGAACATGGGCCGCGAAAAAACCCCAATGATCGAGGCCTGTCAGATAGTAAATATTCTCCGGCACGCTGATGATTAGTCCATCGAGATTCTGTTCGGCCAGAACTTGCCTTGCCGAGGTTAGTCTTGATTTGAGTTCTGCTTCGGGGAATGCATCGTGAGTCATGGTTTTGTGTCCTCAAAATAGAACAGGTGATAAAAAGTATTCAATTACGAAATATCGAGTATATGTATACCAATTATTGACATCAAGCGATATATGGCCATAATAGGCTCGAAATTACCGATTTATTTTCTACAGATGTCAGTGATTTGAATATTGGTATACATTTTTGTTAACACGATTTAATTTTTTAGGAGAAACAGCATGAATTTCAATCGCATTCAATCGGGTTTTCGTCGAGTTGTTGCTAGCACAAGCCTCGCCTTATTTCTCGGCACTACTGTCGGTACTGTGTCGGCGGATGCCCTGACCGACAAAATCGCTGCCGGTGAGCCGATTCGGATCGGCTTTTCCAATGAAGTGCCCTGGGCTTATCCCGGTGAGGATAATGAACCATTGGGCTTTGCCAACGTGACAGCGGTCGAGACGCTAAAGCGCATGGGTGTCAAAAATATCGAAGCAGTGGTGACCGACTGGGGCGGTCTAATTCCCGGTTTGCAGGCCAATCGTTTTGATGTGATCACAGGCGGTATGTACATCCTCAAATCCCGCTGTGAAAACGTCAACTTCGCAGAACCGATGGGCGTATTTGGCGATGCCTTTATTGTTGCTCCTGGCAATCCGAAGAAACTCACCAATTACCAAGAGATCAAAAATGCTGGCGCAACGATCGTCACCGGCGCCGGGTACAACATTGTTGAAGCAGCGAAAAAAGAGGGTATCGCCGAAGACAATATTATGACTGTTCCAGGGCCTACTGAGATACTTGCCGCTGTTCGCGCGGGTCGAGCGGATGCAGGCGGAGTCACCTTTTTCACCGCCCAAAATCTTGCCAAGCAAAGCGATGGTGCCGTTGACGTCACTGATCCCGCTGCACTGCCGATTTGGACAAAAAATTGGGTGGGGATCGCATTCAGAAAATCGGATACTGATTTCTTGAAAGCCTTCAACAAAGCACAAGCGGAATACATCGGTACTGCCGAAATGTTGGCCGCGGTAGCACCGTATGAATACACCGAAGCGCAACTGCCTGGCGATGCGACCACTGATTACGCCTGTGCAAATCGATAAAACAAGTTCCTCCTCCAAGGCTTGGGGCGGAGTTTCATCCGCCCCCTCTTTCTGGGAGGAGTACCATATAACTAATCCCTGAAGGACATAGAAAGGGACAGAAACTGAAGGAAGGTTGTTTGATTTGAAGGATTATTTGCAATTCTTGACTGAGTACGCGCCACGTCTTATCGATGGTACGATCGTCACCGCGCAACAAACACTGTCCGCAGCGATTCTTGCCATCGTTATCGCGCTGATTATGGCGCTTATGAAGATGTCGCCGGTACGTGCTTTGCGTTGGTTTGCAATCGGGTATATCGAGCTATTCCGTGGCACATCTCTGCTGGTTCAGTTGTTCTGGATTTTCTTCGTACTGCCATTGTTTGGGGTGACATTGGAGCCATTTACCGCGGGTTTTATCGCGGTCGGTATGAATCTTGGAGCCTACGGCGCAGAGCTGGTGCGGGGTGGCATTCAGTCGGTACCGCGCGGCCAGTACGAAGCGTGCATTGCCCTTAATTTGCCTCCGGCATCGCGATTCCGGCGAGTGATCTTTCCGCAGGCACTTTTAAAGATGTTGCCCCCGTGGGGCAATTTGCTGATCGAACTGCTTAAAGCCACGGCGTTGGTTTCAATGATATCGGTCACCGATCTGATGTTTGAATCCAAGCAAATCAATGGCATCACGTTTCTCTCGGCGCAAGCATTTGGTACCGCGCTGGTGGTTTATTATCTGATGGCACGACTGCTGATTACTCCGTCAATGCGGTATCTCGAGCACCGCATGTCGCGCAAGTTGAGCCGAGGGTAGCAGTATGTTTGAGTGGAACTGGGAATTTACTTTCGAAATCTTACCGCGCATGCTGCTGGCGGCGGTAAACACGCTGTTGGCCGCGGGATTCGGTTACGCCATTGCGCTGGTCCTCGGCCTGGCGTTCGCGCTGCTACAACGAACACGTTACCCCATTGTTACCTTTATCGTGCGTGAGTGCGTAGAATTTGTACGTTCGACTCCACTGCTTCTGCAGATTTTCTTTGTCTTTTATGTCGGGCCACAGTTTGGCGTGAGCCTCTCCCCGTGGGTATCGGGCATGCTCGCGATTGGCTTACACTATGCAGCGTATCTCTCCGAGGTCTATCGTGCAGGACTGGACAGTGTGCCCAAGGGGCAGTGGGAAGCCTGTACTGCGCTCAATCTGAGTCCGCAACGTACCTATTTTAAAATCATTATTCCTCAAGCGATACCGCTGACCATTCCCGGATTCGGCAACTACCTCGTGGGTATCTTTAAAGATACCCCCATGCTGTCTGTGATCGGTGTGGCTGAATTGATGCACGCGGCTACTGCGGTTGGGTCGGAAACATATCGCTATCTCGAACCGTACACACTAGTCGGAATCATCTTCCTGGTCATCTCACTACCTGCCGCCTGGTTTATTCATCGGTTTGAATTGTGGGTTCGTAAATCCCTGGGCATGTTGTAGCCCGACCAACGAGTAAAAAAATGACCGAAAAAAACTACCCGCTGGCACTCGATAAAGATGCACCAATGGTGCGATTTTCCAATGTGTCCAAACGCTATGGCAATCTGACAGTACTCGACTCACTTGATCTCGATGTGCAGCGCAACGAGGTGGTATCGATCATTGGGCCGTCCGGCTCGGGAAAAACCACGGTGCTTCGTATGTTGATGACATTGGAACAGATCAATGAGGGCGTGATTTATGTTGAGGGAAAACCGCTCACGCATATGCCGCACAATGGCGAACTGATTCGCGCCAATGATAAATACGTACGGTCTGTGCGAAAGGACATCGGTATGGTGTTTCAGCACTTCAACCTGTTCCCGCATATGACAGCACTGGAAAACTGCATGGAAGCGCCGGTGCAATCGCTGGGGTTGAGTAAGCAGGAGGCGCAGTCACGCTCCGAGGAGTTACTGGAAATGGTCGGCCTGGCAGACAAGATGCATCAACATCCGGTGAAATTATCCGGCGGCCAGCAACAGCGTGTCGCGATTGCCCGTGCATTGGCGATGCGACCGAAAGTCATGCTATTTGACGAGGTCACGTCAGCGCTCGACCCGGAGGTAATCGGCGAGGTCCTGAATGTTATCCGTAAACTAAATACCGAACATGATCTAACGATGCTGATGGTGACTCACCAGATGGGTTTTGCCAAAGAGATTTCTGATCGCGTGTGTTTTTTCTACGCCGGGAAAATTGCCGAACAGGGCCCGCCGGACCAGCTGTTTGGCAATCCGCAAAACTCGCGCACTCAGCAATTTCTCAGCGCGGTATTGGACGCTGACTAATCGTTATATCGTCGATCAACGATTAAGTGAAAATAAGTATGCAACTCTCCGATGGAACAATTCGACAGTACAAAGAAAACGGCGTGGTTTGCCTGCGTGGTGCGTTCGATCCGAAGTGGTTACACACGGTAGGAGAATCAATTACGCGTGGCCGCGCAAATCCCAGCGAAATGTACCTCGACTATTCCGCTGACACAACACCCGATACTTACTGTACCGACATGTGGATCTGGCGCGAAAACCCAGAGATGAAGCAATTCATTTTTGAGTCGCCGGCGGCGTCACTCGCAGGTCAGTTGATGGAGGCCGAGTCCGTCATGCTCGTTACGGACAACTGGCTTGTGCGTCAGGCAGGGGCGGTGAACCGGGCGCCCTGGCATCACGACAATCCCTATTTTGACGTCAGTGGCCAGTGGTGCGTATTGTGGATGGGGCTGGAACCGGTCGGCCCAGGTGAGGGTGTTGTCTTTTTAAAGGGGTCGCACCGCTGGGGACGAAATTTTATGCCTCTGAACTTTGCGGGCACCGGTCCTAAAGCGCCATTACAGCCACCCTATGAACCTACCCCTGACTTCAGCACGGAGCTGGAGAACTACGAGGTGTTGGAGTACGCGCTCGAGCCCGGCGACTGTTGTGTATTTGATTCGATGACTATACACGGAGCCCCCAATCCTGTGCCGCCCAAAACCAGTATACGGCGTTTGACGATGCGTTTCGCCGGCGGAGATGCACAGTTTGAAAAACGGGGGCCGTGGACAGACGAACAGTGTATTTATTTGCAAAAACACGGTCATCGCATTGGAGCGCCGCTGGCCGGTGAATTGCTACCGATTCTATGGCGTAAAGAGGGGTCGCAATAGTGATGTCCCGCAACAGAAAAGAGATGCGTACATACTCAATAGGTATTGCGGGGCTTGGGGCGATAGGCGGTCGACTCGCGAAGGAGTTACTTGGCGATAACATGCCGGGTTACAAGCTTACTACAGTAGCGGCACGCAACACAGATAATGTATCGAACCTCGACGCGCCGTTGCGCATTTTTTCGGGGTCGGTGCGCGAGGCCGCAAAACACTTTCCCGCCAACGTCAATGTTGCTGCTGCATTAAGTCTCGCGGGTATTGGTCCTGATCGAACTACATTAGAGGTGTGGGCCGATCCAGCGCTGACGAGGAACACGCACTGTGTGGCTGTGGAATCAGACAGTTCCAACTTTAGTATACAGATTCAAAATACGCCGTCGGACGAGAACCCGGCTACCGGCCGCATAACGCCGCAGAGTGTTATTGCGTTGTTGCGCGGATTGAACAGAACACTGAAGGTTGGAAACTGAACTCCCATAGCAGGGTTGTATGATCGTGAATTCACCAGTTTCTTTCAAAGACATAGACCAGGCAGCCTCGCGCCTCAATGGCAGGATTATACGAACCCCACTAATTGAGTCGCCACTACTCAACAAACGACTTGGCTCGCGAGTACTGTTTAAAGCTGAGTGCTTACAAAAAACCGGGTCATTTAAAATACGTGGTGCGCTGAATAAACTTTTCACATTGACCGAGCGCGAGCGTGCTGCCGGAGTGGTTGCCTATTCATCCGGCAATCATGCACAAGGTGTTGCTGCGGCAACCAATGCACTAGGGATTCACGCGAAAATCGTTATTCCAGAAGATGCACCTCAACTCAAGATCGACAACAATCGCGCCTGGGGGGCGGAAGTTATTCTGTATGATCGGTACACAAAAGATCGCGCACAGATCGCCAACGATATTTCTGACCGAGAAGGGCGTGTTCTGATACCACCTTACGACGATCCACACATTATTGCAGGTCAGGGTAGTGTGGGACTTGAAATTTCACAGGCGTTGACTCAAGTTGAACTCAAACCCGATGTCGTCTTGTGCCCATGTGGGGGCGGAGGACTTATCGCAGGTACAGCCATTGCGATAAAAGAACGGTTTCCAGAGTGTCAGATCTATTCGGTTGAGCCTCAGTATTTTGAGGATACGCAACGCTCTCTCAAAGAGGGTGTTCGTGTGTCCAATGCACCTGGAAACACATCGATATGTGACGCAATCGTCACCGAAAGACCGGGTGAACTGACTTTTCCGATTAACCAAACGGTGCTGACCGCCGGTATTGCGGTGACCGAGCAAATGATCGTTGAAGCCATGAGAACTGCTTTTCAGGATCTAAAGTTGGTGCTCGAACCTGGGGGAGCAGCTGGATTGGCGGCTCTATTAGCCGATACTGAAAACCTGACCAACCGTACTGTGATAGTGGTACTATCCGGCGCCAACATTGATTTATCATCGTTTATAAATCTACTTAGTTAGAGTGATTGCTGAGGTAAATACGGTGGAAGAACCAATGGTTGCATTAGAACAAAACACCGAGACACGGACACGTGCTCAGCACATTTTCGAGGTACTGCGCAAGCGCATCTGCCTACTACAATACCCGCCTGGGGACAGACTTCGGGAACGTGAATTAGCAGAAGAATTTGGTATCAGTCGTACCCCTATCCGCACGGTATTGCAGCGACTTGAGTTTGAAGGGTTAACGTATAGCCGGCAGGGACATGGCACCATTGTGACGGGACTCGATTTGCAGGGTCTGAAGGAAATCTACTTTCTCCGCATTAAGTTGGCCGAAATCATCGGCGCATCTTCAACTACCGAGAACATCGAAGAAGTTAAACAGAAAATAGATGTGTTGCTGGAGCGTTGTTACGAACACCATGATCACCTTAACCTTGAAAGCCATGGACGAATAAACATTGGATTGCATATCGCTATTCAGCGTCTGATTTCAAATCAGGCACTGATTGCAATGTCAGACACACTTTTTTATCAAACCGCGCGAATGTGGTTCAAAATTCTTACCGATAACGAATGGGGCTACGAGATCGACAGTCTTATTGAAGAGATGCGGGCAATTCGTCGTTATCTTGATGCCGAAGACCTGGAGTCGGTCGGGTATGTACGGCGCAACCATTTATCAATTGTGGCCAAAAGACTCGACTCTGTCCCTAAAAGTACATCACTCAGCTAACACTAACTAATATCAACTAACGTAAATGGATCGGGTCAACCCACAAGATTGGTACCAGGTTAACAGAGTTGGAGATGACGTCACTTATATCTGTGAGCCATTCATCAAGGAATTCTTCCGCTGCAATATATGGCACGTAAGGGGTCGGAATCGCGACCTGCTCGTCGACAGCGGCATGGGTGTCGTCAGCCTTCGAGCTCATGTTCCATTAGTCACTGAAAGGCCCTGCCTGGCGGTTGCCAGTCATACGCATTTCGACCATGTCGGCTGTCACCATGAATTCACCGAGCGCCTGGTGCATCCTGCCGAGGCAGATATCCTGGCACACCCCACGGCTGCTGCGAATCTCGCTGATCGATTTGTGAGTGATGATATTTTCACCCGGCTGCCTCCCGATCCTTACCAGTCAACGGAATACTCGGTCCAAAAAGCGCCGGCGACGCGATTGATCGAAGATGGAGATGTGATTGATCTCGGTAATCGCCACTTCGAAGTAATACACACTCCAGGGCACTCCCCCGGTGGAATAGCCATTTGGGAGGCGGCCACGCAGATCCTGTTTTCCGGTGACCTGGTATATGATGGCCCGCTAATCGAGGACTCCTACCATGCCGACGCTGTTGATTACCTCGATAGCATGAAACGCCTGCTGAAACTGCCGGTCCGGGTCGTGCACGGCGGCCATTTTCCCAGCTACGACGGTACCCGACATCGTGAAATTATCCGTTCGTGGTTAGATGAAAAAGAAGAAATTCAGAAACCCGGGAGATCGCATGGCTGAGAGCGATACAGCGAAAGTCCTATGGACCACTACTCGATAATAAGACATCAGGACGAGGTTGCGAAGACAGGCAAAACCTGCTGAGCCCACGACTTCCTGATAGTTCGAGCCAATTTGACTATGTTCAGGTTTTCTTCCGGTCTTGATTCTCTTGCCACCAGGTTCCATCCAGGGCGGAGCCTCCGGCAAAAGCGTTAACGCCCAGCGTTTCCTGTATGCGCAGGCATTCATTCCACTTGGCCATGCGCTCTGACCGGGCAAAAGAACCCACCTTGAGTTGACCGTTTCCCAACCCCGTTGCCAAGTGGCTTATAGTGACATCTTCCGTTTCTCCTGATCTGGCGGAAACGACAGATTTCCAGCCTGCCGAATTGGCAGCCTCATAAGCAGCTATTGTCTCCGTCAACGTTCCCGCCTGATTGACTTTGAGTAATGCCGTGTTGCAGGCGCCGTCCCAAAATGCCTGTTCAATCAAACCTGCGTTGGTGACCACATAATCATCGCCCGTGATTAGAACACGGTGTCCAAAACGTTGAGTAAATTCAACCATACCCTCAACATCATCTTCTGCGAGCGGGTCTTCAATTGAAGCTATCGGATAATCATCCAGCCACTTCCCAAGAACTTCGATCAGCGCCGGGCTATCCAGTTCCCGACCATCTAACGCCAGTCGATACATGTCCCCATCTTTAAACTCAGAGGCAGCAACGTCCAGCGAAATAACGACGCGGTCTCCCGGTTTCTCTCCCGCAATTTCGATAGCCTTAACCAGCGTCTCCAGCGCCTCTTCGTTTCCTCGAAATTCCGGCCACCATCCTCCTTCATCAGCAACACCTGCTAAAAGACCGCGCCTTTTCATAATATCGCCTGCAGCAAAATAGATTTCGCTGGTGATTTCCATGACCTCTTCGAAATTGGATGCGCCGGGAACCATAACCATAAAGTCCTGGATATCGACCCGTTGGGCAGCATGCGCTCCACCCCCGAAAATCTGAATTTCCGGCAGGGGTATCAGGGGCTTATATCCGAATACATCGGCTATGTGCCGCCAAAGGGGAGTGTTTGCGGATTTCGCCGCGGCGTGAACGGCAGCAAGAGATACGGCTGCTGTAGCGTTACCACCCAATACAGATTTCATCGGCGTCAGGTCCAGGTCCAACATGGCTTTGTCAATGCCAGCCTGATCTTCGACGTCCAGACCGATCAGCGCAGGGGCGATGCGCTCATTTACGGACTTCAAGGCCCTTTGCACATCCATCCCCCGCAGTGATTGACCGCCATCTCTCAGATCAATCGCTTCCCGAGCGCCCCTCGATGCTCCTGCCGGCGCAATTGCGCGGCCTGCAGTTCCGTCTTCCAGTATGACATCCACTTCGACTGTTGGATTTCCCCTCGAGTCCCAAACTCTCCTGCCGACAATGTTCGTAATTGCGGTCATCAGGCGATTCTCTCCAGTTTTGACGAAATACAACCCACCAGACTTCGCAGATCGGTTGATCGTTGTTTGATCAGTTGAATTGAAATATTTCGTACCCGTTCGCGGTTGTTTTCGCTTAGATACTCAACGGGTGATTTTCCATCGATTCGGGCAAGCATCAACGCGGCTAAAAGATCGCAAACCCTTATCTGAAGCTGGTCCGCATCCTCCCAGTCAACCCTGGATGCGTATGCGTCCCACAATAGTATCGCGCTTTCGAATAGTTTTTGGCGAATTGCCGGGAGGTGGGCGGCCTTCAGTATCAGGTGGTTCAAGCAAAATGCCACATCGAAGCCGGGGTCACCCATGGTGGCGCATTCCGCATCCAATATAATCGGATGGCCATCACGAAACAGGATGTTCTTGGGGCTGACATCTCCGTGAATCAATACAGAGTCCGCTTCGTAGAGCCGCTCTGTCTGTTGGAGCAGAACATCCGCAAGTTGAGGGTGCCTGGATGCAGTGAAAATCAGGTAGGGATCCAGGCGGAGCTGGTGAAAATCATCACGATTATCAAACGCGAGGTTCGAAAATTCCTTGCGGGTCGATGATGAGTGGATCCGGCCTATGGATTCGCCAACTCTCTTCGCTTCAGTAGTTGAAACCATTCCTGCCAGCAAGCGGGTTTTCCACAGGTAGATACCGCTCCCTTCCATGTACTCCATGGCATAGCAGGGTTCTTTATTCGATTTTCCGAATAATTTTACCGAGCCCATCGGATTCACCCGGGATGCGACTTCCAGCCATGCATACTCTGCTGTGTTTCGATGTGTCGGCGCTTGCCAATCCTGTTCAACTTTCAGTTTTTCGAGGGCGCACTTCAAACAAAATGTCCTGTCTCCCACAGTAACCTTGACAATGTTGGAAGAGACGCCGCCAGCTAAAGGGTCAATGGTCCGGATATCTTCCTTGCGTCCCAAACCAAGCTCTTCGACCAGGTTTGAATAGCGATGATAGTCGTTGTTGTTCATTGTGGCGGCGCTTGTTGATCGTAGAAGTAAAGATTGAATTTACTATCTTATTGTAAACCTCCAGATAGTCTTTAAGACAAATCCCACTTATCGCTTCATAAAAACGTCCAAAACCAGAAAATTTTATTTCTTTTTAATATCTCATCCATGGTTTATATTGCCGGGACAAAATATCGTTTCTCAGCCATATCAGCGATCCGAATATAATTGGGAAAACTCAGATTGCTATAACACCGACACGCTTAATGTCCGCAAGACAGATGAAGGGCCTTTCGCAGTACACCTGGTTCGCCTATCTGCGAGACATGGGCCGACAGGAGTCCACTATGGGTGCCGGATTCTGGGCGCTGGCACTGCTGTGGTTGCCAATCGTCGAACGGGCCGATTTTCTGGTCTCCGTGGTCCCATGGATGGATCGTGTGAATCAACCCGGTACCTACCTGCACCTCCTGGTGAACTCGGCGGTCGCGCTAGTGATCCTCGCTCCGATGGGATTGCCGAGCGCATTGCTGTGCAGAGAGTTCTGGCGATCAGGATACCACCGTATGGCCTGGTCGGCCGGCGTGGTGGTGCTCGCTGCGGCGGTTGTGATCATCTCTTCCGACAAAGAGCTGATCTACACGCTACAGGGGACCATCGGCAGATTCGCACTTGCGCCGAGCCTCCTTACGCCGATTCTGCCAGTGTGGATTGTCGTCTACCCGGCAATCATCAGCATGCTGGTTTGGATCGCAGCCGCGACGCTCCGACACCGCCGGAAAGAATTCGCGATGACGCATCGTCGAGATGCCACTCGGGGTGTGGGTTTCTGGCTGCTTTCGCTGCTGTGGCTGCCGGCTCTGGTAATCGGAGCAGTCTTGATTGAATTGTTTCCATCCCTGGGCGCCTCGCCCTCCGAGTTCGAGTTGAGCGTGTTCCACCCATGGCTGACCGTCGTGCCGATGGACGAGGTCCAACTGTGGGTCAGGCTTGTACCGATGTTCGTGGTCGCACTCTTCGTGTTCTCTCCCGCCGGCCTGATAGTCGCATTGCCTTGCCGGCAACTCTGGCGACTGGGTTATCGCCGCACCTCCTGGATCATTGGTATGGCGGCGGCGTTGACGAACGCAGCCCTGATTTCGCTGGCTATGGAGTTATTCCTGCTCGTGAGCGCGCCCGAATTCTTCGGCGCCACCGGACAAATTGTGGGAACACTGTACTACTTCTCGCAAGTGCTTCCTGCGGATATCCCCGTATATCTGGCCAGCTTGAACCTGCCGTTGCTGGCGGCGGTCCTGCTTCTGGGACGACGCAACCGAACACGAAACGGGGAATCGGGAAACGACGGCGACCGTGCTGGAATGAGTAAAATATGACCACAAACGATAATCAGCCCTGTGTGAGCGAGAGGTCCCATGAAATTTGAAGGTATATATCCGCCGGTAATCACCCCTTACAAAAATGATGGAATTATTGATCGGGATGGGTTTGTTCTGATGATTGAACATCTTATTGATTCAGGGGTTCATGGAATTATTGTTGGAGGGACAACGGGTGAATTCTATGCCCAGTCAAAAGAAGAAAGAGTGGGGCTGGGCAAATTGGCGAATCAAACCATAAAAGACAGGCTCCCTCTTATAGTTGGCGTCGGGGCGATTCGTACTGAAGACTGTATTGAATATGGGCAACTGGCAAAGTCGAACGGGGCGGACGCGATTTTAATGAGTGCGCCTTTTTATGCGATGCCGAATCAGGTCGAACTGGCGAATCATGCCCTGGCCATTGACCGGGAAGTGAATTTACCGATCATGCTCTACAATTATCCCGGACGCACAGGAACCAAAATGCAAAGAGAGTTTTTTGACCGTGTTGGAAGAAGCCGCAATTTTGCCTGTATTAAAGAGTCGACGGGGGATATCAATCAAATTCATATGCTGGCCTGCGAGTATCCTCAAATCACGCTGCTTTGCGGAACGGATGATCAAGCGCTCGAGTTTTTTGCCTGGGGCGCCAAAGGGTGGGTCTGTGCCGGAGGAAATTGTCTGCCAAAGCAGCACATCGCTTTGTATGAGGCCATGGTCAAGGAGAATAACGTTGATAAGGGGAGGGCGATCATGTCAGCGCTATTGCCATTTATGAATGTACTTGAACAGGGAGGAAAGTTTGTTCAATCCATTAAACATGCGTGCAGGGTCAATGGGTTGCCTGCCGGGCCTGTTCGAAAACCGCTCCAGGAAATGAGTAAGGACGAAAAAAGGGAACTTGAAACGGTACTGGAAATACTGAAAGCGACATTTGTTCAATTTGAGACTGAACCATCACACAATGAGGCTGGCAATGTCGTCGATGTTAACGCATAACGAGTACCAACCTACTCTGATTCAATCGATCTTAGCCGGAACACAATTTCGTTATACCGTTGCTCGTTTTTCAGACCATCCGCGCTGCGGATAGCGGCAATCACTTTTCTGGATACTTCCAACAGTTCGGCTTCCTGATTGGCGCCTTCGCTGATTTGAACCTTGATGACAGAGTCGCCGCAGTAAGTAGGAATAGGCTCTGGGCCAAGGTTCGATGGTTGGAAAGGTTCTTCACCATTTTGCAGACCTTTTATTGCGCTACGCAAGCGTGTCCGAAACATCACCACCCCCCGGTCAGACCCGGACAGATGCTCGGCAGTGTGTGCCGTAATCGGACCCTGCCCGATAAATGCCTCGTAGTCACCCGGAAACTGCTGACAGTTTTCTTCGCTGCGGTCACGCGGCATCCCGCCCTCAATGATATCGATCCCCTCGGTTGTACGCCATTCCGGTCTCGGTGGATCCGTCAGTTCGCCAAAATTGGCCCAGGCGATAACCCGCGAGTTTTCGTTATCAACAGGAACCACCCAACGGGTAAATGTGTTACGTCCGAAATACTTTAGTGATTTTCCATCCATCGTCATTACAGCCCCGGCATGGGTAAGATTGGGTAATATGACTTCATGGATTCGAACCCAGACATTGCCATCCACTCTTCGCGCATTCGTATAAAACAGGCCGGCTTCTCGTTCATAATATTCCTTGACACTGAGTTGACCCCAGGTATCAGCGAATTGGGGACCAGAAACCCGGGCATGTAAAAATACGGCGTGAACCGGGTCCATCGCATTTTCTGTGATTTGCAACCAGTTGCATGGGTAATCACGTACATAGGGTTGTTTTTCGTTTCCCGGCAAGTCGAAGGTATCGTAAACAGGAAACCCCGGCTGATTATCCGGCGACCCAAGATAGGCGAACAAAATTCCATCGATTTCCCGCGTCGGGTATGCACCCTGTTTTAATCTGGACCGTAATCGTTCGGCTGGTTTGCTATCGATAGGCTCGCCAGGTGTTTCCAGAATAGTTCCGTCCAGATCAAACAACCATCCGTGATAACAACAACGTATGCCTTTATCCTCACAAACCGCATATTCAAGCGAGGCCCCCCGATGACAACACTGTCGATGCATCAAACCGGCGTTGCCGGATTTATCCCGAAATACGATTAAATCTTCCCCGAGAATGCGGATTTTACTTGGTAATGTAGTGACTTCAGATGATAATGCTACCGGATGCCAGAATCGGCGCAAGTATTCCCCGCCTGCCGAACCACGGGTGACATGAGTCAGTGTGACATCTTCGCTATGGTCAAGAGAAATATCATATCCTTTAAATCCTGTGGTTGGCGTAGGCATTATCTGCACTCCAAAGTTCAAATAAACAGGTAATATATACCGAAAAATTCAGCAATCGAACTACCATGGATACAAATACTGCCCCGGATCGTTCTTTTAGCGTGGTCATCGCGTCCACCGGGCAGGTATTGCCCGTCTCCCAGGGGCACAATATTTTGGACGTTTTATTGGATGCTGGCATTGATATACCTACATTCTGCGAAGAAGGGATCTGTGGAACCTGCAGAACCAGGGTTCTGGAGGGTATCCCCGATCATCGCGACGTGGTTTTGACCAGTCTCGAAAAATCGAATGGAGAATTCATTAATGTCAAATGAAAAAGTAGACACACTCGTTGTCGGCGCTGGCCAGGCCGGTGTGGCCATGAGCGAGCATTTGAGTAATTGCGGTGTGCCTCACCTCGTTCTGGAGCGATACCGGATTGCAGAACGCTGGCGCTCGGAAAGATGGGATTCACTGGTTACCAACGGCCCGGCCTGGCATGATCGATTTCCGAATATGGAGTTTACAAGCGATCCTGAAGGCTTTCCCTGCAAGGAGGAAGTGGCGGACTACTTTGTCGCTTATGCACAAATGATCAAAGCCCCGATTCGATGCGGTGTAGAGGTGCTGGAGGTGACGAGAAACGCAGGTTACCCCGGCTTCAGAGTCGAGACGTCAGAAGGCGTGATCGAAGCCAACAGAGTGATTGCAGCCACCGGGCCTTTTCAAAAACCTGTCATACCAGCTATCGTGCCTGATGACTCGGGAATTACACAACTTCATTCGAGCGTCTACCGTAATCCCGGCCAATTGCCTCAGGGCGGGGTGCTGGTGGTCGGCGCAGGGTCTTCGGGGGCGCAAATTTCGGATGAACTCCTGCGTGCAGGTAAAAGTGTTTATCTCTCTGTTGGGCCGCATGACCTTCCTCCGCGGAGGTATCGTGGGCGTGATTTTGTCTGGTGGCTGGGTGTGCTTGGCAAGTGGGAAGAGTCGGCTATCGAACCCGGGATGGAACATGTCACAATCGCGGTAAGCGGCGCCAACGGTGGTCACACGGTAGACTTCCGGAGGTTGGCTGCACAGGGGATGACGCTCGTTGGCCGAACAGAATCATTCCAGAACGGAGTGATGAACTTCACAAACGATCTTGCGAAGAATATCGCTCAAGGGAATGCCAATACCCTGTCTGTGCTGGACGAGGCGGACACTTACATTGCCCGCAACGGTCTGGATTTTCCAGAAGAGCCTGAAGCTCGCGTAGTTGGCCCCGACCCGCAGTGTGTAACCAACCCCATTTCAGAGTTGAATCTGGCAGAGGCTGGAATAACCTCCATCGTCTGGGCAACAGGCTTTGATGTCGATTACAGCTGGTTGAAAGTGGACGCGTTTGATTCAGAAGGCAAGCCTGATCATCAACGTGGCGTTTCAACGGAGCCGGGGGTCTATTTCCTCGGATTGCCCTGGCAGTCAAGGCGTGGGTCTTCCTTTATATGGGGTGTCTGGCACGATGCCAGGTTTCTCGCAGACCAGATTGTCATACAAAATCAGTACCTGGCATACAAGGCTTGCACGTAGTGCGAGTCTGACAGTGCATAACCCAATGACTGTGACAGCATCAACTGACCCGCATCGTTGCTTTCGCTGCGGTGTTGTGTTTATGCGTTTATCCCCGCATACAGATGCTCCGCCTCCAACCTGCTGCATGGATCGTTTCTCAAGCAGCCTGGTCAGCCAAGCCGGCTAAAAATGGTCTCTAGGATATTTTTTGTCCCAGGTTTTTCTGAATAATTCCTGTCGATTGCACCAGGCGGCGGATTCCGCTTTGAGGAAAAACCGATTCAGGTCACAGGTGATTTCTGTACGGGTAAACGTCCGGGTATGCCAGTCGTTTCCCCGGCTGTATTCCCACCGCCATTCGTATTGTGCTTTCGCGGTTAATGGATTATCGGGATGAATGGTGTATCTTTGCAACGTCGTGGATGCCATTTCAAGTTGATTCCCTTCGAATCGTACTTTTCCGTTGTCCGCAAAAATCTCGAATGCGTACTCACCACTGACCGGATCAACGGTAACCTTGCGATGTTGCCTGAATTCGCGTAATTGAGTGGTAGGCAGCGCTTCTCCTGTTTCAGTCGTTTCGAATTCAGTCAGTCTTCCCGGTTTCGGGTTGGCAGTGCGAACGGGAAGTTTCAACCGGCTGTCCTTCGTATGGATGCTGACCGTCGCATTTTCCGGGGAAGGCCAGGCCATCGGCCAATAACTGGTGGAAACAGCCAATCTCAATTTATGTCCCGCAGGCGCCACATAGCCGACGTGATTGAGTTTTACGGTCACCCTGGTTGGTAAATCCGGTTCAATCGACTCCGGTTCCGACTTGCTCGCACGCTGACTTAAATTCAATATCCCCCGGGTAATCAGCGTACTGGCGCCATCCGGCCAGACATCGCAAAGGCGAACGGCTATCAACCCTTGCGGCTTGTCGCAACTCAGCGTCAGTTCCAGTTCCGGGTTTCCCAGAATTTCGATGTGGTCCGATTCCACGTCCAGGTCGAAACATAACGAACCCCGGTCTTCCGTTTGTTGATCTCCCGGCAATTCATCGGCGGGGCCGAACGCAAACCAGGGCATGTATTCACCGGAATCCAGGCCAACCGTCTGTGGCGAGCAAATTCGCAGGACCGTGTCCGGGGCCGCGGATTCCAGCAGCGTATTGCCGCCAAGGTGAAAAACGGTGTGCGATACGTTTTCGGACGGCCAGCCGGACTCGCCAACCCATCGCCCTGGGCGAATTTCATAAAAAGGCGCCGGCCGCACACTGTCCTGAATGTAAACCTGATACATGGATTCATCCATAATGCCGGTATCTTCGTCTTTCAACCATTGATCGAACCACCGCAAGGCATCGTCCAGGAATCCCACGGCCGGGCCTGGAACGCCCAAGTGCGGATAACGGTGGCACCAGGCGCCTTGCAGTCCTCTGCGTGGAACGGAAAGGTTCTCCAGCAACCGGGGAACCGTATTGGGCCAGCAATCGACATGTCCACTGAGCGCATAAACCGGAATGTCGATGGCGTCATAGTCCGTGCCTACCGTTCCGCGCAACCAGTAGTCGTCCTCTCGTTGATGACTGAGCCAGCGCTCAAGGTAATGGGGTGTATTTTCCAACCGCTCCCGCCATAACTTTTTCCAATCCTGCCCTGCCAGCAACGGGTCTGGGGGACGGGTATTGTAGCCAAACATGATAGCGGCCCAACCAATGGTCTGGCCCACCATGCAACCCATGTAATATCCGGCGTCATCATAGTATCGGAATTCCGACGCGCCCAGGGCAATGACCGTCTTTAACGGTTTCGGTCTGCGCTGAGCGAGTTGCAACCCTGTAACGCCGCCCCAGGAGATTCCGATTGTCCCGACGTTGCCGTCCGACCATGGTTGGGATGCAATCCAGTTGATTACATCGACCCCGTCGTTGATTTCCTGATCGCTGTATTCATCCAGCATGACGCCGTCAGAGCTTCCGGAGCCGCGCATGTCCACCCGTAAACAGGCATAACCATGGTTTGCGAACCAGGCGATAGTCGTCGAATCGCGTACTGCGGAATAATCATCCTTACGGTAGGGAATGTATTCCAGAATAGCGGGAAAAGGTTGATCGGGGTTTGCAGTCGGCAACCAGAGCCTGGCGCCCAGTTTCGCGCCATCCGACATGGGTATCCAGAGGTGGTCAATACAGTGAGTCATCCGTACAAATGTTTAACGGGGATAATGACAGGTCAGAGAGTGGTTTTCATTCACAGTATGAACCGGCGGGAATTTATGATCGCAATTCTCCGCGGCAAACGGGCAGCGTGTATGGAATTCACAACCGGATGGTCGATCCATCAGGCTCGGCACCTCACCTTTCAGTTCGATGCGTTCGATATCGGCGTCGGGGTCCGGTTCCGGATTGGCTGAAAGCAACGCCAGGGTATAAGGATGCCGTGGATGAGAAAATATATCATCGGTCGGGCCTTGCTCGACAAATCTGCCGAGATACATGATGGCCGTGCGGTCGGAAATATGCCGGACAATATTCAGGTTGTGGGTAATGACGAACATACTGATACCCAGTTCATCCTGCAATCTGTTCAGCAAATTCAGGATTTCCCCCTGAACGGAAACATCCAGACCCGCGGTGGGTTCATCCGCAATAATCATCTTCGGGTTCAACGCCAATGCTCTCGCCACGCCCACTCTTCGAGCCTGCCCGCCACTCAATTGATGAGGATATCGGGCAGAAAAATGCTCCGGCAGCCCGACCATCTTCAGCAAACGCGCAGACTCTTCCCGCAGGTTTCGCTCCGTCAGGCCGTGAACGACATAAGGTTCGGTGACCAGCGCGCCGACATTCTGTCTTGGGCTTAATGAACCCACCGGGTTTTGCCACATGAACGAGATTTGTTTTCTGTATGCCATCATTTCGGCGCCGTTCATGGTCGTCACTTCCTCGCCCCTGAATCGTATCGAACCCTCCGACGCGGGCAACAGTCCGGCCACGGCCAGGGCCAGCGTTGACTTTCCTGACCCGCTTTCACCGACCAAAGTAAATGTTTGTCCTTCTTTTATGGATAGCGAAACGTCGCGAACGGCATCGATCCAGGGGTCGGTCTCCCGCTTGATCAGCGCCTGTACCGTGGACATACTGCGAAATCGTACCCGCGCATTCTCGACTTCAAGAACCGTATTCATGACCGGCTCCGATGGCAACTGACATAGTGACCCGCGGAACACTCTGACCATTCAGGAACTTCAGTATCGCATTGCGTCATAACGTATTCACAACGATTTTTGAATATACAACCGGACGGCATGGTCACCAGATCCGGAATTTCTCCCGGAATGGTTGGCAGCGTACGGCTTTTGGTGGCGATACTGGCCGGGTCGCACTTCAACAAGCGCTCAGTGTAAGGATGGGCCGGTCGATGAAAGACATCAGCGACCGTTCCCTGTTCGACCACTTCGCCGGCGTACATGATTACGACATGATCACAAAGCTCCGCGATCACACCGAGATGATGGGAAATAAACAAAATGGAGCATCCCATATCCGACTGCAATTCCTTCAGCAAATGAATGATCTGCACTTCCAGTGTGGCGTCCAGCGCTGTGGTGGGTTCATCGGCGATCAGAAACGAAGGTTCAGCCTGTAATGCCATCGCAATTGAAATCCGTTGCTGCATTCCTCCGGAAAATTCATGGGGGAATTGTTTGAGTCGACTGGCCGGGTCGGGAATTCCGACGCTGGTCAACATCTCGATTGATCTCCGGTTTTTCTCGGTCCGGGACTTTTTGTCGCGATATTGTATGTCCGTCATCTGACGTCCGATGGATAACACCGGATTCAGGGTTGACATTGGATCCTGGAATACGACGGACATTTGAACCCCGCGGATAGCGCGCATGTCTTCTTCGGGTAATTTCAGAAGGTCGGTATTTTTGAATTCAATGGTTCCATTCGGTATGGACGCATTCTCGGCCAATAAACGAATGATCGAGGAAATCAAAGTCGATTTTCCGCATCCGCTTTCACCGACCACGCCGACGATAGTGCCTTTCGGCACATCCAGATTGACGTGCCGCAACGCTTTGAGTTCACCACGGTCTGTTCCGTAATGGACCGACAAATCCCGGATTGTCAGAACATTTTCGTTCATCCGGAGGGGCTCAGATTCCTTTCCTGAGTTTTGGGTCAATCAGGTCCCGCAATGACTCGCCGAGGAAGGTAAAGCCCAGTGTGATCAACAGGAGGGGGATGCTGCCTGCGATGATTGGCCAGGGCGTATTGCGTATCAGGGTATAACCGTCGTTCAGGATACTGCCCCATGACGGTGTCGGCGGTTTCACCCCCATACCCAAAAAACTCAACCCGGCCTCAAGAGCGATGACAGTGGGAATATCCATGGAGGCCAGGATAATCAACGGCCCGATTACGTTGGGCAGAATGTGTACAAAGAGAATTCGCCGGGTGGAAACTCCCATAGCCCGTTCCGCCAGGATGAACTGGTTGGACTTTATGGTCAGTGTCTGGGTACGCACTACCCGGCCATAGTTGGGTATCGAAGTCACAATAATGACTGCGATTACCGTGCCAAGCGACGGGCCGACCAGGGCCACGGTCGCCAGTGCAAACATGACCGTTGGAAACGAACGAATCGTGTCGAAAAACAACATGATGATATTGTCCAGCCACTTCGGCCCGAATCCGGCGAGCATGCCAAGCAGTACGCCGATACCCAGCGCTGCCGAGATTGAAACCAGCGCGACCTTCAACGCGACCTGACCACCGAACAACACCCTGGAAAACAGGTCACGGCCGAGTTGATCGGTACCCAACAAGTGCCTGGAGGACGGACCTTGAAGCCGGTCAACGATATTCAGCGCAATTGGATCATAAGGCGAGATGACACTGGCCAGAACCGCGCTGATCACAATGAGTGTAACCAGTATCAACCCTAAAAATCCCAAAGGTTCGTGGATGATTCTTTTGAGAATATCAATCACAACGATGCCCTTATCCTGGGATCGAGCCACGCATTAACCAGGTCCGACACAGTCGTACTGATGACAAAAAGGATGGTACTGATCAACACTGAACCCATCACTACGGGATAATTTCTCGTCGTGATGGAATCGAAAATCAGCTTGCCAATACCGGGGCGGGCGAAAACAATTTCCGTAAACAATGCCGCGGACAAGAGAAACCCCATGCCGACCCCGATTACAGTCACTGTCGGGAGTACCGCCAGTTTCAACGCATATCGATAGACTACGGTTCGCTCAGGCAGCCCGTAAGCGCGCGCTGTTCGAATATGATTCTCGCCCATTACTTCCAGCATCGACGCTCGAACCAACCTCGACAGATATCCAATCCACGACAATCCAATAGCGAACGCAGGTAAAACCAGATGCGCCGCCTGGTCCCTGAAATCCCCTTTTTCTCCTGCGCCTACCGCCGGGAACCAATGCAGGGTTACGGCAAATATCAACAATGAATAAAGCGCCACCACGAATGCTGGCGCCGTAATGCAGCCTACGGACAGTATTCCGGTAACCCGGTCAGCCCATGTATTCCTGTGCAGCGCCGAATAGCAACCCAGGGGGATGCCGATCAGAGCCGCGAACAGGATCGCGGAAAAAATCAACCAGAGCGTATAGGGCAATTGATTGAACACAATATCCGCCACAGGCCGGTTGGTAATGACATCCATGCCGAGATCACCGGTAAACAAATTCCCGAAAAACCGCAGAATCTGTACGGGAAGCGGCAAATCCAGTCCCATACGGGCCGACATGCTTGCAATGAGCTCCGGCGTCGCCCTGGGCCCCAGCAGGATGCGCGCCGGATCGCCTGGAACAAGGTGAATCATGCAAAACAGCACTGTCACCGCAAGCATTACAATGACGATACTCAATGCAAGCCGCTTCAGAACATAAAGAAGCATTATCGGCTACCGGGATTCGAGGAATATACCGGGTTTGATGCGGCTGAATTAACTTCGCCGCATCCCCAACCCACTAAATTGATTTCAACCAGCTACGCCAAATGATCTCAATAATGGCAGGCCATCAGGGCGAAATGCCGGATTGATGGTATTGCGGTATATCACGGGAGTCGCTTCGTGGGTAATGAAGCGGTAAGCGCCGCTTTCTTCCATCATATCCTGCATTTTTCGGTACATCTCGTCCCGTTGCGCTGGATCGGACGTCGACTTGGCCGCTGCTTCCAGTTCATCGAATTGAGGGTCGCTGTAACGCTCCCAGTTCCAGATGCCTTTTTGACTGGTAATAAACCACGCCGTGGCATAAGAAGGATCCGGAGCCATGGAATACCGGTTCAGGATAAGCTGGATATCCTTATACCGTTCACCAGCGCTGGAATCACCCAGAGACCAGAATGCGCCGGATTCATGCAAATTGACTTCGACGGAAATTCCCACCTGGGCGCAAGTCGCCTGAACAACCTGGGCAGTGGTCACATTGGCTGATTTATTCAGTATGTCCAACGTGACGCTGACGCCGTCACTCAAGTCCGCGGCTGCAAGGTATTCCCGGGCTTTTTCAATATTCATTTCCGGCGGAACCATGCTCTGGGGACGATGGCCAATCAAGCCTGGCGCAATGATGCCGGTGGAAGGTTCGGCGGCGCCAAAATAGGAAGCCTGCAGTATGGAAGGAACGTCAATACAATGCTGGATCGCTTTGCGGAGATTCGCATTTGCCATGGTTTCATTTTCAACGTTCATCCCCACCCAGACATAATACAGGGAAGGGTACTCCTCAATCGTGGAATTATCCGGAGGCGACGCTTTCAGGTTACTGACAGAACCCAGGGAAATCCGGGTACAGTCTATATCTCCGGACTCATACGCGATTTGCGCGGTATTTTCATCATCAATCGGAAAAATGTGGATTTCGTCGAATGCCGCATCGCCGCCATGCCAGTCCGGATTGCGAACCAGGATTGTTTTTTGTTTCGGTTGCCATTCATGATGCATATAGGGTCCGGACGCACAGGGCGTGGTGGTGTCCACTTTGCCGCCCGCTTCCTCCCATGCCTTTTTACTGATGATATTACCCACAATATAGGGCAAGGCAATATTCCACGCAGGCGGATAAGGATCATTGAAAACAATGGCGCCTTCGTATTTGCTCTCTACCGTGACTTCCTTTAACGAACCCCAGTCCGGTGTATTGGTGGATTCCAGGGATTCATCCAGAATACGTTCATAAGAATATTTCACGTCTTCAGCCGTCATTTCACCGAAACCGCCGGTAAACATGATTCCCGGTTTCAGCCTGAATTTGATGTGGGTATCGTCCGCTTGCTCAATTGATTCTGCGGCATCGAGTACATATCCCCATTCCCGCCCCGGTTTGTACTGGATCAGCTTGCTGTAAATACTGCTTTGAATCTCTTCATCGACAACGCCTTGCGAATAAGCGGGATCCAGGCTGCGCATATCGGCATAGGTTCGAATCTTGAGTATTTTCTTATCCTGGGCAAAGACGATTTCCGATGCGCCGGTCAAGGCGGCCAGTCCGAGTACACCGGAAGTTTTCAGAAAATCCCGGCGGTCAGTATCTGTAGCCGGGATCGTGGAATGTTTCGTGTTTTTCATGATGTCCTCATTCATTGGTAGTGAGCTTGTTGATAAAAAACTTTTACACTGTGTGGCGGGGTAATGCAACCGCATGGTTCAGCGCCTGTCAGAGGCTGTGCGTGTCAGATGGTTCCCGGGGCGACCAGAAACAAATCAAACAGAGCGGGCGGCGTCACACATATTCTTCAATTTGGATTTTGCCAGGCTTCTGTCCAGCATCATCAGCCCGCAATCCGGCGCAATTGCCAATCGGTCTTTGTCAATGTGATTGAGCGCTTCATGGATTCTCATTGTTATTTCCTCAACCGTTTCCACCTTGCTCGAAGCGATTGCAACCGATCCCAGTATTACGGTCAGACTCTGGAAGTTTTCCAGAAGCGTCAGGTCATTTTTGCAATGGGAATCTTCTATGGATACCTGGTGGATGTTCATGCTCATGGCTGAATGGTCTATCGATTTCGCCAGATCGAAATAGCATTTCGGGTCGGCCTTCAGATAATCGGTATCATCGAGATGGCCGGGATATCCACAACACATATGCATGATACGGGTCACGTCGGACGGCACACCATCGAAGCACCGATTGACGCACTCAATGCCGAAGTCAAGCGCCTGTTCGATGTTCCGGACAAACAGAGGCTCGTCAACCTGTATGTACTTGCATCCGGCTTCGGCAAGGGCCCGAACTTCATAGTTGATTGCGTCAGCAAGATCAAACGCCAGATCTCTTTCCCGTCGATAGAATATATTGGCGGTCGTATCCATGGTGGACAGTGGACCCGGCACCGTTATCTTTACCGGATTTTTCGAAAAGCGCTGGGCAACCTTGAAATCATGATCCAGAAAGTGATCCCCGGTTGGAACAATTTTCCCTGTAATGGTGGGCAACCGGGCAACGGCGGCGCCGTTGCGATGCACCTTTCTGGTCAGGCAATCAAAATCAATGCCTTCCAGATGGCGGCAGTGATAATGTATGTAGTTTTCCCGCTTTTGTTCTCCGTCGGTAGGGATGTCAACGCCGCATTCGAGCTGGTCGGCTACCGCTTCGCGTGTGGCCATGACGAAGTTTTCCTCAGACGTCTCCCGGTAAGCATCCGTGTTATAGCTGAATTTCCTTGTTGGACCACCCCCGCCATTTGTCGAGTCTTCAAAGTATTTGATTTTCAAATAACCGGGCTTGGGCCAGGCCCCGATGCAGGTGGTTACGATACTCATGGTTTTATTTCGGATTTGTTTGATGGAATACCATCAGACTTCTTCTTCAATAACCGGATTCGTCAGACATCCGATGTTCTCTATCTCGATCGTGATCCGGTCTCCCGGTCTGAGGAAAACCGGCGGATTGCGGGCAAATCCGACTCCGTGGGGGGTGCCTGTCAGTATGACGCTGCCCGGATTCAGTATGGTGCTTCCACTCAGGAATTCGATCAGAGCGGGCACATCGAATATCATGTCATCCGTATTCCAGTCCTGCATGGTCTCTCCGTTCAGATGACTCTTGATGGCCAGTGCGTTCGGGTTCGGGATTTCACCGGCGGTCACCAGCAGCGGACCAAGCGGGCAGAACGTGGCAAATGTTTTTCCGCGGCACCACTGGCCGCCCCCTCCCAGCCGCTGCCAGTCGCGGGCGCTGACATCGTTCGCGCAGGTATAACCCAGGACATGGTCGAGCGCGTCGTGCCTGGAGACATTGTGGCAGGTTTTGCCGATCACCACTGCCAGTTCGGCTTCAAAATCCACTTTTTCGCTGCACAGTTTTCGTGGCAGGATAATCGGGTCTCCGGGATTTTGTAATGAGGACGTGGATTTGAAAAACAGGACCGGGCGTTCCGGAATTTCCTGGTTTCCTTCTTTCGCGTGCCTTGCGTAATTCAGGCCGATGCAATAGATGTCGGTCGGCAGAACGGGTGACAGAAGCTTTCCGGTAACCGCTTTCCCGGTATCTGTCAGGCCCTGGACCAGGTTGCCCGTGGCCTCGGTATAGCGCTGGTTACCGTGCTCGATGGCATAGCAGACCGGGCCCTCTGTTGGTTGTAGTCTTGCGATTTTCATGGCAACGCAGTATACAATAAATCCGGCCCTGTCAACCTGTTCGCGGGGCTGGTATCATGTCCCGCATGAATAAACAGCCGGAAATTCCCGAACCCATAGCCGGCCCCCGGTTGTGGCGGGCGTTGTTTCATTCAATCAACGGGTTTCGGGCCGCCTGGCGCGAGGAAGCCGCTTTCAGACTGGAAATCGTGGTTGCCGTGTTGCTGTCCGCTGTTTGTCTGTATCTGCCCTTCGATACCTGGCTCAAGGCTGTCATTTTGTTCAGCCATGCCCTGGTGCTGGTTGCCGAGTTGTTGAACACCGCTGTCGAGGCCGTGGTCAACATGGTTACGAAGGAGTTTCACCGTGAAGCCAAAAAAGCCAAGGACGCGGGGAGCGCCGCGGTGCTGACATCATTGATTCTGAGCGCTGGCCTGTGGGGGTATGCGCTCTTCGGGTTGATATAGGTAATATTTATATGATTAAGAGGATTCGTGAAATGAAAAATATACGTATGGTTCTGCTGGCTGGCGCTCTGGTCGCATCGTGGCAGGTCGGTGCTGATGAAATGTCCGCGGCCAGTATGCCGGTTGTTGGCGAGGAGGAAGCGGTTTTGACCATTGCTCCGAACGTGCCGCCGCCGATTACCCGTAATCATGCCACCAGGGTGATCGTAAACCTGGAAACGCGGGAGTTGCGCGGGCGTCTGGCGGATGGAGTGGAGTATACTTTCTGGACTTTTGGCGGGGTGGTTCCCGGCAAGTTCATTCGAGTGCGTGAAGGCGATCTCATGGAGTTCCATCTGCACAATCATCCAGATAGCCGCATGCCGCACAACATTGACCTGCATGCGGTAACCGGGCCAGGAGGGGGCGCCACGTCTTCATTTACCGCGCCCGGACATTCTTCCGTTTTTTCATTCAAGGCGCTGAATCCCGGGCTTTACGTCTATCACTGCGCGACGGCTCCGGTGGGTATGCACATCGCGAACGGTATGTATGGCTTGATTCTGGTGGAGCCCCAGGGTGGCTATTCGCCGGTTGACCGGGAATACTACGTGATGCAGAGCGAGTTCTATACCAAGGGCAAGAATGGTGAAACCGGCTATCAGCCATTCAGCATGGAAAAGGCGATTGCGGAAGATGCGGAGTATGTGGTCTTCAACGGTTCCGTGGGCGCTCTGGTCGGCGACAATGCGATGCGGGCGAATACCGGGGAGATGGTTCGCCTTTATGTCGGCAATGGCGGCCCCAATCTGGTGTCATCCTTCCACGTCATCGGCGAAGTGTTCGACAAGGTTTACATCGAAGGCGGGGATTTGATCAATCGCAATGTGCAATCCACGCTGGTGCCCGCTGGCGGCTCCGCGATTGTCGAAATGCAGATGCAGGTTCCCGGTCGCAATATACTGGTGGACCACTCTATTTTCCGTGCCTTCAACAAGGGCGCTCTGGGTATGATTGAAGTGGCTGCCAATGAGGAAGCGGTTCCGGAAAGCCTGTCAACCCTGGTTTACTCCGGCAAAACCTCTGACGAAATTTACCGGCCGGAGGGAGGCGCTATTCTGGACCTTCAGGAACAGTCGGTGCCGCGAGTGGCGCAAGGCAAGCAGGAGCAGATTGAGTTTGGCAAGCAGATTTACAATCAGGTCTGCGCGGCCTGTCATCAGCCTGACGGGGCAGGGGTAGGAAATGTATTTCCGCCGCTGGCTGGTTCGGATTGGCTGAACGCCGATTCCGATGCCAGCATTGCGGCTATCGTTCATGGTCTGTCAGGGGAAATCGTTGTGAACGGCGCTCGTTACAATGGCGTAATGCCAGCCATGACCAACCTGTCGAATGAGGACATCGCAAATGTATTGACGTTTGTATACGATTCCTGGGGAAATTCCGGGAAACGGATCGAACCTGCGCAGGTTGCCGAGGTGCGTGGACAGTAAGCTGAAGACCCGTTTGCGGTTTGCCGCTATTTTATGTGTGGTGGTTCCGGCTGTTCAGGCCGGGTCTTTGCCGCCGGGCATGGCACACATACCCGATGGGTTATACCGGCCATTGTATCAGGCCAGCGAAGCGGACCGGGCCACAAACGCGGTCGATGCGGCGGTCGTTGTGCCGTCTTTCTTCCTGGACCGCAAAGCTGTAACAAACGCGGATTATCTGGATTTCGTGCAGGAGCGTCCGAAATGGAAACGCTCGCTCGCGCCTGAGCTGTTTGCGGACGAGAATTATCTTGCCCACTGGTTTGATGATGAGCGGCCTGGCGAATTAGCCCCGGCTGATGTCCCGGTCGTGAATGTGTCCTGGTTTGCCGCGATGGCCTATTGCCGAGCAAACGGCAAATCTCTGCCGACGATCGCCCAGTGGGAGCGCGCCGGGGCAGCCAGTGACCGGCTGGAATATGCGATTGATGACCCGGAGTTTTCGCGGCGTATCCTGCAGTGGTACGCATCTCCGGCAGACCGACCACTGATTGAACGTGCCCGTCAGGCCGATTACTCTAACCTGTTCGGGGTCGAGAATATGCACGGGTTGATCTGGGAGTGGACCCGTGATTTCAACACGGCTCTGGTGACCGGAGAGTCCCGCGGTGATTCCGGTCTGCAACGACAACTGTTCTGTGGCAGCGGTTCAATCGGCGCGGCAGACCCCCGTGATTACCCGTCATTCATGCGCTATGCGTTCCGCTCCAGTCTGGAGGGGCATTATACTGTCGGCTCGCTTGGTTTCCGTTGCGCCTTGCGCGATCCTTAAGGTAATACGGTTTTAATGAGTCAGAGCTTCTAAAACCGCGTCAGCCGAAGCCTGTAGCGCCACGCCCAGCCCAACCTGGCGGTGGCGCGGAGTCCCGTCTGGATTAAGTATGGTGACCACGTTCGAATGGGCAAAATCCCCGTTGGCAAGCGGCTGAATCCGGATGCCGAGGGCAACCGCCAGTTCCAGCTCGGCTCCAGCGTGTTTCGGGGCATAGACATTCCAGTCCCCAAGTTGCCGGTCGTTGCGCCAGAGCTTGATTTTTTCCGGAGTGTCCCGCTCCGGGTCCATGGAGAACAGTGCAAACTGTACTCCCGCCGACTCTTCTCCCAGCTCTCTTTCGATCTGGATCATGTCGTTGATGATCAGTGGACAGGCATGTTCGCAGGATGTGTAGATCAACGCGCTGACTGTGGGTTTCCCGGACAGCAGTTCCGGCAGGGTGCGCGCTTCCCCCAGATGATTGACCCATAATGAATCCAGATGAAAGATGGAGTCTCCGGGCAGGTTGCCCGGCGCAAGCGTGGTGGAGCCGGGCCGCATATTATGATCACTGTGTTTCATCGTGTCCTGCGTGTAAGCGGGCGTCGCAAACAGGGCCAGGGTTGTCGCCAGAGTCGATACCAGAGCCGGGAGAATACGGATCAGGGAGAATTTCATTGTCTGTGCGACGAAGTTAAGAGTAGTCTATCGCAATCAGCAGGCAACCGTTGACGGTGCGGCTGTTGTGCTGCGTCCCCGGCTTGAAAATAACCATGTCTCCGGGTCCGAGTACGGCGCCATCCGGTTCAACCAGGTCGCCCTCGATAATGAAGTATTCCTCGTTGTATTCATGGGTATGGACTTCGGTTTCAGCGCCCGGTTGCATTCGCATGATGTAGGAGCCTTGCCCGGATTCAGGGTCGTAACTGAGGCTCAACATACTGATTTCGGTGTTTTCGGGGTCCCAGGAGTATTCGCCGAACGCGGTATTACGGGTTCTTATGATCTGTCTTCCTTTCATGGTTTCACTCATTGGTTCAGTTTGCCTCCTGTTTCACAGGGCGATTTTCATGGGGCGCCTGGTTTTTCTTCATCGGCGCCTTGCTCGTCAAGCAGATGCAATTCATCCTGCAGCAGCGCTTCCACATAATCTTCTGCATCGGGCGCTACATACTCCGCCACCGGGGTGCCAATCAGTCCTGCCGCAATCGCCGGACTCTGGTCGCTTGGGTCAATAGCCTCGGAAATACCCATACGCCAGGTTGAAAACGCCAGGATCAGGGCAAAGAAAATTGCGATTCCAATGAAAAAGGATGCTGGCCCAAACTGACCCATCAGGAACGATACGGCAATCGGACCTGTACTCAACCCGATTCCGGCTATCATCACCAGGCTGCCGCTAGCCGCGATAATCTGGTTGGGCTTCAAACGATCATTGGCGTAAGCGATGTTCAATGCATACAGGGGTATTGCCGATCCTCCCAGGATCACAATAATGACAAAGTAGGCAATACTGCCTTTTGTCAGCAACATCGCAGCAATGCAAACGAGCACCGCTACCAGGCAAAGGACTGAGAGGGTGATTCTTCGATTTATGCGGTCTGACAACCAGCCAATCGGCCATTGAGTAGCCAGACCGCCGAGCAAAATACAAGCCATGAAAATTGAAACCAGGTCGGTCCTTCCGAGAACGTGGGCTGCGTAAACCGGCCCCATTCCAAAAATGGTGCCGTGGGCGGCCCCGGTCAATCCGTTGCTGATCACTGCCAGCGGCGAAGCACGATAGAGTTCCTTCAAAGACAATTTTTGGGTTCGGCCGAAGCCGGGCGCAGGTTTGGCCGTAAGCAGGATTGGAATCAATCCGGCCGACGCAATCATCGAAACCAGGATGAAAAGCTCGATTTCCTTCGGATCACCCAGATTCAGCAGAAACTGGCCTCCGCCCAGTCCTAGTGTGGTAATCACCATATAAACAGACAGAACCCGACCGCGCGTCTCATTGCTTGCACGGTCATTCAGCCAGCTCTCTGTGACCACGTACAGACCCGCATAGCTCAGACCGGTGACGAATCGCATTGCAGTCCAACTGACCGGGTTGACGTAGATGCCGTGGGCGAGAATCGAAATCGATGCCATCGAGGCCAGGGCGGCGAAGACACGGATATGGCCCACTCGTTCTACCAGTCTGGGTGCAATCATCGAACCCAACAGGATGCCGAAAAAGTAGCCAGACATGATGATGCCGGTAATGAAGGTGGGAAAGCCCTCCATGGTGGCGCGCAATCCGAGCAGTGTCCCCTGAAGTCCGTTGCCAAGCATCATGAAGCCGATGCCGATCAGCAATGCCCAGGAAGCGCGGAGGTCATTAATCATGGCAGTTTCTCCCAGGTGATTGCTGAATGATCAACTGATAATCAGGCGGATTCTAAAGATAATATCCGGGGTTTACCAGATTAATTTTCAATTTAATTAATAGCTGTTTTGTACGTCGGTTTATTGTAATCTGGCTGTTTTATCTGCCCCGGTTTTCCCGATGACACCCCCAACTCAGGATATTTCCCATCGCAGTGTCTGGGCGCTGGCAGGACCAATGATCATCTCGAATATTTCGGTGCCACTGGTGGGTGCGGTGGACACCGCGGTGGTCGGTCATTTGCCGGGATTGCATCATATAGGCGCGGTCGCACTGGGGGCGTTGATCTTCAGCTTTATTTATTGGGGATTCGGCTTTTTGAAGATGGGTATTACCGGATTCATTGCCCGGGCCTATGGTATAGATGATCAGGATTCGATATCGGGCACCACGTTACGGTTTATTCTGCTGGGACTCGTCCTTGGCCTGGTTGTGATTATTCTGGGCAATCCTCTGATCAGACTGGCATTGTATATTATCGATGGCAGCGAGGCTGTTGAAACGCTGGCCGCCGAATATTCCCTGATTCGAATCTGGGGCGCCCCTGCCACCCTCTGCGTTTATGTTTTCACCGGCATTTTTGTAGGAATGCATCAGACACGCCTGGCGCTGGTTTTGCAACTGGTTCTCAACTTCACTAATGCCGGACTGGACCTGTTGTTCGTCCCTGTTCTTGATCTGGGCGTACCAGGGGTGGCCTGGGCAACACTGATCGCAGAATACAGTGCAGCATTGTGCGGGTTTTTCATGTTGCGCAAGCCACTGTTCAGGGCAATTGACAGATTGCGGTGGTCTGAAATTCTGGAAGTCGGCGCTTTGAAAAAAATGGCGAGCATTAACGGCAATATTTTTATCCGCACGATATGTCTGGTATTTTCATTCGCATTCTTCACCGCACAAAGTGCCGCTCATGGAGAGTTGATTCTGGCAGTGAATACGGTATTGCTTCATTTTCAGACTGTTATGGCCTTTGGACTGGATGGTTTTGCGCATGCGGTTGAAGCCATGGGGGGCAGCGCCTATGGCGCACGGGACAGAGAGAAGTTTAAACGGGCAGCCTGGGTAACCACTCTTTGGTCGGGGGGAATGGCGGTGTGTATCAGCATTGCCTATTACCTGTTTGGAAATACAATCGTGGCGTTGTTTACCGATGCAACAGAAGTCATTCAGACGGCAGATCAGTATTTGTTCTGGATGATCATCGCCCCGGTCGTATCCTGCTGGAGCTTTCAGCTTGACGGAATATTCGTTGGTACGGGACATGCCTGGGAAATGCGTAATGCAATGATTATTTCAACGGCGGGTTACCTGATTCTCACTGTTATATTTCAGTCCATGTTCGGGAATCATGGATTATTTCTCGGACTGACCAGTTTCATGATTTTGAGAACCATGACACTGTATTATTATTATCCGAAACTGGTGCGTTCGATACTCTGAACCACCTCAGTGTGCCCAATGGCGCTGGATAAAACGTGCAATATCCCGAATCTCATCAGGGTGAACGGAATGAGGCATATCGTAGGTATTCCAATCGACGTTGTACCCGGCTGCGGCGAGTATCCGGTAGCTGTGCCGTCCCGCGCTCACTGGAATGACCGGGTCGTTAAGTCCATGAGCCATGAAAACCGGCGTACCGAGATTCTCACTGGAACGCTCAGATTCGGTTGAATCCGAATCCGGCAGATAAGCCGACAATGCAATGATGCCTGCAAGAGGTTGCCGGTATCTCAAACCGGCAAACAGAGCAACGGCGCCTCCCTGGGAAAATCCGGCAAGAAACAGCTTGTCGGTGGTGATACCCCGTTGATTCTCCTGTTCTATCAAAGTCCTGACAATGGTGGATGCGTGTTCCAGCCCCGGCCGGTCTGCCCGTTCTGATTTATCTGCGTCGACTGGTATTTCATGGATGTCATACCAGCCACGCATGACCATGCCATTATTTATGGTGATCGGACGCAACGGAGCATGTGGGAACACGAATCGAAAAGCGGTGTCACCAGGTAACCCAAGTTCACCGGCAATGGGGACAAAATCATGCCCGTCCGCCCCCAGTCCATGTAACCAGATTACGGTTACCTGAGGGTCCAGTCCTGTCTGGATTTCAATGTAATCGAGGTCGCCGGAAGTGCGATGATCTGGGCTGTTCTGGTTCACGTTTTCCCGGTATCGGTGATAATTCGCGTTGTTGTTGACTGTTCCGGATTGTATTTGGCAATATTAATTTATTCCACACTCCTTTTCAGGATAACATGCGTGAATCAAGGATCGAATCCACGCTCAACCGGGAGTGCGCCCGTCACAGGTCGGATGCTATCGGGTATACTCAGGTGAACGACGCAGCAAAGTACGTGCAACCTGGTACGACATGAGATGAATGATAAGTCCACAAAGGGGACTGCGGTCCCTGCGGTTCTGATAGAAAATCAAACAACCCGGGTGACCGAATGGCGATTTTCAGAAAAAGGGGACAATACCGGCTGGCATCGGCATGAACACGACTATGTGGTTGTACCGCTGTTTGACGGCTTTCTCGAAATTGATTCGGGAGGCGGAGAGGTGTTCCGGGCCAATATGAAAAACGGAGTTCCCTACTTCAGGAATGCGGGGATCGAGCATGACGTCGTCAACGGCAACGGGTTCGAGTGCGCCTTCATTGAGATCGAATTTTTGAATTAACGGACCGACTATGGCCGATAGCCAGCAAAGTACGGAAAAGACAACAGAACTGACGCCGGTTGATCTGGCCGCCGAACTGCCGGCTTTTGTGGAACTGTTGCCCGGCCGCCTGCAACCTTACTGGCAATTTCTGGATGCGTATCCGATTGTCCAGGCTGTTGCCATTGCGCTGCTGTTCTGGTTGCTGGCTTATATCATTCGCCGATTCGCGCTGAACATGGTGGGTCGGAAACTCGCGGCGCGGCTGTCCAGGGTTGCGGATGGTCAGATCATCACCATGCTGAACCGGCCGGTTTTCGTCACCGTGGTCTGTGTGGGCCTGATTATCGCCCTGTCTTCCAGTTGGCCGGATGGCGCTTTCGCGGATATCGTTGTTTTGCTGACCGGCACGGTTCTCATTCTGGTCTGGTTGGGGTTCAGTTTTCGCCTGGTGAGCGCTCTCACTTCTGCGATGTCGACAAATGATCGTGTCACACTGATTAATGACCAAAGCAAACCCTTACTCAGTATCGTACTCAAGGTGCTGATTATTCTGGTCGGCGTTTATGCTCTGTTTGTCCTGTGGGGTATCAATCCGGTCGGGTTCCTGGCCTCGGCCGGTATTGCCGGTATCGCCATTGGATTTGCCGCTAAAGACACGCTGGCCAACCTGTTTTCCGGGTTTTTCATCATAGCCGACATGCCTTACAAGCTGGGTGACTATGTCAACCTGGATACCGGCGAGCGCGGCAAGGTGACTCATATCGGCTTGCGCAGTACCCGGCTGCTGACCCGAGACCAGATCGAAGTCATCATTCCAAACGGGGTCATCGGCAACGCGAAAATCGTCAATGAAACCGGCGGCCCTTCGAGCAAACTGCGCCTGCGCCTCAGTGTACAGGCCTCATACGATGCCGACCTGGAAGAGGTGTGCGAGGTATTAAGGGAAGTTGCGGATAACCACCCGGGCGTATGTGAGGAGCCGGAAGCCGCGGTGCGTGTACGTGGTTTTGCGGATAGCGGAATCAATATTGAACTGCTTTGCTGGATTGATGAACCCGCGTTGCGCGGACGGACACTGCACCAGCTTTATATGGCGACACGTCAGTTATTTCGGGAGAAAAATCTGGAAATACCGTACCCGAAACGGGATATTTACCTGCAGAATGAGAGCGGAGACAAGATATCTCAAGAGACTGATAAGGTATGATTGTTTCCAGGTTACTGATTCGTATCCCGTACGTGTGTAATAATCTCATTCGAAGCCTGTTCATTCTGACCCTGCTTTGGTATTCCTCCCTGTACGCTCAACAGGGCGCGCGGGTTTCGGTTGATGCGGTGATTTCAGAGAAATTCGCCCAGACGGTGCCTATACTTGGGCGGCTGGTTGCCAAGCAGTCCGGTACTGTAGCCGTTCGTATCAGTGGTCCGGTTTCTGAAATTCTGGTTGATCCCGGAGATGTCGTAGCCGTGGGACAGGTGCTGGCGCGCCTCGATACGACCAATCTGGATCTCCAGAAAAAACAGGCCGAATATGCGTTGATCGAAGCCCAGACGCGATTAAAAACCGTGAAGGCCCAGCTTGCCCTGGCAGAGCAGGAAGTGGAACGACTGGAAACCCTGAAGGGGTCGGCGGCAATCAGCCGGGCAGTCCTCGATGATGCCTTGCAGCAACAGATTATTGCCTACTCCCGGGTTAATGAAGCGGAAGCGGGAATCAACAGCAGCCGGGTTTCTTTTGAGATTGCTGCTCTGGCCAATGACAATGCGACCATACGGGCGCCATTCGACGGAACCATTACCGAGAAATTGACCGAAGTCGGGAATTACCTGCAAATCGGGCAACCTGTTTTTCGGTTGATATCGAACCTGCGCCTTGAACTTGAGGCTGACATCCCGGCATCCCAGTTAAAAGGAATGTTACCGGGCTTCATTGTGCAGACCGAGCTGGATAACGGAAGTCGGCATCATGCCACAATGCGGGCAATCATACCGGAAGAAAATCCCAGAACACGGACCCGGCGGGTTCGATTCGAGCCGAATCTGGGAGATGGGGCAGGCGATCTTGCGAACGAGCAAAGTGTGACCGTGCATGTTCCGGTAGCCCAGGCGCGTGAAATACTGACCGTACACAAGGATGGCATCATTCGGCGTGGGCAGGATGATATCGTCTACGTTGTTGTCAAGGATGCCGAAGGAAGCAAACCGGATTCAGTGGAAATCCGGGAATTGAAAACCGGTCATGCCTCCGGCGACCGTGTCGAGGTTCTGTCTGGATTGGGCGAGGGGGAATTGGTCGTTGTTCGAGGAAATGAGCGACTGAGACCGGGACAGGCTGTAGGAATTGCGGAATCTCTATGAATATAATTCGCGCTGCCATTGACCGACCGACCGCGGTGGTGGCCGCAGTATTGCTGATAATTCTGTTCGGTCTGGTGGCGTTGAGCACGATCCCGATTCAACTGGCGCCGGATGTCAATCGACCCGTGATTACCGTCACCACCAACTGGTTCGGCGCCGCTCCGGCGGAAATCGAACGGGAGCTGGTCAATCAGCAGGAAGAAGAGTTTGCTGGTCTTGAAGGATTGGAATCGATTACCAGTCGGGCTCAACAGGGACGAAGCCGGATCACCCTGGAATTCAAGGTCGGCACCAACATGGACCGCGCCCTGCTGCTGGTGGCAAATCGGCTGGACCGGGTGCCGGACTATCCTGATGAAGCAGATCAGCCCACCCTGGATACGGCTGGCAGCGAGGACAACTCGATCGCATGGATGACCCTGCACTGGCTGGAGGGAAATCAACGACCGATCCACGAATACGGCGATTTTATAGAAGATGTCGTAAAGGAACGGCTGGAACGGGTTCCCGGCATCGGCAAGATCAATGTCTATGGAGGCAGTGAGCGGGAAATTCATGTAATTGTCGATCCCAACCTGCTGGCGCGCTTTCAACTGACTGTCACAGACCTGGCGGCAGCGCTTCGAACTGCCAATGTGTCCCTCGGCGCAGGCAGTATCGATGAAGGTAAAAGACGCTATGTGGTTCGGACCGAAGGCGAACTGAATAACCTGGAAATCATTCGCAACGTACTGGTCAGAAGCTCGGACAACGCGGGTGCATTGAACAGGGTGGCGCTGTCTGATGTGGCCACTGTTCATTTCGGCTACAAGGAACCCACCTCCAGTATCCGGATGCTTGGTAAACCTGCGATTGCATTGAGCGCTGAGCGGCAGACCGGGGCCAATGTCATCGAAATCATGGCCGGGCTGAAAGCGGCAATCAATGAATTGAACCAGTTCCAGATCCCCAATGCGGGTCTCAAACTCCAGCAGGTTTACGATGAAACAGTTTATATCGATTCGGCGATAAATCTGGTGCGGCAAAATATCTGGGTGGGAGGCTCGCTGGCCGCATTAATTTTATTGCTCTTTCTTCGATCCCTGCGCGCCACACTGGTGATATCCTTTTCGATTCCGATATCCGTAATTGGCGCGTTTGTCGCCATGGCGATCCTTGGACGGTCGATCAATGTCATATCGCTTGCCGGTCTTGCTTTTGCAGTGGGCATGGTGGTGGATGCGGCGATCATCGTGCTGGAGAATATCTATCGCCTGAAGGAACAGGGCCATTCCAATGCCAAGGCGGCTTATCTTGGCGCCAAACAGGTCTGGGGGGCGGTGCTGGTCTCGGCCCTGACCACAGTCATGGTTTTCATACCGATTCTGGTGATGGAGCTGGAGGCGGGACAGTTGTTCAGGGATATTGCGGTCGCCATCTCAGTCTCGGTACTGCTTTCCCTGCTCGTGTCGATCACCCTGATTCCGGCAATGGCAAAACGGTTCTTGAGGAAAACCGGAGGGGAGGGTCCGAATGCCGTGACGTACCACCGGGCAGGTATTCCAGTGATTGACTGGCTGGCTCGCCAGTTTGTCCGTTTAATCGTCTGGTTTGTCGACGCCGTGGTACGGAGCCGGATCCTGGCATTGCTGGTTACGGTCGTCATTACCCTGGTCGCGAGTGCAGGAGCCTGGCATGCACTGCCTAAACTCGAGTATTTGCCAGAAGGGAATCGGAACCTCCTTCTGGGTTTCGTCGTGCCGCCGCCGGGTTATAATCTGGAGACGACCAAGCAGATCGCCCAGGGAATTGAAACTGAAATCAGGCCACTGTGGGCTTCGGAAACCGGTCCGGAATCGGGTGCGGACGGTCTGCCGAAAATCGAACGTTTCTTTTATGTTGCCTTCCGTGGTCAAACCATACTCGGAATCACTGCCATCGAACCTGAAAGGGTGGCGGAACTCAAACCGGTATTGCAAAGACCCGTTTTCAGGGAACCCGGAACCTTCGGCTTTATCACCCAGCCCTCGATATTTGGCCGAGGGGTAGGGGGTGGCCGGAAAATTGAACTGGATATATCCGGTCCTGATTTTGAAAGGATTTTCCTGACTGCCAACCGGGCGTTTGGCAAGATAACACAATTGTTTCCCCGCGATCAGGGTCATGAATGGAAACCCGTGCCCGGTCTGGAGTTGGGAGCGCCGGAAGTAAGAGTTATTCCCGACCGTCTGAGGTTGAGCGACAGTGGCGTTACAGCGATCGAACTTGCCCGGACTATTGATACCTTCAATGATGGTTTGCGGGTAACCCAGTCCACTATTGACGGCAAATTGATGGATATCGTTCTCAAAGGCGATGAAGACAGTGTCTACCAGACCCAGGGTATTGGCAATCTGCCCGTGGTCACCCCGGGCGGACAGATTGTTCCTGTTTCCTCACTCGCAGAATCCATTGTCACTGCCGGTCCGACCGAAATCCGCCACCGCGAAAGTTTTCGTACCATCACCCTGGAAATTCGTCCGAGCCCCGCTCTCGCCCTGGAGTCGGCGATTGATCTGTTACAGGAACAGGTGATCGATTCGATGAAGGAAGAAGGACTTCCGGAAGGCATCCAGCTCAACATTTCCGGTACGGCGGACAAGCTGGTGGAGACCCGCAATGCGATGGCAATCAATATGATGATTTCCATCATTATCGTATTTCTGGTCATGGCCGTTCTGTTCGAGAGCTTTATCTATCCATTGATAATCATGCTTTCCGTACCGATTGCCGCGGCTGGCGGCGCAGGCGGGCTGGCATTACTCAATCTGACCACCTTTCAACCTCTTGATATGTTGACCATGCTTGGTTTCGTCATTCTCATTGGCATCGTGGTGAACAATGCAATCCTGCTGGTACATCAGACGCTGTACCATATCCGCATAGAAGGAGTTGAAGCCGCCAGAGCAATCAGACAGGCGACACGTAACCGGATTCGTCCGATTTTCATGTCTACGCTGACCAGCGTTTTCGGTATGCTGCCTCTGGTGCTGTTCCCGGGGGCCGGGTCTGAGCTTTATCGCGGTCTTGGTTCTGTTGTGGTCGGCGGGCTCAGTCTTTCTGCTATCATCACACTGCTCATCGTTCCACCCATGATGTCGTTGATTGTCGTCCCGATTGAACGACGCGCCAGCCAACGTAAAACCCGAAGCCCGGGCACCGCAGCAGTACCGGAAATCTGAACCTTGACTCAACTTCTGATTTGGCCTCAGCCGGAATCATGCAAAATCGATATCTGATCGGAATCCTGATTGTATTCATGGGAGGGGTATTCCTCAGTACTTCGGGAATTATGCTGCGCAGTATGGATAATGCGAACGGTTGGCAGGTGGTCCTTTTTCGTTCACTCGCGTTTTTCATCACTATCCTGACGATCATGGTTTGCCGCTATCGCAGAAACACTTTCGCAGTCTATCGAGCTATTGGCCTCTCCGGTATATTCGCAGCCATTCTCCTCGGGCTGGGTTCGGTCTGCTATATCTTTGCGATGCTCAATACCAGCGTCGCCAATGTGGTCTTCATTATCGGTTCAGCGCCTCTGGTCACCGCTCTGATAGCGTGGTTGTTTCTGAAGGAAAAAATCGGCGTCTGGGGTCTGGCAGCGATGATAGCCTCGGTGTTCGGTATTGGTCTGATGTTTCTTGACGGCTTTATCAGCGGCGGCATGTTTGGCAATCTGATGGCGTTGCTGATGGTATTCATGTTTGCGTTCTACCTGTTGATCCTGCGGTCAAAAAAACATATTGACATGATCCCTGCCACAGGCCTGTCCGGTTTGATCACCTTTGTTATCGCAGCCGTAATGGTGAGCGATCTTGATATCAGTCTCCATGATCTGGTAATTTGCATGATGCTGGGCTCTTTGCAGCTCGGGCTAGGTTTCCTGTTCCTGACTATGGGTACGCGCTTTATTCCAGCAGCTGAAGTTGCCTTGTTTTCTATGAGCGAGTCGATCCTGAATCCACTTTGGGTATGGATCGGGGTCAATGAGGTTCCCAGCAATTATACTCTTGCGGGCAGCGCGATCGTCCTGGTCTCGGTGGTCGCCTACAGTCTGATCGCAATCCGGAATGATCGCAAGCCACACGCCGCCACACCATGAAATCCTTCAAACAACAGTTTCCCTGGCCTTCGCAACGCATGCCGGCGATGGGTCGCAATATGGTGGCGACTTCCCAGCCACTGGCAACGCTCGCCGGGTTGCAGGCAATCAGGAAAGGGGGCAATGCGGTGGATGCCGCACTGGCTGCAGCGATTACCCTGACCGTGGTTGAACCTACCATGAACGGCATAGGCAGCGATGCATTTTCCATTGTCTCGGATGGTAATCAGTTGTATGGGCTTAACGCCTCGGGCAGGAGTCCGCTGGCGTTCGACAAGCGGGATTTCAGGGGCTTGAAGGCAATGCCTTTGACCGGCTGGGATAGCGTAACCGTGCCGGGCGCTGTCAGCGCGTGGGTTGAATTATCCGATAGATTCGGCAATCTGCCTTTTGAATCACTGTTCGAGGATGCGATCCATTATGCCGACACCGGATTTCAGGTCACACCGATCACGGCGCGTTTATGGTCTTTCGCGCCGGAAGAGTTTGCCTCTTTTCCCGATTTTGCGCCATTTTTACCAGGTGGCAAGGCGCCGGAAGTCGGTGATCTGTTCCGTTTTCCGGACCAGGCTCGAACCCTGGAGAAAATTGCAACCAGTAAGGGCGAGGCGTTTTATCGCGGTGAACTCGCACGGAAATTTGTTGCGGCATCAAAGCGCGGCGGAGGTAAATTCACCCTGGCGGATCTGGATCAGCATCAATGTGACTGGGTCGAATTGATATCTCACCCCTGGCATGGTTATGAACTCCATGAAATTCCACCGAACGGTCAGGGCCTGGGCGCCTTGATCATGCTCGGCATTTTGTCGCACACTTCGATAACGGAGTATGAAATGGATTCGGTGGATTCCCTGCATTGCCAGATCGAAGCCATGAAGCTGGCCTTTGCCGACATCCAGCGCTATGTTGCTGACCCGGATTTTATCGACAGGGCTCCGGTTGATCTGCTTGCAGATGAGTACCTCGCATCCCGAGCCGCAATGATTGACATGAATAAAGCCAAAGACCCGGGATTTGGTGTTCCCGCAAGGAGCGGCACCATCTATCTCACCACTGCCGATCAGTCGGGCATGATGGTTTCCTATATTCAGAGCAATTATTGTGGCTTTGGATCAGGCATAGTCATTCCCGATACCGGGATCAGTCTGCAAAACCGGGGTTCGGGATTTTCTCTTGAGGACGGTCATCCGAACCAGGCGGCGGGCGGAAAGCGGCCCTTCCACACGATTATTCCGGCATTCCTTACCCGTAACGGATTACCGGTCATGAGCTTTGGCGTTATGGGTGCACACATGCAGGCGCAAGGGCATGCACAGATTGTACAACGCGTCTGTGACCAGGGTATGAACCCCCAGGCAGCCAGTGACGCGCCGAGATGGCAAGTGACCGAAGAAAAACAGGTTTTGCTGGAACAGGGATATGACCAGCGTATCCGGGTAGGATTAAGAGAACGCGGCCACGATGTTCCTGATTTCGAAAACGAACAGATTTTCACTATGGGAGGGGCGCAATTGATCAGGAAGACTGAAAATGGCTACCAGGGGGGGTCAGACCATCGAAAAGACGGCATCGCCGTTGGATACTAGTTGTTGAATGGCGGCGCGTGTCCCCGACCGCTCCGGGGCTCAAACCGGCCGATTCGGTCTATAGTGTGTCTGTGGCCTGTCCACCAGTTCAATGACGGACCGGGCCACGACCGCCCCCATGATCAGCGCCCCCCCGACAATGGTCCAGAGCGATGGGGTCTCATTCACCACCCACCATACCCAGAGTGGCGCCAGCGCGAATTCAAGCAACATGAAAAGGGTTACTTCGGCTGCGGCCAGATGCCGGGAGGCAAAAAGAAACAGAAAATTGGCGATGCCGGACAACACTGCACCCCATATTATGCAAAGCAGGGCATCCTGGTACGACACCTTGATGTCTCCGTTGGTGGCGATGGCAGAGAAAGCCATCATCACCAGTGAGGATACGATCAGTGTGGGTAACATTTGCACCCGTCGTCTGCTGCGAACGATGACTGCATAGATTGAAAAGCAGACCGCGGTCAGTATGGCCATGATGATGCCGTATCCTGCACCGATCTGCATCCCTTCCCTTACCATCACACTGAGTCCCACTGCTGCAATCAGCATGGCGACCAGCGTTCTTCTCTGGAGTTTTTCCTTGAGTAGAATCCATGCAAACAAGGCGGTGAAGAATGGGATCGAACCGAGAACAAACGTCGAATTGGCGATGGTCGTATTTGCCATCGCCTGCAGGTGAGCAAGGCCGGCACAACCGAGCAGACTTCCGCCGACGACCCCGGACCAGCCGATATTCCGGGTAACCTGAATTGATTCTCTGCGATAACGGATCAGGAGAAAGACGATGACTGCGCCCAGCAGGCTGAGTGCACGATGGAAGCTGACTTGGAAGGGGTCCGTTGTCTCCAGGCTGCGCATGATAAGCCCGCCGAAACTGATCAAGGTGGAACTTACCACCATGTAGAACATGGCGGGTCCTTTCCTGGCATCAATCAGGATGTCGCGTGACAGGGGGATATCCAAACCCGTTATGGTCTCCGGTCAGGGCGCCAGCAATTCGCCCAGACGGACTGTCTGTGCGATCAGTACATCAAAATCCTCGTTGCGACTCCGGTGGTTGGCGATGGCAACACGGATACTATAGTTATCCCGCAGGGTAGTATAGGAAGGTGCGGCAATCCCCTGTTCCTGGAGTTCAACCAGAATTTCCCGGTTCAGTTCGTTCAGTGATTCGAGGTTCATCCCACCCGGATTGAATCGATAACAGACGATATCCAGACCAATCGGGGCCAACAATTCGAGATTTTGCCGTTCACGGATCAATTTCCCCAGATATTGAGCCTGATCCAGATTGCGTGAAATCATGCGCCCGAGCTTTTTCGTGCCATGCTCCCTGATCGTCATCCAGACTTTCAATGCGCGAAAGGAACGACTCAACTCAACACCATATTCAGATGGCCAGTTCTGGCCGGATCCAATGCCGCGGGTATATTGTTGCAGGTATTCCGGAATCAATGAGAAGGTATCCTTGTGTGCTTTGGCGTCCCTTACCAGTATGCAGCCGGCTTCGAACGGAACATGCATCCATTTGTGTAAATCCATAGCGATCGAATCCGCCCTCTCAATTCCCGACAATAGCGGTCTGGCCTGATCCGACAGCATGGCGATAGCGCCGATTGCGCCATCGACATGAAACCATGCATCATGCCGTTCGCAGATATCCGCAATGGCGCCCAGATCATCGATCACACCGGTATTGACGGTTCCGGATGTGGCGATGATGCAGATTGGCCTGAATCCCTTGTCAATATCATCGGCAAGTCTGGATTCAAGGTCTTCGAGATTCATGCTGAAGTCATCGTTGACACGAATCTGCCGGAAGCATTCACTGCCCAGACCCAGTAACTCGACTGCCTTCTGGTTAGAACTGTGTACTTCGGTGGAGGCATACATCGTCAGTTTATGATCGATCGATTGAATCCCCTTCTTTCTTATGTCGAATCCGGCCACGTCATTGCGTGCGACAGCCAGTCCCACCAAGTTCGCCATCGAGCCTCCGCTGACCAGTAATCCGCTGGATTCCTGCGGATAACTCATTATCGATTTCATCCAGTCCAGTACCTGACGCTCGACCAGAATCGCAGCATGGTAACCTCCGCCCAGATTTGAATTCATGGTGGCTGCCATTAGGTCGGCCAGCGCTCCCATTACCGTCCCGTTTCCCATATACCATGCCCAGAAACGTGGATGGATATTGCCTATTGGATAGGGCAGTATATTGCGCCTGAATTCCTCGTATACCGAGACAGGGTCATCGGGTTCTGTGGGGGCGGCCTGATTGAAGGTGGCTGCGACATCCTCAGGCATCCGTTGCCATACCGGCCGTTCACCCACGGTTTTCAGGTAGTCGATAGCGTCATCGATCATCCTGTGCCCAAGTGCACGCATTTCGTCCCAGTTTTCGGGATCGAGCGTTTCGTAATTGTCAGGATGGGTCATGAGAGCGGGGCATCGATTTCAGTTCTGGTCCAGCTCTGCCGGCAACGTTGGAATGTGGAGAAATTCCGGGGATTAGATAACAAAAATGATGCGCTGGCAATGCTGGAATCTAGTTCTGATTGTCCAGTGTCCGAGTTGCCTTGATCGCATTGTCGACATCCAGGCGATAAAGCAGTATCCCACCCGCGACAAAAAGAACAACCAGGACCAGAATACTGTCCCGGATAGTGATGCCTGCGAATATGAACGGCACGATAGCCATAAGGAATGGGCCAAAGATACTGGCAAATTTACCCACCATGTTATAAAAACCAAAAAATTCCGTGGTCTTCGATGCTGGAATCAAACGGGCAAACAGGGATCTGCTCAGACTTTGCACTCCACCCTGAACCAGACCAATGGTGACGGCAAGCCAGTAAAAATCGGCAGCGCTATTCAACCACTTCCAGGCATAGACGACTACCCCGGTGTATACCAGTAATCCAATCAGTATGCCGCATTTGGGGCCGATCCGTTTTCCCAGCCAGCCAAAGAACAGCGCTGCGGGGAAGGCCACAAACTGGGTCAGCAAGAGTGCAGTAATCAGACTTTCCGATGGCAGATTCAGGATTCGGTCAGCGAAAAACACCGCTGTTTTTATGATTGTGCCTACGCCATCGATATACAGCCAGTAGCTGATCAGGAACAACAATACATGTTTCAGTTTCCGGATTTCCCGAAAGGTTGCACAGAGTTGCGAAAAGCCATGTCTGATTGTGTCTGTCGTTGAAACCGCAACCGGTTTTCCGGGTTCCTCGACACCGAACAGCAAGGGCAGGGTGAATACCGCCCACCATACTCCCACGGAAATGAAGGACAATGACAAGGCGCTGCCCTGGTCTGATATGCCAAACCATTCGAACTGGGTCACCATCAGGACATTGAGCAGGAAAAGCAGTCCGCCTCCGAAATAGCCAAGGGCGTAGCCGTAGCCGGATACGATATCCAGATCTTCTTCGGATGATACTTCGACAATCAGTGCATCATAAAATATATTGGCGCCGGCGAATCCGATCTGGCCCAGACCATAGACGACCAGCGCTACCCACCACATTCCTGCTCCGACCCAGGCAAGGCCCACGCACATCAATATGCCGAGCAGGGTGAAACAGGCCAGGAACTTTTTACGGGAACCTCCGTAGTCGGCAAAAGCCCCCAGAACAGGCGCCGCAATGGCGACCAGGGCACTGCTTCCAGCCAGGGTCATGTTGAACCAGAATTGAGAATCGTTGACGCTGATATCCGATGATAGCACACTGTAGAAAACCGGAAAGAAGCCGGCAATCACAGTGGTGGCAAATGCTGAATTGGCCCAGTCATATAATGCCCAGGCTAATACTTTCCTGTCAGCCAGAATTTCACGCATCAGTTATTATAGGTTATTCCCCCAGACCATGAAGAAATTTTGTTCGGCCGCCGTCTTGACAACACGAATTAACTTGAATTTTCTGATCAAACAGGTTAGATTCCGCAACCCTCTGATGATCATTGAACAAATATAATGAAACGTACATTTCAACCCAGTGAAGTCAAGCGCAAGAGAACCCATGGGTTTCGTGAACGTATGCGTACCCGGGGTGGGCGTGCGGTTATCAATGCACGTCGCGCCAAGGGCCGTACTCGTTTGAGCGCCTGACAAGATTGACTCATGTCGCCGGTTGCGGCTGGTTTTGGACGACATCAGAAATTATTGAAAGGCGCTCAGTTCAAGGCGGTTTTTAAGCAGAAGATTTCAGTTCATGGCAGGTATTTCAGCCTGTATGTTGTCCGGAGCACACTATCGCATGCCAGACTGGGATTGGCTGTTTCCAAACGGGTCAGCAAAAAGGCGGTTGAACGCAATCGGATAAAGAGACAGATCAGAGAATCGTTCCGGGCGAATCAGTTGATGTTGTCGTCAGCAGGTGGTTCTGTAGACTGCGTGGTTGTGTCCAGGCCCAGTGGCGCAGAACAACCCAATCGGATATTAAAGAAAGACCTGGACAAATTGTGGAGTAGAGCAAATCCAAAATGCGAAAGTTACCAGAAAATTCAGTGATTGCCCTGATCCGGCTTTACCAGATCATACTGAGTCCGTTTCTGGGACAACACTGCCGTTTCCAACCCAGTTGTTCGGGATATGCAATCGAAGCAGTCAAACGACATGGCGTCATTCATGGCGCCTGGTTAACGGTAACCCGAATCGGGCGTTGCCACCCCTGGCATGAGGGGGGTGATGATCCGGTACCGGAATGTAAATTACGCTGATTCAGATCGATATCAGGTCCGCCAGGGTTGAAAGAAAATGAACATGCCATTTCAAAAAATGATGCTGTTCGCCGCCCTGGGCTTGGTACTGGTCATGATCTGGCAATCCTGGGTTGAATTTCAGACGGAAAGATCAGCAGTTGACGGCCTGACTTCAGAGCAGGATGCCAGCAGGTCGGATGGCGCCACCCGTACCGACTTGAGTGAGGATGTGCCCGATGCCCCCGAAATTGCAGTCAGTAGTGACAGCGCCGGTCTGGATGACGTTGTTGATGAAGTGGGTGTGGTTGAAGAAGAGAATGTCAACGATGGCCGGATAATCAATGTAACGACAGACCTGGTCAAAGCACAGATTGATACCCTGGGTGGAGATCTGATTCGGGTGGAATTACTGAAACACCCAGTCAGTGTGGATACGCCGGAAATTCCATTCGTACTGATGCACAGGGATAATTCGGGCCTGTTCGTTGCACAAAGCGGTCTGATTGGAAAGGACCGGGAGTATCCCAATCACAATGTAGAGTATTCCGCTTCGCAGTTTGAATATCGGTTGGGCGATGACCAGAATATGGAGGTGGTATTGACCTGGAGTGCGCCGGATGGGGTGGATTATGAAAAGATATTTCATTTTCAAAAGGACAGGTACCGGATAGAGGTTGATTTCCGAGTCACTAATAACAGCGACCAGCCCTGGACGGGTTTTGTCTACGGGCAATTGAAACAAACTGAAATTGCCCAGGAAGGATCAATGGGTTTTCTGGGTCGAATACCCAGTTACAACGGGGCGGCGATTTATACCGAAGAAGACAAGTACGACAAGATCGACTACGGCGAGATTCAGGACGGGCCTTTGAACATGACCACTACGGATGGATGGGTGGCGATGTTGCAGCATTACTTTGTGGCCGCCTGGCTGCCAATGGAGTCCGATCACTACCAGTTGTATTCAGGTGTAAACAACAAGACACCCAATCCCCAGTATCGCATTGGCTACAAGACAACCCAGCCGGTGACAATTCATCCGGGTCAGACCGGGATAATCCCGACTGCGATGTTTGTCGGCCCGAAAGAACAGGTGCGTCTTGATCGACAGAACAAGAACGGTTTGAAGTTGACGGTGGATTACGGATGGTTGACTCCGATCGCCAATCCCCTGTTCTGGCTGTTGAGCAAGATATACGGGGTCACCCTGAACTGGGGATGGGCCATTATCCTGCTGACGGTTCTGGTCAAGGCGGTTTTCTACCCTCTTTCGGCGGCCAGCTACAAGTCGATGGCGAAGATGAAAAAACTTCAGCCGAGAATGGCAACGTTAAAAGAACGATACAGCGACGACAAGCAAAAGTTTCAACAGGAGATGATGAAACTTTACAAGCAGGAAAAGGTCAATCCGGCAGGCGGTTGTTTACCCGTGCTGGTGCAGATTCCGGTATTTATCGCATTGTACTGGACACTGCTGGAGAGTGTGGAGTTGCGTCAGGCTAATTTTATGTGGTGGCTGAATGACCTTTCACTGCCGGACCCATACTATGTGCTGCCGGTTATCATGGGCCTTTCAATGCTGGCCCAGCATTTTCTGAACCCCGCTCCGGTCGATCCGCTCCAGAAAAAAATCATGATGTCGTTGCCTTTCGTGTTTACCATCTTTTTCCTGTGGTTCCCGGCTGGCCTGGTTCTTTACTGGGTCGTCAATAACCTGCTGTCCATTGCACAGCAATACTACATTACCCGAAAGTTTCAGAGTGCCTGATTCCGGTGAGCAATCTGAATCGGAATCCGGACCAGTATCCGACTTTGTAAGGCCGGATACGATTGTCGCCGTCGCGACTCCACCCGGACGTGGAGGGATCAGTATTGTTCGCCTGTCCGGCCCGGATGTGATCGATATCGCCATACGGATTATCGGTATGTGTCCTGCACCCCGTCATGCTCACCATGCCGATTTTCTTGACTGCAACGGTTTGGTTATTGATAACGGGATTGCCTTGTATTTTCCCGCGCCACACAGTTTTACCGGGGAATCAGCGCTCGAATTTCAGGCGCATGGCAGCCCTGTTGTGATGCAGATGTTATTGCAGAATTGCCTTGCATCGGGTGCAAGGCTGGCTCAACCCGGTGAATTTTCCCAGCGTGCTTTCCTTAACGGGCGCCTGGACCTGACTCAGGCAGAGGCGATTGCGGATTTGATTGGCAGCAGTACACAGGCTGCAGCCAGATCAGCGGTCAACTCTCTTCAGGGTGGCTTTTCGAGGCGGATCAACGAACTGGTGGAGGAGGTGACTCGACTGCGGATTTTTGTCGAAGCCGCCATTGATTTTCCGGATGAGGAAATAGACTTTCTCGAAGACGGCAAGGTAGTTGATCAGCTCGAACATCTGTCGTCATTATTTGCTTCGTTGAAACGCTCCGGCAAACAGGGAATGCTGTTGCGGGATGGGCTGAAGGTGGTGTTGACGGGTTTGCCGAATGCGGGAAAGTCCAGTCTGCTCAATCAGTTGTGTAATGCCAACAGGGCGATAGTCAGCGACATTCCCGGTACCACACGGGACGTGTTGGGACAGTTTATCGATATGGATGGACTGCCTGTGGAGATTATCGACACCGCCGGAGTCAGACCGACCACCAGCGAAATTGAAGCGGAAGGCGTTCGCCGGGCGATACAGCAGCAGAACCGCGCCGGCCTCGTTCTTTTACTTGTTGATGACTCGGAAACTTCTGATCACGAAGCGGATTCTCTTTTGACAGGGCTGGATACATCTGCACCGGTCGTGCTGGTACGGAATAAAATTGATCTGACCGGCCGGCCCGACTCGAAGGCTGAAAACGAGGTGTGTGTTTCGGCGCTCACTGGCGAGGGTCTCGACAATCTGAAGGAAAAAATCAGGAACATTGCGGGGTTTCGCGATGTTGACGATAGTGATTTTCTGGCCAGGGAAAGACATGTCGATGCGCTTGACCGTGCTGAACAGTTCCTGCTCCATGGCCTGGATCAACAGAAAAATTTCCGCGCCGGTGAATTGCTGGCAGACGATTTGACTTCCTGTCAAAAGGCGCTATCCGAGATTACAGGTGAAGTCAGCAGTGACGATTTACTCGGAATGATCTTCAGTTCATTTTGTATCGGCAAATGACAATGCACATTTTCAAACTACAGCCTGCCGCCGGGCTTTGGTGCTTTCCTCTATATGGAACAAATAATAATCTGTATAATTCTGTATAATGCGGAGTTAATACTGCCAGCGCCGCCCACTGAATGGACAGGCTGAAACTGATGCGAATGAACCCGGGAAATTAGAATGACTGAAGCCACTCCTCATAACTACACTCGAAATATTCTGCTGCAAATACTGCTTGTTCTGGTGATTCTGGCATCGGCAGGGTTCTGGCAAAAGGATCTCGTCACACAGATATATTTTCATAATCAGGTCAACGCAGTGGGATGGCTGATCAACGGAGGCATCCTGCTTCTCTTTGTTTGTGGTCTGCTGGAACTGATCAAACGGTTTCTGGAGTATCGAAACCAGGAGCAGGCGATCAATCGATTCAAGTCCAACGTCGCCAATAACAGGGAGCCGTTGCAGGGAGTCAACCGCAACCTTATGATATCCGAACGGTTTCTGACCCTTCAGTTACTGAGCCAGCGGCGTGAAGACATCAATCAGAGTGCCTTGGCTGCAACCTTGCTGGCTTCTGAATCAAGCCGCAACAGTTTCCTGAAATTCATCCATAATGTACTTATCCTGATCGGTGTGTTCGGAACTATTGTTTCCCTGTCGATATCGTTGCTGGGCGCGTCTGATCTCCTGCAGAACAGCGGGCAGATCAATATTCTTCCGGGTGGCGACCAGGATAGCGCGCAAGGCCTGGGCACAATGATTTTTGGCATGTCGACCGCATTGTCCACCACCTTGACTGCCATCCTCGCGTATCTGTTTTTTGGCTATTTTTATATCAAGCTGACCGATACGCAGACTTTTCTGATCAGCAAGATCGAGGAAGTAACCGCAACCACTTTGATGCCTCATCTTCAACGTGGCCGAAGGGCGGCGGCACTGGAACAATCGGCGCTGGAATTGTCTGATTTCCAATCCGCCAGTGAATTGATTGAAAAACTCGGGCAATCCCAGGAACAGACGACCCAGACATTGATAGAACTGCTTGAATCCCGGCCAGCGGAGGATCAGAGCAATCAGGAAATGCTTGCCCTGATTCGTGAAATGATTGAAGTCCAGAGGACAACGACCAATCAGAACAATGAAAGTCTGGGCGAGGTTGTAAGCCTGTTGCAGCGGGGATTCCGGTTGCGCCCCGGTAGCCTGGAACCCTAGAACCCTGGCCCCGGACTCCTGAATGCCGAAAACCAACGGGTTTGTCGATCTTCGGATCGGTCACGGTGCGACAGGCATCGGAGACGAAAGCGTATGGCCGTCCTTTACCGATATCATGACTGTGATCGTAATGATATTCCTGATGACGCTTGTGGTTATCATGGTGCGTAATTTTGGATTGAGCAGTGAGTTACTGACCAACATCTCGGCCAGGGAGGCTGCAATGCTGGCCAATCAGGGTCTGACGCAGGAAAAGACCGAGCTCGAAAGCGCGCTGCAAAGCTCAGAAGCCGAACGGTCCTCACTGGCGACATCATTGGCGAGAGCTCTTGAACGTATTTCTTCGCTTTCCGCCGATCGGCTTGAACTGGAGGCAGATCTGGAGACACTGCTTGCGGCTCGGCAGGCGCTCGAGCAGGCCAACGTGCAACTGACTGCCGACACGGAAGGTCTGACGCAGCAAAAGACCGAACTCGAAAGCGCGTTACAAAGCACAGAAGCCGAACGGTCCTCACTGACGGAATCCCTGAAACAGGAACTTGCACGGATTGCCTCGCTTGCCGAGAGTCAGCGCAGGTTACAGGACGAACTGGCACAGTTGATTGTGGTCCGTGATGAGCTTGAACAGGCTCACTTCGGGGCTTTGCAGCAGATTGCTCAATTGACTGCTGACACAGAGAGCCTGGCACAGCAAAATGTCGATCTTGAAACCGCTTTGCAAAGCACAGATGCCGAACGTTCTTCGCTGGCGGAATCCCTGCAACAAGCGCATGAACGGATTGCCTCGCTTTCCGAGAGTCAGCTCGGGTTACAGGACGAACTGGCACAGTTGATTGCGATCCGGGATGAGTTGAAACAGGCTAATATCAAATTGCAGCAGGCTCACTCCGGGGCCTTGCAGCAGGTTGCGCAACTGACTGCTGATACAGAGGATCTGGCACAGCAAAATACCGACCTCGAAACCGCACTGCAAGGCAAGGAAGCCGAACGATCCTTGCTGGAGACATCATTGGCGAGAGCTCTTGAACGTATCTCTACGCTTTCAACCGATCAACTTGCACTGCAGGCAGATCTGGAGACACTGCTTGCGGCTCGGCAGGCGCTCGAGCAGGCCAACGTTCAACTGACTGCCAATGAACAGTTTTTAACCGGGAATATTGAATCTCTGAGCGATAAGTTATCAGATCTGAAGTTACAGTCTGAAACAGAAATCACTTCCCTGACCACTGAAAGAGCAACATTGGAAGAGCAGATCCATATCCTGTCAGTGCAACTCGAACAAGTGAGACGATTGTTGACCCGGTCAGATTTTGAGAATCAATTGTTGGCTGAAGAAATGGCGCAGGTGGAAAGAATTAATGAAAGTGCAGCGGAACGGTTCAACCGGTTGACCGAAGAGATATTGTCACTTACGGACTTAATCGAACAACGCGGGATAGAGATTGCGGCATTGAAAGCGACCGCGAGCGCTTCTGCTCAACAGTATCAGTCTCTGCAGGAAGAGTACGAAACTCTGGGTAAGGAATTCCACAAATTGATTCGTCCCGCGAGAAGTTCCGCCGGAAGAACAGTGGTTGAGATTTGGGTGGCGAAAGTCGCCGAAAACTGGACGTACAAGATCAAGCGTCCCGATGATACCGAATCGTCCCAGGTTACCCGAAGCGAACTGGATTCGACTCTGCAGGGCCTGAAAGACGAATTTGGCAAGTCGCTGTATACCAAAATCGTGGTTCCTGACAATAGTAATCTTTCTTTCAACGAGGCTTGGGGAATTACCTGGGAAATCCTGCGAAAGTATGATTATTATTATCAATGATTGCTGATAAGCAAGTTGATTGAAATCTGTGTCCATGAAGTATCCGGAAAAATTCGGGATAGTGGTGATCGGTGGTGGTCACGCGGGCGTGGAAGCCGCACTGGCTTGTGCCCGGATGAATTGCCGGACCCTGTTGATTACCCACAATATCGAAACGATCGGGCAAATGTCCTGCAATCCTGCGATAGGAGGAATTGGCAAAGGCCATATCGTTAAAGAGATCGATGCTCTCGGTGGCATCATGGCCAGGGCGATTGATCAATCAGGTATTCATTTCCGCATACTGAATTCCCGAAAAGGTCCTGCAGTACAGGCGACCCGCGCACAGGCGGATCGGGCGCTTTATAAAATCGCGATTCGAAGAGCAATCGAGCATCAACCCGGCCTGACCGTGTTTCAACAATCGGTCGATGATCTGATCATACTGGGAGAACGGGTGGCCGGTGTTAAAACCGGATCAGGTATCGAGATTGAAGCGCAGGCGGTGGTGCTGACAGCAGGGACTTTCCTTAACGGTAAGATCCATGTCGGGATGGATAATTCCAAAGGGGGACGTGCAGGCGACCCGCCGTCCATCGCATTGGCAAACCGGCTGCGGGAACTGCCGTTTCGCGTTGACCGGCTGAAAACCGGAACCCCGCCGCGTATCGATGGCAAAACCATAGACTACGGGGAACTGGAAAAACAACCGGGTGATCAACCTGTACCCGTGTTTTCTTTTCTTGGGAGCGCTGGACAGCATCCGGACCAGGTATGCTGCCACATTACGCATACCAATGACCAGACTCACGAAATCATCAGAAATTCCCTGCACAGATCACCGCTTTACAGTGGCGGGATTGAAGGTACAGGTCCGCGATACTGCCCCTCGGTAGAAGACAAGGTGGTGCGTTTCGGTGACCAGAACAGTCACCAGATTTTTATCGAACCTGAGGGACTGAATACCACGGAAGTGTACCCCAACGGAATTTCCACCAGTCTGCCGTTCGATGTGCAACATGCCTTCGTGAGAACAATAAAAGGCTTCGAAAAGGCCCTGATTACCCGACCGGGATATGCCATCGAATATGATTACTTTGATCCGCGTGGCTTGAACAATTCGCTGGAAACCAAATCCATCGGTGGATTATTCTTCGCCGGACAGATTAATGGCACTACCGGTTACGAAGAAGCGGCAGGCCAGGGTTTGATTGCAGGCATCAATGCAGCCCGAATGGTAAAGCAAAAGGAACCCTGGTGCCCGGCCCGCAACGAGGCATATATCGGTGTGATGATCGATGACTTGGTGACACGCGGCACTACCGAACCCTATCGGATGTTTACTTCCCGGGCGGAATATCGACTACAGCTCCGGGAAGACAATGCTGACCTGCGATTGACTGAAACAGGTTTTAAGCTGGGAGTGGTGGATGATCAGCGCATCTCCGTTTTTAACCTGAAAAGGAATCGCATTGAAAAGGAAAAAGGTCGATTGGAAAAAACCTGGATCCACCCGGATAAAACGGATTCTGCACGGATTCAGAGGGTTCTTGGTCAGCCTTTGCAAAGGGAAACCAATTTGCTTGATCTGTTGAGGAGACCGGAAACTGACTACAATGGACTGGTCGAACTCGCTGAACTTGATTCTCCGCTTGAAGATCCGCAAAGTATCCGACAGCTTGAGATCCAGGCGCGGTACAGTGGCTATATTGAGCGCCAGATGATCGAAATCGAGCGTCAGAAGAACAGTGACAGACTGACAATTCCGCAGTCAGTGGATTATTCCGCGGTCAGGGGACTGTCTACTGAGGTCCAACAGAAACTGACCGAAACCCGCCCGCAAACCATCGGGCAGGCCGCTCGCATTCCCGGGGTGACTCCGGCCGCTGTTGCTCTATTGCTTGTACATCTGAAGAGATTCAGACGCGCAGCCTGACCGGGATTACCGGTAGGCAATTTCGGGTAGCCAGGTAACCAGCGCAGGCCACTGAAATACCACCCATACGGCAATCATCTGAAGTATCACGAATGGAATGACACCCTTGTAAACCTGGGTAATCTCGATTCCCCTGGGAGCTACCCCTTTCATGTAGAAAAGCGCAAAGCCGACCGGCGGTGTAATAAAGGAGGTTTGGAGACAGACTGCAAACATGACGGTGAACCATACGATGTTGACCCCGAGATCACTGATTATTGGTGCGATCAGAGGCAGGATAATCAGCGTGATTTCGATCCAGTCAAGAAAGAAGCCAAGAATGAATGCGGACAACAACACGACAATGACCACACCCTGAGTGCCAAAAGGCAGGGCAGTCAATACTCCCTCGATCACCTCATCGCCGCCCAGACCACGCAGTACAAGGGAAAATGCGGTTGCACCGACAAATAGTGCAAATATGTAGGCAGTCGTCCTGGAAGTTTGCTGGACAACCTCATTCAATCCTTTCCAGGATAGCCTTCTGCGCATCAGGGCGAGCAGGGTTGCGCCCAGCGCACCGACTCCGGACGCTTCTGTCGGGGTCGCAATGCCGAAGAAAATACTGCCAAGAACAGCAAAAATAAGCAACGCCGGAGGAATGGTGGAGCGCATGACATTGAGCAGGATTTTTGCCGAAACCGGTTCAGCATTTTGCGGCGCGGGCGCCACACCCGGTACAAACCAGGCATAGCTGACGATGTAGATAGTATAAAGGGCGCCCAGCAACAAACCGGGGAATACCGCCCCCATGAACAGGTCGCCAACCGAAATTCCAATCTGATCTCCCATCATGACCAGCATGATGCTCGGTGGAATCAGTATCCCCAGCGTTCCGGTTGCGCAGACAACACCGCAGGATAGCTCCGGGCTGTATTTGTTCTTGAGCATCAACGGGACACCCAGAATTGCGAGCAGTACGACAGATGCGCCGATAATGCCGGTTGACGCGGCCAGCAGTACCCCAATGAACACCACAGCAATGGCTATTCCTCCTCTCATCCGACCGAAAAGCCTGGCGAGGTCAGTCATCAGGTCTTCTGCAATACCTGAGCGGTCCAGCATGATTCCCATGAATATGAACATTGGCAAGGCAACCAGCACCCAGTTGCTCATGACTGCATAAATCCGGTCTACCATGATCGAGGCGTATCCCCAGTCGACGCCAAAAAATGTATCCAGCCAGGTATCCGACAGTACTGATATCAGGGTGAACAGGATGGCCAGCCCTCCCATCAGCCAGGCGACCGGGTACCCTAAGAAAATGAAAATAATAAAGGAGGCAAACAGCCCCAGCGCCATGTAGTGATTGGCTTCAAATTCCATCATCGCAATCGTCTACACAGTGCCGCTGGTCAGTGAATCCCTGTTCTGACCGGGTGGTGATTTCAGTGAGGCCACGACCTTGATAAACCTCGAAATTCCGGCCAGGCAAAGCAGTGAAAAGCTGAATGTCAGAAATCCCTTGATTATCCACCTGGCGGGTAAGCCATTGGCCGAAGTTGAATGCTCGTTGGTAGACCACGACAATGCCACCAGATCCAGTGAATACCAGAGCACAAAGATGATGAACGGCAAAAACAACACCATCAATCCGGTTAACTCGAACCACATCTTGCTTTTGTAGGACAATCTGCCGTGCAATACATCGACCCGGACATGACCATCCACGATAAAGGTCGAGGACAGGCCCATCAACCAGCCGACCGCGTACAGGTGCCACTGCAACTCCTCAAGCTCGATCATTCCCTGGCTGAAGGCATACCTGAGGATGACGTTACCAATGATGACCAGCAGCAGGACAACCCAGATCCAGTTGAATATTCCGCATATCGAAAGAACGAAGGCATCCAGCTTCTTGCTCAAAGGAGTTTCGACCAGAGCATCATGGTGCTCCAGCGATTCAACGATTTCCGCGACTTCAGTCATGTCTACCTGTTTAACACGGGGTCATGATTGATTCAATAGAAAACTCCGCAGTCGATACAATCGACTGCGGAGTTTGTGTGGCTGATACCCCAGCCTGCAGGTTTATGTCACAGGATTACTTGAAATCCCTGGGCAGATAACCCCATTCCTTCCAGATCTGGTAGTCATTATGGAATGCCTGTTGCGATTCCCATACTCTTTTGAAATCCGCATCCTTGGCTGCTTCCTCGTTTATCACTTGCATGGACACTCTTTTGAGTTCCTGGATGACATCATCAGGCAGCTTGGCAGCAGTAACGCCTTTATCCGCAAAACCCTTGATCTGGGCTCCCTGCAGTGCCTCACCACGAGTGATTGCCCGCATCGTGGCAGCCGTACATCCCATTTCAAACAGCGCCTTGTCCGAGTCCGAAAGGCCGTTCCAGATATCCAGGTTGATCAGCAGGTGGGTTGAGGTCGAAGGCTGGTGCCAGCCAGGGAACAGGTTGTATTTGGCTATTTTGTGAAATCCCAGTATTTCATCGATCGCCGGCATCGAATATTCCGTTGCATCCAGCGTTCCCTTCTCAAGGGCCGCGAAGATTTCGCCACCCGCCATCAGGGTGGCCGATGCTCCGACTTCATTCAAAACCATCCCACCAAGTCCCGAGAATCTGATTTTCAGACCCTGTATATCATCCAGCCCCTTGATCGGTTTTCTGTACCAGCCCGCTGTTTCAGGACCAATGGTACTGCACAGTAAAGGATGCACATTACGCTGGTGATAAATTTCTGCAGCCAGGCCTGCGCCTTCGCCCTCGAACCACCAGGCAGCATATTCCCAGGGTTCCATGCCGAATGGAACAGCGGAAAACAGCACCGCTGATGGAATGCGTCCCTGGTCATAGGCCAGATAATTATAGGCTGCGGGTAAATCTCCCTTGCTGATCGAAGGGGTAATCTCAAGCGGTGGTACGATCTTGCCGGGTTCGTAGATTTTCAGCTTGATACGGCCGTCAGTGGCCCGGTCAAGGGATTTGGAAAGGAAGGCAATGGGGTCGCCAAGGGCAGGCCAGGCCGTGTTGAAGGTGGACTGGACCTTCCATCTTATATTATCGGCGGCATTTGCCTGTTGAACAGGCGTTATCAGCAATACTGCCAACGAAATGGAAGTAAAAATGGTCTTCAGACTGGAAACCAGCCTTGATCTGGTAAAGCGGGAGTGAATCATTGATTTTATCCTCGGTGTTAAGTAATTATAAATGGACGGCGCATTCTAGGTTGAACTCGGATTGCAGTCAATCAACCTCGCATTCTTTCTGCTTTGGGGTCGTACATTGCAGACAGACTGGCTCTCGCAGGAACGATACGGCCGCCAACATCGATGGCAAACGCCCCGGAGGCGATATAGTCGGCATCCACACCTTCGTCATTGTAGACATATCCCATTCCGACTGCCCCGCCCAGTGTATGACCGTAGTTGCCTGAGGTCAGATGTCCGACCCGCTTGCCATCCCGCAGAATCGGCTCGTGGTGATACAGTACTTCTTCCGGGTCCTGGAGCAGGAACTGCGTCATGCGTTTTCTTTTCCAGCTTCCGGTCTCTTTTTGCCGAAGCATGGCGTCGCGGCCAATGAAAGGAATATCCTTTTGATAATCGCAGACAAACCCGAGCCCGCATTCCAGCGGCGTATCCGTGTCGGCGACATCGTGGCCAAAGTGCACGAATTTCTTTTCGATGCGGCCACTGTCCAGCGCATGCAGTCCGGCCATCGCCAGGCCGTATTTTTCACCGGCCTGCCACAGCGTATCGAATCCATGACGCGCCATATCTGCGGGGATGTACAACTCCCACCCCAATTCCCCTACAAAGGAAACCCGGGCCGCTCGCCCGACCGCACAACCTATTTCAACCGGTCTGGTCATCCCGAACGGAAATGACGACGTACTCATGTCGATTCCAAGAACATCACTGAGCAATGCCCTGCTGTTCGGCCCCATTACGCCCAGCACAGCCAGGCTGCTGGTGACGTCAGTGACCGTGCAGAACGCATCATCCGGGATATTCCGCGCCAGCCAATCCAGGTCCTTGTGAGTCACTGCGGCCGCGCTCACCACCAGAAACCTGTTTTCCTCAAGACGGGATACCGTTAAATCAGCCTCGATGCCACCGCGTTCATTCAGCCAGTGGGTATATACCATCCTGCCTGTCGGGACATCGACGTTTGCGCTGCATATTTTCTGCAATGCGCGACAACTGTCCTTGCCCTGTATCAGGTACTTTGAAAAACTGCTTTGATCGAAAAGAGCGACATTCTCACGAAATGCCTGATGTTCCGCGGCAGAATAATCGAACCAGTTCTGCTTTCCGAAACTGTATTCATATTTCGGTTCGATACCTTGCGGGGCAAACCAGTTCGGACGTTCCCACCCGGCCACTTCACCGAAGCAGGCATTGCGTTCAACCAGTTTTTCATGGATGGGAGAGTGACGCACGTTTCTGGCTGTTTCCATCTGCCTGTAGGGCCAGTGATTGTCGTATAACAACCCGAGGGTTTCGCTGACTCTTTTCTCAAGATACTGACTGTTTCCCTGAAATGAATACATGCGGCGAATATCCACGCTCCACAAATCCAACGGGGCATGACCATAATGCATCCATTCCGACAGCGCCTTGCCTACACCGCCGGAACTCTGGATGCCGATCGAATTCAAACCCGCGGCCACGAAAAAATTCCGAACTTCGGGGGCTTCGCCAATATGAAACTGATCATCCGGGGTAAATGATTCAGGTCCGCAGAAAAACTTCCGCCAGCCGACCTGCTGCAACATCGGTACACGCACCATTGATTTTTCCAGCACTGGCATCATCTGTTCATCGAAATGGCCGTCAATTTCATCGAAACTGAAATCCTCGGGGATGCCGTTTTGTCCCCACGGCAATGCGTTCGGTTCAAATTGCCCGACCAGCAGACTGCCTGCATCCTGTTTGTAGTAGGAACAATTGTCATGGTCCCGCATCACAGGCAGATCCAGCGGCAAGTGGTCGAGTTTCTCGGTCACCGCATAATAGTGCTCTGCTGCATGGAGCGGGATATTCACTCCGGCCATCCTGCCAACCTCCCGGGCCCACATTCCCGCGCAATTGACCACAAACTCCGATTGGATATCGCCTTGATTGGTATTTACGCCGCAAACCCGGCCGTTTTCAACCACGATACCGGTGACTTTTACGCCTTCAAGGCACAATACACCCCGATTGCGGGCGCTCTTTACAAAGGCAGCAGTAACGTCTACCGGACTGGCATAACCATCCTGTGAAACCCAGGTTCCACCCAACAGGTCTCCAGTCTCCAGGTACGGATAAAGCTCTTTTATTTCCTGCGGCGTAATTATATCCACCTGGGTTACACCAAAGGCGTTATTCATTGACGCTACCCGTTTCAACTCTTCAAATCGCCCTTCGCTGTGTGCAATGCTGATCGAGCCCACCTGTTTGAACCCGGTTGACTGCCCGCTTTCCTTTTCTATCTCCGCCAGAACCGACATCGAATACCGGGCCAGCTCTGCGTGGCTTTCATTGGCGCGCATGATGCCGATCAGTCCGGCGGCATGCCAGGTGGTGCCGCAACTGAATTGGCTGCGCTCAAGCAGCACGACGTTGTTCCAGCCGATTTTTGCCAGATGGTAGGCTACGCTGGAGCCGATGACGCCACCGCCTATAATTACCGCAGTTGCGTTTGCTGGAAGTTCAGGGGACATGTTTGGTTCTCTTGAGTTAAAAATGATATTTCAGAAAAGGTGACTATCTGAAATGCAGTTCAGGATGCAAATCAACAGACAATCCGGATGGATTGATCTTGAGTTGCTGTCAATTCCGTTTTTTAATGCTCTTGGTTCGCACTGATTTCTTGCTGCGCTTGGTTTTCAGCCGGGTCTGGGCGTATTCGATCAACTGATGCTGGCAACCAATGGCTTTGGGCGACTTGCAGACTCGCTTTATATAGTTGCCATCGGGTTGCATTTCCCAGGAATCAACATCGTCGTCGAGCAACGTGTCGAGAATCAGACGAAGCTCATTCTGCAATGATTTCCTGTTGATTGGAGTTACCACTTCAACCCGGCTTTCAAGGTTTCTTTTCATCAAATCGGCAGAACCGATCAAGTACTCTTCCGCCCCATTGTTCCAGAAATAAAACACCCGGCTGTGTTCGAGGAAGCGACCTACTATGCTGATCACGGTCACATTTTCCGACAGTCCTTTTATGCCTGGGCGTAACCGGCAGGTATCCCTGATAATCAAATCAACTTTTACCCCCGCGACTGAGGCACGGTACAGGGCTTCCACAATGTCCTTGTCCTCAAGGGCATTCGATTTGATCTGAATCAGCCCCTTGCCGCCTTCGGCAGCCTGGGTGATTTCCCGGTTGATCTTGAGAATCAACTCTTTTTTCAGTTGTTTTGGAGAAACCAGGAGCTGTTTGAAAGTCCGTTTCCTGGAATGGCCGGTAGTCAGGTAGTTGAACAACTCGGTGACGTCGTTGCCGATCTGGTGGTCGCAGGTCAATAATCCCAGATCGGTATATTGTCTGGCTGTTCCTCCATGATAATTACCGGTGCCGATATGAACATAGCGTCTGAGCCTGTCGGAATCCTGGCGTACGACCATCAATACTTTGCAATGGGTTTTCAGGCCGATGACGCCATAGGTGACATGGATGCCGGCGCGCTCCATGTGTTCTGCCCATTTGATATTGGCGGCCTCATCAAATTTTGCCTTTAACTCAACCACTACCGCAACCTGTTTCCGGTTATTCGCGGCCTGAATCAACAAATCGACAATGCGGGTTTCTTCGTCTGTACGATATAATGACATCTTGATCGCCCGAACCTGTTCGTCATTGGCCGCTTCCTTCAGGAACCTGACGACAGAGGTATTGAATGATTCATAAGGATGTTGCAGCAGTATTGAATTGGCTTCGCGGATGGTATTGAAAATACTGCGCTGCCCCTCCTGCAGTCTGTGGTGATTAATCGGTAGATGGGTGGGGTAGTGAAGCTCTGATTGCGGCAGTGATACCAGTTCGAACAGATCCTTCTGGGCGAGCAGGCTTCCGGATTCGAATACGTCCATTTCCACATTCAGGCCAAGTTGCTCCGCAAGCATTTTCTTTCTGTCGTCTGACATGCCCTTGTTGACCGTAATCCGAACGATCGGCGCAATTCGCCGATCACGTAACTCCGATTCAATCATTGCGAGCAGGTCACTGACTCCGGATTCCTGCTTTTCCGCAGCCGCGTTCCTTGAAATATAAAAATAGTCAAATTCGAAATCCTGTTCGCCGGGGAAAAGCAGGTCCAGGTTGCGGGCAATGATCTGTTCCAGCGGAACAAAATGGCTGGTATCCGGAATCTGGACAAAGCGCGGTACGTCAGCGCCCACCGGAACCTTCACCCTGGCCACGAACAAATCTTCATCCTTGATGGATGGCAGGGTCACCAGTATGTTCAAGGATAAATTGGAAATGAAGGGAAAAGGGTGGGCCGGATCGAAAATCTGGGGTGTGACCAGTGGGAAAATATTTTCGAAATAGTGGTGCCGCAAGGCGTCCTGCTGATCTTGATCAAGTTCATCGTATTTCAGGATTCTGATATCGTTTGAATCCAGTTCAGCCAGAAGTTCAGGCAGCGCACTGTCATTGATCTCTTCGAGTTCCTTTACCAGTTTCCTGCACTCTGTCAGTTGTTGTTCCGGGGAGTGCCCGTCAACCGTCAATTCGACAACGCCGGCCAGTTGCTGAAGTTTTAAACCGCCAATGCGTTTCATGAAAAATTCATCGATGTTCGAGGCAAAGATCGCGAAAAACTTGAGGCGTTCAAGCAGGGGGTTTTCAACGTCCATCGCTTCGCACAGCACCCTGCGATTGAATTGAAGCCAGGTGATCTCCCGATTCAGGTAAAGATCAGGAGCGGTCAGGTCATCGACAGGCATATCCGTGGTGACCGATTTGTCATCTGGCATCAGGGGAGCCGGAGATTTGTCAGGTTCTGTATTTAGTGACATTTGTCATGCCGTAGGAAAAATCATCGCATCAATTATACAATTATTTATTGAAAACAAAGTCATAATGGGCCATATTAGCACCAATTTATTCTTGAGGAAGCATGCTTTTACATGTCCGAGCACCCCCCCAGTCTGTTATTAACCGAAAATATTGATGGAACAGTTTCTGCACACCATGAATCAGCATTGGCTGCCTGTGGTCGAATACTTCGCATTCGACGTGAGCCTGCTTGCACAGCCGGACATGATCGTCCGACTCGGGGTGCAGCTTTGCCTGCTGGTTTGCTCGGCATTCTTCTCCAGTTCTGAAATCGCGTTATTCTCTCTTTCCCGGCTCGACCTGCAGCAACTTCGCCGGGAACAGAACCCTCAATCAAAAACCATTCATGAGTTGCTCGATCAGCCGCGCAGGCTGATTATTTCCATTCTCAGCGGTAACGAACTCGTCAACATCGCTGCCACCGCCAATATGGCGTTCATACTGTTCATTCTTTATGGCGCCGACAAGGTCGTGGCCATCAATCTGCTGGTCATGGTGCCGTTGATGCTGATGCTCGGTGAAGTTACGCCGAAAACCATCGCAGTCGGAAATCCGGTCCGTTACAGCACCCGCATCGTTGCGCAACCACTGGCATTGTGGATCAAGGTCATCACGCCGGTTCGCTGGGCGATCAGGGGCATTGCCGACAGGATCACGACGTTGCTGGTCGGGGAAATCAAGACGGCTGGCAACATCCTGCAGGTTGATGAATTCCTGACCCTGGTTGAGCAGGTCTCCGAAGAAGGTACGCTCGATGACACCGAGCGTGCCCTGATCTACAATTTGCTTGAGGCCAGTGAAACGGAGATCGTTGAGGTAATGACACCCAGGACGCAGATGGCGTTCCTGAACGTTGAGATGAGTGTGCCGGAAATGGTAGAGAAATTCATTGCCTACCGCCACCCCCGGGTGCCGGTATTCAAGACCCACAGGGATAACCTGGTCGGCTTTGTTCACGCCGAAGACATTTTACGCATGGTGCTGGATAATGAAGATCTGGCAGCGCTCATGCCTGAAGACATCATGCACCCCCCCGTAGTCGTGCCGTTGACTAAAAAAGTCGATGAAATGTTTGATTTCTTTCAGTTGAATCAGGTTCGGGCGGCGGCATGTCTGAACGAATTCGGCGGTGTCGAAGGTTTCATCACCATGCGGGGAGTATTGAACTTCATTTTTGGTGATGTCAGCGGAGGCTCGAAAGCCACCGCGGGACTGTATGCGGAAAAAGACTACAACATTTATGAAGTCCCTGGAGACATGAAGCTCAATGATTTCAACAATCTGACCAATTTTGGCATTGAAGACCCGCGAATGACCACGGTCGGGGGTTACGCCTTCCGCCTGCTGGACCGGCTGCCCCGGGAAGGAGACCGTGTTGAAAGTGAAGACATCCTGATCCAGATCATTGAAATGGATGATCACCGCATTTCCAGAGTGCGCGTTGCCAAGGGTATGGATGAAGGGGATTTTATCGATTCGGAAGATATGATCCGGACAGAAGAGGAATCCGGCAACGACGCAGGAGTCGGGGACAGAGGCGAGCCGGATGAAATACCGGAGGATGTCGATGAAACAGTCGCAATCAGATCCGAAGAGGAGTCAGACCCCGTGGAGAAGAAATCATGACCGGGATTGCATTGATACTCGTCATCATCATCCTGTTGCTGCTCAAGGGATTTTTCTCAGGGTCAGAAATTGCTTTGGTCAATTCGGACAAAGTGAAACTGACGGCAAAGGCCAATCAGGGTAACCGGGGCGCGATAGAGGTACTCAAGCTGTTCAAAACCCCCGATGTGATGCTGGGTACGACTCTGGTTGGCACCAATGTGGCGACAGTGGCGCTCACCTCACTGGGAACCATGTTGTTCATCGACGCGTTTGGCGCCAGGGGTGACCTTTATGCCTTTCTGGTTCTTATGCCGGTGCTTTTGATCCTGGGCGAAATTGTTCCAAAGAGCATCTTCCAGCAAAAGTCTGATGAGATAGTACCGGTTGCGATCTTCCCGATAAAGATTTTTTCTTTTGTCTTTTATCCGGTGATCTTTATTTTCTCGCGCATTGCCAGGTTGTTCGCCAGACTGCTGGGTGGCGGCAAGGTCGAACAGAATCTGTTCATGACCCGTGAACAGATTCGCCTGGTGGTCGATATGACCGAGCGAACCTCGTCCATAGATGCGTTTGACCGGGGCAGGATTCGACGGGTAATCCGATTTGGAGAAACCACTGTGGGTGAGGCGATGATCCCGATTGCCGAGGTGACAGCGATCAGCAACACGCGGAATATTCTGCGCGCAATTGCCACCGTCAGGCGAAAAGGGTATAACCGGTTGCCTGTCTACAAAGGCAATACCAGCGATATAATTGGCATCGCAACCCTGACTACCTGGGATTTGATGGACTCAACAATTACCGGGAAATCCCTGAGTGATTTTATCAGTCCCGCACAGTTTGTTCTGCAATTTCAAACGATTGATCAGTTGTTGCCTATCCTCCGGCAACGCGACGATCACATGGCGGTTGTCGTAGATGAATTCGGGTCTGCAATCGGCATCATTACGATGGAGGATATCGTCGAAGAAGTGGTCGGGGATATCGATGTCGGTTATGACTTTGAAGAATATCTGCCCCGGCGTAAACGCATTTACCAGGAACTACAGGAAAATCAGTATCTGGTTGATTCAAGACTGTCGGTGTCCGAGGTCAATGAATTACTGGAAATAAATCTGAATACCAGGGTAGCACATACTATTGGCGGCCTGGTCATGTCCCAGTTGGGACATATCCCTGAACAGGGTGAATATCTGGTAGAGCAGGGGTACAGATTCGCCGTGGAAGAGCGCACTGAAAAGGCGATTGTCAGTTTGAAAATAGAGCGGTTGTAGTTATACGACAGAAACGGCATGACCTCTGGAAAACTCCTTTCCCCCCTCGTGCATTGTTCCGATTCAGGGATAGTACAGGAATCCTGTTTCATTCCTTCACCCAATTATGATGATCGCCCTGATCCCTTCGACGTCTCCGTCCTGGTCATTCATGCGATCAGCCTGCCGCCTGACTGTTATCACAATCATTACGTCGAGGACCTGTTCACCAACTGTCTCGACCCGCAGGCGCATCCTTACTTCGAAAATATCGCTGGTCTGGCGCTCTCAACTCATTTCTATATCAAGCGCGAGGGTCAACTGATACAATTTGTACCCACCCACCAGCGTGCATGGCATGCGGGTGAATCCGTGTTCAAGGGACGGTCCAGGGTCAATGATTTTTCGATAGGAATCGAGCTTCAGGGCAGCGATCATGATGAATTTGAATCCGCTCAATATCTCACCCTTGCGCGGCTGACTCGTTGCCTGTTGTCAGCCTATCCGAAAATCACCCCCGACAATATCGCCGGACACAACGATATTGCTCCGGGCCGCAAAACTGACCCGGGCCCGTACTTCGACTGGAACCGGTACCGGGAATTGATCAAATCGCTTGACTAATACGGCATCCTGTTTTTTAATGCGCGTCTTCTGCTTCAACTCATGGCCAGGTAGCTCAGTCGGTAGAGCAGTGGACTGAAAATCCTCGTGTCGGCAGTTCGATTCTGTCCCTGGCCACCATACTATATCAACAAGAAACGTGTTTCACGTTTTCAATTCCTGTGCCATGCGGCTGTACAACTGACCAGTAGCGACATCATCTCCGGTCGGGCAGTCCGATGGCGAATGCCTGGGTATCGACATAGACATCGTAGCGGTTGATCTTCCCGTCGCAGACCGAAAACACGTTGACCATGTCTCCCTCGACCAGATAGCCGTTTTCCCGGTACTCCCATTTCCCCTGGCAAAGGTTGACGACCTGTGAGGGCCCGCTGATCGAGCGGACGATATTGACCTCGACGACAGTCAGGTGAGCCCGGATGATGTCAAAGAAACGGTCGAATCCGTCCTTTCCGGGAAAGGTTCCCGACCAGGGGAACACGCCGGGCTGAGCGTGATATTCAACCACTATGTCATCGGCCAGCAGGTCGTGCAGCGCTTCCTGGTCCCGGTTCTTGAGATGCCGGTAGAATGATGCGATGACTGCATCGGCGGAGGTCATGATCAGGCAACCGCCGCTTGTTCTTTTATCGGGGAAACAAAGATCCCGTCCAGAAATCGGTGGAACCAGGTTCTCTGGATCGGGTCGGCATGGGGCAGGATCGCATCCTGCTCTGAACGGCTTTGTGCGCCGGGGTGTCCGTAGAAGGCCCAGTCCGAGTCCTGCCAGTGCCGGAAGTTCTCTGCGCTGACTTCCGGGTGGAACTGGACGCCGAAGATATGCCGTCCATAGCTGAAGGCCTGGTTCGGGAAAAGTTCTCCCCGCGCCAGCAGCGTTGCGCCTTCGGGCAGATCGAATTGCTGGAAGTGCGCCTGGGTGACGTACATGGGACCCGGGAAGCAGGATTGTCCAGCCGCAGTAGGCGTGATTTTGTAATATCCGAACTCGCATAACCCGAGTTCATGCCACTGTACCCGTGCCCCGAGACAATGGGCGATCAACTGGGCCCCGAGACAGATCCCCAGCATGGTCAGATCTGCTTCTATGGCCTGCCTGATCCATCTGATTTCGTCTTTCAGGTACGGATATTTGTCGCGCTCCGTGACGTTGGCTTCTCCTCCATATATCACGGCGCCGTGATAGTCGTGGATGTTTGCGGGCAGGCTGTCTCCCTTGAACGGGTGGCAAGGCTCAAGATCGAAGCCGAACCGCCTCAGGTAGATTGTAGCGAGGTCTTCCCAGGGGTTTTCGTGATGTTCCAGAAGCAGGATTTTCTTGTTCATGGCGGAAGATTATCCCGATCAGGACGGATTATCAATCAATACCGGGAATCTTGGCGCTATCGTATATAATCACCAAATTATACAACCTGCCCAACGAATACCTGTATTTGTCAGTGCATGCGTACGGGCAATATGAAGTCGTATGAAACGAAAATCTCGAAGCATGATTCAGCGACGCATCCTCGCGCTTGCTGGACTTGTGGGAGCAATTCTGTTCTTCGCGTATGACATCGTGGCGGACGGGCTATCCGGAGACGAGTACGGCACCTGGCACTATTATATTGAGTTAATCGTGTTTGTCGGCGTATCGATGGCGCTCGTCACAGGGGTGCGGGATCTGCATAGGTTGCGCCGTCGGCTGAGACGCGAAGAGCGCCGGAACAAATTATTCTCTACCGCGCTCGCAGAAAGCATCAACGAACAGATTAGCGCATGGAGGCTAACTCGCAGCGAGAGAGATGTCGCCTGGTTCATCATCAAGGGCTATCGTTTCGCCGAAATTGCCGAGGCTCGTGGAGTCAAAGAAAACACCGTACGGTTGCAGGCCACTTCGATCTACGCGAAGGCGGGTGTCAGCGGGCGAGTTGAATTCGTCGCGGAGATCATTCAACCGCTGCTGATGTCCATTCCGAGCGGCCATGCAATTCACGAAGAAAGAGCGAAAGCGGAGACGAATCCAAATTGACATCGCGGCATGTCCCAGGTGGTACGATCTGGTTCTGTATTCGTCGGAACGGTGCGGCCAGACACGAAGGCTGGATTGACGTCGACTCGTTGTCCGACCTGCGCCGTGTTGTCGGTGCACACCCCGATGAAGTGGTTGAGGCGTGCATCGCTGAGAACTTTTGCGGTGTAGCGCACAAGCGATTTGCCGACGCGTTCTTTCCGCGCGCCAGGGGAATCGTAGGGATGGAGATCAGTTTCCGGGGAGAGATTGTTCGTCTCGCACCGACACGCATGATTGCGGCGAACCTGAGTTTCAACCGTGCGCTGGAGAGATTCCTTGTAGAACGAAATATCCAACCCAATGACTTTGCCGCAGAAGGCCATCTCCAGTCCTTTACTGCGATGCAGTATCTGCTGCCTGGAGATAAGAACCAGCCCGTGGAGCTCTTTCGTGGCGCCACATTGATCGACCCGGATACATCAAGTGTCGAAGACCATGCGGCAGAGCTTGGAGACGGTATCAAACAGTGGATGCTTTCCAATCTGTTGCCAGACGGTGGACTCCCCTACAAGTACTGGCCAAGCAGGGGCGAGGAATCGCCCGCAGACAACGCCATTCGACGCTTTCTGGCGTCATTGAGGTGTACCTCGTCGGGTAATTTTCTTACGGTCAACATAGCCATAATCAATATCTCATATTGCACTCGATGCATTATATTTGTGAGTGCATCGAATGCAATGCTATGTGGACTTCTGGGCTTGACCGGACAATGTACACACATTATAGTGTTGGTGTTAGATTCCAGATACAGGTAAATCCCATGCAGGAACAAAAAACAGAACGCATTGATATCCGCACCAGCTTCACTGCCAAGGCAGTGTTGCAACAAGCGGCTTCGTCCGTAAACAAAACAGTCAGCGAATTCCTGCTGGATACCGGGTTATCGGCTGCGTCAGAAGTCCTGGCAGACCGCAGGGTTTTCGCGCTCAATGATAAACAATGGGATCAGTTCCAGGAAGTTCTGGATGCTGATCCAAAGGACAAGCCTGCTCTCGAAAAGCTGCTTTCAGACCGCAGTGTTTTTGACTGAGTATGCCTTTGTCCGAACGAACTATTGAGAAACTGGACAAATTTCACCAGATTGAAACATTTGATTGTGGTGTTGCCGAGCTAAATCATTTCCTGACTAATTATGCTCTAACCAACCAGAAAGCAAACAGTTCTAAAACTTATGTCGGCTGTGAAGATAAAAAGGTCATCGGGTATTACAGTCTGACTGTCGGTTCCGTAATTCATGCCAGTGCGCCAAACAGAGTGATCAAAGGGTTGGCAAAACATCCTGTACCCGTCATGTTACTTGCACGACTTGCGGTGGATAAAGAATACCAGTCAATGGGAATTGGCAAGGGTTTGCTGAAAAATGCATTGTTAAAAACAGCGCAAGCCGCAGATATTGCAGGCATTCGGGCATTGTTGGTTCATGCGAAGGATGACAAAGCAAAAAATTGGTATCAATCCTTTGACTTTGAGGAAAGCCCGACAGACCAATTACACCTGTTTTTACTCATCAAGGATATTCAGACGCTGCACACTGAATAGAAATCAAAATGGGGCAGGGAGTATAAATACCTGATACCGGGATGTGTGAAAGTGTTCCACGGCTCGCGAAGGGGCTGGGAACATGTCGATTCCGCACGGACACCCCGAGGATTTGTCACGTTGTGTAAATGCCGCGAACTCCTCATCTGTCAACCCGGCGCGCTAAAAGCTGCTTGCAGATCGCAGCGTTTTTGACTGAGTATGCCTTTGTCTGAAAGAATTATTGAGCAACTGGACAAATTTCACCTTCACTGGATCATCGTAACGTGAATCGGCGGAACATAGTCATACCATTTATAGTGATTTTCCAGTGCAGCTGAGAGTTGCAAGACCACGTGATCCTGGCCTGAGTGGCCGGCCAGCTGGACGCCACAGGGGGGGCGGTCTTTCTCCAACTTGATCGGCAATGATGCCGCTGGCTGGCCGGTGATATTACAGATGTACGAAAATGGCGCAAAGGCGAAGCCTTGCTCAGCCCATCGATCATAGGAGAAATCGTAGCTGCGCCCCTCCATGTATCCGACTGGAACCGGATCGCTGCCAAGGGACGGGGTTAACAGGATATCCAGATCTGACATTGAATTCATTAGCACTACACTGGCATTATGAGCCGATGCTCTGGCATGGTAGTGATCCATAGCGGTCATGTTTTTCATTAAATTTCGCAGATGCCAGGTCAATGGCTCCAGCTCTTCCTTTTCTGGTTCACGCCCCATCGATTTAATCTGGTTTTCGATATCATCGGCTACATCGAACATCCATAGGAAATCTATCCATTCGTCCAAAACAAGGTTTTGTGGAAAACTGTATTCCACGATCTCATGTCCCATGTCAGTGATTGCATCACTAACCGATGCCACAGCCTGCTGATGGTGCCCGGGTACCTTGAGGCCAGTGGGAGTATTAAAACAAACTCCAACACGCAAGGGTCGTAAAGGATGGTCAAGGTTGTCCAGATAAGACTGTACCGACCGTGGAGTATTGTAACGACGACCGAGAATTGGTTTGGCGGTCGCATCCAATGCGGCTGCGCTGTCACGCACCGACCGGGTTATAACATGGTCAGAATTAAAACCGCTGGCCAGCTCAAGATTTGACGGATCAATGGGGCAAAGACCGGTAGTGGGTTTGAGTCCATAGACGCCGCATGAAGCCGCCGGAATTCGAATTGAACCGCCTAAATCAGTGGCGTGTGCAATGGGGACCATGCCCGATGCCACTGCAGACGCGGCGCCGCCGCTACTGCCTCCGGTAGTAATGGCAACATCCCAGGGATTGTAAGTTGCGCCGCGGAAGGCAGGTTCGCAGACAAAATCCTCTGCGAATTCCGGGGTGTTGGTCTTGCCCATCACCACCAGTCCGGCCTGTCGCCAGCGTTTTACAATTTCGCTGTCATAGCGGGGTGTGTTGTCCATGAAGAAACGACATGAGAAGGTAGTTGGCATGTCCCGGGTATACACGTTGACGTCCTTGAGCAGGAAAGGAACCCCGGACAGTGGGGAACCATCATTACCTGAACTGATAGTTGCTCTGGCAACCTCGTAGTTTTTCATTATCACTGCGTTGAGTTTCGGATTGAGTTTTTCAATCGCTGCAATGGCAGTCTCTACTACTTCTTCCTGAGAGGCTTGTCCACTGGAAATAGCCTGCGCCAGGCCAACACCATCTAAATTGGCATATTCTTCAAAATTCATTGATATTTTTCCTGTGTGCAATATATTCCCAGGATGTGAAACATAAAAAACCGGGTGTAAGTCGTCAAAAGATTTGTGGGAATACCTGGAAAGTTAAGAGGGACTTTGATGTATTATAGTCTTGTTTCATGGATTCACACAGTCTCCTGGATTTCCCTTATCCCCTCCGTTGTGATGTGTAGTGTTTCATTAGTACCTGTGTGAAGTCAATTCCTACAGTAGCATCACGGCTGTACTGGAAATCCCAAGCGCCATATCGTAATATCCTGCCAGCTCCCGTTAACGGGTACCGGCAGAACAAAGCGAACAGCCGAATGGCCGTCGTGTTACCAACCCGGAAGACAGGTAGGAATCATCCCAGGCTGAGAACAGTTCAGCGTGGAATCATTGGCACATTTTCCTGGGATACTCACCATGGACTGTACGATCGTTGATGTCTTTGCTGAAAGGCCGCTGTCCGGCAACCAGTTGGCCGTGGTCCATGGCGCAATGCATTTGGATACTGCTGAAATGCAGGCAATCGCGCTGGAGACGAACTTCTCCGAGACCACATTCGTCGTGGATGAAAAACCCGAAGAGGCACAGGTAAGAATATTCACCCCGACCCGGGAGCTTCCGTTTGCCGGTCATCCGACCCTCGGGACGGCATGGGTCCTGGGCCGGAATCGGGATTCCTACATCTTGAATCTGCAGGCAGGATGCGTGCGCGTGACATTCGAAGATGACGGCATTACCTGGATGGAGCCTCCGCCTGTTGAGCCAGGGGAAATGTTGAATATACAATCAGCCGCAGCGTTGCTTGGATTGTCTCCGAACGACATTGACACGCAATACCCCTGCCGGTTCGCCACCATCGGACCACGCTTCGCGCTCATTGGCGTCAAGGGACTCGACGTATTGCGGCGAGTGGTAATCCGAACTGATCTATATGATGATCTGGCGGGGAGTGACGAGTTCGGCGTATTTGTCTTCACGGAAGGCGCCTACAACGACGACGCCCACTTCGCCGCCCGCATGTTTCACCACCGGGGGCTGCGGGAAGACCCTGCTACCGGAAGCGCGAACACTGCATTCGCCGCGCACATTCGGTCACTCGGCGCCCAGGGCAGTATCGTGGTCGAACAGGGTTTCGAGATCGGCCGTCCCTCACGGCTATATCTCGATATCGCAGAGACCATCCGCGTCGGAGGAAAGGTTCGTCCGGTGCTGACAGGGCGTTTCGATTTCTGACTGGTGTTGGCAACCGTCATTGGCTATTTCCCGTCTCGCTGTCGATTCGGTGCTCCTGCACTTCTTCCAGCAGCCAATTGCGGAATACAGCGACTGTTAAATATAAACAGTAAATTCGAAACCGTCAGTGAGCGTGCTCAACTGCTCTTGCTTCACTCAGCAATTCATCCGATTTGGGCAAGCAGCGTCGCGTTTCCTCCGGCTGCTGTCGTATCGATGCATACGTGCCGTTCCAAAGTGCAGCGATCGCTCATTTCACAATCCGTAATCAGTGGGATCAGTGCACCAATGCGGTGTGACAGGAATTTTCTGGCTTCACGTAAATCTTCCGGATCACTCCACAGGGCAATAGCGTCAAAACCCTCAAGGTGTAACAGGCTTTCGCGTGACAGGAATCCTGAAATCGCATTTCTTCCCGTTGCGCCGGGTGTGACTATCAGTGAAGAACATCCCTTCTTCCTGGCAATGTCTGCCTGCTTCCAGGCTGTGGCTAAAGTTGGGCCAAGACAGAGAACTTTTCCACGAGGATAGAGGGACAGGCGATTGGATTCTCCGGTTGGGCCCGGCAGGTCCACGGTGGTCAGAGGCAATTGTAGTGGTTCGGCCAGATCATTGAGCGCTTTTTGCACTATTTCCGGTGGCGCAACTGGTCCTGAATCAATATCGTGGGCCACGAAGTGATCCCTGGTGAACCGTTGTACATAGTTTGGCCCTCCTGCTTTGGGACCGGTACCTGACAATCCTTCGCCGCCGAAAGGTTGAGACTCGACAATGGCTCCTATCTGATTTCGATTGATGTATAAATTGCCAACTTTCAGTTGTGATGTCATCTGCTCCACTCGACCATCAATTCGTGTGTGTAATCCAAACGTAAGGCCGTATCCCTTGTTATTGATGCTGTTGATGACATGGTCAATCTCATCCGCCTTGAAAGTTGCGACATGCAGCACAGGGCCGAATATCTCTTCTTCAATATCTTCGATTCCGTTTACCTTCACCACTGACGGTCCAACAAATTTACCCGCGCCGGGGACATCCAGTTGCTTGATCAGACGTCCCTCGCGCTTTGCAATATCCAGGTGGCAGTTGATAGTATCTCTTGCATCTGCATTGATGACCGGGCCAACATCAGTCGAAAACAACCAGGGGTCTTCGACTGCGAGCTCGTCCATAGCGCCCAGTAGCATATCCATGAATTCACTGGCACAGTCTTGTTGTAAATAGAGGATGCGCAGCGCTGAGCAACGTTGACCGGCGGATTGAAAAGAAGAAGCAATGATGTCTTTAACGGCCTGTTCCGGAAGCGCCGTTGAATCGACTACCATGGCATTAATGCCTCCTGTTTCTGCGATCAGCGCAGCGCCAGGAGAAATATTTTCCGCCATTGCTTTGTTGATTGTCTGTGCGGTTGACGTTGATCCCGTAAAACAGACCCCTCCGATACGAGGGTCTTCGCTGATTGCCGCCCCGACGACGGAGCCTCGTCCAGGTAAAAGCTGTAGAACCGGTTTCGGGACTCCAGCCTTATGCAGGAGCTTGACAGCAATAGTTGCAACAATTGGAGTGGGGTCTGCAGGTTTCGCCAACACGCCGTTTCCAGCGGCCAGCGCCGCAGCTACTTGCCCGGTGAAAATGGCAAGGGGAAAGTTCCAGGGAGAGATGCACGCGATCAAACCCCGTGCAGTTCGATTCTCCAATGACTTGATCCGGGTGGCATAGTAACGCAGAAAATCCACTGCCTCGCGCAATTCTGCAATGGCGTCCATTGTGTTTTTCCCGGCTTCGCGAGTAAGCGCTGCAAATAATTCGCCATAATTCTCCTCATAGAAGTCTGCAGCCCGGTTCAGAATGCGTGCACGATTGACTCCGCTCTCTTCTGTCCAATCCTTTGCCGAATCAATGGCATGCACTGCATCCTCGCGGGTAGCGTACACTACGCTGCCAACGATATCGCCCGGATTGGCAGGATTAAGAACAGGCTGTGGTTGATAACCTTTGTACTTGCAGGCTGTCAGAGGATTGGCAATCCATCGATGGGATTTGAACGGAGTCCGGGCCTGGTCAATTTCAATAAGGTCGTTTTCGTTATTGATGTCCCAGCCTCGTGAATTCCGGCGTTCCGGGGCGTACAGGAAATTCGGATTTTTTATATGTGCCGATAACTTGTGGGAGTCAATTGCAGATTTTTCAAAGGGGTCTGTGACGATGTCGTCAACCGGAACTTTTTTATCGACAATCTGGTTTACGAAAGATGAATTTGCTCCATTTTCCAATAGCCGTCGTACAAGATATGCAAGCAGATCACGATGGGCGCCCACAGGCGCATAAATCCTGCACCGTGTCCCCTGTTTTTCATGTACCAGGCGATGTAATACCTCCCCCATTCCGTGGAGGCGTTGAAACTCGAATAATGAGTTATCGCTGCTTGATTCCAGTATCGCAGAAACGGTATGTGCATTGTGTGTGGCAAATTGAGGATATATCCGGTCTGTCATCCCAAGCAGTTTCTTTGCGCAGCAAATATAGGACACGTCGGTTGCCGACTTCTGCGTGAACACAGGAAAGTCCCGGATACCATTGATTTGCGCACGTTTTATTTCGGTATCCCAGTAAGCGCCTTTGACCAATCGAACCATAATTTTTTTGTTGAGGTCAACAGACAACGACCAGACCCAGTCAATAACGTTTGCAGCACGTTTCCCGTAAGCCTGGATGACCACGCCAAAACCGTCCCAATCCGCCAAGCGCTCATCACGAAGAACGGCCTCGATTATGTCGAGGGACATATCCAATCGGTCCGCTTCCTCGGCGTCTATATTCAGGCCAATCCGGGCTTGCTTTGCACGCAACGCCAATGCCAGGACGCGGTCTGTCAATTCGGGCGCCGCTTTTGATTTCTGACTCACTTCATAGCGCGGATGCAGGGCAGACAATTTAACTGAAATACCCGGGTTCTCACGAACCCGATCAGCGTTCGCAAGAGTCGCCAGGAACTCGATAGCCGCGCTGTAGACTTCGAAGTATCCCGCAGCGTCATGTGCGGTTACAGCGGCTTCTCCCAACATATCGTAGGAGTAGGTATAACCTTTTTGTTCCCACGTCTCAGCTCGCACTGCCGCCTGTTCTATTGTCTCTCCCAGAACGAATTGATTACCCATCTCTTGCATAATTCGTCTTATTGCAGTGCGGATTACCGGCTCTCCCAGCCTTTTTACGGTGTTGTGCAGGACGCTGGCCAGTCCGGACGATGTATCGTTGTCCAAAACCTTTCCGGTAAGCATCAATGCCCAGGTCGATGCGTTCACCAGAGATGAACTGGATTGGCCGAGGTGGCGGCCCCAGGAGGACGGTGCAATTTTGTCCGATATTAAATTATCAATTGTCTCAGTGTCCGGCACTCTCAATAATGCTTCCGCCAGGCACATCAATGCGATTCCTTCGTTTGTAGAAAGGCCATATTCACCGAGAAAGACTTCCATCAATCCTGGCTGATTGTCGTCTCTGATGGCATTCACCAGCGCTGTGGCTCGACGGGCAAAGCGTTTGCGTGAATCTGGTGTGACTTCCGCTTCCAGGACAAGATTGTTTAATATCTCCCGCTCATTCATCAGGCATGACTTTCTTATCCGGGACCGGATCGGTTCAAGCGAGCGCATTTGTGACAATTTGAAGAATAACCAGGTGGTTAATTTACCATGACACGGGAGTTACCCGAAAACGTATACTGCTTCCGGTCGAGCATCAAGTAGATGAACCATACCGGTTCAAAACTGGAAGTTGGAGTTGAATGGGCTTAATATGGACCGTTACACAACCTTAATTCGAGAGTAATCATGTCAGGCATCGCATTGTTAGCCCTGATTACCTTTTTATACGCAGGTTATAACTTGTTTATAAAGGTCGCCGGAGGGTACGTGCCAACATCTGCAACGACTACAGTTTTGGCGACTTTTTGTCTCCAGCTTGGCGCAATTGTTACTACTGCAATATTTTTAACCGTTCTGGTTGGACGCGGAGGGCATGTGTTTTCGTTATCAACCCATTCCTATGTCTGGGCAGTTATAGCGGGTTTATGTATTGGTGGCGCAGAAATTGCTTATTTCTATCTGTTTAGTGGGACAGGTCTATCCGAACCCATGTCTGCAAGTGTGGCGATTCCGGTAATAGTCAGTGGAACCATTGTCATTTCTCTTTTGTTTTCTTTATTTTTTCTTAAGGAACCCATCGCCATGAATCAATTGCTTGGCGTAATTTTAATCCTGTCTGGAATCGTTTTGCTTTTCGTTAACGGAAAAACGACCGCATAGCCCCAGGGGGGCCATCCTGATGTCGAAGGTCAGGATGTGTTCAGACGAGATCACGTGACGGGATTACCCAGTCTGCGCATCCGCTGTTTGACCAGCGCTCTACCTTCGGCGCTGCCATCGTGCCAACTGCCCATTGGTTTGTCAACTGGCGTCATACTGTTGCCGTAGTTCACATGAAAGTAGCGGTGATGGAGATGGTGGAAGTAGTCTCCCGCTGGCACGTCTATTCCACCTGGCAGATTGAGACGATTGAATCCCGAATGGGACACCGCCGGGCTGACGCCCTGATAAAGCCCTGTCATGATCAGCAGCACGGGATGTATCGGCACTACCCACCAGAGTAAAAACAGGCTGAAGTAGATCAGGTGTTCCACCGGGTGCATGGAGATACCGCTCCAGGGGCCGGTATTGGTGTTACGATGATGCAGGTCGTGGGCGATGTTGAAAAGCGGGCGCCAGTGGAGCAGTCGATGATTCAGGTAGAAGTGGAAGGTTGACCAGAACAGTACACCGAAGGCCATGATGACGACCCAGGCCGGGGCTTCGCGGAAACCGACCCACTCCATGTGTCCCGAGGCATACCACCACCAGGTGAGGCACTCATACAATGTCCAGACCGTGACGCCGCTGGCGAGGCTCCAGAACATGTTGTCCCTGACCTGGTCATTGAATGTGAAACGTGCATCGTTCCGCGCCATCCACGCGGCATTGAATTTGTAGTCGTTCCCTTGACGGCGGCGGATGTAGAACCACCAGTGCAGACCGCCGGCGAACAGGGTCAGTACCGCAGCATTCCGGAGCCAGATCAAGGCCATCCAGTCCAGGGACAGCGTGGCCATGGTTTGCATGGAAGGCGTCAACCATTGCCACAGAATCACGGACAGTGCGACAAAAATGTATCCCCAGGGATACAGCATGTTGACGAACAGATACCGCAGCGCCGCCAGGGGCTTCGGTGGCCAGGCGTACAAGGGCGGAACCGGGATGGGTTCTTCGGGATGGTAGCTGGTGGTGGTGTCTGATGCCATGGGAGGGACCCTCGATTGTTGGTTGTGAAGGTATCGCTGAAGCCGGGGCTGAAACCTGGAGGAATCCTCCGGATTTCCGGTGCAAGTACGGCAGCCGGGGATTCAGCCGGTCCTAACGGTATCAGTCCGGAACAGAATCTATCACGATGATCAATTGAGCGTCAATAATTTATCTTTGGTTAATTCGTTCAGGCGAAGCGTTGAAGCTGGACAGGTAATGCACTATCATATTCATCCGCAATACCCATAATCCTGCTGACCGGAGGTTGATATCCACTCGTCCCGGCTGAGCGTGGTTTTGTGTCTTATACCAAAATCAGGAGGAATTTATCCGATGAAGAAAACACTCAGATTGACGGGTTGCGTACTGGGGGTGGCCCTGCTGTTCGCAAATTCGGCATCTGCCCAGGATTGCGGCACCATTGTTCTGGGATCCGCGATCTCCCTGACCGGAAAATACGCGACCAACGGTGTTCATGCCAGGAACGGCTACGAGTTCGCAGTCCGGAAAATCAGCGATGCCGGCGGCGTGAAGGTCGGGGACAAGTGCTACAACTTCAACGTGATCTATTACGATGACGAGTCCAAGGGTGACCGGGGCGCCACTCTGGCGGAGCGCCTGATCAACAAGGACAAGGTCCAGTATATGCTTGGCCCTTACTCCTCCAGTCTTACCAAGGCCATCGCGGCGGTGACGGAGAAGTACCGGATCCCCATGGTGGAAGCCGAAGGTGCGTCCCGCTCGCTTTTCAACCAGGGTTACAGGTACCTGTTCGCGGTGTTGTCCACTTCGGAGCAGTATCTCGCTTCCGCAGTGACCCTGGCCGCCGGGATGGCCCGGGAATCAGGTAAGGAACCGTCTTCCGTGAAAGTGGCGGTGGCGGTGGAGAACGATCCGTTCTCTCTCGATATTCGAGCGGGTGTGCTGGAGGATGCCGCCAGGTACGGCATGAAAATCGTGGTTGACGAACAGCTTCCGCGCGACCTGTTCGATATGAGCGCCATCCTGACCAAGGTCAAGTTGCTGAAGCCGGACCTGCTGATCGTCAGCGGCCACTCCAAGGGCGCCGCTACGGCGGTTCGCCAGATCAGCGAGCAGAAGGTTCCCACACCCATGATCGCCATCACTCACTGTGAGGCGGCGGATGTGGTGGGTAACTTTGGCGCCGCCGCCAACGATATTCTCTGTGCCACGCAGTGGGCGGAAACGCTGAGCTACGAAGATCCGATGTTCGGCGCCGCCGCCAATTATGAGAAAGAATTGAAAGCGGCGTTCCCTGAATACGCGGAGAAAACCATTCCTTACCAGGCCGCACAGGCTTCCGCCGCGGTGTACGTATTCAAGGACGCTTTCGAGCGGGCCGGCAGCTTGGACAAGGAAGCTGTGCGTGACGCCATCGCACAGACCGACCTGATGACGTTCTATGGCGCCATCAGGTTTTCCGAAGCCGGCAATAATATCGCCAAGCCGATGGTGCTGCGGCAAATTCAGGATGGCGAGTACAATGTGGTGGCGCCTTCAGAATTCGCATCACACAAGGTTAACTGGCCGCGTGCGCCCCGGTAACGCCAGACCAGACGGACAGGATGTCTCAGAGCCCCGAGCGTCCTGGCCTGTATGATCCCCGCGGAAATTTATCACTAACCCTCCATGGACCAGGTTTCCGGAAATCTCTCGCTGCTGTTCGAGTTCCCCGTCGTCAATCTGAAAATCATCATTGACGGACTCATGATCGGGGCGTTGTTCGCCCTCGCCGCCTACGGGTTGGCCCTGGTATGGGGGGTGATGAACGTCAAGAATTTCGCTCAGGGGGATTTGGTGATCGCCGGAGGATACGTGGCCTGGTGGCTGGCAAAGCAGGGTCTGCCGCCACTGATCGGGGTTCCCGCGGCATTCGTGGTGATGTGGGGGCTTGGCTGGACCATCTATAAGCTGGTCATTTCCCGGGTGATTGAGCGTGATCTGTTCACCTCCCTGCTGGCGACGTTCGGTCTTGCCATTATCATGGCGCAGATGCTGAATCTGATGTTCGGTTCGGATACCCAAAGCATACAGCTGCAGTATGACACTTTGTATTTCTTCGACGGTTTCATCGATGTGCCCATTGCCAGGTTGTTGGGCGTGCTGATGGCGATGACCCTCGCTGTCGGTGTTGTTCTGTTCATGAAAAAAAGCCGTATGGGTCAGGCTATCCGCGCTACCGCCCAGGATGCCCGTGCCGCCCGGGTGCTCGGCATTGATACCGAAAAGGTGTACGCTTTCACTTTCTCGCTGAATGCTGCCATCTGCGGCGCAGCCGGGGCTATCATTGTTATGGTATGGGTGATTCAGCCATTCTACGGCATTACCCATTCCGTGCGGTCGTTCGTGATCGTTACGGCTGCGGGCATCGGCAACCTTCCGGGTGTGATCGCCGCCGGTCTGGGTATCGGCGTCGCCGAACAGTACGGCGCCCATATCTTCGGTATCGGTTACCAACAGGCCATTGCGGTACTGTTGTTGTTACTGGTGCTGATCTGGCGTCTCATTCAGCAGCGCCGGGTGCGTCAGAGCCTGAGATAGGGGAGCGCTATCATGAGAAAAACCCTGTTTTACGCAGCGCTGTCGCTGATCGTTCTGGCGTTGCCCTTTCTGTTCCCGGATTTCCGTACCCAGTTCGCCGCGTTGTGGCTGATGATCATCGTCGCGCTGACCTGGGACATGACCGGTGGCCAGATGGGGTACAATTCTCTGGGCAACATCTTTTTCTATGGCACCGGGATGTACGCCGCGGCGCTGATTGCTATTGGCATGGTGCACCCCATCGGGGAATACACCGACGCCAGCCGTTCCGAACTGATGCTGTTTTCCGATGGACAGTATTTCACCGGCGTGTTCCTCGGTTGCCTCGGCGCCGGACTATTCTGCGCCCTGGCCGCGGTAATCATCGGCTATGTGACCTTCGGCCTGCGGGGACCCTATTTCGCCATTGGCACCCTGGGTGTCGCCATCGCTACAGGTGAACTGGTGTCCAACTGGGAGTGGGTCGGCGGCGGCCAGGGGATTCAACTGCCGGTGTACCCCGGCGATCTTGAAATCGGAAAACTGTTCTTCTATTCCCTCTTCGCGGGCACCGGCGTGGCTTTGTTCGTCTTTTGCAAATGGCTCTATAGCACCCGCTTCGGCGCCGCCATCAACGCCATTCGCGACGACGAGGAAAAGGCCGAAGCCATGGGTATCCATACCCTGCGCTACAAGCTCACCGCCTGGGCCCTGTCGGCCTTCTTTGTCGGCGTGGCTGGGGGCATCTCGGCATTTCAGCTGATTCACTTCGAGCCTCTGGAGACTGCCTACCAGACCATCAACCTCGGCATTTTCATGGTGGTCTGCGTGCTGCTTGGCGGCAAGGGAACCCTGTGGGGGCCCGTGGTCGGCGCCATCGTCTTCCATGTCATCAAGGAGGTGACCTGGAACTATCTTCTCGGCTGGCAGTGGGTGGCCCTGGGCGCCCTGATCGTGGTAACCGTAGTGTACTTCCAGGATGGCATTATGGGTTGGCTGATGCATAACCGGCCGGAATGGTTCGGCATTCGGGTGGAGAAGAAGGATGCCGGGGGGAATGCGGCATGAGCGCGATTATTGACGTCAAGGAGGTCACCAAGACTTTCGGCGGTGTGATGGCCAATACCGATCTCTCCGTGCAGGTGGAAAAGGGCGGCATCACCGGCTTGATCGGGCCCAATGGCTCCGGCAAGACCACACTGTTCAACTCCATCGTCGGTTACCACCCCATCGATTCCGGGTCCATCCATTTCGGGGGCCGTGAGATCTCCAGGCTGCCGGTACAGCGGATCGCCCGCCTCGGGCTTTTGCGTACCTTTCAGCAGACCCGGATCTATGGCGCCATGAACTGCGTGGACAATATGCTGATCTCCATGCCCCATCGCAAGATGAATTTTCGGGAGTCGTTTGGCCGTAACACCCGGGAAGACCGGGAGCGGGCAGAAATGCTGCTGGATTTCGTCGGCCTTTATGAAAAACGCCTGCTGCGTTCGGGTTCGCTGTCGTTCGGTCAGCAGAAACTGCTGGAGTTCGCCATGGCGTTGATGAACGAACCCACCGTGCTGCTGCTGGACGAACCGACGGCAGGCATCAACCCGACGCTGATCAACGGCCTCATCGACCGGCTCAAGCGCGCCAACAGCGAGTTCGGCATTACGCTGTTCATCATCGAACACAACATGCGGGTGATCATGAACATTGCGGACACGATCTACTGTCTTGCCCATGGCAAACTGCTCGCCAGGGGAACCCCTGAGGAAATCCAGCATGACCAGCGGGTGATCAGTGCCTATCTCGGCGCCCATTGATCCGGCCAGGGAACTGAAATGACGGAAAAAAAAGAGATTCGCGGTTATGGTACGGGTGATGTCGACGCAATCATCTCCGTGGATGAGGTGGAGCGCCGGGCGGCGGCCATCTCCGGGGGAATCAGTGTCGAAAGGCTTGATGATCTGGCGGGCAACCAGCCCTGGGTCACCATTGAGAATCTGAACGCCGGCTATGGCAGGATGGAAGTTCTCCATGGCATCAACCTGCGGGTCGGCCGCAAGCAGTCGCTTTGTCTTATCGGTCCCAACGGCGCCGGCAAGTCCACGGTGTTACACGCTATTTTCGGCTTCAACGACATCTTCTCCGGCCGCATCACCATAGGACGGGGCACGGATGCCATGGATGTTACCAGCCTGTCACCCAATAAAAAACTCTCCCGCGCCGGGATTGCCTACATCCTCCAGGATAAATCCATCTTCCCCGGCATGACTGTGGAGGAGAATCTCTGGATGGGCGGTTTCCTCAAGGACAAGCCGGCCGAGTCCAAACAGGCCACCGAAATGATCTTCGACAAGTATTCCCGACTCGCTGCCCGCCGCAAACACCAGGCCAGGGTCCTTTCCGGCGGCGAACGCCGCCTGCTGGAAATCTCCCGCGCCCTGGTCATGAACCCCGACGTCCTCCTCGTTGACGAACCTTCCATCGGGCTTGAACCCCGCTTCATCGACATGGTCTTTGAAATCCTCGACGATCTACAGAACAACGAGGGCAAAACGATCATCATGGTGGAGCAGAATGCCAGGAAGGGGCTGGAGTTTGCGGATATTGGCTATGTGCTGGTCTCCGGCGAGGTGGCGATCGCCGGAACAGGATCGGAACTGCTGGACAATCCCAGGGTGGGGGAATTATTCCTCGGAGGATAGCTCCGGGGAAATTGGTTCGGGTTGCCGCACCGGCATAGAGATTGGAAATTTCTCCTGGCGCCCCGGTTATAGTCCGAGTTCGGTCAACCCGGGATAATCCTCCGGGCGTGGCCCCTCATCCCAATGAAACCTGCGATCGGATTCAAGGATCGGAACGTCGTTGATGCTGGCCTCCCGCCTGCGCATCAGTCCGCGCCCGTCAAACTCCCAGTTTTCATTGCCGTGTGCGCGAAACCAGTTTCCTGAATCGTCATGATATTCGTACTGAAAACGTACGGCGATTCGATTCTCATTGCAGGTCCAGATTTCCTTGATCAGGCGATAGTCCAGTTCGCGTGCCCATTTGCGTTGGAGGAATGCAACGATCGCTTCGCGGCCCTGGAAAAATTCGGCGCGGTTGCGCCAACGGCTGTCTTGTGTATACGCCAGCGAAACTTTTACCGGGTCGCGAGTGTTCCAGGCATTTTCGGCCATTCGGACTTTTTGAACGGCGGTTTCCAGGGTAAACGGCGGGAAAGGGGGGCGTTCGGACATGAGTGGCTTCCAGGTTCGTGTACTTGTCGATACAGTGTATATCAATCTTTGCAAACTGCAAGTTCGGCGCACCTGATCAGTGAGCCCGCCTGTTATCCAGACAACAGGCTGCCCCAGGGTTGACCGGATAGCCAGGGTATTTGACCGAAAGTGGAATATAATCCCGGTTATAAACCAAAGGGTGGTATCGACTCGTGACGAAGGACACATAACATGTTGGAATATGGTCAAAAGACGATTCAGCGCCGGGTTCGGGCCTGTAGTCTTGATAATGATGGAAAGATGGGTGATCCGGTAATTTCACCTCTTTTGAAAAGGATATTCGAGAATAGACGAATCGATCATGTTTCTAAACTGAACCACTCTTTCTCCAATTTATGTAAACCCGATTCACTCAAGGATGGGGATGTTGCCGCACTACTGATCTGTGACGCGATTAAGGCAGGCAAGCGTGTTCTGATCATTGGTGACTATGATGCCGATGGCGCTACCGCTGTTGTGCTGGGCCTGTCCGGATTGAAATCCATGGGATTGGGTGATGTCGATTATCTGGTGCCGAATCGTTTTAAACACGGTTATGGGTTGTCGCCGGAAATTGCTGAAGTTGCCTTGCAGAAAAACCCCGATATTGTGATTACCGTAGATAACGGGATCAACAGTATGGATGGAGTTGCCCTGCTTAAAGATAGCGGGGTGGTCGTCGTCATTACCGATCATCATCTTCCTGCGGGGAGGTTGCCGGAAGCGGATGCGATACTGAATCCCAATCAACCTGGCTGCAATTTCCCGAGCAAGGTGATTGCAGGCGTTGGCGTGATGTTTTACTTTTTATTATTGATCAGGGCGAAACTCAAATCGGTTGGCTGGTTTGAAGGGAGTCAACGTCCGATTCCAAATCTGGGCGACCTGGTTGACCTGGTTGCTTTGGGCACGGTCGCCGACATGGTGCCGCTGGACCACAATAACCGGATTCTGGTCGCCAATGGAATTCTGCGAATCAGGTCCGGCAAATGCCGTCCCGGGATACTGGCATTGATGGAAGTCGGAGGCCGGCATCACAGTGAAATTGATTCTTCCGATTTTGGATTCGTCATCGCTCCCAGGCTGAATGCTGCTGGACGCCTGGATAATATTTCGACAGGAATAGAATGTCTGCTGACTGAAGACAGTGCGGTTGCGCATAATTACGCACTACAACTCAACCAGATAAATGAAGAGAGAAAGGGAATTGAAATCGATATGCAAAACAGGGCTATGGAAATCGTAAGGCGCATGATGACTGACAAAAGTAATATCAGTCAACACGGGGATGAAATACCCGCAGGATTCTGTCTGTATGATCCCGACTGGCATCAGGGGGTAAGCGGGCTGGTTGCCTCCCGGATAAAGGGAAAGACCAATCAACCCGTGATTGCCTTCGCCAGGACCCTAAGTGGAGATTTGACTGGCTCAGCCAGGTCCGTACCCGGGCTGCATATAAAGGATTTGCTTGAGGGAATTGCCCTGGAAAACAACGGACTGATTGAAAAATTCGGCGGACATGCGATGGCGGCGGGCTTGACTGTTCGAGCGGACAATTACGATCAATTTTGCGACAGATTTCACAGAAAAGTAGCAGAGCATTATGGTCAGGCCGGCATCAGTAATACAATCGATACCGATGGTGAATTAGAACCGGGAGAAATCAACCTTGCCAATGCACAACTGATTCGAGAGGCAATGCCCTGGGGGCAGGGATTTCCTTTCCCCAGGTTTGATGGTGAATTTATCGTATCGGACTGTCGCATCGTCGGGCAGATTCATTTGCGTATGACGTTGCAGCCTGTGGGTCAGGACACCCGGTTCAAGTGTATCGCGTTCAAAGCGCTTGAACCCGGCCAGAAGGCGCCTGACCTTGACAGGGTTCATGTCGTGTATAAACTTGATGTCAATCAATTCCGGGGAACAAAATCCTTACAGTTGATCATTGAATACCTGGAACCGGTTTGATCCTGCGGGCACGATGTGTGCATGAATGGTTGTTTTGATATTGAATAAGATAAACTACAGAATTCGATCATTACTGCGGAAAACAATAACCGGAATATGGACGATCAAGTTGACAATGATATAGCCCTGGTCGAGCGGGTCCAAAACGGAGACAAGAAGGCTTTTGATTTGCTGGTTCGCAAGTATCAGTATCGAATCAGGAATCTGGTCAGTCGATTTGTAAGAGATCCATCGGAACAGGAGGATATCGTCCAGGAATCCTTTATCAAGGCTTACCGGGCGATTGGAAGATTTCGTGGAGACAGTGCATTCTACACCTGGTTGTATCGCATCGTGGTCAATACATCGAAAAACCACCTGGTTGCCGCGGGTCGGCATCCTCCCGCCCAGGATGTCGATATTGATAGTGCGCTGCAAAGCCGTGGCGCCGACCGTTTGACTGAATTCAACACCCCCGAGCAGATGGTCCGGAATGATGAACTGGTGGCGGCAGTGAAAAGAGCGATCACCGGTCTGTCAGATGAATTGAAGGAAGCCATTCTGTTGCGGGAAATGGATGGATTGAGCTATGAAGATATTTCCGTCATCATGCATTGTCCGGTCGGAACCGTACGCTCCAGGATTTTCAGGGCCCGCGAAACAATTGAAAAATCAATCGCGCATCTTGTAGATGAGTGATCCTGGCCTGTGTGGTGATGTATATGGCGCTGAATTGCAGGAAACTGATGTGAACTTATTGTCATTGGATGGTACTAATATAGGATAGGAGGATATCTTGGAACCCAGGAAGATGAACGAAAGAATTTCTCAATTGATTGATCAGGAACTGATGCCTGATCAACAGGTGGTTGTTATTGGCAAAATGATCAATCATGAGACTGCTGGCAAGACATGGCAGCGCTATCAATTGATTGGTGATATCGTGCGTGGTGAGGTTGATCAGGTCGGAGCGGATCTGACAGAAAAAATCAGTGCGCGTCTGCAGGCAGAGCCAACTGTGGTCGCACCAGACAGGGCGGCCCGGGAAAATCGTATTGCCGGGCCGGATGCCGGCATTGGCATCTGGAAACCGGTCGGGTTGTTCGCAATGGCTGCTTCCCTTGCCGTTGTTGCGGTGGTTACACTGGATCCTCTCAATGATTCATACCAGGTCGACACAGTTGCTGCCGTTGATCAGGCTGAATCGGGGCAGGTCGAATCAGGGCACTCCATCATGCACGCTGAGGGGTTTCATGAGATGCTGACCGGACATGGAGAATTCACCTCTTCCCCTGCCTTTAATGGCCTGCTTGCTCATGTGGTTCTGGTAAGTAATCAGTCACCCGTTCAATAGATTCCATTTTCTTCATGCAATTCCGACAGGGTTAAATGATGGGATCAGTTTTATCTCGCCGGATGGTGGTTGTCCTTGTATTCTGGTTTCTCCCGGCGCATGTTTTTGCGGATCCGTTTGACTGGTTGATGAAAATCAGCAAGGCAGCGGCGGATGTGAATTTTATCGGTACGCTGGTATATACCAATAATGGTGAAATCAAGACCATGGAGGTGGCGCGCAGAATCCAGGATGGATTGATGCAGGAGCGCATCTATTCACTTGATGGAGAACCCAGGGAGATAATTCGCAGCGAGGACAAGGTCTGGTTTTATATCCCGGACAAGAACATGGTTGTCCATGACTACCGGCAGGTTACGAAAAGTGGCTTCCCGAGAATCCTTCCGGACGACCTGGATCAATTAAAGCAGAACTATGGTTTTGAGGAAGGCGAAGAAAAACGCATTGCCGACCGGGTGGCGATAGAGATAAAGGTGATTGCCAATGATGCCTGGCGATATGGGTATACCCTTTGGGCTGACAAGCATTCAGGTCTGCTTTTAAGGTCTGATCTGGTCAGCCAGGACGGTGAGATTGTTGAACAATACCTGTTTGCCGATATCGAAATCAACGGTGTAATTACTGATGCCCAACTGGCCCCGGTGAGCAGCGCCGACAAGTTGCGTTTATTCGGAAATTCGGAGCCGATGCCCGAGTCTTTCGAATCTTCTGAGTGGTCAGTCACTAAACTCCCTGATGGCTATCAATTGAATAATCATATTCGCAGGATGTCGCCGATGGGGAAGGGTGAAATCGAGCACTTTGTATATTCCGATGGGTTGTCGACTTTGTCCGTATTCATCAAGAAAACCAGTCAGAATCAGGGCGAAATGACGGGTCTGGGCAGAATGGGCGCCGTGCATGCCTACCGTACCCGTATTGGCAATCATCTTGTCACTGTGATCGGAGAAGTCCCCGCAGAAACCGTACAGGTGGTTGCACGGGGTGTTCAACTCAACAAAGGCTGATCCCAACCAACCGGATTTTGCCCCTGATTGGTCGAAGCGGGTTATTTATACAATCGCTTCGGAGTATGATAGCCACTTACAATCCTGCGTGTGTCTTGAATGGAAAAAGAGAATTATGTTGCCGCAATAGATCTGGGATCCAACAGTTTTCATATGGTGATTGCCGATGCAGGTGATCACGGCAGCATAAAAATCATGGATCAGTTGAGGGAAATGATCCGATTGAATGCAGGTCTTGATCAGGATCGGAATCTGTCCGGGGAAGCCCAGAAAAGAGCCCTGGAATGCCTGCACCGGTTCCGTCAATGCCTGACCGGCATTCCAGCTCACCGGATACGGGCTGTCGGTACCAATACCTTGAGAAACGCACGAAACAGTGATGCGTTCCTGAAATGTGCGGAAGCAACTCTCGGACACCCGATTTCAGTGGTTTCAGGTCATGAGGAGGCGCGGCTTGTTTATCTTGGCGCAGCGTTTGATCTGTCTACTCGCGGTAAAAAAAGACTGGTTGTCGATATTGGCGGCGGAAGCACGGAACTGATTGTGGGAAAAAGCCATAAACCATTGCACATGGATAGCCTTGAAATCGGCTGTGTCAGCCTGACGCGAAATGTCTTTGACGATGGCTGTATCACCAAATCCCGGTTCAAGCGTGCAAAGAATCTCGTTTCGATGGAATTACAGCCGGTCATCGGAGCCTACCGCAAGCTGAAATGGCAGGAAGCCGTCGGCACATCGGGAACGATAAAGGCAGTAGACAGGGTCGCGAGGGAATTGGGCATGGAGCGGGACTGGGTATCCGCAAAAAGCATGGCTGAAGTAAAAAAATGGATTCTGGATACGAAACACAGTCACTTGCTCAGCCATGTTTCTGATCAACGAAGGCCAGTATTTGCGGCTGGATTCGTGATTCTATCGACAATTTTCGAAGAGCTTGGAATCAATAGAATGGATATTTCTCAGGGCGCCTTGAGGGAAGGGGTTGCCTATGATCTGATTGGACGGTTGCATGATGAAGATTCGAGATTTCACGGGGTGGCTTCGTTGGTAACACAGTTCAAGACTGACCCGGAGCAGGCGAACCGGGTTCAGAATCTGGCAATCCGTTTTCTCGATCAGGTCAAGGACGATTGGGACCTGCAGGAGACTCTCAACTATAAACTGCTTTACTGGTCAGCACGATTGCATGAGATCGGAATTTCTGTTTCATACGATCAATATCACCTGCATAGCGCCTATATAATCGAACACAGCAATATGGATGGATTTTCCAGACAGATCCAGAAAATACTTGCGCTGCTGGTCAGATGCCACCGACTCAAGATAGAAATCGATGCCATTGCAAGATTGCCCGATGAATGGGTAGAGCGGATATCCAGACTGATTATTCTGCTCAGACTGGCCGTGACGTTTTATCGCAGTCGCTCGGATGTTGATTTATTCGGTATTCTGATAAAAGTCAGTAACAGACAGGTGATTGTTTCCTACCCGAAAGGCTGGGGTAAGGCCCACCCCCTGACGGTGTTCGATCTTGAAAATGAAAGGCTCGTTTTTGAATCCATGGGGTATGGGTTGGAGGTCGGGATCAATTCAAATTGTACAGGCCGATTTCAGAAGGCCTGAAATTGGACAGACAACCCATCGCGTCAAGCACCGAGATCAAAAAACCATGTGCGGTTATTCTGCCCAGAGAGCCTGATATACAGTCTGTTTCATTATATTTATCCACCCGGTCCTTTCTTCCGAGCGGGTTATAGATGGCTACAGGCACCGGGTCTCCGTTGTGTTCTCCGCAAAGGGAATCGGTAGAATGATCCGCACAAACCCCGACCACCAGATCACTCGTATCTATTTTTCCAAGTGCGGAATCGAAGCGTGAAATCAGGTCTGCTTTTGCCTGCGGGTCACGGTCGTGCGCCGCGATATCCATTCCCTTGATGTGAATGTATACCAGGTCATGGGTTTGCAAAGCCTCCATTGCCAGGCTGAGTTTCCTGTCCAGGTCGGTATCAGGCAGGGAGGTGAAAGCAGGGTCATTAATTGTCAAAAACCCGAGCAGTTTGCCCAATCCGATAATGGTGCTTTCACCAGCAACGATAGCAGCCGACAAATCCAGGTAGGCATGTATATTCCTGAAATCCCGGTGAATTCCTGCACTACGGGTAATTACTGCGTTGGCAGGCAACTCTCCTGCCCTGACTCTGTCGTTGTTGACCGGATGACTGTTCAGGATATCATGGGATTTCTCGAAAAATCGGTTGACTGCCTGCGCGGTGCGAACGGCATCCTTGTCCGTGGCGCAAATTGCATGACATCCGAGAACTCCCTTTTCGATGTTCATTCCACCCGGGTCGGTGTCACTGACCAGTGCCGAAAGTTCAAGCCCTCTTAGCCGCAATACACAGCGATGTTGGGTGGCAGGGTACAGTGATGCTGTTATTCCATCCCCGACCTGAATGTCGTGCAGGGAATCACAGAGCGGTATGACACCCTGATTGATTCTGCCAGCCCGTCTGTCACGGATGCGGTAATGAGCGCCTTGTTTTTCAACGGTTGCCAGATTGGATCGAAATAAAAGATCACCCGCACTTGAGACCAGCCCGATCCCCGAAGCTTCTATCGGCCCTCGGCACAGTTTGGCTGCATCGTCCGGAGGTAACCCAAACAGAATGCCGACGCCCGTATGGGTATCCACCGGCAATCCTGGCAACAGCGGATCCATCAGTCCCGATTGTCCGTTTTGCGCCAACTGATCCAATATCGGAGTGCTGGCATACTCGAGTGGAGTGAGACCACCGAGCTGAGGATTTGGACGATCGCCTAATCCATCGAGAATGATTATCAGACCTTTTATACGATTGTGCATTCAAGTATCCTGATCAGGATTTTCCGATTCAAGTGTACTGATTCCTGAGAGATTTGATTTCTCCCTGATATCTGGCTGATATGGTTTGAATAATGATCTTTATGAGATCCAGCGAAGTCTCGGTTATATCCCGGTTATCGATAATTTCGATATCTTCATTATCCGCCTCGAAAAGCAATGCAGTCTGTAGTTGCCAGATTTCATCCAGATTCTGCAAATACCGTTTTGCCCTGCGTTGCGTGTTTTTGGATGAACGGCCTTTGATAAATCTCTTCAGTCTGTTCCGGTCGAGTACAGCAAGGCACACCTGTACGGCCACCGTGTCACTCCTGGAATTAATTCGATCCAGAAGTGAAGGGCGAACATGTACTCCTTCCACGATCATCGATACTTTTTCATTGAATGCCCTCTGTATGACTGCTTCGCAAGCGACCTCCACCATTTGTGTCTGCATCTGAAATCCATATAAAAGACGATCATCGGAATTAATGCCGATATCCGCAATGTTTATCGCTTTGCCCGCCTTGAACGTAGAGGTATGCAGGGAAGGGGAGACTTTTTCCGGGATCGTGATTCGCATCACCTCCCTTAACATATCGGTAGACTGGGTTCGCACAATCCCGAGCCGGTTTGCAACTTCGGTCGCGATGGTACTTTTACCGCTTCCGGGCGCCCCTCCGATCAACAGAAACAAAGGGGTGTTGTTTTCGAGAACAAATCTCCACAGGAGGTAATTGTCGGCATGTTTTTGATCGACACGCTGCCTGATCGCAGAATAGGTCAGCCCGGTCAAATCCCGTGAGGAGATTTCGCGCGTTTTGTTGCTGACCAGATGGCTGTGAACATGACGGGTAATGGCATTACATTTTGCGTTATCGATTGCACAGCTTTGCAGCCTTTGAACATGGATTGCCCGGGAAAAAGGACCAGAACTGCCATCTACGCTTATTACACGGATGTTCTCCTTTGTAATATCCTCTTTTTTATATCTTGAAAGTACTGCGCCCGGATAGTCGTCCGTTAGAATTTCCACTATCCGATCCCTTAATTCGACCGTACTCACATCGCCATAATCATCAAACTCCTCCCTGAGATTGCTGGCAACACGATAAGCATCGACGAACTCAAGACCTGCCTGATGCAAGGATTTGGTCAACATACCGCGCAAAAAGGGAACCCGTGTATCATTCTCCTGGTCCACGACGACAAGTTTGGACATATCTGCTTTATCCGTCTGGTAGAGAATTCAGACTCGTGTGCAGTCTCGTGTAATATTCGAAATCAAGCAATATCCTTGCGCTCTCGACCAGAAATGGATCAGTTTGATTCCTGGAAGTATTGACGGGATTTGCAAAGCTATCGTTTTGAGCCTCTTCGGCATCCAGCGATTCAACTGACAGCAGCGCTGTTTTGCCTAATCCGGTTCGCCTCGCGTTTTCCAGTTCAAGCCGCTGCTGATCCCGGATTTTTCTCAACTGCCGGCGTTTCTCCTCGGACAGTGGAACCGTTTTCATCTGCCTGGTAATCCGGTTGATCAGATTTACTTCCCGGGCGTAAGTGAACTCGGGATTTTCTTTTGCCCGTCGCTGATGCTCGGAAATGATTCGATCCATCACACTGGAACCCGGTCTGGATCGATAGGGCAGGAATGCAACCGACCCGATCTGGCGCCACGGAATGGCATTGTCATTACTGCGTTCGCCGGATTCGCTGTCCGTCTCACTGATATTCCATGTGATGTCAGGAGTGACACCGCGATACTGGGTACTGTCGCCGTTGACTCTGAAGAATTGGGCAATGGTTAACTTGAGTTCTCCGAGGTCAACATCAGAATCGAGGTGGTTGTTCAGATTTACGAGGTTTTGAACGGTGCCCTTGCCAAAAGTCGGCTCTCCAAGGATCAATCCACGATTGTAATCCTGGATCGCTCCCGCGAAAATCTCGGAAGCGCTGGCGCTGTTTTGATCAACCAATACCGCAAGGGGGCCACTGTAAATGATCGCAGGATCCGGGTCACGATCTATCTCGGTGCCGTTGGTAAATTCAACCTGTACGATCGGGCCTGTACGAATGAACAATCCGGTCAATGCGATTGCTTCGTTGAGTGCGCCACCGCCATTGCCCCGCAAATCCATGATCAGGCCGTCCGTGTTTTCATGTTCAAGCTCGGCCAGGAGTTTTTTGACATCCCGGGTAGTACTTCGGTAATCAGGGTTATTGACATTTCTGCCAGCGAAATCGGTATAGAACGAAGGCAGTCGAATTACACCTATTCTGGAGGTAATGTCATCGGTGGTAATGTCAATGATCTTTTTTGTGGCCGCCTGTTCTTCAAGTTTGATTTCGTCTCTGACGATAGCAATGATTTCCGGCTCGCTGTCCAGGCCATTTTCAGCAGGAAGGATTTCCAGATTGACGGTAGACTCCTTCGGACCTCTGATCAGTGTCACGACATCGTCGAGTCGCCATCCAATGACGTCGACAATCTCCTCGCCCCTTTGTCCAACCCCGATGATACGGTCACCGGAATCCAGCTTTCCGGACAGATCTGCGGGTCCTCCGGGAATGACATTCCTTATCATGGTATATTCATTGTCGTTTTGCAGAACTGCGCCGATTCCTTCCAGCGACAACCGCATCTGGATCATGAAGTTTTCGGCTCCCCTGGGAGAATGATAGGCGGTATTGGGCTCGATGCCCGTAAGATAGGAATTGATAAAACTCTGAAAAACATCTTCACTCTTCAACTGCCCCGTTCTTCGTGCAATATGAATGTATCGATTTTTCAGAGTGTCCTTGATCTCATACTCTGACTTTTCTGCCAGGCGCAGGTTGATAATGTCGTTTTTGATTCGCTTGCGCCAGTTATCATTGAGTTCGGCAATATCCTGTGCCCAGTGAGCCTCCCCGCGGTCCAGTAGATACTCCTCGTCAATCGTGAAATCGAAGGGTTGGTTCAGTCTGTCAATGGCAAATTCAATCCTCTGATTCACCCGGGTCCGGTAAATCATGAAAATGGCGTAGGCGGGCTCCAGGAAGCCGTTATTGATGTAGTCATCGAATTCATGTTTCAGGGTTTCGATCTGGTCAATATCTTCCTTGAGAAAAAAACTTTTCGACGAATCCAGTTGATTGATGTAATTATCCAGGATTTTCTCGGAAAACCGGTCATCCAGAGGGATTGGGTGAAAATGCCGGGCTTTGATAATGGCATTGATCAGGGCCGTAATTGTCGCCTGCGTAGTATAGTTTCCCGAAATTTCCGTCTGTTCGAGTTCGCTCAGCTCGGAAGCAGGGGCATTGATGCTGAACAGGAGCGCCAGACCTGATGCAAACAGGAATTTACTGCATTTGGAATTCATCGTTGGCATTTATCGTTAGAGCTTCTGGATTCGATCATATCATTTTTCTGTGTCGGCAAATATCCGTTCCGGATTCAGGGCCAGCGCGGAGCATCTGCAGGATTCTACGGTTGCTTCCTTAAATTCCACAATCCGACACTGAGGCTATGACTGTCTGACCCCGCGGGCGACAATTGTTCCGCGCTGATCAGGTTGAGTCCACAATTTCCGGCCCACTGTGAAATCGACTGCGGTGATATTCCAAGGCGGCGGTGGGCGTGTTTTTCCCTGAGAAATTCCAGGTCATGGGGGAGAAAATCGACGATGATCAGTTGACCGTGCGCGCGCAATACTCTGGTTGCTTCCCTGATAATTTTATCCGGTCTGTCCAGATAATGTAATACCTGATGGATTGTGATGGCATCGACGGAATTGTCTTCCAGGATCAGATTGCCAATGTCCTGATGCCGGACCGAACAATTCCTGGCGCCTGCCGTATCGAGATTGGAGCGTGCAAGCATCAGCATTTCCCTGGTTATGTCGATTCCGACTCCCTTTTTGATATAGGGAGAGAAAATTTCGAGAATTCTCCCTGTACCTGTGCCAAGGTCAAGAAACAGGTCCGGATATTCGATATCAAGACAGTCAATCAGTTTTTTCTCGACATAACTCTCCGGTACTGCGAGTCTGCGAATCGTATCCCACTCTGCTGCATTTTTACGAAAGTATTCGGCAGCCATGGCTGCATTCCGGCTTTTGATTTTTTGCAGTTTGTGCTGATCGCGGGCGATGTCAATATCCTGCATGTCAATCAGGTCCAGAACTGACGAGATGAATTCGGCCGTTTTCCCGGTATCCGTGAGTCGGTGGAAGACCCATGCGCCCTCCGGATAACGCTGCACCAATCCGGCGTCGCACAGTAATTTCAAATGGCGGCTGACCCTTGGCTGGCTTTGTTCCAGTATTTCCATCAACTCAGAAACGGTCAGTTCACTATTGCGTAAAACCGACAGAATGCGCAACCGGGTGATTTCGGCCACGGCACGAAGCGCTGTAAGCAGAGGTCTCATGTGATTGGCGGATATTACTGGGGAATGCCCTTCGTTTCGTCTTATGTCGAGTGTGTCGAATATGTCATAATTGTGTCGAATATGTCATAAATATTGTAACACTGGCATCATACTGTAGACATGACAGAACCTTGGACTGATGCTGGCAGATTAACTGACTACGGAGTTATCCCATGAAAAAAAGTATTGTTTCAGTTGCTTTGGCAACATTTATCGCAGGCACGGGTTCTGCCCAGGGCGCCCGCGATTATATCCAGATTGTCGGGTCATCGACCGTTTATCCGTTCGCGACGGTGGTAGCGGAGAAATTCGGTAAAACCAGTGGCTTCAAGACCCCTATTATCGAATCGACCGGTTCAGGTGGCGGCATGAAACTGTTTTGTGACGGAGTGGGTGAATCGCACCCGGATATTACCAACGCATCCCGTCGAATCAAGCTCTCGGAATTCGAAAAGTGCCAGGCCAATGGAGTGAAAGACGTGATCGAAGTCAAGGTCGGTTACGATGGTATCGTGCTGGGTAATTCCAACGAGGTTGACCAACTGGAATTGACTCTGAGGGATATTTTCCTTGCGCTCGCCAAAGACGTTCCGAATCCCGATGGCAGCGAATCCACCATACCGAATCCCCACTCCAACTGGAAAGAGGTCAACGCGGCGTTGCCGGATTCGGAAATCGAAGTGCTGGGACCACCTCCCACATCGGGCACCCGCGACGCCTTTGCCGAGCTTGCTCTGGAAGGCGGCTGCAAGACATTCGACTGGATCAAGGCCCTGAAAAAACAAGACAAAAATGCGTATAAAGCCCTTTGCCATACTGTTCGCGAAGATGGGGCTTATGTGGAGGCCGGGGAAAACGACAACCTGATCGTGCAAAAGCTGCGGGAAAACGAAAAGGCGCTCGGCGTGTTCGGTTTCAGTTTCCTGGACCAGAATTCGGATGTCATCCAGGGTTCGATGATTGACGGTGTTCCGCCTGAGTTCGAGGCCATTGCGGATGGTTCATATCCGGTTTCACGCCCGCTTTACTTCTATGCCAAAAAAGCGCATGTCGGCCTGATCCCGGGTATTGCCGAATTCATGGCGGAGTTTACGAACGAAGCGGCTTTTGGAGAAGAAGGCTATCTGGTGGACAAGGGGCTGATCCCGATGCCTACCAGCGAAAGAGAAAAATTCCGATCCGATACGGCTAATCTGACTCCACTGCGTATGTGACAACCATTTTACATCAGTGTATCATGCGGCCACCGGATTCTAGGGTGGCCGCTTTTTTTTGAGAAACAGGAAAAACACAGTTAAATGAGTATTCTGGCGCTTCTTTTCGTGTTTTTCATCTTGGCTCCGTGCCTGATGCTGGTCGCATTGAGCCTGGCCAGGAAGAACCGGGCGTTAAGGAACCGGGTTGAAAGGGTGATCAAGACTTTTCTGATTGCCTGTACCAGCATCGCCATCCTGACCACGGTCGGTATCGTCCTGTCGGTGTTGTTTGAGTCCATCCGGTTTTTCAATGTTATCCCGATCACCGACTTTCTGTTTGGCCTGGAGTGGTCCCCCCAGACCGCTATTCGTTCCGATCAGGTGGGATCGTCCGGCGCGTTCGGAGCTGTTCCCCTGTTCGCCGGGACCTTCCTGATTACCATAATCGCGATGTTCATTGCTGTACCGTTCGGGTTGATGTCGGCAATTTACCTGTCGGAGTACGCCAACCGGCATGTGCGGACATTCGGCAAGCCCCTGCTTGAGATTCTGGCCGGCATTCCAACTGTGGTTTACGGTTTTTTCGCCGCTTTGACGGTGGCGCCGTTGATCCGCAATTCGCTGGAATCCTTCGGCATGAGTGTTTCCAGCGAAAGCGCTCTGGCGGCCGGGGTGGTTATGGGGGTGATGATTCTGCCCTTCGTGTCGTCGCTGTCGGATGATGTAATCAACTCCGTGCCCCAGGCATTGCGTGACGGTTCTTATGGACTCGGGGCGACCCGCTCGGAGACGATCCGGAGGGTTGTCCTGCCGGCCGCGCTGCCGGGTATCGTCGGCAGCATTCTGCTGGCGGTTTCACGAGCAATCGGGGAAACCATGATCGTGGTGATGGCGGCGGGACTGGCGGCGAATCTGACTGCCAATCCGTTCGAGTCGGTCACCACCGTTACCGTGCAGATCGTCACCCTGTTGATCGGGGATCAGGAATTCGACAGCCCGAAAACCCTGGCGGCGTTCGCGTTGGGACTGACCCTGTTCGCCATCACCCTGGTCCTCAATGTCATCGCCTTGCGGGTGGTCCGCAAATACAAGGAACAATACGAATGACCCAGGTCGAGATCATCAAGGCGGGGTTGGCCAGGCGTTACGCGCGGGAAACCCGATTCCGTCTGTACGGGCTGTCATCGATTATTTGCGGGCTGGCCTTTCTGGTATTTTTGCTGGTTACCACCGGCTCCAACGGCTATACCGCGTTATTGCAGACGCATATCGGGCTGGATATCCATCTGATGGCTGAGGATTTCGGGGGTGACCTGAGCCGGGAATCCCTGTCGAAGGCGGATTATGCCGGATTCATCAAGGCGGCGCTGCGCCAGACATTCCCGGAAGTCACCAAGCGCAAGGAGAAAAAAGCCCTCTACCGGATCATGAGTGGTGGAGCGCAATACCAACTACGCGAAAAAGTCATGGCGGACCCATCGCTGATCGGCAGGCCGGTGACCTGGTGGCTGCTGGCCGATGACGAGGTGGATGTTTTTGTCAAGGGCCGGATTGACCGGGATGTCCCCGAAAAGAACCGGCGGATCAAGGACATTACCATCGGATGGGTGGATCGGCTAGCGGAAGACGGCCGTGTGGAAAAACGCTTCAACATCCCGTTTTTCACCGCTGGCGATTCACGTGAGCCGGAGCAGGCGGGTATTTTCGGCGCCACGATGGGGTCCATTTTCACCATGCTGGTGACCATGCTGCTGGCTTTCCCGATCGGGGTCGCGGCGGCGATTTACCTGCAGGAGTTCGCTCCGAAGAACCGGATAACGGACTTGCTCGAAGTCAATATCAATAATCTGGCTGCAGTTCCATCAATCATATTCGGACTGCTCGGGTTGGCAATTTATATCAACGCTTTCGGCCTCCCACGCTCGGTCCCGCTGGTAGGCGGGATGGTGCTGGCGCTGATGACGCTGCCCACTATCATCATCTCCAGCCGCGCCGCTCTCGGAGCGGTGCCGCCCAGTATTCGGGAAGCCGCGCTTGGAGTGGGCGCTTCGCCGGTGCAGACCGTGCTGCATCATGTGGCGCCGCTGGCGATGCCCGGCATGCTGACCGGAACCATTATCGGACTGGCCCAGGCGCTGGGTGAATCGGCGCCCTTGCTGGTGATCGGGATGGTGGCGTTCATCGTTGACGTTCCCGGAGGGCCGCTTGAGCCGGCTACGGCGCTGCCGGTGCAAATATACCTGTGGTCAGACAGCCCGGAACGCGCGTTTGTCGAACGTACCTCGGCTGCGATCATGGTTCTGCTCCTGTTCCTGATTGCGGTCAATGGATTGATTGTCCTGTTAAGGAAGAAGTTTGAACGCCGCTGGTAACCACAACTTCGATATGACACTATGAGTACACTCACTGACAGAACCGCGGACACAATGAATGCAGCGACAGAGGAGCAACGGACAGCCGTTGATCCGAACTTTGATGACCCGGTCCTGAATCCGGATTTCAAGACGTTCGGCAACGTTCATGTCGATGATCCCGCAATGACCAGCCGAAACGTCAATGTGTCTTATGGCGACAAGCAGGCCATTTTCGATGTGTCTCTGGATATCGCGAAGAACGAGGTGATTGCGATGATCGGACCATCCGGATGCGGGAAATCCACCTTCCTGCGTTGTCTGAACCGGATGAATGACACGATTGACGGGTGCAGGGTGTCCGGCAGCATCAAATTGTACGGTGAAGATATCTACAGCAAGGACATGGATGTGGTTCTGCTTCGCGCCCGGGTGGGTATTGTCTTCCAGAAGCCCAACCCGTTCCCGAAGTCATTGTATGAAAACGTCGCATACGGAGTAAAGCTGCATGGGCTGGCGGGCAGTAAATCCGAATTGGACGATATTGTGGAAAGCAGTCTGCGTAAGGCGGATTTGTGGAAAGAAGTTGCCGACAGGCTGGACAAGCCCGGAACCGGTTTGTCAGGCGGTCAGCAACAAAGGTTGTGCATTGCGCGGGCCATTGCCATCAGCCCCGAGATCATTCTGATGGATGAACCCTGTTCCGCTCTTGACCCCATTGCGACGGCAGCCATTGAAGAGTTGATCGACGAACTGAGAAAGCAATATTCAATCTGCATTGTGACTCACTCCATGCAACAGGCAGCCCGGGTTTCACAGAGAACAGCCTATTTCCACCTGGGCAGGTTGGTGGAAGTCGGTCCCACCGGCGCCATCTTTACCAACCCCCGGCACCGGCTGACAGAAGGGTATATCACTGGCCGTTTTGGCTGACCGGATCCGATTTTACCGTTTAGCGGGATAACAATCATGAACATTCAAGATGAAAGACATATTTTCAAGCGTTTTGATAATGAAATGCAGTATCTCCATAACCTGGTCTTGCAAATGGGCAAGCTTGCGGTCAGTCAGCTTGAGGACGCCCTGGATACCCTGAAAACCGAGAATCCGGAAAAAGCATACGAAGTTATCAGCAATGATAAAAAACTGAATGATCTTGATTCGCAGGCGGATGACGAAATCATCCGCCTGATAGCTTTACGCCAGCCTGTTGCCAGGGACTTGAGAAAACTGATCTCAGTCGGGAAAATTGTCGCGGAACTGGAACGATCCGGCGATGAAGCCAGGAAAATTGCCGGCTTGACTATTCGTTTTTTCAGAGCGGGTAAAACCCCGCCGAGCGAAGAAATATTACGCGATATCCATTCTCTTTCCGCTTATGTGATCAATATGCTGGATATGGCCATGCAGGCATTTGATGAGCTGAATCTTGATCTTGCGGCAGATGTTCTGGTCGAAAGCGCAAAACTGGATGATCAGTTGAAATCAATACTGCGGCGTCTGAGCACATTCATCATGGAGGATTCCAGGAATGTCGGCCATTTCGTGGATATTGTGCTTGGCATTCGGGCGCTTGAACGATTCGGTGGGCATAGCAGTAATATAGCCGGACATATCGTATTTATCGAAAAGGGGATAGACGTGCGTCATACAGACGATAAAACCATTTTACGCAATATCAGGGATGTATATATCAAGGAATTCGATTCAGCCCTGAGCGAAGAAGCCCGTATGCGCAGCAGCGGGGAAGAAAATCAGAAACAGTAGATCCGCGCAAAAAGCGCAGGTTTCAAACCAGTTGTTTTTGAAATTGCTGCCCGTGGTGTTGCAGCAGTTCGGAAAATTTGTTCATGTAGCCACGAAGCGCCAGTTCTTCAAGATGTACGTTGTATGTGGTTGAAGGTGTGAACAGGTGGCTGAGGTCGCGAAAAACCAGTTCCTCGTCATCCCCTGCCAGGGACGATTTTGACTGCGCCATTTGTGCCACGATGGCAATACCCAGATTCAGTCGTACATAGGTCTGGATGATGTCGGTGTCGCCAGCGCTGAAAGCGATGTCAATCGCGACATTGGCCTCGCTGAATGTTCTTTCAACGATTTTGCGTTCAGCGAAGTCAGGCATGTAGGTAATGATCGGGTATTGCGCCAGTTTGGTGAGGTCAATCGCCGTATGTTCCAGCGGATGACCCTGCCGCAGGATCAATACACGATTCCAGGCGTAGCACTTCGTTTTTGAGAAGTTGGCCGGTACGTCTTCTTCGCTGGAGAAAATGGCGAAGTCAATCTTGCGCTGGCGCAGCATACTCAGGAATTCAGCGGGGCTGCTTTGGTAAATGCTCATCCGCACTTCGGGATACTCGGTTCTGAACTCGCGGATCACCTGGGGTAAAAAATATCTTGCCTGGGTATGGGTGGTGGCAATCCTGAGGTTTCCCTTTTCGCTGCTTGTGCGTTCCAGCGCCAGCGCCTTGATATTGCTCCCGGCGAGCAGTGTGCGTTCGACTTCCGGGAGCAGGGTTTCACACAACGGCGTCAGTTTGATCAGACGTTTACCTCGACGCTCAAACAGTTTACCCCCGAGTTCTTCTTCCAGCAGAATCAACTGATTGCTGATAGCCGACTGAACCCGAAACAGTTTCTTCGCGGTCAGGGAGAGGTTCAGGTTATTGTCTATCAGTGTAGTGATGATTTTAAGTTGATGAAGAGTCATGCCGGTATTCCGGATATATATCATATAAAAAGATATACAAATCAGTTTACATCGTTTTGAACGATTAGTCACCCACTGCATAATCTACCACCAAGTTGAACCAGGAGTTGAACCATCGGAGAAAAAGCATGAAATTGATAATCGCAATTATTCAGCCTGCGAAGCTGAATCGGGTTCAGGAAGCTCTATCCGAAATCGGAATAAAAGGTATGACTGTGACCGACGCAGTCGGATTCGGTAACCAGAAAGGGCATACCGAGCAATACCGCGGTACCGAGTACAAGATTAAATTCCTGCCGAAGAAAAAAATCGAAATAGCGGTGCCGTCTGAAATTTCCGGGAAGATAATCGACTCAATCATGGAGTCTGCGGCTACCGGCAAGATCGGTGATGGCAAGATTTTCACTCAGAATCTTGAGTCTGCGGTGCGTATCCGTACCAGTGAACAAGACACCGACGCATTGTAATGTGCCGGAAATTTTATTTGTAAGGAGAAGAGAACATGAAATTACTGAAAGTTACAACGCTGCTTATGCTGCTGGGTATGCCGGGTACCGTGCTGGCGCAGGTCGATAGCGGTGATACGGCGTGGCTTCTGACTTCTACGGCGTTGGTCCTGTTTATGACCATCCCGGGGCTTTCCCTGTTTTATGGCGGCCTGGTCAGGAGCAAGAACGCCCTGTCAGTATTGATGCAATGTTTCACAGTTACCTGCCTGACAGCTTTGGTGTGGCTGATTGTCGGTTACAGTCTTTCGTTCAGCGATGGTGGTGAATGGAATCATCTGGTGGGCGGACTTGATCAGTTGTTTCTGCAGGAATTGTCGAGAGATTCAGTGTCGGGGACTATTCCTGAAAGCGTATTTGTGATGTTTCAGTTGACCTTCGCCACCATTACCGTGGCTCTGATTGTCGGCAGCTTTGTTGAACGGATCCGTTTCTCTGCTGTTATGCTGTTTTCCCTGGTCTGGTTGTTACTGGTTTATTTCCCGATCTGCCACATGGTCTGGGGCGGCGGCTGGATGAGTAATTTTGGAGTGCTGGACTTTGCAGGCGGTACTGCGGTGCATCTGACCGCCGGGGTTGCGGCGCTGGTATGCGCACTGGTTATCAGGAAACGCCACGGTTTTCCACAGACGCCAATGCCGCCGCATAACCTGGTGATTACCGTAATTGGCGCCAGTATGCTGTGGGTCGGCTGGTTTGGTTTCAATGCTGGCAGCGCCGTTGCTGCGGGCGCCGATGCGGGGATGGCTATGCTGGTCACTCATATCTGTACTGCGGCTGCATCGCTGACGTGGATAGCGATCGAATATATCAGGCGTGGTAAGCCCAGTGTTCTTGGTATTGTCACCGGAATGGTTGCCGGGCTTGTAACGATTACGCCGGCTTCCGGTTTTGTTGGACCCATGGGGGCGTTGGTGATCGGTATCGCAGCTGGTGCTGTTTGCTTTTCGGCAACCCAACTGATCAAGGTGGTTCTTCATATAGACGATTCTCTTGATGTTTTTCCTGTGCACGGTGTGGGCGGCGCGCTTGGTACTGTACTGACCGGTATATTTGCCGCCGAAGGTCTGGGCGGCGTCGGTATGGACACTTCAATTGGCGAACAAGTAATGATTCAGCTGGCCGCTGTTGGATTTGTCGTTGTCTGGGTGATGATCTTTACCTTCATCGCGTTGAAGCTGGTTTCTTTTGTGACTACGCTGCGGGTCGAACAGGAAGACGAAATCGAAGGGTTGGACATCACCCAGCACGAAGAAATCAGTTATCACCTGTAGGCGCGCCTCTCCGTACCATCTCCGCCGGTTTTATCCACAACGTTGACCGGACAGGCGCGGGGGACGGCGTTCGATATATGGGGGCCGCAGTTATGATGCGTAGGGGCGACCCTCTGTGGTTGCCCGCGATATATGGGGGCCCCGCCCCCCCGATCAAGCCGGGGGCAGGCTCTGCGATGATGGTTGGGGCGGATTCCGATTCAGTTTCGTAGCGTTTTGCCGAAATCCAGCATATTGCCAATTCTTGCCCGCGTGCTGTCAGTACTCACCAGTGTCAGAAATGAGCGCCGCTCCGCGTCCAGCAAATCCTGTTCGGACCAGGTTGTACCCGCTTCAATTTCCCCGCCTGATACGATTCGGGCAATTTCCGTTCCAACCACAACATCATGCGGCGTCAACAAGCCATCTTCCCTGGATTTCTCAAGCCATTTCACCATTTCTACAAAAACAGGCAAACCGGGCATGGCCAGATGCGGACGCGTGAACGGTTGCTGACCTTCTCCGGAATCAAGCGCCCGGACCGCGGCATCGTATATCCGGTCACGGTTCATTTCGTATCGATCATTATTCCTGACCATCGCCAGGCCAATCGCCAGCAGTGGTGATGTCGCAGTTCTCCCGTATCCGGTATTCATGAATGACTTCCAGCTTGCTGCCGAGATATCCTCGCTGCATCCGAGTTTATCAATCCAGCGATACAGCATTTCCTTGCATCCTCCGCCGGAGGGAACGACTCCGACCAGGGATTCGACCAGTCCCATCACCGAATTGGCATGTGCGATAACCTGTTTTGCATGAAGGACTACCTCGAATCCTCCACCCAGCGAAAGACCCACTGGCGCCGCTACAACCGGAAATCCGGCCCGACTCATCGCCCCGACAGTCTGCTGGAAGTGATCCAGAAACCGGTCCAGTCCATCAAGATCATCCCGTTCATAATATTTTCTGACTGCACCCAGGTTCACGCCACAGGAAAAATGCTGGGCATCATTATGAACAATCAGTCCCTTCAGTCCCCTGATCGGAACCTGTTCGATCGCATCCTCCAGAATAGCCATCGAATCGGCATCCAGCGCATTCGCTTTGCTGTGAAATTCGACCAGTGCGGCATCGTCAGTAATATACCAACTCGCCATTTCGTTGGAATTATTCGCAGACAGCGTTCGTTTTTTCTCGTTGAACCGTACGACACCCTGAGGTCTTGAAATAGCCTGCCATTGGCCGTTGCCGGTTCTTGCGCAAAGTTCCCGATTTATCACCTGATAAAACCCCGACCCTTTTGCCTTGTACAGAAATGCGGGGACATCGCGCTTTTCCGAGACAAGCCGATCAATCATATAGTCCACACCAATCCCGTCCATTATTTCAAATGGTCCTGATATCCAGTTGTAGCCCAGTTTCATCGCATCATCAATGCCGACCGGATCATCGCCCACTTCAGGAATCAGGGAGGCTGCATAACACAGTGTTTTTGACAATACCCTCCAGGCAAATTCCCCATAAACCGAGTCGTCTTCAAGCAGATGCCTGATCCCGTTTTTCTCTGAATCCGGGGCAATTGAAAGGTTCAATCTTTCAAACTTTTGATATTCCCCGGTTGCCAGGTTGAGCACAAACCGGTCAGTCGAATGCGCTGAATGTCGATAAAACCCTTTCCCCTGCTTGTTGCCGGTTTGCCCGTTTTCGATCATTGTTGTCATCAACGGGATTTCATCCGCTTCAAGGTGAAAGGCATCGTCCGCAGGCAGGATATTGCTCATGCTTGTTACCACATCCGCCATCAGGTCGATCCCGATCAGATCATAGAGGCCGAATACACCGGTCTTTGGAATGCCCATCGGTCGTCCGAAAACAGCATCCGCCTGAGTTGGCGTCAAGCCGAGTTCGAATGCCGAATGCAGGGCGCACTGAATCGCATATACCCCGACCCGGTTACCCAGAAAACCGGGAGTATCAAGGCATCGAACCACGCCTTTGCCCAGTTGCCGTTCGCAAAATGTGTCCAAACGGTCGATAACTTCAGGCGCGGTGGAGTCACCCCGAACCAGTTCCAGCAGACGCATGAATCGAACCGGGTTGAAGAAATGGGTAATGGCGAACCGTTTGCGAAAGGATTCCGGCATTTCCCCGACCAGTAATCTGATCGGTATGGTGGAAGTATTTGAGGTAATGATCGCCTGGCGGCTGCAGGTTTGATCGAGGCGTTTGTACAGATCTCTTTTGACGTCCAGACGCTCAACTACAGCTTCTGCAATCCAGTCACAATCAACCAGTCTGTCAAAGTCATCCCTGGTATTGCCCAGGGTTATCAGTTGCCCCGCCTTTTTGTTCATCAACCCCGGTTGATCCGGGTCCAACAGCCGTTGATAACCCCGCTCGGCCGGGGCATTTACATTGTCGGCGTCACCGGGCAAATCCAGCAGCAAAACCTCTATACCTGCATTGGCCACCTGGCCTGCTATACCTGCACCCATAGTGCCCGCGCCTATTACTGCCACTTTTTTGAAACTCATCAGCCTGTTCCTGGTCTCCCGGTTTTTTATCCATTGTACAAAAATACAGAACAGGTTTGAATCAAGACTCCAGTGCAGCGATAATCCAGTCATGATCAGTATTGAGCGCCTTTCGAAGCATTTTGGTGGACTGAAGGCAGTTGACGACGTCTCAATCAACATCTCGAAGGGCTCCATTACCGGTTTGATCGGTCCCAATGGAGCGGGCAAAACCACGTTGTTCAATACCGTCGCAGGGTTGCATGCACCCACTGACGGAAGGGTGCTGCTGGACGGTGAGGATATCACCGGCCTGAAACCCCATCGGCTTTTTGCAAAAGGACTGCTGCGAACCTTCCAGATTGCACACGAGTATTCCCGGATGTCTGTGACCGAGAATCTGATGATGGTCCCGCCGGGACAATCCGGCGAAAGCCTGATTCACGCGTGGTTCCATCCCGGCAGGGTTGCACGGGAAGAAGATGCGATCTATCAGAAGGCCCGGGAGGTGATCGATTTTCTGAATCTGGGGACGGTCGCTGATGAACTGGCAGGCAATCTCTCCGGCGGCCAGAAAAAGCTGCTGGAACTTGGCCGTACCATGATGGTGGATGCCAGGATCGTTTTCCTTGACGAAGTCGGCGCAGGGGTCAACCGAACCCTGTTGCGTGATATTGGTGATGCCATCATCAAGCTCAATCGGGAGAAGGGCTATACTTTCTGCATGATCGAGCACGACATGGATTTTATCCGCCGCCTGTGCGACCCGGTGATCTGTATGGCGGAAGGCGCGGTACTGGCCGAGGGTACTGCCGAAGAAGTGCAGAACAACGAGGAAGTGATCGAAGCCTATCTTGGGCGTGGTCTCAAAAACAAGTCCGTGTCCGCAGCCTCGCCAGGCCGAAACAGCTCAAAATCGGGCGAGACGGAATGTGCGTTGATCGGTGAGAAAATGGTCGGCGGCTACCACGGCAGTGATATTCTGAAAGGCTGTACGGTGGATGTTGCCGAGGGAGAAATTGCGGTCATTGTCGGCCCCAATGGGGCTGGCAAATCAACCGCGATGAAAGCGCTGCTGGGCATGTTGAAATTGAAAGCCGGCAGAGTCCGGCTGAATTCGGATGAGATATCGCACCTGTCGGTTCAGGATCGAATCGCGAGAGGCATTGCCTTTGCACCGCAGAACAGCAATGTTTTTCTCTCGATGAGTGTGCAGGAGAATCTTGAGATGGGGGCGTTTTTAAATGCGGATGATACGGGTGAGACCCGGCATCAGATTTGTCGGCTGTTTCCGATTCTTGAGGAGAAAAAGGATCAGTTGGCGGGTGAACTGTCAGGCGGACAACGCCAGCAGGTTGCGGTTGGGCGCGCACTGATGTCCCGGCCTTCGGTATTGATGCTTGATGAGCCCACAGCGGGGGTTTCGCCGATAGTGATGGATGAACTGTTCGACCGTATTCTGGAAATCAGGAACACCGGCGTCTCGATCCTGATGGTTGAACAGAATGCCCGGCAGGCCCTGGGTATCGCTGATACCGGTTTTGTACTGGTTGTAGGCGAGAATCGTTATACCGACACAGGCCAGGCATTGCTGGCGGACCCCGAAGTACGCAGATCATTTCTGGGGGGATAGATGCAAGCAATTATCGACGCGCTCAACGCGATTGTATTACTGTTGAATTTTGTCATCGTGCCGGGGCTGGCCTACGGTTCACAGCTTGCGCTCGGCGCGCTTGGAATCACGCTGGTGTTCGGTATTTTGCGATTTGCCAATTTCGCCCACGGCGACATCATGGCCTTCGGTACCATGATCACCATCCTGATGACCTGGTGGTTACAGTCAATCGGGGTCAGCCTGGGTCCGTTACCGACTGCATTGCTCGCACTGCCAGTCGGAATCCTGGCAACGATTGTGATGGTGACCGTGACCGATAAACTGGTTTACCGCCACTTTCGCCGTCAAAATGCCAGACCAGTGACGCTGATGATCGCTTCAATTGGCGTGATGTTGATGATGAACGGTATCGTACGATTTGTGATCGGCCCGAATGACCGGATTTTTCTGGATGGTGAACGTTTCATTATCAGCGCCCGCGAATTCAAAGTGATGACCGGGTTGAATGAGGGATTGAGTATCAAGGTTTCCCAGGGGTTGACTGTAGTCATCGCTCTGATCTGCGTTTTCGCGCTTTTCTGGCTGTTGCAGAAAACCCGTACCGGCAAGTCGATGCGAGCTTATTCGGACAATGAAGACCTTGCCCTGTTGTCCGGTGTCAATCCGGACAGGGTGGTGCAGGTTACCTGGATACTCGCTGCCATCCTGGCAACCATAGCCGGTACACTTTACGGCCTCGACAAGAGCTTCAAGCCGTTTACCTACCTGCAACTGTTGTTACCCATGTTCGCCGCCGCCATCGTCGGTGGTATCGGCAACCCGATTGGCGCGATTGTTGGCGGTTATGTAATTGCGTTTTCCGAGGTGATCGTCACCTACGCATACAAGAAGGTTTTTATCTATCTGCTGCCGCAAAGCCTTGAGCCGCAGGGATTGATGCAATTGCTGTCTACCGATTACAAATTTGCGGTATCGTTCATGATTCTCGTGCTGGTGTTACTGATCAAGCCGACCGGCATTTTTAAAGGCAAGGTACTGTGAAAGGCAGGCCTGGATGACCAATACACAAAAAGCCTGCTGGTCATTTGCCGTCATCGGCGTTTTGTTCCTGATTATCGGCTTTGTTCAATCCTGGTCGGTTTCGCTCGGCATCTTGAACCTGTGCCTGATTTCCGCAGTGATGGCGCTTGGTGTCAATATGCAATGGGGTTATGCGGGGTTGTTGAATGTTGGCGTCATGGGTTTTGCCGCATTGGGCGGCGTCAGTGTGGTTCTGGTATCCCGCGCACCCGTGGTGGCCGCCTGGCAGGCGGGATCGGATAACCTGCTGCTGGCGCTGATTTGCTTCGTGATTACCATCGTGTTGGCGAGATGGCTGTACAAACGATGGCCTCGTGGCCCCAGACGTGCTTCAGCTATGGCGGCGGTCATCATTACCGGTCTGTTCATGACCCGTTATTTTCTGGACCCGGCGGTGACTTCAATTGAAGCGGTCGAGTCGGCAAAAACGGGATTTCTGGGTGGCATCGGATTGCCGGTACTGTTTTCCTGGGTGATCGGCGGGCTGTTCGCCGCAGGCGCAGCCTGGTTGATTGGCAAGGTCGCCCTCGGACTGCGCGCAGACTACTTTGCCATTGCCACCCTGGGGATTTCAGAAATTATCATTGCGATCCTGAAAAATGAGGACTGGCTGACACGGGGCGTAAAAAACGTCACAGGTTTGCCGCGCCCCGTTCCCTATGAAATCGAGTTACAAAACAGTGCCTGGTTTGTCGATTTCATTGCCCGCTGGAACGCGACCGGATTATCTTCATTAAATGAGACAGATCGTATCGTTGCGTTGAAGCAACTGGTCATCGCCGGCTCGAGCATTTTTGTAAAACTCTGTTATGCCGGATTGTTTGCGTCGGTACTGATCATCATTTTATTACTCAGTGTACGGGCATTGAATTCGCCCTGGGGCCGTATGATGCGCGCTATTCGTGATAATGAAACTGCGGCGGGCGCGATGGGAAAGGACGTGACCCGATGTCATCTTCAGATATTTGTAATTGGTTCGGCCGTAATTGGCATTGCCGGCGCCATGCTGACAACCCTGGATGGCCAGTTCACACCCACCACATACAATCCTCTGCGCTATACTTTTCTGATCTGGGTAATGGTCATTGTAGGTGGCTCGGGCAATAACATGGGGTCGGTACTCGGCGGTTTCCTGATCTGGCTGGTATGGATAGAAGCAGAGCCGGTGGGTGTCTGGTTAATGGAGTCGGCAACCGGATGGATGGAGGATGGCAACCCGGTCAGGGATCATCTGATCGCAAATGCGCAACATATGCGCCTGTTTTTTATGGGATTTGTGTTGTTGCTGGTCTTGCGATACAGCCCGGGAGGGTTGTTGCCGGAACGGGTCCGGAAAAAATCTAATTCCCCCACCTGATCCGGCCCGAATTCAGGGGAAATCAGGCATGCAAGTGATCATGACGAGGGGCGCCGGTTGTGGATACCCGCTCCCTGACAGGGGCCGGAGACAAGCTTCGCGGGAAAGGCGGCAGGTTGGTTCGCGTTATCAGTTGGGTTATACTCGATGGCTTCGGATTATTCCGGTCCAAGTGACCTGTTCTTCGGAATTATCAACACTTTGCCTAGTAGGAGGCACGATGAAAAAGACCATATTAATACCCGCATTACTTGCTATCCTGTCCGCGCCGGCGCTGGCTGATGATATCAAAATCGGTGTCATCCTCGGATTTACAGGACCCATCGAATCGCTGACGCCGGATATGGCCAGTGGCGCAGAGCTTGCGTTATCCGAAGCCTCCGGATCCGGAATGCTGCTTGGTGGGAAAACCATTGTCAGTGTTCGTGGTGACTCTACATGTATTGATGCTGCGGCTGCATCTTCGGCTGCTGAGCGTCTGATCACTGCTGACGCGGTTGCGGCAATAATGGGCGCTGATTGTTCCGGCGTAACGACCGCAATTGCCAACAATGTGGCTATCCCCAATGGCGTTGTGATGATTTCGCCATCGGCCACTTCACCGGCGCTTTCAACAATTGATGACAATGGCTATTTCTTCAGAACAGCTCCATCGGATGCCCGTCAGGGACAGGTCCTTGCCGATATTCTGAAAGATCGGGGCATTACCGAGGTAGCCATCACCTACACCAACAACGACTATGGCAAAGGGTTGGCTGAATCATTCGGCGGTGCATTCAAAGCCAATGGCGGGACGGTTGCAATCACAGCGGCGCATGAAGATGGCAAAGCGGATTACTCTGCTGAAGTCGGCGCCCTTGCGGCTTCCGGCGCCGGACACCTGGTGGTATTCGGATACGTTGATCAGGGCGGCAAGGGTATCATCCAGGCGGCAGTCGATGCAGATGCCTTCACAGGCTTTGTGATGGCGGATGGCATGGTTGGCGAATCCTTGACGGATGCCATCGGCGCTGGTCTCAATGGTTCTGTTGCGACCCTGCCTGGCGGGGCATCAGGAGCAGATGCGTTTGTCGACTACGCCAACTCAAACGAGATCAAGGGCGATGGCGCCTTCGTACCCGAGGCGTATGATGCGAGCGCTTTGCTGGTTCTCGCCATTCAGGCAGCAGGCTCGGCCGACCGGGCTGCCATCCGGGACAACATCATGTCTGTGGCGAATGCACCGGGCGAGGAAATCGGTCCCGGTGAGCTGGGTAAGGCACTGCAAATTCTGGCGGATGGCGGGGAAGTCAACTATCAGGGCGCGACCAATGTCGAGTTCAATGAAGTAGGCGAAGTGTTCGGCAGCTACAAAGAGCTTGAGATCACTGACGGTGAATGGAAAACGGTTCGGATTCATTGATTTATCATACACCGGGCAGGGTAATACCCTCCCCGGTGTCAGTGGCCGGTAAAATTATATCTTGAGTCGACAGGGTTGATGACCGTTTCTGATCGGTATGCGATCCTTTTTGAACCCGTAAAAATCGGGCCTGTCACAGCACGTAATCGTTTTTATCAGGTTCCCCATTGTAACGGATTCGGCCACCTGAGACCGCGGGGCCATGCCGCGATGCGCGGTATGAAGGCGCAAGGCGGCTGGGCGGTGGTGTGTACGGAGGAGACCGAGATTCATCCAAGCTCCGACTTGTCGCCGTATGCGGTACAACGCCTGTGGGATCAACGGGACATACCTGCATTGGCCCTGATGACCGAGGCTGTGCATCAGCACGGTTCGCTGGTCGGTATTCAATTGGCCCATAATGGTCATCACGCACCCAACCTGTTCTCACGCATCCCTCCGCTTTCGCCCAGCGGACGAACGATTGAAGACCTGTATCCGCGGCAGGCCCGGGCGATGACCCGATCCGATATCCGGGACTTGCGCAAATGGCATCGAAACGCAGTCAGGAATGCCAAAATTGCAGGTTTCGATATTATCTATGTATACGCCGGTCACCACATGACGCTGGCGCATCAGTTCCTGAATCCGGCGTTCAATCAGCGTACCGATGAATATGGCGGCTCTTTGGAAAACCGGGTTCGCCTGACCAGGGAGTTACTGGAAGAATCGCTGGATGAAGCTGCTGGGGAATGCGCCATCGCATTTCGACTGGCGGTAGATGACATGGCGGGCGCCAATGGTATGCAGGCCCGGGAAGAAGGCAGGGAAATTGTCGAAATGCTGGCTGAATTTCCTGATCTGTGGGATGTCAATGTTGCGGGCTGGGACAACGATTCACAGACATCGAGACATGCCCCCGAAGAGGGCTACCAGGAATCGTATACCGCATTCGTAAAACAACTGACATCCAAGCCGGTAGTCGGGGTAGGGAGGTATACCTCGCCTGATCGAATGGTTGCACTTGTCAAGAAAGGTCATCTTGATTTTATTGGCGCTGCCCGACCGTCCATCGCAGACCCGTTCCTGCCGAACAAGATCAGGGATAATCGGGTTGAGGATATCTGCGAGTGTATCGGCTGCAATATCTGTGTTTCTTGCGACACCACCGGTATTCCCATCCGATGCACCCAGAACCCGACGATGGGTGAAGAATGGAGAAGGAACTGGCATCCGGAGAAGATCCAGCCAAAATCGAGTGACGAACCGGTTGTAGTCGTGGGCGGCGGACCCGCGGGTCTGGAATGTGCATTGCAGTTGAACCGGCGTGGCCATAATGTCATTCTGGCTGAAGCATCAGACCGGCTGGGTGGTCGAGTGGTCAGGGAGTCTCAACTGAAGGGTTTGTCGGCATGGAAGCGGGTGAGTGACTATCGAATCATCCAACTGGAGCAGTCCGCCACTGTCAATCTGTATCTGCAAAGCGAAATGGATGCAGACAACATTGTTGAGCTGGGAATCCCCCATGTGTTTATCGCAACCGGGGCGCACTGGCGTCGTGACGGGGCAGGCAGAAGTTCCCGTACCGCGATGGAATTCGATACCGGGATCAGTGTCATGACGCCCGATGATATCATGGCCGGACTGACCCCTGAGCCGGGGCCGGTTATCATTTATGATGACGAGCAATCCTATATGGGCGGGGTGATTGCCGAGCAACTTGCGGCAACACACCCGAATATAAGATACATAACTTCGGCTGGCGTTGCTTCTGCATGGACCAGCAACACTCTGGAACAACACAGGATTCACTCGGCGCTGATTTCACAGGGGGTCAGTATTTCTACCAACCAGGCAGTGAAAAGCGTAAATAATAATCAGCTTGTCACCCAGTGCATTTTTGGTGGCAAGGATCGTGTTTACGAATGCAACACATTGATCCTGGTTACTGAAAGACAACCGAACAATCACCTTGCCAACGCATTACTTGAGATCAACAAAAGCGACAATAAGTTTGCCACCCTTGAAGTGATCGGCGATGCACTCGCACCGGGACTGATTGCTGATGCAGTATTTTACGGCCACCTGGCTGCGCGTAATTTTCAGATGGACCCTGAGATGGTCGAAAACCAGTTGTTCATGCGGGAAATCCCCTCTCTCACCGGGTGATACTCACCCGACCTCACTCTTGCCATACATGACTGACACAGCTTCCACCGACGAAAACAATAAAAGCCCGGACAGGTCCCGCGGCCCGAGGAGGCGCGAAGGAGGCCGGAATGCACGCAGAACCAAAAGACAGGCGCAAACCACTTCGCTGGCGGTCTGGCCCGGTATTCGCGGGGGCAGTTATAAACCGTTGAGCGAACATGACATGGAGCAGGTGCATCAGGCAGCCCTGGAGATTCTGGCGACAATCGGAATAAAGGACTGGACCGAAGAGCTGCTGGAAACGGTATTGCCCGGAGGGGCTTTTCTGAATGAACACAATAGACTGTGTTTCCCCGAAGCTCTGATCGAAGACATTATCGCAGGCGCCGCGCGTAACTTCGTGGTTCACGCAAGAGGGGCCCGGAAAGGAACAGGTGACATTGAATGCAGCGGTTCGAAAGTGTATTTTGCGACATCAGGCTCGGCAGTATCGACATTCGAATCTGAAACCAAAAGCTACCGTGCATCCACACTTCAGGATATTTACGACTTCACCCGGCTGACCGATAAACTCGATAACATTCACATGGTGGGCGATACTGTGGTTCCTACAGATGTCACGGATGATTTCGAGCACGACATCAATATCCCGTATGCGATGATGGCGGCGACAGAGAAACCCCTTTGTTTTGCTTTTCGAAGCTCGAAAAGTGTCCGCCCTGCGGTCGAAATGTTTGATATGGTTTTGGGTGAAGAAGGCAGATTTCAAAAAGAGCCATTTGCTATTTTTGGGGGTTGTCCGATCGTTTCACCGCTGAGATTCGGGCTGGAAAATCTGCAGGTGATGATGGAAGCCAGCCGGCTTGGCTTGACCAGTGACCTTGCGGTAGCGCCCCAGAGCGGGGCCACCGCTCCGGCGCCCCTGGCAGGCATCCTGGCGCAAGTCATTGCAGAAACCCTGGCCTGCCTTGCAGTCGTCAATCTGATCAACCCCGGTTGCCCGATGGCTTTCGCCGCGTGGCCCTTTATTACCGATTTGCGTACGGGTTCATTTTCCGGAGGCAGTGCAGAGGAGGCGTTGCTGTCCGCTGCAGCCGTACAGATGGGCATATTCTATGATCTTCCCAATTCTGTCGCGGCAGGCATGACAGATTCCAAAATCCCTGATGTGCAGCACGGTTTCGAGAAAGGCGTCTCATTGACGCTGGCTGCAATGGCTGGCGCAAATCGCGTCTGTGAAGCGGCGGGAATGATGGGTAGCCTGATGGGTTGCAGTTTCGAATCCCTGGTTATTGATGATGAGATTCTGGGGTTGGTTCTGCGTGCGACCCGCGGCATCGAGGTCAGCGATGAAACCCTGTCAGTGGCGGTCATTCGCGAATCTGTTATCAACCCCGGCCATTTTCTTGGGCACAGCCAGACCCTGAACTATATAGAATCGGAGTATCTGTACCCGGAGTTATCCGATCGCACTCCCACTGACGCATGGGAGAAAGCGGGTTCCAGTGATCTTTATACGCGCAGTCAGCAGGTTGTCCGGGAAATCCTTGATCAGCATCGACCCTATTACATTGATAATGCAATCGATAGTGCGATTCGGGACAAATTTCCAATTCTTCTAAAGATATAGATTCATTATCCAACAGGAATACCGTAAGGCATGGCTATTCGTTCGAGTTGATCGCCCGCAGCCGAACCGACGGCCAATACACCGTGATCGATCGATGTTGCGGGCACCATGGCGGATATCAGATTGATTCGATCATCAAGTCCAACAGAGTCCACGACTGTTCCGGCTTTTGAGTCCGGGTTGTCGCTGGTGTAGATTGCATCACCTGGAACAACGGGGTTGACGGAATTGACCCTGGCTACAATCAATCTTTTTTTTGATTTGCCGAGATATTTCAGCCTTGCAATAATCTCCTGCCCCGGGAAACAGCCTTTTTTGAAACTGACACCGTCAACCAGTTCGAGGTTAATGTTCTGGGGAATGAAGGTTTCAACCGTGTTTGCGTACACCTGGGGGATGGCTGAAAGAATATCCAGCGCTCGCCAGTAGTCACCATTAAAAACTGCCGTATTGTCATGGTTGGAGATTCGCTTGATCAGATCATCGTTTCCAATCAGCAGATAGCGTAACCGTGGTTCATCCACGCAATAGATGTTGCCGCCTGATGCCATGAATTCCTGGCCTGGCGAATCGACCTCCCCGACAAATCCCAGGCAGTGGAAATCCGATTCGATTTCAATCGTCACTTTGGCACGCATCACATACATTTTGATTCGCTTTGAGAATGACCCCACCAGATCATTCGGAATCAATGCCCAAAAGCCATTTTCACTACGCATTATTCTCAGGATAGCGAGTGTGCGGCCCTTGGGGTTGCAATAGGCATGCAACTGGGACTGACCGTGACCGAGTTTGGTAATATCGTTGCTCAATTGACCTTGCAGAAATGATTCTGCATCCTCTCCCTGTATGCGGAGCAAGGACAACGGACCCGGATCAATGTAGTGCTGACCGGGTTTTTCATTGTCCAGCATTGCGTCTAACTGTGCTTGTGTCAATGGGATCATATTTCTGGACGGTTGGATGGTTATCAATGCAAAGTGGTCGGTGAATTGCAGGGTCACTTCGAGTGACTCCTGGAATATTATTGCGATGATTCAGAAAACCAAGTATACATGGTGTGCTTATCAGTTAAAATCAAGTGATGAAGATAACAGATAATGGACCTGACCGCCCGCTTTCTCCGCATCTGCAGGTCTACAAGCCTCAACTCACATCTGTATTGTCCATTCTTCACAGGGCAACTGGAATCATGATCGCTATCGGTGCAGTTGTCATTGCCCTATGGTTTCAGAGTGTAACCATGGGGGAAGAGATTTATGACTGTATCAGACAGTGGTTGAGTTCCCCGGTGGGCAAAGGATTGCTGGTGATCTGGACAGCCTGTACCAGTTATCATTTGTTCAATGGCATTCGCCATCTGTTCTGGGATTACGGATATGGTTATGATCTCTCCATCGTTTACCTTTCCGGCAGGCTTACGGTAGTGGCTGCGATTCTGTTGACGGCAGGAGTCTGGCTGATATGACATCTGCAACACAGGGTTCCCGCCATTGGTGGTCCCAGCGCGTGACTGCGATGATGCTGGTCCCACTCACTATCTGGTTCATGTTTTCGATTATCCGTCATACGGCCAGCCGATTCGATGAAGTGGTTGCATGGATGTCGCAGCCCTGGGCGGCGGTGTTGTTGATCCTGTATCTTGCAACCATGTTTTATCATGCCTGGCTCGGTGTGCAGGTAGTGGTAGAAGACTATATTCACAGCCAGGGTCTGAAAACCGTAAGCCTCCTGCTGAGCAAGGGAATCTTATCGTTGTCTGCACTGATGTCCATTATTGCCGTATTGAGGATTGCCTTGTGACCGGGGTTGGCGCATACAAGATCATCGATCACCAGTATGATGTGGTAGTGGTCGGTGCAGGAGGAGCCGGACTGCGGGCTACCTTCGGTATGGCGCTGGAAGGTTTGAGCACGGCTTGCATTACCAAGTTGTTTCCCACCCGGAGTCACACTGTTGCCGCCCAGGGCGGTATGAGCGCCGCTCTTGGAAATATGGGGGAAGACGACTGGCGCTGGCACATGTATGACACGGTCAAGGGCTCTGACTGGCTGGGCGATCAGGATGCGATCGAGTACATGTGCAAGGAAGCCCCGAATGCAGTGATTGAACTGGAGCATTACGGTGTCCCCTTTTCGCGTACTGCCGAAAACAAGATCTATCAGCGTGCCTTCGGCGGCATGACGACGCATTACGGCGAAGGACAGGCACAGCGTACCTGTGCGGCGGCGGACCGGACCGGCCATGCAATTCTGCATACCCTTTACCAGCAGGCACTCAAACACCGGGCTGAATTCTTCATTGAATATTTTGCTGTTGATCTGATCATGCAGGACGATCAATGCCAGGGCGTGATGGCATGGGATCTGGACCGGGGAGAGTTGCATCGGTTTGCAGCAAAACTGGTGGTGCTGGCCACAGGTGGGTACGGCCGTACGTATTTTTCTGCAACATCCGCACACAGCTGTACAGGAGATGGCGGGGGTATGGTGCTTCGTGCCGGATTGCCGCTTCAGGATATGGAATTCATTCAGTTTCATCCTACCGGAATTTATGGTTCGGGCTGCCTGATTACAGAGGGAGCCAGGGGTGAGGGAGGATATTTGACCAACTCGAAGGGTGAGCGGTTCATGGAGCGGTATGCGCCGAATGCCAAGGATCTTGCATCACGCGACGTGGTAAGTCGTTCAATGACGCTGGAAATCCGTGACGGGCTGGGTGTGGGTGAAGAAAAAGACCACATTCATTTGCACCTGGAACATCTCGGGCCGGAAGTACTGGCTGAACGATTGCCCGGCATTTCTGAATCCGCCCGGATATTTGGCGGGGTCGATGTAACCCGGGAGCCGATTCCGGTAATACCCACGGTTCACTACAATATGGGCGGCATACAAACCAATATCCATGGTCAGGTGGTTACGTTGAAAGATGGAAACTCCGAGCATATTGTTCCTGGTCTGATGGCGATTGGAGAGGCCGCGTGCGTATCCGTGCATGGCGCCAACAGACTCGGTTCCAACTCGCTTCTGGATATCGTGGTTTTTGGAAGGGCATCAGCTCATCGGGCCAGAGACATTATCGATTCGGGAGGGGCGGCTGTGCGCCTGGCGAAAAATACAGGGGAAGAGATTATTGATCGTTTTGACAGGCTGCGTTATGCCGATGGCGATTCGACGACTGCTGATATTCGACTCGATATGCAAAAAATCATGCAGAATTTTTGTGCGGTATTCCGGACAGAAGAGGTGATGCAAGAGGGAATCGGCAAAATCAGGCAGGTATGCGAGCGGTTTGCCGATGTCAAGGTTACTGATCGATCGATGATCTGGAACACCGACCTGGTTGAAACCCTGGAACTGGATAACCTTCTTCGTCAGGCAAGGGTGTCGATACATTCGGCAATCAATCGAAAAGAGAGTCGTGGCGCCCATGCCAGGGAGGATTATCCGGATCGCGACGACCAGAACTGGATGAAACATACCCTGGCCTGGCAAAAAGAGGTTGACAGTAATCCGGTGATTGACTATCGGCCTGTACATGACTATACGTTGACCGATGAAGTTGAATATATTAAACCCAGGGAAAGAGTATACTGATGGCTGAGTTCAGACTGCCTGCCAATTCCCGTATAAAAAAGGGAAAACGATTTACCGATTCGAGTACTGGTGAATTACGTCCGGTCCATGTTTATCGCTGGAACCCGGATACTGGCGAGAATCCCAGGATTGATACTTATGAAGTTGATATCAAAGCCTGTGGACCGATGGTGTTGGATATCCTGATCAGGATCAAGGACAATATTGACAGCACCCTGACTTTCCGCCGCTCCTGCCGTGAAGGGATTTGTGGTTCCTGTTCGATGAACATCAATGGCGTCAATACGCTCGCCTGCATTTGTTCAGCCAATGAAATCCAGGGGGATATCAGGATATACCCATTGCCTCACATGTCTGTGATCAAGGATCTGGTTTCCGACCTGAACAATTTTTATTCGCAATATGCATCGATCAAACCCTGGTTGCAGGCCGAGGAGGCCGCACCTGACAATGAGCGGTTGCAGTCAGAACAGGACCGGACAAAACTCGACGGTTTGTATGAATGTATCCTGTGCGCCTGTTGCTCGACCAGTTGTCCAAGCTACTGGTGGAACAGCGATCGTTATCTCGGCCCGGCGGCCCTGTTGCAGGCTTACCGATGGATTGCGGACAGCCGTGATCAAGCCACTGATGAAAGACTCGATGAACTGGACGACACTTTCAAGCTGTACCGTTGCCATACGATCATGAATTGCACCAACACCTGTCCGAAAGGCTTGAATCCCGCCAAAGCGATTGGAGAAATCAAGTCTGCGATCCAGCGCAGGAAGTAGTCGGCTGCCGGCGACCAGTGACCGGTGATCAGGTGACCAGGCGCAGGCGGACGGCAGGATTCCGGCGAAATCCCGATGCAAGGGCACAATGAACTGAAACGAATTCTGTGGAAATGCCGGCGAGGCACCCGGGAACTCGACCTGACCCTGGAAAAATTTGTCGAGTCGCACTACCAGTGGCTGTCCGAACAAGCCAGGGCTGAGTTTCACTCGTTGCTGGAATACGACGATTCGCTGTTGATCGACTGGCTATGTCATCAGAAAAAACCGGATGTTCCGGAGGTCCGGGACATCGTCTCCCGGATATGGGCCGCCGGTTGCGGTCAAGATTGAATCCGGGGGGTTGTGGATTCCGGTCAGCCAACCCCGTCATTCCCGCGGAAGCGGTAATCCATAAGCCGGGCTGACCCCTGTCAAGGGGGGGTTGCCCCGGTAATCATATTGCCGATGCCATTGGCGCGACCCGGATACCGGGTCGTAAATTGCGGTAGGGCAGTTCTTCGAGTTTGCACGACAGCGCCCCCGGCGCACAGGCCAGCAGTGTTTCAGCCGCGATCGGATCAAAATCCGCGCGAAAGTGTACGGTGCTTTTTATTGCGAGTATGCGCTGTTTGGTGGGTTCGACGCCCAGGTGCCGGAGCATCGCGAGATCAAGGCATTGCGCTCGTTCGCTATTGACAATCACGCGGACATCGCTGCCAGCGTCGATGATTCGCAACAAGGCCATTGGCCCAAGCTGCGCTTCGATATTCCGGTACATCTCGCCGGTGCAGGTGAAGCGGCCGTCGCCGAGCGCCTCAACTTTAACCGTACACTGATATGGCAATACACCCGGGAAGCCGGATTTGGCTCCCAACCGGACCTCCAGTTGTTGTCCAATTCCGGACTGATGGGCAAGTTCAGCGACCTGCGGATCGTACAGCATGGCCAGTACCGCGCCTTTGGCCTGATTGCTTACCAATGCTTTTAGCAAGCCGGTTGTATCCGATGTGCCTCCGCCGCCGGGATTATCCTGGACATCGGCAAGGACGACCGGTTTGTCCGTGTGCCATCGCATGGCCTGCCGGATGGCCTCATCGGGAGAAAGCAGCCGGGAAACAAACTGTGGCTCGGCATCGACAATCTGTTGCAGGCAGTCGTCCAGCACGGAGTCCACGGATGCCTGATCCCGGCCATGTATCAATATCGCGGGGCCGCATTGGGCAATATCGGCAGACGGAAATCCGGGGGCAAATTCAGCGCTGACGACAGCCGGGCTGGTCTGTTCCAGGCAGGCAAGGTCGCGGTAAATCGACTTGCATGGTTCATGGTCGGTACACTGGGATGTCAATGGGATCAGGAAAGGGATTTTCCTCATGCCGCTGACCATTTTTCCAGTTGACAGTATGTTGTTCAGCAAGGCATGAGCCCGGGCTCCGGTCTGCGCCATGTCGAGGTGCGGATAAGTCCGGAAAACCGTGATTGCATCCGATTGTTCGATCATGGCGTCAGTGATATTGGCGTGCAGGTCCAGGCTTACGACCAGCGGCATGTCCGGCCCGATCACCGCCCTCACACGGCGTAATAATTCGCCTTCGCCGTCTTCGAAGCTTTCCACCACCATGGCGCCGTGCAAATCGAGATAGACCGCATCCAGGTTCTCAGTGGCCTGCAAGGAATCACATATCCGGCTGGAAACCTTCTCGTAGGCATCATCGGTGACCAGGCTGCTTGGTTCCGCTGAACACCACAATATCGGAATCAGTTGCCGGTTGTCTCTGCGTGCCGCCTCGATAAATCCCGAGATCGGGATATTCAGCCCAGGGAATTCGGCAAGCAGATCGTTGCCGCACGTCAACCCCGGCCAGCCATCGGCTTTGACGAAGGCAGGGTAGTCGGCCTGGTGCGGAGCGAAGGTATTTGTTTCGTGCTGGAAGCCAGCGATGGCGATACGGATGGGTGAGGTCATTAACTGTACTCCCTTCGGGATTCCCACGGACGCATGAACAAGCGGTAGAGTAACGGGATAAAAAATAATGTAAGCATGGTGGAGACGGTTAGGCCCCAGACCATGGAGGCGGCCACCGGGCCCCACAGGAGTGATTCTCCGCCGAGACCGGTAGCCAGTGAAAACAGGCCGGCGATGGTGGTCAGCGAGGTGATTAAAATCGGGATGACCCGACGACGGGAAGCGTAAATAATCGCGTTGGTGGTACTCATACCCGATCTCAGCCTGGCATTGGCGGTCGAGAGCAAAACAATCGCCGCATTTACCGCAATGCCCGCCAGGGCTACGATCCCATAAAGGCTGAACAGGCTCAATGGATATTGGCTGATCAGCAGGCCGAGCACGACCCCGGTTGCGGCCATGGGTACCGTCATAATAATCAGAAAAGGCTGGAAATAGCTTCGGAACTGGGTGCCGAGTATCAGGTAGATCAATCCCAGACCCATCAGGAAGAATAATCCGATGGCATTCAGGCTTTCCTGTATATCGTCAATTACGCCGCTGAAATCGAGGTCCATATTGGGATACCGATGGCGAATGGACTGCCAGAATTCCCGTATCATTTGATTGGCTTTGAACTCGTCTGTCATTCCCTTGTGAATATCCGCTTCAATGGTGATATTGCGGCGATAGTTGTAGTGGCGAATGGTGTCCGGGCTGTTGGAATAGGTGGCGTGAACCAGTTGATTGAGAGGGATCAGGTTACCGTCCTTTGTCGGCAGTCGAAATCTGAGGATTTCACTGATTTGGCTCAAATTGTTTTCTGCCGTCAGGCGGATGTCGATTTTTTCGCCCAGATAGCGGAAGTTGGTGACGACTTCACCGTCAACCAGGAGTCGGAGTGTCTGTCCAATAGTATTCGGGTCAATCCCGGTGCGTTGTACTGCGGCGCTGTTGATTTGCAGGTCCAGGGTGTTTTGACCGGGAAGATTACTGTCCGAGATTTCATGAAAGACTGGCTGCCCGGCCATGAATTGCTTGATTTCTTCAGAGGCGTTGATGAGCTCATCCAGATTGTCGCCGCGGACCTTGACACTGATTGCCCTGGTGAGCGGGGGGCCGCCAGCCAGACGCAGAAAAGAAAGCTCTTCTATGCCGGGAACTTCGGCCAGTTTCTTTTGCAGGGAGTGGATTAATTCATCCACAGACCGGTTGACTTTGTCTTTTGGTTTCAGGGAGACCAGGACTTGCCCGTATTGTTCACTGAAAATGATCTCGGTCTTGGTCAGCAGCTGCCCGGCATAACTCACTACCGAACGGGTTTCCCCGGGTTCGATTTCCCCGTTCACGATGTGCTCAACCTGTAAAACCTTGTCCATGGTGGTACGCAGTTCGGTCCCCGCCGGCATTTCGATGCTGACGTAAAATAACCGGATCGGGTCGCTGGCGAAGAAATCGATTTTGATCTTTTCGTAGTAGACTGTACCCAGAGCGCCCGAAAACAGGGTGACCAGGATGATCAGGGCGATGATCGGGTGTCTGAAAACCCGGATCAGGACCCGGATGTAAATGTGTCTCAGGGAGTATTGGAACTTCTCCCTGGCCCGATGAATTCGTGAATCCCGCCTGAAATTCACCTTTGCCACAATAATATGCGCGGGCAGAAGCCAGTAGGCTTCAACCAGGCTGATGACCAGGGCGGTGGTCACGACCATGGGTATGATGAGCATGAATTGACCCAGTACCCCGGGCAATAGCATCAGTGGCAGAAAGGCCGCAATCGTGGTCAGCACCGCGGTGGTCACAGGGCTGATGACCTCCTGCAGTCCCTGAATGGTTGCCTGTAGCGTGGCGGCGCCTCGCTGCAGGCGGTAGTAAATCGCTTCGACCACGACCACGGCATCGTCGACCAGCATACCGAGGCTGATTACGACACCCAGCAGTACGGTGACGTTCAGCGTTTGCCCGATACTGTTCAGGAACCAGAATACGCCTGCCAGTATGAACGGGATCGCGATGCCGGTGAGCAATGCGATCGGAGCGCCTAGAAAAATCCAGGTCACGGCCAGTACCATGATCAACCCCAGGGTCGCATTGGTCTGCATGGTGTTGAGCGCATCGCGGGTGATCTGTGTCTGGTCATCGACCAGTGTCACGGTAACCCCGGTGTTTTTGAAAAGAGGTTGATTGTCGTCAATGTAGTCTGAAATTCGCTCGACCAGTTGCAGTATGTTTTGTTTTTCCTGTTTGGTGATGGTAAACAGCACGGAGGGTTGCCGGTTGAATCTAACCAGTTGGCTGACGGGTTCCTTGGCTTGTATGACCCTGGCGACTTCTTTCAGTAAAATTTCTCCCTGCGAAGTGATAATGGGTAAATTATTCAGGTAATCGAGGTCGTAACGGCTGCCGGAAATCCGGATTGCCCAGTTGCTTTGCGCCACCTCCAGGGTGCCGGCGGAGATGTTCTGGAAATAGAGTCGGATGGTGTCCGCAAGATCAGAAGGCCCCAAGCCAAACTGTTCGAGTAATTCCGGGTTGAATACGATATGTATCTCCGGGTCGGACAAACCGTTTTGCAATACGCGGCTCACGCCTTTCAGTTGTTCCAGGTCTTGTCTGATCAGGGTTGACTGTCGTCTCAGGTTCTCGTCATCGACCACTGAACTGACCACCACGGTAGCCGTGGGCAGGGCGTTGTCGGTCGTGATTTCGAATATAAAAGGGTCGAGCGCGGTCTCAGGCAACTCGTCCTTGATGTTCTCGATCTCCCGCCTCAGGTCGGCGACCCTTTTTTCAAATGTTCTCCCGGTGATCTCTTCAAACCGGATCAGTAGCGTGGAAACGCCTTCCCTGCTGGCGCTGGAGACGAACTTGATGTCGGAAACCTTGCGCACCGCATCTTCGATGACATTGGTTACCTGCTTTTCAACATCCGGGGTCGATGCGCCCGGCCAGATTGTGTTTATGTTGATCCAGTTAAAGTTGATGGACGGGTCCTGCGCTCTGGGCATCAGCAGATAGGACCCGGTCCCCAGGACCAGGACCAGGACAAACAGCAGGTTTGCCAGAACATGGTTTTGGAGAATACGCTGAAACATGATCCAAAAAGGAGACGACTGAATCAATCGACGATTATTCTGGTTCCATCAGTCAGGGCAAACCGTCCTTCAGTCACCAACAGGGTGTCCCCTGGCAGATCAACAGCGACGGGTTGTCCCGGGTTTGCATTTGCGACAGGGATGAATCGCGCTGTCCTGTCGGTGTCGGAATTATCGACAATAAACAGTCCTCTTTGCCCATTACGTTCCAATATCAGTGAATCAGGCACGATATTGCCGGGTAATGACCACCGTAGTCTCCCTACAGTACCTGCGAGGGGAGTCCTGTCAGAGAAGCTGAGCCTGACTGTCCGGCTTTGGGAAGACGCATCCACCACGGTCAGAGTGGATCTGATGGTCACAGGATAGACCTGATTCTGGTACTTGAAGGTGAGCGACGGTGAGGCTGCCACCTGCGAAAGTTCGGTGTGGCTTAATTGAGTTTCCAGTTCAATACTTTCAGTGTCTGTAAGCGAGATGATCTTGCCTCCGGGCGTAACGAAGTTCCCCACTTCGCTGTGTATCTCGGTAATAATGCCTGAAAAGGGGGCCGTGATTTCACATTTCTCAACTTGTCTCCGGGCGATGTTGATGCTTATATTCTGAGAATTGATCCTGGCTATTACTGAATTAAGTTCAGATTGCTTCTGGTTGATGGCTTCTTCGGATGCATTATTCGATTTTCTCAATTGATTGAGCCGTGAGAGTTGTTTGCTTGCCAGAACTTTTGATTCGGATAATACATCAAGCTCTGCTTTCTCCTGTTCCAGAGTCAGTTGATTGTCGATGCAGTCAAGCCGGGCGACAAGCTGGTTTTTCACAACCATATCTCCTACTTTCAATGGCAGTTCGCTTACCGTTGTCGTCAGTTGGGAGGCGACGGTGGATTGTCGCAGGCTCAAGGCTTGAGCGGGCGCTGAACGGGTGATTTTGATTGTAAGCTGTTCCAGAGGCTGTGCCTGAACCCGGATATCAGCGCCGGATACAGCCGCATGGGTCAGGCATGAAAGTAATAACAAGCCCTTGCCAGTACGGTTGATTAATCCTGGTCGCATGGCTGTTTTACTGTGAGACTTAAGGACATGCCGGTGGGAGACTGCATGGATCAGCTTTGATGCAATATTCTCAACATCCGGCGCAAGGGTTCAGCCGCTCCCCACAATAGTTGATCGCCTACCGTAAAAGCGGATATCAAACCTTTTTCGATGTTCAGCTTTTTAAGTCGGCCAATCGGAATATTGAGCGTTCCCGAAGTCGCTGCGGGACACAATTGACTTAAAGATTGCTCGCGCTCGTTGGCAATCAAGGTTACCCAGTCATTTGCATTGGACAGGATTTCCTGCAATTCATCCAGTGGCAGGTCCGCCTTCAGCTTGATGGTAAACGCCTGGCTGTGGCAACGCATCGTCCCGATTCGAATGCAGGTGCTTTCAATCGGGATCATTGCATCGGCCTGCCGCCCCAGGATTTTGTTGGATTCCACCGAACCTTTCCATTCTTCCCGGCTGGTACCGGAGTCGAGGTCACTGTCAATCCAGGACAGCAGGTTACCGGCAAGAGGATATCCGATTTCGTCATTTGGAAAATCGGCAGAGTGAATTGTTTCACTCATATTCCTGTCGATATCCAGAATCGAGCTGTCAGGATCGCCAAGCAATTCCCTCGCATTGCGGTTGACCATGCCCATTTGCTCCACCAGTTCCCGCATTTGCCGCGCACCCCCTCCGGAGATTGCCTGGTAGGTCATCACTGTCATCCATTCAATCTGATCAGCGCTGAACAATCCGTCCAGAGCCATCATCATCAAACTGACAGTACAGTTGCCACCAATAAAGTCCTTGTGCCCGACAGCCAACCCCTGTTCGATTACAGGCAGGTTGACCGGGTCGAGAATGATCGTGGCATGTTCCGCCATTCGCAGGGTCGATGCCGCATCGATCCAGTAGCCGTTCCAGTCCCGTTGGCGGAGCTTTTGGTGTACGTCAGAGGTGAAGCCGCTACCCTGACAGGTAACAATGACATCGAGTTGCGAAAGGGAATCGATGTCGTGAGCGTCCGCCAGTGGTTTTACCTCCCGACCAATATCCGGACCCGGTCGTCCGGCCTGTGAAGTGGTATAGAAGATTGGTTCGTCTATCAGGGCAAAATCATCTTCCTCGCGCATCCTCTCAAGGAGCACCGAACCGACCATACCTCGCCAGCCGACGAAGCCAACACGATGTAGCTGCATTATTTGTTCTCTACCGGAGCTTATTTAAAACGGGTGTCGGATTATACTGACTTTTCAACGAAAATATTGTATGACATCTGAAATTCAGCTTGTAGATTGCAGGGTTGGCCTTTAGAATACAGGCCCCCGATATTGAGGGATACGGTGTTTCAAGGTTTGCCAGTTCGATCGGGTGAATTACCACTCACGAACCGGATCTTACTTTGGCACAGGTAATAGTCTGATTAAGAGGAAAAATAAATGGCCCTGGGAGCCAAAGATAAGGCCGCTGTTGTAAAAGAGCATCAGCGTGCCGAGGGAGATACTGGTTCTCCTGAAGTTCAAATTGCGCTAATGACGGCGCGCATCCTGGATCTGTCCGATCATTTCAAGACCCATATTCACGATCATCATTCCCGGCAGGGTTTGCTGCGGTTGGTTAATCACCGCCGAAAACTGCTGAGCTATTTAAGAAAAACTGATATCGAGCGCTATCGGGCGTTGATCAGCAAGTTAGGTCTGCGCAAGTAGTAGCCAAACACTACAGGAGATAATAAATTGAATAAAGTAGTAAAGACCTTTCAGTATGGTCAACATGAGGTACGCCTTGAAACCGGCGCTGTTGCCAGACAGGCAGATGGTGCGGTATTGGCGAGTATGGGCGATACCATGGTATTGGTAACCGTGGTTGGACGCAGGGACTATCGCGGACACGATTTCTTCCCGCTCACTGTAGACTATGAAGAAAGGACTTATGCTGCGGGCAAGATCCCGGGAGGTTTTTTCAAGCGCGAAGGGCGGCCTTCTGAGAGCTCTGTCCTTACCTGCCGGTTGATTGACCGACCGATCAGACCACTGTTCACCAAAGGCTTCATGAACGAAGTACAGGTCGTGGTCACAGTAATGTCGGTCGACCCGGAGATCAGTGCCGACATCGTTGCGCTGATCGGAACGTCAGCAGCGATTGAAATCTCCGGTTTGCCATTCAATGGTCCGATGGGCGCTGCCCGTGTAGGTTATGTCGATGGTGAATATGTGCTCAACCCCGGTCTTTCGGTATTGTCCGAAAAGTCGTCACTGGATCTGGTGGTCGCAGGTACTGAATCCGCAGTTCTGATGGTTGAATCACAAGCCAGCATTCTGACCGAAGAGCAAATGCTCGGTGCAGTCATGTTTGGTCATCAACAAAGCCGGGTCATGACCAATGCGATCAGGGAACTCGGACAACAGGCGGGCAAGGCAAAATGGGACTGGCATCCGCCTGTCGGGAGAGACCAGGCACTGACTGATCGGGTTGCCGGTCAGGTAGGCGATAGAATTGCAGAAGCCTACCGGATTACCGACAAGGTCAGGCGGCTGAGCGCTGTCGGAGAAATCAGGGGTAGTGTCGTTGCCGCGCTTTGCCCTGAAGGCTCGGGAGACGACATTTCCGGTGCAGTGATTGCGGAAATCCAGTCACTCGAAAAACACCATGTTCGCAGCAGTATCATTGCCGGCAAGCCCAGAATCGATGGTCGTGATACCCGAACAGTCCGTCCTATCAATATAGAAGTCGGTGTTTTGCCAAGAACCCATGGTTCAGCCTTGTTCACCCGTGGCGAAACCCAGGCAATCGTTGTGGCCACACTCGGAACCGAACGGGATTCCCAGATTGTTGATGCACTGGAAGGCGATTATCGTGATGGCTTCATGCTGCACTACAATTTCCCTCCTTATTGTGTCGGAGAAACCGGACGGGTAGGGTCACCGAAGCGACGCGAAATAGGACATGGCCGTCTTGCAAAGCGCAGCATCATGGCGGTTCTCCCAACCCAGGAAGAATTTCCCTATACCCTGCGGGTGGTTTCAGAAATAACCGAGTCCAATGGATCAAGCTCGATGGCAAGTGTATGTGGAACCAGTCTGGCGTTAATGGATGCGGGGGTTTGTATCAAGGAACCGGTGGCCGGTGTGGCCATGGGTTTGATCAAGGAAGAAGACAGCTTCGCGGTGCTGACCGACATTCTGGGTGACGAAGATCATCTCGGTGACATGGATTTCAAGGTGGCCGGAACCACTGAAGGCATTACCGCCTTGCAAATGGACATAAAGATTAATGGCATTACCGAAGAGATCATGCGAAAAGCGCTTGAGCAGGCGAAAGAAGGGCGCCTCCATATCCTCGGTGAAATGAACAAGACGATTGCTGCTCCACGCCAGGAAATGTCGGAGTTTGCGCCGCGAATCGTGACGATCAATATTAATCCCGGAAAGATTCGTGACGTCATTGGCAAGGGCGGGGCGGTAATCCGGGCATTGTCGGAAGAAACCGGCGTGAACATTGACATTGATGATGATGGAACAGTAAAAATTTCCTCTACGGATAATTCGGCAGCGAAAGAAGCTATTCGCAGAATCGAGCAAATTACCGCTGATGTCGAGGTAAACACCGTGTATGATGGCAAGGTTGTCCGATTGATGGATTTTGGCGCATTCGTCAATATCCTGCCTGGTCGCGATGGTCTGGTTCATATCTCCCAGATTTCAAATGAGCGGGTGAATCAGGTCAGTGATGCGCTCAAGGAAGGTGATCGGGTGAAGGTGAAAGTCCTTGAAGTGGATAAGCAGGGTCGTGTACGACTCAGTATGAAGGCGGTTGAAGGAAATTAAGTCAATCTGTTGTTTAAACCATGTTTATGGGGTTCTTGAGATTATTCAGATCTGTGTTAGTCTGATCCGGGCGAATAATTTTTCCTGTGACTAAAATGAAAGATCACGAAGACGCACAGAACGAGAGCTTGCAGAAGGAACCTGAACCGTTTTTTTCACCTGATACTGCTGGCAAAAAACTGGCTGCTGCGCGAGAGGGCTGGGGGGTATCTGTGCAGGAAGTGGCAGACAATCTGAATCTGGGGGTCAGTATTATTGAGGCTGTCGAGGCAGATGAATATGACAAGTTGCCTGGCTCCACGTTCGCCAGAGGCTATATTCGAGCCTATGCCAATCTTCTCCGGCTGGATCCGGATGAACTGATTGCCATGGTCGTTGTGAAACCAGACCAATTGCTGGATATGCCATTGGGGAAGGGCCCCACTAAATTCAAGGGAAGATCTTTTGGAACGAACAGAAAACGCAGATCTGTTCTCCAATTTTTTCTCTTTGCATTGTTGTTCGTCGTTCTGGTGCTGTTTGGTCTGAATCAGTGGTTTCAACTGGATGTGGAAAAGCTTGTCGGCCCATACAAATTTCTGGCGTCGGAAACAGTTGAAAGCAGCCAGGAAGGCAGTGGAAACTAATGGGTGATGTTGGTAGGGGCGGCGGGCCGGTTTGCGGGCCGGCACGGAGACCGGCCCCTACGATGATTACGGTTCGCGGGCTGGCGTAGGGGCGACCCTCTGTGGTCGCCCGTTAATGATGATAACGGGACGGCGGGCAGGCACGGGGACCTGCCCCTACATTGCCGGCAATTTGATTACAGTGCGTAGTCCGGGCGAATTATCTTCCAGTGTGATCGTTCCATTATGCATGCCGATTACCGCCTGAACCATGCTCAATCCCAATCCGTTGCCACTGCTGCCCCGGCTTTGATCCAGGCGATAGAATCGGCGAAAGACCTTTTCCCTCTCTGACGCAGGAATTCCGGGCCCATTGTCAGCAATGGCGATGACCAGTTGGTTGCCCGGGCAAGTCAGGGAAACTGAAATAGTGCCGTGGTCGGGGGTGTATTTAATGGAATTCTCGATGACATTGGCAAACGCCTGAAACAGCAGATCCCGGTCGCAGAGAGAAAAGATGTTTGTATCCAGGTTGGTTTTCAGATTCTGGTGCTTTTCCTCACTGAGCGGCTCGTAAAACTCGACTATGTCTGCCAGCAGTATATGAAAATCGACTTGACAGAAGCCTGCCTTAATCTGCCTGGATTCAATTCTGGCAATGCGCAGTAGTGCATTGAAGGTGATCAACAGGGAATCTGCTTCCTTTATGGATTGCTCAAGGTTGGCCCCCGCTTTTGATGAGAGGTCTTCTTTCAGTCTTGCTTCTTCCAGATGTTGACGCAGGCGGGCCAGGGGAGTTCTCAAATCGTGGGCAATGTTGTCTGATACTCTTTTTATGTCCTCCATCAACATCTGGATTCGATCAAACATTTGATTGAGGTTGCCTGCCAGTTGATCGAAATCATCGTTGCGACCGGTGTCCGGCACACGCCTGGATAAATCCCCGGACATGATCGCCTGCGCCGTCTGGTTGATTCGCTCAATTTTTCGGACGGTTCTTCGGCTGAGTAACATGCCGCCTATAAACGCAAGCAGAACCATGATCGCCAATCCCCATGTCAGTGCCTGGACAATTCGTTGTTTCGCCTCGACAAGTTGATGTATGTCACGCCCTACGAGCAGGCCATAATTGCCAGGGAGTATAAATATCTTTGCCCGGGCGAGATGCATTTCATTGGTTTGCTTGTTGATTTCAAGTCCGAATTCAATCCAGTCGTTGTTGATAGAGGCATTTTTCGGCCATCTATCCAGGTTTCCAACCAGGGGTTGCAGAGTATAGGTAGACAGCAAATAAATCGAGTTCCCTGTAGCCTGTTGTCGATTGATTCGTTCAGCGATCAGTTCAGTCAAACCCTGCAAGCCTTCCTGATCATAGCGTTCGGCCAGGCCCTGAATTTCAGCCTGGATAGTACTGTCCATCTGCTCGGTCATGTATGATGCTGTGAAGACGTAGAAAAAGTAAAACAGCAGAAGGGTCGATGTACTGAAAATGACGGCATAAAGTAACGCCAGACGGAGCGTATAGCTGTGAAACAGACTATGTCTTTTCTGCACGTAGGATGTAGCCTGTTCCACGGACGGTATTCAGTAGGGGAGTGTCAAAATTCTTGTCTATTTTGCTGCGCAAACGGCTGATATGTACATCAATGACATTGGTTTGCGGGTCAAACTTATAGTCCCATACGTTTTCCAATAACATTGTCCGTGTTACCACCTGATTGCTGTGTCTCATCAGGTATTCAAGCAGGCGAAATTCTCGAGGCTGGAGGTCTATCACGGTGTCTCCGCGCTTCACCTCTCTGCCAAGCAGGTCCATCATCAGGTCTCCTGCAACCAGGGTGGTTTCCTGAGTTTCGACTGCGGCTCTTCGAAATAACGCATCAAGGCGCGCCAGAAGTTCAGAAAAAGCGAATGGCTTGGTCAGGTAATCGTCACTACCTGCCTTTAATCCATCAACACGGTCATTGACATCACCCAATGCACTTAATATCAATGCCGGGGTATGATTATTTTGCTCTCGCAGATTGGAGACAATGGTGAGGCCATCCATTATCGGCAGCATTCGGTCTATGATCAATGCCTGATAGTTTCCACTGTTTGCCATGGTAAAGCCATTATCGCCCCGTGAGGCAATATCGACGGTATGACCTGCTTCCACCAGTCCTTTGTGTATATAGGATGCGGTTGCCTGATCGTCTTCTATTATGAGTATACGCATGGCAGGTTTTCAGGTAAATTGACGCAATGATACCAGCAAACGGCTATTTTAAAGCAATAACCGTCCATTCCGTAACTACATGATCAAACAACAACTCGATGCCGCCTGCAGCCTTGACCCACAATTGTCTGTGATACTGGATCTGACCGGATATCCCGAACCTCGGCTCCGTCCTGCAGGGTTTGCGACCCTGGTACAGATAATTAATGCCCAGCAGTTATCAACCAGGGCCGCCGGAGCGATCTGGCAAAGACTTGAAAACTCATGTGGAGGTGAACTTACCCCTGAAAAGATTCTCGATGGGGCGCCCCGGATGCTTCTCGATTGTGGACTCTCCGCCAGAAAGACGGAATATATAACCGGGCTTTCCGGAATGCTTGTTTCCGGAGAGTTGGATTTGACCTCTCTGGATTTGATGTCTGACGAGGAAATGGTGTCGGCGCTTGTGAAGGTAAAGGGAATCGGACGCTGGTCTGCTGAAATCTATGGCATGTTCGCATTGGGGAGGAAAGACCTGTTTCCCGCTAAAGACCTGGCTTTGCAGGCTGCTGTGCAGAAATATGCAGGGATGAGTGATCGGCCCGATGAAAAGGAAACCAGGACCATAGCGCAAAGATGGTCACCCTACCGTAGCGCAGTGGCGATTTTGATGTGGAAGTATTATGGAACAGCTACTCTGGACTGAAATGTGAGTAGTCTGCCGTTTACGGGGTCTAGTGTTCGAGAATTTGGCTGAGAAACAGTTTGGTACGCTCGTGTTGAGCATTGTCGAAGAAATCGTTCGGATTGTTTTCCTCGATAATTTCTCCGCCATCCATGAAAATGACCCGGTCGGCAACGGTTTTGGCGAACCCCATTTCGTGGGTTACGCACAACATGGTAATTCCTTCATTGGCAAGTTCGACCATTACATCAAGTACCTCCTTGATCATTTCAGGGTCGAGAGCCGAAGTGGGTTCGTCGAAAAGCATGATGCGTGGTTTCATGCACAAGCTGCGGGCAATAGCGACACGCTGTTGCTGACCACCTGACAGTTGCCCGGGATATTTGTTCGCCTGTTCGGGTATTTTTACTCTCTCCAGAAACTGCATACCGATCTCTTCCGCTTCTGCCTTGGGTGTCTTGCGTACCCAGATCGGAGCCAGGGTGCAGTTTTCGAGCACGGTCAAATGGGGAAACAGGTTGAAATGCTGAAAGACCATGCCCACTTCCCGTCTTACCAGTTCGATGTTTTTCAGATCGTTGGTCAATTCAACACCATCGACAATGATGTCACCCTGTTGATGTTCTTCCAGTCGGTTGATGCAACGAATTACGGTTGATTTGCCGGATCCTGACGGGCCGCAGATGACTATTTTTTCTCCACGGGTAACGTTCAGATTGATGTCTTTAAGCACATGGAACTCGCCGTACCATTTATGCATTGCATTGATGATGATGGCATATTCCGATTGATTGACATTTTCCACGGGGGATGATTGATCGTTCATTGTCAGATTCTCGGTATTTTCGGTCACTTTTCGGGATTACTGTTTATGACCGGTTTGCAGCTTGTTTTCGAGATATAGTGAATACCTTGCCATTGAAAAACAGGAAATGAAAAAGAAAATAGCTACAAACAGATAGACCTCATAGGCCAGGCCGGTCCATTTGGTATCGGCAAGGGATGCGCGTCCAACTCCCAACGGGTCCAGTAGTCCTATGATCAGGACCAGTGTTGTGTCCTTGTATAATCCAATGAAAGTATTCACGATTCCCGGAATGGAAATTTTAAGGGCCTGGGGCAGAACCACCAGCCGCATTGAAGCCCAGTACTTGAGACCCATAGCGTCAGCGGCTTCTAACTGACCCTTGGGTATCGCCTGCAAACCGCCACGGATGACTTCCGCCATATAGGCCGAAGCAAATAGGGTGACCATGATCAATACCCGCAACAAAAGGTCGAATGATGTGCCGGGCGGCAGAAAGTAACTCAACATGGTTGAAGCTACGAACAACAAGGTGATCAAGGGAACACCGCGGATAAATTCTATAAATCCGACGCTGAACAATCTTATTATCGGCAGCCTCGATTGACGCCCCAGCGCCAGCGCGATCCCAATCGGCAGCGAGGCTGCAATACCTGTTACTCCGATTACCAGGGTCAGCATGAAACCACCGAATTTGTCAGTGGGAACCGGGGTCAGTCCGGCTCCTCCGATCAAAAGCCAGCCAGCGATGAAAGGAAATGCCATCGCAAAATACAAGCCGTATTTGCGATAAGGTAAATTGTCGAACAGAACAGCTACCGTCGCCACGATCAGCAGGACAAATGACAGATTGACTCGCCAGCGTTCTTCAATGGGATAAAATCCATAGGCAAAAAGTCTCAGCCTTTCATTGATAAACGCCCAGCAGGCGCCACTTCCCCTGGCCTTGCACTCGTCACGGTTATCACCGGTATAGGCTGCGTCGATGAACAACCAGTCGATTGCAGCGGGCAGACTCTTGTAAAGTAACCACACTATCAGAACGGTCATCACGGTATTTGCAGGGGTGGAAAACAGGTTTCCTCTTATCCAGGCGGCTGGACCTATGATGCTTGACGGAGGAGGGAGGTTCGGGTGTTCCCCTGGTAGATACGTTTTCTGATTCATTGTCCGCTTCCGCTGTCAGTCTATCGCTCAACCAGCTTGATTCGTTTGTTATACCAGTTCATGGCCGCAGAAATTAACAGCGACATGGTCAGATACAGTAACAGTACAATAGTCATGCACTCCATTTCCCGACCGGTCTGATTCAGGGAAATCCCCCCAATCGTAGCGACAATATCCATATACCCGATAGCAATCGCAAGAGAGGAGTTTTTCGTCAGATTCAGGTACTGGCTGGTAAGGGGTGGAACAATTACCCTGAGCGCCTGGGGAATAACGACCAGATTCAGGGTGCGTCCGCGATTTATACCGAGCGCATAGGAGGCTTCAGTCTGACCCCAACTGACCGCGGTGATACCAGCCCGCACGATCTCGCCGATGAAAGAAGCCGTATAAAACGACAGCGCCAGCCAAAGTGCGATGAACTCCGGTCGGAGGACCATCCCGCCTTTGAAATTAAAACCCTGCAATTCCGGGGTATCCCAGGTGATCGGGTTGCCCAGTAAAAAATACATCACAAGCGGCAGACCGACTATCGCTCCCAGGTTTATCCAGAACACCGGATAATGGTTTCCGGTCTGGTCCTGTACTTTTTTGGCATACCGGGTAAACCACAGACTGAAAAGAATACCCGCTACAATCAGTCCGCCGACAACCCAGAACAACGGTTCGAATACTGGTTTGGGGGTATAAAAGCCGCGGTTGGTCAGAAACGCGGTATCGCTCACAGTGATGGCCTGCTTCGGAACCGGCAAAGTATGAACAATGATGCCGTGAACCAGTAAAATGTGAAGCAGCAAAGGTACGTTCCTGACGTACTCGATATAGACATAGGCCAGCTTGTTGGTCAGCCAGTTCCTTGAAAGTCGCATTACGCCAAGGGCAAAGCCCAAAATGGTAGCAAGCACTAATCCACAAACAGCGACCAGCAGGGTATTGATGATGCCCACAGACATCGCACGTAGGTGCGATGATCTTGAAGAATATTCGATAAAGTGCTGATTAATATCGTAATTTGAAGGCTGAGTCAAAAAATCGAAACTGTACCCCTTGCCAATCGCCTCCAGGTTGATTGCAGCGTTTCGTATCAGATAGGCAAAGAAGCCGAAGATCAGAAAGATTGCAATAATCTGTACAATGACTGCGCGGGATTCCTTGTCATTCCACAGACGTGAAATAGAATTTCGACGTGACAAAGCGACTTCACTCATTGCTCTTCCGGCAAGAAAAAGGGCGCTTCCAGCGCCCTTTTCTCTGTTTCATTTACAGTAGACCGATGGTTCGATTAACGGATTGGCGCTGCATACAGGATGCCACCATCCCTCCAGGAAGCATTCAGGCCGCGTTCAAGAGCAAGGGGGGTATCAGGGCCGATATTATTGTTAAATAATTCAGCGTAGTTACCGCCGGCCTGAATGGCTCGAACTGCCCATTGTGCATCCAGTCCCAGCATCTCGCCCATGTTGCTTTCGGTACCAAGCAGACGGTTGATGCTTGGATTGTCGCCCGCTTCCATTGCCATTTCGCCAGCATTGGCCTGGGTGATACCCAGTTCTTCGGCAATGATGATTGCATTAACGACCCATTTGCCGATATCAGCCCATTCGTCATCACCATGGCGAACCGCTCCGCCCAATGGTTCTTTTGAGATGATTTCGGGAAGAATCATGTGCGCCGAGGGGTCTTCCAGCGCCGCGCGGGTGGAAGCCAGGCCGGATGCGTCCGTGGTGTACAGGTCGCAACGATTGGCGGAATAGTTCGAAATGCCTTCTTCATTGGTTTCGATGGCTACCGGTTCATAGCTGATGCCATTGACACGCATGAAGTCAGCCAGATTCAATTCTGTGGTTGTACCGGTCTGGATACATACAGAAGCGCCGTCCAGTTGCGTTGCAGAGGTAATCCCCGCGTCCTTTCTGATCATAAAGCCCTGTCCATCGTAATAGTTGATTGGCAGGAAGGTCAGTTTGAGGTCCGCATCCCGGCTCAGAGTTTCGGTCGTGTTACGGAAGAGAATGTCGCCATCTCCTGAGTTCAACAGGGTAAAACGGGTTTTACCGGTTGAAGGAATAAATTTGACTTTCTCACCATCGCCCAGGACAGCGGCGGCAACAGCACGACAGAAGCCGACATCAAAGCCTTCCCAACGACCATTTTCGTCAGGAGCGGCAAATCCTGCCAGGCCTGTTGTAACAACGCAATTCAGTTCTCCCCGGGCCTGTACGTCTTCCAGCGTGCCTGCCTGGGCAGTCATTGTAATCAGCGATGACGCAGCAACAAGTGCCACAGATTTAATTAGTTTCATTTTATTTCTCCTGAAAAGTCAGTAGTTAATGATGTTTATCTTAAGTTGATTACAGGACCAATTCCCTGGAAACTGCGTACAGATTTCGTCCGGGAATGGTCGTATGCAAGCGACATTTCGATTCATTGTACCCTGATTTTATCACGATTTGACAGGGAATCAGCAAAATCCGCCTGCAAATCTGCATGATAGGACGATCTTACCATGGGGCCGGAGGCCACATTGGCAAAGCCAATCGACTCCCCGATTTCCCGGAACTCTTCGAATTCTTTGGGATGCCAGTACCGCCGTACCGGAAGATGGTGGATGCTCGGCTGAAGATATTGCCCGAGAGTCAGCATGTCAACCCGGTGATTCACCAGGTCCTCCATGACTTCGATAATCTCTGCTCTGGATTCACCCAGTCCCAGCATCAGACCGGATTTGGTTGGCAGCCCCGACTGGTCGCGCTTTACTCGTTTCAGAAGATCGAGAGAATATTGATAATCGGAGCCTGGACGGACTTCCCGGTATAGTCGAGGGACCGTTTCCAGGTTATGGTTGAAAACATCGCTCGGCGCTGTGGCCAGAATTTCAACTGCTTTCTCCATTCTACCTCTGAAATCAGGTGTCAGGATTTCAATTTTTGTTTGTGGGCTGTACGCTCTAACCGCCTTGATACAATTGACAAAATGACTGGCGCCGCCATCACGCAGATCATCACGGTCGACAGAGGTGATAACGACATATTTCAATTTCATCGCTGCAATGGTTTGCGCAAGATTTTCCGGTTCTGACTGGTCAAGCGGATTCGGACGTCCATGGCCGACGTCACAAAACGGGCATCGACGGGTACAGATGTCGCCCATGATCATGAAGGTGGCGGTGCCGTTGCCAAAGCATTCCCCCAGATTGGGGCAGGCTGCCTCTTCGCAAACGGTATGCAATCCTTTCGACCTCAGTACTTTCTTCAGTGCAGCCACTTCCCGGGTGCCGGTAAAACCTGCCCGGATCCATCGGGGCTTCGGTAGAAGTTCCTCCCTGGGCACAGGTTTGAACTTTACAGGGATACGCGCCATCTTGTCTGCACCCCGCAGCTTTTCCCCCTGTATAATTTTTTTCGGGCCGTTGAGTGTAGTGGCAGGTGGGTATCTGTCCATGGTTCTTCGATTATTCATAATCGCTTAAAGGAGGGCAGGTGCAAACCAGATTCTTATCACCATAAACATTGTTCACGCGCCCTGTGGGTGGCCAGAATTTATTGATTCGTGTCTCCTCAGTGGGAAAGAATGCGTGTTGCCGGGAATAGGGGTAGTCCCAGTTATCGCTTACCAGCAGATGGTACGCATGCGGAGCATTGGTTAACAGGTTGTTTCCCCTCAGAGCCGGGTTATTTTCTATTTCCCGGATTTCCTCGCGAATCTGGATTAACGCATTGCAAAATCGATCAATTTCTTCCAGGGACTCGCTCTCCGTGGGTTCTATCATGAATGAATCAGGTACCGGCCAGGACATGGTAGGCGCATGGAATCCATAATCTATCAAACGCTTTGCGACATCTTCTACAGTAATACCGCTACACGCTTTGACCGGCGCCAGATCAATCACGCATTCGTGAGCGACCCTGCCATTTGCCCCTTTGTAAACAACCGGGAAATGGGGGTCCAGGCGATGGGCAATATAGTTGGCATTCAGGATTGCTACCTGGGTGGAGCGTTTAAGACCCTGTTTCCCCAGTAATCTCATATAGGCCCATGAGATAGGCAATATCAGCGGCGAACCCCAGGGAGCCGCTGAAACGGTTCCCAACGAACTGGACCCTCCACGATTGCAACTCACTACCGGATGATCAGGTAAATAGGGTTGCAGGTGTTTTTTGACGCCGATCGGGCCCATGCCGGGCCCGCCACCGCCGTGTGGTATCGCAAAGGTCTTGTGAAGATTCAAATGCATCACGTCTGCGCCGATTTCCGCAGGGCGGCAGATACCCACCATCGCATTCATGTTAGCGCCATCCATGTATACCTGACCCCCATTGGAGTGGACGATCCTGCAAATTTCCCGAATGGATTCTTCAAATACACCATGGGTCGAAGGATAAGTCACCATCGTTGCGGCCAGAACTTCCCTGTGCTCTTCCGCCTTGTTCCTGAAATCTTCTATATCGATGTTGCCCTGGTCGTCACATTTGACCACTACAACCTTCATTCCAGCCATGATGGCGCTGGCTGGGTTGGTGCCATGAGCTGAAGAGGGAATCAGGCAGATCCTTCTTTGTGTGTCACCGTGTGAGCGATGCCAGGCGCGAATACACAAAAGTCCGCTGAATTCTCCCTGGGAACCCGCGTTGGGCTGAAAGGAAAACCCATCAAATCCGGTGAGCTGGCACAGCATCGAATCAAGGCGATTGATAATTCGATGGTAGCCCTTGGTGTGTTTGGCCGGTGCGAAGGGGTGGATATGCGCGAAAAGCGGGTTCGATATGGGTTCCATTTCACTGGCGGCATTGAGTTTCATCGTACACGACCCCAAAGGGATCATGGCCCGCGCCAATGTGATGTCCTTGCTTGCCGTTCTTCTCAGGTAGCGCATGAATTCTGTTTCCGAGCGGTAGCGATGAAATATCGGGTGGGTCAAAAAGTCACTGGTCCTTTGCAGCGATGACGGGATGGATTGATCCAGATCGATATTGAACAGATTGCTCCTGACCCGTCCCGGGGTGACCCCTTCAAAGACTTCCAGCAATCCAGACACTTTTTCCCGGGAAACGGTTTCGTCCAGGCTGATGCCGATATGGTCATCATCAATCAAGCGAAGGTTGTAGCGTTCCTGTTCCGCCTTGTCCAGAATCTTTTTGGCCTGACCCTGTGTCCGGACCATGATGGTGTCGAAGAAATGTTGATGGACAATGTCAAAGCCCAGTCCGGTGAGGGCATGAGATAGCGCCCGAGTCAGTCTATTGATGCTTTTGGCCATTCGGGTCAGGCCTTCGGGACCATGATACATCGCATAAACAGTGGCCATTACGGCCAACAGAACCTGCGAGGTACAAATATTGCTGGTGGCTTTATCCCGCCGGATATGCTGCTCCCGGGTTTGCAGCGCCATCCGATATGCAAGATTGCCGTCTGCATCAACGGTTGAACCGATCAGGCGGCCAGGCAACAGGCGTTTATATTTTTCATGGGTGGCCATGTAAGCGGCATGCGGGCCGCCAAATCCCATTGGGACTCCGAAGCGCTGGGTGCTGCCTATGACTATGTCCGCCCCCATTTCGCCGGGTGGTTTCAATAATGTCAAAGAAAGAAGGTCAGCGGCCATAACCACTACCGCGTTTCGGGACTTCAATTGATTGATCGCATTTGTGTAGTCCCGGATTTCTCCTGATGCGTCAGGATATTGGAGCAGTCCTGCAAAAAACTCACCTTTCTCGATATCAACCAGGTAATCCCCCACCACGACCTCGATTCCCAGCGGTTCGGCGCGGGTTTGAACCACTGCAATGGTCTGAGGAAAACAATCCTTGTCGACAAAAAATCTGTTCGATTTATTCCTGGATACCCTGAGTCCAACCATCATGGCTTCCGCTGCGGCTGTGGCCTCATCCAGCAAGGAAGCATTGGCAAGTTCCATCGCGGTGAGATCCACGATCATCTGCTGAAAAGTAATCAGAATTTCGAGGCGGGCCTGACTGACTTCAGGCTGATAGGGAGTGTATGCTGTGTACCAGTCCGGGTTCTCCATGACATTACGGCGAATCACAGGGGGTGTGACGGTTCCGTAATATCCCAATCCAATCATCGAAACAGCGGATGTATTGCCTGAAGCAATTTGCCGACTCAATTTATTCAGGCGGTTTTCACTGAGGGCAGAGGGCAGGGTAAATTCTTTTTGACTGCGAATGGATTCAGGAATGGTCTGCTCTATCAGGTCATCCAGAGATTTTAGCCCGAGGACTTCCAGCATCCGGGCAATATGATCAGGATGGGGGCCGATATGACGGGTGGTAAAATCATCTATTCCAGACATGGATTTCTACCGGGTTTCTGTTGCATGACGGGACATGGAAATTTTGCCTGGGCCAGACAGTCTCTTACTGGAGAGATTCTACAAGAGATTGATAAGCAGTCATATCCATCAATCCATCCAGTTCTGATGGATCATTCGGCTTCATCTTATATATCCAGCCTTCTCCCTCGGGTTCTTCATTGATTTTTTCCGGGAGTTCCGTCAGAGTGTCATTGACTTCGACGACCACCCCGCCAACAGGAGATTTGATCTCTCCCGCCGCCTTGACCGACTCTATGACTGCCGCTTCCTCTCCCTGTTCTATTTCGCGATCGATGTCAGGGAGTTCTATGTACACTACTTCCCCCAATTGTTGCTGGGCAAAATCGGTGATTCCTACTACGACCAGGTCATTTTCCTGACGTATCCATTCGTGATCATCGGTAAATTTAATCGTCATTTCAGACCTCTCTTTGCCAGTGAATGTGATTTTGTATAGTACACGCAAATTGCCCAGGCTATGGTATCCGGTAGGTGTTCTTTTTGACAAACGGTAACCGGGTTACGAGTACAGGCAGGTGTTTGCCCCTGACCACTGCATGGAGTCCGGGTCGTTCGGCGCTGTGTCCAGTGTCAGCATCCACCGGGTCAGCATACTCCAGGTTGACGTAACCCAGGCAAACCGGTTTCCACATACTGGGACTGAACCCACCGCTGGTTACTATTCCGACCGTGTTGCCGTCACCGTCTTCGATCACTGCATCCTTCCTGATCGGCATCCTGCCGACAGGTTGCAGTCCAACCAGCAGTCTGGAAACCTGCCTGGGAATCTGCGGTAAAATGATATGATCGCCCGGAAATCCCCCGGTACGCTCCCCCTTTGCTCTCCTGGCTTTTGAAACAGCCCATGACAGACCCGCTTCCACCGGTGTAGTGTCCTGCGTAATTTCATGGCCATACAGTGGTAGCCCGGCTTCCATTCGCAATGAGTCCCGGGCGCCCAGTCCGGCCCACGCCACATTCGGGTTGGACAAAAGCAATTCGGCAACAGTGATTGCATGTTCATCTTTCATGCTGATTTCGAATCCATCTTCGCCGGTATAGCCGGAGCGGGAAAACAGGCATGGAATCCCATCCAGAACAATTTCACGAACTGACATGAATCCCATCCCGGACAGATCATGTCCCAATTGATTCATCACGTCTGAAGATTTTGGTCCCTGCAGCGCCAGCAAACTCCGGTCATGATCAATTTCCACGCTGAGCGCTTTTCCAAGTTTGTCTTTTAAATAACTTAAATCACTGGTCTTGCACGATGCGTTCACCACTAGAATGAATTCTGTCTGTGTAATTCGGGCAATCATCAAATCGTCGACAATGCCGCCATTTTCATTTAACAGCAGCCCGTACCTCTGTTTGCCGACGGCAAGGGAAACGATATCCGCCGGTATCAGCGATTCGAGATGGATTGCGGCATCGACCCCGGAAACATAAATCTGTCCCATGTGGGACACATCAAAAAGACTGGCTTCCTGTCGGGTATGAAGGTGCTCACGGATGATCCCCGGTGGATACCTTACCGGCATGTCATAACCGGCAAAAAGGCTCATTTCCGCACCCGCTTCAAGGTGCAACCCGTATAGCCGGGTTCTTTTCAACTGAGCGGATTCATTCACAGTCCCATCCAGGTTATCAGGCAATCTAAGGTTGGCGAAAATCAAGTTCGGAACATAACATAAAGGCAGGCGAAATTCAGTTCAGACCCGCCCCGGTTCGTTTGCCGGTCATTCCGGGCCTGAAAACGGCAGCGTCATAATTCGGCCCGGTCTGTTGCCATGCCCGGGAATCTGCACCCGGATACGGGTGTCAGGCATACAGTGTTCTTTACTGATCATCGCCAATGCCACATTGTTTTTGAAGCGTGGCGACCAGATTGCAGAGGTCACCATGCCGACTTGTCGTGAGCCGGCCATGACCAGCCAGGGTTTCCGGCACGGCGGGCAGGCGTCACCGTCAAATAATACACCACGAATGATCTGGCGTACCCCGTCAGAGGCGATTTTTCTCAGCGCGTCCCGCCCGATAAAGTCGAAGGAGCCATCCAGTTGGCAGAAGCGGTCAAATGCGCATTCAAACGGATTGTTTTCGCGTGTCATGTCGTTGCCGTAGGAAAGCAGTCCGCTTTCGACGCGTTCGATCAGATTCGGGCTGCCCGGAGCGACATTCAGGTCGTCGCCGGCTTTCCACAAAGCATCCCACAACTCCAGCCCCAATGCCGGTTTTGCAGGATAAATTTCGAACCCGCCCTGTTTGCTGTATCCCGACCTGGCCACAATATGCAAATGGTCACGGAATTTGAGTTTTTCAAAACGAAAATAACGGATATCCCTCACCGTATCGCCAAAAATACGCGCCATTAGATCATCCGACTTCGGTCCCTGTACCGAAAGAGGCCAGACATCCGGTTCATCAACAGCAACGTTCAACCGCATGCCTGTCGCCAGTCCCATTGCCCACAACAATATGTCGGAATCGGAAATTGACAACCAGAAATGATCTTCGGCCAGCTTCAGGATTATCGGGTCATTCAGCATGCCACCCTTGTCGTCGACCATCGGCGCATACAGGCATTGCCCCGGTTGCGCCCGGCGCAGGTCACGCGGTGTCATGAATTGCGTCAGCCAGGCCGCGTCCGGGCCGCGTAGTTCAACCTGTCGCTGACAGCCCACATCCCATAATTGCACGTGCTCTTTCAAGTGCCGGTAATCATCGACAACAGACCGGCGAAATGCCTTTGGCAGAATCGTATGATTGACGACCGAGTAACCCGAAACGCCAAGCGATTCGATGCGCGGTGTATACGGAGTCGCTCTAATCCGGCGTGATACCAGCAGTTTGGGTGTCATAAAATCAGGCGCTTTCCATTACGTCGACCACCACACTGAGTATGAATGAGGTGATAGCATGACCGGGATGTGGCAGCGCATTTCGGGGTCGGGCACGGCAAATCGCACGACCACCGTTTTTACGGTCAGCCGGTCAATTAATTCTGGTATGAACTTCGAGAAATAATCGGCGCTGTGCAATACCAGTTCGTATTCACCGCCAGCGCCGCCGGAATCGAACGATTCGCAAATTCGGCCTTCGGAATCGGCGAAAATATCAAATACAAGTGTTTTACCGGTACCGCCGTCACGTTCAAAAAGTTCGGCGCGAATTCCCGTCGCCGAACCGCCGGTGACCGAATCGAGAATGTGCGATGAAACTGTCGCCATCACCGGTTACTCAATGGATGCCTTGTCACGTTTACTGGTTGTTGCCAGAACAATCGGGCTGATATGTCCGACCGTTCTGACATTCACGCAGGCGGTTTTACCGCTGGCAATCGCCCGCTTGATCGCGGGTACGATCTGCTTGCGTTTTTCCACCAGTTCACCATAACCGCCCAGACCCTCAAACAGTGTGTGAAAGGGTATATCGCGAAAATCAGTGGCAAAATGTTTTTGATTGGCAAACAGGCGTTCCTGTTGTTGGGAAATACAATCGAGACCGCCATTGTTGTCGACTACAACCACAATCGGGAGAATCTCCTGAAACGAGGTTTCGATACTTGAACCACCCGACAGGAATGCCCCATCGCCGCTGATGACAATCACATTGTCTTTCGGGTTGTTCAGCTTTGCAGCAGTCGCTAATGGTACACCGACACCGAGCATGCTGAAACTGCCGGGATGCAGGATGTTGCCGAGCTTCTGTCCTTTCCAGCCAGCGATGTTGACTGCGATTTCCGACCAGAAATGGGTATTGCCGCCGTCGATCACCAGACAGTCCTTCTCCCCCATTGCGGTTTGTACGTCAAGAGCCAGTTGAAGAGGGTGAATTCTGTCATCGTCCAGTTGTGGAATATCGGCTATCGTTTGTTCTACCCATTCGCCACGTTTTTGCCGATTGGTATTGAGCCAGTCCCGCCTGAATGGTTCAATCGTCTTCAGCGCTTCGAAGAATGCAGCCGGGTCGCTCAGCAGTACATGATCTGCAGAACGATTGAACTCGATTTCTTCGTGCGAACCGTTGACGCAAATCAGTTGCGTCGACTCGGGGAACAGTGGTGGATTTCCAAAATTCATCTGGTTGTCAAGACGTGCGCCAACCATAATGACGACATCCGACTCATGCAAGGCGTATCCTGACGGTGCATACTGATGGATATCAGCCAGTCCCATATAGGCATCGCACTCCTCGCCCAGAAGTTTTTGATGGTATGGCACATTGAATACCGGGATGCCGAGCAGGCGGGCAGTGTCTTCGAGCTGTGATTCAGCCCGGGACCACCAGATTCCGTGTCCGCCAATCAGTACCGGTTTGTCTGCGTTGCGTATCACATCCAGGACTCCGGACAAATCATCCGGGCACGGCCATGCGCGCGGCGGCTTTTTTGCAGTGCGGTCAAACGGGCGTTCGTCACGCATCGCATGTTCTTCGTATGAACTGAACATGATGTCCACCGGCACACTCAAATGCACCGCTCCGGGATAACCGCTCATTGCAATTTTCCAGGCGCGGTCAACAAATTCCGACATGCGTTCGCCATCGGTTACCGATGCGCTGTATTTTGTCAGCGGTGCTGCGATAGCGACATCATCGATTTCCTTGAAGCCTCCGCTTCCCTGTCGCTTCAATGTACTCGAACCAGTGATGAAAATGACCGGGGATCGTTCTCCCCAGGCTTCCATCATGGCCGGAACGGCATTGGCGAACCCTTCCGGTCCGACCAGACAGACGGCAGGGTTTCGGGTAATCCGTGTATGTCCGTCAGCCAGATGTCCGGCAACCTGCTCATGCGGAGTATTGATCACTGCAATGCCGCATTGCATGAACCCTTCCAGTGCAGGATTGCAAAACCCGCCGCTCAAGGTGTAAACCTGTGTAACGCCTTTTTCCATTAATGCACGTGCCAGCAGGGCGCCGCCACGTACTTTTATTGTATTTTCCATCAAGCCGAATTCAGTTTGAATTTATGTTGAACCGTCAAATACCACATTGTGATCAACATCGTTGATATCCGGTCTGCCGATTTGTGCCAGTGTGGTATCGACCTGTCTGACCAGCATATCGATAATATCATCCAAACCGTGTTCCCCTGCGGCGCCGATAGCATACAGGAATGGTCGGCCCAGCAACACAAAATCGGCGCCGAGCGCCAGCGCCTTGACAATTGATTCACCGTTGCGGACACCGCTGTCGAACAGGATTGTACAATCGTCGCCGACAGCGGCGCGAATCGCCGGCAGCGCCTGAATTGCTGCAGGGGCGCTATCGAGTTGACGTCCACCATGATTGGATACGTAGATCGCATCAACCCCGGCTTCCCGAATACGCACAGCATCTTCCGGCAATAATACGCCCTTGACGATCAGCCTGCCTTTCCAGCGTTTACGCAGACGGTCGAGAAATTTCAGGTCGACTCTGCCGCGACTTTCGTTGCGGACAAATTTACTGTTGGTTTTGCCACCGGCATTGTTAGCCACTGTCGGAACGCCTTTCAAAATTGTCTCAATCGACCACCTGGGATGGGTCGCAAAATCGAAGAACTGTTTTGCCCCGATTTTCAACGGCGCCTGAAACCCGTTGCGCTGTTCGCGCGGGCGCGCCGCAACCATCGGCACATCGACTGTCAGAATCAGTATGTCGTAGCCCGCTTCTTCGGCACGTCGAACCATATCAAATGCAATTTCCTCTGACTGACCGACATATAGTTGAAACCAGGCGCATTTACCGGCGCGTTGCCGGGTGACCTCGATGTTGCTTGAGGCCATCGTAGACAGTCCCAGCGGAATATTGTATTTGACTGCCGCCGCCGCCAGCATTTTATCGGCGCCGGGCCAGGCAAGATCACACATGCCCATTGGGGCGATTCCGAACGGCAGACTCCATTCACGGCCGAGACATGTTTTTTTCATGTTGCGGTTTTCGACATTCAGCAATACACGAGGCTGCAAACGAATACGTTCGAGCAGAGCGCGATTCTGACCAGACGCAATCTCTTCTCCTGCCGCACCATCGACATAATCAAACATCATTCCCGGCATGCGTCGCTTTGCCGCCGCACGCACATCATCGACGGTGAAGAATTTACCGGGCATTCGATAAAATCACAGACATGCTCAATCCTGAATATGTGTCAAGTTGGAAACTGGGCAGGAGAAAAAAAGGCTTACAAAAACTTCTTTGTGGCTTCCCGGTAGTTTGCACATTTCTGCAGGTAGTGGGCGGAACTTACCGGCATTGGCACGCGTACATTGGATATCCAGGTAATAAGCTCCTTGCCTGTCTGAAGCAGCTTTGTACCGTGTTTGATGTGGCGCTCCAGGCTGGTGGATGCGGTTGCGGGAATGTTCGCCCGAAAGTCCAATATCTTTTCACCATCAGCAACAAACTCTGGCCAGATGGTCAGATAATCCGGGTCGCTACGCAGGACTTCGCTTTCATTTTTGGCAATCAGGATAAAATCTTCAACCAATTCCCGGGAACCTGTGAACCACTCCAGACAGCAGATGGATTGTTCCATTGTCAACCCGATTTCGTCGATCTCGCGCATTGCCTGAGCGACTTTTCTATACCGGCTGCAATAATAATCTGCAATCGACATGGTAAATACCTTGACCGGTTCTCCCCAGAGCTCATCGACGCCTTCTTCACCACTGTGATGCTTGACATTGCCACTCAAGGACAGGGCTTCGGATAAACAGCTCGAACACTGACACATCAAATCATCATCATCGGCAATATGAATTCCCCGTTCCTCCAGGTCCACGATGGTGGTGAAAATGTCTGTCGCGCGATTGAAGAGGGCGCCTGCCAGCATCGCGGCATTGACTCGTTTGCGTTGCTCATTGGTTTCCTGTTCGTAAGCCTGTCTTACCTCGTCGAGTTTGTCTCCGGGAGTATTGATCCCGGGTTCGGTATGGTGGAAAGTCCTGCGGGTCAGGGCATCGAGGAGTTTCTTTTTTTCGGGAAGCGTATCTTCAGGAGGTTCATAGTAACGAATCCAGTACCCATCGAAATAAATATGATCGACATTGTTGATTTGGCGGATTTGGCCATTTTCAGCATAGTCCGTTTTTGACACAAACATCTGAAATCGCCCGCTATCTATGCAGGAAGGATAGGATAAGCGCTAATTGTACAGCGTTTCAAGGGTTTCGTCGAGACTGCTCCTGATCAGATCATGCAGGTCGTCGATCTGTGCCTTGCTGATGATCAGCGGAGGACAAACAACCATTGAATCCCCTATGGCGCGCATTATCAGGCCGTTTTTCATGCTCACATCGCGACAGATGATGCCGGCCCCTCCCTTGTCGTCGTATTTTTCCTTTGTATCCTTGTTCCTGACCAGTTCCAGCGCACCCATGAAACCCACTCCACGCACTTCACCGACCAGTGGATGAGTACCCAGGGAAGCAATTTTTGACTGAAGGTAATCCATCGTATTGTCCCGTGCCCGCTCGATAATTCTTTCATCGCGGATGATCTGGAGGTTTTTCAGCGCTACCGCACATGCCACCGGGTGACCGGAATAAGTATAACCATGCATGAACTCGCCGCCTTTTGAGTCTAAAACCTCAGCAATCCGGTCGGCAATCATCACCGCCCCGACAGGCTGATAGCCGGATGATAATCCTTTTGCCATGGTCATCAGGTCTGCTTCGATGCTATAGGTATCGACACCGAACCATTCCCCGGTACGACCGAATCCGCATATCACCTCATCCACGCATAGCAAAACATCGTACTTTCTGCAAATTCGGTTGATTTCCGGCCAGTATGTCTGCGGTGGCACAATAACCCCTCCTGCCCCCTGAACCGGTTCTGCGATAAATGCCGCCACCCGGTCGGCGCCGACTTCGAGTATTTTCCTTTCAAGCGCCCCGGCGCATTGCAGTCCGAATTCTTCCGGGCTCAGGTCACCCCCTTCGCGATAGTAATATGGTTGATCGATATGCTCGATGTTCGGGATCGGCATCCCACCCTGGGCATGGATACCTTTCATGCCTCCAAGACTGCCTCCGGCCATGGTGCTGCCATGATAGGCATTGTGACGGCTGATCACGATATTGCGGTCAGGCTTATCCTGGCATTCCCAGAAATATCGCACTATTCTGATTACAGTATCGTTGCCATCGGATCCCGAGCAACCGAAAAATGTCCGGTTGATATGCGGTGGGGTGACTGTTGCCAGCATCTCTGCCAATTCGACCGCAGGCAATTGAGCGGTCAGAAAGAAGCTGTTGTAGTAAGGCAATTGTTCCATTTGCAATTTGGCTGTTTCGGCAAGTTCGGTTCTTCCGTAACCGATGTTCACGCACCACAGGCCGGACATCCCGTCAAGATATTTATTTCCGTCGCTGTCATATATATAGATATTTTCGGCGCCAGTGATAATCCGGGCTCCCTTTTTATACATGTCCGTATGATCGGTAAATGGATGGATATAGTGCTTGCGGTCAAGTGACTGAAGTTCTGCAGTATTGTATTGTCGCATGGGATTAAATTGTCATTGGTCAGAGGGATGGAATGTATTTCCCAATTTATTTCGATTGAATCGACTGGTAGTAATCCATCAGTATTTTTGCAACTTCCGGCCTCGAAAACTCGGGGGGAGGGGCGATCCCGTCGGACAGCATTTCCCTGACCCTGGTTCCCGACAAGAGAACGAAGTCCGAGAGTTCATGATCAGGGGCTTCTCTCATCATAACCACTTTATCCAGTTTTTTCGAGTATGCTGTATGGTCTGCGTTGAATATTTCAATCTCAAGGGCGTCTTGCGGGACTTCGTTCCCGAAAATTGTCTGGGCATCAAAAGCGCCGTAATAATCTCCGACACCTGCATGATCCCGGCCGATTATAAAATGGGTCGCACCCATGTTTTGACGGAAAATGGCATGTAATACTGCCTCCCTCGGTCCCGCGTAGAGCATGTCAAAGCCGTACCCGGTAATCATCATTGTATTTGGAGGAAAGTAGTGTTCGACCATGGTTCTGATCGCAGCATCCCTGACATCAGCGGGAATGTCTCCTGGTTTGAGTTTACCCAGCAGCATGTGAATGACGCAGCCGTCCGCACCCACCCTCTGCATCGTAATCCTGCATAGTTCCTCGTGCGCGAGGTGCATCGGATTTCGGGTCTGGAATGCGACCACCCTGTTCCAGCCATTGGCTTCAATCTGTGCCCGTATTTCGTATGCGGTTCGGAATGTTTCTGAAAACTCAGTCTTGAAATAACTGAAATTGAGGACATGTATCGGCCCGGACAACAGTGTCCTGCCTTGGGCGAGAAATTCAGCAACCCCCGGATGCTTTCTGTCCCGGGTGCGGTAAACATGGTCACAGATTTCCATCATTTCATCTTCCGGCATGGATTCGATGCCGTTGACCTGCATAATCGCCAGAGCAGGGTGGCCATCCACATTGGGGTCAAGTAACGCGATAGTCTGCCCGACTTCAATATGCCCGGCCTGTTCGACCAGGCAATTCACCGGCGTTGGCCAGAACAACCCGTCCATGGTTCGCATGTTTCTGGCGACATTCATGCTGTCCGCCTTGTTCATGAACCCTGAAACCGGCGTGAAATAGCCCGCTCCCAGCATTACAGCATTTGCCGCTCCCGCGGAACTCATCAATACGCTGTCCAGCGAGCGGGACTGGTTTTCCAGATCTTGTCTTTCCTCAGCGTTACTGACATAAAGAGGAAGCAACTCATTGGAAGAGTGGGGTCTGATCATGTTGAATCCTGATGACTGAAATTTTTCCTTCAGGTGTTGCGACGTTGTTGAACAGCGTTTGCCAGTTCAGCAATCATCTCTTCAGTAGTGTCAATGTCGATACAGGCATCGGTGATGCTTTGTCCATAAGTCTTTGTCTGCCCATCGATCACATTCTGACGACCTGCCACTAGGTGACTTTCAATCATGACGCCTGTAATCCTATGGTCTCCGGAAGCGATCTGTCCTGCCACGTCGCTACAAACCCCTACCTGGTTTTCATGCACTTTCATGCTGTTGGCATGACTGAAATCAATCATCACCTGGGGTCTCAATCCTGCTGCGGACAGTTTGTTACACGCCTCGTTTACGCTTTGTCTGTCGTAGTTTGGTGATTTGCCTCCGCGCAATATGATATGGCAGTCCAGGTTGCCCGAGGTACTGAAAATGGCGGACTGTCCTGATTTGGTCAGTGACAAAAAATGATGGGGTCTGGCAGCCGCCCGTATCCCGTCCACTGCAATATCCAGATTACCATTGGTTCCGTTCTTGAACCCGACCGGGCAGGACAGCCCGGAACTCAATTCCCTGTGCACCTGGCTTTCCGTGGTTCTGGCGCCGATCGCTCCCCACGAAATCAAATCAGCAACGTATTGCGGAGTGATGATATCCAGATACTCGGTCCCTGCGGGAACCCCGAGATTATTCAAATCAAGCAATAACTTTCTTGCAGTTCGCAATCCCTTGTTGATATCGAAGGTATCATTCAGATCAGGGTCATTGATCAATCCTTTCCAGCCTACCGTGGTTCGGGGCTTTTCAAAGTATACCCGCATCACGATGACCAGATCCTTCTGGTATTTTTCTCTCAGGTGCAGTAATCGCCCGGCATACTCAATCGCTGCAGCCGGGTCATGGATTGAGCAGGGTCCCGAAATGATCAACAGCCGGTCATCGTTTCCTGCCAGAATATTGTGTATTGACTCCCGGGTAGTCAATGTTGTCATGACCGAACGATCAGATAAAGGTAACTCGGCATTGATTTTTTCCGGGTTGATTACCTTTTTGATGCTGACAATTCGCAAGTCATCTGTTTTGATTGTTGTCACGTGCGGATCCTGTGGTCGAAAATCAAAAGGATGGATTGTACTTTTATCACCATCAACTGTTAAGTGATTATTGTAAAAAAAGCTGTATTAACAATTAATCACCTTGATTGAGGCGCTCTTTGTACAGCTTCAGATTCCAGGGATGGTGACCGGGATGACCCGGACAACGTGTGTGAACTGGTGGATTCAGCCGAGTATTTAATGGTATCTTATTCCCAGTGTAATTTTCAGTACAACCAACTCCAACGGCGGGCATACTTTATGGGTCGAAGAGCAGGCGGTAGAGAAGCGAGGAAAGCATTAAGGGCGGCGCCTCTGGCGGAAGAAATCAAACCGGTCAGGCCGGGTCAGCTCGGCGGGCGATTCAAGCCGTTGACCGAAGACCAGTTAAAACGGGTGCATGAGTCGATGCTGGATCTGCTGGAGAATGTCGGGTTTTCCAGAGCGATTCCGTCCTGCATTGAAGCGGTCACTAGGGCCGGGGGTATTTATACTGATGACGGGCGGTTGCTGTTTCCGAGGGATTTGATTGATTGGACCATGGAGAATTGTGCAAGGAATATCGCACTGTATGGGCAGTCTCCCGGGCATGACATGCACTTGAGCGGCAACAAGGTATATTTCGGGACCGCAGGCGCGGCGGTTCATGTTGCCGATGAGTGGAAGGAACATGACAAATATCCCGGTGCAGGGGCTTACCGGGAATCCACTGTGCAGGATTTGTATGATGCGGCGCGCCTGGTTGATCATCACGAACATATTCACTTCTTCCAGCGTTGCATGGTAGCCCGGGATATTGAAGAGCCCGCCTCTATGGACCTGAACACCACGTATGCGGCTGTGTCCGGGACAGTCAAGCATTGCGGTGTCAGTTATGTTGAGCCCGAACATGCGGTCGAGGGTTTGAAAATGCTGTTTGAGATTGCTGGCGGGGAGGATAAATGGAGGGCAAGGCCGTTTGCCAGTCTGTCCTGTTGTTTCGTCGTTCCGCCATTGAGATTTGCAGCGGATGCCTGCCGGGTCATGGAGGTTTGCATAGAAGGGGGTATGCCGATTCTGCTTCTGGCCGCGGGGCAGGCGGGGGCAACCAGTCCGGCATCTCTGGCCGGCGCCGTGGTTCAGGAATGTGCTGAGTCGCTGGGAGCGCTCACCTATGTCAACCTGATGAAAAAGGGCCATCCTGCGATCTTTGGTCCCTGGCCATTTGTTTCTGATTTGCGCACTGGTGCGATGAGTGGCGGCAGTGGTGAACAGGCGGTATTGATGGCGGCCTGTGGTCAGGTCGGTCGATATCTTGATTTACCGACAGGCGTTGCGGCAGGTATGGCCGACTCAAAGATTCCGGATGCGCAATCGGGCTACGAGAAAGCCTATACCCTGGCATTGTCTGGCCACAGCGGCGCCAACCTGATCTATGAATCAGTCGGCATGCAAGGCAGTTTGCTGGGTTTCAGTTTTTCTGGCGCAACCATCGACAATGATATGCTGGGTGCGATCAACCGCAGTGTCCGGGGGGTTGAAATTGATGATGACAATCTTGCTCTGGAGGTGATTGCCGATGTTTGCCTCAACGGTCCCGAACATTTTCTGGGCCATCAGGCGACATTGAGCAGAATGGAAAGCGACTATGTTTATCCCGATGTCGGAAATCGCCTGACCCCGGCTGAATGGCAGGAATATGGCTCCAGGTCGGTGGAGCAGGTGGCAGAGGAAAGAACCAAAGAAATTCTGGAAACGCATTTCCCCTCCCACATATCCGATGAACTGGATGCCCGTTTGCGGCAGAAATTTGATATTCGCCTGCCCCGTGAACAAATGAAGCGGAAAATCAAAGGCAATGGCCGGGAGAGTGACAATGAGTGACAAACATCTGCCGCGGCAGGCCCGGGTCGTCATAGTCGGAGGTGGTGTGATGGGGGCGGGGCTGGCCCTGCATCTGGCGCAGGAAGGCTGGACCGACACACTGCTAGTCGAGAAGGGTGAATTGACCTCCGGCTCCACCTGGCATGCTGCCGGTCAGTGTCCGAGCTTTATTGCCGATTACAATATGGCAAAAATTCATGACCATGGGGTCAGACTTTATCCTCAACTGGAAGCATTGACTGGCCAGTACGTAAGCTGGCACGGCTGTGGCGGCATTCGATTTGCCTATAACCACGCGGAAGTGGAATGGTTTCATCGTGTTGCCGGAGTGGGCAGGCTGATCGGATTTGATTGCGAAATCATTGATCCGGCCAAGATCAAGGCGTTGATTCCTTACGCCAATATCGAAGGTGTACTGGCTGGAGTATGGACGCTGTCAGACGGCCATGTCGATCCGGCCGGAGTGTGCAATGCCATGGCAAAAGGAGCTCGCCAGTTGGGGGTGAACATTGTCACAGGCAACAGGGTGACAGACATCAGACAGCGAAAATCAGGGGATTGGGAAGTGTTTACCGAACAGGGTAACGTGATTGCCGAGCACGTGGTTAATGCTGCGGGATGTTACGCCAGGCAAGTGGCCCGGATGGCAGGTACTGATGTGCCGCTGATCAACATGAAACATACTTACCTTGTGACCGACACGGTGCAGGAATTTCTTGACAGGGAGGATGAGATGCCTGTAATCCGCGACCCCTGGCCGTCATCCTATTATCGGCAGGAGCAAAAATCCGGATTGATCGGCATCTATGAGAAGCGAAATTCACAGGCCTGCTGGACTCATCGGGGCGGGTGGCCGGAATGGGATGCAGAAAACGAACTGTTTGATCCTGACCTGGATAACCTCATGCCGTACATCGAACGTGTGATGGAACGGATGCCCATGTGGAGTGAATTGGGCATTAAGCGGATAGTTTGCGGTGCGATACCGCATACTCCGGACAGCAATCCTTTTCTTGGGCCTGCTGCCGGGTTGAGAAATTTCTGGCATTGCAATGGGGCATCCATCGGCATTGCCGCAGGAGCGGGATCAGGAAAATATCTTGCTCAATGGATGGTCCATGGCGATGCGGAAATCAACATGGCGGGGGTGGATCCCAGGCGGTTCAGTGAGTATGCCCCAGGTGATTACACCACGGCCAAATCCCACGAAGATTATGAGCATATGTATAAATTGCACCTGCCCGGAGAAGAACGTCCGGCAGGTCGGAAAACCAGAATTACGCCATTGTATGACAGGCTGGAATCAAGCGGCGCCGTTTTTACCGAGGTCAATGGCTGGGAACGCGCCAAGTGGTTTTCGATTGACGGACGTCAGGAAGAAGTCGGATTCAGGCATAACAATACTTTTGAAGTCGTTGCCGCTGAATGCAGGGCGGTGCGTGATCGGGTCGGCATCATGGATTTATCAACCTTCGCCAAGTATGAGGTGACTGGCAGGCATGCAGAACAGTTGTTGAATCGCATCAGCGCCAATCTGATGTCGAAGCGCACAGGCGGCATTACCCTGACCCACTATCTGTCACCCGAAGGACGGTTGAACGGAGAGTCCACAGTTACCCGATTGTCCGATTGTCATTACTATGTGCTTTCCGGCGCCACCTCGGAAGAGCGTGACCTGTCTATCCTGACCCAGGGGGTCAGGCCAGGCGAGGATGTTTCGGTTACCAATATCAGCGATGACTGGGGGGTCCTTGTAGTGGCCGGGCCGCGTTCACGCGATACCTTGTCCGGGCTGACCGACACGGACCTTTCCAACCATGCCTTCAAATGGCTGACAGCCAGGGAAATCGAAATTGCAGGCTTGCCGACGCGGGCGCTCCGGGTAAATTATGTCGGCGAGCTGGGTTGGGAATTACATTGTCGAATGGCAGACATGCCGGGGATCTATGATGCCGTGTGGCAGGCAGGACAGGAACATGGTATTACCAATTTTGGCGTCTATGCGTTGAATTCGCTCAGAATTGAAAAAGCCTATAAGGGCTGGGGCGCAGAGTTAACCAATGAAATCAGCATGGTGGAAGCAGATGTAATGCGCTTTTTCCGGGCTGACAAGGAGGATTTTGTCGGCAGGCAGGCAACCCTGGATATCGACCAGGACAACATCGCACTCAAACTGGTGTATCTGGAAACGGAAAAGGGGGATAACGATATTGCAGGTGGGGAGGCGGTACTCGCGAACGGGGTTGTCATTGGTGTTACCACTTCGGGTGGCTATGGGCATACTACAGGCCGCAGCCTGGGTTTTGCCTATGTTCAGTTACCCTATGCTGATCCGGGTTCGGAGTTTGATGTGCTGTTGATCGATCGAACCAGAAAAGCCACTGTGCTCGGCGAACCGGTCTGGGACCCTGCCAATGAACGCCCCCGATCCTGATTACCGGGTTTCCCGCCTCGTTCATGATGTATTCATCCATTTCGTTTAAGGTTTAATGGTCCAGGTTAAAACAATTTACCATGTGATGTAATCTACGAACTTGAATCGGAGGATTTGAAAATGAACATTAGAAAAACGTTGCCCGCTTTCGTTTTAACGAGTGTGTTTGCCACGGTTTCAACAGCGGCCATTGCCGTTGATCCGAACAGTGTCATTGTAGTTCCGGTGGTCAGTTCCAGTCCGGTATATGAAACCGTCAGGATCAACACACCGCGGCAGGAATGCTGGCAGGAGGCGGTTGCAGTCTCCAGCAGTTCGAGGTCCCACACACCTGAAATTCTGGGAGCGATTGTAGGCGCCGGTGTTGGCAGATTATTCGGCAGCGGACGTGGCCAGGACGCGGCGACAGTGGGTGGAGCGATTCTCGGTAGTTCGATCGGCTCCGATCTCGAGAATAAGAATAAACAGGGAGATCGGATTGAATACCAGCAGCGGTGCAGGATGGTCGATCAATATCACAACGAACGACGTCTGGTATGGTACGATGTGACCTATAGATTCAATGATCAGTTGTATACTTCCCAGACCAGCCGCGACCCCGGTAATTCAATCAGGGTGAGTGTTACGGTTGAACCCGTTGAGTAACCCCGACAAACCGATCACACTTGAAATCACATTTTCACAATCTCTCTCTGGTTTTGTTGCTGGCGGGTTATGCTGGCGGCAATATCTCCGTGGCGGATGACAATGACAATACCGTTGGTAAATCGGTTGCAGTCACAGTCAGCTTTGATGAGGTTGTGGAGCAGATACGACAGCATAAAAGCTGGCAGATTCTGGATGCCCGTTCGAAACAAAAAGGGTCGGTCTCCCGATACAGATTCAAATTGATGAACAGCAGCGGACAGGTAAGGATTATCCTTATTGATCCGAAGAACCCCAACCTTGGATATCTGGAACAATGAGAATATTGATTGTTGAGGATGAAGCCACATTGAGAGGGCAGTTAACGGATAAATTCCGGCAAACCGGGTATGCGGTAGACAGTGCAGACAACGGTAAAATCGGCCTTTTCCATGGTCTGGAATACCCCATCGATCTTGCCGTAATCGATCTGGGATTGCCTGACATGACAGGTATTGAAGTGATAGAACAACTGCGTGTCCAGGGGAAGACGTATCCTATCATCATTTTGACTGCCCGCTCCCGCTGGCAGGAAAAAGTCGAAGGCCTTGAAGCAGGGGCGGATGATTACCTGACCAAACCCTTTGTTTTTGAAGAGCTCCAGGCCAGGGTATCGGCTTTGATCCGTCGTTCAGCAGGTCATGCCACGCCGATCCTGCACAATGGAGCGATTGCACTCGATACCCGTACCCAGGATGTTTTTTTTGATGATCAACCACTGGTACTCACCGGCTTTGAGTATCGACTGCTTCATTATTTCATGATCAACATCGGCAAGGTGATATCCAAATCCGAACTCATGGATCATCTTTATGATGAAGATTCAGACAAGGACAGCAATGTGATAGAAGTGTTCCTGGGCCGCTTGCGAAAAAAACTCTATCCTGAGAACCGGTTAAAGCCGTTCGAAACACTTCGAGGGCGTGGATACCGGTTTAATGTACTGACCTGAAGACAAGGTCCGGGTGAGGGCGCTCTCTTTGAGAAACAGGTTGCTGATTGCGGCAACCTTTACGCTGGTCGCGTTTTTGGGTCTGGCTGGCATGGCCCTCGACCGTGCCTTTATTTACAGCGCCAAAGCGGCCATCAGGCATCAGCTGAGAACCCAGGTGCATGCCCTTCTGCAAGTGTTTGAAATTGCTGATGACGGGTCACTGATTATTCCTGATCCGATGCCTGAAAGAGATTTGACCAGGCTGAATTCAAAGCTTTATGCGGTGATACTGAATAACCGCGGTGAGATACTATGGCGTTCGGAATCATCTATCGGCATAGAACTGAACCAACTGGAAACGGCGGAACGTGGAAAGGAGATATTTTCCCGGGTTGGAGAAGGTTTCCATTACAGTTTCGGGGTCGAATGGGGCATTGGCGAGGACCGGCATGTTGACCTGACCTGGACGATGATTGATACAAGCGATTATTATCGGGACACCATATCATTGTATAGAAGGGAACTGGTTCTATGGCTTGGTATGGCGGCATTATTGCTGCTGGTCATGCAGGCGGTGATTTTACGCTGGGGCCTGAAACCACTTGGTGCGGTAACCCGCGAGCTGGATCTGATAGAGCATGCGAAGCAGGATAAAATTCTGGGTAAGTATCCCTGGGAAATCGCCCAGTTAAGCCACAGGATCAATTTGTTCATCGAAAACGAACGCAGGAATCTGACCCGTTACCGTGATACCCTGGGTGATCTCGCGCATAGTCTGAAAACGCCGCTTGCAGTGATAAAAGGGATCACCGACAACAAAAATCGACCGGATTTGAAAAATATTGACGAAGTGGTCGATCGCATGAACAAGATTATCGAATATCAGCTTAACCGGGCCGTGTCATCGCAGCTGTCGGTGATGCACCGGGCGGTCGATTGTGAAGAAGCGATGAGGAAATTGCACGCCTCGATGAAAAAGGTATATGTCGACAAGAGCATAGACAGTACCTGGGAGATCGAACCGGGCGCTGTTTTTCATGGAAACGAAAGCGACCTGTTCGAGTTTCTCGGCAATATCATGGATAACGCATTCAAATGGGCGCGTTCCCGAATCTTGTTTGTTTGCAGGTCAGATGGGGTTGCGGGCAAGGGTTACAAGGGATTGATCATTGAAATTCACGATGACGGGCCGGGAATAGCCAGGGCAGAAAGAACGGCGGTTCTGGAACGGGGTGTCCGTGCGGACCAACAAACCCCGGGGCAGGGCATCGGGCTTGCGGTGGTCAGGGAAATAGTGCAACGCTATGACGGAATCCTGACCATCGAGACCAGTCATCTGGGAGGCGCATTGATCCGAACCCGTTTCCCCGCCGCCAGGCACTGAATACCCTGCAGGTCAGCTACCTGAGCCGGCACTGCGGAATCCGGTGATTGGCTGGGGAGCCGCTTTCAACCATTCGTGCATATTCCTCGTCAATGACCGTTTGCGGAAACTGACCCATGAAGCAACAGCATACATTTTCCCCTATCATTGTTCTCGGACCATGGGGGTGGGCAATGTGTCGGTAAGGCGCATGATGGTGGTCATGGGCATGTTCGTGATGATGGTGATGAGTATGCCCTGACTGGAACTCTGCATGGTGGTGATGAACCGTAATCTTACCCGCCGCCAGACGGTCATGAAAATCCGCCATCAGATCTTCGTTACCGGGATCGCCGCTCACGGTTTCTTCGATTCTGGCGACAAAGGTATTGATGACGTGAGGCTGGTCCTTCAGATAGTCGGCAACCTTGAACGAAATTTCAGGGTGTTCTGCCGCAACCTTTGCAACGTATGACCTGATTCGACCTATCAATCGTCCGGAAAACAGAAAATACGGCGCGACGATAATCTTCTCAAAGCCAAGCTTTACCGCCATCTCCAGACCTCTGCCGACAGAAGGAAAGGTGACTCCGGAATAAACTGTCTCACACCATCCGAAGCCAAGGTTTTCGGTGACAATGCGGGTCAGTTTTGCCGCCTCGGCATTGGCTGTAGCCACCGATGTGCCGCGCCCCACAACGACCAGCATGGTGTCGTACAGATCACCCGGCTGCGGTTTCTTATCCAGATCAATGGTCTCAAGTATTCGATGCTCGAATGCCTCGATCATCTCGGGATGCAATCCGAGTTCACGCCCATATCTGATATCGAGTCCAGGGTGGCTTTGCATATACGTCGTCAGTACGGAGGGAATATCATTCTGGGCGTGAGTTGCACGAAACAGCATGCCCGGTACCGCATAGATACGCTTCACCCCGGCTGCTGTCAGATCGTCCAGCGCCATGTGGATATTGGGCGCTGAATATTCCAGGAATCCGTATTTGACCAGTATACCCGGGTATCGGGCGCGCAACCCCGCGGCCAGCAAACCGAATTCCTGTTCCGCCGTTTTGGCTCGACTGCCATGACCGCAAATCAAAATACCGGAATTTTCCGGGAGTGAATTCAGGTTGCTCATGTCGATCTCGTGTTGATCTTCAGGGCACGCGATTATATCACCGGATTTTTAAAGATCGTAGGGGCCGGTCTCCGTGCCGGCCCGTAACATTGTTCAAGGCAATGATCGAGCGGCAGGAGGGCAGGGAGTTTCCGAATCCGGTGAAGATGTTTACCCGGTCCAGGACGCCTGTCCCAACGCTGAAACGGCTGCTTCAACTGCGTGGCGGGTTACTGCAAAGTCTTCTGCGGTCAATGCCAGTGAAGGATAGAGCTTTGCCGGTGACTTGAAAACGCCGTGAGCCCGCAGGGTGCGGTTGTAGACGTCATTCATCTTTGGCTCGTTGTGCCTCGCTGTGCGATAATCACGGCACTCGGCATCCGTGAAGAACAGATCAAAGAGCGTCTCATCTCCGCAAACACGATGCGTGACGCCCGCTTGGGAAAGGGCGTCTGACTGCATCTTCTGCAAAGCTGCCCCATGAGCGCGTAAAGTGTCGTAAGTTCCTTCACGCCTGAGCACCTCCAGGGTTTTCAGACCTGCGGCTGCCGCGATTGGATTGCCGGAAAGCGTCCCAAGTTGCATCAGCCACTTGTCTGAACCGACCGTTCCCTTGTCGAAATGCTGCATGATCCCGGCACTCCCTCCCAAGGCCGCCAAAGGAAAGCCGCCGCCGATGATTTTGCCCAGGGTGCAGATATCCGGAACGACGCCGTATTTCTCTTGCGCGCCACCATAGGCAAGGCGGAAGCCGGTCACGATTTCATCAAAGATCAGCAGCGTCCCGTGCTTATCGCAAAGATCGCGCAGGCCCCGAAGAAACCCCGGCATCGCAGGAATGATGCGTTGGAGCGGCTCGACAATGATCGCAGCGATATCGTTGTGTTCCGTCATCAATGCGGCAACCGATTCCAAATCGTTGAAGGGGGCAATGATCATCTGGTTGGCCACGCTTTGTGGAATGCCCGCGCTGTCGGGGACGGCTTGCGGGAAATTGACCTGTTTGGCGGGGGCGAGGCTCATCTGGGCTTCGGCGCTCATGCCGTGATAGCCGCCTTCGAATTTCAGGATTTTGTTGCGTCCGGTGCAGGCGCGGGCAAGTCGGATGGCATACATGTCCGCTTCTCCGCCAGAGACCACGAACCGCACCTGTTCACAGCAGGGCACAGCGTTACAAATTGCTTCCGCCAACTCAATGCCTTTGGCGTTGTTGGCGAAAAAGGTCATGCCCCTGGGCAATTGCTCCAGGACCGCTTCCATTACTTCCGGATGTCCGTGGCCCAGCAACATCGGGCCGGAGCCGATCAGGTAGTCGACATATTCGCGGCCGTCCTCATCCCAGATCCGGCTGCCTTCGCCGCGCGCTACGATAATGCCCGGTTCGAAATTGCCGAAGCCGCCAGCAGGCAGCACCTGTTGAGCTCGGGAAATCCATTCAGCCTGGGAATTGAGTTTTTGCATGTGTCAGGCCAATTCAAGAACAGGATCGCCAAGGATGTCGGGATCGGGTGCAACGCCAAGACCCGGCCCTTCGGGCGGCGCGATCCGCCCGTTTTCACGGGTGGGCGCATCAGGACACAAACGCGGAGCGACATAGGACGCCAGGTCGCAGGTGTTCAACAACGTCCCATGTGGTGTGGAGGCGGCAAAGTGGAGGGATGCGGCTGTCACGATGTCGGATCCCCAGGTGCATTCAGCACAAATTACTGCACCAAGATGAACGCATAGATCGCGGGCGCGGCGCATTGCAGACAGGCCGCCAAATTTCGAGAGCTTGAGGGCAACCGCATCAAGGCATCCCAATTCGTGGGCACGGAGCAATGAGGCAAGGTCATAGGCGCTTTCGTCGATTTTCATTGGAAGTCCGGTTGCCTGCCGCACGGCTGCGCAGCCTTCCAGTGTTTTACAGGGTTGTTCAAGCATCACGTCGAGATGAGCCACTTCCCGTCCTGTACGTGTGGCGTGCAAGCGGGTCGCCCCGCAGTTCCAATCGCCATAAACCAACGGACCGGGGCCCACGGCCTCGCGGACTTTGATCAGCCGTTCTGCATCTGTCAGCCATTCGCTGTCAGCGCCGAGTTTGACCTGAAACTGTCGGATGCCGTTTGTGTAAGCTTCTTTTGCGATCCGTGCCATCTCATCCGGAGCGATGCAGGTAATTGAGTGATAAAGCGGCATGTCACGCTGCGTGCGCCCACCCAACAGCTCATAAAGCGGCAGGTTAGTGATTTTCCCATAAAGGTCCCACAGCGCCATATCGATAATTGACTTCACATGGAGATGCCCCAACAGAAATTCATCAAGCTTGCGCATGGACGCATCAATTCCGGTAGGTTGAATTCCCAGAATTTCAGGGGCCATTTCCACAACCGCACTTGGCACCCCATTCGCAAAAGCCGGCAGATAGTGAGGGATTGGGCAGACCTCTCCCCAGCCTCTCAAGCCTGTGTCTGTTTCAAGGCAAATTACATGGGTCTGCACCGTTGCGCAGGCTTTGCCGCCAGCCATGTAATAAGTCTCATGACTGGTAAGATCAACAGACCAAAGCGTGATGCGATTGACTTTCATGTGTAGACACTCACCGGGTCTCCAAGCGCGTCTTCGTCCGGGTGCACACCGAGACCAGGCTTCTCGGGCAGATGCAGGCGCCCATTGATGTTGCGTGGCCCTCGGCCACCCGCGATGTCAATTGTCAGCATGTCCTGACAGGCCCAGACGGCGTGGCAATTGTCGTCCGGGATTGTGGCCGCCAGATGCAATGCCTCTGTGTCCGCCAGCACCGACCCACCCGTAGCCATTACGAACATATCGATCCCATGCGCCAGTGCGATATCGCGCATCCGCGCAGCTTTCGTCAGCCCACCCACCCGGTTGAGTTTGATGCCAAACACCTCTGCCAGACCGTCGCCTGCAATACGGACAGCGTCCTGCAAGGTGACGAGAGCCTCATCCACCGATACAGGGGCTGCGTGTTTGCCACTGATCGCCGCGATGTCGTCGAGTGTTTCGCAGGGTTGTTCAAACATAACGTTAAGGTCTTCGCAGGCGCTCATCACCCGTAGGGCCTGTTGCCGGGTCCAGCCGCGATTGACGTCATAAAGGACGATTTCACCGGGGAGACGGATGTCCTCGATGCCGCGGACACGGGCGATATCACGCTCTACATCGCCGCCGATCTTCACGGAATGGGCGAAATAGCCGCGTTGGCGGTAGCGGTCGATTATGGCACAGGTTTCCTCGATCGTCTTGGCCCCGACCGATGATGCAATAGCGCGCGGTGTTCGGGATCCACCGCCCATCAGGTCCGCAATTGGCATCCCCGCTGCCTGGCCTGCGATATCCCAGCACGCCATATCAATCGGAGATTTGGCATAAAGGTGGCCCGGCAAGGCAAGGTCCATCGCGCGCTCAACATCCAAAACGAGGCGCGGGTCAAGGCCCATTAGAAAGGGCGCCATCGTCCCGATCCCGGCGCGGATGCCGGGGCCGTGGGCCGGCACATAGGTGTGGCCCCACGGCGTTCCTTCGCCCCAACCGATCAACCCCTCATCAGTTTCGATTTTGACGAGCGTAGCATCCAGCATTTCGAATTTCAGCCGCCCAGCGGACAGCCAATAAGGATGCTCCAACGGAAGGTCAACCTGGATCACTGAGATACGGGTGACTTTCATGGTGTCACCACGATGTTGCCGGTGTGTTTTTTAGCGATGAAAGCCGCCTGGGCTTCGCGTAGCTGCACAAGCGGATAGGTCTTGGCGAGAGCGGGCTTGATTTCCCCGGCCTCGACATAGCGCACCAGACTGGTCGTGACCTCCGGGTCGATGACGGTGGAGCCGGTGAAGGTGAGGTCGCGCAAATAGAAGGTGCGCAGGTCCAATTCCACCATCGGTCCGGCAATCGCGCCGGAGCAGGTATAGCGTCCGCCACGCTCCAGGATATCGATCAGTGCGGGCCAGCAGGGGCCGCCGACAACGTCCGCGACCACGGTGATTTTGTCCGCGCCCAGGGTCGCGCGTAGATTCCCGGGCGCACGCGGCAGAACCCGGTCGGCCCCGAGGGCCGCGACATCGGCATGCTTGGGCTCCGAGGCCAGTGCGATCACCCGTGCGCCCCGGCGTCTGGCCAGTTGCACCAGCGCGCTGCCTACCCCGCCAGAGGCGCCGGGCACCAGCACTGTGTCTGCGCCTGTGACATCAGCGCGGGTCAACAGTCCTTCCGCGGTGGAGTAGGAGCACGAAAACGTGGCCAGCTCTGCATCCGACAGATCAGACTGGATAGCGATGGCGTTTCTGGACGGGATGGTCGTGAATTCGGCGAACCCGCCGTTGCATTCCGACCCGAAATAGCCGGTTTTATCTTTGTTGAGTGGATCATCCGGGTCACGCAGCCAATTATCGGTGATCACGCGTTCGCCGATGCGCGCCGGATCGATATTTGTCCCGACACCCACTATCTCGCCGCAGACATCCGCACCCTGTATACGTGGGAATGTAATGGGTGTGCCGCCCCATGTGGGATCTTCCTCGGAAACTTCTTCAAACGCGCCACCGGTTGTCGCATCGGTGACTGCCTTGGAATACCAGCCCGAGCGGGTGTTCACATCGGTGTTGTTCAGGCCGCAAGCGCGCACGCGGATCAAAACCCCGTCCGCCGCCGGTTCCGGGCGCGGCCAGTTTTCGTGCAAAACTATCTGATTCAGGTCACCATGGCCCATGGTGACCATGGCGAGCATGGTATCGGGCAGGTTCATTCTACAGTCTCCATAATGGCGTCTACGCGCGGCAACAGGTTTTGCGGATCGTAGGAGGGACCGCCCAGCACCTTCGCGGGCCTGGCGCGCCCGGCGATGATCACATCAAGAGCTGTCCCCGGTGTGGCGGCGTGTGGTTTGGTATAGGCAAAGGCCAATATCCTGCCGGCCGTGTGCCCATAGGCTACCGACGTGGTCGAGCCGACCACAGCGCCATCCAGCAGCACAGCCTCACTGCCATGACCGTCCTCGATCCCGTCAGGTTCAATTTCGAGGCAGACACAAATCCACGGCAGATTGTCCGCCTCCGCGAGCGTGGCCTCTTTACCCAGATAGTCTTTGTCGGTGCGCACGAAGCGCATGACGTCGGCCTCTGGCAGTGTAACCTCGTTCGTCAACTCGCCCGCGCCCTTGAAGCCCTTTTCCATACGCATGACGTTCATCGCAAAGGAGCCGTAGTCTGTAATCCCATGCGCTTCGCCTGCCGCCCAAAGCGCGGTATAGACATCAAGACAGGCAGCGTTCGGCATGTGGAATTCCCATCCCAGTTCACCCGCATAAGACATACGGAAGGCCCAGATCTTATGGCCCGCAATGGTGATCTTCCGCGCCGACAACCAACGGAAGGCGGCATTATCCAACGGGGCGTCCGTACACGCCGCAAGCACATCGCGTGACTGCGGTCCGTTCAGGGACAGCGCCGACCAATCAGAGGACAGGGTTATTATGGATGCGTCTTCCCCTTCCCGGTTGTAGTTGAGATGGTCCAGCAAACGCTGTTCAAAGAACGCGGCGCAGACGAGGTAGTAGCTGTTCTCAGCCATCTTCACGATGGTGGTTTCCAGCTCGATCCGTCCGCGCCGGTTGAGCATATGCGTGAGCGTGATCGAGCCCGCTTTCTGAGGCATCCGGTTAGCCGTCAGCCGATCCAGAAGATCATGCGCATCGGGTCCTTTCACCAGAACCTTGGTAAAGGCGGTGACATCCATGATCCCCACGGCTTCGCGTACCGCCTTGATCTCGGCCCCAACCATGTCGTGCACATCGGTGCGCCGGAAGGAGTTGTGATCTTCCTGAGCGACACCACCTTTGGCAAACCAGCGGGGGCGTTCAAAACCGTAGACTTCCTCATGTACCGCACCCCTGGATTTCAACAATTCATACAGTGGCGACGGTTTGATCGGGCGTCCTGCCAATCTGTTGAAATGCGGGAACGGGATTTCATGGCGCAGGCAAAAATCTTCTTTGGCCTTGATCACCTGCCACTCTTTGTCGGCGTAGCTTCCGAACCGGCGGGGATCATACTCGCGCATCGAGATATCGGCGGCGCCATGCACCATCCAACGCGCCAATTCGCGCGTCAGGCCGGGGCCCCAGCCGATGCCGATCTGTGTGCCGCAGCAGCACCAGTAGTTTCGGGTGCCGGGGGCCGGACCGATCAGCGGGTTGCCATCAGGCGGATGGGAAATCGCGCCGTGGATTGCACGCGTAATGCCAAGCCCCGAAAAGATCGGCATGCGGTTCAGAGATTCCTCCAGGTAAGGCATGACTCGGTCGTAGTCGGCATCGAACAGCCAGTTTTCATACTCCCACGGGCATTCATCGTGCCAGACAGAATTCGGGTTCTCCTTCTCATAGATCCCGATCAGGCCCTTTTTCTGTTCCATCCGGATATAGCCCGATACCTTTTTATCGTCTCGAATGACGGGCAATTCTTTTTCCAGGTCGGCGAACTCCGGAACATTTTCCGTCACGAAATAGTGGTGCGTCATCGACGTCATCGGCAGTTGCAGGCCAGACCACTCGCCCATCTGGCGCGCATAGGCGCCGCCCGCGTTGACCACATGCTCGCAGGTGATTGCGCCTTTTTCAGTCTCCACAACCCACTCACCGTTGACGGCTTGCGTGATGTTGGTTGCACGACATTGACGGATGATCCTTGCGCCCTTTTGACGGGCGCCTGCGGCCATCGCCATCGTCACATTTGTCGGGTCCACATGTCCATCATCGGGCGTGTGCAGCGCCCCCAGAACACCGTCGAGATTGTAGAACGGATGCAGTTTGGCGATCTTCTGCAGCCCCACCAACTCAATGTTGAACCCGAGTGAGCGGCCAACTGACAGCGTATGGCGCAGCCAGTCCATCTCATCTTCGGTATAGGCCAGGCGGAGCGAGCCGCATCCGTGCCACGTAACCGGCTGGCCTGTCTCAGCCTCAAGTCCGCCGGAGTACAGCCCGATGTTGTAATCCACGCATTTGCCCAGCCCGAAGGAGCTGGTGGAATGGGTGATCTGCCCTGCCGCATGCCATGTGCTGCCGCTCGTCAGCTCTGCTTTTTCAAGCAGCGCAACATCGCTCCAGCCTTCATGGACCAGATGGTAGGCAAGGCCGCAGCCCATCACGCCGCCGCCAACAATCACCACTTTTGCATGGGCTGGGAATTTCCGATCTGCCACGATGCGCCTCAGCTGTAAAAAGTTCTCGACAGGGTAATCTGACAAGTATACCATCGTCTTTTGTGATCGCTGTTGCAAGCGATGAAATTGTTGGACGGGTCGAGAAGTTCCACGAAAGACGACATAACCTTGGACTATACGATGAGGGGTTGGATGACTGAGCCGCTGAAGTCCCTTGCTGCGCGATATTACACCGATCCACAGATATTTGAGGTGGAACGCGCGGGGCTCCTGGCTCATACATGGCAATTTGGCTGCCATAGTTCCCGGGTCGCAGGACCTGGCGATTATGCGACCTTCGAGATTGCAGGCGAAAGCCTGTTTGCCATTCGCGGACGGGACAGCGAACTCCGTGCGTTCTACAATGTGTGCCAGCACCGGGCACATCAACTTGTCCAGGGCGCAGGCACCACGCAGGTCGTAGTGTGCCCCTATCATGCGTGGACCTATGAGTTGACGGGCGAGCTTCGCGCCGGGCCAAATCTCAAGACGGTCGCAGGCTTTGACAAGTCGAACGTTTGTCTCACCGAAGTCAGGGTCGAGGAGTTTTTGGGATTTGTCTTTGTCAATCTTGATCCCGATGCCGACCCCATGGATGCATGGTTTCCCAATGCACGGAAAGAGCTTGAGGAATGGTTGCCCAACTGGACGGAGCTTGAGCCCCTTGAATGGGTCAGGATACCTGAGAATTGCAACTGGAAGGTCTCGATCGAGAACTATTCAGAATGTTATCACTGCGCTTTGAACCACCCGACCTTTGCCGAAGGGGTGGTCAAGCCGGAAACCTATGACATCCAGCCGCAGGGCCAGTGCTTGCGTCATACCACCGAATGCCAGAACCTGGACGCGATGACTTATGATATCCAGTCTGGCTTTGCCCATCAGAACGAATATTCCAGTTGGTTCCTGTGGCCGATGTTCAGCTTTCAGGTTTATCCCGGAAATGTGCTGAACACCTATCACTGGCGCGAGGTCGACGCGAACCATGTGGTGGTTTGGCGCGGGTGGTATTCAGTCGGTGGCGAAGACAGCGAAACGGTGCGCAAACTGGCGCTACAGGATCGCGCCACGACAGTGGAGGAAGATATCCATCTGGTCGAGTCGGTCCAACGCGGTTTGCAGTCTCGCGGCTATCGCCCGGGTCCGTTGGTGATTGACCCCAAAGGCGGCGTGAATTCGGAACACCCGGTCGTGCACCTTCAACGCTGGATGCGAGAGGCCATTGATGCCGGATAACGCGGATATGCCTCAGGACTGGACAGCAGACCAAAAGCTGTTCCCGCATCAGGTCGGGTTCACTTGTCCGCCCTTCGATTTCGACGCGGCGCCGTCGGATTTCCTGCGCATGAGCCCATCTGGCGTCGGCGTGCATGGCTGGATGTTGCATGTGCCCGACTACACGCATGGGCTGGATCAGCGGAAACAGAATTTCGGCATGCTGGAGGATTTTGTGCATTGCATGGGGCGCAACGGCGTCGATGTCTGTGGGCAGGTTGGCTCTAACTGGGTGCACGCCAGTGGCCTGGGTGTGAACGGCATCCGCGACCACTGTACGCGGCTGTCCGACACCTTCCAAACCCGTTTTCACATGGCAGGCTACGCCATGATCGAGGCGCTTCGTGCCTTGAATGTCGAAAAAGTCGCCTTGAACGCAGCCTACCATTGGCCGTCATGGTGGCAAGGCACGGTTGGTTTTCTGAAAGAGGCCGGGTTTGACGTGCTTTGGGCGGGCAATTTCGTTGACCAGGGCTGGTTCGATCATCAAGAGGCAGTCAACGCCAAGCGTTGGATTTTTGATGGCGCTCTCGCGGAAAAGAGTTTTGCCTATGTCGCCGAACAGGCCCCTGACGCAGATGCCTATCTGATCAACGGCATGTGCAATTTCCGTACCGGCCCGAACGGGCAACCGCAGCGCCCTGTGCATCTTGAAGCCAAACTTGAAACGATGCTCGGCAAACCTGTGATCGGTCATGATACAGCGCTGTATTGGCGGATCATGAAGGATCTGGGCATTGCCCCTACAACCCGTCAGGGTCGTCTGTTGGAAAGCCTGAAATGAACAGGATCGTGGCCCTTTGGGCCGTGCCTCGCTCGACCTCAACCGCGTTCGAATGGATGATGCGGCAACGCGGCGATCTGGATTGTATGCATGAACCCTTTGGCGAGGCGTGGTATCAAGGCGAAGACCCGTTCTGGCCACGATTAAAGCCCGGCGACAAGACCACACCGGGGCTGACGATCGAAAGCGTCTGGGACGATATTCGAGTGCGGGCGAGCCGGGAACCGGTGTTCCTCAAGGATTTTCCACATTACATAAACCACATGTGGACGCCGGAATTTCTGAGCCATTTCACTCATGCCTTCCTGATCCGCGACCCGGCCAAAACGCTCACATCAATGTATGACAAATGGCCCGACTTCGATGAAGGCGAAGTTGGGTTTCCCGAGCAACGCGCGCTGTTTGATCTGTTGGCCGCCCTGCATGGCGCCCCACCGCCCGTCATCGACAGTGACGACCTGTTGGAGAATCCGACAGGGATGGTTGCCGCCTTCTGCAAAGCGATCGACATCCCCTTTATTGAAGACGCGCTGAGCTGGGAGCCGGGCGTTGACACCGGCGACTACAGCTGGTGGGATGGCGGCAGCTTCCACGCCAACCTGAAGGCATCAACTGGCCTCAAACCGCAGGTTCGCCGCTATGTTGAGATTGACCAGGCCCCCATGCGTGTGCAGCGCGTTCACCGGCGGATGAAGCCGCATTACGATCACCTTTATCAGCACAGGATCACGCTTTGATCAAAAACTATTGACAGAACTATATCGATGGAGCTGCGGGGGGGTATAATCTGTTTCTTTTATCTCCAGTCACTCCATGTCGGATCACTATCCATTTTGCCGTATAGTTGGTCAAACACTGCTGAAAACCGCTCTGTTGCTGGTCAGTGTAGATCCACGGATCGGCGGTTTGTTGATCAGTGGCGCCCGTGGCAGCGCAAAATCAACCATTGTACGCGGGCTATCAGACCTGCAACCGGACAAACCATTCATCACATTGCCTTTGGGTTCCACGGAAGAAATGATCACCGGGTCAATTGACCTGGAAAGTGCATTGAGCGATTCCGAGGTCAGGTTTCGTCCCGGGTTGCTGGCCAGGTCACACAATGGCATTCTTTATGTCGATGAAGTTAATCTGCTTTTTGATCACCTGGTTGATCTGCTGCTGGATGCGGCTGCATCGGGGGTCAATATCGTTGAAAGAGACAACATCAGTCATCGGCATGATGCGAACTTCGTTCTGATCGGTACGATGAATCCCGACGAAGGCGAATTAAGGCCGCAATTGCTGGACCGCTTCGGCTTGATGATTGAAATGGAAACGCACTATTCGATCGAAGAGAGAAAACAGATTGTCAAACGCCGTCTCGCCTTTGATCAGGACCCGAAGAAATTGATTAACGACAGCCAGTCCGAATCCGATCAAATCAGGCAAAAAATACAGTGGGCCACAGAAAATTTGTCACGGGTCGAATTATCAGACCGGATTGAAACACAAATCGCAAAAAGATGCGCAGAGGCCAGAGTTGAGGGAATGCGGGCGGACATTGTTTTTCATCGTGCAGTGACCGCCTGGTGCGCCCTGGATCAAAGGCTGGAAGTCACAATCAGTGATCTTGATGTAGTCGAGCCGATGGTAATGAGTCACCGTCGAAATGTTCAAACCGGTGGTACAGGAAAATCAGGGGGCAACAACTCCGATAACAATGATCCCGGACAGGAAAGTCAAAACGGAGGTGATCAAGCCGATGACAATCAGGCTGGTTCATCAATTCAGGGCAGTTGGGGCGCCATGCAGCCAATGCCTTCCCGGTCGCTGCCGACTTCACCGTTACCTCTGCCGGCGCATCGGAAATATCAGTTAAAACCTCCCGTCCCATCCCGGAACTTCATGGCAGGTCAGGTTGGGAGCCGGAATCGACATGGTCAGGCCGGGGGCGTGAAGTATGGCGCTCAATATTCTATCGGACACAGGAGGATAGACTGGGCAGCTACCTTAAGTACTGACCGATTCAGATTCCTGCCCTGTGAGGACAGGAGGCAATCACTCAAGTTCAGGTTTCAACTTCCCGGGACAGTCAATCTTGATCTGATTGTGCTGGATACTTCGGCCTCAACCCTGGGTGGTCAGGGTCTTGGCCGTGCGCGCGGGGCAATTCAGGCGTTTTCCGAGCGGTGCTACCAGGCCAGAAGGCATCTGGGTATCGTCACGTTCGGCAATGATGAAGTCCATACCCTTCTTGAAATCCAGCGAGCGCCGAAGAATATTGAAACTCTGCTCGATCAGATTCAGGCCGGAGGTGGAACACCGGTCACCAAGGCATTAAACTGTATTGACGCCATGTTGACCAGACAGAAGTACAGCCATTTGAATTGCCATATCTATCTGATTACAGATGGAAGATTCGACGAAGCCATCAGCGGGCACTGGTCGATTCATTCACATCCGGTGACCCTGGTGGATATTGAATGTGGCCGGGCGCCGTTGGGCTGGGGGCAGCGACTGGCCCGGCAGATTGATGCCGGCTACCTGCATATTTCAAGCTTGTCGTTACCGGCGCCGGCTTCGGGAATTCCGCAGCGAGGGTAGAAAAATGCAGAAACAAATGAGGGAAGACAGGAACAATACCCGCGACTCTGGTAGCAGCGAAGCCCGACATGCTGCAAGGATGAAAAAAAAGAAAGCGGTAGTGGATCAAAGAATTGCCAGGGCGACCGAACAGCGTGGCGTACTCATCCTGCTGAAAGGCAATGGCAAGGGCAAGAGTTCTTCTGCCTTTGGTACGATGGCCAGGGCACTCGGCCATGGTCAACAGGCAGGCCTGGTACAATTCATCAAGGGCAGAATGGAAACCGGGGAATTTCTCTTTTTCAAGGATCACCCTCGGGTCGATTTTCATGTCATGGGACATGGTTTTACCTGGGAGACCCAGGACAAATCCCGTGACATTGCCGCTGCCCGGGAAGCCTGGCTTGTCGCACAGAAGATGTTGTCCGATGATACTTACCATATCCTGGTGTTTGACGAAATGTCCTACATGTTCAAATACGGATATCTGGATGTCATGCCAGTGGTAGAAGCGATCAACGCCAGACCAGGTCACCAGAATGTGATTATCACAGGAAGAACGATGCATCATCAACTGATGGAAATTGCCGACACCATCAGTGAGATCGCGGATGTCGAGCATGCTTTCAGAAAAGGCGTCAAGGCGCAACCTGGCATCGAATGGTGAATCCGGCAAAAGTCAGATGTCCCGCCCTTTTCTTTTGTGCTCCCGCATCAGGGCAGGGCAAGACCACGATCACAGCCGGCATCGCAAGATTTCATCGAAATCAGGGCAGGGATGTCAGGGTCTTTAAAACCGGGCCGGATTATCTTGACCCCCTGATTCTGGAACGCGCTTCCGGGAATCCCGTGGCCCAACTGGATCTTTGGATGGTCGGTGAAAAGGAGTGCCGACAGATTTTGTATGAAGCAGCCGGGCAGGCCGATCTGATTTTAATCGAAGGCGTCATGGGCATGTTTGATGGAAATCCGAGTGGCGCAGATATGTCAGCCTGCTTCGGCATACCGGTGGCGATCGTAATTGACGCATCAGCGATGGCCCGGACATTCGGCGCTATCGCTCTGGGTCTGGCCACTCATCGTCCCGAGCTGACCATTGCCGGCGTTATTGGCAACAACCTCGGCAGCCAACGCCACCAGGACTTGATTGCAGAAGCCATGCCAGCTTCAATTCCACTGATCGGATGCGTTCGTCGTCATCCCGATGTTTTGCTGCCGGAACGTCATCTTGGTCTGATCCACCCTGATGAGGTTGATGATATTGAATACCGACTGGACCAACTGGCCGAAATCATGGATCAGTCCGGGTTGACGGCACTTCCACCTGTAGTGGAATTTCACCCGGGCCAAACCCCGGCCATCGACCGGCTATTACAGAACAGGGTCATTGCGGTTGCCCGCGATGATGCCTTTACTTTTATATACGCAGCCAACATAAAATTGCTGCAGGATATGGGCGCCACCTGCATCTGGTTCTCTCCCCTTGTCGATGAAGTACTACCCGATGCCGATGCATTATGGTTTCCTGGCGGCTATCCCGAATTACACCAGGAGCGGCTCTCAAAAAACCGGCTCCTAGCCGATCAGATCATCCGGTTCTGCAAGAGCGGAAAGAAAGTCCTCGCCGAATGCGGCGGAATGCTGTACCTGATGGAATCCCTGACTGATGTAGATGGCAACCGCTCGGACATGCTCGGTTTGATACCGGGACACGGCATCATGCGGGACCGGGGCGGATGCCAGGGTATGCAGACCGCGCCGTTACCCTGCGGCGATGTACGGGCCCATGCCCATCATCGCACCCGCTGCGAAAATACCGCCCGGCCGATCGCCTTCGGGAAACGCACGCGACATTCGGCTCCGGGCGAACCCATCTACCAGATAGACAATATTACCGCCAGCTACCTGCACCTTTACTTCCCGTCCAACCCGGACGCGATTGCCGCGTTATTTACAAATTAGATTAACTAAATCAAATATATTATTGAATAATAAGTAAAATAAATAGGGCAGGGACTCTTATTCCGGAATTTTACCGCTGCCCCGGTTTATTTGACAAATTAAACTGGCATCAGCTACCCAGCGCTTCCCTGACCAGTTCGCAATCCGTACCCGTCGCGTAGTCACCACGCTTGGTGATAAAACCGAATTTTATCCACCAGTCATTTGTGAGTTCCCAGTGATCCTTGAGCTGACCGTTTTTCTGACCAAAAGGAGGGTTTCCTTCCGCAACGCCGCAAAAACGCGCTGTATCTTCGAGACTGTAAATATAGAGTTCCCCATCTGCCGGATCATTGTTCGCTGCGTCCCGTGTCAGTGAACCGTTACCTAGAATAGCTGTGACATCTTCCAGCGAAAATCCGACCGCTTCAGCGATAACCGCGTTGGAGGCTTCGGAATTGGCTCTCCAGTGTTCCACTCCGGCATAAATTGCCTGAAGGGCTTTTACGGCCAGCGCCCGATTGTTTTCCAGGAAGTCGCCGGACATGTAAATAGCGTCGGCAATCAGTGCCGTTCCCAGCCAGTAAGGGTCAAAGGAATGAGCGACCACATGTGAACCCGCAAGGTCGGCAAGCACCTGTGAATTGAATGGAGACCAAAGCTCGGCAGCGGCAACCTGGCCGCTCATCATGGCCGCCGCCGCATCACCGGCAATCAGATTCACCATTTCGACCTCTTCTGCCTTGACACCGTTCTGTTCAAGCCATATCCCCATCATGATGTGGGACAGGCCGCCTTCAAGCACTGCAACCTGCTTGCCTTTCAGGTCGGCTGCCTCCTTGATATCCGGATGAACGATGATCATGTCCGAACCATGCGCCAGATTGGAAAGGTTTATCAATTTGAATCCCATGTCCTCGGCCGACGCAATCGGGCCGAATTCTATAGTGCTGAATACAACATCCAGTTGATTTGTAGCCAACAGACTGAACAGTTGAACAGGATCTTCAATAATCGTGTTTTCAAATTTCAGATCGGTCAGGTTGTTCGCTTCGGCAACATAGTGGAATCCATAACCCGGCCAACTGAAATGACCGATCCGGATTGTGTCCTGGGCGTTTGCGATGTTAACGGCAAGGAGTGAAAACAGGCCTAAAATGCATGTCGATAGAAACAGTCGAAGACGATACAAAAAACAGTACCTCTTTGAATTTATGGTTTTGAAAGTCATGTTGTTTTCTCCAGTGTTGATAAAATTGATTGTTCGGCAGTGGCGCTAACTGATGTGACCCTGTATTTCCTCTCTCATCATCTGATAAAGGCGCTTTTCCATTTCGACGTATCCGGGTTTCACGAGCAGGTCCTCTTTTTTAGGGAATCGTTTCCCCTGCTTGAATTCCATCGCTATGTCGGCTTTTATTTCCCCGGGTTGTCTGGTGAAAAACAGAATACGATCAGCAAGATAGATGGCTTCCTGAATGTCGTGTGTGACCAGAATAACCGTCTTGTTTTCGCTCTCGATAATTTCAATAATCATCTCTTCCATCTCCCAGGTAACCTGTGCGTCCAATGCGCCGAAAGGTTCGTCAAGCAACAGCAACTGTGGGTCCTGCGCCAATGTACGGGCAATCGCAACTCGCTGCTTCATGCCGCCAGAAAGCTGGACTGGAAAAGATTCCGAAAAATCGGTGAGATGAACCTGATCAAGAAAGTATTCCGCACGTTCTCTCCTCTGACCCTTTGGAATGCCTTGAATCTTCATGCCATGCTCGACATTTTCCAGAACATTCAACCACGGGAATGAAGTATAGGCCTGGAATACCATGCCCCGCTCGGGCCCAGGACCCAAAATAGGCTGTCCATACACCTGCACCCCGCCCCTTGTCGGGAATTCGAGGCCTGCTATCAGCCGAAGCAGTGTCGTTTTCCCACACCCGGATGGGCCGATCAGCGCGGTCACCTGATTTTCATGGATATCTACAGACACATCATTCAGCGCAACAATCTGCCCATCAATGTATTCCTTGCTGACACGATTGGCCCGGACAGGAGGCTCCCCGGCATCACGACCGTGTTCGAGTGCACTTTGCCTGGTAGAGATCTTGTTTAAACCAGCCATGCCAACTGTATACTAACGACGGGCATATTCGTGGGGGAACAGGAACCGGCCCGCAATTCGAAATGTAATGTCGGTGAGGACGCCGAGTATCCCGATCGTCAGTATCCCGGCCATGATAATATCCACGTGCAGAAAGCGTGCCGCTCGCATCATTACTGCACCGATCCCATCGGTCGCCGCAACAATTTCCGCTATGACCAGGTAAGTCCACGACACAGCAATCATGTTTCTCATTGAATCTAGAATCTGTGGCGCTGCTGCAGGGAAAGCCACCTTGAACACAATATGTGTACGACGGGCCCCCATAGTTTGAGCGGATTCAATCAACTCCTTGGGCACGGAAAGCACATTGTCCAGAATCAACGCAATCAGAAAAAACACACACCCGAGAAACAACAGCGCCAGTTTGGCAAAATCGGTAGGCCCGAAATAGACCAGTAACAAGGGGACAAATGAAGCGGCTGGAAGGTAGCGCAGCCCGCCAATGGTGGGATTGATCAGAGCGCGCAGTTTTACAAAACAGCCCATGAACAGGCCCAGTGGCACTGCCAGCAGACTGGCTGCAAAAAAACTGACATAAATCCGGTAAACGCTCTTACCGATGTCCGCCAGATACCCTTTATCGAGTATCAGAACATAAATTTTTCCGACAACCTGCTGCACTCCCGGTAAAAACTTTTGCTGGGATACAGGTGTTAAATAATGACAGATTTCCCAGATGCCGAAAAATGCAACCACACCCAGGATGCCAAGGACAAAACTTTCGTTTCGACCTACCGAACCCCTTATCTCCAGAAAACGTTCTCGAGGCTGCTTGTACAACGGCGCCTTTTCGGTCACCTGTCTGTCGGCTTGCGTTTGCATACCGGAATCAGATGTCGTCATTAAGTATTGCCCGGCGCTGTCATAATATCGTTCTTCATCATCCTTCACAATTTTTTGAAATGTAACTGATCAACTCGGAAAACTTCAAATATATTCAAATTTATGACGGATTTCGCAAAAGCCAGGATTAAAATATAAGTATATACGATAAATAAAACGATTATTGACGAAATTCGGACAATAGCATAAACTTTTGCACAATCCGGGATTTTACAACCTGAGCTATTGTTAATCTATATTTAAAAGAGGCGGTTTATGGCATTACTGAAGATGGAAGATTGGTATGATCTGGCGCGCGAGACCAACTGGACTGCTGACTATGTCTCGACAGATGAGTTGTTCCCGAAGCCGATGTCAGACAGTTTTGACATCCCGGTAAAGGAATGGGAGGCATTCGATGAGCCCTACAAGGTTACTTTCCGCGATTATGTCAAGTCACAACGAGACAAGGATATCGGCGCTTATTCCGTCAAGGCTGCGTTGGCGCGTGCCAATTTTTTCAAAAACGCCTCGCCGCACTGGAAGGCCTTGCTGGCATTACATTTCAGCGCGGTATGCTGGGCAGAATTCCATTCGGCATCTGCTTTTGCACGCATGACCCGGTTTTCCTTAAGTCCTGGCATGCGAAACATGGCGACATTTGGCACATTGGACGAGATTCGTCATAGTCAGATTCAAATCTACTTCGCCTATGAATTCCTGAAACATGATTCAGTGTTCGACTGGTGTCATAAATCCTCGAAAACGGAAAACTGGATCATCATCAGTTTGCGCCACGCTCTGGATGACATTGCACATACCCGCGATGCGACAAGTGCGGCCATTATGCTCAATATGGGGCTGGAGCAGGCATTCACCAACTTGCAGTTTGTCGCTCTCTCAGCCGATGCTGCCAAATGTGGAGACCATTCCTTTGCAACCATGTTGCAAAGTATACAAACGGATGAAGCCAGGCACGCCCAGATCGGTGAACCCATGGTGCGGATCATGGTTGAAAACGGCAGGAAGAAGGAAGCACAGCAAATGGTTGAAATTGCTTTCTGGCGCATGTGGAAACAGTTTTCTGCATTGAGTGGCATTGGCATGGATTACTACACCCCGCTGGAACACCGTGAGAATTCCCTGAAGGAGTTTATGGAAGAGTGGGTTATTGGGCAGTTCGGACGTACTGTCGAGGCACTCGGGCTGGACTTGCCCTGGTACTGGCATATCCTTAAACATGATATTTCAACATTCCATCATGCCAACCAGATAGGTGTCTATGTCTATCGGGCAACCGAGTGGTGGCGTCCTATAGCCGGTGTGTCACCAGCAGAAAGGGAGTGGCTGGAAGAGAAATATCCGGGCTGGAACGAGACTTACGGCAAATGCTGGGATACTATAACCGAGAACATCCGGAATGGAAACTACGACAAGACCACTCCGGTTGCTCCTCCGTTGATTTGTAACATGTGTGGTCTGGAAGTAACCGGGACAGCAGGCGATCAGTGGCAACCGGTAAATCACCAGATTGACCTGGATGGACGTAAATATCATTTTTGTTCTGAACCCTGTAAATGGATTTTCGAGCTTGAACCGGAACGATATAGAGGACATAAAAGCATCATTGACCGTGCATTTGACGGAACCATCGGTCCGGAACCGGATGATTTTTATGAGTATATGGGTCAAAGCCCGGCAGAACGTGGTGTTGACGGTTACGATTTTCAGTGGATTGATGGTTACGATCACGGTGATGACACGAGCCGGGAAGCGCCGAAAAGGGCCATCGGATAATCACACGAAACTTCATCAATTCTCCGGGGTTTGATTTACATGGCTGAACTTCCACTCGCAATCAACGTACAGGGTGACTATGGATACAAGGTCGTTGTAGTAGATGATGACAACACCATAGAAGAAGTGATCCATGTTGCGGTTGATCAGATTGTCGGTGTTCTTACCCCGGAATTTCCTGCTGACACTGTGTTGCGTGCCAGACTGCATGGTACCGATAGCCCGCTTGACAACAATATAATTGTCAAACAGGCAGGGCTGGCAAAAATGGAAGCCCTGCAAATCTACGCGGAATAAGCCAGGGTGAGTGAGCATCCTGAATTCCGGAAAATCTGTGATCTGGACGAAGTCTGGGAAGGTGAAATGGAGGTGTTTGAATCAGGAGATGATGAGGTGCTGATAGTCCATGCGCCTGGAGGAGAGGTTAAGGCATACCATCCGATTTGTCCTCACCAGCAACACCCGCTGATCGAAGGGGAACTCGAGGACTGCATCCTGACCTGTTCTGCACATCTTTGGCAGTTCGATGTTGTTTCCGGAAAGGGCGTAAATCCAACCGGAGTATCGTTGACCGACTATCCAGTCAGGATTGAGGACAATGTGATCTGGGTCGCAATTCCTTCTGACTCCGACTAATTCACTGAACATAAACCAGAAAAAATGAAGAATCCTCAGTCCAACAGACAAGTGGGGCCAGTAATCAAGAACGGTGAAATCGGGGATGCCGTTCTTGAGGCCATTTATGAAGATAATCAAGGCCGAAAAATTGAAGTGGAGGAACATGCATCATACGTTCGAATCAAGGTGGAAAAAGAATGCATCCTTCGATTCGACACTGTTTCTGACATGTTAGGCAGAGACGTTACCCGCAGCGACATCGAATCCAATATGCCATCGCTGGAAGGATTTATCCGGGTTGATTCAGAAAAAATGCGATTTCTCGCTACCGCAGACGGTGAGTGACTGAAGTGGCTTCCGATTACCCGAGATAAGATACAGATACAGGGGTTGTAACATGACTGTAAAAGTGACTGGAATGAAAACCTGGAGCAAGCTGGCCAGAAACAAACGCCGTCCCAGTGAATATGAAATCGTTTCCACCAATCTGCAAACCCGGCATCGGCATCGCGACTCTGCTTATGAGCTTTCCCCGGCTCCCGGTCTGGCAATGAACGAATGGTATCGGAAAAATGTCTTTGACAGTTCCCTGCAACATGATGACTGGGAAGAATTCCGGGATCCCGACGCGTTGATTTATCGGGTCTATACCCGGTCCCAGGACAGTCAGGAAGAATACGTCGATGGTCTGCTGAACGAACACGACGAAATTGGTTATGATGCGGAACTGCAGCCCGAATGGCTGGACGCGCTGGAAAAGTTGTATACCCCCAGAAGGTATCTGCAGGCTGCCCTGCAAATGTCTGCATCGTACATCGTACAAATCGCTCCGGCCAGTACCATTACTTCCTGTGCGGGATTTCAGGAGGGTGATGAATTTCGGTGGCTGCAACGTCTTGCCTACCGTACCCGGGAGCTTGAGATTGCACACCCGCACCGGGGGTTCGGCAAGACCGAGCGGGAGAACTGGGAGCGGGAGCCGGCGTTTCAGGGGTTGCGTGAACTGCTGGAAAAGGCCCTGATCACCTACGACTATGGCGAAAGTTTCGCTGCCGTCAACCTGGTGGCAAAACCGGCCGCGGATGAAACCCTGCGGGAACTGGCCGCGACCGCGCGTCGTTTCAACGACCCTCTGCTCGCCCTGCTGGCTGACAATCAGTTGCGTGACAGTGATCGTTCGCGCAGATGGAGCGCGGAACTGGTCCGCTTCTGCACACAGGCAAAAGTCCGGAACAAGGCCGTGATCCGGGGCTGGATCGATCGATGGATGTCATTGGCCATCAGCGCCGTGTCCACATACTGTGCGGCCCTGCCCGAAAGCCGGGGAAGCGCTGACGCGGCTGTTTCGCGGATACGGGCCTGGCATCGCAGTCTTGAAATCTGAAGCCCGATGCTGCAGATGATGACGGAAAACTGATCAGCATGGTTAAAGAAATCAATTACCCGGGTACGGACGCATGGCATTGGAAAGAACCCGGTCCGTTTGCGCAGACTGTTGTCGTCGACGATCAGGTTTTTATCAGCGGTCAGCAGTCGCTGGATAGCCACGGCACGGTATTGAATCCGGGAGATATCGCCGCGCAGACACGGAACGTGTTCGAAAACATGAAGCTGGCCCTGGCCCGGCTCGGTCTCGGACTGGACAATCTGGTTCGACTGAATACTTATTACGTGTTTGAAGGTGACGATGTGGACGCGACCCGCTACTGGGAGGACATGACCCGTGTCCGGCTCGAGTATTTCCCGGATCCGGGGCCGGCCGCTACGGCAGTACGTATCAAGGGCATGCCTTATCCAGGTCAGTTGATCCAGATAGAAGGTGTGGCAGTGCGCAGAGAATCCTTTCGGTCCCGGCAGCGTATCATGCCGGACGGGAGTTGGGACTGGAGTATCCCGGTGCCATTGTCGCAGGGGTGGAAAGTGGGGAATCGAATCTTTGTCGGCGGCCAGATCTCCGCCGACGAAAACGGGACCCCCGTTCACGTTGGCGACCTGGATGCACAGACCCGGAATATCTATCGATATATCGGCAACATACTGTCCGACGCCGGAGCCTCCTGCAGGGATATTGTTCATATCAAGGTGTGTTTCAAATACGATAGCCGCAACCCGTTGACCGGAGTTGCCTTCGCCGACCGTATCCTGGAAATCACCCAGGAAATAGTCGATGGCCCGGCTCCGGTGGTAACGGCTTTCGGTGTGGATTTGCTTTATCCGGGGCTTGATCTCGAAATTGACGCCATGGCGATTGTCGACGAAGGACGGAAAATCCTGACCCCCGACTGTCTTGTTGGCCGATACCAACCGGATGTTTTTTCTCACGGTATATCTGCGGCGGGAGAAATTTATGTGGCAGGGCAAACCGCGCTTGATGACCATGGGGAGATCATCTCAAAGGGCGATTTCAAGGCCCAGAGCCAAATCGTATTTGAACGGATACAACGGATTCTGGCACAAGCTGGAGCGGCTTTGGAAGATGTAGTCAAACTCAATCTGTTTCTTGTCGGCGCAGATGATGAAATCGAGGATTCCTTTCACCAGATATCCCGGCTGTGGGCAGAGATCTGCCCGGACGGTCATCCCGCGATGACAACGGTGCGTGTCCACGAACCTGCGAAGCCGGGACTGTTGATCCAGGCCGACTGTATCGCCCTGAAATAAGGCGGTAAACCCCTTATGCAACAAATATTCACTCAAGAATCAGGAGAATGACATGATCAAAAACCCGGTCCCCTGGCCTGACGGCGCAAAAGTCGCCTGCGCCATCACCTTCGATATCGACACCGACAGTATTTTGCACCTCGAACACCGGGAACGGGCGCCGACCATGCTTTCGACCATGTCCTGGTTGAAGTATGACGAAGTGGCTATCCCGAGGCTGGTCGAGTTGTATGCGCGTTATGAGATCAAACAGACCTTTTTTTATCCGGCCTGGTGCATGGAGCGATATCCTCATCTGGTCGATGTGATCCTGAAAGGGGGACACGAAATTGCCGCTCACGGGTATTTACATGAAAATCCGAACAAGCTCAGCCCCGAAGACGAATTGTACTGGTTTGAACGGCAGATCGAGGTGATCGAGAAAATGACCGGGAAACGCCCTAGAGGATGGCGCGCGCCGTTGTACAATTTTTCCGAACATTCGATTGATTACATGATCAACCAGGGATTCATATACGATGCCAGCCTGATGGGGGATGATATTCCATATATATTGCAAACCAAAAAGGGTTCGGTGATCGAATTGCCCAGCCAGTGGGCGATGGATGACTGGCCGCATTACACCCATGCTCCTGATATGCACTACATGATGCCAATCAAATCTCCGGACGAGGCCATGAATGTATTCATGTCGGAATTTGAAGCCATGTACAAAAACGGTGGCTTGTGGGTCACAGTGTGGCATCCATTTGTATCCGGACGTTTGGCCCGCTGCGAACGGATAGGGCAGATGATTGAGGAAATGCAGAACCGTGGTGGAGTATGGTTTGCTACCATGGAAGAAATTGCCGCACACGTCCAGACTTGTATTGATGATGGTTCCTGGACTCCAAGAGTCGATAACCTGCCTTATTATGAAGGTCCGATCCCGGAACTCAGCGATGCCAGCGCTGACCTTGCTTAAACCCTGGAAACCACCGGGGATATCACCTGTGGGAGCGTAATTTCAATAACACCAGTCGAGCGCAATTTTTCGATATAACTCAACGGATTGTTCGAGTCGGTTGACTGAACAATACTCATCAGTCTGGTGCGCCATGATCGCTTCGCCGGGGCCCAATACGATGGTGGGCGGATTCCCGGATGCCCGGGACAGGAGAGGGCCATCGGTAAAATAGGTGGCGCCGCGGGCTTCGGGCAATACACCGGTCACCTCTTCAACAAATCCATAGGTTTTCTGGATCCATTCTCCTTGCGGGTCTGACCATATACCCTCGACTGTAAACAACTCTTCAAGGCTGATTTCATCTCCCAGCAGTTCAGCAAGTTCGGAGCGTATCCGCTCATGGGACTGGCCTGGTACCGTGCGGATATCCACGCCAACCACCGCCCTGTCCGGAACAGAGTTCATATTCATGCCGCCTGTGATCGTCCCGACATTGAGAGTAGGCGCTCCGAGTACGTCATGTCGGCATCCCTTCCAGTCAAAATTCGCAAGTTTTCCTACGGCGCGCGCTGCTTTGTAAACGGCATTGTCGCCTTGTTCGGGCATGGAGCCATGGGCAGTAATTCCGGTGGCAATCAAATTCAGCCAGTAAGCTCCTTTATGGCCGACGATCGGATAATTGGAAGTCGGTTCTCCGACAACGATAGCTCCGCACTGGGCCAGGGCATTTTGTTCTGCCAGCCAGGCGGCGCCATAGCAACCGGTTTCTTCTCCGGCCGTGATCACAAGTTCGAGGCCAGCGGCAGGTCGTTTATGCCGGGTTACTTCTTCGGCTGCAATGACAAACGCTGCCACGCCCGCTTTCATATCCGTAGTTCCACGGCCAACCAATTTGTCTCCATCCAGGTCGGCTGAAAATGGATCGTATTTCCATTCGGCAGCGCCCAGTGGAACGGTGTCGATGTGGCCGGTAAAGCAGAGCGGCTGTCCATCCCCGGAGCCTTTTATCCGTGCTGTCAGGCTGGTTCTTTTTTCTGCAAATTCATAATATCGAACCTCAAATCCGCAATCTTCCAAGTACTTTCCAAGATAGTGTGCACACTCGTATTCGTATCCTGACGGGTTTACCGTGTTGAAACGGACCAGGTTTTGGGTAAGTTGGACAGGTTTCATCAAAACGATCCGGAATCAAGTCGTGACCGAAGTATTGTGCAAATCATCGCAAATCAGACCGTCGGATTTTCTGATCAACAAATTCACCTCGTTGTTTTGTCATCGAAGCCATCAGCCGGAGAACTATGCATGCTGCCAGTTTCGAGGTAGTGCCGCTGACATCAAAGACCGGAGCCAAGTCCGATATTTCGATAATGCTTGCAGATCCTCTCTGGCCTAGCAGGTTTGCTGTCTGCATCATTTCGCGGGACTCGAATCCACCTGGTTCAGGTGCGGTCACCCCGGGCGCTGCTGAAGCATCCATGATGTTCATGTTAAAACTCAGGTATTGTGCGTCAGTACCGTTCCAGACCTGATCGCCTGATTCCGTAACAACTGTCTCGAGACCGCGGTTCAGTACTTCATCCATTGAGTGAAACCGTATCCCCCTCTCCCTTGCAAGTTCCACATAATCTTTCGGATTCATAGAATTACGTGCACCGATATGCGCCATATTTGCAGTGTCGACATTAGGCAGCTCGCTGACTCTGGCCAATGTACATGGACTGGCCATTTTTTCTCCGGCCCAACTATCTGCCATCTCCAGATGAGCCCCGAAATACATGTACCCCATTTTTCGGTCTTCACCAATATGATCAGACAACGCTTTTGCCGCAGAAATTGAAACAGAGTGGTCGCCACCACATATCACCGGCACCACATTCGAAGCCAGCACCTCCCTGACAGCCCGATAAATTCGATCGTGAGCGAGTTCAGGCATGACTTTCGGTATGCGTACATTGCCGCAATCGACACAGGTGCCTTCAAGGTCAACCTGATATTCAAACCAGTAAGGAAAATATTCATGGCTTGCCATCCGAAATGCTTGTGGCCCTTCTTCACATCCGGGTTTCCCCACATTGCCTTCGTCATAAGGAATACCCATGAATGCAAAACGTGCACCACTGTTTTTGAGTGCATCGGTTTGCATACTGATCTGGGGGGAACGCAGAAATGTCACGATCCCCAGGCTCTTGAAATTTTCCGGGTCGCCCAGAGGAGAAAACAGGTGCTCAAAATTCTTTGCAGGGTTCATTGATGAATTCCAGGAAATTGCCTCAGAAAAGGTTTTAGTTTGTTTTTCAGTCTGACGGGAAATGGTCTCAGGGTAATTTCCCCTGATCAAGTAATGTCCTCGCCCGACTGCCAAGATACTGATAAACCATACAGCACGCCAGTTTGATACTCATGTCACTGACATCGAAATGGGGTGTCAGTTCTGATATTTCAAAAATGTCAGCACCGTAAGTTCCGGCAATACGGGCATGTTTTATCACCTCTCTTGAATTAAGTCCGAAAGTTTCCGGAGCAGTAGTGCCGGGCATGCAACTGGCGTCAATCGAATCAGTATCCCAGGACCAGTACACACCATCGGTTCCATTCCAGGCGATTTCGAATATTTCCTTGCTGCAGACTTCTATACCGCGATCAGCAACCTCCTGCATCGGTATCATGCGTACTTTGTTGTCAATCCAGAAATCAACCCAGTCTTTCGGGTTCAAACCATTTCGTGAGCACATATGCGCCATATTTCTGCCGTCACAATTTGGCAGGTCAAAAGCGCGTGCCGGTCCCGAACAGTTGGTGTAGGGTGACCCTTCCCAATCGGGTGCTGAGTCCAGATGGCAATCGACATGCAAGTATCCTATCTTGCCTTTTTTATGGAAATCGGATAACGCTCTGGAACCGGGAATGGGTACGGAATGATCGCCGCCGCAGAGGATGACCTTGGCCCCCCCTTCAAGACATTCGGTTACATACTGGTAGATATAATCGTGGCTGCGTTCGTTATTTCCCGGAATAGTAGGTACGTCTCCGCAATCCACTGGATTGAAAAAAGTCATCAGGTCAACATCAAACTCGAACATATATGGGAAGTATTGTGTTGAAGCTTCGCGGATGCCGGAAGGTCCCTGTGATGTGCCTGCCCGTACCATTTGCCCCTGATCCCATGGTACCCCGAGAAAGCAGATTTTTGCTCCCATCTGCCTGATTGCATCACGGTCCGGAGGGCAATATGGCGCACCCATGAAAGTCGCAAGACCACGTGATTTGAATGCACCGTTGTGTTTGCTCGGAGAATGGATGTGATCGTCTTTACCGGTATGTGCCGCCGGACCTTGATGTTGATGGGGAACGAACTCCCATGTATTGAAACCGCTGTTATTCATTAAAGTGTGAATTCCCCTGATTTTGATTGTCACAATACCCGGCGCTTCGACGAACTGGTCGCCAGGGGTGACTGAGATAACGAAACGGAACCAACCCTGTCCGATTCGCTCCTGTCTAATTCGATTGCAACCAGTTGCATTTCTCGACCGGTAACAATGCCAGGTGTCGGAGTGCTGCAGTACGGGCAGGCAAAACTGTAACGTGACCCCGGCGACCTGGTCTGATCGCATCGACCGCAATATACAGTCAACGGGACTTCTTCTATTTCAAGTACGGCGCCCTCACAACCGGTGCCTTTGGATGCCGACCCGAAACAAATATAAAGTGATCTCAACATGCCAGACAACACACCCAGTCTGACACTGATTCGTCGAACTTTATGCGCGCCGTTTTGTTCGGCATGTTCGCATGCCAGTTGAATAAGACTCTGTGCTATCGAAAGCTCATGCATGACAGGTCATCAATCCGGTACAGTAGATTGTACATCTGATATATTCCTCTTTTGAATTCAACTACTGCCTGGGCGGGAAACAGTGTTTACCGGACAGACTAAAAACGGGACACCTTTCTTACTGAATCGGTCAGGCAATTTTATTTGTACTGATTGCGGAAGTCAAACTCTGTAGTGAAGATTCTTACGAAGCCAAGATTTTGCTCTATCAAAAACATGCAAATCATCTTAATATTGGGGTTATTCTTACGATCTTCGTAATATGGGTACCCGAAAACCATGAAAAAACGAAACCACTCTATCAGACCACTACGCGTTGCGCCTGCAAATAAGAAAAAAGAATTGAGCAAGGTCGCAGCTAAAATGGTACCCCGTTCCCTGCTGTCCGACCCGTTAAACCGGGCTATTATTGAACGTCTGCAGGAAGATGGCAGATTGCCTTATTCAACAATTGCACGCGATCTTGAGACATCCGAAGGGACGGTTCGTAACAGGGTGAATCAAATGGTTGATTCAGGTGTATTGAGAATTGTGGCCGTAGCAGACCCGATGGCGTTGGACCATGCGGCCTATGCATTTATCGGCTTGACACTATCGGCTGGCGCAGACCCTCGTATCGTTGCAAAGCCATTTGTAGACAGGGAAGAAGTCATGTTTGTATTGTTTGCAGGTGGGCACTACGACCTGTTGATTGAAGTTTTGTGCAAGACCCATGAGGACATGCGGGATTTCATTCTGGAGATGTGCTATGGGCAACCCGAAATAAACAGTGTGGTTCCGATGATGGGACTGGAGGTGTTTAAATACCAGTTAAAATGGGACCACCAGCAGTGGAAATGAAGCAATATCAGCCTGAGTCGGCCCCGTTACTTTCCAACCTCTCATAAATTCCCGCGAAAGCGGGAATTTACGGAACAGACGCTGGTTCCTTACGAACCGGCTCCTGATAATGTACTTGTATGGATGGTCTAATACCTGTACGATACTCTTCCTGTAAGGGTGCGAATGTAGTCCTGACGTATATGTCAGTACCAACCAGAACAACCCCGGCGCTCCATCCGCGCTCTAATTTTTGAATCTGATTTTCGATTCTCAACCCGAAAACCGGAGGGAGTATGTCTGAAAAAATTCTCGTAGCCCTGGATGGAAGTGAAGGCGGCAGACGCGCATTGAGCGCCGCTGTTGACCATGCCAGGTTTACCAAATCAAATCTTCTACTGGCTTATGTAATTGATTGGTCGCCCTATAGCTTCCATACCCCCGAAGAGTTATCTGAACGTCATAAACGACGTGAGTCGGAAATTCAAAGAGCCAATGATTCCGTTCTTCATCCCGAAGCCTCTGCGCTTGCAGATTCCGGGGTCCCTGTCGAGACTATAGTCCGACATGGGAAAATTGCCGAAACCCTGGTTGAACTCAGCGAAGAACATAACGCTTCACAGATCTATATCGGCAAGCTGGGCGAGTCACGGATGCGCTCGATGATTTTCGGCAGTGTCACTGCTGCACTGGTACAAACTTCTTCCGTACCTGTCACTGTCGTCCCTTGATGTCTCAAGGAACAATGCCAAAAAGTTTGATCGACCGGATCAAACAACACTTACTGTAGAGGAAACTAAGATGCGACAAATACTTGTAACACTTGGTTTGATGATTGTTTCGTTGACCAATGCCTACGCGGGAATTGATGATGCCATCAATGCCGCAACGGCGCCAATCGCCGAGTTGATCGGTCGAATCGTCTTTTTCAAAATCCCGATTTTCGGGGCCCAGCTACCCGTGGTTGTTCTGTGGTTGGTAGCCGGGGCCGTGTTTTTTACTGTTTACATGGGCTTTATCAACCTGCGTGGATTCAAACACGCGATCTCGCTGGCCAAAGGGGATTATGCCGACCCGAACAGCAAGGGTGAGGTTTCACATTTCCAGGCGCTGGCAACAGCGGTTTCCGGAACCGTCGGAATCGGTAATATCGGTGGCGTGGCAGTTGCGGTCACTGTGGGTGGACCCGGAGCGACGTTCTGGCTGATCCTGGCAGGGTTTTTGGGGATGTCGACCAAGTTTGTTGAATGTACCCTGGGCGTCAAATATCGTCAGGAGTTCAAGGACGGTCACGTGTCCGGTGGTCCGATGTATTACCTAAGAAAAGGGTTTTCTGATCGGGGAATGGAGGGATTCGGTAAATTCATGGGAACATTCTATGCCATTGGTATCTTTATTGGCGCCTTGGGAATCGGCAACATGTTTCAGTCGAATCAGGCTTATGTCCAGCTCAACAATGTATCCGGCGGAGCGCTGGATGGACTGGGCTGGCTGGTAGGGCTGATCCTGGCTGCGGTCGTATTCTCTGTCATCGTTGGCGGCATCAAATCGATTGCGCGAGTCACTGAAAAAATCGTGCCGTTCATGGCTGTCTTTTATTGTTTGTTTGCCATTATCGTGATCCTGATGAATGTGAACACGATCCCACAGGTAATCATCAATATTTTCAACGGTGCATTCACCGGTGAAGGGGTTGCGGGCGGCGCACTTGGAGCCATGATTATTGGTTTCCAACGTGCGGTATTTTCCAATGAGGCGGGTATCGGTTCCGCTTCGATCGCCCACTCCGCAGTCAAAACGGACGAGCCAGTCACTGAAGGAGTCGTTTCCCTGCTGGAGCCATTTATCGATACGATCGTGATTTGTACCATTACCGCTCTGGTAATAGGAACTGCCCAGGTTGCTGAACCCGGTTTTGCCGGTAGCGCCCAAGGCGTTGCGATGACTTCAGCGGCATTTGAACGTGAATTTTCGTGGTTCCCGATTCCTCTGGCCTTCGCGGCGTTGCTGTTTGCCTTTTCAACCATGATTTCGTGGTCCTACTACGGCCTCAAGGGCTGGACTTACATGTTTGGTGAAGGTGTCAGAGGGCAGAATATTTACAAAATCATATTCTGCGCCTTTGTCGCATTGGGCTGTGTTGTCCAGTTAGGACCGATTCTCGATATATCAGACGCTCTGGTATTCCTGATTTGTGTTCCCAACATTCTGGGGCTGTACTTCCTGGCTCCGATCGTCAAACGGGAAATGAATTCCTACTTCGAACGGGTCGCAAGTGGAGAAATCAAGAAATACAAATAATTACATTCAATTATAAAAAAGCCCGCAATGACTGCGGGCTTTTTTTTGCGAATCGTTTATCGTAACGCACGTTACGAAAACCTTTATATCTGCCCCTTAATATCTGTAATGATCGGCCTTGTAGGGTCCTTCGACGGGAACACCGAGGTAATCGGCCTGCTTTGAACTGAGTTCAGTCAGATTGGCGCCAATTTTATCGAGGTGCAGACGGGCGACTTCTTCATCCAGATGTTTGGGTAATACGTAAACATCATTTTGATATTTACCGCCATCGGTCCAGACATCAATCTGCGCCAGCACCTGATTGGTGAAGCTGTTCGACATCACAAAGCTCGGGTGACCTGTGCCGCAACCCAGATTGACCAGACGACCCTCTGCAAGCAGGGTAATGCGGCGGCCGTCGGGAAGAATGATCTGATCCACCTGCGGTTTGATATTTTCCCATTGGTATTGTTTCATCGAAGCAATATCGATTTCGTTGTCAAAGTGACCAATGTTGCAAACGATGGACTGATTTTTCATCTGGATCATGTGATCGTGGGTAATCACATGGAAGTTACCAGTGGTGGTTACGAATATATCTGCCTGTGAGCAGACATCGTCCATTTTGACCACGCGATATCCTTCCATTGCCGCCTGCAATGCACAAATCGGATCAATTTCAGTGATCCACACGGTGGCGCCCAGACCACGCAGGGATTGCGCACAGCCTTTACCGACATCACCATAACCGAGAACAACCGCAATCTTTCCGGCAATCATCGTATCGGTGGCTCTCTTGATACCATCCACCAGGGACTCGCGGCAGCCATACAGGTTGTCGAATTTAGATTTGGTCACCGAATTGTTTACATTGATGGCAGGGAATGGCAACTCATTGTTGCTTGCCATTTGATACAATCGATTTACGCCGGTCGTGGTTTCTTCGGTCACCCCCCTGACCTCTGCCAGTCGCCGGCTGTACCAGGCGCTGTCTTTGGCGAGAGTAGTCCTGATGCTGGAAAACAGGGCAATCTCCTCCTCGCTGGAAGGATTGTCAAGAACGGACCGATCCTTTTCCGCCTTGCTGCCCAGAATCAGCAACAGGGTTGCATCGCCGCCATCATCCAGAATCATGTTCGGTCCGGCCCCATCCGGCCAGTCCATGATTCTATGGCAGTATTCCCAATATTGGTCCAGCGTTTCGCCCTTGAAAGCAAATACCGGAATACCCTGATCCGCAATTGCAGCCGCCGCATGATCCTGGGTCGAAAAAATATTGCAGGAGGCCCAGCGCACTTCAGCGCCGAGCGAGACCAGTGACTCGATAAGCACTGCGGTTTGTATGGTCATATGCAATGAACCTGCGATCCGCGCGCCTTTCAGTGGTTGACTGTCTGCATACTTGCCCCGGATTGAGACCAGTCCAGGCATTTCTGTTTCAGCGATGCGAATTTCCTTTCGACCCCATTCAGCCAAAGTCAGATCGGCAACATGGAAGTCAGCCTGGACGGCTTCTGCGATTTTTATGGACATAATTAATCTTCTCTCTGATTGTGATATCCGGTACTAAACTCATGTACCGGATTCTGGCGCCGGATTCTGATATCAGATTCCGGCATCTGCTTTCAATGCGTCTGCCTTGTCTGTTCTTTCCCAGGAAAAATCGGGCTCCGTGCGGCCAAAGTGGCCATACGCTGCGGTTTTACGATAGATCGGGCGAAGCAGATCCAGGCTCTGGATAATGGCCTTTGGCCGCAGATCAAAATGCCGATTGACCAGCGCTTCGATTTTCATGTCGTCAATTTTCCCGGTGCCGAAGGTTTCGACCATTACCGATACCGGTTTGGCAACGCCAATTGCATAGGCCACCTGAACCTCACATTTATCAGCCAGACCGGCAGCCACGATGTTTTTCGCTACATAGCGTGTGGCATACGCGGCAGAACGATCCACCTTCGAGGGGTCCTTGCCGGAAAATGCGCCACCGCCGTGGTGCGCTGATCCGCCATAAGTGTCAACAATGATTTTCCGGCCGGTCAGGCCACAGTCAGCGACCGGCCCGCCAATCTCGAATCGGCCAGTCGGGTTGACCAGAAAACGGGTATGGGCATCCAGCATATTGGCAGGTAATACCGGCTTGATGATTTCTTCGATCACGGCTTCAGACAGCTCGTCATGACCAATATCCGGGTCATGCTGGGTTGACAGCACCACAGTGTCGATCGAGACCGGCGATGCGCCTTCATATTTTACCGTGACCTGGGATTTTGCATCCGGCCTCATCCAGGGCAGTTTCCCTGATTTCCGAACTTCTGCCTGTCTGGCAACCAGACGGTGGGAATAGGTGATTGGAAAGGGCATCAATACATCGGTTTCAGTGCAGGCATAGCCAAACATCAAACCCTGATCGCCTGCGCCCTGATCCAGGTCCATCCCTTCGCCCTCATTGACACCCGGAGCAATGTCAGCGGATTGCTTGTCGAGCGAAATAAGCACAGCACAACCGTTGCAGTCGAACCCCATTTTGGATGAGTTGTAGCCGATATCGCGAATCGCACTGCGTACCACTTCCTGGAAGTCCACCACTGCGCCGGTTGTGATTTCTCCGGCGACGATAGCCATACCCGTCGTGACCATGGTTTCGCATGCGACTCTGGATTTCGGGTCTTTGGACAACAATGCATCGAGTACCGAATCAGAGATCTGATCCGCCACCTTGTCCGGATGACCTTCCGAAACCGATTCTGATGTAAACAAATACGACTTTGACATTATTTTATGACCTCAATCAATCAATGCGCTATCGAACCGGTACCGTGAATGAATCGATAAGCGCGAAAAATAAATGACCGGAAATTTACCAGTCCATCATTCTCTAATATAAAGAAATCTTTATATGTCAATTGTAACACTTCCTGAACCATATAAACAACGGTAAGGACAAATAAATTGCGGTAGAATACTATCCCCGGTAACCCGATGAAAACGCTGACTCGATGAATCCGAATGATCCGAGCAACCAATCCATAGCCAGGATTCTGATAGAAGCCCTGCCGTATATCCGGTGCTATCAGGGCAAAGTGATAGTCATCAAGTACGGCGGCAATGCAATGGTGGACCAGGACCTGAAGCATGGTTTCGCGAGGGATGTCATCATGATGAAACTGGTGGGGATGAATCCGGTGATTGTGCATGGAGGTGGTCCTCAGATCAGCAAATTACTCAGGAAGATCGGTAAGGAATCGACGTTTATTGATGGCTTGCGGGTCACTGACAGTGAGACCATGGACATTGTCGAGATGGTATTGGGTGGACTGGTCAACAAGGAAATCGTCAGTTTGATCAATTCTCTGGGCGGCAAGGCGGTTGGATTGACCGGAAAGGATGGTAATCTGATTCGAGCCAGGAAACTGTATGTCAGCAAAGACGACCCGGTGCTGAAAAGATCCGAGATTATCGACTATGGTCATGTCGGGGAAGTTGAACATATCGAACCGCAAATCGTCCAGTTACTGGAATCCCGGGCGTTCATTCCTGTGGTCGCTCCGATCGGGGTAGGTGAGGATGGCCAAACTTACAATATCAACTCGGATACGGTCGCTGGCAGACTGGCGGTAACCTTGAATGCGGAAAAGTTGATGTTGCTGACCAACACACCGGGTGTTATTGACAAAAATGGTGATCTGATCAGGGAATTGAAACTCGATCAGATTCAAAAACTGCGTTGTGACGGCACGATTACAGGCGGTATGATCCCCAAAGTCGAATGTGCTGAGAATGCAATTCGAAATGGCGTGTCCTCATCGCTGATTCTCGACGGACGTGTCCGGCATACGCTGCTGCTTGAATTGTTTACCGATTCTGGCATAGGCACACAGATAATGGCCTGAGCGACAAGACTGAAACCTTAACAATACAATGACTGATTCACATACAGAAACGGTTATCGATGTCCACCACTGGTCGGATACACTGTTTACGATAAAAACCACACGGCACCCGGGTTTGCGCTTTCGAAACGGAGAATTTGCCATGATGGGGATGGAAGTCGATGGCAAACCCCTGTTGCGCGCGTACAGCATGGTAAGCTCGAATTATGAAGACCACCTGGAGTTTTACAGTATCAAGGTTCAGGATGGGCCTTTGACCTCCAGACTGCAGCATGTGAAGGTGGGAGACAGGCTACTGGTCAGCAAGAAACCGACAGGCACCCTGCTGTGGGATCATTTGCGGCCGGGCCAGCACCTTTACCTGTTGTGTACGGGTACCGGTCTTGCGCCATTCCTTTCGGTCATAAAAGACCCTGAAGTCTATGATAACTTCAAAAAGGTAGTACTGGTGCATGGTTGCCGCACTGTAAACGAACTGACATATCAACAGTTGATCAACCACGAACTCAAGGATAACGAATACTTCGGTGACAGTGTCAGGGACAAACTGATCTACTATCCCGCTGTTACCCGGGAAAAATACAGGAACTTCGGACGTATCACGGCGTTACTGGAGAGTGGAAAACTGGTAAAGGATGCCAACATGCCTGCCCTGAATGTAGAAGATGATCGATTCATGTTATGCGGTAGCCCGGGTATGCTGAAAAGCCTGTCCGGCATTCTCGACAAAATGGGTTTCAGCGAGACGCGGAAGAGCGACTACAGGGAGTATGTGATAGAACGGGCATTCGTGGAAAGATGATCTCTGACCCGGGCTCTCTCCCATTGGGCGCGAATTCTTCCTGGAGACAGCCTGGTTATTCGTCTTGTAATTGAAACAACTGGTCCCGGTCAATATGACAGAATATCGTGTGGCCGCTGACTGATTGTGCGGGCGGGGCGACTTCATCGCAGATCTTGCCGACCTTGCGCTGGCATCTGAGCTGAAACGGGCACCCCGAATCGGGTGGGGCAGTTTCGACAATATCGCTGATCTCGACATGGGATTGCGCGTCGGGGTCCGGCTCAAGCACGGCTTCCATCAATGCTTCGGTATACGGATGAAAAGCGGGTTTGTAAACCGCGTCGACCGGACCAATTTCACAAATTCGCCCCTGATACAGCACCAGCACGCGGTCGGCTATCGCACGTACCGTGGCCAGGTCATGGGATACAAACAGGTACGCGACTCCGTTTTCCTTTTGCAGTTTCGACAACAGTTCAAGCACTGCGGCCTGAACCGAAACATCCAGGGCCGAAGTGACTTCATCGCATAACGCCAGTATGGGTTCCGCGGCAAAGGCGCGGGCAATACCCACTCGCTGCTTTTCTCCCCCGGACAGTTGATCCGGTGTACGCCCCAGATAGTCTCTGGTCAGGCGGACACTTTCCAATAGTTCGGCTGCCTTGTCGATTGCTTCGGTCCGATCCATATCAAAGTAGAGTTGAAGCGGGGCAGACAGGATTTCCGCAATGGTTTTCCTGGGATTGAGCGATGAATCAGGATTCTGGAAAATCATCTGGATGTCTTTCTTGCACTGTAGCGACCTTGCCTCGGTGATACAATCCAGGGCCTCTTCCCCTTCAATTCGCATGGAACCATTGCAGGGGGGAATCAAACCCACGATTGCCCGCAGTATGGTTGATTTTCCGCTGCCTGATTCCCCGACCACGGCAATGGTTTCCCCTTTGTTCAGGACAAAGCTCAAGTTATTCACTGTTAACACCCGTTGCTTGTCTTCCTGTCCCGTGAGACGGCTCAACAGACCTGGACGATCGTATGAAATCGCCAGATCCTGGAGCTCAAGTAACTTCTGCATTTGGTTGTCTGCGGCCGACGGTCTGGGTGCTCCCTGATAACTGCTGTGTGGGAAATTCCCGGAATCGAAGTGACAACGCACCATTGAAGCGTTCGCCGGACGGTGCAATGGCGGCGATTCATTCAAGCATATCTCCTTGCGATGTGCGCATCTGGGGGCAAAGGCACACGCGCTTCTGGTTGCTGACAGCCTGGGTGGATAACCTGGCAGAGCTTCCGGTATCCGGGCGCCGTCCATTTTGGGAATCGAAGTCAGCAATCCACGGGTATAGGGGTGTGACGGGTTTTTAAGAATTTCGCTACTGGTTCCAAGTTCCATCAGTTCTCCGGCATACAGCACTGCGACACGGTCACTGATGCGGGCAACTGCGCCCAGGTCATGACTGACAAATACCATTGCCACGCCAGACGCGCGACACAGGTCCTTGAGCAATTCGAGAATATGCACCTGGGTGGTGACATCGAGTCCGGTAGTCGGTTCATCAAGCAATAATACCCGTGGACGACCGGCCAGCGCCATGGCGATGGCGCAGCGTTGCTGTTGACCGCCGGATAATTCATGCGGATGACGATTCCTGATTTGTTCAGGGGAGGGCAATCTGACCTGACTCAGAAGGTCTGTTACTGACCTTTTTTCTGTCCGCGGAGGGGATGTCCGTGTGCAGCACCAATGATTCTTCAATCTGTCGGCCTATCGTCATGGTAGGGGTCAGAGAGTGCCCGGCATTCTGCGGTACCAGGCAAATTTCTCCGCCTCTGAGCGCTTCGAGTTCCTTACGGTCCAAATCGAACATCGACACGTTATCGAAAATGGCTTCACCGCCAAACAACTCAAGTCCCGGAGCCAGATAACCCATCATTGACAACGCAACAGTACTTTTCCCGGAGCCGGACTCCCCGACCAGGCCCAGAATCTCGTTTGGCTGAACATCCAGTGTAATTCCTCTCAGAATCGGAGTCGGAGTTGCAACCCCGGCTTCAATCCCGACAGACAGGTCGTCAAGATGAATAAGTCGTTCCATTCAGAATACCCCCTGCTGCCGGTCAACACGTAATGCCTTGCCGAGTGCATCGGCAAACAGGTTGATTCCGATGATCAGCGTAGACAGGAAGATGGCTGGCCAGATACCTGCCCAGGGAGCTACGGTCAGAAATTCCCTGGAGTCAGAAATCATCAATCCCCAATCCGGCGTCGGAGGTGTGGCGCCAAAACCGAGGAAGCTTAAGGAACTGAATGCCAGCATCATCCACGACCAGCGCATTGCCCATTCCACCAGCAGAATATCCTGCAGGTTCGGCAGCATCTCCTGGAAGATGATGAATCGGGAGCCATGCCCCCGTACGCGGGCGGCGGTAATATAATCCTTGACCGCAACCCCCTGTGCAGCGCCTCGACCTATACGAATGACTGAGATGCCGTTGAAGAAGGACAAGGTCGGGATCAGGGCGTAAACCCCGCCACCGGTAAAGCTGACAATCAACAACAGGAACAGCAGCCCGGGAATAGCGAGAAAGGCATCAACCAGCCGCATGCAGAATTCATCGATTCGCCCCCCCACCAGCCCGAGTGAAACCCCGACTATGCCTCCCCACAGGGCCGCGATAACAGCGGAGATCAAGGTAATGATAATTGAAATCCGGCCACCGGTGATGGTTCTGCTGAATACATCCCTGCCCAGGCTGTCTGTACCCATCGGGTGCGCCCACGAGGGCGCCTGAAGGATACGGTCCGCATTTTGCAAGGCGACATCGTAAGGGGCGATGAAAGATGCAATCACTGCTAACAGCAGATGAAACACAACCAGAAAAAGACCAATCGCCCCGACTGGTCTGGAGATGATGTCACGCAATACGATCATGATCCCGGAGAAGCGTGAACGGCCCGATCCGGGCAGGGCATACTCCACTGGATTCGCTGAAGTGCCGCCTGCGATCACTTAACCACCTCCCGCCGAAACCTTTGTTCGCAGTCTCGGGTTCAATAATATGACCAGAAAATCCGCGATCAGGTTGACCGCGATGTAAATCACTGCGAACATCAGTGCGATGGCCTGAACCAGGGGCAGATCCCGATCAAAAATACTCTGTATTATCAAGGTGCCCAACCCCGGATAGTTGAATACCTTCTCTATCACTACAACCCCGCTGAGCAGCCATGCCATGGTCAGGGCGACAATATTGATGGTTGGCAGCAAAGCGCTCGGCAGCATGTGGCGGAAGATGATGCGTCTGAACGGCACTCCCTTCAAGGTCGCCATTTTTACGAACTCACTGGACATGGTATCGATCACACTGGCCCTGGTTATGCGCAGGATGTGCGCGGTCATTACAAAAGCCAGAGTGAACATTGGCAATATGATGTTGGGCAGTATTTCCGCCACCGAAGCCTCGGTCGGCAGTATGGTTACGGCAGGAAACCATTTCAGACTGATGGCGAATATGAAGATCAATACGGTAGCAATGACGAATTCAGGAATGGTCATCGCCAGTAACGCTATGCCGGACACGACATGGTCTGATAGCCGGTCCCTGTAAACGCCCGCAATCACACCCAGTACAATTGCCAGCGGAATACCGATCAGGGCAGCGGATGCCCCCAATATGATGGTGTTTCGAAAGCGGGGTGCAATAATATCGCTGATCGGTCGTTTCCGTTTCAGCGAATCCCCGAAATCACCATGGAGCACATTGCCGGACCAGCCGACAAACCGCTCGATAGAAGACTTGTCAAGGCCCAGCTCGGACTGGCAATTGGATAGTCGTTCGCCCTGGGCCAGTTTGCCGAGGTAGGCGGTACAGGCATCACCCGGCAGCGCTTCGGTTACCCCGAAAACCACAATGGCGACAAATATCAATGTGAACACCGCCATTACCAGTCGTCGCAGGAGAATCCTCAGCAAAATGAATCCCCGTTCACTCTCTGGACACCTTGTGCCATTCGACAAACAGTGTATTTTCAGTAGGCAGGTTTGAAATACGAGCGCTGAATACCCGGTTTATATTCAGGTAGAACGGAATGATCGCTCCGCCCTGGTCAAACAGCATTTGCTGGGTTTTGGCATACAGAGAGAGGCGCTTGTCCGGGTCTGTTTCCTTTCTGGCCATATCCAGACTGTGATCGAAGTCGGGATTGTTCCAGTAGGTTTCATTCCAGGAGGCGCCTGACCGAAATGCTTCGTTCAGGATCTGGTCTGCCGGACGTTGATTCCAGCGGGTGGATACAAATGATTCCTGCATCCAGGTATCGGTCCAGTAACCATCGGCAGGAACCTGATGAATATTGACCCGGATACCGGCCTGTGCAGCCTGACTTTGGTATACCTCAGCCATTGAGATAAACAGTTTCTCAACTGATGAAGTGTATAAATCCACATCTATCCCGTCACTGTAACCTGCATCCTTCAGTAATGCCCTGGCCTCCGGTAAATCTCTTTGGCAGACGATGGCTGAATAATACTGGTCACCTGACCACACCGGAGTGTCACAGGCAGGCTCACCGCCGCCATCGCCGAGCACCAGCCTGATCATGTTCGGTCGGTCTATCACCATACGCATTGCCTTGCGTACCCTGACATCATCAAACGGCGGCTGGTCGGTTCGCATGACCATCCCGGGCCAATGGCCGGTCTTGATGGTCTGCACGATGTAGTCGGGATTGTTTTCAAATAATTTCAGTTGCCTCCGGTTGACAGAGGGCAGGTAATCAATCTGTCCGGAAAGCATCGCCTGAATCTGTGCGACCTGGTCGGGAATGGCAACCACCTCGATGCGTTCGACATTGGGAGATCCTTCCCAGTAATCCTGATTGGCAACCAGAAGGGTGATACCCTCCGGATCATTTCTGAGCAATTTATACGGACCGGTTCCATTGCCGGTCTGTTCAATCGTAGGCGCGCTGTCTTTGGCAATGATGCCGCACCGCTGATCAATCAGCAGCAGAGGCAAATCAGCATGGGCGGACTTCAGGTGAAAGCGAACCGTCAGATCATCAATCGCTTCGACCCGGTCTATGACTTTCAGTGTTGACGCGACCGGGGAGCCTCTTTTCGGGTCGAGTGCGTGATGGATCGAGTAAACCACATCCGCAGCCACAAGCGGTTTTCCACTATGGAACCTGACCCCCGGTCTCAGGTTGAATGTCCAGGTTCGGGCGTCTTGTGACACTTCCCAGGACGTGGCAAGACCCGGGTCAACTCCACCTTCGTAATTCTGTCGCACCAGTCGGTCGAACAGGGTCAATGTGGTGAAATAAAACCGGGTAGGGGAGTATGGGTCAAGGGATTCAGCGCCGCCGAAACCTGCGTCATAAGCCAGGCGCAGTGTGCCAGCCTGAGTACCGTGGGCATGCATGGTTGCCAGCAGCGCAACTGCCAGGATTAACCGGATTGGACGTTCAGGCCGGAGCGACTGAAACCATTGAATCCGGAAGAATTTAACTGGTTGAAAAGGCACGTTGTATCAGGGTCGCTGTTTTTGAGTTTTTCTGGCAAGCGAACAGATTATAACCTTTGTTTGATCTTGTTTTTATGGAATTGACATCCCTGACCTCCGTAACCGGGGTATATTTGCCGTGCTCAAGGTGAAATACGGAAAATCCGCTGTCGAGCACAAATTGGCTTACTGCACTGTCAGGGTCGTTTCCGTGATCTTCGTAGATCAGCAGGAACTCGCGTCGCAGGGTCTGCTGTGCACCCTTGATCGCTTCGATCTCCAGTCCTTCGACATCCAGTTTTATCACGACCGGCTGATCTTGTGCCGCGAACCGGGAAACAAGTTGGTCAATCGACACCGATTCGACCGATTCACTTTCCGACAGGGCGTATTCGGGTTTGAGCAGCGCCGAGGCGGCTTCATTAGCCAGAGAACCAGGGTTGACATTTATCCGGATCAGCTTGCCGCCCTGTTCGCAAACCGCCGATCTGACCGCGGTAAACCTGCAGTCATTCAATTGATTATTGAGGCAAAGACTGTCGAAGCTGGATTGGACCGGCTCAACTGCAACCACCGTTTTGTGTGAATATGCGCTGGATGAAACCAGCACACTCCAATAGCCATAGTTTGCGCCGAGATCCAGAAACAGATAATCGAGTGAATCGACTGCCATTAATACTCTTTCAATTTCCGGCTCATAGGAAAACCCCTGACAAACCAGTTTGCTCCAGTAATAATCCGCCAGATAAAACCGGAACAGGGTATCGCGGTTCAACCGGACAATGCAGGTTGAATTTCTCTTGACAACCGTTCCAACCCACATTCCAACCCATGCCAGCCATTTATAGCCGAACGGACGACTGAACACGCCATACATCCTGAGCAGGCAAACTGCGAGAATATTTGCCGGGTTTTTGTCAAAAGTGAGGGTTCGTTCCGGCAACGTGGCAAGCCGCCTCCGACCTGTCAGTTCAGGTCGGTTCCGACCGCAGTTTTTCAGCGATCCATCCGGCGAAATGATGCGATGGCTCATCCATCAAGGGGGTGAATACCCCACCCTTGAATGCCGGAGAACACCTTCCCCGCTGCATGCCTTCGATCACTCCAATGTCCTCATTGAACACTTTTGTCCAGAATTTCAGGCGAATTTCCCGTTCTTCACGGTATTCATCCGATTCAGCCGCATCTCCCAGGTAATAAATCTGCAGATGATCCAGCGTCCGGTCAACCGCAACCGGCTCAAGGATGCGACTCCAGAAGTGGTCGCAATGAAGTCCCAGAAAGACATTGGGATACAGCGTTGGATATTCTGCTTCCTGTTCGGGCCAGCCGTCAAACAAGGGGAATGATTTTTCGTTTATTCTATTGTGATCATATCGGGTACTGCCCTGTCCGGCAAACAGGTCTCCGCCATAGTAATGATAATGATCTTCCAGTCTTGAGACTGCATTCAAATCAGGGTGTACCCACGGCAAATGATAACTTTCCAGGTTGTTTTCCATATCCAGTTTCCAGTTGCCGGAAAAATCAATGGTCAGACTGCCATGATCCCTGGCCGGTTTGAGTTCTGCAAATTGTGACATGTTGCCAAGCCTGTCAATCCGACGTTGCAGGGGGGCGATAAATTCCTCGAAGGGAGGCGCCGTTCCCGACAAGTTGACAAATACCAGGTCCAGCCAGACCTCCGAGCGGATTTCGCGCAGGCCGTGTCCTGATCTGTCGAATCCTTCCACATCATTCTTCCCGGAGCCGCCTACATTGGGGGTTGCGCGTAGTTTGCCTCCCAGATCATAGGTCCAGGAGTGGTAGGGGCATCGAATCAGCCTGTCGACATGACAAGGTTGCCAGACCAGCTCGTTGCCACGATGACTGCATACGTTATGGAATACTTTAACCTGATCCTGCTGGTCACGAAGCATCAGCAACGGCGCGCCGAGGAAACCGACCGGTTTTAAATCTCCCGACAGCGGAATATTGCAGCCATGACCGACACAGGTCCAGGTATTTGCAAACACGGCTTCCCGTTCCCACTGGAGAAAATCAGGGCAGGTATAGGCCCGATTCGGAAGTCCGGTGGTACAACCGCCACTGGCAGTAATCGCTTCAATTTGAGCCGTCTCGAGAAACTGGTTTTTCATAGGATTTCAATTTCCGTAAGGTTCCGGGGTTGAAGGCGAAAAGGCACAGGGACCTGCCCCTACGTTGCAGTACCGGCAATCTGTTCGTAACGTTTTTCCAACATTGTCTGTTGTCTGATGCCATCTTCCGTCAAATCTGACCTTGCATGAACCTCGTGTTGATAATGGTGGTATTGGTCCGTACCCCGGACCAGCAGTGCAGAATCCTGGTCATGTTTGGTTTGTCTGACGTGAGGGGCGATATATTGAGCGTTAAGACCAATTCGGCGGTCATCACTCTGGTTGGGCATTGAAGAGTGCAATGTCCAACCATGATGAAACGATGCCTGTCCGGGTTGTAAACAGGCATCGAACGCCTTGTCTTCTTCTACGTTACATACCGTCTGCCCCTGGTACAGGATATTATTTTCATCCTCGGTAAAATTATGGGTTCTCTTGCCATTTTTATGTGTGCCGGGAATGATACGCATGCATCCGCTTTTGGAGGTGGCGGGAGACAGGGCCAGCCACATTGAGACCACATCGTCGCAGTCAAAGCCCCAGTAAGTCAGGTCCTGGTGCCAACTGACCAGGTTGGAGGTATGCGGCTCCTTGATGATGAAGGTCGTGTTGTAGAGCAGAATATCGGATCCGATCAGAGATTCAACCACATCCAGGACCCGTGGCAGGGTGGCCAGTTCATACGGGGAGGTCAGCATTGCATGGATTTTGGGCTTGTAGTGAAGGGGGCCTGTTTTCGACTCGATATCTTCGAGCCTTTGGCGATGTGACAGCGCCGTTTCCGGATCAATAATATCAACCGCTGAAACAAATCCGTCGCGGTCATATTGCTCACGAAGTGTCTGTAAAGTATTTGATGACATGATTTTACCTGCGGGACATTCCGGCAGATGCTATAGCATTAAACGGTAATCAGGCAAGTGTTATTTCGGGTTCAATACATCATCCGGAATGGTCGCGGCTCCCTGTACTTGCTGCTCTTCCAGGTTCTTTCCAGGGCCAGCCCGATCCACCACGATAAAATCCCGCGTGAATCCGGTTACGATCTGGAAATGATGCCAGGTGTTGCGAAAGAAATTCACGCCCTGGTGACCGCTGGTACGGAACAGGATCAGATTATCGGCGGATACGTTATCCCCTGGCGGCGCCACCAGTATAAAGAACGGGTGCTGATCCAGGGGCCAGAAAGCCTGGCTGCCAAGCGGATGCCGTTCCATCATCTCCACCGTGTGGGGCAACGGCAACGGGTCCGTGCGGAACATGTTGACGCTGGGGTGCCCGCCTTTGGCACAGCAGTCCAACGTGAAAAGGTCATGGTAGCGCGTGGTGAGTCCCTGGTTGATGAGAATCTGCCTGGCGCCTTCCAGTTCAATGATCTCGCCAAATACCGAAAAGGCACTGCGGGTAAGCGGCACAGGTTCCAGGATTCTCATATTGTTTCCACGGCGCCGAAAAGGCGCAGGCGACTGATGCCGCCATCCGGAAAAATGTTCATGCGCACGTGGGATATGGGACCAACATCCACCACCGTCTTTTCGAAGTGATGCACCTGGTCGGCTTCCAGCTTCGATTCCGGTAGCAGGATCGGCCAGTCCTCGCTCCGGCGGGGCAGACTCTGTACCATGGCGGCACGGACCATGGCCCCGCGAATTTCGCAGCGATCCGGGTAATTACCCTTGAAGTGGGCGGTATCTATCTCTATCTGGCGAATGCGTCCAGGATGGGCCAGGGCGATGATGACCCAATCATTCCCCGGCTCCCTCCGTCGGCGGGTTTCCCAGCCATCGCCCATGTTTTTTCCACGCCCCGGGGCCAGCAGGTTGCGGATGTGGCCATAATGCTGGTCATTGCAGGTCAGCGAAACACCGCCATTGAGCGCCGCGGCCAGATCCACCAGTTCTCCCTGTTCAATTGCTGCCCAGTCCACCTTCGGTTCGGCATAGACCCGGAGGCGGGCAATGCCGCCGTCTGGATAGATGGTCAGGCGAACATGGGTGAACACAGCATCGTGCTTGATCCTGAAAACATTCTCGTCATCGCCCTGGAGATCATGCCGGGGGAGAATTTCGATCCATTGATCGTTATCGCCGGGCTCTCCACGCTCGTGGAAACAGGCTTCCACTGAGGCGGCCGGGCCATAATTACCGGTGAAATACGTGGTTTCGATCACGATGCCGTGAATCACACCGGGTCGCGCCAGGCGAACGATGCACCAGTCATTGCCTGGCCCGCGCTTGCGTCGTGATTCCCATCCATCCATCCATTTGCCGTTATGGTCGTACTTGCCTTCCTTCCATACCGGCGGCTTGTCTTTCAGCATGCGGTGCATGGGCGCAAAAAAATCGTCGCTGCAGGCCACTGCGGCAGCTCCCAGACGGGAGGAAGCAAGATTAACCCAGTGCTGGGCGAAGTCAGTCTGGTTTACGGTCATCTGTGGTCGGTCCAGGGGAAATGTTGAATCCAGTGCCTCGCGATATCGATGCGCCGGGCCAGCCAGACCTGATCATGACTCATTACATAGTCAAGAAACTTTGCCAGCGCTGCTGCGCGCCCGGGGCGTCCCACAAGTCGGCAGTGCAACCCCACGGACATCATCCTGGGGGCCGTTTCCCCTTCGGCATACAGATAATCGAAAGTGTCCTTCAGGTAAGTGAAAAACTGTTCGCCACTGTTGAAACCCTGGGGGGTGGCGAATCGCATGTCGTTGGCATCCAGGGTATAGGGCACGATGAGCAATGGTTTTGCATGATCCGTGATCCAGTAAGGCAATTCGTCAGCATAACTGTCCGCACTGTACACGAACCGCCCATGCTCGGCGGTGATCCGATGGGTGTTGGGGCTGGTGCGTCCGAGATAGAAACCTTCCGGCGCTTTTCCGGTCATTCGGGTATGGATATCGACTGCACGTTCCAGGTGTCTGATCTCTTCATCTTCGGGCATGAACTGGTAGTCAATCCAGCGCCAGCCGTGGCTGGCGATTTCCCATCCAGCCGTCAGCATGGCCTCTACGGCTTGCGGATTGCGCTCCATGGCCATAGCGACACCGAAAACGGTAATCGGAATCCCGCGGCCTGTAAAGAGGCGGTGCAGACGCCAGAAGCCGGTCCGGGAGCCGAACTCGTAGATGGACTCCATGTTGGGATGGCGGACACCCGGGTAAGGCCGGGCGTTGACAATTTCGGAAAGAAACGCCTCGGAAGCGTCGTCTCCGTGGAGGATACTGCTCTCTCCGCCTTCCTCGTAGTTGACCACAATCTGGATCGCCACCCGGGCATTGCCCGGCCAGCGGGGATGAGGAGGGCTATCCCCGTAGCCGATCATGTCACGGGCGCAGGGGGTCGTCATTGGACGTTTTCCTGGTCCTGCAGCCAACGGCCAAGTGTGGCGCGCTCTTTGTCCAGCATGCCGGTGAGATTGCCGAGGGGCATGGTCTTCGTGAGCACTGTGGCCTGGTTAATGGCCTTGCGGTGGGTGCGGATCTTGTCCAGGGTATCGAGTTCGATTCCCTTGGGCGCGATGGCGAACCCGGGGAATGTGGGTTGCGCGGCATGACAGTTGACGCAGTGGGTGCTGATTATGGTACTGGCAGCGACATCGCTCACGACAGCATTGCTCTGGATGCCCTGGCGCGGCGCCGTCAGCCAAATCAGACCTGCCACCGCAAGGAATGCTGCGGACAGGATCCAGGTGGACCGGCTGCCAAGGTGACGTATATTGAAGTAATGGCGTACCGCGATGCCCACCAGCGCCAGCAGAATCAATACCAGCCAGTTGAGGTGATTGCCATAGGTGCCTGGGGAGTGGCTGCTGATCATGGTGAACAGTACCGGCAGAGTGAAATAGTTGTTGTGGCGGGAGCGAAGCAGGCCGTTCTTTCCGTAGTCTGGATCCAATGGCCGTTTGTTCACCAGTGCTGACACCATTTCCTTTTGCGCCGGGATAATGACAAAAAACACGTTTGCGACCATTACCGTGCCGATGGCAGCCCCTACATGTATATAGGCGGCTCGGCTGCTCAACAGTTGGGTCAGCGCAAAAGCCAGCAGGGCGAACCAGCCGAAAACCAGAGTTGCCAGCAGACCCGGTCTTTCCCTGAGCGCCTTGCACAGTCCGTCATAGATGAACCAGGATATGACCATCGCAGATACCCCGATGGCGATGCCCTGCCAGGGTTCCAGTGCCCTGACAGTCGGGTCTATGAGCCAGGTGCGGGCGTTGAAATAGTAGATGGTGACCATGAGGGCAAAGCCGGATAGCCAGGTGGCATAGGCTTCCCACTTGAACCAGTGCAGCGGTGACGGCAGGCTCCGGGGTCCGGTGGAGAATTTCTGCAGGTGATAGAAACCGCCGCCATGCACTGCCCATAAGGTCCCTGCAATGCCTTCCTCCTGAGAGGCTTTGCGGTCAAGATTGTTTTCCAGCCAGTTGAAGTAGAACGATGCGCCGATCCAGGCAATACCCACGATAAAGTGGGTCCACCGTAAAAGGAGATTCAGCCACTCGTGGATGTGGGCTTCCATCAGACGTTACGATCCGGGTGGGTCGGCTCCAGGCCGCAGATCCGGAAAACCATGGTGACCAGGGAATCCGCCAGGCGTTCATGATCCCGCCGTGTCAGGCGCTTCTTGCGGTAGATAGAGCTAACCTGTGTACCGGACTCGGCATAATGCTGGGTAGTTGCCCAGATGACGAAGATCAGGTGGTAGGGGTCCACGGGGAGAATATTATTTTGCCGGATCCAGTTTTCGATTTCCGTTGCCAGATGCTCGGTCCATTCCCGGGTCTCCTGTTCCAGGTGTTCGCTGATGTGCTGCCATCCGCCGAGCATTTCCTGGGCGAAGATACGTGTAGCGGCAGGGTATAGTCGGGTCAGTTCCACCTTCATCCGGATATAGGTTTCGAGAACGGTGGCAGGGTCGGCATCAGCATCGATGGGCGCCAGCGCCGTATTCCAGAGATCCACCACGTTGGACAGCACCGCGTCGTAAAGTGCAGCCTTGTTGTCAAAATAGTAGTGCACGTTGGCCTTGGGCACGCCGGCGATGTCTGCGACCCGCCGGATGCGAGCGCCCTCATAGCCATATTTCTCGAATTCCGCCTCGGCCGCCCGCAGTATCTGATCACGGCGGCGGTTGCCGAGCGGCGTGATCCTGCGCTCCGATGCGGTTATACCCATAGCCTGATCAGGCAGTGGGGTGGAAGGGTTTGCCGATGCAGGCCGGGGCATTGCGCTTGATCTTGTTCTGGTCCCTGGAGATGAGCACCAGTACCAGGATGGTGGCGAGGTAGGGCAACATGGTCATCATCTGGGACGGAATTCCCACTCCGATTACCTGTGCATGAAGTTGAAGGATGGTAATGCCACCAAAGAGATAGGCGCCTGCCAGCACCCGCCAGGTCCGCCAGGTCGCAAATACCACCAGCGCCAGGGCAATCCAGCCCCGACCTGCGCTCATGTTCTCAATCCAGAGCGGAGAGTAGGCAAGGGACAGGTAGGCGCCTGCGATGCCTGCCATGGCGCCGCCGAACAGGATGGCAAGGAAACGGATTTTGAGAACGTGATAGCCGATGGCATGGGCCGCGTCATGGGAATTACCGACGGCGCGAAGGATCAGGCCCGGCCGGGTAGACTTTAGGAACCAGGCCACTCCGATTACTATGGCGATGGATGCGTAGACCAGTATATCGTGGTTGAACAGCAACGGCCCGATCAACGGAATTTCCGACAGCAGAGGAATGGGCAGTTTGGGCAGACCATCGTAAGCCACTCCCACCAGGCTCTGTCCCAAAAGGGCGCTGAGGCCGGTGCCAAAGATGGTCAAGGCCAGGCCGGTAGCCACCTGACTGGACTGCAGGCCCAGTGTCAGCACGCCGAATATGGCGGACATTCCGGCCCCCGCGAAGATACCGGCCAGTATGGCGGCGGTTGCGCTGCCGGTATGATGCACCGTGGCGAAAGCTACCACCGCGCCGACCAGCATCATCCCCTCGACACCAAGATTGAGCACACCGGATTTCTCCGCCACCATCTCGCCGATAGCGGCGAACAATAGAGGCGTAGCTGCGGTGATGATCGTCAGCAGGGTAGGGATCAGTATTTCCATCAGAGTTCCCTGACCGCGACGGATGCGGCTGGCCGGATGCGATAATGGATCAGTACGTCGCTGGCCAGCAGAAAAAACAGCAGCATGCCCTGGAACACCCCGGTGACCGCGAGGGGCAGGTTGAGGGTGATCTGGGCGGATTCACCGCCGAGATAGCTGAGCGCCACCAGGTGGCTCGCCAGCAGAACTCCCACCGGGTGCAGGCGCCCGACGAAGGCGACGATGATGGCGGTAAAGCCATAGCCTGGTGAAATGGTGGGCTGGAGTTGCCCGATGGGACCTGCCACTTCCAACAACCCGGCAAGTCCCGCGGCTCCGCCACTCAGCATCAAGGCAAACCAGATGATTCGGTTGATGCTGAAACCGGCGTATCGGCCTGCCGCAGGGGCTTCACCGATGACCTTGACCTGGAATCCGATGAGAGTGCGCGCCATTAATATCCAGGCCCCTGCCACGGCAGCCATGGCCAACAACCAGCCGAAATGCAGTCGGGTACCGTCCAGGATGATCGGTACCGTGGCGGAATCGTTGAATACCCGGGATTCTGGAAAATTGAAACCATCCGGGTCCCGCCAGGGCCCGTGCACCAGATAGCTGAGAAGCAGGATTGCAACGTAGGTCAGCATCAGGCTGACCAGAATCTCATTGGCATTGAAGCGGGTACGCAGGAAGGCGGGGACCGCGGCCCAGGCCATACCCCCGAGAATGCTGCAGAGAATCATCAGCGGCAGGATCCAGAAGCCCTCGATGTCGTGGAACCACAGGGCGACGCCGGCGCCGCAGATGGCGCCCAGGGTGAGTTGACCCTCGGCGCCGATGTTCCAGACCCCGGCGCGAAACCCAATGGACAGCGCCATTGCGATCAGCGCCAGCGGCGTCGCCTTTACCCCGAGTTCACCCCAGCCATAGAGAGAGGTAAGCGGCTCGATAAAAAAAGCGTACAGGGCCTGGCCGGGATTCGCGCCCATGAACATGAAAAGGGCGATGCCTGACAGCAGGGTCAGCCCCAACGCGATCAGTGGCGAAAGAAGCACCATGCTTCGGGATGCCTCGGGACGTCGGACCAGTTTAAGCAGCATGTCCCGACTCCGCGGCGTTTTCCAGGGTTTGCGCACCCGCCATAAGGAGGCCGATCTGTTCCACGGTGACCCTGTTCGCCGGGTAGGTTGCGGACACGCCCCCCGCGCAGATGGCGGCGATACGATCGCTGATCTGCATGAGTTCGTCCAGATCCTGGGAAATTACGAGCACCGCGGCGCCCGCGGCGGCGAGATCGCGCAGAGCGTCATGGATGGCGCGGGCGGCGCCGGCATCCACGCCCCAGGTAGGCTGAGACACCACCAAAAGCTCCGGGTTCTGGCGGATTTCCCGCCCTACGATGAACTTCTGAAGGTTTCCCCCGGAGAGGCTTTCCGCAGGCGCTTGGGAACCATTCGCCTTGACCCGAAAGCGTTCAATGACTCCGCCGGTGAACCGGTCGCACGCTCCGCGATTAATGAGGCCCCCGGAGAGCAGTCCGAGCCGGAGGAACGCCGTCAGGAAGCTGTTTTCGGACAGGCTCATACTGGACACCGCGCCGTGGCCGAGACGTTCCTCGGGAACGGAGGACAGCCCCAACATTCGCCGGGCATTGGGCTTCAATTGGCCGCAATCCTTTCCGTCGATGCGAACCTGGTCGGCGTTCACCGTGATTTCACCACTGATGGCCATGCGTAATTCGTCCTGCCCGTTGCCGGCGACACCCGCAATTCCGAGAATTTCTCCGGCGCGAACCTCAAGGCTGATATTCTTGAGAGGAATGCCGAATTCACTCGCAGACGCGACGTTCAGGTGGTCCAGGGACAGACGAACTTCGCCGGGGGTGTGGGTCTTCAGTTCGGGTTCCTTCGCTAATGCCTCGCCCATCATCTTCGCCGCCAGAGTGTGCGGCGTTTCGTGCGCTACCGCCACCGAATCCACCACCCGGCCGCCCCGAAGTATGGTTGCATGGCTGCACAGCGCCTTGATCTCATCCAGCTTATGGCTGATGTAAAGGATCGCCATTCCTTCGGCGGCGAGCTGGCGCAGGGTTTCAAACAACTTCTCCACCTCCTGGGGGGTCAGTACCGAGGTTGGTTCGTCCATGACCAGAAGTCCCGGGTTCTGCAACAGGCATCGGATGATCTCGATACGCTGGCGTTCTCCCACGGACAGGGTGTAGACATGCTGATCGGGGTCCAGCGGCAGCCCGTAGCGCCGGGAAATCCCGGCAATTTCCTGACGCAGGTCGACACTGTTCTTCCCGATATCCATGCCGAGTACGATATTCTCGAACACCGTCAGGGAATCAAACAACGAGAAATGCTGGAACACCATGGCAATGCCCAGTCTGCGGGCATAGGCGGGGCTGTTGATCGAGACCCGCTGACCTTTCCAGGTTATTTCCCCGGCATCGGGCTTCAGTATGCCGTAGATCATTTTCACCAGGGTGGATTTGCCAGCGCCGTTCTCACCCAGGAGGGCATGGATCTCTTTTGGGCTTAAGGTAAGATGCACGTCGTCGTTGGCGAGCACGCCGGGGAACGACCGTGTCATGCCGGATAATGTAAGCAGGGGGTCGTACAATAACTCCTCGTTGGTTCCAGTCATGAGGGATGGCTGCAAAAAGCTGATCAAATAGTCAGATACTGACAGTATAGATAAATTCCATCTGGACTTCAACGGCCGGTGCAGGCTGTGTCAGCGAAATTCCGTCAGTACAGGCTCAGGATGGAACCCTGCCGGCCATTTCCGTATAATGGATTCCGACGCACCGAAAAATCCTGGCACCCAAGTAATCCCACCTGCTCTGATCATGCAACCGCCGCCCCGCCGAATCTGGATACGAAACCCGCTGTCGATATTTTCTGACATCCCTGCAAACGGCGGCATCGTGACCGAAGGTGCGGTCATTGCGGAGGTGCTGGGTTCCGGCGGGACGCCTGCAAAACCCGTGGACGAAACCATTGATGCGTCACAATCGGTCGTATTGCCCGGGCTGATCAACACGCATCACCACTATTATCAGACCCTTACCCGGGCCTGTCCCCACGCATTGGACAAAGCGCTGTTCCCCTGGCTGAAGAGCCTCTACCCGGTCTGGGTCGGACTCGATCTGGAAATGGTTGAGGTAGCCACGGAACTGGCATCCGCGGAACTCCTGTTGTCGGGCTGTACCACCAGCTCAGATCACCATTACCTCTTTCCTTCCGGCGCCGCATCCGCTATCGATGCCCAGGCCGCAGCGCTGCGGCGGACCGGGCAGCGCACGGTGCTCACACGTGGTTCGATGAGCCTCGGCATCGACCAGGGGGGACTGCCGCCTGCATCGGTGGTCCAGGGCCGGGACGAGATATTGGCGGACTCGGCTCGACTGGTGGATCAGTACCACGATCCTTTGCCCGGTTCGATGCTGCAGATTGCGCTGGCTCCATGTTCGCCGTTCAGCGTATCGCGGGAACTGATGATTGAGACGGCGGCGCTGGCCCGGGACCGGGGCGTCCGGCTGCACACCCACCTGGCGGAAACAGAAGATGAGAACGCCTTTTGTGAACGTGAGTACGGCATGCGGCCGCTGAAATACCTGGAATCCGTGGGTTGGCTGGCGGATGATGTCTGGTTGGCCCATGGAATCCATTTCACTGATGCGGAAATAAGCATGCTGGGGGAGGCGGGCGTGGGGATCGCCCATTGCCCGGGTTCGAATATGCTGCTGGGCTCGGGGCAGTGCCGCACTCTGGACCTGGAGTTTGCGGGCTGTCCGCTGGGCCTGGGTGTTGATGGCTCTGCCTCCAACGATAGTTCCAATCTGATCCAGGAGGTCAGACAGGCATTTCTGTTGCAGCGATTGCGTTATGGCGCGTCATCGGTGAGCCACCGGGACGCATTGCGTTGGGCGACCGCGGGTTCCGCCGCTTGTCTGGGCAGAACCGATATCGGGACCATTGCGCCAGGCATGCAGGCAGACCTGGCGTTGTTTCAACTGGATGAACTGAATTTCTCCGGTGCGGGGGATCCGTTGGCAGCGCTGATCCTGTGCAGTGCCCGGCGTGCGAATGACGTGATGGTGGCGGGACACTGGCGGGTGCGGGCCGGAGTGATTCCCGATCTTGACCTGCAGGCGCTGAAGGCCCGACATGGGAAGTTGGCGCACGAACTGCAGGGATTGCACTGATCGACCGCCAGTCAGCCTGCCCCGCACCGGAATCAACGTTGCGCGCGGCGCCGGGAATCTGCTAGAATCCTGACCAAATAGTCAGATATTATCAAGATGATTCGGTTTCTGCTCAACGATCAGGAGATTGTGCTTTCGGACTTCAAGGCGCAAGCCACGGTGTTGGACTGGCTTAGAATGGAACGTGGTCTGTGCGGTACCAAGGAGGGGTGCGCCTCCGGTGACTGCGGCGCCTGCACCGTGGTAGTTGCCGAACCGGCGGGAGAGGGCCTCGTATACCGCTCGATCAATAGCTGTATCACCTTTCTCGGCGCCCTCCATGGTCAACAATTGATTGCCGTGGAACACCTCGCAGACGGTGAAAGCCTGCACCCTGTGCAGCAGGCCATGGTGGATCACCATGGATCCCAGTGTGGCTTCTGCACGCCGGGATTCGTGATGTCCCTCTTTGCACTGGGCAAGCAACCCCCTCCCTCCGGAGAGAAGGAGCACCGGGATGCCATTCATGAACATCTCGGCGGTAACCTGTGCCGTTGCACCGGATACCGTCCCATCATCGATGCCGCGCTGGCATCGACCGCGATCAGGGCGCCGGACCGGTTTGATCGCAAGTCCTGCACAACACGCGCGGCCCTGGACCGGATTCGGTCTGAAGACGGCAACCGGGTGAATGGCGGCAACCTGACCGATCCCTCGAGGTTCCTGATTCCCCGGGATGTGACCGAACTCTCCCGGGCGTGCCTCGAATACCCGGACGCGAGGTTGCTGGGTGGGGGTACTGACCTCGCGCTCGAGGCGACCCAGGAGCTGAAGACCCTGGACCGAATCATTCTCCTTGACCGTGTCACAGAGCTCCTGGAGGTGACAGAGAGCGGCGGGTGGTTGACCGTGGGCGCTACAGTGTCCTTGAGTCGTTGCCTGGAATTGTTCACCACGCGTTATCCCACGGTCGCTGATCTCCTTCTGCGCTTCGGTTCACGCCAGGTCCGCAATCCCGGCACCCTGGGTGGAAATATCGCCAATGCCTCGCCGATTGCGGACCTGCCGCCAGTCCTGCTGGCCCTCGGAGCCAGGATCACCCTGCAGTGCGGTGACAATCAGCGGTCATTATTGCTGGATGATTTTTTCCTCGATTACCGCGTGACTGCACTTGAACGGGGGGAATTCGTTCGCAGCGTTTCCCTGCCGTTGTCGGCGCCCGGGCAGTTCTTCCGCGTCTACAAGATCAGCAAGCGGATCGACGACGACATCTCCGCGGTTTGTTTGGCGGTGAATCTGGTTTTTGAAGGCGAAGGACAGGATGCCGTGATCGGTCGCGCAAGAATCGGTGTTGGCGGTATGGCGGCTATTCCCGCGCGCGCCCCGGCCTGTGAGGCTGCGATGGTCGGAAAACCGTTCGATGAAGCCACGGCGGCCGCGGCCGCGGATGCCATTACCGGAGAATTTCATCCCATCGACGATGTCCGGGCCAGCGCCGCCTATCGTATGACGTTGGCGCGGAACCTGTTCCGCCGCTGCTTACTGGAGTTTCGGGGATCCGAATTTCCCCTGCAGGTGACAGATGTCCATTGACAGAACCCGGTCAGTCGGGCAACCCCTGATTCACGACAGCGCTCGGGGGCATGTCGCTGGGACGGCGATTTATATCGACGATATGACGCCAAGGGAGGGCCAGCTCCATGCATGCGTGGGCGGTAGCGCCATCACTCGGGGCCGCGTGAAATCCATGAACCTGGAGCCCTTGCGCGCGGCGCCCGGCGTGGTGGACATGATCATCGCGGATGATGTGCCCGGCCAACTGGATATCGGCCCGGTATTTCCCGGCGACCCACTGCTGGTGGCCGGGGAGATCGAATATCGGGGACAGCCACTGTTCGCCGTTCTTGCGACCAGCCACGATCTTGCGCGCCGGGCAGTCGCCCTCGCAAAAATAGAATACGAGGAGATGGAACCGATACTGGACCTCGCCCGGGCCATTGACGACGCGTACTATGTACGACCCCCGCACCGGATGCAGCGGGGGGATGCCGGGGCTGTGTTGAAAAAGGCATCCAGGCGATTCCAGGGCGAACTCCGGGTGGGCAGCCAGGAGCATTTCTACCTCGAAGGACAGGTCTCGCTCGCGGTCCCGGAAGAGGAGGGCGGCATGACCATATACACCTCTTCACAGAATCCCACCGAGGCCCAGAAACTGGTGGCGGAAGTACTGGGTATTTCCATGCACAAGGTCAACGTTATCACCCGGCGGATGGGCGGAGCCTTCGGCGGCAAGGAAACCCACGGATCCCCCTGGTCCTGCATCGCCGCGGTATTCGCTCGTCGCAACGACTGCGCTGTCTCCTGCAGGTTGTCACGTCGGGACGACATGGTCATGACAGGCAAGCGGCACAATTTTCTGAACCATTACGATGTCTGCCACAACGGGGACGGTCGGCTGGAGGCCATCCGGTACCGCCTTGCGGGGCAATGCGGCAACTCACCGGATCTGTCCGATGCCATCGTGGATCGGGCGATGTTCCATTGCGACAATGCCTATTACATCCCGGATGTCCTGGTCGACGGGTTGCGTTGCAAGACCCACACCGTTTCCAACACGGCCTTTCGGGGATTCGGTGGTCCCCAGGGGATGATTGCCATAGAGGCGATCATGGATGAAATCGCCTTCCGGGTGGGCAGGGACCCGCTGGATGTCCGGCGGACGAATCTCTACAACACCACGGACCGTAACGTCACTCCCTATCATCAACGGATTGATGCCTATTCGGTTCCGCGTATCCTGGACCAGCTGGAGGCCGAGTCTGATTACCGGGTCCGCCGCGAGGCAATCCGTGCATTCAATCGCCGAAGCCCGGCGCTGAAGAAAGGCATCGCACTGACCCCGGTAAAGTTCGGCATTTCCTTCACCGTGCTCCATCTCAATCAGGCAGGCGCCCTGGTCCATGTATATACCGACGGCAGCATTCACCTGAACCATGGCGGCACCGAAATGGGGCAGGGCCTGATGACCAAGATACGACAGGTCGTGGCAGAGGAGTTCCAGGTCAACCCGGACCGCATCGTGGTTTCCGCCGCCCGCACGGACAAGGTGCCCAATACCTCGGCCACCGCAGCGTCATCCGGTACCGACATCAACGGTATGGCGGCCCTGAACGCAGCGCGCACCATTCGTCGGCGGATGATATCGTTTCTCGCAGAAAAATACGGGGTCGATGAATTGGAAATCGTTTTCCTGGACGACCGGGTGCATGTGGGCGACCGTACACTCGAGTTCGGACAGGCGGCAAAGGAGTCCTGGCTCGGCCGGGTTTCCCTGTCCGCTACAGGCTTCTACCGTACACCCAGGATCCATTACGATCGGGCGAAGGCTTCCGGGCGGCCGTTCTTCTACTACGCCAATGGCGCCGCGGTGTCGGAAGTGGTCATCGACACCCTCACCGGTGAATCCCGGCTGCTGCGCGTGGACATCATTCACGATGTCGGGCGATCCATCAATCCGGCCATCGACATCGGCCAGATTGAGGGCGGCTTTATCCAGGGCTTCGGCTGGCTTACCTGCGAGGAACTGAAATGGGACCGGGATGGCCGACTCCTCACCGACGGACCGGCTACCTACAAGATCCCGGTCATCTCCGATACGCCGCCGGTCTTCAATACCCGGCTGCTGGCCGATGCGGACAACAGCGAAGAGACCATCTTCCGTTCCAAGGCAGTGGGGGAGCCGCCGGTGATGCTGGCCCTTTCCGCCTGGTGCGCCATTCGCGACGCAGTGGCGGCGGTCAGCGATTACGGGGTTTTCCCGGAATTGCACGCGCCGGCCACGCCGGAGGAAATCCTGCGCGCGGTGGACGGCGTGCGGGGGCGGTTATCATGAACTGGCTTGAGGCAACTGCGCGGCTGACTGCCGAAAACCAGGGCTTCGTGGTGGTCACGGTACTGGAGACTCGCGGCTCCGCCCCCCGGGATCGGCAGTCCAAGATGGTGGTCACGAAGGACGCAAGCCATGATTCCATCGGCGGCGGCAACCTCGAATTCAGCGCCATTGGACACGCAAGAGGATTACTGTCACAAGGGCGGGCTGGCAATGAACGTCAGGAATACACCCTGGGCAAAGATAATTCACAGTGCTGCGGGGGGCGGGTGGAACTCCTCTACGAATGCTTTCCCGCCTGCGATTTTCACATTGCTCTTTTCGGCGCCGGTCATGTCGGCAAGGCCCTGGTGCGGATCCTGGCGGACTTGCCCTGCCGGGTCACCTGGCTCGATAGCCGCGAGGATGTCCTGTCTGCCTCAATCATGGAATCCGGCGCGCCGGGCAACATTATTCCCCGATTTATGGACAATCCGCATGTTGCGGTGGAGGGCCTGCCTCCGGATACCTGGTACCTGGTTATGACCCACAGCCATGAGATTGACCTCGAACTCGTGGAGGCCATACTGGCGCGCAGCGACTTTCCCTACTGTGGCTTGATCGGTTCCCGGTCCAAGGCCGTGAGCTTCCGCAAGAGATTGTCGCGCATGGGCTTTGCCGAGGCTGAACTCGCACAGCTCACATCCCCCATTGGCATTGATCTCGGAGGCGGCAAAATGCCCATGGAGGTGGCGGTGTCGGTGGCGGCCCAACTGCTCGGCCAATACCGGGCAAAGGTCTGCGGCAATGACGGCCTGTCTGTTGTTTCCTAATCCCGCCGGTGTGCAATCTCTCCCAGTATCCTGGTCTCCCTGACGGCGCGGTCGTCGCCGAGCATCTGTAGCACGAACAGGCGTTCCAGGAGGTTGCTGCAACTCCGGATGCGCCGGTCGATCAGCGGCGTGGCGCGGTAGTCGAGCACGATGAAATCTGCCTCCTTGCCGGGCTCGAAATTGCCGATGTATGGATCAAGGTCCAGCATCCGGGCGCCTCCCAGGGTGGCCAGGTAAAGCGACTGGAAGGGGGGCAGATTGTAATTCTGAAGTTGCTGCACCTTGTAGGCCTGGTTGATCACCCGGAGCAGGGAAAAACCGTCTCCGCCGCCTACGTCCGTGCCTAGCCCGGTATGGACGCGATGTTCGAGTGCTGTGCGATAGTCGAACAGCCCGCTGCCGATGAACAGGTTCGACAGCGGGCAGTGGGCGATGCCGGAACCCGAATCCGCGAGCCGTTGCCATTCACCATCGTTCAGATGGATTCCGTGGGCGAAAACCGAACGCCGGCCGAGCAGTCCATGCCGGTCGTAGACGTCCAGGTAGCCGGATGCGTCAGGAAACAACTCCGACACCCAGCGGCATTCCTCGGTGTTTTCCGCAAGGTGGGTATGCAGGTGCACACCGGGATGTTCGGCGAGCAAACGACCCGCCATGTCGAGTTGCTCCGGGCTGGAGGTGACTGCGAAACGGGGGGTCACGGCATACCCGAGCCGGTCCACGTTGTGCCAGCGTTCGATCAGCGACCTGCTCTCTCTATATCCCGTCTCCGCCGTATCGCAGAGATACTCCGGAGCATGGCGGTCCATCATGACCTTGCCGCAGATCATGCGCAGGTTGCGCCGAAGGGCCTCCGAGAAGAATGCCTCCACGGATTGCGGATGCACGGTGCCGAAAACCAGGGCAGTCGTGGTCCCATTACGCAGCAACTCGTCGAGGAAGAACGAGGCAGTGCTCCTGGCATGGATGATGTCCTCGAACTTCCGCTCCGCCGGAAAGGTATGGGTTTTCAGCCAATCCAGCAGCCGGGCGCCGTAAGCCGCGATGACGTCGCACTGGGGGTAGTGGATATGGGTGTCCACAAACCCCGGCACCAGCAGGGCATCCCGGTGGTGCAGGATGGTCATGTCCGCGAAATCCTCGCCCGCAGACTGTCGAAAGGCCCCGCGTCCATCACTAATCCGTCCTTGACCAGCAACAGGCCGTCGGGAAAATGGACGACAGCCTTCTGTCCGGCGATACCAGGGTTGTCGAGAAAGTGCAGGATTTCCCCACGATGGGCGGCAATCGTCATGGAGGCATTATAGAAAAAAACTTGACCATATGGCCAGCTTTTTTCTATAATGCCGGGGTCCCAACCGGATATCGCCTATGGATATCGAAACCTTTAACACCCTCGGACCCTCCGAATCGGCTGATGTCATGCAGCGCTGCTGCGCCGCATCGCGCTGGGTGGGCCGGGTGGTGGATGGCAGGCCGTACTCCGGCGTTATGGAACTACTGGCAAAGGCCGAAGAACGCTGGTCCGGGATGATGGAAGCAGACTGGCTCGAGGCATTCGATGGGCATCCCCGGATCGGAGATCCTGAATCCCTGAAGGCGAAGTTCCGGGCCACCCTGGTTACTGCGAGCGTGGAACAGTCTTCGGTTCGCCAGGCGGACGAGGAAACCCTCGCTGACCTGGCCGAGGGCAACCAGGCCTATTTCGATCGTTTTGGTTTCATCTTCATTATTTTCGCCAGTGGGAAGAGCGCGCCGGAAATGCTGGGGCAGCTCCGAAACCGGCTTGGGAACAGCCGCCAGGCGGAACTGGCCATCGCGGCGGCCGAGCAGTGGAAAATCACCCGGCGTCGTCTCGAAGATGTGTTTGTTGCTACCTGCACCTGTGGCCACGCCGCCTGAATCGTATTCCGGAATTCCATGAGCCAGATCACTACACACATTCTCGACCTGTCGCGCGGGACGCCTGCCCGGGGAGTGACGGCAACACTCTACCAGGGCGCCAGTCCGGACAGGGCCGAGCTCGCGCAGGGCGTCACCGACGCGGACGGGCGGATCTCGGGGTGGCTCGGTGACGAGACACTGCCCGGCGGCATCTACAGTATCGACTTCGCTTCCGGCCGCTATTTCGCGGACCAGGGAGTGGACACGTTTTATCCACACGTCGAGATTGCCTTCGACGTGATAGAGGGTGGAGCACATTATCATGTCCCCCTGCTCCTCAGTCCGTGGGGCTACTCCACGTACCGCGGAAGCTGATAGAATTTGTAAACCGGAAATCGTAAAACATCCAAACCATAAAACCTTCAACCGATCTTCAGAGGTAATCACTATGCAGAAAAGAACACTGATCAGGGCTCTCGCGGGAGCTGCACTATCCACTTTCCTGGCCATGGGCGCCGCTCAAGCCGAAGATATCAAGGCAGGATTTGTCTATGTGGGCCCGGTAGGGGATCATGGTTGGACCTACCGCCACGATAAGGGTCGACTGCAAGTGGAAGAGGAACTCGGCGTCAAGACCTCGTTTGTGGAAAGCGTGGCCGAAGGCGCTGATGCGGAGCGTGTCATTCGCAAGCTTGCCTCGACCGGACACGACATCATCTTCACGACGTCGTTCGGCTACATGAATCCCACCCTGAAGGTGGCGGAGCAGTTTCCCGATGTGAAGTTCGAACATGCCACCGGGTACAAGCGCAACGACAATCTCAGCACCTATTCCGGGCGCTTCTATGAAGGACGCACGGTCATCGGCGCGATTGCCGGCCACATGACCAAGACCGGAGTGATCGGATATATCGCGTCATTCCCGATCCCGGAGGTCATCCGCGGCATTAACGCGTTCACACTGGCAATGCGCAAGGTGAACCCCGACGCGGTAGTGAAAGTGGTATGGGTCAATTCCTGGTATGACCCGGGCAAGGAAGGGGATGCCGCCAAGGCGCTGATCGACCAGGGCGCTGACATTATTGCCCAGCATACTGATTCTCCTGCGCCGCTGCAGGTCGCGGAACAGCGCGGGGTCTATGCATTCGGCCAGGCTTCCGACATGAGGGCCTTCGCGCCCACTGCCCAGTTGACCGCCATCGTGAACGACTGGGGTCCGTATTGCGTGAGCCGGGTCAAAGCGGTGATGGACGGCAACTGGGAGAGCATGGATACCTGGGACGGCATTGGTCCCGGCATGGTGGTCATGGCGCCTTACGGTGATGCGGTTCCTGATGACGTGCGTGCTGCCGCGGACAAGATCATTGCGGATATCAAGGATGGCAGCCTGCATCCGTTCCAGGGTCCCATCAATAATCAGGCTGGCGAACAGGTGATCGGCGAGGGCGAAGCACTTGACGATGGGGTCCTGCTCGGCATGGACTACTACGTCGAAGGTGTGCAGGGCGAAATCCCGCAGTGACCTTCTCCTTGATCTGGCAGGAAAAAGCCTCTTCGGAGGCTTTTTCCGCTCATGAGTAAATAATGAATACAGAACCACCCAGAGAGATAACACACGAGGAAATCGAAACCTGGCGCCGGGATGGGGTTGTACTGCTGGAAGCAATGTTTGATGATGATTGGATAGAGTTGCTGAAACAGGGTCTGGATCAAAACTGTGAGAACCCAACACGCCGGGCCCGAACCTGGGATCGCGATTCCCGGGGGCGCACCATGTTCTGGGACAGCCAGGCGTGGCAAGGAATAGAGGAATACCAAAAGTTCATCTTTGGTTCCCCTGCTGCTCAGCTTGCCGGGAAACTGTTGCAATCCAAAGAGATAAACTTTTTTTTGATGCTGTTTTTGTGCGCTCCCCAGGAACCCGATTTTCAACACCCTGGCATCAGGATGAACCCTATTGGTCAATCGAGGGCTATGATACCTGCACGATATGGATGCCACTTGTGCCCGTAGACAAGAAAAGCGCTCTGGCCTATGTGCCTGGTTCACATTTGAGTAACCGGGTATTTGATCAGTACAATTTTGGCGACCTGAACCCGGATGGTAAAACCGATGTGGACCAGGTGGATTTTTCAGGCATCGCCGAGCAGTCCATTCCTGACATCGACGCTGATCCCGAGCGATACGGCGTTATTAACTGGGATATGGTACCGGGAGATTGCGTCGTTTTTAACAGCCGTATCCTGCATGGTGGTTCAGGAAAATTGGACGAAGACCAGGAATTGAAGGTATTTACCAGCAAGTGGATGGGCGATGATGTACGCATAAAATTCAGGGAATGCGGCATGGATCCGGATCACAGCGACATCATGACGAAATACGGGCTCAAGCCTGGAGACCGTCCTGGAACAGAGCTATACCCCAGAGTCTGGACGAAGGATTAACGCCGGAGTGCGTTACTCTTTATCCAAAGCCTCTAGAAATTTCTCTTTTTCATTCGGGTGCATGGAAATACTGGTTTCGGCATAAGGAAATTTTTTCTTCGTGACTTCGCTGTGAAATTCGCTCATCGCAGCCACGCGTTCCTCATACATCTGCTTGTGAAGTCGAGCCAGGTTTCCAAAAGCATGGGCATGTTTTGGGGGCTTTTCTTCTTCGCTGTCTTCACCGCAAATATCCGATACAAACGACATAATCACATCACCGGCCATGCCCGAGCCGAGTGAGAAAGTCACAATCGATGTCTTGTCGTTAACCGCTTCCAGCACTTCTTCAGCGATACATTCGGCCTCAACCGCGAACACACCCACATCTTCCATTCGTTTCAGTGTGCGATAAATTTCCATCGCTTCATCCGCATTGCGACCCCAGCCGCGCAACCCCCCGCACCAATGACTGAAGGTTGGAATCAAACCGATGTGGCTTTGAACCGGAATACCCTCTTTCGACAACATTTCCATGACTTCGAAGGAGCGTAACGTGTAATACATATCACCACCCTTACGCATCATGTCGAAAGCATGATCGAGAATCTCTTTGGGGTCTCCAAATTGCGACCAGGTACTACCGACCCCCATGAAGTGATGCGGTGCGATTTCCCGGCATTCTTCGATCTGACTGTCCCAGACCACCATCAGATCAATGCCCGCATCTATACAGGCTTTCAGTTCGACACCATCTTTAGGATTGCTCATGCTGAGCTTTTTATCGGAACCCTTTAATGACTGCAGATCGGCGACGGTATAGTTTCGCGCAGACGGGCTGCGACTGAAGTCATAAATTCTTTTCATGATTGCTCTCCCCGGTTTTCGTATTCGAGTAATTTACGTCATTCCCGGATGAACGGAAATAATGAAATGGTCGAATTGATAAAACGTTAATATCTTAATTCGCCAGCATATCTGATCGCGGTAACCGGATGTCAAATTTTTCGCGCAGGCTTTGATCCAGTTCTTCGGTTAAATGGCCGGGATAATGCCGCTGCAAAATCTGCCGGGTTCGATCGACGGCAACACTTCGAATTTCCCGGCTTCCATCGGTTGCCCATACATCGATTGTTCGGCGGTCACCGATTTCAGGATAGACGAAATCACTCTGCATACGTTCGAGAGTTTCGGTTCTGCCGAGGAAATGCCCTTCGCCGCGGGCGACTTCATCAATGGCCTGCAATGCGAGGGTTTCATCATTCACTTCGATTCCAGCTAAAGACTTCATGATCACTCCGAGCATGTCGTTATCGATCACATAACTTTCCAGCGCACAACCCATCAGGCTGGCCTGCATCCCGCTGGCCTGGGTGATCAGGTTACTACCGGCCTGTGCCGCCAGTGTCACTGCCAGACTTTTTTCGTAGCCGCTTTGCGCATCGGCAATCTTGCTGTCGGTAGCGCCAGCTATCACAGAATTCGGTAAACGATAATAGTTCGCCATCTGCACACTGGAGGCCGTTGCTATGGCTCCCTCGGCGCTGCCGCCACTCATTGCGCCAGTACGAAGGTCGGTCAACATCGGTCGGGTACCCAGAATCACTTTGGCTGCCGGGTCCAGCGCCCAGGCGAAAATCATCCCTGCAAGCGTTTCGGCAATGGTTTGAGCGATGGACCCGGCCAGTGTTACCGGACTCGACGCACCCATCTGACCGAAGGTGTTGGCATGCAACGGGATTCCGAAGCGTACTGCCTCGGCAGCTATTTCACAGGATTGGGCATCAAACCGCAGCGGCGGTACCGACATATTGCAATTCAAGGATAAAAAGGGGCGCGCCAGAAAAGCCTCTCGGGATCCGGCTATCGCATAACACAGGTTAGCGATATCTTCGATATGGGCGGCTTCTGTTGCCGCAACGAAAACATGCTTTTCCGTCCCTGCCAGACAGACATAGGCGGTATTAATATCCAGCGAACGGGTATCGGGCATGTCCCGGGCGACCATCGAACGACTGAAAAAATGGATGTTATCGAGACAATCGACCAGTCGTGCCGCATCGTAGAGATCACGTAACGTAGATTCGCGATAAACCCCGCTATCCAGATCCAGGATAAGCGCCGCCGCGCCGCCGGAACCGGCATGGACTTTAGCTACATCGAGTTGCATATCATGTTTCGGATTTTGACCACAGAGCGCAAAATTGCGTGGCAAATCATTTAACGCATTTTCGATCAATTCCAGCGAGAAGCGCAGGCGACCTTCATCATCGAGGCGCCCGCCGGCAGCAGTAACAGGGTCGATAACCCTATCGGGGGCTTCCGCCATGCCAACATCTGACAGAATTGCGCGTACCGCTTTATCGATCCTGGGCAAATCTTCAGAATTCAGCGGTTGATATCGCCCACCGATTGATCCGCTCATTGACGGACTCGCAGATCGCCCCGGATTGGCATCGGCATTGCGACATCGACGCCGCCCCTTACTGCGCTTTTCAGGATCCGGCATGGTTTCTAATCTCCGAAAGGATCAGGTTGCGAAGGGTTGGTCGACAACCAGACTGATATCGTGCACGAACTGCATCATCGCAACGTCAACACCGGGCCCTGGATCGTTGATGCCGCCGGTTGGTCGTTGGTATGGCAGTGGACTCCGCCGCCTGAATGCCACGATCCGAGCATTTCGATGATATGGATTTCGCGATCCGGGAAATAGCTCCGGAGGCGTTGTCTGGCCGCGTTGTCGGTCTCCGGGTTGTCAAATCCGACTGCAATGACAAATCCGTTGCCGACCAGCCAGTTCATGTAATTGGTGTCATATCTGACTCCCTTGTAGCTGACGGCGCCTTCGATCGGGTCACGCACCACATTGAATCCTGCTTCGGTAATCACTCTGGCTGCGTTGTCGTAGACCAGCGAGTCCCTGCCGTCACCGGGTTGGCAGAGGGAACGGCCGGTACATTGTGGTATCACGACTATATGCCTGTTGATGAACCTCGCTATACCATCAATATGCCCCTTGGTACGGTCGCCCCCGGGGATGCCTTCGATGAAGATGACTTTTGAAACCCCGAAATGCCGTTGCATGTCCGAAGTTGCCTGTTCGATGGTGTAGCCGGGGTTGCGTCCTGGGTCGCCAATCGTGTTCCAGTTGAGTATAACGGTGTCTGTTCCATTGAATTCGAGGTTGCCCCGTTCATGTACAATATCAATAGGATCAACCGGCAGCCCGGTCAATTTCCCAACGGCTTCAGGGACGTTGTTATCATGCCTGAACGGGATGTCGGCGCCAAAACCACCGCCCCAGGCATTGAACTCCCAGTTCTGGATCCGCATTGCGCCATCCTCGATTACATAGACCGGACCATTGTCACGCATCCAGGCGCTGTCGTTGGCAATTTTATGCCAGTTGATATTCGGATGGTCAGGATTCCCGCCTGCGCGGGAAATTGCGCTCCTGGCCTCCTCCATGATCGATTTTTTGTGATGAAGAATATGTAGTGTCTCGTATTCAGCAATGATACTGGAGATTTTTGCAAATGCGGGCTCAAAGACTTTTTCGTACCGGCCGGGCCATTGTATCCAGATAGCCTCCTGGGGTTCCCATTCAGCCGGGACACGCTTCGATAAGGTAGATGCAAAAGAGAATCCGGCGATGGTCATGATCAATAGAATTACGCTGAGTTTCAGACTGACGGAGCAGTATTTAATAAACATCGGTTCTTGGGGTCGATGTGAACAGGCCTGGTTTTCTTATTCCTTTCCTGTGTAGAATTCGGGCCACATTACTTTTACCACCGCACTGTCACTGGACAGTGAATGACACTGGTTCAGAATTGCAGGCATTTTCCGGCCCGGTTTGCTGTTCTCATTAACCTCTATTGCGTGGTGCATGGTCTGGTAAGCGGTGGTCGACATCGGGCCCAGCAGTTCCATCACATGTGTGCAACTGTCGGTTTTGGGGATTCGCTTCGAGGCTTCACGCTTCCAGCCGGATCCGATTTTCAATCCAATCAGGTTTTTCATGCTGTTGGAAGCGCTTTTACAAAGCTGGAAAGGGGTGTGAGGCATTTCGACACTGATATCCTGAATCACCATGTCAAGGTTCAGTGTGACACACAGCTTCATGCTGTGAATCGGTTCATCCGCCTTGATTTCCCCACGTTCATGGGTGGAGTAGTTGCAGGTCTTGGTATCCGTCAGTGTGGTTTCGATATCCCACAGACCATCGTCACGTTCAAACCCTTTACTATGAATCATCCGTGAATGCAGATGTTTTCGGGGTGACGTCATCACAGATCAGCTTTTGGGGTAAAAAATCATTTGCGTGCAGCGCATTTCGGCGATACGTTTGCCTGTTTGCTGATGAATGACACTGCAATCCCAGACCTGGGTTGAACGGCCGGAATGAATCAGGGTAGCGGTGCTTGATAGCGTGCCGTCGGCAGCCATGCCCGTGAAATTACACTTCAACTCAATCGTTGTAAACCCGGTAGCCCCTTCAGGTAAATGGGAAAGGCATCCCCAGCCTGCTGCAGTATCGGCCAATGCGATAATACTGCCGCCGTGAATACTGCCGTTGAGGTTCAACATGTAAGGCTCAACCGGCATTTCAATAACGAAACTGGTGGCGCTTACAGAGACGCTTTTCATTGCCATCATACTTGGCAGATGATTTTGCCGCCGGGAATTGAAAAATTCCAGGCAGTCGGCCGCTGAGGAATAATGCATCCGGTCTCTGTCCAGCATTACGATACAGCCTCGCACAGGTCCGCCAGTGTAGACAGGGTGACAGTGGGAGTAAACTCCCAGGGGTCATAAACAACGGATCCGGATCGCTGAACCCATGCGGCCCTGATGCCGTAAGCAATGGCGCCGATGACATCGAAAGCATTGCTGGAGACCAGCCAGGCATGATCGATATCACTGTTTGCAGCATTTACAAAATGTTCATATACCGCCGGGTTCGGTTTGAATGTGCCGATGCTGTCTACGCTGATCACTCCCTCGAAGTAGCCACGGATGCCGGCATTGGTCAGCGCTGTATTGACTGCTTCCGCCTGACCGTTTGAAAAGGCATAGAGTGACATGCCGGTGTCTTTCAGAGCGTCAAGGCACTCGACCACATCGGCAAAAACGGGCAGAGTGGAATAGGCTGCCAGCAGGGTCTGCTTTTGCTGTTCAGACAGGTCGTGATTCAGGGTGTCGGCAGTATGTTCCAGCGCCTGCCGTGTACAGACACTGAAATCCTGATACCGGTCCATCAGGCCGCGGCGGAAGGTGTACTCAAGCTGCTTCTCCCGCCAGGCCTGAGAGAATCGAGGGGCGTCTTCACCAATCATCTTTTCGAGTTGTAGAATGACGCCGTGGGTATCGATCAAGGTGCCGTACACATCGAAGCCGAGTGTGATATTCATGGTTTATGCTGTACCAGGTTGGTTTGTATTGATTGCTAAGGATTTCACTATGAATCAGGTTGAGGCCAGATTGACTTTCGACATCACCGGACGACCCAGTATTTTACAAATATTGCGACCTGCTACAATCAGTTTCTCTAAATCCACCCCGTGTTTGATGCCCAGTCCGTTGAGCATGTAGACGACGTCTTCAGTGGCGACATTGCCACTCGCTCCCCTGGCGTAAGGACATCCGCCAAGACCGGCAACCGAGCTGTCAATGGTCGTGATTCCGGCCTGTAATGCCGCGTATATATTGGCCAGCGCCTGCCCGTAGGTATCGTGAAAATGTACGGCAAGCTGATCCTTTGGAATGATATCGAGTAGCCGGTCAATCAGTTGTCGGGTCAGTAATGGCGTGCCGGTCCCAATCGTATCGCCCAGGGAAACCTGATAACAGCCGAGGTCGATCAACCGTTTCGAGACACGGGCAACCTTCTCAGGTTCAACCGGGCCTTCATAGGGGCAGCCCATCACACAGGAGATGTAGCCACGGATTTTCATCCCTTCGGCGGAAGCGGATTCCACCACCTCGCGGAAGCGTTCGATACTTTCGGAAATGCTGCAGTTGATATTGTGTTGCGAGAAGGTTTCCGATGCCGCAGCGAAGATCGCAATTTCCCTGGCGCCTGCTGCGATGGCTGCCTCGAGCCCCTGTCTGTTCGGTACCAGCACCGGCCAGGATACATCCGTATCGTGTACGAGACCTTGAAGTACCTGATCCGAATCGACCATTTGCGGCACCCGTTGCGGATGGACAAAAGCGCCTGCTTCGATTCGTTTAAGACCGCAAGCGGCAAGTTGAAGGGCGAATTGACAGCGGGTTTCACTGTCCAGTACGACTAGCTCGTTTTGCAGGCCGTCTCGCAGCCCTACCTCTACAAGGCTCACTTCAGTCGGTAGCATGATCGCTGGCAGACTCATTGTTCGATCGCCATCAACACGGCGCCTTCTGCGACCTGATCGCCAATCGAAGAATTAACACTGACCACAATACCAGTGCAGGGCGATTTTATCTGATGCTCCATTTTCATTGCTTCGACAATCATCAGTATGTCCCCCGCCGCCACCTGCTGGCCTGGCTTTGCTTTAATATCAACCACCATACCGGGCATCGGGGATTGCAGCGTCATCCGGGTTTGCTGGCTGGTCTGAATATCAGATTTTGCTTTAACTTCACGATTTATAATATTGAAATTAATGTGATATTCCTGATAACACAGTGAAACGGTTGATCCGGTTCTGGCCGCCAGCACGATTTTTGGTCGATGTCCTGATTGAATTTCCAGACGCATCCCGTTCAATTCCGCCTGCATCGGGGCGAATGCTTCCGCTTCATCCGTGTCGAACCGGAAGGCGGTTCCCCGGCGTCTGAGCGTAACCGGGACTTGTTGCCCCTCTGCCTCAAACAGATATTGTCGGGCGCTTTCCTCTCGTACCAGACACTCCGGTTCATTTTCGGAAGGAGTAATCCAGGGTGACCATTTATCGCTTTGTTCGAGCTGTTCAGCCTGTTGCCGTTGGATGTCGGACAAATACAGAAATATTGCGGCAAATCGGGCCGCTTCGGCGGTGCTGGTACGGGCGCCCGTCAATACCGGAAGATTCCCTTCCACAAAGCCGGTATCGAGCGCGCCCTTTACAAAATCAGGTTCCCGGACCAGATTTTGCAGGAATGCGATATTGTTGTTTACGCCCAGAATCCGGTAGTCATCCAGAGCGGTGGTCATGCGACCCAGCGCTTCTGTGCGGTCGTCGCCGTGGACAATCAGCTTGCAGATCATCGGATCATAGTTGAGGGTGATGGTGTCTCCGGCGCGGATGCCGGTGTCTACCCGCAAACTACGGATGGTTTCTGGATGGTTGATATGATGCGCCTTTCCGGGTGAAGGCAGAAACCCGGTTCTCGGGTTTTCCGCGTAAATCCTGGCTTCAATCGCGTGGCCGCTCAGCGGGATCTGATCTTGTTGGCAGGGCAGGGGATTACCAGCGGCAACCCTGATCTGCCATTCCACCAGGTCCTGGCCGGTTATCATTTCAGTCACGGGATGTTCCACCTGGAGTCGCGTGTTCATTTCCATGAAGTAGAAATCGCCGTCGGGCGAGTAAAGGAATTCGACAGTACCTGCGCCGAGATACTGGATTGAGCGGGCGCACTCAATTGCCGCATCGGTCATCCTGGCCCGCGCATCATCGCTGATCCCCGGAGCGGGGGATTCCTCGATTACTTTCTGGTGTCTGCGCTGCATCGAACAATCGCGTTCATGCAAATGCACGATATTACCGTAGTGGTCCGCGAAGACCTGGACTTCAATATGCCGGGCTGTGGGCAGGAAGCGTTCAAGCAGGACATCGTCATCGCCAAAAGCGGCCAGACTTTCGCGCCTGACCGATTCCAGGGACGACTGGAAATCTTCAGCCTGTTCGACCAGCCGCATGCCCTTGCCGCCGCCGCCCGCCACGGCCTTGATCAGCAGGGGATAGCCGGTCTGGTTGGCCATTTCCAGCAGCCAGTCACTATCCTGATTGTCGCCATCATAGCCGGGAAGGATTGGAACGCCTGCCTGCGATACGGTTTTGCGCGCCGTATTCTTCGACCCCATGATTCGTATGGATTCGGCGGAAGGGCCAATGAAGGTGATTGCGCGTTGATCGCACATTTGCGCAAATTCTGCATTCTCCGATAAAAACCCGTAGCCGGGGTGGATGGCCTGGGCGCCTGTCGACTTTGCGGCAGCCAGAATTCTTTCGGTATCCAGATAACTCTCGGCAGGAGTGTTGCCGGCGACCGGAACCGCCTGATCACAGTAGTTGACATGCAGCGCCCCCTGATCGGCGTCCGAATAGATCGCAACCGTTTCCACTCCGATTCTTTTTGCCGTTTTCGCGATACGACAGGCGATTTCTCCACGGTTGGCGATGAGAATTTTCTGGAACATGAGGGCTACATCCGAAAAACCCCGAACCGGGTTTCTTCTATCGGCGCATTGAGTGATGCCGAGATGGCAAGCGCCAGTGTCCGGCGGGTATCCCGCGGGTCAATAATGCCATCATCCCAGAGTCGGGCGCTGGCGTAACAGGGGTGTCCCTGGGTTTCATATTGCTGCAGTATCGAATCCTTGAAATTCTGCATTCCGGGATCATTTCTGTCCTCTTTCCTGATTTCTTCACCCTGCGCAGTCCGGGCATCCAGTTTGACCTGAGCGAGGACATTGGCTGCCTGTTCTCCGCCCATCACCGAAATTCTGGCATTGGGCCAGGTCCACAGAAACCTTGCCCCGAATGCCCGGCCGCACATTGCATAATTACCGGCGCCAAAACTGCCGCCGACGATAACAGTGAATTTTGGTACCCCTGCATTGGCGACCGCAGTCACCATTTTCGCCCCATCCTTTGCGATGCCGCCAGCTTCATATTTCTGACCCACCATGAACCCGGTTATGTTCTGTAAAAAAATCAGCGGGGTTTTTCGTTGTGCGCACAGTTCAATGAAATGCGCGCCTTTCAACGCGGATTCGGAAAACAGGATACCATTGTTGGCAACGATACCGACCGGATACCCATGTAAATGCGCGAAACCGCAAACCAGGCTGACGCCATAGTTTTGCTTGAACTCATGCAGGTCGCTGCCATCCACCAATCGTGCAATGATTTCACGGATATCAAATTGTTGATGTTTGTCCACAGGAATGATCCCCAACAGATCCTCGCTCGGCCAGGCCGGCTCCCGGGGAGGTTTCAAATTCAAATCAAAACGTTTTGTGCGGTTCAGATGGCCGACGATATTTCGCGCCAGACGCAAGGCATCGAAATCATCGGTCGCAATATGATCAACCACGCCGGAAATCCTGCCGTGCACTTCGGCGCCGCCGAGAGTTCCGGCGCTGACCTCTTCACCGGTTGCCGCTTTCACCAGAGGCGGCCCGGCCAGAAAAATCGTACCCTGACCCTGAACGATGATACTTTCATCACACATTGCAGGCACATAGGCGCCCCCGGCGGTACAACTTCCCATGGTTACTGCAATCTGGGGAATACCGGCTGCGGACAGATTGGCCTGATTATAAAATATTCGCCCGAAATGTTCCTTGTCCGGAAATACTTCGTCCTGTAGCGGTAAAAACGCGCCGCCTGAATCCACCAGGTAGATGCAGGGCAGGTTGTTCTGCAGGGCGATTTCCTGGGCGCGGAGGTGTTTCTTGACCGTAATCGGATAATAGGTTCCTCCTTTTACCGTGGCGTCGTTGGCGATGATTACGCATTCGATGCCTTCTACGCGGCCAATACCGGTAATGATTCCGCCTGCACTGATCTGCGTCTCCATACATTCCCCAGCCGGCGAACAGGGACAGTTCGAGAAACGGGGCGCCGGTATCAATCAGATTGCTGATGCGTTCACGCACCAGCAGCTTGCCCCGGTCCGTATGCTTTTTCCGGGCGCTTTCACTGCCACCCAGGGTTATTTTCTCAGCCTTGTCCCGAAAATCCGCAATCTGCGCGCGCATGGCGTCGGCATTGGCGGCAAACTCCGTTGAACCGATATTGACGCTGGATTCAATTTTTGGCATGGGGGCCAGTCCGATCAGACCAGTTCTACCGCCATGGCGGTGGCTTCGCCTCCACCTATGCACAACGACGCCACTCCTGTTTTCAGGTTGTGTTGTTGCAGCGCCGACAGCAGGGTCACCAGAATGCGGGCGCCGGATGCGCCAATAGGATGGCCCAATGCACAAGCGCCGCCATGAATGTTGATTTTCTGATGGCTGATTGCGTGTTCCTCCATGGCGGCCATGGCAACCACGGCAAATGCTTCGTTGACTTCAAACAGACCCACATCATCGACCGTCAGATTGAGGGCTTCCTGTACCGACCTGATTGCGCCGACCGGGGCAGTGGTAAACCAGGCGGGCTCCTGAGCGTGAGTGACGTGGCCTGAAATTCTGGCAATCGGGGACAGGCCCCGACGTTGCGCGGTCGATTGGCGCATCAGTGTCAGTGCAGCGGCGCCATCGGAGATAGAACTGGAATTGGCCGCAGTGACCGTGCCGTGTTGTTTGAAAACGGGTTTCAAATGCGGAATTTTCCCGATCTCGACCTTGAACGGCTGTTCGTCCTTTTCAACGGTGATCCTGTCCTTTTGACGCTTCACTGTCACTGCGGTGACTTCAGCGTCAAATGCGCCGCTGTCACTGGCCTGCCGGGCCCTGTGCAGGGATTCAATCGCAAACTGATCCTGTTGCTGCCGTGTGAAATGGTATTTGTCGGCACACGATTCGGCGAATGAGCCCATCAGGACACCTTTGTCATAAGCATCTTCCAGGCCGTCGAGAAACATGTGATCCAGCATCTCGCCGTGCCCTAACCTTTGACCATCACGCGCCCTGGGCAGCAGGTAGGGCGCTCTGGACATGTTTTCCATGCCGCCGGCGACCATGATGTCATTGCTGCCAGAGACCAACAGGTCATGCGCAAGCATAACGGCTTTCATCCCTGAGCCGCACATTTTGTTGATGGTAGTACAGCCGGTGGAAAAGGGCAGCCCTGCGCCCAACGCCGCCTGCCTGGCCGGAGCCTGGCCCTGACCCGCAGATAAAATGTTGCCCATGAGTACTTCTTCGATATCGTCAACCTCCAGGCCGGAGCGTTGTACGGCGGCACGAATTGCACAGGCGCCGAGTTCCGCTGCGCTCACTTCGCTGAAACATCCACGAAAGCTGCCGATCGGTGTCCGTGCGTATCCGGTAATGACGACCGGATCATCAGAGCCGTTGTGCGCCGGGTTGTGTCTGCCCATGCTAGCGACCCTCATCGAACAGTTCACGGCCAATCAGCATTCTGCGTATTTCCGAAGTGCCCGCTCCAATCTCATACAGCTTTGCATCCCGCAACAGCCGGCCAGCAGGGTAGTCATTGATATATCCGTTGGCGCCCAGCGCCTGGATTGCTTCGAGCGTCATCCAGGTAGCTTTTTCCGCGGTGTACAGTATCGATCCAGCGGCATCTTTTCGTGTCGTTTCGCCGTGGTCGCAGGCCCGGCCTACCGCATAGGCATAAGCCCGACACGCATTCATTGTGCTGTACATGTCAGCCAGTTTTCCCTGCATCAGTTGAAACTCACCAATTGCCCGGCCGAACTGCTTGCGCTCGTGGACATAAGGCACGACCAGATCCATGCAGGCGCGCATGATTCCCAATGGCCCCCCGGAAAGTACCGCACGCTCAAAATCGAGACCGCTCATCAGTACTTCGACACCACGATTGACCTGCCCCAGCAAATTGTCTACCGGTACTTCGACATTATTAAAAACCAGTTCGCCGGTGTTGGAGCCGCGCATTCCCAGTTTATCCAGTTTTTGTGCAACCTGTATACCAGATTTCTTCTCCACGATGAAAGCGGTAATGCCCCTTGAAGCGGCTTCGGGTTCGGTTTTTGCGTATACCACGACAACATCGGCATCCGGTCCGTTGGTGATCCACATCTTGTGGCCATTCAATACATAGTGTCCTCCTTTGAGTTCTGCCTTCATCCCCATACTGACCACATCCGACCCTGAACCGGACTCCGACATGGCGAGGGCGCCGACCAACTCTCCGGAGATCAACCCGGGCAGAAATTTCCGCTTCTGCTGTTCTGAGCCGTTGCGGCGGATCTGGTTGACGCACAAATTGGAATGTGCGCCGTAACTCAGGCCAACCGAGGCAGAGGCCCTGCTGATTTCTTCCATGGCGACGATGTGGGCGAGATAGCCCATATCCACTCCGCCATACTCTTGCCCAGTGGTGATGCCCAGTAAACCCAGGTCGCCGAATTTTCGCCATAAATCGCCGGGAAATTCATTGGACTGGTCGATTTGCTGAGCTCGGGGCGCGATTTCATCCTGGCAGAACGACCGGACTGTCTCACCAAGCAGGTCAATTTCTTCTCCAAAGTGGAAGTTGAGCGAGTGATAATGCATGGGAACCGGATTCCAATAGCGACAGGACGCTAAATTACCTTACGTTTACGTAAACGTCAACTATAATACGGGGTATGATTATTTACCTTAAGGATTCAAGCCGATGAATATTGATCAGGCGCGGGCCTTTCTGGCCCGGGAGTTTCCGCAGAACACCTGCGAGGTGACAGAAATCGGTCCCGGTACGGCAACGGTTCGCCAGGCTATAGACCACAGGCATTTGCGCCCTGGCGGGACCGTGTCCGGCCCCACCATGATGACCATCGCCGATTGTGCGGCTTACGTCGCCATTCTGGGTCAGTACGGCGAGATTGCCCTGGCGGTCACCACCAACCTCAATATCAATTTTTTAAGAAAGCCCGCCGCCGACCAGGATATTCTCGCGGAATGTCACTTGTTGAAAGCGGGCAAGCGTCTGGTTGTGTGCGAGGTCGCTGTATTTTCAGAAGGAAATGACCAACCCGTGGCTCATGTAACGGCAACCTATTCAATTCCGCCATCGACGGCGACTTCCGCAGGAGGGTAGAGGCGGGTATGGAAAAAATCCGCCTTGTTGTGACATAATCTGCCATCCAGCGGAGAGGTGTCTGAGTGGTTGAAAGAGCACGCCTGGAAAGTGTGTATACGTTAATAGCGTATCGAGGGTTCGAATCCCTCTCTCTCCGCCATGATATCAACATAAAAACCAGGTAGCAATCCAACAGCGGCAATGCCCACTATTAATTTTGTATTGGCGGATGGCAGTGAACTTGCCGTCGAAGGTAAGGTCGGAACCTCGGTGATGCTGCTTGCCAGACGCAGTGAGCTTTCCGGCATTCTGGCTGAATGCGGTGGTGCATGTTGCTGTGCAACCTGCCACGTTCACATTGACGAAAGCTGGATTGACAAACTTGATGAGATGGAAGACGACGAGCGCGATATGCTGGAATTTGCGGAAGATGTTGATTCATTGAGCCGTCTCAGTTGTCAGATAAAGGTCACGGAAGAGATAGATGGCCTGATTGTCCATGTTCCTGAGTTCCAGTATTGAGAGACCTGCATGATGACACCGCTATGGCAACCCTCTCAGCAAAGAGTCCAGGAGAGCAACCTCAATGAATTTATCCAATGGGTAACGGCATCTCACTCACAAGTCCATGATTACGACTCCCTGTACCGGTGGAGCGTAGAACACAGCGATCAATTCTGGTCATCGCTGTGGGATTTCTCGGGTGTTATCGGCATACGGCCGTGTGACCGCATTCTGACCAATCCGACAGCCATGCCCGGAGCCGTGTGGTTCGAAGGCGCCCGGTTGAATTTCGCTGAAAATCTGCTTCGCTTTCGGGATGACCGTACCGCACTGATATTCCGCAGTGAAAACGGGACGGGCAGAGAACTGTCCTACCGGCTGCTTTTCATGGAAGTGATTCGCTGTGCAGAATGTCTGAAGACACTCGGAGTCAGGACGGGCGACAGGGTGGCGGGTTATATTACCAATAGTCCGGAAGCCGTGATTGCGATGCTGGCGACGACCAGCCTGGGAGCAATCTGGTCATCCTGTTCACCGGATTTCGGGGTTAACGGAGTGTTGGAGCGATTTGCACAAATCCAGCCAAAAGTCCTGTTTTGCGTGGACGGATATCATTACAACGGCAAGCAGCACGAATTGATGGATTCAGTCAAATCCGTAGCAGAGAATATTCCTGCCGTGGAAACAGTAATTGTTGTTCCGTATCTGCATCCGGTTCCCGATATCAGTGATTTGGGCAATGCGATGTCATTCGGGGATTTCGAGACTGATTCCGATGACCTGGAATTTGTACAGTTGCCGTTTGATCATCCGCTTTATATACTTTATTCATCAGGCACAACAGGTAAGCCGAAGTGTATTGTGCACGGCGCCGGTGGAACATTGCTGCAACACATCAAGGAACAGTTGCTGCATACCGATGTGAAGAGACAGGATCGCCTGTTTTTCTTTACAACCTGTGGCTGGATGATGTGGAACTGGCTGGCAAGCGGTCTGGCAAGCGGGTGTGCCCTGATTCTGTATGACGGATCACCATTTTATCCGGACGTGAATGCAATGTGGAAATTGGCTGATTCGTTGAAAATTTCCATCTTTGGGACCAGTGCCCGATATATTTCCGCCTGTGCCAAAGTGGGGCTGACCCCACGACAGGAGAATGATCTTTCAGGCATCAGAACCATCCTGACGACCGGGTCGCCGCTGGCGCCGGAAAACTTTGACTACGTTTATCAGGACATCAAGGCCGATATCATGCTTTCTTCCATTTCCGGTGGAACGGATATTGTCTCGTGTTTTGTGCTCGGCAACCCGATGCGACCGGTATACCGCGGAGAAATTCAAGGCGCTGGCCTGGGCATGGCTGTTGATGTATATGACGATGAATTTAATGATGCGGCCCCGGTCAGGGGAAAACGCGCAGAACTGGTCTGTACCAGACCCTTTCCCAGCATGCCATTGGGATTCTGGAATGAACCCGATGACAGACGCTACCATGCATCCTATTTTTCCCGTTTTCAGAATGTATGGGCGCAGGGTGATTATGCTGAAATTACAGAAAATGACGGGATAATCATATATGGCCGTTCTGATACAGTGCTCAATCCGGGTGGGGTCAGAATCGGCACAGCGGAAATTTATCGCCAGGTCGAAAAAAAGGATGAAGTGCTTGAGAGCCTCTGCATCGCGCAAAAATGGGACGGGGATGTTCGGGTGGTATTGTTCGTGATGCTGCGTGAAGGGGTGGAATTGACCGATCAACTGAAGGCTTCGATTCGACAGACAATCAAGGAAAATACCACACCGCGACATGTCCCGAAGAAAATTATTGCCGCACCCGACATACCACGGACGATGAGCGGGAAGATAGTGGAACTCGCGGTTCGAGACATGGTTCATGGTGATGAGATCAAAAACACGGAGGCGCTTGCAAATCCCGAATCGCTTGAATTTTTCAGGAATATCGGAGAGCTTCAAACAAAATGATATTTGTTGCCCGAACAACGCCAGGGCGCCAGAAAATATGCGGGGGGGGGGGGGGGGGGGGCGGGGGTTCCCGGTAAATCAGTAAAATTGTAGATACAGGAGAACAGTATGCAAAAGAATGAAGTCGTGATTGTGAGTGGGGTCAGGACTGCGGTCGGCAGTTTCGGCGGCAGTCTGAAAAATCATACCCCTGCCAGGCTCGGCGCTGCCGTGGTAGCTGAAGCAGTGAAAAGAGCGGGAATCGACGGGCAATCCGTGGGCCATGTTGCAGTAGGGAACGTGATTCATACCGAACCCCATGACGTCTATATCTCGAGGGTGATGGCGCTCAATGGCGGGTTGCCTCATACTACTCCGGCGGTCACCGTGAATCGTTTGTGCGGTAGTGGCATGCAGGCGATTGTCACCTCGGCACAACAGATTGAACTGGGTCTTTGCGATACCGCGTTGGCGAGTGGTGTCGAAGTGATGAGCAAGGGTGGATATCTGGCGACCGGGGTAAGATATGGAAACCGTCTCGGGGATGGCGTATTGCAGGACATGATGCTTGCCGCCCTGCATTGCCCGATGGAGCACTGCCACATGGGAGTCACAGCGGAAAACATTGCCGAAAAATGGGGGGTGTCCCGCGACGAACAGGATGCGTTTGCGCTGACCAGCCATAAGCGTGCGCAAAATGCGATTGAGCAGGGACATTTCAAAGACCAGATTTTACCAATTGAACTGAAATCCAGAAAAGGCGCGGAGTGGTTCGATCAGGATGAGCATGTTCGTTTTGGCTCGAAGATCGAAGATATGCAAAAGTTGAAGCCTGTATTCAAGGAGGATGGTACGGTCACTGCGGGCAATGCAGCCGGAATCAATGATGGGGCCGCGGCGATGGTTTTGATGAGTCGGCAACAGTGTGATGCCTTGGGAATAAAACCGAGGGCTCGATTGGTGAAGTATGCCTTTGCCGGGGTTGAACCCGCATATATGGGCATCGGGCCTGTGCCTGCTGTGCGCAATCTTCTGGAAAATACGGATTTCTCCGTCAAGGATATCGATGTCTGGGAAGTCAATGAAGCCTTTGCCGTACAGGCAATTGCGGTGGCGCGAGACCTTGATATCCCAGCGCAAAAACTGAATCCCAATGGCAGCGGAATTTCATTGGGCCATCCGATTGGCGCAACCGGCGTCATCATCGCCGAGAAAGCTGTTTGTGAATTGGAACGCACTGGCGGACGGTATGCGGTGGTGACAATGTGTATTGGCGGCGGTCAGGGCATTGCCGGCCTTTTTGAAAGGGAAGCCTGATCAGGGCCATTGGACGGCATGCCGGATTATTTATTAAACAGGTAACCAATATCATGTTTTGGAACAAATCAAACCCTCCTGGTATCACAAGGACAGATTCAGATGAAAACTTCCGGCAGTCGGAAAATACGCGTATCCTGTCCATACTGGCACAGGATTATCTGAAGGAGAGAAAATCGAAACGGCGCTGGGGTATATTCTTCAAGTCACTGTTTATTGTCGTTATCGGCTATACTGTCTTTGCTTATTTCGAAACCGACTCCGGTTTTATTGCTGATGAACACACTGCGTTCGTCGAGCTGAATGGAGTGATTGGTCCGAACTCGAATTCAGCTCATATCATCAACCGCAGTCTCGCAGATGCCTTTGAAGCTGAAAACTCGGCTGGCGTGGTAATGCAGATCAATAGTGCGGGCGGCGCCCCTGTTCAAGCGGCGCAAATCAATGAGGAAATCAAAAGACTGAAATTCCTCTACCCCGAAAAACCTTTTTATGTATCGATCACGGATATCTGCGTCTCCGGAGGTTATTATATTGCCGTTGCCGCAGACCGGATTTTTGCGCACCCTTCCAGTATCGTCGGCTCGATTGGAGTGCTGATGAATGGCTTTGGATTTGTTGAAGCCATGAACAAACTGGGCATAGAAAGACGCCTGATTATCGCAGGAGAGAACAAGGCAATTCTTGATCCGTTCAGTCCTTCGGACCGGAGCGAGGTGGAGTATGCGCAGTCCTTGCTGGCAGAGGTTCACAAGCAATTTATTTCTGCGGTAAAATCCGGGAGAGGGGAGCGTTTGAAGAATGACCCGCAAATATTCAGCGGGTTGTTCTGGAGTGGCTCGAGCGCGATGGAACTGGGATTGATTGATCAGTTCGGAAGTTCACAAAGCATCGCACGGGACGTCATCGGTGTGGAGAAGCTGGTCAACTACACCTTCAAGCCTTCATTTCTTGATGAGTTTGCTGAACAAGTGGGCACATCAATAGTCAATACATTCATGATGAAATCGTTGCAGATGCAATAGTTTCGGCCAGGAATATCGGGGAAACGGCTATAGCCATGAACGTAACTGTGTTACGCTATTATGCAAAATTACGGGGAGAGACCGAATGGTAGAACAAACAAAGCAAGGGCAGCCCAAGTTAACGGTGAGAGTTGAGTTGGCGCCTGTTGAGTCCGGGGAGGCGGTTATCCTCTGTCCGAGTGGTCGAGTGGATGGCAGCACGGTAGGGATACTGGACGTTGCGGTCCAGGAGCGGATCGATACGGGGGTAGGGATATTGATATTTGATTTTGAGGAGACGACATATATCAGCAGTGCGGGATTGCGGGTATTATTGATGAGTGCCCGGAAGATGCAGTCAGAGGGAGGCAAGGCGGTGTTTTGCGGGTTATTGCCGCACATTGCGGAGGTATTCGAGATCAGTGGATTCAGCGCCATACTTGATATACGGGCAAATCGTGCGGATGCGCTCGCTTGAGTCGGTTTGAATGTTCACTGTGAATTGTGACTGATTGAAGATCCACCCCCTGAGAAATTGGAGAAGATCGTCTTGACCCAGGCTGTCTGAGATGCCAGCGATGCCGATTCTGGTTGCCCTGCTATTGATGATGCTGACTCCGGCAGTGTTAGCCGAGGTCCGGCAAGATCAACAAAAGACAATTCTTTTCGGTCAGTCAGCCGCACTCAGTGGTCCGGCAAGGGCACTCGGTAACGGTATGCGTCTGGGGTTGCTCGCGGCATTTGACGAAGTTAATCGCGACGGCGGAGTCAATGGCTATAACTTAAGCCTCGAATCGCTGGACGACAGCTATGAACCTGAAACAGCAATTGACAACACCCGCAGGTTGATTGACGAGTACAAGGTGTTCGCCCTGGTCGGTGCGGTTGGGACCCCGACTTCAATAGCTGCTCAGCCAATCTCCACCGAGGCCGGTGTGCCCTATATTGCACCGTTTACAGGGGCCGAGTTTTTACGTGATACAAAGCAGGCGCCCAATGTGATCAATATGCGCGCCTCCTACTATCAGGAGACCGAAGAGATGGTGGCCAGACTCACTGAGGATCTGGGTATACAACGGATCAGTATATTCTATCAGGACGATTCTTTTGGACGCGCAGGGTTGAAGGGATTGAATGGAGCAGTAGAACGCCGTGGTATGAGCCTGGTTGAAGAGGTTTATTATTCCCGCAATACCGAAGCAGTAAAGATTGCAGTGCTCGACCTTCGTCATGCTGATGCTGAGGCAGTGGTCATTGTCGGCGCTTACAAGCCTGCCGCCAGTATGATCCGGTGGGCCAGACGACTGAACTTCAATCCTTACTTTATCAACATTTCATTCATCGGCAGTTCTGCGCTGGCCCAGGAACTCGGTTCCGATGGAACCGGAGTATATATTACGCAGGTGGTGCCTTCCCCATTCAGTTTCGAACTGCCGCTGGTATCGAAATATCATGCCGCCCTGGCGCAGGTTGACCCGGAAAGCAGTCCGAATTTTGTTTCTCTGGAGGGTTATCTTGCAGGGCGGCTGGTGATAGAAGGTCTGCGGTTGGCAGGAGCAAACCCTACCCGGCAGGGCTTCCTGGAGGCGCTGAGGGATGCAGGTACGATAGACCTGGATGGTTTTAAACTTAATTACGGGGACGGAGACAACCAGGGCTCGGATCAGGTATTCCTGACGCGGCTTGATGCTTCCGGACAATTCCAGTCGGTAAAGTCGATGTCGCTGCCATGACGGATTCGACAGTTGATCTGCCAGCCGATCGACCGGACCCGGCGACAGGGCGGCCAGCAGATACGGAATCAGACAGGATGCCGGAGCAAATCAAGAAGTTCCGGGTCGGGATCGGTGCACAACTTTACCTGATCCTGTTTGGCAGCGTACTGCTTACGCTGACCGCGAGCCTGGTAGCCTATTTTTCGTTTCGGGAGACCCTGAGTCACGAATCCCGTTTGGCGGAATACAGTATGCCGAACCTGATCAATGCAGTGGATGTGGCGCGCCAGAGCGCGATTGTAGTGGGTGGGGGTTTTCGATTGATTTCAGCCGACTCCAGGCAGGAGCACGATGCGGTGGTGGCTACTTTAACGCAGGAGCGGGCATCGCTGGAGTCGATCATCCAGGAGTTGGAGTCGCGTTCCGCATTCGGTGAGCGCACCCGAATGATCAAGGAACATCTTGCAGAGCTCAATGGTCATCTGGAAGAGATACGGCATTCCTCGGCGCGGCGTCTGGTAATTGACCAGACCCTTATAGGACTTGGCGAAGAGTTGGCCGAGTTGAATCGCAGCATTAACCGTTTGATGGTGGAGTCACTGGATAATCAGGGGTTTTATCTGGTAGAGGGCTTGCGCAGTCTTGACGATATTCCACACCGGATTGAACAACGCGCGTCAGAGGAGGAACTGACGATTTACCGCAATCTGGCGAATTTGAGCCAGCAAGCCAATCTGGCGGTACTGTTGCTGGACGAAGTCATCGTGCTTTCAGACCGTCAGTTTCTGCCACCGTTGCAGGATCGTTTTCATAGTGCTTCAGAGAATACACGGACTATCTTTGCGAAGTTGTCAGGTTTTGAAACCAGCGATTTGCAGGGAATCAATCTGCTGCAACAACTTGGGCAATTATTCCGTGCGGAAGAGAAACGTCATTTTTCCCTGAACCTGATGAGCGCCAACCTGCGGCGTCTTGGTGAAATCGGTGAAGGTCCGGAAGGTATCATTCCACTGCGTCGGGAAGTCCTGCAGCGCCTGGAGGAGGAGCAGAATGAGTTGGGCAAGGTGCGCGTTTCATCACACTTGCTGGTTACAGAGGTCAACAATCTGGTCTCGGAAATCAACCAGGAAGCGCACAGCGCCAGTGCAGCATCGCGCTCTTCGGTGAGAACCGGGATATTGTGGCTGATTGTAATCAACCTGTTCAGTACTGCCGCCGCCTTATTGTTTGCGTGGCGATTCGTAGGACGTTATTTGTTGCGGCGTCTGATCGGTCTGGCCAAAGCGATGCGCCGGATGGCAGCAGGTGATCTGGAGGTTCCGGTCGATGTCGGGGGCAATGATGAGGTCACCGATATGGCTGAGGCGCTGGAGGTTTTCAGACAATATGCCCAGGAGGTACAACGACTTAATCTGGTGGAGAAGCTTGCCAAGGAACTGGATGCCAGGAATGAATCGCTCGAACTCGCCATGGAAGAACTGAAGAAGGCCCAGGAACAGATCATTGCCGAGCAAAAGCTCGCGTCACTGGGACAACTGGCTGCAGGTGTCGCTCATGAAATCAAGAATCCCCTGAACTTTGTCGGTAATTTTTCCGCTATCGCCGGCGAACTGACGGATGAAATCGAAGAACTGATCGAGGAGGAAAAAGTTGAAAACCCGGATGCCTTCAAGGATTCCGGGAGTTGGGAAGAAATAGATTCGATATTTGGGGAACTCAAACTCAGTCTTGGCAAAATTGTCGATCACAGCAAGCGTGCCGATGGCATCGTACACAGTATGCTCGAGCATTCCCGCAGCAGTGAAGGAGAATGGCGGGAAGTCGACTTGAACGCGTTACTCAAACAATATGTCGAACTTGCCTACCATGCGTTGCGTGCTGAAGAGGTCGGCTTCAACATGGCCAGGGAAGAAGACCTCGACCCGAATTTGGGATTGCTGAAAGTCATTCCTCAAGAGATATCCAGGGTGTTTATGAATCTTACCACCAATGCCTGCCAGGCGCTCAACGAAAAAAGATTTACAGCCGAAAAGGACTGGGAACCGAAACTCAGTATTGTTACCCGGCGGTTTGACGATCATGCAAAATTCTGTATCCGGGATAATGGTACCGGTATTCCCGAAGAGTTGCGGAAACGAATTTTCGAGCCTTTTGTGACGACTAAGCCTCCCGGCAAGGGGACCGGTCTTGGCCTTTCCCTGACCAGCGATGTTATAATACAACATGGCGGTTCCATTGAACTGGATACTGAAGTAGGCAGTTTTACCGAAATGTGTATTCTGTTGCCGTTGGAACCACCGGCGCAAAGCGAAAATGAAAATAATGATGAAGGCGGCAACGATGATGGTTAGTCCGGCAACATCCGATCCAGGGACTGTGGTATTTGTTATACGTAAACTTATCAGGTGCTAACAATGAATATAATTGAAATTGCCGATACTCAGGCAGTAATTGGGCAGGAACTGAGCTTTGTACTCAATACATTCTCTTTTCTGATCTGGGGAGCGTTTGTGATGTGGATGTGTGCAGGTTTCACCATGTTGGAATCGGGTTCGGTGCGCACAAAAAATGCTTCTACGATTTGCCTGAAAAACATCGGATTGTATTCCATTGCAGGATTGGCCTTCTATTTTGTCGGTTACAACCTGATGTATGTCGATGTCAACGGATGGATCGGTAGTTTTACTCCGTTTTACGGCCCGTCTGCTGATGAGTTAGCGCTACTGGGCGGTGCTTCAAATCTGGAAATGACGGTGGCGAAGAATGGTTACTCGGTCATGTCAGACTGGTTCTTCCAGATGGTGTTCGTTGCCACTGCGGCTTCAATTGTTTCCGGGACGCTGGCCGAGCGGGTGAAACTATGGTCCTTCTTCGTTTTTACGCTTTTCCTCACCGCATTCATTTATCCCATAGTGGGAGCCTGGACATGGGGCGGAGGATGGCTCAGTGCAATGGGGTTCCAGGACTTTGCCGGTTCTACCATTGTGCATTCAACTGGCGGCTGGGCGGCTCTGGCGGGTGCACTCGTGGTCGGACCGAGGTACAGGAAGTTCCGCGCTGACGGCAGTGTCAAGTCGACGCCCCCTTCCAATGTTCCTGTGGTCACGCTGGGTGTGTTCATCCTCTGGCTTGGATGGTTTGGCTTCAATGGCGGGTCTCAACTCGCGATTGCCAGCGTTACCGATGCTGTGGCAATGAGTGTCGTGTTGGTGAATACCAATCTGGCGGCGGCGGGGGGTGTCATCGCTGCTTTGAGTGTATCCCGTTTACTGCTGGGCAGGGTTGACCTGATGGCTGTTCTCAACGGCGCTATTGCCGGTCTGGTCGCGATTACAGCGGGGCCGGATATTGTCGATCATAACTGGGCGATTTTCATTGGAGTGATTGGCGGGCTGGTATGTACGGTGGGAGTGAAAGTGCTGGAACAGTTAAAGATCGATGATGTAGTCGGCGCCATCCCGGCTCACCTGGTTGCTGGAATCTGGGGAACCCTGGCGGTGTGCATCAACAAGGCGGATAGCAATCTCGGTGTTCAGGTGGTTGGTATAATTGCCATCGGTGCTTTTGTATTTGCTTCTTCGTTCGTCATCTGGTATGCGCTGGAAAAGATCATGGGTGTAAGAATCTCTCGAAAAGTCGAGGAACTCGGCCAGGATGTAGCGGAACTGGGTATAGAAGCCTATGCCGAGTTTCTGATCATTCCCGACCCGGATGATTCCGATGACGATGAGCCGGAACGCAAAGACTGAACGGGTTACCGCAGGAGTGAGCCCAAGAATAAAATGTGGTCAGCGGATCTGGTTAATCATCAAGTACGTGTCTGGCGTTTGAATAAAATTGTCGGCGTATCAATACCAACAAGACAAATACTGTTGATGCCATGAGCATTTTTGGGCCAATAAACCATCCCATGTAACCCGATGCAAAAAATATTCCTCTTAATCCTGCGCTGAAATGCCGGGCGGCAATAATATTCATGTTTGCTGCCCGCAAAGCTTCCTTGCTTCCATCGGTGTGCGATTCATTGTCAGCAATATCCGTAACCAGTGGAGTAGCTCCAATCAGTATTCCACAATAATTGTACAAACGGTAAGACCAGCCGAATTTGAAAAAATCATATGTGAAAATCAGCGCCAGCCCCAATACTTTTGTTTGCCACAGTCCACGACTTACCTCATTTTTTATCGGAATATCCTGAAATACCTGCAACACAATATCGGTAGAACCCAATAACGCGAAACAGCCCCCTATGGCGATGATTGATGTTGAAGCAAAGAATGCGGCTCCTCGTTGCAGGCCTCCATTGATTTGTGTATCAATCATTCTCATATCCCTTCGTGCCATGACCAGCATCCATTGAGTTCTTCTCTCTGTCATAATTCCACTTAAACTGTGCTTTTTGATTGCAGTGTGATCGTTCACTATCTCAAACAATATCCAGACAAACAGGAAGAAGAGGATCGATATCTGGTCCAGCAGGGTCAAGGAATCAAGAAAAGCAGACATGGAAAGGGTTTTGGAAAAATAAGTTGACAGCAGCTGGCATCTTACCACGGATGGCGTGTGGACTGATTCAGCACAGTACCTTGAAGAGCGGGAGTTATGCAGGTATAATGGCCGCGCGGAAGTATGGGAGGTCTTCAGAGGGTTGGACGGTAACGAGGTGAGACAGGTTAGAGGTGATTTTGAAAGCAGGTATCGGCAGCCTGCCTGCGTTACTGGTATTTGACAGTTTAGCTCTTTGACAAGGCTGATCATGACCCCGCTTCAGGCGGGGTTTTGATTTTTAAGGTGTCGGCAATTGATTCGGGTGGGCCTTGGGCCTATTTTTTTGTGTATGTAGTAAGTAAAGATGGGGTGATTGACCGTTGCGTTTCATGATTGACAAACTGAGAACGATGCTTGAACCATCGGTGGAAAACCTCGGTTATGAACTGTTGCATGTAGAACAGGGCAATCAGGGCAGTCAGAATGTGCTGCGTTTTTATATCGATGCGCCGGGCGGAATTCAGGTAGATGATTGCGAAGCCGTTAGTAGACAGATCAGCGCCATTCTGGATGTCGAAGATCCGTTGGACATGAAATATTTGCTTGAGGTTTCATCTCCGGGACTGGATCGGCCTCTGGTCAAGCCGGATCATTTCAAGAGGTGTCAGGGAGAGGTGGTGAGAATTGTGATGCACACTCATGTGTTGGGTCGAAAACGATTTACCGGACGAATGGTTGAAACGAACGATGTGGCTGTTGTTCTTGAAGTGGATGGCGAGAGTTACGAGTTGACCTATGAAGATATGGAAACTGCGAGACTTGAACCTGTATTTTAATTTTTTCAATGTCGATTGAATATGGCGATTACAAATAACGAAATATTAATGATGGTAGAAGTTGTTTCCCGGGAAAAGGATCTTGAGAAGGGAATCATTTTTAATGCTATCGAAACGGCATTGGTCACAGCAACCAAGAAATGGCATCCGGGTGAAATTGATGCCCGGGTAAGTATTCACCGGGAAACCGGTGATTATGACTCATACCGTGTTTGGGAAATCATTGATGACGATTCCGACCTGGAGTTTCCCGACCGGCAGATTCCATTGTCGGAAGCACGGGAAAGTGATGCTGAACTGAATGTCGGGGATTTGATCGAAGAATCCATGGAGAAGGTCGAGTTCGGCCGGATTGCGGCTCAGGCTGCCAAGCAGGTGATCATGCAAAAAGTCAGGGAGGCGGAGAGGAACCAGATTGCAGAACGCTACCAGGACAAATTCGGCACGCTTATTTCCGGAACCGTGAAAAGACTGGATCATGGCAATGCGATGGTTGACCTGGGTGACGCTGAAGCGATTCTGCCAAAAAACGGGATGATTCCGAGAGAAGGATTGCGACCGGGAGATCGAATTCGTGCGCTATTGAAGGAAATCGATCTGGAATCACGCGGACCACAGTTGATTCTTACCCGGCTTTCTCCACAATTTCTTATTGAGCTTTTCAAACTGGAAGTTCCGGAAGTGGGCGAAGGAATTATTGAAATTACAGGAGCGGCCAGGGACCCGGGGTCGCGGGCAAAGATTTCAGTACGAACCAACGATGCCAATGTAGACCCGGTCGGCGCATGTGTAGGTATTCGCGGGTCCAGGGTGCAAAGTGTTTCCAACGAAATTGCAGGGGAGCGCGTGGATATCATCGTCTGGTCTGACAATATCGCTGAATTCGTTATTCAGGCGCTGGCGCCGGCGGAAGTTGAGTCGATATTTGTCGATGAAGAGATCAAGTCGATGGATGTGGTCGTGACTGAAGAGAACCTTTCCCGTGCGATTGGGCGAGGAGGACAGAATGTTCGTCTTGCGTCTGAACTGACCGGATGGGAGTTGAATCTGATGACCGACAAGGATGCTCAGGATAAACAGGATTCAGAGCAGAGGGCATTGATCGACAAATTCAAAACTCAACTTGGGATTGACGAGAATACAGCGGTTATCCTTGCCCAGGAAGGATTCAATACCCTTGAGGAAATTGCCTACGTACCCAAACAGGAATTGATGGACATTGAAGAGTTCGATGAAGAACTGGTTGACGAATTGCGAAACAGGGCACAGGACAATTTACTGACCAGTGCGATAGCGAGTCAGGAAGAGAAGGAACCCGCTGAAGATTTGCTTGCGATGGAAGGGATTGATGTAGAAACCGCAAAGATTCTGGCAATGGGCGGGGTGCGCACCAGGGAGGATCTGGCAGAGTGTGCGGTAGATGAGGTTCTGGAGATTGTCGACATGGATAATCAGCGTGCAAGCGAGTTGATTATGACCGCTCGCGCATCATGGTTTGAGTAATTTGTTCAACGCAATAATAATTTGGAAATAAGACAATGTCTCAGGTAACCATTGATGCTTTTGCCAGGCAAATCAACATAAGTATCGAAATGTTGCTGGATCAGCTTGAGCAGGCTGGTGTTTCCGGGAAAACCAGGGATGATTTGCTTGAAGATAATGAGAAACTTAAATTATTGCAATTTCTGAAAAGCCGTGAGAGCAAACCCTCAAAAGACCGTATATTTCTGAAAAGCAGGCAGACCAGGCAAATCAGGCAGACTTCGAGAACCGGGGCCGCACGTACTGTTCACGTTGAGGTAAAAAAACGTCGAACCTTTGTAAAACGCAGTACTTTGGAGGCGGATCGAATTCGCCAGAACGAAGAAGAGAGAATTGCCCAGGAAGCGCAGGAACAGGCTGAAAGAGAAGAAGAAAATATTGCCAGAGAGATAGAACCACAGTCAGAGGAATTGCTGCAGATAGAGGGTCTGCAGAAAGAAGTGCCGCAGGAGATTACAGAGGAAACCGGGGAAGATGAGACGGTCGCTCCAAAAAACACTGAACCACCACCTGAAGCTGTAGTAGAAGAAACCGCTGCCAGGGCCGCTGATTCGACTGCGCCAAAACCCGCTGCCGATACCAAAACAGCTGACCGCAAGAGACCGGCTAAAGCGAAGAGAGGGAAAAAAGGTAAACGCGACCGGGATGCAACCACTGAGAATCTTTCAGGCCGGGAAGAGTTGCATGCAGCCAAACGCCGCAAGGATAAAGGCAGACGTCTGATCAGAAAGCCAGGCAGGATATCTTCATCTACATCGCACCAGCATGTTTTTGAAAAACCCACTGCACCTGTGGTCCATGATATCCATGTGTCCGAGACAATGACAGTGGGTGAACTTGCACAGGCAATGTCGATCAAGGCCGGTGAAGTGATAAAAACGATGATGGACATGGGGTCTATGGTCACCATCAACCAGATTCTGGATCAGGATACGGCTATACTGCTGATTGAAGAAATGGGGCATGTCGCAAGAGCTGCCGACAAGGAAGATCCTGAATCAATGTTATCCGAGCAGGATGAAGTGATCGAACAGGTTCCTCGTCCACCGGTGGTTACCGTCATGGGTCATGTTGATCATGGCAAGACATCATTGTTGGATTATCTGCGAAAAACGAAAGTAGTCGATGCAGAGGCTGGGGGAATCACCCAGCACATCGGCGCCTACAGGGTTAATATAAATGGCCATGAGATCTGCTTTCTGGATACGCCAGGCCACGAAGCGTTTTCCGCCATGCGAGCCAGGGGGGCAAAAGCGACGGATATCGTTATCCTTGTCGTCGCCGCAGACGACGGAGTCAAACCCCAGACACTGGAAGCAATCAATCATGCCAAAGCGGCTGACGTTCCGATAGTGGTCGCGCTGAACAAAATTGACCGTGAGGAGGCGGACCCTGAGCGAGTAAAACAGGAGTTGTCCAATCGTGGTATCGTTTCCGAAGACTGGGGCGGTGATACACTGATGAATGAAGTGTCGGCCATTACCGGCCAGGGTGTCGAGGAACTGCTTGAATCGGTTTTGCTACAGGCCGAAGTGGCTGATCTGAAAGCCAGGCCTGTGGGCAATGCGACTGGCCTGGTGGTTGAGGCGCGTCTGGACAAGGGGCGTGGCCCGGTTGCTACGGTGCTGGTTCAACAGGGTTTGTTGAAACAGGGCGATGTTGTGCTTGCTGGCAGGGAAACCGGCCGGGTCAGGGAGATATTGGATGATCGCGGTAACAAGATTGATCAGGCAGGACCATCTACACCGGTTGAAATCCAGGGGTTGGCAGGGACACCGGTGGCAGGTGATGAAATCGTGGTAGTCAGTGACGAGAGAAGGGCACGGGAAATAGCCGCCAATCGTCAGGGAAAATCCAAGGAGATAAAACTTGCCCAGCAACAAAAAGTGAAATTCGAAAGCATCTTCAATCGGATGAAGGAAGGAGATGTCAAAACCCTTAATGTTCTGATCAAAGCGGATGTGCAGGGCTCTGTTGAAGCGATCAGGGAGTTACTGATAAATCTGTCGGTGGACGCAGTCAATGTCAATGTGGTTCATGGCATGGTGGGCGGTATCAATGAATCGGATGTGAATCTGGCGATGGCGACCAGGGCACTGGTCATCGGCTTTAATGTGCGAGCGGATGCAACGGCCAGAAAACTGATTGAAAAAGAAGGCATTACAGTTCTTTATTACAACGTAATATATGATGTGATTGATTCGGTGAAGGCCACGATGTCAGGGTTGTTATCTCCAGTTCTCAAGGAACACTATGTCGGTCTTGTCGAGGTGAGGGATATATTCCGTGCACCAAAAATTGGCGCAATCGCAGGCAGCTATGTTTCGGATGGCATGGTTAAAAAGAATTTGCCGGTACGGGTGTTGCGGGAAAACATGGTGATTTTCGAAGGCGCGATTGATTCCCTGCGACGTTTCAAGGATGATGTCAATGAGGTCAAAAACGGCTACGAATGCGGAATCGGAATCAAGGATTACAATGACATCAGGGTGGGAGATCAGATCGAAGTGTTTGAAGTCATCCAGTCCGCCCAGGAACTATAGCTTACTCAGGCCGGGGGAGGGGGTGTCAAGTGTACGAAGTCGACAGGACTCGCAGAGTCGCAGAATTATTGAAACGGGAAATCGCGGTATTGATCGCCAGAGAACTGAATGACAGTCGAATCAATTCGGTTACTGTGACTGGTGTTACCATAAGCAGGGATCTCAAGATTTCCACGGTCTTTGTATCGTCAGCTCTGGATTCGTTAAACAGGACTGATCAGGAACCCACCCGGGTTGAGAAGTTGCTCAATAAATCGGCTGGGTATTTACGTCATCTCTTGAGTCAATCCGTCAATTTGAGAACTACCCCGAGCCTGGTGTTCAAGTATGACAACAGCATTCAGCGAGGTATGGATATGTCCCGGCTGATAGACAGGTTAAACAGCAGGGATGGCGGGTAACAGAGAACCGAAAGGCATGCCGGTCAATGGCATATTACTGGTTGATAAGCCGGCAGGACTTACTTCCAATAAAACACTCCAGATCACCAAACGGTTGCTGAATGCACGCAAGGCGGGACATACAGGCAGTCTGGACCCGATTGCAACAGGGGTATTGCCCATCTGCTTTGGTCATGCGACAAAAATATCCGGCATGTTCCTTAATTCGGCCAAACACTATGAGGTCGGTATTCGGCTTGGGGTGGCTACGGATAGCGGTGACAAATCGGGGAAAGTGCTGTCGACGAAGACGGTCAAATATGATCTGGAGACGCTGAATGAGAAACTTTCCCTGTTCAAGGGTGAAATTCAGCAGATCCCACCGATGTATTCTGCATTGAAACAAAACGGACAGCGATTGTATAAACTTGCAAGGAAGGGATTGGAAGTGAAACGTGAACCGAGGACGGTGACGTTGCATGACATCTCGGTTCAGAGTATTGAGGGCGATTACCTTGAGTTACTGGTTCATTGCTCAAAAGGGTTCTATATACGCAGTCTTGCGATTGACATCGGTAATGCGCTGAATTGCGGGGCTCATGTCGACCGGCTGAGAAGGGTTGCGGTCAATGATTTCAGGATTGACCAGTGCATCAGTCTGGAACAACTCGAGGTGTTGGAATCAGCCGAAATCAGACAAAACCTGCTTATTCCCACTGACCTGGCTCTGAAGCGTCTACCACACGTTGAATTGTCACAAAACAGCGCCAGGGCTTTCTGTCAGGGTCAAGCGGTTTATCCATTGGAATATCCTCGGCAATGCCCTGATCAGGGGCTGGTTCGATTATATTCGAAAGACAGTCAGTTTCTCGGATTGGGCCAGATGATTGAAGGGAAAATCGCACCCAAAAGGGTATTTGCATAAACTGGCCGAATCTGAAAAATTGGCTCCCCGGGACAGACTCGAACTGCCGACAGGGTGGTTAACAGCCACCTGCTCTACCAACTGAGCTACCGGGGAACGGAGCACGGGATACTAATTGCCAGCATCGAATTGGTCAAGTGTCATTCCATAAATATGAATAAAATATTGAAGGAATTTTGTTCCTGTTCTTTTCTCCGGCTGCCTGGATTAAAATATTTCCATGTCTGTTCAAGCAAAATATCATCTGCAATGTGAATTCGCTCCTGCTGGCGATCAGCCCTATGCGGTGGAAAAGTTGACCGAAGGCATTGAAAACGGCGAAGCATTCCAGACATTGCTCGGTGTTACCGGGTCAGGAAAAACATTCACCATGGCGAATGTGATTGCAAATACTGGAAAACCGGCATTGATACTGGCTCACAACAAGACATTGGCAGCGCAACTGTATTCGGAAATGAGGGATTTTTTCCCGGATAATGCAGTGGAGTATTTCGTTTCCTACTATGATTATTACCAGCCTGAAGCTTATGTGCCAAGTTCAGATACCTTTATCGAGAAAGATGCATCAGTCAATGATCACATCGACCAGATGCGGTTATCCGCCACCAAGGCCTTGCTGGAAAGACAGGATGTCATTATCGTGGGAACGGTTTCCGCGATCTATGGCCTGGGAGATCCTGCCGCCTATCATGGAATGATCCTGCATCTTAAAAAAGGAGACCAGATCAACCAGAGAGCGATACTGAAACGCCTTGCCGAGCTGCAATATATTCGTAATGACCTGGAATTGCGGAGAAGCACATTTCGGGTTCGCGGCGATGTGATTGATGTCTATCCTGCGGAATCCGAAAGGCTGGCAATCCGGATTCAACTGTTTGGAGATGAAGTTGAAAGCCTTTCCAGATTCGACCCGCTGACCGGTGGAGTCGAGGAACACCTGAACAGAGTGACAGTCTACCCCAAGAGTCACTATGTGACGGCAAGGGAAACAATACTGAATGTACTCGATGAAATCAGGCAGGAGTTGAGAGACAGGCTGGTTGAGCTTGGAAACGGAGGGAAACTGGTAGAAGCGCAAAGGCTGGAGCAAAGAACACTGTATGATCTGGAAATGATGCGGGAGTTGGGGTACTGCAACGGCATCGAAAATTATTCAAGGTATTTATCAGGTCGAAATGCGGGTATGCCGCCACCGACCCTGATGGACTATCTGCCCGACAATGCACTGGTTTTCATTGATGAAAGTCATGCCACCATACCTCAACTAGGCGCCATGTATCGCGGAGACCGGTCAAGGAAGGAAACCCTGGTCGAATACGGCTTTCGCCTGCCTTCGGCGATCGACAACCGTCCGCTTCGTTTTGACGAATTCGAATATCTGTTGCCCCAGGTCATTTTCGTATCTGCGACTCCGGGGGATTATGAGGCGAAACGTGTATCTGATGTGGTCGAACAAGTGGTTCGGCCCACCGGGTTGACGGACCCGGAAGTTGAAGTTCGACCGGTGAATCATCAGGTGGACGACCTGCTTTCGGAAATCAGAATACGCGTTGCGCACCAACAACGGGTTCTGGTGACGACCCTGACCAAGCGTATGGCCGAAGACCTGACAGAGTATCTACATGAACATGATGTCCGGGTTCGCTACCTGCACTCGGATATCGATACCGTGGAGCGGGTTGAAATCATCCGGGATTTGAGAAAAGGGGTGTTCGATGTACTGGTCGGGATCAATCTGCTGAGGGAAGGGCTGGACATTCCTGAGGTTTCACTGGTGGCGATTCTGGATGCGGATAAGGAGGGGTTTCTCAGGTCAACCAGATCGTTGATCCAAACCATTGGCCGTGCCTCAAGAAACGTGGACGGCAGGGTTATTCTTTATGCCGACAGGGAAACCAATTCCATACAACAGGCCCTGGCCGAGACCAATCGGCGCAGGTCGAAACAGCAGAAATACAATGCAATCCATAACATTACACCAAAGTCGGTTATCAAACCGGTCAAGGACATTATTGATGGTGTGACTGCCAATGATTCGCTGTGGAACGACCTGCCTGAGCAGATGGTTGCAGACGAGGGCGTTGAGGAGTACAGCCGCCAATCACCGAAGGAACTCGGCAGATTGTTAAAAAGACTGGAGAAGGAAATGTATGCCTATGCCAAAAATCTGGAATTTGAAGCTGCCGCATCAGTTCGTGATCGTATCAACAGAATACGAACCGGGGAATTTATCACGGCAGTCGAATAAGTGGCGAGGAAGGTCGCAACGTATCCAAATCTTCGCTTAAAACAGTGTGATACCCTCATTTTCAAGCTGACCGATCAATTTGATGACCGGAAGTCCGATAAGCGTATTTGGGTCATCTCCGCTTAATCTTTTCAGCAGGGCAATACCGGGTCCTTCCGCTTTCAGGCTGCCGCAGCAGTTATAGGGTTTTTCCAACTCCAGATAACGCTCAATCCGGGAATTGGTCAGGGTTCTGAATTCAACCTCGAAAGTATCGACATCGTACTGAAGGTTTTTTGAATCCGTGTTAAACAGCGCCACGCCTGCATACAATTGTACGATACGACCCGAGGCCTCCCTGAGCTGAGATACTGCATTATCATGATTTCCTGGTTTTCCAACCAATTTTCCATTGAGTACTGCAACCTGATCAGAACCAATAATCACGGCGCCCGGGTGCGCGTGCCGCAATACTTTGGACTTTTGGACAGACAATCGATGAACCAGATCAAGGGGGGATTCATCCGGCTCAGGCGTCTCGTCGATATTCGGTGACGCTGTTATGAATGGTAGTCCAATGCGTTCAAGCAATTCCTTGCGAAAAGGAGAAGTGGAAGCAAGGATGATCCTGGGCTTCATTGGAAATGCGTTCAGTTGGCTTTTCGTGTACGTAACGTAATTGCGATTCCGGCTGCGATAATGATTGCGATGCCGAATATGCTGATTGTATCAGGCACTTCATTCCACAGCATCCACGCCCAAAAGCCGGCAAAAAACACAAAAGTGAATTCGAAAACTGTAATGAAAGTAGGTTCAGCCATCTGATAGCCCCGAATCAGTCCTCTGGCGGCAATAAGCGAGCCAAAACACTGGACCGCTGTCCAGAACAAAAACCTGCCAGTCGGTTCTACCCATCCGGTGGTCAGGAAAGGCGCCGCAAGTATCCAGCCATCGGGCACGCTAAAGACATTGAACACAATGGTGCCAACGAGGCCAAACAGGCATGTCGCGATAAAAAACCCCAGCAGGACGACAACCGTATCTTCATCAGCGCAGAGGTAGCGGGTCGTCAGTTGTCCGAGCGCATACAAAATCCCGGCCAACAAGGGTAATAGTGTGAAAAAGCTCACATTCGCCGGATCAGGCTTAAGAACCAAAAGCATTCCAGCAAACCCTGCTGTCACCGCTGCGATCCGCCAGGGACCCACCCTGGTGCGGAATAACAGCACTGAAAATACCAGCAGGAATATGGGTGAACTGAATAGTGTCGCTCCCGCCTCCGCGATTGGCATCACCGATAGAGAACAGAAGTAAATTAATATGGCCCCGGATACGAGGAAAGATCGAAGCGCAATCGCCCAGACTCGTTTCGGTAGCAGTTTCTTTTTTATGTACAAACAGTAGCAGGCAATAACCATGCAAGCCATGAGTGCGCGGATCAGGTAAAACTGCCACAAGCCGCCTTCTTCGGCGATTATGCGGAGAAAATTATCGACCAGGCCAAAGATCGCCATTGATCCGACAATCATAAGGCTGCCATACAAGGTATGTGATGGTCTCCCCGTGGCCATCGAGGGTGTAAATAAAACTGTGTAAATGGTCATTTACTATACTTCCCATAGGAGGAAAGAAGATGATCAAGTTAACTGAAAGACAAGAAAGCCTGCTGAACGAGCTGGTTGAAGACTTCAAGGGCGATACCGAAGCGGTGATGGGCCGTCATGGTTTGATGAACCAACTACGCAAGCGCGTGATTGAAGCCATGTTGGATGGTGAGATGACCAGTCACCTGGGCTATGCTCCCCATGATCCGGCTGGTAACGGCAGCGGCAATTCCCGCAATGGCCGCACTGCGAAGAAGGTACAGAGCAAAGACGGCGAACTGGAGTTGGAGGTTCCGCGGGATCGTAACAGCCGTTTTGAACCTCGGGTTATCCGCAAGGGGCAACGCCGTATGGACGGCATGGACGAGGCGATTATTGCCTTGTACGCCCGAGGCCTGAGCACTCGCGGTATCCAGGAGGAGTTATCGGGGCTGTACGGGGCGGAGGTATCTGCGACCCTGATATCCGACATCACCCATAGTGTACTGGAAGAGGTGCAGGCCTGGCAGACGCGGCCCCTGGACCCGGTGTACCCGATTCTTTACTTTGACTGCCTGTTTGTGAAATCACGTCAGGACGGCAGTATCCGGAACAAGGCGGTATATCTGGCTCTTGGCATCAACCTGGAAGGCGAGAAGGAACTGCTGGGGATGTGGCTGGGCGAGACCGAGGGCGCCAAGTTCTGGCTGAGCGTCTTCAACGAGCTGAAGACCCGCGGGGTACAGGACTGCTTCATCGCCTGTGTGGATGGACTCAAGGGACTGCCGGAAGCCATTGAGACCGTGTATCCGTATACCCAGGTTCAGTTGTGTATCGTGCACCAGGTTCGCAACAGCTTGAGGTATGTCACCTGGAAAGATCGCAAGCGGGTAGCCGCTGACCTGCGGGCGATCTACACAGCGCCTACGGTGGAGGCTGCCAGAGTGGCCCTGGGTGCGTTTGCCGAACAATGGGGTAAACAGTATCAGGCGATTACGCCGGGCTGGGAGCGGAACTGGGAGCGCCTGACGCCGTTTTTTGGCTATCCGCCGGAGATCCGCAAGGTGGTCTACACCACCAATGCCATTGAGTCGCTGAATTACAGCCTGCGTAAAATTATCAAGGGGCGAGGCGCCTTTCCCCACGATGACGCAATCCGGAAATTACTGTACCTCGGATTGAAAAATGCATCGAAAAAATGGACCATGCCGATCCGGGACTGGAAAGCTGCGCTGAATCAGTTTATTATCCTGTTCGGTGACAGAGTGCCTGTCTGACATGACCCACGGCCATTTACACAGAAATCTTTATACCCTCTGGCCATCAGCCTTTCGGACAACCACAGGGGGTTGTATCTACGCCAGATTCGTTTTGTTGATACACATTGATTATATGGCGGGCCCGGAGGGACTCGAACCCCCGACCACCTGGTTCGAAGCCAGGTACTCTATCCAGCTGAGCTACGGGCCCATATCGAATTTTGATGAGGCGGTGTTTTACCTTACTTTACAGGATTAGTCGAGTTTCTTTTTCAGCAACTCATTGACCTGTTTCGGATTTGCCTTTCCCCGGGTTTCTTTCATCACTTGCCCGACAAAAAATCCAAAAACCTTTTGGTTCCCATCCTGATATTGTTTAACCTGTTGTGCGTTTTTCTCAACGATCAAATCGACAATCGCTTCTATCTCAGTTGTATCCGTAATTTGTTTCAGGCCTTTCTGTTCTATGATTTCATCAACTGATTTATGACTGTCCCAAATCAGTGCGAATACTTCCTTGGCAATTTTCCCTGAAATCGTATTGTCTGCAATCCGGTTCAGGAGAGAGGCAAAGCGGTCGCTGTCCAGTGGGCAATGCCTGATGTCCAGACTGGATTTGTTGAGCGCCGCACTGAATTCCCCGAGCATCCAGTTGGCGATCATTTTAGGTTCGGCGTTGCTTTTTCCGCAGACTGATTCGAAGTAATCAGCCATGTTTCTGTCTGCCGTTATTTGGCTGGCATCTTTGCCTGACAACAGAAAATCAGTTTCAAATCGAACTTTTCTGACGTCGGGCAATTCCGGCAGTTCCTGTCGAACGGCTTCTATGAAGCTGTCTTCCAGGATCATCCCGGGAAGATCAGGATCAGGAAAGTAGCGATAGTCGTGTGCTTCTTCCTTGGATCGCATAGACCGGGTTTCATTATTGTCAGAATCGTACAGACGGGTTTCCTGCAGGATTTCGCCTCCTTCTTCAAGGATATTTGTCTGTCGTTCAATTTCATATTCGATGGCCTTCTCTACAAATCGAAATGAATTGATATTTTTCAATTCGGCGCGAGTGCCCAATTCGACCTGTCCTTTGGGTCGGATCGATACATTGGCATCGCAGCGAAATGAACCTTCCTGCATATTTCCGTCCGAGATTTCGAGATATTTGACCAGGGTATGCAGCTTTTTGAGGTATGCGACAGCTTCCTGTGCAGAGCGCATGTCCGGTTCGGAAACGATTTCCAGAAGGGGGGTGCCAGCCCGGTTCAGGTCGATTCCGGTCATGCCGTGAAAATTTTCGTGTAATGACTTGCCCGCATCCTCTTCAAGGTGAGCGCGGGTAATCCCTATGGTTTTGACACGATTTTCGGATTCTATTTCAATCTCGCCCCTGCCCACGACAGGCAACTCGAACTGGCTGATTTGATAACCCTTGGGCAGATCCGGGTAGAAGTAGTTTTTGCGGGCAAAAATTGACCTTTGATTGATCCGGGCATTGATTCCAAGCCCGAACTTTACAGCCAGTCTGGCCGCTTCCCTGTTCATTACCGGCAGGACACCAGGTAATGCGATACTGACATCACAAGCCTGGGTATTGGGCTCGGCTCCATAAGCAGTGGATGCCCCGCTGAAAATTTTGCTGCGAGTCAAAAGCTGGACATGCACTTCCAACCCGATTACCGCTTCCCATTCCATCATGAAATCCCCTTGCCCGTCATCGATATTCTGCCGGAATCCGCTGATGCCAGTCTGTTTGTTGCTGGAACTGGTGAGCGACGTTCAACAGGGTGGATTCATCCAGATATCTGCCAATCAGATGAAGACCCACGGGTAATCCCTTGCTGTCAAAGCCTGCCGGAAGGGACATAGCCGGCAAACCGGCCAGATTGGCAGAGTTGGTGAAAATATCGTTCAGGTACATTGCCACCGGATCATCATTTTTCTCACCCAGAACGAATGCTGTGGCTGGTGTCGTTGGCCCAAGGATAAAATCACATTTCCCGAATGCGCGGCTGAAGTCGTCTGCAATCAGTCGTCTCAGCTTTTGAGCCTTGATATAGTAGGCATCATAATATCCGGAAGACAATACATAGGTCCCTATCATGATCCTGCGTTTTACTTCATCGCCAAAGCCTTCTGCCCTTGTCTTTTCATACATGTCGACGAGGTCGTCATATTGTTCAGTACGGTACCCATACCGCACCCCGTCAAAGCGTGACAGATTGGACGATGCTTCAGCAGGCGCCAGAACGTAATAACAGGGGATGCCTGCCTTGCTGTTCGGCAATTCGACTTCGATGGTTTTTGCGCCCATGGATTCGAGTTGTCTGATGCTCTGCTGAATAATCGCAGCGACTTCACAATCCACTCCATCATCAAAAAACTCCCTGGGTAATCCAATGGTTTTGCCCGCGATAGAAAGATCCAGAATCCTGGAATAATCCGGCACCTCCAGTTGCAGTGATGTCGAATCACGTGTATCAAATCCGGACATGGCCTGCAGTACCATGGCTGCATCCTCTGCACTGATTGCCAGAACCCCACCCTGGTCCAGGGATGACGCGAATGCAATCATTCCGTACCTCGACACTCTTCCATAACTCGGCTTGATTCCAGTCAGTCCGCAGAACGCAGCCGGTTGTCGAATCGACCCTCCGGTATCGGTAGCTGATGCAACCGGCGCAAGACGCGCCGCAACGGCCGAGGCGGCCCCCCCGGAACTGCCGCCCGGGACACGTGTCCTGTCCCATGGATTTGCCGCTGCACCGAAAAAGCTGGTTTCACAGGAAGAGCCCATCGCAAATTCATCCATGTTGGTTTTGCCAAGTGTGACCATGCCCTGACAATTGAGCTTGTCCACCACGGTCGCGTCATACGGTGATTTGAAGTTATGCAGTATTTTCGATCCACAGGTGGTCAATACTCCCTGCGTGCAGAACAGGTCTTTATGGGCGATCGGTATGCCGGTCAACAGCGTAGCCCCACCCGATGACAACATCTGATCCGAATTACGGGCTTGCCTGAGTGCAATTTCATCGGTAATTGTGATAAATGCGTTCAGTTCACCTGCATTGTGAATGCGGTCGAGAAAGTGTTGAGTCAATTCAACGCAGGAATATTCTTTTTTGCGCAGGGACTCGCCGTGTTCCCTCAGTGTCCTGGTATGCATACCGTTAAAACTGTTTATTCGATAACTCTCGGAACGAGATATAGTCCGTTTTCTGCAGAGGGCGCAATTTCCTGAAAAGCCTCTCTGTGACTGACAGAAGTAATCGTGTCTTCCCTCAATCTAAGTGCAGCATCCCGGGGGTGGGACATGGGTTCGATCTCGCTGGTATCGATCCGGTTCATTTGTTCAATCAGTTCGAGAATACGTGAAAGCTGAGTCGCAGACGATTGTGCCTGGCGGTCGTCTATCCTGAGTCTTGCAAGTCTTGCAATATGACTGATTTCAGTGGGAGTTAAAGACATTATGATTTGATTCGGGAGGCAATTACCACCATAAGCACATCAACTTACCACAACATTCCGTGGTTGAATAGTATGGCCTGGATTGGTAAGCTATACAAAAAAATATGTGTGGTACAGTTACCTTAATTCCCACTTTCTTACTTCTCTTTCTTATCTGGAATTTCCAATACAATGTTCAAGCGCCTGATTGGCCTCTTTTCCAATGACCTTGCAATAGATCTTGGCACAGCAAACACCCTCATTTATGTTCGTAACAAGGGCATTATCCTGAACGAACCTTCTGTTGTGGCGATCAAGGAACAAGCCAACAGCAGCAGCGGCAAATCTGTACTGGCCGTCGGTTACGAAGCCAAGCGTATGCTGGGTCGAACACCGGGAACAATCAAGGCGATTCGTCCGATGAAGGATGGGGTGATTGCTGATTTCAATGTCACGGAAGATATGCTCAAGTATTTTATCCGTAAAGCCCAGGAAAACAAGTTTTTTTCAAGCCCGAGGATCATTATCTGTGTGCCCTGCGGGTCAACCCAGGTAGAGAGACGGGCAATCAGTGAATCCGCCACTGGCGCTGGCGCCAGAGAAGTGTATCTGATTGAAGAACCGATGGCGGTTGCGATTGGCGCTAATTTACCTGTTGCCGAGCCGACCGGGTCCATGGTGGTCGATATTGGCGGTGGCACCACTGAAGTCGGTATTCTATCTCTGGGGGGGATGGTTTTTTCAAACTCCCTGCGAGTTGCCGGTGACTCGTTTGATGAAGCGATTATCAATCACATGCGGCGACGTCACGGAGTTCTTATCGGTGAATCCACAGCCGAGCGCATCAAACATACCATTGCGACAGCCTGGTCAGAGTCAGAGCACAAAGATATGGAAATCAAGGGTAGGGATATTACCGAAAGCCTGGCCCGTGGTCTGTTGATCACCAGCGAAGAGATTTACGAGGCGATCAATGATTCCATTCAATTGATTATTCACGCGATACGGCAGGCTCTGGAAAAAGCGCCGCCAGAACTGAGTGCGGATATCAGTGAGAAAGGAATGGTGATCGCCGGTGGCGGCGCATTGTTACGGGACATGGACAGGCGGTTGATGCAGGACCTTGGCCTGCCGGTGATTCTTGCTGAAGAACCCATGAGTTGCGTCGTACGTGGTTGTGGCCGTGCATTGGAGGAAATGGACGTGATTGGTGACGTATTTGCAAGCGATGGTTGACCTGACTGAGTGCTGACGACTGCATTAATCGACCGTATTACTTATAGACTGACCATTGCACAGTTGAATTGATGATTGTTTGTCAGTAATCCGGAATTGTAATCTTGAGTTACAATCGAATCTTTCCAATCTATCGATTTGCATTCTTCCTCGCACTGTCTATCGGAATGATGATCATCGATCATCGAAGCACCTTGTTTGGGCCAGTCAGGAACATCACTTCGTTAATCAACATCACATTCGAATCCGTTGTACTGTTTCCAGGCAATGCAACCGCTGTGTTTGAGCGCTACTATCCGGATGACACACTACACAGGAAATTCATCGAACTTCAAAACAAACAGGCGATTCTGGAGACCAGGTTACAACGCTATGAAGCGCTGGAACTGGAAAATCAGCGCCTCACTAAACTGCTGGGCTCATCTGAAAGCTCCACCAACCAGGTTCTGCTGGCAAAAATAATCGGATTGAGCCCCGAACCCTACAATCAGAATATCATCCTTAACCGTGGAACGGAAGCGGGAGTTTTTCTGGGCCAATCTGTGGTTGCGCCCGAGGGGGTGCTGGGACAGATTTCAAAAGTCGGCCTGAAGAGAAGTGTTGTTACCCTCATCACCGACCCAAGCCACGGGTTGCCTGTCCAGATTCAGCGGAATAAGCTGCAAACCATCATTCAGGGCGCTGGAGAAACAGACCGGGTCGAAGTGCCTGATTTGATCAGCCGCTCGGATATCCAGCGAGGCGACATACTGGTCACTTCCGGTATGGGCGGACGTTTCCCGATAGGATACAAGGTCGCTGAAGTGACAGATATTGTTGAAGATGCGAGTGAGCCGTTCATGAAAGTCTCTGCGTCGACCATCGCAAAAATTGGATTGGTCAGGGAAGTGCTGCTGTTATGGAATTCCGACCAGATCGATGATTTCAAACCGCCTGATTCAGGATCTGTTTCAAGTCAGAAAAATGAGTAGGTATCGATTCAGGAAATCACCGTACGGAATTGTCCTGGTTACATTGGCTATCGGTCTCATTCTGGACCTGGTCACTTATTTCGAATGGATGAAGTATGCGGAGCCTGATTGGGTACTGCTGATCCTGTTTTACTGGTGCCTGATCATGCCAGACAGAATCGGTGTCGGCTATGGCTGGATTGCGGGATTGATGATCGACATACTGAATTACTCTTTGCTCGGGCAGCACGCTGTAGCCAAGGCATTCGTCGCTCTTTTCGCTGTAACTACAAGTCGCAGGATTCGAACGTATGACCTGTGGCAGCAATGCATCATTGTTTTCTTCATTTCTTCGATTGATATTGGTATTACCGTGTGGATTGCCAATATCACGGGCAATACCGGGATCAGGCTGGTTTACTGGCAATCAGCGCTGATGTCGGCGTTGCTCTGGCCTATCATATTCATTGCCTTGCGTTTCCTGAGTATGCGGAGGAGGGTTGGGTAATGATACCGATACGGGATTACCCGGCTGAAATCAGTGTTGTCCGTAATCGGATTACCATCCTGTTCACGATAATACTGTTACTTGTTTTAATTCTTGTAGCCAGATTGGGTTATCTCCAGATTCATCAGTACCAGCGGTTCTCTACGCTCGCCCAGAATAATCGCATAGACATCTTCCCCCTGTCTCCGATAAGGGGCCTTATTTATGATCGAAACGGGGAAATCCTGGCCGATAACCTGAAGGCTTACAATCTCGAAATATTACCCGACAAGGTCGAGGACATGGACGGCCTGTTGCACGAACTGGGTCAGTTGATTGAACTTACAGATGCCCATTTGAAGCCATTTCGACTGCTGTTGAAGGAACGTCCGTCATTTGTGAGGCAGACCCTGAAAGCAAACCTGAGTGAACAGGAAGTTGCAATTATTGCGGTAAATCAGCACCGGTATGATGGAGTGGGATTGAGGGCGCGGCTGCAACGGTTTTATCCGAAAGAGGATCTGACCTCCCACGTGATCGGTTATGTCGGAAGAATCAGCAAAAGTGATCTGAAGAAAGTCGATACTCAGGCTTACCGGGGAATGGAATATATTGGAAAGAGTGGCATAGAAGCACGGTATGAATCCATGTTGCTCGGTAAACTCGGTGTGGTTCAAGTGGAAACCAATGCGCACGGTCGAATTATCCGCAGGCTGGAAAAAACCACATCCGATACCGGTAAAACGCTTTATTTGAGTATGGACATCAATCTGCAGGAAAAAGGTGTTGAAGCTATGCAGGGATATGAAGGAGCGGTGGTTGCCATTGAACCGGCCACCGGAGATATACTGGCTTTCGTCAGCGCGCCTGGCTATGACCCCAATCCTTTTGTCAATGGCATCAGTGAAACCGAATACGACAGTCTCAAGAAATCCGACCGTCAACCCCTGTTGAACCGGGCATTGTCGGGTCGCTATGCACCCGGTTCCACGATAAAAGGGTTCATCTCGCTGGTTGGCATGGAAAACGGGATCAGCGGTAGCAAGACCAGTTACTGTCCCGGGTGGTACAGTTTGCCAAATCATACTCATCGTTACCGATGCTGGAAGAAGTACGGTCATGGCTTGCTGGATGGTTACGACAGTATCGTGCAATCCTGTGATGTCTATTTTTACCGGCTCGCAGAGATGTTGGGAATTGACAGGATAAACGAAGGAATGACCAGATTCGGTTTTGGCGAGCAGACCGGCATTGATTTGCTCGGAGAGCCTTCGGGTTTGATTCCCTCGAAGGAATGGAAACGGCAGCGTTTCAAACAGCCATGGTTTCCAGGAGAAACGATCATTACAGGGATTGGCCAGGGCTATATGCTGGTTACACCGCTGCAACTGGCCGCTGCGACGGCAACGCTTGCCAATTACGGTAAGAAAATCGCTCCCAGATTTTTGTCGGTTATCGAACATCCTTCAAGCCAGATCAAACAACGCGTTGCACCTGTAGAACTCGGTACGGTTAAATTGCAGGATGATGATTTTTTTACGCAAGTCATCGACAGTATGCAGGATGTAGTGCATGGGGAAAAAGGCACAGCAAGAGGGATAGGCATGGACATTCGATACCGGATGGCAGGCAAGACCGGCACAGCACAGGTCAAAAGCATTGCCCAGGATGAAACATACGACGACGAAAACGTCGAAAAGAAATTCAGGGATCATTCGTTGTTTGTCGGTTTTGCTCCGGTTGACGACCCGAAGATCGCGATTGCAGTTGTCGTCGAGCATGCAGGCAGCGGCAGTAAGACCGCAGCGCCAATCGCCAGGAAGTTGATTGATTACTACCTGCTCGAGCGGTTGAAGCTCTACCCTGAGCCACCCGCCGACCAATTGGCCGGTCTCAATGGCCTCGCAGGGCCGCCGTTGTGAATCAGAAAACCTCTCATGTTGATTATCTGCTTCTGACTGCAATTTTCATGTTGTGTGGTGTCGGCCTGGTCGTGCTGTACAGTGCGGTTGGAGAAAATATCTCCCTGATTGCAAAACACAGTATCCGGGTAGGCCTTGCCCTTGTATTGATGTATGTGTTTTCCAGAATTCCGCCAAAGGTACTGGCCCGCTGGTCTCCGCATATTTATCTGTTGGGACTGACGCTGTTGTTTATGGTTCTTGCTGTGGGGATCATAGGCAAGGGCGCACAACGCTGGATAGACCTGGGCGTATTCAGATTCCAACCCGCAGAGATCATGAAAATCGGTGTACCGATGATGGTTGCATGGGTGTTCTCGCGGTTGCCGCTTTCCCTGGGGTTTGTGCCCCTGCTCTGTTCGGTTCTGACTATCCTGATTCCTACCGTCCTGGTCATTATGCAACCTGATCTTGGTACCGGCCTGTTGATTGCACTGGCTGGGACCACTGTCATTTTTTTGGCCGGAATCAGCTGGAAACTGATCATTTCCGTGATTGCGTTAGTTGGACTTGCTACCCCCTTGATGTGGGCACTCGTGCTGCATGATTATCAGCGCAAGCGAATTTTGACTTTGTTCGATCCCTGGTCAGACCCCCTTGGCGCCGGTTATCATTCTATTCAGTCAATCATTGCGGTTGGTTCCGGAGGTATCTGGGGTAAGGGATGGCTATCCGGCACCCAATCCCAGCTTGAGTTTATTCCGGAACGCAATACGGATTTTATTTTTGCGGTATTTGCCGAGGAGTTTGGACTGGTCGGTATCGCCGTTTTGCTGTTTTTGTATTGTTTTCTGGTTTTTCGCGGGCTTTTGATTGCCTACTATGCGCAGGATACCTATTCCCGATTATTGGCCGGGGGGTTATCTGCAACCTTCTTTTTCTATGTATTTGTTAATATCGGAATGGTTTCTGGTATTCTGCCGGTGGTCGGTGTGCCATTGCCGTTGATGAGCTATGGAGGGACTTCCATGGTAACCCTGATGATCGGATTTGGTATGCTTATGAGCATTTCACGAAACAAGAACCTGCTGCAACGCTGAAGATGAATTTTCTATCACTTCTTTTCAGAAAAACCGTCTGGCAACTCGCATTGCCGGTATTACTGGGAATATCGGTTAATGCCTGGGCGCTGGATATAGATCAATACCCCGCACTTCAGGAACTGGTCAAAGTCATGTCCAGTGAAGATGGTTATCCGAAGGACGAACTGGCTGAAATTCTCAGCAGTGTGTCTATTGATAAAAAAACCCTGTCGCTGATGGACAGACAATACGAAGCGCTGCCATGGTTTAAATACAGGAACCTGTTCATTAACCAGAACCGGATTGATGGGGGCGTGGAATTCTGGAACAGGCATGAACCGGTCCTGGGCAGGGCGTATCAGGAATATGGAGTGCCGCCAGCTGTGATCGTCGCAGTGATCGGAATTGAAACTCATTACGGCACCCGTATGGGCGAACGGAGTGTACTTGGCAGCCTGGTCACGCTATCGGCGGCCTACCCGAGGCGAAGCAGGTTTTTCACCCGTGAATTAAGAACCTTTCTGAACATCACCCGAAAGGAGAACATAGCTCCAGGGACGGTGCGCGGTTCTTTTGCCGGTGCAATTGGAATCCCCCAGTTTATGCCAACCAGCTATGAAGCCTATTCGATTGATTTCAATGGCAACGGACGACGAGATCTGGTCAATGAAATTGAGGATGCGATTGGCAGTGTCGCCAACTATCTGAAAGTGCACGGCTGGACGCGTGGCGAGAAAATCTATTCCGCAGTTCTTTCGCCGTTATCTGAATCGGCCGCATCCCTTGCCGGTAGAAGGGCCAAATTGATCCACAACACCTCAGACCTGATTAATGCAGGTGTCGATTTTGACGCTTCTGGCAGCAGCAGGAAAAGCGCTCTGCTCTCCTTTAAGGATGAAGAGGGGAGACGACATGTCGTCGGCTATGGCAATTTTTATGCGATCACCCGCTATAATACAAGCATCAATTACGCTTTGGCAGTCGCGGAATTGTCAGAAGCGATAGACAGGAGACGCAACTGATGACCGTCTCCCTGAAAACCCTGATTACCGTGGCTTGTATCGGGTTGGCGCTTGCGGCTTGTGGCGGAAACAAGCGGAATAAATCGGGTGGCGGCTATTATGGTGGTGACAGTCCGCCGACACGAACCATGGACTATGATAAAATTCCGGATGCCGTCCCGAGGAGAGAACCCCGTAGCCGGTATGGCAACAATCCCTACAAGGCCCTTGGCAAACGCTACAGGCCCATGAAATCAGCCAAGGGCTTCAGGCAGAAGGGGATTGCTTCGTGGTATGGCAAAAAATTTCATGGACGCCGTACATCAAGCGGTGAGACTTATGACATGTTCAAGATGACGGCAGCGCATCCAACATTGCCACTGCCGACTTACGTCAGTGTCACCAATCTCGATACGAAAAAGAAAATCATTGTCAAAGTTAATGATAGAGGTCCTTTCCTGCATGGTCGAATCATTGATCTGTCGTATGCGGCTGCACAGAAACTCGGGATTGCCAGGAAAGGAACGGGAAGGGTACTCATCAATGCCATTGTCCCATGATTCCTGCTGATCTGAGATATTGATTATGCGCTGGTTGTCTTTTCTGTTAACGCCACTTGTTTTGCCGTTCTGGCTGCTTTGTCTGGGTTATTCCAATCCGGCTGGCAGTGCCTTGATTGAAGTTCCCGAGGTCGTAAAGTCCCCGATTCCGGCTCCATCAATCGACGCAAAGAGCTGGGTTCTGGCAGACTTCGAAACAGGCTGGATATTGGGTAGCAAGAATGCGGATCTTTTAATAGAACCGGCCAGCCTGACCAAGCTGATGACCAGTTTTCTGGTGTTCGATGCCATCGAGGCTGAAAAATTAAGATTTGACGACAAGGTATATATCAGTAAGAAAGCCTGGAAAACAGAGGGATCGAGAATGTTCATTCTGGTGGATACACACGTCAGTGTTCTTGATTTGATTCAGGGACTGATTATTCAATCCGGCAATGATGCGGCTGTGGCATTGGCTGAACATATTGCCGGAAGTGAAGAGGAATTTGCAGTAAGAATGAATTTGATGGCTGCGAAAATCGGTATGACAAATACCAATTTCACCAATAGCAGTGGACTGCCACACGAAAATCATTACACTACGGCCAGGGACATAACGTTACTGGCGTTGTCCCTTATCCGTCGTTTCCCGGACCTGTATCACTACTATTCCCAAAGGGAGTTTACCTACAACGATATTACCCAGCAAAACAGAAACATCCTGTTGGACCGGGATTCTACCGTTGACGGACTCAAGACAGGGTATACCAGAAAGGCGGGTTATTGTCTGATCGGCACTGCGCTCAGGGATGAGGTGCGACTGATTGCCACCGTAACAGGCGCCAAAAACAGGATCGTACGGGCCAACCAGGTGCAATCCCTGCTGCAATATGGATACGATTCCTATGACGGTATGATTCTTTACAGACCCGGAGAGCCGGTCATGACACTGCCTTTATGGATGGGTCAACAGGATCAGGCGGGTGTCGGGGTTCTTGAGAATCTAGCCGTACAGGTGCCGAGCGGGGAGTCTGCAAGAATATCTGTCACACTGGAGCTTCCGGATAGTCTGGAAGCCCCGCTTGCTAGTGGAACTGAAGTGGGTCAGATACAGGTCAGATTCGATGACAAGCCTGTACGCAAATCCTCTTTGCATGTAAACCGAACCCATGAGGAAGGGCCAATACTGGGCCGGGTTCTGGATTGGTTCAAGCGGTTGGTATTTTGAAAACGGGAAACTGATTGATCTTTTTCGTTTACTGGCATAAATTAAACTGCAAACTGCCTAACTCTTTTGGTAACTTATATGAAACACGAATCCATAAAAATTCAGAACCTGCATCATTATGTTGACGGGCAAAAAGTCGAAGGTAACAGCGGGCGCTTCGGAGATGTTTACAATCCGGCTTTGGGTGTGGTGACCAAACAGGCGCCATTGGCAAGCAGGAGCGAGGTGGAGAATGCGATAACCGTGGCCCAACAGGCATTTTCGGGATGGTCGGCAATCCCGGCGGGGCAACGCTCCCAGATCATGTTCGCTTTCCGTGGTTTGATCAAATCGTATATGGATGAACTGGCTGAACTGGTTTCCTGCGAACATGGAAAAACTCTGGACGATGCCAGGGGGTCGATCACCCGTGGTCTGGAAGTCATTGATTATGCCTGTGGTATCTCGCAGATGTTGAAAGGAGAGTATTCATCAAGTGTTTCAGGCGGGGTGGATTCGTGGAGTATGCGCCAACCCCTTGGAGTATGTGCCGGTATCACTCCGTTCAATTTTCCTGCGATGGTGCCAATGTGGATGTTTCCGATGGCAATCGCCTGTGGCAACACATTCGTTTTGAAACCTTCGGAACGTGACCCCTCGTGCCCGCTTCGTCTGGCAGAGTTGATGAAGGAGGCCGGACTGCCGGATGGCGTACTAAATGTTGTCAATGGAGACAAGGAAGCGGTCGATACATTACTCACGGATGATCGTGTTCAGGCAGTCAGTTTTGTCGGTTCCACTGCGGTAGGGGAATACATTTACCAGACCGGAACTTCCCACAATAAACGGGTGCAGGCGCTGTGTGGCGCTAAAAATCACATGGTAGTGATGCCTGATGCAGACATGGATCAGGTGACAGATGCGGTGATCGGGGCGGCGTATGGCTCTGCCGGTGAAAGATGCATGGCGATTTCTGTGGTTGTTTCAATAGGGGATGAGCCGGCAGATACGTTGATCGAGAAACTGGTTCCGAGACTGGATGGCCTGAAAGTCGGCTCATATACTGAACAGTCCACCGAGATGGGTCCGGTTATCAACCCGGCTGCAAAGACAAGAATAGAAGGTTATATCGACAAGGGGCTTGAGGAGGGTGCGACCCTGATCAGGGATGGCAGAGATGAAGTCGTCAAGGGTTCAGAGAATGGTTGTTTCGTCGGAGCAACTGTCTTCGACAATGTAAAAACCGGTATGAGTATCTATACCGATGAAATTTTTGGCCCTGTACTGGGTATTGTCCGTGCACAAAGCTACGAAGAAGCGGTTCAGATGGTCAACGATCATGAATATGGTAATGGCACTGCAATTTTTACCCGTGATGGCGATACCGCCCGGGATTTCAGCGAACGTATACAAATCGGCATGGTGGGGGTGAATGTTCCTATCCCTGTACCGATGGCATTTCATAGTTTTGGAGGCTGGAAACGCTCACTTTTCGGCGACCATTCGATACATGGGCCGGAAGGCGTGCGTTTTTATACCAGACTGAAAACGATTACTTCCAGATGGCCATCCGGTATCCGGCAAGGAGCGGTTTTCAATTTCAAGGCAGGCGGCGAACACTGAACTGAAGTCGGATTCAACCTGCCGCCTGTCACCCCGGGGATCACTGCTCGTTTCTTTGTTGTGCTGCTTTTTCGATCAGGAAATTAATTACCTTGATCAGTTTCGTCTGGCTTCCTGCCAGAGAAACCGATGTTCTGTAACGCCCGTCTACAATAATTGTTGGTACGCCGTTGATGCCATATCTGCGGGACATTACGTTGGAGAAATTCAATTTGTTCTCCACGGCAAATGAAGTGAAAGTCTCGGGAAATTTCGACCCGTCGACACCATTGTCATTCGCCCAGGCTGCCAGTTCTTCGACAGTACGGAATGTGAGTCGTTGATCGTGAATCGCAGAGTAATATCTGTGATGCAGGTCTTCGAGCAATCCCAGAGCTTCGAATGTGTAGTAAACCCTGGCATCGAACTCCCATCGGGCACTCAGCAATGCGGGTAGCGGCACATATTCCGCTCCTTCAGGAATGTTTTTCTGCCATTCAACGAGATAAGGCTCCAGTTGAAAACAGTGAGGGCAGTGATACCAGAACAATTCTGCTACCTCTATCTTGTCCCCGGTCTGAACCGGCTGGACTTCGTCCAGCAACTGGTAATCCTCCCCTTCGACAAATGGTTCTTCCTGAGCGACGCATGGGGACAGCGACAAGCTGAGAAAAACAGCCATTGCCATTGCGAAAACACTTCGGTTCCTGTATTTGTTTTTGTTCATGATCAGTATTTGATTGGCATCCGGTCAAGCCTGAACCAGAGTATCAATCAAGCGTTCCCTGATTGAATCCGGTATCCCGTCGAAACTCCCGTTACTCATGCAGATGATAACTGTTTTGCTGTCAGGGCACAATTTCAGTGCTGCGGGAATAGCATCTTTCGAGTTGAATATTTTCAATTCTGTTTGAGTCTCCAGCGATTCCGGCCGCCATTCCAGGTCACATGTCCGATATAGCCATGTTTCATCTGAGTGATTCAGGGAGTGTCCCAGTCTGTGCCCGTGTTGCCCGCTTTTCATGGTGCTTGAGCGAAGCTCCAGGACGGTGACAATATGGTGCTGCGGGTGTTTTGAGCGTATCGCTTCAATAGTCAGACCTATTGCCGTCGGATGATGGGCGAAATCTTCGTACAAGTATATCTGGCCCTTATTGAACAGAAGCTGAAGACGTCGGTCCGCAGCGATGAAGTCTTCCAATGCGGCCAGGGAGTCTGCCGTGTTGACTCCTGACAGGCTACAGGCAGCGATTGCCGCCAGCGCATTTTGCATGTTGTAGGCGCCGATCAGATTCCAGTTGATCTGACCACAGACGGCGCCGTGGTGATAAATTTTGAAACTTGAACAATCCGGCTTCAATGACCTGGCAAACCATTGGCTGGAAGCATCCGAGATCGAGAACCGCACCAGATTGCTCCAGCACCCAATGTCCAGTACCTCTTGTAAATGACGATCATCACTGTTGACGACAATTGCGCCGCGCGATGGAACGATTCTGATAAGATGATGAAACTGTCTCTTGATCTGGTCGAGATTGTCGAAAATATCACCATGGTCAAACTCAAGATTGTTTAATACCGCAATAGTCGGACGGTAATGTACGAATTTTGACCGTTTGTCGAAAAATGCCGTATCGTACTCGTCTGCTTCGATAACAAACCAGTTGCCTTCGCCTGCTGCTGCAGAGTGGGGGAAATTGCCCGGTTTGCCACCGATCAGGAAGCCCGGAGACCGCCCCGATGAATGCAATATCCATGCGGCCATGGACGACGTTGTGGATTTTCCGTGGGTGCCGGCCACTGCAATTACATCCTTTTGAAGAAGTATATTGTCGTGCAGCCACTGTGGTCCCGACTGATAGTCTGATTTGTGGTTCAGCGCTGCTTCGACAAGCGGGTTGCCACGGGACAAGGCATTACCGATAATGATCTGGTCATAGCGCCGATTCAGATGCGCCGGATCGTATCCTTCAAATATTTCGATATTGCTGGCTTCAAGTAACGTCGACATGGGCGGGTAGATATGTTCATCACAGCCGTTGACATCATGGCCATTTAACCGTGCCAGTTGTGCTACTCCTGCCATGAAAGTACCGCATATCCCTGCGATGAACAGTTTCAAATACCCTGACCTCCAAACATTTGCAACAGGATGATAGCAGACATGATTTCAAGTGCGAATGTGATCAGAAATGCAAACAGCAGTCGTATTTCCAGGGTCTCCCGTAAAATGAATACAATAACCGCAAAACTCCACACATTCACCACCACCAGGATCAAACTGGCAACCCTGGAAACAGATGAATCTGTTATCATCAGTATAGGGGTTGCAGCCAGCAGAAGGATTGCGGAACAACCAAACATTCCAGTTGCGGACTGCAGCCAGCGCTCGCGTTTGGAAAACAGGGTCAACAAAATTCTCAGACCGAGCGCGAGCAGGCCGATTTGTACCAGGCCGATCATTACCGGATTGATATCCTCAGTGAGACGATTGATCCTCGTCGCCGATAAAATCAGTGTTGCAATAATGGTGAAAATCAATGCCTGCCAGGAGGCAGGTAAATCCTGGGGTCTGGCTCGGAACAGGCAGATTTGTATCAGTGTCTGGATAGTCTGGGTCATGGTTGCAAGGAATAAACGCCTTAATTGATCATACCATTAGTTATATGTCAAAAATTATCCTTGTCGATACGTACAGTGAACTGAACTTCAGAGTTGACCAGGCACTCGCTTCCAGGTGGGTCGGGATTGATACCGAATTTCTTCGGGAGAAGACCTATTATCCGAAGCTGTGTCTGATTCAGTGTCAAACAGAATCTGATGAATTTTGTGTTGATGCACTTGCGATTGATGATCTGACGCCTTTGGAACGGCTTTTCGGTAATCCCGTTATCGTCAAGATTCTGCATTCGGGCAGACAGGATGTAGAGGCCCTGGATCAAAGGTTGAACCACCCTCTGGTCAATGTTTTCGACACCCAGATCGCCGCCTCATTTTGTGGTCCCGATGAGCAGGTGAGTTATGCTTCGCTGGTTGAATCGATCTGCCAGGTCAACCTCGCGAAATCCCATACCCGGGCCGACTGGTCCCGGCGGCCGTTGTCGACAGGTCAATTGCAATATGCGATAGATGATGTCCGCTATCTGCGCCAGATCCAGATGTCTCTGCAAGACCGGCTGGTCGCATCAGGTAAACTGCAATGGCATCAGGCTGAATGCCTGCGGGCGTTCGGCAACAAGGATTTCGTCATTGCCCCTGAAGATGGATGGAGGAGATTGAAGCAGGGCGCAAGATTACCCCGCAGGCTTCAACACTTTGCCAGGGCGCTGGCAATCTGGAGAGAAAACAAGGCCCAGATCAGAAATCTTCCGCGCGAGTGGATCATGTCGACCCAGACATTGCTGGATATCTGTTACAAGCGACCGGGTGACCGCAATGCCCTGTCAGCAATCAGTTCCATCAGCAACAAGATGGTCGAACGATCCGGAGAAGAGATTTTGCGAGTGTTGCAAAACGTATCCGGTAATGACCGGGATGATCCGGTCTGGGATAAGTACAGACCATTGGATGGTGGGCAACGCCGTCGGGCAAAAGAGATTATGAAAAAGCTTCGAACAGTGGCGCAGGAAAGGAATCTGAGTCAGGCGCTGCTGGCGAACCGCAGTGATGTCGAGGCGCTGGTGTCCGGTGAGTCAGGGATTTTGTTGCTGAAGGGATGGCGTTATGACCTGATCGGGCGTGAGTTACAGGCAGAACTGGCTGATGTTCCGCAGAAGCCTGAACAGTTATCACCCTGAACGCTATCCGGATTTTGGTAGCAGGACAATCATGCTGCCCCTTTCCTTCATTATTCCTGCCGAGCGTTCTGCGGCTCCTCCATGCCCCCAGAACACATCTGCCCGCAATGGTCCGCGAATGGCGCCTCCTGTGTCCTGAGCGATCAGGAGTTGTTGAAACAAACGGCCAGACTCTCCCGGATAACTGGTGTCCAACCAGATCGGCGTGCCAAGGGCCACCAGTTCCGGGTCAATCGCAATGCTTCGTTCGGGTGTCAATGGCACATTCAGCGAGCCCACGGGACCGTTTTCGACCGTATCCCTGATGATAAAGAATACATAACTCGGATTTTCGTTGAGCAGGTTCTGAGCCTGGTCTGGATTGTCAGCAAGCCAACGACGAATTGTGAACAGTGAAATTTCATCCCTGTCCAGTTCTCCCTGATCCAGCAAAACACGGCCAATCGGGATATACGGATGGCCATTCTGATTGCTGTAACCGACACCGATCAGTGACCCATCTTCGAGTTCCACTCTGCCCGAGCCCTGAATATGAAGAAAAAACACCGCGTCCCTGTCGTCCAGCCAAAGCAGTTCATTGCCCGCCAGTAAATTGCGATTGGATTCAATCTGTTCGCGTGAATAAAAAGGAACGATTTTCTTTCCGACTTTCAACCCCCGAATCCTTTTATTCTCCAGCGAAGGGTAAATACTACCCAATTCAACGGTCAGAAGTGAATCAGGCTCCTGGTAGATCGGATATCTGTATCGCTGATCAGGGGTTTTACTGCCGAATAACAAGGGCTCGTAATAACCTGTAATCAATCCCTCGGATCGACCTTTTTCGCCGTACAGGCGATGAGGAACAAACCAGGATTCAAGAAATGCCTTGACACTGTCATCATTGACCTGATCGGGTTTGAGTTGTTCCATTGCCGTACAGATATCCTTCCAGAACGGTTTTGCCGCCACAGCGATGCAGTTATTTTCCAGCGCCGGCCAGACTTCAGCATGTCGGTCATCCTCCCAGCCATCAATCTCGGACCATTTGATTTCTTCTCCGATTCCCGCTGGTCTGGGTCTGGTAAATGTACAGGACGTGACCGCCAGGGCAATGGCGAACAGGATGATTATGCTGGCAGGAGACTTGAATGATGAGTCCATAAAATTACTCAATATTTGGCGGTATGGGTGATATTACAGAGAAAAAGCAGTATAATATTTGCCCCTCAAATCAGCCAGGAATATTACATGCCATTTGTCCAAGTTCGCCAAAACGAACCGTTTGATGTCATTTTGAGACGTTTTCGACGTGCCTGCGAGCGTGCAGGAGTCTTCACCGAGTCCCGACGACGCCAATGTTATGAAAAACCCACTACTATTCGCAAGCGGGATAATGACGCAGCAGTGCGCAGGGAAATGAAGCGGGTGTCTCGACAAAGAGCGCGGCACAGGCGACTGTACTAGGATCCGGTTTCTGACTGGTTCCTGACTGGGCTTTGAAATGAACCTCAAGGAATGCATTCTTGCTGACATGAAGGCGGCAATGCGTGCAAAAGAGACAGTAAGGCTTGAAACAATCCGCATGCTACGGGCAGCCATCCAGAGAAAGGAAGTTGATGACCGGATAGAACTCGATGATCAGGGAGTTTCGCTTATCGTTCAAAAAATGGTCAAACAATCCACCGATGCCGCCCAGCAATTCGCAAACGGTCATCGTCAGGATCTGGTAGACAAGGAAAATGAAAATATTTCGATTCTTCGACAATACCTGCCGGAGCCACTATCGGAACAAGCCGTTGGAGAAATCATCAATCAAGCCCTGCAACAGTCCGACGCCACCGGTATCAAGGATCTGGGCAAGGTAATGGGGCTGGTCAAATCAAAAGTTCAGGGGCGGGCGGATATGAGTTCAGTCAGCGCTAAAATCAGATCCCTGCTGTCCTGAATCCTGGATTCCGGTTTGTTGTCGGAGTTCATTGCCTTTTCAAGTGGCGGGGTTCTCCCGGAATATTGATCAGGGAGGGGGAGTAATCATCAGGAGCGTGGTAGCCTAAAAGATTGAATACGGTCGCTGCAACATTCGCAAGTCCGCCTTCCAATTGTGAATCGAGTACATAGCGGCCGTCGTCCGTACTGTCGAATATGACAAAAGGCACAGGGTTGAGTGAGTGGGAGGTTCGCTCCGTGCGTTTACCCTCTATCTCAACAAACATCTCGTCGGCATTGCCATGATCTGCCGTAAAGATCAGAACGCCATTGTTTTCCTGTACACACTTGATTAATTGTCCGAGACACTGGTCCACGCATTCAAGGGCCTTGACGGTGGCAGGAATATTGCCGGTATGTCCAACCATGTCACCGTTGGCGAAATTGATTCTTCCGAATCGAAACTGACCACTGTTCAGAAGGTCAATAGTGGCGCTGGTGATTTCCCTGGCTTTCATTTCAGGATATTCACTGAAGTCGCAATTGTCGGATGGAACTTCAACATAAGTCTCAATAGATTCATCTATGTACCCGGATTTATTACCATTCCAGAAGTAGGTGACATGTCCGAATTTCTGGGTTTCACTGACCGCAAATGTTTTCAATTTTTCTGCGCACAGGTACTCAACCATGGTTCGGTCGATCGTTGGCGGATTGACCAGATAGTTTTTCGGGATATTCATGTCACCGTCATACTGCAACATTCCACAAAAATAAATTTCCGGCAGCGAGCCGCGATCAAAACCTGTGAATGTCTGATCCTCAAGTGCCCGGGAAATCTCGATCGCACGGTCACCACGAAAATTGAACAATACAACTCCGTCACCGTCCTGGATTTTTCCGATTGGACCCTGATCGTCAATCACGACAAACGGCGCGAGATACTGATCCGATAATGTGCTGTCGGTATCGTATTGCCTGCTGATTTCGGTCATTACATCGGTAACCTGGTGGCCAAACCCGGCAACATCTCCGATTACATGTGTCTTGTACCCCCGCTCCACCATGCCCCAGTCTGCTTCGTACCTGTCCATGGTAATGCTCATCCGGCCTCCGCCGCTGGCAATACGATAATCAAGATTATCAGTCTTGTTGAACCGGTCGAGCTTCTCCTGCAAAACTTTGACATGAATCAATGCTGACCTCGGCGCCACATCCCGACCATCCAGGAGAATGTGAACACGCACGGAATTAATCGCGTATTGCCTGCACTTGTCGAGAAAACTGAACAGATGTTCAAGGTGGGAATGGACGTTTCCATCTGAAAGCAATCCGAGAAAGTGCACGGTGTGACCGCTTGAACCGCGTTTTTCGATCTGCTGCCAGGCTTCGCTTCTGAAAATCCTGCCGCTTTCAAATGCATCATTGACCAGTTTGGCGCCCTGATCAAAGATGCGGCCACCGCCAAGCGTATTGTGACCCACTTCGCTGTTTCCCATATCACTGTCCGAAGGCAGGCCAACATGCGTACCGTGGGCATGCAGCCGGGTACTCAAGGTCGAGGACAGTAATTCATCGATCACGGGGGTATGGGCCAACGACAAAGCGTTTGCGGGGCCGCTTTCGGCCAGTCCCACGCCATCCGCCACGACCAGAAGCAAAGGCCCCTGCCGTCCTTCAAAAGTGGTTAATTCGTTCAGTCGCATATTCGGATTCCAACAGTAAACTTATGAACGGAAGATTACAATAACTGCACAATCAGCTTACTTAATGCCAGGGCGCGGTGGCTGATCCTGTTCTTCGTTTCCGCATCCAGTTCAGCTGAGGTGCAATTCATTTCAGGGATGCAGAAAACAGGGTCGTATCCGAATCCATTATATCCACAGGGGGATTCAGATATCCGACCCTGCCAGATGCCCTGACAGATAATCGGATCAGGGTCATCAGCTCTCATTACCATCGCCACGGTACACTGGAAATGGGCATTGCGGTCTACAGCAGGCACATTCCTTAATTTTTCAAGCAGCTTGTTGATATTTTGTTGATCCGTAGCGTTTTCCCCGGCATAACGGGCAGAACGGATACCGGGTTCTCCATTCAGACAGTCGACACACAGCCCTGAATCATCAGCGATGGCGGGCAGGGCGCTTTGTTTGCTGGCGTGGCGCGCCTTGATCAGTGCATTGGCTTTGAAAGAATTTCCATTTTCGATTGCGTCGCCAATGCCAAATTCAGTCTGATTGACAATTTCGTGATCCGAACATTCAAGCAATTTCTGAATCTCCCTGATTTTCCCTGGATTACTGCTGGCAAGGACAATTTTCATGCCTCCGGACCCTGTTTCAGAAATTGAAAGAAATAATTCGGCAATTCCTTCATTCAAAATTTCCTGTCAAGACTTTCCCTTTGCTTGTCAAACAGCAAATTGCATCCCCGGGTCGCATGATCAAGCATCCTGTCCAGCATCTCTCTGGAAAATGGCGCTCCTTCCGCAGTGCCCTGGATTTCGATCAGGCCTCCCTGATCATCCATCACGACATTCATATCGGTCTCGGCGCTGCTATCCTCGGGGTAGTCGAGGTCAGTGACCACCATACCCTGACAGATTCCAACCGAAATCGAAGCGACAGCGCGATAAACCGGATTTTCCGTGAGTAAGTTCGAATCAATCATGCCGTTGATTGCGTCCATCAGTGCAACATATGCCCCTGTGATCGAAGCCGTACGGGTTCCACCATCCGCCTGCAGTACGTCACAATCAATGGTGATGGTTCTTTCCCCCAGTTTCCTTGTATCGATGGCTGCACGAAGCGACCGTCCGATCAGTCTTTGAATTTCCAGGGTTCGGCCGGATTGTTTTCCCCGTGCAGCTTCGCGTACCGTACGTTCATTGGTGGCGCGCGGCAACATGCTGTATTCCGCTGTGATCCAACCACATTTGGAATTTCTGCGAAAATGGGGAACGCGGTTCTCTACCGAAGCGTTGCATAATACTTTTGTATCGCCGAAACAGACTAAAACGGAGCCCTCAGCATGTTTGGTGAAGTGACGTGTGATGGTGACAGGTCTGATCTCGTCCGGCCTGCGGTTATCTGGTCGTGTCATCAAGGAAAAACCGGAATTATCGGGATTCGGATTATACCTTTAATTGCCGAAGCAGTTGTCTTGTACCCGACTTGCATTTACCAGGTTGGGGCAGCTTCAGAGCTTTTTCTGGTAAATCCGGGCATCGTGGAATTTCCCGAACTTTTTCCCTACCTCATCAAGCATTCCGACCATCCTGAACCCGAGTTTTTCGTGCAGTTTGATTGAAGGCGTATTGGGAAGGGTGATCACTGCATAGGCGCGATGAAATTGCCGTTTCCTCACCAGGTCAAGCAAGGACCGGTACAGCAGTTCGCCTCTGCCTCCCGATTTGATGTGATGTGCGATATACACAGTGGTTTCGGTAGAGGTGTCATAAGATTTCTTGGGTTTGAACAGTGAGTTGTAGGTGAAGCCGATGACACTGTCATCCTGCTCGTAGACCAGAATATCATAAGGCGAATCCTTCTGACAGAACTGACCGACCCAGTCGATTCGTCTTTCGATTGACCAGGGTGTGGTATCGAAGTTGATGATGGTGTTTACTATGTACCAGTTGGCGATGCGGTTGATTTGCTCAGCATCCCTGATGGTTGCGGCACGAATAATTCCGGTCATGGCAAGGTGGTTCTGATTTGTCGGGCTATCGGTCTGATTGCCTTGAAAATGCGATCAGATTTACCATTTCAAATGCAATCGTAGCCGCTGCCAGGGCGGTGATTTCCGCATGATCATAAGCCGGCGCCACTTCGACGATATCTGCTGCAATCAGGTTCAGGCCCTTGAGTCCGCGAATGATATTGACCAGTTCCCGGCTGGACATGCCTGCGATTTCAGGCGTCCCTGTACCCGGGGCATGAGCAGGATCGAGCACATCGATATCTATTGACAGGTAAAGCGGGTTGCCGCCGACGCGGTCTCGAATGCGTTTGACGATATGATCAATACCATGGGTATGAATTTCATCGCAGTGTATGACCTTGAATCCAAGCTCTTTATCGTTCTTCAAATCATCCTTGCTGTATAAAGGCCCGCGAATGCCTACATGCATCGATGCATCATCGTTGAACAGGCCTTCTTCAGCCGCTCTGCGAAATGGTGTTCCATGCGTATACGGCGCCCCAAAATAAGTATCCCAGGTATCGAGATGCGCATCGAAGTGAACCAGGGCTACCGGCCCCGTCTGTTTGTTGACTGCCCGCAGCAGTGGGACGGCGATAGTATGATCTCCACCCAGGCTGACAATGGAGCCGGCTTTGCCAAAAAGATCGGTTGCCACTGTTTCGATCTGTTGAATGGCCTCTTCTATACTGAAGGGATTGCATCCCACATCTCCGGCATCTGCAACCTGAATCGATCTGAATGGTTCAGTGTCATAAGACGGATGAAAATTGGTGCGGAGATGCCGTGAGGCCTGACGAATGGCCTGTGGGCCGAAACGGGCGCCCGGTCGATAGCTGGTGCCGGAATCGAAAGGGATGCCGAGTATGGCAACGTCACAATACGGCACATCCCGCAGCTCGGGTAACCGGCAATATGTGGATGGACCCGCATAACGCGGTATTACAGTCCCGCTAACGGGTTCTATCGGGGAAGATTTTTCAGACATGGCCGCAATCCGGTTCAGTAATCATTTGTGTATAAGCGAATCTTAACGGTTTGTGATTCAGGAATTCGCTGCAATAAAGTATATTTAATATTTATTTGTTGGTATACAATTTATTTCTCACAGTTGGAATCAATCGTTTGGTTTCAACATTTTTTTGCTAACATCCGTTTTCACAAATCAGTCAATCAGGAAATAAATATGAAAATAGAAACAAAGGCCCTTCATACAGGCTATAAATTTGACCCGGCCACTCATTCTGTTGCAGTGCCCATTTATCAGACCACCGCCTATGCGTTTGACAGCACCCAGCATGGGGCGAATTTATTCAACCTTGCTGAACTTGGGAATATTTACACCCGGATGATGAATCCGACCAGCGATATACTGGAGAAAAGGGTGGCTGATATGGAAGGAGGAGTTGCCGGACTGGCGGTCTCTTCAGGACAGGCCGCAACGACCTATTCACTTTTGACCATCGCTGAAGCCGGGGATAATTTCATCAGCATGTCCACCCTGTATGGCGGCACCTACAATCTGTTTGCACATACCTTCCCGCAATTGGGTATCGAAGTGCGGTTTGCAGACCCTGAAAATCTCGACTCGCTTGCGAACCTGGTTGACGATAAAACCAAAGCGGTGTTTTGCGAATCGATTGGTAATCCAGCGGGAAATGTGATTGATCTTCAAAAACTCTCCGACATTGCCCATGCCCATGGGATTCCGGTTATTGTCGACAATACTGTGGCGACGCCTTACATGTGTCGGCCAATTGAATGGGGCTGTGATATCGTAGTTCATTCCCTGACAAAATATATTGGAGGTCATGGCACCATCATTGGCGGTTTGATCGTGGATTCTAATCAATTTGACTGGGTTGCCAACAAGGATCGATTCAGACGACTGAACGAGCCTGATGTTTCCTATCATGGCGTGGTATACACTGAAACCGGCTTGCCGCCCTATATCCTGCGAGCCAGAGTGGTGCCTTTGAGAAATATAGGGGCAGCCCTGGCCCCGATGAATTCATTCCTGGCCTTGCAGGGCCTCGAAACCCTGTCCTTGAGAATGGATAAGATTTGTGAAAACACACTTACTGTGGCCAAACATCTGCAAGGTCATGAACGTGTCGAATGGGTTCGTTACGCGGGTCTGGATGACAGTCCTTATAAAGCGTTGCTGGACAAATACGTGGATGGGAAGGGTTCCGGTGTGATGAGTTTTGGCATCAAGGGCGGCATTGAAGCCGGAACCAAATTTATCGATGCACTTCAACTGATACTGCGGCTGGTTAACATCGGGGATGCCAAGTCCCTTGCCTGTCATCCGGCTTCGACTACCCATCGTCAACTCGGCGAGGAGGAACTGGCTTCATCTGGCGTAACCCCGGACCTGGTGAGACTGTCCATCGGAATCGAAAACGTGGAAGATTTGATCGAAGATATAGATCAGGCGCTGGCTGCATCTGCATAACGATCGTTTTCTGACTTCAGCCAATGCAGGGCGGTCATGCCCTGCATTGGCTATCTCGACTGAAGTAGCCGGTGATCGGGAGAAGTAGTCCGAGCCTCGGTATTTACAGGCCCGGTGATCGGGAGAAGCAGTCCGGGCCTCAGTATTTACGGGCTCCTGCCTCGGAAGCAACGCGCGGCACCAGCGCCCTGATCAGACTGGTCATCTCCAGAGTGCCGACCGGCCCATTATCGTCAATTACGACGTATGAGTGCGATGTGTCGCCGCCGGAACGGGCGATCACGCTTTCCAGCGTGTCGTTGTCGCGAACCTCTCCATGGGCTTCGGGCGGTACCGTGTCGCCCTCCAGCGGGATCATGATCGAGCGAACACGCAGCACGCGGGCACGGTTGATGTCGCTTACGAAGTCCTCGATATAGGGATCGTTCGGGTTCAGCAGGATGTACTGTGGCTCGCCCTGTTGCACAATGAAGCCATCTTTCAGGATCACGAGGTGGTCGGCAATCTTGAGCGCTTCATCAAGGTCATGGGTGATGAAGACGATGGTCTTGTGAAGTTCGGTCTGCAACTCCAGTAGCAAGTCCTGCATGTCGGTGCGAATCAGGGGGTCAAGCGCCGAGAACGCTTCGTCCATCAGCATGATGGGCGAGTTCGAGGTCAATGCCCGGGCTATGCCGACACGCTGCTGCATGCCGCCGGAGAGCTGGTGCGGGTAGTGATTGTCGAATCCTTTCAGGCCCACACGATCCAACCACTGGTGTGCTTCTGCCAGATACTCGCTCTTGCTGACACCGCGCACCTTCAGCGTCGTGCCGGCGTTCTCGACTACAGTACGATGGGGAAACAGGGCGAACCGCTGAAAAACCATGGACATCACCGAGCGCCGAAGATTGCGCAAATCCTCTTCGCCATAGATCAGCACATTCTTGTCATCGACCTTGACCTCCCCGGCCGTGGGTTCGATCAGGCGGTTGAAATGGCGGATAAGCGTTGACTTGCCCGAGCCCGAAAGCCCCATAATTACAGTGATCTCACCATCATGCATGTCGACGTTAATGTCCCGCAGGCCAAGCACATGACGGTGTTTTTCCAGAAGCTCCGTCTTACTCATTCCAGCCATGACGTGCTCAAGGGCCGCCTGCGGCTGTTCTCCGAAAACCTTGTAAAGGTTGCGGATCGATATTTTGACGGTGTCGTCCAAGGATATTCCAATCAATGCTTTTGCGAAGCATTGACGCGGTTAAGTGCCGCCTTTGTGACGCGGTCAAGGATGACGGCAACAAGAACGATTCCAAGACCCGAGATCAGGCCGACACCCAGTTCGAGATTCCGGATGCCGCGAAGAACCAGAACGCCCAGCCCCGGCGCCGAAACAAGCGAGGCGATAACGACCATCGCGAGGCTCATCATGATGGTCTGGTTGACGCCTGCCATGATGTTCGGAAGCGCCAGCGGTATCTGCACACCGAAGAGTTTCTGACGATCGGTCATACCGAAGGAATCCGCAGCCTCAATTACGTCCGAGTCGACCAGTCGGATACCGAGATCGGTCAGTCGGACCACTGGCACGATAGCATATAAAATTATTGCAATACCGTATAGCTTTGGTTCCGTCACCGAAAACAGAAAAATAAGAGGGATGAGATAGACGAATGGCGGCAGGGTTTGCAGCATGTCCAGTACGGGAATTGTCATGCGTTGCAGCGTGTCGTTCCGGGACATGGCAATGCCGATCGGCACACCGAAAAGGACGCACAGGAAAGCACAGACGAAGATGATCGCGAGCGTCTGCATCGCATATTCGTAGTGGTCAATTCCGGCCAGAAAAGCCAGGCAAACGGCCACGAAGACGGCAAGCCGGACAGACTTCGATGCCAGGTATACGATGATTATCAGGATCGGAAGCATCATCCACCAGGGCGCCGTCTCGAAAACCGTAAGCGCGAATTCGAGTAACCAACTGAGAGGTTGGGTCAGTGGATCCAGAACAAAGCGTAAGGCATCCTTGATCGCCAAAAAGCCCTGTTCGACACCTTTAGTCAGATCTCTTGTCTGGATGATCTTTTCGCAGGAGTCGTTAAGCGCGTCCAGCGACGGGAAAGGGAGATCCCACAATGAAGTGCCTTTGGCTTCTTCGCCGCCGCTTTGTGCGAGAAGGTCGGCCATCGACATCGGGGCGCTACTGGCTCCGCCAGAGTCGCACCAGTCCCGCAGTCCGAGGCCGTTGAAAACAAAATCATACGTTGCCAATTTCGTTCACCTCACCGAATACCCGGGGCGGACACATTCACGCTCCGGGTATCCTGGCATCGTATGACTCATGATGATCAGGTTGCAGGGCCCTGAATGGCCTCAATGCAACAACAGCCTGGGCTTACTTGATCAGAGTTGACAACTTTTCGCGGGCCGCATCATTCACCCATTGCGACCAGACACCGGACTGCGTGGTGATGAAATACACCGCTGCCTCCTCGGCTGATGCACTGTTTTCCTCTTGCCAGGCGAGCAGGCCGCTCATCAGATCGACATCAAAGCTCACGTTGCTCATGAGTTCGGCGATTTCCGGCTTCTGCTCGGCCAGGGCCGCCGTGGCAACCGTCAAGACGGGCGCCGGTGGAAAATCCGAAACGCCGGGCGATGAGTTGTCCTTATTCTGGTTGGCCGAGTGAATTTCGGTGTCGATACTGCCGATGGTCACCTTGGTCATCTTGTATTGACCAAGCACAGATGTCGGACCCCAGTAATAGCCGAACCACGGCTCCTGGTTTTCATAGGCCGCGGCAATCGACGTGGCCAGTGTTTCGCCGGAACCATGGTTAAAAACCTCGATCCCTGCGCCTTCCATGTCGAGAGCCTTAACCAGATTGTCGTTGACAATGCGGCAACCCCAGCCATCGGGACAGTTGTTGAAGCGCCCGCCAACCACGTCGGGATTAGCCATGACACCTTCGATCGTGGCCAGTTCGGGGTTGGTTTCGGTAAGATATTCTGGAACCCACCAGCCTTCCAGACCACCCGGCGCAATTACGTCGGCCAGACGCGATACCTTGCCCTCGGCCTCAAGCTTTGCATAGACGTCGCCAGTCGAGTTCAGCCACAATTCGGTAACGATGTCCGGCTCGCCGTTCTCGGCCAGAGACGCGACCGATGTGGTTGTTGCGGACGGCACCTTCTCAATGGTACAGCCATATCCCTGCTCCATCAGGAACTTGGAAACTTCCGTGATGATCTGCGACGAGGCCCAGTTCATCTCGGTAATGGACACTTCACCGCATTCGGCGTTCGCGGGACCCGCCGCAGTCAGCATGGCGCCCGCCACGATTCCTGCGAATCCCAAAACAATCTTGCGTTTATAAATTGAATACACTGGAAAATTCTCCTGATTATTGATCTTACTATGTATATTCCCTGAAAATGCCTGTTATTGCAAGTGCTATGGGCTCGTTCCTGCGGCAGGCAGATATGGAATCAGCCTCGCGGCATGTTTATCTCCATGTACTGGACAAGAACACTTCAATCGCCTCTATCAGTCATTTTTTATCGGTTTTTAAACCGTTGTCGCTATTTTTAGTTAAGATTTGTGATAGATTGAAGGGTTGATTATGTATCGTGATTGCATCCGAATGAATTATCCAGGTACCACATTAACTGGTGGCGGCAGCCCGATGATCGAGTTGGGGATGGCGGACATTGACCTTTCGCTTCCGGTAATGAGTAACGAGGGGCTGGAAGGAATTTATCAGGTGGAATCCCGCAACCAGTATGGTGAAGACCGGGAAATCAACATTGTCGGTGAGGCGCCCCTTACAATAAAGGTTGACGGCCAGGAGCTGGTGACGTTGATGACGCTCGGAACCCACCCGGAAAAACTGGTGCTGGGATATTTGCGTAATCAGACATTGTTTGAAAATCCCCGGGAAATCAAATCCATTCAGGTTGACTGGGAGCGTGAACTGGCTGAAGTGGTCACAACAGATGGACGCGGCGTACGCGGGTTTGATACCACCAGAAGAACCATCACCAGTGGCTGTGGCCAGGGCACGATACTGAGTTGTACCCTTGACAAATTATATCGGTACAGGTTGCCGGATATTGAGATCAGGCAATCGGATATTTACAGGGTATTGAGACAGGTTGCAAAGTTCAACAAGGCTTATCGGGCTGCGGGTTCGGTACATGGCTGCGGGCTGTGCAAGAACGGAGAGGTGCTGATATTTATTGAAGATGTCGGCCGTCACAATGCAATGGATACCATTTCCGGGGAAATGTGGTTAAGTGGAATACACGGCAACGACAAGATATTCTATACCACGGGTCGGCTGACTTCGGAGATTGTGATGAAAGCGGCTTTGATGGGTATTCCGGTACTCGTTTCCCGCAATGGCACAACCAATATGGGCCATGAGCTTGCAGTGGATCTGGGTGTAACCCTGATCGCCAGGGCGAAAAGCCGGCATTTTACCGCGCTCAATGCAAACAACCTGATATTTGACGCCAAACCGGAGAAATCCAGGTAATCCGGTACGCTAAACGCTGAGCAACAGGTGCTCTCTTTCCCAGGCGCTGATGATATTCAGGAAGATATTATATTCATGGTGTTTGACACTGCTGTATAACCGGATAAATTTCCTTCCGAGAATTTCATGAAGTTCCTCGCATTCGAGCAGTTCATCAACCGCTTCCCTGAGGGTATGGGGCAGGGTGGTTGCCATTTCGCCGGCGTCCCCTGAAACCGGTTGTTTCGGATCTATCCGCTGAATTATTCCAAGGTAACCGCATGCCAGGGATGCTGCGATAGCGAGGTACGGATTCACATCTGCGCCCGCGATGCGGTTCTCCACTCTGCGCGCATGGGAATTTGAAACCGGGACACGTAATCCCGCAGTGCGGTTGTCGTACCCCCATTCGATATTGATGGGGGTGCCGAACTTGTCGGGCGCCAGTCGACGATAAGAATTGACGTTGGGCGCAATCAATGCCATTGCGGCTGGAAGATATCGTTGAAGCCCGCCGATATACCACCTGAACAATTCACTTTCCCTGCCGTCCCCGTCAGTGAAGACATTCGAGCCGGCGCTGTCAATCAGGCTTTGATGAAGGTGCATTGCACTGCCAGGTTCATTCTCCATCGGTGCAGCCATGAAGGTGGCATACATTCCATGTCGCAAGGCGACCTCCCGCATCCCCCGCTTGAAAAGAAAAACCTGATCAGCAAGTTCAAGGGCATCACCATGCAGCAGATTGATTTCCATTTGGGTGACACCTGATTCATGGATCAGGGTTTCTATTCCGATGTCCTGGGTTTCGCAATAGTCGTACAGATCCTCGAACAACGGGTCGAATTCATTGACTGCATCGATACTGAAGGGCTGTCGACCGGATTCCGGTCGTCCGGACCGGCCGACGGGCGGCTCCAGCGGGCAATCCGCATCCGTGTTCCGCTTGACCAGATAAAACTCCACTTCGGGGGCGACCACCGGTGTCCATCCTTGCTCCTTGAAGAGATTCAGAACTCTTCTCAATACCTGTCTTGGCGCTACCTTGACCGGTTTTCCATCAAAATGATAACAGTCATGAATTATGATTGCGGTCGGGTCACTGGCAAAGGGAACCCGTCGAACCGTGGATGGGTCCGGTCTGAGGAAAATGTCCCCATCCGATTCATCCAGCACATCCCATTCAGTGGGATAATCACCATTTACGGTTTGCCCGAAAACACTTTCGGGCAGACGCAGTCCGACATCTTCCTGGTATTTTCTGGCAGGCAGAATTTTCCCTTTTGCGGTACCGGTCATATCCGGGATGACCGCTTCAATCTCTTCTATATTGTTATTGTCAAGCCAGTTTCTAAGATCAGTGGGTAACTTCCCCCCGGCGTTGTTTTCTACAGGAGTGTTTGTCGGCATTGAGTAGTGAGTAAAATCAGCGGGGAGAAACTATCAAATCAAATAACGTTTCGGCATAGCTGCCCCCATTGTGTACTTGGGATCGACAAAGTTGCCAAGACGCACTTTCCCGCATTGACTGAGCATCATATACGCATCGTAACGATTGAAACCGTAGTCGTTCTCCAGCCAGTAGATCAACTCCCGATAGGCAATACGTCCCGCATCCTCCAGGGGGCGGGCGCTCCCGATCGCCATGAGGAAATCATCACCTTCCAGGCGCGGCCAATCAATCGGCTGATCCTTGATCAAATTAACAGTGATGGTTGTGAATGTTGGATATTCAACAGCGACTCCACAGACTTCCCCATCTCCCTGACATGCATGCGCATCGCCAATGAACAGCCTGGCGCCCTCTGTCCGAACTGGAAGATAGGTCACAGTCCCCGGCCCCATGTCAGGAAGATCCATGTTTCCGCCATGACTGTCAGGGGTTAGCGAATTTATCGAATCGATCTCCGGTGAGCAACTGAGAGTGCCTATATGAGGTCGGTACGGTAACTTGATTTTGTCATTCCAGTGGACAATCTCTTCGTCAACATCAATCTTCCTGACGATTTCCGGTAGCGGTTCGTTAAGGGTGGCGGTGAGACTTGTACCTGTTAGAGCGCCGAATTCCTGGATCATGCAACAGGTACCCCTGGGCTGATCGCCGCGGGGAACCATTTTCTCAATATGAATACAAAGGGTGTCCCCAGGGCGAGCCCCGCGCACCATGATCGGACCCGCCTGCGGATTGAGAAACGGCATTCTGAGAAGTTCTGAGGGTTTATCGCTTTCTGACTTGATCGCCCCTTCAAATGCATCCTGTGTCTCGACCACGACAGTGTCCCCGGGATCAACTTCAATTACCGGATCGCTGTATGGGCCGATCGTGTAGATGTAGGTCCCCTGAACCTCAGCGGATAATTTATGCACCTTGCCTGTCGCAACTTTTGCAACCCCTTTTTTAAACATGATCGAATTCGATACCCAGTCATTCGGATATACTCGCGTAATCATTTCCATGGCTTTCTCCCGCTTGGTTGTAGTATTGATTAGTGCAAGTGTAACTATAATCTTGAGAGACACGCAAGCGGCATCTGTGAAAAGCGCACAGAAGAATGCGCCGTGTTTCCACTGAACGCCAGATAAACGAATTCAGTCAATTCCCTGACAATTAAAGGAGAGACAGAACTTCGGTCAAGCGACTTTCATCCTTCACTTCCTCTGTGGTCAGTGTAGAGATGATCTCGCCTTTATTCATCGCATACGCCTGATCTACACATTCCGATATCAGAGCAGCGTTTTGATCTATCAGGATTACCGAAAGACCCATCTCCTCTTTTAACTGAAGAATCACATCGCCGATTTCGTTAATCACGCTTGGTTGGATGCCTTCGCTTGGTTCGTCGAGAATCAATATCGAGGCCCCACCAGAGATAGCTCTTCCAATTGCAAGCATTTCCTGCTCTCCGCCGCTCAGGGATCCAGCCAGTTGATTTCCCCGCACCTTCAGGATGGGGAAAACAGTGTAGATAAGATTGAGAAATTTTTCCCGCACAGTCGTATCCGGGATGAGATATCCACCCAGAATCAGATGCTCTTTTACGGTCATGCGCGGAAACACACCGCGGCCCTGGGGTACATAACCGACTCCCATGCGAGCAATTAAATGAGCCTCTGTATGGGTGATTTCCTCGGTTCGGATGTGAACAGATCCTTTCATTGCCGGAATCAAGCCAACAATGGTTTTAACCAGTGTTGTTTTCCCAACTCCGTTTCGCCCGATGATTCCCAATATCTGACCAGGTTCCAACCGTAACGAGACTCCACGCACGACCTCGGCGGTTCCGTAACCGCTACTTAACCCTCGGGTTTCAATTTCAGCGGTCTGTTGCAAGGTCAGCGACCGAGGTAGATATTCTTGACATCTTCATTATCCAGAACTGCTTGCAGGGAACCTTCAAAAAATACCCCGCCCTGTTGCATCACCGTCACCGTTTCGGCAATCTGCTTTATAAATTTAAGGTCATGTTCGACTACTAATACAGTGAGACCATGCTTCTGACAGATCTTGATTGTGTCTGCTGTCATTTCGGTTTCTTTCTCCGCGAGACCCGCCGTGGGTTCGTCCAAAAGCCCAACTGTTGCGCCGTTCTGGATTACCATTAAAATCTCCAACCATTGCAACTCGTGATGAGATAACTCTGATGCCCTGATTTCACGGTTCATATCAAAGTCAAGTTTATCGGAAATCTCTTCGATGAGTTCCTTTGTTTGAGTCATCGAATGTGCTCTGGACGCTATCTGAAGATTCTCTCTGACCGAAAGTTGTTCATACGCGCTGATAGTCTGAAATGCGAGACCGAGCCCGCGACGCACCCGTCCACTTGGCGAGATTCGCGTGATGTCTTCGCCCTTGAACTCAATCGTTCCTGCATCGGGCTTGATCAGGCAGCAAAGAACCTTGAACAAGGTGGACTTTCCAGCTCCATTTGGTCCGATGACACAACGGATCTCGTTCTGTTTAATCGATAAGTTGACGTCAACCAGCGCTGGGACACCACCAAAATGTTTGTTCAGATTGCGTGTCTGCAGGATTATTTCCATGTTCGTCTCGTTCAATCTATCGGCTCCTGCGAATCAATACAGCAATTTTCTCCCAAATCGAAGTAATAACACCATCCTTGAACAACATAATCGCAATCACCGTAGCGGCGCCGATAAACACAAGCGATAGTTGACTGCCTTGTGTGGACAGAGCGAAAGTAAACCAGGTCATCAAAATCGTGGCAATGGACACCGCAAACAGACTGGAACGCCCGCCTATTGCCGCCCAGATAACCGGTTGTGCGGCAGCCACGAGTCCGAGTTGGGTTGGCGTGATGTAATTTCCCCACTGCACATAGAGAACACCGCTGAATGATGCAAGTACCGCGGCTAGGAGGAACACCCCGAACTGCCACACTCTGACGTCATAGCCCAGCAACTCGGTTCTCTGGAGGTTTTCGCGCATTGCCACGACTACCAGACCGTACTTTGAGTTTACAAATAGCCTCAGGCCTATGAACAGTAGAATAACAAACCCCAACGCATAGTAGTAAAAGCTGTATCCATAGAGCGGATCACCGGAAAAGAATCGCATTGACGGTATGCCCGTCATGCCGTTATAGCCGCCAAGAAGAACAGTGCCGACTCGCCACTGGTATCCGGCCGTCTGGGAAAGAAATGTTTCGAGAAGTAACGTAAACACCAGTGTGATGACTGGAATAATCCAATTCTCTACACGGGCGAAGAACAGGAAATAAGCGAGGATGGCAGCCACAGCGACACTCAACCCTGTGGCGGCGAGAATGCCGAAGATTTCAGACCCCGGAATTCCTACCATGTTGCCGGCGACCATACCATAGAAGTAGCCCGCTAATCCAAAGAAAGCAACCTGACCAAAACTGAGCACTCCGCAATAACCCCAGATCAGGGCCACACTCAGACCCAGAGGGATGTTGACAAGAAAAAATGCGAAATTCATCGCTTCGTAATCACTGACCATCGCTGGCACGGCAAGAAGCATCAGTGCAAAGGCGGCAAACACCAGACCGGATGCTTTCGTGCGCCCCAGGTCTCTGGGGCCAAAGAATAACTTAAGTATATTCATGATGTCCGGAAGACTTTGATACTGGACAATCCATTAGGACAAAGCCGGATCAGAACCAAAGCGGCGATGAACAGCCCGACAGTTCCAGCAAAAGAACCCAGAAACATTCCGACAGGAGTTTTCACCGCGGTGAGAGCGCTGGCGCTGTAGAGTGTACCCGTAATGATGTTGTGGGCGCCGCCAACGACCACTGTTATAAAAGCGGGCGCCACGAACTGGGTTCCCATGAAAGGAGCGATTGTTGTTGTTGGCGCCAGCACTCCGCCAGCAAAGGCCGCCAGACCCGATCCAAAAGCAAAACTCAGCGAATACATTCGATGTTGGTCAATTCCAATGGTGCGGGCTATTTCGGGTAGTTGCATGGTTGCTCTCGTCTTGAGTCCAACAGGCGTTTTGTGAAGAAGGTAGTGGAGACCCAAAAGAGCTCCGAATGCTACTATGATCAGAAATATCTGGTAAACCGAAAAGGTAAAATCTCCATACTGAATTGAACCGAATGGAATTTCGATTGAGGGCATGAAAGGTCCGAAGATCATCAACGTACCCTGGGCAAGTATCAGGCCAAGCCCCCAGGTTACCACCAGGGCGGACATGAGCCGATCATAGAGAAATCGAATGAACAATTGTTCAATAAGATATCCGGCCAGACAACCGGCGATAAAACAAACCGGGAGCGTTACGAAAAATGGCACGCCACTACTTACAAGAATGGTTGAAACATAAGCGCCAATCATCATGATCTCACCATGCGCCAGATTGATGATATTCATCATTCCCAGGATTATCATAAGCCCGATTGAGCACAAGATCAGAAATGCGGCAGTCGCAAGCCCCTGATACAGAAGGCTTACCAGCAGAGGTACTAAATCCATCACATCTCCAGATAAACCCCTCGATGCATGTCATACACCGAGGGGGTGGTTTTATTATTTATAACCTGATCTTAATTGCTGAACATGGTGAAGTAAGGATCTTCGTCCGGGACATACTGCTTGTACTCTTTCTTGCCTACCAGGTTCACTCCCATTCGCTGCAACCACCAGGGCGTGATCATTGGCCATTCTCTGAGGAAACTGACGTTATGATTTTCGTCGGCAACCGCCAAACGAATCCAGTGACCGGCATGGTGAGTGGCGGGCTCCATGAATACTGCCCCCTCAGGCGCTTCGATGGTCATTCCCGTCTCAAGAGCGCGTTTGACAGCCTCTTGCTCGGTTGTGCCAGCCAGTCGAGCGGCCTTCGCATACAAATGCACGGAGAAATAGGTGTTTTGCGCCATTTGCCCTATATAGGGATCATCAGGAAACATTTTGTACCAGCGTTTCACAAAATCACGATTGCGCTTTGTCGGAATCTCTTCAATGTAGTTGATGCAATTGTGCATCCTGTTCAGTGATGGAGTTGAAAAACGCCGGTGCTCGTAACCCTGGGCCATATTCACCGTTGACGCCATTGGATATTCCAGACCAGCGGCAGCCGCCTGCGGGTAGTAGTTGGACTGGTTTGTACCTACCAGCAGGGTGAAAACCCAATCTGGTTTGGCTGCCTGGATACGGGCAATAGTCGTGCTGAAGTTGGACTCGCTGAGTGGCACGAACTCTTCTTCAATAATCTCTCCCCCGACCAACGGAGCAGTCGCTTTCGTCCAGGCTGCGGTAAGCTGCCCGAAATTGTAGTCCGCCGCGACAGTATATATTCTCGGACCAAATTTTTTCACCATGTAGTCAACAACGGGAATGACCTGTTGCTCGCAAATAGCTCCCGTGCAGAAGGTATTCGCGTCTGCAACACCCCCTTCGTATTGGTTGGTATAGATATACAATTGATTGAACTGATCAACAATCGGGCGAATAGCCTCCCGTTCCGCGCTTGTAAACCCTGCGACAAGACAGTCAACCTTGTCGCCTTGAATCAGTTTCCGGGTAAGTTGCTGCCAGATGTTATTGTTTGACTGACCGTCGAGATTAATCAATTCAACAGGCCGCCCCAGAATTCCGTCGTCGCCGGAATCCACAAGGATTTCGTCATCTTCAACGAAAGCCACGGTCTCGTTTGAGCGATCACCGCCATCATCAAGATAGTTCAGGTCGCCCGTACCCGCGCCCATTAGGGGCGGTTGTGTGGCTGCGGAAGAGAAAACACCTGTCCCACCGGTTCCGATGGGTCCGCCCTTTAAGGTAAGTCCCGCATTAATTTCAGCAACAGCAAGTTGGGCGGCGTGGTCCTTCTGTACGCCATATACGGCCAGATTTCCGGAAAGATCTTCCAAATGACCAATTTTGACCGGTCCACTGTCCTGGGCCATGGCAATTCCCGAAGTGATAATCGAAGGTGCAACCAGCACGGCGCCAGCTACAGACGATGTTTTAAGAAAATCTCTTCGGGATTCGTTGTGGGAAGATGGGGTCGTCGATTCCCCGGATTCGTCATTTGTCTTGACCGACTGTTTTTCATCAATCTTCATGATATGCCTCTGATTAGTTTATTGAAGGGCAATGCTATATCATTAAAATCCCCGGCATGTCAATCAAATACCCGGCATGTCAAAATTTCGATTCGCCAAAATTTTTCGAGAACAAACAGACTGTCCGGTTCCAGGCAAAACGGGCTACCCAAATTCATTCGCATGTTGCTTTTGATGTTGCCGGGTAGGGTAGAATCTGAACTTGTAACGCCTTTTAACCGTGGCTTGATAATATTGCAGATCCCGTGAATTCATGTCGAAACAAACATTCAGGAGACCTCTGCCGGTTACCGCCAGGGGTTTCTTCGGCAATGAAGGATCGACTCTGGTCGTGAACAACCACGGGGACCAGAACGGTCATGCCCGGGGTCTGGTCAAAATCAGAATTGCCGGTTCCAATGAACATGGCCAGAGGGTGGACAACTTCCTGATCAGGTATTTGAAAGGGGTGCCTAAATCCCGGATCTATAAAGCCGTGCGCAGTGGAGAAGTCAGGGTCAATGGATCAAGGATAAAAGTGTCCCGCAAACTGGTCGAGGGTGACAAGGTCAGAATTCCTCCATTACGGATGAGCCAGGATAAAGACAGGGTTGTCATCCCTCCGAAACTGTTGGAGAGCCTCCCGGTTGTCTTTGAAGACGAGCATCTGATGGTGGTCGACAAACCCTCCGGACTGGCTGTACATGGTGGATCCGGCTTGCCATTTGGACTGATCGAAGCGGTACGTCAACTCCGCCCCGATCTGTCTTTTATCGAGCTTGCACACCGACTGGACAGGGAAACGTCGGGTTGTTTGATGCTGGCCAAATCCAGGAAGGCGCTGTTGGCGATACAATCGCAATTCAGCGCCAAACGATTGGCTGAAAAAACCTATCTGGCCCTGGTGGATGGGGACTGGGAAGCGACTGATCTGCGAATTGACTTTCCTCTGTCGAGAATGACCGATAGCAATATAAAAAAAATCGAGGCTGGCGCAAATGGGCAGAGGGCGGTAAGTGTGGTTTCCACCGTTTCCCGATATGCAGAGGGAACTCTGGTACGGCTTGAACTGAAAACCGGGAGGATGCATCAGGCGCGGGTACACTGCGCCACAGCGGGGCATCCGGTGGCCGGTGACCGTACTTATGGCAATCGCGGGTTCAATCGGGCAATGAAGAAACTGGGGCTGGGTCGTTTATTCCTCCACGCCTGGACCCTGGCCATTGTGCATCCGGATACGGGCAGTCCATTGAGTTTTGAAGCGCCTTTGCCGGAACAGTTGAACTCAGTGTTGGAAAAACTCCATTGAAGCGGGAAAGAAATACATGGTTGCCGGTTTTCAGGCGCGCTGTATTATCTGTGACGGGAGGCCGCTTGATGCTAGAATCCGGTATTGTCGAATCAGATCGATTGCCAGGTGACCAGCGCTAAAAAGAAAACCCGAAAAACCTTGAGTTCCAGTCTGAGCTTCTCAGGAAAAGTCCTGTCCCTGTTGCGGGAAACCGGGATGATAGCCCTGGTAGTGGTGATCGGGTATTTGTTCATATCCCTGATCACCTATTCTCCTGTTGACCCCGGACCTACGCATTCAGGCAGCACAACGGAAATCGTCAACACCGGAGGGAAGGTGGGCGCCTGGATCGCCGACTTGTTGTTTACCATGTTCGGACGAATGTCCTATCTGTTCCTGATCCTCCTGTGTGTCACGATATGGCGTGTATACAAGGATCGGACCGTGGACAGGGAACCGGATTTCAGACATTTTCTGACTGCTTTTGGATTTGTGGTGGCGATGACAGGCGCTTGCGTTCTTGAGCAGATATATTACCCTTTGCACGACCCTGCGATCAATTTCAATGCAGGTGGAATCATCGGTCAATATGGGGCCCGGGGATTCCAGTTGAATTTTGGAATCGTTGGCGCCACGGTGATTTTGATCGGCCTGCTGATCGTAGGGATTACGCTGGTCGGCCAGGTTTCCTGGTTTAGCTTGATGGATCGCACCGGCTATCAGGCTTTTGTTATTGCAGGTTGGATCAAGTTGAAGACAGAAGGCCTGTTTGATCGCAGGAAGGGTAAAAAAGCCAGGAAGGCAAGACAGACTGCGGTGAAAAAATTCAGATTCTCCCTGGCAGAGAAAACACCGCCAAAGATAGAGCCCCGGATTCAGGCTACGGAGCAGAGCAAGCGCAAACAGCAGGAAAGTCAGACCAGCCTGCTCGAAGAGAAAAGCAGCGGGAGCGGATTACCCGAATTATCCCTGCTCGATCCTGTGATTGCAGATGGCCGGGGTTTTTCCAGGGAAGTTCTGGAGTCGATGTCCCAGCTACTGATAAAAAAGCTGAAAGACTTTAATGTCGATATTACGGTGGAAGCGGTTCGCCCAGGGCCGGTAATCACGCGTTTCGAGATCGAGCCTGCGGCCGGTATAAAGGCAAGCCAGATTGTGGGTTTGTCTCGCGATCTGGCGCGCTCCCTGTCGGTGGCCAGTGTCAGGGTGGTTGAGAATATTCCGGGTAAAACGACCGTTGGCATCGAAGTTCCGAATGAGCACAGGGAAGTCGTTCGGCTGGTTGAAGGCCTGTCTTCAGAGGATTATGAAAGCAGCGCCTCTCCACTGACATTGGTGCTTGGCAAGGATATCTCGGGTAATCCGGTGATTTCAGATCTGACCAGAATGCCGCACGTGTTGATTGCGGGTACAACCGGATCGGGTAAATCAGTCTGTGTCAATGCCCTGATCCTGAGCCTGGTTTACAAATCCACTCCCGATCAGGTGCGGATGATCATGGTGGATCCAAAGTTTCTTGAACTGTCTGTATATGACGGGATTCCCCATTTGCTGGCGCCTGTAGTGACTGACATGAACAAGGCAGCGAATGCATTGCGCTGGTGTATTACCGAGATGGATCGCCGTTTTCGATTGATGGCGGAAATTTCGGTGAGGAATATCGCAGGCTTCAACAAGAAAGTGGAAGCCGCGGCCAGCGCTGGCGACCCGTTGGTCAACCCTTGCCAGAATGCGCTCGATACCACCGAACCGGAATTACTCGGGACATTTCCCTATATTGTAGTCATCGTTGACGAACTGGCTGACCTTATGATGGTGGCGGGTAAAAAAATAGAAGAAATCATTATACGCATTGCACAGCGCGCCAGGGCCGCGGGGATACATCTGATACTTGCAACCCAACGCCCTTCTGTGGATGTGGTGACGGGTTTGATCAAGGCCAATGTGCCTGCCAGAATGGCTTTCCAGGTTTCATCACGTGTCGATTCCAGAACTGTACTTGATCAGATGGGCGCCGAGCAGCTCCTTGGACAAGGCGATATGCTGTTTCTACCCCCCGGTTCGGGTTTTACCCAGCGAGTGCACGGCTCTTTCGTCTCGGATGGAGAGGTCGCAAACATTGTGGCTAATCTGAAATCCCTGGGGCAGCCCACCTACCTTCAGGAGATAACCGAAAGCGCTTCAGACAACAGTGGTCAGGGTATGGTTACAGATGGGGAAGGGGAAGAGGACCCGCTGTATGATGATGCCGTGAGTTTCGTCACCCAAAGTGGAAAAGCCTCCATTTCTTCAGTGCAGCGCGCATTGCGGGTGGGTTACAATCGCGCAGCCAGAATGATCGAAACCATGGAGCAAACCGGGGTGGTATCGCCTTCTGTTAACGGCAAACGGGAAGTGCTCGCCCCTGGACCGCCGGAAATCGATTAAAAACATCGGAGTCATGAAAAAATTGAAACCGGATCTTCTGCTGGGCATCGCTTTGTCAATAGTGATGACGGCTAATGTCGCAGCCAGCCCCGGTACTGATGCATTGAGCCATTTTTTCAATGAGATCAAGACTTTCAAGGCCAGATTCGGACAGGTTGTCCTGGATGAGTCGTTAAACGAAATCGATGATGGTCAGGGCACGGTGTGGTTTCGGCGTCCGGGGCTGTTTAGATGGAACTATGAACGTCCGGAGGCTCAGGAAATTGTCGGTGATGGCGAAATCGTATGGGTGTATGACATTGAACTTGAGCAGATCACGGTTCAAAGCCAGGATCTGGCATTGGGGAAATCACCAGCCCAGTTGCTGGCAGGGTCAGGAAACCTTGAAGAAACACATGTAGTTGAAGATATTGGCAGCCAGGGACGATTTGACTGGGTCAACCTTATCCCGAAAGATCAGGAAAGCGGATTCAGTGAAGTTCGGGTCGGATTCGAGGACAATCGTTTGAGGCTCCTGGAATTACTCGATGGTCTTGGTCAGAGAACACGAATCAGTTTTGTCGACCTGAAGGAAAACGTCCCTATCCCGTTGAGCGTTTTCGATTTCGTTCCTCCTGACGGAGTGGACATAATCGACAACACGGAGTAATCGTGAACTATCTGTTAATTGCATTGGGAGGTGCATTTGGTTCCGTACTTCGTGTTTGGCTGTCGTCGACTGTCCAGTATCGTTTGCACTGGGGATTTCCGATTGGCACCATGTCCGTCAATATCCTGGGATCCCTGCTGGTCGGATTCTGCTATGCGATTATTTACCAGCGCTTTGCGGACAATGAGTTCCTTCGGGCATTTGTCATTTTCGGTATACTCGGCGGCTTTACCACATTCTCGGCCTTTTCGCTTGAGACTGTGAATCTTGTTCACTCGGGCTTTTGGATAAAGGCATTGTTGAATATAATCGTCAGTGTTTTGACATGTGTAGCGGCCGCTGCCGCAGGCGTGGCTGTCGGGCGGATTATTGCAGCATCCTGAACCCTTATCCTCTTAAGATTTGAATTTATCGTGTTAGACCCACAGTTACTGAGACGTAATATTGACCAACTGGCCGAAAAGTTGCGAGCCAGGGGGTATACCCTGGATATTGACTATTACCAGGGCCTTGAGAAACAGCGAAAATCACTGCAGAGTGAGATCGAAAGCATGCAGGAGCAAAGAAACAGGATATCGAAACAAATCGGGTATGCAAAATCCCAGGGCAGGGAGATTCAACCGATTCTGGATTCTGTTGATGCCTTGGGCGGACAACTGAAGACCAGGAAAGCCGAACTCGGTAACGTCCAGAAAAAACTGACGGTGCTGCTCAGTGAAATTCCCAATGTGGCGGATGACAGTGTACCCGTTGGCAGCGATGAAAATGAAAATGTTGAAATCCGGCGGTGGGGGACACCGAAGGAATTTGACTTTCCGGTCAAGGATCATGTCGACCTTGGCGAAAGCCTCAAACTAATGGACTATGAAACAGCGTCGAAATTGTCAGGGTCGAGATTTGTGGTGATGACCGGCGGTCTCGCCAGACTTCACCGTGCGCTGGCGCAATTCATGCTGGATTTTCATGTCCGCGAACACGGATACACTGAAGTGAATGTTCCGTTGCTGGTCAATCAAAAGACCCTGTTTGGAACGGGTCAGTTGCCCAAGTTTGAAGATGATCAGTTTCGTACTTCCGATGACCCGCCGTATTATCTGATACCGACTGCTGAAGTGCCATTGACCAATCTTGTGGCTGGCCGGATTCTTGATGCTGACTCGCTGCCGCTCAGATTCATCGCTCATACTTCCTGTTTTCGAAAAGAGGCCGGTTCTTATGGAAAGGATACCCGGGGCATGATTCGACAACATCAGTTTGAAAAAGTCGAAATGGTGCATGTTGTCAGGCCAGACCAATCGTGGCTGTCGCTGGACCAGATGACCGGTCATGCCGAAGCAATCCTGCAGGCGCTGGAAGTGCCTTACCGGGTGATTGCCTTATGTACCGGAGATATGGGGTTTTCAGCCGCCAAGACCTTTGACCTGGAAGTATGGATTCCGAGTCAGAACCAATACCGCGAAATATCATCATGCAGTAATGTTGAAGGCTTTCAGGCTCGCAGGATGAAAGCGCGCTGGCGTAATCCGGCTACCGGAAAACCCGAACCGGTGCATACCCTGAATGGGTCCGGTGTGGCAGTGGGGCGCGCCCTGGTAGCTGTGATGGAGAATTACCAGAATGCCGATGGCAGTATTTCCATCCCTGCCGTACTGGCGCCCTGGATGGGTGGCCTTGACAGGTTGACAGGAACAGCCGGATGAATGACTAAGGAACAGGTGAAATGTTGAAAATTGTAATTGCCGGGGCTGCGGGTCGAATGGGTGCGGCGATTGCCCGTGAACTGTACCCAATGGATGAACTGACTGTTGTCGGCGCACTCGACAGGGTGGGCAATGAAGTGATTGGCAGGCACATCGGGGAAGTAGCCGGGTTGCCTGAACCGGGCGTCAGAATCACCGACAGGATTGAAAATCCTGAATTTGATGTGATGATCGATTTCTCGAGTCCCGCTGCGGTGGCGGATCACCTCGAAATCTGTAAGGCGCACGATGCCGCCATCGTGATCGGTACGACCGGGCTTGATCAGGCACAAAGTCAATTGGTCGTCAACGTGGCTGATTCGATTCCGGTACTATTAGCTGCCAATACCAGTGTGGGTATCAACCTTTGTGTAGCGCTGGTGGAAATTGCAAGTAAGGTGATCGGTGATTCGGTTGATATTGAAGTCATTGAAGCTCATCATCGCCACAAGGCAGACGCGCCGTCGGGTACGGCTCTGTTACTCGGCAAGGCGGCGGCGGGTGCGCTGGACAGGGATTTCCCGGATTGCGGCACATTTGCCCGGGAAGGACAAACAGGTGAGCGCGAAACCGGAACCATCGGTTTTTCCACTATTCGCGGCGGCGATATCGCAGGCGAACATACTGTTATGTTTATTGGTGAAAGCGAGCGGCTCGAAATCACTCATCGGGCAACGGACAGGAAAATATTCGCACGTGGAGCAGTGCGTGCAGCAAGTTGGCTGGCACAACAGAAAACAGGTTTCTACAGCATGCAGGATGTGCTTGATCTTGATGTTAAGAGCAAATAGAAATGTCCGGTTTTATAGCAAATGAATTGTCCGCTATTATGATACCTTGATTCATCCTCCGGGTTAACCCGGAGGATGAATCAAACCGAACGTGCGCGGCGGACCGGACGCGGTCGTTCGGATGCGAGTTCATAGTAATTGCCCCCTGGCATCGTATCGGGCCAGTTCTCTGGGGCCGTGATGAACCGCCAGACCCTGATCCGGGTAATCCAGTACCTGGACGCGGGCTTTTACGTAATGGCAACGATGCCGATCTGCCGGAATCTGTAGCACTTTGCGCCGATAGCGCACACAGTTGTCTGCACCAACCATTCGCTCATGGCGCTCACACAGAATGTCATCCAGTACCGATGGATCGCGACAGGCAACAAAGGCGCTGCCGGGTTCACGAGCCGGTTTCTTGAACTCGGCATGGTAGGCGGGCAGGTACTCGTTTTGGAGATAGCGGTTGGCCGTGTCCATATCGGTGATGCCAGCGCTGGCCAGTTCCTTGACCAGACGGTCCTGGTGGGTTCGAAAGACCCGCTCACAGCGCCCCCGCGCCTGCGGTGAGTAGGCTGGAATCATCTCGATGCCCAATTGTTTCATGGCGCGTCCGAACTGTGTGGGATTGTTCTTGTCCACTTTGCCGCCCGCTTGGGGCGTATGCCAGTAATGACTGCCCCGATCCGTGTACAGCGAACAGAACAGTCCTTTCGATTCAATCACTTCGCGCACCCCCCGGAAACTGCTGCGAGTGCCTTCCTGTTCACAGAAAAACATCGAGTAATGCTCATTGGTCGCATCGTCCATCGTCACAATCAAATCCCAGCGCTGACCCTCCACCCACTCGTGGGTACTGCCGTCCTGATGCAACATCATCCCCGGCCACGGCGCCGCCTCCCGTCTCTTGCGGTGCGCCCCGCGCTTCGCGTACCGCTTCACCACACCCGCTCCCTGCAACTGGTTCTTCACCCACGTATAACTCCTCTGACCTCCATCCCGACGATACCAAAAATGAAAGTGCTTCACGTTCCAACCCCGGTGATGATCTCGATAACGCTCCACCACATCCATCACTTCGTCTACCGGCGCCCGACGATGCGACACTTCACTCAAACGACGATCACACAATCCGTCCAGTCCTTCTTCCTCGTAACGATCTACATAACGACGGAATGTGCGACTGCACACCCCCAACAAATTCGCCGCTTCTTCCTGCGTCAATCGGCTCTTGTTCCATCCTTCATACGCTTCTTCAAATCTCATTAGCCTGGTCTCCTGTAACCACTCCACCCGGTTCATCCAGCACCCCCTTTCAGTACTGTGTAAAACCGGACAGTTTATGTGCTACTCAACCGGACAATTCATTTGCTCTCTACAATGTGCTTGATCTTGATTGATTGAAACTTGATCAGGATGTAAAATACACCACTCATTGACCCGATGCGCCAGGGGGAAGCCGGTAGAGTTTCTCCCTTTTTTTAGGCGTACATCGCGGGTCCGGGATGCCGATCGCTTAACTGGAGATATTATTGAATACACCTGCTTTACTTGTTCTTGAGGACGGCAGCACGTTCCATGGCAAGTCAATCGGCGCCAATGGCATGAGTGTCGGGGAGCTTGTCTTCAATACTTCGATGACTGGTTACCAGGAAATTCTGACTGACCCTTCCTACGCCATGCAGTTGGTTACATTGACCTGTCCCCATATCGGCAATGTGGGCGCCAACTCCGAAGACGTGGAATCAACCGGGATCTTCTGCTCGGGGTTGATCGTGAAAAATGTTCCCATCCTGCATTGTAACTGGCGCTCCGACCAGTCTCTGCCTGAATATCTGCAACGCCAGGGGGTCGTGGCAATCAGTGATATCGATACCAGGAAGTTAACCCGTATCCTGCGCAACAAGGGCGCTCAACGCGGCTGTATCATCGCACAGGAATCTCCGGATGAAGTGGCTGCGCTGGCTGCAGCCCGGTCGTTTCCCGGTCTTGCCGGCATGGACCTGGCAAAGGAGGTGACAACAAATCAAATCTATAAATGGAATGGTGGGGTATGGGATCTCGAATCGGGTTATCGTGTGGAAGACCCATCCGTATATTCAGTTGTCGCTTTTGATTTTGGTATCAAGCGCAACATCATGCGATTGCTGGCCGAGCGCGGGTGTGATATCACGGTAGTTCCTGCAACTACTTCAGCCGAAGCGGTTATGGCAATGGAGCCCGACGGTGTATTTTTATCCAACGGTCCCGGAGATCCCGAGCCCTGTGACTATGCAATAAACGCAGTTGGACATATCTTGAAGACCGGTGTTCCTGTATTTGGAATCTGCCTGGGGCATCAGTTGCTGTGTCTGGCGAGTGGCGCGAAAACCGAAAAAATGAAATTTGGTCATCATGGCGCCAATCATCCAGTGCAGGATCAGGATACCGGGCAGGTCCTGATCACCAGCCAGAACCATGGCTTTACCGTGAATCACAAATCTCTGGGGGACAATATCCGGGTAACTCATCGCTCATTGTTCGATAACACGATACAGGGTGTCGAGCGTCTTGATGTTCCCGCATTTTCATTTCAGGGACATCCCGAAGCCAGTCCTGGACCAAAAGATATCGGTTATTTGTTTGACCGGTTTATACGGATGATGGAAATAGACAAGTCAGGGAAGTCCGATGCCTAAACGGGAAGACATTGAATCCATTCTTATTATCGGAGCGGGGCCGATTATCATCGGTCAGGCATGCGAATTTGACTATTCAGGGGTGCAGGCCTGCAAGGCGCTCAGGCAGGAGGGATACCGGGTCATACTGGTGAACTCGAATCCTGCCACCATCATGACGGATCCTGATTTTTCCGATGCGACCTATATCGAACCGATCAAGTGGGAAACCGTGGCAAAGATAATAGAGGCGGAGAGACCGGATGCGATACTTCCCACCATGGGGGGGCAAACCGGACTGAATTGTGCGCTGGACCTGAATCGCCATGGAGTGTTGAAAAAGTTCAATGTTGAAATGATCGGCGCGACCAGGGAAGCGATTGACAAGGCAGAAGACAGGGAGCAGTTCCGTCAGGCAATGGCAGCGATCAATCTTGAAACGGCAAATGGTGATCTGGCGCATTCCCTGGAGGATGCCCACGCGATAGCCAATAAAATCGGATTTCCGGTGATTATCAGACCTTCATTCACTCTGGGCGGGAGTGGTGGTGGGATTGCCTGGAACATGGATGAGTTTGATGAAATCTGCAATCGGGGACTTGATACTTCGCCGACCAATGAGCTTCTGATCGAGGAAAGCATTATCGGTTGGAAAGAATATGAAATGGAAGTGGTCAGGGACAGCAACGATAATTGTATTATCGTTTGTGCGATAGAAAATCTGGACCCGATGGGTGTGCATACCGGTGATTCAATCACGGTAGCGCCGGCACAGACACTGACTGACAAGGAATACCAGATCATGCGCGATGCCAGTATCGCAGTGTTGCGGGAGATTGGAGTGGATACAGGAGGCTCGAACGTTCAATTTGCAATCAATCCCGAAAATGGTCGGATGATTATCATTGAAATGAACCCCAGGGTCTCACGGTCTTCAGCGCTGGCATCCAAGGCAACCGGATTTCCAATTGCGAAGGTGGCAGCCAGACTCGCGGTTGGACTCACCCTGAATGAATTGAAGAATGAAATTACCAATGGAGCAACGCCTGCATCGTTTGAACCAAGCATTGATTACGTAGTGACCAAGGTTCCCCGATTCGATTTTGAGAAATTTCCGCAGGCGGACGCAACCCTGACCACACAAATGAAGTCGGTGGGCGAGGTCATGGCTATAGGACGAACCTTCCAGGAATCATTCCAGAAAGCATTGCGAGGCCTCGAAATCGGCTCCAGCGGACTTGATGACCAGATGATGCCTGATAATATCGGCGCCCACGATTATTTAACCTCGAAGCTGCGTATCCCCGGCGCCAGTCGACCCTGGTATCTTGCCCAGGCTTTTCGTGCCGGAATGAGCATCGACGCAATTCATCAGGTTTGCAGAATCGACCATTGGTTCCTGGCTCAGATCGAGGACCTGGTGGAAACCGAGAAAGAGATTGCCGGATCAGAATTGACCGGTCTTTCCACCGTCATCGTGAGGGGCTGGAAAGCGAAAGGGTTTTCGGATTGCCGAATTGCAAGGTTGATGGAACTCGAAGAGCAGCAGATCAGGGACTACCGGTACAGAAATTCGATTCATCCGGTATTCAAACGGGTCGATTCCTGTGCGGCCGAATTTGATACCGCTACAGCGTATCTGTATTCGACTTATGAAGAGGAATGTGAAGCCAATCCGACTGACAATGAGAAGATAATGGTGCTCGGCGGAGGTCCCAACCGGATAGGGCAGGGTATCGAATTTGATTATTGCTGTGTACATGCTGCAATGGCGTTAAGTGAGGATGGATTCGAAACGATTATGGTGAACTGTAATCCTGAAACCGTATCCACCGACTATGATACGTCTGACCGGTTGTATTTCGAGTCGCTGACTCTGGAAGACGTACTTGAAATCGTTCGCATAGAAAATCCGGTTGGAGTTATTGTTCAGTTTGGCGGTCAAACTCCGCTGAAGCTGGCGCGTGACCTTGAAAAGGCGGGGACTCCGATTATTGGTACATCACCTGCCTCGATTCATCATGCCGAAGATCGTGCTTTTTTTCAGAAACTGCTGGCTGATCTGGGTTTGCTGCAGCCGCCAAACCGTACCGCGACCAGTCGTCCTGAAGCGCTCGACCTGGCGGATGAAATCGGTTACCCGCTGATTGTCCGTCCATCCTATGTCCTTGGCGGGCGGGGCATGGAGATTGTCTATAACCCGCAGGATCTCGACACTTACCTGCAATCCATGGCAGATACTTCGTTTGATTCCCCGATTTTACTGGATCGGTTTCTCAATGATGCCGTTGAAGTGGATGTGGATGCGGTGAGCGACGGTCACCGTGTCGTGATCGGCGGCATCATGGAGCACATAGAAGCGGCAGGGGTGCATTCCGGTGATTCCGCCTGTTCGTTACCACCGTATAGCCTGTCCGGCCCCTTGCAGGAGGAACTGAAGGCGCAGACCCGTGCGTTGGCGCTGGCATTGAATGTGGTTGGCCTGTTGAATGTGCAGTTCGCGGTTAAAGGTGAGCAAATCTACGTTCTCGAAGTCAATCCCAGGGCATCGAGAACGGTTCCGTTTGTCTCCAAGGCGACCGCCAGACCCTTGGCCAGGATTGCTTCACGATGTATGGCAGGACAATCTCTGGCTGAACAGGGTATTGTGGTTGAACAGGCGCCGAACTTTTATTCGGTTAAGGAAGCAGTATTTCCGTTCATCAAATTTCCGGGAGTGGATACCGTGCTTGGCCCGGAAATGAAAAGTACCGGTGAGGTTATGGGCATTGGCGACAGTTTTGGCGAAGCCTTCGAGAGATCCCAGAATGCGGCGGGTTACACTATCCCTGGATCCGGCAGGATCATGTTCAGCCTGCGCAAGGAGGACCAGCACGATGCTGTACCAATTGTTCGGTATTTTTACAACGCCGGGTTTGAAATTCTGGCGACTGAAGGTACCGGCAAAGTGATCGGCGATGCGGGCATTCCGGTCAAACTGGTCAACAAGGTCATTGAAGGCAGGCCCCATGTTGTCGACATGATCAAGAATAATGAGTTTGATTTGATCGTCAATACCACATCCGGCAAGCAGAGCTTGAAAGATTCCTATACAATTCGTCGGCAGGCGTTATTGCACAAGGTGACGTATTACACGACGTTGGCGGCTGCCAAAGCCTCTTCTGAAGCCCACCAATACGCTGGGACGATTACTGTAAATCAGTTGCAGAAGCTCCATGAACAGCTTGTCCAATCTCCGGCTGTAGAATCTGACATAAGCAAGTCAGGGAATGTGATCAGGGCTTTGTACCAGGACTTGTAACCAGGACCCGGGTAGTGAGAGACAGACAGAATATGAATGAAAGAGTAGTGTTGACCCGCAAGGGCGCTGATGCGTTGCGTGAGGAATTGAAAAAACTGAAGAGTGTCGTTCGACCGAGAATCATAGCCGCCATTGCAGAAGCCCGTTCACATGGCGACCTTTCTGAAAATGCCGAGTACGACGCCGCAAAAGAGCAACAGGGCTTTACCGAAGGCCGAATTGCCGAGCTCGAATCGAGTCTTTCCATTGCAGAGATCATTGACCCGGTGAAAATTGGCCGCGAAGACAGGGTAGTGTTTGGCGCGTACATTGATCTTTACGATGTCGATGAAGACCAGGCAGTTACCTACCAGTTGGTCGGAAATCTCGAAGCTGACCTGAGTCAGGGAAGAATTTCAATCAGCTCGCCGATCGGCAAGTCACTCCTTGGCAAGAATACCGGCGACGAAATCGAGGTTGCCGCGCCGGGCGGCAAAAGAATTTACGAAATTCTGGGAATCCATTACCAGTAGGAAGATGACCACCGCCCTGGAAGCAATCGAACGACTGAAGGAAGGGAACCGGCGTTTCGTCTCCGGTCGGCGTCGGAGCGATGCTATCGGTTCGCACCGGCGCGCACGCCTTGCTGACAGTCAGACTCCGTTCGCCATCATCCTTGGCTGTTCCGATTCACGGGTGCCGGTGGAGTTGGTGTTCGATCAGGGGCTTGGCGATCTCTTCGTCATTCGCGTGGCGGGCAACGTGGCGGCGCCGTCTCAGGTGGGCAGCGTGGAGTTCGCCGTCGGTCTGTTCGGCATCGCTCTGGTGGTGGTGCTGGGACACACCAGGTGCGGCGCAATTCAGGCAGCGCTGAAAGAACCTGACAACTCTTCCGAAAACTGTTCTGGAAACCTGGATGCCATCCTGAACCGCATCCGCCCGACAGTGCAATCGCTGCCGGACACGGCTGTGCATACCGATCACGATACGCTTATTCGGCAAGCGGTGAGGGCCAATGTCCGGGCCCAGGTGACTGCTCTCACCCAGGATTCAGAACTGCTCGGGCGGCTTGTCGAAGCGGGCAGGCTCATGCTGGTAGGCGCTGAATACGATCTGGTCACCGGCGGGGTGGATTTCCTCTGATTCATGAGTATGAAGGGAACCGATGAAAACCATTATTGACCATGTGTCCGTCGGTGTAAACGATTTGAATGCTGCGGGCGAGTTCTATGATTGTGTATTATCCTTGATTGATATTTACCGGAAATATGAAATCCCGGGGCAGGCGATTGCTTATGGAGACGACTATGACTTCTGGGTCAATACGCCTCTCGATGATGCCCGGGCGGTCCCCGGCAATGGCGTTCATATTGCTTTCAGGGCGGACTCGATATCACAGGTGGATCGGTTCTGGCAGGCAGCGATCAGCAACGGGGCTGAATCCGATGGTAAACTGGGTTACAGAACCGAATACGGGAAAGGATATTATGCTACCTTCATAAAAGACCACGATGGCAATAAAATCGAGGTTGTGTATCGGCATGGATGACAACGTAGATTGCATGAAAGCAGACAGGTTTGTTGCCCTTTGGAATCGTTGCGCACTGTTCGATGACCCCGATTGCGTTGACATATATCGTGCGCTGCAGGAGCTATACGGCGAATCACACCGCGTCTACCATACCGGCGATCACATCCGCTATTGCCTGGCAGGATTTGATTTGATGGACACCGACCTTACGCAGACCAGCAAGGATATTATCGAGTTGTCAATCTGGTTCCATGACGCAATTTATGAAATCTCAGCCAGTGACAATGAAGCCCAAAGCGCCCGGTGGTTTTCCTCCCAGGCGGATTGCAGGCTGAATCCGGACATCATCAATGCGGTCAACCGTTGTATCCTGTTTACCACTCACCAGGAAGTTCCGGCTGACCCATATTCCCGATTCGTGGTGGATATTGATCTAAGTGGTTTTGGCCAGGATTGGGAAGGATTCGTCGATGATGGACGAAAAATCAGAGAGGAAAACAATCACCTGAATGACGAGGCATTTGTTAGCGGGCAGATCAAGTTCATGAGTCGGTTGCTGAACAGAAGCCGTATTTATTACACGGAATATTTTAATGCTCTTCTGGAAACCAGGGCAAGGCAGAATATAATCCGTCAATTGGAAATTTATCGGTAGGGCTTTTGTTCCCGAACCACCCGTGTCCCGGGACGTTCGGTTGACTTTGGCCACGCTGACAAACCGAAAGAATCCTGTTCAAACCCGCGCCCGGAATTCCTGTTGGAAATCATCTCAATTCTATTCCCTGTTGTTTTCATTGTACTGATTGGGTTTCTGTACGCTCGCAGGTTCGAGCCCGATATGGGGGTGGCAAATGGTCTTGTTTTGCGTATCTTTTTGCCCGCGCTGATATTTGACGTCGTATCAAGCGGGGAGTTTGCGATTGTCACTTATCGCTGGTTAATCGTTGGCGGGGTCCTGGTTATTCTCGGGTCGGGTTTGATAGCCTGGCCAACAGGACGGATTCTGAAATATCCCAATCGCGCGTTCGTGCCGAGCATGATGTTCAACAACTGCGGGAATCTGGGGTTGCCGGTTGCCGTCCTGGCATTTGGCGATCAGGCGCTGGAAGCTGCAATCATATTGTTTCTGGTCAGCAATCTGGGGCATTTCACGCTTGGTGTTTATCTCTTCGGAGGAGCAGTGTCGTGGAAGAGTCTGATTGGCAATTCCGTCAATATCGCGATGATACTTGCTCTCGTGTTCAATTTTACAGGGGTCAAACTTCCCGAAGTCATACAGTTGCCGATTACCATGGTTGGTCAAATCGCGATTCCGCTGATGCTTTTTTCCCTGGGCGTGCGAATGCAAAGGACTCAGATGGAACACTGGAAAATTGGAATCGTATCCGGCCTGGTCTGTCCGTTGTCGGGGCTTTTATTCGCGGTCATCGCAGTCTGGATACTGCCTTTGACTGCATTTCAGGCAGGGTTGCTGATATTATTTTCCGCATTTCCGCCCGCGGTGTTGAATTTTTTGTTTGCGGAACAATACAATCAACAGCCGGAAGTGGTTGCATCCATCGTATTGATTTCAAATGCGATGTCCGTCGGCGTATTGTCGGTAGTGCTTTGGTGGCTGCTGTAACTTTTTGCACAAGGTCACTTTTGCCACTATTCATTCTCCTTATCGGGTTCATGGATTTCCTTCCCCGCCCGGTAAGCGGTTTCGAGGTGGCCGGCATGGGCGCCCCGGTCCCATCCGGCATCCAGCATCAGATGAATCCTGATCGGTTCGACGCCGCAGTAACCCAGCACGCCATAGCGCCACAGGTGATCGATTTCCCGATCATAACCCCATTTGTCCATCAGTTTCCGTGACGCGCCGGTGGGTACCAGCAGCGTACAGGGGCGAGGTTTCAGCAGGCTGCCCTCGGGATCGTGCTTCCTGTGGTAAGCCCATCCCGCGGACCAGACCCGGTCGAGCCAGCCCTTCATCATCGCCGGCATACCGTACCACCAGATCGGGAACACCAGGCACAGCGCGTCGCTTTGCTCGATGCGCGCCTGCTCCACGAGTACGTCCGGCGGCATCGGCACGCCGTCGAATTGCTGCCGGTCGCGCATGCTCATGAGCGGGTCGAAGCCCTCGCGGTAGAGGTCGGCGACTTCACAGTCATGGCCTGCGTCTTCGGTGCCGGCAACAAACCGGTCGAGCAGGGCGCCGCTGAACGAATCGGGATCGGGATGACAAAATACCGCCAGTACGCGCATGACTCTGCTCAGCTCGAGCGATCGACGAAAGGCACCTGTGTTACTTCCGCATGGCAACTGCCGCGCGGATGCTCGATGTCGAGCATTTCACCGATTTCGACCTCGTGGTCTACCAGGCCGATTCCGATGTATTGGTTTAGCGCGAAAGAATAAATCGCCCAACGCACCTCGCCTGGGTTACCACGTGGGTCGATCAGGTCCCAACTCCATTCAAGCCGTGGTACGTCGTTGCTGAACAGTAGCCCCACCGAGCGCCGCTTTACACCCTGTTGTTGAATATCCTGTAATGCTGCCTTGCCGATATAGTCAGCCGGCTTGTCGACATCGACCAGATGCGCGCTCAGTTCCTCCAGCGGATTCATGTCGGAATTATTGTAGTAACTCGAATCAGTCACACCACGTTCGATGGCGCGTCCGACAATCGGCCCGGTCACCTTGATACCGAATTCCTCGCCGGCATCAAGAATCGCCTGCCACAACTCGAGCGCGCGCTCGCTGGAGTAGGGGAATACTTCAAAACCGAAACCACCGCTCCAGCCAGTGCGCGAAACTACCGCGGGCTGCCCGGCGACTTCGGTAACGATGCAGGTGTAGTTTTTCATGCCCTCCAGATCAGCATTGCAGATCTTTCGCATTACGCCGAGCGCCAACGGACCCTGAATCTGCAGTGGTGCGACATCGGGTTCACTGACCTCAACGTCCCAGTCCGACCCCATGACGATGCCCCGTGCCCACAAAGTCATATCGGTATTGCCATGTGAAATCCAGATGGTGTCCTCACTCGGCCACAGCACTACGGGGTCGCCCATCATCATCCCCTTGTCGTCGCACATCAAGCCGTAGCGGCAATCGCCGACTTTCATTTCAGACATATCCCGGCAGCACAGGTAGTTCAGGAATGCGTGCGCATCGGGTCCCTTCAGCTGCGTTTGGCGCTCCAGACCAACATCCCACAAGGTAACACCCTCAAGCAGCGCGCAGTAACTTTCGTAGGGAATCTGGCTGTAAATCATTGGAAAGTACATGTTGTTATAAACACTCCATTCCTTGCATTTGGCCGCTACGGTTCCTTCCCAGTAGGGTGTGCGCCGGTTCAACGACCACAGGTATTGCCGCTCCTCGGGGTGTAGCGGACGGGTATCGAATATTTCGGCCAGGCGGGCGATTTTGCCGTTGCGCATCTCGACCACGGCAACGAACTTGAAATCGATACGGTGGGCTGACCCGTCAAGCTTGCCGCCAGTACCGATGACCTCTGCGGCGTAGCTGCCTTCGAAATGCCCGAGTTCACTGGTTTCGATTGCGATTCCAACCTCGGTGTGGATATTTTTCGAGGCGTTTGAAATTATGCGCAGCTGTGACAGCAGATTTTCCCTGCCACGAATCGGCGCGTCGAGGGACGACGCCTCGAATACGCCGTCATCGGTAAACAGGTCGGCCATTGCAATATGATCGCCAGCTGCGAAGGCGTCACAGTAGGCATGGAATGCTTTTGTTGGTGTCATCGGGGCATCCTCACATGATGGTCTTATCGGTCCAGAGGCGAATATTGCGTGCATCGCAATACAGGCTGATCCGCACCAGTTCGTCGTTATTGGACTACAGCGACGATACCCGCCGGCATGCTCTCGCTGTCACCGATTTTGCGAGTAAAGCAGAGTTGGCCCTCACCGATGGCATGATCATCACTGTTACCGGTATTGGCCAGGCTGATCTCGATGGCGCTGAGATTGGCAAAGATTTCAGCATGCGCCTTTACAATTTCTGCTTTTCCGACCAGGCGGTTGGGTTTCAGGAAGGGCAGTTCGAAAAGGCTGTGCGCGGTGCTCATCTCGCCTATTGCGTCGAGATCTTTTGCCTTCAGAGCTGACAGGTAAGCCTGCAGCACGCGGGTTGCGGCGCTCATTATTGATCGACAGGTTGTGTCATGATTAGTCCAGGGAATTGCTGTGACTCACCTTATCCTCCAGGGCAGGTATCTTCCAGGGGAAAGTCGGACAACAACTCGGGGCCGTCAGATTTGATCCATATCGGTTGTTCCAGTTTGACGCCCTCTTTTGCCCCGATTTCTCCGACGTAGCATTCGACGCAAACTACCATATTCTCTTCAAATACACCATCATAGGCGCCCCATTCTTCATCCTCCCGATACCAGATCAGAGGATACTCTACGCCCATGCCGCAGCCGTGAGCGACATCCGCATATCGATTGGGAAGACAGTTCTCAGGGAGTTGGTAGGCTTTGTCCGAGTATTCCAGAAATCCCATACCGGGAGTGAGCAGACCTGTATTGTGCTGTAGTTGTGCATGCGCGATTGCGTATGCCTTCCTTTGTTTATATGTTGGTTTTCTATCACCCACAACCCAGCTTCTGGAGATATCGTTATAAAAACCCAATGGGCCGATCATGTCGGTATCAAGTGCGATCATGTCTCCGTTATTAATGATTCGATCAGATGTTTCCTGGAACCAGGGAATGGTTCTTGGGCCACTGGTCAGCAGTCGCGTCTCAGGATACTCACCGCCCCGTTCCACGCAACCTTTAATCAGTAGCGCCAACGCTTCCGATTCTCTCATTCCGGGCTCAAGCCGGTCTTTCAGATCACGAACACTGTCCTCGCAAGTACCAAGTGACCACTTGAGTGCCCTTATTTCCGCAATGGATTTAATTGCTCTTGCTTTTTCCATGACAGATTTGCCGTCTTTCAAATGAATATTCGCTTTCTGACATGCCAGGCACAGCGCCAGGTCGGCCCGGTCAATGGCGATATTTTCCTGCTGTATGCTAGATTCGTGTAACACTGATTTTAATTCGGTGGCCCATCTGTCCGCCATTTCATCGGAGCGCTCTCCCACGATCATATAGTCGGTGGAGACAGCGGGTCTGAATTCCGTAATTTGATTTAAGTTCTGTGACAAATGCATGCAACCTGGAAGATCAAACAGAATGACTCCCCCTGCTTCCAGAATGACCGCATATCGGCAGAAATTATGCATGGTCCACACCTGCATATTTCGACTTCCGGTTGCATACCGAATATTGATGGGATCAAACAGAACGACTCCGGCATAATCATGTTCTCTTAGCCGACGTCGAATTTGCTGGAGGCGATGAGCCTGTATTTTTTGTTGTGTTTCTGTGTCGATCATCGCGCTTTTGCGGTTAAGCGTTGTGTTAGTCGATTTGCTATTGATATGTAGTGCGAATCGCACTACAATATATTATATATTGTTTTATTCAGAGGCAATCATGCTCAATTTCGAAACCGTGTCAAGGACTCCGGCGAAACAGACCAGAACAACCCAGGTGCGTCACGATGAGCGTCTGGCAGTCTTGATTGAACGTGCCGCGCTTGCGCTTGCTGTAGACAAATCGGTTTTCTTGCGCACGGCGATTGAGCGTGAGGCTACCCGTGTTCTTGAATTGCAGTCCCGGCATATTTTGACGCCGGAAGATGCCGAGATGTTCATCGCGGCCTTGGATGCCCCACCGGCGCCAACCCTGCGCGCTCTTGAGGCGGCTGAAAACTACCGTTCACGCGTGGTTCATGCCGACTGAACCACCGGCTCTCAGAATTGAACACTTCGATGTAACGCGGCACGACCGAGCCGATTTTGATTGTGGTGTCTCCCGTCTGAATAATTATCTCAAGCTAAGTGCAAGGAAACAGCAGAAGGATGACATGACTCGTGTCTATGTCGTCGTCGCAGAGGGAAGCGCAAAAATTCTGGGCTACCATTCGATTAATCTGGGTATGATGAATGTGGACGGACTCAAGCGTCGACCACGAGGAGCGCCGGACCACGGGGAGATTCCCGTGTTGTTTCTGGGGCAGGTCGCTGTAGACAAGACGGGACAGGGTATAGGTATAGGTGGCATCCTTATGCACCATGTCTTCGAAAAGGCGTGCATGGTTTCCGACATGGCTGGCTGCCATGCAATCATTCTTGATGTCATCCCGGACGGCGGCGAAAGGGCGTTCGAACGGCGCAAGGCGTGGTACGAAAGCTTCGGTTTCGCTACCTTCTCAAGCAACCCTGCGCGTATGTTCCTTGTAATGAAACAGGTGCGCGCAGTCGTTCAGATATCCAATGCCGGGAAGCAATGATGGTCAGCTGCTATCGTCATAAATCTCCTGATAAGAGCTTGTCCTCGGGCGGCGAAGGTTGCTGGACCAAGCGAAGGCAGGCCAAAGCCTCCGATGAGGTGGTGAAGTCCGTAGATTGATTTGCTTGTTGTGCTATATTTGCTATATCTGCACTTTATTTTATATCAAATCAAGGAGGTTTTTATGGATGCCATCAGCTATACGGATGCTCGTTCAAATTTATCCAAAACCATGCGGCGGGTTTGTGATGACCATACTCCTGTAATTATTACCAGAAAAAGCGAGTCTCCGGTTGTCATGATTTCCCTGGAGGATTATCAGTCCATGGAGGAGACCACCTACCTGCTGCGTTCACCCGCAAATGCCCGAAATTTACTGGAGTCAATCGCAGAACTTGACGCTGGCAAAGGGATTGAGCGTGAACTGCTTAAGTGAACCTTATATTTTCATCCAAAGCCTGGGATAGTTACCTGTATTGGCAAAAAACCGACAGGGCCATCGTAAAAAGGATTAACCTGAACTATCACGCCCTCCAACTCCCGACGAGCGCTTTCGTCTTTCACCATTCAAATCTCACCGTATAGTCAGATACATCATTCGGGCCTGGGTCCGCGTTGTACTCAACGTATCGGGCAGTTCCCGACCGTGCACTTTCAAAAGTGAGGAATAATGTTCTGTCAAATTCGTAATCAGAAGGATTGTCCATCAGATATAATGTCCCGGTATTAGGTCCTGTTTTCTCATAAGTCCATCCAGCATCGTAATTTATTCTGCCGGTGATTGGATTTCCGGATCGGTCATGCATTTTTCTTTCTATAGCTGTCGCCCCGTCCAGGCTCAACTCCAGTGTGCGCTGGGTGTCAAAGCTAAAATGTTTGCGCCAATTTCCGGGAGTGCGTAGCGCCGTATTGAATCTTGCATGAAATTCCGCCGCATCTGCTGGCGCAAATTCCGTATCCGGGGGCAAGGTGGTGGTCGTCACTACAGGCACTGCCTCAAAGTCTTCAGCTTGTGCGGTAATGGTGACTCCGCCGAGTTCAGTGATATTCAGATTCAGGGACGCGCAAGTTCCTATGAATTCGGCAATATCATAATCCAGCTCGAACTCAGCCTGGTCAAATTCGATTCTCCTCGTTTGCGCGTTGTATTGTATGGTGAATAAAACCGGGCAATCACAACCCACTCCTTCACCGGTTCCCAATATCAGGTTGCCATCGGCCTCGGCTTCTCCGCCATTCACCAGATCGACTGTTCCGGTCAGGGAGCCTCCGGTAATGACAATCTGATTCGCCGTTTGTGCGATAGCGGGTTGCACTAGCCAATCGAAAGCGCCAGACCCTTGCGTCCGGCTAGCCGTCTGGCTGCTCGGTGAGATCATGACTTCAAAATCTCCAGTCGTGGCATCCACCATCCCCACCCTGAAACCGAACGGCGCATCGGCCAGACTCGCCACATTGGTGGTCGGGTCAGTCACGGTAAAGGACAGCATAGCGGACCCCGCTCCGGGGCCTGCGGTGACATTCCCGGGCGCGGGAGATGTTTGTGCATGAACGGGCAGCAGTACACTGTTCACCACTGGTTTGTTCCACTGGGCGGAACTGGCCGCAACCAGTACGCTTCCCGCAACCAGGCCTTTGAGCCGGTTTCGTTTTACGTGATCCGGTTCCTGTTTTTCCTGCTTTTCCATGTTCTCATTATTTTTAGCGTTGTTAGTCATATATTGTCCTCATTATCTATAGATAAATTGATGCACCGTGGCCGTTCGGGCCACGGTGCAAAAAACCAATCGGATCAAGCCTTACTTAGAAATCAAGGTTGTTGATATGGGGTCAGAATGTTATGGAGTTCGAGCGCCGACAGAAGCACATGTGCGCTGGAGAATGAAAGATCCTTGTCAGGTATGGGTTCACCCTTGTCATCCAGAAGCGCCAGACCATAAGCGGAAAAAATTTCATGCAATCTTGCTGCTGGCCATACCTTGTGACCACTTGCAAACACCAAGGTTGGTCCTTTGTCGGTCGTTGCCACTGAAGCATAACCCCTAACTCCATTCGGTGCGTTTTCAAAATCATAATTCTGCCCGTATGCGTTCAAAATGGAGTGCAGCTTTGCGGCTTGACGAGCCTGAGCGCCGTTTAAAAATACCAGAGTCAACTCACCATCTGTTTCCACGACAGAAGCGTGGCCAGAAACGCCGGACGGGTGGTTTTCAAAGTCGTATTCCAACGCCAGCAAGGGATACGACAAACTCAACATGGACAACGTTGCAACGGTAATGAGTATTTTCATGGGTAATATCCTCAAATAAATAAATTGAATTTCAAAAAACCCTGCTATTAATCCGAACCCCTCACTGTGCAGCGCAGACGATCAGCGGGTTTACGATAAAAATATCCTAAAATGGGATAAATAGGACAATATCCCACAATAGGATATTTGTCAACGTCAAGTCCAATATGACAAACAGCCCTTGGGGACGGTGGCAGGTTGCGTTCCAGCAGACGATCCGGCAGGTGCGAAAAAGCGCCGGATTGACGCAGATACAGTTATCGGAAAAACTGGCGAAACCGCAGAGTTATGTATCAAAATATGAAAGAGGAGAGCGACGTCTCGATTATCTGGAAGTGCGGAAGGTATGTGATTGTTGTGGGATTACGGTTGTTGATTTCGATGATTGTCTGGTGAAGTCAGAACGCAGTCTGTCTGTCAAAAGCAAAACCTGATTTGAACCATCGAGAAAATCAACAGGCCGCTCGCGATTGGCAGAAAGGACTTTTCTGTACAGGGCGGGGAAAAATTGATAATGATGTGTATAATTCCCCCGATGTCGCATAGCACGCGAAGATTATCCATTCACAATCAGATGAGGCGTTTTCCATGACCATAAAAATCGGGGATCGGATTCCTAATGTATCCCTTTCCACAATGACTGCCGATGGGCCGACAGATATTACGACTGATGAGATATTTGCAGGCAAGAAGGTTGTTCTGTTCGCGTTGCCGGGCGCGTTTACGCCGACCTGCAACGCGGCCCACTTGCCGGGGTATGTGGTTCACCACGCTGCGATAAAGGAAAAAGGCGTTGATACGATCGTCTGTCTGGCAGTGAACGACCCCTTTGTGATGGGCGCCTGGGGTGAAGCCCAGAATGTGGAAGACAATATTTTGATGCTGTCAGATGGAAGCGCTTCGTTGACTGAGGCGATTGGTCTTGAACTGGATCTTACCGAACGCAATTTTGGCGTCCGTTCGCAACGCTATGCCCTGATTGCCGAAGATGGTGTAATTACCCATTTGAATATCGAGTTGTCCGGCCCGGAGCTTAAAGTGAGTGATGCCGAAACCATGATGGCATTGTTGCAGGACTGATCATATTCCGGGCGGGAGGAACAGGTTATGGGCGGACGAATTTTTTATTTCCTGATGACCAACCTGGCGATAATCTTTGTTCTGAACATTACCATGCGACTCCTGGGGATTGATCCTTATCTGGCGCAGTATGGCCAGGATTTAACCGGCCTGCTTATCTTTGCTGCCCTTTTCGGCATGATCGGCTCTTTTGTTTCGCTGGCCATGTCGAAGTCAATGGCAAAGCGATTTTCCAAGGCAAAGGTCATCGAGACCCCGGCAAACGCGCGCGAAGCCTGGCTGGTTTCAACCGTTCAACGACAATCGGAGACAGTTGGGATCGGCATGCCGGAAGTGGCGATTTTCCCGAGTCAGCAGGTCAATGCATTTGCCACCGGTATGAACCGGAATAATGCGCTGGTTGCGGTCAGCAGCGGTTTGCTGGATGTAATGACCCGGGATGAAGCTGAAGCCGTGGTAGGGCACGAAGTCAGCCATATAGCCAATGGCGACATGATTACCCTTGCACTGATCCAGGGAGTGGTCAATACTTTTGTCATATTCCTGTCCCGGGTTATTGGTCAACTGGTCGACAAGACGGTATTTAAAAATGCACGGGGCCATGGACCAGGGTTCTGGATTACAACTATTATTGCCGAATTGGTACTGGGTATTCTGGCTTCGACCATCGTCATGTATTTCAGTCGAAAACGGGAATTCAGGGCCGACGAAGGGGGAGCCAGCCTTGCCGGAAAGGATAAAATGATTGCCGCACTGGAACGGCTGCGGGCCGAGCATGAACCCGCAATACTGCCTGATCAACTGGCCGCTTTCGGTATATCCGGCGCCAATGGCTTCGGCCTGAAGAAGTTGTTCATGTCACATCCGCCACTTGATGAACGTATCGAGGCGTTACGCACGTCCTGATCAGCGTTTACCGAGGTATCTGTCCAGCATCCTGTCGGGCAGGATGCGTTTCAGTACAGCCAGTACTTTTGTTGGTGTCGTTACTCGATACCTGATCCTGGGGCGAGGGCTTTCCAGCGCCTGGATGGTGGCTTCCAATACCGCCTCGGGCGGTAGTGTATAACGGGTCGGGTGGTCACTCTGCCAGCGTACTTCGAGTTCTTCATACTCTGACTTGTGAACACTGAGGTCTCGATCAATGTGTTTAATAAATTGAAGGTAGGAATTAATCCTGAATTTGCTGGTGATCGGACCTGGTTCAACCAGACTTAGTTCGACCCCGGACCCGGCCAGTTCCAGGCGCATGGTATCGGTTAACCCTTCCAAAGCATACTTGCTGGCATTGTAGGCGCCGCGGTATTTCAGGCAGACAAACCCGAGCACGGAACTGATTTGTACAATTCTGCCCGTTTTATGCTTTCGCATGATCGGGATAACCATGTTGGTCAGCTCCTGGGTTCCAAAAACATTGGTTTCAAACTGGGCTTTCAAACTGGTCCGGGTCAGATCCTCGACCGCGCCGGGTTGTCCATACGCACCATTATTGATCAATCCGAACAGCTTTCCATTGGTCAGTTCGAGAGTTTTGGCAAGGCCATTCCCGATGGATTCAGGATCATCCAGATCAAGCACAACCGTGTCCATTCCGGTTTCAGCCAGAGCAGGCAGATCATCCAGATTGCGGCAACTTGCTATGACATGGTAGCCTCGGCGATGCAAGCCCAAAGCCAGACAATGCCCAATGCCGGTTGAACAGCCGGTAATCAGAACCGGGTTTTTCTTATTCATCACTTTACGATAGTTTCTTGCTGTGTCACCGGGAATTATACAAGTGATTACATTACCCGGATGAATTATAATAATATATTATCTCCATGTTATGTCTCCTGACGAACTGACAGTCAAATTGAATAATAACAAGAAGGTAAGGGTTGCGGTCATCGGGGTAGGGTACCTGGGTCGAATTCATGCCAGGATTTATCATGAAATGGATCATGTTGACCTGATTGCAGTGGTGGATACCGATGCGGCAGTGGCACAGGATGTTGCGCAAAGCTGTGGCTGTCAGGCGCTGACTCACGCTGAAGATGTTCTGGGTCGAATCGACGCGGTCAGCATCGTGGTTCCGACCAGCGTGCACTTGCCTGTTGCACGCCCGTTTCTCGAAGCCGGCATCCATACCATGCTTGAAAAGCCGGTGGCGCCGACTGTAGAAGAAAGCGCAGGGATTGTCCGGATTGCCAAAGCGGGCGGGGCCATATTGCAGATCGGGCATCTGGAGCGCTTCAATGCAGGGGTCATGAAAATAGCGGAGTTGGCGCGGCAACCCCGATTCATCGAGGTACACCGGTTGGGGGAATTCAACGAACGCGCAACCGATGTCGATGTGGTTACTGACCTGATGATCCACGATATTGACATTGTGCTGTCGCTGATTCAGGCTGGACTGAAATCAATTTCCGCCACCGGCACACCGGTTTTGACTGATCATGTTGATATTGCCAATGCGCGCTTGGAATTTGAAAACGGAGCGGTTGCCAACGTCTCTTCCAGCCGGGTATCGACCCATCGATTTCGTCGGATCAGGGTGTTTTCCGAGGATAGCTATCTAGGGTTGAATTTCCTGACTCAGCAATTATCTGAAGTAAGAACGGTGCAGAAAAAGGAAGGCAGCAATTTTCCGGAACTTGAACGTCGGGAAATTCAGGTCGCCCCTCAACTGCCGCTGGATGCTGAACTTGCCCACTTCATTGACTGTGTGAACCATGGCAAGCGTCCTTTGGTCAGTGGTGAAGATGGCCTGTTTGCAGTCGAGGTCGCAGAAATGGTAAGAGCGAAAATTTCCCAGTCTGGATATTGACAGGCAAATCGAGTGTGTATGAGGTGGTGACCATGACCAGAACTGAAGAATTATTTCGCGAAGACGGATACCTGAGATCCTGCACGGCACGGGTGACGGCTGTTTATCCGGATGGCGACCGGCATGGCATATCGGTTGATCAAACCGTGTTTTACCCGATGGGTGGAGGACAACCCGGAGACACCGGCACATTAACCCGTGCTGACGGTACAGTCATTGACGTGATTGATTGCTGCAAGAACAGAATGGCTGGACAGCATCTGCACATCGTCAGCCTGCGTGACAATCTTCCGACATCAGGGGAAGAGGTCATGCTTTCATTGAATTGGGAGCGACGCTATCGCCTGATGAGAATGCACAGTTGTATGCACATGCTTTGCGTAGCGGTTCCGGCTCCTGTCACCGGGGGCTCGATTCGGGATGGCAGCGGCAGGCTTGATTTCAATTTACCGGACCCGCCTGAAAAGACGGATCTGGAACAGCGATTGAATGAAATAATCCAGCAGGATCACCCGATGACCTTACGCTGGATTACAGACGAGGAAATGGCGGCGCAACCGGAGTTGATCCGTACCATGTCGGTCAAGCCGCCGATGGGTAGCGGCAGGGTCAGGCTGGTTCAGTTTGGCGGAGCGGATTTGCAACCCTGTGGTGGCACCCATGTCGCCAGCAGTAGTGAAATCGGGTCGGTTCGGGTCGAAAGCATCAAGAACAAGGGCAAGCAGAATCGACGAATCACCATAGAATTTGCCTGACTCACTGTCCATATACGGGGCGGCATCAGCCATCGCCTGACGGCTCGGTTTCTGTGATTCCCCCTCAGAGCCTGTCCTCGACTTGATCGGGGACCCGTCCCCGGCCCCCGATCAGGTCGGGGGCAGGCCTTGATCGGGGAGGGAGGGTGTTGACGGCATCTCCAGGGTGGCATCAGCCAGCAATTCAGCCGAGATTGCGGCCAATTGGTCAGGGGTGTTGATGTTTTCGAACATATCTGCATTGTCAGAAAAATCGACCCTGCAAAAATCATGCTGCTGATACCAGCGGTCAATTTTTCTTTCCCCTGAGTGCAGGCAGGCAGCCAGGCTGTCGTTCAGTGAGCGGTGAAGCAGTACGTAGACTGGCTGGATTCTGTCCTGGAGATAAGCCACTGCGATTTTCCTGGCGGAATCTGAAGTCGCCTCCATCATCCTCTTGCAATAGTCTGTTGCCAGAATCGGGCCATCACACGGTACTGTAATCATCCAGTCAGTCCGGGTATGAATCAAGCCGGAATACATCCCTGCCAGCGGCCCCTGGAAATCCGGATGTTGATCCGGGATCACGATATACCCATACTGTTGATATTCGGCAAGGTTGCGATTCGCATTGATCAGGATTTCTTTGCACTGGGCTTCCAATTGCCGGAGGATAAGCCCAATCATTGCATTGCCGTTTATTTTCAACAATCCCTTGTCCTGACCCTGCATCCTCCTGGCCCTGCCGCCTGCCAGAACGAGTGCGGTCAGATTATCCGGCAGGTCAGCCGAATTTCGATTTTGCACTGTTGTCCCGGTGGATGGATGTCACGTTTCCACTGTATTCGACATCCTCTACGCTGGTTAATCTGCCATCCGACAAAATCAGGTGCTGGTCGACATGTTCGCTGAAAAACTGATGATTGTGGCTGCTGATCACGATACCCACGCCCGCATCTTTCAGGCTTTGTAAAAGCTCAAGCGTTCGCAATGCAGAGGGGGCATCCATATTTGTGACCGGTTCGTCCAATAACAGAAACGGAGGTTGCCGAAGCCAGGCGCGGGCCAGCGCCACCCTTTGTTGTTGACCGCCCGAAAGGGATTTTGCAGGCACCGCTTTATGCCGGGACAGCATAGCCCAGTGCAGTGCATCATCGATATCCCTGTCCCGGTGTTTTGAAAATTTAAAGCGATTGAGGGCAATGGACAGATTTCTGGACACGCTGCCCGCAAACATATAGGGGCTTTGGTGCATATACATCAGATAGCGCAGCAATTCCTTTCTGCTTCGCTTTATCGACCGACTGTGGAAACCAAAATCCACAGAGCCCTGGTCAGGGGTAAGCAATCCTGACAATATCTTCAGTAAAGTACTCTTTCCTGCGCCATTTTCACCGCTTAGCAGATAAATCCGCCCACCGTTAATGGTGACGGTGACATCTGTCAATATCTTCGTGCGCGAAAATGATTTCGAAATTTCGGTGAACTGGATTATTGGATGATCAATCATATCGACAGTTTACCCCGACCCTGAAAATAATGCAGGAGCAAATTCAATAAAAATGCCAGGGCAACCAGAACGATGCCAAGTGCAATGCCTTGCGAAAAATTGCCTTTAGTGGTTTCAAGCGCAATCGCAGTCGGGATATTGCGGGTATGATGCAGGATGTTGCCGCCCACCATCATTGAGGCGCCCACTTCTGCAATTATTCGCCCAAACCCGGCGAACATTCCAGCAAGCAATCCAAATTTGGCTTCATTAGAAACAAGTATGAATGCTTTCAATGGCTTACACCCCATAGTTCTAGCTGTTTCCCATGCCCTTATATCAATCGCCTGAAATGCTGAATGTCCCATTGAAATCAGTATCGGCAGACAAAGAGTGATTTGCGCCAGCACCATCGCCGTTTGTGTGAACAGTAATTTCCAATCCCCGAGCGGCCCTTGTCTTGATAACAGCAGGTATAGAACCAGGCCTACCACAACAGTGGGGAATGCGAGTAATGTGTTTGACAACGAAATGATCAGTCGTCGGCCAGGAAAGTTGAAGTAGGCAAGGGCAAAGGCAACGAATAATGCGAACGGGCTGGCAATCGCGATGGCGGTACCGGATACGCGGAATGAGATTCCTATAATCTCCCACAACTCCCGGTCGCCGCTCAACAGCAGTGAAAATGCTTCGAGTGTCGCACTGGACAGTGATTCCACTTTTTCCTCAAGAGACGGGTTTCGTTTAGTATTTGGTATTTTATCCGAGGTCTACGTTAAAATACCGGCTGGATTGCCCGTTCCGGAAAATTATGTCCGGGCTGACAATCAGTTCGACTTAATCTAAAGTTCTTTCTAACGGACAATGTCAACCCGATTCGATATGACGCAGTGATGCCCGAACCGATATTCAGTAATTGCGACCCTGCCCGGATTCGCAACTTTTCGATTATTGCCCATGTCGATCATGGCAAGTCTACCCTGGCTGATCGTTTCATCCAGTTTTGTGGTGGACTGGAAAAACGCGAAATGAAGGCTCAGGTGCTGGATTCGATGGAGCTCGAGCGAGAACGGGGGATTACCATAAAAGCACAAAGTGTCACCCTGACTTTTTTGGCTCGCGATGGACGCCGATATCAACTGAATCTGATCGACACTCCGGGCCATGTTGATTTTTCCTACGAAGTGTCACGCTCCTTGAGCGCCTGTGAAGGCGCGTTGCTGGTGGTTGATGCCGCCCAGGGTGTGGAGGCGCAAACCGTAGCAAACTGTTATGCCGCAGTTGACCTTGGGCTTACGGTAATTCCTGTGCTCAATAAAATCGACCTGCCCGCCGCAGAACCGGACAGAGTGATTCAGGAAATTGAAGAAGTAATCGGCATAGACAGCAGCAATACATTATCGGTCAGTGCGAAAACCGGTCAGGGAGTAGAGGAAATACTTGAACAGATTGTTTTATTGTTACCCCCACCCGCAGGTTCTCGGAATGCACCACTCAGCGCATTGATCCTGGACTCATGGTTTGACAATTATCTCGGAGTGGTAGTATTGATACGTATCATGCAAGGGCAGATAGCGCCAGGGAGAAACAAGATAAAAATGATGTCGACCGGGCGCGGGTTTCAGGTCGAAAACATCGGGGTATTCACCCCAAAACCGGTTCACGTCAAATCTCTCAGTGCAGGTAATGTCGGTTTTTTGACTGCCGGACTGAAGGAAGTAAAATCAGCCCGGGTCGGAGATACCATCACTTCGACGAACCAGCCGACAGAAATTCCATTGCCGGGATTCAAGGAGGTTAAACCGACCGTATTTGCGGGTCTGTATCCGGTTAATGGCGCCGACTTCGAAGCGTTCAGGGTGGCATTGAACAAACTCAGTCTGAATGATGCATCCCTGTCTTTTGAACCCGAATCCTCACAGGCGCTCGGATTTGGCTTCAGGTGCGGTTTCCTGGGTATGTTGCACATGGAAATCATTCAGGAACGTCTTGAGCGGGAGTATCAGATTGATTTGATTACCACCGCGCCTACCGTGGTATACGAAGTCCTGAAAAAGAACGGAGAATCAATATTGATTGACAATCCGGCAGATTTGCCGGACTCATCCTATATTGAAACAATCAGGGAACCTTTTATTATTGCCCGCATACTGACGCCGCAAGAGCATGTCGGTGCAATCATCACGCTGTGCGTGGAAAAGCGGGGAATACAGAAAAACATTCATTACCACGGACGCCAGGTAATGATCGAATTCGAGATGCCTTTGACCGAAGTCGTAATGGATTTTTTCGATCAATTGAAATCTGTCAGCCGGGGCTATGGTTCGCTGGATTATGAATTTATTAATAGTCGGCCTGCCGATATGGTGAAAGTGGATGTATTGATCAACGGCGAGAAAGTGGGTCCGCTGGCGATTCTTGTTCATAAGGAACAGAGTCAATACCGTGCTCGCGATCTGGTCAAACGCATGAGAGGACTGATACCAAGACAAATGTTTGACGTGTCGATCCAGGCGGCGATCGGGGCCAGGATCATTTCCAGGGAAACGGTAAAGGCATTGAGAAAGAATGTTACTGCAAAATGCTATGGCGGCGACGTTACACGCAAAAGAAAACTTCTGGAAAAACAAAAAGCGGGCAAGAAACGGATGAAGCAGATCGGCTCGGTTGAAATCCCCCAGGAAGCTTTTCTTTCGGTGTTGAAAGTCAGTCGGGACTGATTTGGGTTAGAATCGGCCACCATTTACCAGAAATTGAAGTTCAAAGGGGTTTTATGGATTTTTCACTCATATTGTTTATCGTGCTTTTGGTCACCGGGGGCATCCTGTTGCTTGCAAGAATGTTGAACCGCAGGAGAAGAAAATCGGTTATCGTTGAATTTGCCAGATCGTTGTTTCCGATTATTCTGTTTGTTTTTGTGTTGCGCTCATTTGTGATTGAACCGTTCAGGATTCCGTCAGGGTCAATGCTGCCGGGTTTGCATATAGGGGATTTCATCCTGGTCAACAAATTCAAATATGGAATCCGCCTGCCGGTGGTTAACATGAAGGTATTTCCGATCGACAGCCCGGAACGCGGAGATGTGATAGTGTTTCGGTATCCCCAGAACCCCAAACTGAATTTCATCAAGCGGGTGGTCGGTCAGCCAGGCGATAGACTTTCCTATATTGACAAGAAACTCACGATCAACGGAACACCAGTTGAAACACGGGATGACGGGCGATACGCATTTGTGCAGGATAAATTAAAAGGGAAATCAGCCAACCAACAGGTAGAAATATTTGATGGTGATGAGCATCTCATCATACTCGATGATCAGGGTTTCACACGTAATCTCGAAGAGGTCAACGTCCCCGAAGGGCATTATTTTGTGATGGGGGATAACCGGGATCACAGCAATGACAGTCGCTACTGGGGCTTTGTGCCGGAAAGCAACCTGGTCGGCAAGGCATTTTTCATCTGGTTCAGCTGGAAAAGCGCCAGCGGGGGCGGTATCGAATGGGATCAGATCGGCAACAGTATTAAATAATTCCATTCGGTACTGGTAAAACGGTTGGCCATCAACGTGATTGACATCGATACGATTGAACGGGCGCTTGACTACCGATTCAATCATCGTGACCTGCTTTGCCTGGCATTATCACACCCAAGCAACATGGGTTTACCGAATAACCAGCGCCTGGAATATCTTGGCGACAGTATCATCGGGTTCTTCATATCGCAATCACTGTACAGGTTGTTCCCGCAGTTGCATGAGGGTGACCTGACCACGATGAGGGTGCGGCTGGTTCGAAATACCACACTTGCTTCGCTGGCGCGTGAATTGCGCCTTGACAGGTATTTGATAATGGCAAGCGGAGAGTTGAAAAATGATGGTCGCAATCGTGTTCCCGCGCTGGCTGATGCTTTCGAAGCGGTCGTCGGCGCGATTTATCTGGATGGAGGTATTGAACCGGTCAATCAATTTCTCGATAGAACGTATCGGACGCTCCTGGCGGATATTCAACCCAGTAATCTCAAGGACAGCAAAACCCGATTGCAGGAGAAACTGCAAAAGGACAACTGTCCGTTGCCTGTCTACAGTGTTTTAAAACAGGACGGTGAAGCTCACGATCTGACCTTCGAGGTTTCCTGTTCCGTGTCTGGAATCGACAGGACATTTATTGCCCGGGGCAGAAGCCGTAAAGCTGCGGAACAGGCGGCAGCCGAGCAGGTGCTGGCTGTACTTGGTGAATGATAGCTGATGACCGACAATCACAAATTCGGTTTTGCTGCATTGATCGGCCCGCCCAATGCAGGAAAATCGACGCTGTTAAATCAGATTGTCGGACAAAAAATTTCAATTATTTCGCGGCGCCCGCAGACCACATGGCACAGAATTCTCGGCATAACAACCACACGGGACTACCAGATTGCATTTGTTGATACGCCTGGGCTGCATGATAATCAACATAAATATCTGAACAAGCTGATCAATCGAACCGCAATAACCAGTTTGGCTGATGTCGATATCATTCTTTTCATGATTGATCATCGCGGCTGGAACGAGGATCTGATCCGGATTTTCAGTCATGCAAAATCAAGGGATGTCCCGGTTATTCTGATCATCAATAAAATCGACCGGTTGAAAGACAAATCCCGTTTGTTGCCAATCATGCAGGAGTCCATGCAAATTCATGACTTCAAGGAAATAGTGCCATTGTCAGCGTTAAGGCTTGCCGACAAAGAAGGCTTTCTGGCATTGGTTGCCGGGTATTTGCCTGATGGGCCGCGTGGTTTCCCGGAAGGTCAGATCACTGATCAATCTGATAGTTTCATGGCCGCTGAATTGATAAGAGAACAGATATTCATAAAACTGAGAGAAGAGTTGCCTTATGCGATTACAACGGAGGTGGTCAGGTTCGAAATCAATACCCGCGATATCCTCTGCATTGATGCGATTGTGTGGGCAGAGAAAGACAGCCAGAAATCCATTATTATTGGCAAGGACGGAAAGCAATTAAAGGAAATCGGCACTCACGCCAGGCGACAGATCGAGAAAGTCATTGCACACAGGGTATTCCTGAATTTGTGGGTCAGAGTCAGGAAAGGGTCGATAGACAGGAAATTGTAATCATGAGGAAAGTCGAACAACAGGCTGGATTCATTCTTCATCGACGGCCATACAGTGAAAGCAGTCTGATGATCGAGGTGTTTACCCGGGAATACGGACGATTGACGCTGATTGCCAAGGGATGCAGGAGAAAAAAATCACAATCCCAGGGCCTGTTTCTGCCCTTTATACCCTTGCTGGTCAGTTGGACCGGCAGGGGAGAGATACCAATTCTGACCGGGATTGAGCAAACTGGCTTTATACCGCAGTTATCGGGTACAGGGATCGGTTGCGGATATTATATCAACGAGTTGATCCTGAAACTGTTGTACCGGCATGACGCCCATGTGGCCCTGTTCGACAAGTACCACGAGCAGATGCTTGCCCTGATCGATCGGCGGAATCCGGTCGTTGTTTTACGTGTTTTCGAGAAATATCTGCTCAGGGAGATCGGCTTTGGTTTGATCCTGGATCATGATGTTGAATCAGGGGAGGCGATCAGACATGACATGAATTACCGGTATTACCCCGAAAAAGGGCCGGTGCTCGTCGCCAGGGAGGATGGTGGCGCTATCAGCGGGTCGACGTTGATTGCACTCGACAGGGAACAATTCCTGAGCAGGGAAGCTCAACTGCAGGCCGGCATGCTGACCCGGTATTTAATTGACCTGCAACTGAACGGGAAATCTCTGCGTACTCGAAGGGTGATCCGTGAAATGAAGCGTTTTTTGCAACAATCAACCAAGGAAACGCTCTAAAGCCTTATTTCTTTCTGGGCATATACAGATCGGTAATGGTGCCTTCAAATGCTTCCGCGGCAAAACCAAGCGTTTCGGCCAGAGTAGGGTGTGGATGGATCGACAGTCCGATGTCCCGGGCATCGGCATTCATCTCTATTGCCAGCACCGCTTCCCCAATCAGATCACCGGCAATGCTGCCGGTAATACCTGCTCCGATGATGCGTTCAGTGGTTTTGTCAAATAATAGCTTGGTCACTCCTTCGCTTCGTCCCTGGGACAGGGAACGACCGCTTGCAGCCCAGGGGAAAACCCCTTTGCCATATTCCAGTCCTTTGGCTTTGGCTTCGGTTTCAGTGACTCCCACCCAGGCAATTTCAGGGTTGGTATAGGCGACGTTCGGAATAACACGCGCATCGAATCCGCTTTTCATTCCCGCTGCCACTTCAGCCGCGACCTTGCCTTCGTGAACGGCTTTGTGTGCCAGCATCGGTTCTCCAACGACATCTCCGATCGCAAAAATATGGGGAACAGTGGTTCGCTGCTGGTGGTCAACCTCGATGAATCCATGTTCGTTGACCACTACCCCGGACTGTTCTGCGCTGATCAGGTGACCATTGGGAGTACGACCTACCGAAACCAGAACGCGATCGAACACCATGTTTTCGGGGGCATCGTTCCCTGCAAAATGGACTTTGATTCCGGTTTCAAGAGATTCCATTCGGGTAACCCGGGTATTCAGCCATATATTATCGTACTGCCCCTTGATAATTTTCATTAACGGTCTGACCAGATCCGCATCAACGCCGGTCATCAAGCCATTCATCATTTCAACAATACTTATTCTGCTGCCAAGGGAGTGATAGACCGTTGCCATCTCGAGACCGATAATTCCGCCGCCGATGACAAGCAGATTTTGCGGGATGTCGTTGAGTTCGAGTGCGCTGGTTGAGTCCATCACTCGTTCGTCTCCCCCAGGCAACCCCGGGATTTCGGTCGCTTGTGAGCCGACCGCAATAATCGCCTGATCAAAGGAAATGGATTGGGTTTTGCCTTCCGATTCAACTTCCAGCATGTTCGGTCCGGTAAATTTTCCGATACCTTGTACTATGGCGACCTTCCTCTTACTGGCCAGTCCCGCCAGTCCCTGGGTAAGCTTGTGAATAATCCCGCTTTTCCATTTGAGCGTTTGTTGCAAGTCAACTTCGGGAGGTTGCCAGGTCAGCCCGATCTCACTTGCCTCTGAGGCATCCGAGATGACTTTTGCAACATGAAGCAATGCCTTGGAAGGAATGCAGCCGACATTCAGACATACCCCGCCCAAACACGGATAGCGCTCAATCAGGATCACCTGGAGGCCAAGGTCCGCTGCCCGGAATGCAGCAGTGTAACCTCCTGGGCCCGAGCCGAGCACAACAAGTTGGGCATGACGTTCTCCCTGCACAGTCACAAACCTCCGATCAAGAATGTCGATTCCAATAAATAATACATATATTCAATAACATGTAGTTAATACTTAAAGTGATAAACGACGTACATCAGCAAACGACCTGGTCAAACTGGCGGTAAATCGCGCTGCTTCCGCTCCGTCTGCAACCCGATGATCATAAGATAGACTCAATGGCAGAATCAGTCTGGGACTAAAATTCTTACCATCCCAGGCAGGCGTCATTTTTGATCGGGAAATGCCCAGAATTGCAACTTCGGGAGCATTTACGATGGGAGTAAATGCAATGCCGCCAATCCCTCCCAGACTTGAGATACTGATACATCCGCCTTTCAGGTCTTCCGACCTGAGCCTGTTGTTACGGGCCCGCTCGCTTAAGGCTGCCAGCTCCTGTGCCAGATTGAAGATGCTTTTCTGGTCAGCATTGCGGATCACCGGCACCACCAGTCCATCGGGCGTGTCAATTGCGATGCCGATATTATAGTACCGTTTCAATATCAGTTGTTCGCCGCCGGGCGCCAGTGAAGCATTGAAATTCGGGTATTCTTTCAGCGCTCCGACCAGGGCCCTGATAGCAAACGACAGCAGGGTAATGCGGATGCCTTTCTTACCGGCTTCCTCTTTCAGGGATTGTCTGAACGCCTCGAGTTCAGTAATGTCGGCTTCATCATGGTGGGTGACGTGGGGTATGTTCAACCATGCCCGTTGCAGATGAGGACCTGACAATTTCTTTATACGCGTCAACCTGATGGTTTCTATATCGCCGAATTCAGAAAAATCGATTTCAGGGATGGCTGGAATGCCAGATCCTCCTTGTCGGCTGGCCGCTGGCATTTCAGTGAGTTGCCGCTTGACCCGGTTTTTTACATCTTGCTTCAGAATCCTGCCTTTGGGTCCGCTACCGGTGATCAAACTCAAATCCGCACCGAGTTCCCGCGCAAATCGCCGAATACCCGGGCTCGCATGAGGCAGAGTCGTTGAAAAATTTTCAGTCTGAATGGATGGCTCCCGGGGTTGAATTTCAGGCTGATCCTGAATTTCATCCCGGGATGAGTCCTGTCGGGCAGGGCGGGGTGTAACAGACCGGGCTGCCTCATCGTTCTTCTTGTCTTCCCCGGATGCGGATTCAGGAGGAGCCTGCCCCTCGACATCCGAAATTTCTGCCACCAACGCTCCTTCACCCACTCTGTCACCGACCGAGATTGCGATACTGGTAACCGTTCCATTGGCCGGGCTGGGAATTTCCATGGTTGCCTTGTCGCTTTCAAGGGTAATGACCGGGTCTTCAATGGCAACCAGATCGCCGATATTGATCAGCACTTCTATGACCTCGACTTCATCGAAATCGCCAATATCGGGAATGGTAATCCGGGTCATGTCGGTCATACCGTGACCGGGTTGGGTTTATCGGCATCAATGCCGAGCTTCCGGCCGGCTTCTTCGAGACCTTCAAGGCTGAATGATTCCATGTCGGCAAGCGCTTTCAACGCCGTATGCGCGATATAGCAGCGGTCTACCTCGAAAAATCTACGCAGCTTGTTCCTGGTATCACTGCGGCCGTATCCATCCGTTCCCAATACATAGTAATTGTTGGGTACAAACGCTCTGATCTGCTCAGCATAAAGCCGAATATAGTCGGTTGCTGCGATAACGGGTCCCTCGGAATTACCCAGACACATTTCCACGTAACTTTGTTCGGGCGTATCAGTCGGATTCAATCGATTTTTCCGTTCAATATTCTGGCCATCACGGGCGAGTTCGTTAAAACTGGTCACGCTCCAGATATCAGCGCTGACGCCATAATCGCTGTCCAACAACCCGGCTGCGGCTTCAAGCTCCCTCAATATAGCGCCACCCCCTAATAGCTGCACTTTGTGGATATTTCCCTTTTTCCCCGTTCGCCTGAGTAAATACATTCCTCTCAGGATGCCTTCTTCGCAGTTTTCGGGCATCGCAGGGTGGGCGTAATTTTCATTCATTACCGTAATGTAATAATAAATGCTTTCCTGTTTCTGATACATGCGGCGCATGCCGTCATAAATGATCACAGCCAGTTCATAGCAGTAAGCGGGGTCGTAGGAAATACAGTTCGGAATCGTGGATGCCAATACCAGGCTATGGCCGTCCTGATGTTGCAGTCCCTCGCCAGCCAGCGTGGTTCTTCCTGCAGTTCCCCCCATGATGAAGCCGCGTGCCCGACTGTCGCCGGCGGCCCAGCACAGATCGCCAATGCGCTGGAATCCGAACATCGAATACAGAATGAAAAATGGAATGGTGAACAGGTTATGGTTGCTGTAAGCGGTCCCGGCGGCAATCCAGGACGACATCGCCCCCGCCTCATTGATCCCTTCCTGGAGTACCTGTCCGGTTTTGTCTTCACGATAAAACATCAGTTGATCTGAATCGACCGGCTCATACAGTTGTCCTTCAGGGGAATAAATACCCAACTGCCTGAACATGCCTTCCATACCAAAAGTACGGGATTCATCGGGAATGATCGGCACGATGTAATCCTTCAATTCCTTGTTTCTGACCAGTGCAGACAGAATTCTGACAAAGGCCATGGTCGTCGAAATATTACGATCGCCTGTGCCTTCGAATTGGGACTTGAAAATGTCCGCCTTCGGAAATCGGAATCCAGGCACACACACACTTCTGCGGGCCGGCAAGAAACCACCCAGTTTTTCCCTTCGTTCCAGAATATAACGAACCTCCGGAGAATCCCTTTCAGGGCGGTAAAAGGGTGCTTCGGCGACCTCTTCGTCGGTCAGGGGGATGTTGAACCGGTCCCTGAACGCCAGCAGCGCTTCTTCCCCCATTTTTTTCTGCTGGTGGGTGGTATTCTGGCCCTCTCCAGCTTCACCCATACCGTAACCCTTTACTGTTTTCGCCAGTATCACTGTGGGTTGTTCGGAATGTTGAATCGCCGAATGGTATGCCGCATAGATTTTATGCGGGTCGTGACCGCCCCGATTCAAACGCCAGATATCTTCGTCGGTCATATTGGCGACCATGGCTTTCAATTCAGGGTTTTTCCCAAAGAATTTTTCCCTGACGTAGGCGCCGTCTTTGGCTTTGAATGCCTGATATTCACCATCCACTGCTTCTTCCATGCGCTGTTTCAATAATCCCTTGTCATCGCGTGCCAGCAATTTGTCCCAGTATCCACCCCAGATCAGTTTGATGACGTTCCAGCCTGACCCTCGAAAATCGCCTTCCAGCTCCTGAATGATCTTGCCATTCCCTCTGACCGGACCATCCAGTCTTTGCAGGTTGCAATTCACCACAAAGATCAGATTATCCAGTTTTTCCCGGCCTGCAATAGCCAGGGCTCCCATCGATTCGGGTTCATCCATTTCCCCATCACCTAAAAATGCCCAGATTTTCCGGTCACCGGCATCAATCAACCCGCGATTGTGCAGGTATTTCATGTATCTGGCCTGATAGATCGCCATGATCGGTCCAAGTCCCATGGATACCGTGGGAAATTGCCAGAAATCAGGCATCAGCCACGGATGGGGATAAGAAGACAGCCCGGTTCCATCCACTTCCTGTCGAAACAATCGGAGGTCCTCTTTGTGAAGGCGTCCTTCGAGATAGGCTCTTGCATAAATACCGGGAGCGGAGTGCCCCTGGATAAAAATCATGTCGCCCAGGTGGTCGGGGGTGCTGGCGCGCCAGAAATGATTGAAGCCAACATCGTACAGAGTCGCTGCAGAAGCAAAACTGGCGATATGCCCGCCGAGTTCACTGGAAATTCGATTGGCTCGTATCACCATCGCCATCGCATTCCAGCGAATCAACGCCCTGATTCTCCGTTCCAGCCCATGGTCTCCCGGACTCGGTTGCTCCATATGGGTTGGAATGGTATTCAGATAAGCGGTATTCGCCTGGTAGGGGATATGAATCCCCGTTCTCCTTGCACGATCAATCAGGGATTCGATCAGAAAATGCGCACGTTCATGACCACTCGCCTGAATAACAGAGGTCAGGGCATCAAGCCATTCGCTTGTCTCTGTGGCATCGATATCTGATTTATTTTCGGAGTTCGGCATGCGGGTTATGCAATTGATTGTTGAATGAAGTTTATCACGATGTAAGGTGTGACTGGATATCCTGTATACTACAAGTGAATCGCCCTCGATGGCTTGTTAAGTTGATGCTGTTTCTATACAATCCACGCCACAAATTCCTTTTACCTCCTTTCTTTACCTTTTGGGTATCCTGATCCCGGAGGAAAGATATAACCCATAGGGAGAATCTATGAGACATTATGAAATCGTCTTTCTGGTCCATCCTGACCAGAGTGAACAAGTGCCTGCCATGATTGACCGTTTTAAGGATATGGTCACATCCGGCGACGGTAAAATTCACCGTGTTGAAGACTGGGGGCGTCGGCGCCTGTCCTACATGATCAATGATGTTCACAAGGCGCATTACATCATGATCAATATTGAATGCAGCCTGGGCGTTTTACAGGATATTGAACGAAACTTCAAATTCAATGACTCGATCCTGCGCCACTTGGTGATACGCCGGAAACAGGCCATTACCGAAGAATCCAGTATGGCCAGGGCAAAGGCGCGGGAAGACGCGGCGGAAGCTGCAAAAGATTCAGGCAATCAGAGACCCAGAACTGAAGAGAGGACCTTCAAATCAGAAACCACTGCGGACAAGCCTGAGAAAACGACTGAACAAGCTGATGATAAGAAAATCGTGGAGGTAGCCTGATGGCCAGATTTCAACGAAGACCCCGGTTTTGTAAATTTACTGCCGAAGGGATCGAATCCATTGATTACAAGGATCTTGACATCCTGGCCGCAAATACGAGCGACACAGGCAAGATTCTACCGAGAAGAAGTACCGGAACGAAAACCCATTTTCAACGGCAATTGTCCACTGCGGTCAAACGTGCCCGGTTTCTTGCATTGATTCAATATACGGACCAACACGATAACTAGGAGGTAATATGGAAATCATACTACTGGAGAAAATTCCAAATACCGGAGACATAGGTGATTTGGTGAATGTCCGCAATGGCTATGCCAGGAATTTTCTGATTCCTCAGAAAAAAGCCATGCGGGCGACGCCTGAATCAAAGGCTCTGGCAGAAGAAAAGCGCTTGCAGATTGCTGCTGATCAGGCGAGCCGACTGCAAAAGGCGCAGACTCGTGCGGAACAGGCGGTCCTGGAGATATCATTGTCCCGGCTTTGTGGTGACGAAGGCCAACTCTATGGTTCTGTATCGCCAGCCGACATAGCAGAAGAAATGAGTAAAGGCGGAACGGTCATCGAAAAATCTGAAATCCATCTGCCTGATGGAACAATAAAACATATCGGTGAGTTTGAAGCTGACGTGATTCTTCATCCCGAGGTGAATTTCACAGTCACGATCCATGTCGAGGCAGAAGTAACCGGAAGTTCAGAGTAACTCCAGAAAATCAAGGGCACGTTCAGTTCACACAACAAACATGAAGTATCCAGGCATGATTTGATCAACTAATGGCAGTTTCACTAAAGCTTCCTCCCCAGGCGCTGGAGGCCGAACAATCACTGCTCGGAGGGTTGCTGCTTGATAATCTGAAATGGGATGAAGTCATACAGGAGGTCGGCGACCAGGATTTTTACAGTCAGAACCATCGCTTGATTTTTCAGGCAATCGGCGGTTTGCACAGCGCCGGGGATCCTGCGGATGCGATCACGACTTCGCAATGGCTGGCTTCACAAAACAAGCTGGAAGACGTGGGCGGCTTGACCTACATTGGAACCCTCGCGAATAATACGCCAAGTACGGCAAACATTCTCACCTACGCCAAAATAGTCAGGGATCAATCAATACTGCGGTCGTTGATATCAGTTGCCAATGACATATCCGATCTGGCCTATAATCCGGAAGGAAAAATCCCGCGGGAGGTACTTGATCAGGCAGAAAATCTGGTTTTCGATATCTCGGAACGCGATGGAGCGCGTCAGCGGGGATTCACCCCGATCCAGGATCTGCTTGCGAGTTCGATCAATCGAATCGAAGCGTTATCCGAATCCCCGGAAGTGGTTACCGGTATCCCTACCGGATTTTCAGATGTCGATAGCGCGACATCCGGATTACAGCAAGGTGATCTGATCATCATAGCAGGTCGGCCTTCGATGGGTAAAACATCATTTGCGATGAATATTGCTGAATATGTTGCCGTGGATAAACACCTGCCAGTGGCGATTTTCAGTATGGAAATGCCAGGTGAGCAATTAGCGATGCGCATGTTATCGTCCCTGGGTCGGATCAACTCCAACAAGGTCAGAACCGGACGTTTGACTGATGAAGACTGGCCGAGACTGTATTCTGCATTAGGATTACTGGATAAGGCGCCTATCTTTATTGATGATTCCGCCGGGCTGAACACTCTGGATATACAATCAAGGGCACGGAGGTTGATGCGTGAAAACCAGGAACTGGGGCTGATAATTATTGATTATCTGCAGTTGATGAATGCCCCTGACAGCAATGAAAACCGTGCAACTGAAATATCCGGTATTACACGCGCATTGAAAATCCTGGCAAAGGAACTGAGAGTTCCCGTGGTCGCGCTCTCGCAGTTGAACCGGAGTCTTGAACAAAGACCCAACAAGCGGCCCGTGATGTCGGATTTAAGGGAATCGGGTGCGATTGAACAGGATGCAGATGTTATTTTCTTTATTTACAGGGATGAAGTTTACAATGAGGAAACCAGCCAAAAAGGGGTGGCTGAACTGATTATCGGCAAACAGAGGAATGGCCCGATAGGCACTACGAGACTCACCTTCAGAGGAGAGTTTACACGCTTCGAAAATTTTGCCTCGTCTCACATGGACACTGCATAGTCAATTTGCCGATAGTCAATCCGGATGTCAAATTGTCCCTGACTGAAACCCGTCCATCACCGGAAATCGGGCTTCTGCGCGCTTGGGCGCTGATTGACTCCCAGGCGTTGCATCATAATATTTCGGTAATACGGAAATACGCCCCCGGTTCCAGAATTCTGGCGGTGATCAAGGCGGATGCTTATGGACATGGTCTGGCCATCATTACTGAATTGATATACAAACAGGTTGATAGTTTCGCTGTGGCTACATTGGCTGAAGGTATTCTTTGCCGCCAAATCCAGAATTGCAGGTCGGTTGTGGTCCTGTCTGAATTCTGGCATCCGTCACAACTGGAGGATTTCCAGAAATATGATATTCAACCTGTGATCCATGGTCACCAGCAGGTTGGCTGGTTGCAGTCCTGGTCAGGGGGGCCGTTGACTGTATGGATCAAATTCGAAACGGGTATGAATCGACTGGGTATTCCCGGTCAACAACTATCGGAAACCTGTGCTTTACTGCAGGCGCTTCCGTCAGTCAGGACAGTCAGAGTCATTTCCCATTTAGCTAATGCCGATATTCCGGATGACCGGTATACTGACAGGCAACTTGAAAACTTTGAATCCGCTTCTTCATCAATACAATGCGAAATGAGCCTGGCAAATTCGGCGGGAATAATACGAAGAAAAGATACTCACAAGCACTGGGTCCGACCAGGTTTGATGTTGTACGGTGTTTCTCCATTCGCTGGCGGTGGTCAGGGTAATCTCAACCTGAAACCGGTAATGAATCTCAAAGCCCGGCTGATCTCGGTCAAAGCCGTCGACAGGAATCAGCCGATCGGATACGGTGGAATCTATCGTTCCCATAGCCGGATGCGTATCGCGATTGTCGGGTTCGGTTATGGAGATGGTTACCCAAGGAATATTGATGCCAGAGCCTGTGTCCTGATTCACGGGAAGAGGGCATCGATCACAGGTCGTATTTCTATGGACATGATTACGGTCGATGTCACGAGCCATACCGATGTTGAGGTCGGCGATGAAGTTACTTTGTGGGGAGAGGGTTTGCCGGTGGAAGAAGTTGCCGAGTGGGCACAAACCATACCTTATGAATTGTTGTGCAAGGTCACAGCCCGGATTCCCAGGATTGTGACGGGGGATGCGAAACATGGCTAAATCTTCTTCAAAAACGACTTTTTTCTGTTCTGCGTGCGGCGCTGAAAACCTTAAATGGTCTGGACAATGTGGAGAATGCGGCGATTGGAATACGCTGATCGAGCAGCAGGTTGAAAAAAACCCTGCGGCAGTAGGTCGATTTTCCGGATTTTCTCCAAAAGCCCGGATCGAGAAACTGGGTGACATCAGGATCAGTCAGACAGAAAGACTATCGAGCGGAAGCGCCGAATTTGACCGAGTGCTGGGAGGGGGCCTGGTGGCCGGGTCTGTTGTGCTCATTGGCGGCGCCCCGGGGATTGGTAAATCCACTTTGTTGCTGCAAAACCTGTGTTGCATCAGTCTCAAATCGAAGGTGCTCTACGTAACCGGAGAGGAATCCACCGAGCAAATTGCGTTGCGGTCGCATCGGCTGGGCCTGGACTCGACGCGAGTGAATGTGATGGCCGAAAACAGACTCGAGAATTTACTTGATGTCGTGAACCGGGAATCCCCCGGGGTTCTGGTCGCAGATTCAATCCAGACATTTTACAGCGACGCTTTGAGTGCAGCACCCGGCAGTGTTTCCCAGGTGCGTGAATGTGCGGCAAGGTTGGTCAAATATGCGAAACACAGTAATTGCCGTCTGATCCTGGTAGGTCACGTGACCAAAGAGGGGGCTTTGGCTGGACCCCGTATCCTTGAGCACATGGTTGATTGTGTACTTTACTTCGAAGGTGACAGTTCGCATAGTTTTCGTGTGATTCGTGCTATCAAGAATCGATTCGGAGCCGTAAATGAGATCGGCGTATTTTCGATGACGGAGCAGGGATTGAAGGACGTGAGTAATCCTTCTGCGATGTTTGTCAGCAAGTATGGCGCTGAAAAACCCGGGAGCGTTGTTCTCGCAACACAGGAGGGCACCCGCCCCCTGCTGGTTGAAATTCAGGCGTTGGTAGATGATAGTGTTCTTGCCAACCCCAGGAGATTGTGTGTCGGGCTGGAACATAACCGACTGGCAATGTTACTCGCCATTGCCCATCGTCATGCAGGTATCTCGTTGAACAGTTACGATGTGTTCGTTAATGCGGCCGGAGGAATCAAGGTAGTTGAAACCGGTTCCGATCTGGCTGTTTTGCTTGCAATCCTGTCAAGCATCAAAAATCGGGCGATGGGCAGTGACCTTGTTGTATTTGGTGAAATCGGCTTGTCCGGGGAGTTGCGTCCGGTACAAAGAGGTATCGAGCGTCTGCGGGAGGCTCATAGATCAGGCTTCAAGCGTGCGTTGATTCCTGCAGCAAACAAACCAAAGTCTCCGGTAAGTGGTCTGGAGATAATTGCACCCCGAAGAATAGAGGATGCAATACAAATACTGGAAATCTGATCTTTCAAGTATAATCCACGCTCCAGGCCTGATTAAGCCTGGCTATAAATTAAATAAGGAGTACAAGATGTTCAAGAAATTTCAAACTGCGGTTGCCGTATTTATCCTGCTTGTCCCGATTTGTGTGCTGGCGCAAGAGGAACTCAAACTGGACACGGAGAACAAAACGTATAGTTACGCAATCGGTCTGAAACTCGGAGAAAGAGTACTTACGCAATTCAATGCCGAAAATGGTTTTGAAATGCAGGCATTGATCGAGGGTCTGGTCACATCCATGTCCGGAAAAGACAGGTTGTTAAGTGACGATGATGTCGAATTGATAATTCAAAAGGTGGAAATAGCGATGATGGACGAAGCAAACCAGAAAGCCCGGGAAAACCTGGATTCCGGCAGGTTATTTCTGGAGCAGAATAAATCCATGGAGGGGGTGACCATAACCCCAAGCGGCCTCCAGTACAAAGTACTCGTCGCAGGGGAGGGCGACAGTCCGTCTCTGACTGATACTGTTCTGGTTCATTATCGTGGTACTGTAATAGATGGCACCGTGTTTGACAGCAGCTATGATCGAGGGGAACCTGCTTCATTTTCGTTGCAGTCGATTATTCCTGGCTGGCAGGAAGTACTGCAACTGATGAAACCAGGTGATAAATGGCAAGTGGTGTTACCGCCGGACCTGGCTTATGGCGATAGAGGCGCAGGGCAGATCATCGGTCCGAATGAAGTACTGGTGTTTGAAATCGAGTTGCTGGAAGTCAGAAAATCAAAGAATCAAGTCACCGACGGTTGAGCGCCGGGTCGTTTCCCGCGATTAATACGGTGAAGCCCCCTGTTTTCAGTCAATCAGGCTGACCAGCTTCTCCAGGCCCTGCTGGATTCTGTTGGTTCTGATGGAAGAGAATCCGAGTCTGAAAAAATTTTCAGGCGGGTCGTCCTGATGAAAAAATACATCACCTGCTTCAAACAGGATTCCGGATTGAGCGGCTTTTTGTGACAGTCGCCTGGCATTGAGATTGCCAGGACCCTCTACCCAGAATGCTGAGCCGCCAAAAGTGGGACGTTGGCTGTTTCCGGGGAAATGCTGTTCCAGTAAATCCCCCAGCAAGGACCAGCGTTCATGCAGCGTCTGACTGAGTTTCTTGATTAACGCATCGTGGTATCCGCGCTTCAGGAATTCGGAAATGATGAACTGGTTGTTGCTCGGCGGGTGGCGCAACATCAATCGGCGCAGTGCCCGGGCCTCCTGAATGAATAATCGCGGCGCAACCAGATAACCAAGACGAATGCCGGGGGCCAGCGTCTTCGACAGACTTCCGATATAAATCACTCTGCCATCAGTGTCCAGACTTTTTAATGCACGGGTGGGTTCGCCGACATAATTGAATTCTGATTCATGATCATCCTCAATAATGATGACATCATGTCTGTGAGCCTGCTCTATCAATTCATTACGCCGTTCCCTTGGCATCGTCACTGTACTCGGATAATGATGGCTGGGAGTAGTGTATACACAATGACATTGTGCAAATTGTTCATCCGGTATCAATCCGGAATTATCCACTTCAAGAGGGCGGATGTTCGGGGTGAAAACGGCAAACGTATTTTCTGCGTCAACATAACCCGGATTCTCGAATCCGACTATCCTTTTAAAATCGAGCAGAAGCTGGGCTGTAATATACAGCCCCTGCTGGGCGCCTACCGTAACCAGTATTTCATCGGTTTCTGCCCACACACCGCGCCTGGGCAGTATTTTCTTTTGGATCTGGTCGATCAGTTCTGGATAATCCTGATCGTTCAGATCCTTTGCCCAATAATGAATTGCATTGATGGTCATGGCTTCCCGGGCGCATTCTCTCCAGTCAGCAATCGGGAAAATACTCCGGTCATATTGACCGCAAATAAATGGAAATGGATATTGATTCCAGTTGATCGGTTTCAGGTTTTGCCGAAAAACATGAGGTTCGACGGTAAGTTTTTTACTCCAGTTCACCTTGCTGTCAAACAGCCGGGATTGTTTGGGGGTATTAATCCGCCCTTTAAGTATTTCGGCATTAACGTAAAATCCGCTTCTCTCCCTTGAAATGAGAAATCCTTCATCAACCAGATGCTGGTAGGTATGGACAACCGTATTACGTGCAACGGATAATTGACGGGCAAGTTTTCTGGTTGATGGCAGCGGTGAATCCAGCTCGAAATGACCTTCCAGAATGGAATTGACAATCATTTCCTGAATCTGAGATCGCAAAGTCCCTTTCTTGTCGGATGAAAGTTGAAATAGGTATTCAGCCACAATATCTGGATTTTAGAGTGATTTACGGCTGTTTTATAGTGTATTGAGTCACTAATTTGTTCGATTATTTGGTAACAACCAGACTGGACATCTGTATCGAAGCCCTATATGATTGCTGTCATCATTGCGATGCAGTTGTTCAGATTGCATTCTGAATGACAAATACTCTCTTGATATTCGCCCTTAATTGATTCAGTGATGAATTTCTGTTGATGGGGCGCGTAATTTCCACCAATCACCTTTTCCTTCCATGTCAATTAATATTCGTGATTTAAAGTTAAAAACTCCCACGGAACTTGCCGATCTTGCCCGCTCCCTCAACCTTGATAACATTGGTCGGATGCGTAAACAGGATCAGATATTCGCGATCCTCAAAGCTCAAGCCAAGCAAGGTGAAAGAATAGTAGGAGAAGGAGTAGTGGAAATAATACAGGACGGTTTCGGATTCCTGAGGTCGTCCACATCCTCCTACCTGGCTGGCCCGGATGATATCTATATGTCCCCTAGCCAGATAAGAAGATTCAGCTTGAGAACCGGTGATACGGTAGCCGGACAAATTCGACCTCCAAAGGATTCCGAACGCTACTTCGCCTTGCTTAAGGTAGAGGAAATCAATTTTCAATCGCCAGAAGATGCAAGGAAGAAAATCCTTTTCGAAAATTTGACCCCACTGCATCCCGATGAAAGGATGCGCCTTGAGCGTCGAAATGGATCTGCAGAAGATTTGACTGGACGCATTATTGATTTGATCGCACCGATCGGTAAAGGACAACGGGGATTGATTGTTTCTGCCCCGAAAACCGGAAAGACGATAATGTTGCAACAAATTGCCCAATCAATCGCTACGGTGAATCCGGAAATTGTTGTAATGGTGCTGTTGATCGATGAACGCCCGGAGGAGGTTACGGATATGCAGCGTACCGTGCGGGGTGAGGTGGTTTCGTCAACATTCGATGAACCTGCTACACGTCATGTCCAGGTTGCGGAAATGGTAATCGAGAAAGCCAAACGGTTGGTTGAACATAAAAAGGATGTCGTTATTCTGCTCGATTCCATCACTCGGCTGGCACGGGCATATAATACTGTTGCCCCGGCATCAGGCAAGGTATTGACCGGTGGTGTTGACTCCAATGCGTTACAGAGACCGAAACGGTTCTTTGGCGCTGCCCGTAACATTGAAGAAGGAGGCAGCCTGACAATCCTGGCTACAGCACTGATTGATACCGGGTCGAAAATGGACGACATCATTTACGAAGAGTTCAAGGGTACTGGCAATATGGAAATTCATCTGGATCGCAGAATTGCGGAGAAGCGGGTTTATCCGGCAATGGTGATCAATCGTTCCAGTACACGAAGAGAAGAATTATTGACCGACCCGGCCGAACTTCAGAAAATCTGGTTGCTGAGAAAACTGATTCACCCGATGGATGATTTACAGGCGATGGAATTTCTGATTAATAAAATGAAAGTCACAAAAACCAACGAAGAATTCATAAAATCAATGAATCGGTAGGGATTTGCATAAGGAATTGAACGAAATGCGGCTATAAAACTTGAATTTACCATCCAATTCTCATATTATCGCCGCCCGCTTTGAACTCTATCGGCCCAACCGGAAAGTCCCGATACAAGAAAACACTGAAAATCATTATGAAACCTGAAATTCATCCCCAATACGCTGATATCAAGGTGGTTTGTGCGTGTGGTAACAGCTTCGAGACCAAATCCACGATGGGGCAGGATCTCCATGTGGAAATCTGCTCCGAATGCCACCCTTTTTATACCGGGAAGCAGAAAATTATTGATACCGCCGGGCGTGTAAGCAAATTTCAGAAGAGATACCAGCGATTTTAATCAGGTAATTGATTATCAGGCAGCATGTTCGCAGCGGATTTGATAAGGGCGCTCCATCGGAGTGCCCTTTTTCTTTGTGATGTCACAGTAATGGATTCCTTACCCTGAGTTTTGAGAAAATGACAAATAATTCAACCCTTTTTATCGATGCGGGAAAGTTCATACCCGGAGGGGTCAACTCCCCGGTCAGGGCTTTTAAATCCGTTGGCGGAGACCCGGTCTTCATCAAGCGTGCAAAGGGTGCGAAGGTTTATGCAGAGGATGGCCGGGAATATATTGACTATGTAGGGTCATGGGGGCCGATGATTCTCGGTCATGCCGACCCGGATGTGATTGATGCGGTCAAAAATCAATGTAATTCGGGTTTGAGTTTTGGTGCGCCCACGATCCTTGAAACCGAGCTTGCAAAGTTGATTTGTGATCAGATGCCCTGGATCGACAAACTGAGAATGGTCAATTCAGGCACCGAGGCTACCATGTCTGCAATTCGATTGGCGCGCGGTTTTACCGGACGTGACAAGATCCTTAAATTTGAAGGTTGCTACCACGGTCATGCCGACAGCCTGCTGGTAAAGGCAGGGTCCGGAGCTTTGACTTTCGGGGTTCCCACTTCACCCGGAGTGCCGGCTGCGATGGCTGAACATACCTTGACGGCAGCCTACAATGATCTTGATTCGGTCCGTTCGATCTTTGATCAGGTTGGAGATCAGATTGCAGCGATCATTCTTGAGCCTGTTGCCGGTAACATGAATTGCGTGCCTCCTGCAGAAGGATTTCTCAAGGGGTTGCGCTATATCTGTGACCAATATCAAAGTGTATTGATCATGGATGAAGTGATGACAGGATTTCGAGTGGGTCCCAAAGGAGCGCAGGGACTGTATGGTATCCACGGCGACCTGACGACCCTGGGGAAAGTTATTGGCGGCGGCCTGCCGGTGGGTGCATTCGGGGGCAGGGGAGACATTATGTCTTGTCTGGCTCCGGATGGTGCGGTCTATCAGGCGGGTACGCTTTCCGGCAACCCGATAGCGATGGCTGCAGGTCTGGCGACACTTGGAAAAGTCTGCGTGGACGGATTCTTCGAAAGTCTTTCAGAGAAAACCGACCGGTTGGTATATGGCCTTTCGGATTCGGCTGAACGTCATGGAGTAAATCTGACAACGAACAAGGTCGGCGCCATGTTCGGACTGTTTTTCACGGACCGGCAATCAGTCAGTTGTTTCCAGGATGTAATGGCTTGCAATCAGGCGCAGTTCAATCAATTTTTCCATGCAATGCTGGACCAGGGCGTCTATTTTGCACCCTCTGCATTTGAAGCGGGATTTGTCTCTTCTGCGCACACTGATGAACTGATTGATCGCACAATCATGTGTGCTGACCAGGTTTTCCGGCAATCCTGATAGACTTGTATAAATTGGTAGCGTATTATCAGGGATGAGTGAGGTTGCCGCCATTAACAGGATGTTCTTTATATGTGATATGTTGAGCACGATTATCCCGGTTTATCTCAATGCATGTTTTCAAATTCGGATTTAGAGAGGAAAAAGATTATGACAACTAAAATACAACGCCCTGACCGTAGAAAATTCCTGAAGCAGGCAGTGGCAGGGGCTGCGACAGTTACCACAGCGAGCCTGCTCCCCGTCCGTGCTTTTGCTGAAAACAAGACACTGACCGTGGGCATGAATATCCCGATGACGGGCGATTATGCGCCTTGGGGTCTGCCGGGGCTGTATGGCTGCGAGATCATTGCCAACAACATCAATGCCGCGGGCGGCGTCACCATCGGTGGCGAGACCTATGATATCAATGTTGCATCTTATGATCATGGCTACGATACTGAAAAGGCAGTGCAGGGTTTCAAGAAACTGGTGAATGAAGACGATGCCAAAATGGTGATGATGCTGGGTGGGTCTACTGTCGCTGCCGTGTTGCCCTGGGCAACACGCAAGAAAGTGCTGACCACAACACTTCTGCCGAGCGATATTACCCCGGACTCCGCGTATCTGGTGGCGACCTGCGAATCCCATCCACTGTATAACGTGACCGGGGTTGAATGGCTGGCGGAAAACTATCCTGATGCCAAGACCGCTTCTATCATTACCAACAACGACGTCGAATACGGTTTGCAGTCCGCCGCACTCTACAGCGCCGCTTTCGAAGTAGCTGGTATCGAGGTGATTGATACCAACCTGCACGGATTTGACATCACCGACTTTGCGCCTGTTGTCAGTTCCCTGCTTGCCAAGAAGCCGGACATTGTCTGTATGGCCACCAGCTTCTATGTCACCCCGATCATGGAGCAGTTGTTCCATCAGGGTTATGAAGGACTGATTGTTTCCTGTACGCTGGATTATTACGAGGAAATTATCGCAAAGACAAGCGAAGAATTCGTCAATGGCACGATCTACCAGTTCCCGGATTTCGATGATCCGAAATTACAGGAAGAGGGGGTAAACTTCCCGGACCCGGCAGGCTTTGATGCCGCATTCAGAAAAGACCACCCCAACGACTGGTCCGCCGTTGCCTGGGAATATCCTGCAATCCTGCTGAACTGGATCGAAGCCGCGAAGGCTGCCGGCAGTGTTGAAACCGAAGCTGTTGCCGCGACTATGCTCGGCAATAAACAGGATTTCGTGTTTGGCGGCGGTGACTGGTGGGGTAGCCAGTTATGGGGCCTTGATAACGCACTGGTCGGACGCTGGCCTGTTGTTCGCATCGTTGATGGCAAGGCGCGCATTCAGGAATACGGCGACGTAGCAGGCTGGTTGGCGAAAAACAAGGAAGTGCTGGTCAAGCACATGAAAGCAATGGGTTTGCGTACTGTCTGACCTCAGCAAGACCTGTAGAAGGGGAGGGGCGGCCACGCTCCTCCCTGGATGATTAGGAGTTAAAATTTGGAACTGCTTTTGCAGTCCATCGTTAACGGCGTTATCCAGAGCGGTTTCTTTGCGCTGGCGGCGGTTGGACTGGTTTTGATATTCGGTGTAATGGGCGTGGTTAATTTTGCCCATGGAGAGTTGGTCATGGTCGGGGCCTACACCGTCTGGTTCCTGCATGCCCAAAATAATGTGCCGTTTCTGATGACCATTGTCATCGCCGTCATTCTGGTGTCGGCTATCGGCTTGATCATGGAGCGATTTCTGTTCCGCCCGATGCGTGAAAACCCGTTGGGCGGACTGATCTGTTCGATCGGAGTATTGTTCATACTCCAGGTGATCGCCACCCTGGTGGGTGGCGACGGGCCATCCAAACAGGTGCCTCCTCCTTTTGAAGGCACCATGATCCTGTTTGATTTTCTGCGCATACCGAACCAGCGTGTGTTCAGTATTGTCGTCTCCGTAACCGCGTTGGGCCTGCTCTGGTATTTCCTGACCCGTACGAGATTGGGCTGGTCGCTGCGCGCTGTTTCTCAGGATCGAGAAGCCGCCGGACTGCAAGGCATCAACAGTAACCGGGTCTCGATGATTGCGATTGGCGTCGGCGCGGCCATGGCGGGATTGGCGGGCGCCCTGATGGCGCCGTTAACCAATATCAATCCACACATGGGTCACAATATCATTATTACCGCATTCATTGTCACAATCGTAGGTGGGGTTGGCAGCTTGTCAGGTGCAGTCATTGCCTCCATTTTTTATGCGTTGTTTCATACGTTCATTACCACCTATTTCAGTGGCACTATCGCCACTATCTCCGGCCTGCTCATAATGGTATTGATGTTGATTATCCGGCCTTCAGGCATCATGGGTCGGCAGGTAAGCGAATAGTATGACCACAACCGTTAACAGAATGTGGGGACTGGTCGCAGGAATACTGATCATTCTGGTCATCCTGCCGCACTTTCTGAAATACCATCATCAGGATTTCATGATTTTTCTGGTGGTCAATGTTCTGGTGGTAGTCAGTTATCGCCTGGTCACCCTGACTGGGGAATGGTCCCTGATTCATGCCGTGATGATGGGGGTCGGCGCCTATTCCAGTGCGCTTGTGACCAAACATCTCGGGTTTACGTTCTGGCTTGGCCTGCCGGTTGCAGGCATCACCGCCGCAATGATTGCTGCACTGTTGTGTTTTCCTTTATTCCGGATGACCCAGTTTTACTTTCTGATTGGTTCGTTTGCTGCCGGAGAGGCGATTCGACTTTGCTGGATTCACTTCATCAAGCCCTTTGGTGGTACCGGGGGAATCAGCGGCATTCCGCCGCCTGAACTGATGAATATTGATTTTCTGGAGCCCATCCCGTATTTTTATCTGGTACTGCTCATCGTCTCCCTGTGCCTTCTGATACTTTACCGTATTGAAAAATCCCGAATTGGCCTGGCCCTGCATGCCGTTCACTGGAAAGCGCCCCTGGCTGAATCGGTAGGTGTCAATACCTGGAACTATCGTTCTCTGGCCTTTATCATCGGATCATTGTTCGTCGGCATGGCTGGCGCACTAAAAGTTCATTATATCGGTACTGTTTCGCCCAAGCAGTTTGATATCGGTTTTATGGTGTTTATCCTGATCTGGGTTATCGTGGGAGGTTACAGAACCTTTTATGGGGCCATCCTCGGCGCCGTCGTATTATCTGTCCTTGATGAGGCGTTCAGGGAGTTTGATGAACTTCGCCCGGCAATATACGGTGGGCTGTTGATTGCTTCCATCCTGTTTTTACCGGCTGGACTTGAAAGTCTGCCACAAAAATTCAGAGATATGGTTGGCCGGGATAATCGACGCCTCGGGAAAACCTGATGTCGATTCTCGAAGTCAAAAATCTGACCAAAAAATTTGGAGGGCTGACAGCGCTGAACAATGTCAGTTTTACGGTTGAGGCGAACCACATACATGGCCTCATCGGTCCCAATGGGGCAGGCAAGAGTACCCTGTTCAAGAATATTTCCGGATTTCATGTCCCAACAGACGGCGATATCCTCTTTGATGGCGCCAGTGTAAAGGGGCACAAGCCTTCAAACATTTCAAAACTGGGTATTGTGCGTACTTTCCAGGAAACCACCTTGTTTCAGGAACTCAGTGTTTTTGACAATATCCTGATCGGCACGCACAACACCATGAAGTTAAATGTCTTTTCAGCCATACTGGGGCTTGATCGGGATCAGCAGAATCAGGCTGTCCGCTCTGCAATGCAGATGCTCGATTTCATGGGTCTTGCCGAGCGTAAACAGCAACTGGCATCTGAGCTGCCATTAGGTTCCCAGCGTGCCCTGGCAATCGCCATCGCCCTGGTGTCGAAACCCCGGCTGTTGCTGATGGATGAACCCTTTGCCGGGATGAATCCGGGAGAAACCAACCGCATGATGGAACTGACTCGCAAGGTGCGTGAGTCCGGCGTTACCATTATATTGGTAGAGCATGACATGAAAGCCGTCATGGGGTTGTGCGATCAACTCACAGTATTGAACTTTGGTTCCTTGCTGGCCCAGGGAACACCGGAACAGGTAAGAAGCAACCCCGAGGTTGTCAGTGCCTATCTTGGAAGCGGGTGAGGTTGGATGAAGTTATCGATACAGGACCTGCAGGTCAACTACAACAACGTGGCAGCGCTCAAGGGTATCAATTTTGATGTGGATGATGGCGCCTTCATTACTCTGATCGGATCCAATGGCGCGGGGAAAAGTACTACACTACGGGCCATATCCGGCCTGGTCAAATCTGACAGCGGGACGATCAGACTTAACGGCGAACGTATTGACCAACTTGGTGTTGACACGATTGTACGGATGGGTGTCGCCCATGTCCCCGAGGGTCGGCGTATTTTCAAGGATTTGAGCGTTCTCGAAAACCTGCTTCTGGGTGCCTATATTCATAGTGATAAATCCAGAATCAACAAGGAACTGGAAAAGGTTTTCGATCGTTTTCCTCGACTGGTTGAACGGCAAAATCAGCATGCCCGTACCTTAAGCGGTGGAGAGCAGCAAATGTTGTCCATTGGTCGTGCACTGATGTCAAGACCCCGGGTCTTGCTGCTGGATGAGCCGTCACTGGGTCTTGCGCCGATTATTGTTCAGGAAATAGGTGAATTTCTCAGAGAGATAAATCAGCAGGGCGTGACCGTTATTCTGGTGGAACAAAACGCTGACCTTGCGCTTAAACTGGCGGATTATGGTTATGTACTTGAAACGGGAAAAATCACCCTGGATGGACCGGCGCCCTTGCTCTCGAACAATGAACACGTTAAAAAGGCTTATCTTGGAATCTGATCATCCTGCCATCGGAAAGTCCACCACATGAAATACCGTACCATCCCGAATACTGCAATCCTTGCAGCAAGGGAGTGTTGCACCAAAATCGATCTGAACATTGAAACCTAAGTCAGGTTCAACATGGGTGGTTATTGCCGCCATGGCCGGTAATGGTTTGATTGCGATTACCAAAATCATTGCTGCTACGGTAACCGGCAGTTCTGCAATGTTAAGCGAAGCAGTACATTCCATCGTAGACACAGGTAACCAGGTATTATTGCTTTGGGGGATAAAACGGTCTTCCAGGCCCGCTGATGAGCGTCATCCATTTGGATATGGAATGGAGTTGTATTTTTGGACTTTCGTCGTCGCGATCCTGATCTTTGCCATCGGGGCCGGTGTATCTCTGTACGAAGGTTTCAGTAAAATCAATAATCCACAGCAAGTAAAATACATATATATCAACTATATAGTACTGGGATTTGCAATGATATTTGAAGGTGGCGCCTGGATAGTCGCTTTCAGGGAGTTTCGCAAGAGAAAAGGCAAACTCGGTTATCTGAAGGCCATCCAGGTAAGCAAAGACCCAACGGTTTTCACCGTTTTATTTGAGGACAGCGCTGCAATGCTGGGTTTGCTTGCTGCGTTTATCGGTCTGTTGCTTACACAATGGCTCGGCAACCCGGTTTATGACGCAATGGCATCTATCGTGATTGGCCTGATCTTAAGCTTCACAGCGATGTTACTGGCATACGAAAGCAAGGGATTGCTGATCGGGGAAGCGGCCAGCCGCGAAGTCATTTCAAGTATTATTGAAATTGTCAAAGGGAAATCCGAAATTTTGAGCATCAATGAAGTCCTGACCATGCACATGGGACCGGAAGATGTCCTGCTGAACATCAGTCTTGATTTTCACGACAACATCAGTTCCGGCGAGGTTGAGAAAACCATCACACAACTTGAAATTCAAATCAAGCATAAGCATCCTGAAATCGCTCGTATATTTATCGAAGCGCAAAACAGGATAGAACACTTGAGGAATATTGCAAATAATGTTGGCAAGTAATCTTATCTCTGTTCAACTTTAATAATACTTCATAACATACTGTATAAAAACAATAAAAAATCCTTAATTCAACTATAATATCAGTGCTGGCTCTTGATTTATACAGCTTCGTATAATGTATGTTATGTAAAGTTTTGTATAAATCCAGATTAATGCATCAGGAATCACCTGAACCCGAAGATCGGCGCTGATCGCAGTCGGTATTTTTATGATCAACCAGGTTCTTGCCACTGTCGGGCTGTCCCCTCTCACACTGGCCTTCTGTTTTATTTGCGTTTTCCTCGGCGGATGCCTCAAGGGTTTACCGGCTTTGGCGCTTCCATGTTCTGGATGACCAGCCTCTCCCTCGTGCTTCCCCCGCTCCAGTTGGTGCCGATGGTGATGATGTTTGAAGTCGCATCCAGTATTTATCTGCTGCCCGGCATCTGGAAGAAGATCGACTGGCGGTCCATTGGCTTCCTGCTTGCAGGCACCTGGATTGCCACTCCGGCAGGAATTTACGCCTTGATATCCTTGCCTGCGGCCCCTGTACGAATTGCATTGGCGCTGGTGGTCCTGCTCGCCGCGATCATGATTCTCCGCGGCTTTTCGCTTGAGAAAGTGCCGGGCAGGAAAGCCACTGTCGGAGTTGGTATGGCAGCAGGCGTGCTCAATGGCAGCATGGGCATAGTCGGCCCCTCCGGTCGTGCTCTTTTACTTTTCGTCTCCGGTGGGTATGACCGTCGGCCGCGCCTCGGTCATCGCCTACTTCATTGGCACCGATAGCGTTGGTGCTGTAATGTTCGCAGCGCAAGACCTGATCGACCCTTCAATCTACTGGCGAACCTGCGCTGTTCCTGCCACTGCTGTTTCTGGGATCATCGATCGGCAGCAAGGGGTTTATAAAGACAGACCCGGACAAATTCAGGAAACTCTCACTCTATGTCCTGCTGGTCCTGTCGGTAATCCTGATGGTCCGTGCTGTGCTCGGGGATTAGAGCGCCCTATTCCGCTAAAGCGAGCTGAATGGCACAGCTTTGGTATCAGGCGCACGACTTGTTTTACGATAGGGTCAAACTATTCGCTATTACGAGGGATTACTTTTAAACAGTTTGACACCACTAGCTAGAACGATAACTTTCGGCGCATGCAGTCGGAATTCCTTACAATAGATCATGGCTTTAATGTAAGATATATCCAGACATAAGGCAGACGAGGTAGATAATGATTACCGCAACCATTACAAGCAAAGGCCAGATCACCATTCCGAAGAATATTCGGGATCATCTCGACCTGCATGCCGGCGACAAAATCAGTTTTATTGAAGATGAAGATGGTTCGATCAACCTGGTACCGGTCAAGAAACCACTAAGCGCTCTGAAAGGGTTAGTGCCCAAGCCCAAAACAGCGGTCAGTGTTGAAGACATGAATAACGCGATCAAGCACAAGGCAGGCCGCTTTTGATCGCACTCGACACCAATGTGCTAGTACGCTATCTGGTACAGGACGATCCGGTACAAGCAAAACTGGCCACCCGATTTGTCGAAATCAACTGTACCGACGACGAACCCTGTTTTATCGGACAGATCGTGTTGTGCGAACTCGCCTGGGTACTGGAAAGTAACTACGGACAAGACCGAAAACAAATCGCCCGTGTCATCGGGGAATTACTCCAGGTCGGCCAACTGGATGTCCAGCAACCCGAGGTCGTTTGGCGGGCACTGTCCGACTATAAAGACTCGAATGCCGATTTCCCCGATCACCTGCTTGCCCGAGTCAACCAATCAGCGGGCTGCGCTTGTACCATTACTTTCGACAAAAAAGCAGGCAAGCAACCCACTTTCCAATTACTCACTGCTGGTTGATCACGCTGGCCTTCTGCCTGATTTGTGTTCCTTGGGGCTCATCAATCGGCAGCAAGGGACTCCTGAAAACTGAGGTCATACCACGCCCCTGGGGAGTGAATTTTCGGGATCGTACAGGCAGGGTTTACAGACCACGGCGCGGGTTGATTGACCGATCAGCAGCACTTCCAGAACGGTCCCTTCGGTGGCATGCGCCGGGTCGACATAAGCCATGGCGAGGTTTTTTTGCGTCCGGTGACCCCATGCTGCCGAGGTGATGGAACCCACAGGTCTTCCGTCAAGGAAGACGCCTTCACCCCGGGTTGCGCCGGGGCGTGTGTACTGTCCAGCTCCAGGAGCGCCTTCTGTCTACGGATTCCGGCAGATATCCGGGTTTTCAAGCCGGCTTTTCCGGGAAACTCCTTGCGCATGTCAACAAAGCGGCCCAACCCGGCTTCGATCGGGTTGAATTCAGTGATGAAGTCGCCCTTCCAGTGCCCATAGCCCTTTTCCATTCGCATGGAATCGATAGCGTACATCCCGAAATGGGTCAGGCCGAAGGCTTCACCCGCCTTGTGGAGGATTTCATAGGCCGCATAAAGTTGCGGATTTGGAACATGCAGTTCGAAAGCCTGCTCGCCCGAGTAGCTGATGGCGATCGCCAGAGCCTCAACGTGGCCAATGAAGCAGGGTTGTGCAGTAAGCCAGGGGAAGTCTGTCTGCCCCCATTTGGTTCGCGGGGACGCTGCCGCCAGCAGGTTACGAGTTTTGGGGCCTGCGATGACCAGCAGCGTGTGCGTGTTGGTGTGGCTTTCGACGCGGATATCTGATCCGTCCGGCAAACGTTCGGTCAGCCAGTCCATATCGTGAAATTCGGCTGTAGCCGCAGAACCATAGAAGATGCCGCCATCAGGCAACGGCACAATCGTCGCTTCTCCCGAAATGTTGCCCTTGTCGGTGAGAAAATAGCACAGGCTGACTTTGCCGGCATTGCTGGACACCGGTGAGCAAGTCAGGCTGCTGATCCAGTGCAATGCATCCGTTCCGCTGATCCTGAAATGGTTGAAGCCTGATAGTTCTGCAATTCCCGCATTCCTGGTCAGCGCTTCGATCTCTGCACCCACTACGCTGTGCCAGTTCTGGAACGCATAACCATGGCTTTCAACAAATTCTGCATCGGGTTTATAAAATGTGGTCCGTTCCCAGCCATTGACCAGGCCAAATTCCGCGCCCCGCTCTTTAAGTACCGGATAAAGCGGTGAGGTTTTGGCGGGTCTCCCGGCCGGACGATGTTCACCAGGCAGGCGCCAGCGAAACTCGTGCCGGTAATCTTCAATCGACTTAAGCGCCGTGTACTCGGTGTTGGCGAAGCTGGTAATGCGGCGTGGATCAAGTTGCCAGGTATCCCATTCCGTTTCTCCATGCACCATCATCTGGGCCAGCATCCTGCCATAGCCGCCGCCCTCGCCGATACCGACGCGCAGACCGTTCATCGACCAGCAATTACGAATACCCGGTTGCTTGCCCACCAGCGGCCCTGCATCCGCGGCATAGGAGATCGGGCCGTTGACCACTGTCTTGATACCAACCTCCTGCAAACAGGGTAGACGGGCAAAGATCGGCTCCATCCCGGGCAGCAGCCGATCAAGATCATCGGGACAAAGCGCACTAACGAAATCCGGATCGATGCCGTCCATACCAAAGGTTTTACAATCGTGTTCGTAAACACCTACCAGAAGCCCCTTCTTTTCCTGGCGCATATAGAAGGTATCGCGCGGACAGCGCACCATGGGAACGCGGTCGTCGCGGGCTGTCAGATCGGGAATATCCTCGGTGATGAAATACATGTGCTCCATCGCAATGACAGGGTATTTGATGCCCATCAACGCACCCACCTCGTTCACTCGATAGCCAGCGGCGACGACAATATGTTCGGCAGTGATCACGCCTTTGTCCGTCGTTACAAGCCATTCGTTGTTTGGCTTTTGAGACAGCCCCGTTACAGGCGTATTTCTATCAATGGCGGCTCCTGCCCTGCGTGATCGCGCGGCCAGCGCCTGACACAGTTGTGCGGGGTCAATGTCACCATCTCTTTCGTCCCAAAGGGCTGCCAGAACACCGTTGATGTTCAGCAAGGGATTGCGCCGCTTTGCTTCTGCCGCGTCAAGCAGGTCGAACTCCAGCCCCAATCCTTTGGCAACCGACATGATGTGGTGCGCCTCATCCACATGGATCTGGCTGGTCAGCAGGCGCATGCCTCCGGTGGAATGGTGATAGTCGATCGGATAGGCCGGATCATCGGCCAGTTCTCTATAGAGCTTGATCGTATAGTCACGCAGCAGCAGGAGGAGTTGATTGAACGCCAGGCTCGGGCATTGTGCGGCAGAATGCCAGGTCGTCCCCGAGGTGAGTTCGTTACGCTCCAATAGAACGATATCATTCCAGCCTTCCCGGGTCAGATGGTAAAGAGCTGATAAGCCACCAATACCACCTCCGATAATGACAACACGGGCATGTGATTTCATATTCGATCTCAGAACAGTTTCCAGAGCTGGTCAAAGCGAGCCGCGGGGCGCTGTCGCTATTGCAACATTGATTTCTGCCAATGTCTATCGACCAGAACAGGGTGAAGATCTGATGTGCGCTGGATCAGCGGCGGCCGCCATGTCTCACCATTAAGAGGTGGTCTGTGAATTCTGACAGACAAGAGCCATGCACTCCAGCATGACAGTTCCCGCCAAAAAGGCTGTCATTCCACCCACATCGTGTGGTGGGCTTACTGTATTTACATCCACGGCCACAATGTTCAGACCTGCCAGTCCCTGCAGCAGGGATAATCCCTCGCGGGCACTGGCGCCGCCCCATGTAGGAGTGCATACACCCGGAGCACAGGATGGATCGAAGAAATCCATATCGAAACAAAGGTAAACCTGCCTGCCGTTCAGGCGATCATGGATATGTGCGACAACGTCTTTAAAACCGCGACTGTACATTTCATAACCATCTATTAGTTCGTAACCATATTTGCGAGTATGTTCAAACACATTGGGCTGCGTGAGTGTGCCCCGGGGGCCTAAATGAATCGAGTTTTCAGTATCAATTACACCTTCTTCGGCAGCGCGGGTAAAAGTGGTTGCCGTGTTGTACCGGTGGTGGAGCGCATCGCCATCGCCCGGGAAGGTATCAGTATGTGCGTCGATGTGTAGAACAACCAGCTCCGGGTAGTGCGCGTGCAGTGCACGCAGTTGCGGCAGGGTTACGGCGCCATCTCCCCCCATGGTAACAGGGACGGCCCCAGCCCCGGCAATTTCTGACACAGCGGTCTCAATCCGTTCGAAAGATTCTCCGATCACGCTGGATATGACGTCAACGTTGCCGCAATCCACTACCTGAAGCTTTTCCAGCGGATTGAAATCAGCGTGCGGTGGTTGATAGGGGCGCACCAGCGCCGATTGTTCCCGGATAGCATTTGGACCATACCGTGCCCCAATCCGGACCGGGTGAGTGCCACAGTCAAATGGAATGCCCAGGACCGCGGCTCCGCTTTGACTCGTATCGGTTGAGGAAGGGACCCCCATAAAAGTGGACGGACAGTGAAACAAACCACTTCCCGATATGTTTTCCTTGTTCTGTTTCATTCTAATATGTCTCTCTTAACCTTCGGAATCCTGTCGACACCGTGTGCGGTGGCACATCCATACGCTGCCGGCGCACTCCGCCGGCCACCAACTACCTGACTCGCGCGAAAGCTACGAGCGCGGCGTGCGCCCCGCGGCCGGTTGCGATGACGACGAACTGCCGTCCAGACCGGGCGCGGTAAGTCATCGGGTTCCCAAAGGTCTTGGATGGCGTCGCGCCGCGCCAGAGTTCGGTGCCCGTCGCCTTGTCGAAAGCATAGAGGTAAGGCGCGCCGCCGCCGACGAAGACAAGGCCTCCCGCGGTCACCATCGGGCCGGAATTACCGCGCACGCCGAGCCGTGCGGGCAGCTCGATGCCGTTCAGCAAAAGATGCGCGCGCAGTTCCGGGCTGCCCTCGCCGAACGGAACCTTCCATACGATCTCGCCTACATTGAGGTCAATCGCCACCAAATGCGCCCAGGGCGGCTTAATGAGTGGGATCGGGCCAAGCCTGCTCTCCGGAGTGTCGGCGGCGCCCGGCCCGTCGGGCTCGTGGAACATGAGCAGCGACGCCCCGAAAGGACAATTGTTGCTGTATTCGACATCGACCTCCGGGTCGTCGCCCTTGTTCACGCACACCTGGTTCGTGTCCGCGTCCTCCGATGTCCGTACGAACAGGAGCCCGCTCCCGGGGTCGAAGGCCGCCCCGCCCCAGTTCGCGCCTCCGCTGGCGCCCGGGCGCTGGAGGGTGCCGCGCAGGCTGGGAGGCGTGAACAGCGGGCCGATCCGAAAGCGCTTCATCTCCGCCACCGCGAGCGCATGAATCTCCGGCGTCAGGTCGTTCGCGTCCTCCAGCGATACGCCCTGCCCGGCGAATGGTGGCGGCTTGGTCGGGAAGGGCTGCGTCGGATAGAGCGCTTCTCCCGGCACGTCCGTTGCCGTGTCCACTGCGCGTTCCTCGATAGGCCATACCGGCTTGCCCGTCACCCGATCGAACACATAGGTGAAGCCGTGCTTGGAGACCTGCGCCACCGCGTCGATCTCGCGCCCGTCCACATTTATCGTCACGAGATTCGGCGCGGCGGCGAGGTCGTAGTCCCACACGCCGTGATGCACCGTCTGGAAGTGCCATTTCCGCTCGCCGGTGCGTGCATCGAGGCACACAAGCGATTCGGCGAAGAGGTTGGCGCCGGGTCGGCGGCCGCCCCAGTAGTCGCTGCTTGGCGTGCTTGTCGGCGCGTAGAGAAGCCCGCGTTCGGCGTCGAGCGACATCAGTCCCCACACATTGGCGTGGCCTGTGAAGCGCCAGGACTCGTTCTTCCAGCTGTCCGCGCCAAAGTTTCCGGCCGATTGCGGGATGGTGAAGAACACCCAGCGGCGCTCACCGGTGCGCGTGTCGAACGCCTGTACGGTGCCCGGCGGATCGAACTTGCGTTGCAGGCGGTCAGGAATGCGGCTGCCCACGATTACCAGATCCTCGAACACGACCGGTGGCGAGGTCTGGTCGAACTCGTGGCGGGTTACCGGGTGGGCGAAGGCATCGGTCAGCAGGACGCTCCCACCCTCGCCGAAGCTCGCGTCCAGCTTCCCGGTCGCGGCGTCGATGGCGTAGAGCCGGTCGCGGCTGTTGAGGAATATGCGGTTCTCGTTCCCGTCGCTCCACCAGGCAACGCCGCGATGCTTGAACCCTGTCGGCCCCGCGCCCTTGGGTCCTCCCTCATAGACCTTCGGATCGAAGCTCCACAGCTCGGCGCCCGTCTCCGCATCGAGAGCGACGCCCCGCGTGTACATGGTCGAGAGGTAGAGCACATTGTCGACCATGATCGGCGTCGCCTGGAACGGACCCGGCCGGGTGCCGTATCGCTCGAGCGGTGTCTCGTTTGGCCGCCATTGCCAGACGATCTCCACTTCGTCGATATTGGCGGCCGTGATTTCTCTGGCCGTGGAGTACTTGGTCTGCGCCTGTCCCGAGCCGACGAAGGGCCACTCGATCATGTCGCCCGGTTCGCGAGCGCTCGCGCATAATGTAGATGAAAGGACGGCGGCTACGAGGACGGCGGGCGCAACGAATCTATTCATGGACGGGAATTGCGGCAGGCGATCCGTTCGCACCCTAGAACTGCGTTCCGAGGCGGAGGCTGACGGTGTAGCCGCTGTCGTCCGATCCCAGGTTGGAGGCGGAAACCTCTCCGCCCAGCGACCACCGGTTCCAGCGGCGCTCCGCGCCCAGACCCAGCATGCCCCGGGTCCGGTCGGCTTCCGAGCCGAGGCGCTCGCCCGAGATTTCCACCGCTGTCTCCGCATCCCCCAGAACCCGCTCCACACCCAGACGCCCGCGCAGGGCAAGCGTCCGTTCGCTGCCGTCCCACGAGTATGCAGATTCCGCGACGATGCCGAGACCGACGATGGAGCGATCCGCCTGGCCGACCGAAACCCGCGACCCGACGGCATCCCGGAAACCGTTCATCGAAGCGTCCGAGCGGCTCGACCACGCCTGGGGCATCACCGACAGATCGTCGGCGATCGAGAAACGCCGGCTCGCCTCAACCTCGATGCTGTGCACCGTTACATCGGCCCCCTCCTTCAGCGGACCCCGGCCGTCCGCGCGCAGGTCCGCCCCGTAGTGGGTCACCGAGACGCGTCCGCTCGCATGGTAGCCGGCAGGATTCTCCCACGAGGTCCCGAACGACGCGCCAAAGCCCGCAGCTTCGATCTTACCCCCGCCCATCGGTGCGGACACGTCCGCAGAGCCCCGCACATGGCGCAGCGAGGCCCAGCCGGTCAGGCCCTCCTCCGGGGAGAGCGCAAAATCGACCCCCGCCTCAGCCTCGAAGTGGCCGAAATCATAGATCGCGCCGACCTGCGAGCGCTTCGGAGCGTAGGAACCCTGGCCGCCCGAGACCCTGACCCACTCGGGCGAACCGGGTCTGCGCAGCCGCTTGCCCACTGTCCCCCGGCTGTCCAGCCGCAACATGAACCCGGGTAGCGCCTCGTAGACCGCCGCGCGCGGCGCATAGGGCCCAGTCACGAAATCTGTCGGCAGGAATGCCCGCCCCGCAACGGTCTCCGAGACCGTGAGGGACATGTCGCGCGCGCCGTTCGGCGCCGTCGCACCCGTCGCACCCGTCATGTCGTCGTGCAGGACCACGCCGTTGACAACGACAGTCGTCCGGCCATCGTCGTTTCTGATCTCGCCCGCGATGGCATCGCTCGCCCGGCGGCCGTCCAGCTGCGCCTCGACATGCAACGTGGGCTCGGTTCCCTCGGGCCCCTCGGCCCGCACGGCAACGCCCGAGGCCGCGCCGACGCTGCCACGGGGGCCGATCTCGACCCGGCCGCCACCGTAAAGCCGGACCCCCGCCCCCACACCCGAGCCGCCCCGCACACGCCCGTTCACGACGACATTCTGTGCGGCTGTTGTTCCGCGCGTGTTGTCGCTGGCGTTCACGGTGACGTTCCGAAGGGCGGGAGCCCCGATCGGCTCAGGCCTGTCGTCGAGCAACCGGCCGGTGAGGCCGACCAGAATGCCAGAACTGCCCTCGCCCTCCGCCGTAATCGTTCCGCCTTCGACACGAATGCCGATGCCGCCTTCGCCCGTGAAGTTGAATGCCCGAATGCCGGCGACGCTCTCTCCCGTCGCCACGACGGTCGAATCGCGAACGTCGATGGAGATCTCGCCTGTGCCCTCGTGGCGCTGGCCGCCGCCAATGCCCACGGAACGGTCGCCCTCGACCCGGATGTCGACGTCGCGTGCGGCGATGTCGATGTCGCCCTTCCGGTCATGTATGAAGGACATGCCACCGGAGTCCGCACCCTTCACCACGATATCGGCACGTCGGACATTGACGTGAATGTCGCCTTCTTCACCCCAGTATCCGCCCCAGATGCCATCGAAATACCTCCCTCCTTCCTCGTTGTCGCGCATGCGGTAGATGCCGAGGCTGCTGGAGACATCGATGTCGACGTCCTGGACATCGAAGGAGAGGTCGCCGCCCTCTCCCTGCGCATAGAGAAAGGCTATGCCGTTTGAGTTGATTGCCTCCGCTTCCTCGGTCTTGACAGCGATGGCGCTGTCCCGAACGGTGATGTCGGTCTTGCCGCTGCCGAGATGGTAGCCCAGGATTCCGTCAATCATGGTCGGGCCGCCAATGTCAATGTCAACACTCCGGACATCGATGTCGACGTCTCCGCTGCCGCGATGGGAGGCGAACACGCCAGTGGCCCAAAAGGCATCGACCCTGATGTCGGAGTCCCGCACGGCGACGTTCAGGTCTCCCTCGACGCGTTGGACTCCAACGACGCCGCCCCATCCCCCGTTCAGATCAATGTCGACGTCGCGGACGATGAGATCGTGGTCGCCGCTGAACTCGTCGTTCGTGTCGTACTCGTCGCCACGATAGCTGTGGATGGCGAAAGCGCGCAGCCAGTCGCTTGCGATCAAGAACGAACCGCCGGCGACTTCCGTGCGCAGCGCGCCCGACCTCCCGTAGTGGCCGACCGAAATCCCTCTCGCGTTCGACGATATGTCGGCGGAAGAGAAGAGCGAGATGTCGCCCGTATGGTCGGCGCCGGTCTCGATCCTGACGGCGCTGTGGGGGGGGTCTCCCTCGCCAGGCAGAACCAGCTGGTCGTCGTCGGGATCGTCGCGGTCGTAGCGTATCGAGAGGTCATCGGCGAGCCGGATGGTGAAGTCTCCCCCGTTCGCCTCGCCGGGGCGGTACACGATGTTGCCGTCCGTGGCCGCATCGTAGTTCGAGGGCGAGCAGATGACCGGAGTTCCGGCTTCGGGCAGACCGCATTCGTTCTCGGCCCGCAACTCGCCCGCGCCACCAAACGAGATGCCTAGCACGATGACGGCGAGGTCGAATGGAAGCCCGGCGCTCGCGTACCACGCGGGAGCCGGACAGGTTGCGTGGCCGACGCCCGGTTGAATCGACAGGATCGCGGGTTTCTTCACTAGGTACCTCCAAACGATCAGGGACATTGTTTTCTTGAGACCGCTTATGCACATGGCTCTGGTTCTATCAACATGTTGTAGGTAAGGGGTTCTGCAGTGGTGGCGGCTGTCAGGGATCTGTTCATGTGGTGGCTCCGCCGGCAGGAACGTATTAAGGAACATTCTACCAGTTCCCCCTCCCTAACCTCAACATCTGACCCACATCTGGCCCAAATCCCGCGATAGAGATTCAGGAATGTGTTTTGATGTAGTATTCTGATTGACGATGACCGGGGGATCTCATGCCCATCCCACTGAATAGCGAAGTTCTTAGCCCAGAAAACGACAAAACGATCCTGATTCTTCACGGACTGTTCGGTTCAATCGCCAACTGGCGGAGCATAGCAAGGTATTTTGCAGGCAATTTCCGGGTAATCAGCCTTGATCTTCGTAATCACGGCAAATCTCCCTGGCATGAAGACATGCGATATGTTGACCTTGCCGGTGATGTCGCGGCCTTTATGGAGTCAAATTCGATACAAAAGCCCCACATGATTGGTCATAGTATGGGTGGGAAAACACTGATGACCCTTCTACAGCGGTTGGATATTGAGATTGACCTCCCTTTTGTGATTGATATAGCGCCTGTGAATTACAACCATAATCATGATGCCCTGCTCGAGGCTATGGCATCGGTCGACCTGATCAACCTGGAAACCAGAAAAGAGATAGATTCACAACTAGCCAGGTCCATTGCTGACAATGCATTGAGGCAGTATCTGATGCAGAATGTGACCAGAAATAAAGATCGATACGAATGGAGAATTAACTTAAAGTCTATTAGTAATAATATTCAGTATATTTATGATTACGAAGAAGATAAAGTCGTGCACACGAACATCGTATTTATACGAGGCGAACAATCAGATTATGTTCTTCCGAAATACCATGATCGAATCCATAACCTGTTTCCGAATGCCCAAATCAGATCAATCGCTGATTGCGGTCATTGGCTGCATACACAAAAGCCCGGTGACCTGGTTCAGATCATCGAATCTTATCTGTAACCAGTCTGCAATTTGGAGAAATCCTACCCTGCCCTGTTCTTAATCAAGTCATCCACCACCGCAGGCTCAGCCAGGGTACTGGTATCGCCCAGGTCTTCGAATTCTTCAGCAGCAATTTTCCTCAGGATTCGGCGCATGATTTTTCCGGATCGTGTTTTCGGCAGTCCGGGCGCCCATTGAATGACATCGGGCTTTGCAATCGGACCTATCTCCTTTTTGACCATCTCTGACAACTCGGCATGCAGTCCGTCTGAGGGGTCCGTTCCTACCATCAGGGTGACATAAGCATAAATGCCCTGCCCCTTGATTTCGTGGGGGTATCCGACTACTGCAGCTTCGGCAACTTCTTCATGCAGCACCAGCGCGCTTTCGACTTCAGCGGTACCCATTCGATGGCCGGATACGTTGATCACATCGTCCACACGACCGGTAATCCACCAGTATCCATCTTCATCACGTCGAGCCCCATCTCCAGTAAAATAGTTCCCGGGCCAGGTTTTGAAGTAAGTGTCTTTAAAGCGCTGATGATCGCCATACACTGTGCGCATCTGCCCAGGCCAGGATTGCTTGATGATCAAATCTCCGGAAGCGGCGCCTTCCTGTTCAGTTCCGTCCGGACCCATCAGAGCCGGTTGGATGCCGAAAAAAGGGCGAGTTGCCGAACCGGGTTTCAGATATGTCGCTCCCGGCAATGGGGTGATCAATATGCCCCCGGTTTCCGTTTGCCACCAGGTATCGACAATCGGGCAGTTCCCATCTCCCACTACATGGTAATACCACTCCCATGCTTCAGGATTGATCGGTTCGCCGACTGTCCCCAGGATCCGCAAACTGCTTCGATTCGAACGCTTGACCCAATCATCTCCTTGCGCCATCAAAGCTCTCAAGGCAGTAGGTGCGGTATAGAAAATATTGACGTTGTGTTTATCGACGATCTGCCAGAATCTTCCTGCATCGGGATAAACAGGCACCCCTTCGAACATCATGGTGATGGCGCCGTTGGCGAGAGGGCCATAAACAATATAGCTGTGTCCGGTTACCCAACCCACATCCGCAGTACACCAGTAAACATCCCCGTCATGGTAGTCAAATACGTATTTATGGGTCATGGCTGCATAAAGCTGATATCCACCAGTGGTATGCAACACCCCCTTGGGTTTACCCGTCGAACCCGAGGTATACAAAATGAACAACGGATCCTCTGCATCCATGGGCTCCGGCGGACACTCGGCTTTGGAAGCTTCACTCATGGCTTCGTGATACCACACATCCCGTCCAGGACTGGCAGTTACTGAATTGCCGGTTCGTCGAACCACAATGGTCGTATGTACATTCGGGCACCCTTCAAGCGCTTTTTCGACATTTTCCTTCAACGGCACATTTTTACCGCCGCGCGGCCCTTCATCCGCAGTAATGACAACCTGACAATCCGAATCCAGAATCCGATCACGCAAGGCATCCGGGGAGAATCCGCCGAAAACTATCGAATGGATGGCGCCAATTCGTGTGCAGGCCAACATCGCTATTGCCGCTTCCGGGATCATCGGCATATAAATTGAAACCCGGTCTCCCTTGCGTACACCACGGGATTTCAAGACATTTGAAAACTTGCAAACTAACTCGAATAATTGATTGTAAGTTATTGACATGTCAACTTCCGGGTCATCACTTTCCCAGATAATAGCGGCTTGGTCTCCACGGGTGGGCAAGTGCCGGTCAACGCAGTTGTAACAGACATTGAGTTGCCCGCCGACAAACCATTTTATGTCTGCCGAGTGAAAATCCACTGACATCACACTATCCCAGGGACTGAACCAGTCGACAAAACTTTCCGCCTGCTCTGCCCAGAAACTCTCCGGGTCGTCGATAGAGTTCTGATACATTTCCAGGTATTGTGCGTCGGTCAGATGGGCTCTGGCAGCAATTTCACTGTTTACTTCGTAGACTTTATCTTTAGACATGACTCAACTCTTGCTGTGTTAATTTCCGATTTTACTTTACGGATAAAATCAGTTTTTAGCAACCGTAAAAACAACGCGGCCTTGATGAATAACGACCCTGCTATCCAGTAATCTGGTCAGCGGCAATGGCCTGATCTTCCAGCATGACAGGAATACCCTGTTCGATACGGTAAATGGTTTTCTTGTTACTGGTAATCAAGGCCTCAGCCAGGGGTTGGGTGACCGTATTGCCGCCCAGGGTCTCGACCGAGCCACTTTTAATCGAATGATTCAATTTTTCCAACCTGTCCGGGTCCAGCATGAAAACAGGCAGTTTTGTAACGGGACATACCAGCACACTGAGTAATTCTGGATGAATCGGCATTTTCTGACAGAACTATGAGTCCCTGAATGGTTGGCTGATCAGTTTATCAAGTCTGGCTTCTCCCGGGGCATTGAATTTATCCAGACCAATCGTCATGGTCTGGTGCCCGTCTTCAGGTTGAGGTGTATAACTACGGAAAAGTCTGTCCCAGACCGACAGGGAAAAGCCAAAATTATGGCTGTATTCCTTTTTATGAATTGAATGGTGCACCCTGTGCATATCAGGAGTGACGATAACCCAGCGGATAATCTGATCAAGCCACAGCGGGATGCGAATGTTGCTGTGATTAAACATCGCCGCGCCATTCAGTATGATTTCAAACAGGATTACGGCCAATACAGGAGCGCCAAGCAGGATAATCACACCCGCTTTCAGAAATATGGACAGGAATATTTCTATCGGATGGAAGCGCAGAGCTGTGGTGACATCAAAAACGGTATCGGTATGATGCATACGATGAACCCGCCATAATATGTTAAACATGTGAAACAGTCGATGTTGCCAGTAAATCAGCAGGTCGAGTGCGAGCAGGCAGAGAATCACTTTTGGCCAGAACGAAAACTCGACCCAGAAAAACAGACCGAATTTATACTCGATCGAAAACAGGGCAGCGGCGACTGCGGAGACCGGTAATGCAATCAGCATGGCTGCGTCGACCAGGAAAATCCCGAAATTCGACGGCCATCTTCGCAGGCGTTGGGACTCTGCCCTTCTGGGGAGGACCGCTTCCCAGACCACCATCAAGGTCAGAATCGAGATAAACGGGATTAATCTCAGTAGTGTGTCGAAACCCAGGAAGTCACGCATAGGCCTTCAACTCCGTCCGGTGTCTTTCGAACACCTGGTCAATTTCCATTGAATCTTCAACCCGTTTCAATGCCTGTCGAACCACTTCAATACCGGCATTCTTTGTTGGGCCATAGGTGGACAGGTATCGCCGCCAGCTTTTTGCACCGGGTTGCCCGTGATACAGTCCCAGCATATGCCTTGTCATGTGTCGCAGATAAACCCCTTTGGCAAGTTGGTTTTCAATGTAAGGGAGGAAGGCGCGAACATAGTCACCGCGCAGCGGAGAGTCATCGTGGGTTGAAACAGCCTCGATATGACGGCCGAAAAAAACCTGGTCGATTTCTCTCAATATCCACGGGTTCCGGTAGGCCTCTCTGCCCATCATGATGCCATCAGTATGTCGTAAATGGGTTTCAATCTGATCTGCATTGCATATACCGCCATTGACGATGATATTCAGTTCCGGAAATTCCGCCTTGAGCCTGTACACTACAGTATAATCAAGGGGCGGGATAGTCCGGTTTTCTTTCGGACTCAAACCTTTCAACCAGGCTTTGCGTGCATGGACAATGAAATTTTTGCATCCGCCTTCGGCCACCCGGCCGATAAAATCCGACAAATCCGGGTAACCATCCATGTCATCGATGCCAATCCGGGTCTTCACTGAAACCGGAATGGATACGGCGTTTGTCATCGCCTCCACACATCTTGCAACCAACTCAGGCTTTGCCATCAAACAGGCGCCAAACTGTGCATTTCGTACCCGGTTACTCGGGCACCCGATGTTGAGGTTGACTTCATCATAGCCCCACTGTTCGGCCAGGCTGCTGCAAAAAGCCAGTTCCTCTGGCTCGCAGCCGCCAAGCTGTAGCGCCAGAGGATGCTCTGCATTGTCAAATCCAAGGAATCGCTCTCTATCCCCATAAATAATTGAACCGACCACTTTCATTTCTGTATACAATCTGAAATTCCGTGAAAACAGTCGTAAGAAAGCACGACAGTGCCGGTCCGTCATGTCGAGCATGGGTGCAACTGCGAAAGATTTACGTACGGGTGATAAAATCATAGTGTTGCCGATTTTACCACGCTCTCACCAGGTTCAGACCCGGCCATGGTGATCATCAATCAGCCATCGAATTCAAAACAAAACACTTGAATTTATTTCATCTGATCTCACATTCTCTGCCATTGATAAAGGAATCAGCCCAAGTGACAACAAGAATAGAAAATACGCTGGATTCACTGGTCTTAAGATCGGTCGACAAACACCTGAAAAATCTTCAAAGAGGGTTGGAGAAAGAGAGCCTGCGGGTGGCAATGAATGGGATGCTTGCGCAAACACCCCACCCCGATGCCATTGGGTCGAGCCTCACACATCCCTCGATTACGACGGATTATTCTGAATCCCTGCTGGAATTCGTCACCGGCGTACACAACAATATTGATGCTCTCTTAAAGGAACTCTACGATATCCACCATTTCACCTATCAGCATATCGGTGAAGAAAAGCTGTGGGTCAACAGCATGCCCTGCATCGTCCAGAGCGAAGAGAATATTCCGATTGCCAGATACGGCAGTTCCAACGTAGCAAAAATGAAGGAAGTCTACCGGCAGGGATTGAGCCACCGGTACGGTTCTTTGATGCAGTCCATTTCAGGGATTCATTTCAACTTCTCTCTTCCCGACCTGTTCTGGAAAGATTTCTTTGAACTGGACGACGGACAGCCCCTGCAGGATGCCACCTCGGGAAAGTATTTTGATCTGATCCGGAATTTTCACAGAAATTCCTGGATTGCGACCTATTTGTTCGGCGCATCCCCCGCAGTATGCAGATCTTTTTTGAGGGGAAGGAAACATCAACTCGAAGAGATCGAGGGACATAGTTTCTATGCGCCCGATGCAACGTCATTGAGATTGAGCGGAGTCGGATACAGCAACGAAGCGCAAATCAATATTCAAATCAGTTATAACGGCGTTGACGATTTTGTGAAGTCATTACGCAATGCCATCCGGACGCCGCACCCCGAGTACCTGAGAACAGGGGTAAAGACCAGTGATGGATATCAACAGTTGAATGCGAATCTGTTGCAGATTGAAAATGAGTTTTATTCTTCAATCCGACCCAAGCGAGTCACTCCCTCCGGACAAAGCCCATCCAGGATATTGAAAAGCCAGGGGGTGCAATACATTGAAGTACGGAGCATCGACCTGAATCCGTTTGAACCGATTGGAATACATGCTGATTGTGTCCGGTTTTTTGATATGTTTTTGCTGTATTGCCTGTTTGAAGACAGCCCGGAGATGACCCAGGAAGAGTTTTCTCTGACCAGGCAAAACCAGCAAGCCATGGTCATGCATGGCAGGGACAGTCAGTCAACCATCGGGTTGCCCGATGGCGCCGTAAACGCTCGCAGGCAAATGACTGCGTTGCTGCACAAAATTTCCCCGATTGCCCGGTTACTTGATCAGGTGAATGAACACAATGAATATTCTGCCACCCTCGAAAAACAGTTCGCCAAGGTGTCTGATTCCAATGCAACCCCTTCTGCCAGAATTATCAACCAGATGTTTGATCAGGGTTTAAGCTTTTATGAGTTTTCGATGCAAGCATCTGAAATCTCTGAAAGAAAATTTAAAAAGGAACCACTGTCTGACGAAACCAATCGAAAATATCTCTCGCTGGCACAGGATTCACATATCAAACGCCAGGAAATAGAAGAGAGCGACAGGGTGTCATTTGATGAGTTTCTTGAAGATTATTTCCATCGTCAAAACCAGGATTGATCTCACTGTTTGACCAATCATCTGATCGGAACAACCTGCGCTGGGAAATGGGTAAATATCTCCGATTGAATATCCCTTGATCACAATACATCATTCGCGAATCAGGTGATAGAATCGCCGCTTTGCAAACACCATTTACCCTTAATAAGGAAGTGCCATGAGCGACGATAGACAACCCGATTTCAAAACCCGAGAAGTACACGCTGGCGTAAACCCGGATCCGGTTACCGGTGCAATACTGACACCCATCTACCAGTCAACCACCTATGTGCAGGAATCGGTCGACAAGTACATGGAAAAAGGTTATTCCTACAGTCGATCGGGTAACCCGACGGTTGATGCCCTGGAAAATCGCATCACCGCCCTTGAAGGCGGTTTTGGCAGCGCCTGTTTTGCTACCGGTATGGCGGCAACCAGTTGTACCTTGATGGGACTCCTCAATGCAGGAGATCATGTCATTTTATCGGACGTGGTTTATGGCGGCACTCATCGTGTAACGACCAAGGTGCTCAACCGATTTGACCTGCAGGCCAGCTTCGTAGACACATCAGAGCCAAACAACATCAAGGAAGCGATTCGCAACAACACCCGATTGATTTTCACTGAGACTCCTGCCAATCCCACGTTGAAGCTGACCGACATCGCTGCAGTTTCCGAGATCGCCAGGGCGAATGGAGTCCCCCATGTGGTTGACAACACCTTTCTTACCCCCTACTACCAACGCCCACTGGAACTCGGGGCCGACATTACACTCCACAGCACAACCAAATTCATGGAAGGCCACAATATCAGTGTCGGCGGCTCGATTACCGCCGAAAGTGAAACCCATCTGGAGGACATCAAGTTCGTCAGAAACTGCCTGGGGTCAAACATGTCCCCGATGGTCGCATTCTATACCCTGCAAGGGTGTAAAACCATGAGCACACGACTCGAAGCACAGTCAGCCAATGCACTTGAAATTGCTACATTCCTCGAAACCCATCCAATGGTTGAGCGTGTTGCCTATCTTGGCCTGGATTCCTTCCCGCAAAAAGAACTGGCTGACAGACAGGCCAGCGGCTACGGTTCAATGCTCTGGTTCGAAGTAAAAGGCGGCGTCGAATCAGGAAAAAAACTGATGGACACACTTGAACTGTGGAGTCTTGCCGAGAATCTCGGTTCAGTCGAATCCCTGGTCACTCACTCGGTTACCATGACTCATGCCGATATGCCGCGCGAAGAACGCATGGCGGCAGGGATCACCGACGGTCTGGTACGACTCTCCGCGGGACTTGAATCTGCCCAGGACCTGATCATCGACCTGAAGCAGGCTCTTGACGGACTGTAAATATGTGTTGGAGGCCGGACAAATTCGCGTTAAGCGGATGGCGGAGAGAGAGGGATTCGAACCCTCGATACGCTATCAACGTATACTCCCTTAGCAGGGGAGCGCCTTCAGCCGCTCGGCCATCTCTCCGTTACTGATGGGCACAGCATCCCGCATACCGATGTTATCGGCCAGAACGATTTGATTAGAACCTGTCAGACGTTGTGCGGGTCACCGCTATCATCGTACTCATGATGGCGGTAGTTTCCATCGTCATCGTCATCGTGGTCATCAGTACCGTCTTGCTCATGCTTGATGCGGTAGTAAATTTCCTCCCGATGGACAGGAACTTCTTTGGGTGCGTTAATTCCAATTCGAACTTGTGTTCCACGAACGCCTAGAACGGTTAAACGAACATCATCACCAATATACACGGATTCGCCAATTCGGCGGGTAAGGATCAACATTTTGTCATGCTCCCGTTTTGATTATAATTTAACTGATATTCACATTCGCCAACCTGTGGTCTACCTTTGACACCCTAAATATCAGCTTCCAACATAAAATATTTCTGTATTCAGTTCTATACCTCGTAATCTCACCTGTTGATTTGATCAAGCTCGAACGCATTATGCAATGCTCTAACTGCAAGCTCGGCGTATTCTTTGTCGATAGTAACAGAAATCTTTATTTCAGACGTAGAAATCATCTGAATATTGATTCCCTTTTCTGACAGTGCCTGAAACATCCTGGTTGCAATTCCGGCATGTGACCGCATACCCACACCCACCACTGAAATTTTCGCAAGATTGGTGTCTCCTGCGAGAGTCTCGGCATCAAGCGATTTTACAATCGGGTCGAGTAAGTCAATACTTCTCTGCAGGTCATCCTGATTGATGGTAAATGTAAAATCCGTTAATCCATTGAGTCCGATATTCTGGACGATCATGTCCACAATGATCTGGGAATCAGATATCGGGCCTAACAGGCTGTAAGCAATACCTGGTCTGTCGGGCACACCGCGAATTGTGATCTTCGCTTCATTATCTATCGAAGTAATACCCGAAATTAAAGGTTTTTCCACTGTATTATCCTCACAAGTGATCATTGTTCCCGGACCGGGTTCAAAAGAAGAAAGTACTCTGAGGGGAACATTATATTTGCTCGCAAATTCAACAGATCGAATCTGCATTACTTTGGCGCCCGCACCCGACAATTCCAGCATTTCTTCAAATGTGATCCTGTCCAGCCTGTGCGCATTTTCCACCACCCGAGGGTCGGCAGTATAAACTCCATCCACATCGGTGAATATTCTGCATTCATCGGCTTTGAGTGCTGCAGCCATGGCAACGGCTGTGGTGTCAGAGCCGCCTCTCCCCAAAGTGGTTATATTGTTTTCATTACTGACTCCCTGAAAACCTGCGATAACAACAACCCTGCCCTGTTCCAGGTCGTAGAGTACATTTTTCGTGTCGATATTTTCTATCCTTGCCTTACCATGGTGATTGTCTGTCAGAATCGGAATCTGAAACCCGGTATAGGAACAGGCCGGCACCCCGAGTTCGTGCAGCGCCATCGACAACAATGCAATGGTGACTTGCTCCCCTGTGGTCACCAGGGTATCCATTTCCTGGATTGAAGGACGGGCAGAAATCTGATTGGCCAGGGCAATCAGGCGGTTGGTTTCCCCGCTCATTGCAGATGCCACTACCACCATCTTATCGCCCTTTTCAACGCTTTTGATGATATTTTCGGCGACAGCCTGAATCCGTTCCACGGATGCAACTGATGTGCCACCATATTTTTCGACGATGAGTGCCAAAATATTGATTATTGATTGTTTCTGTTCAGTTCCACAGCGTTTGATTCCACCCATCTGAAGGCAGCATGAATCGCCGGTTCAATATTCTCAATATTGGACCCACCTCCCTGGGCCAGGTCAGGGCGACCTCCTCCTTTTCCATCCACAATCGGGGAAATAGTCTGAATCAACTTGTTAGCGCCAAGCTCACCGGCTAGATCCTCGCTTACCCCGGCAATCAATATCACCTTGCCGTCGTTAGCCGCCGCGACCAGAATCACTCCGCTTTGCAGCTTGTTCCGCCATTGATCCACAATCATTCGCATGGATTTCACGTCGGCGCCATCCTGGCGGATGGCAACCACCTTGATTCCGTTGATTTCCTGGATATTTTCCTGATTGACCGATCCGGCGGCCAACTTTGTCTGTAATGATTGAATCTGCCTTTGTTGCTGTTTCTGGATTTCCAGCATCCCACTGACTCGATCAAACACTTTGTCAGGTGAGGTTTTCAATGAAGCAGCCAATTGATCCAGCAGCGATAGTTGTTTGCTGACGTATTGTTCGGCAGTACTCGCAGTCACTGCCTCGATTCGCCTGATTCCAGCCGCAATACCGGTTTCAGAGAGAATCCTGAACAGTCCGATATCACCGGTTCGGGATACGTGGGTACCACCACACAACTCGCAGGAAAATTCACCCATTCTGATTACCCGAACCTGCTCTTCATATTTCTCGCCAAACAAGGCAAGCGCGCCCTGGGATTTTGCTTCTTCCAGATTCATCACTTCGACATTGACCAGGTAGTTGGCCCGGATTTTCAGATTCACCAGGGACTCAATTTCCCTTAGCTGCTGATCGGTAACCGGTTCAAAATGGGAGAAATCAAATCGTAATCGAGCAGGTTCGACCAATGATCCTTTCTGCACGATATGATTTCCCAATATCTTCTTCAAAGCCGCATGCAGCAGGTGTGTCGCAGAGTGATTGTTTGCACTTTTGTATCGGGCATTCGCTTCCACCCGGGCGGCGCCCTTGTGACCGACTCCAATACTGCCGGACAGGACACTGCCAAAGATTCCAATCACCTGGTGGGCCAGATACCGGGTATCTGAAACTGCAAACTCACCCTGATCAAGGAGAATTCGACCTTTATCCCCTATCTGCCCACCACTCTCGGCATAAAATGGAGATTCAGAAAGAACAATTATACCCGTTTCCCCTTGATTCAATTGTTCGACAGGCTGTTCACCATCCAGAACCGCGAGTATCTGAACTTGATGTTCGAGATTCCGGTAACCCACAAAAGGCGTCTTTTTCACACCTTCGACCCTGATCAGGGCACTGTCCACAAACCGGTTGGCAGAACGCGCGCGGTTACGCTGGGCCTCCATCTCGATATCAAATCTTTCACTATCGATTGTCAGGCCATGTTCTCTGGCAATATCAGCCGTTAAATCCGCTGGAAAACCGTAGGTATCGTACAGTTTAAAGACACTTTCCCCAGCAATTACATTGCCGGTGAGGTTCGAAATCTCCTGATCCAGAATCCGCAAGCCCTGATCCAGGGTTTCATTGAATTTTTCATTTTCCTGTTGCAGCGCCCGCATGACCCGATCCCGGGCATCGACAAGTTCCGGGAACACTTCTCCCATTTCTGTAATCAATGGATCAACCAGCAAATGCATGAATGGTGTCTTGTGGCCCAACTGGTAGCCGTGTCTGATGGCGCGTCGAATAATTCGACGCAGGACATAACCCCGACCTTCATTGGAGGGTATCACGCCATCAGCAATCAGAAATGAGGTTGATCGAATATGGTCGGAGATCACTCGCAGCGATTTGTTATCCAGGTCCCTGACATCCAGAATCCGGGCAGTGGCGGTAATCAGATTATCGAATAAATCCGTCTCGTAGTTGCTGTGCACTCCCTGAAGAACTGTGGCCATTCGTTCCAACCCCATTCCGGTATCCACTGAAGGCTTCGGCAATGGTGTCATCTGTCCATCGGCGTTGCGATTGAATTGCATGAATACCAGATTCCATATTTCAACATAGCGGTCCCCGTCGGCTGAAGGGGAACCTGGAGGGCCGCCTTCGATTTCCGGCCCATGGTCATAGAAAATCTCTGAACAGGGTCCACATGGTCCGGTATCCCCCATCTGCCAGAAGTTATCCTTTGCACCAATTCGGGTGACGCGATCCTTTGGCACACCAATGTTGTTGATCCAGATGGATTCCGATTCATCATCTTCTTCAAATATTGTTACCCAGAGCCGGTCTTCAGGTAAACCGAATTCAACGGTCAATAATTCCCAGGCGTATCGGATCGCATCTTCCTTGAAGTAATCACCGAAACTGAAATTTCCGAGCATTTCAAAGAAAGTATGGTGCCTCGCTGTGTAACCGACATTCTCAAGGTCATTATGCTTGCCGCCTGCCCTTACGCAACGCTGGGAAGTAACCGCTCGCCGGTAGTTTCTTTTTTCCTCTCCCAGGAACAAATCCTTGAATTGAACCATTCCGGAGTTGGTAAACAGCAATGTAGGATCATTACCCGGAACCAATGAACTGCTGGATACTTCCTGATGCCCCCTGGTTTTGAAATAGTCGATAAACCTTTGACGGATTTCGGTTGTCTTCATTGTCTGGAACGATTGCCCACTATTCTTCATACCGCCCAAAATGGCTGGTCGAAAATCCACGTTGCTGCAGGAATCGTGCCTGCCTGCTCCATTCCTGAAGACTCGCCGGCAATTCATCGCCAAATTTTTTCGATCTCACCAGCTTTGCAAGTTCCGTCCAGCGGTCCTCGTATTCGGACATCGCAGCCGAGATGATTTCACTGTCGATCCGATGTTCCTTGAGCTCATGCAATAACCTGACAGGTCCTTTGCCTCTGTTGAATCGTGAACGGCAGAGCATTTCAGCAAATCGGGTGTCGGATTGTTCACCGCGATCCTGTAATTGACTGATCACCTGCTCGACTACAGCAAGTGGTCCGTGGTCCTTCAGTTTTCTGGAAAGTTCCCAGGCGCTGTGTTCGCGTCGAACCAGGTAGCCGTGGGCACGATCAGTCAACGATTTGCGCAATGATCCATCGTTATCCTGTTCGCAATCATAATTATCCTTTATATTCAAAGTATTATATCTTGATATCTATAAAATGGTTTAGCTTGTTATTTGGATTCCGGGTCATTGTCGGTGGCATTGCTGATGCCTTTTTTGTCCCTGATAATGCGCTCGATCTGGCCAGAAACATCCGGGTTTTCTTTCAGATATGATCGCACATTATCCCTTCCCTGCCCTATCCGGTCAGATCCGAAACTGTACCATGCTCCTGATTTTTCAACCGCGCCCACCTCTACACCGAGATCAATCAATTCACCGTGCTTGGATATTCCCTCGTTATAGAGAATATCAAATTCAGTCTGCTTGAACGGGGGTGCGACCTTGTTTTTCACCACTTTCACACGGGTCTGGTTTCCGTGTACTTCGTCGCCTTTTTTAATTGCGCCGATACGCCGTATATCCAGTCTGACAGAAGCGTAGAATTTCAGCGCATTACCACCAGTCGTGGTCTCCGGATTGCCAAACATCACACCGATTTTCATCCGAATCTGGTTAATGAAAATTACCATGGTGTTTGAACGCTTGATGTTGGCAGTCAGCTTGCGCAGCGCCTGGGACATCAATCGGGCCTGCAGGCCAACATGATGATCCCCCATTTCGCCTTCTATTTCGGCCTTGGGCGTCAGCGCGGCTACTGAGTCAATAACAACCACGTCAACTGCCGCGGAGCGAACCAGCATATCGGCAATTTCCAGCGCCTGTTCACCGGTGTCCGGCTGGGAAACCAGTAAATCGTCTATATTGACACCGAGCTTTTCCGCATAAGCCGGATCCAGTGCATGTTCCGCATCGATAAAGGCTGCGGTGCCACCAAGTTTCTGCGCTTCGGCAATGACCGATAATGTCAGTGTCGTTTTACCGGAGGATTCGGGGCCATAGACCTCAATGACCCTGCCCCGGGGTAACCCGCCAATTCCCAGGGCAATATCCAGCCCTAACGAGCCTGTGGAATAAGACTGGATATCCTGGGCTACGTCGGAATCACCCAGACGCATTACTGACCCTTTACCGAACTGTCGATCTATCTGACCCAGCGCAGCTTCCAGCGCCTTGCGTTTATTTTCATCCATTTGAAATAGTTTTACCCGTTAAGTGTTGAATTGGAAGACATTGATTGACTTTCGCCCGACCTGGAACAACGAATATCCCCGTGACCGGACCCTCATGCACGGGCGCGAATGGAAGATTATCCTAAAGATTGAATTAAGCCGATATTGCCGGGTGATTATCTTTTAAACCTTTCAACAGGTCAAGTTGCGATACTCTGAACAGTCGAGTCGCGGTCAGCCGATCATCCCTGTCAGGGGCGTCGGAAATCAATCAGCGCAGGGTTGGACAAATCCTCACCATCAAAGCCGATAATCGCACATGCGGCAGTGGTCATCAGCTTGCCGTTTGTACTGGATTCGATTTGAGGGCAAAACCGCATCAGAACCATGTCCATCCCGGGATTATGGCCAACCACCATCAAGCTGTCGCAGTAACTGAATCCCGTTGCAATCTGAACAACAAGGGACGACTCGCCAGCGTGATACAGGTCTGTTAACATGTCTGTCGGGAAACTTTCCCACCCACTGCCTTGAATCAGCAAACTCAATGTCTGTTGGGTTCGCACGGCACTGGAACATAAACAGTGTTCCGGTTTGTAACCATTCTGACTGAGCCATTTGCCGACCCTGGGGGCATCCCGGCGACCCCGGTCATTCAATGGGCGATCATGATCGTAATTGACTCCGCTATACCAGTCTGATTTTGCATGCCGCAGCAATATAAGTTGTTTTGTGGCCATCATTGATTCGCCGACGAAGTAGAATATGACACTATATTGTAACTGACCGTTCTCCACCCGTGCACATATCGGACAGACAAAATGCCAAAAGTATCAGAGAAATTGAAAAAGCAAACGATTGCCAGTACCGCTGACCGTCATGAGTATTATGAGAAGGCGGTTCAGTGTGTGGAGTCGGAGATCAGTTTTGTCGATCAGAGTTTCCTGACTTTACGAGGTAGACATGCAGAAATACTGAGAGAGGATTTTTGTGGAACCGCTAAAACCTGTTGTGAGTGGGTTTGCAGAAAGGTTCATAACCGGGCAATCGGCCTCGATTTGAGCCAGGAAGTGCTCGATTGGGGAGCCAGACACAATATTTCCTGTTTGAATGCACATCAACATAATCGGATAGAACTGATTAATGCCGATGTGCTGGATTACTCGGACCAGCGGGCGGACATGATTCTGGCGATGAATTTCAGTTATCAGGTGTTCAAGACCCGGGAGATACTCGGAAGATATTTTCAAAACGCATGGCAGGGTCTGAACGAGGATGGCATCCTCTTCATAGATGTTTACGGCGGCCATGAATCCTGGCGTGAAGTAAAGGAAAAAACCAGCCATGAGAATTTCAATTACTACTGGCATCAGGCCAGGTTTGACCCCATTACCGGTCATATGCTTTGCCATATACACTTCAAATTTCCGGACGGCTCGAAAATGAAAAAGGCATTTACTTATGAATGGAGAATGTGGACGTTGCCCGAATTACAGGAATTGATGTATGAGGCCGGTTTCACCAAGGTAACCGTTTACTGGGAAGGGACAGATGAAGAATCCGGAAAAGGGAACGGAGAATACTCTCCGGTTGAACAGGGGCAGGATGACCCATGCTGGATTGTTTATCTGGCGGCCGAAAAATAAATTTACAATTGTGATTAATCATGATAAATCGCAGGACAAATTTGCAATTTCACTAACGAGTTGAGGGGATATGAATAAAAAAGGCATGCAGACGATCGCAATTCATGGCGGAGAGGCTCCAGATCCGCAGACAGGTGCGTCAACACCAAACATTGTCATGTCCAGTACCTTCGTTGTCGATGAGCCAATCAGCTTTTCGGTTACCAATATGGATGAGACCAGCCCCTTTATCTACACTCGCTGGTCAAATCCTACTGTGCGTCAACTGGAAACAAAACTGGCCCTGCTGGAAAATGCAGAACAATGTATGGCCTTTGCCTCGGGAATGGCGGCAACGGCCGGGGTTTTATTCAGTCTGTTGAGAAGCGGCGATCATCTGATCGTCAGCAATACAAACTATCCCGGCACCGCAGAAGTTGCCAGAGATCTGTTGCCTGCAAATGGCATTGAAACGTCACCTGTGGATACATCCGACCTCAGCAATATTGCCGAGGCAATCAGAGCTGACACCAGGATGATCTGGATTGAAACCCCTTCCAATCCCTTGCTTAGAATAACTGATATCAAGGGAGCGGCTCAAATCGCCCACGAAAACAATGCGATACTGGTTGTCGATTCAACTTTCGCCAGCCCGATAGCAACACGGCCACTCGACCTGGGCGCGGATCTTGTCGTGCATTCCCTTACCAAATACATTGTTGGCCATGGCGATTCATTGGGTGGTGCAGCCCTGGGCAGCGCCGCGTTGATTGCAAAAATGCGCGAATCCGGAGTTATGCACTATGGCGGCGTGATCAGCCCGTTCAACGCATGGTTGACCATGCGCGGCGCAGCCACCCTGCCATTGCGAATGCGTACGCACCAGGAAAATGCCCTGGCGATTGCAGATTACCTTTATCACCACCCGAGTGTCGAATACATGCTCTACCCGGGGCATGAATCTCACCCGCAGCATACACTTGCGAGAAATCAGATGGCTAATTTCTCGGGCATGATCGCTTTCAGAGCCAAGTCCCCGAAACTCGTTGCCAGGAAAATGATGGAGGATCTCAAGACCATTCACTATGCGGTCTCCCTGGGCCACCATCGCAGTCTGATATATTTTCTGGACACCAAAGATCTGATCGAATCATCTTACCGGCTTACAGGCATCGAACTTGCAAAATACAGGGATGCGGCTGGCGATGGATTGTTCAGATTGTCCGTTGGCCTGGAAGACACCAGGGATTTGATCGACGATCTTGCACATGTTCTTTGATATTCCGGCCCCGATATTGCTTATGAAAAAGAACAATTGAAAATGCAAATGATCACTAAAGCTCCTCCAAACAAGATCAATGAATTAGGGCTTACCATTGGCTTTGAAATAAACAACTGGAAAGTCGCCGAGTCTCCGGGCAGCAGAATTCTTCAGGGGCAATATTGCCGATGCGAACCTCTTGATCCTGATAGACACAGTAAAGAGTTGTTCGATGCCAATCGCCGGGATACTGAAAGTCGTAACTGGGTTTATTTGCCTTACGGGCCGTTTGAAAACCTTCAGGACTATCGACATTGGATGAATCAGGACTGTTTCACCGGGGATCCCTTTTTCTATGCGATTGTGGATAATCAGACAGGCTTGGCGTCAGGTGTTGCCAGTTACCTGAGAATCAAGCCGAACGGGGGATCAATCGAAGTGGGACATATCAACTATTCCCCTGCCCTGCAAAGTACGTGCGCAGCAACCGAAGCGATGTATCTGATGATGAAAAACGTATTTGACATGGGCTACCGGCGTTATGAATGGAAATGCAATGCATTGAATGAGAAATCCTGTAATGCGGCCAAACGGCTGGGATTTACCTTCGAAGGCATTTTCCGCCAGGCGACAGTGGTCAAGGGCCGGAATCGGGATACGGCCTGGTATTCTATTCTTGACCGGGAATGGCCGGCGGTCAGATCGGCGTATGAAACCTGGTTGTCCGTAGATAACTTTGATCACAATAACGTACAGAGGCAGTCCTTGTCTGCCCTGACCAAATTGGCGCTCAACCAGGGATTCGCATAATGAACCAATCTACCAAAGTCATCGTCCGGCCCGTTGAGTCTGAATTCTTCGATGACTGGCGCCGTTTGTACCAGGGCTATGCCGGGTTTTACAAGGTGCCGATGAATGAAGATATCGAGAACACGGTTTGGGGCTGGATTATGGATCAAGACCATGAGGTTGAAGGGTTTCTGGCCTTCCTGGAGGGGCAGGAAAGGCCCTGCGGCCTGGCCCACGTCAGACGTATGCCAAGCCCCCTGCGGGGAACGGAAATCGGATTTCTCGACGACTTGTTTGTGGATCCCGCGGCAAGAGGAAACCAGGTTGGAAAGGCGTTGTTTGCCGCTTTGAGGGATCATGCCCGGCAAAAGGGATGGAACAAAATCCGCTGGATCACTGCCGACGACAATTATCGTGCACGCTCTCTGTATGACAACCTGTCATCGAAAACCATGTGGAATACCTATGAGATGGAAATCTGAAAATGCCGTCTCACCCGTCATGGTCAGTTAAACGGTTGGCAGGCTCACTGGGCGCCGAGATTTGCGGATTGGATTTAACTGAAGTCAAACCTGAGGATATTGCACGAATTGAATCTTTATTATTGCAGCATCTGGTATTATTTTTCCCTGGGCAGTTTCTTGATACTGACGCTCACGTTGCATTTGGCCGCCACTTTGGAACGCTCGAGTCACATCCCAATTTAAGAAGTCCGTTTACCGGACATCCTGAAATTTTTGAATTAGCGGCAAGCCACGGAGGCCTGGCGGACGAATGGCACAGTGATATCAGCTTCCAGGCCCATCCATCAATTATGTCAATTATGAACATGATTGAATGCCCGGATGTGGGCGGTGATACGCTTTGGGCGAGTGCGTATGCTGCCTACGAAGCGTTATCGGAGCCGTTGCGTGACCTTTGTGATGGATTAACAGCGCTGCATGATGCAGCGCCACATGGCAAGCCAGAGGTTTCTGCGATTCATCCAGTTGTCAGGGTGCATCCGGTGACGCAGCGTAAAGCATTGTTTGTTAATGAACATTTTACTCGTCGCATCGTTGAATTAAGCGCTGTTGAAAGCGGCATGTTGCTTGGTTATCTGATTCGTTGGATTTCAAGCCCCCGTTTTACGGTACGATATCACTGGTCTGATGGCGCCATTGCGATGTGGGATAATCGATGTACGCAGCATTTTGTGCTAAGCGATTTTGACGAGCAGCGTATCATTCAACGCGTGACTGTCACTGGAGATACGCCAGAGTCAGCAACCGCTCCGCGTTGGCGCCCCTTCGTGCGAACCGAAACGGCTGGCGCAACCAGCCGCTACGATCAACAGCTCAATGAGTTTATTGGGCGCCAGGTTATCAGTCTCGATTCCAATAAAAAGGAATAGGCAATCACTCTTTCAGAGTGAATATGGAGTGAATTGATACATAATTCATGAAAATAATTTTGGGGAAATCTAATGAGCCCGTTAGTAAATCTGGGAATAAAAGCGGCTCGCAACGCCGGAAATATCATAATTCGATATATGGATCAGGTGGATCGCCTTGCCGTCGAGAAAAAAGGCAGAAATGATTTTGTCTCTGAAGTGGATCAGGCAGCGGAGGATGAAATCATCGATGTTATCCAGCACTCATACCCTGATCATCGAATCATTGCAGAAGAAAGCGGAAGCGGGCGCACATCTGCAGAAGGCATGGCCAACAGGGACGAAGTAGAGTGGATTATCGACCCTCTGGACGGTACTACAAATTTCCTGCATGGTCATCCGGATTATGCGGTATCGATTGGTATCCGTTGCAAGGGGAAAATGGAACACGGCATCATATTCAATCCTTTGCGCAACGAATTGTTTACCGCTACCCGTGGCCAGGGCGCCCAGCTCGATAATAGAAGAATCCGGGTCAGTGGCCAGACTCAATTGGAAAACAGCCTGGTTACAGTGGGATACCCTTCCCGGGATTTACCCCATTTCGATATGTGGATCAAATGCCTGGACGAAGTTGTCATCAAGTCCGCCGGTATTCGCCACACCGGTTCTGCCGCGCTTGATCTTGCCTATGTTGCCTGTGGACGCACTGACGCTTACTGGGAGCCTCAACTCAAAATCTGGGATGTGGCTGCCGGAAGCCTGATCGTACGTGAGGCACGCGGTCTGGTTGCAGATTTTGAAGGCAACCAGGGTTTTCTGGAAAGCGGCAATGTAATCTGCGCAAATCCGAAAATATTCAATGAGTTGCTGATGCTGGTCAAATCCAACCTGGGCGGGATTTTGTGACTTTGTCTGGATCACTCTCATCGCATACCCCGATGATACAGCAGTATCTGGGGATCAAGGCTGACTATCCGGATACATTGCTGTTCTATCGGATGGGAGATTTTTATGAGCTTTTTTACGACGATGCCGAGAAAGCTGCAAGGTTGCTTGACATAACATTGACTGCCAGGGGGAAATCGTCAGATGCGGCGATCCCGATGGCAGGAGTGCCATACCATAGTGTGGATCAGTATCTTGCCAAACTGGTCAAGCAACAGGTATCGGTCGCAATATGCGAGCAGACAGGCGATCCCGGCGCCTCCAAGGGTCCGGTGGAAAGGAAAGTCGTCCGGGTCATTACTCCGGGAACCCTGACCGAAGAAAACCTGCTTGCCGATCGTGTGCAGAATATCACCGCGGCGCTGTTTGAACATGACGGAAAAACCGGGCTGGCCACCCTGGAAATTTCCAGCGGACGATTCAGGGGCCATGAAATCGAATCTCCGGAACAACTGGCCAGCGAGTTGATGCGATTCAATGCCGCGGAAATACTGGTCGCGGAGAACCAGGTCGAATCGTTTCACATCGACAAGAAGACCATGATCCCGGACTGGTATTTTGACTCTGCCCGTGCGGAACACGTTTTATGTGATCTTTTCTCGACACGCACCCTGGAACCCTTTGACTGCCATCGGTATTCCCTGGCGACCCGATCCGCAGGCGCCCTGATCCATTACATCAAGGACCTGCACGGACAGGCAATACCTCACATCAAGGGAATCGAGTTTGAAAATACGAACAGCACAATTGTGATTGACACGGTCACACGGAAGAACCTTGAAATAGAAATGACCCAAAGCGGGCGGGATGATCTTTCCCTGGTTGGATTGTTCGACCGGTGCGCCACGCCGATGGGTGGCAGGATGTTACGGCGGTGGTTCAACGGTCCGATTCGGGATATCGAAGAACTCCGCAAACGACATGATGGGGTTGAATGGTTGTTGGACAATCAGCTTTACACCGATTTGAAACCAGTTCTCAGGCTAGCAGGCGACATTGAACGGATTCTCGCACGGATAGCCCTGAAATCAGCGCGGCCCAGGGACTTGGTTCGATTGAAAATCGCATTGGGGGTATTACCTGCGCTCAACGAATTGATCATCAATTCCCCATCCGTGCTGATCGAATCCCTGAGTGAGCAGTTACGGCCCCGGCCTGAGATATGGGAGTTACTGGATAATGCGGTGAAAAATGACTGCCCTGCCCTGATACGGGATGGCGGTGTATTGCGGGATGAATATGATCCGGAACTGAGCCAGTTACGCCATCTTCAGCGGGATTCGAGCGCTTTTCTGATCGACCTGGAAACCCGGGAAAAGCAACGCACCGGAATCGGCAGTCTGAGAGTGCGCTACAACCGGGTGCACGGTTATTACATCGAAATTCCCCGTTCACAATCAGAGCATGTACCACAGGAATATATTCGCAGACAGACCATTAAAAATGCAGAACGATACATCACCACGGAGTTGAAGGAATTCGAGGACAGGATTCTGGGTGCAAAGAGCAAGGCGTTGACAAGGGAGAAATGGCTGTATGATCAATTACTTGAAACACTGATACCTGAAGTGCCGAAGTTACTGCATTGCGCCAACGGTCTGGCCATAGTGGATTGTCTCAACAATTTTGCAGAGCGGGCGGCCACGTTACAACTTAACCGTCCTGATCTGGTTGAGGATACTTCACTCTCAATCATGGATGGACGGCATCCGGTTATCGAACAGGTACTTGAGAACCGGTTTATTGCCAATACCATTAACCTGGATCATGAGTCCCGAATGCAGATAATCACTGGCCCCAATATGGGTGGAAAGAGCACTTATATGCGCCAGGTGGCGATTATTACCCTGCTGGCTCACACCGGTTGTTTCATACCCGCGAAATCAGCCCGGATCGGGCCAATTGACCGGATTTACACCCGTATTGGTTCAGCGGATGATCTCGCTGGAGGCCGCTCGACCTTCATGGTTGAAATGACGGAAATGGCCCATATTTTAAGGAATGCAACCAAAGACAGCCTGGTACTGGTGGACGAAATAGGTCGGGGAACAAGTACATTTGATGGTCTGTCACTGGCCTGGGCCTGCGCCAGATATCTGGCCACCAGGGTTAATTCATTTACCTTGTTTTCAACTCACTACTTTGAATTGACGGCGTTGGCGGATCAACTGCAGGGAGCTGACAATGTTCATCTCGATGCGGTCGAATACGGGAAAGATATTGTATTCCTTTACAGTGTCAAAAAGGGACCTGCCAGCCAGAGTTATGGCCTGCAGGTTGCCAGACTGGCGGGAGTTCCTGAAGAGGTGATCGAAGAATCCCGAACTCGGTTGCATGCACTGGAAGAACGCTACGAGAGTAGCGTTGAAACAGAAAATCCCCGCCCGGTCAGGCAAACCAGCCTGTTTTTGGAAAACCGCCCCGAAGAGCAGGAAGTGATTTCCAGATTAAAGGAGTTTTCAGCAGACGAAACTTCTCCTCGTGAGGCGTTGAACGTGTTGTATGAATTGAACCGGTTATTGGGCGGAAAACGGGTGGAAAAATAGATAATGAAACTGTATTTTGGCGGTCAGAAAACATACAATATTGCCCCTAGTTTATTTCCTGGTGATAAGTGGAGTCCGGATAAATGACCTATGTGGTAGTCGAATCGTGCATTCGTTGCAAACTGACCGATTGTGTTGAAGTGTGCCCTGTAGATTGTTTTCATGAAGGGCCCAACTTTCTGGTAATCGACCCCGAAGAATGTATCGATTGCAGTCTGTGTGAACCTGAATGCCCTGTCAATGCGATTTATTCCGAAGATGAATTGCCGGCGGACCAGCAGCATTTTCTGCAATTGAATACTGAATTAAGCCAGAAGTGGCCGGTCATTACAGAAATGAAGCCTGCGCCTGCCGACTCGGATGAATGGCGGGATGTAAAGGATAAACTGAAATATCTGGAGAGATAGGCATCTCTTTGTCAATGGAAACCGAATTGCCTGTCACAACTTATCGATCAGATTACCGCAAGCCTGATTATCTGATTACCTCTTCCAAGCTCGATATTCAGCTTGATTTTGAAGTCTGCCAGGTGGAGGCCATACACAGGGTCTGTCGAAATTCTCCGGATGCAGTCGAGTTGAAACTTGATTGCGAATTCATTGATGTTGACTCGGTCTGCATCGACGGCATGACACTGGACAGTGGTCAGTACGATATCTCTGAACATCATCTCACTGTTTTCAATGTGCCGGATAATTTCGAGCTCAAAATCCGGAACACCGTCGATCCTTCCAGAAATACCGAGTTAATGGGGCTGTACAAGTCCAAAGACATGCTCTGTACCCAGTGCGAGGCCGAGGGCTATCGGAGGATTACTCCAGGCATCGACCGTCCAGACAATCTGGCCCGATACAAGGTCAGGTTGAGTGCAGATAAAACCCTGTTTCCTGTTTTATTGTGTAACGGCAACCTGGTTGATCAAGGGGATTTGGAATTCGACAGACATTTTGCGCTCTGGGATGACCCTTTTCCAAAACCCGCTTATCTGTTTGCCATCGTCGCAGGCAAGCTGAGTTGCCTCGAGGATCATTTTCGAACCATGGATGGTCGGGATGTAACCTTGCATATTTTCGCCAGGGATAATGACATTGACAAGTGCGGCCATGCGATGCAATCCCTGAAGAAATCCATGAAGTGGGATGAACAGGTATATGGACGGATATATGATCTGGACCTGTTCAATGTGGTCGCGGTAGACGATTTCAATATGGGAGCCATGGAAAACAAGAGTCTGAACATATTCAACACAAAATATGTGCTGGCGAACATGAAAATGGCTACCGACGCTGATTTCCAACATGTGGAATCCGTCATTGGTCATGAGTACTTTCATAACTGGTCAGGAAACCGGGTTACTTGCAGAGACTGGTTCCAGTTGAGTCTCAAGGAAGGCTTCACTGTATTCAGGGATCAGGAATTCAGTGCGGACATGGGATCAAGAGCTGCAAAACGAATTGAAGTCGTCAGTGTGCTCAGATCCCATCAGTTCAAAGAAGATGCCGGACCCATGGCGCATCCCGTACGACCTGATTCCTACCAGACAATCAATAATTTCTATACTGCAACAGTCTATGAAAAAGGGGCTGAAGTAGTCAGGATGATTCATACTTTACTGGGAGCAGAGTTATTTCGCCAGGGCACCGATCATTACTTCGAAACCTACGACGGACAGGCGGTGACCATTGAGCAGTTTGTTTCATCGATGGAGAAAGTCAGCGACAGGAATTTGACGCAGTTCAGGAACTGGTATGACCAGGCAGGCACGCCGGTCGTCTCGGTAAAATCCCGCTATCACGCCGAGAGCAGGGAATTTGAATTGACTCTTGCGCAAAGATGCCCCGACACTCCGGGTCAAACGGATAAACAACCTTTCGTTATCCCGGTCAAGGCAGCGCTGTTCAGCGAGTCCGGAGAAAAACTTGACCTCGGTCACGGTGAAAGGGAGCAGGTGTTGTGTCTGGATAAAGTCGAACAGACATACCGTTTTTCAAATATTGAAACCCGACCTGTTCCTTCACTCATGCGCGGGTTCAGCGCCCCGGTTGAACTCGAATCGAATCTTTCGGATCAGGATCTGAAAGTGTTGCTCAACCATGATGACGACCCATTCAATCGATGGGACGCGGGTCAAAGATTCTATCTCAAGGATCTTCTTGACAACCTCGACAGATACTACAATGGCTATGACCTGCAATTCAGTCCCGAATTAATCGGATCATTCGATGCGGCGCTTACCGGTTACGACCAGGATCCCACGTTTACGGCTCTGTTGCTGACTCTGCCCACTATTTCATACTTTAGCGAACAGGTCTCTCCAATTGACCCTCAGGCAATTCAAATGCTGCATCGGGAAATGAAAATCTTCCTTGCAAAGTCTTCAGAAGCTGAATTGTTCAGGATTTATCACGAATGCCAGAGCCTGAACAACGGATACCCGCTGACGAATGAAATCAAGGCGCGCGATTTAAGGGACAGATGTCTTGGCTATCTCGTCACACTGGACACCGAACAGGCTCATGCCTTATGTATCGAACAATTGAATACTGCAAAGTGCATGACCGATTCAGCAAAAGCAATGACGCTTATTTGCGGATCAACCTGTCCTCAAAAAGAGCAAATACTGGCTGATTATTATCAACAGTGGAAAGACGAACCGCTGGTTGTAGATAACTGGTTAAGGGCGCAAGCCGGTGTGGTTGACCCGGACACGCTGGAGCAGGTCAGAGCGCTGACCCGACATCCGGGATTTGATTACATGAATCCAAACAAGGTTTACTCGCTGATCCTGGGCTTTACTCACGGCAATCCCGGTTGCTTTCATGCAGAAGACGGCAGCGGATATGAATTTCTGCTGGAATGGATTGCAAAACTTGACCCTGTCAACCCGCAAGTGTGCGCTCGCCTGGTATCGGTATTGAACAACTGGAGAAAATTCAAACCGGTGTTGAAAGACAGGATGCACGATGTATTGAATAGCATCCTGAAGATGGCCGACCTGTCGATAGATGTCCGTGAGATCGTCAACAAGAATCTGGGTTGATCAACATTTCGGTTATACGGTTTTTGATTCCGTCCACCGTCAATCCGATTTCAGCTAGTTGTTGCTGTTGAGAGCCGTGCTCAAGGTGACGGTCCGGGACACCCAGATTCAGCACCGCGGTCTGCCTGCCATTATCGGTCAGACATTCATTGACTGCTGAACCAGCCCCTCCCATCAGGACATTTTCCTCGATAGTGACCAGTAAGGTATGACTTTCTGCCATGGCAAGCACCATTTCCACATCAAGGGGTTTCACAAACCGCATGTTAACCACTGTACAGTTCAGTTCATTGCCCACTTCAATCGCCGGATAAACCATGGTCCCGAATGCCAGAATCGCGACCTTGTTCCTGCCATCGCTCTGATCACTGTCAATCTCTCTTCGGATCTCGGCCTTGCCGATGGGCAGTGAGACCATTTTGGATTGTTCTACAGCGCCGGGGCCGCCTCCCCTGGGGTATCGCACTGATACCGGGCCAAAGTGATTGTACCCGGTGAATAACATATTGCGGCATTCCGCTTCATCGGCCGGCGCCATGATCACCATTCCAGGGACACATCGGAGGTAAGAGTAGTCATACACACCGGCATGGGTGGCGCCATCGGCGCCCACCAGCCCCGCACGGTCTATGGCAAACAGTACATCCAGATTCTGGATCGAAATATCATGGATAAACTGATCATAGGCACGTTGCAGGAATGTCGAATAAATTGCGACCACAGGCTTTAATCCTTCACAGGCAAGGCCAGCGGCAAATGTCAGGGAATGCTGTTCGGCAATACCTACATCGAAATACCGGTCAGGGAATTCACTGGCAAAGCGAACCAGGCCCGAACCCTCACGCATGGCAGGAGTTATACCGACCAGGGATGGGTCAATGGCCGCCATGTCACACAGCCAGTCACTGAAAACATGAGTATATGTCCTGCTTTTCTTCTTGGGTTCGAATTTACCGGTATCCGGGTTAAATGGTGAAACCCCATGAAATGTGGTTGGCGCCCCTTCAGCAGGTTCAAAACCCTTGCCTTTTTGAGTAACCACATGGAGGAATCTCGGTCCTTCCATATTCTTCATGTTTTTTAATGTGGTGACCAGGGTATCTATGTTGTGCCCATCAATTGGCCCGATGTAGTTGAAACCGAGTTCTTCAAAGAAAGTGCCCGGCATCACCATTCCTTTCATGTGTTCTTCGAAGCGCCGTGCATAACTCTTGACCTGGGGTGGCAGAGTGGACAATACGGTTTTACTTCCTTCCCTTACCGTTGAATAGGCGCGGCCTGACAGTATTCTGGCCAGATAATTGGTAATTGCACCTACGTTCGGCGAAATCGACATCTCATTGTCGTTCAGAATCACCAGTAGATTGGCATCGAGGTCACCCGCGTTATTCAGGGCTTCAAATGCCATCCCGCCTGTCAGTGCGCCATCTCCGGTTATTGCAATCACTTCGCGCTCGAGCCCCATGAGTTTTGTTGCGACCGCCATCCCGAGCGCAGCACTGATTGATGTGCTGGCGTGCCCTGCGCCAAAGGTATCGTATTCACTCTCACTGCGTTTCAGAAATCCTGATAATCCCTTGTACTTGCGGATAGTGTTGATTATGTCGCGACGTCCGGTCAGAATTTTGTGTGGATAGGCTTGATGACCAATATCCCAAACCAGTCGATCAACCGGTGTATTGAAAACATAATGCAAGGCGATGGTCAGCTCTATCGTACCTAACCCGGCAGCCAGATGCCCGCCTGTTTGAGATATGACTTCGATCAGATAATTCCGTAATTCGCTGACAAGCTGACTCAGTTGTTCCTGAGTCAGACTACGCAACCGGGCAGGATCATCTATTTCAAACAACAAGGGATAACGGGTTTCGTATTTAGACATCAGTAACTCCGGGTCACTACAAAATTTGCAAGCTGTTCAAGGAAATCCCTGTCATCACCTGGGCCTCTAATCGATTTGCCAGCCTGTTCCGACAATCTGGCAGCTTCGACTCTGGCTGCATCAAGTCCAAGTATCGACACATAGGTCGCCTTATTATTGCGCTGATCTGCACCGCTGGGCTTGCCCAGAGTCTCGCTGTTTGAAGTGTAGTCAAGTATGTCATCAAGGATCTGGAATGCGAGACCAATGCAGGAACCATAAGTCCGTATACTGGCCAGCAATTCATCACTGGCGTTATCAGCAGCCAGGCCACCGAGTAAAGCTGATGATTCAATCAGGCTGCCGGTTTTAAGGCGGTGAATTCGCCTCAAATCCGGATAGTCAACGGATTGCCCGGTGGCTTCCATGTCAAGTGCCTGCCCTCCTGCCATGCCGAGCGACCCAATGGCTTTGGCAAGTTGCTCAATCATCGCAATCCTGTTGTCGATTGCAATACTATTCCACTTGTTGGAGGCAAGAATTTCAAAAGCCCGGCTCTGTAGTGCGTCTCCTGCCAGAATCGCTGTTGCTTCATCGAATGCAATATGGGAGGTCTCCCTGCCTCGACGAAGGTCATCATCATCCATTGCCGGCAAATCATCATGGATCAGGGAATAGGCATGAACCATTTCCACTGCACAGGCAGGGGTATCGAGTTGATCCAATGGAGCTCCGGCAACCTGCCCGCACGCATAGACCAGCATTGCCCGAAAACGCTTCCCACCGCCAAGACAGCTATAGGCCATTGCCTGGTGTAATCTTTCAGGAACTGCCGAGCTTTCGATCAATCTGGTTTTGAGGGCCTGCTCGGTACGCTGACTATAGCTGCTCCAGGCGGAATGAAACTCGCTCAACTAATCCTCCTCGCGGGATCAATTATCCGTATCCGATTCATTATCAATCATTTCCAACTTGTAGTTGCCATGTTTTTTAACCAGCATCTCCACTTTTTGCTGAGCTTCATCCAACCCTTCCCGGCACAGTTCAGACAATTTCATTCCACGTTCGAAATCCTTGATCGTATCGTCCAGCGATTGATCACCCTGCTCCATTCGTTTTACTATATTCTCCAGTTCAGCCAGGGATTTTTCAAAATCCGCTATAGGTTTTTTTTTCGGAACTGACATAATATGCAATTGGATGGGAGTTATCCCAAGTATATTAATAAAATCGGATTCTTGGAAGTTTGAATCCGGGAGAAATCATGGATTCTTTTTGCAGGAATCTGTTATCGATCTGAAACATTTTGATGCACATTTTATTTAATGAGTAGCCGTTACAACGCATCCGCCATTGAAGTTCTGACCGGTCTTGAACCTGTCCGTAAACGACCGGGGATGTATACCGAAACAGATCGTCCCAACCACCTGGCCCATGAAGTAATTGACAACAGTGTGGACGAGGCGATTGCCGGGTATGCCGACTCGATTGAGGTTCATCTGCATCAGGATGGTTCGCTCACCGTATCTGATAATGGGCGCGGCATGCCGGTGGATACCCACCAGGAAGAAGGTATAAGCGGTGTCGAACTGATTCTTACCCGTTTGCATACCGGTGGAAAATTCTCAGGAGAACATTATCAATATTCAGGCGGGTTGCATGGAGTGGGAGTGGCGGTCGTCAATGCTCTGTCGGCAAAACTGGAGGTATGGATTCGACGAAATGGTGAGCAGTACCATATCAGTTTTGCCCATGGAGAAAAAAAATCAGACCTGGAAGTCACGGGCAAATCCAACAAAATGGACACAGGTACGAAAATTCGCTTTCACCCTGACCCTGACTATTTCGATTCTCTGAAATTTCATGTCTCCGGACTGAAAAGAGTGCTGAAAGCGAAAGCCGTTTTTTGTCCGGGGTTGCATGTCAGCTTTTTTGATGATGCAGAACCCGGGAACACTGAATCCTGGCAATATGACGATGGTTTGCTCGAATATCTTTCAGAATCACTGCCAGATGCGGCACTGGTTCCATCTCCGCCCTTTATCGGCAAATTTCGGGGTGAATCCGGGGAACTGGACTGGGCCGTGGCATGGGTTATTGATGGTGGGGAATATATCACCGAAAGCTATGTCAATCTGGTGCCTACGACAAGAGGCGGCACTCATGTAAGCGGTTTTCGCAGTGGGTTGACCGAAGCCATCAGAGAGTTTTGCGAGTTCAGGGATATGCTCCCCCGCAGTATCAGGATTTCTGCAGAGGATGTCGCTAGCAACTGCACCTATATTCTGTCCGTACGGATCAAGGAACCTCAATTCAGCGGTCAGACCAAGGATCGTCTGTCCTCCCGCGAAACCGCCACAATGGTTCAGGGCGCAGTCAAGGATGCATTTGGATTCTGGTTGAACCAGAATATCACTGACGCAGAAAACATTGCCCGAATTGCTATTGAAAATGCCCAGCGCAGTTTACAGGCAGGTAAGCGGGTACAGCGCAAGAAAATCAGCAGTGGCCCAGCCTTGCCTGGAAAACTGGCCGATTGCACCAGCGATGATCTGGAGAGGACCGAGTTGTTTCTGGTGGAAGGCGATTCTGCCGGGGGGTCGGCGAAACAGGCCAGGCAACGCATTTTCCAGGCGGTGATGCCACTTAGGGGGAAAATCCTGAATACCTGGGAGGTGGATTCCGCCGAAGTGCTCGCATCCCAGGAAGTTCATGACATTGCTGTCGCTCTGGGCGTGGATCCGGGGTCCGATGATTTATCCGGGTTGCGCTATGGCCGGATTTGCATCCTCGCGGATGCCGACTTCGACGGCGCCCACATCGCGACCTTGCTGTGCGCCTTGTTTCTGCGCCACTTTCCGGCACTGGTGGATGAGGGTCGGGTGTGCGTAGCCATGCCACCGCTTTATCGAATTGATGTGGCTAAAAAGGTCTTCTATGCCCTGGACGAAAACGACAAGGGCGACATATTGAAATTTATAGAAGCAGAAAAAATCAGAGGCAAGGTCAACATCCAGCGATTCAAGGGCCTGGGTGAAATGAATCCCCTGCAACTCAGGGAAACTACAATGGCCCCGGAAACCCGAAGTCTGCAACAACTGGAAGTCGCTGACGGAGATGGAGCGCATTCATTACTGGATATGCTATTGGCGAAAAAACGCGCACCCGACCGCAAATCATGGTTAAGTGAAAAGGGCGACCAGGTGGAATTAATTTAAACAGACAAAACACTAAGCAATATTACTTATAATTCTAGGGTGACAAACGACTGATTTTCCAATGCCCCCGGTTCTTGCAGTAGACTATGCGATCATGCAGGCGATGGGTTCTGCCCTGCCAGAACTCAAAACGATCCGGTTTGATCCTGTACCCTCCCCAAAACGGAGGTGATGGAATTGCCTGATCCTGAAATTTCCTTTCCAGCGATTCGAATTGTTCCTCCAGAAACGAACGCGAATCAATGATCCTGCTTTGATGTGAAGCCCAGGCGCTTATCTGACTGGCGCGGTCCCGGGAGTGGAAATACGCATAAGACTGGTCATCGTCAATCCGCGATACTTCTCCCTCAATATTGATTTGACGATGCAATTCATACCAGGGAAATAGCATCGAAACCCGATTGTTTTCCATCATTTGCTGTCCCTTTCGACTGCCATGATTGGTATAAAAAATAAATCCGGAATCGTCATACGATTTCATCAGAACCGTACGCTGGGCGGGTCGGCGCTCGACAGAGACAGTACACAGGGAAAATCCGTTTGGCTCGGCAATGCCGGAATCAACCGCCTGTCCGAACCATAATGCAAATTGAGCTATCGGGTCAGGATAAACGCTGTCCTTGTCGATTCCTGCTTCCGAGTATTCCCGTTTAAGCTGTTTCAGGTCTTTCATTTACCCGCGCCTAAGATAAGCGATCTATCGATCAGAACGGGATATCATCATCAAAATCGTCGAACCCTGCGGGCGCCGGGCTACTCTGCGTTGCCGGTTTTGAGGCTGACCGGGATTGATTATAGTCATTTTGCGGCGCTACTCCGGCGCCCTTGCCGCGGCTTCCCAGCATCTGCATTTCATTGGCCACGATTTCCGTGGTGTAACGGTCCTGCCCTCCTTGATCCTTCCACTTTCGGGTCTGCAATCGACCCTCGATGTAAACCTGGGATCCTTTCTTCAGATATTCACCCGCAATTTCCGCAAGACGGCTGAAAAACACGACCCTGTGCCATTCTGTTTTTTCCTGTTGTTCCCCGGTCTGTTTATCTTTCCATGAGTCAGTTGTTGCAATAGAGATATTAGCAACTGCCATGCCACCCGGAGTGTAACGAATTTCCGGATCCTGACCCAGGTTCCCGACCAGTATAACCTTATTGATACCTCTTGACATATCGACTTCCTCAGATATTGATTAGTTTTTGAACTTCAGCGTCATCGTAAACGAGTTCATCTACTGCAAGGTGAGCGACTGTTTCGCCGTTCACAAAACTTACTTCCCTGATTCCATTCACTTTCCCTATTCGGGCAATCAGGTCGCTTCTCTGCGAGTCGCTTAAATGCCCCATTTCGATTACTCTCATGCCAGTCAAACTGAATCTGGAAAAAACACAACTGATCAGCAACCAGATTGTAATCATCCCGGCGCAAAAAATAAACACTCCCTTGCTGCCAAACTCTCCATATACCCAGCCGCCTGCGACACCGCCAGCAAAAACCCCGGAAAACTGGAACATGTTATAAATGGCAAGCGCCGTCCCTTTGCTGTCAAGCGGCGCAAGCTGGGAAACTATCGAAGGCAACAGGGATTCGAGTGCATTGAAAGCGCTGAAAAATACCACAACCCCGCCCAATAACCAGATTATCGGGCGCGATTCGCTGATTACCAGAATTACAAAGGAAACAAGTAAAAGCATGACAGCCGCCCGATAAGCATGGTGAATCAGATGCACTTTGGAACTGGCAAGGACAAACGGCGCCATTCCGATCACCGATATCAACAATATCGGGATGTAGACTTTCCAATGGGCTGCCAAAGGGTAATTACCCCTGGAAATCAATAATGCAGGCAGGACCAGGAAAAGCGCAGTCAAAATCGCATGCGACACAAAGATACCCAGATTTAATTGCATCAGTTGAAAATCTGACAATGATTTTCTGATTTGTGCACTGGCCGGCCCAATATCATCATGGTGGAGCCTGGATTGTGCATTTGGAACGATCTGCAATACTGCAATTATGGCGATAATTGAGAAACCTGCGATCAACCAGAACAATCCGGAAACACCAATCAGGTTTTGCGCCGGAGGTGCAACAACCAGCGCCAGCATAAACGAAAATCCAATGCAGATACCGATCATGGCCATGGCTTTGGTGCGCTGACTGCTTCGCGTCAAGTCCGCAGTCAGGGCCAGCGTGGCCGCCGAAATTGCGCCACAACCCTGAAGACTTCTTCCGATGATCAAACCATAGATCGAATCCGATAATCCAGCGACGATACTACCGACGGCAAATACAGCGAGTCCGAAGGCGATTACATGCTTTCGATTGATTCGGTCGGACGCTAACCCGAAAGGAATCTGAAACAGAGCCTGGGTCAAACCGTAACAACCAAGCGCCAATCCCATCAATATCGGCGTGGTATGGCTTAAGTCGTTGGCATAGACGGATAGAATCGGTAATAACATGAACAGCCCGAACATCCGTAACGAAATAATTCCAGCCAGTGAAAAAACCGCCCGCCGTTCCAACGAGGTCATTGACGTGTCTGAAGGGGTCATATAAGGGTGGAAATCGGAGGCTTTTCGGATCTGCCAGATGGCAGGATTATTTTCACAGCAGGGTTGTTTCATGGATAAACGAGCGCGTATAGTATCAGGTTTATTTTGTGAAAATCACCTCCGATGTCTGTTCAAAACATCTCCATCCGTGGCGCACGTACGCATAATCTGAAGTCAATTGATCTCGACTTGCCGAGGGATAAACTGATTGTAATCACCGGATTGTCCGGCTCCGGGAAGTCCTCCCTGGCCTTCGACACCATTTACGCCGAAGGACAAAGGCGCTATGTGGAGTCGTTGTCGACCTATGCCCGACAGTTTCTGTCACTCATGGAAAAACCCGATGTTGACATGATCGAAGGGCTTTCCCCCGCCATCAGCATAGAACAAAAATCCTCTTCCCATAATCCCCGATCCACAGTAGGCACAGTCACCGAAATCTACGACTACCTGAGGTTGTTGTTTGCCAGGGTCGGTAACCCGAAATGCCCGGATCATAAGGTCACGCTGGAAGCCCAGACGGTCAGTCAAATGGTCGATCTGGTGATGCAGCAGCCTGATGGCGCCGCGATCATGCTGCTTGCGCCTGTCGTCACAGACCGCAAGGGAGAATTTCATCAATTGATCGGTGAACTTCATTCCCAGGGTTATATACGCGCCATCATTGATGGCAACACTGTTGAACTGGATGATCCACCAAAACTTGACAAACGTTACAAACATCATATTGATATCATCGTTGATCGATTAATCATCAGGGAAGAAAACAAACAACGCTTGTCGGAGTCTTTTGAAACAGCTCTGCAACTCACTGCCGGCACAGCAAAAGTCGCCATTCTGGATGATCAGAGAAATGTCAGGGAGATGCAATTGTTCTCCAATCGGTTCGGCTGCCCCTACTGCGGGTACAGTCTGGACGAACTGGAGCCAAGGCTGTTTTCATTCAATAATCCAGCGGGAGCCTGCGAGGATTGCGATGGACTGGGGATACGCCGGTTTTTCGACCCTGATCGCATTGTGCAAAATGCTGATTTGCCCTTGTCCGCTGGCGCAATTTCAGGTTGGGACCGGCGCAATGGCTACCACTATTCACTGCTCGCGTGTGTCGCCAGGCATTTTCAGTTCGATATGGATGCGCCGTTCAAAAGCCTGTCAAAGGAATATCAGGATATTGTGTTGTATGGCAGCGGCAGCGAGAAGATCAGTTTTATTTTTTCCAGACCGGGTCGCAGGTATGAGAAACGACATGTTTTCGAAGGCATCATAAACAACTATGAGCGGCGCTACCGGGAAACCGATTCTTCTCTCGCCCGGGAATATCTCAGCAGATATATGAGTTCAAAGGTTTGTCCGAGTTGCAATGGCAGTCGCCTGCGCATTCAGGCTCGCCATGTATTTATCCAGGGTCAAACCATCCATGAACTGACCGCACTTACGATTGGCAAAACCCTGGCGTTTTTTGAGAATCTGAATCTTCAGGGCAGACGGGCGGAAATCGCAGCCAAAATCATTCAGGAGATTCACAACAGGCTTGGATTTCTGATTAATGTTGGATTGAATTATCTCACCCTTTCCCGCGCAGCAGAAACATTATCCGGTGGTGAAGCCCAGCGCATACGCCTTGCCTCTCAAATTGGCTCTGGACTGGTTGGAGTAATGTATGTTCTCGACGAACCTTCGATTGGATTGCATCAACGCGATAATGAGCGGTTATTGAAAACACTTTTTCACTTACGGGACCTGGGTAACACGGTAATCGTCGTCGAACATGATCAGGAAGCCATCACAAGCGCTGATCATGTTGTGGATATCGGACCGGGCGCAGGCAAAAACGGAGGTTCAGTCGTGGTGGAAGGGTTGCCTGAGGTGGTCAGGAATAACAGGCAATCGATAACCGGCCGGTATCTGAGTGGTGAAGAGAAAATAGGAGTACCGGTAAAAAGAACACCGCATGACCCGGATCGGGTTTTGCGAATTGAAAATGCAACAGGAAATAATCTCAAAAACGCCTGTGTGGAGATCCCGGTGGGGCTGTTCACCTGCGTAACCGGAGTATCCGGCTCAGGGAAATCGACTCTGGTCAACGCCACGCTGTATCCTGCTGTCGCCGAAAAATTGAATCTGATTCGCGTCAAACCCCAACCTTATTTGTCGATACATGGCCTGGACAACTTTGACAAGATAATCTCCATAGATCAGAGTCCGATTGGTCGAACACCCCGATCCAATCCGGCAACCTACACCGGGTTGTTTACCTCCATACGCCAGATATTCACCAATATCCAGGAATCTCGGGCCCGGGGGTACAAACCCGGACGATTCTCGTTCAACGTGAAAGGCGGACGGTGCGAAGCTTGCAGGGGTGACGGTTTGATTCGTGTGGAAATGCACTTTTTGCCGGATATTTATGTGCCCTGCGATGTCTGCAAGGCTCAACGTTATAACCGGGAAACACTGGACATTCAATACAAGGGTAAAAATATTGCGGAAGTACTTGCGATGACCATTGACGAGGCTGCAGTATTCTTTGCCGCTGTTCCAATCATCAAGCGCCACCTTGACACATTACTCAATGTTGGATTGGGTTATATTTCCCTTGGACAAAGTGCAACCACTTTGTCCGGGGGTGAGGCCCAGCGCGTGAAACTGTCCCGCGAACTATCGAAAAGAGATACCGGCAGAACTCTGTACGTGCTGGATGAACCCACTACCGGTTTGCATTTCCATGACATTAAGCAACTCCTTTCAGTCTTGCATCGACTACGGGATCAAGGTAATACAGTGATAGTCATTGAACACAATCTGGATGTGATCAAAACCGCTGACTGGATTGTTGACCTGGGTCCTGAAGGCGGAGATGAAGGTGGGGAAATTATTGCATTCGGTACCCCGGAACACGTTGCCGGGGAAAACCGATCCTATACTGGCAGGTATCTGAAATCGTTATTGTCATAACATCAGCGGCGCCGGACAAATGATGATCAAAACAGTCATTTGATCACGGGGTTCTAATACCCGATTCGACGAATATCAAACACATTCTGTATTCTTTCAAGCTGGGAAATTAATTTCTGAGGACGGACCGCAGCCGCAATTTCAAGGCGAACAGACAAGCGTGTGATCTGTTCACTATCCGTTTCCATATTCACTTTCAGAATATCGACCTTGTTTGACCGGAGAGCTTCGGTCATGTCATGCAGTAATCCACTACGATGGAAGGCGACAATTTCCAATTCCAGCACATAACTGGAATCCCCTTCAAGCCCCCAATCCACTTCTATCAGGCGCGCTCGCAATTCTCCCTTGATTTTTGAAATATTTTTACACCTCCTCCTGTGTATGGTGACCCCTCTGCCGGTGGTAATAAACCCGATAATGTCATCCCCGGGAGCGGGGTTGCAGCATTTCGCCAAATTGGTCAGCAGATTCTTCACCCCTGAAACAGAAAAACTGTCATTTGTCCGGGCGCCTGAACCGGTTCTCGATTTGATCGGGATGTTATCCGGATCATCAACTTCGTGTTTTCTGAACGGATACAGCAGTTTCGATATCTTGTAGTCATTAGCGCCAATCGATGCCAGAAGATCGTCCACTTTCTGAAAATAGGTATGCTGATTGAGTTTTTCGTAACTCAAATCACTCAGCCCCAGGCGCTGCAATTCACGGTCCAGCATTGCCCTTCCTACAGAAACATTCTGGTCATACTCTGTGCGTTTGTGCCACTGGCTGATCCGGTTTCTGGCTCGTCTGGTTCTGACATAACCCAGATCCGGCCTTAACCAATCGCGGCTTGGGCCTCCGGATTTTACAGTTTGAATGCTGACTTGATCTCCGGTTTGCAGAAAATAATTGAGGGAAACCATTTTACCGTTGACCCTGGCTCCGCGGATTCGGTGCCCGACTTCGGTATGAATTGCATAAGCAAAATCAATCGGGGTCGCTCCTTCGGGAAGGACAATTATCTTCCCTTTGGGCGTGAATACATAAGTCTGCCGACTGTCTTTACCCCGGTCCGAAACCGGTTTGTCGGCTTTGGCAGTACTTGAGTCAACGATCGAATCGATGGTCGGATCAACGTGTATTGAAGTTGAAGATGCCAACACTTCATTTTTCCATTCCAGCAACTGTCTCAACCAGATCAGCTTTTGATCAAAATTGCTGTCATACTTCGCCGTTTCCTTGTATCGCCAGTGTGCAGCAAATCCCAGTTCGCTTTCTTCGTGCATGGCAAATGTCCGGATCTGCACTTCCACCACTTTATCATCGGGCCCGGATATTACAGTATGTATGGATTGATAGCCGTTGGCTTTCGGCATGTTTATATAGTCGCTGAACTCATGCTTGTAGTGAGTCCACCTTTCATGTATGACACTGAGCGCGGAGTAACAATCCTCGACGTTATTAACCAGGATCCTGACTGCCAGAATATCTGTCAGTTGTCTGAACTCCAGGCCCTTGCGTTGCATTTTTCTCCATATACTGTAGATATGCTTGGGTCGTCCCTGAATCTGTGAATCAATGTGCCTGGCATCCAGCAAACCCATAATCCGGTCGGTCAGATCAATGATGTATTGTTCCCGGACATGTCTTTTTTCCTCAAGCGTCCGGGCCAGTTCCTGGTAGGCCCCGGAGTTGAGATAATGAAAGGCACAGTCCTCAAGCTCCCATTTAAGCTGCCCTATTCCGAGCCGATTGGCCAGCGGCGCGAAAATATTCCGGGCCAGCCTCGCATGATATTTACGAAACCCATCGGGCTGGTCCTTCATGCTTTTCAGTCTGGACAACTGGCTCGCCAGGAATATCACGACGACACGCACATCATCGACCATGATAATCAACATCTTCCGTAGATTTTCTTCATTTTCCGCAACAAAATTTCCGTTCTTGCCGCTATCAGGCGCAAGCATATCCGACAGTTGCGCCATACGATCCACATCGTTATAGAGTTGAATCGCATGTGTACCCATGATGGATTCGACCTGGCTCAGCTCATCGTCAGAGAGTGGCCATAGACCGTGAATATATCCCGTCACCTGTCCTTGTTCGTCGACACCGAGACGAAACAGGATGTCCATTATCTGTTCAGCGTGCGCCTGGTTCTCTTCGTTTCTTTGTACACAGATCGCCTTGATCCGGGCCGGCAATGTGGAGTCGGATGATTCCTTTTTGCAGTTTTGTTCGGTGGACACTGTAAATCCGGCTTCAGGTTTCAGGCGCCTAGCCTCTTGGGTGATGCTGTTGATGGATATTTTTCAATCGTGTAGTGATAACAAGTGTATAGATCTGTGTAGTGGATAAGCTCGAATGCCCGAGGAACATTTGAACACTGCGCAGGTCCGCTCCATTATCCAGCAAGTGAGTGGCAAAAGCATGGCGCAATGTATGAGGCGAAATGGAGCCGGTCAAACCGCATGACACTGCATAACGCTTCAGATTTTGCCAGAATCCCTGGCGGCTCATTGCCCTTCCCCGACTACTCAGGAATAAGGCCGGGTCTTGCCTGTCACCCAGAATGTCCGCTCTCGATTCATTCAGGTATCTTGTAATCCAGTCATTGGCATTATCACCCAGGGGAACCAGACGCTCTTTGTCTCCCTTGCCGATTACCCGGCAGACACCAACTGTAAAATCAATCTGACTCACTGCCAACCCGGTCAGCTCCGAAACCCGCATTCCTGTAGCATACAGGGTTTCGATCATAGCCCGATCCCGCAAGCCGAAGCGGGTGCTGACATCCGGTGCATTGATCAAACGCACGACCGCTTCCTGGGATATGGGTTTTGGCAATGATCTGGCTATCGCAGGAGCAACTATATTAGCACAGGGGTCATAGTCTATTAAAGATTCACTAATCATATACTTATAGAATCTTTTTAAAGTAGATAATGAACGAACTGCAGTACGATTTGAAGTCTGCCCTGCGCGAAAATCGAGGTAGTCGGCAATGCTTTCGGCGCCTGGATTTTCAGGTGACAGCTGCCTTTTCGTCAGCCATTCAATAAACAATACAAGATCAGTTCGATAGGCGTTCAATGTGTTATCACTCAATCCTGACTTCATCCAGGCCACGTCAAGGAATCGAGTTATCAGAGCCTGATAAGCGGAATCCATTTTGAACCTGTCCACACCCTATGACCGTAGTTCTTTATTGTGTGACTTCAACTGCATCCGGATTCAACTCCAGTAACCAGAGTTTCTGGAGCTTCTGTTTTATTTGAATACGCCGTTTGTCATCGGTGGCGCGCGCCAGCAGGTCCTCGAACAATACCCTCGCATCTGTAACCAGATTTGCAGATTGTAATGATTCGGCGGCTCTATAGCGGGCGGCCACCCCCCATTGATCCCAACCGTCGTCTTTCAGCATTGCAGAAAACAGGTAGTGATCCGCGGCGCTGACGAATTGCCGCATGGCCTGAAAGGATTCCGCCATCCAAAAAGCAATTTCCCGGGTATGTTTTGGGCTCACTACCCGGTTGTTGATTTCATGCAGCAACTCCAGTGCTGCAGCATGCTGATTGATTGTCTGCAAGTCAAAAACAGGCTGCAATACCTGATCCGCCTGTTCCGCAGTCAGGATATCGTGTGCATGAATCCATTTCTTCAATTCCTGTGATCCTTTGTCATAGTGGCCGGCAATGATTGAAATTCGCGCGACATGCAATAACCATGGCAAGCGGTCCATGCCTTGGGGAATCCCCGAAATGCCATAGTTGATTTGTGCAGAAAGTTCAAAATTACCAGTTTCAAGAGCCTGGTTTGAAAGAATCAGCCCTACATTACCACTCAGGTCCAGTTTGCCGAATGGTTTGTCGTCGCCATACAGGTAAGGAATTACTCCCAGGCGACCGGATTCCATTAATTCAGTGACGAACAGATCATTCAATTGCCGCTTTCTTGCTGGGCCATTTTTACCCTGCAGCAGATATCCGAAAATCGCTTTGCGAACCGATCGCGCCTCTTTTGGCATTTGCAGAGCATGAATCAACAAAGTGGTTGACTCACCCAACAGCAGACCCTGACGATTGGTTTCATCCTGCGCCACTCTGCGATAGGCATTCAACAAGTCCAATACCCCGAAACCGGGATAAGTACGATCAATCCTGGTTCGCGTCTGCCCCGCTGCAACAAGATATTGTTCGAGGTCAACCAGGGCTGATTGCGGAGCTTCGCCCAGAAGCCTGGCGTACGTTCTTACAGACAGAATCTGCCAAAGTGGTAATGATGCATCCTCAGAGATATTCATATCCTGATTCAGCCCGTTGATTTTCCCGACCGCCTGGACCGGAGTAATAGTATTGTTTTGCAGTCTGGCATAGATACGCAATAACCTGGCGGAGGGTTGGTCCAGGGGCGCCAGGATATTCACAGCATTATCCGGATCATTCAGTTGCAGGTAAACTCCGGCACTCAGTAATAACCAGTCCTGTTCACGGGATCGATAATCCGATTGATAATGACGCATCGCAATATGCGCTTCGTTGAGGTAATCATCGACCAGATAACTTTCAATCAGTAATTTACGGAGTTTTCTGCTTTCCCGATCACTGATATTGTCTGACAACAGGTGTTTACGCAACAGAATCCTTGCCCTTGCTCCCTGACCCAACTCGATAAACGCACGAATCGCCTGGATATCCGCCAGATAATGAATTCGGTCCGGAAATACAGGGGGTATCTGCCGAATCCGTTCCAGTAATTGCTCCCAGCGACCGGTAGTTCGATAAACAGCCCACAGTTGACGTTCCCAGTTGAGCCAGGCTAGAGTTGGCAGAGGGGGTGGACCTTCGGTTTCAAGTATGGAGCGGGCCAGCCCAAGTACATTTGCCTTGATCAGGATACGTATCCTGGATAAGTCGCCGACAGCAAATTCGTTGTCAACCTCTGTGCTGACCGAAATCGGCCGGGCTGCTGCCGGATCCACCGGAATCAGGCTGATGCAGCAGACAAATAAAGGAACAAATAAGCCCCTGAACAAGAAACGAACGATAACAGGACCGGTTTTTGTCACGACTTCTCGGTGTTGGAATCCGGGTCAGCGCCTGACTTTTTCCTTGATTCGTGCTGATTTCCCGGAACGTTGACGAAGATAGTAAAGTTTGGCGCGTCTTACATCGCCTCGCCGAACGACCTGAATCCCGGCGATCAGTGGGCTATGGGTTTGAAAAACCCGCTCTACCCCTTCTCCGCTTGCCACTTTACGCACAGTAAATGAAGAATTCAAACCCCGGTTCTTCTTCGCAATAACCACGCCTTCGTATGCCTGCAAACGTTCCCGGCTGCCTTCCTTGACGCGAACCTGAACCTTGACCTGGTCACCAGCGCCAAAATGCGGAATCCCCTCCTTGAGTTGTTCGGCTTCGAGTTGGTCAATAATATTAGTCATCTTTTTGCTCCAATTTATAAGCTTTCAATAATTCAATCTGTTCATCATTCAACCGGAATTCATCCGGATTGATATTCGCAAACAAATCCGGGCGGCGTTCACCCGTTCTGGCAAGCGCCCGGGTAAGGCGCCATTGCCGTATTTTCTCATGATCACCGCTCAGCAATACCGGTGGCACGGCCTGACCTTCAAAGTGCTCCGGTCTTGTAAAGTGCGGACAATCGAGCAACCCGTTGGAAAACGAATCCTGTTTTGCAGAAAGCTGATTACCCAATACCCCCGGTAACAATCGTGCGATTGCCTCGACAATGGCCATCGCCGCCAGTTCTCCTCCCGCTAAAACATAATCTCCGATTGAAATCTCACGTTCCACACGGCTTTCAACAATTCTTTCATCAATACCCTCATAACGACCGGCAAGTAAAATCAATCCGGGCAATGTCGACAATTCCTCCACCATCGACTGGTTCAATAATTCGCCCTGGGGCGACAAATATACCACGGGCCCCGGATTGGACCTCTTTGCCGCATCTATACAGGCAGCCAATGGCACTGGCTTCATCACCATGCCGGGGCCGCCACCATACGGACGATCATCAACCGTCCGGTGCGGATTCCCGGCAAAGGCACGGGGATCAAGCGAATCATATTTCAACGCCCCCGCCAAAGCTGCCTGGCGAATAATCCCGTAATCGGCAATCGAATTGCACATATCCGGGAATATGGTAATTACACTTATTTCCACCGCATCAGTAACCCGGCCTCAATAACTCGCGTCCCAGTCCACAGTGAGTAATCCAACTTCAAGATCAACCTTGTTGATCACCTCTGGCACCCAGGGCAACAGCCTTTCAATATTGTCACCGGAAGTCACCACTGCGACATCGTTGGCGCCGGTCTCCAGCATGCCTGTTAACTTGCCCAGTTCGACGTTCTGCCGGTTTATCACCAGAAGTCCGATCAGGTCCATCCAGTAAAACTCACCATCCTCCAAAGCCTCCAGCCGTGACCGGTCGATAGCAATATCGCAACCAATCAGACTTTCCGAAGTTTCCCTGTCAGGATAACCATTCAGTCGGGCAATCAAGTACTTTCCGGTTTGCCTGACGGCACTGACTTCTATCGTTTTCCAGTCGGATTCTCCCGACCTGCCTATCTTCCAGACCGGATATTCGAATATCTGTTCCGCTGGCCGGGTATAGGAACGGACCTTCAGTCCGCCCCTGACCCCATGGTGACCACCGATCAGCCCAAGAACGACAAGCGAAGAATCGGGTGTTTTTCCTGTCATCATAAATATTCGATAACCCCCGGAACAGGCCGGTCAGGCCGGTCAGGCCTGTCGTACCTGACCGTCTCCGCCAGATCAGGTGATCTGTCCTGGTCTGACGGTCAATAAAATGGTCAGGCTACAGACTCTGATTTAGCCTGTTTGAACAGTTGTTTTACCCGGTCGCTCAGTTGGGCGCCTGTTCCCAACCAGTGTTCCAGCCTTTCTGTATCAAGATGCAGTTTTTCTTCCTTACCCCGAGCGATCGGGTTGAAAAAACCAATTCTCTCGATAAATCGTCCACGAGTAGAGCGCCGCTGGTCTGCAACCAGGATCGAATAAAATGGACGTTTCTTCGAGCCGCCCCGTGATAAACGAATTACTACCATAAATATGCCTGTTCCGTGTTGGAATCGATGCCGTCAATAAACCGGCTGCCATTAAAGGGGGCGCATTCTACCACAAAACCATTTGTATGGAATATTTTTTCCACAGGAAGTCGCTGCTGTTCCGAAGCGGCGACGAATCGATTATTATCGTTTTTTTCTGTGATAACATTATTGTCATTGCATGCCATCAAGCTGATCAGAAATATTCATGAATTTTATTGATGTTGAACGCTAGCCATAGCAGTCATAACACCAGGTTGTATCGCAACTGCTTCATTGCCGCCTCGGTCATTGGCTTTATTGCCTCTGTTGTGGTTGTCCGGAATATCTCGGAAGTGTCAGCATTGCCAACCACTATCTCCAACCCGTTTCAATTTGCAGAGTGGATAAACAGTTCCGAAGACTGGCTCAGACAACATCTCAAATGGTTCACCCGGATGATTGCCAGTGGGATTGGAACAGCGCTTTTTGCTGTTGAAGATTTCCTGATCAAGGCGCCCTGGCTGTTCGTGATGATGTTCCTGACCCTGCCTGCGTTACGTTTTGGCGGGCTGCCCCTGGCTATTCTGACGGTCGCCGGAGTCGTTTTCTGGGGAGGCGTTGGCATGTGGGACGTCACCATGCAGACCCTGGCGCTGATGGGAATATCGGTCATTCTCTCTGTCTTTTTCGGCATCATTCTGGGGATATTGAGTTCACAAAACGACAAATTTGAAGGATTTCTAAAACCGATTCTCGATACCATGCAGACGATGCCGGCATTCGTTTACTTGTTACCGGCTGTTTTCTTTTTTGGTATCGGCGGCCCTCCCGCCATTATGGCTACCATGATTTATGCCCTGCCGCCAGTGATTCGGCTGACCAATCTGGGAATTCGCCAGATTTCTGCTGAAACGCTGGAAGCTGCCCATTCGTTTGGCTCGACCCGGATGCAGACCCTGTTCAAGGTGCAGATTCCGATATCCCTGCCGAGCATCATGCTGGGAATCAACCAGACCATCATGATGGCCCTCGGACTGGTTGTGCTCGCTACCTTCATCGGCGCTGAAGGCCTGGGGAGCGAAGTATGGAAAGCTATTTTCAGATTGCGCGTAGGCTGGTCTCTGGAGGCGGGGATATGCATCGTATTCATGGCCATCATTCTTGATCGTTTGAGTCTGGCATTGAGTCATTCCGGCAATGTCAAGGTTGCAGCCAATACGATTCCCTTTAGATTGCTACCCCAGAACTGGGATATCTATCCCGCAGCCATGGCTATTGAACGGATAATTGCCATACCGTGGAATTTCATTGCGGAGGTGGTGCGCTTCATCGTCAATCTGGTTGCAATCGTACTGGATGTCGCCATTAGCAGGATCGGCGCAAACAGGAAACGCGGCGCCCGGGTCAAAAAATTCATAAACAGTCATCTTTTCCTGATTGGCAGCATACTGATTCTGCTTGGTATTCTTTTGTATGACAGCTTCGTAGCCGGCATCGGCACTTTCCCGGAATCGTGGAATTTTTCTTTCAGAAAACCGGTTGACGAAGCGATTGCCTGGTTGACAGTCAACCCCGGGTTCATTGCATTCACCAAGGGCTTGCGGACCTTTGTCTACCTGTATCTACTGCATCCGCTTGACGTTTATCTCACGGAACTGCCCTGGTATATCGTAATATTCGGCCTGGGTGTCATAAGCTGGGTTTCAGCAGGTCGGAATTTTGCCATCGTCTGTGCCATCCTGATGGTGTTCATCGGCGCCTGCGACTTGTGGGTCGAGGCAATGCTTACCTTGTCCTCAACGCTGGTATCGGTATTTATCTGTTTTGTGTTTGGGCTGCCTTTGGGCGTGTTCTCGGCGTATAACAAGAAGTTTGACATGATGTTGCGCCCCGTGCTGGATACGATGCAGACGCTGCCAAGTTTTGTATATCTGATCCCGGTACTGATGTTTTTTGGCGGCAATATTGTATCCGCAGTGATTGCGACTGTGATTTATGCGCTGCCACCGGTCATTCGCCTGACCAGCCTGGGCATATCCAGGATCCCGGTAACCTATAGCGAAGTATCCTCCTCTTTTGGCGGGACCAGTCTTCAAACGTTGAGAAAAGTAAATTTGCCGATGGCCGTGCCAAGTATCATGCTGGGACTGAATCAGGCGGTCATGATGGCGCTCGCAATGCAGGTTGTCACGCCGCTTATTGGAGGTGGAGGACTTGGGCGCGAGGTTTTCCACGCACTGAACATCGCCAACACCGGTAAGGGACTCGCAGCCGGGATCGGTATTGTGTTACTTGCGATCATCCTTGACAGATTGAGTCAGGCCTGGACCAAGGCACAAAGAAATGCCTTGGGAGTATGAATATATCCCGGCTGCGTATTGACAAAATCCTGGATTGTTCCATAATTCGAGAAACGTGCAGAATTCATAAATAAGCGAAAAAATTCGAGTATCATCCCTGACCAGTTTTGATATTCACAAATTAATCTATCTCTGGAGAATACCATGGTAATTTCAAAATTAACAAAATCTCTGTCAGTCTTCGTCTCCGCTGCGATACTGTTGATGGCCTCGATGGTCACCGTTGCGGCAGACAAGAAGCTGACTGCACCGATAGCCGACTGGACAGGCGGGGCTGTCACCTGCAAGGTTCTGCAAGTCATTCTGGAACAGGAAATGGGCTATGAAATCAAGCGTATCATGATGCCTTCCGGTGCTCCTGTGTATGAAGCAATGGCTGTCGGAGACCTGGATTTCGGGTGTGAAAGCTGGCCATCCTATTCACCTTCCAGAAACAGGTTTATGGCCGAGTTTGGCGGGGATGGAACCGTGTCCTACCTCGGTGAAACCGGAATTGTCGGTACTTCCACCTACTATGTTCCGAGATATTTTGTGGACGAGACCGCACCTGATCTCAAATCCTGGGAGCAGTTGAACAAGTACAAATCTCATTTCGCAACAATTGAAACCGGTGACAGGGGACGATTGATTGCTTGTCCGACACCAGCCTGGGAATGTTCCGACCAGGAGCGGCTTGATTTACTTGGAGTGGATTTTGTCGCGGTTGAACTCGGCACGGAAACCGCAGCCTGGGCAGAAGCACAGGCGGCCTTTGCCAGAAAAGAACCATTCCTGCTGTATGCCTGGACCCCACACTGGATTCACGCTGCACTTGACCTGGTTCCAATTGAGTTGCCAGCGCACGATACGTCAACATGGCCTGCGACCGGATGGGCGGAAGACGTCACGTACAACTATGGCAATCCTGCGTCCATGGCGGCAAATCCTGATGCAGCAAAGTTGATCGGAAACATGAACCTGAGCAACAACGAACAGGCAAAAATGATTCTGGCGATCGATGTCGATGGCAGAGATATCGATGAAGTAGTCATGGAATGGGTTGCGGAAAACAAGGAAATCTGGAGCAAGTGGATGCCTTGATTTTCCTCAAATTGATAAAAAAAGACCCCGTTTGATCGGGGTCTTTTTTTATCTGCGCTTTTCTGGTACTTTGTGAAAATGGATTGCCTGTCTCAAAGGAAAGTCCCAACCGAGCATTGATACGGACAGAATATGCGAATGATCGTGATTGTCAACTTATCCGATTTATGAATGACCCGACAAAATTAGTCTGTAACAATGTCTGGAAAATCTTCGGACCAAATCCCAAAACAATCCTGAAGAATCTTGACCACTCCCTGACACGTGCCGAACTGCAGGCCAGGACCAATCATGTCATTGGTGTGCGGGACATGTCCTTTAGTGTTGAACAGGGCGAAACATTTGTCGTGATGGGGCTGTCAGGCAGTGGAAAATCGACGCTGGTGCGGTGTTTGCATCGACTGATAGAACCGACCGCCGGGGAAGTGTTGATCGACGGTGAGGATGTAATGAAGATGAATGCGGCTGAACTGATTCAGCTTCGCCGTAATAAAATGAGTATGGTGTTTCAGCATTTTGGTTTGTTTCCTCATCGCAAGATCGTCGATAACATCGCATTTGGCCTTGAAATCAGGGGCGTGCCCAAACAGGAAAGAAAAGATATGGCGATGGAGGTACTGGAGATGGTCGGTCTTGGTGGATGGGATGATAATTACCCTCGCGAATTATCAGGTGGTATGCAGCAGAGAGTCGGGTTGGCGCGAGCCATGGCGGTCGACCCCGAAATCATGATATTTGATGAACCCTTTAGTGCCCTGGACCCGTTAATCCGCCGGGAAATGCAGGATGAATTGCTGGATATTCAGCGAAAGGTACAAAAAACGATGGTTTTTATCACCCACGATTTTCTTGAAGCGATTAAGATGGGTGATCATATTGCGATTATGAAAGATGGGGAAACTTCCCAGATTGGCACTCCGGAAGAACTGGTTGCCGCCCCTGCTGACGATTACGTTCGTGAGTTCACTGAGGATGTGCCCAGACACAAGGTACTCAGTGTCGGCAAAATCATGGGCAGGGTCTCTACCGTGTCTCTGGGTGGTTGTACCCCGGTGGTCAATGTAAATGCTAAACTCGATTCATTGATTGAACTTGCATCAGAGTCTGAATCGGCGCTGGCTGTGGTCGATGATGAAGGGCAGTTGGTCGGGGAATTGAATCAGTCGATGATTTTAAAAGCGATGAACAGTAAATCATAAAGGATTAATTACAGCATGTCAGACACCAAGCCCAAACCGGAGTCGTATCGCTCAGGACCTGATGATAATGGTCATTTTGGCATCTTCGGCGGGCGCTTCGTTGCGGAAACATTAATGCCCCTGGTACTGGAAGTCGAGGCTGCCTACAACAAGTATAGAAACGACCCGGATTTCATAGCGGAAATTGACTACTATGCCCGCGATTATGTGGGTCGACCCAGTCCACTTTATTTCGCCGAACGCCTGACCAGCGAACTCGATGGAGCTAAAATATACTTTAAGCGCGATGAGTTGAATCATACCGGCGCCCATAAAATCAATAATACGCTGGGGCAGATATTACTTGCCAGGCGTATGGGGAAGCGGCGTATCATAGCCGAAACAGGAGCCGGTCAGCATGGGGTTGCGACAGCGACCGTTTGTGCATTGTTCGATTTGCCTTGTGTGGTCTACATGGGAGAGACGGATATCGAACGGCAGGCGCCCAATGTTTTTCGTATGAAGCTGCTCGGGGCTGAAATCGTACCGGTGACAAGTGGCACTGCAACATTGAAGGATGCAATGAACGATGCCTTGCGGGATTGGGTCGCCAATGTCGAGGATACCTTTTATATCATTGGTACGGCTGCAGGCCCTCATCCCTACCCGGAAATGGTCAGGGATTTCCAGTCGGTTATCGGCATGGAAGCGCGTCAGCAGATCCTGAACGTGGAGGGCCGGCTACCGGACACCATACTGGCCTGCATTGGAGGAGGATCCAATGCGATAGGATTATTTCATCCTTTCCTGGATGATGAGTCGGTTTCGATTATTGGTGTCGAAGCGGCAGGATTTGGCATCGAGACAGGCAAACATGCGGCATCGCTGAGTGGTGGAAAACCCGGCGTACTGCATGGCAATCGCACTTATCTATTACAGAACGATGACGGTCAGATTCATGATGCTCATTCGATTTCTGCGGGGCTGGATTATCCGGGTATCGGACCTGAACATTCCTGGTTGCATGAAATTGGCCGCGTTGAATATGTATCCATCACGGACCAGGAGGCTCTGGATGCTTTTCAATTGTGTTGCAGAACCGAAGGCATAATTCCGGCGCTTGAACCTGCTCATGCCCTGGCTCATGTGGCAAAAATTGCGCCGGGCATGTCAAAAGACCAGATCCTGATCATGAATCTTTGCGGTCGGGGAGACAAGGATGTTTTTGCTGTCGCCAAGGCGCTTGGACATGGCGATATAGCATAAATAACAAACCCGGATGACCTGCATTGATCGAAAAGAATAAAAGAGGATTGACATGAAAGGCACTGGTCGAATTCAGAAAAGATTCGCTGAATTGAAATCGGAAGGCCGTACCGGGCTGGTAACGTTTACCACAGCCGGAGATCCGGATCAGCAAACCGCCCAGAGAATCCTGAATGGCTTGCCTGGCGCGGGCGCTGACATTATTGAATTAGGAATGCCATTTTCAGATCCGATGGCGGATGGACCTGCCATACAACTTGCCAACCTGCGAGCGCTGGCGAACGGCATTACATTGGTTAAAACCCTGGAAATGGTGACTGAATTTCGTAACCGGGATGATCATACCCCGATTGTTCTGATGGGTTATTACAACCCCATTCATTGTTACGGCAATCAGAGATTTATTGATGATGCGATTAATGCAGGCGTTGACGGCTTGATCGTAGTGGACCTGCCGCCTGAAGAAGACGATGAACTGTGTCACCCCTGCCTGACCGCCGGACTGAACTGGATAAGGCTGACCACCCCTACCAGTGACGAGACCAGATTGGAGACGATACTGAAAAACAGTTCCGGATTTATCTATCACGTTGCGATTGCTGGGATAACCGGGACACGCTCGGCCGCTCTCGCTGATGTCGAATCCGCCTTGAACAGGATAAGGTCTCAAACAACCCTGCCGGTAGCGGTTGGTTTCGGCCTGAAAACCCGGGATCAAATAGGTGAAATTGCCACCGTCGCTGATGCCGCAGTGGTTGGGTCTGCACTGGTGGAAACAGTCAGAAAAGGTCTGGAAAACAGACTATCGAATGACGCGATCGTCTCAGACCTTCATAACCTTGTCAGCGACCTGGCATCGGGAACCGGATAAAAGCCAAATCGCGACAGATTCACCCGTTCCGGTATTTACCCTGCAGCCTGTTCAAACAGCCAGGGCGCCTCTTCTTTACGGCGGGTTTCGTATTCCCGGATCAGGTCGGCTTTGTTCAGAGTCAATCCGATATCGTCCAGGCCGTGAAGCAAGGCGTGCTTGCGGTCAGACTCGACTTCAAAGTTGACTATTGTTCCATCAGGCAGCTCGACGATTTGATCCGGAAGATCGACCCTGACGGAAAATTCAGGTTGGTTTTCTACCCGAGCAAACAGGTCATGAACTGTTTTGTTATCAAGAACAATGGGTAACATGCCATTCTTGAAGCAATTATTGAAAAATATATCAGCAAAGCTCGGGGCAATGATGCACCTGAAACCGTAGTCAAGCAGGGCCCAGGGGGCGTGTTCCCTTGACGAACCACAACCGAAATTCTCCCTCGCAAGCAGAATTTTCGCATTCGCATAGCGAGGAAGGTTCAAGATGAAATCGGGATTGAGCTTGCGCTTGCTATTATCCAGACCCGGTTCACCATGATCCAGATAACGCCATTCGTCGAACAGGTTGGGGCCGAATCCGGTCCTTTTGATGGATTTCAGGAATTGTTTCGGGATGATAGCATCAGTATCTACATTGGATCGATCCAATGGCATTACTATTCCACTTAAAGTGGTGAATTTTTCCATCGTCATAACCTCTCTGGATCGGTGAAGTGACCTGCAACCGCTGCCGCTGCCGCCATTGCAGGAGAAACAAGATGGGTGCGCCCCCCCTGCCCCTGGCGTCCTTCGAAATTTCTGTTGGAAGTAGAGGCGCAACGCTCACCCGGCATCAGGCGATCGGCATTCATTGCCAGACACATCGAACAGCCAGGATTCCTCCATTCGAACCCGGCATCGATAAAAATCCGGTGCAGGCCTTCTGATTCGGCCTGGGACTTTATCAAGCCGGAACCGGGTACGACCAGAGCCTGTTTGACACTGTTGGCAACTTTTCGGCCATTGACGATGCTGGCTGCTTCTCTCAAGTCTTCGATCCGGCTATTGGTACAAGACCCGATGAACACCAGATCCAGATCTATTTCCACAATCGGGGTGCCGGCAGACAACCCCATGTAAGTGAGTGCATTTTCCATTCCTTCCCTTTTCACCGGGTCTGATTCATCCTGCGGATCAGGAATCGAGTCATCGATACTCACCACCATCTCCGGTGATGTGCCCCAGGTAACCTGCGGATAAATAGCAGAAGCATCAATATAAACTTCAGTATCAAAACAGGCGTCCTCGTCACTATGCAAATCTGTCCAACTGTTCATGGCCTTGTCCCAAACTTCACCTTTCGGCGTGTAGGGGCGTCCCTTGAGATAATCAATGGTTGTCTGATCGACTGCTATCATCCCTGAACGCGCACCGGCCTCGATCGCCATGTTGCACACCGTCATCCTGCCTTCCATGCTCAGTTCGGTGATGGCTGAACCTGTGAACTCGATAGCACATCCTGTTCCACCTGCAGCGCCGATTTCACCTATAACGGCCAGTACCATATCCTTGGCGGTGACACCCTTCCGCAAATCGCCATCAAGTACTACCCGCATGTTCTTTGATTTTCTGGTTATCAGGCACTGGGTTGCCATCACATGCTCAACTTCTGAAGTACCGATGCCAAAGGCCAACGCACCGAATGCGCCATGCGTCGATGTATGAGAATCACCGCAGACAATGGTCATTCCGGGCAGAGTCGCCCCCTGTTCAGGACCGATTATATGTACGATCCCCTGACGCGGGTCTGACATGCCGAATTCGGTAATGCCGAAATGATTGCAGTTCTGGTTCAAAGTGGCAATCTGAAGTTGGGAAACCGGGTCATCAACCTCGTGGCTGTCGGTTGTCGTGGGTACATTGTGATCCGGCACCGCAATCATGGAACTGGTGCGCCAGGGTTTACGCCCGGACAGATACAGACCTTCGAATGCCTGTGGAGAAGTGACTTCGTGGACGAGATGACAATCAATATAGATTAACGTCGCGCCGCTGTCTTCTGTGTGAACAACATGTTGTTCCCACAGTTTGTCGTATAGCGTTCTGGGATTCATTTTATGTATTCATCTGAAAATTAGTTGCGGTTTATCGAATATTCTGTGCGCGGTCTCGCAGTGCATGATCCATCAGTACCAATGCCAGCATGGCTTCTGCAATTGGAACCGCACGTATCCCGACACAGGGATCATGGCGCCCGGTGGTGACGACATCAACCGGCTGATTCGAAAGATTGACGGTATGCCCGGGCACCTGAATGCTGGAAGTCGGCTTGAACGCAACCTTGATCTGCACATTCTGTCCACTGGAAATTCCCCCGAGCACGCCTCCCGAATTATTCGACTTGAAGCCGTCGGGCGTTATTTGATCGCGATGCTCTGAACCACGCTGGCTGACTACATCAAAACCCGCCCCAATCTCCACTCCTTTTGCTGCATTGATACTGATCATCGCCTTGGCAATGTCTGCATCGAGTCGATCAAAGACAGGCTCCCCCAGTCCAACCGGCATACCGGTCGCTTCAACATAAACCCCGGCGCCGACCGAGTCTCCGGCCTTTCGAGTCTGGTTGATCAATCTTTCGAGGTCCGGGACCTTGCTGGCATCACCAGCGAAGAAGGGATTGCTCTCTACTTCATCCCAGTTGTTGATCCCGATCATGATATTTCCGATCTGATAGACGCATCCTCTGATAGCAAGGCCGTAAGTTTCAGACAAATATTTCTTTGCAATCCCGCCAGCGGCGACCCGCATCGTGGTTTCCCGGGCCGAAGACCGTCCGCCACCGCGGTAATCACGAAATCCATATTTCCGGGTATATGTGAAATCAGCGTGGCCGGGGCGAAAGCGATCCTTGATTTTCTCATAGTCCCGCGAACGCTGATCCTGATTACGAATCAACAGACCAATCGGTGTGCCGGTGGTTTTTCCTTCAAATACCCCGGATAAAATCTCGACCCTGTCGCTTTCTTTTCTCTGGGTCGTGTATTTTGACTTCCCGGGTTTCCTGCGATCCAGATCCTTTTGCAAATCTTCCTCGGACAATGCCATCCCAGGGGGGCAGCCATCAACAACAGCGCCGAGCGCAGGGCCGTGACTTTCGCCAAACGAGGTCAGGGTAAATAATTTTCCGATGCTGTTTCCAGACACTTGAAATCTATCCGGGGTTGATTAACAGCCATATTGTAACTGATTCAAGTGCTTTGAGATGGCCGATTTCGTTACCTCGTAGACCAAATTGGCCATATCCACCTGATCCCGTTCACAGGCTATCAAATCCTGGCGAATCTCGATCAAGGCCATCTCAACACCCCGGTCGCGGGCGTGGACCAGTTGGGCATAACCCTGAGGAACCCTGGCGTCATACGGCTTGTTGTCGCCAGTCACCCGATTGGGTAATTTTGCAAAAGCAGCCAGGAGGCGCCTGGCAAGCGCTTCGTCCTTTTCATAGAGCAGTCCAAAATGCCAGGGCCGGTTGAACCCGTCCATAAAGGGCGTAAAACTGTGTACGGATAAAATGATCGGGGTCCGGTGCTTCTCGATCATTCCGGTGACCAGATCGCCATATTGATTGTGGTAGGGGTGAAATATCTGGTTGATACGCTGTTGCCTGTCCGCATCCTGGAGGTCCTGATTGCCTGGTACAGGAATATGATCAGACTCGTCGATAATCAGGGTCGGGTCATCGAGATGCCGGTTCAAGTCAATCACCAACCTCGAATAATTGGCCAGAATCAGCGGTGCATCAAACAGCCGGGATAACTGTAACGCCACTTGTCTTGCACCAATATCACAGGCGATATGCGTTTGCAGTTGGTCGTTGTTCAAACCCAGGTTTCCAAGCTGTTTCGGGATGCGGTTTTCAGCATGATCGCAGGCAATCAATATCGGAGCTGACCCCTCGGGATTCCTCACTTCAAACGGAGGTGGCTCACTTTCAAGAAACATGTTTGCCGCGGAACCTGCCTGATTCAGACCAAACACAGATCATCAAAAAGAGTTTGAAATCCTGATCAGTTCGGTGAGCTTGTTCAGCCCTGCCCCGCTTGACAGAATCAGGCGCGCCTGGTCCACTCCGTCCTGTATCGAGCTTGCCAGGTCTGCGGCATAAATTGTAGCGCCGGAGTTTAATGCGATCATGTCGGATGCCGGCCCCGCCTGCCCACCTAACGCCTGTTGGATCAAATACAGGCTTTGTTTTGAATCTGAAACAGTGATGGCATCCAGGCTGGATCTTTGTACGCCAAACCGCTCGGGGCTGATTTCGTATTCAGTGAACGAGCCGTTCCTGAATTCGGCGACTTTGGTGTCGGCGGCAATCGATATTTCATCCAGCCCATCATCCGAACTGACCACCAGTGTGTGAATGCTTCCCAGTTCAGCATAAACTTCCGCCATCGGTCTGACCCGGTTCTGGCTGAATACGCCAGCAAGCTGGTAGCGTGCATTGGCTGGATTTGTAAGCGGTCCGAGTAAATTGAAAATGGTTCGAATTCCGATCTCCTTTCTTGGGCCAATAGCGAAACGCATGGCTGAGTGATGAACTGGCGCGAACATGAAGCCGATACCGCATTGATCGATACATTGACCGACCTGATCGGGAGAGATAGTGATATTGACACCGGCTGCCTCAAGTACATCAGCGCTGCCGGAATTTCCGGTGGCAGCCCGGTTTCCATGTTTCGCTACAGTTGCGCCTGCTGCACAGGCAACCAGCGCACTCGCGGTGGAGACATTGAATAATCCGGCGCTGTCGCCCCCTGTACCTACGCTATCGACAATTTTGTCAGACCGGACGGATACTTTTGCAGATAGATTACGCATGATTGTCGCAGCGCCTGCAATCTCATCAATGGATTCACCTTTGATCATCAGTGCAGTCAGAAAGGAGCCAATTTGTGAATCAGTGGCTGCGCCCGACATAATCGTTGTCATGACGGAATGCATCTGATCACGGCTCAGATTCTGTCCAGTGACTGCTTTGCGAATTGCGGATGGTAAGTCCATGGGTATCTATGATAATTTAATGTCTGGGTTACTTGAGATAGCTCAGCGGGTTTACAGGCTGGCCATTCTTGCGTAACTCGAAATGTAGCATGGTTGATTGTGCCCCGCTACTGCCCATCATGGCGATTTGCTGGCCCGATTGAACAGCCTGCCCTTCTTCCACCAGAATTTCCTGGTTGTGGGCATAGGCGCTGAGAAACTCGGGCGAGTGTTTCAGGATAATCAGGTTGCCGTACCCTCTCAGACCCTGACCTGCATAGACGACCTCTCCGGCCGCGGTGGCCTTGATCGGGCTGCCTTCGGTTCCTGCAATCTGTATGCCTTTATTACCCTGATCAAGAGAATATTTTCCAATCAATTTACCTTCTGCCGGCCAGTTCCATTTGCTCGGGGAAGCGGCAAAGGAAACCGATGACAGCGCTTCGGTCTGGGCAGTCAGCTTTGGAGCAGGTTTTTTCGCAGGCAGTTTTTTGGCAATGACAGGCTGGGGTTCTTCGTCAGAGCCCAAGGCTGTAACCGTGGCCTCGCGCTTTTGCAGGTAGACAATTTGGCCGGCGCTCAGTTTATAAGGCTTTTTCAGGTCACTGAACTTGGCAATATCCAGGAAATCGACACCGAATGCCCAAGCGATTTCGTAGATGGAATCACCCTGTTTTACCTCATAGGCCTTTGGAATATTCCTCAACGGGGATTTGTTGATCACTGGAATCGGAACTGGCGGCGAGGCACATCCAGCCAGGAATAAAACCAATAATCCGCAAACAGAAAATTTTCTCATGATATTTTAAATAAAATAATGGCTGCAGCCAGAATCAGCACACTCCAGCCAATCCACTCGATCCATTTATCGATCACAGGGGCTATTTTCCCGCCGCCCCACCAGATCAGTGAACTCACCAAAAAAAACTGGGATGCCCGCCCAACCAGAGAAGCCAGGATGAACGGCAGCAATGCAAGGCTTAATACTCCTGCTGCAATTGTAAATAACTTGTACGGTATCGGAGTGAGCCCCGCAAGCAAAACCAGCCAGAGTCCATACCGACCAAACCAGTCCTGTATTTTCACAAAATCTTCGCCGAGACGATAGAACTCAAGAATCGGATATCCGATCTGATCGAACAGGAAAGAACCGATCAGATAACCGAATACGCCGCCTGCCACGGAAGTTATGGTGGTAATTGATGCCAGCCACCAGGCTCGCTCAGGTCTGGCCAGTACCATGGGCGCCAGCATCAATGAAGTCGGCACAGGAAAAAATGAAGATTCCGCGAAACTCAACCCGCACAGGTATTTTTCGGCATGGGGGGACTTCGACCACTCCATTACCTTGTCGAACAGTGGGGCAAAAACCTTCACCTCGTTATTGCCTGCCTTCCAGCATCGGAACGAAACGAACTGCTTCTCTTAGTTGCTCATCAAAACCCGATTCGGTGCGGGTAATGATTCGAAGTCTCTGGCTATCGTCACTTCCCACCGGAATCACCAACTTGCCTCCTGTCGCCAGTTGATCGAGCAATTTTTCGGGAACGGTTTGGGGAGCGGCAGTAACAATGATTCCATCAAAAGGCTGGTTGCTTTCCCAACCAAGAAAACCATCGCCATTAAGATAACTTATATTACGATAACCGAGTTCGGGCAGTCGCTGTCTGGTTTCGGTTTGCAGGGAAGCGATTCGTTCAATGGTGAATACCCAGTTTACCAACTGCGATAAAATTGCAGTCTGATAGCCGCATCCGGTACCGATTTCCAGCACTTTTTTAATTGGCAACGGGCCTTCAACTATCAGTCCAGTCATCAATGCCACTATATATGGCTGGGAGATAGTCTGCTTGGCGCCGATCGGCAATGCAGTATCTTCATAGGCTCTGTGCGACAGCGCCTCATCGATGAAAAGGTGGCGAGGCGTACTCATCATGATCTCGAGCACTCGTTCGTTTTTAATTCCCTGGTTACGAATTCGATCGATCAATCTTTTCCTTGTGCGCATCGAAGTCATCCCGATGCCTTCATGTTGTCTACTGTTCAGGGGCGCCATATCCGGACTTGATATTTTCTTTATTCAGGTTTCGGGCAAAAACAGCGCCCTTCAGGGATCGTTGCAACGGTTCTTGAGTATATCGCATCGCAAGCCGTGTGCGGAGTAGATCGCCGTGCCAAAAATGCGTTATTATTGCAGACGCTGATGTGGAGAATGCATCGGACCGGATGGGGTAAGTCAACCCTGTTGCCATTGGATTTGATACACAGGAAATCTGGTTTTGATTGATTCGTTATTCACATGGTTTGAAAAATACAGGACTCCGTTTCCTGAGCATGTCCCACTCAAACCTCCGCGCACACTGTTCGGATTTCTCGGTCACTATGCGAAGCCGTTCTGGCAACTGATCCTGGTCGGTTCGATACTGTCTGCCATAGTGGCCCTGATCGAGGTTTATCTGTTTTCATTTGTCGGCAATCTGGTCGATTGGCTGTCCGAATCGAATCGGGACACTTTCTGGGAAAGTCACAAATTTCAGATTATCACCATCAGTGTAATTATCCTGGTGGTATTGCCGACGTTGAAACTGTTTTATGAAGTCATTATCCACCAGGGCATGCTGGGTAATTTTGCGATGCGGACAAGGTGGGAAACACATCGCTATCTGCTCAAACAGAGTGTCAGATTTTTTCAGGATGATTTTGCGGGAAGAGTAGCCGCCAAAATGATGCAGACCTCTCTTGGGGTCAGGGATGTGATCATCAAGATCACCGAAGTCATGGTTTATGTCTCAATCTATTTTGTGGGTGCGCTGATCCTGTTTGCAGCCAGTGATATACGATTGACCTTACCGATGGTTGCCTGGTTGGCAGGATATGTTCTGGTGTTGTGGCATTTCATACCGAAGCTGCGTCAGGCTTCGATGGATCAGGCAGAAGCGAGATCGATGGTAACGGGCCGCGTGGTTGACAGCTATACCAATATTACTACGGTCAAAATGTTTGCACACGCCAATTATGAGGATGAGTATGCCAGGGAGGGCATGCAGCAATTCCTGGTTCCCGTGTATGAGCAGATGCGCCTGTCTGCCCGTCTTTCTGTGTATTTGACTCTGCTGAACTCCTTTCTGGTATTCAGTGTCGGTGCCAACTCGATCTGGCTCTGGTATGAAAATGCGGTCACTCCGGGCGCGATTGCCTTTGCCATCGGGCTGGTACTTCGCCTGCAGGGCATGTCGCAATGGATACTCTGGGAAATTTGGAGCTTGTTTGAGAACATCGGCGTAGTCCAGGATGGAATTGAAACCATTTCAAATGAAATTGATATTGTAGATAACACGGAGGCAAAAAAACTTGAGGTCTCCGAGGGTAATATCGAATATCGAAACATTACATTCAACTACGGGAAAAGCGACGGTGAACGCGGGGTTATAGAAAATCTGTGTCTCGACATCAAGGGCGGAGAAAAGATTGGCGTGGTCGGGCGTTCAGGTTCAGGCAAATCGACCTTGGTCAGCGTTTTGCTTCGGTTCTATGAACTGCAAAAGGGCCAGATTGTCATTGATGGACAGGATATCAGCACTGTGACGCAGGATAGCCTGCGGGCAAACATTGGCATGGTCACCCAGGACACCTCCCTGCTGCATCGTTCGGTATACGAAAACATTCGATACGGAAACGGCTATGCGACCATGGATAACGTGGTTGCCGCAGCCAAACAGGCCAAGGCTCACCAGTTTGTTCCGGATCTTGAAGATATGGAAGGCCGCAGAGGCTATCAGGCGCATGTCGGTGAACGCGGCGTAAAACTCTCAGGTGGACAAAGACAAAGGATATCGATTGCCCGGGTAATTTTAAAAAATGCACCAATATTGATTTTGGATGAAGCGACCAGCGCCCTTGATTCCGAAGTCGAAGCGGCAATCCAGGAAAGCCTGTATCAACTGATGCAGGGCAAAACCGTGATCGCGATTGCCCACCGGCTATCCACTATTGCACAAATGGACCGTCTGATCGTCATGGATTCGGGAAAAATCACGGAGCAAGGCGACCATGATCAACTACTTGCAAATAAAGGCTTGTATTCGGAGCTTTGGGCCAGGCAATCCGGCGGCTTCCTGACTTTGAAATCAGATCATCGAATTTAACTCCCTGAATTCGGTGATTTTATGATGAGTGAAATGCGGCCATTGAAACCTGCCGGACGAATCGAAATGCACAGTCTGGATACCGGCCTCGAATCCAGCCTGAATGTCATACAGAAAATCCCCGATGATCACGGTTTCCTCCTTGGGGGCATTCCAGTGGTCCAGCAATAAATGCACCCCGTCAGGCTTGGGTTTTGGAGCACAATCCTCGCGGCTGACCACGCTGTCATTATCGAAGAAAGGCGATAATCCTACTGCGGACAGAGTGGCATGAGCAATTTCCCTGCCGTTTCTTGTCAGTATTCCGAGCCTTTTCCCGGCATCGGCCAAGCGCGTTAAAATATCTTTCACTCCAGGCTGCGGCTGCGCCTCACGGGCCAGGCGCATTTCGAGCACATGCAGTTCTTGAGTGATCCGGGCAGCGCGGGAGGCGGGCATTTTCTCGATCGCTTCAAGTATCGGCGAACTCGACTTGATGCCGAGTTGAGATCGGATATCTTCAAAATCATGGATCGGCATGGTCAAGGTTCCATCCATGTCAAAGATCCAGAAATTAAAATGTCTGAGCGGCATTTAACGGAGATTGGCTACCAGTAACTCAATGCGGCGCTGTAAATACTTTTCATGTCAGACAGGTTTGCGATCCGGGGTGCGTTAAGTATAGCCCGCTTCTGACGAATTGACGAATCCGCAAGACAGTCGACGTCATCTGCTGAGAAACCGACTCCACCCAAACCATTGGGCATGCCGGTTGACCGCATCAATTCAATCAATCTGTTGGCAAGTGCTTCGCCGACCTCGTTTTCACCGGCATCGGTATGACTTGCACACAGCCACCTGGCGGCGTCCAGATGGCGTGCAGGAGCTGCATCGCCGAGGAACTGGAATATCGCAGGAGCGCTGACGACTACGCTGATGCCATGGGGAATAAACGGCGACGCTACGCTATAGCCCTCGGTAGTAATGTCGTTCATCAGATGGGTAACGCCATAAGACATTGCATGTGCCAAATGGGTGCCTGAATTGCCGAATGCCATTCCTGCCAGTGATGCACCCCACATCAAGGCATCCCGGGCTTCGCAATCGTCTTTATCTGCTACGCCTCGTTCGAGATACTGACCGACGATCTTGAGGGCGCTGCGTGCAGACATGTCACTCCAGGGATTTGCGCCCTGTAGCATGGTTCTTGCGCGGGGATCATCAATCCTGTCCCATTGAGTATAGGATCTGGCGGTATAGCATTCCAGCGCATGACAGAGTAGATCAAATCCGGTTGACGCTACCGCATTGGTGGGCAGCGTATCACAAACTACCGGATCAACCAGCGCTTCTTCGGGAAGCAGATGGGGGCTTCCCATAACGAATTTCGTGTTCAGACTATTGATCCGGATGACCGCCACCGAAGTGCATTCAGAACCGGTTCCGGATGTCGTCGGGCAGGCCAGATGGGGAAGAAGTGCGCCAGGGACCGGTTTGCCGAAACCCACCGGGGGGCCAAAATAATCATTGAAGGATGCCGGGTAAAGCGCATAAACCATGGCTGCTTTGGCGGTATCTATTACGGAGCCGCCACCAACCGAAACCACTCCATCAAATTTCCCCTGTGACAGGAACCCGGACGCCCGCATAATCGTGTCATCGTCAGGTTCAATTCTGATATCGGAAAATATGTCACAGCTCAACCCCTGGGCCCTGATCGAATCACAAACCCTTGCAACGTATTCACCACCTTCAAGATGCGGGTCAGTAAATAATGCGATCTGTTTCATGTTCAGGCTTGCAGCGCGTGCACCTGCTTCAGCCAGGCAACCACGGCCAAAAGTATACTTGGGCATGGCAACCGTGAAGCTGTTTGCCCCTCCCTCTACTGGCTCGAAATATTGACAACCCATATTGATTTTACCGTCTAAAACAAATGGTCCAGCACCTCATTATAGCGTGACACATAATTGACCCTGATGCCTTTAGTGATGTAATCCGGGACTTCTTCGAATTCGCGTCGATTGGCTTCGGGTATGACCAGATTATGTATTTTCATCCTTCTCGCGGCAATCACTTTTTCCCGGATACCCCCTACCGGCAATATCTGTCCGGTCAGTGATATTTCTCCGGTCATTGCAATGGACCTCCTGATCTCCTTGTCGCGGGCCAGGGAAATCAGCGCAGAAGCCATCGTAATTCCCGCGCTCGGTCCGTCCTTGGGAGTTGCGCCAGCGGGCACATGCAGGTGAATCATCGAATGTTCGAAGAAGCTCCGACTCACACCCAGTTGTTCTGCATTGCCCATTACATAGCTATAGGCAATCTCAGCCGACTCTTTCATTACATTGCCGAGTTGCCCGGTGAGTTTAAAGCCGCGATTGAAGCTGTGGCTTCGAGAGGCTTCTATATCCAGGGTCGCACCACCCATGGCGGTCCAGGCCAGACCTGTAACTACGCCTTTTCCTGTAATACGGTCCTGATCGTCGAAGGTCGGCTTGCCCAGATATTCTTCCAGATTTCCGGTGGTGATATGAATCGGTTGACTTTCCTGTTTCAGGATTTTCATTACTGCCTTTCTGGCAATCGTGCCCAGCATCTTCTCCAGTTTTCGGACCCCGGCTTCACGCGCATACCCATTAACGATCTTTCTGATTGCAGGCGTATCGATTCGAAGCTGGCCTCGCTTCTTCAACCCTGCCCTGGCAATTTGCCTGGGCAACAGGTGTTTTCGCGCTATAGCCACTTTTTCTGCAGCCAGATAGCCCGCCAGTCGTATTTCTTCCATCCGGTCGAGTAGCGGCGCAGGAATGGTATCGCGTTGATTTGCAGTACAGATAAACAGCGCCTTGGACAAATCGACGCCCACGTCCAGATAGTGATCCAGAAAATTCCTGTTCTGCTCCGGATCAAGCACCTCCAGCAAGGCGGACGCAGGGTCCCCCTGAAAGGACGCCCCTACCTTGTCAACCTCGTCAAGCATGATCAGCGGATTTGCAGTCTTACATTCTCTCAGCGCCTGAATGAACTTTCCCGGCATGGCGCCGATATAGGTTCGCCGATGGCCTTTGATTTCTGCTTCATCACGCATGCCTCCAAGGGAAAAACGAAAAAATTCCCTGCCAAGTGCGTTCGCCACTGATCTCCCCAGTGAAGTTTTACCGACTCCCGGTGGACCGATCAGCAGTATAATCGACCCTGACACTTCCCCCCGCATTTTGCCTACCCCGATAAATTCCAGTACACGTTCCTTGACTTCGTCCAGGCCTTCGTGATCCCGATCAAGAACCACTGCGGCATGCTCAAGATCGAGAGAATCCTCGCTGAACCTGCCCCAGGGGATATGGGTTAACCATTCGAGATAATTTCTGGTTACGGTGTATTCGGGGGAACCTCTTTCAAGGATCGCGATTTTGTCAAGTTCTTCGTCGATACGCGTCTGTGCGTGTTCAGGGACGACGCATTCTGTCAACCGGGCGCGGAAAGTATCGATTTCCGACTCACGGTCATCTTTTGAGATACCAAGCTCTTTCTGGATAAATTTTAATTGCTCGCGCAGGAACATTTCTCTTTGGTGCTGGGTGATTTCTCCTTCAATATGTTCGCGAATATCAGTTTGAGCTCGTGCTATTTCTACTTCCTTGTGCAGCAATACCAGTGTTTTTTCCATTCTCGGCAACAATTCGATGGTCTCGAGAATTTCCTGGAGTTCCCCCGCATCTGCGGTGGTCAGGCTCGCTCCAAAATCGGCGAGACGCGAAGGTTCCCCGGTGCCAAAATAGTTCAGGAACATCTTGAGTTCTTCGCCGTACATCGGATTAAGAGGCAGCAACTCCTTGATGGTATTGACGATGGCAGTGACATAGGCTTTGATCTCGACTGTTTCGAGAGGGCTCAATTCGGGAAAATAACTCGCCTGCACTGTGAATGGGCACTCCTTCGAGACCCATCGGACAATTTCAAAACGCTGCATACCTGCAAGCACAACATGAAACAGGTTTTCATGCCGCTCGATCTGATGGATCTTGCACACCGTTCCTACTGACTTGAAATCCTTTGACTCGACATTTTCGGCCTTTACCCCGTCAGAATATACCAGGCCGACGGTGTGGTGCCCGGAATCATGGATGGCTTTGATGGTATCGCCCCATCTTTCGGCATCAAACACTATGGGTAGTATCTGACCCGGGAAAAAAGGTTTTTTCTCAAGCGGCAGGATATGCAATACTTCGGGCAATACATCTTCTGGCCTGGCAATATCGGTGATGACTTCTGCTTCGATGTTTTCACTCATTGTCTGATTTCGGAAACTGCAAAAATATCTACTTTTGTTCTGCAGGCAAATATGGGGATACGATTCAATTTCCCAAGAGTTGCAATGACCGATCTTCGATTCGGATGATGTTGCCAATCTTTTGCGCCAGCGCCATGTCGTGGGTCGCTATCACCAGGCTGGTGCCGATTTCCTGATTCATTTCCAACCACATCCGCTGAATCGATTCGGCGTTGTCTGAGTCAAGATTGCCTGTTGGTTCATCAGCCAGAATACATTTCGGCCGGGTAACCATGGCTCTTGCTATCGCTGTGCGTTGACGCTCACCGCCGGATAGTTCGGCCGGCTTGTGTTCAACACGATTGCCCAAGCCGACACGATCGAGGATTTGCCGGGCTGCTTCGAATGCCTGGACATCATCGGACTTGCGAATCAGCAACGGCATTGCAACATTTTCCAATGCGGTAAATTCAGGCAGTAAATGATGAAACTGGTAAACAAATCCCAACGTCATGTTTCGTAATACCCCTCGCGCCTTGTGGGGCAAGGTACTGATATCCTGTCTGTCGATTCGTACACTACCGGTTGTTGGTGAAGCCAGTCCGCCCAGGATATGAAGCAATGTGCTTTTTCCGGAACCGGAGGCGCCGACGATTGCAATCTGCTCGCCCGATCTTACCTGAAAATCAATTTCCCTTAACACTTCCACAGTGAATGGGCCTTCATCAAAAGTTTTCGATACCTGCCGACACTCAATGACGATATTGTCCATGGTCGAATTATTTATCTCATTCATGACGCAACGCCTCGGCGGGCTGGACTCTGGATGCACGCCGGGCGGGATAGATGGTTGCCAGAAAACTCATGAGCAGTGATGCACCAATAATTCTGGTTACATCCGCCCAGCGCATCTGGGCAGGAAATTCACTTATGACATAGACATCGGATGGAAACAGTTCAGTATTGAAGAAATTTTCAATGGCAGGAATAATGGTTTCTACATTGAGTGCGGTAATTACTCCCAGAATGGCGCCGACCGCTGTCCCTGTAATTCCGAGAAATACCCCTTGCACTATGAACACTTTCATCACGCTGCCAGGACTCATTCCGAGCGTTCTCAATATCGCAACATCCGATTGCTTATCGGTAACAACCATTACCAGCGTTGAAACGATGTTAAACGCTGCAACCGCAATAATCAGCAAAAGTACGATAAAAACCACCCGCTTTTCAATTTCAAGCGCGCGAAAAAAGTTGGAGTATTCCTGAGTCCAGTCGCGCACGCTGTACTGCTGGTTGAGCGATTCGGAAAGATCATGACGTACCCTGCGAGCCTGCTCAACATCATCCAGCTTGAGGCGAAGCCCGCTGATTTCACCTTCGAAACCAAGTAATCTGGCGGCATCGTCAATATGAATCAATGCAATACCGCTGTCATATTCGTACATGTCGATTTCGAACAGTCCTACCACGGTAAAACGTTTCAGGCGCGGCATCAGGCCTGCGGGAGTGACCTTGCCTTTGGGCACGACCAGAGTGATTTTTTCACCGACACCCACACCAAGTGAATGTGCCAGGCGATTGCCCAGAACAATGCCGAAGGACCCGGAATCGAGTTCACCTGCATCTCCTTCAATAATATGGTTCATGACTTCAGATACTTCCCGTTCCTTGTCAGGATTGATCCCTCGAATCAATGTGCCCGATACGTTCGGGCCTTTGGTCAGCATGCCCTGCACCAGTACGAAGGGGGCTTGCGCCTGCACATGGGGGTACCCTGCGAGACTCGTCGACAGAGAATGCCAGTCGCTGAAATGTCCACTGTAGCTGCTGATTGTAATGTGAGGAACTACGAACAGGATCCGTTCCTGCAGATCCCTGTGGAATCCATTGACAATCGACATCACGGTAATCAGGGCCCAGACTCCGATCACAATTCCAAGCATCGATGTTGTCGAAATAAACGAAATAAAGTGATTTCGTCGCCTGGCCCGGGTATAACGCAGGCCGATCATCAGTTCCAGAGGCTTGATCACTGTAGAACCGCCGTTGACTTGCGGGTCATTCAGGCTTCGTCACGCATGTGCGGAAACAGCACCACATCACGGATCGAAGGACTGTCAGTAAGGATCATGACCAGTCGGTCGATACCGATCCCTTCTCCTGCTGTCGGTGGCAAGCCGTATTCCAGGGCGCGAATATAATCCGCATCATAATGCATTGCTTCCTGGTCTCCTGCTTCCATTTCCTCTACCTGCTGCCTGAATCGTCGAGCCTGATCTTCCGCGTCGTTCAATTCGGAAAACCCGTTTGCAATTTCCTTGCCAGCAACAAAGAACTCAAATCGATCGCTAAGTTCCGGCTGCTCGTCGTTTCTTCTCGACAGTGGTGATACTTCGACCGGATACGCGGTTATGAATGTAGGGCTGATAAGGTTTTCCTCGACCCGCTTTTCGAATATTTCCATCTGTATCCGACCAATACCAAAGCCGGGTTTTATCTCGATATCCAGGCTCTTTGCCAGTGCAGTAACCGCATCCAGGTCAGTCAATTGATGATCCGATATTTCCGGGTTGAAATACAAAATCGACTCCAGCAATGTGAACTGTTGAAAAGGCCGGGAGAAATCCAGGTGTGTTCCCTGATACTCGATTATGTTATCTCCTGTAACGGTTTGGCAAACTCTACGCATCATGGTTTCGGTGAATTTGATTAAATCATGGTAATCCGCGTACGCCTGGTAAAGCTCCATCATGGTGAACTCGGGATTATGCTTGGTAGAGATGCCTTCATTTCTGAAATTCCGATTGATTTCAAACACTCGCTCAAAACCACCCACAACCAGTCGCTTCAGATAAAGCTCGGGGGCGATGCGCAGGTAAAACTCCTTGTTCAGCGTGTTATGGTGAGTCCTGAAAGGCCTCGCTACCGCCCCTCCGGGAATCGGGTGCATCATTGGTGTTTCCACTTCAAGAAATGATCTCTCAACCATGAACTCCCTGATGCATTGGATGATCGCAGCCCGGGTTCTGAATACCGAACGAGTCTGCTGGTTCATGATCAGATCGACATAGCGTTGACGATAACGGGTTTCGGCATCGGTGAGCCCATGGAATTTTTCAGGCAGCGGCCGCAGCGCCTTGGTCAATAATCGAATCTGATCAACCCGAACGGTCAACTCACCGGTTTTGGTATGGAACAATTCCCCTTCTGCAGCAACTATGTCACCGATGTCATATTTTTTGAATTCTTCGTTGTAGACATTCTCCGGCAGGCTGTCCCGTTGCAGGAATAATTGAATCCTGCCGCCGACATCCTCTATATGCGCGAAACTCGCCTTGCCCATGACGCGGCGCGACATCAGACGGCCGGCTACTTTTACCCGAATTGTCCGGTCCTGCGTGCCTTGATCATCATCTGCATATTGATCCAGCAGATCCCTGATAAATGCGTCCCGTCGAAAATCGTTTGGAAATGGATTTCCTTTTTTTCTCAACGCGGTCAGCTTTTCCCGGCGTTGCTGGCTTTGTTGGTTTTCTTCAGTCATAAAATTCCTTATAATTCAAATCATTGTTCTATTTTATTACAGTCCCGCTTTCAGACTGGCTTCAATAAATTGATTCAACGATCCATCCAGAACCGACTGGGTATTACCGGTTTCGACATGGGTTCTTAAATCCTTGATGCGGGACTGGTCAAGTACATAGGATCGAATCTGACTGCCCCAGCCAATGTCTGATTTATTGTCTTCTTCGGTTTGTTGCTCCTGCCGACGTTTTTGCATCCGGGCTTCGTACAGGCGGGCTTTCAACATTTTGGTCGCTTCCTCCCTGTTCCTGTGCTGGGAACGGTCATTCTGGCACTGTACCACGATTCCGGTAGGTAAATGGGTAAGACGAACTGCAGAATCTGTTTTGTTGACATGTTGTCCACCGGCTCCACTGGAGCGATAAGTATCGACCCTGAGATCCGCCGGGTTCACTTCGATTTCAAAACTGTCATCTATTTCGGGGTAGGCGTATACGGATGCAAATGACGTGTGCCGCCGGTTCCCGGAATCGAATGGACTTTTTCTGACCAGCCGGTGCACCCCGGTCTCAGTTCGCAAACAGCCATAGGCATACTCCCCGGTAAATTTGATGGTTGCGCTCTTGATTCCAGCTACATCCCCTGGTGATCTTTCCACTATTTCCAGTGTGTATCCCTGACTTTCCCCCCAGCGCAGATACATTCTCAACAGCATTGCAGCCCAATCCTGGGCTTCGGTGCCACCGGAACCGGACTGGATATCGATAAAAGCGTTGTTAAGGTCGGCTTCGCCGCTGAACATTCGACGAAATTCCATTTTCTCAAGACGCGATTCAATTTCATTCGCATCCCTCGCTATTTCATCCAGGGTTTGAGCGTCTTCTTCAAGGGCGGCCAGCTCCAGTAATTCGACGCAATCAGAAATATCGGTTTGCAACTGATCCAACCGGCTAACCAGCTGTTCCAGACTGGCCCTTTCCTGCCCCAGGATCGTAGCCTGCTCCGGTTCATCCCAGATCGCAGGATTCTCAAGCATCAAGTCTACTTCTTCAAGCCGCTCCTTGTTGCCGGCATAGTCAAAGATACCTCCATAGTGAGGCAGTACGCTCCCCCGAACTGGCCAGGGATTCCTTAAGTTCATTTACGGTGGCCATTTGTCTGATCATGATTTTTTGGGCGCTAAGTATATAGTCTTGAAAAGCATTTCGCTATTGTTCTATCGTGATGTGACGGATAAGTTAACTCGGTTGTCTGGCGGCATTGGAGATCAAATTCAGCAAACAGGCAGCGATTATTGCCTGCAATAACTGGTTCGTGATTTCCGGATTGTTGATGCTGATTCTGACCCGGGTCTGTTATTTATCCGGGAAATTTCGAACAGGAATTTCGGGTTTGACATCAAGGCGGACAATGGGTACAGTCCGCACCTTGCTTTGCCGAGGTGGCGGAATTGGTAGACGCGCTAGCTTCAGGTGCTAGTGGGCAATAGCCCGTGAAGGTTCAAGTCCTTTCCTCGGCACCATTGCTGTTTCAAACTGCCCGGTCTCTAACAACCAGACCATGGAAACAAGGCCATAAAGACCTACATGATGGCTTGTTCGTGTTTCAGAAGCCAGGTTTTCCGGTCAACGCCTCCTGCATAACCACGCATCGCGCCATTCTTCCCGATCACCCGGTGGCAGGGAACAATAATAGCAACAGGGTTGGCAGCATTTGCGCTGGCCACTGCCCGAACCGCATTCGGGTTTCCGACTTGCCGGGCAAGCAGGCTGTATGAGACGGTCTCCCCAACGGGAATTGCCCTCAAGGCGCGCCAGACTCCTTGCTGGAATTCAGACCCGTGCGTATCAAGATCGATATCCCTGAATGCGTCCCAGTCGCATGAAAAATATTTTTCAAGCCTGTCCCTGACACCCAGCAGGTTATCCGCCTGCCTGATTTCGAAATCGCCAAATCTTCGAGTAAGCAGTTCGTTGATACGATTGCGATTGTCATTAAAATCAAGAAGGTAGAGCGTGTCGTGATCTCCGAACACTGCAATTTCGCCAATCGGGCTGGCACAGACGGTGGAACTGATTTGTTTCACGGTAGTGTGTCTGGTTTTTTGTTATCCAGCATCGGCATACAGTGGGAATCGACTGCAAAGCTCGATAACCCTGTTCTGTACTTCCTTTTCCACGGCGCCATCACCCAGATTATCCAGCACATCACAAATCCAACCTGCGATCTGCTTTGACTCCTCGACACCGAACCCGCGAGTCGTCATCGCTGGCGTGCCAAGACGAAGGCCGCTGGTGACGAAAGGCGACTGGGGATCATTGGGGACCGCATTCTTGTTCACGGTAATATTTGCCCTGCCCAATGCCGCATCGGCATCTTTTCCGGTTATGCCATTGCTGATCAGGTCCAGCAAAAAGAGGTGACTGTCAGTACCCCCGGAAACGACATTGAAACCGCGCTCAAGAAATACCTCCACCATTGCTTTGGCATTGTCGAGAACCTGCTGCTGATACACTTTGAATGATGGATCCAGCGCTTCCTGGAATGCCATTGCCTTGCCCGCAATGGCATGCAGCAGCGGTCCACCCTGAGTACCGGGGAACACCAGTGAATTGAGTTTTTTGATTATCCTGTCATTGGCTCGAGCCAGAATCATGCCGCCCCTGGCGCCACGCAGTGTTTTGTGGGTTGTCGTTGTTGTAACGTCAGCAATGCCGACCGGGTTAGGGTAAAGACCGACAGCAACAAGTCCTGCAACATGGGCCATATCGACAAAAAGATACGCCCCTGCGCTATCGGCTATATCCCGGAATCGTTGCCAGTCCATTATCCGGGAATAAGCAGAGAAACCGGCTACGATCATCTTTGGCCTGTGCTCTTTTGCCAGAGATTCCACTTCATCGTAATCGACCTCTCCAGTATCCGGATTCAGGCCATACTGAATGGCATTGTAGAGTTTTCCTGAAAAGTTTACCGATGCGCCATGGGTCAGGTGACCACCATGGGCCAGGCTCATACCGAGCACGGTATCCCCCGGTTCGCACAATGCCATGTAGACCGCTGCATTGGCCGATGAACCGGAATGAGGTTGTACATTAACGTAATCCGCATTGAAAAGCCGCTTGGCCCGGTCGATGGCCAGCGATTCCACTATATCAACATGTTCGCAACCACCATAATATCGTTTACCGGGGTAACCTTCGGCGTATTTGTTGGTCAGCACGGAACCTTGTGCCTGAAGCACTCTGAGGCTGACAAAATTCTCCGAGGCAATCAACTCAATATGTTCTTCCTGTCGTTTTTCTTCCTGTTTGATCGCATTCCATAATTCAGGGTCGTACTCGGCGATGGATTTACTCTTGTCAAACATTATTTACTCCAGATTTCAATTTCCAGCTAACAATATATCGGTACAGATATCGGTACAGGTTTTGGCGAATCCAACGGCATGGATTTTATAGAAGGTGCGCCGGTTATTACACACATATTTTTATAAATCAGCCGTCAAATGATTGATGAAACTGATCGAATTCATTGGCTTCAATAGCCTGCCGGATTCGTTTCATCAGGTTCTGATAATAATGGATATTATGCAACGAACACAATCGGGCGCCGAGAATTTCATTTTGTCGATGTAAATGTTGCAAATAAGACCTTGAATAATGCTGGCAGGTATAACAGGCACAGAACTCGTCAACAGGACGGGTGTCCATTTTAAATTGACTGTTGCGAATTTTAACTATGCCATTGCGAGTGTATAGCCAGCCAGTCCTCGCATTGCGGGTCGGCAGGACGCAATCAAACATGTCTATTCCCCTGGCGACGCAATTCACCAGGTCTTCGGGGGCGCCGACTCCCATCAGATACCGCGGCTTGTCTTGCGGCATTCCGGGAGCCAGAAACTCAATGATACGGTGCATGTCCTGCTTGGGTTCGCCAACCGACAATCCTCCAATAGCATATCCTTCAAATCCGATCTCAATCAACCGGTCAAGCGAATCCAGCCTTAATTCTTCAAACATGCCGCCCTGGACGATACCGAACAGCGCCCCGTTTCCCATATAACTGTCCTTGCACCGGGCTGCCCATCGACTCGATAACAGCATCGATTGTTCGGTCTCTTCCCGGCTTGAGGGCCAGTTGGTGCATTCATCGAAAGCCATGACGATATCCGAACCAAGAGCCATTTGGATGGACATCGATTGTTCCGGACCAAGAAATATCCTGCTGCCGTCGACCGGAGATTGGAAGGTAACGCCTTTCTCTTCCAGCTTTCTCAATCCTTGCAGGCTCCAGACCTGAAATCCTCCCGAGTCGGTCAGAATCGGCCCGTGCCAATTCATGAAATCATGCAACGTTCCATGCGCTTTGACGACTTCCATGCCGGGCCGCAACGATAAATGAAATGTGTTTCCAAGAATAATCTGTGCGCCAGTGGACGCCACCTCTTCCGGGGTCAGTGATTTGACTGTCCCACGGGTCCCCACTGGCATGAACGCAGGGGTATCGATAATGCCTCTTTGAAATTCAATTTGCCCTCTCCTTGCCAGCGACTGTGTTGCAATCACCGAAAATTTCATCGGGCTCTCTCGATAAACATCGCATCACCGTAGCTGAAAAACCGGTAGCCATTATCAATCGCTTCCCGATATGCCGCCATGATTCTCTCGTACCCACAGAACGCGCTGACCATCATCAACAAGGTTGATCCGGGCAGATGAAAATTTGTAATCAATGCGTCCACTACATTGAACTTGTACCCGGGCAGTATGAACAATCCGGTATCGGCTGAAACAGGAAGCAACGTTCCCGACCTGGCAGCGCTTTCCAATGCCCTTGCCACTGTAGTCCCGACCGCAATCACTTGACCACCTCGGGACCGAACCCGCATCACCGACTCGCACACGCTTTCGGATACCTCGATTTTCTCCTTGTGCATTTTGTGGTCGCGTACATCATTGACCCGCACAGGTTGAAAGGTTCCGGCTCCAATATGGAGTGTGATTGAAGCCCATTCGATACCTCTATCCGTGATTCGGTCTATCAGCGCCTGGTCAAAATGCAAACCCGCAGTAGGCGCCGCCACGGCGCCCGGATGCCTCGAATAAACAGTCTGATAGCGTTCGCGGTCCCTCTCTTCTACCTCTCGTTTGATGTATGGAGGGAGTGGTGTCGAACCATAATTCTCGAATAATGCGGTTACGGTCAAATCCCGGGGCAGCGCGATCAGATAAAACGGTTCCTGCCTGCCGATGACTTCCAGTTCCTGCCCTTCAATCAGAATAATCTGTCCTGTTTTGATCGGCTTGCCAGCCCTGGCCTGAACCAGCGCAGTATCTTCACTGATAATCTTTTCCAACATGATTTCCACCGCGCCTCCGGTGGGTTTTCTGCCACGGATTCTTGCCGGAACCACTCGCGTGTCATTGACAATCAGCAGATCGCCGGGCTTGAGGAAATCAATAATCCGATCAAATCGGGCGTGGACAAAATTACCCTGGTCCTGCTTGACCACCATCAACCGTGAAGCTGAACGGGGACGTGCCGGGAATTGGGCAATTAACGATTCAGGTAACGGATAATCGAACTGATTGAGGTCCATACGTCTTGCATAGCGAAATCCCGATACCGTTGGGTATTGTGATGCCCGGATGATACCCGCATCCATTAGCGATAGCAATTTCATCGCCGCATATAAAGGGGCGCCAGCATCCTTGCTTCCTGGGAGAAAACCCTATATCTTCCGGTTGTGTGCCGGGGTGGCGGAATTGGTAGACGCGCCAGACTCAAAATCTGGTTGGGGTAACTCAGTGTCGGTTCGAATCCGACCCTCGGTACCAAATACCTTTTGGAGAATCGTGACCAGAAATGGTACAATATCCCCAGGAGAAAGAGAGCCCCGAAAGATAATACGAAAAGATAATACATCGAGTATCTAATGACTGAAAAACCAGGTAGGACTGACAAAAAACCAGTCAAGGGTTCCATGAATTCCATTGGTGAATTCATCACGATAATCGGCGATGTGAGTGGAAAGGAGAATGTCGTGATCGATGGCCACATCGAAGGCAATCTGAATTTCCTGAAATTCTGTGTCGTTATCGGGAAAAGTGGCCGGGTCAATGCCGATATAGCTGCCAGGGAAATTGTGATTGAAGGTGAGGTAAAAGGTGATTTGCATGCCAGCGAACTAATCAATATCAAGCCTTCCGGCAAGGTCACCGGGAACATTCGTGCTTTACAGGTAGTTCTGAGCCAGGGATGTCAGTTCAAGGGATCAGTCGATATGGCAGAGACACACACGCATAATACTGGAGATAGTCGAAGCCCCAAACCCACGCTAACGGACAGTAAAAGGCCCATCTCAAGGACTATCGGGAATACTACGAAGAAACCGGTGGGCATCCGGCAAAGTACTTCTCCACCCCTGAAGAAAGAAGATTCCTGATTTTTATCCTGAAAACAAAAAAACCGGTTTTACCCGGCTTTTTTGTTGATACTGAAATTTACAATCAGATATCGGGGCCCATGTTTTTCATGCCTTCAGGTTCCTTCTCCCCTACCGCGATCAGAGGTTCCCATTTGACTTTCTTGAGGTCCCACTGTCCGGTATCGCGATCATAACGGGAATTTACGAAACATTTCCACTCATCGTCATTGATATCCTTATAGTCCGCCCGGTAGTAATAACCTGGATATCGGGTTTCCTGGCGGAATTTTATGTGTTGCATATGTGCTTCCGCCGCAATGATGCGATGATAGTTTTCCCATGCGCGAAGTAATTCATGCAGGTCCTTGGCCCGCATTTTCAGGGAATCCTCTTTCAGCATGATCATCTTCTTCTCGGCTATTTCAAGCATTTGCTGGTTCGTTTGATACCAGGTGGCAACGCCTGCCACATATTCATCCATGATTTTCTGCAATCGGAACTGCAACATTTTTGGCGTAATGTAGAAAGGGTTGATATCAATCGCGGTCGTATAGTCCTTATGCTCCAGGAATGTTCGCACCGGTCGATAAATTTCTTCTACCAACTCTTCCGTAGTGCGGGCAGGCTCAGGTTTGATGTCTGGATTGTCCAGGCAATACTGCACCATGCTTTTTGCTGCAATTCGACCTTCAGTAAACGACCCTGATGAGAATTTATGACCTGACGCACCGACACCATCACCACCTGTAAACAACCCGTTTACCGTGGTCATTCGATTGTATCCCCAGGAATAGTGATCGGGACTACCCGGCAGATCATCAGGCCCGGAACACCACAGTCCCGCACAACCTGCGTGGGAGCCAAGCAGATAGGGTTCAGTCGGCATCAACTCCGACATTTCCTTGTCAGGTTCAATGTTTTCACCCGCCCATACGCCACACTGCCCAATGGTCATATCCAGAAAATCTTCCCAGGCTTCCGCCTCCAGGTGTTTGATTTCTTTCGGTGTCATGGTTTCCGCCAGTTTGGCCATGGCAGACGGTGTGTCCATCATGATTGGACCACGTCCTTCCCGCATTTCGATCATCATAAGGTGATTCCTGAGACAGGTCCCCATGGCAAAACCAACGGCGTATTTGTCATAACCGTTATCCTTTAGCAGGTGGTAGTTTTTCTCCTGATAATCCTCGCCAAAGGCGTTCATCGCTTTCGCTTTGAACAGCAGGAACCACGCGCCTACAGGACCATAACCATCCTTGAATCGAGCGGGTACAAACCGGTTTTCCATCAGCGTCATTTCTGCGCCGCATTCTGCCGCCATGGCGTATGTTGAACCGGCGTTCCAGACCGGATACCAGGCGCGGCCGGTTCCTTCCCCCACGGAGCGTGGCCGGAATACATTGACAGCGCCACCGGCAACCAGCAGGCATGTCTTGAATTTGTAGATATAAATCTTGTTCTCACGAACAGAGAAGCCGGCAGCCCCGGCCACTCTTGTCGGGTCGTTCTTGTCGGTCATCAATCTGACGATAAAAATTCGCTCACGAATATTTTCCACGCCCAGCGCTTTCTTGGCAGCTTCGGCGACGATCCATTTGTAGGATTCGCCGTTAATCATAATCTGCCATCGACCGGACCGGACCGGCTTGCCGCCATCTCTCAGTTTCTTTCCTTCGTCGCCTTTTTGTTTCCAGATCGGAAGCCCCCAGTCCTCAAAATTGTGCACTGCGTCATCGACGTGTCTGCCAACGTCATACACCAGGTCCTCGCGGGTAATCCCCATCAGGTCGCCCCGTACATAGCGAACATATTCAGCCGGATCATTTTCACCCATATAAGTGTTGATCGCAGATAACCCCTGGGCAACGGCGCCCGAACGATCCATTGCCGCTTTATCCACAAGCTTGATGTTGAGGCCGGTTCCCTCAGCCCATTTCATGATTTCGAATGCTGCGCCACAAGCGGCCATCCCTCCGCCGATGATGAGAATGTCGCACTCCTCTTCAACTACTTCAGGATTTGAAAACGAATAGTCTGACATCAAGGTCTCCTGTTTGAAAAATTTAATACAATATCCGGCTTAATCTAGTTGGCCATAAACTGGCTCATGTCACAGCTGTGTGTTCCATCAGTGAATAAACGGTTATGGTTTGTCAAATCACTGCCGTCTGCTTCAGGCTTTCCACCGTAAGGGTCTGCAGAACCCTCCGGGGTCGTACGGATAGGAAATTTGAATCGCTTTAAATTTCCGTTCCGGAATTTGATGGTCCACATGATTGAATCAGTTCCCCTGAGTGGCTGAACCTGGGCGCCCAATGGTACGACGTCTGCATAGTGACGGCATTCAATCGCCTGTTGAGGGCAGACTTTGACGCACGAATAACATTCCCAGCACTGTTCGGGTTCCTGGTTATAGGCTTTCATCGCATGGCCGGTTTCGGAGCCATCCTTGTCGAGCTTCATCAGGTCGTGGGGGCAAATATACATACAGGCAGTTTTGTCCTGACCTTTACAACCATCGCATTTGTCGGTACGAACATAAGTAGGCATCACTTTTCTCCAGTTCGGGTAAAATATAGCAGCACTGTTAAACAGAGCGCTGTTTGAAACAGACAATCTAACCGTTTCGGGGTCAAAAATCTAATTAGAATTGCAATTCGTTCCATAAGCTCCATTTATGAAAGTTGATTAATAATATTTATATGCAATATTCTTCCTAATGGAAAAATATCTGATCCGGGCCAGATTCATTCGAACCTGATTATGGAAATTATGAACTCCTGGTTCGGAGCAATAAGTATACTCCCAAAACGATCATGGGCAGGCTGAGTAAATGCCCCATCGTTATCCAGTTCGAGGCGATGGTTCCAATATGGCTGTCAGGCTCCCTGAAAAACTCTACAATGAATCGGAAAATCCCGTATCCGGACAAAAACAACCCCGATATTTGTCCCGGCTTTCTGACCCGGGAGGAAAACCACCATAAAATGATGAACAGAAGCAATCCTTCAAGCAATGCTTCGTAAATTTGCGACGGGTGCCTTACCTGACCGGGCGCAGTATGAAACATGACCCCCCAGGGAAGATCCGTTACCCTGCCCCATAACTCCTGGTTGATGAAGTTGCCGATGCGACCGAAAAACAAACCGGGCGGGATCAAAGGCGCCAGAAAATCTGAAACCGTGAGATAGACACGCCGGGTTTTTCTTGCATAACCGCCAATCGCCGCCAGCACGCCGAGCAATCCGCCATGAAATGACATTCCACCATCCCATAAAGCGAAAATTTCGAAAGGATTTCCAATGTAGTAGCTCAGGTTATAAAAAACCACATAGCCAAGCCGTCCGCCGACGATCACTCCCACCGCAATAAAAAAAAGCAGGTCTGTGATCTCATCCGACTTCCAGCCCGAATTCTGCTGGCGCACACGATACTGCGCCAAAACGAACGCAAACCCAAAACCCAGCAAATACATGAGTCCATACCAATGTACCTCAAGCGAGCCAATTGATATAGCGACGGGATCGATGTCAGGATGTACAATCAAGGGAACTTACTGTCTATAGCTATACTCAACTGTCAGACAGGCCGTACTTATCTGCAGGCCGATTAACCAAAATTCATCTTACCACACAGACTCGATTCAAGAACCTTCCGATGCCAAACAAACTGATTGATCAAAGCAGCCCCTATCTATTGCAACATGCCAATAACCCGGTCGACTGGCATCCGTGGAACGATCAGTCCCTGGAGTTGGCCAGAGCCGAAAACAAACCCATCCTTCTTTCCATTGGCTATTCAGCCTGTCACTGGTGCCATGTGATGGAGAAGGAAAGTTTCGAAAATGAGGAAATAGCCTCAATCATGAATTCCTTGTTCGTATGTATCAAGGTGGATCGTGAAGAACGGCCTGATCTCGACAAAATTTATCAACTGGCTCACCAGATGCTGACTCAACGCCCTGGAGGCTGGCCACTGACCGTCGCCCTGACCCCTTATGGACATGCTCCCTTTTTCGCCGGCACCTACTTTCCTCCGACCAGCAGATCAAACATGCCCGGCTTTGACGAATTGCTGCAAAAGATTTTCATTCATTATCAGGAAAATCAGGAGAAAATGAGTGACTATCTTCTGTCATTCAATACCGCCCTGGAAAAACTCAATCCCTCTGCACCGGCATCAACGATTGCTGACCCGGCAACGGTTCTGGATCATGCAACCGGGATTCTGGATAATCAATATGATACCGTCTTCGGCGGATTTGGCGGTGCGCCAAAATTTCCTCACCCTACCCAGCTTGAATTACTCATGGTCGCCGCCGCCAGGCAGACAGTGGCCTCCCCGAATGTGACGGTGATGGTCGAGAAAACTTTGACCAGAATGGCACAGGGCGGTTTATACGATCACCTCGCAGGTGGATTTTTCCGCTACTCGGTGGATCGGGAGTGGAAAATCCCCCATTTTGAAAAAATGCTTTACGACAATGCCCAGTTACTCGTACTTTACAGTCATGCCTGGCAGGTTCACCCGAAGTCACTGTACAGGAATGCGGCCACATCTACAGCACAGTGGGTAATCGATGAAATGCAACAACCTGAAGGAGGTTACGCTTCAACTCTGGATGCAGATTCCGAAGGAGAAGAAGGGAAATATTATGTGTGGAGTGAAACCGACCTGTGCGCCGTGCTTTCAGAGGATGAATACACCCGGATCGAAAATACCTTCGGCTTGTTCGGAGAACCAAATTTTGAAGGCCGGTGGCACTTGAATCTCAATCCGGATATTGATCATGAGTTGCCCGATCAAAACTCCGAAGCAGACCAGGTCATCAGGAATGCAAAATCCAGATTACTCGAAATACGCCGTCACCGGATACGCCCTGGCCTGGACGATAAGATACTGACCGCCTGGAACGGCCTGATGATTTCAGGAATGGCGCTCGCGGGAAGGATTTTCAACTGTGATTCCTTTATAGAGTCTGCACAAAGATCGGTTGATTTCATAAGAAACAATCTGTGGCAGGGAAACCGGTTACTCGCCAGTTGCGCCAAGGGTAAATCACACCTTAACGGCTATCTGGATGACTATTCATTCATGCTCTGCGGAATCCTGCAACTGCTGCAATCGAAGTGGCGCCAATCCGATCTGGAATTCGCAGTCAATTTAGCGGATGCGATGATTGACCGCTTTGAAGATACAGAAGAAGGCGGTTTCTATTTCACCTCCCATGACCATGAAAAGCTACTGTATCGACCCAAGACCGGCGCCGACGACGCCATTCCTTCAGGTAATGGTCTGGCAATATCGGGGTTGCTCGGACTTGGCTGTTTACTGGCGGAAACCAGATATTTACTAACCGCAGAAAAAGCGCTCGCCCTGTTCTCCGACGAACTTCGACGCCATCCATCCATCAACGCTTCCATGTCGATTGCCCTGCAAAAATTCGATCCTGCATTTTCTACCGTAATCATTCGCGGCAAAAAGGAGGATATGAAGCAATGGTCTGATTGCATCAACCAGAAATACACTCCAGGCCTGCAATGCCTTGCCATCCCGGACAATATCGGGAAACTGCCGCCTTCGCTTGCAATTTATAAATCACAACCCGATACAACCGCTTACGTTTGCAAGGGCAATCAATGCAGCCCTCCTTTTACTGATCTCGAGCAGTTACGGGAAGGCCTGTTCTGACCTGATCATCACAATATCCCACACGCAATGATCCAGTTGTTTACCACGACGTTCAAACTTGGTCTCAGGACGCCCGGTGGGTGGCAACGTATAGTTGCCGGATCCCGATTTATTTATCAGAGCAGGATAACTTTCAAGTTTCCGCAAGGCTTCGCTGGCATAGTCTTCCCAGTCTGTTGCGAAGTGAAATACTCCACCCGGTTTTAATTTTGCGATCACACAGTCGATGAAGCCGGGTTGTAAAATTCGCCTTTTGTGATGTTTCTTTTTTGGCCAGGGATCGGGAAAAAACAGGTTTATCTGATCAAATGATTGATCCGGGAATGCATCGTTCAGGCTATCAACTGCATCACCCATCAACACCCGAACATTTTCGAGTTGAAATTTGTGTAATTGCAGCAGGAAATGGCCTACCCCTGGCCGGTACACTTCAATCCCGATATGGTTATTATCCGGGTTTTCCCTGGCAAGCTCAACCAGGACTTCTCCATCACCAAAGCCTATCTCCAGAACAGTCTGTGCATGTCGGCCAAAGACGGCGGGGATATCAACCTTGTCCGGATAATTGTCAGCCATATCCAATCCATAGACAGGAAACAATTCATTTATTGCCTGCTGCTGGCCCCGGGTCATTCTGCCCCCGCGAACTACGTAGCTTCTGATTGACTTGCGGGGGCTGGAACAGGTATCCATCACAATCTGATATTGTCCTGCAAACCATGGAATTAACGGAAGGAGACCACCTCCTGACGTCTGCAAGGCTGGAAGCGGTTATGTCAGTTGAAACCTTGAAATATCAGTCATCCGGTTTCAGTATTTTCTGCAACTCGCCGTTTTCATACAATTCGGTCATGATGTCACAACCACCGATGAACTCGCCCCGAACATATAACTGGGGCACTGTCGGCCATTTGGAATAGTCTTTGATTCCTTCCCTTACTGAACTGTTGGCCAGTACATCCACCGAAGCGAATTTTACTCCGCATGCCTGGAGAATCTGTGCTGTACGCCCGGAAAATCCGCATTGAGGGAAATCCGGAGAACCTTTCATAAAAAGAATTATCTCATTGTTGTCTATTACTTCTTTCAACTGTTCTTGAATTGACATGCATCAACCTCCTGATAAAATTTTATGTGTGACTCCGACTTAATCTGTCTGCATTTCGTCAGGGGTCATTGTTTTCATTGACAATGCGTGAATTTCAGACTTCATCCTGTCCCCCAATACACCATAAACCATCTGGTGTCGCTGGATCAGTGATTTACCTTCAAAATCCGCACAGACAATAACTGCGTCGAAATGACGACCATCGCCGTCAACCTCGACCTGACTGCCTGCCAGACCTTCACAAATCCAGCCTTGTATATCCAGGGGAGTAACCATTATCCTGTCATATGTGTTTATTAACGAGCGATTGTGATCTGCATACAGGAAGGATTAATCAAATATCCTCTCCAGATTGGCCAACTGTGCGATATCCCGTAGTTTGTCAGGAATATGAGTAAAATGTAAGTTTGATGAATTTCTGATCGCACGATAATACCAATTCACAAACAGCGCAAGTGCTGCGCTGTCCACTTTTTCCACTTCCTGTAAATCAATCTGATAATCAGGTTCGGTAAATGCCGGGGTATATTGATAAACTGCATTGATCGTATTATGGGTTAACACCCCGACAAGATTAATAACATCACCCCTGATACTGATTTGAAAAGGAGCCTCATTCACTTGAATAGCTCCTGTCGTTATTGGTTTTCATCAAGGCAATTGTTCCATCAAGACCATCCTTGAGGATGGACGACTGAAACACGTTTCGATAATTCAATACCATATTCAGATCAGCCACCGTCAAATTGTAGATTTTCCAATTCTCCTCCGGTTTCTGCACCATAGAATATACCATGTCTATGGGAGTATCAGTATCAATCCGGAATTTGCCACGCACATTGGCAAATTTCATAGACTTCTTCTGCTTGATCCGGGTTTCATCAAAAGACATGGATTCGTTGCCGGTGTATTGGAATAACGCAATGGCATAAGTGGCAATCAGCAATCTTTTCAACTCATGCGCAAACTCCCTGCGCTGTTTCGAGGTGGCTGTCTTCCAGTTTGCAGCCAAAACCAGTTTGGAGATATAGTCAAAATCAAATAACGGGCCGGCAATCCGGTCGACCAGATCAAACAATTGTGTCTGGCTGTTTTCGAGTTGTTGCCTGTCGGCTGTAAAAGAAACGATCATCGAATCGACGGCGTTCTTGATAACCGGCACGGGGTCTTCGGTTGCCGATGAGATTGGCGAAGTACTCATCAGAGCAGCCAGACCCAGGCAGATGAACGTGCGAGTCAGGGATTTCAATCGTATGTTCATTGGGAACTTCCTTCCTTGTCACGACCTTGAGAGAACATGAACTGACTGATCAGGGACTCAAGCTGGATGGCCGACTGGGTAAATTCCAGAACATCGCCTTCCTCAAGGTATATATCTGACGAACCGGGGGACAGACCGATATACTGCGCTCCAAGCAAACCCGAAGTCAGGATCGATGCGCCGGTATCCATGGGTAATGTATCGTAGTGTTTATCTATGTAAAGATCGACTATCGGGATATAATTCTGTTTGTCAATCCAAATTTTGCCGACGCGGCCGACACGTACCCCCCCGATCATTATCGGAGCCTTGACGCTCAAACCACCAATATTGTTGAAGTGCGCTTCTACTTTATAGGTTTGACCCGAGCTGAAGCTGGTCCCGCTGACCTTGATCGCAAGCATAGCCAGAGCGCCAATCCCTGCCAGCATGAATATTCCAACCCACATTTCCAGGTTCTTGTTCCTCATTCTTTTCAGGAGCCTCCAAACATCAACGCTGTCAATATGTAGTCGCCGCCGAGTATGGCGAGCGAAGATGAAACTACCGTTCTGGTTGTCGCTCGGCTTACCCCTTCCGATGTCGGTTCAGCATCATATCCTTCGAACAAGGCAATCCAGACCACGATAAAGCCGAACACCACACTTTTTATCACACCATTCAGCACGTCATCAACCAACTCGACACCATTCTCGATGGAAGTCCAAAAGACTCCCGGGTCAACCCCGAATTGGCCATGGGCTACCAGATACCCACCCAGTATGCCGACAGCGCTCATCATTGCCGCCAGCAGTGGCATGGCAATTATACCGGCGATAAACCTTGGACCAATCACCCTGATCATCGGATTCACAGCCATCATTTCCATCGCAGCCAACTGCTCTGTAGTTTTCATCAAACCAATCTCTGCGGTCAGTGCGGACCCCGCCCTGCCTGCGAACAACAAGGCAGCAAGCACCGGGCCGAGTTCCCTGACCAGGAATAATGCAACAACCAACCCCAGGCTGGACTCGGCGCTGAAATTTACCAGTTGATAATATCCCTGCAACCCCAGAACCATACCCACGAACAACCCGGATACCAGGATAATGAGCATGGTCAATACACCAATTGAATAAATCTGCTGAATGATCAGAGACCCCCTTGGCAGACACTGACAGGCGCCGCGCAGCGCTTGCAACAGGAACAAAAAGGCGGCGCCGAGTCTGTAAAACAGTCCCAGTCCCCAATTCCCGAGATTGCTGACAAAGCTCACTGATCGTGCACTCCCAGATCATCGAGATAATTCCCGGCGGGGTAGTGGTATCTGACCGGGCCATCCGGCAACCCATTCATGAACTGTCGGATATCGGGCTGACTACTGTTCATCATATCCTCTGCACTACCATGCCCTACGACCTTTTTGTTATCCAGTAAATAAACGTAGTCGGCAATACTGCACCCTTCATGCACATCATGAGTAACCACCACGGAGGCGATCCCCATCGCATCATTCAATTTACGAATCAATTGGATGATAACCGACATGGAAATCGGATCAAGCCCGACGAATGGTTCATCATACATGATCAATTGCGGGTCAAGGGCAATGGCCCGCGCCAGCGAAACCCGACGAGCCATGCCACCGGATAACTCCGATGGCATCAAATTCCTGGCTCCGCGCAGTCCGACCATTTCCAGTTTCATCAGTACCATCAGGCGAATAATATCCTCCGGCAAATCTGTTTGTTCCCGTATTGGGAATGCGATATTGTCATAGACATCCAGGTCAGTCAAAAGTGCATTGTTCTGGAACATTACGCCCATTTTCCTTCGCATCTCATACAGCTCGGAGCCCTGATCAGTCGGTATCGGCTTGCCATCAAAAATCAGATTTCCACGATCCGGCTTGATTCGTCCACCAAGCATACTCAGAAATGTTGATTTGCCACAGCCACTCGGACCCATGATAACTGTCACTTTCCCACGGGGAAGAGCCAGATTCAGACCATCAAAAATGCTGCGGTGTCCGAAAGAAAAGTGAACATCCGTAGCCTCGACAAGAGGGTTATCAAAAAGATTCGAGGAGTGGGGACGACTCATTCTACTGGTATATGCCTGTATTTTATTGGTCGGGGTGAGAGGATTTGAACCTCCGACCACCGCAACCCCATTGCGGTGCGCTACCAGGCTGCGCCACACCCCGAATTCCGACAGGAAGTTCCTGTCGGTGAAAATCTGGATTGATCTCCAAGGATCAGCTCAGGATTTGATGAACTTCGGAAAGCTCCTCAATCAGTTGTGAGACCATCTTGCTGGTATCCTGAGTACTTTGTAAAACCACACCCGATTCAGAATCATCATTGGCAAGCTGTTCCAACTGGCTTCTCGCACCACTTATCGTAAATCCTTCCTTGTACAACATCCGGCAAATTTGTCGGATCAGCTTGACCTCATGTCTTTGGTAATACCGCCTTCCACGGCGTTTAACGGGCTTTAACTGGGGAAATACTGTCTCCCAGTAACGTAAAACCTGTGGTTTGGTTTCGCAAAGCTTGCTTACTTCGCCAATAGCGAAATATCGCTTGGGAGGTATTGGAGGGAGTTCAAACCCACTTGGATCAAGCATCAGCGTATTTGATCATCCCTGCGTTTCAGGTTTAGATCAAATACGTTTTTATTGACGTTCTTTTTCAGCTTTTGACCTGACTTGAAGGTGACTACCCGCCTGGGCGAGATAGACACTTCTTCCCCGGTTTTCGGATTACGTCCAAGGCGTTCCGGTTTTTCACGGAGGTTGAAGCTGCCAAACCCCGATAACTTGATCGAATGTCCTTCTGCGAGTAGTAGACGGATATTCTCGAAAAATGAATCAACAAACTCCTTGGACTCACGTTTATTCAACCCGACTTCATTGAAAAGTGTATCCCTTAAATCTGCTTTTGTTACCGTCATATTATCGGTGCTTACTTTGATTTATCGGTACTTGCTTTGGTTTTCGAATTGTTATTTTATTGTTTATTGACGTAGGCGTGCACCCGTTTCACGTTCAAGCAGCCCGATAATTCGCTCTGTTACAACTTCTACTTCAGAGGATTTAAGACTGCTTGATTCTGACTGAAATGTCAAGGCAACAGCCAGGCTTTTCTTGTTTCTTTCCAGCTTGTATTCGCGGTAAATGTCAAACAACTCGAGCTTCTTCAATAATTCTCCACCGCCAGCGCGAATGATTTCCAACACAGATTGCACTTCAACTTCCTCATCAACCAGGATGGCCAGATCTCTTTGCAGAGAAGGAAACTTCGACACTTCGGAAAATTCAGGCAATCCTGAGTGGGTTACCATCGAGAGGTCAATTTCAAACAGATAAACGGATTGGTCAAATTCATAAAAGTTTTGATGTGCAGGATGAAGCCTGCCAATATGACCAATGACATCATTTTCACATTCTATCCGGGCGCATTGTCCGGGATGCAATGCACTGTGTACTGTTTGCCTGAATTGAAATCGATCAGGATTGACGGACAAATTCAGGACCGCTTCAAGATCCCCCTTGAGATCAAAAAAATCCACTTCCCTTGGATCGTGTCCCCATTGACTTGGCAGACAAAGTCCGCTTATCAGACCGGCCAGATGATTTTCTTCATGGCTCTTTCTCTCATTATCGGCTTTGTTGAAAACATGTCCGATTTCGAAAAACCGGACCCGGCTCTCCTGGCGGTTCAGGTTATTCTGCAACGCCTCCAATAAACCGGGCCAAAGGCTTTGACGCATCACTGCCATATTGTCAGCGATAGGGTTGGCCAGCACAACCGCATCCACCCTGTCCAGTAAGTTCTCCTGGGAAGCCGGATCCACAAAGCTGTAGGTCATTGCTTCATGATAGCCTCTTTGAATCAGTACCTGTTTGATATCATGTTGGGTGATGACGCCTTCACGGTAGCGGCCAGCCTGATGATTTGCCGAAGGCGCTGTCGGCGCAATTTTCTCAAAGCCATAACAACGCCCCACCTCTTCCACGAGATCATGTTGACCCTGAATATCGAACCTCCAGCCTGGCGGTATGACTTCCCATCCGGATGCGGTTGGGGTCACTGACATTCCAAGACCCCGCATGATTCTGGCTGTCTCTTTGGCAGGAACACGAGTGCCGAGTACCCGTTCGATTTCTGACTGGTGAAATCTGATTGGCAGGAATTGCGGAAGCGCTGATCTTTCGATTGCATCGGTAACCGGCCCGGCCCGACCACCCGCGATTTCAAGAACCAGTCCGGTTGCCCTTTCTATTGCGCTCAACTGGAGTTCACTATCCACCCCCCTTTCGAATCGATGGGAGGCATCCGTATGCATGCCGAGTTGCCGGGCCTTGCCAAGAATGTCGTCAGGCAGAAAGAGTGCGGACTCGAGATATATATCCGTGGTGTTGTCGGTTATCGCAGAACTGTTTCCGCCCATAATTCCGGCAAGCGCAATCGCTGTTTGATGATCGGCAATAACCAGGTTGCTGTTCGACAGCTTCACCGTGCTGCCATCGAGCAGTTCAAGTTCCTCTCCTTCACCTGCTCTTCTGACCACAATGCCACCGTTGATCCGGGACAGATCAAAAGCATGCATTGGTTGACCGAGTTCATGCATCACATAGTTGGAAATATCGACTATCGGGTTAATGCTGCGCATCCCTGAGCGACGCAATCTTTCAACCATCCAGTCCGGTGTTCTCGCACTCATGTCGATACCCTGAATCGCCCGACCTGCATATCGCGGGCAGGCATCAACCGCTTCCAGCCTGACCTCAAGAGACCGTGAAATTGTCGGCTGGCTGACGTCAATTGCGGGAATTTCAAGTCTGGAGTCGGTCAACACCGATATTTCACGGGCCACGCCGACCATGCCAAGACAATCTCCACGATTTGGCGTCAGCTTGAATTCGAATACCAGGTCGTGCAGATCAAGGTAGTCGGCAATACCGGCGCCCAACGGTGCATTCTGATCCAATTCAATAATCCCGTGAGCAGATTCCGCCAGACCCAATTCCATCGCAGAGCACAACATGCCCTCGGAATCTTCTCCTTTGACATCCCGCCTGGAAATGGTCATATCGCCTATTTTCGCTCCTGCTCTGGCTACCGCGGTTCGTAATCCCTCACGTACATTTTCTGCGCCACACACTATGGACAATCGTTCTTTGTTGCCGACTCTGACTTCACACAAACTCAGGTTCGGAGCATGCGGATGGGTTGTGACAGCGGTAATTTCGCCCACTACGACCCTGATTGAATCCAAATGCGGACCCGCGCGGGTTATAGACTCCACTTCCAAGCCGGCGAGAGTGAGTTTTTCAGCCAGTTCTTCGGTCGAAATATTCGGATTGACCCACTCCCTTATCCAGGATTCACTGACCAGCATAGCGCACGCCCGGTTTATACGGTGCCATGAAATTGTCGCAGGAAGGACAAATCATTGTTGAAAAACAAGCGCAGATCGTTTACTCCATAACGCAGCATGGTCAAGCGTTCGACTCCCAATCCGAATGCATATCCGGAATATACCGTACTGTCTACGTTGCCGTGTCTGAGCACTTCAGGATGAACCATGCCGCAGCCCAGCACTTCCAGCCATCCGGTATGCTTGCAGATTCGACAACCCCTGTTGTTACAGAATACGCACCCCATATCCACTTCTGCCGAGGGTTCCGTGAAAGGGAAATACGACGACCTGAATCTGACCGGAAGATCCTTCTCGAAAAACTCCTGTATAAAATAGATGAGGATACCCTTGAGATCCGAGAAGGTAATATCCGTATCGATACACAGGCCTTCGAGTTGATGAAACATCGGGGTATGAGTTATATCGGAATCACAACGATACACCCGTCCAGGAGCGATCACTCGAATCGGCGGCCGGTTATCGTGCATGTACCGAATCTGTACAGGAGAAGTATGCGTTCTCAGCACTACATGATCCTCGATGTAGAACGTATCATGCATCGCGCGGGCAGGATGATTCCGGGGAATATTGAGTGCCTCGAAGTTGTGGTAGTCATCCTCGATCTCGGGTCCCGTTGCGATATTGAAACCCATTCGGTCAAAAATATCCTCCATCCTCCTGAAAGTACGCGAAACCGGATGGAGGGCGCCGGTCGATTGCCCTCTTCCTGGTTGAGTGACATCGATTTTCTCTTTCTCCAGTTGCCCGGCAGTCTCCTGAATCTCCAGTTCCTGATACCTGGATCGTATCTTGTCTGTGATTTGCAACTTGATCCTGTTTACATCCTCGCCAAAACTTTTCCGCTCGGTGGGAAGCAAACTGCCAATCCGTTTCAACTGTCCGGTAATAATCCCCTTTTTGCCGAGATACTCAACACGAATGACATCCAGTGCAGCCCGGGACTCTGCACCGCGAATAGCATCCACGGCTTTCTGGTAAATAAATACCGGATGTCGATTATCAGAAGACACAGTATATTGGAAAGTTTCAATTCCCCTGCTGACTGCACCGGGAATCAGGGTGAAACACCGGGGTTGCAGAGATTATTCTGCCCCACAACAACCAGGTTCAGGTGGTTGGACTATCCAGAGCCAGCTTTGCCTGATCCGCCAGCTCCATAAATGCCGCCTTGTCGTGAACGGCAAGATCAGACAACACTTTACGGTCCAATTCAATACTGGCTTTGTTCAATCCAGCAATAAAACGACTGTAACTGATTCCATTTTCTCGCGCTGCCGCATTGATACGTACAATCCACAGGGAACGAAATTGACGTTTTCTCTGACGTCTGTCCCGATAAGCGTATTGACCCGCTTTATCTACTGCCTGTTTGGCAACCTTGTAAAGCCGACTGCGGGCGCCACGATACCCCTTGGCTTGTTTCAGTACCTTTTTATGACGGGCCTTGGCTACCACGCCTCTCTTTACTCTTGACATATTCCTGTTCCTTGATTGATCAACTATAGGGAAGCAACTGTTTAACAGCAGCGTGATCTGCAGAATCGACCATCAGGCCAGTCCTGAGATGCCGCTTTCGCTTGGTGCTTTTCTTGGTCAGAATATGATTCAAGTGGGATTGGGAACGTTTGAATTTTCCCGAGGCTGTGCGTTTGAAACGCTTGGCCGCACCACTATTGGTTTTAAGTTTTGGCATTACTTACTCCAGTATTTTCGGCCTTGAAATAATTTCGGCCGTATTAATTGTCACAGTTCAATAAAAACAACGATGGTAGTTCTGGAATGGACTACTTCTCGTTTTACGTTTCAAGCTGCCCGGATATATGCGAAACAGAACCAGCTTTTTTCAAATTCCTCTTCGGGGTCAAAACCATGACCATCTGACGTCCCTCCAGTTTTGCAATCTGCTCAACCTCGGCGATTTCCTGCAAATCCGCTTTCACCCGATCCAGCATGATCAGACCCAATTCTTTATGAGCCATCTCCCGTCCCCTGAATCGCATGGTTACCTTGGTTTTGTTCCCCACCTTGAGAAACTCCGCCAGCTTTTTCACCTTAACGTCATAATCCCCAACATCGGTGCCGGGACGAAATTTAATCTCCTTTATCGTAATCTGTTTTTGTTTCTTTTTTGCATCCTGCCTTTTCTTGCTTTCGTTGTACAGAAACTTGCCATAATCCATGATTCGGCAAACGGGCGGATCAGCATTGGGAGAAATCTCTACCAGATCCATTCCAGCCTTTTCTGCGTTGACCAGCGCATCGTTTCTCGAAATGATGCCCAGTTGCTTGCCGTCCGTAGATATGACCCTTATTGGATCGCTTGTAATTTGATCGTTTACATTTGGTTGTTTTGGTTTTGCTATGTCTTGTTCCTCATCGGTCTCACTTTAGATAATCCCGTACGAACTGCTCAACGGGCATGGAACCCAGATCTTCCCCATCCAGTGCCCGAACTGCAACCAAATTTGTTTCAAGCTCACGGTTTCCCGCAATAAGCAGATACGGGATGCGCTGAATCGTATGCTGACGGATTTTAAATCCGATCTTCTCGTTTCTCAAGTCGGATTCCACTCTGAACCCCTGTTTTTTCAAAGTTTCTTGTGTTTCCCTTACATAATTCGCCTGGTCGTCAGTAATATTCATGATTACAGCCTGAACAGGAGCGAACCAGACCGGAAATTTACCTTCCCAATGTTCAATTAAAATACCGATAAATCGCTCAAAAGCGCCTATCAGGGCACGATGCAACATGACCGGGGTCTTTCTGGAACCGTCTTCGGCAACGTACTCGGCATTCAAACGGGCTGGCATCGAAAAATCCACCTGCATGGTGCCGCATTGCCAGACCCTGCCAATACTGTCTTTCAGGGAGAACTCGATTTTCGGGCCATAGAAAGCGCCTTCACCCGGGTTTAATTCCCAATTCAGACTCTTGCTGTCCAACGCTTGCGCCAGCGCCGCTTCGGCCTTGTCCCACTCTTCGTCACTGCCTACCCTGTTTTCCGGCCGGGTCGATAATTTATAGATAATACCGGTAAAACCAAAAGTGAGGTAGACGTGATGCAGGAAGTCGATAAAATCCGACACCTCGCTTTGTACCTGGTCTTCGGTACAAAAAATGTGTCCGTCATCCTGCACAAATGCCCGTACTCGCATCAATCCGTGCAAGGCGCCCGATAATTCATTTCGATGACATGAACCGAACTCTGCGAATCGAAGTGGTAAATCACGATAACTCTTCAGTCCTTGATTAAACACCTGAATATGGCAGGGACAATTCATCGGTTTGAGTGCAAAGTCACGGCCTTCCGATTTTACGGAAAACATGTCGTCACCAAATTTGTCCGCATGACCCGAACGCTCCCAAAGTGAGTAATCAACCACTTCGGGAGTATTGATTTCCAGGTAATTACGCTTGAGTTGCTCAGTCCTCATGTATTGTTGCAGTATTTGATACAGCGTCCAGCCCCGGGGATGCCAGAAAACCATGCCCGGCGCCTCTTCCTGCATGTGGAATAAATCAAGTTGCCTGCCCAGTTTACGGTGATCTCTCCTTGAAGCTTCTTCCAACTGATTCAGATAAGCTTTCAGTTGTTTTTTATCCGGCCACGCTGTTCCGTAAATTCGTTGAAGCATTTCATTCCTGGAATCCCCCCGCCAGTATGCTCCAGCAACTTTCATCAATTTGAACGCTTTCAGGTGGCCAGTGCTTGGCACGTGAGGACCTCGACATAAATCGGTAAAACCATTCTGGCTGTAGAGCGAGAGTTCCTCATCGTCCGGTATCGATTCAATAATTTCCGCCTTATACACTTCCCCCTGATCCCGGAAAAACTCAACTGCCGCTTTTCGCTCCATCAATGTTCGCTGAATACGGTGGTCGTCTTTGGCGATTTGTGACATGCGCTGTTCGATGGCAGCCAGGTCGTCCTCTGAAAATCCCGGGCGATATGAAAAATCATAGTAAAAACCATCAGCAATAACCGGGCCGATCGTCACCTGGGCTTCAGGGAATAACTGTTTCACTGCCTGAGCGAGCAAATGCGCAGTTGAATGCCGGATGACTTCCAGACCCGCTGCATCCCTTGCGGTAACGATGCTCAGTTCGCAGTCTTCCTCCAGCAATGCGCTGGTATCGGTCAATTCGCCATTCACAGTGGCCGCAATGGCAACTTTCGCCAAACCAGCGCCTATGTCCCGGGCAACGTCAAATACAGTCAGGGGGCTGTGAAAATTCCGGATGGACCCGTCAGGAAGAGAAATTCGAGGCATTTTCAGTATTCATTCAGTAGCATTCCGAACCGGAGAACGCATGTTATCGTAATCATCATCAGGCATGTTGATATGAGATCATAACCCGGCCGCAAGAACTTTCTGGTAGGCACGAGTGGATTCGAACCACCGACCCCCACCATGTCAAGGTGGTGCTCTAACCAACTGAGCTACGTGCCTGTCGAAGGCGCAGGAGTTTACACATTCTTGTCCGGCAATTCAATCCGATCAGGATTGATCCAGGCTGGAATCATGCGAGTGATTGTATTAATCCATCAACCTTGATATGATCTGCCCTGTCTCACTGGACCTGAACGAACAACTGATAAGCACTTGTGTTAATTCAAGAATAAATCCAGGTTCAACCCGGTAATTTAAACCGGGGGCAGGAGACACGAAGAAAGATTTTAGGTGAAACCGTCCGGCTATCCGTGGAATTGGCCATTTGGATTGAATGCCGATGTTGAAATAGACGGGTTCCCCAATACAGGCGGTGATGACCGCAGACAGCCCTCCTCACAACGAGTCAGGGTTAAATCAGGTTGGTTCAGTATATCAGGCAGTTTGAGATTACTGGACGATTTGCAGAAATTGGAAGAGAGAAAGTATTTTTCGCCAAACATCCGGACATTATGAAGCATGGATTTAACAAGCATGGCTGAAGCCTGTGTCAAGCTTCCGGATATGGTCAGGCCGGTATCGGTTCGAGGTCTGGACCGTGAACCCGTAGCCATAATATTTACAGGACTTACGGATACTGACCAGAAACAGCGGTTATGGAACATGTTTGACGATGAATATCCCATTTGATTTTCAAAAACCAATTCAATCAACATGGCTTATCAGCCTTGTGCCGTTTTGAAATCAAATGTTGAAATGCTGACGATGAGTTAACATTGAGTTAACACTGAAAAAATTGATTCAGGCTTTCCATAGTCAAATACGGGAAGCGAACAGACCCGGTTCAGATGAAACCGTGTTGTTCAATTTCAGGCCATTGGCCCCTCCTCTTTTCTGCCCTGGTGAATATTGTCGGGGCCATCCCATAATTTGGATTTTTCCGTTTTCATAATCGGGAACGGGAATGGTTGGATGTCGGGCGGATACAACACTTGCTCCCCCGGCGCCGGGATATGTTAATGAAAAGAATGTTATTTAATGCAACCCATGCGGAAGAGCTTCGGGTTGCCATTGTCGATGGACAAAAATTGATAGATCTTGATCTGGAAGCGGCAGTCAGGACAGAAAAGAAAGGGAATATTTACAAGGGCATCATCACAAAGGTGGAACCGAGCCTGGAAGCGTGCTTTGTAGACTACGGTTCGGAAAAACAGGGATTTCTCCCGCTCAAGGAGATTTATCGGGGATACTTCAACAGCTATGACACAAAGACCCAGATCTCCGACGTAAAGATTGATTCAGTGATCAGGGAAGGCCAGAAGATGATCGTTCAGGTCGACAAGGACGAACGCGGCACAAAAGGCGCCGCACTGACTACATTTGTCAGTCTGGCCGGTCGATTTCTGGTCTTCATGCCCAACAATCCAAAAGGCGGCGGGATTTCAAGAAGAATTGCCGGGGAGGACCGTAACGAGTTACGGGAAATTTTATCCAGGCTCGACATAAACAGCCAGCACTCACTGATTGCCCGAACAGAAGGAATCGGCAGAAGCCTGGAAGAACTGCAATGGGACCTGGATTTTCTGGTAAGGCTTTGGGAAAACATTGAACAGGCATCCTCGAATTCAAAGGCGCCTTTTTTGATATACCAGGAGGGTAACCTGATAGTTCGCTCTATACGTGACCATTTATCCGAGGATATTACCGAAGTCATTGTCGATGATGAAGAAATCCATGAGCGGGCAGAACGATTCATTACCCAGGTAATGCCCCATAACCTGAAAAAGCTCAAACTTTACACGGACGGTGTTCCGCTTTTTTCCAGGTATCAAATAGAAGGTCAAATCGATTCTGCCTTCAATCGCCTGGTCACCCTGCCTTCCGGGGGTTCTCTTTCTATCGACCATACTGAAGCGTTGATTTCCATCGATGTCAACTCGGCACGGGCCACCAAAGGTTTGGATATCGAAGAAACAGCCCTTAACACCAACCTCGAAGCGGTAGAAGAAATCGCCCGCCAGCTTCGGATCCGTGATATAGGCGGTCTGGTTGTAATCGACCTGATCGATATGTCGATCAACCGAAACCAGAGAACTGTGGAAAACAGACTTAAGGAATCCTTGAAAGCAGACCGTGCGAGAGTGCAGGTTGGGCATATATCCCGCTTTGGATTACTCGAAATGTCCCGGCAAAGATTGCGCTCTTCGATCAGCGATATTAACTATCAAATCTGCCCAAGATGCGAAGGTATGGGCACCATACGGAACGTTGTATCAGCATCCTTGAATTTGCTCCGGATCATAGAAGATGAAGCGCTAAAGGAGAATACCGAAGCGATTCAAGTGATATTGCCGATGGACATGGCTACTTATCTGTTGAATGAAAAACGTCATGAATTGTGTCTACTCGAAGCAAGACTGGCATCCCGCACCATTATCATTCCATCTGCTGAACTCAGCAGCCCCCAGTTTCAGATCAAACGACTGCGAAGCGATGAGCTCGATGAATTGTCGGACATTTCCAGTTTTAGACAAAAAGTGGATATAGAGGGCAAAAGCAAGGCGCCATCAAACAAATCCAGAACTGCAAAGTCAACACAGCCCCATGTGCAACTTGACCAGATTGCCCCTCCTCTATTCGAACCGCCCTCACCCTCAACTGAATCGGAAAAGGACAAACCCGGAATTTTTCCACGCCTGATTCGTTCCCTGTTTGGAAAGGGTGAAGCAACAGAAACAGTCAAATCTACTGATAGTCCCCCTCAACCGGAAAGAAGAAGACGACGACGAGTCCAGACAAGGAATACCCGTTCCGATAACAAAGGAAGGGACAGAAACCGGAATCGGGTCAAGGATGGCGGCAAAAGTGATGACAATCGGGAAAAGCGTTCAGGCAGGCATAATCGTGCTCAGCCAGACAAGATGAAATCGCAATCGAAGAACTACCGGTCCAAAAGGTCAACCACCGTTGCCCAACAGGATAATCAGGATGGTAATCGAACCGGTACGTACAACCAGAAACCACGGAATCAAAAAAATATGAACCGCCCGGCAAAAAGCAATCAGTCACCTGATCCATCCTCTGTATCGACTGACCAGAGGCGGCCACCCCGGTCTTCCCAGTCGCGCTCATACAAGCCGCGCCAGGGTTCATCGACGTCGTCAAGCGATAACTACGGCCGACGGGATCATCCCGGCCCGGTCGTCACACAGGGAAACATACCTGCTGACATTCCGGACGATATAGGAAACCGCAAGGTCTGAACCCCGAACATCGCAGGGACAGGTCACTGTGCCTGTCCGGATACCTTCGGTCTTTCGAACAGGGTGATGGATTCGACATGGGCAGTATGCGGGAACATGTCAATTGCGCCTGCACAGTTCAGAGTATAGTTATTATTGTTGACAAGTTCGTTCGCATCCCGGGCGAGTGTAGCCGGATTACAGGATACATAAATGATTTTCTCGGGAAGCAACTTCGGAACCAATTCCCTAACCACCGCCAATGCGCCAGAACGAGGAGGATCGAGCAAAATCTTATTGAATCTCCCTGCACTGAATCCCCCTGCTTCAGTCAGACGGTCAGTTTGATCACCGTATAAATCACCGACAATAAAATCTGCGTTACTGATGTCATTCAATTTCGCATTTTCGATTGCCTGCCTGACCAGACGCTGGTCACTTTCAATACCCAGTACCGACGCGCCTGAACGTGCTATTGGCAATGTGAAATTTCCCAGCCCGCAAAACAGATCCAGGATGCAGTCATTCTTGTCGGGGTCAATCAACTCCACTGCCCTGTCCACCATCAGATTGTTAATCGACGCATTTACCTGAATAAAGTCTGAAGGTGAAAATCTCAAAGTGACATCGGCCCCACTCAATCTGTAACTCAAGGGGTCTGGTATTGACGGATATAGTGGCTTGATCGTATCCAACCCACCAGACTGCGAATACACACCAACTGAATATTCGCTGGAAAATTGCTGCAGAAGCGCCTCGTCACACGGTTCAAGCGGCTCCATATGCCTGATAATCATGGCAATGGAATCATCCCCGGCAGCGACCTCGATTTGTGGTATTCGATCATTATTGGCCATATCTGAAACAAGATCCCGCAGTTTCGGCAACAGGTCGGAAATTCTCGAATCAAGCGTAATGCATCTTTGCAAGTTCGTTACAAAACTGCTATTTCGCTCTCGAAATCCGACCAGAATACCTCCCTTTTTTGGGACAAGCTTGACACCCAATCTTGCTTTGCGCCTGTAGTGGGTTGTCGGCCCCTGAATTATCGGCATCCGAATCCCGGGAGAAACCCGACCGATTCTTGACAGATTGTCAAGCAGGATTTTCTCCTTATAGTGCGATTGAGCCTGCCCGTTCAGGTGTTGTATCACGCAGCCGCCGCACACACCGAAATACTCGCATCCCGGAACCACCCGGTCCATAGAAGGTTCGGTCACTTCCAGCAATGCGCCTGAAAATCTTCCCCTGCGTTTTTTCCCGGTTTCAAATCGGATCAACTCCCCGGGCAACGCACCGTCTACGAAATAAACCTGAGCGTCTACCCTGGTTACCCCACTGCCGTCATGGGTCAAATCTTCAACCCGGGCGTCTACTACCGACATGGATCAACTGGCAATATCTGCCGAATTTTCCTTCCAGGCAGACAGAAATTCCTTGAAATGCTGACCATCGGACTCCTCCAGAAATTTCTGTACCCGTTCGCATTCGGCACTGTAACTGTCTCTGGTCAGGTTTCCCCGAACCAATTCCCAGCGCAGATACACCAGGAATGTATTCAGGACATCGGTCTCACAATAGTTTCGAATCCTGTCAATCTCACCGTGCTGGAAAGTTTCCCAAACGCGGTCCCCGCTCATTCCGAGTTTTCCCGGAAATCCGAGCATGACTGCGGTCGATTCCAGCGATGCTGCCGCCCTCATATTGAAACCGGCCAGAATGTCCATCAAATCAATATGCCGCCAATGATATCGGCTCAAGTAATTGTTAAAGCGAAATTCGCGGTCATCTTCTCCGGTTTCCCAATAGCGCCTCGCATTGACCCCGTGCAGCAGGGAGCGGTAATGCAATACAGGTAAATCAAAACCTGATCCGTTCCAGCTGACCAGAGTGGGTAAATAGCGGTCAATGCCGTCAAAAAACCGGGTGATGATTTCTTTCTCTGAAGAATCCGATGCCCCCAGTGACCAGACCTTTATTGACTCTTTTGTGCGTAACATCGTTGAGATAGCCACAATACGATGCAGGTAAAGAGGCAGAAAATTCGATTTGCCGGTTTTTTGAATCTGTTTGCTTGACATGACTTTGGCTACATCTTCATCGGACAAATCTTTCAATTGATATAAACGACGACCGGTTTCAACATCAGGAATCGTTTCTATATCAAACACGAGGACATTCATATCAGCTAATTGGATCAGAGGTGGGGGTTACTGGCTTTAAGCCTGGAATTCACGATTGTCCGACTATTCTGAATTTAAAACAAGGATGTACAGTCAATATATCCTGCAACAGCCCAGGCCTGCTCGAACCGAATTCCAAAAACATCATATTTGTGATTGGCAAACAGCTTCAATATGTCTAATATGGCAGCTAACACCACACAGACTAAAATAATGGTAAATTCTGTTACCGAGTCTTTGATTTCGACATTAAGCAAATCAAAACCCACCCCATCTGCATCAGAGATTGAATTCCTTAGAGCCTATTATCACCGGCTTTCCGGACAGGACTATTCCACGAACCAGGCATCGAATTTCAGAAATTTCGCTCTGACACATCAACGACTCGGAAAGACTCGCAAGCCCAATGAAATAATTGTTCATCTGCAAAACAGTTCCAATTCGAATGGAAGCATGAATGAAAGTGAACAAGCCCAGACGAGTATCTACGTCATATCTGACAATTTCCCATTTATCATTAATTCCCTGCGTATGTGTTTGAACGGCCTGAGAAAAACGCCGCTTCGAACTATACATCCCGTGTTTGAGGTGAGTCGTGACAAAAATAATATTGCAACCGGGTACCGAAAATACAGTTCAAACCAGGATGATGACAAAGATGAAGTTGATAGCGGCCGAGTTTGTATTGAAACGTTCATACATTTCCTGACCGACTATATCCCGGAGAATGAACATCAGGATATTGCCCGGTTACTGAACAGGACACTCAGCAATATCGTGACTGTGGTCACAGACTGGCTGGCGATGAAAACGCAGGCACTTGAAATTGCCGGGGCGCTGAAATCGACCGGGACAAGTCCGGAATATTCTGAGTATCCGGAATTTATTCAGTGGATGACCGAGGATCATTTCCTGTTTCTCGGATCTTGTGAGCTTGAACTGACAGTCTCCGGGGATACCCGGAAGTTTGAACTCGACCAATCTTCACCGCTTGGCGTATTGCGCACCGCCATGCAGGATGGGGTTGACCTGATGAAGGACAGCCTCCCGCCCATCGTGTTTACTGAAAATTCTCCGGTTGTATTCACAAAAGCACGGAATCGTGCAAATATTCACAGAGACCGGCACATGGACTGCATACTGGTCAAACAGGAACCGGGGGATCATGATTCCGACAACCCGGCATCGAAACACCGAATCAGCTGTTTCCTGGGGTTTCTTGCCGGATCAACTTCAGTTCTGCCTACCTCGGATATACCCCATATACGCAAGAAGGCAAGTTACGTCCTTGCCGCCAGCACGTTGCGAACAAACGGATACTCCTACAAGGAACTGCGCGCCATTCTCGAAACGTTACCGAGGGACAAACTGTTTCACATGAAATTAAAGGAACTTCATTCCCTGGGGATGACGTTACTGAACCAGGAAAGGAGAAAAACCCGGCTACATCTTCACAAGAATATCTGCGGTCATTTTTATTCCTGCCTGGTGTACGTGCCGAGAGATTTATTCGATACACGGCTAAGATTGGTCATACAGAATTACCTGGCCGACCAGGTGAATGCACGGGAAATTGAATTCGATGTTTATTTTTCGACCTCCATTCTGACACGAATCCATTATGTTCTGCATATCGACCCCGAAGACAAGTCGTCCTGTGACCAGCAGGTGCTGGAGAAGGAAGTCCAGCATCTGGCCCGGGGCTGGAACGATAAATTACTTGAGAGCCTGAAATCAAAGTTTGATCCAGTCAAGGCGGCAACTTGCCTGGAAAATTATCATGACGGATTTTCCAGTGCTTATCAGCACGATTTTTCTGTGGATCAGGCGGTTCTCGACATACAGATACTGGACCATGTTTCCGAGGCAGGCATCCAGGCGACGCTCAATCCGGTGACACGACAAGAAGCCGATGCGGATGACAGGAAACGAGCCAGTTTCAAACTGTACTCCCGTCAAATCTCGATCGCCCTTTCGAATATTCTGCCTATTCTTGAAAACATGGGAGTTACCATTCACAGTGGACGGCCCTATCTGATCAGGAAAACCAGCGGAGAGGAGCTCAGAATACTGGATTTTGGTATTTCCAGGATGGATGGGGAGGATTTTGATCTTGGAAACAACGCAGAACACTTCGAATCCACGTTCATTCAATGCTGGAAAGGTCGAACAGAGAACGATGGATTCAATCATTTGACCTTGATCGCAGGGCTGAACTGGCGTGAAATCAGCATGATCCGCGCATATTACCGGTACCTGAAACAAATCAGATTGAGATACAGCGAAAGTTATATTATTGATGCATTGATCAAAAACCCCCAACTGGCCATCTGTATAACCCGGTTATTCGAGGCTAAATTCAGCCCTGATCATGCCAAAACCGGGAAAAATAACCTGGAAGACCTGGACACAACAATCAAAGGACTATTGGACGAGGTAAGCACGCTTGATGAAGAGAGAATTATTCGCGCGCTACTGGATGTGGTCGTCGCAACCCTGAGGACGAACTACTTCCAGCCCGGTGAGGACGGCGCCCCCAAGTCATATATCTCGTTCAAACTGAGTTCCCGCACCATCCCACGCATTCCTGAACCCGCTCCTGAATATGAAATATTCGTATACTCACCCAGGGTTGAAGGCGTGCATTTGCGTGGCGGCAAGGTGGCGCGCGGTGGTCTGCGCTGGTCCGAACGTCCGGAAGATTTCAGAACTGAAGTTCTCGGCCTGGTGAAAGCACAACGGGTAAAGAACGCTGTGATCGTACCAGTCGGCTCCAAAGGCGGCTTTGTCGCCAAGCAGCTGCACAAATCAGGGCACGGTGAAGCTCTTGAGGAAGTGATCAGTTGCTACAGGATATTTATCAGAAGCCTGCTTGATGTTACAGACAATTTATCCGGGACGGAAATAGTCCCGCCTGAGAATGTAGTCCGACTGGATGGAGACGATCCCTATCTGGTAGTCGCAGCCGATAAAGGGACCGCTACATTTTCTGATATTGCCAATCAGATTTCCGAAGATTACGGGTTTTGGCTTGGTGATGCATTTGCATCCGGCGGGTCAGCAGGATATGACCACAAAAAAATGGGAATTACTGCGAGAGGGGCCTGGGAATCCGTAAAAAGACAATTTCGGGAACTGGGCAAGGACATTCAATCCTGCCCTTTTACAGTTGTCGGTATCGGGGATATGTCAGGTGATGTATTTGGCAATGGCATGCTGCTTTCGAAACAGATCAGACTGGTTGCCGCCTTCAATCATCAACACATATTCATCGATCCCGACCCTGACCCCGAATCCAGTTACAAGGAACGTATGCGACTGTTTGAATTACCCCGATCATCCTGGGCTGATTATGATCAGGGTCTGATTTCGACAGGGGGCGGGATATTTTCCAGAAGTGAAAAATCAATCACCCTGTCCGCCCAGGCGAAAACGGCATTGGGTGCACGCTCACAATCTTATGCCCCCGATGATTTGATCAGCCTGATTCTCACATCAGATGTCGAGTTGTTATGGAACGGGGGCATTGGCACCTATGTCAAATCTTCCACTGAATCCCATAGTGATGCCCAGGACAGGAATAATGATAACTTGCGTGTAGACGCTTCCGGGCTGCGTTGCAAGGTCATCGGCGAAGGCGGCAACCTGGGTATGACCCAGCTTGGCAGAATAGAATTCTGTCAAAATGACGGATTATGCTACACCGATGCGATCGATAACTCTGCGGGTGTGGATACGTCGGATCATGAGGTAAACATAAAAATCCTGCTGAATGCGGAAATGCAAAAAGGCAACCTCACGTTTTCACAGCGGAATACCCTGCTTGCAAAAATGGAAGATACCATCGCAGAACAGGTGTTATCGAACAACTACCTGCAAACACAGATTCTGAGCCTGGAAACCATTTTCGGGGCGAAACTCATGCCGGCGCATATCCGGGCGATCAAAGTGCTGGAAGACAAGGGGCTGTTAAACAGGGCACTTGAATTTCTACCCGATGAAACAACCCTGAACAATCGTATTGAAGACCGAAATTATCTTACCCGGCCAGAACTTGCGGTATTGTTGTCCTACAGCAAAATGGATCTGTATCAAGTGCTGCTTGATTCCGATTTACCCGATGCAACTTATCTTGAGCATCAGATTGCAGAATACTTTCCTCCACTGATCAGCGAAACCTATAGCAGTCAAATCCAGCAACATCGCCTCAAGCGGGAAATAATTTCCACACAAATCACCAATAACCTGGTCGGCACCATGGGCACTACATTCCATTTGAGGCTGACCGACCTGACCGGCGCCCCGGTAGACAGGATTGCCGCATACTATGTTGCTGTAAGAGACATCACCAACAACCAGCAACTTTATGCACAAATCCAGGCCCTGGACAACCAGGTCGATACAGATGTGCAAATGCAGTGCTTCAATTACCTGACATCTGCCCTTGAGTCTTCCGTCGTCTGGTTGCTACGCAATACAACTGTATCCACCGATCTCGATTCCCTGGTCAATCGCTTCAAGGATGGATTCAACATACTGATGAACGATGCAGCATCGGTAATCGGCAACAATGACAATCGATATCAGTACAGACTTCATTACCTGGTCGAAAATGGACTGCCCGATGCCCTGGCTCACCAGATTTCTGCTCGCGTGACCCTGGTTAACGGCCTGGACATCATAGAGATCGCACACCAATCCGGACGATCTGTGGATTTCATAGGTAAAATTTACTGTGGGATGGCCCGGAGTCTTGGCTTGTTCTGGTTGCAACAACGAATTTCGACTCTGCAGGTCGATAATGTCTGGCATGAGCGGTCTAAATCCGGTTTATCCGCCGATTTGCGCAATCATCAATCGGAAATTGTTTCCATTATCAGCAGCCAATCCACTACTGAAGACCCGGAGGCGGCGCTGGCTAAATGGCAGGAACGCAATCATGACGAAATCGAGAAACTCAAATCCATGACGACGGACCTGAAAAAGGAACCCGGGATTGATTTTTCAATGCTTTCAGTTCTTGTCAGCGAACTGAGCCAGTTCAGATAATTATTATTTCCGACATCGGCGAACTGTGTTAATTTCGCACCCCTTGCCTGATTGCCAACAGTCCGGCACAGGTACTGTATTTACATTGCAAGCTGGAAATGACAAACTATTTCATAAATGCAAATATCGAGCTGCCGGATCAAAACCTGTGGGTGTTCGGTTATGGTTCGTTGATGTGGAACCCCGGATTTGATTACGAAGAATCGCGGCCGGCCAGATTATTCGGTTATCATCGCAGTCTCTGCCTTTGGTCGAATAAATACAGGGGAACATTGCAGAAACCCGGATTGGTGCTTGGACTGGCAGCGGGAGGATCATGTAAGGGAGTCGCCTTTCGGTTAAATGATGAAACCCGTAACCCGGAACTTGATTATCTCTACAAACGGGAAATGATCACCGATGCTTATCAACCTGTAGTCAAATCTGTTCATCTGGAAGGCGAGCAGGTTGTTCCGGCCCTGACCTTTACTTCCAGGACCGGACACCCCCAGTTCGCGCCCGTAATGTCATTGGAACAAACTGCAAAAATCATAAATTGCGCCAGCGGCCCAAGTGGAACAAACATCGAATATCTAATCAACACCGTTGCGCATCTGGATTTGATGGGGATCAGGGGCACTGACCTCCACAAGATTGCCGATACTCTCTCGTCGGCTTGACGAGCGCGCCTTTATTCTCAACCTTACTGAAATCACCATGACCGAAGACACTCTGTTTACCAAGATAATCAACAAGGAAATTCCGGCGGACATTCTGTACCAGGATGACCGGGCCACCGCGTTCCGCGATATTCACCCCCAGGCGCCCACCCATGTCCTGATCGTCCCGAACAAACCGATCCCTTCGGTCAATGACATCTCGGAAGAGGACGAAGCCGTTCTGGGACATTTATTCATAGTGGCGCGTAAGCTGGCCCGCGAGGAAGGCATTGACGAGGATGGTTATCGGTTGTTGATCAATTGCGGCAGGCATGGCGGGCAGGAGGTCTACCATCTTCACATGCACCTGTTCGGTGGCCGGCCACTGGGAAGAATGCTGTCAAAAACCAATCTGTAAGTTCCCGGAGGCAGCTGCCGGGATTGTCGGTCTGTTACCGCTCTATCAACACGACGGCCTGGGCCGCTATCCCTTTTTGCTCCCCGACATAACCGAGTCCTTCTGTGGTTGTGGCCTTGATGTTGACCTGATCCCGGTCAAGTCCAAGGTCCCCGGAAATATAACCAATCATGGACGGGATATAAGGGCGAAGTCTGGGTTTCTCGGCAATGATGGTGCAGTCGAGATTACTGATTCTCCAGTTGTCCTGGTGCAATCTGTCTGCGATTTCCCGAAGTAGCTTCCGACTGTCGATATTCTTGAATTTTTCGTCTTCAGGTGGAAAGTGGATACCGATATCGCCTAATCCTGCAGCGCCCAGGCACGCATCACAAATCGCATGAACAAGTACATCCGCATCCGAATGACCCGCCAGCCCCGTTGGCCATTCGATTTCAACCCCGCCCAGTATCAATTTGCGCCCCTTCACCAGGGCGTGAACGTCATAACCTGTGCCTATTCTCATTATTGAAATGCCTGCAAAACGACTTCCATCAAGTCAAGATCACTCTGTACCGTCACTTTGATACTGGCCGGATGGCCTGTCACCAGCATCGGTCGAATCCCGATCACTTCCACAGCCATGGATTCATCAGTGACACTTAAGCCCAAAGACCTGCTTTCGTCGATACCATCGATCAGATCACTGATTCTGAATATCTGGGGAGTATAAGCTCTCCAGAACCGATTACGCGGGACGGTATCGCTTATCCTGCCATTTTCATCCGCGACCTTCAACGTATCCGCCAGGCCTCCCCCCAGAACAGCGCCGCTCTGGTTGTCATTTGCCTCATCCACCAGGTTCTCGATATCCTGCTGCAGGATACAGGGCCGGACCGCATCATGCACCAGCGCCCAGTCACTCTCCGATACATTTTGATGTTCGAGAAGAAAATCCAAGCCGTTTCGAACTGTATCCACTCGTTCTTCCCCGGCGGCATAAACCCCCAGCATTCTGGCATGAGAAAACGAATGATCCTGCCACCAGTGATCCGAATCTGCAACTCCAACGACAACCCCGTCAATCGACGGACTGGAGCAAATCCGGGACAATGTGTGATGGATAATCGGCTTGCCGCAAACTGACAGGTATTGTTTGGGTTTATCTGTCCCCATCCGCCTACCCACCCCGCCTGCTGGAATTATCGCCCATACCTTGTTTTGTCGTCTCATTTCGTCTGATGCATTTTCGAGAGGAATTTATAATCATGGGGTACAATCCGATCCCATTTGCCAAGGCTACCACAGATTTACACAGTGCGAGATACCCTGCAGAACTCCTCTTTACTCAATCCCCCACTCCCTGAAAAGAACCGAAACGTAACCTGGTCCGGGCTTCATGGCTCTGCCGTCGGAATGGCGCTGGTCGAAGCGGCAAATAAATATAACGGCGTTTTGGTGGTGGTGGTGGAGGACCAGCATCAGCTTGAGATACTCGAAGCTGAAATCAGGTATTTTCATAACAATCAAGCTGAAATACCGGTCATGATTTTCCCGGGGTGGGAATGTCTGCCCTATGATGTGTTCTCACCGCATCAGGATATTATTTCCGAACGCCTGAAAATACTTGGAGCCCTGCCGGATTTGCAGCGAGGAATCGTTCTGTTGCAAACCACTAATCTGATGCAGAAACTGCCGCCGGTGGATTATGTCGCAGGTCACTCATTTTCACTTGAAGTCGGCCAGAAGGTCGGGATGAACAACCTGCGGAATCAACTGACCAATGCCAACTACGCATCGGTGCACCAGGTGGTATCGCCAGGGGAGTACACCGTGCGGGGTGGGCTGCTGGACGTTTTCCCAATGGGTTCCAATGCGCCCTTTCGCCTGGATTTTTTCGATGAGGAACTTGAGTCCATCCGCTGGTTCGATCCGGAGACTCAAATATCGACGAATAATGTCAGTCGGATTGAACTCTTGCCAGCCAGAGAGTTTCCAATGACTGAACAGAGTATTGCATTTTTCCGCTCGTCTTTTCGAAAACAATTTGAAGGGGATCCCAGGGCCCAGCATGTGTACAGCCAGGTTTCATCAGGACATGTACCAGCTGGCGCCGAATTTTTCTTTCCCCTCTTCTTTGAAGAAACCGCCTCATTATTCCAGTACCTGCGCGCTGATTCGGTATTTGTGCTATCGACACAGTTCGATGATGCCTGCTCTGCCTTCTGGGCTGAAATCAATGACCGCCATGTCAATGCCAATCACGATACGACCAGGAAAGTATTGCCTCCCGGTCAGGTCTGGCTGAACCACGACCGGATGCGGTCCGAAATCTCGGAATACCCGGTCATCAGGCTGCAAAATCCGGATTTTCCGGGCGATCCGGACAGTCATTGGGTTGCAACATCCGGTCGCAACGTACAACTGCCGGTGGATTCACGTAAGAAATCCCCATACCATGAACTGCTCTCCCATTTGAACCGGACAAAAAACAGGATATTGATTGTTGCCGAAACTCCGGGCAGACGCGAAGCGCTCGACGGTATGTTGAGGGCAAATCAAATTGTTCCGAATCAAGTCAATGATTATCAATCCTTCATATCAACCGATCATAACGGATTGTCGATGACCGTCGGTTCACTGCAACGAGGTTTCAAATCGGATTTCGCCGGAATCGAAATTATCTGCGAAAGCCAGTTATATGGGGAGAGGGTTTATCAGCGTCGACATAGAAACCAAAAATACCGCGATCCCGAATCGATCATCAAATCCTTGACACAATTGAGTATTGGAGATCCGGTTGTTCACATTAAACATGGTGTCGGGCGCTACATGGGGCTACAGATTCTCGACATCGCCGATGAACAGACTGAATTTCTGGCGCTCGAATATCAGAATAACGATAAATTGTACGTTCCGGTTATTTCCCTGAATGTCATCAGTCGATTCACCGGAAGTTCGCCAGAGCACGCTCCGCTGCATCGACTCGGCGCCAACCAGTGGGAAAAAGCGAAAACACGCGCCCGTGAAAAGGCTTATGATGTAGCTGCCGAATTGCTTGAAATTGAAGCCATCAGAAGTACCCGTAAAGGTAATATCCACGATATCAACCCTGAGGAGATGGATCGTTTCGCCAGTCAGTTTCCATTTGAGGAAACGCCGGACCAACAACAGGTGATCGAAGAAGTCATATCGGATTTAAAGTCTGCTGACCCGATGGATCGACTCGTATGCGGTGATGTTGGCTTTGGCAAAACCGAAGTCGCGCTGCGGGCCGCATTTATTGTCGCCAATTGCGGAAAACAGATTGCCTTGCTGGCGCCGACCACCCTGCTCGCACAACAACACTATCTGTCGTTTGTTGATCGCTTCGCAGACTGGCCCATCAATATTGCAATGCTGTCCCGATTCAATACCAGGACACAATCCTCTGAGACACTGGCTCGCATGAAAAACGGCAACATCGACATTGTTATCGGCACTCACCGACTATTACAGGAAGATATCCGGTTTTCCGATCTGGGATTGCTGATCATCGATGAAGAACATCGTTTTGGCGTCCGTCAGAAGGAACGGTTTAAACGATTGCGCAGCCAGATAGATATACTGACACTGACCGCAACACCGATTCCGCGCACCTTGAACATCACGATGGCCGGAATGCGATCAATCTCGATAATTTCGACCCCTCCGCTGAACAGGACGTCGATCAAGACTTTTATCCGGCAATGGGACATGGGATTGATCAGAGAGGCCGTCTTAAGAGAGATTCGCCGCGGCGGCCAGGTGTTTTTCCTGCACAACACGGTACGCACTATTAAATCCATGGCCGAAGAACTCAAAGAACTGATCCCCGAAGCCAAAATTGATATCGGTCATGGACAGATGCCGGAAATGCAGATGGAAAGAGTAATGCAGGATTTTTATCACCAGCGGTTCAATCTTCTGGTTTGCTCGACGATTATCGAAAGCGGCATCGATATTCCATCAGCAAATACTATTATCATAAACAGGGCTGATCGATTTGGCCTGGCACAGCTCCATCAACTGCGCGGCAGGGTCGGTCGATCCCACCATCAGGCATTTGCTTATCTTTTGATTCCCGGCAGGAATCAAATAACCCGCGATGCTGAAAAACGCCTGGATGCCATTCTTTCGATGGAAGACCTGGGAGCCGGATTTGCCCTGGCGTCACATGACCTTGAAATTCGGGGCGCTGGTGAATTGCTGGGTGAAACCCAGAGCGGATCGATCGACGAAATTGGCTTTTCCCTGTACAGTGAATATCTGAATCTTGCCGTCACGGCAATCAGGGACGGTGTTCTTCCGAGCGAAGACAATGTGCTCCTGCCTGAAAAACAATCGCAGGTGGACTTGCATCTCCCGGCGCTGTTTCCTCAGGATTATCTCGCAGATACCCACGCCCGACTCATATTTTATAAAAGAATTTCGAATTCAGAAAACCTGGAAGCACTTCAGGAACTGCAAATCGAAGCGATTGACCGCTTTGGCCTGTTGCCGGATCAGGCTAAAAATCTGTTCGAAATTACAGCTCTTCGATTGCGTAGTGCGCAACTGGATATAAGGAAAATCGATATCAATGAAAATGGTGGACTGATCGAATTTCATCACAATTCAGTGGTCAACCCGTCAACCATCTTCTCGCTGATCCAACGCTATCCTGACCGATACAGGATGGCCGGGTCGAATGCCATCCGAGTCACTGCCGATTTGAGCAACCCCGGGAAGCGATTCGACTTTGTCGACCAGGTACTGGACATCCTGCAACAATCCGCCATTGAAAAAGACTGAACCCCAGGACCCGTGAACCGGATCAGTCAGATCCAACAATTCAACTCAATTTTCAGTACAATATCACTGTAATCAGCCTACAATAAAACCTGCGAATTTCCCGTTGAAAATATTCAGTCAAAGTACCTGTTCGTATACCCTGGGAAGCCTGTTTATACTACTGATCCTGACAGGAATCTCCCAGACTGCACAGGCCAGGGATTATGCAATTGAAGTGATCGTGTTCGAACAGGCACGGGGTGATTCCGACAAGGATGCCGCTCAAGATGAAAAATGGGATTTTTCAGACAGAAAGATCTCCAGCAGTCTGCAACATATGGTAACGCTTGAATCCAGGTCGGATGATTTCCAGTTCGAGACGACACTGGACCGGCTTGATCCGGCACATCGACAGTTGATCCAGGCAGGACACCGCATATTGCGGACTGCAAGATGGGTTCAGCCGTCCGCGGTTTATCAGCATGCGCCGCTGATCTCTTTGGGGCTGGTCAATACTGCACTGGCTTACGGGTTCGTTCGAGTCTATAAAACCTCACTCATTTATACTGATATTGATCTGCAATATTCGCCAGGGAATCCAACGGGAAATACATTGTCAACACTGTCGCCGGTTTTGTCGACACCAGTCACTGCCGAGGCACAGGCTGACAGTGATTCCTCCGTTCCTTTTGACAACCTGCCGGAACACTATTTCCTGTCAGAAAAAAGAAGACTGAAGTTCAAGGAAATACATTACTTCGATCATCCCAAAGTCGGTGTAATACTGGGTATATGGCCTGTTGCCACAACCTGACAAATCTCGATCAGTTCAGTAATGTTCCAGGATTTTCAAGGCATCCAGGGTCACCCTTGACAGATTTTCAGCTATCGTCGCCATCGAAAAACCATCGGGGTCCCGCCCGGCAGCGGCATTCACCACCAGGGCTATCGATCCGTAGGCGATACCGAGTTCCCGGGCCAGCCCCGCTTCCGGCATGGCTGTCATTCCAACAATATCTGCGCCATCTCGTTCAAGCCTGTTTATCTCTGCTGCGGATTCAAGTCTTGGGCCTTCGGTAACTCCATATACTCCGCGATCGATACAGGGCACTTTGGCCGATTTTGCTGCATCGATCAGTTTTCTGCGAATCGAGTCATTATACGGATAGGTGAAATCAACATGCTGAAAATTACTGTCGATAAACTCAAGACCACTCCCCAACCCGTCATAATAGGTATGTGACCTGTTGCAGGTATAGTCAATGATCTGATCCGGAATCACAATAGAGCGGGGAACGCAATGATCAGAAATACCTCCTACCGCCGCCAGGGAAATAATTTCCCTGATCCCCAACAGCTTGAATCCATACATGTTTGCACGATAGTTGATTTTATGTGGCGGGATGCTGTGAGCTTCACCGTGCCTTGGCAAAAATACAATATTCTTCTGACGAAAATGCCCGGTCAAATAGGCATTTGACGGTTCTCCATACGGAGTATTCAGTTGCTGGCGCTCACTGATAGAGAAGTCCCCGAGCTGCTGAAATCCACTGCCGCCTATCACACCAAGTTCAGGTCTGGTCATGGGCATCACGTTGACTCACTTCCCGTCCATCTTATAGCGCCGAGGCCGCAGCCCTGCTATCCGGTAATCCCGCCAGATAGTAACCATACTCATCATTCCTGAATTCATCAGCCAGTTTTTCAAGTTGTCCATCATCAATATATCCCATTCTCCAACACGCTTCTTCAGGGCAACATATCTTGATCCCCTGGCGTTTTTCGATAGCCTCGACAACTCTGGCGGCATCCAGCAACGACTCATGGGTGTCCATATCCAGCCAGGTCATGTCCTGGTTGAATACCTCCACCGACAATGCACCATCATCAAGATAGGTTCGATTCAGATCGGTTATCCCCGGTTGATTGCATCCGGAGGTTGTCAACGACCGTACCCGCTCTGCCACGGTATCATCATAAAAACCCAAACCAGTTACGGCATATCCGGATTCTGGCTGCACCGGATTTTCTTCAAGATCACAGGCCTTGCCGTTTTTGTCAATGGTCACTACGCCATAAGGACCGGGGGCGTCAACCTGGCAGGCAATGATTCGTGCGCCCCTTTTGAGGGTTGCAACTTTGTGCAGGCTCTCTGACAGACCAGGCCCGTAAAAAATATTATTCCCCAATACCGATGCACAAAGATTGTTACCGATAAATTCAGAGCCAACGGTAAACGCCTCAACCAGGCTCCTGGATTTTGCCAGAACCGCATAGGACAGACTGATACCCCATTTGCCGCCATCAGACAGCAATCGCTGATATCCCGGCGTATCCTGCGGAGTTGAGACAATCAGGATATCCTTTATCCCGGATAGCAGCAACGTAGACAAAGGATAGTAAATCATCGGTTTGTCATATACCGGTACAAGCTGCTTCGGTACAGCAAGCGTGGCTGGCCACAACCGGGAACCCGTCCCCTCCGCCAATATGATTCCTCTCATGACAGGTATTTGTTTACGCCATTCCCGATATGATCGAAATCTTCTTCATATCCCACTGATCTCAATTTAGCCAGATCAGCCTCAGTATAATTTTGATACTTGCCAACGAGCGCATCCGGCATCGCAATGTAATTGATCTGGCGGGAATCAACAGCTTCCTGGAGGTCAATAACCTTCTTGCCGTGCCGGCTCCTGTGAAAATTAATGACAGCAAGCGCCACCTGATTGAAACTCTGGGCGCGCCCGGTACCCACATTGTAAATACCATTTATATCGGGATGATTCATGAAGAACAGATTCACATCAACCACATCATCCACATAGATGAAATCCCTGAGTTGCTCCCCATTTTGATAGCCATCCGTTCCTGCAAACAAATTGACAACCTGCTTTTCCCTGTATTGAATATTGAAATGCCAGGCAACCGAGGCCATCCGCGCCTTATGAAATTCTCCGGGGCCGTAAACGTTGAAATATCTCAGGCCAACACACTGGATTCCCGGGTTATCCGGATGACTACAGTGATGACGAATGTAGTTGTCGAATAAGAGTTTCGACCAGGCGTAGGCATTCAATGCCGATTCATTTTCCCGGATTTCTGCGAATTCTGATCCGCTTCCATAGACCGAAGCAGAGGAGGCATAGATAAACTGCGCTTTATGTTTCCGGCAAAAATGGAAAAGCGACTTTGAGTAAGTGAAGTTATTATGCAATACATATTTGCCATCGGTTGCCATAGTATCCGAGCACGCACCCTGATGAAAAACCGTAGTAATCCTGTCAAAAGTATTACCTGACTTGACGAATTCAAGAAATTCCTGCTTATCCATGTAATCCCTGATCACCAGCTTCGAAAGGTTGGCAATCTTTTCGACATTGGACAGATTATCCACAACCATTATGTCAGTGATCCCTTTCCGGTTGAGCGCCTTGACAATATTCGAGCCAATGAAACCGGCGCCACCAGTAACAACAATCATGATTGGAAGCCTTTCCTGATCTCGGATATCAGTTCTGTTCTGGTTGCCGTGGTGGTGCCGAATTTTGAAATCACAACACCGGCTGCACTATTGGCGATCTCAAGACCCACTGATTTGTCCAGGTTTGCAGCAAATACCATCGCCATGACACCAATTACTGTATCCCCTGCACCACTTACATCATATACTTCCCGACTTCGCGCAGAAATATGCAAAGGGCTTTTGTTTCTCTCAAACAAAATCATGCCCTTATCGCTCAGTGTCACCAGCAAGGCTTCCAGGTCACAATCATGAATTACACCGGCCGCCTTGTCGGACAGATCGTCTGTACTATTCACCTTCCCGGCAAAAGATTCGAATTCCGCCAGGTTTGGAGTGATCAGAGTGGCTCCATGATATTTCGAAAAATCGTTTCCTTTGGGGTCTATCAGAACCGGTTTATTCGCCTGACATGTGATTGAAATCATTTCTTCGATGTTGGCGAGCCCTCCTTTGCCATAATCAGACAAAACAACAGCATCGTTGTTTTCCAGATGATTTCTGAAATGCGTCAGCATATCGGCAAGCACACGCTTGCCCGGCTTGCCCTCGAAATCTGCACGCAACAGTTGTTGATTCTTCGAAACGACTCTCAACTTGACAGTGGTCTTACTGTCTGCCCCGGACTGAAATATCGCGTTGATGCCTGATTGATTCGCAAGCTCGGTAACACTTCTTCCCGCATCGTCATTACCGATAATTCCGATAAGAGTGCAACTTCCGTCCAAAGAGGTAATATTCCTTGCTACATTTCCGGCTCCACCCAGCCGCACTTCCGATTCATTGACTGTCACTATCGGCACAGGAGCCTCCGGAGAGATTCTATCGACACCCCCCATCCAATATTGGTCAAGCATGACATCACCTGCGACCAGTACTCTGGCGGTTGCCAATTGCTCCAGGTTATTTTCCACCGATTGCATGATAGATCAACTGACGATGGGCGGTATCCCAGCCTTTGCAGCCAGGGCATTGCCAATGCAATGTATTACTTTGAAATCCACATTGAGTGCAATGATAATTCCTGCCTTTCTCTACGACTTCCTGCAGCAGGTTTGCCACTATCGAATAATCCTTGTCCTGTTGACTCAGGGCGTCTCTTTTTGCCCTGCCCTTCATCAGCATATACATTCCATGAAGGCTTGGGTACTTTCTTACCAACTCAAGCAGCTTCATCTCACCTGCTTCTTCGCCTTTGTCATTGCTGGTCAGTTCCACCAGCGCCGACAAGATTCTGGGATCCGGATTTATCTCGATTGCACTTTCAAGAAATTGTTGTAATGAATTTTTGTCCCCAAGCGCCAGATAACCATTTACAATATGCCCGACCACTTCACCCAGGCTAAGCGGCGACCAGTATTCGACCCCACGCCAGATCGCAATGGCATTGGCATGGTTTCCCCGCATCGATGCCAGTCTGCCTGATTGAATCACCGCCCGCAGACAACGGGGGTTACGCTTAAATGCAGATTCGAGATAGATTTCAGCTTCTGAATTATTTCCTTCGCCTATCGAAATTTCAGCAAGTTCGCAGTAAAAATGTGCAATGGTTTCAGAATAATCGTGATCCGAAATCTGATCCAGGTTCTCCGCTGCATTTATTGCTTGAAGCCACTCCTTCTCCTGGTCGTAAATCTGCAACAGAAACCTGCCCGCCTGTTCCTTGTAGTCAGTCAGCAGGTGCAACTCACGAAACAGATCCTCGGCCCTGCCAAACAGGCCGGCCTTGAAATAATCCTGTGCGAGTTCGAACAATGCCATGGAACGAAGACTGTCTGCGAGGTCCGAACGGGCAACAAGGTTCTGATGAATCCGGGTAGCCTTCTCTATTTCTCCCCGACGTCTGAAAAGATTGCCGAGGGCCATATGCATCTCGATGGTTTCATCATCAACCTCAGCCACTTCAAGAAATACTTTCAGCGCCTTGTCAGGCTGCTCATTCAACAGAAAATTCAGTCCCTTGAAATACGCATCAGGAACTTCCTGGGATTTTACGGGACTGGTCTTGTCATGGGTGGCCATCAGCCAGCCGCCAGCAGCGGCAAGAGGCAAAAGCAAGAGTAACCAGACTGGGTCCATTAGCGGATTATGATATTTTCGGGTTCTGGTCTGTTTGAGCCTTGAAGCCGTATTACAGATTTGAGAGTTGCCGGCTTTTCAATTCCATCTTCAGTCTCGATGCATCACGTTTGACCTTGCGTCTGGCTTTCAGGGAAGACATCAAGCTGACAAAATAGCCGACAACGATACCTGTGACCAGGGTAAAAAGCAGCAAAACAGTCAGGCTTACTTCTTTATGAAACGAAAAATAGTTCACCTCAACAATCCGACCATTCATATAGGTGAAGGTCAATCCGAAAAAAAGAACAATTGTAATAACAATGACATAAAGGATTTTTATCATGTCATTTATCGAAGTGTTTCTGGTTTACCTTTTTTCGTAGTTCCAGGCCGGGCTTGAAGTGCGGCACGTATTTTTCAGGGATGTGAACCCTTTTCCCGGTTTTTGGATTCCGGCCTACTCTCGGCGGTCTGTAATGCAATGTCATACTGCCAAATCCGCGTATCTCAATTCGCTCACCATTCGACAAGGCCGAAGCCATTCGCTTGAGAATATTGTTCACTGCCAGTTCAACATCAATTTCAGGCAGCTGTCGCTGGTCAGCGGTAATATGAGCAATCAGCTTCGACTTGGTAAAAGTCGGTAGCTTGGGCGCTTTCTTGGGATCAACAGACACAACTAAAGTAACAGGAAAATTTCAGAGAGATTGTTTTTCCAACTGTTCTTTCAATTTATCACCAAGTGTTGCACCGATGACATTCGACCCTCTCGAATACTCCTGGGTCACTTCATCTTCCAGTTCAAGTTCCCGCACCTTGATAGATAAGGAAAGCTTACGGTCTTTCCTTTCGATACTGGTAATCTTGGCTTCAATTTTCTCTCCTTCTTTCAATACTGTACGTGCATCTTCTACACGATCACGTGAAATATCAGAAGCCCGTAGATAACCCTCTACGCTACGCGCAAGTTCAACCACAGCCCCTTTCATTGATACATCCTTGACTATACCCGTTACCGTACTTCCTTTTCCGTTTTCGTTGACGAAGGCGGAAAACGGATCTTCGGTCGCCTGTTTGAGACCCAGAGAGATTCGTTCACGTTCTGCATCGACCGCAAGCACGACAACGGTCAATTCATCTCCTTTCTTGTATCTGGTAACCACTTCCTCGCCAGGCTCATCCCAGGATAGATCAGAAAGATGCACCAGACCGTCAATACCCCCTTCGACGCCAATGAATACCCCGAAGTCAGTAATTGAACGGATATTACCGACAAGAGAGTCTCCCTTCTTGTAGGTTGCTGCAAACTCCTGCCAGGGGTTTGCGGCGCATTGCTTCATTCCAAGCGAAATACGGCGTCGTCCCGGGTCGATGTCCAGGATCATCACTTCACATTCATCGCCCACATGACAAACCTTCCCGGGATGAATATTCTTGTTCGTCCAATCCATCTCGGATAAATGAACCAACCCCTCTACACCTTCTTCCAGTTCGACGAAAGCGCCATAGTCAGTCAAATTGGTCACCTTGCCGAATATACGGGTATTCACCGGGTAGCGGCGCACCAGGCCCAACCAGGGATCTTCGCCCAGTTGCTTGAGTCCGAGTGAAACCCGACTTTGTTCCTTGTCGAATTTAAGTACCCTCGTTTCAATCTCATCGCCAACCGTCAGTACTTCTGATGGATGCTTCACACGCTTCCACGCCAGGTCCGTGATATGCAGCAATCCATCCAACCCTCCGAGATTGACGAATGCGCCATAGTCAGTCAGATTCTTGACGACACCCTTGACTATTTGCCCTACTTCCAGTGTGTCAAGCAGTTTCGCTCTTTCCTCATTAAGTTCATTTTCCACAATAGCGCGTCGGGATACGACGATATTATTGCGGGGCTGATCCAACTTGATAATCTTGAAATCCAGTTCCTTGCCTCTGATGTAATCCGCGTCCTTGACCTGCCTGACATCAACCAGGGAACCGGGTAAGAACGCACGCAACCCTTCGACATCCGCCGTGAATCCACCCTTGACTTTTTCAGTAATGCTGCCACTGATGACTTCGCCATTTTCGTAGGCTTTAGTCAGTCCGGCCCAGGCTCGGGCACGCATCGCTTTTTCACGCGACATTCTGGTATTGCCGGTTCCATCTTCTACGGATTCAAGAGCAACTTCGACCTGGTCGCCGATTTTTACGGTCATTTCGCCTGCCGAATTTTTAAATTCCGATGCCTTGATCTTTGCATCGGACTTCAATCCGGCGCTGACAATTACGTAATCGCTGTTTGCTTCAACTACATCTCCAATAATCAGTTCACCAGGGTTCATGACGACACTGGCCATACTCTCTTCCAACAAAGTCGCAAAATTTTCAGTCATAATAATTAAGTTGATTCCCGTATCCGTCTCTTTCCATCAACCCCGGCCGCAACGAGACGACCTGTTCCAGGCGTTCGACATGGAAAAAGGGGGAAGCCAGAGATGAAAACGGAACCTTTAGATAGTGTGGATAAAATTAATATTAAAATAATCCGGAAAACTCAGATTATTCACGATATTCAACAACGTAAATTGATGAATTACTTGGTGTAGTGGGTAATTTTACAGTATAGACGCCAAATTACCAACACCAGCCATAACTCTGGATACCACTTCGTGAATTTCCAAATCAGTTGTATCCACCAGCAAAGCATCATCTGCCGGTCTCAATGGAGATATTGCACGGTTTACATCACGGGCATCCCGCTCCGATATATCTTCGATGAGTTTTTGCAGATTAACATCAAAACCCTTGTCTCCCAACTGCTTGAAACGTCTTTGCGCCCTCACCTCGACACTGGCTGTAAGATAGAATTTGCAGGTTGCCCAGGGAAACACCACAGTTCCCATATCTCTTCCATCCGCAACCAGACCCGGGGGCCGTGCCTGACTTCTTTGCCAGTTCAACAAAGTTTCCCTCACTTCAGGAATAGTCGCCAGCAATGAAGCGCGCTTCCCCGCCTCTTCAGTTCGAATCGCATCGCCTGCTTCCTCACCACCAATCCAGACAATGCCGCCCCTGAACTCAATATCGAGATTTTCAGCAAGCGCAACCAGTCGAGGCACATCTTCGGTACTGATACGATTTTTATGCGCCAGGTAGCCGATTGCCCGATAAGTGGCGCCACTTTCCAGATAGTTCCAGCCAAATTGACTGGCAACAGCCTGTGAAACCGTACCCTTGCCCGACCCGCTCGGACCATCTATGGTGATAACGTGAATCAGCCTGGAATTTTCAATCCGGTCCTGGACGGATGAGCCCTTATCAGAAAACGACAATGTTTACTCCTGTTTGTTGGGCAATTTGATAAAATTCCGGGAAAGAGGTCGCGACATTCTCACAGTTTGAAACAACCACCGGCTCTTTTGCTACAGTTCCGGCGATTGCAAATGCCATCGCAATACGATGATCTCCAAAGCTGTTCACTTCGCCGCCCTGAAAATTTCCACCTGTAATCGTCATCCCGTCAGGATGTTCAATAACCTCTATACCCAATGCTGACAAACCCTGAACGATACTATGGATACGGTCGCTTTCCTTGACTCTCAACTCTTCAGCATTTGATATCCTGGTTTTGCTCCCGCTCCCGGCACAGGCCGCAGCGACTGCAATTACCGGAATTTCGTCGATCGACAATGCAATTTCGTCTCCACTGATTTCGACGCCTTCCAGGTCTGAACTTTTCACGCGAATATCAGCCACTGATTCACCGCTGATTTCACATTGATTCTCCAATTCAATCCGTCCACCCATTCTTGTCAGTATTTTCAGCACCCCGTTTCTGCTCGGATTGATTCCGGTCTTCTTCAAAAGCAATTCGCTTTCGGCTGTGATCAATCCTGCAAGAATAAAAAACGCGGCAGATGAAAGATCAGCAGGGACACTTACGGTGCAGCCCTGCAATTGCCCACTCCCATACAGGATAATTTTATTGTCAACGGATTGAATCGGGTAACCAAACCCTTGCAGCATTCTTTCAGTATGATCCCGTGTCGGGGAATTTTCGATTACTGTCGTCCGCCCGTCAGCGTATAACCCCGCAAGCAGAATCGCTGATTTCACTTGTGCAGAGGCCATCGGCGGCGTGTATTCGATTGCATGCAATCTCCCCGCCGGGTTGATTTTCAACGGTGGTTTGCCTTCATTCGAATCAATTTGTGCTCCCATCATTTTCAGCGGCGTGATAATCCTCCCCATCGGACGATTGCATAGATACTCATCACCTGTCATCACGGATGTCCACGGCTGTGCACTGAGGAGACCGCCCAGCAGTCGAAATGCAGTGCCTGAATTCCCCATGTCCAGTGCCTCACGGGGCTTTTCCAGACCGTGCAAACCGACTCCTTCGATGACATAGTTGCAGTCTGCAGGGTCTTCGCTGTCACGTGAAATCGACACGCCCATTTTTCTGAACGCACTGATCGTCGCCAGCACATCCTCGCCTTCAAGAATATCTCTTACCGTTGTCGTGCCATTGGCGATGGCCCCCAAAATAATTGAGCGATGAGAAATGGATTTATCTCCTGCGACCTGAATCTCGCCTTGCAGACCCGGGGTCGGGGTAATCCGGAAATTCATGAATGTCAACTTACAAATATGTCTATGGCAACGACTGCCTTGTATTACATCAACGGCATCAGATGATCGCGGCTGTCAAATCGGAAAAATGAATCAGGCCTGCTTTCTTTTCTCCGAAATCAGGTATCTGGCCTGTCTGGCTGAAGTAAACAGATCTTTAATTCCCTTTTCATCCATGTTTCGGATCATGCAGGCGACTTCTTCCAGCTTTTCCTGATATTCGTAAATATGTTTTGTCAGGCAGTCACTATTCATCAGAGATATGTCACGCCACATTTCCGGATCACTTGAAGCCAGCCGGGTAAAATCATAAAAACCGCCTGCCGTCATTTCATAACAACTGCGTCGATCCGGCGAAGTAGAAAGAAAATCCATCATCACGTAGGCCAGTATGTGCGGGAGATGGCTGGTAACAGACAACACTCGATCATGATCTTCGACTTGCATTAATTTCACGCATGCGCCGGTGGATTCCCACATTTTCTGTACCAGATCGAGCGCATCAGGATTGGTTTCGGGCAACGGAGTCAGTATCACCTTGTGATTGTCGAAGAGTTCTCCGGAAGCGGCATCAATTCCTGATTTTTCCTTCCCGGCGATAGGATGACCTGGCACAAACTGGCGGAAATGATCACCTAACTCCTGTTTGCCTGTTTGAACTATACCGTATTTGACGCTCCCCACATCGGTAAGAATCTTTTCCTCCGACAGGGCAGGAGCAATCATCCTGATCAGATCCGCGATTGTATTGACGGGTGTCGCCAGCACAATCAAATCTGCATCTCTGGCAGCCTGGAGCGGATCGGTCTGTATTTCATCAATCACACCTGAGCCCTGTGCTTTTTGCAGATTCACAATAGATCGACCAACACCGATGATGTGACTCGTGACCCCCGTTCTTTTCAACGATATCGCCAGCGACCCGCCAATCAGTCCTACCCCGAAAACAGCGACACGGGGTATCTTCAAAATAGCAGAATTTTTCAAGGCAGACAGGTGGTTGGTTATGGATGTGCGACTTAACTCGATGCAGGATATGAACCGAGATTTTTATAAAGACCCGCTTCGGATTTTATCTGACTCAATGCCCTGTTGACATGTTCTTCGTCCTGATGTCCGGCGATATCGACGAAAAAAACATACTCCCAAGCACTTATCCTGGATGGCCGTGACTCGATTTTCGTCATGTCGATCTGCGCATTCAGCAATGGTTGCAGCAAATGTATCAACGCGCCTGGTCGACTGCGGCACGATAACAATAAACTGGTTTTATCATTTCCGCTTGGCGGCGTTTCACGATTGGACAGAACCAGAAAGCGGGTGGCATTATCCGACTCATCCTCAATATGTTCGGCCAGTACATTCAAATCATAACGATTTGCCGCCATTTCTCCGGCAATCGCCGCAGCACCGCTTTCAGCCGAAGCCCGTATCGCTGCATCGGCATTGCTGCTGACAGGAATACGGCTTGCGGTCGGGTGGTGAGTATCTATCCAGCGTTTGCATTGACCCAGGGACTGGGTGTGCGCGTAAATCGTTTTGATAGCGGAAAGATCGTTTTCACGGCTCATCAGATTATGATTGATTTCGAAATTGATCTCTCCACAAATGGTAAGGGAAGTGGTGACCAGGCGATCCAGAGTACCGGTGACTCCGCCTTCGGTTGAGTTTTCAACCGGTATTACTGAAAAATCAGTATGTTCGTTTTCTGTTGACTTGAAGATTTCATCGATTATCGGGAAATCCACGATATCAATGCCGCTGCCGAAATGCTGCCTTGCCGCAGCTTCACTATAAGTGCCCAAAGGGCCGAGTACGGAGACAGACAACGCCGCCTCGGTACTGCGGCTGATCGACATGATTTCCCGAAACAGGGTTTCCAGCGCACTGTTCTCCAGCAGGCCCGAATTCAGCTTTTTCAATCGGCTGAGCACCTGTGCTTCTCTTTCAGGCCGGTAAAACGCAGGTACATCCAGACTGGCCTTGATCTGTGCTACTGTTTTTGCCGCAATCAGTCGATCATTTATCAAGCGCAGAATTTTTTCGTCGATGGTATCAATCTGATCACGTACAGCTTTCAGGTTTTTATCAGTTTCCATGGACACGATACAATTTGACTGGCGTTATCGGTTGGATCGATCTAGTGAACTATGTTGTCAGCGCTGTCGGCGCCGGGCTGTTCATCTTCTGTGTCGTCCGGATCAACAATATTGCTGACACAAACCAGACGATCACCATTCACCAATGAAATCAAACGAACACCTTGAGCATTCCGGCCTATTGTCGAAATTTCATCAACACGGGTCCTGATCAGAATACCGCCATCGGTAATCAACATTACCTCATCGGATTCACTCACCATGTGGGCACTGACAACCCTGCCATTTCGATCGGATGTCTTCATCGCAATCACCCCTTGCCCGGCACGTCCTTTACGCGGAAAATCAGAAATCAGTGTACGTTTGCCATAGCCATTCGCAGTACTGGTCAGGATTGTGGGTTCTTCCATTTCATTAACTTTATCATCACCCTGGCCAACAGCAGGCAGCACCATCAGCGAAATCACCCGCTGTTCCGGTTTCAAACGTATGCCGCGCACCCCGCGCGCTGTTCGTCCCATCACACGAATAGCGCCTTCAGAGAACCTTATTGCCTTGCCGGCATCACTCACCAGCAGTATATCTTCACTGCCACTGGTCACCGCCACCCCGACCAGATGGTCGTCATCCTGTAGACTGACTGCCCGAAGCCCTGAATTCCTGGGCTTGGAAAAAACACTCAGCTTGCATTTTTTCACGTAACCCAGAGAAGTGGCCATCAGTAGATTCTTGCCCTCTTCATATTCCTTTATCGGCAACATTGCCGTCACCTGTTCATCTGAACCGAGCGGCAGCAGATTGACCAGCGGCTTGCCCCTGGCCTGACGGCCCGCCTGGGTTAACTGGAACGTTCTCAACCAGTAAACCTTGCCTATATCGGAAAAACACAAAATGATATCGTGAGAATTCGCGACAAACATCTGCTTGACGAAATCCTTCTCCTTGGTTCGTGTTGCCACTCGTCCTTTACCGCCGCGTTTTTGGGCCGAGTAATCTGACACAGGTTGGGATTTGGCGTAGCTTTCATGAGAAATTGTAACCACCATGTCCTCTTCCGGAATCAGGTCCTCCCTCGACAGATCAATCATACCTTCAATGATTTCAGTACGTCGGTCATCATTGTACTGATCACGGATTTCCTTAAGCTCCCCGCGAATCACCTCCACCAACCGATCCGGGTTATTGAGAATTTCCATCAAGATCAGGATGCTTTCAACAATGTCTCCATATTCCCTGTGGATTTTTTCCTGTTCGAGACCGGTCAGTCTATGCAATCTCAATTCCAGTATGGACTGGGCCTGCACGGGTGAAAGTTGATAGCCCGACCCGTTCAGGCCGTAGTTCGCGCCTAAAAACTTCGGACGGGAAAGATTTGTGTCCGAACGCGCCAGCATTGCAGCTACCGGTCCCGGTTCCCACAGTTGGGTCAGCAGCTTTTCCTTTGCTTCCCCTGAAGTTTTGGCTGCCCTGATCAATGCGATAACAGGGTCAATGTTTGCCAGCGCGACGGCAAGACCTTCCAGAATGTGTGCGCGGTCACGCGCTTTCCCCAGTTCAAAAATGGTTCGTCGGGTAACCACCTCACGCCGATGTCTGACAAACTCATTCAGCGCTTCTTTCAGATTGAAAACACGGGGCTGGTTGTCGCTCAACGCCACTATGTTGATTCCAAACACAGTCTGCATGCTGGTTTGCTTGTACAGATTGTTCAATATGACTTCAGCCTGTTCACCCCGCTTGATTTCAATTACTGCGCGCATTCCTGATTTGTCGGATTCATCGCGAATTGCAGAGATTCCTTCGATATTCCTGTTCTTTACCAGCTTGGCTATCTTCTCTATCAGGCGTGCCTTGTTGACCTGATAAGGTAATTCATAAATAACAATCGATTCACGCCCGTTGGCGATCTGTTCAATTTCAGCTCTCGCCCGGACATGAATTCGACCACGCCCGGTTTCGTATGCTTCACGAATACCGCTGTGCCCATTGATAATTCCCGCAGTGGGGAAATCCGGGCCGGGCAGATATTCCATCAATTGAGATATCGAAATATCAGGATTCTCCATCAATGCAAAACAGGCATCGATCGTTTCTCCCAGATTATGCGGCGGCACGTTGGTCGCCATACCGACAGCGATTCCCGTGGAACCGTTTACCAGTAGATTGGGAACACGGGCAGGCAACACCAGTGGCTGGATCTCGGACTCGTCATAGTTCGGACCGAAATCGACGGTTTCCTTATTAATATCCGCCAGCAACTCGTGCGCGATACGGGACAGGCGAATCTCGGTATAGCGCATCGCGGCAGGTGAATCACCGTCTACAGACCCGAAGTTGCCTTGCCCATCCACCAGCATGCTGCGCATGGAGAAACTTTGAGCCATTCTGACGATCGCATCGTAAACCGCAGTCTCGCCATGCGGGTGATACTTGCCGATCACGTCACCGACTACCCTGGCGGATTTTTTATAGGCCTTGTTCCAGTCATTCCCCAGCACCGACATTGCGTATAATACGCGTCGGTGAACCGGCTTCAATCCATCCCGGATATCCGGCAGCGCCCGACCGACTATCACACTCATGGCGTAATCCAGATAGGATTGCCGCATCTCTTTTTCAAGATTTGTCGGCAGTGTTTCCTTGGCGAAAGAAGTTTCGGTCATCAGTGTGGTTCGAGGTTAAAACAAATAGCTGTAATATTATTTGGATATATCCTATATATTATTGATTTATATGGTTATATTGGAAAACATAAATCCCGGGATTGACGAGACATCCGATAATGCCCTGCGTGCAGGATTTTATCACATTACCCCGAAATCCGGTATTGTGAATTTAACTGCGACAAGGACTGAAATGCTTTGTCATTTCAGCCGGAACCAGTATTAATTGCGCCATTGGGGTAATTGGAGCTGATCGAGTGTGCATGACTCCACAATCCGCAATGTTGCTTCTGTGACGCCAGCCATCCCCATACCGCAGGCTCCATCTTCACGGTCATGAAAATACTGCCCGAATCATCGGTGCTTTCTTCCATCACCTGACATTTCTGATAAAGCTGTGATCGTAATGCACCGGCTTCCGGCGCCAGGGTCAAGTTGAATATCTGATGTGATTTTGACAGCAGGGCGCCAACACAATCAAGCAACAGATCAAGGCCGGCTCCGGATACGGCTGAGAGCCATACCCTTGCGACCTCCCCTTCCTTATTATTTTTGGTGCGGGGTGGATCTCCAGTCAGATCGATTTTATTGAAAACGGTGATAACAGGAATGGAATCGGCGCCGATTTCCCGGAGCACCTGCAATACATGCTGGTGAAGTTCAGCCTGATCCGGATTCGAAAAATCATTGACCAGCAACAGACAACTGGCGCTGGCAACCTCCTCAAGGGTAGAGTGGAAAGCCGCAACCAGCGTGTGCGGCAAATCCTTGATAAACCCTACCGTATCGGATAACACGACACTCCCGAACCCGGGAATTTCCAGTCGGCGCATGGTTGGATCGAGCGTGGCAAACAATTTATCTTCAACCAGCACGTCCTCGCCAGTCAAGGCGTTGAATAATGAAGACTTGCCGGAATTGGTATAACCGACCAGGGAAATGGTCGGGACAGGCGTTCTGTGCCTGGCCCTCCTGCGAAGTGATCTTTGCGCCTCCACCCGGTCGAGCCTGTGTGTAAGCGTTTTTATGCGCTTGCCAATCAAACGGCGGTCTGTTTCCAGTTGGGCTTCACCCGGCCCTCTCAGCCCGATCCCTCCTTTTTGTCGTTCGAGGTGGGTCCAGCCACGTACCAGCCTGGTGGACAGATGCCTGAGTTGCGCCAGTTCAACCTGTAATTTACCTTCGCTCGATGTCGCGCGCTGGGCAAAAATATCCAGAATCAGTCCCGGCCTGTCCAATACCCTGCAATAAACGATCCTTTCAATATTTCTTTCCTGTATCGGACTGATTGCATGGTCGAAAATAACCAGCGTCGCATCCTCCTGTATTACCAGATCGGCCAGTTCCTGCACCTTGCCTTTACCGATAAATGTCGCCGATACCGGCTTCGGTCTGACTGTTAACAGACAATGACAGATCTCGGCGCCCGCTGACCTCGCAAGCTGTGACAACTCTTCCAGCGACTCCTGGGTTCCCGCTCCAGGATGGGTCTCCTGTCTTACCAGAATGGCGCGTTCCTCCAACCCTTTCGGGTCGAATCGACCTTCTAATGACTTAAACAGAGTCGCAAATCTCCTGGATGTGGCAAGATGTCTTCACTTGTTGTCATCCTGGCTTTCGTCGTCCTCGCTTTCCGATGCAATTCGAACAACTCGTGCAGGAACTATGGTAGAAATCGCATGCTTGTAAATCATTTGATTTACTGTATTGCGAAGAAGAATTACAAACTGGTCAAACGAGTCCACCTGGCCCTGTAGCTTGATGCCATTTACCAGAAATACCGATACCGGAACTCGCTCTTTTCTCAATGCATTCAAGAATGGATCCTGTAAAGCTGTTCCTCTTTGTTGTGTCATGATATTCACCCTTTCTTTTATTACCTCTATATACTGGAGGATCCCAGCCCGAACTCCGGTTTCAAGCTGACTACCGACCCAATCAGCCGGTGACCAGCCGAATCCGAGAATTATCCGACATAGTATCATAAAGTGAAAATTCGGTCTGTAATCCTGCTGTGAGTCATTATTTGCGGATGTGCTTTCAAATAAGTCAACATGGAATCGAGCATACCGGCCTGTTCTGTATTGAACCAGACAACATTCGATTGATTTCTCAACCAGGTCAATTGCCGCTTGGCAAGTTGCCTGGTTGCAGCGATTCCGTTTTGTATCATCTGCATGTAATCTGCATCCCCATGCAGATATTCAATAACCTGTCTATACCCTACGCTGCGCATCGATGGCAGCAGTGAAGGATTATCCAGTTTCGATAACAGTGACTCCACTTCTGCAACAAGGCCTCGCTCGATCATTGTTTCGAACCGGGCTTCTATCTTTTTATGCAATCCCCTTCGGTCCCCTGTAAACAAGGCCATTTTTATTATCGGATGGCTCAATCCCTGGCTTCGGACCTGCGCCATAATCTCTGAGGGCGGATTTCCGGTCAACCTGTAAATCTCGACCGCTCGTTGAATCCTTTGTGAGTCTGTCGGCGCCAGCCGCCGGGCAATTACGGGATCAATCCTCGCCAGTTGATCGTAAACAGATTCCAGCCCCTGATGATCGATCTCGGCCCTGACCTGCATCCGGGTCATTGCATCAGTCGAAGGCAGCGCAGAGAAACCATTTTCAATGGCGGAAAAGTAAAACATGGCCCCCCCTGTCAGCACAGGCAGCTTTTTCTGACTGATGATCAGATCAATCGAACGAGACGCATCATTACAAAACTCGGCAGATGAATAAGGAGTCCCGGGATCACGGATATCAATCAGGTGATGAGGGTAACGGGCAAGGAACCCGGCATCCGGTTTTGCCGTACCGATATCCATTCCACGATATACCTGGGCGGCATCCACACTCACTAGTTCGATTTCCAGTTCATCATGTAATTTCGCAGCAATTTCTGTCTTGCCGGATGCCGTCGGCCCCATCAGAAATACTACCGCCTGTTTGTTATCGGCCACGCATGAACCATTTGTCTATTTCACCCAGCGACACGCTCATCCAGGTTGGCCGACCATGATTGCATTGCCCGGAGCGCTCGACTTCTTCCATTTGCCGCAGCAAGGCATTCATCTCAGCCAATTCGAGTTTCCGGTTCGCACGCACTGATCCATGACACGCAACCGATGACAGTATTTCATGCTGTGCATCCTGTATTCGCCCGCTGACACCAAATTCAATCAAATCAGACAGCGTATCTCTTATCAGGCTTTCGACATCTGACCGGGACAACAACTCGGGCATTGACCGGATCACCAGTTTCTCCTCGCCCAAACGGTCTATCTCGACCCCGAGACTTCTGAATTCATCGATATAATCCTCGGCAAGCTGCGCTTCGGTCTGACTCACATTAATCTGGACAGGCACCAGCAAAGGCTGGCTGTTCAGGTCATTTTCCCCGGCCTTTGTTTTAAGTATTTCATAAGTGATCCTCTCATGGGCGGCATGCATGTCCACCATGATCAATCCCTCATTGTTCTCGGCCAGGATATAGATTCCCTTCAACTGTGCAATGGCATAACCCAACGGCGGAGTACTCTGATCGTTCCCGTCCGGGGAATACCCCGGTTCGCCAACCGGATCAGCACCCTGATTCAGACTCCCCCCGGACAAGGCGCCGTATCCCCGCAACTGATCGCTGACCAGCATTTTGATATTTTGCTGCGCGGCGTAATTTCCGTATCCCCCTGTTTTTGTGGACATCAGAGGAATATTTTCCGGGGTGGGCAGGTTGATTTCACTTTCCCCGGGAGTCAATCCGGAAATCCTGTGATGCAGAACCCGGTAAATATAATTGTGGACCAGGCGACTTTCACGGAACCGGACTTCGCTTTTTGCAGGATGGACATTGACATCGACCAGTTCAGGCCTGATGTTCAAAAACAGAATAAATGCCGGATGCCTGCCATGATACAGTACATCGTTATAGGCTCGGCGAACCGCATGGGCAATCAGATTGTCCTTCACTGACCTGCCATTCACATAGAAATACTGCAAATCCCGTCCCGCGCGAGAAAACGTCGGCAAGCCAGTCCAGCCTGACAGCTCCATGGTTTCAACATCACTTTCCAGATATACGCACTGCTTTGAAAACTGCGCCCCGCAGATACTGGAAATTCTCTTCCTGAGGGCTTCTTCGGAACTCGCTGGCAGTACGTGGAATACGGTTTTCCCGTCATTGTAAAAAACAACTTCCAGTGACGGCTGACTCAAGGCAATCTTTTTGACTGCATTATTACAATGATTGAACTCGGTTTTTTCGGTTCTCAGGAATTTCCGGCGGGCAGGAGTATTGTAAAACAGATCTTTAACCTCCACCGTTGTACCAACAGGGTGCGCCACCGGGACCGGCGCTGAAGCCTGATGCCCTCCATGCACTACTACTTGATATCCCTTGTCCCGGTCCGGAGTACGGGAAGCAAGTGTCAACCGGGAAACCGCGGCGATACTGGGAAGCGCCTCCCCGCGAAATCCCAGGGTTTCCACTTCAAACAAGTCTTCGACCGAGACAAGCTTGCTGGTTGCATGGCGTGAAAGCGCAAGGGTCAATTGCTCTTGCGGAATCCCGAAACCATTGTCTGCAACCTGGATCCGCTTGAGTCCGCCCCGGTCAACCTGGATTTCAATTTTCGTGGCGCTGGCATCGATACAGTTTTCCAGCAACTCCTTTAACAGGGATGCCGGTCGCTCTACCACCTCTCCAGCGGCAATCTGGTTGATCAGTTTGTCGTCGAGTTGCCTGATTTGACGGTTTTCCATCCTTAGGTCCGGGGTCAATAGTTTGCATAGATATACGGGTTGTTTTTCAGGTATCTCTTGATTCCTGCCACCACCGCGTTACTGATCCGTTGTTGATGTTTCCTGTTTTGCAACAACTTTTCCTCTTTCGGATTCGTAATATAGGCCGTTTCCACCAGAATAGAAGGGATTTCGGGTGATTTCAACACCACGAATCCCGCCTGCTCTACACGCTTGCTGTGCACGGGTCCGATTTTCTTTAATTCATCCAGTACTGACCGTCCGAGTACAAGGCTTTCATTGACCGTTTTGGTCATCGACATATCGATCCATGCCTTGGCAAGCGTGTCCTCTTTTTCACCCAGAATGACTCCTCCTATCAGGTCCGACGCGTTTTCCTTGTCAGCCAGCCGTCTTGCAGATTCGCTGGTCGCGCCCTTTCGGGACAACGCATAAACGGAAGAGCCCCGGACATTTTTATTCTTGAATGCATCTGCATGAATGGAAATGAACAAGTCCGCCGCGAGACTGCGGGCAATCCCGATTCGTTTTCGCAACTTTACATAGTAATCTCCCTTTCGAGTGAGTTCCGCACGCATTCCAGGTTGCTTATCAATATCCGTCTTCAGCTTTTTTGCAATTTGCAGCACCACGTTTTTTTCCCGCGCCTTCTTGCCAAGCGCACCCGGATCTTCTCCACCATGTCCAGGATCGATCACAATCAATAATTCCTTTTTCCGTTTCTTCCGCGTTATCGGCTTCTTCGGCATTTCAGGCTGGTCAGCCTTGACTTGCGCGTCTTTCGAATAGTAATCCATTACCAGACGATATCGATAGTTGTCGACTGGCTTGAGTAGTTGAATCAGATATTGAACCGGTTTTTGAACGTCAAAAACCAGCCTCAACACACCCTCAGCAGGATAACCTGCACGCATCCGTCGAATAAACTGCCCTGTAGAGCCTGAAACAGGGAGCGCACTGCTCAGTGTTGTTCGAGGCAGGTCGAGAACGACACGATCAGGCGACTTCAATGAAAACACTTTGAAGTCGACACTCTTGTCGAGGTCCAGCACGATCCTTGAACGGTCAGGGGCATGCCACATGCGAATATCGTTCACTACCGCGGCAAAGCCAGCGCTGCACTGACAAAACAGCAGGACGGAAATCAGCAGGTTTCGGATAAATACAATCACTTGAGTCTCGGGTCCGGGCAGTGATGGACAGAATGAGTTTCAATCTCGATACTTCTTCCCTTATCCAGATATTTTATCGAAATTTCAAGATCGGGGCATGGCAAGAATCCGACTCCGTGAGCCGGCCACTCGATCAGGCTGATCGCAGTTTCGGATATCATGTCGCGCATACCTGTCATTTCCAGTTCGGTCGGAGAACTGATTCGATATAAATCAATATGATGTATTACCCTCCCCCCCGGATTATAAGTCTCTACCAGGGTGTAGGTGGGGCTGGTCACTGCACCTTCGTGACCAAATCCATTGAGAATTCCACGCACAAATGTGGTTTTTCCGGCGCCGGGTTCTCCGCTCAGAAAGACAACGCAGCCAGCATCGATATGCTTGCAGGTCGATCTGCCCAGTTGCATCATCGAGGATTCATCAAAGGCGTTAAAAATGGTCATACTCTTCTTTCCTGACATCTTCGAGTCTTTCCATATACGCTTGTATAATAGATGATTCATGAATCACGCCGATCAGTTTAAGAGTATTGTAATCCTTGACCACAGGAATGCTTTCGCCGACAAAGTTCCGTGTTATCTCCATCGCGTCCCAGACCGATGTGTCCTCAAGCAGGATTTCCTGTTCCCGCTGCGCCACAGCGCCGCATCTGGTTTTCGACAAATCCCCCCGCTGTTGCAATTTGAGTATTTGCAGCATGTGAATCGTCCCGCAATAAGTCAGTTCATTATCCACGACGTAGCCTTCGGTCTGACCGCGTACCAACAGGCGGTCACGCAGTTCATCAACCGATTGATCAACAAAAACACGAACGAAATCACGCACGACATAAGACTGGATCCGACAACTCTGCATCGTCACCTTGTCACGCCCGAGACTCAGGTCGTAGCCTGACTTTCGCAATTGAATATCGAACAATGATCGGCCAAACAGTGGGCACGCAACCAGGTTGGCAAAAACCACGCTGATCATGGCGGCAATCGCCAGTTCATAGTTACGGGTCAGTTCGAACACGATCAGTATTCCAGTCAATGGCGCTCCCATAACCGGACTGGCAACCGCAACCATACCGCAAATCGCATAAATGGTGGTTCCGTAAACACTGTCCGGATACAGCCAGGGCACAATTTCTCCGACAATCGAACCCAGCAGGATGCCGATCACCAGCGACGGGCTGAAGATCCCGCCAGCCATCCCAAAGCCGAGGCACAGAGCGGTCAGCAGCAATTTGGCGATCAGAATAACCAGCATTTGCTGAATGGAAAACACATCACCTTGAATGGAACCGAATATGACCGAATCACCCGTCTGCAACACCTCCGGAATCCGGATTGCAACGATCCCGACCACCAGGCCCGCCGCCGCAGGCTTCAGATAAACGGGTATGCGCCATTTCCCGGAGATCTCACTGGCCGCCAATAACAACTTCATCAGGGCAATGGCCGCATAAGCGCCGATGATCCCGATAAAAATAAAGGCAAGAAATTCGTAGGCATGAATCTGTGGCAGTACCCCCACTTCCAATAGCGGGGGTCGGTCAAATACATAATTGGCCATCAGATAACCGATTACCGAAGCAACCGTGACCGGCGCGAATGAACGTATCGAGTAATGTCGAATAATCACTTCATGAGCAAAAATCAAACCTGCAATCGGTGCGTTAAAAGCGGTCGCAATGGCGGCGGCGACTCCACAGCCCAGGCCTGTGGTCGCCGTGAATCCGGTCGAGCGGGTCACTCCGGAAACCCATATTCCCAACGTCGCGCCCAGATGCGCCAGCGGCCCGTATTGACCCACAGGCGCTCCGCTGCCCAGAGCCACGAGCGCGGACAGGGCAGTCGTCAAACCGCTTCGGGTTGAATTATCGAATTGGATGGTTTGAGTGTTGCGGATCGAATCGGCCAGGGTCAGCGGCCTCTTTTCATGGGTAGTCATCAAAAGCAGACCAACGATCAACCCGCCGAGTGCGGGGGTCAGTATGACAACCATGAAGAACCAGAGCGTCCGCTCTTCACCGTCCAGTCTGTTGCGGACAAACAACAACAGGCTGCTGACGACTTCCAGTAGTGAAACAAATAATATAGAAGCCAGAGCGGCAATAATGCCTGTGATTATTCCGAGCGCTGCAATCAGAATGATTTTTCTCATCGCGCCCACGCTGGGAACAGTCTCATTTCCGGTTATATCCCATGACTGATTACCTCGCCATCTTCAGTTAGTCAGATGAATTCATAATATAATACACGGATGAATGATCATACTCTCCACCGACTGGCCGAAAAAATCAAAATTCGGGGCGCTGAACTCGGATTCTCGCAAACCACGATTTCCGACATCGATCTTGCAGAGTGTGAACAAAGACTAAAGCGATGGCTGGAAAACGGATTTCACGGAGAAATGACGTATATGGAATCTCATGGCCTGAAACGAACCCGGCCCGCCCGGTTGGTTCCAGGTACTGTCAGAGTGATTACTGTCCGACTGGACTATCTGAACCAACCGATGACTGAAGCGCAAAAGACCCTGAATGACGCCAGCAAGGGGTATATCTCCCGGTATGCTCTTGGCCGCGATTATCATAAAGTGATCCGCAAGCGTTTGCAGAAACTGGCAATCCGGATTTCTGAAGTGGTCGGTCCATTCGGATATCGTGCATTTTGCGACAGCGCACCGGTCATGGAAAAAGCGCTGGCGGAAAAATCGGGGCATGGCTGGATCGGGAAACATACCAATTTGATCAACAGGGAACATGGCTCATGGTTTTTCCTGGGCGAACTCTATACCGATATACCGTTACCCACCGACCCGCCGGTCAATTCACACTGTGGAAGTTGCTCCGCATGTATTGATGTCTGCCCGACCAATGCCATTGTCGCACCTTATCAACTTGATGCCAGACGCTGTATTTCCTACCTGACCATTGAGCTTAAAGGCTCGATTCCGGTGGAATTCCGCAAAGCCATAGGCAATCGGATATATGGTTGTGATGATTGTCAACTGGTGTGCCCATGGAATCGTCATGCCAGGCTTTCGGCCGAAGCGGATTTCAGGAGTCGGCACACTCTCGACAATCCATCGTTGTGCGAATTGTTCAACTGGAGCGAGCAGGATTTCAAACACAAAACCGAAGGCTCTGCGATACGCAGAATCGGCTACCAGCGATGGTTGAGAAACATTGCAGTTGCGCTCGGCAATTCCCCCCGCTCTGACCAGGTCATGGACACACTGAAGGCCCGGCAATCCCACTCATCTGAACTTGTCCGCGAGCATGTGCGATGGGCGCTCAGACGCCAGGCTCACTGACATTGATGAATGTCTTCCTGTAATACTTCAGTTCCTCGATCGATTCCCGGATATCATCCAGCGCTTTATGGGTATTTTGCTTGCGGAACCCGTCCCGAAGGTCGGGGCGCCAACGCACTACCAATTCCTTGATCGAAGAAACGTCAAGGTTTCGGTAATGCAGATATGATTCCAGTTCAGGCATGTAGTTGGCCAGAAAACGCCTGTCCTGGCAAATCGAATTGCCGCAAAGCGGAGAACGATTAACCGGTACATGTCCGGAAATAAATTCAATCGTCGCCTGCTCTGCCCGCCGTTCATCGAAGCGGGATTCCCTTACCCTTTTGACCAGGCCGCTTTTGGTATGAACTTCTGTATTCCAGTCGTCCATCTCAACGAGTCGCTTCAACGGTTGATGAACCGCTATTACAGGCCCTTCCTCAATGATATTCAGATGGGCATCGGTGACGATGGTTGCGATTTCAATAATTCGGTCTGTCGAAGGCGATAACCCGGTCATTTCCAGATCAATCCAAACCAGATTTTTTGGATGCATGTTATTTTTGTCTACTCCAGTCAAAGCGCAATATTAATATATTTATCCGGTTTATAGATATCAAATCTCACCAGCTTGCTGCGAGTGTCACCGACCTTGCCCGGAGCGAGGGGCGCTGCATTACGGGATCTTTTGACGACCACACGTTTCTGTGCATGTTTCATTGCCGTACCGAATAAACTCTGATCATTTCCACAATTGCCGTCATCGTCATGTTTGCTTAAGCGCTGCAGAATCACCATCTCTTTTCGGGTAGCCGCGGATTTGGTTTTTTCCGGAAACACAGGATCCAGATAAATTACGTCGGGCCGATATTCCTGCGTTTCCAACCAGCGTTCCGATCGACCATGGAACAGGTGCAGGCGCTCCCTTAATAACGCATCCTGCATTCCGGTTCTGGCGTTACGGATCATCAGGAAGACAACCCTGTTTCTCTCGATTGCGGACACCTTGATACCCTGCCTGGCGATCTGAAGCGCATCTGTGCACCACCCTGGAGTCATATCGACGAGAGTATTGACGTTGTTGCCAATAGCCCGCAACAACGGATCTCTGCCTGTGCCTTTTCGAGCCTGGTCGAAGTTCAGAGTAAGAGGCTTCAGTTCGGGCCTGTCATTCAAGAATAACGCCATTTCAAGATTTGCTATCTCCAATATGAATGTCTCTTTTCCTGCAACATATTGATCTATTGGAATAATTTCAGACCCAAGCCACCTGCCCGCCTGCCTTGCGATATTTTCGCTGACCTTATCCGAACGAACGATGAGTGATTCCATGGGCATGGCGGCGTAAAATATTCCTGAATACTGTTAAAATCATTCTGATCACCAATTTAATCGGGCAGTTTAACAAAAGAGGCATCATATGGGTTTTCTATCAGGTAAACGGGTATTAATTGCCGGAGTCGCCAGTAATCGTTCAATTGCATGGGGGATTGCACAGGCAATGCACCGGCAGGGTGCAATACTTGCGTTCACCTATCCCAATGAGAAAATGCAACCCAGAGTGGAAAATCTGGCCAATCAGCTTGGCTCTGAAATCGTGTTGCCTTGCGATGTCGTCAGTGACCGGCAAATCGACAACCTGTTCACCGAGCTGGCCGGATTCTGGGATGGACTGGATATTCTTGTTCATTCCATCGCGTTCGCCCCCAGGGAAGAACTCGAGGGTCTTTACCTGAACGCGGTAACTCGTGAAGGATTCAGGGTGTCCCACGAAATCAGTTCCTATAGCTTTGCCGCCATGGCCAGGGCGGCGCTGCCACTCATGGAAGGCAGAAACGGTTCAATGCTGACATTGACTTATATCGGTTCGGTTCGGTCCATGCCGGGATACAACGTGATGGGACTGGCCAAAGCCAGCCTGGAAGCCAATGTGCGTTACACAGCCCAATCACTTGGCAAACAGGGCATTCGCGTAAACGGGATTTCAGCAGGCCCGATCAGAACTTTGGCCGCAGCAGGGATCAAGAATTTCAAAAAGATGCTGGGCCACTTCGAGAAAGTGGCTCCCCTCGGTCGTGCCGTGACCATCGAAGAAGTAGGAAACACGGCCGCATTTCTGTGCTCCGACCTGGCCTCGGGCATCACTGGAGAAATCACCTATGTTGACGGAGGGTTCAATACCGTAGGTATAAGCGAACAGATCATCGAAGAATACCAGGACAGGTCTCATTCCTGAACCGTGCCGGCATCCTTGTTTGCTTCAAAGAGTTTGACGCAGACCCGAATTTGTGTAAACTGAATGCCCACTGAATTCCACTTTCCTGGAGAATTTCATGGCTTATAGAGTAATGAGTGACTTCACTCATCTAATTTCGTTTTCCTCCCTGCGCCTGCTGACCGGTGTTTTTATACTTGGCCTGGCATTGCACACATTGCCGCCGGTGCAGGCAGCTGAAATTCGCAACGGAGAGTGGACAGGCAGTTTTGACACGACTCTCTCTCACGGATTCACCTTTCGCGTTGCCGACCCCGACTACAGCAAAACCAGTATCAACACCGACGACGGGACCCGCAACTATGGCCGCGGCGTGGTCAGCAATACCTCGAAATTCACCAGCGAACTGGAACTTAACTATCGGAATTTCGGCCTCTTCACCCGTTTCACCGGGTTCCTGGACTTCGAGAACAAGGATGGAACACGCCAGCATAAACCATTATCCGAAGAGGCGAAGGATGTGGCGGGCGATGACATCGAGCTACTGGACCTGTATGTCACCAATACGTTCGATGTTGATGAAATACCGGTAACTGTACGTCTGGGCAAGCATGTGCTCAACTGGGGAGAAAGCACCTTCATCCAGGGCGGCATCAATGTCATCAACCCGTTTGATGTCACCAAATTCCGCACGCCGGGCGCGGAACTGCGCGAGGGGCTGGTGCCGGTCTCGATGCTCTCGGCATCCATAGCGCCAACAGACAACCTGTCGGTGGAGGGCTTTTATCAACTGCAATGGGATAACACGGAAGCGGATGCGTCCGGCACCTATTTCTCCACCAATGATTATTTCGGCCCCGGCGGGAACACGGCCTTCCTTTCCGGCGGCTCTCTGGATGGCGCGACAACAGATATGGGTGGAGGATTCGGAGCGCTCACTCCAGCCATCAACGGCGCCCTGGTTCCGGCGGGGTTGCCGGCCCAACCACTGCATGACCCCAAATTTCTGGGAGTACCTCGCGGCCCGGACAGGGAACCGGACGATTCCGGTCAATGGGGACTTGCAATGCGCTACTTCGCGGAGACACTGAACGCTACAGAATTCGGGTTCTATTTCATCAATCATCATAGCCACCTGCCATTCATCAGCGCAATTCCCCGGCGGACGGGTTACGATGCGGGGCGCGCCGCGGCCGCCGCAGCCAGCGACCCCACAGGTCCGATTGTCAATACCCTTTCCAAATCGGCCTGCACACAGTCTCTGCGCCTCCCGACCCTCTGTTCGGATGCGCAACTGGGTCAATTTCTTGCCGGCCTGAACGCTGTGCAGCTAAAGGCTTTGAATGACGGAATTGCCACACAAACCGCCGGAATCGCCAGCATCCTTGCAATTGATCGCTATGCCAAAGCCGCGCACTACTACGCCGAATATCCTGAAGATGTCCAGAGCATGGGGCTCAGTTTCAATACAGTCCACACGGATTCGGGATGGGCATTGCAGGGCGAATATACCTTCCACTCCGATGCGCCTCTGCAAAGAACAGAGGAGTCCCTGCTTACAGAGGGACTCGAACCCATCATCGGCTCTCTGCAACTCGGGGGCCGGATCCAGGCTGCGGCCGCAACAGGCGACCTCGTCACTGTTGGCCGGTTACAGGCAGCGCTTGCCGCTTTGGAAAGCCGTCTTGACAAGCCCGTCCAGGGTTACGTCGAACGCGACATCAGCCAGTTTCAGGTCACTGCGACCAAATTGTTCGGCTCCACCCTGGGAGCGGACACCGCGACGATAATCGCGGAAGCGGCGGTGATGCATGTGCACGACCTGCCGGACCAAATGACAACGCCGCTGGACAGCCTCGGTATCGGCGCAGAACTGGCCGATCCCACCTCCGTTGGGTATCGGGCCGCCATACTGCTCAATTACAATAACGCCGTCGGCGCCGCGCGGCTCACTCCTTACCTGCAGTGGCAACATGACATCAGCGGCAATAGTCCAACTCCCAGTGGAGCTTTCCTGGAAGGGCGCCAGGTAATCACTTTCGGTTTGGGCGTGGGCTATCTGGACCGCTGGCAGGGAGATGTCAGCTATACCCTGCAAACTGGCGATACCAACTTGCTGAGTGACCGCGACTTTGTAACCGCCTCCCTCAAATACTCCTTCTGAGGCCGACTGCCATGAAAAGAATCACACTCATTTTCCGCGCGGCGCTCGTCTTCGGGTGCATGCTGCCCTCCCTGACGCACGCCGGGATAAGCAGTGACCAGATTGACCGGCTGGGCAAGGATCTGACTCCCCTCGGGGCGGAACAAGCCGGCAACGCCGAAGGCACGATCCCGGCCTGGACCGGCGGTATCACCACTCCGCCGCCCGGTTATGTCCGCGGCGACCACCATCCTGACCCGTACGCGGATGACGAACCTCTGTTTATCATCAACCAGGATAACCTGGACCAGCATCGTGACCGCCTCTCCGTAGGCCTCCAGCGCATGCTGGAAACTTACCCGACATTCTACCTTCCGGTCTACCCGACCCGACGAAGCGCGGCCGTACCGCAACGCATCTATGACGCCACCAGAGAGATTGCCGCAACCGCCAGACTGGTTGACAATGGCAACGGAGTGGAAGGCGCGGCAGTCGGCATCCCCTTTCCAATTCCGGAAAATGGAGAGGAAGTGATCTGGAATCACCTGCTGCGTTACCGCGGTGAAACGGTTGAATGCGTTACCGGTCAGGCGGCGGTAACCCGGGGCGGCGACTATACCATGGTGAAGTACGGGCTGGAGATCGAACTGCGTTACTCACTGCCCGGCATGACAACGGAACAGCTGGACAACACCACGTTTCTGTTCAAACAAAAAGTACTGGCCCCGGCGCGATTGGCGGGCGACATCCTGCTGGTACACGAAACCATGAACCAGTTGCGCGAACCACGCCGGGCCTGGACCTACAACCCTGGTCAGCGGCGGGTGCGGCGGGCTCCGAATATCGCCTATGACAATCCGGGCACCACCAGCGACGGGCTGCGCACTTCCGACCAGTACGACATGTACAATGGGGCGGTGGACCGCTATGACTGGAAACTGCTTGGCAAGCGTGAAATGTATGTGCCCTACAATTCCTACAAACTGCACAGCGATGAACTGTCCTTCTCCGACATCCTCCGACCGCTGCATGTCAACCCGGAAAATCTGCGTTACGAACTGCACCGGGTGTGGGTGGTCGAAGCAACCCTGAAAGAGGGTGCAACGCATATCTACAAGCGCCGTACCCTGTATGTGGATGAGGACTCCTGGCATATTCTGCTGGCCGACATATACGACAACCGGGACCAGCTCTGGAGAGTATCAGAAGGCCATGTCATCAACTATTACCAGAAACCACTGACCTGGCTGACCCTGGAAGTACACACCGACCTGCAAGCGGGACGCTACCTGGCGCTCGGCCTCAACAATGAGTATGACATGTGCACCTGGGATGTCGAGGTGACCAGCCGGGACTTCACTCCGGGAGCCCTGCGTCGTGAGGGCCTGCGTTAATTAGCATCATCTGTCCCGCATGACATTATGGAGCCCAGGCCGAAGTGCAGCCGCGCTGGTACTGGTCTCGTGTCTGTCGCTACAGTTATCAATAGCGGACATCGGCACGGCTGAGCCGGCAATTCCGCACTCCCCCCTGGCGAGCCGTTCACTGCTGCTGGACGCCGACACCGCCGGTTCACGTCTGGTGGTAGTCGGTGAACGGGGCCACATCCTGACCTCTGTGGACGACGGAGTAAACTGGCGGCTGGCGCAGGCGCCTGTCCGTGTTCTGCTTACCGCTGTACACATGCACGACACACAAACCGGCTGGGCGGTCGGTCACGATGCTGTGATCCTGCGTACCGGGGACGGGGGCGCAAGCTGGCAAATAGTACACCATGCGCCTGAGGAAGAGCGCCCCTTGCTGGATGTCTGGTTTCGTGACGAACACACCGGATTTGCCGTTGGCGCCTATGGCTATTTCCTGGCTACTGAGGACGGCGGTGATACCTGGACTTCACGCACCATCAGCGAGGATGATTTTCACCTGAACGCACTGCTGCCGGTTACGCCGCACCAGCTTCTCATCGCTGCCGAGGCGGGAGTGATCTACCGTTCCGGGGACGGTGGGGATAGCTGGCAGGAACTGCCTTCCCCCTACACCGGTTCGTGGTTCGGCGCCCTTGCACTTAAAGGAGGGGAGTTGCTGTTGCTGGGAATCCGCGGGCATCTGTTCCGCTCCATGGACGATGGCGAAAACTGGACACAGATACCGACCGCCACCACTGCCACTCTGACCAGCGCTGTGCAACTGCAATCCGGCGCCCTGCTGATCACTGGCCTGGAGGGGACCCTGCTCACCAGTATGGACAATGGGCGCAGCGTATCGCTGGAGCAACTGCCGTCTCGCCAGGGCATCTCGACCGCGTTGCCACTGGCCGACGGTAATATACTGCTGATCGGAGAGTTCGGCATCCTCCGTCTGCCCTGGAACCGTTCGTAGCACTCCGGTTCCCGCCCTGACCGACAGACATACCGGAAATACATTTGGCCGCCGCGATCGAAAAACTGCTGTTCTCCCACCGCTGGCTTGTACTGGCGATATTTACCCTGCTTACCCTGGTCATGGGCTGGTTCGCAACCGGATTACGGGTCGATGCCGGTTTTACCAAACTGGCGCCGTTGGAACACGAGTACATGCACACATTTATGGAATATCGTGATGAGTTCGGCGGCGCCGACCAGGTCATGATTGCGTTGATGGCAGACGATGGAGATATGTTTACCCCGGAGTTCTTCGACGCGCTGCGGGAGGTGACCGATGCCATGTTCTTCCTGCCGGGTATCGACCGCACCCAGGTCTACTCGATACTGACTCCGAACGTACGCTTCCTGGAAGTTGTGGAAGACGGCGTCACTGCGGGTAATGTGATGCCGGCAGACTTTACTCCAACTGAAACCGGATTTGCCCGGGTGCGGGAAAACATCCTCAAGGCCGGTATTGTCGGCCGACTGGTAGCCAATGATTTCAGCGGCGCCATCGTGAGCGGCAAACTGCAGGAGTTTCATCCCAATACCGGGAATCGGCTGGATTACCTGGAGGTTGCACAGCAGCTTGAAGACATCCGCGAACAGGCCGAAAAGCGCCCCGGCATGAATGTACACATCATTGGATTTGCCAAGGTGGTCGGGGATGTCGCAGCCAGCGCCACCCGGGTGATGGTCTTTTTCGGGATCGCCTTTATCGTCACCGGCCTGTTTGTCTATGCCTATACCCGCTCGCTTCGTTTGACGATACCGGTGCTGGTCTGTTCCCTGGTAGCGGTAGTCTGGCAACTGGGCGGGGTTACCGCTCTTGGCTTTGGCATGGACCCGATGTCCATCCTGGTCCCGTTTCTGGTCTTTGCGATCGGAGTCAGCCACGGGGTGCAGATGATCAACTCGGTGAGAGCCGAAACGATTCGAGGCGCCAGTGGCCTGGAGGCGGCGCGCACCAGCTTCCGCCGCCTGCTGCTGCCCGGCATCACAGCGCTGGTTTCCGACTCGGCCGGCTTTATTGCCATCTCGCTGATAGAGGTGCAGGTCATCCGGGAAATCGCGATGACCGCAAGCCTCGGGGTTGCGTTCATCCTGCTGACCAATCTGGCGCTGCTGCCGGTCCTGCTCTCCTGGTTTCGCACCGATGCCAAACAGATTCAGGCGGCACACGCCAGAGATGACCTGTTGCGTCTACTGTGGTCTCGAATTGCCCTTGTAGCACACCGGAGACCGGCGGCAGCGGTGATCGCCGCAGCCCTGGCGTTACTGGCAGCCGGTTCATACTTTGCGCCGCAGATACGGGTCGGTGACGAACATCAGGGCGTTCCCGAACTGCACACCGACTCGGTATACAATATCGACACGGCCATCATTACCGAAAACTTCGGGATTGGCGTTGACGTACTCACCGTGATCACCCAGACCATGTCCGAAGGCTGTATTGACTACGAGGTGATGCATGCGCTCGATGAATTCGAATGGTATATGCGCAATGTGGAAGGGGTACAGTCAGTATACGGACTGGCCGGAGAAGCCCGCAAGATCAATGCTAGCTGGAATGAGGGTAATCTCAAATGGAAGACGTTGCCGCGTAATCATTATACCCTGGTACAGGCCGTCTCTCCAGTGCCGACCAGCAGCGGACTGCTGAACTCCGATTGCAGCGTAATGCCGATTTCGATCTACACCACCGATCACAAAGCCGAGACCATCAAGCGCGTTGTCGAAGCCGTAAAATCCTTCCGCACCCACAATCCGACCGCCCTGGAGCGTATCGCTTTTGAACTGGCATCCGGCAATGTCGGAGTGATGGCGGCAACCAACGAGGAAGTCGAGGCCTCCCAGTTCCCCATCCTTCTTTACGTCTACGCGGCCGTGATCCTGTTGTGCCTGATTTCCTTCCGCTCGATAGCGGCAACCGTGTGCATCATCGTACCGCTTGTGATGGTATCGCTACTGGCTTATACGCTGATGGTATGGCTGGAAATCGGGCTTAAAATCTCGACTTTGCCCGTGGTGGCGCTGGGTGTCGGCATCGGGGTGGATTACGGTATCTATATCTATAACCAGCTTCGCACCTGGCTCGCCGAGGGGATGGACTTCGCTCTTGCCTACGAGCGCACCCTGGCCACAACCGGCACCGGGGTATTGCTCACCGGGCTTACCCTGGCGGCGGGAGTCGCCACCTGGGTTGGCGCCCCGCTCAAATTTCAGGCGGATATGGGCACGGTGCTGACCTTCATGTTCCTGGTCAATATGATCGGCGCCATCATTTTGCTGCCCGCGCTCGGCGCCTGGCTGATCAGGCCAAAGAGAAAGAAGGCGCCCGAATAAATCTATAAGCCTAACGACTCGAGTTTCTCTTTTGACGGGATGCCTGCACTTGACCAGCCGCGGACTTTGTAATATTCAGGAATCATCACATCCAGCTCACACACACCGCCCTTGTTGAATCCTGCAGGCGCAGGGTCTTTAAGGATTCGCGGCGGCAGGGTATCGTCCCTGATCGTCAGGCCCGCCTTCAGATTGAACAATTTCTCCAGATTCCAGATTCGTTCGCCGGTCTGACGCAAGCGCTCTTCATCCCACTTATCCGGCATGCACGCATTCACCATTTTCGCAAAATCCTCGTAATCCCATGTGCCGGTCGTAAACAGACATAGCCCGGTGGAATCCACCATTGATACGAAATCCTGGGTGGTGGCACAGGCCCGGGCCTTACCCTTCGTGCCCGGGTGCTCATAGTCTTCGGTAAAGGTATCATGCTTCAGGTGGCATGCGCCGCGATTACTTGTCGCATAACCCAGTCCCATGCCCTGCATCGAGCGGCCATCATAACCAGCGAATTCCTGTCCCTTGGAAACCATCGCAAGTTCAGGATGGCCGTATTTCTCACACAGCAGCTTCGATCCGAGTCCCAGGTCCTGGCCGAAACCTTCACAAAGACCGGTTTTTTCCGACATCACAACCAACGCTTCGGCGCTCCCGAAACGAAGATCAACCCCATCGGTATGCTGCCTGGTAATCACTCCCATCTCGTACAATTCCATAGCCGCTGCCAGTGTGACGCCGAATGAAATCGGGTCCATGCCATGCTCATTCATCATGAATCCAGCAAAGGTCATCGCGTCAAGGTCATCCACTCCGACTACCGGGCCAAAGGCAAATGCGGTTTCGTATTCGAGGCCGCCTGATGCAACCAGATATTCCGGTCGATCCCTGACGCTGAAATGATTCGGATCGATTTTTGATATCCGCCCACAGCCGATAGTGCATCCAAAACAGGCGGCATTACGTATCAGGTTGGTATGTCCATTTCGGTTTCTGATGGTTACTGACTCGTGATTGATTTTGCTTGCCCCTTCAAAAGTGACATCCTGAAAATTTCGGGTCGGCAATCCTCCAAACTCCTGCATGCTGTCCAGCATTGCATGAGTGCCATATCGCATCAAACCCCGTCTGCCACTGCTGGAATGCAACTCACTATTGGTTTCCCCGATCACATTCATGAACAGCTCGGGATTTTCACTTCTCACTCCCAACGTACCCCTCGCGCAAATCGCCTTGAGGTTCTTACTGCCCATGACGGCGCCTACACCTGATCGACCTGCCGCGCGGTGCAGGTCATTTACGACGCAGGCATATCGAACCAGGTTCTCACCTGATTTTCCGATGGCGGCTATTTTGACCTCGGGGTCCTGATGTTTCTTTCGAATCCATTCATCCGCGAACCAGACGGATTTACCCCAGATTTCATCCGCTGGCAGAATTTCAACTTTCTCATCCCGGATATTCAGATAAACCGGATTGGCCGACCTGCCAGTCAGTATCAACAAGTCATATCCTGCAAACTTCAATTCGGCGCCGAATTTGCCGCCTGAATTGGAACAGGCAATCGCGCCGGTCAGAGGGCCCTTGGTAAGTACGCCATAACGACCGCTGGTTGAGGCCATCGTTCCACTCAGCGGACCAGTGGCAAAAATCAACACATTGCCAGGTCCGAGCGCATCCGCAGCAGGATCCATTTCTTCATACAGATATTTCGTTCCTAATCCACGAAGCCCGAGATAGTCATTTGCCCAATCCAGGTTCAATGGCTCAACCGAGGTTGTACCTGACGTCAGATCAACTCGAAGAATTTTCTTTTGCCAACTCATTTGTTTTAATCTCTTTTGTTTTGTTTCAATTATCCCACTATAAACAGTGTCCCGGCACTGTGCAAACCATAATTGACACTGCCAGCATCGACATTGTCTGCACACACCGCCAATTCAGCCATTTGATAGAACACGGACCGGGTCATTTTTGCATCCAGACCATTGCGCACCTCGATATAGGGTGAAGGTTCACCGGTTTGACTATCCGTTTCCACCACAATCGGGTGGTTACGATCAGCCAATACGACCTCATCCATATTCGTCCGGAAATATAGATTCTGATTCGCACCCTGCCCCTGCCTGTTCATTTCGACCGCCAGAAACGGTGCATCATCTACGGATATTCTATATTTGACCGGGGGAGTAACCAGATAATATTCCTTGTCTTCCAGGCTCAACACAGTGGAAAACAGTTTCGATATACGATGACGACGGATCGGTGATCCCCGATAATGCCAGACTCCGGCCGCATCTATTCGTAAATCCATATCCACCGTCTTTTCAGGGCGCCAGTCGGCCAAAGGCGCAGGCGCAAAGGCTTCAAGCTGATCGAAAAGTGTTTCAATATCCCCCATGCGGTGTTGCTGGACTGTGATCAGACTATTGGGGGCGCGAAGCATGGGCGCTCAACGCACTGCCCAGCAATTTTGCAGTTACATCAACTGTGGAAATCACTTCCTCATATTGCATTCTGGTCGGACCGATCACCCCAAGCACACCGACCCGCCTGTTGTCGACTACGTAAGGCGCCGAGATAACGCTGCAATCCTGGAACGGTTCATAACCTGATTCCTCTCCGATAAAGATATTCACGCCACCGCTGAACATGCTTTTTTGCAGTAAATCAAATAATACCTGCTTGGCTTTGAACGCGTCGAATAATGCCTTCAGCTTGTCCAATTCTGAAAAACCGGGAATAGAGAGCAGATTATTCTCACCTCTGACCAGAACAGTTTCAAAACTGTAATTATCGCGATCAAATAACTGGCCCGCCATCTTCACCGCAGTCCTCATTTCACGATGCATGCTCTTGCGATCCTGCTTCATGTGGAGGATCAATTGTGCTCTGACGCCCTCAAGCGTCATGGCGCTATACTCACTGTTAAAATAATTGGTCGCCTCGATCAGTTCCGACTTGGAATATTCCCGGTGGGCCCACAGTACTTTATTCTGCACCTGCCCATCATCGGTAACCAGAATCGCAAGTACACGCAGGTCAGACAGCTTTATAAATTCAATATGCCTGAAATGGGCCTGACGGGTGTCGGGAGTCGACACTATCCCCGCAAAGGAAGTAATTTGGGAAAGCATTTCCGTGGCACTCGTGAGAATACTGTTTGGGTCGGAAACGCTGCCCAGTCTCTTCGAGATTTTGCCGAAGGATCGGATGTTAATCGGTCCGACCTTGAGAATGCCATTGATAAAAAACCGATAGCCCTTCACTGTCGGTATTCGTCCGGCGGAAGTGTGCGGAGCCTGAATCAATTCGAGGTCTTCCAGGTCCGCCATCACATTCCTGATTGTCGCCGAACTGAGAGACAGGTTGGTCTCCTTTGCCAGGGTTCTTGAACCCACGGGGATGCCATCGTCTATATAACGATGAATCAATCCATTAAGAACGGCTCGTGCTCTTTCGCTCAGTTGGATATCATCAGAAGCAGGCATAGACTGCAGCCAGTATTGTAATAAATTATCTGGTGGTTTTTCATGGAGACACTATGTCATCCACACCCGTTGCCAGTCATTATCTTTTAAACTTTTCAGTCGGTCAAGCATCGTGTTGGTTACTGACTTTTCCCTGTCATACATTAATCCTGTTGTATACTACCTGTTTAAGCTGCTGTCATTGTTGTGAATATTACAAATATAGGTCTATTCGGAAAATTCAACGATAACAGTGTGGCGGATGCCATTGCAATAGTCAAAGAATTTCTGGAAAAGAAACAACTTTCAGTTTTGCTCGGGAACACCACATCCAGTGAAATCGAAGGAGATCGAATCGATGAACAGGGCCTGGCTATAGGCGATCAGATCGATCTTGCCATAGTAGTCGGAGGCGATGGTACGCTGCTGCATGTTGCCCGACTTCTAGCAGACCAGGGTGTTCCAGCTATTGGCATCAATCTGGGACGACTGGGATTTCTTACCGATATCTCCTTTTCCGACCTCGAAACCGGCATTGGCTCCATACTGAACGGGCAATACGCTGTAGAAAAGCGAACCATGCTTCAATGCGCCACAGTCAAAGATGAACAGGTGGTTTTTTCCGGCTACGCATTGAACGAGATAGTGCTTTCCAAGGGCAACACCGGCCGGGTAATTGAATTCGAGATCAGGGTGAATGGCAATTATGTCAGCCAGATAAGGAGTGACGGACTGATACTTGCAACCCCGACGGGTTCCACTGCGTATGCACTGTCCGCGGGCGGGCCTATCATCTATCCGGATCTCTCCGTAATCTCCATGTCGCCAATTTGCCCTCATACATTAAGCAACCGCCCCATTATTCTTGATGAGAACAACACGATAGAAATCACCGCAATCGAAATCCGCGAATCTCAAGCCAATCTGGCTCTCGATGGTGTTTTGAGTTATCGGGTTACCGGCGATGAAACCATCACTATTACAAAAGCCCCGAAGAAATTGAAACTGATTCGAATTGAAGGATTCAACCATTTCGAAACACTCTATTCCAAGCTTGGCTGGCAGAGATAAAGCTTGAAATCCAAGTCTTGAGATAAAAATGATTGACTGGCTTGAAATCAATCAGTTTGCCATCGCAGAGCATATAGAACTCGAGTTTGATGACAACTTCACGACTGTCACCGGAGAGACCGGGTCCGGCAAATCGCTGATCGTGGATGCGATAGACATTCTGCTGGGGCATCGGTCCGACAACAGCTATATCCACCACGCCCATGATACTGCCCTGATTCAGGCCGGGTTCTCCATTCCCGTTGAGCATCCTGCGATGCACTGGCTGCAGGAGCATGAAATGACCATGCAGGATGAATGCATACTGAAGAGAATATTGCGCAGAGACAAACCCAGCAGGGGCTTTATCAATGGTCACGGGGTCACCGCCGCTCAACTAAGGGACATTGGCAGGGAACTGGTGGACATTCATGGTCAGAATGAACACCACTCCCTGTTGAAAAAATCCACACAACTGCGCCTGCTGGACAGTGCAGCGGATAATCCTGGTGATTTAGCCAGGCTGAACACGTATCATGACGTTCTTCTGGATATCACGAAACAGATATCCGGGGTTCTGGATAAGAGCGACATTACTCGTGAGCGCGCAGACCTGCTGAAATATCAGATCAATGAATTATCTGAACTGAACCCGCAATCCGGGGAATGGGAAGATCTGGAATCAACCCATAAGCGACTCAGTCATCAACAGGAATTGACAACCGGCCTGAAACGGATAGTCGATGAATTATATGAATCGGACGACGACAATATCAGCAGCAGATTGCTCCAGTATGGACAGCAACTTGACCAGCTCTGTGAATTTGCGACCGAACTGAAACCAATCAGCGATATGATCGGCGAAGCACAAATCAACCTTCAGGAAGCGGCGATTCAACTCCGTCCATTTTACCGGGATATGGATCTTGACCCCGAGGAAATTGAGACTATCGAATCACGTTTTTCCCAATACCATTCCCTGGCCCGAAAACACCGGGTTCAACCGGATTCGCTTTTTGAACATACCCGGGCCATGAAAAGAGAACTGGACAATCTGAAAAACCCGGAAAGTGAACTGAAACGGCTGCGCCTGCTTTATGCCGCGGAATATGAAAAATATCGGAAAATCGCCCAAAGAATCACCGAATCGCGCAAGAAAGCGGCGAATAAACTGGTTCATGAAGTCATTGAAATCTTACAGGAACTGGGAATGCAGGGGGGGAAAGTGGATATTCAATTCACCCCTACAGAGCCCAATTCGTTCACACGCCATGGCAACGAGTCTGTCGAGATTCTGGTATCGACCAACCCGGGACACCCTTTTCAACCATTGAACAAGGTTGCCTCCGGCGGTGAATTGTCGAGAATATCCCTGGCAATTCAGGTCGCACTGGCAAAGAAAGCGCAAGTACCGACATTGATTTTTGACGAAGTCGATATAGGAATTGGAGGAGAAGTCGCCACTGTAGTCGGCCAGAAGCTGAGAACCCTGGGGCAATCAACCCAGGTGATTTGCGTGACCCATCTATCCCAGGTGGCCGCCCGGGGCGATCATCATTTCCATGTTACCAAGCACCGGAATAATGGGCAAAATACAGTGAGCGCCACCGTCACCAGGCTCAACCCTGATCAACGAATCAAGGAAATTGCCCGTATGACCGGAGGCAGGAAAATTACGGAACAATCCATGGCTCATGCCCAGGAGATGCTTGAGTCTGTATGAACATCCCTTCGGTCATAAATAAACTGCAAATCCGACCGGCAGGCCTGGACGATGTAGAAGGTATTTACGCACTGTTGAAATTCTACAGTGACAATGGTGTATTATTGCCAAGGTCGGAGTTCGACATACTTAGTGCAATGAGGGATTTTTATGTGGCCGAAGACAACGGCGAAATCGTTGCCTGTGCCACATTATTGATTTACACTGGCGAGCTTGGAGAGATCCGGAGCCTGGCGGTCAGCAAGGGGTATATGAAACAGGGACTTGGCATCAGGCTGATCGAAAAGCTGGAAGATGATGCCCGTACAATCGGGCTGTCAAAGCTGATGGCGCTAACCTACGAGGTTGGATTTTTTGAAAAATATGGATATCGGGTTGTGGAAATGAGCGAATTGCCTGAAAAGGTCTGGGGAGCCTGTATCAACTGTCCCAAATTTCTGAATTGCGATGAAATTGCGGTGTTGAAATATTTATAAACGGGATGAAATTGTGATGGGTTTTCGTATCGGTAAATTCGCGGTTGTTGCGGCAATAATCATTTCACTGAATGGTTGCGGTTTTCTCTACAAACCGGATATCCAGCAGGGAAATCTGGTAACCGCACAGATGATTTCTGAACTCCAGACAGGAATGACAAAGCGGGAAGTGTCCCGTATATTGGGTTCTCCCTTGATCAATGACCCTTTCAACAAGGATCGCTGGGATTTCTACTACTCGGTGAAGGATGGAGAAACCGGGCAGGCCGAACAGTATCTTACCTCGTTAATCTTCAAGGATAACCAGCTCGATCAAATTTCCAGCACCCTGGAATAATTCCGGGATTCAGTTATCAACCATATTGGCTGCCGCCAGCAATTCGTCGGGACCCACGAACCCAGGAATGATGATGCCGTTGTCAAGCACCATGGTCGGTGTTCCCCTTACACCGATGCGCTTACCCAGCTGGTACTGCCGGGCTACCGGATTGTCACAGGTTTTTGGTTCAACATAACCACCGGATTTGGCGACCGTCATCGATTCCGGCTGATTCTCGGAGCACCAGACAGAAACGGCTCCAAGATAGCTCTCTGATTGCAGGCCTGCCCTTGGGAACATCAGATACCTGACCTGAAGTCCGCGACTTTGCAGTTCAGGCACTGTTTTGTGAAACTGCCGACAGTAAGTGCAGTCGATATCCGTAAAAACAGTGACATACCGCCCGGTCGACTCGCCCATCAAAATCATTTCGGATTCAGGGACTTTTCCAATTTCCCGGGCCATGCCCAAGGCCCGCAATTCTTCACCGAGATTCACTCCGCGAACGCTGTCGTATACCTCACCGACCATCAGATAATCGCCTGCGCTATATACAAATACAGTTTGCCCGTCCACTTTCACGATGTAAGCGCCCGGCATGGGTGACGGCTCGATTGATTCAATAACCATGCCATCCGCCAGGATAGCCGCGAGGTTTTTCCTCAAACCGTCCAGTCCATCATCGGCGCCCACCGCAACAGAAAATACCAGGGCAAATATCGCCGTAACTGCATTAAATATCTTTTTCATCAAAGCAAATGCGCAACCGCGTCACGTTCTTCCTTCAGTTCCTGTTCAGTGGTTATCATTCGCTCACGACTGAATTCGCTGATTTCGAGGCCCTGAACTATTTCGTATTCACTGTCTTTACAGGTCACCGGAAAAGAATATACCAGGCCCTTTTCGATACCATAACTGCCATCGGAAATTATCCCCATGCTGACCCAATCGCCCTGTTTTGTACCTGAAATCCAGTCACGCATGTGATTGACAGCAGATGATCCTGCAGAAGCAGCGCTGGAAACTCCGCGCGCCTTGATAATCGCAGCCCCGCGCTGTTGGACCGTGGGTATGAAATCATTTTTCAGCCACTCATGGTCCACCTTGTCGGCCACCGGAATGCCGCCAGCCAGCGCCTGCGAAATATCAGGATACTGGGTTGCAGAATGATTTCCCCAAATCGTTAACCTGGTTAACTGATCATGGTGGATGCCCAGCTTTTCCGCCAGTTGCGACATTGCACGATTATGATCCAGTCGGGTCATCGCGGAAAATTGTGAATCATCCAGGTCCGGAGCGTTGGCTGCTGCAATCAATGCGTTGGTGTTTGCCGGATTGCCGACCACCAGAACACGCACATCAGCACAGGCATGATCGTTCAATGACCTGCCCTGTACAGAAAATATTTTGCCATTGTCCTTTAACAAATCGCCGCGCTCCATACCTGGTCCACGTGGTTTCGACCCCACCAGCAGCGCATAATTCACCCCCGCAAACGCAACATCGGGTTGATCGGAAGCGACGATGTCCGCCAACAGGGGAAATGCACAATCGTTCAGTTCCATCACCACGCCACGGAGTGCGTCCATCGCCGGGGGAATTTCCAGCAACTGCAAAATTACCGGCTGGTCTTTGCCAAGCATATCCCCTGCCGCAATTCGAAACAAAAGCGCATAGGAAATGTTTCCTGCGGCGCCGGTTACCGCAACCCTGACTGGTTCTTTCATTGCATACTTCTGGTTGGTTTGACTATGGCTGATCAGCTCACAAGGCAGTTGACTCAAATTATACCAGAACATACTATCCGGTGTGATGAGATATCTGTCGTTAGCTGCATTTCTACCGGTCATGGCCCAGCTCGGGGGATGTGGCATTCCCTCCAATATAGCAGACCTGCCCTCCAACTCCGATCCTGAAAAAAGTCATGATATCAGTATCATGGAGTCCGCCCCTGTTCCGAAAACTGCCGTACGACACGTCGCAACAGAAGCGATTCCCGTTGAAAAACGAGAACCGGCAGATGCCCGAATCATTACTGCAAAAGCTGATACGACCGCCACTTCAACCCCCGGTGATTTATCGGACGATTCGAACACGGTTGTTGAATCCCGGCCTGCAGAAGATTTCTGGCAGGAATTGAGAAATCAGTTCAGCCTTCAATATTCCGGCGCGTCCGATCCTGGATTCAGCAAATACGAAAAATTGTTTGCCAATCCGAAGTATTTTGAACGATTGTCCAGTCGAGGCTACTGGTTCATGCCTTATATACTGGATCAAGTGGAAAAAAGAGGAATGCCGGCTGAGATTGTCCTGCTCCCGGCAATAGAAAGCGCCTATCGGGCAGATGCAACTTCACGGTCAAAAGCGGCGGGCATGTGGCAATTCATTGCCCCCACTGCAAGACGCTTTGGTCTAAGACAGGATTCATGGATGGACGGCAGGCGTGACCTGGTTCAATCCACCCGTGCTGCGCTCGATTATCTGCAATATCTTGCCGAAGAATTTGATCAGAACTGGGAGCACGTCTTCGCCGCCTACAATGCAGGTGAAGGCAAATTACACAGGGAAATTCTCAAGAACAGAAAGGCAGGCAAGCCAACCGGTTTCACGCACCTGAAGTTGCGCAAGGAAACCAGGGACTACGTGCCAAGGCTGTTTGCGGTTCGGAACATAATCATCGATCCTGAGAAATACGGAATCAAACTGGCCCCGGTTCCAAACAGGCAAACCCTGGCGGTCGTTGACACTCATATCCAGACTGACCTGCATGTCGCTGCATCCCTGATTCCCGCCTCCGAGAAAAAACTCCGTTATTTCAATATGGGCTACAAACTGGGTGTCACTCCTCCCGACGGACCCCACACTATTGTTTTACCGGCTGATATGGCAGATCAGTTACTTGCGGGATTGGACGAGCTAAGCGCTCACCAGAGGTTGCGCTGGACACGACATCATGTCAAAAAAGGAGAATACCTGGGCCTGATTGCGAAAAAACATCGAGTGACGGTGGATTCGATTATGCACGCCAACCGGCTTTCTTCGCATTTGATTCAAATCGGCCAGGTACTCAGGATTCCAATCAGTACCGGTCAATTGCAATATGCAAAAAAATCCTCCGGCGAGATCAGCGTCAAGGATGGCTATATTCTCTATACCATCAGACCGGGGGACTCCCTGTGGAAAATTTCCAGAGAAACCAAGGCCTCGATTGCGCAGATTCTAAGATGGAACAATATACTTGAACACAATCTGTTATTTCCCGGTCAAAAATTAATTATCGGTCTGTCCTCCTGACCCGGCTCTGACCGGGGCGGATTCCATACCCTCAACCAGTGGTCAATTGCCGTCCTCGACAATGGACTTTGCAAGCAATAGATCCTCCCAGGTCTTTCTTTTCTGTGTCGGACTTCGCAACAGATAAGCCGGATGATAAGTCGCAACCAGGGGTATGCCTGTATCTCCGTATTGATATACCCTGCCGCGAATCCGGCCGATAGGATCAGTGGTTTTAAGCAGGGACTGGGCGCTGACAGCGCCCAAGGCAATAATAATTGCCGGTTTGATGATCGATAACTGCCTGTGCAGATAAGGCTCACATTGATCGATTTCATCAATCAATGGGTTGCGGTTATCGGGTGGCCGGCATTTGATCACGTTAGCGATAAATACATCTTTCCGTTCCATCTTCAACGCAGCAATCATTGCGTCCAGAAGCTTGCCCGCGCGTCCGACGAACGGCAGCCCCTGCAGGTCCTCGTTATAACCGGGCGCTTCACCCACAAACATCCATCTTGCGAATGGACTGCCCATCCCCGGAACAGCCCTTGTCCGTGTCAAGTGAAGCGGACATTTCCGGCACTTGCAAATGGTTTCCGCCAGTTGTTGCAGGCATTCGGATTCCTTGCCTGGAATATCGTCGATTTGACTGGCAAGAGAATCATCACGGTCGGATGCAGCCGGGGTTTCGTCTACGGCATGAAGTTCTCCGTGGAGTTCCGGTCGTACTTCCCGCCGCCGCCAGATATCGATTCCGATTTTGTCGAGAATCTCAATCTGGCGGTCATCCAGGTCTGCCATGGAATCAGATTGCTGCCGAGAGTTGAGGATGGGTGCGAAACTCACCCACCGACAGTTTGTTCAAAGCGTTAATATACGCCTTGGCGGAAGCGAGAATGATATCGAGGTCTACGCCATGACCATTTACGATCACCCCGTCTTTCTCCAGGCGAACGCTGACCTCACCCTGCGCATCGGTGCCACTGGTAATACTGTTGACCGAATACAGTTTCAGTGTACTGCCGGAACATACGATCTGGTCAATCGCCCTGAATGTCGCATCCACTACTCCATTGCCGGTATCCGATGCGCTGAACTCCTTGCCTTCAACCTCTATCGAAACGGTTGAGTGAGGTTTCATTCCGGTTTCTGAACGGGTCCGTACATGCACCATCGAATATTTATCATTCTCGATAACGTTGCCGGACTCGGCGACCAATACCTTGAGATCATCATCATAGATTTCGTGCTTCCTGTCCGCCATCTCCTTGAACCGGTCAAATACCTCGTTGATCTGATCAGCGGAATCAAACTCGAATCCCAGGGTTTGCAGCCTCTGCCTTACAGCATTTCGTCCTGAATGCTTCCCAAGAACCATACGATTGGATGCCCAGCCGACGTCTTCAGCAGACATTATTTCGTATGTTTCCCGAGCCTTTATCACACCATCCTGATGGATACCGGCCTCGTGGGCAAACGCATTGGCGCCGACAATTGCCTTGTTCGGTTGTACCGGAAACCCGGTTATGCTGGAAACCAGGCGACTCGCAGGAACAATTTGAGTGGTTTCGATGTTCGTATCACAATTGAATTCGTCCTGACGGGTTCTGACCGCCATGACTATTTCTTCAAGAGCGGCATTGCCCGCCCTCTCACCCAACCCATTGATTGTGCATTCCACCTGCCGGGCGCCTGCCATGACCGCAGACAGGGAATTCGCCACCGCCAGACCAAGATCATCATGACAGTGCACCGAGAAGACCGCCTTATCCGAATTCGGGATCGTTTCAATCAATCGCCCGATCAATTCGCCAAACTGAAAGGGTAAATTGTAGCCTACGGTATCCGGAATATTGATCGTTCCAGCGCCCGCATCAATGACCTTCTCTATGATCCGGCACAGGAAATCAAACTCTGACCGACCTGCATCCTCCGGTGAAAATTCCACATCATCGGTGTAACCCCTCGCCTGGGTAACTGCGGCAACAGCATGCTCCACCACCTGGTCCGGGTGCATTCTCAACTTGTGTTGCATGTGAATCGGAGACGTTGCAATGAATGTATGGATACGACCGGATGCAGCCAGCTTCAAAGCCTCACCCGCCCTTTCCACATCCTTTGGATTGGCTCTGGCCAGACCACATACAGTACTTTCCCGGATTAGCCCGGCAATCGCTTGCACAGCGCTGAAATCTCCGGGGCTGGCCGCCGGGAAACCTGCTTCAATTACATCCACCCTCATTTTTTCGAGTAATTGAGCGATACGAATTTTCTCTTCCTGGGTCATGGATGCGCCCGGACTCTGCTCACCATCCCTCATGGTTGTATCGAATATGATCAATTTGTCTTTCATGATATTGCCTGATTTGAATTTGCATTATTGCTACCGACTCCGCCTTGAAGGCAGCTTCGGGTAATTAACGGATAAGGGGGGAAGTATTAATGCGCCAGCGGGCGCAGTAGCAGAGCAGGTGTGAGAGACAACGAAGCAGCGCAATCATCGCGAACAGTCGCGATTGCCAAAGACTGACCTGAAATTGCAGCTTTCTTGTTCATGCGGCTGAGTCTATATAATAATCCGGCAATTATCAAGCCCCCTGACATAAGGGGACGAACCTGGCGATTTGAACCCCCAGGCACTGGAATAAATGGCGCCCTCGGCAGGATTCGAACCTGCGACCTATCGCTTCATACCACTATAGCTTTCGCTACCTCCAGTTGAATCATCGTCAGAATCGATCTGGAGTTTGTGGTCTGGACTTTCTCTTCACCATGGGGATTCCACAGGTGCTGCCCGTCAAGTCTCTACACATTCCTGAGGTTCAAGGCTTCGCTCGGTATTGCCACCGACAATGTCGGCCAGGTTTCACCGAATTTGAGCAGATTCACACGGAAGGTTTCCCACTCCGGTGCCCAATTGTTCGCAATCAGGAGGCGATCGCTCTATCCCCTGAGCTACGAAGGCGTCAACCAAGAGTATATCAGCATTCCGCCTTAGTATTTTGACAATTTCCATGGGTGTGATTAAATAGGGAATAATATTCCAAAATACAATAATTGTTAGAGTTTGGAGACCAGGGCATGGACCAGATAGACATAAAAATCCTGGATTGTCTGCAACATGATGCGGACATGACGACGGCGGAAATTTCTGAAAAGGTTAATCTGACCAAATCACCTTGCTGGCGGCGGATACAGATGTTGGAGAGCTCCGGCGTCATAGGCAAGCGGGTGGCATTACTCAATCGGGAAAAACTGGACCGCAACATGGATGTGTTCGTGTCAATCCGGACCAACCAGCATAACGCCAAATGGTTCAGGAAGTTTTCAAATGTAGTGAAAAGTATGCCGGAAGTAGTTGAATTCTATCGTATGAGTGGAGAATTGGATTATCTGATGCGTGTGGTTGTTACCGATATGAAAGCCTACGACCGGTTTTATCAACGACTGATCGAACAGGTGGACATCAATGATGTCAGCTCGAATTTTGCGATGGAACAAATCAAATACACCACTGCAATCCCCCTGCACAAGACCTGAAATCAGATCTCTGTACCCGAATTCAGCGCCCCTGACACACGATTTGATCCTGTCAGATGCCTGGCTTATCATTAACAGCGGAAAAGGAAACCTGCTCTGGAGAGTGTGAATGAAACAGAAAACTGTTGTTACCCTGATCCTGTCGATTTTTGTTCTGGCCCACCAGGATATTGTCCATGCGACAGCATCGCATCCGGTAACCGGCGAATCCCTTTCGGACAACCAGACCTTCACATACCGCCTGCTTGACGAAGTTCCGACACTCGACCCGCAGTTGAACCAGGACTCGGAAGGCTTTAATGTGCTGCGTGATCTGTTCGAAGGGTTGTTCAACCAGGATTCAGAGGGCAATCTGGCGCCAGGGGTTGCCGAAAGCTACATCGCATCGAATCTGAATCGCACCTGGACCTTTGAGCTTCGCAGGAATGCGAAATGGTCGAACGGTGACCCGATAACCGCCGATGATTTTGTTTATGCCTGGCGGCGGGCAGTTGACCCGGCAACGGCCTCACCCTATGCGTGGTACGTCGAGTTGTCCTCGGTCGTTAATGCAGCGGCAATTATTGCCGGAGAAAAACCGCCATCTGAACTCGGCGTAAAGGCGCTTGACGACCACACACTGGAAGTGCGCCTTGAACAATCACTGCCCTATTTCCCGGAAATGACGACATACGCAACCTTTTTCCCGGTACACCAGCCGACCATCGAGGCTCACGGGGCAGCCTGGACACGACCCGGCAACATGGTTTCGAACGGAGCTTATATATTGACCGACCACGTGCCGAATGAATTCCACTCACGCCAACGCAATCCGATGTACTGGAACAACCAGGCAACCATTATCGAGAAAGTGACCGGAAGGGTTATCAATGACGAGAATCAGGCGTTGACACGGTATCTTGCAGACGAGCTTGATCAGACAGGCATCCCCGCCGGGCAGTATCCGAATCTGAAAGATCAGTACCCCGACGAGGCCACATCCGCTCCGCTTCTGTGTACCTATTATTTTGCTGTCAACCACACCGACAGCGCTGATCCGGCGCTTCTGAATGTCAAGGTCAGAAAAGCATTATCCTGGTCACTTGATCGCGATGTACTGGTTGATTCGGTACTCAAGGGCGGGCAGTATCCCGCGTATAACTTCACGCACAGGGCTACTGCCGGATTCGAACCGCCGGTTATTGAATATGGAACGATGACCCAGGCTGAACGGGATGCCGAAGCCAAAAGACTGATGGCGGAGGCCGGGTATGGCGCTGACACGCCCTTGAATCTGAAGCTGATCTACAACACTTCCGAATCGCACAAACAGATTGTTACCGTTGCCTCGCAAATGTGGAAACAGAAACTCGGAGTCGAAACCGAGCTGGTCAACTACGAGTGGAAAACCTATCTCGACATACGCAAAAACCAGCAGTTCGACCTGGCGCGCGCAGGCTGGTGCGGCGATTATAACGAAGCTTCAACCTTCCTCGATCTGATGACCAGCACATCCGGGGCCAACGACGGCCGCTATTTCAATTCGAAGGTCGACGAACTGATGCGGGAATCGAAAACACTGGCCGACCCGAAGCCCAACTATTACCAGGTAGAGATGATGATCGCCGATGACATGGCAATCATCCCCATCTACCACTACACCAGTGTCTTCATGCTCAAATCCGATATCAAGGGTTGGCCCTACAACAACGTACAGCAGAACTGGTACTCCAAAGATCTCTATCGGTCTGCACCTTGATCCGGCGCCGGAGAAGCCATGACTTCCTATATTCTTCGGCGGTTCATGATCGCCGTACCGACGATCCTGATCCTGATCATATTTTCGTTCATGTTGATGTATGCAGCCCCCGGCAGTCCTTTTGTCGGGGAACGCCCGTTATCCCCGGAAGTCCTCGAAAATATTGAAGCCAAATACGGCCTCGATCGTCCGTTTTACGAGCAGATGTTCAACTATATCCGGGGCATCGTCGTCGACTTCGACTTCGGACCTTCCTTTATCTACAAGGACCGCACCGTCAACGACATCATCGCACAGGGGTTCCCCGTAACCCTCACCTATGGCTTCCTGGCCTTTGTCATCAGCGTCAGTACAGGAACATTACTGGGTGTGGCCGCAGCGGTCCGCCAGAACACCTGGCTCGATTATCTGGCAGTCGGCGTATCGATCGGCGCACAAGTGCTGCCCAATTTTGTAATGGCGCCAATCCTCGTGCTGGTATTCACTCTCTGGCTTGGCTGGCTGCCGGGAGGCGGCTGGCAGGGCGGCCAGCTTCCTTATCTGGTGATGCCGGTGATCGCCCTTTCGACCAGCTTTATGGCATCAATTGCACGAATAACCCGATCATCGATGCTGGAGGTACTGAATTCCGATTTCATTCTTACTGCACGCGCCAAGGGTCTGCCTCTGCGCCGGGTAATATTTCGTCATGCCCTGAAACCGGCCATGCTGCCGGTCATCTCCTACCTCAGCCCCACCTTTGTCGGTATGATCACTGGCTCAGTGGTGATCGACATGTACTTTTCAACCGGCGGCATCGGACAGTATTTCGTCAATGCCGCCATCAATCGGGATTATTCGCTGATCATGGGAGTCACTATCCTTACCGGCACGTTGACGGTGCTGTTCAACCTGCTGGCCGATGTGGCCTACGCACTGATCGACCCCAGGATACGCTATTGAACCGCGGTTGGAGGATCTGATGTACCTTCCGATTCGGATACGGATCAAAACCGCTGATGCGCCGGGGAGCGTAACCGGACGCTCGCTGTGGCAGGATGCCGGTACACGGTTTTTTCGCAATCGCGCCGCAGTCATAAGTCTTCTGGCCCTTTTGTCTGTGGGCGTATTTGCCATCGCCGGTCCCTGGCTGGCTGACTGGTCCGATGATGCAATTGACTGGAATGTCCTCGGCAACGTCAAATCAGTCGGCATACCTTCATTTGAAACCGGCCATTATTTCGGCACTGATGAACTTGGGCGCGACCTGTTCGTCCGTACCGCCAAGGGCGCCCGGGTATCGCTGATGGTGGGCGTTATCGGCGCCTTGATCGCGGTCGTCGTCGGCACACTCTACGGCACCGTGGCCGGCTATTTTGGTGGTAAAACCGACAGCATCATGATGCGGATCGTCGATGTCATGATGTCGATCCCGTACATGTTCGTGCTGATCCTGTTGCTTGTGGTTTTCGGTCGTTCGATTATCCTTTTGTTCATCGGTATAGGACTGGTTTCCTGGCTCGACATGGCGCGCATCATACGAGGCCAGACGCTCAGCATCAAGAACCTGGAATTTGTCGAAAATGCGGTCGTCACCGGGGTCCCGCCCGCTTCGATCATCCTGCGCCACATCATCCCGAACCTTCTCGGAATTGCCATCGTTTACGCCACTTTACTTGTTCCGAACATGATCATTTACGAAAGTTTCATCAGTTTTCTGGGGCTTGGCGTACAGGAACCCGACACATCGCTCGGCGCATTGATCAGCAGCGGCGCTTCACAGATGCAGTATGGCACGCTCTGGCAACTCGGCTTCCCGCTGTTTTTCTTCATCGTCACGCTCTCCGGATTTTTCTTTTTGGGGGACGGCTTGCGTGATGCGCTCGACCCGAAGGACAGCGGCCGATGAGCCTGTTGCAGGTTCGCAACCTGGAAGTGACTTTCGCGACTGAGGATGGCCCCGTGCATGCAGTCAACGGAGTTGACTTCGATGTCGACCCCGGTGAGATTCTGGCAATCGTAGGTGAAAGCGGCTCCGGCAAAAGCCAGACGGCTTTTGCAATCATGGGGCTGCTCTCGCGCCGGGGACAGGCAAGCGGCTCAGTACAGTTCGACGGCAGGGAAATTCTCGGTATCCCGGAACCTGAGCTTGCCGGAATCCGGGCAACCGAAATCGCGATAATCTTCCAGAACCCAATGACTTCCCTGAATCCCTTCATGCGCATTTCCGACCAGATGACCGAAGTGCTGATGCAGCATGAAAACCTGTCGAAACGAGCCGCGCTCGATCAGTGCATCCAGATGCTTGAAGCAGTGCAGATACCGGATGCCCGGGAGCGGATCGGCATGTTCTCGCACGAATGTTCGGGCGGAATGCGCCAGAGAATCATGACAGCCATATCACTTCTTTGCCGCCCCCGGATTCTGATTGCAGATGAACCGACAACAGCGCTCGATGTCACCGTTCAGGCGCAGATTGTCGACCTTTTGAAGAATATCCGGGATCAATTCGGCACGACCATCATCCTGATTACCCATGACCTTGGACTGGTTGCCGGAATAAGTGACCGGATCATGGTAATGTACGGCGGACAGGTCATGGAATGCGGGCCGACGGATGCGATCTTCTCTGCTCCCGGCCACCCCTATACGTCTGCGCTGCTTGACACCATTCCCCGCCTTGACCGCGGCCAGGAAGAACTGCGCGTGATTGTCGGCGATCCTCCCGATATGCTTGCTCTGCCTGCGGGTTGTCCGTTCCAACCCCGATGCCCCGCCCGCCTGCCGAAATGCGCCGACAACCGACCGGTTCTCGAAACTACCGGCAAGCGGTCGCGGGCCTGTCACATCGACTTCCCGGCAACATCACAATGACGACATTGCTGACCGTCGAAAATCTTGGGATCGACTTCCAGGTCCCCACCCGCAACCACTGGCCCTGGACGCCGCCGCGAACCCTGACGGCTGTCAGCGGAATCTCGTTCGACCTCGACAGACAGGAAACACTCGGTATTGTCGGCGAAAGCGGATCGGGTAAAACCACGCTTGTCCGGGCCATCGTCGGTACAGTCCCGATCAGCGCCGGGCGGGTATTATGGGACGGGACGGACCTGACCCGCATGGACCGTCGTTCACGACGTAGGGTCCGCAGGGATATGCCGATGATTTTTCAGGATCCTCTTGCAGCGCTGAATCCCCGCATGACCGTAGGACAAATCATAGCGGAGCCGCTTCACACGCACATCCCGGATATTTCAAAGACCGAAGTCCGCTCCCGCGTCGGTGAGATCATGGAGCGGGTCGGACTCCTGCCCAACCTGGCCAACCGGTACCCGCATGAATTCTCCGGCGGTCAGTGCCAGCGTATCGGAATTGCCCGTGCACTCATTTTGAAACCCCGGCTCGTCATCTGCGACGAACCGGTTGCCGCACTGGATGTATCCGTGCGGGCGCAGGTGGTCAACCTGTTACGGGATCTTCAACGCGAATTCGGGCTGGCGATGATTGTGATCAGCCATGATCTGAGCGTGGTCAGAAGCATTTCAAACCGCACCCTGGTAATGTATCTCGGGCAAATGATGGAACTCGCAACGACCTCGAGACTGCTCTCCGAACCACACCATCCTTATACCCGTGCACTTATTTCGTCGGTCCCGATTCCCGACCCGGTTGCGGAACGGATGCGGCCTCGACCCATCCTTCAGGGCAGCCTTCCGTCGCCGTTCGACCCACCCGCGGGGTGTGCGTTTGAAAGCCGATGCCCACAGGCCCAGGAAAACTGCGCCCGCAACCGACCGGCGCTTGAAAGAATTGCTGCCAACCACCTGGTCGCATGCCCGTATCACGGGCAATCATAACCCGCATCATTCTTCTCAAAACCAGGTATTGCTTTCGTCTGCTACGCCGTGGCAAGCGACCAGATTACCCGAATCGGATTTTTTCAGCTCGGGAATGACCTGTCTGCAAATTTCCCGCGCATGCGGGCAACGGGAGTGAAATACGCATCCGGCCGGGAGATTCATCGGTGATGGCGCCTCCCCTTCCAGCTTGACATAGCGGGTATCGTGACCGGCTTTATCCCTGCCCAGCTTTGGCGTCGCGCTTAGCAGCGCCCGGGTATAGGGGTGCCTGGGAGTGGAAAATACTGTTGAGGCATTGCCTGATTCACAAATATGACCGAGATACATCACCGCCACCCGGCTGCCGAAATGCTCAACAACCGAAAGGTCATGAGAGATGAACAGATAAGTCAGGCCGCGTTCTTCCCTGGCCTGCATCAGCAGATTGAGAACCTGTGCCTGGATTGAAACGTCCAGCGCCGAGACCGGTTCATCCGCGACAATGAATTCCGGATCCACCATCAATGCCCGGGCTAGCCCGGATATTGCACGAGTAGAGTGAGATCGGGTTATTTTTGCAGTTCGGGGTGGACACTCGATGCCTGCGTTTGTTTTTCGGTTCGGATCGGCTGTTTTGGAACCGTTTGATGGATTTTGGACGCACCTTCCCCTACCCCGTTGTTTGTCATGGTGCCGGGGCAGCACTCACGGAGAGTCAGGAAGAGTCCAGACGCCAGGCCACGGTACGAAACAGTTCCTGATACGGACAGGCACTGGAAAGCAGCAACCGGATGCGCCGGGTATTGCGCAGCGCCACCGCCCCGACCCGCAACAGGGTCAATCGGATGCGGTTCGGACTGGCCACGGCCAACGCCGTGTTCTTCAGCGCCAGACGGCGCAATCCCTCAATCAGGGTATAGGCCAACCCCGACAACAACTGCCGGAATTGGTTGGGCCAGAAATGGTGACAGGATGCCCGTCCGGCAAACCGGTCCATCTGTTGGTCTTTGATGCGGTTCTCCATGTCCCCACGGGCACAGTACATCCGGTCATACAGATAACGGTCGGTCTGCTTCAGGTTGGTCACCACGAAACGGGGGTTGGCTCCACGGGTGCCCTGCTCGGCCTTTACGATTACCCGCCGCGCCCGGTCCCAGGTGCGCGCCCCATACCACACCGAACCGAATAACCGTTGTTTCCGGCCCGTGGCCTCATACGCTTGCTCGGCCCGCTCCATCAGTCCTTGCGCCTTCTTCTGCAAGCGGCGGTTGCGAGCCATCCCCACGATATACTGGACCCCACGCGACTCGCACCAACGCAGCATCTTCTAACGGCAAAAACCACTGTCTCCCCGAAAGATGATCTCCACCTTCGGCCAACGCGCCCGCAATGCCCGAACCAGCAACGACAGAATCCCCTGAGTATGGTACGCCGCATCTATCCCGCTCGGACGAAGATAACTCACTAGCAGGTGACGACCGCAGAACACGTATAACGGTAAATAACAGTACCCGTCATAGTAAGCATGAAAGAATCGGGCCTCCTGATCTCCGTGCAACGGCGTATCCGTGGCGTCAAAATCCAGAATCAGCCGACGCGGCGGTCTCGGATGGGCCGCCACCAATTCTCGATTAAACCCACTTCAGATTGGAGGGCGTATGTCGGCACGCTGGGGTTGGCCGCGTAACTCTGGTTCAGCACCTTCGCAAAGAAGGGGCGTCTGACAATCTCTCGCACCTGGGCTGAACCAAACAGAATTGACCTCAGATGTGGTTTGGCTTTTGCAAGTGTTTCGGCCTCATTGTCGCTCAGCTGATCAACGCCAAGCGTCTCGACGTCCAGGGCATCAAAGAATTCGCCCAACCAATTACGAAGCACTTCAATGCTGCTGTCACGAAGGGAGACGACGATACGCCAGTTATCGAGCAGGGGCGACTCCACAATAGTGTCGATCAAGTCGATGACGATGGGTTGGTGTTCTTTACTGATGCGATCGATCGCATCGATAAAGAGTGTAGGGGTGCCAGCGGCCCCCACTTCCACTAGAAGTTGCTCCAGAGGGCCACCCGAGAGACCCTGCGAGGTCGCATAACTGATCCAGTTGGTGCCTTCGAGCTGTTCGGCCTTGAGGAAGAGGATCGGTCCGTGGTTCAACGCGCGCTGAACTGCTCGCCTCACCACAACAGATTTGCCACTTCCTGGTAGACCACGGACCTGGACGAGGCGAGCCGTGGTGAGTTTGGTATCCAGACTCTCAAGGAGAGGAGACCGGTCGAGCTTCGTTCCACCAATATCGTCAGGAATGAGATTCGCGTAGTTTTGTGCGAGTTCCGTCAACTTGTTGAGGTCGGAACGAAAGGAGGCTGCGCCGCGAAGGCGGGCGACAGGTGAGACCGAGTGCACAAGACGGGTACGATCAAACTGCCCTGAACTGCCGGCTGATGATCGGGCCAGTTGAACTGCTTTTGACCAGACGAGTGGTGCTTTGTCTGCGTCATCGGGAGCGAGGCAATCCCGGATACGATTAACGGCATCAGGGAGATTTGTGCTGCCCTCGCGAAGAAAGTCGAACTGTATGAGTACGAAGTGACCAAGGAAACGATGCACTTCTTCGCTCGTACATGGTGTCCCCTGCGGCGCGTCCAGTAGGGTCACAATGTCGTTCTTCACTGCTTTGATGGCTGCGCTGGCACTGCCGCCCTTCGCAAAGCGAGCGTTGAAATGTTCCACCGTCAGACTTTCACGGGCCCAATTGCAAAGGGTCTTTAACGCCCGTTCTTTGGTAGGGGTGACCGTGCCAACTGCTGACCCGTAGCGGTCTACGTTGATGCGGAAGTCGGGCTTGTTGAGGGTTGCCCAACTGTCACGGATGATGTCGCGAAAGTCCTTGTTCGTGCTTGCTTTGCTGATCGTGAGCGAACTCTTTACCTGAAGGCTAAGCCGGGCGGAGTTCTTTGAAGCATCTTCAAAATCGACGATCACATCATCAAGTGGTTCCCCGAAATCGCGTTGCTGAACCGAAACTTGGACAACGGCTCGATCACTGATGCCGGGGGCATACGCTTCGGCTAGCAGCGCGGTAAGATAGTATGCGGCCACATTGCCCTCACAATGTAAAACCTTCGCCGCCGGCAAGTTCAGGGGATTGTGGCATCGCTTGCTTAAAGGATTCGTTGAGTGTAAGCAATCAAACCCGGGCGTTCTTAACAGAATCTGGATTTCTGTTGAGGGGATTATCAGCGAAGTAGGCTTTCCAGAGTCTGAGAGTCAGTTGATGGACATCCCTGGAAAGATACTGATCGACCCGCCGCAGTATATCCATTAGGTAGACATGGGGATCGACGACCTGTAGCCAGCAGGGTCTGGAAGTGGAACAGCGAGCATAGCCGATTCGGGTGGCATTCATGCACGGAAGTGTACGATTAGGGGACCTCTAATGTAAATCAAATCGTACCACCTATATGAGACATTCCCGGAGCTGGTTTTCCGGCGTTTCCTCATCAAGGTGAACCACAGTACCGTTACGAATGCGGTTGATCATCGCAATTTGGATTCCCGCTTCCGCGGGAATGACGAAAACAGGGGAACCGCCGAAAAAATAAAGGTTACCCGCCGCAATTGCCCCCGGTTTATATATAATGTCATAATCCTGACCCTGGCCCACTTGGATGATCTGGTATGCCGTACTGGAACAGCCCCCCGAAATTTCCTTCTGTCCTGCCTGACGGGTATCAATATTTTGATGAAGAAGTCGAATTCGACCCGGACAGGCATCTTCAACTCGAACCCCCGGAAGAGACGGTGCGGTTGAGTGATCTGGGTTATGATGCAGAAACAATCAAAAAATGCCCGACCGACCTGGCAATCTCTGGTGCGATTCGGTTGTTATCGGACGAAGGAGTCAAGGTCATGCGGGATACGGCCCTCTCTCTCCGGAAATTTGCAGTCAACTGTGAACGCATCGAGAATATGGTTCGCGGCGGCGTTTATCAATCCCGTTTTCTCAGGGATTTCTGCCTTTGCGGCGAGGTCACCGATTTCATCTCGGACATCTTCGGCGCACCGGTATCGCCCCATACCATGCCTTTGCACCTGGGGCATCTTAATTTCGCCCCGGACGACCTCACCAAGCCAATTGACAAATGGCACCATGACACGCTGAGCCTGGATTACGTTTTGATGTTATCTGATCCCGGTCAGCTATTTGGCGGAGAGTTCCAGTACTTCATGGGCACCCGTGAACAGGCGAAAGAAATTTCGGACAAGGGTGATTCAATTCCATCGGAACGGATAGTCAGTCCCCGATTTCCCGGCGCGGGTTATGCTGTTGCACTGCACGGCTACATGGTGGTGCATCGCGGCGCAAGACTCACCCGACCTGGAGAACGCATCACCATGGTCAATGGCTATGTCCCGTTGAACACTGAAATTGACGATGTCTGCCGATTCCCGGATCTATCCCTGGTAGACCCTCACCATGTACTCTTTGCCGAGTGGGCGCGACACAAGGCGTGGCTGTCCATGGGCCGATTGCAGACCCTGGTCGATGAAATCCCCTTTACCGATGACAGGCAGGTGATTACCAGCTACCTGCGCGACGCGATTCATGATGTCGAAACCGCAATCAGTGATATCAACGATACCGACAACGCATCGATGATTTACTATGGCGACTGAAGTCGAGCGCCCCGGGGAAGTGATATTCCGTGGGCAGGCACAGGGACCTGCCCCTACGATTCCGGTCGGGGACAGGCTCCGCCCCTACAATTCCGGTTTTTTGTGTAAAGCGATCTGCCGGCCTACCCAATCCGGTCTCTCTGTGATTTCGGCCTGCTTCAGCATGGTCTGTACCTGATCAGGCATCTGTGCAGTCCGCCCCTGCCGGGTGTCGTAATGCAGGATCATGAACTCGGCGGTAGCCCGAATCGTCCCATCGACGACCATTTGATGGGCAAACCAGATTTTCTTCGCATCAGAACCCAGAATCAGGGTCTCGATTTCCATCAGCGCCGGTTGCCTGACTTCGGCCAGATAGCGCAGGTGGGTCTCCACCGTATACAGCGCGCATCCGGTTCTTTTGAAATAATCCACCCCTATCAGGAAATGATCCTGCATAAACCAGGTCGTGTTGGTGAACGGAACCAGGTAATAGGCTTCATTCAGGTGCCCATACGCATCCAGCCAGTCGTCCTGCAGGGATTCGGAATGAAATTTGAATACAGTCAATGTTCAACAGGATTTTTTGGGTAGGAACCCGCAATCCAGAGCGTATCGAAAACAGCCCCGGACAAACCGGGGCTGTCAATGGATTTTCTGTCGCTCAAATTGCCCTTGACTCAGGAATCAAGCCAGCAAAACTCCGGGAACTCGGAAGCGCCCAGGTTTCCGAGCGGATTGGCAGGTACACCCTTTACACGATTACTCACGCCATCGAGTACATTAATGTGCATCGGGATAACCATACCGGATTCCTGATTTATCAGAGTCTGTATCTCGCAGTACATCGCGTGACGCTTGTCCGGATCCAGTTCCGCAAGAGATGATTTCAGTAATTCGCCGACACGTTCATTATCCCAGTAAGAATCATTCCACGGGGCTCCGGGCGCAAACGCAATAGACAGCATGGAATTCGCGGTTGGACGCATATTCCAACTCGTCACATTCAGCGGCTCGACCCTCCATACCGAACCCCAGTAACCATCGTTCGGTACTTTCTTGATATTTAGGTCAAAACCGATTTTCGCGCAGTTTGCCTGGGCCAACAGGCAGGTGTCGACGATGCCGGCGCCCACAGGAGCAAGGTATAGATCCGCACTGGAATATCCGGACTTCTCGAAGTAATATTTCGCTTTGTCCGGATCGAACTCGCGTTGCGGCAACTCCTGGCACCAATCTGCCCCATAGGCGCTCATAATCGGCTGGTCGTTACCTACGGAGCCGTGACCCTTCAGAATTTTTTCGACAATACGTTCGCGGTCCTGGATAAATTGCAGGCCCTTGACAAAATCCGCATTACTGCCGGGTTCGGTATGTTTTAATGCGCAAATGCCGTTCCAGGCGCCTGCCGGCAATGATACTACATGAGAGTTATCCGATGCTTCGATTTGTCTGATTGCTTTCGGATCAATATCGACTATCATTTCGAAACTGCCCGAGACCAGGGCATTTACCCGCGCAATCGGATCCGTGATCGCCGTGATTTCGAGTGAATCCAGATTTGCACCCTCCCGCCAGTAATTCTCGTTGCGTATGCTGATTGATTTCACGCCAGGTTCAAACGATTCCATGGTAAACGGTCCGGTGCCATTGCCATCCCCGGTTGAACCATTTTTAATGACTTTTGTTTGAAACACACCCAGCAGGATCGGCAAATCCGCATTCGGCGTGTGCATGATCGCTTTCACTTCATGGCTGTTCACCTTTTTTCACTCCTTGATTGAACTCACTACGTCCTTGATGACAGAAGTGGAATCCTCGCCCAGATGACGATTCATACTCCAGATGACGTCATCGGCAGTAAACGGTGCGCCATCATGGAAATTGACGTTTTTGCGCAATTTGAACGTCCATTCAGTGGCGTTGCTGTTCGGCTCGAAGGATTCCGCCAGTTCCGGTTGCGGGCTCATGTTATCATCCAGTTGACACAATCCGTTGTAGTGCGCCCTGCCCCGTGAATAATCGATTGCTGACGTGAACAGTGTCGGGTCCAACTGGTCATCCGGTCCATGCAGACTCATCGCAGCTTTTACCGATCCTCCTTTCTTAGGTGTTTGCGCCATCGCGACGCCACCGGTCGACAACAGGTTCTGCGCTGCCGCCATCGTGACTCCGGTGGCCATCATCAGCTTCAGGGTATCACGTCGTGTATAACCCTTGCGTATGACTCTCTCCACCAGCTCCTTGTCACCCTGATCAAGATCGTTGAAAACAAGCTCGTCCGAAAAGACGGGGTCATTCCCATTCTTTTTGTTGGTTTCTTTCATTTTACTGACCTCCAGGTAAATATAACGTTTGTTAATTACGTGAGACTTCCCTGAGTCTGCTGCAGCAACGCAGTGTTTATTACCGGTTGAATTCGAGTTTTACCGGGTCATTCCGCTTACATTATATAGTAAATTCGACCCAACAGGGTCTGTGGTCCGAGCCGACCGCATCGACATCCACCCGGCATACGATCAGGCGGATCAGGCCACCAGGAAACCGGTTCGCCGATTCTTTCCTGCTCCTAAGCCCCATACCCTCCTCCCCCTGGAGTTTTGATAACCACCACGTCTCCCGGCATCAGCTCGATCTGGTCTGTTCCACCAAGCGATGTTATTGAACCATCAGCATGGATCACATGGTTTGATCCAACCTTTCCGGGCTGACCTCCATTCAGGCCGTAGGGCGGGATTTTCCTGTGGCCGGAAATGATATTGGCAACCATACTTTCGAAAAACCGTACCTTTCTGACAACGCCGTCGCCGCCGTTGTATTTCCCCCTGCCGCCCGAACCCTTTCGAATTTCAAAAGACTCCAGGATCACTGGAAACCGCCACTCAAGCACTTCGGGATCGGTCAACCTGGAGTTGGTCATGTGCGTGTGAACGGCATCGGCTCCGTGATGCCCCCGGACCGCACCCGCGCCGCCGCAGATGGTTTCATAATACTGGTATTGATTATTGCCCCAGATAAAATTGTTCATCGTACCCTGGGCTGCGGCAACGGCTTTCACGGCTCCGAACAATGTGTCGACGAGGTACTGTGACGTTTCAACATTACCGGCAATCACCGCAGCAGGATAGTGAGGATTGATCATCGAATGGTCGGGAATAATAATCTCCATCGGTTTCAGGCAACCTTCATTCAACGGAATATTGTCATCTACGAGACATCGGAAAACGTATAGCACCGCGGCACGCACCACCGCAGTCGGCGCATTGAAATTTCCCGGATGCTGGGCGCTGGTTCCAGTAAAATCCACTACTGCCTTGCGGCTTGTCTGATCCACTTTGATTTTCACCGAAATCTGGTGGCCATCATCCATTTTATAAGTAAATTCCCCATCATCCATGACACCGAGCAGACGGCGGACAGATTCTTCGGCATTATCCTGAACATGTTTCATGTAAGCATGAACGGTCGCTGCACCATAGTGTTCGGTCATTCTGAGCAGTTCCCTGACACCCTTTTCACAAGCCGCCAGCTGCGCCTTGAAATCAGCGATATTCATCTCCGGGTTGCGAGCGGGCCAGATCCCACCGGTGAGTAAACTGTAAATCTCTTTTTCCAGGAACCGATCGTTTTCAACCAGTTTCACATTGTCGATCACCACTCCTTCCTGTTCGATACTGGTTGAATCGGCAGGCGCTGAACCGGGAGTTTTCCCGCCTATGTCGGCATGGTGCCCCCGCGTGGCGACATAAAAAAGAATCCTGCCCTGCTCGGTAAACACGGGCTTGATAATGGTTACGTCAGGTAAATGAGTCCCTCCGTTGTATGGCGCGTTCAATATGTAGGCATCACCGGGAAGAATACAGCCTGCTCTTTCGCGTATGACGGTCTTGATGCTTTCTCCCATGGAGCCGAGATGCACAGGCATGTGTGGGGCATTGGCAACCAGCGCCCCTTCTGCATCGAAAACAGCGCAGGAGAAATCAAGCCGTTCCTTGATATTCACCGATGCCGCTGTATTTTCCAGCACGAAACCCATCTGTTCTGCGATCGACATGAACAGATTGTTGAATATTTCCAGCATTACCGGGTCCACTTGCGTACCAATGGCTTTTGTTTCCGCACGTTCCTGGTAACGCTCGAGTATCAGGTTATTGTCCGGCTTCAGCACAGCCCGCCAGCCTGGCTCGACTACGATGGTTGCAGTTGAATCGAGGACCACCGCTGGCCCGTTGACCGCCTGCTCCATAACCAGCGAGGCTCGCTGATAAAACGGCGTGTCGATCCACTCGATCCTCCATATAGCATTTCCTGATCGCGTCCGGTTTTGCGGCCGCCTGTGGATCATCACCCCGGGTAAGCGGATTGCCGATCTTTGAAGGTCTGGCAGCGGATATAACTTCCACCTGGATTGACTCTACGATCATTTGCTTATCCGCAGAGATGAATCCAAAACGCATCTGATGAACCTGTTCAAACCGGGCCCGAACCTGGTTCAGATCACCATGGGGCACAATCAGTGCGGTATCCGACCCCTGGTAGCGGATGTGCAGCAATCGATTGAACGACAGGCTTTCGCATGAATCGCCCTGCTGCTTCAATTCCTCGATGCCGCTTTTTTGCAATTGGTCGAGCCTGTTGCCCAATTCCCCGACCAGCGCCTGATCCAGTGTCGCTTCAACCGCCTGTTGCCGGTCTGTCACCGTATCCGCCAGGCCCATCCCGTAAGCGGACAATACCCCGGCGAACGGGTGGACTAATATGGTCTTCATCGCCAGGGCATCCGCCACCAGGCAGGCATGTTGTCCGCCGGCGCCGCCGAAACAACACAGCGTGTAGTCCGATACGTCGTATCCTCGCTGCACAGAGATTTTCTTGATCGCGTTGGCCATGTTTTCAACCGCGATCGACAGGAATCCGGCCGCCACAGCTTCAGGGCTGCGTTGATCCCCGGTATCGCCCCTGATTCGTGATGCCAGCAGATCAAATTCATCTTTTACCCTGCCTGCATCGAGCGGCAGATCCGCACTGGCACCAAATACATTGGGGAACAGATCAGGCTGCAGCTTTCCAACCATGACATTGCAATCGGTGATCGCCAAAGGACCGCCGTTTCGGTAGCAGGCTGGTCCGGGGCTGGCGCCTGCTGAATCAGGTCCTACCCGGAAACGCGCACCGTCAAAGTGAAGGATCGAGCCTCCTCCGGCAGCCACGGTATGAATCAGCATCATCGGGGCGCGTAATCGAATACCTGCCACATGGGTTTCAAATACTTTCTCGAACTCGCCATTGTAGTGACTGACATCGGTAGACGTGCCGCCCATATCGAAGCCGACCACCTTGTCTATATCAATCGCTTCGCTCACCCGCGCCATACCCACTACACCGCCCGCAGGTCCCGAAAGAATGGCGTCTTTTCCCTGGAAGAACCTCGCGTCGGTAAGACCGCCGTTGGACTGCATGAACATGAGCTTGCCGTTGTGCCGTTCCAGGCCGTCCAGCTCCGACTCGATCTGGTTGACATAGCCTCGCAGAATCGGTGACAGATAAGCATCCACTACTGTCGTATCGCCGCGTGGTACGAACTTCATCAGGGGGCTGACCTGATGACTTACGGAAACCTGGGCATAACCGATTTCCTGCGCCAGTTTCTGCAATACGAGTTCATGCGAGTGATAGCGGTATCCATGCATCAGCACGATCGCAACGCATCGAAGCCCCTTGTCAAAATATTGCTGCAGGGCCGCTCTCGCCCGCTCCAGGTCCAGTTCGACCAGGACCTTGCCATGGACATCGATTCGTTCTTCGATTTCCAGGACATCGCAATAGAGCATTTCCGGTAATTGAATATTCAGCGCAAACAGATCAGGGCGTGTCTGGTAACCAATCCGCAACTGGTCCCTGAACCCCCGGGTTGTGACCAGAAGCGTATCCTCTCCCTGCCTCTCCAGCAGGGCATTGGTGGCTACTGTTGTTCCCATCTTGACGGCAGCGATACGGCTGGTGTCGAACCTGCCGGTAGATCTCACCCCCAGAATGTCCCGGATACCCTGGATCGCGGCATCACGATATTGCCCGGGATTGTCCGACAACAGCTTGTGCGTTACCACACTCCCATCGGGTTGTCTTGCGACAATATCGGTAAATGTACCTCCCCGGTCAATCCAGAATTCCCATTTACCCTGCATTCGCTCCTTGAACCTGTATTTTTATTCGTGCGGCTGCTTGATAAAACCCTCAAATAATCCCTCTAACCGTGCCATCCGCTCACGTAAATTGGCAATATCATTATGTATGCCTCTAAGCATTCCATACATAAACCCACAGATTGCAATAACAGCAGCAAGAGCGGTAAGATTTATGTTGATTGTTTCCGGGGTCATGTTTTTCCTTTTTCCGTTTTTTAATTTTAACAGACTATTATACAGGATATTAAAACCGAATCGGTTTACCTGTACTGATGAAGGGTAGCTACTGATAATTTTCAGGGAAGAGCGAGCGTTCTATCAACTCGATCATGATGTGCAATACCTTGATGTGCAGTTCCTGGATTTTGTCCGCATACGGATAGTCAATGGTATGGATATCGACCGTGGCAAGCCTGCCAAGTGGAGAATTTTCGCGGCCGGTCAGACTGACGACTGCAATACCCCGGGATTGGGCAAATTCCGCGGCTTTGACCACATTGGCGCTCTGCCCGCTGGTACTGATCGCGACCAGCGCGTCTCCCGGTTTTGCCCTGGCTTCAAGATATCGTGAAAACACCTGTTCATAGCCATAATCATTGGCGACACAGGACAGATGCCCAGGGTCACTGATGGCGGCGGCGGCCAGGCCGGGACGGTCGTTCCGGTAGCGTCCGGTCAGTTCTTCTGCAAAATGCATGGCATCGGACATTGAGCCTCCATTGCCGCAACTGTAGACCGTATTTCCGTTTCTCAATGAGGAAGTGATCAGTTCGGCGCCCTGGGCAACGGCTGAAATCCTGCGCTCATCGCACAGGAAATTTTCCAGGGCTCTTTTTGATTCGTTGAGCGAATCCACTACCCGGGTTTTCATCATTCCCGCCTCCGTTATTTCAGTTTTCATTTTCCAGCGCCGAGATAATTTGATGGTGGTAGTCAGCCTGGTCGAATCTGCTCATTTCCTGCAACCCGGTAGGGCTGGTCACATTCACTTCAATAAGCTGGCCGCCAATGATGTCTATTCCGGCAAGGAATATCCCCTGCTCGACCAGGCCTGGTTCCAGAGCCGCACAAATTTCCAGGTCACGGTCATTCAGTGTTGCCGGATTCGCTGTTCCGCCTGCGTCCATATTGTTCAATTCGACCCCTTCCGCATGGACGCGCAGGATCACGCCCAGGGGTTTGCCATCGAGCAATAGAACTCTTTTATCCCCTTCTGCCGCTGCTGGCAGATACTCCTGGGCAATCACCCAATGACGGCCTGCATGGGTCGCTTCCAGAATTTTTGAGTGATCCTCCCCCCGATCATAAAAAATGATTCCTTTTCCACCAAATCCATCTATCGGTTTAACCGTTACTCTGCCGGATTCCTCAGCCATCGATAGGATCACATCAACGTCGGCGGTAACCCGGGTCCTGGGTGTGTAATCGGGATAATACAATGCGGCCAGCTTCTCGTTCCAGTTCCGTATCCCTTCAGGCCGGTTCAATACCCGGGTACCGGCCGGTAAATAATCGAGCATCAGCGTCGTATAAAAATACCTGCGGTCAAACGGAGGATCGGTTCTGACCCAGACGACATCCACCTCTGACAGGGAAATTGATTCCTGTCTTGAGACTGTAAAGGGTTGATCAGTTTTATCATGCACGTCCACCCAGGCTACTGTCGCTTTCAGGTCATCATGATCCAGCCACAGTTGCTGCTGGTCGAGATGGCAGACCTGGTGCCCGCGCTCGATACAGGCAAGCATCAGGAAATAGCTGGTATCTTTCCAGGGCTTTACGGATTCCAGCGGATCCATGATAAAAGCGTGCTTCATGTCGCAATCCGGATTTCAGCCCCGGGCGTATCCCAGCGATTGCAGATTTTGCTTGATCTCATCGAGTATTGCCGGATCATCGATGGTGGCCGGCATTTTCCAGGGGGAGTTATCCGCTATTTTCTTCATCGTGCCGCGCAGGATTTTACCTGATCTCGTTTTCGGTAGCCGCTTCACCACAACAACCAGTTTGAATGCGGCGACCGGGCCGATTTTATCGCGCACGAGCTGGATGCATTCGCTGATTATTTCCTCGTTGCTGCGCTCCACCCCTAAACTCAGCACCACGCAACCGAGCGGCAATTCACCTTTCAGGGCGTCGTTCACACCCATCACTGCACACTCGGCCACCGCCGGATGTCCAGCCAGCACTTCCTCTATCGCTCCGGTAGACAGTCGATGCCCCGCGACATTGATCACGTCATCGGTACGCGACATCACATAGACATAACCATCTTCATCGATATAACCCGCGTCCCCGGTTTCATAATAACCCTCGAAGGTCTTCATATAAGAGTCCAGATAACGTTGCCTTGCATTCCATAGCGTCGGGAATGTACCGGGCGGCAAGGGCAATCTGGCCACCAGCGAACCAATATCCCCTGTCCCGACTTCGTTCGCGTTTTCATCCAGCGCCTTCAACCGCCAGCCGGGCGCCGGGCGGGTGGGTGAGCCTTCCTTGATCGGAAGCGGTTCTATACCCAGACAGTTTGCACAAATTGACCAGCCGGTTTCTGTTTGCCACCAGTGATCAATAATCGGGACGCCCAGTTTTTCCTTTGCCCAGTTGAGAGTATCCGGGTCAGTACGTTCACCGGCCAGGAACAATGTCTGCAAGCAGGAAATATCATATTTGCCGATGTGATCGCCATTTGGATCCTCTTTCCTGATTGCGCGAAACGCGGTCGGCGCGGTGAACAGGACCTTGACGTTATGTTCGGAAATCACTCTCCAGAAAACCCCGGCGTCCGGTGTTCCCACAGGCTTGCCTTCGTAAAGAATCGTCGTATTGCCATTGAACAAAGGCGCATAAACAATATAGGAATGCCCGACCACCCAGCCCACATCCGAGGCCGTCCAGTAAACATCGCCGGGTTCGACGTTATAAATGTTTTTCATCGACCATTTCAATACGACGATCCCGCCCCCTGTGTCCCGGACCACGCCCTTTGGCTGTCCGGTAGTGCCAGAAGTGTAGAGGATGTAAAGCGGGTCGGTCGCCGCTACGGGAACACAATCCGCCTCTTCTGATTTTTCAGCGGCTTCGTGCCAATCCACATCACGGCCATCGATCATAGTCGCCCTGGCCTGGGGCCGTTGAATGATAATGCAGTGTCCGGGTTTATGCCGGGATAACTCGATCGCCTGGTCCAGCAATGGTTTGTACTCGACAATCCGACCCGGTTCCAGCCCGCAGGAGGCGGACACGATCACCTTTGGCTGGCAATCATCGATTCGAACGGCCAGTTCATTCGAAGCGAAGCCGCCAAAGACGACCGAATGAACCGCGCCGATTCTGGCGCAGGCCAGCATGCCGATGGCTGCTTCGGGAATCATCGGCATATACAGGATGACCCGGTCTCCGTATTCGACGCCGTGGTCGCGCAATACGCCGGCGAAACGCGCCACCCGGTTTCTTAATTCATGATACGTGATTTTCTGCTGGCTTTCGGTGATCGGGCTGTCATGGATGATAGCAAGCTGATCCCCCCTGCCCTGCTCAACATGCAGATCAACCGCATTGTAGCAGACATTGGTCAGGCCGCCTGCAAACCAGCGGTAAAACGGTGCATCGGAGTCATCCAGCACTTTGTCCCATTTTTTATACCAGTGCACATTTTCCGCAATTTCACCCCAGAATGCCTCGGGGTTTTCGCTCGCATAATTATAAATTTCATCAAATTTCATCTCACTAACCCGGTCAAACGATTGTCTTGTACCCTATCAGAACCGACTATTGTAAAAGATTCCCAACCGAAACACTCCCCCAAACCCGCCGAATCACTTCCCCATACCCGCCGAATCACTCCCCCCTTGAGGGGGAGTCACAATCCGCCCCCCACTACCCATCTGCTCATAAACCTCAAAATGTCTCTTTATCCAGGCTCGTTTTTGCGTTATAAAACCGGTCACAAATTCATTCTGTACAAACCTCCAATCTGACCGGAACAAATACTTGTCTGCCGAAAAACATTGCCAACTGTTGATTCTCGGTTCGGGCCCCGCAGGCTACAGTGCCGCTGTCTACGCGGCCAGGGCCAACCTGAATCCGGTTTTGATTACCGGCATCGAGCAGGGAGGACAATTAACCACGACGACTGACGTTGATAACTGGCCAGGCGATGACAAGGGAGTACAGGGGCCGGAGTTAATGGAACGCATGAAAAATCATGCGCAAAGGTTTGGTACTGAAGTTATATTTGATCATATCCATACTGCAGAACTTAAAGACAGACCTTTCCGGCTGTCGGGTGATGCGGCGGTTTATACCTGTGACGCCCTGATTATCGCCACCGGAGCTTCGGCAAAATACCTGGGGCTGCCTTCCGAAGATGCCTTTAAGGGGAAAGGGGTATCCGCCTGTGCAACCTGCGATGGATTCTTCTACAGGAATCAGGATGTCGCAGTCATTGGCGGCGGAAATACCGCGGTTGAGGAAGCGCTCTATCTTGCCAACATAGCATCGGGAGTCACGCTGGTTCATCGACGTGATGAGTTGCGCGCAGAGGCAATCCTGGTCGATCATCTGATGGCGAAGACCGTAGAGAGGGGCGGCAACATCACGATGCAGTGGGATCATGTCCTCGAAGAAGTGCTTGGCGACGACAGCGGGGTCACCGGTATCCGGATCAAAAATGTGAAATCGGACGTCATCCGTGAAATCAGCCTGCCGGGGGTGTTCATTGCCATTGGACATACGCCCAACACCGCCCTGTTTGCCGGTCAACTGGAAATGCAGGGCGACTACATCATTGTCCGGGGCGGTATCGGCGGCGATGCAACCATGACCAGTATTGGAGGCGTGTTTGCCGCCGGTGATGTGATGGATCATGTATACAGACAGGCGGTGACCTCTGCCGGCACCGGTTGCATGGCTGCCCTGGATGCAGACCGGTATCTGAAAACCTGCCCGTCTGACCCTGGATAACCGACCGATGGCGTCCCGACCCGGTCAAAATGGCGATGAAGATGAAGGTTCGCTGTTCAGAAAGGCCATGTCCGACGTCAATACACAGCATAAAAATTATCGCAAGCGTCGAAACAACCCGGTCGAAGACCGTCCCAGACCTCCGGTCACACCCCCTCGAACCCACCCTGCCGCCCACCCTGTCGAACGAACCGGAACATCCGAAAATATCGCTGACCAGGTGGCTAGTTCGGAATCCGTCCAGTTCGCCCGACCGGGATTGCAGAGAAATATCATCAGGAGATTAAAGCGCGGGCAGTATGCGGTCGAGTCGACACTGGACCTTCACGGACTCAGAAGGTTTGAAGCGGATGACGCCCTCGATCAATTCATTTCAGAGGCTCTGCAACTCGGCCTGACCTGTGTGTTGATCATCCATGGCAAGGGATACCGCTCGGAAAACAGACAGGGTGTGTTAAAGCAATTCACCCTCGAATGGTTGAAGGAAGTCGCCGCTGTCAAGGCATTCTGCTCCGCCCAGCCCAGGCATGGCGGCACCGGCGCCGTCTATGTATTACTAAAAACCATCCGTCATTCCCGCGAAAGCGGGAATCCACAATGATACGGATGTTGTGATTACTGATTCGTAGAGCCTGCCCCCGGCCCCCGATCAGGTCGAGGGCAGGCTTTGATCGGGGGGGCGACCCTCTGTGGTCGCCCGTGTTATTTTCCGTATGCGGATGATGGTTGCGGGCTGGCACGGAGACCGGCCCCTACGTCCAATCGGTTTGGTATTGCCAGTCTGTAGAGATTCCCACAAAACAACATTTTATACAAATTGATATTTTTGACGTTATGATCTATATTCAAGACGAATGACAAACTGATGAGGAAACCATGCGCCTGTCAATCGACATAACCCAAGAGCAGCACAAAGTCCTGAAGGCCACGGCGGCAATGCAAGGCAAATCCATCAAGGATTATGTGCTTGAACGTACCTTGCCTGACGAAGAATCCGCACTAAAAGAACTTGAAGCTTTTCTAAAGCCTCGGGTAGAAGAAGCCTTGAGTGGCGAGCGCAGCAACAAAACCGTTGATGAAATCGTGGCTGAAGTGCTGCAGGAAGAACAAACCCGATAATGCAGGATTATGAGCTATCCCCAACCGCTGAAAAAGATATGCGGGAAGTTACCCGTTACACGCTCAACAAGTGGGGTCATGGCTCGTTGGTCAAATATATTGGTGGACTCAAAACCACGTTCGAGACAATCGGAGACGGCAGTGTGCGGAAGCAGGAATTTTCTGATGAATTTCCCGGATTGCTCGTCACCAAGTATCGCTATCACTTCGTGTTTTATATCCGGGAGGGTTTGAAAATCCCCGTGATCATCGGCGTGATACATGACCGAAGGGATATCGTTAGCCGTTTGAATGAACGACTAACCTGATGACGATGAACACTGACAGCAAACCTGGGGATGCGATAACAGCCAGCCGCAATTCCCTGGTTCCGGTCAGTTCGTCCGCCCAACCCAGACACGGCGGCTGCGGTTAACAATGCGTAGGGGCGACCCTCTGTGGTCGCCCGCGTTATCTTCGTATACGGATGATGGTTGCGGGCCAGCACGGAGACCGGCCCCTACGTCCCATCGGTTTGGTATTGCGACCCATCGGTTCACGGCAAGCACAGAGATCCGCCCATTCCGTCATTCCCGCGGAAGCGGGAATCCACAACAATTCGGGTGCGTACTTAACATCCAATCACTCCACCCTTGAGGGGGAGTCCAATCCGCTTGCGGATTGGGTGGGGGTACAACCGCCCGGAAATCCCATCCACTGGCTCGACCATTCCCCGGCAACCAGCGCATCCTTGTCCAGATCAAACGGCACCACCCACAAATTCAGGCCGCCACCAAACTCGAAAACAGGCAGCGGACTCAAAAACCCATCGTGTTTGGGATAGATCAGAAATAAATCCCCTTCCCCATTGAGATATTTCTGACCATAAGCATACAACTGGTACATATCCGCCTGCCCGATGTTGTATTTCGATTTTCTGTCAGACTGGTCAATCAGCTTCCATTTGGTATCTAATACCGCGTGAACCCGGTCACCCTTTTTAATGGCCAGATCAGGCTTGAGTCGAAAAATTCCTTCTCCCTTGTGCGTGACCAGATATTTGTTCTGAATTTGCTCTTTCAACGAATATCCGGCTTTCATTCGGGAGTACAACTTCCTGGCGACATATTTCTCGAATAGTTGTTCCATCGGAAACAGCATGGAGACCCCCTCCCATGGACCGGCGGCAAACAGGGGGGATTGGTCATCAAGAATCAGCTTCACCCAGGGATGTACCGGCTGATAATGCGCCATGTCCCGGCGGTCGCTCCAAAGTGCCAGGTCCGCTTTTACGTCCCCGGATTGTGGAATACCCGAGAACACAAACAATAGCTCACGGCACAGGCGCTGGTTGTCGGGAAGCCGCGTCCAGCGGGATAATTTATTCAGGGCCGAATGAATCAGGCGGTTCTCCGCCCGCTCCGGCAAATACTGGTCATAACTGACACAGAAACGATCCTGCCTACCGGGACCCAACCGTAATTGACGGGATACCTGGAGTTGGCCCTTGAGAAATCGGGACTGCTCAACCCGCCGGATATAACTGCTGCAAATACCACGCCGGACCAACCGGCTGATCTCGTTCAACGCCCTTAATATCAACACTTCCAGCCAGTTGCGGTTCAGTGTTCCCAGAGATGCGTCACCAGACCGGACATCCTTTATATCGAATACAGTCTGAAGCATGCGCCAAAGCAGCTTTCGGGCCGCTTCGGTTGTTTGGACAGAATCATTTGTGGCCTTGGGGAGAATTGAAGTTTTGGGCAGAATTTCGATCTGGCAGCCGTCTGAGGTCTGAATGAGGCCGACATAATTACAAACCTGGACACATTCCACTCCCCGGCTGCTCGTCAGGCGCAGGAATTGAGCGCCGGATTCCTGGCCCACCTCTCCCAGAGCAGAGTCTCGTAATTCGCGCCAGGTCGCACTGGAGACCTTTCGATAGTCCAACCCATTATCCTCTCCTTTGTCGGACAATAATCCGAATTCACGAATCGACAGGGACTGTCCCCGATGATCGGGGTTCATTCATCCTGTCCGGCCGTTTCCTGTTCCGGCTCTTCTTCCTCATAGACGCCGATCCAGGCTTCTGGCTTACTCAAGGCTTCTTCATTGCGCCTGAAAACCTTGTCGGACAGTTCCTGATTATTTTCATTATCCCTGCCCAGTAATTTGCTTATTTCACCCTCACTGAATGTCGGCACATAGAACATAAGTTCTTCTTTTCCTGCTTTACGATCATCGCCAAGCACCTTACGGATACGACTCCAATCCTCGAAAAAGTACTCCTCCAGCAATGGCATAATGCGGTTTTCGAAGATTCTTTTGAGAGTTCCCAGATCAGGCTTCTCTTTCAGAGGCAGAAAAAACGAATGCCCCAGGGTATGGTCCCGGTCACAAAGCAATTTGATACGCGAATTTATCGTCATCAACATCTTCTGGATATTGATTCCATCAATTTCGATGTCCTGTAACAGTTCGGCATCCGGGAACACCGCCTCGAACTCGAAACGCCGGCGCAATGCGGTATCCAGATGCGCCAACGATCGGTCTGCCGTATTCATCGTGCCGATGATGTGGAGATTGGCGGGCACGGAAAACGGCTTCTTCGAGTAAGGCAGAGTCACGGTGATCTCATCTTCCGCCCCGGCTCGCTTTGAAGGCTCAATCAGGGTAATCAGTTCACCCAATATGTTGGCGATATTACCGCGGTTGATTTCATCAATAATCAATACCCGGGGTTCATCCGGCTGCTTGCCTTCATTCGTGCACATCCTCTTGAACAGACCATCCTCAATCTCGTAATGAATTTGCCCCTCTTTCGCGGATGCCCGCAGCCCTTCGACAAAATCCTCATAACTGAAACTCTGGTGAAACGTTACAAAACCAATCCGCTTCTCTTTCTGCAATTCATTGAAACGTTGCTTGAGTTCCGTGCGGTTCGATTTGTGATCTTCATAGAAATCCGGGGCAAGAATTTCCAGCGCCCTATTAACCGTATGCCATGTTTTACCCGTTCCGGGAGGGCCATACAGTATCAGGTTTTTTGGGATGTCGATTTTTGGGGTTGCCTCTTGGGGGAATGGGGTTTCCTCTTCGTTTGGAGTGTTCTCTTCCTCTCCACTGCCCAGACGATCAAGCCACTTGATTGTCGGGACGTACGCTTCCGTCTGCCGAAAGGCATTAACAGTTCCGTCCGCCCTGGAAAAGCCGATGTGTGGCGTACCGCCCTGTAGCTTTACAGACTGCTTGTTCAGCCACAGGACATGCAACCGGTCTGTATCTTTGTACTCGCTCTGATAGTCGTTTTTGTAGACTACACCAATGCCGCGGCCTTCCTGCCCACACCTGACGAGAACGATGTCGCCCGGTTTCGGGTCAGTGAGTGGATAATTCCGCTTGTTTCCATCACCTCCGGTGTATACATGATTGTTTTCACAGAAGTCATCCCAATATTCCTCATCAGTGTCGTAAACTCTCGTGCTGACCTGAAAGTTCCGGTCCAGCCGAATGCGCAAATTACCCGAATTATGGAGCCAGGAAACTATATCTACCTCGTACATTTGGCACCCGCGAAAGACATCTTTCACCTGATCAATGCATTGTCGGTATTCCTCCCAACTGATACTCCCTGAACCTGCGCCGAAGATTCCAAGCGATCTGTTAAGATCATCAATCGGCAGAAACTCATGCGGATTTATGAGAAACAGTGCCTGTGTCAGTTTCTTCGTTGCGACATTAGGAATCTTGAGCGCATTTTCGAAATCGTCACCATCTACTGCGTCAAATCCCGATACGGCACTCCTGAATATTCTCCAAAGCAACTGCGGGTTGCCGTCTCCATGTTTGTGAAACAGTGGATTGATACTGGGCGGTTTCGGAATAATGAAGCCGTCTTCCCAATCCAGATCAACCTTTTGCGACAGATCGAACAGATCGAATTCGCTGGTAATGCTCGGATAGATCCTCTTCCGGCTATTGCTAGTGTTTTGGCTCGCAAGGGTGTAGAAAAACGAGAACGGATCAATATTTTCGTCACCGTGCTTCAACAGAGCCGATTCTGTACCGTCATCCTTCCACTTCACCTTCCTTGCTTTTTCAGCGAGGTAGCGTTCACCACCATCGGCAATCTTTTGTGAAAGTTCCTTGAACCACGGAACCCATTCATAAATCTCTTTCATACACGATATTCCTTTCCCGTTTCTGAAAATTACGACAATACACGCAACGTAGCTTCCGGGGCCTTGTCCAGAAGCCGCAACAAAGTGCGTGCCGCACCAGACGGGAACCGTTTTCCCTGTTCCCAGTTGCGAATCGTCGAATGCGACACGGCAATTCTCATCGCCAGTTCCGCCTGAGTAAACCCCAGTCTCCGACGAACCCGGCGCGCGTATCGTGCCATGTCCTGCAACGCAGCGGTATCGTCCTGCTGCTGCGAGGCGATATCCTCCTCAGTGGTACTATCTATCACTGCAAGATCAACTCGTCCAGTGGGAAAGGTCGCCGGGTCGTCCGGATCAATCCTCAAGCGCGTTGTGCTCATAGTGTAAAACCTCCTTTCGGTTTGCCTTGCGGGCAGATATGATGCGAATGACAGAACTTCGCATCGTGTAAACAACGACATGCACCCTCCTGTCGACCATACCAAGCAGTTGATAGCGAGGCTCGCCATAGTCCCATCGACGATCATGTCTGACAATCCGGTTCGGGTCGAAAAACGCCCGCAAGATATACGAGAAATCAAATCCACGGTGAGTGAAACAGGCATCGCTCTTGGCATCGTCTCACTCGAATTCCATTGCACAAATATAGGCCATTGGCTTACTTATGTCAAACGCTACACTACGCAACGGATTCCGGGAAATGTTGCGTAGAGCCTGCCCCGGCTTAGCCGGGGGCTCCTCTGTGGTTGTCCGGTATGGTTGGTTCATGTCTCGATACGGGCGGGCACGGAGACCCACCCCTACGATGATGGTTGGGATTCATTCCGTCATTCCCGCGAATGCGGGAATCCACAATGATACGGCTGCCGTGACTAACAATGCGTAGAGCCTGCCCCCGGCTTGATCGGGGGGGCGACCCTCTGTGGTCGCCCGTTATTTTCATCACCCCACGACATTTCTGAAGGTCAGGTTGATTCGCGGGCCGGTTGGTTTTTTTGACTTCGGCACCGAATGTTTCCACTGGCGCTGGCATAAGCCCGACATGATCAACAACGAACCATGGGTCAGATTGAACCGGATGCTCATCGCGGGATTGAATTTGCGCGGATGAAATATAAAGCGGCGGGTTTCGCCCAGACTGACCGACGCGATCACTGGTCGTTCACCCAGTTCCGTTTCATCGTCGCTGTGGCGGCCCATACTGTCATTACCATCGCGATAATAATTCAGCAGCACGCTGTTAAAGCGGCAGCGGGTGATTGCCTGCACCTGCTCACGCAGGGTCTGCAATTGATCGAACCAGGGAAGCGGTACATTTACCGTACCGGAATAACGATAAACCGCATCCGGGTCTCCATACCAGGCGCTGAGCCTGGGCGATTGATATTCCTTGTCAAATAATCTTACGGTTTGCCGCTGCCAGTCCGCCAGGTCATGGATACATTCATAAAGATAATATCCCCGGGCAGGTTCGAGAAAATCAGGGATATAGCGGCACTGACCAGGAATGACAGTAATAACGTTGGTCACTCAATTATCTTGCCGGGATTGAAAATGTTGTCCGGATCCAGGGCCTGTTTTATCAAACGCATTGTACTGACTGCGGCGCCGTGTTCCTGCCTGAGAAAATCGAGCTTGCCATAACCAATGCCATGCTCACCGGTACAGGTTCCTTCCATTTCCAGCGCCCGTAAAACCATTCTTTCATGCAGGGCTTCGGCCGCACTCACTTCATCCGGATTGTCATGGTCAATCAGCATAACCAGATGAAAATTTCCATCGCCGACATGACCCACGATTGGGGCCAGGATTTGTGACTGTTCTATATCAGCCCGGGTTTGCCCGATACAATCCGCGAGACGGGAAATCGGCACGCACACATCCGTAGCCCAGATCTTTCCCTTCGGATGGAGCGCCTTGTGCGCCCAGGCAGCATCATGACGTGCACGCCACATTCTGTTTCGCTCCTCGGTACTGGTGGTCCATTTGAACTCACTACCGCCATTCTGATCGGCAATTTCCTGGGTCAGCACGGCCTGCTCCTCAACACCCTGTTCACTACCATGAAACTCGAAGAACAGGGTCGGCGCCTCGTTGAAATCTGTCTTCGAATACATATTCAGCGCCTTCATGCTCAGATCATCGAGCAATTCCACACGGGCCACCGGGATGCCATACTGGATCATTTCGATCACGGTATTAACCGCACCTTCAACTGATTCGAAATTGCATATTGCCGCAGACATGGATTCCGGCACCGGATACAGCTTGACGGTGAGTTCGGTGAATATGCCCAATGTGCCTTCAGACCCTACCATCAATCGGGTCAGGTCATACCCGGCAGAGGATTTTCTGGAACGCCTGGCCGTTCTGATCATCGACCCGTCTGCCAGCACCATTTCAATGTTGATCACATTTTCACGCATCGATCCATATCTGACCGCATTGGTTCCCGACGCCCGGGTCGCAGCCATGCCGCCAATGGTTGCATCCGCTCCCGGATCGATTGGAAAGAACAACCCGGTTCCCTTCAGTGACTGATTCAACTGCCGCCGGGTTACGCCGGGCTGTACGACCACATCAAAATCCTCTGCGTTGACCCTGATAATCGAATTCATCAGGCCGCTATCGATACATATCCCGCCCTTCAGCGCCGCTATGTTCCCCTCCAGGGAAGTGCCCGCGCCATGGGGAATAATCGGCATCTTGTGCTTGCGGCAGATCTGTACAACCCGTTGCACCTGTTCCGAACTTTCGGGTTGAACCACTGCATGGGGCGGCATTGCAGGATGAAATGATTCATCCTTGCCATACTGGCGACAGACCGATTCGGCGGTTTGTATCTGGTCGCCAAAAGTGCGGATCAGCTCATCAAGACCCGCGTCGTAGTTGTAAACCTCTCGTAATTTAAGCATGGTTCTAATTCACTCCTGACTTTTGTTCAAGCGCCAACCGGACTTCATCGCAGTCGAAGAAGTAGTGGCATACCTGTTCGCCATTGACGACCAGGGCGGGCACATACTCGCTGTATTTATCATACCATTGCCTGTCGTCATCGACATCCCGCATTCTCACCCGGATATCCGAACCCGGATGGAAGGTGGAAATATACTCCCGAAGCTCGAAATCCATCTGCTCGCAAAGGTCGCACTCTTCCCGGAAATAGAAAAGTATTTCAACATGATCACTTTCCTGTTCGCTCACGGGCTCAAATCCGCTCCGCTACTGTTTGCAGTAGAACCGGGGGAATTGACCATGTTTAAAAATTGTTGTTCATCCAGTATTTCAATCCCCATCTTTACGGCTTTGACTGCCTTGGAACTGGTATCCGTCGCCGCTATCACATAATCCGTGCTTTTCGTGATTTGGCTGCCGACCCTGGCGCCCATCGACTGCAACAGGGACGCCGCTTCGGCCCTCGGCATGCTCATCTTTCCTGTAAGTACCACAGTCTTGCCCGAAAATACACTATCGCCCGCTACGGCTGTTTGCTCAGGGGCTGGCCACGAAACCCCCGCATCCCGCAGTTTTTTTACTACCGCACAGTTATGAGGCTGCTCAAAAAAAGTCACGATACTGTTTGCGACCAACGGGCCGACATCCGGAATCTCCTGCAATCGATCCATTGAAGCCTGCTCTATCTGTTCCAGCGAGTCCAGATTGTCTGCCAGGGTTTCTGCGGTCGTCTCTCCGACCAATGGAATTCCGAGAGAATACAAAAAACGCGCAAGAGTTGTAGTTTTGCTTTTTTCGAGCGCCCTGGACAGATTCGTTGCCCATTTGGATTTACCCAGGTACATCGACTCCAGCTCTTCAATCGATGCTCCGCGGCGCTGTTTATCCACCATCTCACGAATGCGCGGCTGCTCAAAATAAGTCACGATATTGCTGGCGACTGCCGGACCTATATCCGCAATCTTTATCAGTTGGTCTTTCGAAGCCTGTTCTATCTGCTCCAGGGATCCAAACTTGTCCGTCAAAGCTTCTGCGGTCTTGTCTCCGACCATTGGAATTCCAAGAGAACTCAAAAAGCGTGCAAGGGTTGTAGTTTTCTTCCGGTACATCGATTCAATATCTTCTATCGACACCCGATATAAGTCGGACACATCTTCAATCACCCTGTTCAAAACCAGCCAATCCACCAGTTTTTCGCCCAGCCCTTCGATATCCATGGCTTTTCGACTGGCAAAATGCTTGATACTTTCTTTTTTCTGCGCCTCGCAAACCAGCCCACCGCTGCAACGGGCAATGATTCCTTCTCCATCGTAAACGACAGGAGACGCGCATACCGGGCAGAAGTCCGGAAATTCGAACGGCCTGGATTCTTCCGGTCGAGCGGACAGTTCTACCGATATTACTTCCGGAATCACGTCTCCGGCACGCCTTACAATAACGCTGTCGCCGACTCTGACATCCAGGCTCTGGATTTCCCTGCGATTATGCAGCGTCGCATTGGATACGGTGACCCCACCGACAAAAACCGGCTTCAATCTGGCTACCGGGGTAATAGCGCCGCTGCGACCTACCTGAAGTTCAATATTTTCAACCGTAGTCATTTCCTCCTGGGCAGGAAATTTATGCGCGATGGCCCAACGAGGGGCTTTGGCAGTAAAACCCAGCCTGTTTTGCCAGTCAATCCGTGAAACCTTGTAGACAACACCATCAATATCAAAAGGCAGTGTGGATCGAAGCTCAAGCATTTCCTGATAATAGGACAAGCACCCCTGTACCCCTTTGACCAGGCGATGCAAATCCGTGACCGGCAAACCAAAATTGCGAATCTTCTGCAACGCTGAGAAATGCGTCTCGGGATACGGCATTCCGTCAACCTGCCCGAAAGAATAGCAGTACAACTGTAGTCGACGCGATGCAGTCACTGCAGGGTCGAGCTGTCGCAGCCCGCCTGCAGCCGCATTGCGGGGGTTTACGAATACTTTCTGGTCGGCTTCCCGCCGGGCCTTGTTCAGTATCCCGAAGTCAGCCCTGCTGATGAATATTTCACCTCTCACCTCAAGAACCCCGGGGATATTCTCGCCCTGCAAACGGGTTTTGTCGTGTAATACCTTCCGCATGTTCAGCGTAACATTCTCTCCCTTGCGGCCATCACCCCGGGTTGCCGCCTGTACCAACCAGCCTTTTTCATACCTCAGGCTGACTGCCAGGCCATCCAGTTTTGGTTCGGCCACATATTCCACCTCTGTGGCTTGTGAATCCGTCAATTCCCTGACCCTGCGATCAAAATTCTCAATTTCTCCTTCAGCAAACGCATTCCCGAGTGAAAGCATCGGTAGGGCGTGAACTACTTCAGAAAAAGTTTTAACAACAGACCCACCCACTTTTTGAGTCGGTGATTGTGCAGATATGTATTGTGGGTATCGCTCTTCCAGATCTTCCAGGGATTTGATCAGGCGATCATAAAGACTGTCAGATATTTCCGGATCATCCAGGTCATAATATCGATAATTGTGATACTCCAGTTGTTCCCGCAACTCCTGAATTTGATGTTGTGGATCTTTCGACATCTGGGCATGACGCTAGAACAATCTCATCGCCTCTTCACTTCCGCATGCAATTCCCAGGTCTTCCATTTCCTTTGCGATTTTTTCGATTGATGCCCTGTTTTGATCTACATATTTCTGTGACAAAGTATGATGATTGGGGACAGCGGCGTTGCCTTTGATTCGTGCCGCGCAGGCTTTGGCTGTATCTGACATTTCTGCAAAAACCACTCCCGGGGAGCGGTTCAAGACAGGTTTTGTAAATAATGTCACTCCCCGTATCTGCATTTCCTTCATGTTATCGAAATCAAACACTCCGGTCCTGCTCATATTGGCCAGATAATATAGATTGATCTTTTTCTTGTTGACCAGTTGATTGCGGACAAAAAATCCTTCAGGAGACTGCTCAAAACCGAGTTGAGACGCACATCGATTTATAGTTAATCCATCAAAGTACTCCGATACCACCGGCTTGACATGGATGACGAATACAGACTCATAATGACGAATGAAATCTGCAATCGCCTCGCCTTGCTTCAAGGCGCTCTCAACCGGGGCCATAAGCGTGAAATCATAACCAACGCCTTTCGCCAGTTTCTCTGCCAGGGTTATAAACCGATCCAGGTCTTCCCGGCTGACCGGGCCGGATTTATCAGCCAGTTGCAACGTAATAATCAAATCACCAAAACGTCCACCCTCAGCTTCCTGCTCAAGCACGCACCAATCCCTTTGCGGGATTTTGTGGCCGAAGATCTGGTGTCGCTTGGTAATCAGGCTGGCCCCATCACGATACTGTGCAAGAACCGACTCTCTACCGACATCCCGTTTACCTATCAACTTTATCCAGTAGTCGATTTGGCTGACCCTGACAAATCCTTCTATCTCCGGGTATTGATACTGGCTTGAGGACCCCTCCCGTGGTGAATCAGAGTCTTGCAGGCCATGCGAATCTCCCTGATCGACATTGTCTCCGGGATCATCTGCTTCCACCTTATTGCTTCCCCGCCCGGTTAACGAAGCCTCAGTAAGACCATCACCTGGATCTGATTGACCGTTGCCAGGATCATGACCGGATTGGTCATGCTTATCAGCCTGATACTGACCGACAATATCAGTGTCGGGCAATACCGGAATCGAGTCCGCCGAATCCGGATCCGTCGGATTTACGGTTTCATCATGATCCGGTCGACGATGATCATTGCCATCGGGGCTTACCCCGAACAGAACCTCCGTCTCTGTCAGGTAGGCCAGGTCATCTTCACTGAAATTCGGCTCATTTTGACTCGACCTGTCCATGTTGGGGCTGGTTGAAGACCCGGATTGCTTCCTGCGTCCAAACAGGTTTCTTCCTGGCGATTTTTCCCCGTGCATGGTTTTACCCTGCGCGCTTTTCCTCTCCATGAATTTAGAAATAATATAGATCAAAAGAATTATGACAATGCCAATGACGGCAAGTGTAACGACAAGTGTGGATTGCGGACTCACTGCGCCACCATCTCCATTGCCTGACCCACGTCCACCGAAACCAGCCGCGATACTCCTGCTTCCTCCATCGTAACTCCGACCAGAAGGTCCATGGACGCCATGGTAATTTTATTATGGGTAATAACAATCATCTGACTTTTATTTGCAAGGGCTTTGAGTGTCTCACAATATCGATCAACATTGGCATCGTCCAGGGGCGCATCCACCTCGTCCAGCATGCAAAATGGCGCCGGATTCAATTCAAACAATGAGAATAACAACGCCACTGCTGTCAATGCCTTCTCTCCTCCCGATAAAAGGTGAATATGACTGTTTCTTTTCCCTGGCGGTCTTGCCATTACACCAATTCCGGCAGTAAGAAGATCATCGCTGGTCAAGAACAATTGTGCCCTGCCGCCACCAAACAATTTCGGGAAAAACCGGTTGAAACCTGCATTGATTGTATCAAAAGTTTGCTTGAATCTGGACCGGGTTTCACGATCAATTTTCTGGATTACCCTTTCCAGAGTATTCAACGCCTCGGTCAAATCTTCACGCTGCTTGCATAAATACTCCATGCGTTCGCTTTGTTCATTGAATTCCTCTATCGCAACCAGATTAACGGGACCAATCCTGGCAACTTTTGTCTCAATATCCGCCAGTTTCACCTGCCAGTCCTCTACGCTTGCATCCTCGGGTAAATGCTCCCTGCACGCCTCAATGTTCCACTCCTGGCTGTCAATCGTTTCAACCATGGCATCCCGGCGAACCAGCGCTTCCTGTCTGACCAGCTTTTGCTGGTCAAGTATTGCTCTCGCTTCATCTACACGACCTGCCTGCCCGGCTCGCAATTTATTTGCATGATCAATTCTGTTGTCAAGACTCGACACCAGATCCCCGGAAGCGGAAAACAGTTTGTCGGTTTCCAGTTTCTCCTGCAATAGTTGGTCAAGATTTCTTTCCAGTTCCGAAATTGATTCACCCTGGGATGAGTCAGGCTGCCTCAATTCAGATAACCTTGATTCAGTCCGCGCCAGATCATCTTCAAAACGCTGGATATTCCCCCTGACCGCATCGGCATCCGCCTCGAGCCTTTGATGAATCAATGCCCTGTTGTAATGCTTCTCCCTTATCTCATCGAGCATACTCCTCTTTTCTGCGACTTCGCCACTGAGTTGATCCCGCCTGTGGATCAATTTTTTCCGCCTCTGATCAAAACTTCTGGTTTTAATCAACGCTGCTTCAAATAATGTCCCGGCATTTTTTATTTCTGCATCCTCGTCTTTAATTTGTGTTTCCAGTTCACTAAGCTCACTGCCTAATTTCCTGAGATGTTCACAAGCTTCAAGATACCGGGTTTCCTCCCTGCCAAACTGGTTTTGCACGGCCGTCAAATCCGAGCGCAGATCAATCAGGGCGCTGCGCCGGGATTCCAGTTCAGCTTCTTTTTGATTGCGATGACTGTCCAGCGATGCAATTTCTTTTTCTTCCAACTCAAGCCGGTCAGCAATGGGTTGCTTTTTATCCAGCAGTTGAACAATTTCATCTTCTCTTACCAGTACCCCGGTCTCAATTTGACTTTGACTGGCAAAGCTGACCCAATTGGCGCCAATCATCTCACCCTGGCGGGTAACGATGCATTCTCTTCCCGTCAACTGGTGGCGGAAGCTCAATCCTTCCTCAAGTGATTCAACAATATAGACTCCCGCAATCAAACCTGCCACATCCGAAGCGCCTGCAATGATCTTGTCCGACAATGCCTGTAATGAAACCTGGCTGACGGGGTGATTCGGGGAAGTATCAACTGCGGCTGTAATAACGGAAAAACCACTGTCAGGGCGGTTAGCAAACAATTCAGTGGATATGTCATCAGTGCATAAAGCATTCAAATATTCATTCAATACCCTGTCTGCTGCCCGTTCCCACCCATCGGCGACTTTTATTCTGTTTGCCAACCTGGGAACACGGCCAAGGCCGTTTTCTGTCAACCAGTTATCGATGCCTTCACTATCAGCGCCCAGACTGGCTTCCTGAATCTCCTGCAACGACTGCAACCGGGATACGACCTCCTGAAGCCCGGTTCGCAGATCAGCCGCCACTTCCCGCTTTTGTTCAATCCCGGCGTAAACCTGTTTTAATTCCAATTCAAACAGGTTGATTTGTTTTTCCGCCTGCTCATGATTCCGCTCCATGTCTTCGGCTTCAGACCGCAGGGAATCAATATCGGTTGATGAAATCTGCCCGGATAGCAGTGTGATCTGCTCATTCAGCCTGGCTTTACCCTGTTCTGTACGCACCCGCTGCTGCTGAATATGGTCAATCCTGGATTTTTGTATTTCAGCCTGTTGCGCAGGTACCCTGGATTGCACATCGAGAGTTTCGATTTCCGCCAGGCATTCGAGCAGGATTTTCTCGGAGTTGGTCAGTTGATCTTCCGCATCTGTCAGGCTCTCCTGAAAAGCGTCGGAATCCGGGCGCATCGCATCCAGGCTTTTTTGCAGGGCAATGCCATTTTGTGTTTCCGAATCGATTTTCTGTTGATGACCAATTCTGGACACTTCCAGTCGTTCCATTTCTTCTTTTTCCCGCTGTATATTTTCTCTCCGGTATTCAATACTTTGTTCCAGATTCGAGATTTTCGCACCCGCCTGGTAAAACTCCTGCTGGATCTGATTGAATTTTTCATGGGCATCCGATTGCTGCTTGCGAAGCGATTCAACCATTGCTTCTGTTTCGCGTTGATTAGCCAGGCATCCCTGCAGCGTGTTTTCATGTTTCGCAGTCAAACGATCCTGCTCCAGCAGTTGGTTGTTCAACCTGTCCAACATCAGGACGTTTAATTGGCCCCCGATCTCATGTTCTTCGGATTTGAGGGCCTTGTATCGTTCGGCAGCAGAAGATTGCCTCTTCAAACGGCTCAACTGCTTGCCAAGTTCATTCTCGATATCCGCAACCCGGTCCAGGTTTTCCCGGGTATGCACAATGCGAATTTCGGTTTCCCTTCGCCGATCCTTGTATCTGGATGTACCTGCCGCTTCTTCCACAAACACCCGCAGGTCTTCAGGGCGGGCTTCTACAATGCGACTGACCATACCCTGCTCGATAATCGAATAGGAGCGCGAACCCAGACCCGTACCCCGAAACAGGTCGAGCACATCCTTGCGGCGGGTTTTGATATTGTTGATCAGGTAAATGGATTGATCGTCCCGGGTCAACGTTCGTTTTACCGATATTTCTGAAAACTGTCCGTAATGGCCGGGAACAAATCCATCCTGATTGTCAAAAATCAACTCCACTGATGCCTTGCCGACCGGCTTGCGAGCGGACGAGCCATTGAAAATGATATCCGCCATATTGTCACCGCGCAGCGTCTTGGCTGATGTTTCTCCCATCACCCAGCGTACCGCATCAATGACATTGGATTTCCCGCAACCGTTCGGCCCTACAATTCCTACCAGATGGGATGGTACGCGTATATCCGTCGGGTCGACGAAAGACTTGAATCCCGATACCAGTAATTTTTTAAGCCGCATTCAATCGAGTACTGAGTAATTGTGCTCTGTTCTGAGATAAAACCAACAGTACCGTGCAACTGGGACGGTTGCTGCCTGTGCCAGGGATGGCAGAGGAACCCGGATTATTACATTATGGGTCGCATGGCAATAGCGATCCCCATCTCGATTTCATGAATTGCCTGCGACACCGCCTGACCAATCAAATCCAGTTTGCGCACCTGCTTGAGACGCGGCGCAATGTTTTCCTGTTCCCTTGCGGAAAACATCTCTCTGAACAGTCCGCAGACGTCGGCAAGGCAGATGATGACAATGTCTCTCGGGTCGGGGATCACGTCGCTGAACAACACCTCCATGATCCGCAGTTTCACCTCCCGCTCTGCCTCACCATCAACGGTCGGGTAGCGCCGCGACTTGAACACCCACAGGAAACGGTCATCCTGTTCCTCAAGGATACCGCGGGCTACCAGACGTTTAAGACCTGTTTCGCGGATTTGCCCGGCATCCTCTGCCGCCCGTTTGACCCAGTAGAGGGCATCGTGCGTCTCAAGTTCCTCGGCAGTACGGTCGTCGCTGTCAACAAATCTTTGAAACCATTCTCTCGTCTCGGCAGTCTGCCCGATTCGGGCAAGTGTAGGGTCGAGCAAATCGTCTCCGACCGGGGTCGAATCGATCAATATAAGCCGATCCAGGTCGGTGTCGATTCGATTCTCCAGCGCCAGGTCCATCAACACTGCACCCGCGAGAGCGCACTGCAGAGATGTCTCCGACACCCGCAAGAACTCCCCGCCTTCATCATCAAGCAGGAGCAACATTATTTCCTCAGCAAATCTCAACATCACCAAATCACCTCATTAGTTGGGTATACCGAGTCGAATCGGCGCAACGAAAATGAAAGTATAAGACACTTGCTGATCCAGTTCAAATACAAAAAACAGGCTTGCCTGAACATTGTGCAAAGAGGTTCTGTAAAAACAGTTCATTATACTTAATGCATTATCACTGCAATGCCATTACACTACGCGCCCTTGAGCAGGTCATGCCCGTCATGCCCGCCATGACTCCCAAATCCGCCCTTTCCCGATATGAATACCGACTCCCCCATCACCTTCAATGACCTTGGCCTTGACCAGGGCTTGCTGAAAGCTCTCAACGAAGTCGGTTACGAAACCCCGACACCGATTCAGGAAAAAACCATTCCACCCATGCTGCAGGGCCGTGATGTATTGGGACAGGCGCATACCGGCACCGGAAAAACGGCTGCGTTCGCACTTCCTGTCTTGTCAAAATTGAACTTCCAGCCCAAAAAACCGGGGACGATGGTATTGGTGCCCACTCGTGAACTTGCAATTCAGGTATCGGAAGCCTTTCAGGCCTATGCCGTACATATCAAGGGCTTTCGTGTACTGCCTGTGTACGGCGGGCAAGACTACCGGGGACAGATAAAAGCGCTTGGACGCGGCATTCATGTCGTCGTCGGGACACCGGGCAGAATTATGGATCATATGCGTCGAGGCACCCTTGATCTTGCGGAATTGCGAACCCTGGTGCTTGATGAAGCCGATGAAATGCTGCGCATGGGGTTTATCGATGACGTTGAATGGATACTTGAGAAAACTCCAGCACACCGTCAAATCGCACTGTTTTCGGCCACCATACCCCAACCGATCCGGAAAATTGCGAACCGCTATCTGGACAATCCTGAAGAAATCACGATAAAGGTAAAAACGAAGACTGCCGATACCATTCGCCAGCGTTATTGGTCAGTCACCGGTTCGCATAAACTGGATGCGCTCACCCGGATTCTCGAGGCTGAAACCTTCGATGGAATGATTGTCTTTGTGCGCACCAAAACAGCGACCGTGGATTTATCCGAAAAACTGGAAGCAAGAGGATTTGCAAGCGCCCCGTTGAATGGCGATATTCCACAGAATCAACGTGAACGTACGGTCGAACAGTTGAAATCAGGCAGGCTGGATATACTGGTTGCCACTGATGTCGCCGCACGCGGGCTGGATGTGGACAGGATCAGCCATGTGATCAACTATGATATTCCGTATGACCCGGAAGCCTATGTCCATCGGATAGGACGCACCGGACGCGCCGGCAGACAGGGCGATGCGATCCTGTTCGTTGCGCCGCGGGAAAGGCGCATGCTCCAGGCTATTGAAAAATCCACCCGCAAGAATATCGAATTGATGGATATTCCAACCAACGACTTGATCAATGAAAGGCGGATTTCCAGATTCAAGCAACGCATTACCGACACCCTGGAAGGCGAGGATCTGAAACTGTTCAGCCGCCTGATCGAAGAGTATCAGCTCGAAAGCGGCAAACCAGTGGTCGAAATTGCAGCAGCGCTGGCTCAACTCCTGCAAGGAAACAGCCCGTTTCTGCTGCAAAAGAAGGCGCAGTTGAAATCAGGAACTGACCGGAACAAGGACCGGAATCAAAGTCGTAACCGCGATCATGCCCGGAAATCTTCAGGCAGGGACAAGTCACCTCGCCACCGCGCCAACTCAGGATCCGGGGATACCGGCATGGTACGTTTCCGACTCGAAGTTGGAAACAACCACAATGTCGGCCCCTCGAATATCGTGGGTGCGATAGCGAATGAAACAGGACTTGACAGCAGGTTTATCGGACGGCTGGAGATATTCGACGACCACAGCCTGGTGGACCTCCCCGAGGACATACCCAGGGCCATGCTGAAAATTTTGGGATCAGTATGGGTGTCGGGCCGGAAATTGAAAATTTCCAGGCTGAAGGAACAAGGGCCAAGGGGGAAGCGGGTCGGTAAGCGAGCAGCGAACAAGGCAACTCAAGCACATCCGAAAAGACCGGGAAGCAGGTCGAAATCAAGACCCGGGGCAAAGCGCGGGCGGCAGGGGCCAGGCTGACTGTCGGCGCAACTCCTTCCCCCACGCCCGGCCCACCCGACATCGTAGGGGCCGGTCTCCGTGCCGGCCCGCAGGATGTCAGGCATTCAGTACCAGATCATTGACGAATCGAGTGCCGAAATAGGCAAGAATCAGGATACTGAACGCAAAGATGGTCCATTTTGCGGCTGTTTGACCGCGCCATCCTGCAAAGATCTGTCCTGTCAACAGGCATGCAAAACACCCCCAGGCGATCACAGACAGCACGGTATGATGGTTGAATTCGAACAACTGTCCCTGGTACAGGATATTGGTTCCGAAGCCTGAGAGGAGATTGATCGACATCAGGCCGAATCCAAGCACAATCAGAAATTTCAGGTTGGCTTCCATGGTTTGAATGGCAGGGAGCGCAGCCATGAGTCTTTCTGAGGAAATCTTATGCAGGTGGCGATCCTGAACAATCAGCAGGCAGGCCTGTGCGAATGCAACGCATAAAACACCGTAAGTCGGAATGGCAAGGGCGATATGCCACCCTGTTCCCGCCGCAAGAGTATGATTCCCGGTGGTTCCAACCGCGCTTGCTCCGATGATTGCGGTAACCATTGCAATCGGATACAGGACGATCCCGAGGTTGCTGTAAGCTGGCTTGTAACTGACACATAAATACATCAAAACAGAGATCCAGCCTGCCGTGGAAATGGACAATCCAAAGGAAATGCTGAGTGGCCAGTCGGTAAAAATTCCGGTGTACAACAGGTACCCGTGGATGGCAACTGCTGCAACCGCGGACAAACGCGCGAGAGCGCTGTACCTGTTGGCGCTGGATTCGCTTTTGATCTGGCGCCATGACATCCAGGTACAAAATCCATAGATACAGGCACAAAGCGCTGTCAAGACGGGTGTCAGAAACATATAATCTTTACACAAAATTGATATTCAATTATACACTTCGGGAAATGCAATTCATCAGCGGTAACCAGGCATGTTTGACCAATTAAGCGAAAAACTCCGTGGCACGATAAATACCCTGGCTGGCCGGGCCAGACTGACCGAGAAAAATATCGCCGATTCAATGCGTGAAGTGCGGGTCGCATTGCTCGAAGCGGACGTATCACTGGCAGTGACACGGCGTTTTACTGAAGATGTCAAAGCCCGGGCGATCGGTGCGGAGGTAACCTCCAGCCTGCAGCCAGGCCAGGTATTCGTCAGGATTGTGCGGGATGAACTGGTCAGGTTAATGGGCGATTCCAATGATCAGCTCAACCTTTCGGTACCTCCCCCTGCAGCCATTTCGTTGCCGGGTTACAGGGTGCGGGGAAAACCACCACCGTTGGCAAACTCGGCCGATTTATCAAATCCAGCGCAGGAAAATCCGTGATGGTGGTCAGTGCAGACGTTTACAGGCCAGCCGCTATCGATCAACTGCGAACTCTGGCGAATGGCCTTGAACTGGCTTTTTATCCTTCTGATCCCGACCAGAAACCTGTGGATATCGTCAACGGCGCATTGGATCATGCGACCAGACACGGTATTGATGTGGTGATTGTGGATACCGCTGGCCGGTTGCATGTAGACCACGACATGATGTCGGAAATACAGGAACTGCACAAGGCAGTGCAACCGGTGGAAACACTGTTCGTGGTCGACAGCATGACCGGCCAGGATGCAGTCAACAGCGCAAAGGCGTTCGACGAGGCTCTGGCCCTGACCGGTGTAGTCCTGACCAAAACCGATGGGGATGCCCGTGGCGGGGCGGCTTTGTCGATCAGGCATGTCACCGGCAAACCGATCAAATTTCTGGGGACCGGAGAAGGTATGGATGCACTTGAGCCCTTTCACCCTGACCGGGTCGCATCAAGAATACTCGGCATGGGGGATATGCTTACCCTGATAGAGGAAGTTGAACAGAAAGTCGACAGGGACAAGGCTTCAAGGCTGGCCAGGAAAATCACGAAAGGGAAAAAGTTTGATCTTGAGGATTTCCGGGAACAAATGATGCAATTGCAGAATATGGGAGGCATCATGGGGATGATTGACAAGCTCCCCGGGGTAGACAAGCTGCCGCAAAAGGCGATGAATCAAATGGATGACAGCAAAACGACCCAGGTCATTGCCATCGTAAATTCAATGACCCCGCATGAACGTAAATTCCCTGCTGTAATAAGAAGCGCCAGAAAGAAGCGTATTGCGGCAGGTTCGGGCACCCGGATCCAGGATATAAACAGGCTGCTGAAACAGTTTGCCCAGATGCAGAAAATGATGGGTCGAATGAACAGGAAAGGCGGCATGAAGGGGATGATGGATCAAATGCGCGGCGGCGGAGCCAGGTTCAGGTAACACATTAATAAATTCTTGGAAAGTCTGGGCGAATATCGCTATACTTGCCCGATTGCACTGCCAGCAGCTGGAATTCCACACAGCCGGCCAGGTTTTTTCTCTTTCGAGGTACAACAGTGACACTTACAGGCGCAGAAATTGTTGTTCAATGTCTTCAGGACGAGGGGATCGAATATATTTTCGGGTATCCGGGCGGTGCAGCCCTGCATATCTACGATGCGATTTATCGTCAAGACGAGATAAAGCATATTCTGGTCCGTCATGAGCAAGGCGCAACCCACGCCGCGGATGGCTATGCACGCGCCACCGGGAAGCCCGGTGTGGTTCTGGTCACTTCGGGTCCGGGAGTTACCAATGCCGTCACAGGAATAGCCACTGCATTCATGGATTCGATTCCGATGGTTGTAATCACCGGGCAGGTACCCTGTCATTTGATTGGGGACGATGCATTTCAGGAAGTGGATACCGTTGGCATAACCCGTCCCTGTGTTAAGCATAACTTTCTGATCAAAAAAGTGGAAGATATTGCCGAGACCATGAAGAAGGCATTTTACATAGCAGGCTCTGGCAGGCCCGGTCCGGTTGTTGTCGATGTCCCGAAAGATGTGACTGCCAATTCATCGGAATATCATTATCCTGAATCCATATCGATGCGGTCATACCAGCCGAGGGCGCGAGGGCACAGCAAGCAGATAGAAAGAGGGGTTGACCTGCTCGTCAATGCCAAAAGGCCCATTATATATACAGGCGGAGGGGCAATACTGTCAGATGCGGCCGACCCTTTGACTGAACTGGTCGATATGCTTCAATATCCGAGCACCAGCACCTTGATGGGTCTGGGCGCCATTCCCGCATCCAACCCCTGGTTTCTCGGTATGCTGGGAATGCATGGCACCTATGAATCCAATATGGCGATGCATCAATGCGATGTCATGCTTGCAGTCGGGGCAAGATTTGATGACCGGGTTACAGGCGACCTGAGAAATTTCTCACCAAACGCGAAAATAGTTCAGATTGATATCGATCCGTCATCAATCGGGAAAAACGTCCAGGTTGAAGTGCCCATTGTCGGTGATTGCCGTGAAGTCCTGATTCAGTTGAATGCCCAATTGAAATCCAGGCTGGATGTAATTGATCGTCCTGCCGTGGATGCCTGGTGGGAAACGGTGAATCAGTGGAAATCTCTGGATTCACTGGGATTCGACAATAGCGATGATGTGATAAAGCCGCAGTATATGGTACAGAAATTATTCGAAATCACCGGTGGGAATGCATTCATTACTTCAGATGTAGGCCAGCATCAAATGTGGGCCGCACAGTATTACGCCTTTGAAAAGCCACGCCGCTGGATAAATTCAGGGGGTCTCGGAACAATGGGATTCGGTCTGCCCGCTGCAATGGGCGTTCAACTGGCATACCCGGATGACGTGGTAGCCTGCATATCCGGAGATGCCAGCATACAGATGTGTTTGCAGGAACTGTCCACCTGCCTGCAATACAATCTGCCGATCAAAGTCATCAACCTGAACAATCAATACATGGGGATGGTTCGCCAATGGCAGGAATTTTTCTATGATCGTCGTTATTCGCATTCGTATATGGATGCGTTGCCGGACTTTGTAAAACTTGCGGAATCCTACGGTCACGTCGGAATGAGCATTGACAAGCCGTGTGATGTGGAAGGAGCGTTGAAAGAAGCATTCTCATTGAAAAACCGGCTTGTGTTTCTGGATGTCCTGACCGATCACACCGAAAACGTATATCCGATGATTGCTGCTGGCAAGGGGCACAATGAAATGCATCTCAAGCCAGGTGATGGTGAAGTGCAGGAACGGGAATTAGCCTGATGAGACGAATTATTTCTGTATTGCTGGAAAATGAAGCGGGGTGCATTGTCCCGGGTAGCAGGGTTGTTTTCCGCACGGGGTTATAACATTGAATCTCTTACTGTAGCGCCTACCGACGATGAGTCGCTTTCCAGAATGACCATTGTAACCAATGGAACAGAGGCAATCATCGAACAAATCACCAAGCAGTTGAACAAGCTGGTGGATGTTGTCAAGCTGCGTGACCTTACCGAAGGCCAGTATCTGGGGAGAGAGTTGTTGCTGGTGAAAGTGGTGGCATTGACTGCGGAGCAAAAAGACGATGTCAAAAGACTGGTGGATATTTTCCGTGGAAGAATCATCGACGTTACCGATTCCATCTATATCCTGGAACTCACCGGCAGTTCGGATAAAGTAGACGCCTTTCTCGATTCCCTTGCCCGGGTCGAACTGGTGGAGGTAGTCCGGTCCGGGATTCTGGGGATAGGACGGGGTAGAAAAGCGCTCAGGATCTGACCTTTAACGCACAGGGGATTGAACAGGACCACCTGGTGAGTGCGCACAATTATTTAACTGGGAGATATTGAAAATGAAAGTTTATTATGACCATGATGCGGACCTTGAGAAGATTCGCGGCAGGAAAGTAGCCATTATCGGCTATGGATCTCAGGGTCATGCCCATGCAAACAACCTGAAAGAAAGCGGTGTGGATGTGGTTGTTGGTCTGCGCGAAGGTTCTGATTCGCGGACAAAGGCCGAACAGGCCGGACTTGTCGTGGCCGATGTAAATGCGGCGTCAGCCCAGGCGGATGTGGTAATGATGCTGTGCCCGGATGAATTGATGGGCAAAATCTATAAGGAAATTGAAGGCGACCTGAAACCGGGCGCAACCCTCGCGTTTGCCCATGGATTCAATATACATTTTGGATATATCGAGCCACGCTCAGACCTGGATGTGATCATGATTGCACCCAAAGGCCCGGGGCATCTTGTTCGGTCCACTTTCGAAGGGGGCGCGGGCGTTCCATGCCTGATAGCAATTTCACGGGACTCCACGGGTGAGGCCCATGCCATTTCTCTGGCCTATGCCTCCTGTATCGGAGGTGGACGCGCCGGCATTATCGAAACCACGTTCAAGGAAGAAACCGAAACCGATCTGTTTGGTGAGCAGGCAGTACTGTGTGGTGGTGCAACCTCTTTGGTTCAGGCAGGTTTTGAGACCCTGGTCGAAGCGGGTTACGCACCTGAAATGGCTTATTTCGAATGCCTGCATGAATTAAAGCTTATTGTCGACCTGATGTACGAGGGCGGTATCGCGGACATGCGTTATTCGATCTCCAATACCGCTGAATTCGGAGACGTGACCCGTGGCCCCCGAATAGTAAATGAACAAACCAAGGCGGAAATGAGAAAGATCCTCGAAGAAATCCAGTCAGGCGCTTTTGCCCGGGAATGGATGGATGAAAATGCCACAGGAGGAAAACGGTTTCCCGAGTTACGGCGGCGTGGCCCAGCAGCAATCAAATTGAACAAGTCGGATCCAAACTCCGTTCCATGATGTCCTGGATCAGCGATAACAAGGTTGTCGATAAAGCAAAAAATTGACGCTTTTTGCACTGTCATGGCTCAATTTCGGTACCCTTTTCTCGCCAGGGAAGGCGCCTTCCATCTGATTCTGGCCACTATCGCGGGGGTGGCAGCAAACCTGGTGGTGGGGTACGGGTTCAATAATTGTCTGGATCGGAGTGCTGTCCGTCTTTCAGTTTTTCAGGGATCCAAAAAGAAATATCACTGAAAAGCCCGGCGCCGTCGTGTCTCCGGCAAGTGGAAAAATTGTTTCAGTATCGCAGGAGCAAAATCCCTATGCGGGTAATCGGGAGAAAGCACTGAAGGTAAGTGTTTTCATGAATATATTCTCGGTTCACTCAAATCTGGTCCCTGTTTCAGGAAGCATAAAAGGGGTATGGTATTTCCCGGGCAGATTTCTGAATGCAGCTCTCGACAAGGCATCATCCGAAAATGAACGAAACGCCATTCATATTCAAACAGACAAGGGGCATGATGTTTACACTGTACAAATCGCAGGTTTGATTGCCAGAAGAATATTATGCTATGTGAACCAGGGGGACGTAGTGGAAACCGGACAAAGATATGGATTTATACGATTTGGATCAAGGGTTGACCTGTATTTGCCACTGGAGACCCGATTAGCGGTAAAATTAGGCCAATGGGTTAATTCCGGCAATAACACCATAGGCTATTTACCGGGATTCTGATTCATCCCTGATGCAGGCTATCTATTATGGAACCAAATGACACTGTTGCCCACGGATCCAAAAAGGGTATCTACTTCCTGCCCAGTCTTTTTACTACGGCAGGATTATTTTTCGGGTTTTACGCCATAATCCAGGCAACCCAGGGAAATTTCAACCTGGCGGCCGTCGGCGTCCTGATTGCGATGATAATGGACGGCCTGGACGGTCGTGTTGCCCGATGGACCAACACAGCCAGCGATTTTGGCAAGGAATATGACAGTCTGGTTGATGTGATTGCATTCGGTGTGGCCCCGGGAATGATTATCTATTTCTGGTCGTTGCAGTATCTGGGCAAACCGGGCTGGCTGATTTCATTTCTGTACGCCGCTGCTGCTGCCCTGCGGCTCGCTCGATTCAATACATTGACGATAAAGGATAATCGGTATTTCCATGGCCTGGCCTGTCCGGCCGCCGCCGCGTTCATTGCATTCTGGGTGTGGAATTTTAATGAATCGGGGTTTACCGGGGAGTCCATGGTTATTGTCAGCGCGATTGTGACCATGCTGATGGCTGTGTTTATGGTCAGTAATATCAAGTTCCGAAGTTTCAAGGATTTCGACCCAAAGTACAAAATCCCGTTTTTCGTCCTTATCGCGATTGTCGGCTTCACTGTGCTGGTATCATTCGATCCACCACGGGTACTGTTTTTAATGGCGCTGGCCTATGCCCTGTCCGGCCCGGCAGGATGGGTGATCAGACACCAGAAAGGTGAACAGGAATCCCCGGCGTTCCTGCCTGATGAAGACAGTCAGATCGATGAACCTGATGATAAGGACACTTCGATCAGATTGAAATCCGTCAAAACCAAGAAATCTTCAGGACAGCGTTGACTGCAGGACAATTCCCGGAAATTTCATACCCGATTGCACTGATCGGATTTTCGTGTGACTTCAATGCCAGGTAACCCGGGCAGCCTGGTATTCGCTTTACGGTCTACGTGGGCACTATTGCTGGGTTTCGGTATATTGATGCTGGGTGATGGACTCCAGGGTACACTGCTCGCGGTTCGGGCCGACCAGGAAGGATTCACAGCCACCATTACCGGGCTGATCATGTCTTCCTTCTACACCGGCTTTCTATTCGGTTCCGTGCTGACTCCCAAAATCATGGTCAGGGTGGGGCATGTCCGGGTCTTTGCTGCCCTGGGCCGCGCTGGCTTCCGCTTCGATATTGATTCATGCCGTCTTTGTCAGCATCTCTGTATGGATCGTTCTGCGACTGATCAGCGGATTTTGTTTTGCCGGCCTGTACGTTGTCGCAGAAAGCTGGCTGAATGACAGTTCGACCAACGAAACCCGCGGCAAGGTATTGTCTTTATATATGCTGGTCACCTATATCGGCGTAGGAATTGGACAACTCCTGCTCAACCTTGCCGACCCCGGGAACTATCTGCTTTTCATTCTGACATCGGTCCTCATTTCCATCGCCGTTGTGCCACTGTTGTTATCGGCCAGTGCCCTGCCTCGCTACGAAGAATCGGTGGAGATCAAATTCAGGGAATTGGCGGCCATATCTCCTCTTGGCGTCGTAAGTATTTTTATTGAGGGAATGGTGACAGCGACGTTTTTTGCCCTGGGCCCCGTCTACGGTCAACGTATCGGGCTCGATATCGAAGGCATTTCCTGGTTTATGGCGGCCGCAATCGCTGGAACGCTCGTGCTCCAGTGGCCGATCGGCGCCCTGTCTGATCGATTTGATCGACGAATAATTCTGACTGTTCTTTCTTTTCTGGCAACGGTTGCCGCGTTTTCCTGCGTTTATTTTGCCGGGTCAAGCCTCACCCTGTTTGTATCTGTGGGTATATTCGGCGGTCTGGCGTTGCCGCTTTATTCTGTATGTGTTGCCTACACCAATGATCATCTTAAACCCAGTCAAATGGTCGCGGCAAGCGGGGTACTGGTCCTGGCGGGAGGCATGGGTGCGGTCGTCGGTCCGGTCGCAGTCGCCTCAATAATGGATTTCTTCGGCAATGACAGTTTCTTCTGGTCCATGGGTATTGCGTACCTGCTTGTAGGTCTGTTTGCACTTTACAGAATGACCCGCAGAGCATCTCTGACCAGCATGAAGCACTCTACCCTGACCCCGACAGCCATGCATCCGTCCAGCGCCGTCATCGAATGCATCCAGCAACATGCCAAAGAAGAAGCGCTCTCTCATGAGCGGCGCGACTGACCAAAGCCTCCCCTGTCAACGGAGTCGGGACGCACAATTCCCGGCTTCAAAGTGGATAACCAGCTATAATCAGTGTAGTATTACTGATCAGAAAATCCGTTCTCGTATAAATCGTTTGACCCGGGGGATAAGTAATGAAAGCGAAAAGCCACAAAAAAGCAATGAATATCGCTTATGAGAAAGAACTTGAGCGACTGCAGATCGAACTGGTCAAACTTCAGGAATGGATCAAACATAAAAAACTCAAGATAGTGGTCATATTCGAGGGACGGGATGCAGCCGGCAAGGGAGGTACAATCAAACGGATCACAGAATCACTCAATCCGAGAATCTGTTCTGTAGTGGCTCTGCCCGCTCCGACAGAAAGAGAAAAGACCCAGTGGTATTTTCAGCGCTACGCCGCACATCTTCCCGCAGGCGGCGAGATGGTGATCCTGGATCGTAGCTGGTACAACCGCGGTGGTGTTGAGCGCGTCATGGGATTTTGCAACGATGATGAGTATGAAGAATTCATGCGAAGCTGTCCGGAATTTGAACGCATGCTGGTGCGGTCCGGTATCAAACTGATCAAATACTGGTTCTCGGTCAGTGATGAAGAACAGGAAAGACGGTTTCAGGCTCGTTCAGACGATCCAACCAAGCGCTGGAAACTCAGCCCGATGGATCTGGAATCAAGAAATCGCTGGGTGGAATACTCCAGGGCAAAGGACTTCATGTTCGCACACACCGACATCAAACAAGCGCCTTGGTATGTCGTCAACTCCGACAACAAGAAATTTGCACGGATAAACTGCATTTCACATCTGTTGAGTTTGATCGACTACGAGGATCTGACCCCGGAGAAAGTGGCTCTGGATGCGAGACCTCCTATTGCAAAGAATTATGTTCGTCCGCCCATGGATGATCAGAATTTTGTGTCTTCGGTATTTCCAGCCAAACCGCCATTGGCATGAAACATCTGCTGTCCGTTTAATTGATACTGATTGATCATACCCTGCCCTTTTTGTGAAACCACCCAATTTGAAAAGGCTATCGCGCCATCATGATTGGTCTGCTGCAGAGCCGGATTGACCGCAATAACGCTGTATTGGTTGTGCAGAGCTTTATCACCTTCAAACACGACCTTCAAATCCAGTTTGTCCTGATTGAATAGCCAGGTCCCGCGATCAGTGAGTGTATAGGCCTGAAGTTCATCCGCAATCTGCAGGGTCTTTCCCATACCCTGGCCCGCTTCCCGATGCCAGGTCCCATCGGGTTCAATCCCAACAAGACGCCAGAGCAGCAATTCCTTTTTGTGAGTGCCGGAATCATCCCCTCTGGAAACAAAAGAAACATTGCCGGCTGCAATGGCTTCGATGGCCTCTCTGATTGATTTCTTCTCAGTAATTTTTGCAGGGTCGTTTTTCGGCCCCACCAGAATAAAATGATTAAACATGAATGGTGTTCGATCAACACCATATCCCGCTTCGACAAAAGCGATCTCACTGTTTTTCTCGTGAACCAGCAGTAAATCGACATCGCCTGCCTGTCCCATTTTGAGCGCCCTGCCCGTACCAACGGCAATCACCTTGTATGTAAATCCTGTATCCTTTTCCAGGGCAGGCCGGAGATAGGCAATCAATCCGGAATTATCCACGCTGGTTGTGGTAGCCAACAGGACTGTGCGATCTTCGGATTGTGCATGGGAAGCCTGTATTAAAAAACAAGCTGATATTAAGCACAGACAGAGATTCAATATCCTCACCACGGCAAATTCCTGGAATAAAAAAACGGCAATTCTATTTCATACCACCAATCACTGGCAATCATATTCCTGAAAATTCAGGTATCCGTACCATCTAAGATAAAAAATGCTTGAATTTTTACAGCGGTTTTTTACTATGACTGGTAAAGTACCGGCACTCGGTATTTCCCGGAGTCGACGTCAGACAAAATGCAGATTGAGCTCAGTTCCCAACAAAAAAAGCTTATAGCCTCAGGAATAACCATCCTGGCTGCGGCAATCAGTATTGCTGCACTGGTGATATTGCTGGTTTATCTGGCCCGGTTTTTTCAGGCATTCAGCCATGTGTTTCTGCCTTTGGCAGTCGCCAGCATCGCAGCCACGATGCTCTCCCCCTGGTACGAATGGCTGCGAGCGCGCCTGCCGATGCCGGTTGCGCTGATTCTGGTTTTTCTGTCCATCATTGCACCGATTAGCGCCGTGGTCACCTTGTTTGGCGCCCTGATCGCCGGTCAAATCACCGAATTTTTGGATCAACTGCCCATCTGGTGGGCAAACCTGGTCAACTGGTTTACGGAGCTTCGCCCGGACATCGACCGTTTCAGAAACACCGATCTGTTTAATCAGGTCGGCGATGCGTTAAGTAATACGGACGGACCCATGATTGCGTTCGGCAAATACATCATTGCAAAGACCATCTCCGCAGGGTCGGGCCTCACCTCCGGCATCGTGTCCCTGGCTGGCTGGGTGATCGTTCCGGTTTACCTGGCATTGTTTTTGATGATGCCGCGCATTCACCCCCGCTCTTTGGCTGTCGAACATTTACCTTTTCTTAAACCGGAAACGGCCAAAGATACTATCTACCTGATTCGCGAATTCTTCAATCTGATTGCCATCTTTTTTCGCGGTCAGATTCTGATCGCACTGCTTCAGGGAATACTGTTTGCCATTGGATTCAGCCTTGCAGGTTTAAAGTATGGCGCTGTACTGGGTTTCATGCTGGGATTCCTGAATATTGTTCCTTACCTCGGCAGCATGGTGGGGTTAAGCGTATGCCTGCCTCTGGCATGGTTTCAGACCGGCGGCGGAGCGACACTGTTGATAATCGTAATTGCCGTTTTTTGCCTGGTTCAACTGATCGAAGGCTATTACCTCACACCCAAAATCATGGGCAAGGCGACCGGCCTGAACCCGCTTGCCATCATTGTCGGTATTTTCTTCTGGGGCACGGCGCTGGATGGAATTCTCGGGATGATCCTTGCGATCCCCCTGACCGCGTTTGTCGTCGTTTTCTGGCGACTGGCCAAAGAAAAATATATAGGGCAACTATTTTGAAGGATCCCGACCGGTTTCGGGCTCGGACTTGTGATAACCCCTGATTCAATAATCAACCAACCACAACGAAATAATCATGGACAAAGAAAGATTTGAACTGGGCCTTGAGCAGCGTAAAGCAACCCTGGGCGCCGAATATGTCGAAAAGAACCTGGCAGAGGCAGATGATTTTACCCGGCCATTCCAGGAAATGATGACCGAATGGTGCTGGGGATTCGGATGGGGCGACGATTGCATTGACGCCAAAACCCGCTCCATGATGAACCTTGCCATGATCGGCGCACTGGGTCGTATGCACGAATGGGAAATTCATTGCCGGGGGGCGATTACCAATGGCGTAACGAAAGAACAGATTCGCGCCATCTGTCACGTTATCGGTATTTACTGCGGTGTCCCCCAATCCCTGGAATGCTTCCGGGTTGCACGAAAAGTGCTGGAAGAACGGGAACTGCTATAGTAGGGGCGGGTCCCTGTGCCCGCCCGCGGATACCCACAACCCGCTCCTCATTTCGTCATTCCCGCGGAAGCGGGAATCCACATTACAATCGTCAACCGCACTCGTAACGACATCCCCTTAAGATCGCTTCGGGTGTAGGCAACCCCCCGTGGTTGTCCGAATCAGGCGGTGATGACCAACACCCGTGAATCAATCCCCTGATTCTCGATATAGCCAGCCTGTCGAATCTGCTCCACCGTAAAATCATATCGGGCTGCTTCTCTGCAGACTTGGGGTTCCAGGTCAAGATCCCGCCAGGCGGCGCCATTGACCGTAATAACGCAGGTAGAGCCCGGGCGAACGCAGCGAACCACGTTATGCATATCGGAAATCATTGGAATTGCATAAGAGAACATGCCGATACACAACAGTGCATCATAGGGACTTTCCAGCTTCACTGGCTTGGTAAAATCATGTTGCCAGGTAGAACGATACAGACCGCGTTGATTTGCAATCTCCATCATTTTCGTTGACAGGTCCGCACCATCGACATTCTTGTATCCATGCTGCTGCAAGTACGCCCCAGCAAGGCCGGTGCCGCAAGCCACGTCAAGAATACGGGTTGACCTGTCAGGCACGAACTCCATAAAAATGTTACCCGCATCCCTGAACGCCACATACCCCAGATCATCAACAAGGTCAGAATCATAAGTCTGCGCCCACTCATCATACTGTTGTTCCTTGTTTTCGGTTCGACTGTAGACCGCAGCCAGACGCTCATCGAACCGTTCCAGATTTGGGTTTTCTTTAGCCATAACTCTCACGTCTCAACTGCTGTTTTCTCTTGGGGCAACCTCCCGTGGTTGTCCAACCCTGACCATCATACACGAATCCACACCCTCAATCTTCCTTGTCCCGGGTATAGTTTTCCCGAAGCTCGCGCTTCAGAATCTTCCCTGCAACATTGCGGGGAAATTCATCCAGAATCAATGCGTCCGGGATTCTCTGGAACCTTGCGTCAACCCGCTGATTGACCCACTCCACCAGTTCACCGGAAGTCACATCGCCTGTAATCGTGACAGCGGCGACAGGCGCCTCTCCCCACTTGCTGTCCTCTGTTCCAAACACGGCCACTTCATTGACTGCAGGATGTTGGATGACGATTTCCTCGATATCCCGGGGGTAGACGTTGACGCCACCGCTGATAATCATGTCCTTGGCGCGGTCTACCAGAAACAGGTAGCCGTCCTCGTCGAGATAACCGAGGTCACCGGAACGAAGCCAGCGGCCATGAAACGCCTTTTCCGTAAGGTCGCGGCGGTTGTGATAGCCCGGCATCACCAGAGGCCCGGTACCGCAGATTTCCCCGATCTCGCCTGCGGGAAGTGGATTACCCGATTCATCCAGGATGGAAACCTCGTTAAAAAACATGGGCTTGCCCACCGACCCGGCCTTGCGCACCGAGTCAGTACGGTCCAGTATGGTCATGAAGCCCTCGGTAACCCCATACAGTTCATAAAACCGGTCCGGAAGCTGTTCGTTGATGAGATGCTTGTAGCGCAAATGCAACGGCGCCCCGACATTATGAATCATTTCCAGAGAAGCCAGCCTGTCAGGGTGATATGCCCGGCTGCCCAGAATAGAGATGATCTGCGCGGGAACCATCACCACATGAGTCACCTGGTAACGCTCGATATCGTGGATGACCGCATCGGCATCGAAGTGCCGGTGCATGACGAATCGACAGCCGAGAAACATCCATGGCATAAGGGTCAGCATGGCGCCGTTGAAGACGAGAGCACCGGCATGGAGGCAGACGCTTTCCGGCGTCATCCGCCAGGCATTCGCAAACAGGGTACAGTACATGCTGCGGATGCGGTGAGTATGGATGATTCCTTTCGGCAGGCCCGTGGTGCCGCTGGTATACATGATGTTGTATACGTCGTCCGGTTCCACCAGGATCCGGGGGTCCAGGGAAGGCGCGGAATCAACCAGGTCCGTGTAACGGGTAAAGCCGGGGACAGGATCTTCCCCGATGATGATCAGACCACCCGGTACAATGTCCGGCAGGTCGTCGTGAATTGCTTCCAGGTTCGCTGCCTGATCCACGGATCCGAACACGACCCTGGCTCCGGCATCCGCAATCAGAGTACGAAGCCCCCCGGATTGCAGCAGAACACTGCATGGCACAATCACCAGTCCGCTGATCGCTGCCGCCCAGTAAGCCGCCATCAGTTCAATGCTGTTGGGCAGAACGGTGGCGAAGCGGTCCCCCCGTTTGAGTCCCAAAGCCAACAGAGCGTTGGCCAGCCGATTGACCTCGCCGTTCAGCGACGCAAAATCCCGGCATTGGCCTTCGAAATCCAGTGCGGGAGCATCGCCACGGTATCTGGCGTGGTGCGGGAGGAGACGGGAAAGAGTTGGCATGGTATTCCGGCAGCTTTATAGAGTAATGTACCCAAACTTCCCGGTTTTTGGTAGGGACAACCTGAGGCGTACTGAAAAAGGTGGACACTTTATAATGGGGACAAGATTCCTGGGAGTGTCCGATGAAGAAAAGAAAAATCTATAGCAAGGAATTCAAGTTAGAAGCGCTTCGGCAGTGGGAGCAAGGAGGTCAGTCGGCGCGCGCCGTGGCATCGAGTCTGGGCCTTCCCCGCAGTGCGCTGTACAAGTGAAGAGCAGTTGAGCGAGCAAGGTAAGGATGCGTTTGAAGGGTTGGGATGCAAGCCGGCTGGTCCACCGGATGAGTTGACGCGGTTAAAGAAGGAGTTGGCGGATGTGAAGATGGAGCGGGATATTCTAAAAAAGGCGGCGGCGTACTTGGCTCGGCAGCGGAAGTGAAGTACGCCTTTATCGAACAATATCGTCGTCAATATCCGATTCGTCGTATGTGTTTAGTGATCCGAGTCAGTCGATCGGGTTATTATGCTTGGCGGGGTCGTCCGGAGAGTGTCCGAAGTCGGTTCAGGCGGGATCTTTTGAGAGAGATTCGGCGTGTTCACGAGCGGTTTGATGAGCGCTATGGAGCGGTCAAGTGCTGGCGTCATCTGAAACGGGAAGGGATTGCGTGTGGCCGGGACCAGGTCGTGAAACTGAGGCGTTTGAACGAGATATTCAGCAAACGGCGGCGGCGCTTCGTGGTGACCACCCGATCCAAACCGACCTATCGGGCCGCGCCGGACCGTCTCAACCGGGTAT